>NZ_HE978588.1:0-6500 GCF_000312005.1 Cellulomonas massiliensis JC225
ACCCGGACGCCGCCGGCGCGGGCCGCGGCGACCCGGCGTCCCACGGCGCGGCGGAGGGCCTCGCGGCGGCCGGGGCCGCCGCGGGGTCGGCGGCGGGACGCCCGGTGCCGGCGGACGCGCCCGCGGGCGACGTGCTCGGGGACGACGTGCTCGAGGACGCCGCCGCCGACGACGTGGTGGCGGAGGACGTGGTGGCCGAAGACGGTGTGCCCGACGCCGCGGCCGACGGTGCGCTGCCCGCGGACGAGGCGGCGGCTGCGTCCTCGCCGACCGGTGGCTGTGCGGCGGGGCGGACGCGCGGGATCGCGCCGGTCCGGGGACGGGCCCGCGCCGCCGCCTCGGCCTCGCGCAGCTGTCGCCGCGTCATCGGCGCCCCGGCGGCAGCCGGCACCTGCGGCAGCGCGCCGGTGCTCACGCTCTCCCAGCGCACGGACCGGCGGTCGCGGCGGGCGGCGCGTACCGCCCACCAGAGGGACGCGAGGACGAGCAGGGCGCCCACGGCCACGCACGGCCACAGCCACGGGGTCGTGACGGTGCGCGGCCAGGCCATCGACAGGGTCGGCGTGCCTCCGTCCGGCGCGACCGCGAGCAGCGTCCAGCGGCCGCTCTGCGCGGGCCACTCCAGCTCGGCCGAGCCGTCGCCCGTGGCCTGGGCGACCCAGAGGTCGGAGTCGGTCGGGTCGGCCACGGCGGCGTCGCTGTCCGCGGCGTCCGCGTCCGGCGACGGCGCCTGGGACGGGGAGCCCGATGCGGCCGGCGACGGCTCGCCCCCGCCGACCGGGTCGGTCGTGGCGGCGGACAGCGCCAGGTCGTGCCAGCCGGCCAGGCCGGTGACGCTCTGGTGCTCGTCGCTGCCGACCCACGCCGCGACGTCCGTGTCACGGCCGACCGCGAGGACGACGGGCGCCCCGTCCGTCGTCGTCGCGCGCACCGTCACGGGGTCGCCGCCGAGCTCGAGGACGCCGGGCTCGGTCACGACCACCGGGGACGACGCGGAGGCGGTCGCGACGAGGACGTCGTCCGCCCGCCAGACGGTCGCCGAGGCGACGCCGAGGCCGATGACGGCCAGACCGACGACGCCGACACCGGCGGTGATCACTCGCTCGAGCACGCAGAATCCTCCCAGGACGGACACCACAGGATAGGCAGCCCTCCGCGCGAGGGCCGAACCGGGCCCCCGCCGGGACCCCCGGGCACCGCCCCGCCCCGCGCGCCCGGGTATCCTGTCGCGCGGGCTCCCGCGGTCGTCCATGCGCCTCGTCCGAGGCCGCCGGGCGGGGGCCCGAGCCGTCAGGAGGACGCTCGTGCAGGATGCACGGAACACCTTTCCGGTCGTGAACTTCCGCGGGTACGAGCGTGAGTCGGTCGACTCCCGCATCGCCCAGCTCGAGGCCACGCTGGCCGAGGCCCGCGCGCAGGTCGAGGCGCTGGACCAGCGCGCCCTGCAGGTGGCCGGCGAGCTCTCGGAGGCGCACCGCCAGCTCCGGGAGGCCGAGCGGCCCACGTACTCCGGGCTCGGCTCGCGGATCGAGCAGCTGCTGCGCTCCGCGGAGGAGCAGTCCAGCGACGTCGTCACGCAGGCGAACGCCCAGGCGGCCGACTCGCTGGCGCGCGCCAAGCTCGCCGCCGGCCAGCTGCGCGCCCGCGCCGAGAACGAGGTGGCCGAGCTCCTGGCGACCGCCCGCCGCGAGGCCGAGGAGCTGCGCAGCACCGCCCAGACCGAGTCGGACTCGATGCTGCAGGCCGCGCAGCGCCGCGCGGAGGAGCTCGTGGGCTCGGCCGAGCGCGAGGCCGCGCGGATCCAGAGCGCGATCGCGTCGGAGGAGAGCGAGCGCCGCAGCACGCTCGAGCGCGAGCTCGGGACGCTGCGCGCGAGCACCGAGCACGAGGCGACGCAGCTGCGCGTCGCGACCGAGCGCACCGCCGCCGAGCTGCGCACGCGCACCGAGAACGAGGCCGCCGCGCTGCGCGAGCAGGCCGAGCGCTACGCGCAGGACCTGCGCCAGAGCGCCGACGCGGACACCACCGAGCTGCGCACGCGCACCGAGGCCGAGGTCGCGGCCCTGCGCGGCGACGCCGAGCGCTACGCGGCCCAGCTGCGCTCGACCGCGACGAGCGAGGTCGCCGCGCTGCGCCAGGCCGCGGCCGAGGAGGCCACGTCGCTCAAGGTGCAGGCGCAGGAGCAGGCCGACGCGCTGCGCGCCCAGGCCGAGCGGGACGCGCAGGCGCGCGAGCAGCGGGCCGTGCAGGAGACGACCGCGCTGCGCACCGAGGCCGAGCAGTACGCGGGCTTCGTCCGGGCGACGGCCGACCGGGAGACCGGCGAGCTGCGCGCACAGGTCGCCGACGAGGCCAGCGCGGCGCGGGCCCAGCTCGAGCAGGAGCTCGCCGCGGCCCGGGCCGAGGCCGAGCAGTACGTCGCGACGATCCGCGCCCAGGCCGAGCGGGAGACGACCGAGCTGCGCGAGCGCACCGCGCACGAGACGACGCACCTGCGCGACACCACCGAGCGCGAGACGACGGAGCTGCGGGAGGTCACCGAGCGGGAGACGACCGAGCTGCGCGAGTCCGCGGAGCGGGAGTCGCGGGAGGTGCGCGAGCGCGCCCGGCTCGAGTCGGAGCGCGTGCTCACGCAGTCGCAGCGCTCGGCCGCCGAGACGCTCGCGCAGGCGAAGGCCCGCGCCGAGCAGCTCGTGACCGAGGCCGAGCAGAAGCTCGCCGACGCCGAGCTCGCCATCGCCTCCAAGCGGGAGACCTCCGAGCGGGAGGACGCGCAGCGCCACGAGGCGGCGCGCGCCGAGACCGAGCGCATGGTCCGCGACGCCGAGGCGCACGCCGCCGAGGCCGAGGAGCGCGTCACCAAGGCGCTGGCCCAGGCGGAGAAGATCCGCGTCGACTCCGAGCAGCAGGCGAAGGAGCTGCTCGCCAACGCCCGGCGCAACGCCGACCGCGTGGTCGCCGAGGCGCGCGAGCACGCCGAGAAGCAGATCTCGGACGCCATGACCGAGTCCGAGCGGGAGCGCACGACCGCGATGCGGCAGGTCGAGGACCTCAACCGCCAGCGCGAGTCGATCACCGCCTACCTCGACGACCTGCGCAGCCTGCTCGGGCAGAACCCCGACCGGGCCGCCATCGAGCGCGCCGGACGCGCCGAGGCGGCGTTCGAGAAGCAGCAGGCGAAGGCGACGAAGGGCGGCGGCAAGCAGGAGAAGGCCGTCCGCCCGCAGCCGCAGGGCGAGGACGCGGCCCCCGCCGGCGAGGGGTCCGAGGGCGCGTCGGCCGCCCCTGCTCCCGCCGACGAGGCGCCCGCGACCGAGCGCGAGGGCGCGTCCTCCGAGGAGCAGCCCGAGGCCCCCGCGGCGCAGGCGTCCGCCAAGCCCGAGCGTCCCGCCCGGACGAGCCGGCCCTCCAAGCGTCCCGCCCCGGTCTCGGCCGCCGCGCTGGCCGGGCAGGGGCCGGGGGACGGCCCCGGCGACGCGCCCGAGGCGCCTGCGACGGACGAGGTGCCGACGCCGGCGGAGGCCCCGGCGTCGGAGGCGGCCGCCGAGTCGTCGTCCACGCAGCACTGACCGGCACCGGGTCACGGTGTCGGACGAGCGCGCGCGCTGGCGCGAGGAGCGACGGGAGGCCGCCGCGGCGCACGCCGACGCCCTCGAGCGGCGCCGCCAGGCGGAGTCGGCCCAGGCCCGGGCGCTGATCGCGCAGTTCCTCGAGCGCGCGCGGGCGCAGGGCGTGGCGCCGGTGCCCCTGCGCGCCCGGGCGTACGACGGCGCCCGGTACCGGACGCCGCTGCGGGGCTGGTACCTGCGGCTCGACGAGTCCATCGGCATCGACACCGACGGCCGGTTCTACCTGCTGCGGACCCCGCCCAGCCTCGTCGGGCGGCTGCGCGGCGTCACCCCGGCCCCGTCCGACCCGCCGCTGGTGCTCGGGGCCGGGGGCAAGGACGGCGAGTCCATCGACATCGCCGACGCACTGACCCGCGCGCTCGGCCGCTGACCGTCCCGCGCCGTCAGGCGTCGGCGCGCTGGCACAGGTCGCCCAGCGCGAGCGCCACGGCGTCGGGCTGCTCGACCGCCGACAGGTGACCGGCGCGCGGGACGACGACGAGCTGCGCCTGCGGGGCGGCGTCCGCCATGTGCCGGGCCGCGTCGACGGGCGTCACGGTGTCCTCGTCGCCCACGACGACCGCCACCGGACCGTCCCACGCGGCCAGGACGTCGGTGCGGTCCGGGCGGGCCGCCATCGCGCGCTGGGCCCACGCCACCGACGCGGGCGCCTGCTCCTCGACCCAGCCCGCGACCCGCTCCAGCACGTCCGGGCGCGAGGAGCGCGTCGTCTCCCCCACGAGCGTCGCCACCATCGGCCGGACGGGTGCGACGGAGGCGTCCCCCTCGGCCTCGTCGGCGACCCGCAGGCGGTTGGCGCGCGCCTCTGGGGTGTCCGCGGAGGACTTGGTGTCGACGAGCCCGAGGCCGGCGACCAGCCCGGGCCTGCGCTCCAGGAGCGCCAGCGCGACGTACCCGCCCATCGACAGGCCGGCGACCACGGCGCGCGGGACCCCGGCCGCGTCGAGCTCGCGCGCGAGCGCGGCGGCCGCCGCCTCGAGGGACGGCGGCTCCGGCAGCACGGCGCCGTGCGAGGTGCCGGCGCCCGGGAGGTCGATCGCCAGGACGGCGCGGGCACCCGGCAGCCGGGCGGCGGCGTCCTGCCACATGCGGTGGTCGAGCGGGAACGCGTGCAGCAGCACCAGCGGCAGGCCGGCGCCCTCGGCGGCGGGTCGCAGCGTGTGCAGCGTCATCCGTCCTCCCCCGTCGTCGCGGTGGTGCTCGGGCCGCTCCAGGTGGTCGGCAGCGGGCCGTGCCCCGGCAGCACGTGCGCGACGACCTCGTCGAGCACCCGCCGCACGGCCGGCTCCCCCACCCACAGGTGCTTGGCGCCGTCGACGCCGATCACCTCCGCCTGCGGGACGCGGGCGAAGCGGCGCCGCGCCTCGTCCGGGCGCAGGTAGTCGTCGAGCTCCGGGACCAGGGCGACGAGCGGACGGCCGAAGTCGGCCCACGCGTCGAGGTCGGCGTCGGTGGCGCGGTGCAGCGGCGGTGAGAGCAGGATCGCGCCCTCGATCGACGGGTCCCGCCCGTGCATGAGCGCGAGCTCGGTGCCGAACGACCAGCCGACCAGCCACCGGCGCGGGAGGTCGTGGAACTCGGCGTACTCGATGGCGGCGTGCACGTCGTACTGCTCCGCCACGCCCTCGTCGAAGGCCCCTTGGCTCGTGCCCCGGGGGCTCGAGGTGCCCCGGGTGTTGAACCGCAGCACCGCCAGCCCCGCGAGCGCGGGCAGCCGCCACGACGCCTTGCGGTAGACGTGCGAGTCCATGTAGCCGCCGTGCGTCGGCAGGGGGTGCAGGGTCACGAGCGTCGCGGCCGGGGGGACGGGCGCGCCGTCGGCACCGACCGGGAGCGCGAGCTCGCCGACGAGCGTCAGGCCGTCGGCGGTGTGCAGCTCCACGTCCTCCCGGTGGGCGGGCAGCACGGTCAGCGACCGGATCGGGGTGGGCTGCGCCGGGCCGGCCGGCGTGCCGGGCTCGTCGCGCGTCTGGCTGGGGGTCCCGCTCGTCGTGCTCATCGGCACGAGCCTAGGACGAGCGCGCGCGGTCCCGCCGGGCGGGGGCGCGGGCGGCGAGCGCGGCGGCGTGCTCGAGCAGCACGGCCACGCCGTCGTCCGCGTTGCTCGGCACCACGTGGTCGACGACCGCCCGCACCGCCGCGTGCCCGTTCGCCACGGCGAACGAGGTCCCCGCCCACGCGAGCATCGAGAGGTCGTTCGGGGCGTCGCCGACCGCCCAGACGTCGGCCGCGTCCACGCCGCGTCGGGCCGTCCAGGCCGCGAGCGTCGCGGCCTTGCTCACGTGCCGCGCGCTGATCTCGCCCAGGCCGAGCGCGCCGGAGTCGGCGGCCGTCGCCAGGTCGCCGACGGCCGCGGCGACCGCCGCGGAGAACGCGTCGGCACCCTCGGGCCCCGGCGGGTCGTCGGTCTGCACGAGGAGCTTGAGGGTCGACGGGCCGAGCACGTCCTCGATCCGGGTCGCGCTCGGGCTGCCGGCCGGGACCGGGTGGGACGAGGCGAAGCCGTGCTCGCGCGCGAAGCCGGCCGCGCTCTCGGCGGCGAGGTGCACGCGGCCGGCGCCGCCGAGCGCGTCGCGCAGCCGGGCCGCCAGCGCGACGACGACCTCCGGCGCCATGCCGTGGTCCTCGAGCACCTCCAGGGTGGCGACGTCGACGACCGAGGCGCCGTTGGCGCAGATGGCGACGCCGTGCCCGGCCACGTGGGGGGCGACGTCGACGAGCCACCGGTGCGGCCGCGCCGTCACGAACACGACGTCGACCCCGGCACCCGCGGCGGCGCGCAGCGCGTGCACCGTGCGGGGGGACACGTCCCCCGAGGGGCCGAGCAGCGTGCCGTCGAGGTCGGTGGCCACCAGACGCGGTGCCCGGGCC
>NZ_HE978588.1:6867-33032 GCF_000312005.1 Cellulomonas massiliensis JC225
GGGGCTGGCCGGCTCGGGGCGGGCGGGCGTCATCGGCGGGTCGGCCCCCGGCGGCCGCGGGCGTCCCAGCACGACGCGTGCCAGTGCCGGCGGTGCTCCACCCCGTCGCCCAGTAGGGCGTCCGACCGCCACGCCACGACGTGGGCGGTGCCGGGCCGGACGAGCTGGTCGCAGCCCGGGCAGCGGTACTCCCGGTCGGACCCCCGCACGCGCTGGACGACCCACTCGCCGTCGGGCGCGCTCACCGACGAGCGACCCCCCGTGGCGCGGTCGACGTCCAGCTCGACGTGCGCCGCGGCGTACGGGCGCTTGGTCGAGCGGCGGCTGCGGGGCACCGCTCCATCATCCCCCGTCCGGGCGACGCGCGAGGCGGACGACGCCCGGCCGGGCGCCGACACGCGCGCGACGCGCCGGTCGCTTGCTCGCGGGACGCCCCGGGTGCCAGGGTGTGGGAGCGCGACCATACCCCCGCTCACGGACGCCGGCACCGACGCCCCCGACCCGAGCATGAGCGGTCGCACCGACCCGGCCCGACGGACCCCACAGGAGGGGAGCCGCATGACGCTGCAGGCCACCACCGCGAGCGCGGGCTCGGCCCCCGACGGCGCCCGCGCCCCCGGAGCGGGCTCCTCGGGCGCGGGTGCCGCGCCGCCCGCGGCGCGCGACGGCGACGGTCCGGTCGACCTCGACGGGCGTCGGTTCTACCGGATCGGCGCCTACGACGAGCTCCCCCCGTTCTTCATGACGCTCGTCAGCGCGAGCGACCTGTGGGTGTTCGTCTCGAGCACCGGCGGTCTCACCGCGGGGCGCGGCGACGCCGACCACGCGCTGTTCCCGTACGCGACCGAGGACAAGGTGAGCGACGGCGCCGGGCGCACCGGTGGCCTGACCCTCCTGCGCGTGACCACTCCCGACGGGGCGCTGCACCACTGGCAGCCCTTCGCCGTCCGGCGGCCCGGGGACCCGGCGGCCGATCGGGCGCTGTACAAGGACTTCCTGGGCACGACGCTCGTCCTCGAGGAGACCCGCGCCGACCTGGGTCTGCGGGTCCGCGTCAGCTGGCGCACGAGCGCGCGCTACGGCCTGGTCCGCGGCGTCGAGCTGGCCTCCACAGGCCCCGCCGCCCGCGTCGAGGTGCTCGACGGCTTCGTCGACCTGCTCCCCGCGGGCGTCACGGTGCAGACGCAGCGCGAGCTCAGCAGTCTGCTCGACGCGTACAAGCGGGCCGAGGTCGACCCCGCCACGGGGCTCGCGGTGCTGTACCTCAACTCGACGCTGACCGACCGCGCGGACCCGAGCGAGTCGCTGGCCGCCACGGTGGCGTGGCAGTCGGGCCTCCCGGCGGACGAGGTGCTCGGTCACGCGCTCACGTGCACGGCCGCGACCGACTTCGCCGCCGGCCGCCCGGTGGCCGACGAGCCCGCGATGCGCGGCCGCCGCGCCGCCTACCTCGTCCACGCGGCGCTGACCGTGCCCGCGGGGGGCCGGCGCGCGTGGGACGTGGTCGCCGACGTCGAGCAGGATGCGGCCGAGGTCGTGCGCCTGGGCGCCGAGCTCGCGTCGCCGACGGACTGCGCCCGCGCGCTGCACGAGGACGTCGTCCGGACGCGCGCCGAGCTGGAGCGGCTGGTCGCCGGCGCCGACGGCGTGCAGCTCACCGGCGACGAGATCGCCTGCGCGCACCACGGCGCCAACGTGCTGTTCAACATCATGCGCGGCGGCGTGCCCGTCGACGGCTACGACGTGCGGGGGGACGACGTGCGGGCGTTCGTCGAGCAGCGCAGCCCGCGCACCGCGCACCGCTGCGCGGGGTGGCTGGCGGCGCTGCCGGCGAGCGGGCGTGTCGACGCCCTCGTCGCGGGGGCCCGCGCGACGGGCGACCTCGACCTCGAGCGCCTGGTCCGGGAGTACCTGCCGCTCGTCTTCAGCCGGCGCCACGGCGACCCGAGCCGCCCGTGGAACAGGTTCCGCATCGCGCTGCAGGACGAGGACGGCACGCCGCGCGTCGAGTTCGAGGGCAACTGGCGCGACATCTTCCAGAACTGGGAGGCGCTCGCGACGTCGTTCCCCGAGTACGTGGAGTCGATGGTCGCGGTGTTCCTCGACGCGACGACCGTCGACGGCTACAACCCGTACCGGATCTCGCGCGCGGGCGTGGACTGGGAGGTGCCCGAGCCGGAGAACCCGTGGGCGAACATCGGCTACTGGAGCGACCACCAGATCGTCTACCTGGTGAAGCTGCTCGAGGCGTCCGAGCGGTACCACCCGGGCCGCCTCGCGGCGGCGGCCGACCGCGCCGTGTACACCTACGCCGACGTGCCGTACCGGATCGCCCCGTACGACGCGATGGTGGACGACCCGATCGCCACGATCACGTTCGACGACGACGCCGAGCGGCGCGTCCTCGCCCGCGTGGCCGACGAGGGCGCGGACGGGCGGCTGGTGCACGACGCGGGCGGCGGGCTCGTGCGGGCCACCCTCGGCGAGAAGCTGCTCTCGCTCGTCCTGGCGAAGCTCGTGAACCTCGTCCCGGACGCGGGCATCTGGATGAACACGCAGCGCCCGGAGTGGAACGACGCCAACAACGCCCTGGTGGGCAAGGGCGTCTCCGTCGTCACGCTCGCGTACCTGCGACGCTGCCTGACGCTCGCGCGCGACCTGCTCGGGCACGACGTGACGCTGACCGCGGAGCTGGCCGACCTGCTCGCCGACGTCCGGGGCACGCTCGACACCCACGCCGCCCGCGCCGACGGGGGCTTCGACGACGCCGGACGGCGCGCCGTCATGGACGCGCTCGGGGCGGCGGGCACGCGGTTCCGCGCCCGCGCCTACGCGGGCCTCGGCGCCGGCCGCGTCACCGTCGCCGCGCCGGACGTCCGGGCGCTGCTCGACGTGGCGCAGCGCTACGTGGACGCCGCTCTGCGGGCGAACCGCCGCCCCGACGGGCTCTTCCACTCCTACGACCTGCTCGACCTGCGCGACGGGCGCGCCGCGGTCGGCCACCTGCAGGAGATGCTGGAGGGGCAGGTGGCCGTGCTCTCCTCCGGGTTGCTCACGCCGGCGGAGGCGCTCGACCTCGTCGGCGCCCTGCGGCGCAGCCGGCTCTACCGCGCCGACCAGCACAGCTACCTGCTGTACCCCGACCGCGAGCTGCCCTCGTTCCTGGAGCGCAACGCCGTCCCGGCCGACCTGGCCGCCGCGACGCCCCTGCTCGAGCGCCTGGACGGCGTCGGCGACCGCTCGGTCGCCCGCCGCGACGTGCACGGCGTCTTCCGGTTCGCCCCCGGCATCCACAACGTCCGGGACGTGGAGGCGGCGCTCGCGGCGCTGCCGTCACGCGCGGGCCTGGACCCCGACGAGGTGCAGCGGGGCCGGCCCGCGCTGCTCGAGACGTTCGAGCGCGTGTTCCGGCACTCGCAGTTCACGGGGCGCTCGGGCTCGTTCTTCGCGTACGAGGGCCTGGGCAGCATCTACTGGCACATGGTCTCCAAGCTCCTGCTCGCCGTGCAGGAGAACGCCCAGGCGGCCGGGGAGGCGGGCGACGCGGCGAGCGCCCGGGGGCTGCGCGCGGCGTACGACGACGTGCGCGACGGGCTGGGGTACCGCAAGAGCGCCGCGGTGTACGGCGCGTTCCCCGTGGACCCCTACTCGCACACGCCGGCGGGCGCGGGAGCGCGCCAGCCCGGCATGACGGGGCAGGTGAAGGAGGAGCTGCTCACGCGGCCGGCCGAGCTCGGCCTCGGCGTGCGGGGCGGCAGGATCGTCGTCCGGCCGCTGCTCCTGCGCGACGACGAGTGGGTCCCGCGGGCCACGACGCTGCGGTGCACCGACCCGAGCGGCGTCGAGCGCGAGGTCGACGTGCCGGCCGGCTCGCTCGCGCTCACCGTGTGCCAGGTGCCGGTGGTCGTGCGGCGCGGGGCGGCGTCGTCCGTCACGGCCGTGCTGGCGGACGGCCGACGGGTCGAGCGGGCCGGGGACGAGCTCGACGCCGACCTCAGCGCCGCGGTGTTCCGCCGGACGGGCGAGGTCGTGCGCCTCGACGTCGTCGTGGGCGCCGCCTGACCGGCTCCCCCGCCGGCGTCGGACCGCCGCAGGCCCGCACGACGACGGCCGCCGCCCCGTGCGGGGACGGCGGCCGTCGTCGTGGTGCGTCAGAGCCCGGCAGCGACCTGCGCGTCCAGCACGGTGGAGGTCCGGACGACCTGCGCGTACCAGCGCGCGGAGTCCTTCGGCGTGCGCTCGAGCGTGTCGTAGTCGACGCGGACGACGCCGAAGCGGCGGTCGTAGCCGTACGCCCACTCGAAGTTGTCGAACAGCGACCAGACGAAGTAGCCGCGCACGTCGGCGCCCGCCTCGATGGCGGCGGCCACGGCGTCCAGGTGGTCGTGCAGGTAGTCGACGCGGTCCTGGTCGTGGACCCGCCCGTCCTCGCCGACCTCGTCGACGAACGCCGCGCCGTTCTCGGTGATCGCCAGCGGCAGCCCGGGGTACCGCGTGTGCAGCTCGAGCAGGAGGTCCACGAGGCCCTGGGGCTCGATGTTCCAGCCCATCGCGGTGTGCGGGCCCGGCTGGGCGACGAACTCGACGTCGTCGGCGCCGACCCACGGCGTGCGGGACGAGAGCCGGTGCCCGTCGGGCCCGGGCTCGCCGTCGCCGGTGAGGAAGTGGCCGTGCTTGACGCGGTTCGTCGAGTAGTAGTTGACGCCGAGCACCTCGAGCGGCACCCGGATCGTCTCGAGGTCGCCGTCCTCGACGAACGACCAGTCGGTGATCGACGCGGTGTCCGTGAACAGCTCCGCGGGGTAGGCGCCCTCGAGCATCGGGCCGAGGAACACCTCGTTGCCGATGGTCTCGATGCGGCGCTTCGCCTCGAGGTCCTCCGGCGCGTCGCTGGCCGCGCGCGTGACGTGCAGGTTGAGGGTCACGGAGACCGGCGTGTCCTGACCGAGGACGTCCTTGATCGCACGCGCGGCGAGGCCGTGGCCGAGGTTGAGGTGGTGCACGGCGCGCAGCGCCGCGACCTCGTCGGTGACGCCCGGCGCGTGCACGCCCGAGGCGTACCCGAGGTAGGCCGAGCACCACGGCTCGTTGAGCGTCGTCCACAGGTGGACGCGGTCGCCCAGCACCTCGGCGAGGCGGCGCCCGTACTCGGCGAAGAGGTAGGCCGTCCGGCGGTTCGTCCAGCCGCCCTCGTCCTCGAGCGCCTGCGGCAGGTCCCAGTGGTAGAGGGTCACGACCGGCTTGATCCCGGCGGCGATCAGCTCGTCGACGAGGCGCGAGTAGAAGTCCAGGCCGGCCTGGTTGAACTCGCCCGAGCCCGTCGGCTGGACGCGCGGCCACGACACCGAGAACCGGTACGCCTGCAGCCCGAGGTCGCGCATGATCGCGACGTCCTCGGCCACGCGGTGGTAGTGGTCGACCGCGACGTCGCCGGTGTCGCCACCGAGGGTCTTGCCCGGCGTGTGGGAGAAGGTGTCCCAGATGGAGGGACCGCGGCCGTCCTCCTGCGCCGCGCCCTCGACCTGGTACGCGGCCGTGGCGGAGCCCCAGAGGAAGTCGGCGGGGAACTGTCGTCCGGAGGGTCGGGTCGTCGTCATGGTCACGTCCTCGTGGCGTCGGGGCGGGGGCCGGTGGTGCCGGGCCGCGGCGTGCCCGTCAGGGCGCTGGAGGGTGCCGCGGTGGCCGGGATCGTCAGGATCGAATCGTTACGATAGCAGGTGTGGGAACGCTCTCGCACGACGCGGTGCGGGGGCCCGCCGCCGTGGCGCCGAGCCCCCGCCCCTGCCGTCGTGCGCCGTTCAGAGCGTCAGCCTGAGCACGTCCTCGCCGGCCGCGGCCGACGCCTCGACAGGCGCGCGGCCGCCGGCGGGCTCGACCCGCACCGACCACGGCCCGCGCGCGCCTCGCGCCCGCACCTGCAGCCGCTCGCCGGTGCGCTCGACCACGAAGGTGGTGGGCTCGCCGCCGTCGACGGCCGGCACCGTGGCCACCGTCCGCGCGCCGTCGGCCGGCTCGAAGACCCGCAGCGTCACGCCGTCGGCCCAGTCGTAGTCCGGACGGTCCGTCCGGGCGCCGAAGGGCACCACGGCGCCCGGCCGGACGTACACCGGCAGCGAGTCGAACCCGTGCCGCTCGCGCACCCAGCGCGGGCCGGTCACCTGCTCGCCGCTCAGCAGCGAGGTCCACGTGCCCTCCGGCACGTACACGTCGACGTCCCCCTCCGCGGAGAACACCGGAGCGACGAGCACGTCCGGGCCGAGCATGTACTGCGTGTCGACGGTGGCCGCCCCCGGGTCGTCCGGGAACTCGAGCACCATCGGGCGCATCACCGGCAGCCCCTCGGCGTGCGCCTGCTCGCCGAGCTGCGCGATGTAGGGCAGGAGCCGGTGCTTGAGGTGCGTGAAGCGCCGGGTCACCTCGACGGCCTCGTCGTCGAACGCCCACGGCACCCGGTAGGAGTCCGAGCCGTGCAGGCGGCTGTGCGACGAGAGCAGGCCGAACGCGAGCCAGCGCTTGAAGACGGCCGGGTCGGGCGTGCCCTCGAACCCGCCGATGTCGTGGCTCCAGAAGCCGAAGCCCGACGACGAGAGGGACAGGCCGCCGCGCAGCTCCTCGGCCATCGCCTCGAAGGTGGACTCGCAGTCGCCGCCCCAGTGCACCGGGAACTGCTGCCCGCCGACCGTCGCCGAGCGGGCGAACAGCACCGCCTCGCCCTCGCCCCGCTCCTCGACCAGCAGGTCGAAGACCGCCTTGTTGTAGAGGTGCGTGTAGTAGTTGTGCATCCCGACCGGGTCCGACCCGTCGTGGTAGACGACGTCCGTCGGGATCCGCTCGCCGAAGTCGGTCTTGAAGCAGTCGACGCCCTGGCCGAGCAGCTCGCGCAGGTGCCCGGTGAACCACGCGACGGCGTCGGGGTTGGTGAAGTCGACCAGGCCCATGCCGGCCTGCCACAGGTCCCACTGCCACACCGAGCCGTCCGCCCGGCGCACGAGGTAGCCGCGCTCCTTCCCCTCCGCGAACAGGCGCGAGCGCTGTGCGATGTAGGGGTTGATCCAGACGCAGATCTTGAGGCCCTTGGCCTTGAGCCGCGCCAGCATCCCCTCGGGGTCCGGGAACGTCGCCGGGTCCCAGACGAGGTCGGTCCAGTGGAACGCCCGCATCCAGAAGCAGTCGAAGTGGAAGACGCTCAGGGGCAGGTCGCGCTCGGCCATGCCGTCCACGAAGGACGTGACGGTGGCCTCGTCGTAGTCCGTCGTGAAGGACGTCGACAGCCACAGGCCGTACGACCACGCCGGCACGCGCGCCGGCCGGCCCGTGAGCGCGGTGTAGCGGCGCAGCACGTCCTTGGGCGTCGGGCCGCCGACGACGTAGTACTGCAGGACGCTGCCCGGCACCGAGAACTGCGTGCGCGAGACCGACTCCGACCCGATCTCGAACGAGACCCGGCCCGGGTCGTCGACCAGCACGCCGTACCCGCGGTCGGACAGGAAGAACGGCACGTTCTTGTACGCCTGCTCGCTCGACGTGCCGCCGTCCTCGTTCCAGACGTCGACGGTCTGCCCGTTCTTGACGAAGGCGCCGAACCGCTCCCCCAGCCCGTACACGTGCTCGCGGACGCCCAGCGAGAGCTGCTCGTGCACGTACGGGTCGCCCTGCGCGTCGCGCACGACGCCGATCGAGCGGGCCGACGACGAGGTCAGCACGCGGCCGCCGGACAGGAACTGCACGTCCCACGCGCCGCTCGTCCCGACGCGGGCCGTCAGCCCGCCCGACGAGAACGTCGCGAACCCGTCCTGCGGTGCGGTCACCTTGACGTCCGCGTCCTCGTGGGCGAGCGCGAAGTGCGGGCCGCGGTCGACGCCGCCGGTGTGGTGCTCGATCCGGACGCCGATCACGTCGTCCATCGGGCTCGTGAACGTCACGGTGACGAGCGGCCGGTTGAGCGTGTCGCCCCGCTTGGTGATCGGCGCCGTGGAGCTGTGCACGACGAGGCGGTCGTCGTGCACCTCGACGTCCGCCACGTCCTTCGGGCGCAGCACGCTGACGCCGGGGAGCAGCTGCCAGTAGCCGTCGGTGAACTTCATGTGGACCTCTTACTTGACCGAGCCGGCGGTGACGCCGCGCGTGAGGGTGCGCTGGAAGATCAGGAAGAAGATCAGCGCGGGGAGCAGGGAGATCAGGGCGCCGGCGTTGGTCGTGGGCGCGTCCATCATCCGGTCGCCCTGCAGCGAGGCGAGCGCGACCGGGACCGTCTGGGTGTCGTTGGTGGTGAGCATGACCAGCGGGATGAAGAACTCGTTCCACGTCCAGATGAAGAAGAAGATCATCAGGACGGAGAGCGTCGGCCGGACGATCGGGAAGACGACCTTCCACAGCACCGTCCAGCGCCCCGCGCCGTCGAGCGCGGCGGCCTCGAGCAGCGCCGGCGGGAACGTGCCGAGCACGGACGCGAGCAGGTAGGTGCCGAACGCCGACTGGATGACGGTGAAGATGATGATCACCGACCACGGCGAGTTCGACAGGCCGACCTCCTGCGCCATCGTGAACAGCGGGTAGATCAGCGCCTCCTGCGGCAGCATCGTCGCCAGCAGGAACACCGTGACGACCCAGAGGCGCCCCTTGATGCGCCCCACACCGATCGCGTACGCGTTCAGCAGCGACAGCAGCGTGCCGGCGACCGCGACGACGCCCGAGATGAGGAACGAGTTCCACAGCTTCTGCGGGAAGTCGGTGCGCGTCCAGAAGTTCTGCACGCCCTCGAAGTACAGGGCCTGCGGCCAGGACAGCGGACCGTTCTGCGAGTAGTCGCCCGGCGACTTGAACGCGTTCAGCAGCATGATCGCGAACGGCACCAGCATGACGACGGCGACGACGACGGCGCCCGCGAGCACGCCCCAGCGGGCGGCGCCCGTGCGGTGACGCTGGTCGACCCGGGACGCCTTGACGGCGGCGACGTCGGCGGTCGTGACGGCCATCAGACGCCCTCCCGTTCCTTGCGCTCGCTGCGCGACTGCGCCACGAGGATCACGACGGCCACCACGAGGATGACCAGGGTCAGCACGTTCGAGATCGCGGCGCCGTAGCCGACCTTCGACTTGTCGAAGAAGTTCAGGTACGAGTAGTACGACGGCACGAGGGTCGAGCCCTCGGGGCCGCCCCGCGTCAGGACGTAGATGGGTCCGAAGACCTTGAGCGCGGCGACCGTGCACGTCAGCACGACGACGAACGTCTCCGGGCGGATCTGCGGGATCGTGATGGCCCGGAACCGGCGCCACCAGTTGGCGCCGTCGAGCTCCGCCGCCTCGTACAGCTCCGGGTCCACGCGCTGCAGCGCCGACATGAAGATGACGACGGGGTAGCCGATCTGCACCCAGACGAGCACGAGCATGACGCTCGGCATCGCGGTGGCCGGGTCACCCAGCCAGTTCGGCGGGTTCGTGACGCCGATCGAGCGCAGGAACTCGTTCACCGCGCCGGTCTGCGCGTTGAGGATCCAGTTCCAGAGCACGCCCGCGACGGCGACGGGCAGGATCTGCGGCAGGTAGTAGGTCGCCCGCAGGACGGCCGCGGTGCGCGAGCCGAACTTCTTGCCGAGGTAGTCGAACAGCACCGCCGCGAGCACGAGCCCGATCAGCGTCGGGACGAGGACCATCGCGACGATCATCGACACGGAGTTGCGGAACGACGTCCAGAACTGCTCGTCGTGCAGCAGGTTCGCGTAGTTCTCGACGCCGATGAACGTCATCGGCGCGAGCCCGCCCTTCCACTTGTGCAGGCTGTACCAGACGTTCATCACGAACGGGATGCCGATCACCGCGACGAAGCCGATCAGGCCCGGCACGAGATAGGGCAGGTAGGGCACCCAGTGCGGCGTGCGGCGCCGCCGGCGCGCGGGCGCCGCCGTGGCCGCGTCGGCGCGGGCCTCGAGGGTCTCGGACGTCATCGTTCCTCCTCCGCCCGGTCGCGGTCCCGCCGTGCGGGCCGGGCCGGGCCGGACGGCCCCGGGGCGTGCGGGACGCCCCGGGGCCGCGCGGTCACTGGTCGAGCAGGTCGGCCTTGCCGGTCTCGTACGCCTCCTGCAGGCCGCCGAGCACCTCGTCCGGCGTCTTGGACTGGTTCACGAGCGACTGCAGCTGGCTGACGATCACGTCGTAGAAGCCCGCGACCGGCCAGTCGGGGTAGAACGCCAGCCCGTCCTGGTCGACGACGTCCGCGAAGTTCTGCGTGAGGACCTTCGTCTTCTCGTCGGTGATGGTCGACGGGTCACCGGCGACCGGGAGGCCGCCCTTCTCGCCGAGCACGTTCTGCACCTCGGGGCGCAGCGTGATGTCGATGAAGTCCTCGGCGAGCGTCTTGGACTTCGCGTTGGTCGGCACCACCCACAGGTTGCCCGAGGAGCCCGGGTGCAGGGTGTTGCCCGGGAAGAGCTGCTGGCCCCAGTCGAACTGGATCTCGGCGGCCAGGCGGCCGAACCACCACGAGCCCGACACCATGATCGGGAACTTGCCCGCGATGAACGACGTGCCCATGTCCTCCGCGGTCAGGCCCGCGGAGTCGGAGGCGATGTAGCCCTTCTTGATCCACTCGTCGAGCTTGGCCGTCGCCTGCGTCATGGCGTCGCCCTGCCAGTCGACGTCCTTCGCGAACAGCTGGTAGTCGTCGACGAGCGCACGGTCGCCGTAGTGCAGGACGAGCTCGTACCAGAGCTGCCCGAGCGGGTACTCGGCGCCGGCGGTCGCGATCGGGGTCACGCCCTTGGCCTTGAAGTCGGCGAGCGCCTGCTCGAACGCCTCGAACGTGGTCGGCACCTCGATGCCGTTCTCCTCGAAGAGGTCGTTGTTCGTGAAGACCTGGACGAACTCGCCGTAGTTCGGCACGCCGTACCAGTCGCCCGAGCCCATGAGGCCGTCCTCGTCGTACGTCGCCGTGGTCGCGAGCGAACCGGACACCTTCTGGTCCCAGCCCTTCTCCTTCGCGACGTCGGTCAGCGACGTGAGCAGACCCTGCGCGGCGAGCTGGCCGGCGGTCGCGTTGCCCTTGTTGTACTCCATGACGTCCGGCACGTCGTCGCCCGTCAGGACGATCTTGGCGTTCTTCTGGATCTGCTCGAAGGTCTGCTTCTCGACCTTGACCTCGACGCCCTCGTGCTCGGTCTTGAAGATCTCGATGGCCTTGTTCCAGGCCTGGGCCATGGCGGAGTCGTCGCCCTCGTAGTGCCAGATCGTGAGCGTGTCGGCGTCCTCGTCGCCTCCGCCGCCCCCGCCGCCGCTGCTGCAGGCGGCCAGCGCGAGCGGGCTCAGGAGCGCGACGGCCGCGACGGCGGCCCAACGGCGTGTCTTCATCCTGGTTCTCCTCGTCGAGTGGATGTCGGATCGACCCGCGTGCGTGCCGGCCGATCGTCGAAGCGCTTCGACAACGTACGCCTTCCCGACGCCCGTTGTCCACCCATTCGTTCAGAGGGTATGCAGAATCGTGACCTGCTTGCGCCGTCGAAGCGCTTCGGTCCACCATGACCCTCGACAGGCCGCGACGACGCGGTGCACCGCCCGGGCCGGGCGCGGCGCTAGGGTGAGCGCGCGCGGCGGCGTCGCCGCGGTCACACCGCCCGGACCGGCAGCCCTGGCTCGGCGAGCGGCGACGCGACAGGGACAGCAGACCCGCACCACCGACGACCGCTGCGCACCCGCCGGGAGGACACCGTGACGACGATCGACGACGTCGCCCGCGCCGCCGGCGTGTCCGTCTCCACCGTCTCGTACGCCCTGTCGGGCAAGCGCCCCATCTCCGCGGCGACGCGCGCGCGCGTCGAGCGGGCCGTGCGCGACCTCGGCTACCGCCCGCACGCGGGCGCCCGCGCGCTCGCGTCGTCCCGGACCAACGTGCTGGCGCTCATGGCGCCGTTGCGCGTCGACGTCAACGTCGGCGTCATCATGCAGTTCGTCACGGGCGTCGTCACGCGCGCACGGGACTTCGCGCACGACGTGCTGCTCCTCACGCAGGACGACGTCACGGGCGTCGACCGCGTCGCCGCCGGCTCGATGGTCGACGCCCTGCTCATGATGGACGTCGAGGCCGACGACCCGCGCATCCCGGTGCTGCGCAGCCAGCGACAGCCCGCCGTGCTCATCGGCCTCCCCCGCAACCCCGCCGGGCTCTCGTGCGTCGACCTGGACTTCGAGGCGGCCTCGCGGACCGCGGTCGCGCACCTCGCCGCGCTCGGGCACCGGCGGGTGGCGCTGCTCGGGTCGCCGCGCATCGTGCTCGACCGGCACACGACCTACGCGCAGCGCACCGTGCGCGGGTTCGAGCAGGAGGCCGCGCACCTCGGCCTGGAGGCGGTGTTCGAGCCGTGCGAGTCCTCCCACGCCGGCGCCGTCGACGCGCTCGACCGCGTGCTCGCCCGGCTGCCCGGCGTGACCGGGCTGATCGTGCACAACGAGGTCGCGCTGCCGGGCGTCCTCGCGACGCTGCGCGAGCGGCGCTTCGACGTCCCCCGGGACGTCTCCGTCGTCGCGATCTGCCCGCAGGACGTCGCGCTCGGCCAGCCGCAGCAGCTGACGGCCGTCGACATCCCCGCCACCACCATCGGCGGCGTCGCGGTCGAGATGGCGATGGCGCACCTGGACGGCGACGCCCCGGCCGAGACGCGGCTGCTGTCGCCGCAGCTCACCGTGCGCGCGACCACGGGCCCCGCCCCCGCCTGAGCCCGGCCCGGCGGCCTCAGGCGACCCAGCGACCGTCGCGCAGGACGCGCAGCGGGCGCAGGTCACCGTCGGCGACGAGCACGTCGGCGCGCCGGCCCGGCACCAGGGCCCCGATGTCCGCCCGGCCCAGCACGCTGGCCGGCGTGGCGCTCGCCGCGATCACGGCGTCCACCAGCGGCACGCCCGCGCCCACCACCTGACGCACGACGTCCAGGAGGTGCGCGACCCCGCCGGCGATCGCCCCCGCCGAGCCGTCGTCCGTCACGAGGCGCGCGACGCCGTCCGCGACGCGCACCGCCATCGGCCCGAGCTGGTAGTCGCCGTCGGGCATCCCCGCAGCGGCCATCGCGTCCGTCACCAGCGCGATGCCGTCCGCCCCGACGAGGTCGAACACCGAGCGCACCGTCGCGTCGGCCAGGTGCGTCCCGTCCGCCACCAGCTCGACGACCAGCTCGTGCCGGCCTGCCGCGGCGAGCGACGCCAGCACCGGGCCCGGGTCGCGGTGGTGCACCGGCCGCATGCCGTTGAACAGGTGCGTGGCGGTGAGCCGCCGGCTGCGGGCGCCGTCGGTCGTCGCCAGCAGGTCGAAGCCACGGGCGACCGCCGCCTCCACCACCTCGCTGGACGCGTCGGTGTGCCCGACCGACGGCACGGCGCCCGAGGCGACCAGCGCCTCGAGGACGTCGCCCGCCTCCGCGCTCACCCCCTCGACCTCGGGGGCGACCGTCATCGTGACCAGGTGCCCCCGCGCGGCGGCGGCAACCGCCCGCACGAGCCCCGGGTCGCCCGGCAGCATGTCGTCCGGGTTCTGCGCCCCGCAGCGGGCGCGGGAGAGGAACGGGCCCTCGAGGTGGATGCCGGCGAGCTCGCCCGCGTCCACGGCGTCCGCGAGCAGCGCCGTGCGCGCGAGCAGGACGTCCCTGTCCGCCGTGACCAGCGACGCCACGAGGCTCGTCGTGCCGTGCCGCAGGTGCTCGCGCGCCGCGGTGCACACCTCGTCGGCGTCCGCCGCGTCGGGGAAGCTCGCGCCGCCCCCGCCGTGGCAGTGGACGTCGACCAGCCCGGGGAGCAGCAGGTCGCCGGTCGCCTCCGGCGCGGACCACCGAGACGGCAGCTTGGCCGCGGGACCGACCCACGCGAGCGTGCCGCCCTCGGCGACCACCACCCCGTCCTCGAGGACCCCCGCGGGGGTGACGACGCTGCCGCGCAGCAGGACGGGAGCAGGATCGGCGGTCACGGTCCCATCCTGGCGTACCGCCACGGGGCCGCGGGGCGCCGTTCGTCCCTCGACCGGCCACCCCGACCCGGCCGGTCCCGTCAGTCCTGGCGGGCGGCCCGCAGCCAGTCGGCCTCGGCGTCCTCGACGAGCTCGTCCGGCACCGTCCGCGGCACGCGCGGGGGCCGGGGCCGGCGCAGCCGGTGCAGCGTCCACGCCGCGCCGCCGCCCGCCCCCGCGAGCCCCTCGAGGGCGAACGCGCCGAGCACCCCCGGGCTCGTCCACCCGACGAGCGCGACGAGCAGCGGCGCGAGGACCGCCCCCGTGACCGCGTACGCCAGCAGGTGGGCACCGTCGCCGCGACCGCGCAGCAGGCGGGCGACGAGCAGCCCGGCCGGGAAGCCGACGACCGCCACGACGCCGGCCGCGATGAGCAGCGCGAGGCCCAGGATGTAGAGGACCGCGCCGGTGTCGTCGCCGCCGCTCCCGCTGCCAAGCGCCACCCCGACCAGCGCCAGCACCCCGTTGCCCCCCGCCAGCACCGCGAGGCAGCGCAGGTTCAGCAGCCCGACCTGACCGGGCGTCAGGTTCCGACCGGCGGGCCCGGCGGCGGGCGCGTCCGTGCGGGGCGCGCCGGCCTCGTCCGGGCGGGGCGCGTCCGGGTCGGACGGGACGGGCTGCTGGTCGCTCACGGTCGTCCTCTCGCAGGGGAGCTCGATCGTCTCAGGTCGATCGTCTCAGACCCGCCTCCCGCGTCCGTGCGGGCGGTCAGAACAGACGCGAGTCGACGTCGTCCACGCCGCGCATCGCGTCGTAGTCGAGCACGAGGCAGCCGATGCCCCGGTCGGTCGCGAGCACGCGCGCCTGCGGCTTGATCTCCTGCGCGGCGAACACGCCGCGGACCGGGGCGAGCAGCGGGTCGCGGTTGAGCAGCTCGAGGTAGCGCGTCAGCTGCTCCACGCCGTCGATGTCGCCGCGGCGCTTGATCTCCACCGCGACCGTGCCGCCGGCGGGATCCTTCGCCAGGATGTCGACCGGCCCGATCGCGGTGGGGTACTCGCGCCGCACCAGGGTGTGGCCCGAGCCCAGCAGCGCGATCTGCGCGGCGAGCAGCTCCTGCAGGTGCGCCTCCACGCCGTCCTTGACCAGCCCCGGGTCGACGCCCAGCTCGTGCGCCGAGTCGTGGTGCACCTCGTACAGCTCGATCTCGAGGCGGTCGTCCGACTTCTGGTGCTGCACGGTCCACAGCTGGCTGACGCCCGCGGCGCGCTGCGCGTCGTCGGGGTCGCCCACCGCGAGCGTGCACGGCGGACTCATCCAGTTGAGCGGCTTGTACGAGCCGCCGTCGGAGTGCAGCAGGACCGAGCCGTCGGCCTTCACGACGAGCAGGCGCGTCGCGCGCGGCAGCGAGGCGTTGAGCCGGCCCGAGTACCGGGCGGCGCACGACGCGACGACGAGCCGCACTCAGATCACGCTCCCCACCTGCTGCGGGGTCGCCTCGAGCCACGACGTCAGCCCGGCGTACGCGCCACCCGACATGCGCAGCTCCACCTCGCGCGACGAGGCGCCCGAGCGCACGCGGCACCGCACGACGACGTCGTCGCGGGCCGACGTCGCGGAGGCGTCGACCCAGGTGCGGGCCACGACCTGCATCCCCGCTCGCGGCCAGGTGAACCGCGGCCGCGGGAGCAGCGACCAGCGCCGCCAGACGTACAGGCGGTGCGTGCCGTACTGCACCGTCCCGGCCGCCCAGTGCCGGCCGCCGACGGCGCGGTAGCCGCACCGGAACGAGCCCACGCGTCCGCTCAGCGTCGCGTCACGGCTCAGCCACAGACCGGCCGCGACGACCAGCAGCACGAGGACGACGCAGCCCACCGTGACCGCGAGGTGGAGTCCGCTCATCCGTTGCCGTCAGGAGCGACGCGCGTCGGCGGTCGACCAGGAGTGGTCGGTCGCGGACGAGTCCAGCACGAGCGTCATGACGTTCTCGTCGAACGACAGGAAGCCGCCGGGCACGTCGAAGCGCTGCGGCTCGCCGCCGCCCTCCGGGAACACCCGCACCTCGCCCGGCTTGAGCACCGTCAGCACCGGGACGTGCCCGGCGAGGATGCCGATCTCACCGTCGGCGGCGGGCGCCGACACCTGGCGGGCCGTGCCCGACCACACCTTGCCGTCGGTCGCGACGATGTCGACCTCGAAGCTCGCCACCGGTCCTCCTTCGTTGCTGGGGGACGACGGGACCCTCGGGCCCCACCGTCACGGGCTGGCACGCCGGAGGGCGCCGGGGTGCCGGCGCCCTCCGCGGCGTGTCAGACGCCGTACTCCTTCTGGATGCGGGCCCAGTTGCGCTCGAGGTCCTCGAGCCCGCCGATGTTGAAGAACGCCTGCTCGGCGATGTGGTCGAACTCGCCCTCGGCGATGCGCTTGAACGCCTCGACCGTCTCGGCCACGGGCACCGTCGAGCCGGCGACGCCCGTGAACTTCTCGGCCATGTAGGTGTTCTGCGAGAGGAACTGCTGGATGCGGCGGGCGCGCGCGACGACCGTCTTGTCCTCCTCCGACAGCTCGTCCACGCCGAGGATCGCGATGATGTCCTGCAGCTCCTTGTTGCGCTGGAGGATCGACTTCACGCGGGTGGCGACGTCGTAGTGCTCCTGGCCCACGTAGCGCGGGTCGAGGATGCGGCTCGTCGAGGCGAGCGGGTCCACGGCCGGGTACAGACCGCGGGACGCGATCTCGCGCGAGAGCTCCGTGGTGGCGTCGAGGTGCGCGAACGTCGTCGCCGGCGCCGGGTCGGTGTAGTCGTCCGCCGGCACGTAGATCGCCTGCAGCGAGGTGATCGAGTGGCCGCGCGTCGACGTGATGCGCTCCTGCAGGAGACCCATCTCGTCGGCGAGGTTCGGCTGGTAGCCCACCGCGGAGGGCATGCGCCCGAGCAGCGTGGACACCTCGGAGCCGGCCTGCGTGAACCGGAAGATGTTGTCGATGAAGAGCAGCACGTCCTGCTTCTGCACGTCGCGGAAGTACTCCGCCATCGTCAGCGCGGACAGGGCGACGCGCAGACGCGTGCCCGGCGGCTCGTCCATCTGGCCGAAGACGAGGGCCGTCTTGTCGAAGACGCCCGCCTCCTCCATCTCGACGATGAGGTCGTTGCCCTCACGGGTCCGCTCGCCGACGCCGGCGAACACGGACACGCCGCCGTGGTTCTGCGCGACGCGCTGGATCATCTCCTGGATGAGGACGGTCTTGCCGACGCCCGCACCGCCGAACAGGCCGATCTTCCCGCCCTGCACGTACGGGGTGAGCAGGTCGATGACCTTGATGCCGGTCTCGAACATCTGGGTCTTCGACTCGAGCTGGTCGAAGGCCGGGGGCTTGCGGTGGATCGGCCAGCGCTCGGTGATCTCGAGCGTCTCGCCCTCGGGGAGGTTGAGGACGTCGCCGATGACGTTGAAGACCTTGCCCTTGGTCACGTCGCCCACCGGGACCGAGATCGGCGCGCCGGTGTCGCGCACCTGGGCGCCCCGGACGAGACCGTCGGTCGGCTTGAGCGCGATCGCGCGCACGAGCGAGTCGCCGAGGTGCTGCGCGACCTCGAGCGTCATCGTGAACTTCGACTCGCCCTCGCCCTGCGTGGACAGGTCGACGTCCACCTGGAGCGCGTTGTAGATGTCGGGGATCTGGTCCGGGGGGAACTCGATGTCCACGACCGGGCCGATGACCCGGGCGATGCGACCGACGCCGGGCGCGCCCTGGTCGGCGGCCGTCGCGTCGACGGTGGTGGCGGTCATGTGGTGCCTGCCTTCGTTGGTCGGGGCTCGTCACCCCGCGACTGGTCGGTGGTCTGGTGTCAGGAGGCCAGCGCGTCGGCGCCGGAGACGATCTCGCTGATCTCCTGGGTGATCTCACCCTGGCGGGCCTGGTTCGCCAGCCGGGTGTAGGTGCGGATGAGGTCCTCGGCGTTCTCCGTCGCCGTGTGCATCGCCCGCTGGCGCGCGGCGAGCTCGGACGCCGCCGCCTGCAGGAGGCACGCGAACACCCGGGCGCGGAAGTAGCGCGGCAGGAGCTGGTCCAGCACGGTCGCGGCGTCGGGCTCGAACTCGTACAGGGGCAGGGACTCGGCCTCGTCGGCCGGGGCGACGCCCTCGACGATCTCGATCGGCAGCATCCGGATCACCCGGGGGCGCTGCGTCACCATGTTGACGAACTCCGTGTACACGACGTGGACCTCGGCGATGCCGCCCTCGTCCCCGTCCGCCGTGAACCGCGCGAGCAGCGTCTGCGAGATCTCCCCCGCGACGTCGGTGCCCGGCGCGTCGGTGTGGCCGGTCCACGCCTGCTCCACCGTGCGGCCGCGGAACTGGTAGTACGCCTGCGCCCGGCGCCCCGAGACGTAGAGGACGACCTGCTTGCCGTCGCCCTCCAGCTGCTCGATGAGCCGCTCGGTCTCGCGGATGACCGACGCGGAGTACGCGCCGGCCATCCCGCGGTCGGAGGCGAGCAGCAGCACCGCGACGCGCGTCGTGTCCGTGCGCTCCGCGAGGAACGGGTGGGACACGTGCGCGTGGGTCGCCACGGCCGAGACCGCGCGGGTGATCGCCCGCGAGTACGGCGCCGCCATGCTCACGCGGTCACGCGCCTTCCCGATGCGCGAGGCAGCGATGAGCTCCTGCGCCCGGAACATCTTCTTGAGCGCCTGCGTGGACTTGATGCGCTGCTTGTAGACGCGCTGCTGACCTGCCATCCGTCAGGCCTTCTTCTGCCGGACGATCTGCTCCTGGTCGACCTCGACCTCGGGCTCGTCCTGCGCGCCGCCGACGAGCGGCGAGCCGTCCGCCTTGAGGAAGCCGGCGCGGAACTCGTCGACGGCCGACCCGAGCGCCTGCTCGGTGGACTCCTCGAGCTTGCCGGTCTCGGCGATCACGCTGAGCACGTCGGTGTTGCGGCGCAGGTGGTCGAGCAGCTCGGACTCGAAGCGCTTGACGTCCTCGATCGGGACGTCGTCGAGCTTGCCCTTGGTGCCCGCCCAGATGGACGCGACCTGGTCCTCGACCGGGTACGGCGAGTACTGCGGCTGCTTGAGCAGCTCGGTGAGGCGCGAGCCCCGCGCGAGCTGGGCGCGCGACGCCGCGTCGAGGTCGGACGCGAACATGGCGAACGCCTCGAGCGACCGGAACTGCGCGAGGTCGAGCTTCAGCGTGCCGGAGACCGACTTCATCGCCTTGACCTGGGCCGCACCACCGACGCGCGACACCGAGATGCCGACGTCGACGGCCGGGCGCTGGTCCGCGTTGAACAGGTCGGACTGCAGGAAGATCTGGCCGTCGGTGATCGAGATGACGTTCGTCGGGATGTACGCCGAGACGTCGTTCGCCTTCGTCTCGATGACCGGCAGGCCGGTCATCGAGCCCGCGCCCAGGTCGTCCGAGAGCTTCGCGCAGCGCTCGAGCAGCCGGCTGTGCAGGTAGAAGACGTCACCGGGGTACGCCTCGCGGCCCGGCGGGCGGCGCAGCAGCAGCGAGATCGCGCGGTAGGCCTCGGCCTGCTTGGAGAGGTCGTCGAAGACGATGAGGACGTGCTTGCCCTGGTACATCCAGTGCTGGCCGATGGCCGAGCCGGTGTAGGGGGCGAGGTACTTGAAGCCCGCCGGGTCGGACGCGGGCGCCGCGACGATCGTCGTGTACTCGAGCGCGCCGGCCTCCTCGAGCGCGCCGCGGACGGACGCGATCGTGGAGCCCTTCTGGCCGATGGCGACGTAGATGCAGCGGACCTGCTTCTGCGGGTCGCCCGACTCCCAGTTCGCCTTCTGGTTGAGGATCGTGTCGATCGCGATCGCGGTCTTGCCCGTCTGGCGGTCGCCGATGATGAGCTGACGCTGGCCGCGGCCGATCGGGATCATCGAGTCGATCGCCTTGATGCCGGTCTGCAGCGGCTCGTGCACGCTCTTGCGCTGCATGACACCGGCGGCCTGGAGCTCGAGCGCGCGGCGGCCCTCGGACTCGATCGCGCCGAGGCCGTCGATCGGGTTGCCCAGCGGGTCGACGACGCGGCCGAGGTAGCCCTCGCCGACGGGCACGGACAGCACCTCGCCCGTGCGGCGGACCTCCTGGCCCTCCTCGATGCCGGTGAACTCGCCGAGCACGACGACACCGATCTCGCGCACGTCGAGGTTGAGCGCCAGACCCAGCGTGCCGTCCTCGAACTTCAGCAGCTCGTTCGCCATCGCGCCCGGCAGGCCCTCGACCTGCGCGATGCCGTCGGCGGCGAGCGTCACGCGCCCGACCTCCTCCGAGACGGCACCCGTCGGCTCGTACGACTTGACGAAGCTGTCCAGAGCGGCGCGGATGTCCTCCGGCCGGATCGTGAGCTCAGCCATCGCTCTTCTCCTCATCTACCGCACGGGTCGCGTGCGGGTGGTCCGTGGGTGCGCGCAGCGCGCGCGGGTGTGCAGGTCAGCTGGCTAGTTGTCGGCGTGCGTCCGCGAGCCGGGCGAGCACCGTCGCGTCCACGACGTTCGGCCCCACCTGGATCCGCAGCCCGCCGAGCACGTGCGGGTCGTGCACCTCGTTGATCTGCACCTGGCGGCCGTAGGCCCGCGTGAGGATGTCGGCGAGGCGCGTGCGCTGCGCGGCCGTCAGGTCGGTCGCGGTCGTCACCGTCGCGACCGAGCGCTGCCGGCGCTCGGCGATGAGGTCGGCCAGGTGGCCGAGGGTCGCCACGTACCGGCGCCCGCGGGGAGCGGACGCGGCGCGCCGCGCGAGCGCCGCCGTGACGGTGTCGGCGCGGCCGGCGAGCAGCCGGTCGACGAGCTGCGCGCGCGCCGCGCCCGGCACGGCGTCGTCGAACAGCGCCTGGCGCACCTCACGCTGGCCCGACAGGGCGCGCGTGAGCTGGAAGAGCTCCTCCTCGACGCGGTCGAGCGAGCCCGCCGCCTCCGCGGAGGCGAGCAGCGCGTGGAACCCCAGCCGCTCGGCGGCGTCGGCCAGGTCGCCGTCCGCGGACCAGCGCGAGCGCACGAGGTCCTGGGCGACGGCGACCGTGGCCGGGTCGGCCTGGCCGAGCAGCTGGGCCACGAGACCGGCCTTGGGGTCGCCCGGCACCGACGGGTCCGCCAGCGTCCGGCGCAACGAGCCGGAGTGGTCGAGCGCGTCGACGAACGCGAAGAGCTGCTCGCCGATCGCCGCGGCCTGCGTCCCGGCACCGGTCAGGACCGGCTCGAACCGCTCCTCCACCGCCGCCAGCGACGCCCGACTCGTCCCACGCATCAGTTCCCCTTACCTGCGTCCGCGGCCACGCTCGCCTCGAGGTCGTCGAGGAAGCGCTCGACGACGCGCGAGCGGCGCGCCTCGTCCGCGAGCGACTCACCGACGATCTTCGACGCGAGCTCGGTCGCCAGCGCGCCGACCTCGGCCCGCAGCGACACGGCCGCCTGCTGGCGCTCCGCGTCGATCTGACGCTGCGCGTTGTCGACGACGCGCGCCGCCTCGGCCTGCGCCCGCGTGCGCGACTCGGCCACGATGGCCGCACCCTCGGCGCGCGCCTCCTCGCGGATGCGCGCCGCCTCCGTGCGGGCCTCGAGCAGCTGCTGGTTGTACTGCTCCAGCGCCGCCGCGGCCTCCGCCTGCGCCGACTCGGCCTTGGCGAGCCCGCCCTCGATCTTCGCGGTGCGCTCGTCGAGGATCGCCGTGAACTTCGGCATGGCGTACTTCGTGAAGAAGAAGCCGAGCACGACGACGATGACGAGCGACCAGACGATGTCGTACGTCTCCGGCAGCAGCGGGTTGGGCGTCGCGGCGCCCTCCTCCGCTGCGACCAGAGCGCCGGCGAGTGCGTGGATCACGGGAAGATGAACGGGGTCACGATGCCGAGCAGGGCCAGCACCTCGACGAACGCCAGACCGATGAACATCGTGGTCCGCAGCTGGCCGGCCATCTCGGGCTGGCGCGCCATGCTCTCGATGGTCTTGCCGAACAGGAAGCCCAGACCGATGCCGGGGCCGAGGGTCGCCAGGCCGTAACCGATGACGGCGAGGTTGCCGGTGATCTCCACTGAGGTGGTTCCTTTCGTGTGCGCGTCGTGCGACGCGACGGTCCGGGGCGGAGCTCGGAGTCGACCTCCGCGGTGGTGCGAGGTCGGTCAGTGCTCCGGTTCGAGCGTCATCTGCAGGTAGACGGCCGTGAGGATCGAGAACACGTACGCCTGCAGCAGCGCGACGAAGACCTCGAGGCCGAAGAACGCGAACCCGGCCGGCAGCGTGACGAGGCCGAACACCTTCATCCCGCCCGCGGCCTGGAAGAAGAAGAACGACGTCGCCGAGAAGCAGAGCGCCAGCAGCAGGTGGCCCGCCATCATGTTGGCGAGGAGCCGGATCGCCAGGGTCGCGGGCCGCAGCAGGAAGACCTGCAGGGCCTCGATCGGCGTCAGGAGCAGGTAGAGCGGCTTCGGGACGCCGGGCGGGAAGAGGCTGCTCTTGAGGAAGCCCCCGAGGCCCAGCTTGCGCACCGCGCCGCCGATGTAGAGCACGAACACCCACAGGGCGAAGATCAGCGGCAGCCCCACCACCGACGTGCCGGCGATGTTGAGGAACGGCACGACGCCCGTGATGTTGAAGATGAAGATCGAGAAGAAGATCGTCGCCAGGATCGGGAAGTACTTGCGCCCGAGCTTCTCGCCGAGGATCTCGACGGCGATCTGGCCGCGGACGAAGTCCAGGCCCATCTCGACGGCGTTCTGGAACCGGCCGGGCACGAGCTTGGCGCTGCGCGCGGCGAGCCAGAACACGAGGACCACGATGGCGACGCCGATGAACCGGACGATCATGATCCGGTTGATCTCGAACGGCGTGCCCTCGAACAGCACCGCGGGCGGGAAGAAGTCGGCGAGCGACGGGGCGTGGAACCCGCTGCTGCTGCCGTGGTCGTCCGCGGCGAGCGGAACAATCGTCGCGAGGCTGGACAGGGCGGTCTCCTGAAGGTCGAGGGCGACGCTCCCCGCGGCAGTGCGGGCATGCGAGCGGCACCTGGCCGTCGTGGTTGTGGCTGGAAGCCTAGCCTACGTTCGCCCGTGCTCCGTCCTCGCGGGCGCCCCGGGCACCGGCTGTCAACGGACCTCCGGGCCGCCGTCCGGGGTCGGCTCGACGTACGGGACGCGCGCGCGCTGGACGGCCCGGAGGTCGAGCACCGCCGAGCCGATCACGCCCGCCAGCAGCACGAGCCCGAGGACGGTGCGGTCGTAGAAGTCCAGCCGGCCGAGCACCAGCAGCGCGACGAAGACGAACACCATCTTGACCAGCCAGGCGCCGACGATCACCGCGGTCGTGCGGGCGGGCCCCTCGCCGGTCGTCCGCATCACGGAGACGACCGTCGTGCCGGAGAACACGAGCGCCAGGCCGACCCCGAGCAGCGCGCCCCAGACGCCCGGGAGCTCCGCGACGAGGTACCCGACGACGACGCCGACGACGAGCAGCGCGCCGAGCAGCACGAGCATGTCGCGCAGCGCGGTCCGCAGCGCGGCCGAGGCCTCGGCCTCCGTGACGCGGGGCGCCGGGGTGGCGCCGGGCTGGGGGCGGGGGTCGGTCATGATCGGACGTCCTCCGGGGTCGGGGTGGCGGCTGGCGCCGCCGGGCGGGTCGGGGCGGGGCGCGGTCGGGCGCGGCCCCGCAGCGGGCCGAGCGTGAGCAGGGTCGCGACGACGACGCCGACGGCGAACATCCACAGCACCGTGGTCGTCGAGACCACCACGAGCGCGCCCGCGCTGAACGCGAAGACCGCGGTCCACACGTACATGATCGCGACGGCGCGGCGGTGCGAGTGGCCGAGCGCGAGCAGGCGGTGGTGCAGGTGCATGCGGTCGGGGTGGAACGGGCTCTTGCCCGCGCCGATGCGCCGGATGACGGCCAGCGCCATGTCGAGCAGCGGCAGCACGAGCACGGCGACGGGCAGGAGCATCGGGAGGAACGCCGGCAGCGCCTGGCGCTCCGAGACCTGCTCGGGGTCGAGCTGCCCGGTCACGACGATGCCGGCGGCGGCGAACACGAAGCCGAGCACCATCGAGCCCGAGTCGCCCATGAAGATGCGCGCCGGGTACACGTTGTGCGGCAGGAACCCGACGCACGCACCGACGAGCGCCGCCATCACCAGCGACGCGAGGCTCGCCCAGTCGAGCCGGTTCGTCTGCGTGGTCAGCAGGTAGGAGTAGAGGAAGAACGCGACGCCGCCGATCGCGAGCACCCCGGCGGCGAGGCCGTCGAGGCCGTCGACGAAGTTCACGGCGTTCATCGCGACGACGACGATGAGGACGGTGAGGAACGTCCACATGCGGGTGGACCCGAGGATCACGTCGCCGAGGGGCAGCTGGTAGAGCTGCACGCCCTGCCAGGCGAGGAAGCCCGCGGCGAGGACCTGCCCGGTGAGCTTGGTCAGCCAGTCCAGGTCCCAGATGTCGTCCGCGATGCCGAGCAGGCAGACGAGCGCGGCCCCGCCGACGATGCCGATGAGCGGCCGTGGGTTGTCGTACACCCGCGCGAGGAACGGGATGGGGCTCGCCATGACGATCGCCACGAGGAGGCCGACGAACATCGCCGCTCCCCCGAGCCGCGGCGTCGGGATGGCGTGCACGTCGCGGTCGCGCACCGCGGTGATGGCACCCCAGCGCAGCGCGCACCAGCGGGCCAGCGGCGTCAGCAGGAAGGTGACGACCGCGGCGACGAGCGCGACGAGCAGGTAGACCCTCACGGGCGCCCGCCCGGGGGCTGCGCGTCGTCGACCTCGGCGACCTCGCGCAGCCGCTCGAGGTCGATCGCGCCCGCGCGCACGAGGCGCAGCCGCTCGCCGGTGGCGTCGACGATGCTCGACGCGACCTGCCCCGGCGCGGTGCCGCCGTCGAGGTACAGGTCGACCGAGTCGCCCAGCTGGTCGTACGCCTCGGCGGCCGTGAACGCCGCGGGCGAGCCCGTGCGGTTCGCGCTGGACACCGCCAGCGGCCCGGTGCGGCGCAGCAGCGCCAGGGCCGTGGGGTGGTCGGGCACGCGCAGGGCGACCGTGCCGTGCGTCTCCCCCAGGTCCCAGGCCAGCGAGGGCTGCGCCAGGACGACGAGCGTGAGGCCGCCGGGCCAGAACGCCTCGGCGAGGGCGCGCGCCGCGTCGGGGACGTCGCGCGCGAGCCCATCGAGCGTGCGCAGCTCGGGCACGAGCACCGGCGGGGGCATCTGCCGCCCGCGGCCCTTGGCGTCGAGCAGGGCCTGGACCGCCGGCGGGGTGAACGCGTCGGCGCCGATGCCGTACACCGTGTCCGTCGGCAGGACGAGCAGCCGCCCCCGCGTCACCACGTTGACCGCCTCGTCGATGGCCTCGCCCCACGTGCCCGCGTCGTGCGCCGGGCGGATGCGCTCGTTCACGGCTGCGAGTCTTCCACGCCCGCCCGGGTGCTCGACGCGACCGGGGCGGCCGCGTCGGCCGGACGCCGGGCCACGAGCATCCGGGGCCGCCCGGTGAGGTCGGGCCGCGTCCCGACGGCGGTGAAGCCGCGCACGGTCGCCTCGGCGCGCAGCGCGGCGTCCTGCACCTCGGCGTGCTCGACCACGAGCAGCCCGCCCGGCCGCAGCAGCCGCGCGGCCGCGTCGAGCACCGCCCGCGGGGCGTCGAGCCCGTCCGGCCCGCCGCCGTAGAGCGCCAGGTCGGGGTCGTGGTCGCGCACCTCCGGGTCCACCGGCTCGGCGTCCGGCGGGATGTACGGCGGGTTGGAGACGACGACGTCCACGCGACCCGCGAGGTCGTCGAGGAGCCCCGGGTCGGCGACGTCGCCGTGCTCGACCCGCACGCGGGCGCCCACCCGTCCGGCGTTGTCGCGCGTGAGGGCGACCGCCTGCGGCGAGAGGTCGACCGCGACCACCGTCGCCTCGGGCACCTCGGTCGCGACCGCGAGGGCGATGCCGCCCGCCCCGCAGCACAGGTCGACGACGAGCGGCGCGAGCGCGTCGTCCGCCGCTCCCCGGGCCTCGTCGACCGCGACCTGCGCGACGGCCTCGGTCTCCGGCCGCGGGACGAACACCCCCGGCCGCACCTCGAGCGTCAGGTACCGGAACGGCGCCGTGCCGACGATGTGCTGCAGCGGCTCGCGGCGCCGCCGCCGGTCGACGAGCGCGGCGTAGCGCGCCGGGAAGTCGTCCGGGACGGCCGGCGGCAGGGCCAGCTCCAGGCGCTCGACGCCGAGCGCGTGCGCCGCGAGCGCGACGGCGTCCACGCGCG
>NZ_HE978588.1:33585-39313 GCF_000312005.1 Cellulomonas massiliensis JC225
CGCGGGGAGCCGACGCCCGCGTCGGCCAGCACCCGGGACGCCCCGTCGACGAGGGCGCGCAGGCCCGGCGTCGCTGCCGCCGCGCCGGTCGACCCGGGTCGCTCCCCGCTCACCGGGCACCGCCGCGCGCCGCGCCGTCGGTGCCGACGGACGCGAGCCGCGCCGCCTCGTCGGCGTCGATCGCCGACTGCACGACCGGGCCGAGGTCGCCGTCGAGCACCGCGTCGAGGTTGTAGGCCTTGTAGCCGGTGCGGTGGTCCGCGACGCGGTTCTCGGGGAAGTTGTACGTCCGGATCCGCTCCGAGCGGTCGACGGTGCGCACCTGGCTGCGCCGCGCCTCGCTCGCCGCGGCGGCGGCCTCCTCCTGGCGCGCGGCGAGCAGCCGCGCCCGCAGCACCCGCAGGGCCTGCTCGCGGTTCTGCAGCTGCGACTTCTCGTTCTGCATCGAGACGACGATGCCCGTCGGCAGGTGCGTCACGCGCACCGCGGAGTCCGTGGTGTTGACGGACTGCCCGCCCGGCCCGGACGAGCGGAACACGTCGATGCGCAGGTCGTTCGGGTCGATCTCGACCTCGCCCTCGTCGTCCGCCTCGGGCAGGACGAGCACGCCGGCGGCGGACGTGTGGATGCGGCCCTGCGACTCGGTCACCGGCACGCGCTGCACGCGGTGCACGCCGCCCTCGTACTTCAGGTGCGCCCAGACGCCGTCGGCGGGCGCGACGTCCCCGCGGGCCTTGACCGCGAGCTGGACGTCCTTGAAGCCGCCGAGGTCCGACTCGGTCGCCTCGAGGAGCTGCGTCTGCCAGCCCATCCGCTCCGCGTAGCGCGTGTACATGCGCAGCAGGTCGCCGGCGAACAGCGCCGACTCCTCGCCGCCCTCCCCGGCCTTGATCTCGAGGATGACGTCGCGCGCGTCGTCCGGGTCGCGGGGCACCAGGACGTCGCGCAGCCGGTGCGTCGCGGCGTCGGCGGCCTCCTGCAGCGCGGGGACCTCCTCGGCGAACGAGGGGTCGGCCTCGGCCAGCTCGCGCGCCGCCTGGACGTCCCCGGTCGCGGACCGCCACGCGCGGTACGCGGCGACGACGGGCGCGAGCTCGGCGTACCGGCGGCCCAGCCGGCGGGCGAGCCCCGAGGCGTGCACGGCCGGGTCGGCGAGCTGCGCCTCGATCCGCGCGTGCTCGTCGAGCAGCGGACGCGCCGCCTCGAACGGCTGCGCTCCTGCGTCCTGGTCGCCCACGGACCGGCCTCCCTCGTCGGCGCCCGGCAGGCCGGGTCGCCCGTGTCGGGCCGGCGGTACCGGCCCCGGACATGCACGGAGCGCCGGTGCCCGGCGGCGGACACTGCCATGGAGGGCAGTCGTCCGCGCCGCGCACCGGCGCTCCGGAGGTGCTAGTTGGCCTTCTTGCCGTAGCGGGCCTCGAACCGGGCCACGCGGCCACCGGTGTCGAGGATCTTCTGCTTGCCCGTGTAGAACGGGTGGCAGGCGCTGCAGACGTCGGCGTGGATCTTGCCGCTCGTCACGGTGCTGCGGGTGACGAACGTGTTGCCACAGGTGCACGTGACCTCGGTGACCACGTACTCCGGGTGGATGTCAGACTTCACGGGAACTCCTCGGGTGGGGTGCCTCCGGGTCCGGACACGGATGCGTGCCGGTGAACCGCAGACCAGCGAACCATTGTGCCAGAACGGCCGGGAGCCCTGAAATCTTCCCCGCTCGCCGATCTCGCTGCGCGAGGCGCCGCCGGGCGGGTCACGCGCCGCGTGCACACACCTGCACCGATCCTCCCCGGGCCTCGCACACGAGTCGCGACGCGGGGCCGTGCACCGTTCCTAGCCTGCTGACGTGCGACGACACCCGCAGACGAGCGCGACGGCACGACCCGACGGCGGCGATCCGCCCGCCCCGCGGCACGGGCGGCCCGCCGACCGCCGGGACCGCGTCGTGCGCGGCGCGCTGCTCCTCGTCGTGGCCTCCGTGGCCACGGGCGTCGCGGCGGCCGCCGCGCTCGCGCTGCACTGGGACGACAACATCACGCGGGTCGACGAGAGCGACCTGCTCGCCGCCGACCGCGAGCGCCCCCCGGCCGCCGAGCCCGACCCCGAGGACCCGGACGCCGGCGACCCGGTGACCCTGCTGCTGCTGGGCTCCGACGCCCGCGACGGGAGGAACGGCGAGATCGGCGGCCACGCCGAGGGGCGCCGGTCCGACGTCGCGATCGTCCTGCACGTCTCCGCCGACCGCTCCCGCGTGGAGCTCGTGTCGATCCCGCGCGACTCGATGGTCGCGATCCCGGCGTGCCGCGTGACCGGCGGCGGGTCGACCCGCGCGTCGTCGTCCGCGCAGTTCAACGAGGCGTTCTCCCGCGGCTGGGACGCCGGCCGGGACCTCGTCTCCGCCGCGTCGTGCACCATGACGACGGTCGAGCACCTCACGGGCGTCCGGCTCGACGGCTTCGTGGCGGTCGACTTCGCCGGGTTCGTCGACGTGGTCGACGCGATGGGCGGCGTCCCCGTCTGCCTGCCCCGGGACCTCGACGACGAGCGGGCGAGGCTGCACCTCACCGCCGGCACGCACGTGCTGGACGGCGCCCAGGCGGTCGCGCTCACCCGCGCCCGGCACGACCTGTCGGACGGCTCGGACACCTACCGGATGGGCCGCCAGCAGGCGCTGCTCGCCGCGATGACGACGAAGGTGCTGCACGGCGGGGTGCTGACGGACCCGCCACGGCTCGTCCGGCTCGTCGACGCCGTCACCAGCAGCCTCACGATCAGCAAGGACGTCGACCCGGTCGGGCTGGCCTACGCGCTGCGGTCGGTGCGCGGCGAGGACGTCACGTTCGTGACGACCCCCAGCGGTCCGGACCCGCGCAACGACGCGCGCGTGGTCTGGACGGACGACGCCGACCAGCTCTGGGACCGCGTCGCCGCCGACGAGCCGATCGTCGCAGCGGCCACCGGGGACGAGCCGTCGTCGACGGACGAGGGGTCCGACGAGCCGGTGACGGCGTCCGACGGCGATCCCTTCGACGACCGGCGCCCGGGCGTCGCGATCACGTCGGCCGACACGCGCTCCGCCTGCTGACCCACGGCGCTCAGCCCCGCGCGAGCGCCTCGGCGGTCCGGACGCCCTCGTCCACCCAGCGCCGCAGCTCGTCGTCGTCCGCGACGACCGGCTTCTCGACGTACACCCACCCGCGCGTCTCGCGGCCCGACATGACCATCGGACGCGTGCCCGGCTGCGCCAGCCGCTCGGCGGTCGCGTCCGCCGGCACCCGCACCATGAGCGCGTCGGCGCGGCCGCTCACGCACACCGCCATGCTGCCGTCGACGAGGAACGCGAGCCCCCCGAACATCCGCTTCTCCGTCACGCCGCCACGCGGCTCCAGCAGGTCGCGCACCCGCTGCGCGAGCGTCTCGTCGTACACGTGGCCTCCTGGGGCCGGGACCGGTCGCGGTGCACCTCGCACCCTAGGACCGACCGCCGACACGGCGGGCGCCTACGCTCAGGCAGGTGATCCCCGGCGAGCGCGTCGTCGCGGCCCCGCCGCCGCCCGGCACCGCGGTGCCGCCCGCGGTGCGCCGGCTGCTCGGCGACGCGGAGGCGGTCTGGCTCAACCAGCTCGGCGGGCTCACGTTCCGCGAGGGCGACCGGTACGTGAAGTGGTCGCCGGCGGGGACGCCCGACCTGCGCGAGGAGGCCACGCGGATGCGCTGGGTCGCCGCGTACGCCACCGTCCCCGAGGTGCTCGACGCCGGGGGCGACGAGGACGGGTCGTGGCTCGTCACCCGCGCGCTGCCCGGCCGCTCGGCGGTCGACGAGCGCTGGCGTGACGAGCCGCGGGCCGCCGTCCGGGCGATCGGCACGGGGCTGCGTCGCTGGCACGACGCCGTGCCGCCCGCCGAGTGCCCGTGGACGTGGGCCGTCGAGGACCGGCTCACGCACGCCGACGACCCGCGTGAGCAGGCGGCCCTGCGCGCCGCCGTCCCGCCGCTGGACCTCGTCGTCTGCCACGGCGACGCCTGCGCGCCCAACACCCTGCTCGGCGACGACGGCCGTCTCGTCGGCCACGTCGACGTCGGCTCGCTCGGCCTCGCCGACCGGTGGGCAGACCTGGCCGTGGCGACGTGGTCGCTCGAGTGGAACTACGGGCCCGGCTGGGCCGACGCCCTGCTCGACGCGTACGGCGTCGCTCCCGACGAGGAGAAGACCGCCTACTACCGCCGGGTCTGGGACGCGACGTGAGCACCCGGCGTCGAGGACGCGCCGGCGGCGGGGCCGCCCGTGCACGACGACGGCCCCGGACCCTCGCGGGTGCCGGGGCCGTCGCGCGAGGCGTCAGACCGTGCGGCCGGCGTTCTCCTCGCCGAGCACGCCGCCCGGCGTCGTCTTCTGCACCTGGAGCAGGAACTCGACGTTCGACTTCGTCTCGCGCAGCTTGCCGAGCAGGAGCTCGATGGCCTGCTGCTGGTCGAGGGCGCCCATGACGCGGCGGAGCTTGTAGACGATCTTGAGCTCGTCGTTCGAGAGCAGGACCTCCTCGCGGCGGGTGCTCGACGCGTTGACATCGACCGCCGGGAAGATGCGCTTGTCCGCGAGCGAGCGCGACAGCCGCAGCTCCATGTTCCCGGTGCCCTTGAACTCCTCGAAGATGACCTCGTCCATCTTCGAGCCCGTCTCGACGAGCGCCGAGGCGAGGATCGTCAGGGAGCCGCCGTTCTCGATGTTGCGCGCCGCCCCGAAGAACCGCTTGGGCGGGTAGAGCGCCGAGGCGTCGACGCCGCCGGACAGGATCCGGCCGGAGGCCGGCGCCGCCAGGTTGTACGCGCGCGACAGGCGGGTCAGCGAGTCGAGCAGCACGACGACGTCCTGCCCGAGCTCGACGAGCCGCTTGGCCCGCTCGATCGCGAGCTCCGCGACGATCGTGTGGTCGGACGCGGGCCGGTCGAAGGTCGAGGCGATGACCTCGCCCTTCACGGTCCGCTGCATGTCCGTGACCTCCTCGGGGCGCTCGTCGACGAGCACGACCATGAGGTGGACCTCGGGGTTGTTGGCGGTGATCGCGTTGGCGATCTGCTGCATGATGATCGTCTTGCCGGCCTTGGGCGGCGCCACGATGAGGCCGCGCTGGCCCTTGCCGATCGGCGCGACGATGTCGATCACGCGCGGGGTGATGCGCGTCGGCTCGGTCTCCAGGCGCAGCCGCTCCTGCGGGTACAGCGGCGTCAGCTTGGTGAAGTCGGGGCGCTCGCGCGCCTCCTCGGGCGACAGGCCGTTGACCGAGTCCAGGCGCACGAGCGCGTTGAACTTGTTCGGGCGGCCGCCGCCCTGCGGCGGCTGCTCACCCTCGCGGGGCTGGCGCACCGCGCCGGTGATCGCGTCACCGCGCCGCAGCCCGGCCTTCTTGACCTGGCCCAGCGAGACGTAGACGTCGTTCGCGCCCGGCAGGTAGCCGGACGTCCGGACGAACGCGTAGCTGTCGAGGACGTCGAGGATGCCCGCGACGGGCAGCAGCACGTCGTCCTCGGTCACCTCGATCTCGTCGAGGCCCGCCAGCTCGGGCTGGCCGCTGCGGCCGCGACCGCGCTTGCGGTCCCGGTCCCGGTAGCGGTCGCGCGAGCGCCGGCGGCGCCCGCCGCGCTCGTCGCCGTCGCCGTCCTGGTCCTGCTGCTGCTCGCGCGGCGCGCGCTCGCCCGTGGCGCGGTCCTCGTCCCGCGGGCGGTCCTGGCG
>NZ_HE978588.1:39672-51702 GCF_000312005.1 Cellulomonas massiliensis JC225
CGTCCGCGCGGGCCCGCGCGGCGGGCGGGACGTCGGTCTGCGGGGCGTCGCCCGCGGGACGGGTCGCGCGGCGTCGCGCCGGCGCCTCCGCGTCCGCGACCGCGACGGCCTGCGCCGGGCGCTCCTCGAGCGTGCGCGGGCGCGAACCACCCCGGGCGGCGGTGATCGCCTGCACCAGGTCGCCCTTGCGCATCTTCGACGTGCCCTTGACGCCGAGCTCCCCGGCGAGCGCCTGCAGCTCCGGGAGGCGCAGCGCAGAGATCGAGCCGGACCCGCCGCGTGCGGCGGTGTCGATGGTGTCTGTCACGAAGGACCCTTCCCCCTCGTCGATGGCCGGCCCGTCGAGCGGGCTGCGGCCTCGCCTCGTCGCTGATTGCGAGGCGGTCGTGGAGCCTCACGCGGGTACGACGACGTCGATGACGTCACGTCGCGTGGGCTGAGCTCGTTCCCGGGTCGTCGTCTCGCTGCGGACCCGGCCGGTGGACGGCGCGGAACCCGGAAGAAGTTTGTCCGGGGAACGGGCCGATCGTACCACCGCGACGGGGCCCGACCGCCGTTTCCGGTGGTCCGCGCCCCGTGGGCCGGCGGCCGGGCGGAATTCACCCGACCCGCCCCCGCGGGGTCGTCAGCCGGTGGTGGTCCGGACGCCGTCGTGGTCGACCGCGAGCGGGAGCACGCGCCAGCCGCCCATGACGCCCCCGAACACCTCGGCCACCGCCTCGTCGGCGTCCGTCCGGGCGCCGGTCGCGTCACCCGGCGCGCCGGGCAGCCGCCGGGCGAGCGCGAGGACCGTCGGGCCGGCGCCGGAGACGACCGCGGCGACGCCCCGCGCCCGCAGGGCGTCGACCAGCGCGAGCGAGTCGCGCATGACGGGCCGCCGGTACTCCTGGTGCAGGCGGTCGACGGTCGCGTCGAGGAGGAGGTCGGGACGGCGTCCCAGCGCCTCGACGAGCAGCGCGGCGCGTCCGGCCTGCTGGGCGGCGTCCCGGTGCGGCACCGCCTGCGGGAGCACGCCCCGCGCGGCCTTCGTCGACAGGTGCGTCGCGGGGACGACCGCCACCGGTGCGAGGTCCGGGTGCACCGCGAGCGGGACGGCGCGCGCGTCGTCGCCGTCCGTCCACGCGACGGTGGCCCCGCCGAGGACCGCCGGCGCGGCGTTGTCGGGGTGGCCCTCCATCGCGGTCGCCAGGCGCAGGAGCGTGGCGTCGTCGAGCGCCTCAGGCTCCGCGATGAGCCCGCGCGCGGCAGCGAGGCCCGCGACGACGGCGGCCGCCGACGACCCGAGCCCACGGCCGTGCGGGATGCGGTTGCGGCACACCAGGTGCACGCCGGTCTGCGGCGCGCCCACGTGGTCCAGGCCGACGCGCAGCGCCTGGACGACGAGGTGCTGCTCGTCGTCGGGGACCGCGCCCTCCCCCTCGCCGGTGACCTCCACGACCACCTGCGCCGAGCCGAGCGCGCGGACCTCGAGCTCGTCGTGCAGCGCCAGCGCGAGCCCGAGCGCGTCGAAGCCCGGCCCGAGGTTGGCGCTCGTGGCGGGGACGCGCACCCGCACGCGGTCCGACCGGAGCCGCATCGCGGTCAGTCCAGGCCGAGCGCGGTCGCGATGGAGACGACGTCCGCCGAGACGCGCACCGGGACGACGTCGCCGCCGTCCGGGCCGCGCAGCGCCCACTGCGGGTCCTTGAGGCCGTGACCCGTGACCGTGACGACGATCCGCGCGCCGGCGGGGACCCGCCCCTGCTCGGCGAGCAGGAGCAGGCCCGCGACGCCCGACGCCGACGCCGGCTCGACGAACACGCCCACCTCGGCCGAGAGCACGCGGTGCGCGGCGAGGATCTGCTCGTCCGTGACCGCCTCGATGAGGCCGCCCGACACGTCGCGGGCCTCCTCCGCCTGCGTCCACGACGCCGGGTTGCCGATGCGGATGGCCGTCGCGATCGTCTCGGGCTCGTCGATCGGGTGGCCCGCCACGATCGGCGCGGCGCCGGCCGCCTGGAAGCCCCACATCGCCGGGGTGCGCGTCGCGACGGCGGTGTGCGCGGCGCCCGCGTCGAGGCCCGCGTACTCGCGGTAGCCCTTCCAGTAGGCCGTGATGTTGCCGGCGTTGCCGACCGGCAGCACGTGCACGTCGGGGGCGTCGCCCAGCGCGTCGACGATCTCGAACGCGGCGGTCTTCTGGCCCTCGATGCGGTCGGGGTTGACGGAGTTCACCAGCTCCACCGGGTACGCCTCCGCGAGCTTGCGGGCGGCGACGAGGCAGTCGTCGAAGTTGCCGTCGACCTGCAGCAGGCGCGCGCCGTGCGCGATCGCCTGGCTGAGCTTGCCCATCGCGATCTTGCCGTCCGGGACGAGCACCGCGCACACCATGCCCGCGCGGGTCGCGTAGGCCGCCGCCGACGCCGACGTGTTGCCGGTCGACGCGCACACGACGGCCTGCGCGCCGTTCGCCGCGGCCGCCGAGATCGCCGTCGTCATGCCGCGGTCCTTGAACGACCCGGTCGGGTTCATGCCCTCGACCTTGACGTAGACCTCGGCGCCGGTGCGCTCGGACAGGACGGGCGCCGGCACGAGCGGCGTGCCGCCCTCCCCCAGGGTCACGACGTGGGTGCGGACGTGCTCGGGCAGACGGTCGGCGTACTCGGCGATCACGCCGCGCCACTGGTGGGCCATCAGGATCCTTCGACTCGCAGGACGGACACGACGTCCTTGACGACGTCGAGCTCGGAGACCGCCGCGACGGTCGCCCGGAGCGCACCCTCGGTCGCGACGTGCGTGGTGATGAGCAGGTGCGCGGTGCTGGCCGGGTCGTCCACCGTCGAGACCTGGCGCACCGCCTCGATGGACACGGCGTGGCGGGCGAGGGTCGTCGCGACCTGCGCGAGCACGCCGGGGCGGTCCACGACCTCGAGACGGATCTGGAACCGGGTGACCGCGGCCTCGGGCGCCAGGACGGGCAGGTCCGCGTACGACGACTCCACCGGCCCGCGCCCGCCGAGCACCCGGTGCCGCGCGGCGGAGACGACGTCGCCGAGCACGGCCGAGGCCGTGGGCGCCCCGCCCGCGCCGCGGCCGTAGAACATGAGCTGGCCGGCGGCCTCCGCCTCGACGAACACGGCGTTGTACGCGCCCCGCACGCCGGCGAGCGGGTGGTCGGCGGGGACGAGCGCGGGGTGCACCCGCACCTGCACGCCCGGCGAGCCGTCGTTGTCGTTGCGCTCGGCGATCGCGAGCAGCTTGACGACGTGCCCGGTGCTCTCGGCCCAGCGCACGTCGTCGGCCGTGACGCCCGTGATGCCCTCGCGGGCGACGTCGTCGATCGAGACGCGGGTGTGGAACGCCAGGCTCGCGAGGATCGCGGCCTTCGCGGCGGCGTCGTAGCCCTCGACGTCGGCCGTCGGGTCCGCCTCGGCGTAGCCGAGCGCCTGCGCCTCCTTGACCGCCTGCTCGAGGTCGAGCCCCTCGGACGCCATCTTGTCGAGCACGTAGTTCGTCGTGCCGTTGACGATGCCGAGGACGCGCTGCACGTGGTCGCCCGCGAGCGACTCGCGCACCGGCCGGACGATGGGGATCGCGCCGGCGACGGCCGCCTCGAAGTACACGTCCACGCCGCGCTCGTCGGCCGCGGCGTAGATGCTCGGGCCGTCCGCGGCCAGGAGCGCCTTGTTCGCGGTGACGACGCTGGCGCCGTGCTCGATCGCCCGCAGCAGCAGGCCACGGGCGGGCTCGATGCCGCCCATCACCTCGACCACGACGTCGGCGCGCGTGACGAGCTCCTCGGCGTCCGTCGTCAGCAGGGACGCGTCGACGCCCTCGCGCGGCGCGTCGAGGCGGCGCACGGCCACCCCGACGAGATCGAGCCGGGCCCCGACGCGCTGGCGCAGCTCGTCGGCCTGCTCCGTGAGGAGGCGGGCGACCTGCGTCCCGACCACCCCGCAGCCGAGCAGGGCGACACGCAACGAGTCGGGCACGGGACACCTCCGGGGCTGGGGGCTGACGGGGCCAGGATAGGGGCGCCGGGGCGCAGGCCCCGCGGCTGTCCACGCGGGCGGCGGGCGGACCCCGCAGCAGGATCCGACAGCACGATCTGACAGCACGATCTGACAGACTGTCACGACCGCGTCCGGGCTCGGGCGCGGTCGCCGCCCGGCTGGAGACCCATGAGCGCCCCCGCGACCGAGACCACCGCGACCGCCGGGCAGGCGGTTCCCCTCTCGGCCGCGCTGCGCGACGGCACGCGCAGCGAGCACGACGCCGCGGAGCGGTCGCCGTTCGTCGAGGCGCTCGTCGCCGGGCGCCTGGCCCTCGCCGGGTACGCCGACCTGGCGGCGCAGCAGCACGCCGTCTACGTCGCGCTGGAGGCCGCCGGCGCGCGGCTGCGCGACCGGGGCGCGGACGGGGACCTCGTCTTCGACGAGCTCGTGCGGGTGCCCGCGATCGAGGCGGACCTCGAGCACCTCCTGGGCGGCGCCTGGCGGGAGCGCACGCGGGTGCTGCCCGCGACGCAGGCGTACGCCGCCCGCCTCCGGGAGGTCGACGACCTGCCTCGCTACGCCGCGCACGCCTACACCCGGTACCTCGGCGACCTGTCGGGCGGGCAGGTGCTCAAGCGCCTCGTCGAGCGCGGGTACGGGCTGACGGGCGCCGGCGCGTCCTTCTACAACTTCCCGCAGATCCACCGGCTCAAGCCGTTCAAGGACGTCTACCGCGAGCGCCTCGACGCGCTCCCTCTCGACGACGGCGAGCGCGGCGCGGTCGTCGAGGAGGCCCGCCTCGCGTTCCGCCTCAACCGCGCGATGTTCGCCGACCTCGCCGCGGAGCACGTCGCCGCGTAGCGGCCGGCCGGGCGCTCAGGCGTCGGCGTCGAGGGCCAGCAGGTCGTCGACCGTCTCGCGCCGGACGAGCACGCGCGAGGCGCCGTCGGTGACGGCCACGACCGGCGGCCGCGTCAGCAGGTTGTAGTTCGAGGCCATCGAGCGGCCGTAGGCGCCGGTCGCGGCGACCGCGAGCAGGTCGCCCTCGCGCACGTCGGCGGGCAGCAGCACCTCGTGCACGACGATGTCACCGCTCTCGCAGTGCTTGCCGACGACGCGCGCCAGCACGGGCTCGGCCTCGGACAGCCGGCCGACGACCTCCGCGTGGTACTGCGCGCCGTACAGCGCGGGCCGGATGTTGTCGCTCATGCCGCCGTCCACGGAGACGTACGTGCGCACCCGGCCGTCCGAGAGCTGCACGGGCTTGACCGTGCCGACGCGGTAGAGCGTGAGCCCGGCCGGCCCCACGATCGCGCGGCCCGGCTCGATCGAGAACCGCGGCAGCGGCGTGCTGAGGTCCACCGAGGCGTCCGCGAGCGCGACGCTGATGTCCTTGGCGACCCGCGCGGGGTCGAGCGCGACCTCGCCCGGGAGGTACGCGATCCCGTACCCGCCGCCGATGTCCACCTCCTCGACCAGGACGCCCGTGCGCGCGGCCAGGTGGGCGCGCAGGTCGAGGACGGCGCGGGCGGCGACGGCGAACCCCGAGGCGTCCAGGATCTGCGAGCCGATGTGGGAGTGGATGCCGAGCAGGTGCAGCTCGGGTCGCGCGAGCACCGCGAGCAGCGCCGTCGTCGCGGGGCTGTCCTCGCCCTCGCGGCCGTGGACCGACAGGCCGAACTTCTGGTCCTCGTGCGCCGTGGAGATGTACTCGTGCCCGCCGGCGTGCACGCCCGTCGTCACGCGCACCATCACCGGGGCGACGACGCCGCGGGCGGCCGCGGCGGCCGCGACGCGGTCGACCTCGGCGAGGGAGTCGACGATGATGCGGCCGACGCCGGCCTCGAGCGCCGCCGCGATCTCGTCGTCGGACTTGTTGTTGCCGTGCAGCCCGAGGTGCGCGCCGGGCACGCCGGCCCGCAGCGCGACGGCCAGCTCCCCGCCGCTCGCCGTGTCGACGCGCAGGCCCTCCTCGTGCACCCAGCGCGCGACGGCCACCGACAGGAACGCCTTGCCCGCGTAGTACACGTCGACGCCGGCGCCGACCTCGGCGAACGCGGTCTCGAACGCCCGGCGGTAGGCCCGGGCGCGCGTGCGCACGTCGGCCTCGTCCAGGACGTACGCGGGCGTGCCGTGCTCGGCCGCCAGCCGCGAGACCGGCACCCCGGCGACGACGGCCTCGCCGGACGCGTCGCGCGTGACGCCGGTCGACCAGGGCTCGCCCGGGATGCTCGTCGTCACATCCGCTCCGGCGCGCTCACGCCGAGCAGCCCGAGGCCGTTGGCGATCACCTGACGCGTCGCGTCGTTGAGCCACAGGCGCGTGCGGTGCACGTCCGTGACCTCCTCGTCGCCGAACGGCGTGACCCGGCGCTGGTCGTACCACTTGTGGTACGACCCGGCGAGGTCCTCGAGGTAGCGCGCGACGCGGTGCGGCTCGCGCAGCTCGGCCGCCTGGGCGACGACGCGCGGCAGCTCGGCGATCTTGCCGAGCAGCACCGTCTCCGTCTCGTGGTCGAGCAGGCCGGCGTCGAAGCCGTCCTCCTTGCGGACGCCCGCCGCCGCGGCGTTGCGGCCGACGTTGACCGTCCGGGCGTGCGCGTACTGGACGTAGTAGACCGGGTTGTCGTTCGAGGCCTTGACGAGCAGGTCCAGGTCGAGGTCGATCGGCGACTCCGCCGAGGACCGGGTCAGCGCGTAGCGCGCCGCGTCGACGCCGATCGCCTCGACGAGGTCGTCGATCGTCACGATCGTCCCGGCGCGCTTCGACATCCGGAACGGCTTGCCGTCCTTGACGAGGTTGACGAGCTGCCCGATGACGATCTCGAGGTGCACGTCGGGGTCGTCGCCGAACGCCGCCGCGATCGCCCGCATGCGGCCGATGTAGCCGTGGTGGTCGGCGCCCAGCAGCATGACGACCTTGTCGAACCCGCGCTCGCGCTTGTCGACGTAGTAGGCGATGTCGCCCGCGATGTAGGCGGCCTCGCCGTCGGCCTTGATGACGACGCGGTCCTTGTCGTCGCCGAACGTCGTCGAGCGCAGCCACGTCGCGCCGTCCTGCTCGTAGACGTGCCCGTTCGCGCGCATCCGCGCGATCGCGCGCTCGACCGCGCCCGACTCGTGCAGCGAGTCCTCGTGGAAGTACAGGTCGAAGTGCACCCCGAAGTCCTCGAGCGACTGCTCGACCTCGGCGAGCATCAGCGTGACGCCGCGCGCGCGGAACGCCTCGACGGCCTCGGCCTCGGGCAGCTCGCGCGGGTCGGCGTCGCCCGCCGCGAGCGCGTCCGCGACGACGGCCTGCGCGATCTCGGCCACGTACGAGCCGCCGTACCCGTTCTCGGGCGTCGGGCGACCCGTCGCCGCGGCGAGCAGGGACTCGGCGAACCGGTCGATCTGGGCGCCGTGGTCGTTGACGTAGTACTCGCGGGCCACGTCCGCGCCGGCCGCCTGCAGCACGCGCGCCATCGCGTCGCCGACCGCCGCCCACCGCACGCCGCCGATGTGCAGCGGACCGGTCGGGTTCGCGGAGACGAACTCGAGGTTGACCCGCTCCCCCGCCTGCGCGTCCCCGCGGCCGTAGGCCTCGCCCGCCTCGACGACCGAGCGGGCGAGCTCGCCCGCCGCGGCCGCGTCGAGCCGGATGTTGAGGAACCCGGGACCGGCCACCTCGACGGTGGCGACGCCGGGCGTGGCGGCGAGGCGACGCGCGAGCTCCTCGGCGAACGCGCGGGGGTTCGTGCCGGCCTTCTTGGCCAGCTGCAGCGCCACGTTCGTCGCCCAGTCGCCGTGCTCGCGCTGCCGCGGACGCTCCAGGTGCACCGTCGCCGGGACCTGGTCGGCGGCGAGGGCGAACGTGCCGTCGTCGACGGCCTGGACGAGAGCGGCGCGCAGGGCGTCGGCGAGCTGGCTGGGGGTCACGAGCACAGGCTAGGCGACCGGATCGGCCGCCTGCGAACCTGCTTCCGGGGCCGGACGCGCGCCGATCACGCCCGGACGGCACGCGCGCCAGGCCGCGGCGACGAGCACGACGAGCGTCGCGAGCAGGAGCCAGAGCGCGAGGTCCCAGGACCCCGTCCGCTCGACGACGAGGCCGACGCCGATCGGCCCCAGGCCCGCGAGCGCGTACCCGACGCCCTGCACCATGCCCGAGAGCGTGACGGCGACGGACGCGTCCGCCGAGCGCAGCCCGATGAGGGCGAGGAAGAGCGGGAACGAGCCGGGCCCGATGCCGAGCAGCACCATCCACACCGGCAGGCCGGCGTCCGGCGACAGGATGAGGCCGAGGTAGCCGCCCGCCCACACGACGCAGAACCCGAACACGACCCAGAACGGGTTGCGCACGCGCTGCGCGAGCACCGGCAGGACGAACGACGCGGGCAGGCCGAGGATCGCGAACAGCGCGAGCCAGCGGCCGCCCACGTCGGCCGGGTAGCCGTCCGCCACGAGCAGCTCCGGGAGCCAGGCGAACGTCGCGTACGTCCCGAGCGCGTTCATGCCGAACATCACCGCGAGCGCCCACGCGTGCGGGGACCGCCACACGAGGCGCGGGTCGACGGGCCGCGCGCCCAGCACGTCGGGGGCGTCCGACGCGGGGGCGCGGCGCAGCAGGTTCCGCAGGCGCGCGCGGGCGTGCGCCGAGCGGACGATGACGACGAGCCACGGCACGACCGCGACCACCCCGAGCACCGCCCACACCCCGACGGCGACGCGCCACCCCGCGGACTGCGCCAGCGGGACGGCGACGAGCGGGGGCAGGGCCGTGCTGATCGGCAGCGCGACGGAGTAGGCGGCCGTCACGGCGCCGATCCGGTCCGGGAAGTACCGCTTGACGAGCGGCGGCAGGAGCACGTTGCCCATGCCGAGGCCCGCGAGCGCGGCGACCGACCAGCCGAGGAACGCCGGCGCCGAGCCGGCGGTCGCCCGCAGGGCCTCCCCGGTCGCGGAGACGGCCATCGCGACGACGATCGCGGGCTCGAGCCCGATGCGCCGGGCGAGCGGCGTGGCGAGGGAGCCGAACAGCGCGAAGGACGCGACGGGGATCGTCCCCAGCAGCCCGACCTGCGCGGCCGAGAGCGCGACGTCCTCGCGCACGAGGCCGAGGATCGGCGACACCGAGGCCACCGCGATGCGCAGGTTGAGGGCGGCGAGCACGATCCCGAGGAGGACGACGAGACGTCCTCGCCAGGGCTGGAGCTGCACCCCACGATCCTCGCAGGTCGTGGGACGACTGCGCGCCGACACCCGATCCGGGGGCTTCCCACCACCCCCGCCCTGAGGTTGACTGCACCCCATGCCCGACCCGATCCGACACTCCACGCTGTCCGGATGAGCCGTCGCACCGGACTGATCGACGCCGCCGTCGAGAAGCTCACCGCCCGGATCTCGGCGGGCGAGTGGCCCGTCGGGTCCCGCATCCCGCCCGAGCCCGCGCTCTCCGACCTGCTCGGCGTCGGCCGCAACACGGTCCGCGAGGCCGTGCAGTCGCTCGTCCACGCGGGGCTGCTGGAGCGCCGCCAGGGCTCGGGCACGTACGTGCTGTCGACGTCCGAGGGCGCCGTCACGATGGGCCGCCACATCGCCGACGCGCGCCGGCGGGACGTCGTCGAGGTGCGCCGCGCGCTCGAGATCGAGGCCGCCCGGCTGGCCGCGCGCCGCCGGTCCGCGACCGACGCCTCGGCGCTCGTCGACCTGCGCGAGCGCCGCGAGGAGGCGTACCGCTCGGGCGTCGTCGACGACATGGTGGACTCGGACCTCGCGCTGCACCGGGCGATCGTCCGGACGGCCGGCAACCCCGTGCTGACGTCGCTGTACGACAACCTCATCGAGGCCATCGGCGAGAACATCCGGTTCAACTTCGTCACCGACACGCACGCCGCCGACGCCCACGACGGGCTGGTGCAGGCGATCGTCGCCGGGGACGAGGCCAGGGCCGTCGAGGAGACCTCGCACTACCTGAGCGCGCTGGTCGCCGACCTCTGAACGGCTGGTAGTCTCGCCGGTGCGCGTTCGGCCCCGGGCCGGGCGCATGCGCCCGTAGCTCAGTGGATAGAGCGTCTGCCTCCGGAGCAGAAGGTCGTAGGTTCGAATCCTATCGGGCGCACGTCACAGGCCGTCCCGCGTCGCGCGGGGCGGCCTTCGCCGTTCGGGGCACACGATCGCTCGCCTGCGGCCCACCGCCAACCGTTGCCAGAGGACGCGGGCCGGGTGTGTGCTGGGAGGGTGTCCAGCCAGAGGCGGCCGGTCACCACGGTGGACCCCGCGGTGGGATCCCTCGCGCGCCTGACGACCCTGAGGCGCACCGCCGGGATCGCGCTCGTCGCCGTGACCGTCGCGGCGGTGGTCGTCGTGCTCATCGTGGCCCTGGTCGGCTACGGGCCCGACACCCTGGCGTTCGAGATCGGCAAGGCGGCGGTCGGCGTCGTCGCCGTGGGCGTCGTCGGCGGGCTGGTCGGGTACGCGTTCTTCGTCGGCCAGCAGACGCTGCTCGAGGAGGTCGCCCAGCAGCGCGACCGCGAGCGCCGCCATGACGAGCGCGCCGACAAGAAGCTCGAGGAGCAACGGGAGGCCTGGCGTCGCCAGGTGGAGGACCTCAAGGACGAGCACGCCCGCGAGGACGTCGTGCTGCGGTCGGTCCTCGACGAGACCATCGCGACCTACAACGCCGTCAAGCGCGAGCGCCGGCTCATCCGAGCCGCAGGGACCGACGAGATCTCCGAGCACCGCTACCGGCGGTTCGCCGAGCGGATCGTGGAGCTCCAGCTCGACTTCGAGCGGTTGCGGCGCACCGCCCCGCTCGTCCCTGACGCCCGGCTGCGGCGCGGCCGCGAGACGTGGCGGGACGACGGCGGGACGAGCACGCCCGGCTCGCTCGCCTCGACCTTCAGGACGATGGAGGACTATCTGCACGACCTCGTGCGGGAGTTCGAGCGCTCGACCCCCGACGCCGGCGTGTACCACGTCGAACCGCTCCGGTCGCTGCAGTCGTTCCGCGACGACGCCACGACAGGCTCCTTCCGGGTGCTGGCGGACGCCGTCGCCTCGGTCGTCGGCGTGCTCGTCGCGGCGCTCCGGCAGCCGCTCGCCCTGCCCGACCCGGTCCCCGACAGGCTCGACGCCGCGTCGTGACTCCCGCTGGGGCACTCCTCGTCCTCCTGCGTCGGGGACGATGGAGGGGTGGACCCCCTGATCTCGGCCGGGCACGGCCTCCGGACCGGTCTCGTCCTCCGCGTCGGGGAGGAGGCGGTCGAGGTGTCCGGTCGCGCGGGCAGCCGCGCCGTCGCCTTCGCGCCGATGTTCCCGAGGCCACGCGTCGAGCGCGTCGCCCCCGGCCACCTCGTCGCGGTCGTGACCGCTCCGGACGGGCGGGAGGCCGTCGTCTGGCGGTGGTTCGACGCCGTCGTGCTCGGCAGCGAGGACGACGGGTCCGTGCGGCTCTGGGAGCCCGGCCACGGTGAGGTCGTGGCACGGCCACGGCCGTCGTACCGCCCGCAGCGGCCCGGCTCGCGCGCGTGGCTCTCCGCGGGGCTGCCCGGCGCCGACTGGTGGGTCGCCACGGCGACGCGCGACGAGGGTCCGGTCGAGCTCGACGAGGTGCGCGCGCTCTACGGCGACGACTGGTCGGCCGTCTTCGAGCCCGCTGGCTGACCGAGACGTCAGCCGGCGGCTGCGGTGAGCAGGCGATGGGTCGCGCTGCCCTCGGGCACGTCCAGCCGGCTGAGGGCGTCGCCCGCGCGGAGCGTCGCCGAGACGACCGCCGTGTACCGCGGGTGCGGCTGCAGCTCGACCGCGTCGAGCCCGGCCAGGGGGACGAGGAGCCGCGAGGCGGACAGCTCCGGCGCCCGGCCGCGCACGAGCCATGCGTGGCGGCCGAAGGCCTCGACGGCGACGTCGTCCCCGGCGAGCACGCCGCCGTGGACGGTCATCGGCGACACGACGTGCAGCAGGCGCTGGAGCGCGCCGGCGGCGCCGGTGGCCCGCGGCGCGACGACGGTCCGCCCGTGCCATGCCCACGCCACCAGCCCGGGGAGCTCCCGCTCGACGGCGCGGTAGTCGCCGAC
>NZ_HE978588.1:52036-75906 GCF_000312005.1 Cellulomonas massiliensis JC225
GGCGCCGCTGCGTGCCCGGCCGCGCGCAGCGCGGACCCGGCGCGGCTCGGTGGCGTGGCCGGCAGGCGGTCCCGCAGCAGCGCGACGAGGCGCTCCACGCTCGGCCGCGAGGAGCCGTTGTAGGGCACGGCGACCGTGCGGCCGTCACGTGCGAGCACGTCGAGCCGGCCGTCGAGCATGCTCACCGAGTCGCGCACGGCGGCCACGTCCGCGAGCCGGACCGCACGCGCCGCGTAGGCGCCGGTGGCCGCGTCGGCCGGCACGCCGCGGGCCCCCGGCCGGCTGAGGACGGTCAGCTCGTCGGGCCCGAGCGCGAGCAGGTGGTCGTACAGGTCCATGTCGGGCGTCGCGTCCCGCCGGGCGACGTCGCGCGGCACCTTGACCACGAGCTCGTCGTCGCCGAACGTGAGCCCGTGGCCGCGGAACAGCCGCGGGACGTCGTCCGGCGTACGGACCTCGTCGACCCACGGCCCGAACCGGTCGTACTCGCTCGTCCCGGCTGCAGTCGCCACGGCGTCTCCTCGTCACGGCGGCGGGCGCTCCCGCCTCCGCCGACCGTATCCCGCCCGACGACGCGCGCCCGCGGGACCCGTCCTAGATTGTCCCGGGGCCCACGGCGGGCACCGCGAGACTGAGACGAGGACGCATGCGCGCGACGGTCATCCACGGGGAGCGGGACATCCGGCTCGAGGAGGTCCCCGACCCCGTCCTGCGGTTCGGGACCGACGCGGTCGTGCGCGTCGTCGCCGCGTGCGTGTGCGGCTCGGACCTGTGGCCCTACCGCGGGGTGACGCCGACGCGCCACCCGCACCGCATCGGGCACGAGTTCGTGGGTGTCGTCGAGGAGGTCGGCACCGACGTCGCGCGCATGGCCGTCGGCGACTTCGTCATCGCGCCCTTCTACGTCTGCGACGGGACGTGCGCGAACTGCCGCAACGGCGTCAGCACCTCGTGCCTGCACGGCGGCTGGTGGGGCGGCGCCGACACCGAGGGCAACTCGGGCGACGGCGGCCAGGGCGAGCGGGTCCGCGTGCCGCAGGCCGACGGCACGCTGGTCGTCGTGCCGGGCGGGCAGCCCGACGACGCGCTGCTCCCCGGCGTGCTGACGCTGTCCGACGTGATGGGTACCGGGCACCACGCCGCGGTCTCGGGCGGCGTGCGCCCGGGCTCGACGGTCGCGGTGGTCGGCGACGGTGCGGTCGGCCTCTGCGCCGTCATCGCCGCGACGCGCCTCGGGGCCTCGCGCGTCGTGGCCATGTCGCGGCACGAGCAGCGCCAGGCGCTCGCGCGGGCCTTCGGCGCCACCGACGTCGTCCCCGAGCGCGGCGACGACGGCGTCGCGCGCCTGAAGGACATGTTCGGCGGGATCGGCCCGGACGTCGTGCTGGAGTGCGTGGGGACGAAGGAGTCGATGGACCAGGCGCTGCGGTCGGCGCGGCCCGGCGGCCAGGTGGGCTTCGTCGGCGTCCCGAACGGCGGCCCCGAGCTGCCGGTCCGGACGATGTTCGACTCGAACGTCGGCGTCCGCGGCGGCGTCGCCCCGGTGCGCGGGTACATCGAGGAGCTGCTCCCCGAGGTGCTCGACGGGCGGATCGAGCCCGGGCGGGTCTTCGACCTCGAGCTGCCCCTCGCGCAGGTCGCCGAGGCCTACGCCGCGATGGACGAGCGCCGGGCCACCAAGGTCCTCCTGCGCCCCTGACCCGAGCCCGAGATCGTGACTTCGGCCCGAGATCGGCACGTGGACGTCACGATCTCGGGCCGAGCTCACGATCTCGGCGGTGGCGGGGATCCGCGAAAGCGGTCCCGCGTGTCGGCGCGGGGTGGCAGGCTCGCCCTGGGCCGCCGTGGCACGGCGCGACCCGTCCCCCCGCGACCCCGCCCCTGGCACGGGCCGGGCTGCGCCGGGGCCACGAGCAGCGACGACGAGGGGGCGGCAGGTGCGACGCGCGACGCGGCGGCGATGGGTGGGGGCGGCTGCGGTCGGGCTCCTCGTGCTCCCCGGGCTGGCGGCGTGCACGTCGAGCCCGCCCGGGCCGCGCCAGGCCGCCGAGCAGCTCGCGGCCGTGCTCCCGGCCGGCGACCTCGCCAGCCTCGACCTCGCGGACACGAACGTGCAGCGGCTGACCGCGACCCGCACCGCGGCCTTCGAGGGCCTGTCGGGCTGGACGGCCACCGTGGTCGCCACGCCGGTCCTCGACGAGGACGACGACGCGAAGGCGACGGTGCAGCTCGCGTGGACGTGGGACGTGCCCGACCGCGACGACGAGTGGACGTACACGACGAGCGCGGAGATGGTTCGCGACGACGCGGACGTCTGGCGCACCACGCTGACGGCCGCCGACCTGGCGCCGGACCTCACCGACGGCGAGCGGCTCGTCGTCGAGCGGGACCGCCCGCCGCGCGCCGACGTGCTCGCCGGTGACGGCAGCCCGATCGTCGAGCCGCGGCCGGTGCACCGGATCGGGATCGACAAGACCCGCGTGGACGCCGCGGGTCAGGCCAAGGCGGCCGCCTCCCTGGCGAAGGCGCTCGAGCTCGACGTCGACGCCTACGTCCAGCGCGTCGCGGCCGCGGGCCCGAAGGCGTTCGTCGAGGCGATTGTCGTGCGCGACTCCGACCGCGGCTACGACGTCGCGCGGCTCGCGGGCATGACGGGCGTCAACGCCGTGCCGGACACGCTGCCGCTGGCGCCGACCCGGACGTTCGCCCGCCCGGTCCTCGGCACGGTGGGCCAGGCGACCGCGGAGCTCGTCGAGCAGTCGAAGGGCGCCGTCGTCGCCGGCGACCTCGCCGGGCTGTCCGGGCTGCAGCGGCAGTACGACGCGCAGCTGCGCGGGCGGCCGGGCGTCGCCGTGACGGCCGTCGGCGCGGACGGAGCGGAGCGGGAGCTGTTCCGCGTCGAGGCGGTCGCGGGCACGCCCCTGCGCACCACGCTCGACGTCGGGGTGCAGAAGGCCGCCGAGGCGGTGCTGCGCCAGGTCGGGCCGGCCTCCGCCATCGTCGCGATCCGACCCTCGACGGGCGACGTGCTGGCGGCGGCGAGCGGGCCGGGCGGCGACGGGCTCTCGACCGCGACCCTGGGTCAGTACCCGCCGGGCTCGACGTTCAAGGTCGTCACCACGCTGGCGCTGCTGCGCGCCGGCCTCACCCCCGACAGCGAGGTCGCGTGCACCCCCTCGGTCGACGTCGACGGCCGTGAGTTCCGCAACTTCCCCGACTACCCGTCCGACCGGCTCGGGACGGTGTCGCTGCGCACCGCGTTCGCGAACTCGTGCAACGCGGCGTTCATCGCCGAGCGCGACAAGGCGCCGATGGACGAGGTGGCCGCGGCCGCTGGCTCGCTCGGTCTGACCGGTCAGGCCGACCTCGGCGCCTCCGGGTTCTTCGGCGAGGTGCCCGCGCGGGCCGACGGCACCGCGCACGCGGCCGCGCTCATCGGCCAGGGCCAGGTGCTCGCCTCGCCGCTGGGCATGGCCACGGTCGCGGCGTCCGTCGCGCGCGGCGCCACCGTGCACCCCCGGCTCGTCGTGCCGGACGACGGCGCGCGGAGCCCGAGCGCCGCGCCCGACGGCGGCCGGGACGCCGAGCCGCTCACAGCTGACGAGGCGGACGCCCTGCGCTCGCTCATGCGCTCCGTGGTCACCGAGGGCGGCGCGACCTTCCTGCAGGACGCCCCGGGCGGCGAGGTGGCCGCGAAGACCGGCACCGCCCAGTTCGGCCCGACCGGCGGGACGAAGAACCACGCGTGGATGATCGCGGTGCAGGGCGACCTCGCCGTGGCCGTGTTCGTCGCGGAGGGCGACTACGGCTCGACGACGGCCGGGCCGCTCCTCGAGGACCTGCTGCGGCGCCTGCACGGCTGACCGCGCGCCGACCGGCGGCCGCCCGGAGCTGGGAGGGCGGCCGCCCGTCGGCGGCTCAGAGCCCGGCGGCCAGCCGGTGGTAGGCCGCGTTCCAGCGGACCTGGTCCCGGAACCCGCGGCGCGTCGTCTGCTCGTCGATCACGAGCAGCTCGGCACCGGCCAGGTCGGCGAAGATCTCGAACGCCTCGACACCGGCCGCCGTCGACATGACCGTGTGGTGCGCCCCGCCGGCGGTCAGCCAGCACTCGGCGCTGGTCCGGAAGTCGGGCCGGGGCCGCCACACCGCGCGGGCCACCGGCAGGTGCGGCAGCGGGGCGGGCGCCGCCACGACGTCCACGACGTTCGCGGTGAGCCGGAACCGGTCGCGCATGTCCGCCAGCGAGACGACGACGCCCTCGCCCGGGTCGGCGTCGAACACCATGCGCACGGGGTCGTCCTTGCCGCCGATGCCGAGCGGGTGGATCTCGACGCGGGGCGTCGACGTGGTGAGCGAGGGGCAGATCTCGAGCATGTGCGCGCCCAGGATCAGCTCGTGCCCAGGCGTGAGGTCGTAGGTGTAGTCCTCCATCAGCGAGGCGCCGCCCGGCAGGCCCTCGCCCATGACCTTCGCGGCGCGCACCAGCACGGCCGTCTTCCAGTCGCCCTCGGCGCCGAAGCCGTAGCCCTGGGCCATCAGCCGCTGGACGGCCAGCCCCGGCAGCTGCCGCAGGTCGCCGAGGTCCTCGAAGTTCGTCGTGAACGCGCGGGCACCCAGCCCTTCGAGCAGCGTGCGCAGCGCGACCTCCTGCCGCGCGGCGTACCGCAGAGACTCGTGGCGCTCGCCGCCCGCCCGCAGCTCGGGCACCACGTCGTAGAGGTCCTCGTACTCCTTGACCAGCGTGTCCACGTCCGCGTCCGCGACCTCGGCGACGGCCGCGACGAGGTCGTTGACGCCCCACGTGTTCACCGAGACCCCGAACCGCACCTCCGCCTCGGTCTTGTCGCCCTCCGTCACCGCGACGTTGCGCATGTTGTCGCCGAAGCGGGCCAGGCGCAGCGACTGGGTCGCCGCGCGGCCGGCGGCGGCCCGCACCCACGTCCCGACGCGCCGCGTGACGGCCGGGTCGCTCACGTGCCCGGCGACCGTCGTGCGCGTGACACCCATCCGCGCCGCGACGTAGGCGTACTCCCGGTCGCCGTGCGCCGCCTGGTTGAGGTTCATGAAGTCGAAGTCGATGGTGTCCCAGGGCAGCTCGACGTTCGCCTGCGTGTGCAGGTGCAGGAGCGGCTTGGCGAGCGCGGCCAGGCCGTGGATCCACATCTTCGCGGGGCTGAACGTGTGCATCCACGTGACGACGCCGAGCACCCGGTCGTCGGCGTTGGCGTCGAGCATCGCGCGGCGGATCGAGGACGAGTCCTTGAGCACCGGCTTCCAGACGACCCGCGCGGGCACGTCGCCGGACGCGTCGAGGGCCCGGGCGACCTCCTGGGACTGCTCCGCCACCTCGCGCAGCGTCTCCTCGCCGTACAGGTCCTGGCTGCCGGTGAGGAACCAGACCTCGTGCTCGGCGTAGGGCTTCATCGGGTGCTCTCCTGATCCTCGAGCGGTGCGTCGGCGGGCGCGGGGAGCGGCTCGACGGGTGCCGAGTCCCCCTGCCCGTAGACGTGCTGGTAGCGGGCGTACAGCCGGTCGACGTCGTCGGGCGCGATCGGGACGAGCTCGCCCAGCTGGCGCGCCAGGTGGACGGTGCGCGCGACCTCCTCCACCATGACCGCGGCCTTGACGGCGTCCCGCGCGTCCCGCCCGATGGTGAACGGGCCGTGGTTGCGCATGAGCACGGCGCGGCTGCGCGAGCCGGACAGCGTCTCGACGATCCCGCGGCCGATGGAGTCGTCGCCGATGAGCGCGAAGGGGCCGACCGGGATCGGCCCGCCGAACTCGTCGGCCATCATCGTGAGCACGCACGGCACGGGCTCCCCGCGGGCGGCCCAGGCGGTCGCGTACGTCGAGTGGGTGTGCACGACGCCGCCGACGTGCGGCAGGTGGCGGTAGACGTACGCGTGGGCGGCGGTGTCCGACGAGGGCGCACGGTCACCGTCGACGAGCGTGCCGTCGAGGTCGCACACCACCATCGAGTCCGCCGTCAGCTCGTCGTACGTGACGCCCGACGGCTTGATGACGAGCAGGTCGGCGGGGCCGGGGGCGTCGCCCACCACGACGCGCTGCGAGACGTTGCCGGCGGTCCACACCACGAGCTCCCAGCGCGGCAGCTCCGCGTGCAGGCGGGCGACGACCTCGCGCACGCGGGCGACCTCGTCGCGCACCCGGGCGGGGTGGCCCTGCAGCCCGCTCATCGGCCGGGGCCCGCCGCCGTGGCGTCCACCGCGGCGCGCTCGATCGCCAGCCCGGCCTCGTACGCGTCCAGGTAGGCGGCGTACCCCGCCACGTCGTCGGCGTCCGGCGCCACGACGTCGACCTCGGCGTCCGCGAACACCTCGTCCAGGAACGCGTGCAGGTCCCGCTCCCGCGCGGCCGCGAGGTAGGACGCGAGGACGGCGATCCCCCACGCGCCGCCCTCGCCCGCGCTGCGGCCCACCGCGACCGGCGCGTCCACCGCCGCCGCCAGGAAGCGCTGCGCGACGCCGGCCGTGCGGAAGACCCCGCCGTGCGCGACGAGCGAGTCGAGCGCGACGCCCTCGCGGGCGAGCACGCGCATGCCGAGGCTGAGCGTCGCGAAGACGCCGTACACCTGCACGCGGGCGAGGTTGGCGAGGCTGAGCCGGGAGCCGGGTGTGCGGACGACGAGAGGGCGACCCTCCGGCAGCCCGGTGATCGGCTCGCCCGCCAGGTAGTTGTAGGCCAGCAGGCCGCCGCCGTCCGGCTCCCCGTCGAGCGCCGCGCGCAGCAGCGCCTCGAACACCGCGTCGGGGTCGTCGTCGTGGCCGAGAGCGCCGGCGAACGAGCCGAGCACCTGCGCCCACGCGGCGAGCTCGCTGGCGCCGTTGTTGCAGTGCACCATCGCGACCAGGTCCCCGGCGGGCGTCGTGACGAGGTCCACCTCGGGGTGCACCTGCGCGAGCGGCTTCTCCAGCACGACCATCGCGAAGACGCTCGTCCCGACGCTGACGTTGCCGGTGCGGGGCGCCACCGCGTGGGTCGCGACCATGCCGGTCCCGGCGTCCCCCTCCGGCGGGCACAGCGGGATCCCCGGCTGCAGCGTGCCGGTCGGGTCCAGCAGCGCCGCGCCCTCGGCGGTGAGCGAGCCCGCGTCCTGGCCCGCGACGAGCACCTGCGGGAGGAGCTCGACGAGCGGGGCGGGCAGCCGGCCGGCGAGCAGCGCGTCGAACCGGCCGAGGCGGTCGGCGTCGTAGTCGCGCGTCGCGGGGTCCACCGGGAACATGCCGGACGCGTCGCCCACGCCGAGCACGCGCCGGCCGGTGAGGCGCCAGTGCACGTACCCCGCGAGCGTCGTGAGGAACGCGATCCGCGGCACGTGCGGCTCCTCATCGAGCACCGCCTGGTGCACGTGGGCCACCGACCACCGCAGCGGGACGTTGTGCTCCAGCACCGCCGTGAGCTCGGCCGCCGCGCGCTCCGTGCTGGTGTTGCGCCACGTGCGGAACGGCACGAGCAGCTCGCCGTCGGCGTCGAACGCCAGGTAGCCGTGCATCATCGCGGACACCCCGAGCGCCCGGAACGTCGTCGGGCGCACCCCGTAGCGGGCCTCGACGTCGCGCAGCAGGTCCGCCGTGCAGGCCTGCAGGCCCTCCCACACGTCCTCGAGCGTGTACGTCCACGTCCGGTCGACGAAGCGGTTCTCCCAGTCGTGGCTGCCGCCGGCGATCGGGCTGTGGTCCGGGCCCACGAGGCAGGCCTTGATGCGCGTCGAGCCGAGCTCGATGCCCAGGCTGGTGCGCCCGTCGACGAGGGCCGCGCGCACGGCTCCGAGGTCCGGGCTGGGCATCGGCGGGCTCCTTCGCTCGCGTCGTCGCACCGCCCGCGTCGGCGGCGCTGTCGTATGTTAACGCTCACATCGGCCCGGGGCGCAAGCCTCCGCGCCCGTCCGGCACGGCGCGCACTGGGGGCGGCCGCCGGGACGTTGGTCCCGCCCTCGCGGGCCCGTGCGCTCGTAGGTTCGTCTCGTCGCTGCGGCACGACCTGCCGGAGCGGCGGCCGAGGCACTGGCCGCGGTCCGCACGCCGCTGGAGGGCAACCGGACCGCCTGGCGGGAGCGTGAGGTCCACACCTCACGAGCGGTCGCGTCGTCCCCCCGACGCTGGACCGCCCCCGCCCCGACGCCCCGTCCGGGCGCGACCACGCGCCGGGCGGGGCGTCGCTGTGCGCGCAACCGGGTCGCGGCCCGCCCGGGCGCCGCCCGTGTGTCGCGACAGGCCTCGTCCCTGCCGTCCGGTCGGGTGAATTCCGGATCGATCCGCGTGGTGCGTTGTCCGTCACACTCCACCTGCCGATCTTGAAGACATGGCCGAACGACAGGTGCAGCGCGAGCTGCGGCACCGCCACTGGGAGTGGTGGGTCGTGAGCGCCGTGATGTCCGTCGGCCTCCTCGTCGTCGCCGGCCTCACGGCGGCCGCCGGCCTGCTCTAGGCCCTTCCCCGGGGCCTGCGCGGCCCGGCGTGGCGCGCACCACGTCCTCGGGACCTTTGCCCCATTTCATGGGACGACTTCGCCCCTAGCGTCGTAGACGTCGGCACCGCACTCCAGCGCAGAACCCGCCGGCACCCACGAGACGCAGGGAGAGTCCGGTGACCACGACGACGAGCAAGGCGAAGAAGTCCAGTACCCCCGCGGCCGCACCGGCCGCAGCCGTCACGGCGGAGGTGGACGTCGCGGCAGCCGTCGACCAGCTCGTCGCCAACGCCACGAAGGCGCTCGCCGAGTTCGCGTCGATGACGCAGGAGGACGTCGACCGCTTCGTCAAGAAGGGCTCGGTCGCCGCCCTGGACCAGCACGGCGTGCTCGCGAAGATGGCGGTCGACGAGACCGGCCGCGGCGTCTTCGAGGACAAGGCCGTCAAGAACATCTTCGCGTGCGAGCACGTGACGAACTCGATGGCCGACCTCAAGACGGTCGGCGTCATCCACGTCGACGAGCTCAACGGCATCACGGAGATCGCCGAGCCCGTGGGCGTCATCGCGGGCATCACGCCGGTGACCAACCCGACGTCGACCGCGATCTTCAAGTCGCTCATCTCGCTCAAGACGCGCAACCCGATCATCTTCGCGTTCCACCCGAACGCCCAGCGCTCGTCCGTCGCCGCCGCGAAGGTCGTCCGCGACGCCGCGGTCGCCGCCGGCGCGCCCGAGCACTGCATCCAGTGGGTCGAGGCCCCGTCGCTCGAGGCGACCGGCGCGCTCATGAACCACCCGGGCGTCGCGACCATCCTCGCGACCGGCGGCAACGCGATGGTCAAGGCCGCGTACTCGTGCGGGAAGCCGGCGCTCGGCGTCGGCGCCGGCAACGTCCCGGCCTACATCGAGAAGACGGCCAAGCTTGCCCGCGCCATCAACGACGTCGTCATGTCCAAGTGCTTCGACAACGGCGTGATCTGCGCCTCCGAGCAGGCGGCCATCATCGACGCCGAGATCTACGACGACGCGATGGCCGAGTTCGCCCGGCTGCACGCCTACCGCACGACGCCCGCCGAGAAGGCCCTGCTCGAGCGGTTCATCTTCGGCGCCGAGGCCGGCGGCGAGAACTGCGCCGGCGCGAAGCTCAACCCCGCCGTGGTCGGCAAGTCGCCCGTCTGGATCGCCGAGCAGGCCGGCTTCACGGTCCCGGCCGACACGTCGATCATCCTGGCCGAGGTCGAGGGCGGCGTCGGCCCGCAGGAGCCGCTGACGCGCGAGAAGCTCTGCCCCGTGCTCGCGGTCCTGCGCGCGACCAGCACCGAGGAGGGCATCAGCCTGTCCGAGCGCATGGTCGAGTTCGACGGCCTGGGCCACTCGGCCGCGATCCACACCCGCGACGAGGCGCTGACGGTCGAGTTCGGCCGTCGCGTCAAGGCGATCCGCGTCATCGCGAACGCCCCCTCGTCGCTCGGCGGCATCGGCGACATCTACAACGCCTTCATCCCCTCGCTGACGCTGGGCTGCGGCTCCTACGGCCACAACTCGGTGTCCAACAACGTCTCGGCGGTGAACCTCATCAACGTCAAGCGCGTCGGTCGTCGGAACAACAACCTGCAGTGGTTCAAGGTGCCGGCGAAGACCTACTTCGAGCCGAACGCCATCCGCTACCTCGCCGACATGGCCGACGTCGAGCGCGTCACGATCGTCACCGACGCGACCATGACGACCCTGGGCTTCGTCGACAAGGTGCTCGACGTGCTCAACCGGCGCGGCACCAAGGTCGCCGTCCAGATCATCGACGAGGTCGAGCCGGAGCCGTCCGTCCGGACCGTGCAGAAGGGCGCCGCGAGCATGCGGCACTTCCGGCCCGACACGATCATCGCGCTCGGGGGCGGCTCGCCGATGGACGCCGCGAAGGTCATGTGGCTGCTGTACGAGCACCCGGAGATCGTCTTCTCCGACCTCAAGCAGAAGTTCTTCGACGTCCGCAAGCGTGCGTTCAAGTTCCCGGTGCTGGGCGACCTGGCCAAGCTCGTCTGCATCCCGACGACGTCGGGCACGGGCGCCGAGGTCACGCCGTTCGCCGTCATCTCCGACCCCGACGCCGGCAAGAAGTACCCGCTCGCGGACTACGCCCTGACGCCGACGGTCGCGATCATCGACCCGGTGCTGACGAGCAAGATGCCGCGCTCGCTGGCCGCCGACTCGGGCTTCGACGCCCTCACGCACGCCACCGAGGCGTACGTGTCGGTCTACGCCAACGACTTCACCGACGGCATGGCGCTGCAGGCGATCCGGCTCATCTTCGACAACCTCGCGCAGTCCGTGAACGGCGACCCGACCGACCCGGCCACGCAGGACGCCCGCGAGAAGATGCACAACGCCGGGACGATCGCCGGCATGGCGTTCGGCAACGCGTTCCTGGGAATCGTGCACGCGATGGCGCACGTCATCGGCTCCACGTACCACCTGGTGCACGGCCGGACGAACGCGACCCTGCTGCCGCACGTGATCCGCTACAACGGCACGGTCCCGACCAAGCTCACGAGCTGGCCGAAGTACGAGTCCTACGTGGCTCCCGAGCGGTTCCAGCAGATCGCGCAGATGCTCGGCCTCCCGGCGGCGACGCCGGCCGAGGGCGTCGAGTCCTACGCGATCGCGGTCGAGGCGCTGCGCGCCAAGGTCGGCATCCCGGCGTCGTTCCAGGCGCAGGGCGTGGACGAGCAGCAGTTCGTCAGCCGCCTCGACGAGGTCGCGATGGGTGCCTACGAGGACCAGTGCGCCCCGGCGAACCCGCGCATGCCGATGATCGACGACATGAAGGACATCATGACCGCGGCCTACTACGGCACGTCGCTGGAGGACGTCCGTCGCCGCAGGAGCGAGCCGGCGCAGGCCTGAGGTCCGTCACCGGCGGGCTCCGTCCTCCCACCGGCCCGCCGCTCGCTCCGACGCCCCGTCCCGCCTCACGGCGGGGCGGGGCGTCGTGCGTCCGGGGTCGTGCGCGGCCGCGTGCGGTCAGCTGCCGGACGCGTCGCGCAGCTGGTCGCCGAGGCGCGAGAGCTCGGTCGCGAGGGAGTCCAGGCCGTCCGCCGCCGATCCGGACGCCTCCTGGCGGGCCTTGTCGAGCTCCGCCGTGGCGTCCTCGACCTGCCGGCGCGCGTCCGCGACGGCCTGCTGCCCGTCGGCCGACGCGTCGGAGCGGGCCTTCTCCAGCGCGGCCTGCGCGTCCTCGACCGCCGTCTGCGCGTCGGTGACGGCCTTCTCGGCCTGCGTGCGCGACTCGCCCTGGAGCTGCTCGAGCTGCGTGCGGGCCCGGTCGACCGCGGCGCGGGCCTCGTCCGCCTGCGCCCGGGCCGACTCCACGGCCTCGCGCGCCTGGCCGACGGCGTCCTGCGCCTGGGAGGCGGCGTCCTGCGCGCCCTCCCGGACGCGGTCCAGGTCGGAGTCGGAGCAGGCGGCCAGCGGTGCGACCGCGAGCAGGCCCGTGAGCGCGAGCGCGGCGAGGGGGCGACGAGGGGTGCCCATCGTGGTTCCTCCAGTGGTCGGGTGCCGCCCAGTGTCCCGGACGCGCCCGCCGCGCGCGACGGGTCGCGTCGCGGGCGGCCCCTATCCTCGCCCGTGTGAACCTCCGCTGGCGTGACGTCGCCGCCGCCACGGGCCTGCTCGGCGCCGACGGCTCCGTGCGGTCCACCGTCTTCGCCGAGATGTCCGCGCTCGCGGCCGCGACCGGCGCCGTCAACCTGGGCCAGGGCTTCCCCGACGTCGACGGGCCCGCCGCCGTCGTGCGCGCGGCGCAGGACGCCCTCGCGGCCGGGGCGAACCAGTACCCGCCCGGCCCCGGGATCCCGGAGCTGCGGCGCGCGGTGGCCGAGCACCAGCGCGACCGGTACGGCCTCACGCCCGACCCGGACCGCGAGGTGCTCGTCACCGCCGGTGCGACCGAGGCGCTCGCGGCCGCCGTGCTGGCCCTCGCCGGGCCGGGCGACGAGGTCCTCACGCTGGAGCCGTACTACGACGCGTACGCCGCGGACATCGCCCTGGCGGGCGCGCGGCACACCACCGCTCCCCTGCGCGCGACGCCGCAGGGGTTCCGGGTCGACCTGGAGGCGCTCGAGGCCGCGTTCACCGACCGCACCCGGCTCGTCCTGCTCAACACCCCGCACAACCCCACGGGCGCGGTGCTCTCGCGCGAGGAGCTGGAGGCGGTCGCGCGCCTGGCGGTACGGCACGACGCGGTCGTCGTCACCGACGAGGTGTACGAGCACCTCGTCTTCGACGGCCTGCGGCACGTGCCGATCGCGACGCTGCCCGGCATGGCGGAGCGCACGCTGACGATCTCCTCGGCGGGCAAGACGTACTCGTTCACCGGGTGGAAGGTCGGCTGGGTGACGGGGCCCGCAGCGCTCGTCGAGGCCGTCCGGACCGTGAAGCAGTTCCTCACCTACGTCAACGCCGCGCCGCTGCAGCCGGCGGTGGCGTTCGCCCTGGGCGACCCGGGCGTCGCGCGCTGGGTGCGGGAGCTCGCGGCGTCGCTCGAGCGTCGACGCGACCTGCTCGTGGAGGGGCTGACGGCGGCCGGCTTCGGCGTCGTCCGGCCGCAGGGCACGTACTTCGTGCTGGCCGACGGGCGTCCGCTCGGCCACGACGACGGCACCGAGCTGTGCCGGCGGCTGCCCGCGCTCGCCGGGGTCGTCGCGGTGCCGGTCGGCGCGTTCACGCGGCCGGGCTCGACGACCGACGCGGAGCTGCGCTCGTGGGTCCGGCTCACCTTCGTCAAGCGCGACGAGGTCCTCCGGGAGGCCGTCGAGCGCCTGGCGGCGCTGCGCCCGGCGGGCTGACGGTCCGCGGACGGCCGCGTCAGACGGTCGCCCAGGCCCCGCCCCGGTGGTAGGCCGGCGTCGCGACGGCGAGCACGACGAGACCGAGCAGGGACGCGCCGGCCATCACCGCGGTCATCGCGAGCGCGTCGCCGCCGAGCAGCCCGGACAGCGGGCTGACGAGCCCGCCGACCCCCGCCTGGAACGCCCCGATGAGCGCGGCGGCGGTGCCCGCGATCTCGCCGTGGCGCGTCAGCGCGAGGGCCGACGCGTTGGGCGGGATGAAGTTGACGAGGGTGAGGGACGCCCACAGCCCGACGAGCAGGCCCAGCAGGCCGCCGGCACCGGTCAGCGCCAGCACGACCATGGTGCCGGTCAGGACGACGGCCACCGGCACCGCGACGCGCAGGATCCGGATCGGCGCCACGCGCTGGACGAGGGCCGCGTTCACCTGGGCCCCGGCCACCAGGCCGATCCCGTTGACCGCGAACACGAGGGAGAACTCGAGGCTCGACATCCCGAACCCCTCGCGCAGCACGAACGGCGACGCGACGACGTAGCTCATGAGCATCGCGCTGGCGAGCCCGGGCAGGAGCGCGAGCCCGAGGAACGTCCGGTCGCGGAACAGCGAGCGGTACCCGGACAGCGCGGTGCGCAGGCCGCCGGTACGTCGCCGGTGGGCCGGGAGCGTCTCGGGCAGCCGCAGCCACACGGCGAACCACAGGACGACGCCGAACAGCCCGAGCGCACCGAAGACCGCGCGCCAGCCCAGCTGACCCGCGATCAGACCTCCGATCGAGGGCGCGAACAGCGGCGCGACGCCGATGACGAGCATGAGCCGGGACATCAGGCGGCTCGCGTCGGAGCCGACGAAGCGGTCGCGGATGACCGCCATGGCCACGACGGTCGCGGACGCGTTGAAGAAGCCCTGCGCCGCGCGCAGCCCGATCAGCGGGAGGATCGCGGGGGCCACCGCGCACAGCACCGACGTCACGACGTGCAGCGCGACGCCGACGAGCACGGGCCGACGACGGCCGAACCGGTCCGACAGCGGGCCGATGACGAGCTGCCCGACCGCACCGCCGATCATCATCGCGGTCATCGTGAGCTGCGCGGCGGTCGCCGAGGTCTGCAGGTCGCGCGCGACCTCGGGCAGCGACGGCAGGTAGATGTCCGTCGAGATGGCCGGCAGCGCGCACATCAGGCCGAGCATGAGGACGTACTTGGCGTTCGGCCGGTAGTGCGGCGTCGACCCGGCCGCCGGGGCGCCGGTGGGCTCCGTGCCGGGCGCCTCGACGGCGTCGGTCGGACCGGGGGCCACGGGCGCACCCTCGCCGACGGGAGGCGTGCCGAGCTCGAGCGGGTCGTCGGACGGGGAGGAGCCGGCGGGAGGGGCGGGTGCGAGGCGGGGGGTGGGGCGCGTGGTCATCGGACCTCGATCGTCGCACCGCGGACGAGGCGTGTCGAATCGTTTCGAGAAAACTGGCGGACGCCTGGGCGACGCTCACCACGCGGTTGACCCGCGCATTGCCCGGCGGTGTCTCGCAGCCTCCGCCGGCCGGCCCGGGCGGGCGTCAGGCGCGGGAGAGGCGCACGGGGTGGACCACGCCGATGCCCGCCAGGTCGCGCGGCTCCAGCTCGTCGAGCTCGAACCGGGCGTCCCCGCGCAGGACGGCCGCCGTGGCCGGGTCGGTGAGGACGGTGCTGGGCTCCGCGATGTCCGCGAGCCGCGCCGCCAGGTTGACGGTGGGCCCGAAGACGTCGCCGAAGCGGGACAGCACCCGGCCCCAGACGAGGCTCACACGGACCGGGGTGACGCCTCGCGCCCCCTCGGCGAGCCCGCCGGTGCGCCGCTCGCGGTCCACGTCGAGCTCGCGCCCCAGCGCGTCCGCCAGCCCGCACGCGACGGCGGCCCCGGTCACCGCCTCGTCCGCGACGAAGAGCACCGCGTCGCCGATGGTCTTGACGACCCGCCCGCCGTTCTCCGTCACGACGTCCCGGGCCGCCGCCTCGAAGCGCTGGACGAACTGCGAGAGGTCGGTCGAGCCGAGGCCCGCCGTGCGGCGGGTGAACGACACCATGTCGGCGAACCCGACGGCGCGCGCGAGCGGCAGCGCCCGGTTGTCGAGGCCGGGGTCGCCCATCTCCGCGTACTCCGCGGCGTACCGGCCCGCGATCGCCGCGAGCTGCCGGCGGTAGGAGTGCACGAGCTGCGCCTCGAGCACCGGTGCCAGCTCGACGAGGCGGTCGAGCACCAGCAGCCGGGCCGTGGCGTCGTCCAGCTCGTAGCGGTTCGTCATGTCCTCGACGAGGGCCTCGACCTGCCACAGCGCGAGACGGTCGGACGTGTGCCCGAGCGCGCGCGTCAGGGAGACGACGGTCCGCAGGTCGAGGCCGTGCTCGCGCACCAGCGCGGCCGCCCGGTCGACGGCCTGCGCGTCGAGGTCGGTGTACACGTGGTCGTCGGGGTCGGCGTGCGGCAGCCCGAGCGTCGTCCAGAACGCGGAGGCCACGTCGACGCCGACCCTGGCGCGCTCGGCCAGGTCGCGCAGCGACAGCACGCGTGCGCCGCCGAGCAGGGCGGCGTCGATCTCGGCGACGGTCGAGGAGTCGGCGCCGTCCGCCGGCGCGGGGTCCGCGCCGGGCGTCACGTCGGACGGCGACGTCGCCGCTGCCTGCTCGCCCTCGGACACCCTGCGAGGGTAGTTCACACGACGCGCAGGTGACGCACGTCACCGGCCAGCACGCGGCGCTCGTCGCCGTTCTGGCCGGACACCACGAGCGCGCCGTCGGCGTCGAGCCGCGACGCCAGACCGGTCACGACCTCGCCGCCCGGCAGGTCGACCGCCACCCGCGCCCCGAGCGTCGCGCACACGTCCGCCACCTCGCCCGCGAGCCCCGCGGCCGCCACGTCGCCCGCCGCGTCTCGCCAGCGGCGCCCCACCTCGTCCAGCGCGTCGACGAGCGCGGTCAGGACCCCGAGCCGGTCCACGTGCCGGGCGCCCGCGAGCGCGAGCGAGGTCGCCCACGGCACCGGCAGCTCTGCCGGTCCCTGGAGCACGTTGACGCCGACGCCCACGACGACGGCGGCCGCGCCGTCCGGGCGCGGGACGAGCTCCGTGAGGATGCCGCCGACCTTGCGGTACGGGCCCCACCCCTCCAGCTCGTCGTCGGCGGGCACCAGCAGGTCGTTCGGCCACTTGAGCGCCGCCGCCACCCCGGCGGTCGCGCGCAGCGCGTGCACGGCCCCGAGGCCCGCCACGAGCGGCAGCCACCCGAGCGACCTGCCGCCGGGGGGCGCGCGCAGGACGAAGGTGCAGGTGAGGGCCGTCCCTGCGGGCGTCTCCCACGTCCGGCCCGCGCGGCCGCGGCCGGCGACCTGGTGGTCCGCCACCAGCACGCTGCGGTCCGGCCACGCGTCGGGGTCGGCGCGCAGCGCGGCGACGACGTCCTCGTTCGTCGACCCTGTGGACGCGACGACCTCGACCCGCGCGAGCGGGCCGTCGGGCGCCTCGAGCAGCGAGCGGACGAGGGACGGGTCGAGCGGCGGACGCGGCGGGACGGCGGACGTCATGCGGGCCATCATGGCCCGCACGAATGCCCGGCGTCGCGGGCTGACGGACCTGCGGTGCCCGCCGCCGGTTGTGGGATCCCGACGGACACGCGGGGCGAAACCCGTCATCGCCCTGCAGCCCGTGTGCGGGTGCCGACAACTAGCCTCGGTCGGGTGACGGAGACCCGGACCCCCTCGCCCCCGCGCTCGACCGCGGCCAAGCTCGCCGACCTGGCGGAACGCCGCCGCGCCGCCGAGGCCGCCGAGCAGGGCGCCGCGGAGAAGCAGCACGCGCGCGGCAAGAAGACGGCGCGCGAGCGCATCGAGGCGCTGCTCGACGAGGGCTCGTTCACGGAGATCGACGCGATCGTCCGGCACCGCTCCACGAACTTCGGGCTCGAGCGCCGGCGCGTGCCGGGCGACGGCGTGGTCACCGGCCACGGCACGGTCGACGGCCGCCCCGTCGCCGTGTACTCGCAGGACTTCACGGTGTTCGGCGGCAGCCTGGGCGAGGTCCACGGCCAGAAGATCACCAAGGTGATGGACCTGGCGCTGCGCACGGGGGTCCCGCTGATCGGCATCAGCGACGGCGGTGGCGCGCGCATCCAGGAGGGCGTGGCCGGGCTCACCCAGTTCGCCGAGATCTTCCGCCGCAACGTCGCCGCCAGCGGGGTGATCCCGCAGATCAGCCTCATCCTCGGACCGTCGGCGGGCGGTGCCGTGTACTCGCCGGCGCTCACCGACTTCATCGTGATGGCCGACGGCACGTCGAACATGTTCATCACCGGCCCGGACGTCATCCGGGCGGTCACGGGCGAGGACGTCGGCTTCGAGGAGCTCGGTGGCGCGAGCACGCACAACACGCGCTCGGGCGTGGCGCACTACCTCGCGCACGACGAGGACGACGCCATCGACTACGTCCGGTCGCTGCTCGCCTACCTGCCGCAGAACAACCTCACCGACCCGCCGGTGTTCCCGCACGAGAGCGACCTGTCGCCGTCGCCCGAGGACGAGGCGCTCGACACGCTCGTCCCGGACTCCGACAACCAGCCGTACGACATGCGCACGGTGGTCGAGACGGTGCTCGACGACGGCGTGCTGCTCGAGGTGCAGCCGCTGTACGCGCAGAACGTCATCGTCGGCTTCGGGCACGTGGAGGGGCACCCCGTCGGGATCGTCGCGAACCAGCCGCAGTCGATGGCCGGCACGCTCGACATCAACGCCGCCGAGAAGGCGGCGCGCTTCGTGCGCACGTGCGACGCGTTCAACGTGCCGGTGCTGACGTTCGTCGACGTCCCGGGCTTCCTGCCCGGCACCGACCAGGAGTGGAACGGCATCATCCGCCGCGGTGCCAAGCTCATCTACGCCTACGCGGAGGCCACCGTCCCGCTCGTCACGGTGATCACCCGCAAGGCGTACGGTGGCGCGTACATCGTCATGGGCTCCAAGCAGCTCGGCGCCGACGTCAACCTGGCGTGGCCGACCGCGCAGATCGCGGTGATGGGCGCCGGGGGCGCCGTCAACATCCTGCAGCGCGGCGCCCTGAAGAAGGTGGCGGAGGACGGCGGCGACGTCGAGGCCGAGCGCTCCCGCCTGACGGCCGAGTACGAGGAGGCGATCGTGAACCCGTGGGACGCCGCGGACCGCGGCTACGTCGACGCGGTGATCGAGCCGTCGGCGACACGCGCCGAGATCACCCGCGCGCTGCGCCTGCTGCGCACCAAGCGCGCGGCGCTGCCGCCCAAGAAGCACGGGAACATCCCGCTGTGAGCGACGCCCACGGCCACGACGACCTCGGCCACGACCACGAGCACGGCGACGACGCGGCGCACGGCCCGGAGCCGCTGACCGGCGTCGACCCCGAGCAGCTGCACGCGTCGGTCGACCGGCTGGCCGCGGCGCTGCACCGGTACGTCGACACGGCCGTCGGCGTGCGCTCGGAGTTCGGGGCGCACGAGGCGGACGAGGACCCTCGCGTCCTGTCGATCGAGCACGAGGTCGGCGGCCTGAACGCCGAGCTGTACGACCTGCTGCACACCCGGCTCGGCATGCACGCCGACCTCACCGGCATGTCGTGGGGCGACGAGGACGAGAGCGACGACGACGCGGCGCCCTCCGACGAGGTGCTCGACTCGTTCCACCTCGGCTTCGTCGTCGGGCCGGGGCCCGCGGCCTCCGACCGCTCCCTCGACTCCGTGCTCGACGTGCTCGACTCCAGCGGCGCGGACATCGCGCAGGCGCTCGTCGACGCGGGGTTCGAGGTCACGGAGTGGGGCGTCTCGCGCGGCGCTCCGGTGCTGTTCGAGGAGGTCGACGAGGACGACGAGGAGGGCGACCGATGACGACGGACCACGCCGACCGCGCCCACGTGCACGTCGTGCGCGGCGCCCCCGACGAGGTCGAGCTCGCGGCCCTCGTCGCGGGCCTGCTCGCGACGGCACCCGTCGAGGACCCCGCGCTCGCGCACCCGCCCGCCTGGACGGACCACCGCCGCTGGGTGCGGGGTCCCGTCGCGTCCCGGCCCGGCCCCGACGCGTGGCGCTGGAGCCTGCGCGGCTGACGTCCGTGCCCGGCCGCGCGTCGTCGGGGCCGGCCACTAGGGTCGAGCGGTGACCACTCGCGAGCAGACCCCGATCGACGCCGTCGCCGAGGCGTACGTGGACACGTACGCCCGCCTGGACCCCATCGCCGCCACCGAGATGGGCGTGGCCGGCCACGACGCCGAGATGACCGACCTCTCCCCCGCGGGCCACCACGCCCGCGCGGACGCCGCGCGCTCGACCCTCCTGGCCCTGGAGGGCCTGGTGCCGGCCGACGCGACCGACGAGCTGACGCTCGCCGCGATGCGCGAGCGCCTCGGCCTGGAGCTCGAGCTCCACGCCGCGGGCGAGAACCTGCGCGACCTCAACAACATCGCCTCCCCCGTGCAGGGGCTGCGCGACGTCTTCGACCTCATGGCGACCGACTCCGAGTCGGACTGGGCCGCGGTCTCCTCGCGGCTGCAGCAGCTGCCGGGCGCCGTCGAGGGCTACGTCGAGTCGCTGCGCCTCGCCGCGTCCCGAGGGCAGGTGGCGGCGGTGCGCCAGGTGCACGAGGCGGTCCAGCAGGCCCAGGAGCTCGCCGAGGCGGACTCGTTCTTCACGTCGTTCGTCGGCGGCGCGCAGGTCGGCGACGCGCTGCGTGCCGACCTCGAGCGGGGTGCGGCGGCATCGCGCGAGGCGTACGGCCGGCTGGCGGAGTTCCTGCGCGACGAGCTGGCGGCGCAGGCGCCCGAGCAGGACGCGGCGGGCCGCGAGCGGTACGCGCTGTGGTCGCGGGCGTTCCTCGGCGCCGCGGTGGACCTCGACGAGACCTACGCCTGGGGGCTCGAGGAGCTGGCCCGCGTCGTGGCCGAGCAGGAGGCGGTCGCCGGCCAGGTGGCCGGGCCGGGTGCGACCGTCCAGGACGCGGTCGCGCTGCTCGACCAGGACCCGTCCCGCCGGCTCGAGGGCACGGAGGCGCTGCAGCGCTGGATGCAGGAGACGTCCGACGCGGCGATCGCCGCCCTCGACGGCGCGCACTTCGACATCCCGGAGCCGCTCAAGACGCTGGAGTGCCGGATCGCGCCGACGCAGAACGGCGGCATCTACTACACCGGCCCCAGCGACGACCTGACGCGGCCCGGCCGCATGTGGTGGTCGGTGCCGCCGGACGTCACGACGTTCAACACCTGGCGCGAGAAGACGACCGTCTACCACGAGGGCGTGCCGGGGCATCACCTGCAGGTCGGCCAGGCGGTGTGCGCGCGCGACACGCTCAACTCGTGGCGACGGCTCGCGTGCTGGACGTCCGGCTACGGCGAGGGCTGGGCCCTGTACGCCGAGCGGCTGATGGCGGACCTCGGCTTCCTCGACGACCCGGGCGACCGGCTCGGCATGCTCGACGGCCAGCGGATGCGGGCCGCCCGCGTCGTGTTCGACCTGGGCGTTCACCTCGGCCTCCCCGCGCCCGAGCGCTGGGGCGGCGGCACGTGGGACGCCGACAAGGGGTGGGAGCTGCTGCGCTCGAACATCAACATGCCCGAGTCGTTCATCCGGTTCGAGTGGAACCGGTACCTCGGCTGGCCCGGCCAGGCGCCGTCGTACAAGGTCGGCCAGCGGCTGTGGGAGCAGGTCCGCGACGAGTACGTCGCGACCGCCCGGGAGCGGGGCGACGAGGCGGACCTGCGGGCCTTCCACGCCAAGGCGCTCGGCGTCGGCGCGCTGCCGCTCGAGGTGCTCCGCACCGCCGTGCTGGGCTGAGGCCCTCGACGCCACGAGGCGGCGGCGACCCGGTAGGTCGCCGCCGCCTCGTCGTCTCGCCTCGTCGTCCCGCGGGGGGCGTCGGTCAGGCGATGATCGAGCCGCCGTAGCGCAGGACGATCATCGCGGCGATGCCGACGAGGAACGCGACCGTGACGTACCAGTCGTAGCCGTGCGCGACGAACCGGCGTGCCCAGGGGCCGGCCCGGCCGGGCAGGGTCAGGTCGCCGTCGCGGATGTTGATGCGCGTGAGGCCCGCCCACACCAGCGTGGTGGTCAGCGTGATGAGCAGGCACCACGGGCACAGCGCCTTGATGACGAAGAACGCCATGCCGAACAGCCAGATCGCGAACACGAAGCCGATCGTGTAGATCACCTGCGCCGTCAGCATGAACCACCGCGGGAAGCGCACGCCGCCGATGAGGGCGACCGCGACGGTCAGGACGACCGCCTCGGCGGCGATGCCGAGGAACGCGTTCGGGAACCCGAGCAGCGTCGCCGCCCAGTGCTGCGCGACCGTGCTGCAGGAGATCGTGGCGCTCAGGTCGCAGCTGAGGTTCGGCGTCTCGCCCTCGGCGAGCCCGGCGAGGTAGACGGCCTCGATGGACAGGACGAACGACGCGTACAGCCCGATGAGGCCGGAGACCACCATCTCGATGGCCGTGCGGCGCCGCCACGCCAGCGAGGACGGCCGCTCGAGGTCGGGGTCGTCGTCGGCGAGCAGCGCGTCGACCTCCTCGTCGGTGAGGTCGTCGAACTCGGTCTCGTCGACGGGGGCGGTGCCCTTGCGCACGTCACGGCTCACCCGGACATTGTGCCCTCCGCGGCTGTGGGCCAGGGCGGACTTCCGTCCGGGCCCGCGCGTGCTCGACCGGCACGACCTAGGCTCGGCCCCCGTGACCCGACTGCTGCTCGCCTCCGCCTCCCCCGCGCGCCGGGCGACGCTCGTCGCCGCGGGCATCGACCCCCTGGTCGTGACGTCGTCCGTCGACGAGCCGGCCGTCCTCGCCGAGGCCGAGCGGCGCTACGACGGGCTCGAGCCGGCGGACGCCGTGCTCGTCCTCGCGCAGGCCAAGGCGCAGGACGTCGCGGCGCACCTGCCCGACGAGCTCGCGGACGCGGGCGACCTGCTGGTGCTCGGCTGCGACTCGATGCTCGAGCTCGACGGCCGGGTCCTCGGCAAGCCCGCCGACGCCGCCGACGCGGTGGAGCGCTGGCGCGCGATGCGCGGGCGCGAGGGGGTGCTGCACACCGGGCACTGGCTCGTCGACGAGCGGGACGCCGACGCGTCCGCCGGCGACCCGCGACCGGGCACGCTCGGCGCCGGCCGCGGGGCGGTGCTCGGCGCGACGTCGTCGACGGTCGTGCGCTTCGCCGACCTCAGCGACGCGGAGATCGACGCGTACGTGGCGACGGGCGAGCCGCTGCACGTCGCCGGGGCGTTCACGGTGGACGGCCTCGGCGGCCCCTTCGTCACGTCGATGGACGGCGACTACCACGGCGTCGTCGGCCTGAGCCTGCCGCTGCTGCGGGAGCTGCTCGCCCAGGTGGAGGTCTCGATCACCGACCTGTGGCGGCGCGGCTGACCTGTCGTCCTCGCCGCCCGCGGGCGGGGCCTCGTTGTCGTCCCGGCACAACGGCCGCCGCCGTGGGACGCTCCTGCCCCGTCCGCATCGTCGGGACCCTACAAACCTCGGCCGACGCCAGCGGTGCGGTCCTCCAATGTTGCCCGCGCGCCCGGGCAGCGCCGTCCGGCCGCCGCGGGCTCGCGTTACGGTGAGCCGTGCCCCTCATCTCCAAGGTCCTCGTGGCCAACCGCGGCGAGATCGCCGTCCGCATCGTCCGGGCGTGCCGGGACGCGCAGATCTCGTCCGTCGCCGTCTACGCCGACCCCGACCGCGAGTCGCTGCACGTGGGTCTCGCCGACGAGGCCTACGCGCTGGGCGGCGCCCGGGCGGCCGACACGTACCTGGACATCGCGAAGATCGTCGACGTCGCGCGGCGCAGCGGCGCCGACGCCGTGCACCCCGGGTACGGGTTCCTCGCGGAGAACGCCGACTTCGCGCGGGCCGTCCTCGACGCGGGGCTGGTGTGGATCGGCCCGCCGCCGTCGGCCATCGAGGCCCTGGGCGACAAGGTGAGCGCCCGGCACATCGCGCAGCGCGCGGGTGCACCGCTCGTGCCGGGCACGCCCGACCCGGTCGCGAGCGTCGAGGAGATCCACGCCTTCGTCGCCGAGCACGGCCTGCCGATCGCCATCAAGGCGGCGTTCGGCGGCGGCGGCCGCGGCCTCAAGGTCGTGCGCAGCGCGGACGAGATCGACGAGCTCTACGAGTCCGCGGTGCGCGAGGCGGTCGCCGCGTTCGGGCGGGGCGAGTGCTTCGTCGAGCGCTACCTCGACAAGCCCCGCCACGTCGAGACGCAGTGCCTCGCCGACGCCGAGGGCACCGTCGTGGTCGTGAGCACGCGCGACTGCTCGCTGCAGCGCCGCCACCAGAAGCTCGTCGAGGAGGCGCCGGCGCCGTTCCTCACCCCCGAGCAGCGCGAGCAGCTCGTCGGCGCGTCGGTCGCGATCCTGCGCGAGGCCGGGTACGTCGGCGCCGGCACGTGCGAGTTCCTCGTCGGGCTCGACGGCACCGTCTCGTTCCTCGAGGTCAACACCCGGCTCCAGGTCGAGCACCCGGTGACCGAGGAGGTCAGCGGCATCGACCTCGTGCGCGAGCAGCTGCGCATCGCGGCGGGCGAGCCGCTCGGCTACGACCGCGTCGAGACGCGCGGGCACTCC
>NZ_HE978588.1:76515-110360 GCF_000312005.1 Cellulomonas massiliensis JC225
CGGCGCGGCGCGGCGCGGCGCGCGCGGCGAGCGGCGGCAACGGCACGACGCTCACCTCGCCGATGCAGGGGACGATCGTCAAGGTGGCCGTCGCCGAGGGCGACGACGTGGCGGAGGGCGACCTCGTCGTGGTCCTCGAGGCGATGAAGATGGAGCAGCCGCTGGTCGCGCACCGCGCCGGCAAGGTCACCGGGCTCGCCGCCGGCGTGGGCGCGAGCGTGAGCGCCGGCACCGCGATCTGCGACATCGTCGGCTGAGCGTCCGCTGACGTGACGCACGCCGCCGGCCCCGACCCGGTCTCCGGCCGCCCGCCCGCGCGCGAGCGGCGGCCCGGGGACGGGTGGGTGGAGTGCGCCTGCGGGCAGCGGCACTGGGGGCTGCACGGCGCCGCCGGGCTGCTGCTCGTCCGCCGCGACGCCGACGGGAACCCCGTCGCGGTCGTCCTGCAGCACCGGGCGACCTGGAGCCACCACGGCGGCACCTGGGGCCTGCCCGGCGGTGCGCGCGAACCCCACGAGACGGCCGCGCAGGCGGCCGTGCGGGAGGCCGGCGAGGAGGCCGGGATCGCGCCCGAGGACGTCGTCGTGCGGTGGTCGTCCGTGCTCGAGCACCCCGACTGGTCGTACACGACGGTCGTCGCCGACGAGGCGCAGCCGGTGGAGCCCCACGTGGCCGACCCCGAGTCGCTCGAGGTGCGCTGGGTCCCCGTCGACGACGTCGCCGGCCTGCCGCTGCTGCCCGCGTTCGCCACCGCCTGGCCGACGCTGCGCGCCCGGCTCTGAGCGGCGCGACCGGGTCGAGCCCCGCCGGTCGAGCGTGGGCCAGGTCACACCGCCGGGGCGTGGACGCGTCTTGGCCCGCGCAGCGGCGCGGGAGTATCGTCCCGGCTCGGTGAGGTTAGCCTGACCTCACTGCGCGGGGTCCTCCTGCCCCGCGGACCGGCGACGACAGGCGCTCCATGCTCGCGAACTTCCTCATCGGCCTCCGCGAGGGCCTCGAGGCGGCGCTCGTCGTCAGCATCCTCGTGGCCTACCTCGTCCGCACCGGGCGCCGGGAGCTGCTGCCGGTGCTCTGGCTCGGCGTGGGCATCGCCGTCGCGCTGTCGCTGGGGTTCGGGGCCCTGCTGACCTTCGGGCCGCAGGGCCTGTCGTTCGAGGCGCAGGAAGCCATCGGCGGCTCGCTGTCCATCGTCGCCGTCGGCCTCATCACCTGGATGATCTTCTGGATGGCCAAGACGGCCCGGCACCTCAAGGCCGACCTGCAGCACAAGCTCGACGACGCGGTCTCGGCCGGCCGGCGCGCCGTCGTCGTCATGGCGCTGCTGGCCGTCGGCCGCGAGGGCCTCGAGACGGCGCTCTTCCTGTGGGCCGGTGCGCAGGCCACCTCGACCGGCGCGACGGGCCCGCTCGTCGGCGCGGCCCTCGGCATCGCCGTCGCGGTCGTCGTCGCCTGGCTCATGTACCGCGGGGCCGTGCGGCTGCAGCTGCGCACCTTCTTCGCCTGGACCGGTCTGTTCCTCGTCCTCGTCGCGGGCGGCGTCCTCGCCTACGGCGTGCACGACCTGCAGGAGGCCGGGATCCTGCCCGGCCTGGGCTCCCTCGCCTTCGACGTGTCCGCCCAGGTCCCGCCGTCCAGCTGGTACGCGACGCTGCTCAAGGGCGTCTTCAACTTCACGCCGGCGACGACGTGGCTGCAGCTCGTCGCGTGGGTCGCCTTCGTCGTCCCGACGCTGGTCGTCTTCGTCCGCACCACCTGGGGCGGTGCGCGCCCGAGCGTTCCCGCCGCCCCGCGCGAGGCGGGCGCACCCGTCCCGGCCTGACCCACGCCGCGACCCGCGCGCAGCCCGCGCACCCGATCACCGCCGCGGCCCCGGCCGCCCTCCTGAGGAGACCCATGTCCCGCACCGCCCGCGCGGCCGTCGCCGCCGCGCTCGCCCTGCCGCTGCTCGCCGCGTGCGTGCCGAACGCACAGCCCGGCGCCGCCGCGAGCAGCGGCGCGCCCGGCGCCCTCACCGTGAGCTCGACGGCGGACGCGTGCGTCCTGTCGTCCGCGAGCGCACCCAGCGGCACGCTGACGTTCACCGTCACCAACGACGGCAGCGACGTGACGGAGTTCTACCTGCTCGGCGAGGACGGCCTGCGGGTCGTCTCCGAGGTGGAGAACATCGGCCCCGGCCTCTCGCGCGACCTCGTCGTGCAGGCACGGCCCGGCACGTACTGGGCCGCGTGCAAGCCGGGCATGGTCGGCGACGGCATCCGCTCGGAGTTCACCGTGACGGACTCCGGCCAGGACGTCGGCCCCTCGGGTGACACCGCCGAGCAGCTGCAGGCCGCCGAGGCGTCGTACGTCGCGTACGTCAAGGACCAGGTGGGCGCGCTCGTCGCCGGGACGCAGGAGTTCGCCGACGCCTACGTGGCGGGCGACGACGAGCGCGCGCGGGAGCTCTACGCGCCGACCCGCGTGCACTGGGAGCGGATCGAGCCGGTCGCCGAGTCGTTCGGCGACCTGGACCCGCTGCTCGACCTGCGCGAGGCGGACCTCGAGGACGGCCAGGAGTGGACCGGCTGGCACCTCGTCGAGAAGGACCTGTGGCAGCCCGAGCCCGCCGCCAACGGGGGCGAGGAGTACACCCCGCTGACGCCCGAGCAGCGGCGCGCCGCCGCGGACGCGATCGTGGCGAACACCCGCACGCTCTCCGAGCAGGTCACCGACGCGGCGTTCACGTTCGAGGCGTTCCAGATCGCCAACGGCGCGAAGGAGCTGCTCGACGAGGTCGCGACCGGCAAGGTCACCGGCGAGGAGGAGATCTGGTCGCACACCGACCTGTGGGACTTCCAGGCGAACGTCGACGGCGCGCGCGTCGCGTTCGAGGTGCTCTCCGACGTCGTGAGCGCCGAGGACCCCGAGCTGGCCACGACCCTCGACCAGCGCTTCCGCGAGCTCGACGACCTCCTCGCCGAGCAGGGCTCGGTCGAGGACGGCTTCACGTCGTACGACGAGCTCACCGCGGACGAGGTGACCGCGCTGGCCGCCGCGGTCGACGCGCTCTCCGAGCCGCTGTCGACGCTCACCGCGACCGTGACGGGCGCCTGAGCCGCCGATGACCGAGCCCGCCGGCACGTCGACGCCCGCGCCCGAGAGGCGCGGGCTGTCGCGGCGTGCCCTGCTCGGCATCGGGGGTGGTCTGGTCGTCGGTGCGGCCGCCGGTGCCGCCGCCGGCGCGGCCGCGACCGCACCCGGCTCGGCCCCGGCACCGACCACCACGCCCGCGGCCCGGACCTACCCCTTCACCGGCCCGCACCAGGCGGGGATCACCACCCCGGCGCAGGACCGCCTGTACCTGGCGGCGTTCGACGTCACGACGACGGACCGCGACGCGCTCGTCACGATGCTGCGGCGCTGGACGGTCATGGCCGCGCGCATGACGCAGGGGCTGCCCGCCGGCCAGTTCGCACCGGCCGGCGGCCCGTACGACGCCCCGCCGGACGACACGGGCGAGGCGGCGGACCTGCCGCCGGCGGGGCTGACGATCACGTTCGGCTTCGGCCGCTCGCTGTTCGTGGACGGGTCGGGCCACGACCGGTTCGGGCTGGCCGGCCGGCTGCCCGCCGGTCTCGTCGAGCTGCCGCACTTCCCCGCGGACGACCTCGACCCGGCGCGCAGCGACGGCGACCTCGTCGTGCAGGCCTGCGCCGACGACCCGCAGGTCGCGGTGCACGCCATCCGCAACCTGTCCCGCGCGGCGTTCGGCACCGCCCGCATCCGCTGGACGCAGCTCGGCTACGGGCGCACGTCCTCGACCTCGACGGCCCAGCGCACGCCCCGCAACCTGTTCGGCTTCAAGGACGGGACCGCCAACCTCAAGGTCGAGGAGGCCGCCGCCGTCGAGGAGCACGTGTGGGTGCCCGCGCGCGCCGCGTCCGAGGATGCGGCCGACGCCGCGTGGCTCACCGGCGGCACGTACCTCGTCGCCCGGCGCATCCGCATGCACATCGAGACGTGGGACCGCACCTCGCTGCGCGAGCAGGAGGCGGTCGTGGGCCGGACGAAGGGCGAGGGCGCGCCGCTGTCCGGCGGCACCGAGTTCAGCGAGCCCGACTTCGCGACGACGGGCCGCGGCGGTGAGCCGCTCATCGCGGCCGACTCGCACGTGCGCCTCGCGCACCCGAGCCAGAACGACGGCGTGCGCATGCTGCGCCGCGGGTACAACTTCACCGACGGCAACGACGCGCTGGGCCGGCTCGACGCCGGGCTGTTCTTCCTCGCCTTCGTCGTCGACCCGCGCACCCACTACATCCCGATGCAGACGCGGCTCTCGCGGCAGGACGGGCTGATGGAGTACCTCGTGCACACCGGCTCCGGGCTGTTCGCGGTGCCGCCCGGCGTGCCCGACGGCGCGCTGCCCACGGGAGCGGACGGCGCACCGGTGCTGACCACGGACGCCCCGTTCGTCGGCGAGGCGCTGTTCGCCTGAGGGCGCTGCGCCGGACCGGTCCGGAAGGGGCGAGGCCGGCGTCGGGTCGGTCGTCGGGGCCGGGGCGGGCGGCGCGCCGCGCGGCGAGTACCGTCGCCGTCGTGAGCGACGAGCCGACCCGACCGACCGTCACCCCTCCCGACGCCGGCACGCCCACACGGGTGTGGCTCGTCGCCTCGTCGACGGTGCTGGCGCTGGAGCTGGTCCGCGCGAGCGGACCGCTGCTCGACCGAGCGTTCACAGCCGGCGTGGTCGACGCGGCGCTGACCGCCGTCCTCACCTACGTCGCCGTCGGGCTCGTCGTCGGGCTGGCGCTGCTGGCGACCGGTCGGCGGGACGGCACGCCCAGCGGGCGGACGGTGCTGGAGGCCGCGGCGCTGGCCCTCGTCGCCCGGCTCGCCGCGCAGGCGGTCCACGGCGAGGCGCGCGTCTGGGTGGGGCTCGCGGCGGTGGCGCTGGCGCTCGGTGCGCTCGCCGTGGCGGTGTCCTTCGTCGCGGGCCGGCCGTCCGGGGGGCGCCAGGCGGCGACCGGTCTGCTCATCGGCTGCGGCATGTCCGTCGGCCTGCAGCTGCTCCTCGGCACGTGGGACGCGCTGTGGCGCAGCGACTGGACCGGGTGGGTCGTCGCGCTCGTCCTGGCGTTCGCCCCGCTCACCGCCGCGCGCGCGCTCGCGCCGCAGCAGGGGCGGCCCGCCACGGCGACCGGCCGGCCGCGCCGGCTCTGGGCCCTGGGGCCGTTCCTGGCGCTCGCCGCGATGGTGGTCGCCAACCCCGCGTTCGCGGCGTCCCAGTCGGGCGTCGCGCTGGGCACGGCGGGGGTGTTCCTCATCGGCGCGCACGCGACGGGTGCGTGGCTCATGCTGCGGCCCGAGCCGTGGCGGGGCGGCTCGCGCGTCGTCGCCGCGGTGCTCGTGGTGCTGGCGGCCGCGGCGTCGTTCTGGGCGACCGGGCCCGCGGCGCTCGTCGCGGTCGGGGTGCTCGTCGCCAGCGTCGGCATCGTCCTCGGCGGCACCCTCAGCACGCACCGTCCCGCGCCTCCCGGCGTGCTGCGCGCGACCGGCGCCGGCGCGGTGCTGGGTCTCGGCGTGATCGGCCCGCTCCTGCTCTACATGCTCGACTACGACGTCCCGCTGCCCGTCGACAACGCTTGGGTGGTCGTGCTGGCCGCGCTCGTCCTGGCGCTCTCCGGCCTGCGGCAGCGCACACCCGGCGTGGTGCCCGGGCAGTCGAACCCCGAGCGCCTGCCCGCCCGGGTCAACTCGGTGCGGCTGCTCGTGATCCCGAGCGTGGTGCTCGGGCTCGTCGGGGTGCTCGTCAACGGCACGCATGTGGACGGCCCCGCGGTCCCCGCGCGGGCGGCCGGCGACGAGCTCACGCTGCTCAGCTGGAACCTGCACTACGGCGTCTCGCCGCTCACGGAGGTGGACCTCGAGGGCATCGCCACGACGATCGAGGAGCAGGGCGCCGACGTCGTGACGCTGCAGGAGGTCGAGCGCGGCTGGGTGTTCGGCGGCGGCGCCGACATGGCGACGTGGCTCGCGCACCGGCTCGGGATGACGGTGCAGTTCGCGCCCGCCGCCGACCGCCAGTTCGGCAACGCGGTCCTCGCGCGCAGCGGGCTGACGGACGCCGTCGTCACCGAGCTCCCGTACGGCGCGGGGCCGCAGGCGCGCTCGGCGCTGACCGCCACCGTGACGACCGCCGGCGGTGCGTCGCTCCGGTTCACCTCCGTGCACCTCCAGCACCGGGAGTCGAACTCGCCGACGCGCCTGGAGCAGCTCGACACCCTGCTCGCCGCCGTCCCGGTCACCGGGCCCGCCGTCCTGGCGGGCGACCTCAACGCCGAGCCCGGCTGGGACGAGATCGCGCTCCTGGAGGACGCCGGCTGGGTCAGCGCCGTCGACACCGTGGGCGACCCGGACGCCCTCACCTCGCCCAGCACCGACCCGCAGCACCGCATCGACTGGGTCTTCGGGCAACAGGTCGCGTTCACCAGCGCCGACGTCCTCACCGGCCGGACCGAGTCCGACCACCTCCCCCTCGTCGTCGCCCTCCGCGCGGGCTGACGGCCGCACGGGCGGCGCGCGTCCGCCGGACGGGTGAGATCGCCCGGCGACGGGTCGAGGCAGTCCGGCGACCGTTACCGTCGTCGCACCCGAGACGAGGAGCGTGCGCGTGGTCCCCCAGGAGGAACCGCCGAGCCCGTACGTCGCGGGCATCCTCGACGACCGGGACGCCGTCGTCGCGCACCGGCCGTGGTCGACGCTGCTGCTGCTGGCGCACGCGGTGGTGACGGCCGCCGGGGCCGCGGGGCTCGTGGTCGCGATCGTCCTCGCGGCCACGGCGATGCGTCCGCCGGCCGACCCCGACGCCATCCACGAGCCGTACGGGCTGGTCATCGGCGCCCTGCTCGGCGTCGCGGGCCTGGTCGCCGTCGGCCTCGGGGCCGGGTTGTGGGTGGCGGCCGCCGCGGCTCGGCGGTCGGCCGACGCCGGCAGCTCCGGCTCCCTGCGCGTCCTCGCGATCGTCGCCCTCGTGCTGGCGGGCGTGGTCGCGGCGGCGCTCGTCACGGCGGGAGGCCTGCTCGGCCTGCCGCTCGCGCTCGTCGTCTGCGGGCCCTACGCGGCGTGCGCCGTGCGGCTGCTGCGCGCCACCTCGACCGCTCCCGACCGGTGGCCGGGGGCGCTCGCGCGCTGAGGTCAGTCGATCTCGCGGTGGTGCAGCATGCGCGCGACCTCGGCGATCGTCCCGCTCATCGAGGGGTAGACGGTGATCGCGGACGCGATCTGGTCCGTCGTCATGCGGTGCGTCACGGCCAGCGTCAGCGGGAACACCGACTCGCTGGCGCGCGGCCCGACGAGCACCGCGCCCTGGATCACGCCGGACGTCGGGTGGGCGAAGACCTTGACGAAGCCCTCGCGGACGGCCTGCATCTTCGCGCGCGGGTTGCGGGCGAGCGGCAGGGTCGAGGTGACGTAGTGGATGCCCTCGGCCTGCATGCGCGCCTCGGAGAGGCCGACGGTGGCGATCTCGGGCGCGGTGAAGATGTTCGCCGAGACGCCGCGCAGCGACAGCGGCGAGACGGCGTCGCCGAGCGCGTGCGCCATGGCGATCCGGCCCTGCGTGGCGGCAACGGACGCGAGCGGCAGCACCCCGGTCACGTCGCCCGCCGCGTAGACGCCGCGCACCGACGTCCGCGAGACCCGGTCGACGTCCACGTGGCCCGTGGGCGTCAGCCGCACGCCGGCCTCCTCCAGCCCGAGCCCGGAGGTCGTGGGGATCGAGCCGACCGCGAACAGCACGTGCGACCCCTCGACCTCGCGCCCGTCCGCGAGCGTCACCACGACGCCGTCGGCGGTGCGCCGTGCGCCGGCGGCCCGCGAGCGCGACAGGACGGTCATGCCGCGGCGGCGGAACACGTCCTCGAGGAGGTTGGCGGCGTCGGCGTCCTCGCCGGGCAGCACCCGGTCGCGGGACGAGACGAGCGTGACGTCGGAGCCGAGCGCGGTGTACGCGCCGGCGAACTCGGCGCCGGTGACGCCCGAGCCGACGACGACGAGCCGCTCGGGCAGCGACGTCAGGTCGTACAGCTGCGTCCACGTGAGGATGCGCTCGCCGTCGGGCCGGGCGGTGGGCAGCTCACGCGGCGTCGCGCCGGTGGCGACGAGGACGACGTCGGCGTTCAGCACCTCGTCGTCCGCCCCGGTGGGGGTGGAGACGACGACCTTCGACGGCCCCTCGAGCCGGCCCTGGCCGAGGACCACGCGGACGCCCTCCCGCTCGAGGCGGGCCCGGATGTCGGCGGACTGGGCCGCCGCGAGCGCCTTGACGCGGGTGTTGACGGCCGCGAGGTCGATGCGCGCGTCCGTGGGCGAGGCGGGCCCGCTGACCCGGATGCCGAGCTCGGGCGCCTGCTCCGCGATGGTCATCCACTCGGCGGTCGCGATGAGCGTCTTCGACGGGACGACGTCGGTGAGGACGGCGGCACCCCCGAGCCCGGTGCGCTCGACCACGGTGACGTCGGCGCCGAGCCGACGGGCGACGAGTGCCGCCTCGTAGCCGCCGGGTCCGCCGCCGACGACGACGACGCGGCTGTCCTGCTGCACGGGGGTGGGGTCGGTCACGGCCCCCATTGTGCCGTGCGGCGCTGCTGGTCGCGCCGTCGGCGCCGGTGGGGCAAGCGACCGAGGTCCCAGGCGGGCCGGCGAACGGTTCGTAATCTGCGGGTCAAGTGCCGACCATGAGGGCGTCGATCCTCGCCGATCGGGCGCGACCAGGGCGCGACGTCGCGCCGCAGCTCCCCACCGTTGCTGCCACTCCCGAAGGAGGACGACCATGGGCGCCATCCCGTCGGTCCACCTGCCCGCCGCGGTCCGCGAGGCCGTGGACGCGTGCCGGAACGTCATCGTCCCGACGAGCCGCGAGGAGCTCTACCGCCTGAGCCTCGGGCCGTACGGCGGCCCGGAGCACCAGGTCGCGTACGACGTCGCGGGCCGCCGCGTGGTCGAGGCGACGGTCACCCGGTGCCGCAACGGGATCGCGGTGAACTACCTCGAGGACTACATGCGCCGCCGGGACCCCGACTGCATGCGCATCGCCGACGACCTGCCGACCGACAAGCCGCGCTACCGGGACGTGTTCGGCGAGGAGTTCGCGCCGACGAAGCAGGCGACGCTCGACTGGCTCGCGGAGCAGGACCTCGTCCTCGTGCCGTTCACCGCCGGCGGGCCACGCTTCGGCTACCCGTCCGTGGCGCTCGTCCCGGCGAACGCCGCGTTCTTCGCGCTCACGCTCGTGGACCTGCAGGGCTGGGTGTCCTTCGACGAGCTGCTCGAGCGGCACGGCGACTTCGCGCCTCGCTCGATCCTGTACGTCGCGCCGCCGTTCCGGCACAGCCGCTTCGGCGGCCGGCAGGTCGTCGTCCACGACCGGACGCCGGACCTGCACGAGGTGTTCGCCTACAACCTGTACCCGGGGCCGAGCGCCAAGAAGGGCGTCTTCTCGGTGCTGCTCGACATCGGCGAGCGCGAGGGCTGGATCACCGCGCACGCGTCGTCCGTGCGCGTGACGACCCCGTACGACAACGAGACCGTCGTCATGCACGAGGGCGCCTCGGGCGGCGGCAAGTCGGAGATGTGCCAGGAGCTGCGCCGCCAGGAGGACGGCCGGATCCTGCTCGGGACGAACGTCGTCACGGACGAGCCGTACGTCATCACGCTGGCCGAGTCGAGCGCGCTCGCGCCGGTGACCGACGACATGACGCTGTGCCACCGCGACCTGCAGGACGGCGACGGGCGGCTCGTGATCGCCGACGCCGAGGCGGGCTGGTTCGTGCGCGTCGACAACCTGCGCAGCTACGGCGAGGACGTGCTGTTCGAGCGCGCGTGCATCCACCCGAAGCAGCCGCTGGTGTTCTACAACATCGTCGGCATGCCGGACGCGACCGCGCTCCCCTGGGAGCACACGCCGAACTCCGACGGGACGCCGAACTCGAACCCTCGGGTCGTCATCGACCGGACGGCGATCCGGGACGTCGTCAGCGAGCCGGAGCACGTGGACGTCCGGACGTTCGGCGTCCGCATGCCCGCGTGCACCCGCGACGCACCCACCTACGGGATCATGGGGATCATGCACGTGGTGCCGCCGGCGCTGGCGTGGGTCTGGCGGCTGGTCGCCCCGCGCGGGGACAAGAACCCGTCGATCGGCGAGTCGGCGTCGGAGGCCCGGGCGATCGCGCACGGCGGGCTGGTGTCCGAGGGCGTGGGCTCCTACTGGCCGTTCTCCACCGGCACCAAGGTCGCGGCCGCGAACCTGCTGCTGCACCAGCTCGTCGAGACGCCCTCGACCCGCTACGTGCTCACGCCGAACCAGCACATCGGCGCCTACAAGGTCGGCTTCGCCGCCGAGTGGGTCACCCGCGAGTACGTGGCCCGCCGCGGCGGCGGGCGGCTGCGGCGCGAGCAGCTCACCCCGGCGCGGTGCCCGCTGTTCGGGTACGCGCTCAAGGAGATGAAGCTCGACGGGCAGCACATCCGGCCGACGTGGCTCGCCCCGCACATGCAGACCTTCGTCGGGACCGAGGCCTACGACCGCGGCCGGGAGATCCTCACGTCGTTCTTCCAGGCGGAGCTCGCGCCGTACCTCACCGACGACCTCGACCCGCTGGGGCGGGCGATCATCGAGACGGTGCTGCGGGACGGCACGGTCGAGGACTACGAGGCGCTGACCCCGCTGCACGTGTGACGGGTCCCGGGTACCGACCAGTAGCCTTCGGAGCATGAGCGACGCAGCCACCGGCGCCGGCCCCGTGCCGGACCTCGACGACCCCACCACCGACCCGTCCGACGTCGCGCGCGCCGCGGCCGCGCGGATCGCGGAGCTCACCGGGGTCGAGCGGCACGACGTCGCGCTCGTCCTCGGCTCCGGCTGGGGCGGCGCCGCCGACCTGCTCGGCGAGACGGTCGCGGAGGTCCCGGCGACCGACGTGCCGGGCTTCACGGCCGCCGCCGTCGTCGGGCACGTCGGCACGATCCGGTCCATCCGGATCACCGGCACCGGGAAGCACGCGCTCGTCCTCGGCTCGCGCACCCACCTGTACGAGGGCCGCGGCGTGCGGCGCGTCGTGCACGGCGTGCGGACCGCGGCGGCGACGGGCGCGACGACGCTCGTCCTGACGAACGGCTGCGGCGGCCTGAACCCGGCGTGGAAGCCCGGCACCCCCGTGCTCATCCGCGACCACATCAACCTCACCGCGACCTCCCCGCTCGAGGGCGCGACGTTCGTCGACCTCACCGACCTGTACTCCGCGCGGCTGCGCGCGGTCGCGCACGAGGTCGACGGCTCGCTCGACGAGGGCGTGTACGTGCAGTTCCGCGGGCCGCACTACGAGACGCCCGCCGAGGTGTCCATGGCCGGCCGGATCGGCGGCGACCTCGTCGGCATGTCCACGACGCTCGAGGCCATCGCCGCCCGGCACGCCGGCCTCGAGGTGCTCGGGATCTCGCTCGTGACGAACCTGGCCGCGGGCATCAGCGCCGAGCCCCTCTCGCACGCCGAGGTGCTCGAGGCGGGCCGCGCCGCGGGCGAGCGGATCAGCGCGCTGCTGGCCGACGTCGTCCGGCGCATCTGAGCGTCGGGGCACGGTCGCGCGGCCGGTCCGCCGGACCCGGGACCGTCGGCCCTGCGACCCCCTGACGGCGCGACTACGGTGGAGCCCATGACCGCATGGCCCGACCTCGAGGCCCAGGTCAGGGCCTGGATCGACGACGACCCCGACCCTGACACCGCCGAGGAGCTGCGCCGGCTCCTCACGTTCGCGACCGACGAGCCCGTCGGCCTCGCGCGGGGAGCCGACCCGGACCCGACGCAGCGCCAGGTGCTCGACACCCGGCACGCCGCGCGCGAGGAGCTCGCCGACCGGTTCGCCGGCACGCTCGAGTTCGGCACCGCCGGGCTGCGCGGGCGCCTCGGCGGCGGGCCGAACCGCATGAACCGCGCCGTCGTCATCAAGACCGCGTCCGGCCTCGCCGACTACCTGCTCGGCGAGCTCGACGGCGTCTCCCCGCCGCCCCGCGTCGTCGTCGGCTACGACGCCCGCCACAAGTCCTCCGACTTCGCGCGGGACACGGCGGCCGTCATGACCGCCGTCGGCATCGAGGTGCTGCTCCTGCCGCAGCCGCTGCCGACGCCCGTGCTGGCGTTCGCCGTCCGGCACCTGCAGGCCGACGCCGGCGTCATGGTGACGGCCTCGCACAACCCGCCGCAGGACAACGGCTACAAGGTCTACCTGGGCGGCCGCGTCGTCACCGGCTCCGGTCAGGGTGCGCAGATCGTCCCGCCGTACGACGCGGCGATCGCCGCCGAGATCCATCGCGTGCCGACGGTGGCGTCGGTGCCGCGTGCCACCTCCGGCTGGCAGGTGCTCGGCTCCGAGGTGGTCGACGCGTACGTCGCGTCCGCCGTCGCGCTCGGCTCCACCGGTCCGGAGGGCCGCGCGCTCGCCGGCGACCTCAAGGTCGTCCTCACGCCGCTGCACGGCGTCGGCGGAGCCGTCGCGCGGCGCGCGCTCGCCGGCGCGGGGTTCACCGACCTGCTCGTCGTCCCGGAGCAGTCCGAGCCGGACGGCGACTTCCCGACCGTGGCCTTCCCCAACCCCGAGGAGCCCGGCGCGATCGACCTGGCCCTCGGGCTGGCGGCGGACGAGCGCGCCGACCTGGTCATCGCGCTCGACCCGGACGCCGACCGCTGCGCCGTCGCGGTGCTCGACCCGCGCGCCCACTCCCACCGCGGCCCCGACACGGCGGCGGCGGACGGCTGGCGCATGCTGCACGGCGACGAGACCGGCGCGATCGTCGGCTCGGCCGTCGCGCGACGGCTCGCCGCAGCGGGCGCGGTCGACCCGCACGCGACGTTCGCGTCGTCGATCGTCTCCTCGCGGCTGCTGGAGAAGGTCGCGACGGACGTGGGCGCACGGTTCGCGCCGACCCTCACCGGCTTCAAGTGGCTGTCGCGGGTCGACGGCCTCGTGTTCGGCTACGAGGAGGCGCTGGGGTACTGCGTCGACCCGGCGAACGTGCGCGACAAGGACGGCATCTCGACCGCCGTCGTGGTCGCCGGGATCGCCGCGCGCGCGAAGGCCGAGGGCACCACGCTCGTCGCCCTGCTGGACGACCTGGCGCGCCGCCACGGCCTGCACCTCACCGACCAGGTGTCGGCACGGTTCACCGACCTCGACGAGATCGGCCGGACCGTCGACCGCCTCCGGTCCGCGCCACCCGCGACGATCGGCGGCTCGCCCGTCGAGTCCGTCGTGGACCTCGCCACGGGCACGGACGAGCAGCGGCAGGGCCTGCCCCCCACCCCCGGGCTGCGCCTGCTCACCGCGGACGGGACGCGCGTCGTCGTGCGGCCCAGCGGCACCGAGCCCAAGGTCAAGTGCTACCTCGAGGTGGTCCACGACGTCCCGGCGGACGCCGACGAGGACGCGCTCACGCACGCGCGCCGCACGGCCCGAGCCCACCTCGACGAGGTGGCCGCCGACATGCGGACAGCCCTGGGCCTGTGACGCGGGCGGGTCCCGCGCACCTGCGCGAGCGACCCGCGGGAACGAGCGGGCCGCGCCGGCGGACGACGCCGGCGCGGCCCCGCCCGGCTCAGTAGCCGGCGTCGGCCTCGAGCCCGGCGAGCACCGCCGCGGTGCCGGACAGACCGAGGCGCGTGGCGCCGGCGTCGATCATCGCGAGCGCGTCCGCGGCCGTCCGGATGCCGCCCGACGCCTTGACGCCGAGCCGGCCGCCCACCGTGCCGGCCATGATGCCGACCGCCCGCGCGGTCGCACCGCCGGCGGGGTGGAAGCCGGTGGACGTCTTGACGAAGTCCGCCCCGGCCGCCTCCGCGGCGCGGCAGACCTCGACGATCTCGTGGTCCGAGAGCGCCGCCGACTCGATGATGACCTTGAGCACCGTGGGCCGCGGCGCGGCGGCCCGGACGGCTGCGATGTCGGCCTGGACGTCGTCGAAGCGGCGCTCCTTGGCCGCGCCGACGTCGATGACCATGTCGACCTCGTCCGCCCCGTCCGCGACCGACCGGGCGGCCTCGGCGGCCTTGACGTCGCTGTGGTGCTTGCCGGACGGGAAGCCGCACACGGTGGCGACCTTCAGGCCCGGGGCGCCGGAGACGTCGACCGGCAGGAACGACGGCGAGATGCAGATCGAGTAGACGCCGAGCCGTCCCGCCTCCGCGACGAGCGCCTCCACGTCGGCGCGGGTCGCCTCCGGCTTCAGCAGCGTGTGGTCGACGAACCTCGCGAGCGCGGCGGCGTCGAGCGGGTCGTGCGTCATGCGCGGTGCCTTCCTCCCCGGGCGGCGGCGAACGCCGGCCGGATGACCTGGTCGATGAGCTGGAACCGGTCCTCGTGGTGCAGGAACGTGTGCGCGGCGGCCGTCACGGTGACGACCTCGAGGTCCTGCAGCGACCAGTCCGCCTCCTGCACGAGGCGCGTCATCTCACGGCTGAGCGACGTGCCGGACTGCAGCCGGTTGTCGGTGTTGACGGTCACGGAGAACCCGAGCCGCCGCAGCCGGGTGATCGGGTGCGCGGCGATCGACGCCGCGGCGCCCGTCTGCACGTTGGACGACGGGCACAGCTCCAGCGGGATCCGGCGGTCGCGCAGCCAGTGCGCCAGCAGCCCGAGCCGGTCGCCGAGCTCGTCGGCCGTGACGTCGTCGATGATCCGCACGCCGTGCCCGACGCGGCAGGCCATCGCGGCGTGCACGGCCTCGGAGATGGACTCGAGCCCGGCGGCCTCGCCCGCGTGCACCGTCACCGGGAAGTTGGCGTCGGCGAGCGTGGCGAACGCGGAGGCGTGCTTCGAGGCGGGGAACCCGTCCTCCGGCCCCGCGATGTCGAAGCCGACGACACCGGCCTCGCGGTTCTCGAGCGCCAGGCGCGCGATCTCGTCGGACCGGTCGAGGTGCCGCATCGCGCACAGGATCTGCCCGACGCGGATCGTGCGCCCCTGCTCGGCGGCCTCGGCGACGCCCTCGGCGAACCCGGCACGAACGGCGTCGACGACGTCCTGCAGGCTCAGACCCTCGCGCAGGTGCTGCTCCGGCGCGTAGCGGATCTCCGCGTACACCACGCCGTCGGCCGCCAGGTCGACGACGGCCTCGCGGGCGACCCGCTGGAGGTGGTCGGCGCGCTGCATGACGGCGGTCGTCACGTCGAAGGTCTTGAGGTAGTCGACGAGGTTGCCCGCGTCCGCGGACTCCACGAACCAGCGCTCCAGCTGCTCCGCGTCGTCCGCGGGCAGCTCGAGCCCGATCTCACCGGCGAGCTCCACGACCGTCGCGGGGCGCACGCCGCCGTCGAGGTGGTCGTGCAGCAGCACCTTGGGCAGGCGGGGGATCAGGCTGGCGAGGCTCACGACCCCGCCGTCGTCGCCTGCCGTGCGCGCGTCGCTCACGCGTCCTCGCTCTCGTCGTCGTCCGGAACCTCGGTGTCCTGCTCGATCACGTCCGCCTCCGCGGCCTCGTCGTCGCGGTCGGCACGTGCGAAACCAGGACGGTACTCCTCGGGGTCGCCCTCGGGGGGCACCTCGTCCGTCAGCCGCAGCGGCTCGTCGGGCTCGACCGGCTCGAGACCGGCGTCGTCGAGGGAGTCGGGACCGGGCACCGTGCTCATGTCGAACCTCCTGCTGGTCGGGCGGTGACGCTGCCCCCATCGTCCTCCGCGCGCCGCACGGGCGCACCCGCCCCGAGGCGGCCGCGGGCGGCGGTCAGGCGTCGATCCGGTCGATGACCAGGGGCCCGACCTCGACGGCGGTGCCCGCAGGCGCCACGTCGATGCCTCCGTCGAGCGCCTCGCGCGCCCGGCCGAACCGCTCCGGGGTGTCGGTGTGCAGCGTGAGGAGCGGCTGCCCCGCACGCACCGGCTCGCCGGGTCGCACGTGGATCTCGACGCCGGCACCGGCCTGCACCGGGTCCTCCTTGCGGGCCCGCCCGGCGCCGAGGCGCCACGCCGCGATCCCGACCGCGTAGGCGTCGAGCCGCGCCAGCACGCCGTCCTGCTCGGCCACGACCTGCTCGGTCTCGCGTGCGACCGGCAGGGACGCGCGCGGGTCGCCGCCCTGCGCCTCGATCATGCGGTTCCAGGCGTCCATCGCGCGGCCGTCGGCGAGCGCGGCCGCCGGGTCGGCGTCGGGACGGCCCGCGGCGTCGAGCATCTCGCGGGCGAGCGCGAGCGTGAGCTCGACGACGTCCGCCGGGCCCCCGCCGGCGAGCACCTCGACCGACTCGCGGACCTCGAGGGCGTTGCCGGCGGTGCGGCCGAGCGGCGTCGACATGTCCGTGAGCAGCGCGACGGTCGTGACGCCGGCGTCGGTGCCGAGGCCGACCATCGTCCGGGCCAGCTCGCGCGCCCGCGCCTCGTCCTTCATGAACGCGCCGGTGCCGACCTTGACGTCGAGGACGAGCGCGCCGGTGCCCTCGGCGATCTTCTTGCTCATGATGGAGCTGGCGATCAGCGGGATGGCCTCGACCGTCCCGGTGACGTCGCGCAGCGCGTACAGCTTGCGGTCGGCCGGCGCGAGCCCGGAGCCCGCCTGGCAGATGACGGCGCCGACGTCGTCGAGCTGGCGCATCATCTCGTCGTTGCTGAGCGCCGCGCGCCAGCCCGGGATCGACTCGAGCTTGTCGAGCGTGCCACCGGTGTGCCCGAGCCCGCGGCCGGACAGCTGCGGGACCGCGACGTCGAACACCGCCACGAGGGGCGCCAGCGGCAGCGTGATCTTGTCCCCCACGCCGCCCGTCGAGTGCTTGTCGGCCGTCGGGCGCGACAGCGACGAGAAGTCCATCCGCTCGCCGGTCGCGATCATCGCCGCGGTCCAGCGCGCGATCTCGGCGCGGTCCATGCCGTTGAGCAGGATGGCCATGGCCAGGGAGGACATCTGCTCGTCCGCGACCACGCCACGGGTGTACGCGTCCACGACCCAGTCGATCTGCGCGTCCGTCAGGCGCTTCCCGTCGCGCTTGGCGACGATGACGTCGACGGCGTCGAAGGCCTCGCTCATGCCCGCTCCTCCAGGTCGGCCGGACCGAACGCGTCCGGCAGGACCTCGGTCATCGGGCGCAGGCCGCTCACCGTCTCGACGACGAGCGACGGGCCGCCGTGCTCCCACAGGAGCTGGCGGCACCGGCCGCAGGGCATGAGCACGTTGCCGTGCCCGTCGACGCACGTGAAGGCCACGAGCCGTCCGCCGCCCGACATGATCAGTGCCGACACCAGCGAGCACTCGGCGCACAGGGTGACCCCGTACGACGCGTTCTCCACGTTGGCGCCGGTCACGACGCGGCCGTCGTCGACGAGGGCCGCGACCCCGACGGGGAACCGGGAGTAGGGCACGTACGCCTTGTGCATGGCCTCGGTGGCCGCGGCCCGCAGGCCGTCCCAGTCGATCTCGGTGGTGCTCTGGTGGTTCACGGGTGGTGCGCTCACTTCTTGTAGGGGATGCCCTCGGCGGCGGGCGGACGGACGCGGCCGACGAGGCCGGCGACCGCGAAGATCGTCGCGAGGTAGGGCAGCATGCCGAGCAGCTCGCTCGGGATGGGCGAGCCGAGGTTGTTGAGCACGCGGCGCAGCGCGTCGGCGGTGCCGAAGAACAGCGCCGCCGCGAACGCGCCCGTCGGGCTCCAGCGGCCCAGGATCATCGCCGCGAGGGCGATGTAGCCCTTGCCGCTCGTCAGCTCCTTGGTGAACGCCAGGCCCGCCGAGACGAGCGCCGCGCCGCCCAGGCCGGCGAGCGCCGAGCCCAGCACGGTCGAACGCACGCGGGTCGGGTTGACCTTGATGCCGACGGTGTCCGCCGCCTTCGGGTGCTCGCCGACCGACCGCAGCCGCAGGCCCCACCGCGAGCGGAAGACCATCACCTGCAGCACGATCACGGCGGCGTACATGAGGTACACCGTCAGCGGGTGGTTGAACAGCGCCGGGCCCAGGATCGGGATGGCCGACAGGCCGGGGATCGGGAGCTCGGGCAGCCGCGGCGGGGCGTTGAGGCCCTGCGGGTCGTTCGTCAGGACGGTCGAGAACAGGTAGTTCGTCAGGCCGATGACGAGCACGTTGAGGACGACGCCGACGATGATCTGGTCGACCCAGTAGCGGACCGCGAACAGCGCCAGGACCGCGCCGACGAGGGCGCCGGCGACGGGCGCCGCGACGAGGCCGACGTACGGGTTGCCGCTGATGGTGCCGACGACGACGGCCAGGAACGCGCCGGCGAGCAGCTGGCCCTCGATCGCGATGTTGATGACGCCCGACCGCTCGCACAGCAGGCCGGCGAGGGCGCCGAGGCACAGGGGGACGGCGAGACCGACCGCGTTGACGAGCAGCAGCGTCAGCGGGAAGGCGTTGCCGGTGCCGGCCACCGACCAGGCGAGCACCGCGAACAGCAGCACGACACCCGCGACCGCGTACCACCAGGCCGGGACGGACCGGCGGGCGCGCGCCCGCAGCAGCGCCAGGACGCCGATGGCGATCGCGACGAGCGACGCGAGCACGCAGGTGAGCAGCGACGGCACCGTGAACGGCGAGATCTGCCAGACGTCGCGGGACGTCGCGACGCGGAAGGTCGTCGTGTCCGCCGGGTCGATCGCGAGGGCGAAGACGACCAGCAGCACGACCGACAGGACCAGGACGACGAGCGGCCCGCGGTACTTGACCGGGGCGAGCGTCGACGCCTGCGCGGCCGGGGCCAGCGGGGCCTGGGGTTCGGCGAGGGCGGTCACGCGGCAGCCTTCTTCCGGTCGTAGCCGAACGGCACGGCCGCCCAGTGCACGAGCGAGAGCTCGCGCACCAGCGGCGGGGCCGCGATGAGCAGCACGATGACGGCCTGGATGACCAGCACCAGGTCGATGGGGGTGCCCGCCGCCGTCTGCATGAGCGGCGAGCCCGCGCGCAGCGCGCCGAACAGCAGCGCCGCGAGCACGGTGCCCAGCGGCCGCGAGCGACCGAGCAGCGCGACGGTGATCGCGTCGAACCCGATCGAGCCGGCCGAGCTGGCCTGGAACGTCTTGTCCGTGCCGATGATCTGCATCGCGCCGCCGAGCCCCGCCAGGCCGCCGGCGACGAGCATGACGAGCACGTACACCGTCGTCACCTTGATGCCCGCGGTGCGGGCCGCGTCCTGGTTCGCGCCGACGGCCCGGAACCGGAAGCCGATCGTCGAGCGCTCCATGAGCCACCAGACGCCGACGGCGGCGAGGATGGCGAGCAGGAAGCCCAGGTGCAGGCGGAACTGGTCCCCCAGCAGCAGCGGCATCACGGCCGTGTCCTTGACCGGCGGCGTGATGGGCCGGGTCGACCCCGGCTGGCGCAGGACCGACGTCGTCAGCAGGTAGGCGACGAGGTACGCGGCGATCGAGTTCAGCATGATCGTCACGATGACCTCGGACGCGCCGGTGCGGGCCTTGAGGAAGCCCGCGATGCCCGCCCAGATCCCGCCGGCGACGGCGGCCGCGACGCACACGACGATCACGTGCAGCCCCGCAGGCATGGGCACGGCGAAGCCGACCCAGGCGCCCGCCGCGGCACCGATGAGCACCTGGCCCTGGGCACCGATGTTGAACAGGCCGGACCGGAAGCCGATGCCGAGCCCGAGGCCGGCGAAGATCAGCGGCACCGACGAGACCATCGTCTCGGTGATCGGCCTGATCTGGCGCGCGCCGCTCGCCTGCGGGTCGAAGATCGCGCCCCGGAACAGCGCCGAGTACGTCGAGTACACCGCGTCCCACGCCGCACCGAAGAAGTCGGACGGCCGGGCGAACACGTAGACGAGGGCCTTCTGCGCGTCCGGGTCGGCCGCGACGACGAGCAGCGACGCGAGCACCAGCGCGATGACGATCGCGACGACGATGGTCGTGGCGGACGAGTCGAGGACCTGCTGCAGGTAGCTGCCCCGCTCGCGCGCGGGCTTCGTCGCCTGCGGCTCGGCGGGGGCGGGGGCTTGCGCGGTGGTGGTCACCGCTCCTCCTCCGTGGACGGGGTGGGGGTGACGGGCGCGGCCGGCGCGGGGGCGACCGGGGCGTCCTGCACGGGGGCGACGAGCGGGTCCGCGCCGGCGGCGACCTCGTCGGCCTCGGCGAGGGCGGTGTGGTGGCCGGCGGCCTGCTCGCGGGCCTGCTCGAGCGGCACGCCCGCCATCATCAGCCCGAGGACGTCGCGGTCGGCGGCGTGCCCGCCGTCGACCGTCCCGATGATCGTGCCCCGGTACATGACGGCGATGCGGTCGGCGAGGGCGAGGACCTCGTCCAGCTCGGTGGAGACGATGATCACCGGCGTCCCGCCGTCGCGCTCCGCGACGATCCGCTTGTGCACGAACTCGATGGAGCCGACGTCGAGGCCGCGCGTGGGCTGCGAGGCGACGAGCAGGCGCAGCGGGCGCGACATCTCGCGCGCCAGCACGACCTTCTGCTGGTTGCCGCCCGACAGCGTCGAGACCGGGTCCTGCACCGAGCCGGCGCGGATGTCGAACTCCTGCACGCGCGTCGCGGCGTTCGCGGCGACCTTCGCGGGGCTGAGCGACCCGGCGCGCGCGAACTGCGGCGACGTGTGCATGTCGAGCACGAGGTTCTCGGCGATCGAGAACGAGGCGATGAGGCCGTCGGTCGTCCGGTCCTCGGGCACGAAGCCGACGCCCGCCTCGATGACCTCGCCGACCGTGAGCGGGCCGAGGTCCGTGCCGTCGAGCAGCAGGTGGCCGGCGCTGGGCGAGCGCAGGCCGAGGATCGTCTCGGTCAGCTCGGTCTGGCCGTTGCCCTGCACGCCGGCGATCGCGAGGATCTCGCCGCGGCGCACGTCGAACGACACGTCGTCCACGACCGCGACCCCGCGGGCGTCCAGGACGGTGAGGTCGCGCACCTGGAACGTGGCGTCGCCGGGCTCGGCGGGCGCCTTCTCGACGGCCAGGGTGACGGAGCGCCCGACCATGAGGGAGGCGAGCTCGACCTCGGAGTCCTGCGGGCTCGCGGTGCCGACGACCTTGCCGCGGCGGATCACGGAGATCGTGTCGGCGACCGCGCGGACCTCGCGGAGCTTGTGGGTGATGAAGACGACGGAGGTGCCGGCCTCCTTGAGCTGGCGCATGATCCCGATCAGCTCGTCGGTCTCCTGCGGCGTCAGCACGGCGGTGGGCTCGTCGAGGATGAGGACCTCGGCGTCCCGCGACAGCGCCTTGATGATCTCGACGCGCTGCTGCACCCCGACGGGCAGGTCCTCGACGAGCGCGTCCGGGTCGACGTCGAACCCGAAGCGGTCGGAGATCTCCTTGACCCGGCGGCGCGCCTGCGCGAGGTCGATGAGCCCGCCGCCGGCGACGGGCTCGTGGCCGAGCACGACGTTCTCCGCGACGGTGAACACCGGGATCAGCATGAAGTGCTGGTGGACCATGCCGATGCCCGCCGCCATGGCCTCGCCCGGGCCCGCGAACGTGCGGGCGGTGCCGTCGACGACGATCTGACCGCCGTCGGGCTGGTAGAGCCCGTACAGCACGTTCATCAGCGTGGACTTGCCGGCGCCGTTCTCGCCGAGCAGCGCGTGGATCTCGCCCGGTTCGAAGGTCAGGTCGATGCCGTCGTTGGCAACGAGCGAACCGAAGCGCTTGGTGATGCCCTGCAGCTCGAGCCGCACGTCCGACCACCTTTCGTCTGTGGACCGACCCTAGGACCACCCGGGCCGGTGACGCACCGGGGGCCCGGGGCGAGTTCGCCCCGGGCCCCCGGTACGGGTCAGGAGACCTTGTTCGCCGACGGGGAGTCGACGACGAGGTCGCCCGAGATGATCTGCTCACGCAGCTCGTCGATCTTCGAGGACAGCTCGGCCGGGACCTGGCTCTCGAAGTCGTGGAACGGCGCGATGTCCACGCCGCCGTTCTCGAGCGTGCCGACGTACGGCTCGGCCGTGAAGTTGCCGTCGACCGACGCCTTGATCGTGTCGAAGACGGCGGTGCCGATCTGCTTCATGACCGAGGTGAGGATGAGCGACTTGTACTGCTCGTTGGAGGGCTGCAGGTAGCCGTCCGAGTCCACCCACACGACCATCGTGCCGTCGTGCTGCGACGCCGCGTTGAGCGTGCCGGAGCCGACCGGGCCGGCGACGGGCAGGATCACGTCGGCGCCGTCCTCGATGAACTGCGTCGAGGTGTCCGCACCCGCCTGGGTGTCGGAGAAGTTGCCGATCATCGAGCCGTTCTGCTTGGCCTTGTCCCAGCCGAGCACCTTGGTGGCCGTGCCGGAGTCCTTCGCGTAGGCGGCCGCGCCGTCGACGAAGCCGTCCATGAAGATCGTCACCGACGGGAAGGGCTGGCCGCCGAAGGTGGCGAGCGTGTGGGTCTTCGACATGCCCGCGCTCAGGTAGCCGGCGAGGTACGCGGCCTCCTGCGTGTTGAACAGCAGCGGCTTGGCGTTCTCGAGCGTGACCGGGTTGAAGTCCGCGTCCGAGAAGGCCGAGTCGACGAGCGCGAAGTGCTTGTCCTTGTTCGCGTCGGCGGCCGCCTGGATGGCGTCCTCGAGCGCGAAGCCGACGCCGATGATGAGGTCGCAGTTGGCCTGGACCATCGAGTCGACGTTGGTCGTGTACTGGCCCGGGTCGGTGGACTCGGCGGTCTTCACCTGGATGCCGAGGTCGGACTCGGCCTTCTTGAGGCCCTCGTAGCCGGACTGGTTGAACGAGGCGTCGTCGAAACCGCCCTCGTCGGAGACCATGCACGCCGTGAAGTCCACGGGCGCCGCTGCGCTGCCGCTGCTGCCCGGCGTCTCGGTCTCCTCCGGGGCGCTGCCGCACGCTGCGAGCGCGAGAGCGACTGCCCCGCCGAGCGCAGCCGCACGAATGATCTTCTTCACGCGACTCTCCTGAGTGTCTTGGCGCCGGGCGCACGCATGGCTGAACGCGCGCAGGGAGCGCGCGGGTGCGCCGGCATCGATGGGTCGGACACTATCCACCGCCGGATGACGCGCACGTTACCGACGGGTATCCGCGGGGGTTCCGTTACCGACTTGGAATATCGGACCACCGTCCGGACGGGCCGTCTCGCCAGCCGGACGAGCCGCGCTCAGGGGCGTCCCGCGAGCACCGCCGCCCGCGCGAGCAGCAGCGCGCCGGCCTCGACCGCGCGCTCGTCGACGACGAGGTCGCCCTGGTGGATGTCGTACGTGCGGCCGCCCGGCGTCCGGGTCCCCAGCCGCGCCATCGCCCCGGGCACCTTGGTGAGGTACCAGGCGAAGTCCTCGCCGCCCAGCGACTGCTCGGTCAGCTCGACCGAGCCCTCGCCGAGCACGTCGTACGCAGCCCGCTCCAGCACCGTCGTGGCCGTCGCGTCGTTGTCGACGGGCGGCGTCCCCCGCTGGTGCCGCACCTCCGCCTCGACGTCGAACGGCGCGACGACCTGCGTGACCGCGTCGTGGAAGACCTGCGAGGCCGCCTCCCAGGCGCGCACGTCGAGGCAGCGCAGCGTGCCGCGCAGGTGACCCGTCGTCGGGATCGCGTTGTGCGCGGAGCCCGCCTGCGCGACGCCCCACGTGAGGTTGACGCCCGAGCGCGGGTCGAGACGGCGCCCCAGGATCGCGGGGACCTGCGTGATCACCTGGCCCATCGCGTACACGAGGTCACCCGTGAGGTGCGGCCGGGACGTGTGGCCGCCGCCGCCGGTGAAGACGACCTGCACCTCGTCGCTCGCCGACGTGATGGGCCCGATGCGCGTGCCGACCCGGCCGACGTCCACCTTGGGGTCGCAGTGGACCGCGAACAGCGACGAGACGCCGTCGAGCCCGCCCGCGGCCATGACGTCGAGGGAGCCGCCGGGCTGGATCTCCTCCGCGGGCTGGAACACCAGGCGCACGCCGGTCGCGAGCTCCCCAGCCTCGGCGAGCCGCGCGAGGGCCAGCCCCGCGCCCAGCACGGCCGCGGTGTGCACGTCGTGCCCGCAGGCGTGCGCCACGCCGCGCGCGGTCGAGTGCCACGGCAGCCCGCACGCGTCGACGACCGGCAGCGCGTCCAGGTCGGCTCTCAGGCCGATGCGGCCGCGCCCGTCGGGCCCGCGCGACGGGCCGATGTCGCACGTGAGCCCGGAGCCGGGCAGCAGGGCGGGCGTGAGGCCGGCGGCGCGCAGCCGGTCGGCGACCGCGGCCGTCGTGCGCTGCTCCGTGCGTCCCAGCTCGGGGTGCGCGTGCAGGTCCCGGCGGAAGGCGACGAGCTCGGCCCGCAGCTCGTCGAGCGTCCCGGTCAGCCGTGCGAGCGTGCCGTCCGCGGACGGCTCCCGGTGCGGCAGGAGGGCAGGGACGTCGGCGGGGTCGAGGAGGGCGGGCACGCCTGCGAGCGTATCGCCGTCGCTCAGAGCAGGTCGTCGCGTCCCGCGGCCCGCCAGGCGTCCACGACGTCCTTGACCTGCTGCGCGTGCTCGCGCGAGGTGACGAGGACCGCCCCGGGGGTGTCCACGACGACGACGTCGGGGAGCCCGACGACGCTGACCGTGCGGCCGTCGGCAGGCACGACGAAGGCTCCGTCGGCCGCGACCCGTCGCACGAGCGACGCGTCGCCGAGCGTGCCGGCGGGGAGCAGACCCGCGAGGGAGTCGAAGTCGCCCACGTCGTCCCAGCCGAAGTCGCCCGGGACGACGGCGACGCCCCCGGCCGCGGCGACCGGCTCGGCGATCGCGTGGTCGATGGCGATCTTCGTCAGGCCCGGCCACACGCGCGCGAGCACCTCGTCGCGGTCGTCGCCGTCCCAGGCGGCGGCGATCTCGCGCAGCCCGGCCGCGAGCGCCGGCAGCTGGGCCGCGAGATGGTCGAGCAGCACGCGGGCGCGGACGAGGAACATGCCGGCGTTCCACCGGTACTCCCCCGTCGCCAGATAGCTGGCGGCCGTCAGCGCGTCGGGCTTCTCCGTGAATCCGGCCGAGCGCACCGCGCCGGGCGCGTCGGGCAGCCCGAGCGGCTCCCCCGACCGGACGTACCCGAAGGCCGTCGAGGGGCCGCTCGCCCGGATGCCGACGGTGACGACGTACCCCTCGCGCGCGGCCACGACGCCCTCGCGCACGGCCCGCTCGAACGCCTCCGCGCCGTGCACCACGTGGTCCGCGGCGAACGAGCCCAGCACGACGTCCTCACCGTGCCGCTCGAGAAGGACCGCCGCGGCCAGGCCGATCGCGGCCATCGAGTCGCGCGGCGACGGCTCGGCGAGCAGCCGGCCGCCCGGCCCCTCGTCCAGCCCGGGCAGCTGGGCGGCCACCGCGGCCGCGTGCCGGGTGCCGGTGACGACGAGCACTCCGTCGGGGCCGGCCAGCGGCGTCAGGCGGTCGACGGTGGCCTGCAGGAGCGTGCGGCCGGAGCCCGTCAGGTCGAGCAGGAACTTGGGCCGCCCCGCGCGCGACAGCGGCCACAGGCGCGTGCCCGCGCCGCCGGCCGGGACGACCGCGTGGAACCCCGGGATCACCGACGACTCGGCGGGCGCATCGGGCGTGGCGGACATGGCGGCCACCCTAGTGGCGCCCGCGCGGTTCCCCCCGGGGCGTGTGGACTTGCTCACACCCGGGACCAACGGCCCACCCTGACGGTCCACCCACCCGTCGGGCGTCTATACAGTGAGACAGCAGGCATGCGGCAGAGCGGCCGTGCCGACGCCGGACCGACGTGGTGGGGACGCCACGGGGCCGGGCGCCGACCCGCCCCCCGCCCCGTGCCCGCCGCCCCGTCCTCACTCGCCAGGAGGCCCACGAAGTGGCAGCGCCCGCAGCGACGCCCGCGCGCAAGCCGGTCGGAACGCTCTATCGCGGCCGGGAAGGCATGTGGTCGTGGGTCGCGCACCGCGTGACCGGCTTCGCGATCTTCTTCTTCCTGCTCGTGCACGTCCTCGACACGTCGCTGGTCCGGATCTCCCCCGAGGCCTACAACGACGTCATCGGGACGTACAAGAACCCGGTCATGGGGCTGGGCGAGGCCGGCCTCGTCGCCGCCATCGTCTTCCACGCCTTCAACGGCCTGCGGATCATCCTCGTGGACTTCTGGGCCAAGGGCCCGCGGTACCAGCGGGTCATGCTCTGGGTCGTCATGGGCCTGTTCGTCGTGACGATGGCGGGCTTCCTGCCGCGGCACCTCATGCACGTCTTCGGGGGTGAGTGATGAGCCTCGTCGCGGACCCCAAGGCGCCGCGCCCGCCGCGCGCCCGTCCGAGCCGCCTCACCACGCGCGGCAACACCGAGCTCTACGGCTGGGTGTTCATGCGCGCGTCGGGCGTCGTGCTCGTCGTCCTCATCTTCGGCCACCTGTTCGTGAACCTGGTCGCCGGAGAGGGCGTCAAGGCCATCGACTTCGGCTTCGTCGCCGGCAAGTGGGCCTCGCCGTTCTGGCAGGTCTGGGACCTGCTCATGCTCTGGCTCGCCATGATCCACGGCACCAACGGCGTGCGCACGATCGTCAACGACTACGCCGAGAAGGACACGACGCGGATGGTCCTCAAGGGCCTGCTCTACCTCGCGTTCGTCGTGGTCGTCGTCCTCGGCACGCTCGTGATCTTCACGTTCGACCCCTGCCCGTCCGGGTCCCCCGCCGACCTGCTGCCGTCGTTCTGCACCGAGTGACGGGGGCCTGAAGGAACCATGCAGACACACCAGTACGACGTCGTCATCGTCGGCGCCGGCGGCGCGGGGATGCGCGCGGCCCTCGAGTCGTCGGCCCGCGTCCGGACCGCCGTCATCTCCAAGCTCTACCCGACGCGCTCCCACACGGGCGCGGCGCAGGGCGGCATGTGCGCCGCCCTCGCGAACGTCGAGGAAGACAACTGGGAGTGGCACACGTTCGACACCGTCAAGGGCGGTGACTACCTGGTCGACCAGGACGCCGCCGAGGTGATGGCCAAGGAGGCCATCGACGCGGTGCTCGACCTCGAGAAGATGGGCCTGCCGTTCAACCGGACGCCCGAGGGCCGCATCGACCAGCGCCGGTTCGGCGGCCACACCCGCAACCACGGCGAGGCGGCCGTGCGCCGCTCCTGCTACGCGGCGGACCGCACCGGCCACATGATCCTGCAGACGCTGTACCAGAACTGCGTGAAGAACGACGTCGAGTTCTTCAACGAGTTCTACGTGCTCGACCTGCTGGTCGACCACGACCTCGCCGCGGGCCACGTGCCCGAGGGCGAGGAGGTCAACGTCTCGGGCGTCGTGGCCTACGAGCTGGCGACGGGCGAGATCCACGTCTTCCAGGCGAAGTCGGTGGTCCTCGCGACGGGCGGCGCCGGCAAGATCTTCAAGACGACGTCGAACGCGCACACGCTCACCGGCGACGGCATGGCGCTCGCGTACCGCCGCGGGATCCCGCTGGAGGACATGGAGTTCTTCCAGTTCCACCCGACGGGCCTGGCGGGCCTCGGCATCCTGCTCTCGGAGGCCGCGCGCGGCGAGGGCGGCATCCTGCGCAACTCCGAGGGCGAGCGCTTCATGGAGCGCTACGCCCCCACGATCAAGGACCTCGCCCCGCGCGACATCGTCGCTCGGTCGATGGCCAACGAGGTCCGCGAGGGCCGCGGCGCCGGGCCGAACAAGGACTACGTCCTGCTCGACCTCACGCACCTCGACCCGGCGCACATCGACGCCAAGCTGCCGGACATCACCGAGTTCGCCCGCACGTACCTGGGCGTCGAGCCCTACACCGAGCCGGTGCCGGTCTACCCGACCGCGCACTACGCCATGGGCGGGGTGCCGACGAACATCGAGGGCGAGGTGCTCCGCAACGAGCACGACGTCATCCGCGGGCTCTACGCCGCGGGCGAGGTCGCGTGCGTCTCCGTGCACGGCTCCAACCGCCTGGGCACCAACTCGCTGCTGGACATCAACGTGTTCGGCAAGCGGGCCGGCATCAGTGCCGCGCACTACGCCGCGCAGGCGTCGTTCGTGGACCTGCCCGAGGACCCGGCGGCGACCGTCGTGGCCGAGCTCGAGCAGATGCGCACCCGCCCGGACGGCGAGCGCGTGGCCGACGTGCGCCGCGCGCTGCAGGAGACGATGGACGCGAACGCGCAGGTGTTCCGGACCGAGGAGTCCCTCCACCAGGCCCTCGCCGACCTGCGCGAGCTGCAGAAGCGGTACCAGGCCGTCTCCGTGCAGGACAAGTCGCGCACCTTCAACACCGACCTGCTGGAGGCCGTCGAGCTCGGCTTCCTGCTCGACATCGCGGAGACCGTGGTCGTCGGAGCGCTCAACCGCCAGGAGTCGCGCGGCGGGCACTTCCGCGAGGACTACCCCGACCGCGACGACAAGAGGTTCATGCGGCACACGATGGCCTACCGGCGGCCGCTGCCCGAGGGGCGGCGCTCGTCGAAGGGCGACGGGGACGCCAAGGGGGCGTTCGCCCACTCGACCACGTTCGAGGGCTACCAGCTCGTCCTCGGGTCGAAGGACGTCGTGGTGACGCGCTACCAGCCGATGGAGCGTAAGTACTGATGACTGCCGTGGCCGAGGCCCCTGCCCAGAAGGTCGGCGAGGTCGCCTCCTTCACCGTCACGATGCGCGTGATGCGCTACCTGCCCGACGAGAACGGCGACGCCGTGCCGCGCTGGGACGAGTTCCAGGTCGAGTCGCACGGCACCGACCGCGTGCTCGACGCGCTGCACAAGATCAAGTGGGAGCAGGACGGCTCGCTCACGTTCCGGCGCTCGTGCGCGCACGGCGTGTGCGGGTCGGACGCGATGCGGATCAACGGCCGCAACCGCCTCGCCTGCAAGACGCTGCTCAAGGACCTCGACCCGTCCAAGCCGATCACCGTCGAGCCCATCAAGGGCCTGCCCGTGGTCAAGGACCTCGTGGTCGACATGGAGCCGTTCTTCGCGAGCTACCGCGAGATCATGCCGTTCCTCATCACCACGGGGAACGAGCCGACGAAGGAGCGCCTGCAGTCCGCCGCCCAGCGCGAGCGGTTCGACGACACGACCAAGTGCATCCTGTGCGCCGCGTGCACGTCGTCCTGCCCGGTGTTCTGGACCGACGGCCAGTACTTCGGCCCGGCGGCGATCGTCAACGCGCACCGGTTCATCTTCGACAGCCGGGACGAGGGCGGCGCCCAGCGCCTCGAGATCCTCAACGACAAGGAGGGCGTGTGGCGCTGCCGCACGACCTTCAACTGCACCGAGGCGTGCCCACGGGGCATCGAGGTGACGAAGGCGATCCAAGAGGTCAAGCGGGCGATGATCACGCGCGCCTTCTGAGGCGACACCACCGAGGTCGCGAACAGCCGGCGAAGCGGGCGATGATCACGCGCGCCTTCTGAGGCGACCACCGCCGAGGCCGCGAACAGCCGGTGAAGCGGGCGATGATCACGCGCGCCTTCTGAGGCGACCACCGCACGTGCGCGAGGGCCGGGGCCGACGCCCCGGCCCTCGTCTGCGTCAGGCCGCGGTGACGGCCCGCTCGTCCAGCCCGGCGATCGCAGCGGCGAGGCGCCCGCGCGACGAGGCACGGCGTGCGACCGCCGCGACCCGGGCCCACGCGTCGGCGCCGAAGCGGTCGTGAGCCGCCACGAGGGCGTCCAGCAGCGACGGCTCGCCCGGCTCGGCCGTGACCTCGAGGAGCGTGCGGCCCGCGTCCTCGACGACGTACGTGACCTGCGCGCGGAAGGTGTCGGCGGGCCGCGCGCGCAGCCGCAGACGGCCGCGGGCGACCTCGTCGGGCAGCATCCGGCCGCCGGAGCGCGCGAGGTGCAGCGCGGACCGCAGGCGCCGGGCGTCGTCCTCGTCCAGGCCGGCGGCGGCGTCGATCGCGTCGAGGTCGAGGAGGACGACGCAGGACTCGTCGGGCTCGCCCGGGTGCCAGGAGCCGTCCGCCTCGAGGGTGAGGAAGCCGCCCTCGACCGCGAAGGCGGTCTCGACGAGGGCGAGCCGGTCCGCGAGCGCCAGGCCGAGCAGCGGGTGGCGCCGCGAGGTGGTCACGGCGCCGCAGGAGCAGGAGATCGTCACCATGGCCCCAGGGTGCACCGCCGGACCGACACGGGCGCCGGGCACACGCCGAGGGGTGCCGAGCCCAATGCGCTGGGCACGGCGCCGGGTCGGTGGTGGACTGGCCGCGTGAACACGCAGTGGCACGACACGCACGTCCTGGGTCAGGGCGCGCCGATGGACCGCCGGGTCGAGTGGCACCTCGCGCACGCCGATGCGTGCGGGTGCCGGCCCGTCCCGGCGACCGTGGCGGCCGAGCTCGAGCGCCGGGGCCTCCCGGTGCCGGCGCCCCGTGACCGCTGAGCTGCCCGTGCTCGTGGACGACCCGGGCACGGTCGAGGAGGTCCTGCCCGGCGGCAACGTCGGCGGCGCGGTGCGCGTCGGGTCGACGGTGCGGCGGCCGACCGGCCCGTGGACGCCGGCGGTGCACGAGCTGCTGGCGTTCGTCGCGGACGCCGGGCTCGACCTGGTGCCGCGGGTCCTCGGGACCGACGCGCGCGGGCGTGAGGCCCTCACGTACCTGCCCGGTCACGTCGTCCCGATCGGCGTCGAGGACCTCACGGACGCCCAGGTGGCGAGCACCATGGCGTGGCTGCGCCGCTTCCACGAGACCGTGGCGGGCTTCCCGCGGGACACCCGACGCTGGCGCTTCGCCGAGCGCGGGCTCGGTCCGGGCGAGATCGTCTGCCACCACGACGTCGCGACGTACAACCTGGTGTTCGACGGCGACGCGCTCGCCGGCGTGCTCGACTGGGACGTCGCCGGGCCCGGGGTCCCCCTCGACGACGTCGCGATCTTCGCCTGGAACGGGCCGCTGCTGGAGCCGGAGGCCGACGCCGCTGCGGTGGCGCGAGGGCTGCGCCTGGTGGCCTCGTCGTACGGCGACGTCGACCCGCACGACCTGCTCGACCACGTGCCGGTGCGGATGGCGAACGCGGTCGCGCGGATCGCCGCCGGCGCGCGCGCCGGCGACCCGGGGATGCGCCGGCTCGGCACCGTCGGCGAGCCCGACCGCACGCGCCGGCGCCTCGCGCGGCTGCTGCAGCGCACGGCCGAGCTGCACGACGCGATCGGCTGACCGCGCCGCTCAGTGCTCGGCGGCCTCCGGGGGCGGCCGGTCGGCGACCCACGCGGCCGCCAGCAGGACGATCCGCGAGATGAGGTTGACCCAGATGAGCAGCGTGACGATCACGGCGAACGACGCGAGCAGCGGGTTCCTGTCGGCCGAGCCCGCGACGACGCTCGTCCCGAGGAACCGCACGACGCCGATGCCGACCGCCGCGAGGAGCGCGCCGCGGACGAGGTCGCGGCGCGGCGGGTCCTCCGCGGCGAGCACGCGGACGATGAGGACGAACGTCAGCGCGTCGATGACGAACGCGACGAGCATGCCGACGCCCTGCAGCGCGATCTGACCGGAGCCGTCCCAGCCGAACGCGTCGAGGACCCACCGGGCGGCGGAGCCTGCCGCCGTGGTCAGCACGGCCGACAGGAGCACGGCGAACGCGAGGCCGGCGAGCCCGCCCAGCTCGCGCAGCTTGCCCGTCACCGCGTTGCCGCCGGTGCCCTCGTCGGCGAACATCGCCCGCACCCCGGTGCGCAGCGCCGCCGTGGCCGACAGGGCCGACAGGAGCAGGACGACCAGCGCGACGACGCCCGCGACCGTCAGGCCCGGGCTGAGCTGCAGCGACGCCGGGTCGATCACGCCGTCGTTCTCGCCGGTCTGGACGAGCCCGGGCAGCGCCTGGTCGATGGCGCGCAGCACGCTCGCCCGCAGCTCCTCGTTGTCGCCCAGCACCGCCATGAACACGGTCCACCCGAGCGTGAGCGCCGCGAACACGGAGAACAGGGCGGCGTAGGCGATGCCGCCGGTGAGCACGCCGCCCCCGCGGGAGCCGAACCGGGCGTTCGCACGGGCCGGACGGGTGCGCTGCCACCACGCGAGGAGCGCCTTCGCCCGCTCGACGAGCGAGGGGGACGACGACGGGTCGGGCACCCGTCGCGCCGCACGCGCGTGCGCCTGGCCCGCGCCCGCGGCCGGGCCGACCTCGTCGATCCCCGCGTGCGAGACCCGTTCGCGTCCCGGTGCCGTCATGCTCCGAGGCTAGGTGGCGGGCCGGGCCTCGGCATCCGCGAGCCGCGCGTCCTGCGGCGGCGCAGCGGTGAGCGGGAAGGAGCGGGCGACGCGCCAGACCTCGTCCGCGCCGCACTGGTACAGGTCGAACCGGTCCACCACGAACGACGCGTCGAAGCCGGCGAGCTCGTCGATCGCCGCGTCCAGCCGGTCGTCGTCGAGGTCGTGCGCGACCGTGACGTGCGGGTGGTAGTGGTAGCGCAGCTCCTGGGCGAGCGGCCCCTGCCGCACGGCCGACTCCAGCTGCTCGCAGCCCGCGATGCCGTCGGCCACCTGGACGAACGCGACCTGCGTGACCGGACGGAACGTGCCGGTGCCCCGCAGGCGCAGGACGAAGGGCGCGTGCTGCGCGGCCGCCGCGGCGAGGTGCTGCTCGATCGCGGGCACGTCCCCGGGGGTCACCGCCGTCGGCCCGAGGAGCGTCACGTGCGGCGGGATCAGCTCGGCGAGCGGGTCGCCGAACCGCGAGCGGGCGCCCTGCAGCACCGACCCGTGCGGCTCGGGCACCGTGACGGCGACGCCGATGACGACGTCGTCGGCGGTCCGCTCGGGCAGTCTCACGCCCCGACCTCGACCACCCGCCGCGGCCGGCGCGCGAGCAGGCCCGACCGCTCGTAGAACCGGTCGAGCGTCACGGACGCGATGTCGCGCGCCTTCTGCGCGCCCACCGCGAGGACGTCGTCGAGGGCGGCCGGGTCGGCGAGGTACTCGTGCACCCGCGCCTGGAACGGCGTGAGGAAGTCCACGACCACGTCGGCGAGGTCCTTCTTCAGGTCGCCGTACCCCTTGCCGGCGTACTCGGCCTCGATCGCGGCGACCTCCCGCCCGGTGAGCGCCGAGTAGATGGTCAGGAGGTTGGAGACGCCCGGCTTGGCCTCGGCGTCGAACCGGATCTCCCGCTCGGCGTCGGTCACGGCCGAGCGGATGCGCTTCGCGACGACCTTCGGGTCGTCGAGCAGCTCGATGAGGCCGTTCGGGCTCCCCGCCGACTTGCTCATCTTCGACGTGGGGTCCTGCAGGTCGTAGATCTTCGCCGTCGAGCGGACGATGTACGGCTCCGGCACCACGGCCGTCCCCGCGCCGAAGCGCGAGTTCAGCCGCGTCGCGAGGTCACGCGTGAGCTCCAGGTGCTGGCGCTGGTCCTCGCCCACCGGGACAAGGTTCGTGTCGTACAGCAGGATGTCGGCCGCCATGAGCACCGGGTAGGTGAACAGGCCGACGGTCGTGCCCTCGGAGCCCTGCTTGCTCGACTTGTCCTTGAACTGCGTCATGCGGCTGGCCTCGCCGAAGCCCGTGTGGCACGACAGGATCCAGGCCAGCTCGGCGTGCTCCGGCACGTGCGACTGCACGAACAGCAGCGAGCGTGCGGGGTCGACCCCGGCCGCCAGGTACTGGGCGGCCGTGCGGCGGGTGCGCTCGCGCAGCACGGCGGGGTCGGGCCCGACCGTCAGCGCATGCAGGTCGACGACGCAGTAGATGGCGTCGTTCCCGTCCTGGAGCGCCACCCACTGGGTCAGCGCGCCCAGGTAGTTGCCGAGGTGCAGGGAGTCGGAGGTCGGTTGCATCCCCGAGAAGATGCGCGACGTCGAGGGCACGGGCATTCGACCATTCTGTCAGGCGGCGGGGCAGGGGCGGACCGGCCGGACCGCGGTCCGGACGGGAAGGTCGAGGGCGGTCAGGTGGCCTCGTCGTCGTACGGGGCCGGCGCGTTCACCGCGGCCGGTGCGGACGGCGGGGACGGCTCCCCGGCGGCCGCGGGCCGTCGCCCGG
>NZ_HE978588.1:111786-117750 GCF_000312005.1 Cellulomonas massiliensis JC225
CGGCCGGCGACGAGCCCGTCGGCGCACGGTGCTCGGGCGTCGGCGGCAGCGGCCGCGATCCCGACGGGGTCGCGAACGGCGGCAGGGGCTGGGTCGTCGACTGCTGCACGTGCAGCGGCTGCGTGTCCGACGGGGGCGCGGCCGGGGCGGCCGGGGGGGCGTCCGGGCGCGGCGTGCCGGACGGCTGGTCCTGGGGGCGCTCCCCCGCGTCGTCGCTCACGGCCGGTCCAGCACCTCGGACACCGTCGACCAGCCGCGCGCGAGCCGCGTCGGCACGTCGTCGGCGTAGTCGCTCGTCGGGAACGCGGCGACGAGCGCGTCGAGATCGCCGCCGTGCGTCGTCACGACCTGCACGACGCACGAGCCGGTCTGCCACGCGACGTGCCACGGCTCGGTCGAGAGCACCACGACCTCCCGGCCGCCGAGCTCCGAGCGCTGCGCGTCCCGGATCACGTCGTCGGCCAGCCGGCCCTGCTGCTCCGTCAGCACCGCGACGCCCGAGGGACCGGTGAGGTCGACCTCGAGCACGGTGCCGTCCTGCGACCACCGCGTGCCCGTCACCGTCCAGCCGGCGGGCAGCGCGTCGGGGACCGTCCAGCCCTGCTTCGCGGCCCACGTGCCGCTGGTCGTCTCGTCCTGCGCCGGCGTGACGAGGCCCGCGGCCGGCGCCTGACCCAGCAGGAACAGGTCGCTGCCCGGGTGGCTCACCGGCACGACGTCCGGCCGCGCCCCCAGCACGAACAGCATCGAGGCCACCGCGCCGACGCCCGCCACGGACCCGACCGCCAGCCGGACCGGCAGGCGCCGCGGCGCGACCTCCCCCCGCAGGGGCGAGCCCGTGCGCGAGGACCACGTCCGCCGGACGAACCCGCCGACCGGCTCGTACTGCGACAGGTCGCTGCGCGGCACCCGGAACGGGTCGGCGTCGGCGGGACGCGCCGTGCCCTGCGGCTCGGGCGGCGCGACGGACAGCAGGCGGGCGGTGAGGTCGGGGGCCGGGCTGACGTCCGCGCACGAGGCCAGAGCGCTGCGGGCCTCGCGGGCCGCCGCGAGCTCGGCCGCGCACTGGTCGCAGGCCGCCACGTGCGCGAGCGCGCGCTCGCGCTGCGGCCCGGTGAGCTGGCCGTCCGCGAGCGCGCTGACCCACGAGCCGAGGTGCGTCACGGCGCCGCCTGCAGCTCGCTCGGTGCGTCGTCCGCGAACGGGAACGGCTCCGCCGCGCCGCGCTCGGCCGGGGCGCGGTGCTCCAGGCTGACGCGCAGGCGCGCGCGGGCGCGGTGGATGCGCGAGCGCACGGTGCCGATCTTGATGTCGAGCGTCCGGGCGATCTCCTCGTACGACAGACCCTCGATGTCGCACAGCACGACGGCGGCGCGGTACTCCGGGGGCAGCTCGTCGAGCGCCCGCTGCACGTCGTGGTCGAGGTTGCCGTGCTCGTAGGCCCGCTCCGGCGCGCCGAGCTGGTCCGCGGACGCGTACCGGTCCGCCTCGTCGCCCATGCCGTCCATGCGGATGCGCTGGCGCCGGCGCGCCTGGTCGAGGAAGAGGTTCGTCGTGATGCGGTGCAGCCAGCCCTCGAACGTGCCGGGCGTGAAGGAGTCCAGCGAGCGGAACACGCGGACGAACGTCTCCTGCGTGAGGTCCTCGGCGTCGTGCCGGTTGCCGGTGAGGCGGTAGGCCAGCCGGTACACGCGCGCGGAGTGCTCCCGGACGATCTGCTCCCACGAGGGTGCCTGCCACGGGGTGGCCTGCGGGGTCGTGGTCATCGTGGAGGGCGCTCCTGCCGTCGGTCGTGCGGTGTCCTGCCGGGCATCCAGTGTCCCAGGTCGCACCGGCCACCACGAATCGTGGTCGCCGCCGCCTCCGGCGTGCCCGCCGGGCGCCGGGACGCTCGTCGTTCCCAACGCCGTCCGGCCGCCCGAAGTTCCGCGCGCCCGCGCCCCCGGGCGCCGCGCGCCACCCGGGGCCGCGCCGCCGCCGGGTCTACGCTGACCGGCAGGTTCCCGGAGCGCGCACAGGAGGCGACCATCTCCACCGACAAGGCCAACAGCTGGGTCTACTGCGAGGACTTCGTCGAGGAGGACGACGTCCTGCTGCGCGCGCGCGAGCGCGCCGCCCAGCTCGGCTGCGCACCGGTCCTGCCCGGTGCGGGCGCGGCGCTGAGCGTGCTCGCCGCCGCGGTCGGCGCGCGGGCGGCCGTCGAGATCGGGACGGGGGCCGGCGTCGGCTCGCTGTACCTGCTGCGCGGCATGCCGGACGACGGCGTGCTCACCACGATCGACATCGAGGTCGAGCACCAGCGCGCCGCCAAGGAGGCGTTCGCGGAGCGCGGGGTCCGCAGCACGCGCACGCGCACCATCTCGGGCCGCGCGCTCGACGTGCTCCCCCGCCTCACCGACGGCGCCTACGACCTGGTGTTCGTCGACGCCGACACCGAGAGCTACCCGGGGTACGTCGAGCAGGCGGTCCGGCTGCTGCGTCCGGGCGGCGTGCTCGCGGTCGACGACGCGCTCTGGCACGACCGCGTGCCGGACCCGGCGCGCCGCGACGAGACGACGACCGTCATCCGCGAGGTGGGCCGCACGGTGCGCGACCACGAGCAGCTCCTGCCGGCGCTGCTGCCTGCGGGCGACGGCCTGCTGGTGGCGGTCCGGCGCTGATCGCCCCGGCCACCGTCCGTCGCGTCGCGCGGACGCTCAGCGCAGCTCGGTGAGGAAGTCCAGGAGCAGGCGCGCCCCGTAGCCGGTGGCGCCCTCCGTGACCTCGTCCGCGTCCTTCGTCGCCCGCGCGGTGCCGGCGATGTCGAGGTGCGCCCAGCGACGCGCCCCGGCGAAGCGCCGCAGGAACAGTGCCGCGACGATCGAGCCGGCCTTGACGTCGGGGTCGTGCGCGACCTGCCGCACGTCGGCCACCTCGGACCGCAGCGCCTCCTCGTAGTCGGCGACGAGCGGCATGTGCCAGACGAGCTCGCCCGTCCGCCGGGCCGACTCCTCCAGCCCGACGACGAGCGCGGGGTCGCCGTAGAGCGCGGCGTGCCGGCGGCCGAGCGCGACCCCCGCCGCGCCGGTCAGCGTGGCGACGTCGACGAGCACGTCCGGGTCGAGCGCCGCGTCGGCCCACGCCAGGGCGTCCGCCAGCACCAGGCGCCCCTCGGCGTCGGTGTTGGTGACCTCGACCGTGGTGCCGCCGTGGACGGTGACCACGTCGCCCGGGCGGTAGGACGCGGCCCCGACGTGGTTCTCCGCGAGCGGCAGGACCGCGGTGACGCGGTGCCGGACGCCCGTCTCGGCCGCGGCGAGCACGGCGGCCAGCACGACGGCCGCCCCCGCCATGTCGGTCTTCATCGCGACCATGGGCTCGCGCGGCTTGATCGAGAGCCCGCCGGTGTCGAACGTGATGCCCTTGCCGACGAGCACGACGTGCCGGCCGTCGTCCGACGTCGGCGGCTCCCAGCTGACGGTGACGAGGCGCGGCGGAGACGCGGAGGCCCCGCCGACGGCGAGGATGCCGCCGAAGCCGCCCGCCGCGAGCTCGCGGGGGCCGAGCACGCGGGTGCGCAGGCCGGCGCGCCGGGCGAGCGCGACCGCACGGTCGGCGAGCCACTCGGGGGTCTTGGTGCTCGCCGGGGTCGTCGCGAGGTCACGGACCAGCCACGTGGCCGACGCGGCCGCCCGGGCTGCCTCCACGGCCGCGGTGGCGCGCGTGCCGTCGCGGCCCAGCAGGACCAGGTCGGCGGCGGGCTGCGCGGGCGGCGTCGCGGCCTCGGTCGGCGGCACGTACGCGGCGAGCAGGTACCCCTCGGCGACGGCGCGCGCCGCGGCCGCCTGCTGCGACGCCGTGAAGGTCCGGTCGGCCCCCACGGTCGTGACGACGGACCGCAGGCCGCGCGACGCCCGGGCCAGCGCGGCACCGGCCTTGCGCAGCTCCGCCGGGGTGCCTCGGCCCACGCCGACGAGGGCAAGACGAGGCGGCAGGCCCGTCCACGGGAGCTCCACCACGGACCCGACGGGCCGCGGGAGCTGGAGCACGGAGATCTCGCCCGCGGCGCCGGTCAGGCGCTGGCGCTCGGCCATCTCGCCGAGGTCGATGCCGTACCGCGCCGCCGCCTGCGCGGTGCCCTCGCGAGGCGCCGGGCCGTCGTCGCCCGCGCGCCCCGGGGCGAGGGGGACGGCGAGCAGGTCCGCCGACGCGTCGAGCAGGACGTCGGAGGTCGCGACCGTGCCGCCCGTGAGGGAGACCTCGGGCGGACGGCGCGTCTCGTCGGGGTCGCGACGCGCGCTGCGCGGCATGCCGGCGCGGCCTGGGGTCAGGACGCGACGGAGGTGAGCGCCTCGCCCAGCTCGGCGGCCTCGGTCGCGTTGAGCTCGACGACCAGCCGTCCACCGCCCTCGAGCGGGACACGCATGACGATGCCGCGGCCCTCCTTGGTCACCTCGAGCGGTCCGTCGCCGGTCCTCGGCTTCATCGCGGCCATGCGGGCCTCTCCTTCAGGTCTCGTGCGTCCGGCGGCGGCCGGCGCGCCGCCGGGGGCGGTGCTGCCGGGCCCGGTCGCAAGCGCGGCCGGCCGGTGGTCCGACGACCATCTTAGTTCACGGGGACGACGCGGCTCCCCTGAGCAGCGGCGGGACCGCGCGAGGACGGCGGCGCGGGCTCACGGCGGCCAGCCCGTCGGGGGCGTGAGCCGCCAGAAGTTCCAGATCCAGACGAGCTGGAGGACGAGCATGAGCACCACGACACCCGCGAGCCACAGGCGCCGGGCCGCCGGCGGCCGGGTCACGACACCGGCCGTCACGGCGCCGAGCGGGAACGCGAGCAGCAGGAAGCGCGCCATGCTGCTGCCGGGCTCGACGACCGCCGCGATGTAGAGCACGTACGCCGCGGACCACGCGTGCAGCTCGCGCCCGAGCCGCCAGGCCGCCGGGACGACGAGCACGGCGGCGACGAAGGCGAACGCCGCGAGCAGCACCCACGGCGCGCGGTCGCCGAACCAGAACTGCGACACGTAGCCCCACGCGCCGAACGGCGTCACCTCCCGCACGCCGCGCCACGCCTCCTGCGTCTGCAGGTACCCGTCCGGCACGCCCGTCACCCAGCCGCAGATCGTCGGCCACGCGACGCCCGAGACGACCGCCGCCCCGCCCAGCACGAGCAGGCCGCCGACGTCGCGCGACGCCAGGCGGTCCTCCCCGCGCCGCGCGTGCCACCACCGGACCAGCAGGTGCACGCCGACGACGACGGCCATCGGCAGGGCGACGGCCCGCGTGAAGCCGAGCAGCACCACGACGAGCCCGCACAGCAGGTACTGCCGCCGCACGAGCGTCAGCAGGGCGAGCGCGACGAGGAGCAGCGCGAGCGACTCGGTGTACCCCACCTGCAGCACCGGGGAGGTCGGGAAGACGGCCAGCAGGGTGACGGTCGCCAGCGGGAGGCCGGGGCGCGCGGCGACGGCGCGCGGCGCTCCCTCCGTGACGAGGCGGTGCACCACCACGGCGGCGACCGCGCCGAGCACCGTCGCGGTCAGCGGCGCGACGACCTGCCACGGGCCGCCGGTCACGGTCATGAGCGCGCGCACGAGCAGGGGGAACAGCGGGAAGAACGCCCACACGTTCTGCTGCACCAGGCCGTCCTCGCCGCGGGGCAGCTCGGCGGGGTAGAGGTTCTCCGCGGCCTGGCGGTACCAGTCCGCGTCCCAGAAGATCCCCGTGAACTCCCAGTACGACGGGTGCGCGCCGGCCCAGCCGGACGCGTCCTGCGAGCGCGCCACCACCAGCAGCGCGATCGTCGTGAAGAGCCGCCCGACCGCGTACACGCCCAGCGCCTGGGCCCACCACGGCCACGTCCGGGGGCGGTCCCAGCGGGCCGGCGGCCGGTCGCCGCTCGTCCGCGCGGCGCGCTCGTCGCCGGCTCGCGAGGGCGACGGCGGCGCGCCCGCGCTCCCGTCGGTCGCCTGGGCGCCGTCCGGCT
>NZ_HE978588.1:118190-127265 GCF_000312005.1 Cellulomonas massiliensis JC225
CCGGCGGCCGCTCGCCCCGCACGGCGGTCACCAGGTCGAGCGTGCGCCGCGTCGCGCGGACGTCGTGGGCCCGGAACACGCGGGCGCCGAGCCAGGCCGCGACGGCGGTCGCCGCGAGCGTGCCCTCGAGCCGCTCCTCGGGCGGCAGGCCGAGCGTCTCGCCGACGAAGTCCTTGCGCGACAGGGCCATGAGCACAGGATGCCCGAGCGCGACGAGCGCCTCGGTGCGCCGGACCAGGTGCAGGGAGTGCCAGGTCGTCTTGCCGAAGTCGTGCGTCGGGTCGACGAGGACCGAGGCCGGGTCGACGCCGAGCGCGACCGCGCGCGCCGCGAGCGCCGAGACGGTCCGCACGACGTCGTCCACGACGCCGTCGAGCCCGTCGTGACCCTCGTCGGCCGCGTACTGGACGCGGTAGGGGTCGGTCCGCGGCTGCGCTCCGCCCGTGTGCGAGCAGACGAGCCCGAGCCCCCGCTCCGCGGCGACCTCCGCGAGCTCCGGGTCGTGACCGGACCACGTGTCGTTGACGAGGTCGGCGCCCGCGTCGGCGGCGGCGCGGGCCACCGGCGCCCGCCACGTGTCGACGCTGACCAGCAGCTCGGGGTGCCGCTCGCGCACGCGCGCGACCAGCGGCACCACGCGCGCGATCTCCTCGTCGACGCCCACCTCCGGGCCGCGTCCCGCGCGCACGCCGCCGAGGTCGACGATGTCCGCGCCCTCCTCGGCGGCCCGCGCGACCGCCGCGTCCGCCCCCGCCTCGTCGTGCCGCGCCGGCGCGTAGAACGAGTCCGGCGTGCGGTTCACCACCGCCATGACGACGGGGCCCGCGAGCTCGCGGCCGCGCAGCCGCAGCGGCGCCGCCCCCTGCGGGACGCCGGGCAGGGCGCTCACCTCCGGTCGGCGCCGGCCTCGGCGGCCGCCTCCTGGGCGTCCGCCGTCGCGCGCGCGGCGGCGTCCTCCTCCGCGCGCAGCTCGGCGCCGCGGTCGAGCACGGCCTGCACGGCCTCCTCCGCCGTGTCGACGAGACGCAGGAGCTCGACGTCCGGCGCCGAGACCATGCCGTGGGGCTCGACGGTGCGGCTCAGCCAGTCGAGCAGGCCCGCCCAGTAGTCACGACCGACGAGGACGATCGGGAACTGGATCACCTTGTGGGTCTGCACGAGCGTCAGCGCCTCGAACAGCTCGTCGAGCGTGCCGAAGCCGCCCGGCAGCACCACGAACCCCTCGGAGTACTTGACGAACATCGTCTTGCGGGCGAAGAAGTACCGGAAGTTCACGCCCAGGTCGACGTAGTCGTTCATGCCCTGCTCGAAGGGCAGCTCGATGCCGAGACCGATCGAGAGGCCGTCCGCCTCCTTGGCGCCCTTGTTGGCGGCCTCCATGATGCCGGGGCCGCCGCCCGTCACCACCGCGTAGCCCGCCTCGACGAGGCGGCGGCCGACCTCGACCGCGATCTCGTAGTGCGGGGTGCCCGGGCGCGTGCGCGCGGAGCCGAAGACGCTGACGGCGGGGCCGACCTCCGCGAGGGCGCCGAAGCCCTCGACGAACTCGCTCTGGATGCGCAGGACGCGCCACGGGTCGTCGTGCAGCCAGTCGGCCGTCGTCGGCCCCGACAGCAGCCGCTGGTCGGACGTGGTCGCCGGGATCTGCGTCCCACGCAGCAGCACCGGACCCTTCCGGTACCCGCGTCCCGGTGCGGGAGTGCCGTCGTCGCTCATGTCCCGACCCTATGCGGGTGACCGCCGGCGGGCCGTGCGGGACGCGAGGTTTCCACCCGTCCGGCGCGGCCCGTGCGGCCGGGTCAGGCCGGGGTGAGGAACGCGCGCAGCGCGGCCCGCGTCGAGACGATCTGGTCGACCGGGCACCGCTCGTCCGCCTTGTGCGCGAGCAGCGGGTCGCCCGGGCCGAAGTTGACCGCCGGGACGCCCAGCTGCGCGAACCGGGCGACGTCCGTCCAGCCGAGCTTGGCCGTCGGCTGCCCGCCGGTCGTCGCCAGCACGGCCGCGGCGAAGTCGCGCGCGGCGGGCTCGGTGAGCCCCGGCCGGGCGCCCGGCGCCGCGTCGGTGAGCCGGACCTCGTAGCCGGCGAACAGGTCGCGGACGACCTGCTCCGCCTCCGCGACGGTCCGGGACGGCGCGAACCGGTAGTTCACCGTCACGACGCAGCGGTCGGGGATGACGTTCGTCGCCGTCCCCCCCGAGATGAGCACCGCGTTGAGGCTCTCCTGGTAGGTCAGCCCGTCCACGTCGACCGCCTGCGGCTCGTACGTCTCGAGGCGCCGCAGGACCTCGCCCGCGAGGTGCACGGCGTTGCGTCCGGTCCACGGTCGGGCGGAGTGGGCAGCCACGCCCGTGAGCACGACCTCGGCGCGCAGCGTCCCGTTGCAGCCGCCCTCGATGCCGCCGGCGGTCGGCTCGCCGAGGATCGCCAGGTCGGCCTCGAGCCACTCGGGGTGCGTGCGCGCCACCCGCCCGAGCCCGTTGAGCTCCGCCGCGACCTCCTCGTGGTCGTAGAACACCCAGGTGACGTCGTGCAGCGGCTCGGCGAGCTCGGCGGCGAGCGACAGCGCGACCGCGACGCCCGCCTTCATGTCGACCGTGCCGCGCCCCCACAGCTCGGCGCGCGCGCCCTCGCCGACGAGCCGGGTCGGCACGTTGTCCGCAATCGGCACGGTGTCGAGGTGGCCGGCGACGACGACCCGGGCCGGCCGGCCGAGCCGGGTGCGCGCGACGACCGTGTCGCCGTCCCGCAGCACCTCGAGGTGCGGCAGGGCCGCGAGGGCGGCGTGCACGGCGTCGGTGAGGGGGCCCTCGTCGCCGCTGACGGACGGCACGTCGCAGATCGCCCGCGTCAGCGCCACGACGTCCGCGGTGAGGTCGAGCGGCGGCACGGGCGCGGGGGCGGCGGTCGCCGGGGTCGTGGGCTCGGTCATGGCGCGACCCTACGCGCCGCCGGCGCCGCCCGGTCCGGCCGCGGCCGTCCCCGTCCGGGCTACTGATCAGTACTCACCTAGGGTGGAGGAATGAGCACTCGTCCGGCCTGGGGCTTCGCCCTGTCCACCGTCGGCGCGTCCGGCAGCACCCTCGACGCCTGGTTCCCCTCCCCCGCCCTGGGGCGTCCCGACGAGGCCGCCCAGGCCCCCGCCGAGCTGGCGGCGGCCGAGGGCGAGGACGCCGCGCGCGGCGTCACCGTGCAGGTGGTGCGCGTGGAGGTCGACCTCGACACGTCCCCCGCCAGCACCGTCGACGCGTACCTGCGGCTGCACCTGCTCTCGCACCGGGTGGTCCGACCGCACGAGGTCAACCTCGACGGCGTGTTCGGCGTCCTCCCGAACGTCGTCTGGACCGACGCCGGGCCGTGCGAGGTCGACGGGTTCGAGCAGACCCGGCTGCGGCTGCGCGCAGCCACGGGCCGCCCGGTCACCGTGTACGGCGTCGACAAGTTCCCGCGCATGGTCGACTACGTGCTGCCCACCGGCGTCCGCATCGCCGACGCCGACCGCGTCCGCCTCGGCGCGTACCTGGCCCCCGGCACGACCGTCATGCACGAGGGCTTCGTCAACTACAACGCGGGCACCCTCGGCACCTCGATGGTGGAGGGCCGCATCTCGGCCGGCGTGGTCGTCGGCGAGGGCTCCGACATCGGTGGCGGCGCCTCGATCATGGGGACGCTGTCCGGCGGCGGGCGCGAGGTCGTCTCCATCGGCCGTCGCACGCTGCTGGGCGCCAACGCCGGCCTCGGCATCCCGCTGGGCGACGACTGCGTGGTCGAGGCGGGCCTCTACCTCACGGCGGGCACCAAGGTCACGCTCGTCGGGTTCGCGGACGACGACGGCGAGACGCGCGTCGTCAAGGCGCGCGAGCTCGCCGGCGCCGACAACCTGCTCTTCCGCCGCAACTCCCTGACCGGCGGCGTCGAGGCCGTGGCGCGCGCCGGCGCCGGCGTCACGCTCAACACCGCGCTGCACGCGCACTGAGCACCGACCACGACGGCCCGGCACCCCTCGGGGTGCCGGGCCGTCGTCGTGATGGGGTCGCTCAGCCGCGCTCGGGGTAGTCCCGCTCCGTCGCGCCCGTGTAGACCTGCCGGGGGCGGCCGATCTTCGTCGACTTGTCGTTCATCATCTCCCGCCACTGCGCGATCCAGCCGGGCATCCGGCCGAGCGCGAACAGCGGCGTGAACATCTTCTCGTCGAAGCCCATGGCCTTGTAGATGAGGCCCGTGTAGAAGTCGACGTTCGGGTAGAGCTTGCGCGAGATGAAGTAGTCGTCGTGGAGCGCGATCTCCTCGAGCTTCATCGCGATGTCGAGCAGCTCGTCGTTCTGGCCGAGCGCCGACAGCACGGCGTCCGCGCTCTTCTTCACGATCGCGGCGCGCGGGTCGTAGTTCTTGTAGACCCGGTGCCCGAAGCCCATGAGGCGGACGCCCGCCTCCTTGTTCTTCACGCGCGTCATGAAGTCCGTCGCGTCGCCGCCGTTCGCCTTGATCTCGTCGAGCATCCGCAGCACGGCCTCGTTCGCGCCGCCGTGCAGCGGGCCCGAGAGGGCGTTGATGCCCGCGGCGACGGACGCGTAGAGGTTGGCGTGGCTCGAGCCGACGATCCGCACGGTCGACGTCGAGCAGTTCTGCTCGTGGTCCGCGTGCAGGATGAGCAGCTGGTCGAGCGCCTTCACCACCACCGGGTCCGGGTCGTACTGCTGGTACGGCACGGCGAACGTCATCCGCAGGAAGTCGTCGACGTAGCCGCGCGAGTAGTCCGGGTACAGCAGCGGCTCGCCGCGCGAGGCGCGGTGCGCGTACGACGTGATCGTCCGCGTCTTGGCGAGGATCAGCACCGTCGCCAGCTCGACCGTCTCGGGGTCGAACGGGTCGAGCGACTCGGGGTAGAAGGTCGACAGCGCGTTGATGGCCGAGGACATGACCGCCATCGGGTGCGCGTTGCGCGGGAACGTCCCCATGAAGGTGCGGAAGTCCTCGTGCACGAGCGTGTGGCGGTTGACCCGGTCCTCGAACGCGACGAGCTCGTCGGGCGACGGCAGCTCGCCGTGGATGAGCAGGTAGGCGACCTCCAGGAACGAGGACTTCTCCGCGAGCTGCTCGATCGGGTAGCCGCGGTAGCGCAGGATGCCGGCGTCGCCGTCGATGTAGGTGATCTTCGACTCGCAGGACGCGGTGTTCATGAAGCCCGGGTCGACGGTGACCAGGCCGGTGTCGCGCAGGAGGGTCGAGATGACGACTCCGCTGTTGCCGTCCGTCGCCGGCACGACCGGCAGGTCCCGCGACTCGCCCCCCACGACCAGCTGGACCGGGGCGGTGACGGCGGTCTCGGACATGTGGTTCCTCCCTCGGGACGACCGTCCACACGCCGCGCGGGCGGGCCAGTCGTCGATGACTCACGGCCTCGGCGGCCACCCTGACGGTACCTGCGGCCGGGCGGTGCTGACCAACGAACCCCGGCCCCCAGGGCTGCCGTGTGACCACGATCACAGGCCGTCTGGGACTTCAGGCCCCCTGCAGGCGCGCGGCCGCCTCCGCGATCGCGTCGTCCGGTGCGGTGAGCGCGACGCGCACGTGCTCCGGGGCGCCGTAGAACGTCCCCGGCGCGACGAGGATGCCGAGCCCCGCGAGGTCCGCCACCGTGGTCCACGCGTCCTGGCCGGCCGCGCGCGTCCACAGGTACAGCCCCGCCGCCGAGCCGTCGACGGCGTAGCCGGCGTCCTCGAGCGCCGAGCGCAGGACGGCGCGCCGCCGCCGGTACCGCTCGCGCTGCGCGTCGACGTGGGCGTCGTCGTCGAGCGCCGCGACCGTCGCGGCCTGCACCGGTCCGGGGACGATGAGGCCCATGTGCTTGCGCGCCTCGAGGAGGGCGCGCACCAGGAGCGGGTCGCCGGCGACGAAGGCCGCGCGGTACCCCGCGAGGTTCGACTGCTTGGACAGCGAGTACACCGCGAGGGTGCCCGTCCGGTCGCCCTGCGTCACCCGCGGGTCCAGGAGGCTCGGCACGCCGTCGCTCGCCCACGGCTCGTCCCACGGGAGCTCCGCGTAGCACTCGTCGGACGCCACCACGACGGGCCGCCCGTCACGAGCCGCGGCCGCGCGGGCCGCCTCGAGCACGGCACGCAGCTCCTCGACCCCGAGGACCTCGCCGGTCGGGTTCCCCGGCGAGTTCAGCCACACCAGGCGCACGTCGCCGGCGCCGTCGCGCAGGCGCCCTGCCGGGTCGGACGTCGGCTCCGGCGTCGCCCCCGCGAGCCGGGCGCCGACGTCGTACGTCGGGTACGCCGCGGACGGGTGCAGGACGACGTCGCCGGCGCCGAGCCCGAGCAGCGACGGCAGCAGGGCGACGAGCTCCTTCGAGCCGACGGTCGGCAGCACGTCCGCCGGGTCGAGGCCCGGCACGCCGCGCCGCCGCGCGAACCAGCGCACGACCGCCTCCCGCAGCTCGGCGGTGCCGTGCGTCGTCGGGTACCCCGGCGAGTCGGCCGCCGCCGCCAGCGCGTCACGCACCACCGCCGGGGTCGGGTCCACCGGCGTGCCGACCGACAGGTCGACGATCCCGCCCGGGTGGGCGCGCGCCTTGTCGGCGTACGGGACGAGCGTGTCCCACGGGAAGTCCGGCAGGGCGCCCGTCAGCAGGCCCATGCCCCGCTCAGTCCTCGTGGACGCGCAGCGGCAGCGTGGCGATGATCGGGTGGTCCTTCTCGATCTGGCCCATCTTCGCGGCGCCGCCCGGCGAGCCGAGGTCGTCGAAGAACTCGACGTTCGCCTTGTAGTACTCGCTCCACTGCTCCGGGACGTCGTCCTCGTAGTAGATGGCCTCGACCGGGCACACCGGCTCGCACGCGCCGCAGTCGACGCACTCGTCCGGGTGGATGTACAGCGACCGCTTGCCCTCGTAGATGCAGTCCACGGGACATTCCTCGATGCACGCCTTGTCCTTGACGTCCACACAAGGTTCGGCGATCACGTACGTCACGGTCGGTCCTCCCACGGTCAGCGACTTCTAGTATCGCTCAGGTGAGTGCTGCCCCGCCGAGCTGTCCACGCGCCGAGGTGTGATGAGCGACTCCCTGTGGCGTGTCCTGCGGCCCGGCGTCCGAGTCGTCGTCCGGCGCGTGCGCGACGACGAGCCGGGACCCGGCGAGCCGCGCCTGACCGACGTGCTCGGCGAGCTCACGGCGGTCGACGAGGACGGCATGACCATCCTCACCCGGCACGGCACGGTCCGCGTGCCGGCGACCGACGTCGTCCTGTGCAAGGTCGTGCCGGCCGCCCCGCCGCCGCGCGCGGGCCGCTCGGTCTAGCCGTCAGTCGCTCTCCTTCTCCTCGTCCTTCTCGGCCGAGGGTGCCTTGCCGCACACGACCCGGTTCTGCGGGCGGTACGTGGTGGTCCAGGAGTTCTTCTCCTTGACCTCGCCGTCCGGAGCCGTCACGGTGCGGTTGACCGTCACCCGGAACCCGGGGTTGCCGGCCGCCTGCGGCACGCACGTCGGGCTCTGCGAGTAGACCGTCCGCGGCGAGACGACGTTCGAGCGCGGGCCCGTCGTCGTCGCGACGTCGAAGTGCTTCGTGCTCCAGATCTGCACGTGGGCGTACCCGCCCGAGACCCACCCGCGGATGAGCGCGCCGTACGGGCTGTCGTTCTTGAACCGCATGTCGATCGAGCCGAGGTACATCGTCGCCTCGCGGCCCTCGGGGTAGCGCTGGAACCACTCCGAGTGCGGCTGGTGCTCGAGGATCTCGAAGCCCGCGAAGAACGCGGCGTTGAACGTCGTCGTCGACACCTGCGAGAGGCCGCCGCCGATGCCGTCCTGGTGCTCGCCGTTGACGATGACACCCGCCTGGACGAACCCGTGCTGCGCGTCGATGGGCCCGAGCGACTCGGTGAGGCTGAAGTCCTCCCCCGGGCGCACGAGGACGCCCGTGAGGTTCTTCAGGCCCTGGCGGATGTTCGTGGTCCGGCGCTGCTCGCTCGTCAGCGGCGTCTTGAACTCGGAGACGACCTCGGTGATCCCGAGCTCCTCCATCGCCTTCGTCGTGTCCTCCGGGTCGGTCGGCACGAGCTCGACGGTGGCGGTGCGGTCCGACCCCGACGCCGCCCGCGCGACAGCCGTGGCCAGCGCGGCCGGGTCGATCTTCGTGCCGGCCTCGCCCTCGACGAGGGTCGGCTTCCCGTCCTCGAAGGTGAAGTGGGCGTCCTCGGCGGCGGTGAGGAGGTCGGGCAGCTGGTCGACGACCTCGTCCGCGAGCTTCTCGCCGTTCATCTGCAGCTGCAGCGCGCCGTCGACCGGCACCATCGCGGCGTTCGCGACGACGGTGGCGGGGTCCAGCACCGCGACGCGGTCCTCCACCTCCACCGAGACCGGCGCCGAGCCGACGTGCTTCGCCACGCGGTCGTAGGCCTCGTCCGCCTCGGCCTGCGTGATCGCCGGCTCGACGGTCGTCGTCGGCAGCTCGACCGGCCGCGCGGCCGTCAGCCACTGGTCGGACAGCGCCCGGGCCGCGGCGTCCGCGTCGACCGTCCAGCCGTCCTCGGCCTTCGTCGTGCTCGCGGACTGGTCGACGAAGACGATCCCCGCGTCCACCGGCTCGGCCGACAGCGACCCGCCGAGCTCCTCGATCGCGGCGGCGAGCGCGTCCTCGTCCACCGAGGTCGACGGGGTCACCGCCCCGACGCCCGCGACCTGCCGCCACAGCCGGGCGGGCTCCAGCAGGTCCGTGCCGACGAGGCCGTCCACCGTCGCCTCGGCGTCGAACCGCAGCCCCGCCTTCGCGGGGTCGATCGCCGCCTGCACGTCGTGCGCGACGACCTCGACGGGTCCCGTCGACGCGTCCTCGAGGTCCTCCTCCAGGCGGGCCACGGCGTCGTCGCGGGCGAGGCCGCCGATCGGCACGCCGGCGACCGTCGCACCGCGCGGGACCTTGTCGCCGAACGCGAACGACGCGGCGACGTACCCGCCGACGAGCAGCAGCACGACGACACCCAGGACGGCGAGCACCCGGGGCGCCCGGCTCGGGCGGTCGTCGGACTCGAAGTCGTCGAGCGGCGAGGGGTTGCGCGGCGTCGGCGGCACGGG
>NZ_HE978588.1:127996-156634 GCF_000312005.1 Cellulomonas massiliensis JC225
GGCGGGACGTCGGCCGCCGCCTCGACGGCGTCCGTGCCCTCGGCGTCGGGCTCGTCCTGCGGGGCCTGCGGCGTCTCGACGGCGGGCGGCTCGACTGCGTCGGCGGGCTGCTTCGTCACGTCCTCCGCGGCGGGCCCGTCGGCCTCCGCCTCGTCGGCGGTCCCCGGCGCACCGTCCGCAGGCTCGTCGGCGACGGGCTCGGTGACCGGCTGCTCGGCGACCGGCTCCTCGGCCGGCGCGACACCCTCCGGCGCCTCCCGTGTCGAGGACCCTTCCTCGGCAGACGTCCCGTCCTCGGCCGGGGTCTCCTCCCCGGCGGGCGACGGCTGCTGCGTCGGGTCCGCCTCAGCGGCGGCGGTCGCTGCGTCGGCCGGAGGCTCGGCGTCGGTCAGCGCCTCGCCGTCCGCCGTCAGCGCCTCCTCGTCCGGGGTCAGCGCCTCCTCGTCCGGGCTCAGCTGCTCGGCGACGACGGGCTCGACGTGCGGGTCGGCCGTCGCGTCCTGCTCCGGCTCGGCAGGCTCGGCGTCGTCGGGGACCGGGGTCTCCTCGGGCGCCGCCTGCTCGGGCGCCGCCTGCTCGGGCGCCGCCTGCTCGGGCGCCGCCTCCTCGGGCGCCGCCTCCTCGGGCGCCGCCTGCTCGGGCGCCGCCTCCTCGGGCGCCGCCTCCTCCGGCGTCACGTCGTCCGCCGGAGTCGGCTCCGCGGCGTGCTCGGCCGGCTCCGACGGCTGGTCGGCGTCCGGCTCGGCGGCGGGGTCCTCGGCCAGCTCGGTGGGCTCGGCCGGCTCCGCGGCGAGCGCCTCGTCGGTGGGCGCGGGCTCGTCCGACGTCAGCTCGTCCGGGGTCGCCTCGTCAGCGCCGGGCTCGGCGGCGAGGGCGGCGTCCGGCTGCGCGGTGGCGTCCTGGGGCTCCGGCTCGTCGACGGGCTCCTCGACGGGCACCTCGACGGGCTCCTCCTCGGTGCGCGCCGGCGCGGGGCGCGCGGAGGCGGTCGGCCGTCCGGACGTGCTGCCCCAGACCGGCCACACGGTCTCCGACGACCCCCCGGTGGACGTCTCGGGCGCGCTCGCGCGCTCGTCGTCGACACCCGGGACGACACCAGCGTCGTCGTTCTCCGTCCCCTTGCTCATCAGTCCCCCGGCACACGTCGCGATCGTGCCGTCGCTCGTCCGGCACGTCGGGCGAGTCTACGGCGCGATCATGGGCGTCCCTGCACGTGACACGGGGCTCCGGGGGACCGGTGTCAGCGCACCGGCCGCAGCCGGCCGCGCAGGTGCACGAGGCCGCCCGCCGCGGGCGCGCCGGGCACGGCGGACAGCACCTCGCCGACGACGACGTCGTGGTCCCCCGCGGGGTGGACGGCGCTCGTGCGGCACTCGAACCACGCAGTCGCGCCCTCGACGAGCACGCCGCCGCCGAGCGGCGCCTGGCGGTGGGGGACGCGCTCGAGCTGGCCCACCACGGGCCGCCCGGCCGAGGCCAGCCAGTCGGCGGTGGCCGCCTGGTCGTCGGCCAGCACGCTCACTGACCACAGGTCGACGTCGTCGAGGGCCTCCCGCAGCCGGGCGTCGGCGTGCACGCAGAACAGCAGCAGCGGCGGGTCGAGCGACACGGAGGCGACGGACGAGACCGTCGTGGCGTGCACCGACCCGCGCCAGCGCAGGGAGACGACGGCGACGCCGGCGGGGAGGCGGGCGACGACGTCGCGGAACTCGTCCGGCGTGGCGGTCACGCGGCGCCGGGACCCTCGTCGACCGCGGCGAGCGCCTGCGGACGCTCGTCGTGCGGCTCCCCCACCTCGTCCCGGAACCAGCGGCGGGGCAGGAGGCAGCCGACGAGCGTGGCGACGGCGGCCGCGGCGATCCAGACCCACCAGGCCCCGTCGCCCTCGGGCACGAGGACGTCGCCGCCGGGGCCCTCGCCCGCGAGCAGGAACGCCGCCCCGAACGTCCCCACGACGAACGGCACGACGACGCGCAGGCCGCCCCACGCGCGCAGCGTCACGACGGACGCGAGCACCAGCGCACCGCCGAGGACGAGCCCCCACGGCGGGACCGCCCGGTGCGCGACGGTGCCCGCCGCGCCGACGACGAGCCCGAGCAGCAGCGCCACCAGCGCCCGACCGATGCCGCCCACGTCCACGGGCGTCAGGCTACCGGCGCCACGCCCGCGGGCCACGCGACGTCGCGCAGCGCGGACCGCTCCCCGCCGTCCGCCAGGCGGTAGCCCTCGGCGGGGAGCACCGGCTCGAGGCGCCCGAGGCTCAGGGCGTAGCGCCCGACGAGGCCGGGGGCCTCGACCGCCGCCACGGACTGCACCTGCGTCGCGTGCGCCCGCATGGCGGCGAGCACCGGCGCAAGCACGCGGCGGCTGTCGACGAGCACGTCGAGGCGCTCGTCGGGCACGGCCACCGCCGGCAGCGGGCCGTCCGGGTCGGGCAGCTCGCGCGCGTCCTCGGCGGCGAGCCCGCCCTGCACGGCCGGCGACGACAGCGCCCGGTACGCGGCACGCAGCGCCCGCTCCCCCTGGGCCGCCCACAGCACGACGGGCACGGCGAACGCCGCGTGGTCGCCGTCGTCCTCGGCCGCCGCGAGCGCGACCGCGCGGGTCGCCACCTCGTGGGTGCGCACGTGGTCGGGGTGCCCGTAGCCGCCCTGCGGGTCGTACGTGGCGACGACGTCCGGACGACGCGCGCGCAGCACCCGGGCCAGCCGCCGGGCCGCGTCCCGCGCGTCGGCGGAGACGAACGCGTGCGGGGGCAGGTCCGCGCCGGCACCGGCCTGCGAGGTGCCGACCCACGCCATGCCGGAGTCCTCGTAGCGCCCGGGCCCGCCGGGCTCGCCCGGGACGGCGTCGAGGAACACGTGGTCGCGCACGCCCAGCGCGGCCAGCGCCGCCGCCAGCTCGCGCTCGCGGTGCGCTGCCAGCGCGGGCCCGTCGCCCTCGAGGTGGGCGAGCTCGGCGCCGATCACCTCGCCGCGCTCGCCGCGGGTGCACGTCACGACGGTGACCGGCGCCCCCGCGGCCGCGAAGGTGGCCAGCAGGGCGCCGGTCGCCAGGGTCTCGTCGTCCGGGTGGGCGTGGACCGCGACGAGCCCCGGCACGTCAGGACTTCTTGTTGCGGGCCGTGATGCGGGCGCGCTCGGTCTGGTCGAGCACCACCTTGCGGATCCGGACGATCTCCGGCGTGACCTCGACGCACTCGTCCTCGCGCGCGAACTCCAGCGACTCCTCGAGCGTGAGCTTGCGCGGCGGCACGAGGTTCTCGAAGTTGTCGGCCGTCGAGGACCGCATGTTCGTGAGCTTCTTCTCCTTCGTGATGTTCACGTCCATGTCCTCGTTGCGCGAGTTCTCGCCGACGATCATGCCCTCGTAGACCTCCTGCGTCGGGTCCACGAAGAAGGAGCCGCGCTCCTGCAGGTTGATCATCGCGTAGGGCGTCACGACGCCCGAGCGGTCCGCGACGAGCGACCCCGTCTGACGCGTCTCGATCGGACCGGCCCACGGCTCGTAGCCCTCGGCGATCGACGAGGCGATGCCGGTGCCGCGGGTGTCGGTGAGGAAGCGCGTGCGGAAGCCGATGAGGCCGCGCGCCGGGACGACGAACTCCATCCGCACCCAGCCGGTGCCGTGGTTCGACATCGTCTCCATGCGGCCCTTGCGCTGCGCGAGCAGCTGCGTCACCGCACCGAGGTACTCCTCGGGCACGTCGATGGTCATCCGCTCCATCGGCTCGAGCACCTGGCCGTCGACCTTCTTCGTGACGACCTGCGGCTTGCCGACGGTCAGCTCGAAACCCTCGCGGCGCATCTGCTCGACGAGGATCGCCAGCGCCAGCTCGCCGCGGCCCTGCACCTCCCAGGCGTCCGGGCGCGACGTCGGGACGACGCGCAGGGACACGTTGCCGACGAGCTCCTTGTCGAGGCGGTCCTTGACCTGGCGCGCCGTGACCTTGTGGCCCTTGCCGCCCTTGCCCGCGATCGGGCTGGTGTTGATGCCGATCGTCATCGAGATCGCCGGGTCGTCGACCGTGATGAGCGGCAGTGGCCGCGGGTCGTCGGGGTCCGTCAGCGTCTCGCCGATCGTGATGTCCTCGATGCCGGCGACGGCGACGATGTCACCCGGGCCGGCCTCGTCCGTGGGGACGCGCTCGAGGGCCTTCGTCTCCAGCAGCTCCGTGATGCGGACGTTCTGCAGCGAGCCGTCGTGCCGGGCCCACGCGACGGTCTGCCCCTTGCGGAGCGTGCCGTTGAAGATGCGCAGCAGCGCGAGGCGGCCGAGGAACGGCGACGCGTCGAGGTTCGTCACGTGCGCCTGCAGCGGCGCGCCCTCGTCGTACGTCGGCGCGGGGATCTTCTCGAGGATCGTCCGGAACAGCGGCTCGAGGTTCGGCGAGTCCGGCAGGCCCCCGTCGGCCGGCTGCTCGAGCGAGGCGCGGCCCGCCTTCGCGGCGGCGTAGACCACCGGCACGTCGAGGATCGCGTCCAGGTCGAGGTCCGGGACCTCCTCGTGCAGGTCGGACGCGAGGCCGAGCAGCAGGTCGGTCGACTCCCCCACGACCTCCTCGATGCGGGCGTCCGGGCGGTCCACCTTGTTGACGACGAGGATCACGGGGAGCTTCGCCGCGAGCGCCTTGCGCAGCACGAACCGCGTCTGCGGCAGCGGGCCCTCCGACGCGTCGACGAGGAGGACGACGCCGTCCACCATCGACAGCCCGCGCTCGACCTCGCCGCCGAAGTCGGCGTGCCCCGGGGTGTCGATCACGTTGATCGTCACGCCGTCGGGGTGCCCGGCGTCCGCGGCCGCCGGGCCGCTGTACCGGACCGCCGTGTTCTTGGCGAGGATCGTGATGCCCTTCTCACGCTCCAGGTCGCCCGAGTCCATCGCGCGCTCGTCGACGTGCGCGTGCTCGCCGAAGGCGCCGGACTGCCACAGCATCGCGTCGACGAGCGTGGTCTTGCCGTGGTCGACGTGCGCGACGATCGCGACGTTGCGCAGGTCGGACCGGACGCCCGTGGTCGGCGCGGCGCTGGTAGGCATACGGGTACTCATCTCAGGAGGTGGGGGCTGCACCGTCCGCGGTGCGGCGACGATTCTACGCGGGTTCGCGCCGTCGCGGAGGTCGCGCTGCTCACAGCGACGAGGACGGCTCCGGGGGCGGGCGTGCGGGGCGACGCAGCGGGGCCGGGACGACGTCGTCGTCCCGGCCCCGTCCGTCGGTGACCCGAGGTCAGGCCGGCAGGTCCTCGATGCCCTCGCCGAACACCTCGAGGCGCGCGCCCGGGATCGCGGCGAGCAGCTCGCGCGTGTACGGCTGGCGCGGGTTGTCGAAGACCTCGTCCGTCGTGGCCGCCTCGACGACCTGGCCGGTCTTCATCACGCACACCTCGTCGGCGATCTGACGGACCACCGCCAGGTCGTGCGTGATGAACAGGTACGACAGGCCCAGCTCCGCCTGCAGGTCGTTGAGCAGCGTGAGGATCTGCGCCTGCACGAGCACGTCGAGGGCCGAGACGGCCTCGTCGCAGACGATCACCTCCGGCTCGAGCGCGAGCGCCCGGGCGATGGCGATGCGCTGGCGCTGACCGCCGGAGAGCTCGGCCGGGAACCGCCGCATCGTCGAGGCGGGCAGCGCCACCATGTCGAGCAGCTCGCGCACGCGGTTCTCGCGCGACTTGCGGTCGCCGACCTTGTGCACCCGCAGCGGCTCCTCGATCGTGCGGTAGATCGAGTACATCGGGTCGAGCGAGCCGTAGGGGTTCTGGAAGATCGGCTGCACGCGCCGGCGGAACGCGAACAGCTCCTTGCTGTCCAGCGTCGACAGGTCGGTGCCGTCGAAGTAGACCTTGCCCTCGGTCGGGTCGAGCAGGTTCAGCACGACGTTCGCGACGGTGGACTTGCCCGAGCCCGACTCGCCCACGAGCGCCATCGTCGTCCCGCGCTTGATCGAGAACGACACGTCGTCGACGGCCTTGAACTCCGTCGTCTGACCGGGCCGGCCGCCCCGGATCTGGAACACCTTGGTCAGGTTCTCGACCTTGACGACCTCGTCGGAGCGCCGCGCGCCCTCGCCGCCCGTCGCCGCAAGCAGCTCGGTCGACTCGACGCCGCGCTCCTTGGCGCTCTGGATGCGCCGCGAGGCGAGCGACGGGGCCGCCGACACCAGGCGCTGCGTGTACGGGTGCTGCGGGTCCGCCAGGATCTTGCGCGACGGCCCGGACTCGACGACCTGCCCGCGGTACATGACGACGAGGTGCTCGGCGCGCTCGGCGGCCAGCCCCAGGTCGTGGGTGATGAAGAGGACCGCGGTGCCGAGCTGCTGGGTCAGGCCCTCGAGGTGGTCGAGGATGACGCGCTGCACCGTGACGTCGAGCGCCGAGGTCGGCTCGTCGGCGATGAGCAGCTTCGGGCGCGCCGCGAGGCCGATCGCGATGAGCGCGCGCTGGCGCATGCCGCCCGAGAACTCGTGCGGGTACTGGTTCGCCCGGCGCTCCGCGTCCGGCAGCCCGGCCTCGGCGAGCAGCTCGGCGACGCGCTTGTCCGCCTCCTTGCCCGTGGCGATCCCGTTGGCGCGCAGCGCCTCCTTGACCTGGAACCCGATCTTCCAGACCGGGTTGAGGTTCGACATGGGGTCCTGCGGGACCAGGCCGATCTGCTTGCCGCGGACGTCGACCATCTGCTTGGCCGAGGCGTGCGTGATGTCCTGGCCGTCGAAGACGATCGACCCGCCCGTGACCTTGCCGGTGCCCGGCAGCAGGTCGATCACCGCGTGCGCGGTCGTCGACTTGCCGGAGCCCGACTCCCCCACGATCGCGACGGACTGCCCGGGGTACACCGTGAGGTTCGCACCGCGCACCGCCTGGACGGGGCCGGTGTTCGTCATGAACTCGACCTGCAGGTCGCGCACCTGCAGCAGGGGCGCGCTGCCGTGGGGCGCGTGGACGGCGCCGGTGGCGTCGACGATCGGCTCGTGCGTGGGGTGGCTCATCGCTTGCGCGCCTTCGGGTCGAGGGCGTCGCGGACCACGTCGCCCATCATGATGAAGCTGAGGACGGTCAGGGCCAGCGCCGCGGCCGGGTAGAAGAGCTCGACGGGGTTCGCGCGCAGGCGCCGCTGGGCGTCGGAGATGTCACCGCCCCACGAGACCACCGACTGCGGCAGCCCGATCCCGAGGAACGACAGCGTCGCCTCGGCGACGATGAACGTCCCGAGCGCGACGGTCGCGTAGACGATGATCGGCGCCGCCGAGTTGGGCATGATGTGCCGCATCAGCGTCGAGGCGCGCGAGGCGCCGAGCGCCTTGGCCGCCGTGACGAAGTCGGAGTTCTTGACGCTCAGCACCGAGCCTCGCGTGATGCGGGCGATCTGCGGCCACCCGAACACGCCCAGGACGATGACCACCGTGAGGATGCCGCGCTGGTCGTACAGCACGCTCATGATGACGATGGCGGCGAGCACGAACGGGATCGCGAAGAAGATGTCCGTGACCCGCGAGAGCAGCGAGTCGAACCACTTGCCGTAGAACCCGGCGATCGCCCCGACCAGGGCGCCGATGAGGACGACCACCAGGGTCGTCAGCACGCCGACCGTCACGGACGGGCGGGCGCCGTAGATCGTGCGGGCGTAGATGTCGCAGCCCTGGAAGTTGAAGCCGAACGGGTGGCCCGCGCTCGGGGGCAGCGACGAGTTCGCCAGGTCGCAGGCCCGCGGGTCGACGGACGTGAACCACTGCGGGAACACCGCCACGATCACGATGAGGGCGATCAGCACCGAGGCGATCCAGAACATCGGACGGCGGCGCAGCTGGTGCCACGCGTCCTTCCAGACGCTCGCGGGGGCGGCGGACTCGTCGACCGAGTCGACGACGCCGACCGGCGTCTCGTCCAGCTGCGCGAAGAAGTGCTGCTGGTCCGGGCGGGTGGGGGTCTCAGGCATAACGGATCCTCGGGTCCAGGACCGCGTAGAGCAGGTCGACGAGAAGGTTCGACAGGATGTAGACGATCACCAGCACGGTCGTCAGCGAGACGACGGTCGGTGCCTGGCCCTGGATGATCGCGCGGTACAGGGTCCCGCCGACGCCGTTGATGTTGAAGATGCCCTCGGTGATGATCGCCCCGGCCATCAGCGACCCGAGGTCGGCGCCGAGGAACGTCACCACGGGGATGAGCGAGTTGCGCAGCACGTGGACGTTGATCACGCGGCTGCGGGAGACGCCCTTGGCGGTCGCCGTCCGCACGTAGTCGGCGGAGAGGTTCTCCGCGACGGACGTGCGCGTCAGCCGCAGCACGTAGGCGAACGAGACGGCCCCGAGCACGATCGCCGGCATGAGCAACGTCTTGAAGTTGACGTTGCTGCCGACCGTCGGTGGCAGCCAGCCGAGCTTGACGCCGACGACGAACTGCAGGACGAAGCCGATGACGAACGTCGGCACCGCGATGACGATGAGGCTCAGGACGAGCGCGGTGCTGTCGAACAGCTTCCCCTTGCGCAGGCCGGCGATGAGGCCGAAGCCGATGCCGAAGATCCCCTCGAACAGCAGCGCCATGACGGCGAGCTGGAAGGTGACCGGGAAGACGCGCTTCATCACGTCGATCACCTCCTCGCCGGAGAAGGTGATGCCGAAGTCCAGCGAGAAGATGCCCTTGAGGTACAGCAGGTACTGCACGAGGAAGGGCTCGTCGAGGTTGTACCGCTCGCGCAGGCGCTCGGCGAGGGCGTCGCTGATGCCGCGGTCGCCCCCGAGCGCGAGGATCGGGTCCCCCGGCAGCAGGAAGACCATGGCGTAGATGAGCAGCGTCGCTCCCAGGAAGACCGGGATGAGCTGCAAGAACCTGCGCCCGACGTACCAGGCCATCAGGTGTCCCTCCTCGGGGGTCACGTACATCCGTGCGCGGGCGTCGACGACGGCGCCGGGCGCTGCGGCGGATCACGCCGCTGGAAAAGAGTAGGGCGTGCGGCGGGGTGCTCACGCCGCTGCCGGTGCGGGACCTCGGGGTGGTGGTCCCGCACGCGAGTGGGGGCGGGGCCCGCGGGCCCCGCCCCCACTCGTCACTGCGTCGAGATCACTGCTTGGTGATGTCGGAGTACAGCGGGACGGAGTTCCAGCCGAACTTCACGTTGTCGACCAGCGTCGAGTAGCCGCCCGTGACGTTCGAGTACCACAGCGGGATCGCCGGGAGGTCCTTGAAGAGGATCTCCTGCGCCTTCTGGAAGGTCGCGTTCGCCGAGTCCTGGTTGGTGTCCGAGGCACCCTGCTTGAGCAGCGCGTCGAACTCCTCGTTGCTGTAGTTGCCGTCGTTCGAGCCGGCACCCGTGCCGTAGAGCGGGCCGAGGAAGTTGTACAGACCGGGGTAGTCGGCCTGCCAGCCGGAGCGGTTCGCACCGGTCAGCTTCGACTTCTCGCCCGCCTTGGCGGCGGTGACGTCCGTGCGCAGGTCGGCGAAGACGGCGTAGGCCTGGCCCTCCGCGTCGATGCCCAGGACGTTCTTGATGCTGTTCGTCACCGCGTCGACCCACGCCTTGTGGCCACCGTCGGTGTTGTACGCGATCGTGAACTTGCCCGACCACGGCTTGATGGCGTCGGCCTGGGCCCAGAGGTCCTTGGCCTTCGTCGGGTCGAAGCTCAGCACCTCGGCACCCGGGATGGAGTCGCTCCAGCCGGAGATGACGGGCGAGGTGAAGTCCTTCGCCGGGGTACGCGTGCCCTCGAAGATCGTCTTCGTGATCTGGTCACGGTCGATCGCGTAGGACAGCGCCTGACGACGGAGCTTGCCCTCCTCGTCGTCACCGAAGTGGTCGAGCCACTCGCCGATGGTGAACGACTGGAAGACGGCGGCCGGCTGGTTGACGGCACGGTCGCCGAGCTCGCTCTCGAACGTCGCGAACGCGCTGTCCGGGACGGCGTCGAGCACGTCGAGCTGGTCGGAGAGCAGGTCGGAGTAGGCCGCGTCCTGCGTCTCGTAGAACTTGATCGTCACGCCGCCGTTCTTGGCCTTGCGGTCACCGGCGTAGTCCGCGTTGGGGACGAGCTTGATCTGGGTGTTGTGCTCCCAGGCGCCCTCGCCGTCCAGCTTGTAGGGGCCGTTGCCGATCGGGTTCTGACCGAACGCCTCGATGTCCTCGAACGCCGCCTCGGGCAGCGGGTAGAACGCCGAGTACCCCAGCCGCAGCGGGAAGTCCGACTCGGGCTGGACCAGCTTGACCGTGAAGGTCAGGTCGTCGACGACCTTGAGGCCGGTCAGCTCGGAGTCCTTCTCCCACGAGAAGCCCTCGATCGGCTCGAAGAAGTAGCTCGAGAGCTGCTCGTTCGACAGCTTGGCGCCGTAGTTCCACGCGTCGACGAAGCTCTTCGCGGTGACGTCCTCACCGTTGGTGAACTTCCAGCCCGACTTGAGCTTGATCGTGTAGTTCTGGGCGTCGTCCGACTCGATCGACTCGGCCACCTCGTTGTGCGGCGCGCCGTCGGCGTCGTAGTACACGAGGCCGGCGAACGTCAGGTCGAGGATCTTGCCGCCGCCGACCTCGGCCGTGTTGGTCGGGATCAGCGGGTTCTGGGGCTCGTTGCCGTTCGTCGTGATGATGCCGGTCGAGCTGCCCTGGGCCGAGGTGTTCTCGCCCGAGCTGCCGCCGTTGCTGCACGCCGCGAGCGCCAGGGCGCCGACGGTGAGCGAGGCGGCGAAGCCGGCGAAGCGCCTGATCTTCAATGTTCCTCCTGGGAGCGCGGTGCCGTGGTTCGACGCCTGCCCGGCGCGGTGGTGGACCGCCCTGGGCGCACACGTCCGTCGTGGCACCAGTTGGGTAGCGCAAAGGTATGAAACGCAGGACGGACAAAGCGGGCACCCGGTGGCTGCCCGTCCAACTGTTACCACATCGATACTGCCTGGTAACGCCTCGTTCTCCCCCGAAACAGGGCCGTGACCTGCGCAAGCACCGTTCTGGGGGTCGACCTGCACGACCGTCCGGGCGGTGGGACCATCGCGCGTTCTGGTGTTCACCATGTGAGACACAGGGCACCCACCTGCGGTCGCGATGTGGACACCCGTCCGGGAACGGACATTCGGCCGCCCCGGCGAGGTGGCCGGGACCCGACCGCACCGTGCGAGCATGACGCGTGACGTCCGCCTCGCACCAGCCCCCCGCCCGCGCCGGCCGGCCGTCCGGCAGCCGCACGTTCCGGCCGCGCGGCGCGCTCGTCGCCGTCGTCGTGGGCGCCGTGGTGGCGGCCGGCTGGGTCTGGCTCGCCCTGCGCGACGGCGGACCCGCCGCCCTGCTGCGCCAGCTGCCCGGGCTCGTGCTCGCCGGCGTCGTGGTGTGGGCGGTGCTCGTGCGCCCCGGCGTCGCCGTCGACGAGGCGGGCGTGCACCTGCGCAACGTCGTGCGCGACGTCGACGTGCCGTGGTCCCGGCTCGCCGCGGTCGACACCCGCTACGCGCTCACGCTGACGACGACGGACGGCGCCCGGTACGCCGCCTGGGCCGCGCCCGCGTCCGGGCGCTACGCCGACGTCCGGATGACGGCCCGCGAGGCCACGACGCTCGGGCTGGAGGACGGCGCGCCCCCGACGGCGAGCGCCTCGTGGACCGCCGGCTCCGGGGCGGCCGCCGCCTGGGTCCGTCGCGAGTGGCGCCGGGCGCTCGACGGCGACCAGCCGGACGCGCCCGTGCGGGTGCGTCCGGCCGTCGTGCCGATCGTCCTGCTCGTCGCCGCGGGCGTCCTCTGCCTGGCGGCGGCGCTCCTGGGCTGAGGCCGGTCAGTCCTTATCGCCGGCGCCGGCGGCGAGGACGCGCGCGCGCTCGGCGCGGCGGGCGCCCTGCTCGTCCGGGTCCGGCACGGGGGCCGCGGCGATGAGGCGGCGCGTGTACGGGTCCTGCGGGTTGAGCAGCACGTCCTCGCGGGAGCCCTGCTCGACCAGCCGGCCGTTGCGCATCACCGCGATCCGGCTGGACAGGATCTCGACGACGGCCAGGTCGTGGCTGATGAACAGGCACGCGAACCCCTGCTCGCGCTGCAGCTCCTGGAAGAGCTCCAGCACGTGCGCCTGCACCGAGACGTCGAGCGCCGAGGTCGGCTCGTCGGCGACCAGCAGCTGCGGGCGCAGCGAGAGCGCGCGGGCGATGCCGACGCGCTGCCGCTGACCGCCCGAGAGCTCGTGCGGGTAGCGGTTGCGGTACGCGTGGGGCAGCTTGACCTGGTCGAGGAGCGCCTCGACGCGGCGGTTCAGCGCCTCCTTGCGCAGCTTCTCGTGCAGGAACAGCGGCTCGCCGATCGACTCCCCGATCGTCATGCGCGGGTTGAGCGACGAGCCCGGGTCCTGGAAGACGATCGCCGAGCGGCGGCGCAGCGGGAGCAGCTCGCGGCGCGACAGTCCCGCCAGGTTCGTGCCGCCGACGCGGATGGCGCCCTCGGCGACGGGCAGCAGCGAGACCACGGCACGACCGACCGTCGTCTTCCCCGAGCCGGACTCGCCGACGAGGCCGACGACCTCGCCCGGGGCGATCGCGAGGCTGACGTCGTCGACCGCGCGGAACGCCGGCGTGCGCCCGCGGCCGGGGTACTCGATCGAGACGTGCTCGAGCTCGAGCGCCGGCGTCGGGCCGCCGTCCGGCGCGCCGGTGACGACCTCGTCCTCCGTCGGGCGGTCCTGGACGGAGAGCGCCCCTGCCGCGATGTCGGCGCCCAGGTGCGGCACGGCGGCGAGCAGGTCGCGCGTGTACTCCTGCTGCGGCTGGGAGAACAGCTGCCGGATCGGGCCGCGCTCGACGACGTGCCCGTCCCGCATGACGACGACGTCGTCCGCGAGGTCGGCGACGACGCCCATGTCGTGCGTGATGAGCAGGATCGCCGAGTCGAGCCGGCGGTGCAGGTCCCGCAGCAGGTCGAGGATCTCGGCCTGCACGGTGACGTCGAGCGCCGTCGTCGGCTCGTCGGCGATGAGCAGCACCGGGTCGCACGCGATCGCCATGGCGATCATGACGCGCTGGCGCTGACCGCCCGAGAGCTGGTGCGGGTACGCGTCGACCTTCGCCTCGGGGTTCGGCAGGTCGACGAGCCGGAAGAGCTCGACGACCCGGTCCCGGGCCTCCTGCGGCGTGACGTTCTGGTGGCTGAGGATGATCTCGGCCACCTGGAACCCGACGGTGAGCACCGGGTTCAGCGCCGTCATCGGCTCCTGGAAGATGAGCCCGATGTCGTTGCCGCGCACGGCGCGCAGCTGCGGCTTCGGGATCCCGATGAGCTCCTTGCCGCGCAGCTTGGCGGACCCGGTCACCCGGGCGTTGCCGGGCAGCAGGCCGAGGATCGCCATCGACGAGACGGACTTGCCGGAGCCCGACTCGCCGACGAGCGCGAGCACCTCACCCGGCCGGATGCGCAGGTCGACGCCCTCGGACGCCATCACCCACTCGCCGTCGACGCGGAAGTCGACCCCGAGGCCCGTGACCTCGAGGATCGGCTCGACGTACTGGTCCTCCCAGCCCGCGGGCGGGGTGGCGTCGGTCGTGCTGGTCATGGTTCCCCTCAGGCCTTCTGGCGGTTCTGCCGCGGGTCGAACGCGTCGCGCAGGCCGTCGCCGATGAAGTTGACGGCGAGCGCGATGGCGACGATGAACAGACCCGGCCACCAGAACAGCCACGGGCGCGGGCCCATGGCGGAGCGGTAGTTGTTGATGAGCTGACCGAGCGACGTGTTGGGCGGCTGGACGCCGAAGCCCAGGAAGGACAGCGCGGACTCGAGCAGGATCGCCGACGACATCGCGAGCGTCGCGGAGACGATGATCACGCCGATCGTGTTCGGCAGGATGTGGCGGAAGATGATCCGCCCGGACGGCACGCCCACCGAGCGCGCGGCGTCGACGAACTCCTTCTCGCGCAGCGAGAGGAACTCGCCGCGGACGATGCGCGCCAGCCCCGTCCACGTCACGAAGCCGAGGAACAGGCCGAGCAGCCAGACGCCGCCGCGCCCGTTCGCGCCCTTCGCGACGACCGCCGCGATCGCCACGAGGGGGATCGTGATGATGACGTCGGTGATCCGCATGAGCACCGACTCGGTCCAGCCGCGGAAGTAACCGGCCAGCGCCCCGATCACGGTGCCGATCGCGGAGCCGATCACGCCCACGAGGAACGCGATGATGATCGACTGCTGGGCGCCGGCCATCACGAGGGCGAAGTAGTCGCGCCCGATGTTGTCCTGCCCGAACGGGTGGGCGCCGAGGCTGAAGGGCCACAGCTGCAGGGTCGGCTTCCCCCCGTTCAGGATGGCCTGAGGGACGCGGTAGTCGAGCGGCCACCAGCCCGGGATCGGGCCGATCCCGATCGAGCTGAAGACGAGCAGGACGATGAGCACGAGGGCGACCAGGCCGCCCATCGCGGCGCGGTGGCGGACGAAGCGGTTCACGATCGTGCGCGCCGACGAGCGCGCCGCGACCGGGATGGCCGTGGCGGCGGGCTCGACCTCGAGGACGTCGGTGTCCGTCGCGACGAGGCGCTCCATCTGCGCCTCGATGCGCTCGTGCCCCTCGGACGAGGGTCGCTGGTCTGTCATCGGTGGTCTCCGTGGGCCGTCGGACCGGTCGGGGCGAGGTGCGCCGCGGTCACGAGAGCCGGATCCGTGGGTCGAGGTAGGCGTACGCGATGTCCGCGATCATGTTGAACACCACCGTGGCGACCGCGGTCACCAGGAAGAACGCCATCACCGGGTTCGGGTCGACGTTGGTGAGGCCGCGCTGGAACATGAGCCCCATGCCGCTCCATCCGAACACCGTCTCGGTGACGACCGCCCCGCCGAGGACGCCGGCGAAGTCGAACGCGACGAGGGTCGCGAGCGGGATGAGCGCATTGCGGAACGAGTGCCGGACGATGACCGTCCGCTCGTTGAGCCCCTTGGCGCGCGCGGTGCGCACGTAGTCCTGGTTGAGCACGTCGAGCATGCTCGCGCGGGTGTACCGGGTGTAGCTCGCGAAGGAGATGAGCATGATCGCCAGCGTCGGCAGCAGCAGGTGCAGCGCCAGGTCGAGGTTCGTCTGCCAGAAGTTGCCGTCGAGGTTGGGCGTCTCGGACCCCGTGGTGGGGATCGGCCGGCCACCGGTGCGGCGGTAGACGTACGGGTAGGCGCCGAGCATCTGGTCGATGGCCATGAGCACGACCACGGTCACGCCGACGAGCCCGCCGATCTGCGCGGCGAGGCGCTTGACGTGCCCCCCGCCGACGAGCCCGGCGGCCACGCCGACCCCGATGATGACGAGCGAGACGGCGATGAACGACCACCACGTCATGCTGCGCATCAGCGGACCCGCCAGGGCGACGACAACCGTGCCGGCCGCCGCGGCGGCGAGCGCGCTGTAGAGCACCCGCCGGGTCCGGGGCCGCAGGCCGGCGAACAGCGCGGCCCACAGGAACGCCATGACGAGGCCGATGAGCAGGATGCCCAGCAGGCCCATCGTCGGGCGGCGGAACCAGTTCGTCGTCAGCAGCACGAACAGGGTCGTGAACGTCGCGACGGCGGAGACGCCGAAGACGATGAGCCGCGTGCGCCGCTCGCCCCCGATCACCACCGCCCAGATGAGCCCCGCTATCAGGGCGACCCCGAGCAAGGCGGCGTAGGTCATCTCCGGGTTCGCCAGCCAGCTGTTGAGGTCGATCGCGACGTACTGCTTGAGCAGCGTCGAGACCCAGAACAGCGGCAGCGAGAAGCAGAGGAACGCGATGAGCGTCACGCCGTAGTCGAACGTCGAGTACTGCCGCAGCGCGGTGACGATGCCCGTGATGACGCCCAGCAGCAGCGCGAGGACCGTCGCGGCGATGACCAGGCGCAACGTCGACCCGATCGCGGACTGGAGCTGCGGCAGCACCGGCCGGCTCTGGGCGTCGAGGCCCATGGTGCAGTCGTCCCCGCCGGGGACGATGCAGCGGCCGACGTCCTGCAGCCACAGGACGTAGCGACCCGGCACGGGGACGTCGAGGTTGAGTGCGCGCGTGCGCGCGGCGATGCGCTCGGCGCGACCCGGGCCGTTGTACTCGAGGAGCCGTTGCAGCGGGTTCCCGGACAGCGCCACCAGCACGTACATCAGGGCGGTGGAGGCCAGGACGATGAAGAACGAGACGACGAGGCGCCTCGCGACGAACACGAGCATCGGGGCTCGCTCCTTACCGTGGACGTGGGACCGCGCAGCCCCGACGCGCATCGTGTCCCATCGGGGACACGAGCGCGTCGGGGACGTGCGCGGTCAGGCGGGCGACGTCGTCAGAGAGACTTCGTCCACTCCATGGCGTTCCACGTGCCGCCGTACTGCGTCGGGTTGTACGCGGGGCCCGTCACCTTCGAGCTGAAGGCGGTCAGACCCGGGTTGGCGTACAGCGTGATGTTGTAGAGGTCGCTCCAGAGCTGCTCCTCCATCTGCGCCTTCAGCGGCACCGCGTCGGCCGGGTCGGTGACCTGGACGATCTGGTCCCACAGCTCGTCGACCTTGGCGTTCGAGTAGCGGCCGTAGTTCTGCGCGCCCTTCGAGACGTAGATCGACTGACCCGAGGCGATGAGGCCCGAGCCCGCCCAGCCGAACACCGCGGCGTCCCACTCGCCCGGGTGGGTCAGCGTGGTGAAGACGTCGTTGTCCGGCGTGGACTTGATGTTGAAGCCGGCCTGGTCGCACGACGCCTTGATGAGCGCCACCTGGTCGGCGCGCAGCTGCGACTGCCCCGCGAAGCGGAACGTGATGTCGTACGGCGTCTTGACACCGGCCTCCTTCAGGAGGGCCTTGGCGCCGTCGATGTCGACCGCGTCGTAGAGCTTCGCGGACGGCACCTGCGACAGGACGTCCTCGTACTCGGCCTGGGCCGGGAGGTACTCGTGCAGGCGCAGCACCTGCGCACCGTCGAACACCGGCTTCGCGAACTTGTCGACGAGGTCCTCGCGGGGGATGCACTTGGCGAACGCCTGGCGCACGCGCTGGTCCTCGAACTTGCCGCCCTTGCCGGTGTCGAGGTCGACGTGGCTGAACGAGAGCGACTCGCCCTTCTCGACCTTGACCGCGTCGCCGAGGCCCTCGAGCTGGCTGACCATGTCGGCCGTCGCGTTCGACGGGTCGAACTGGTCGATCTCACCGTTCTGCAGGGCCTGGACCATCTCCTCGGCGTTGACCGTCTTGAAGACGAGCTTCTCGGTCTTGGCCGGCGTGCCCCACCACTTGTCGTTCTTGACGACCGTGAGGGTGCCGTTCGAGGCGTTGTCGTACTTGTACGGGCCGGAGGCCGGCAGCAGCGCGATGTCGGGCAGCGAGGGGAGGTCCGCCTCGTACGCCCAGCCGGTGTTCCAGAAGTCGGCGACCTTCTTGAGCTTCGCCGTGTCGTTGTCCTGGATCGCCTTGACGAGCTCGGCGCCGTTGTCGTCGGTGGACAGGCCGGCCTGCTCGGCGGCGATGTGCGCCGGCATGAAGCCGGAGCCCAGCACCTCCCAGTCGGCGTACGGCTGCTTGAACACCATCGTGAACGACTTGTCGCCGGCGTTGCCCTGGAGCATCTCGACCTCGGCCCAGCCGTTGGTGCTGGCGGCGTTGAACAGGTCGGGCTCCGAGCCGTCCTCGGCCTTCTCGCCCGAGGGGTGGGTGCCGGAGAGAGCCGCCCACGTGAGCAGCGCGTCGTCGAAGTCGATCGGCGTGCCGTCCGACCAGACGGCCTTGTCGTTGAACGTGTACTTCACCGTGAGCGGGTCGTCCGAGGTCTTCTCGAACGTGCCGAACTCCTCGTCGTGCTCGACGGTCCCGTCCGGCAGGACCTGCACGAAGCTGCCCTGCGTCACGTTGTCGACGTACGTGTTGTAGACGCTGTTCGCGTCCGCCGTGTTGGCGTTGTACGCGTCCGGCGTCTGCTCGATGCCGATCGTGATGGTGTCCGCGAGGTTCGCGCTCGCCTCGTCGGTCGGCTCGTCGCCGCCGCCTCCGGCGGTGCCGCAGCTCGCGAGCACGAAGGCGCTCGCCGCGAACGCGGCCACGGCGACGCTCTTGCGCCTGGTCGTCACATTGCCTCCAGCAACTGGTTGACCCGCGCGGCGCCGGGCGCCGTGAGGGTGCGACACGCACGGCACGCCCGAGGGGCACCGCACGAGTGGTTGGGTGATCGGGACCCTAGTCCGCGCTCCGGCTCATCGGCAGCCCCCGGCGCGACTCGCGACAGATCGTTACCGGAACGGTACTCACCGGTAGCAATCGGGCCCGGTCGGGGCTTGCCCCGCTCACCCGCTTATGCGCGGCACGTCGTGCACGTCGTGGCGGACGGTCGCGCCTCGAGCCGCTCGGGCAGGATGGCGCGCCCACACACGCGGCAGGTCCCGTAGGTGCCCTCGTCGAGTCGCCGCAGCGCGGCGTCGACCTCCTCCAGACGCTGCTGCGCCGAGCGGGCCAGCGCGTCCACCTGCGCGCGCTCGAACGCGATGGTCGCGCCCTCGGGGTCGTGCTCGTCGTCGGCGTTGCTGCCCCGCGAGGCGTCGACGACGGCGTCGTGGTCCGCGCGCAGCGCCGCGAGCTGCGCGAGGAGCTCGCGGCGCAGGCCGTCCAGCCGACGGCGGGTGCCGTCGTCGGCGCTCGTCACGCGCGACCCCGGGCGCGGTAGGCGCGGGCCTTCATGACGTCGCCGCACTCCCCCATCGAGCACCAGCGGCCCGACCGGTTGCGCGAGGCGTCGTAGTAGACCCACTGGCAGTCCGGGTTGGCGCACGCCTTGAGCCGCTGCAGCCGCCCGGAGCGGTGCTCCTCGAGCACGTCCGCGAGCAGACCCGCCACGTCGTCCGCCGCTGCGAGGCGGGGCCCGTCGGTGCCGACGCGCAGGACGAGCGGACGCCGCGCCGCGAACGCGTCGAGGGCGTCGGGCCGGCCGTCCACGACGAACGCGCGCAGCGCGTCGCGCGCCTCGCGGACCTCGCGGGGCGCCGCCCCGGCCGCCCCAGCGCGCAGGCGGTCGACGCCGTGGAAGCGGTCGTCCGTGTTGAGCAGCGCCCGCAGCCGCTCGAGGCGCCCGGGGGCGACGCCGGGCTCGACGCCCGGTTCGATCCACTGCTCGAGGGTGTTGACCGGCGGCACGGCACCCACCATAGTCGTCACCACTGTTTCCCGTTGACTAGTGACGCAAGGATGCCGAGATGACCGCCCCCACCGCCGCCCGCCACCGCTCCGCCGAGGTCGATCGCCCCGGGTGCGACACCTCCGACATGCTGACGATCCACGCGCTGTTTCGCCGTGCGTTCACGGATGCCCCCGTGCTGGTCCGCGGCGTCGAGGACGGCGACACCGCGCGGGCGGCCGTCGTCGCCGCCCACGTCGGGGAGGTCGCGGAGGCCCTGCACCACCACCACGAGACCGAGGACGAGCTGCTGTGGGACCGCCTGGAGCAGCGCGCGCCCGCCTGCGCCCTGCACGTCGGGCGGATGCGCGCCCAGCACGCCGCGACCGCCGCCCAGCTCGGCACCCTCGACGCCACGCTCGACGCGTGGGAGCGCGACGCGAGCGCCGACGCCCGCGACCGGCTCGCCGCTGCGCTGGACGACGTGCGCGACACGCTGCTCACGCACCTCGGCGACGAGGAGGGCGCGATCCTCCCGACCGCGTCGACCGTCATGACGCCGCGCGAGTGGGGCGCGCTGCACGAGCGCGGCATGGCCGCCGTGCCACGCGAGCGCCTGCTCCTGCAGCTCGGCTGGATCCTCGAGGTGGTGCCGCCCGAGGAGCGCGCCGGCTGGCTCCGCACGAACCTGCCCGCGCCCGCCCGGCTGCTGTGGCGCCTCGTCGGCCGCCGGCGGTTCGCCGCGCATCGCGCCCTCGTCTACGGGACCGCCTGACCTCGGCGGCCGAGCGCGGGTCAGGGGACGGAGCTCCATCCCTGGTCGTGCAACCGGGCGAACCCGTCGATCAGGAGGTCGAGGGCGAAGGCGAACTCCGCGTCGTCGTCGCACTCCGCGCCCGCGTGCGGGGCGGTCGTCGCCATCCGCACGATCGCGGGGTACGCGGCGGTGAACGCCGACAGGGCGCGCGCGCGGAGCTCCGGGTCCTCGGGGACGGCAGGGGTCGGCAGCACGTCGCGCGTGATGCCCCACATCCGGGTGCTCAGCGCGTGCATGGCGTGATGCACGAGGTCCGCCGACAGGCCGCCGTCGAACATGATCGCCATGAGCGAGTCCATGTAGGCCAGCACCGTGGGGCTCGCCGTCGTCCGCGTCTCGATCGCGGCCTGCGCCCACGGGTGCGCACCCATCACCGCGCGGGCGGAGCCGATGCGGGCGCGCAGCGCCTCCTGCCAGGTCAGGTCCGCCGCCGGCACGGCGATGCCTGCCACGAGCCGGTCGAGCAGGCCGTCGATCAGCTCCTCCCGGTTCGCGACGTGCTTGTACAACGCCATCGCGGTGACCCCGAGCGCGTCCGCGACCCGCCGCATGCTGGTCGCCTCGAGGCCCACCTGGTCGGCCACCGCGGCCGCCGCATCCAGGACCCGCTCGCGATCGAGGGGCCGACGGGCCGCGGCGCTTGACACGTGTACAGCGTATACCTACGGTGTGAGCGCGTCGGTGTACGGCGTATACCCGCTCCTCGGAGGACCGCCATGACCCGCCGCTCCCGCGCCTACGCCCGCACCGCCGGCATCCTGTACCTCGTCACGCACGTCACCTCCGTCGCGGCGGTGGCGGCGTACGCCGCGGACGCCCTGGCGGTGGGCGTCGCCCTCGAGCTGGTCCTCGCCGGCGGCTGCCTCGGCACCGGCATCCTCCTCTGGCTGCTGCTGCGCCCGTTCGGGCCGGCGCGCGCGGCGACCTTCGCCGGGCTGCGCGCGCTCGAGGCCGCCGTCGTCGCCGCAGGCACCCTCCCCATGCTCGCGCTGCTCTGGACGACCGCGTCCGGACCGACGGCGGAGGCCCTCACGGCGCTCCACACCGCCGCGTTCCTCGTCGGGCAGGGCCTGGTGATCAGTGTGAACACGGTCGTCCTGGGCTGGCTCCTGCTCGACGCTCGCGTCGTCCCCCGCGCGCTGGCCGCGCTCGGGATCGTCGGCGGGGCGCTGGTGCTGGCGAGCAACTCGGCGCAGCTGTTCGGCCTGATCCCGCAGGGGGGGACGGTCGCCGGCCTGTGCGCCGTGCCCGTCTTCGCGTTCGAGATCTGGTTCGCGATCCGCCTCGTCGCGGTGGGCCTGCGTCCCCGCACCGCGACCCCTGCGCTCCGCGAGACGGCCGTCGCCGCCGGCCGGTGAGCGGCACGGCCCGCCGGCGCGGGTGGACCGACGCTGGGCGTAGGGTCGAACCGTTCGTCGGCGGCCACGTCGACCGGCCCAGCCGGTGGCGACCACCCGGATCGCCGGACGGGCGCGTGGAGGGCACGGCAGGTCGTCGTTCGCCGTGTCGATGGCTCGATCGTGCGAGTGGACGGGATGGGGTGACGTGGGTTGCGTCCTGCCGACGTCGCTCTCCGGGGCATCACCAGCAGCACCGCGTTCCGGGCCAGCGCCGCCCCGTACCTGGTGCTCGGCGGCGAGCTCCGCATCTGCGCCGCCAACGTCGCGTACGAGCGGGCCACGCACCACCGCAGCTCCGACATGCTGCGCGAGTTCATGTTCGACGTCTTCCCGGACAACCCCGCGACGCCGGAGGCGCGCAGCGTGGAGCGCCTGGCGGCGTCGTTCGAACGTGCCCTGCGCCGCGGCGAGCCCGACCGGATGGCGCTGCAGCGTTACGACGTCCCCGCCGCCTCGTACGGGTTCGTGCAGAAGAGCTGGCTCCCGGTGAACTCTCCGATCCGCGACGCCGACGGCAGGACGATCGGGATCCTGCACCACGTCGAGGACGTCACCCGGATGGTGGCGACGACCGGGCTCGAGCTCGACCTGGCCACGCGGCGGCTGGGTCCCCGCGGGACCCCCGTCGGCGGCGGCCTGGTCGATGCCCGCAGGGCGCCTCGTCCGGGCCCCGCGGCCCTGCCCAGGCGCTGAGCCACCGGTCCGCGCAGAGCGAGGCGGGGCGCGTCACGCGCGCTCGACGGGGAACCACAGCTCGCACGTCGCCGTGCTGAAGTCCTCGGCGCGGTCGAGCACGGCGACGATCGACGGCCCCGGGCGCAGCCGCCACGGGTTCGACGGGAACCACTCGGCCGCCGACGCGGCGTACGTCGCCTGGAGTGCGGCGGGGTGCGGTCCCGAGCTGCGAAAGACGACCCACGTGCCAGCGGCCACGTGGATCACGTCGAGGTCGGGGGGCACGTCGTCCTCTGCCTCGACCGCGACGCCGTGCAGGTAGGTCAGCTCGCCGCCCTCCACGTAGTCAGGGTCGACATCGGCACTGACCTGCAGCAGGCCGCGTGGCTCCGCCCGGCTGAGCGACTTGAGGCGCCCGTGCTCCTCGGGCGGCAGCGACGCGATGTGCTGCTGGATGTGCGGGTTCACGCCGTGGTGGATCAACGGCACACGGGCGGCGTGCCCGACCAGGCGGACGGCGGGTCGTTCGACGATGCGGGCGTCCATGGCGGAGCTCCCTTCGACGGTCAGGCGGAACCTCAGGGTGGGTTGGGCTCGAAGGGGGCCACCGTTGCGACGGACCTCACCATGGCTGACGCCGTGCACGGACCGGAACGCCCGCCCGAAGGCCTCGACAGATCCGTACCCGTAGCGGACGGCCACCGTCAGCAGGTCCTCGCCGCCGATGACGTCCGAGGCCGCGACGGTCATCCGCCGGCGGCGCACGTACTCCGAGACCGGCATCCCCGCGAGCGCCGAGAACATCCGGCGCGCGTGGTAGCCCGTCGTCCCCATCGAGGCGGCGAGCGCCTCGACGTCGATCTCGTCGCCGAGGCGACGCTCGATCTCGTCGACGAGGCGGTTGAGGATCTCGATCACGTGGTGGCTCCCTTCGCGATCCACTGTCGTTCCGCTCGCGTGGCTCGCGCCCGATCATCGCGGTCCGATCCTGTCGGCAGCGCTGTGTCCCTGGACGACGCCCGACACGCGAGGGGCCCGACCGATCACGAGGACCGAGGGCGGTCCGACGGCGCACCTCGCCCGGCGTGCTCGATCCGCCAGAGTTGAACCATGCCGTCCATCACCGAGCGCGCGGCGACGGCCGCCGCCACCACGTCCACGCACGTCTTGCGTGACCTGGCGAGTGACAGCGCGCCGATGGTGCGCGCAGCGGTCGCCCGGAACCCGGTCGCATCGACCGCGATTCTCGCGCGGCTGGCTGCCGACCCGAGCTCGCGCGTGCGGCTCGCCGTCGCCGAGAACCCGAGTCCCGTGGCCGGGCTGGTCGCCCTCCGGTCGCCCGACCCGGATACACGAGGCCTCGCCGCCCAGCGCAGCGATCTCGGTGCAGAAGGCGTGCACCTCGCCCTCGCCGACGCGGTGCCGTCAGTTCGCGAGTACCTCGCCGTAGCGACTCAGGACGTACAGGTGGCTGCGGTGCTGGCCGCGGACCCGCACCCCGCAGTGCGTGCCGCGATCGTCCTGAACCCCGTGCTCAGCGCCGCGCACGTCGAGACGTTGGCATCCGACCCGATCGCGCGCGTCCGCGCGACGGCGGCCGCGTCCCGCAGGGTTCGGCCAGCGACGCTCACGCGACTCGCAGCGGACCGCTCGGCCGAGGTGCGTTGGTCGGTGCTCGTCCACAACCCGGAGCGGCTCGACCTCGCGCGCATGATCGCCGAGGACAGGAACGAGACGATCGCGTCCCAGGCCAGGTCTCAGCTCGAGCGACCGCGGGAGTTCACGCGCGTCCTCGGGGACATCGACCTCGTCCAGTAGGTCACGACGATCGGCCGGACCTCCTGGAGCAGCGGGAGGTCGAAGCGGAGCTCCGCCGCACGCCGCACGGAGCGACGTCTGGTCGCCGACCCGCACCGAACCTAGGTTGCTTCCATGCCTCGTCCGCAGACGATCCCCTTGCTGCCGTGCGCCGACATCGACGAGATCGAGCCGTTCTTCGCCGCCTTGGGATTCCGCACCACCTACCGCCAGCATCGCCCGTACGCGTGCCTCGCCCTCAGCGGTCACGGGTTCGACCTGCAGTACTACGGCTTGGAGGGGCACTCGCCGGAGTCCTCGCACAGCTCGTGCCTGGTCATCGTCGACGACACCAGCCGGTTCTGGGAGGCGTTCGCATCCGGACTCCGCGAGGCCTACGGCCGGGTGCCGGTCGCGGGGTTCCCCCGCATCACCCGGCCGCGCCCTCGGAAGAACGCCGCCGGCCTCACCGGCTTCAGCCTGGTCGACCCGGCTGGGAACTGGATCCGCTTCTTCAACCGCGACCTCACCACGCCGACCCAGCCCGCCGAGCTCAGCCGGCTCGGCGAGGCCGTCCTCAACGCCGTCGTCCTCGCAGACAGCAAGGGGGACGAGGCCCAGGCCACCAAGGTCCTGCACGGTGCCTTGAGGCGCGCACCGGCCGACGATCCCTCGCTCGCGGAAGCGCAAGACTTCCTGGCCGAGCTCCGGGCGCGGCAGGGCGACGGCTGACGCGGGCAGCGTCCGATCATCGGTGGACGATCCTGCTCGCGGGCTCGACCCTCAGACTCGTCGAGGACTGCCCCTCCGGATGACCCATGGTCGCGTGCGAGGCGTGCGGGGGTCAGCCGTTCTCACGGCCCGGGAGCGGTGCACCGTCCAGGAACGCCGTGTAGGCGTCCTTCGCGTCGTCGTCGACGACTGCCACGCCCGGCCCGTAACGCAGGTCGGTGCGGTCCCGTTTCGGTCCGGACAACCAGAAGGTCTCATCCGTGTCGACGTCGTAGAAGTTGGCGTCGAAGCTCTGGAAGCGTCGAAGCTCGCGCCCGTGGAACCTCGCCGTGTTCCACGACCGGGTGAAGTCGACCCAGCCGATCCACGACGGCCCGCGATCGATGTCGTAGCCCGTCTTCAGCTGGACGAACATCAATCGCCGCGCCACGGTTGCGTCGCGCCTAGACGTTGAACCGGAACTCGACCACGTCGCCGTCGGCCATGACGTAGTCCTTGCCCTCGATGCGGGCCTTGCCCGCCGAGCGGGCCGCGGCGACGGAGCCGGCCTCGACGAGGTCGTCGAACGAGATGACCTCCGCCTTGATGAAGCCCTTCTGGAAGTCCGTGTGGATGACGCCGGCCGCCTGCGGGGCGGTCCAGCCCTGCCGGATCGTCCAGGCGCGCGCCTCCTTGGGGCCGGCCGTCAGGTAGGTCTGCAGCCCGAGGGTGTGGAAGCCCACCCGGGCGAGCTGGTCCAGGCCGGCCTCGGCCTGGCCGTTCTCGGCGAGCATCTCGGCTGCCTCGTCGGGCTCCAGCTCCACGAGCTCGGACTCGAACTTCGCGTCGAGGAAGATCGCGTCGGCCGGGGCGACCAGCGCGCGCAGCTCGTCCTGCATCGCGGTGTCCGCGAGGCCCTCGTCGTCGGTGTTGAAGACGTAGATGAACGGCTTGCTCGTCATGAGCTGCAGCGCCTTGACGTGCTCGTCGTCGCCGAGGCCGGCGGCGAACAGCGTCCGCCCCTCCTCCAGCACCGCGAGGGCGCGCTTCGCGGCGTCGAGCACCTCGGGGGCCGTCTTCTTGCCGCGGACCTCCTTCTCGAGGCGCGGGACGGCGTTCTCGAGGGTCTGCAGGTCGGCGAGCACCAGCTCGGTCGTGATGACCTCGATGTCGTCCTTCGGCTGGACGGCGCCCGCCACGTGCACGACGTCGGGGTCGCTGAACGCCCGCGTCACCTGGCAGATCGCGTCGGCCTCGCGGATGTTGGCGAGGAACTTGTTGCCCAGGCCCTCACCCTCGCTGGCGCCCTTGACGATGCCCGCGATGTCGACGAACGACACGGTCGCCGGGACGATGCGCTCGGAGCCGAACAGGTCGGCCAGCTGCTGCAGGCGCGGGTCGGGCAGCGGGACGACGCCGACGTTGGGCTCGATCGTCGCGAACGGGTAGTTCGCCGCGAGCACCTGCGCACGGGTCAGCGCGTTGAAGAGGGTGGACTTGCCGACGTTGGGCAGGCCGACGATGCCGATCGTGAGAGCCACGGGCGACGAGTCTACGGGGCCGCGCGAGGGCTCAGGTGAAGCTCGTCATCCGGCGCTGCAGGTCGGGACCGGTGCGGTCCAGCGCCGCCCCGCCGACCCGGACGCCGAGCGCGAGCACCACGGCGCCGAGCAGCACGCCGACGACGAGGGCCAGCACGCCCACCGCCGGCGGTGCGCCGTCGCGCAGCGCGAGCACCGCGAGCACGGCGGTCGGGGCGACGAGGACGACGACGCTCGCCGTCCCGGCGAGCTGCGAGCCGATCGACGCCATCGAGGCGCCCTGCTTCGACTGGAACGGGTTCTCCCCCGGCAGCTGCACCGGGTACACGACCAGCGCGGAGAGCACGCTCGCGACGCCGTACGAGGTCAGCAGCACCCCCAGCGAGAGCCCGAGCACGGGCACCACGACGGACGGCCGGGCGCTCGCCAGCGACGTCCCGACCGCGAGCGCCACGACGAGCGGAAGCCCGAACGACGCCGAGGCCAGCAGCCGCCCGGCCCGGTCGGTCGTGCCGCGCACCGGTGCGGCCAGGTGCGTCCAGAACGCGGTCCCGTCGAACGCGACGTCGGCCGAGATCCCCCACGCGACGAGGTAGGCGACGGCCGGACCCGCGAGGAGCGCGAGGCGGCCCTCGTCGCCGGGGTCGACGAACCACAGGACGACGACCACGACCGGCACCACGACGAGCGAGACGGCGTACCGGGGGTCGCGGACCCAGTAGGTGAGGCACCGCGCGACGACGGCGCCGAGGGGCGTCGCCGGCAGCCGCCCGAACGCCCCGAGGCCGCGCGCCCGGCCGCCCGCCTGCTCGTGGGCGGGGTTCACCAGCGCGTGCGCGAGCGAGCGGTCCCAGAGCCAGGCCGCCCCGGCGAGCGCGACGAGCGCGACGAGGACGCGGCCGAGCGCGTCGGCCCAGTGCCCCGCGACCACGTCCGACGGGACGGCCCACGGCGCGCCGAGCGGGGTCCACGCCACGACCTCGGCGATCTTCTCCGCGTCGACCGAGACCTCGAGCTGCGAGAAGCCCCACAGCGCCGGGCCGAGCAGCAGGAACGGCAGCGCCACGACGAGGATCATCACCTCGCGCGCCCGCCGCCTCGCCAGCACGCGGGCCATCGCGGTGGTGACGGCGCGGCTGCCGGTGACGGCCAGGGCGAGGCCGATCGGCGCCGCCAGGAGGCCGGCGACGAGCGCGGCCGGGTGGTGCCACCACACCACGGCCGTCGAGAGCGTGGCCACCGCGGTGATGACGCCGGGCACGCCGACGACCGCGGCGACGGCCATCCCCAGCAGCAGCGTGCGGCGCCGGATCGCGAAGGTCACGAACCGCAGGGGGTCGAGCGTCGAGTCCACGCCGAACACCAGCAGGGGCACGAGCCACCACCCGAGGACGATCACGGCCCCGAGCAGCACGGTCGACGTGCGCTGCACCATGGGCGCCTCGAAGCTCAGCGCCACCATCCCGCCGACGAAGACGACGAGCAGGCCGGCGCCGTACAGCGACGCGAGCACGATCCCGACGACCTGCAGCGCGCTGCGGCGCAGGCCGTTGCGCAGCAGCGTGAGCTTCAGTCGGACGAGCTGCGCAACCACGCGAGCCCCTCCCCGCTGACCCGCCCGCCGACGAGCTCGACGAACCGCTCCTCGAGCGAGCGCCCCGCGCGCACCTCGTCGACCGTGCCCGCGGCGAGGACGCGCCCGCCGGCGATCACCGCGACGTGGTCGCACATGCGCTGCACCAGGTCCATGACGTGCGACGACACGATCACGGTTCCCCCGCCCGCGACGAACGCGGCGAGGATCTCGCGGATGTTGGCGGCGGAGACGGGGTCCACGGCCTCGAACGGCTCGTCGAGCACCAGCACGCGCGGGGCGTGCACCAGGGCGCACGCCAGCGCGATCTTCTTCGTCATGCCGGCGGAGTAGTCGACGACGAGGGTGTTCCGGTCGGCGACGAGGTCGAGGGCGCCCAGCAGGTCCGCCGTGCGGGCGGCGACGGTCTCCCGGTCCAGGCCCTGCAGCAGGCCCGCGTAGGTGATGAGCTGCTCGCCCGAGAGCCGGTCGAACAGCCGCACGCCGTCCGGCAGCACCCCGAGCATGCCCTTGACCCGCACCGGGTCGGCCCACAGGTCGTGGCCGCGGACGAGCACCGTGCCGGCGTCGGGACGCAGCAGGCCCGTCGCCATCGACAGCGTCGTGGTCTTGCCGGCTCCGTTCGGTCCGACGAGCCCGTAGAACGAGCCGGGCGGCACGACGAGGTCGACACCGGCGACCGCCACCTTCGCGCCGAACCGACGCCAGAGCCCGCGCACCTCGAGCGCGGCGGGCGCGGCGTCCGGCGCCGCGGGGGCCGTGGGCACCCGCGCCGCGAGGGTGGGGTCGACGCCGGCGTCGACGCCCGGGCCGGGGGCGGTGGGGTGCTCCTGCATCGCGTCAGCATAGGAAACGCGCAGCCGGGGACGGCTCGTGGGACCCCGGAGGCCTCCGTCGTCCCCCCGTTCGGCCCACCGGGCGGCGCGGCGCGGCCCCTGCGGGCGTGTCGGACGCCGTGTCGGACGCGGCTGGCAGGCTCGCCGCATGGACGTCCTCCTCGCCGCCCTCGCCGGCCTCGTCGTCGGGGCCCTCGTCGCGGGCACGCTCGCCTGGGCCGCGGCCC
>NZ_HE978588.1:157373-159741 GCF_000312005.1 Cellulomonas massiliensis JC225
GGGCCGCGGCCCAGCGCCGCGCCGAGCAGGCCGTGCGGCGCGCGAGCGTCGAGCAGGCGCGGCTGCAGGCCCGGCTCGACGCCGCGACCGCGGGGGCCGAGGCCGCGCGCGCCGATGAGCAGCGCCTCGCGGAGCAGTTCCGCGCGCTCGCGTCCGACGCGCTGAGCGCGAGCTCCGAGCAGTTCCTGGCGCTCGCGCAGCAGCGCCTCGCCGCCGAGCACCAGACGCAGGTGTCCGAGCTCGTGCAGCGCGAGCAGGCCGTGCGCGCGATGGTCGAGCCGCTCGGCGCGACGCTCGAGCGCGTCCGCGCCGGCCTCGCCGAGGCCGAGCGCGAGCGCGCCGCGGGTGCGGCCGCGCTGGGTGAGCAGGTCGAGGCGATGCGGCGCGAGGCGGAGCAGCTGCGGGGACAGACCGCGCGGCTCGCGACTGCGATGCGCTCCCCGCACGTGCGGGGGCGCTGGGGCGAGATGCAGCTGCGGCGCGTCGTCGAGGCCGCCGGGATGCTCGCGCACGTCGACTTCGTCGAGCAGCCGTCGGTGCGCACCGACGACGGCGCGCTGCGGCCCGACATGGTCGTGCGCCTCGCGGGCGGCCGGAACGTCGTGGTCGACGCGAAGGTCGCGTTCCTCGGGTTCCTCGACGCCGCGAACGCCGAGGACGAGCGCGAGCGCGCCGAGCGGCTCGCCGCGCACGCCCGGCACGTGCGGCGGCACGTCGACGACCTCGCGGGCAAGCGCTACTGGGACCAGTTCGCACCGGCGCCCGAGTTCGTCGTGATGTTCGTCCCGGCCGAGTCGTTCCTGCACGCCGCCGTCGAGCAGGACCCCACGCTGCTGGAGCACGCGTTCGCCCACGACGTCGTCGTGGCGACGCCCTCGACGCTCCTCGCGCTGCTGCGGACGATCGCGTACGGCTGGCGTCAGGACGCGCTCGCGACCAACGCCCAGCAGGTGCTCGCGCTCGGCAAGGAGCTGCACGGCCGGCTGGCGACGCTGGGCGGGCACGTCGCGAGGCTCGGGCGCGCGATCGAGTCGTCGGCGACGGCCTACAACCAGGTCGTCGGCTCGCTGGAGACGCGCGTGCTCGTCAGCGCGCGACGGTTCGCCGACCTCCACGTCGTGGACGGCGACCTGGCGGCTCCCGCCGCGGTCGACCCGCGGCTCGCGACGCTCGGGGCGCCGGAGCTCGTCGCCTCGGCCGAGGAACAGCTCGTCGAGCTCGACGGGCGCGCCCTGCGGGACGAGCGGGCGCTCGACGCGGAGCGCCGGCTGCTGAGCGAGCACGGCACGAGCGCCGGCCGGGACGCCGACGCGGGCTGACCCGCGGTCAGCCCGCCCGGCCGGGCGGCGCGGAGGGGACGGTCAGACCGGCTGGACGTCCAGCGCGTGCCTGCCCTCGCGGCGCGGCCGCTGCGGCGCGGCGCCGGCGGCCTTCAGGTCGGCGCGCAGCTCGCGGGGCAGCGAGAACATGAGGTCCTCCGTCGCGGTGCGCACCTCCTCCACGTCGCCGAAGCCGTAGGACGCGAGCAGCTCGACCACGTCGCGGACGAGGATCTCGGGCACGGACGCCCCGGAGGTCACACCGACGGTCGTCGCGCCCGCGAGCCACGCCGGGTCGATCTCGGAGGCGCGGTCGATCCGGTACGACGCACGGGCCCCCGCCTCCAGCGCCACCTCGACGAGCCGCACGGAGTTGGACGAGTTCGCGGAGCCGACGGTGATGACCACGTCGCACTGCGGCGCGAGCTTCTTCACGGCGACCTGGCGGTTCTGCGTCGCGTAGCAGATGTCGTCGCTCGGCGGGTCCTGCAGCGACGGGAACCGCTCGCGCAGGCGGCGGACCGTCTCCATCGTCTCGTCGACGGAGAGCGTCGTCTGCGAGATCCACACGACGCGCTCGGGGTCCCTCACGACGACGTCGTCGACGGCGGCCGGCGAGTTGACCACCTGGATGTGCTCGGGCGCCTCGCCCTGCGTGCCCTCGACCTCCTCGTGGCCGTCGTGCCCGATGAGGAGGATGTCGTAGTCGTCCGAGGCGAACCGCACAGCCTCCTTGTGCACCTTCGTCACGAGGGGGCAGGTCGCGTCGATCGTCCGCAGGTTCCGCTGGGCCGCGGCGGCGTGGACGGCCGGCGAGACGCCGTGGGCGGAGAACACGACGCGGGCGCCCTCCGGCACCTCGTCGGTGTCGTCGACGAAGACCGCCCCGCGCGCCGCGAGCGTCTCGACGACGTACTTGTTGTGCACGATCTCCTTGCGGACGTACACGGGTGCGCCGTAGTGGTCGAGCGCCTGCTCGACGGCGACGACCGCCCGGTCGACGCCGGCGCAGTACCCGCGCGGCGCGGCCAGCAGGACCCGGCCGCGCG
>NZ_HE978588.1:160221-171456 GCF_000312005.1 Cellulomonas massiliensis JC225
GGGCGCGGCCGGGTCGGCGGCGCGCGCGGGCGCGGACGGGCTCGTCAGGGACGGATCGCTCACGTCGCCAGTCTAGGCCGGGCGGTCGCCGCGCCCGGGTCGGGGACGGCCCGGCGTGCGCAACCCCACACGCCCTTCACGACCCCGCCACCGTCCGGCCCACGCAGCGGCGCGTCGGCGCGATGCGGCAGGGTGGGGGCGTGAGCACCGACGAGGGACCCGAGGCGACGACCGCGGGCCGGCTCCCCCTGCCGGAGCGCGCGGGAGAGACCACGCCGGAGCGCCCGTGGCCCGTGCGGCACCTCGCGCCGAAGATCGAGGCGTACATCCAGCGCATGCCGCCGGTGTGGGTCGAGGGGCAGGTGCTCAACCTCAAGTTCTGGAACTCGCTCGCCTTCCTCACGCTGCGCGACACCGACCTGGACATGTCGCTGTCCGTGACGACGTCCGCGCACGCGATGCGGCGGCTGGGCAGCAAGGTCGGCGACGGCGCCCACGTGGTCGTGCACGCGCGTCCGCAGTTCCACGCGAAGCGCGGCGAGCTGAGCTTCGCGGCGGACGAGGTGCGCCTCGTCGGCATCGGCGAGCTGCTGGCACGGATCGAGCACCTCAAGGGGGTGCTCGCCGCCGAGGGCCTGTTCGCCGCGTCCCGCAAGCGGACCCTGCCGTTCCTGCCGGCGGTGGTCGGGCTGGTCTGCGCCCAGCAGGGCGACGCGGAGCACGACGTCGTGACGAACGCGCGCGCCCGCTGGGCGGGCGTGCGGTTCGAGGTCCGCCGCGTGACGGTGCAGGGCCCGCGCGCGGTCGGCGAGGTGTCGGCGGCGGTCCGCGAGCTCGACGCGATGCCGCAGGTCGAGGTCATCGTCGTCGCGCGCGGCGGTGGCTCCTTCGAGGACCTCCTGCCGTTCTCGAACGAGGCGCTCGTGCGCGCGGTCGCCGCCTGCCGGACCCCGGTCGTCAGCGCGATCGGGCACGAGCAGGACACGCCGCTGCTCGACCTCGTCGCCGACCTGCGCGCCTCGACGCCGACGGACGCGGGCAAGCGCGTCGTCCCCGACGTGACGGAGGAGCGGGCTCGGCTGGTGCAGGCGCGCCAGCGCGCGCGGGCCGCCCTCGTCGCCCGGCTCGCCCGCGAGCAGGCCGCGGTCGACCACTGGCGCAGCCGACCGGTGCTCACCGCTCCCGGCACGCTCGTCGACGCGCACGAGCAGCGGGTCCACGCGCTGCGGGACTCGGCCCGCCGGACGTTCGGCGCCGCGCTGGAGCACGCCTCCGCGCGCGTCGAGGGGCTCGCCGCGCAGGTCCGGGCGCTGTCGCCCGCCGGGACCCTCGAGCGCGGCTACGCGGTCGTGCAGCGACCGGACGGGCGTGCGGTCCGCGACCCGGACGAGGTGGCCGACGGTGACGCGCTGCGGGTCCGGGTCGCGCACGGCGCCTTCGCGGCGCGTGTCGTCGGGACGGACGACCCCGGCGCCGGGACGCCTCGGGCTGGTTCACTGGGGGCACGGACCTCGGGGCGCGCTCCCGCACGACGCTCCCCGGACGACGCACGACGGCAGACAGGACGACGGTGACCGACCCGACCCCCTCCGGCGCGCCCGACGTGGCGACGCTCTCCTACGAGCAGGCGCGCGACGAGCTCGTCGCCGTCGTCGGCCGGCTCGAGGCCGGCTCCGCCTCGCTCGAGGAGTCCCTCGCCCTCTGGGAGCGCGGCGAGGCGCTCGCCGCGCGCTGCCAGGAGTGGCTCGACGGCGCGCGGGAACGGCTCGCGGCCGTGCGCGGCGAGCGCCCCGCGTCCTCGTCGGAGCCGGAGCCGCCGGACGCCGAGGACGACTGAGACCCCTCGTCGCTCACAGCGAGACCACCCCACCCGCCCGCCAGGCCGCCGGACCACGGCGGCCCTCCCGCCCAGGAGCGCTGCATGTCCCTCAGCGACACCCCGCCCGCCGACCAGCCCGACGGCCGTGCGCTCGTCGTGGGCGAGGCCCTCGTCGACGTCGTCGCCCGCCCGGACGGCACGCGCGCGGAGCACCCCGGGGGCAGCCCGGCGAACGTGGCGCTCGGGCTCGGCCGCCTGGGGCGCCGCGTGGACCTGCTGACCTGGCTCGCCCCGGACGGCGCTGGCGACCTCGTGCGGGCGCACCTGGAGGCGTCGGGCGTGCGCGTCCTGCGCGGCGACCGGACGCCCGCGACGACGCCGCTCGCGACCGCGCACCTCGACGCCGCCGGCGTGGCGACCTACGAGTTCGACCTCACGTGGGACCTGCCGGACGCGTGGGACGAGGACGGCCGGCCGCCGCTGGTCGTCCACACCGGCTCCATCGCGACCGTGCTGGAGCCGGGCGGCGCCAAGGTGCTGCGGCTCGTCGAGCAGCGGCGCGCGACGTCGACCGTCACGTACGACCCGAACCTGCGGCCCGCTCTCATGGGCAGCCCCGAGCACGCGCGCCCGCAGGTCGAGGCGTTCGTGCGCGCCGCCGACGTGGTCAAGGTCTCCGACGAGGACCTCGCGTGGCTGCACCCCGGCGTCGCGCCGGCCGAGATCGCCGAGACGTGGGCGCGCAGCGGTCCGGCGCTCGTCGTGGTCACGCACGGGGGCGAGGGCGCCTTCGCGGTGACCGGGGCCGGCGCGCGGCTGCAGGTGCCGGCGCCGGCCGTCACCGTCGCCGACACGGTCGGCGCCGGGGACTCCTTCATGGGCGGCCTGGTCGACGGCCTGTGGACCGCGGGCCTGCTCGGCGCCGACCGGCGCGAGGCGCTCGCCGACGTGAGCGCCGAGGTCGTCGAGGCGGTGCTCGCGCGCTGCGTGCGGATCGCGGCGATCACGGTCTCCCGAGCGGGCGCCAACCCGCCGACGGCCGCCGAGCTCTAGGCGCACCCCACCGCGCGGCCGGTCGCGGACCCGGCCGCACGGCTGGGGGTGCCCGCGTCAGGAGGCCGCTGCGGCCGCCTCCCGCGCGTGCGCGCGCTCGAGCGAGGCCTTGCGGTCGACCTCGTTCTGCGCGTCGATCTCCTTGGCCGCGTCGGCGTCGAACGTGAGGTTCTCGCCCGTCTCCGGGTCGAAGACCATCGCCCTGGCGGGGTCGAACCAGATCGTCGCGGTGTCGCCGTCCCGGACCCGGCTCTCGGAGTCCAGCGCGACGACGAGCTGCGTGCGCAGTCCCTCGCCGTCCAGGTCCCGGTCGAGCTCCTCCAGCGTCTTGGCGACGTCCGGGTTGGTGTCGAACGGCACGTACGCGAACAGGTCGGAGCCGAGCCACTCGGTGACGTCGACGTTCGCCTCGAACGTCACGCCCGTGCCCTTCTTGCCCTCCTCGAGCAGCGAGGCGTCCTCGAAGTGCTCGGGGCGGATGCCCACGACCAGCACGCGACGCCCGCCGCCCGCGCGTGCCACGCCGGCGGGCGCCGGCATGTCGGCGAACGGCAGGTGCAGCACGTCGCCGTCGAGCTCGCCCGGCGCGAAGTTCATGGGGGGCGAGCCGATGAAGCCGGCGACGAACAGGTTGACCGGCTGCTCGTAGAGCCCACGCGGCGAGGCCACCTGCTGCAGCTCGCCCTTGCGCAGCACCGCGACCCGGTCGCCGAGGGTCATGGCCTCGGTCTGGTCGTGCGTGACGTAGACGGTCGTGGTGCCCATGCGGCGCTGCATGCGCGCGATCTCGGTGCGCATCTGGCCGCGCAGCTTCGCGTCGAGGTTGGACAGCGGCTCGTCGAAGAGGAACGCGTCGGCGTCCCGGACGATCGCGCGCCCCATCGCGACGCGCTGGCGCTGCCCGCCGGAGAGGTTCGCGGGCTTGCGCTGCAGGTGGTCCTGGAGCTCCAGCGTGCTGGCGGCGCTCTCGACCTTGCGCGTGATCTCGTCCTCGGAGAACTGCCCCTTGCTGAGGCGCAGCGGGAAGGCGATGTTCTCGAAGACCGTGAGGTGCGGGTACAGCGCGTAGTTCTGGAACACCATCGCGAGCTTGCGGTCGCGCGGCGCACGGTCGTTCATGCGCGTCTCGCCGATGTACAGGTCGCCCGACGTGATGTCCTCCAGGCCGACGATCATCCGCAGCAGCGTGGACTTCCCGCACCCGGACGGCCCGACGAGGATGACGAACTCGCCGTCCTTGATGTCGAGGCTGACGCCCTTCACGGCCGGGTAGCCGTCGCCGTACTTCTTGACGATGTCCTTGAGGGTGATGCTGGCCATCGGAACTCCTTCGGGATGGGTCAGCCCTTGACGGCGCCTTGCGTCAGGCCGGAGACGATCTGCCGCTGGAACAGCAGGACGAGGATGACGACGGGGATGGTCACGACGACCGCGGCGGCGGAGATCGCACCGGTCGGCTCCTCGAACTGCGAGGCGCCGGTGAAGAAGGCGAGGGCCGCGGGCACCGGGCGGGCGGCGCTCGTCGACGTCAGCGAGATGCCGTAGACGAAGTCGTTCCACGCGATGAAGAACGCGATGAGCGCGGTGGTGAACACGCCCGGCGCCGCGAGCGGGACGATCGCCTTGCGGAACGCCTGCCAGCTCGTCGCGCCGTCGACCTGCGCGGCCTGCTCCAGCTCCCACGGGATCTGGCGGAAGAACGCCGCCAGGGTCCAGATGGAGATCGGCAGCGTGAGCGACAGGTACGGGATGATGAGGCCGAGCCACGTGTCGTACAGGCCGATGTTGCGCCACACGTTGAACAGCGGCGTGACGATCGAGATCACCGGGAAGATCGAGACCCCGAGCGCGGTGGTGAGCACGAGCCGCTTGCCGGGGAAGTCGAGCCGCGCGATCGCGTAGGCGGCGATGGTGGCGAGGACGACCGCGATCGCCGTCGAGATGAGCGAGATGCCGATCGAGTTGCGCAGCGCCGGCAGGAACAGGTCCCGGGCGGAGCCGTCCGGGCCGAGGATCTGCTCGTAGTTCGTCGTCGTCCACGTCTTGGGCCAGAACGTGCCGATGTTGAGCTCGCTGGGGAGCTTGAACGACGTGGCGAAGATCGACACGACGGGGAACAGCGCCCACACCATGACGAGCACGAGGATCACGCCCCAGACGACCCTCTGGCGGGTGGTCATCATCGGCCCTCCCCTCTCGCGCTGGCCAGGTCGACCTTGAAGAGCTTGATCGCGATGAAGCAGATGAGGATCACGCACAGGAACAGCAGCACGGAGATCGCGGAGCCGAGCCCGATCTCGAGGCGTCCGATCGACGTGCGGTAGGCGAGCAGGGACAGCACCGTCGTGCCGTTGGCGCCGTTCGTCATGATGAAGACGTTGTCGAAGATCCGGAACGCGTCCAGCGCCCGGAAGAGCACCGCCACCATGATCGCGGCCTTCATGTTCGGGACGATGACGCGGGCGAACCGCTGCCACCACGTCGCGCCGTCGACCTCCGCGGCCTCCTCCAGCTCGGTCGGCACCTGCGCGAGGCCCGCCAGCAGCAGCAGCGAGATGAACGGCGTCGTCTTCCAGATCTCCGAGGCGCAGATGACGAACAGGCTCGTGCCCTGCTGGGCGAACCAGTTGAGGTCCGGGCTGATGCCCGGCACCCAGTCGAACCAGTGGTTCACGAACCCCGACTGGATGTCGAACATGTAGAACCACGCGAACGCGGAGACGACGGTGATGATCCCGTAGGGGACGAGGATCGCGGTGCGCAGGACCCCGCGCAGCGACGTGATGGCGCGGTGCATCACGAGCGCGAGCGCGAAGCCGAGGATCAGCTCGATGACCACGGTGACGACCGTGATGAGGAGCGTCACGAGCAGCGCGCTCCAGAAGACCTGGTCCGTGAGGACGGTCTGGTAGTTCCCGAGGCCGACGAACTTCTGGTCGTCCGGCGCCGTGAGGCGGTACTGGAACAGCGAGTCGTACAGCGCCTGGAGGATCGGGTACAGCGTGACGGCCAGCATGACGACGAACGCCGGTCCGGCCAGCAGCCAGCCCAGCCGGGCCTCCGCCCTGGCGCGGTCGCTGCGCACGGGCCGGCCGGGCCTGCCGGTCCGCTGCCCCGCGGGCGCTCGGGTCTCGACGTGGGTGCTCACAGCAGCGCCTCCCCTCGCAGCACGGCCGTGATGAACTCCGACGACTCCTTCGGGGTCGTGTCGGGGTTGACCGAGGCCGGCGGGTGCCACGTCTCCTGCAGACCGGTGGAGACCTCGTTGTAGTACGGCGTCTGCGGGCGGGGGGCCGCCTGCTCGAGCGACTGGCGGATCACGTCCGCCATCGGGAAGGCCTCCTTGACCTGGGGGTCGTCGTAGGCCTTGGTGTTCGACGCCGGGTTGCCGTTCGTCGCCATGTAGAACGCCTGGTTGTCGACGCCGACGATGCACTGCGCCGCCTCGTACGCCTGGTCGACGTAGTTGCTGAACGCGCCGACGCCGAGGCTGATCCCCCCGTAGGGCGGCCGGGCGTCCTCGCCCTCCTCCACGCTCGGGTAGATCGCCCAGCCGATGTCGTCGACGAGATCCTTCGGCAGCGTCCCCGCCTCGACGCCCGCGTTCGTGGCGGACCAGACGAACGGCCAGTTGACCATGAACGAGCCGCGGTCCCCCTGGAAGGTCACCATCGACGCGTTCTCGTCGGCGGTCGGCAGCCCGGCGCCGCCGGTGCCGTCGCGGCCGATCTGGCCGATGATGTCCGCCGCCTTCTTCCCCGCCTCGCTGTCGAGCCCCAGCTTCACCTCGTCCGCGGACGCCTCGGGGTTCTCGACGATGTGCCCACCCGCCGACTCGACCAGGGCGTTGACCCACACCGTGAGCGACTCCGCCTTGGCGCCCTGGACGCCGAGCAGCTTGTCCTGGTCCTTGGCCGCGTCGATGATCTGCTGCCACGTGACGCCCTCGCTCGGGTCGAGCCCCGCCGCCTCAGCCACCGACTTGCGGTACCAGAGCAGCTGGGTGTTGGCCCAGAACGGGACGGCGACCAGCTTGTCCTTCCAGGTCGACGCGTCCAGGGCGCCCTGCACGACGTCCGCGCTCACGGCCTGCGCGACGTCGTCCGGCACCGGCGCCAGGAAGCCGGGCTCGGCGAGCTCCGGGATGAACGGGGGATCCAGGCTCATGATGTCGATCGAGGAGTCCTTCGCCGCGAGCCGGCGGGCCAGCTGCTCACGCTGGCTCGCCGCGTCGCGGGGCAGGACCTCGGTCGCGATCCGGTACGCGCCGTCGGCGGCCTCCGTGCACCGCTGGGCGATCTCCGCCTGGCCCCCGTCGTCCGGGTTGATGTACCAGGTCAACGTGGGTGGACCGGACTCCCCCGAGCACGCCGCCAGGGGCGCGAGCAGGGCGAGACCGATCGCTGCCGTGAGCGCTCGTCGTCGCACTGGTCCTCCTCGACCGGTGGATCCGTCGAGACAGTCCTATCGCCGTCGGGCCGAAAGCGCACCTGCAACTTCACGGGGGGCCGGGCCCGCGTCGCGGACGCCCCTGCGCGAGGGCCCCGCTCCTGCCACGATGGCGCCGTGACGACGACGACCCCCACCACTCCCGCGCAGGCCTGGGCGGCGCTGCGCGACGGCAACGCCCGGTTCGTGAGCGGCGAGATGCAGCACCCGTCGCAGTCGATCGACCGCCGCGCCGAGGTCTCCTCCGAGCAGCACCCGTTCGCGGTGATCTTCGGGTGCTCCGACAGCCGCGTGGCGGCGGAGATCATCTTCGACCGCGGGCTGGGTGACCTGTTCGTCGTGCGGACCGCCGGCCACGTGCTCGACACGACCGTCATCGGCTCGATCGAGTACGGCGTCGAGGTGCTCGGCGCGCCCCTGGTCGTCGTGCTCGGCCACGACTCGTGCGGCGCCGTCGCGGCGGCGACCGCCGCGCTCACCGACGGCCAGCTCCCGAACGGGTTCGTGCGGGCCGTCGTCGACCGCGTCATCCCGAGCATCGTCAGCCTGGTCGGCCCCGACCGTCCCCTGTCGGCCGTCGACGCCGCGACGCTCGGCCACGAGCACGTCAAGCACACCGTCGACATGCTGCAGTCGTACTCGGTCACCCTGGCCGAGGCCATCGCCGCCGGCCGGTGCGCCGTCATCGGCCTGGAGTACGACCTGGCGGACGGCCGCGCGCACCTCACCGCCGCCGTCGGCGACGTCGGCGAGGAGCCCCACGCCCGCTGAGCGCCGCCTACAGGCTCAGGCCGACCAGGACCGGCTCCGGCTCCAGGTCGATCGCGAAGCGCTCGCGCACGCCGTCACGGACCTCGCGCGCGAGAGCGACGAGGTCCTCGGCGCTGGCGTCGCCGCGGTTCGTGAGCGCGAGCGTGTGCTTCGTCGAGAGCGCCGCGGGTCCCGGGGCGCCGAAGCCCTTGGAGAACCCGGCGTGCTCGATGAGCCACGCGGCGCTGGTCTTGACCTGGCCGTCCGCCGCGGGGAACACCGGGGCGCCCTCGGGCACGCGCTCGGGCGCGAGGATCGGGTTGGTGAAGAACGAGCCGGCGCTCCACGTGTCCGGGTCGGACGCGTCGAGGACCATGCCCTTGCGGCCGCGCAGCTCGAGCACGGCGGCACGCACGTCGAGCAGCGGCGCCCGGTCGCCGATCTCGACGCCGAGCGTCCGGGCCAGCTCGCCGTACGCGATGGGCGCCGACAGCGTCCCCTGGCGCAGCTGGAAGGTCACGTCGAGCACGACGTAGCGGGGCGTCGGGCCCCACGGCGCCCGCGGGTCGTCCGGGTCGCCGGCGACGGGCGTGCGCATCGAGCGCTTGAGGAGCGACGTGCGGTAGCCGAACCGCAGGTCGACGAGGGGCAGGGTGCGCACCCGGGCTCGCTCGCGGTCCCACACGCGCACGGTCGCGATCGTCTGCGACACCTCCTGGCCGTACGCGCCGACGTTCTGGACGGGCGTGGCGCCGGTCGAGCCGGGGATGCCGGACAGCGCCTCGATCCCGTAGAGCCGGTGGCTCGTCGCCTCGACGACGACGTCGTCCCACGGCGTGCCGGCCGGGACCTCGTACGTCACGCCGGCGCACGCGCTGTGGTCCGGCACCGTGATGCCGGTGCGCACGTCACGGACGACCACGCCGTCGAACCCCGCGTCGGCGACGAGGAGGTTGGAGCCACCCCCGACGACGAGCAGCGGCTCGCCGGACTCGTCCGCGGACCGCACGGCGTCGATGAGCTCGGCCTCCGACGTCGTCTCGACGTAGCGCGCGGCGGGCCCCCCGACGCGGAGCGTCGTGAGGTCGGCCAGGGCGGGGGCTGCGGTCACCTCGGTCACCGCACCAGGCTAGACCGGCGGCTCAGGCGCGGCGCGCGGCCTCCTCGTCGGCGGCGTCCGCGTCGACGGGCCCGTCGACGGTCTCGCCGCGCGCGGGCGGCGCGGCGGCGTTCACCACGACGAGCCCGAGGACGACCGGCACGACGATGACGAGCAGCGCGTTGCGGTACCCGACGTGCGCGGCGAGCAGGCCGAGCAGCGGGGGGCCGGCGAGGAACGCCGAGTAGCCGATCGTCGAGACGACGCTGACGCGCGCGGCCGCGCGGGCCGGCTCGTCGGCGGCGGCGCTCATCCCGACCGGGAACCCGAGCGCGGCGCCCGCGCCCCAGATGACGATGCCGACCAGCGCGAGCCACAGGACGTCGACGAGGCCGAACAGCAGCAGGCCGACGAGCGCCAGGCCGGCGCACAGCCGCAGCACCGCGACCCGGCCGTAGCGGTCGAGCAGCTGCGTGCCGAACCAGCGCATCGTCGTCATCGCGGCGACGAAGACCCCGAACGCGGCGGCGCCGAGGGCGTGGCTCGTGTCGAACCCGTCCACGACCGCCAGCGACACCCAGTCGTTGGCGGCGCCCTCGGTGAGGGCGGCGGCCAGGACGACGAGCCCGATCAGCAGCGTGCGCGGCTCCAGCCAGGCCTGCAGGGCGCCACGAGCGCCGCGCGGGGCGGCTGCGGCCGGGTCGCCCGTGTCCGTCCGCCCGTCGGCGGGCAGCTCGTGCTCGACGCTCGACGGCAGGAAGCGGCGCACCACGATCCACACCACGACCGTCGTCACGACGACGACCACGGGGATGTGCACGACCACCGGGACGTGCAGGCCGGCAGCGAGGGCGGCCAGCCCGGCAGCGGCGACCGTTCCCAGCGAGAACCCCGCGTGGTACCGCGGCATGACCGTGCGCCCGAGGTGCTGCTCGACGGCTGCGCCCTCGAGGTTCATGGCCGCGTCCCACACGCCCGTCCCGACGCCGAACACCGCCATGCCGACCGCGACGACCAGCACCTGCCCGAGCGCGACGCCGGCGGCGGCGATGCTCAGACCCGTCGCGTTGATCGTCGCGAAGACCGCGACGGTGCGGCGCGCACCGAGACGCTCGACGACCAGCCCGGACACCGGCAGCGCGAGCAGCGAGCCCACCGAGCCGACGAGCAGCAGCGCGCCCATCTGCGCCGGGGAGAAGCCCAGGCCGTCGCGGATGGCGGGCAGGCGGGACGCCCACGTCGCGAAGTTGAAGCCGTTGAGCACGAACACCACGAAGACGGCCACGGACGCGCGGCTCACGAGACGCGCGGGCAGGGTCGAGGGGCTGGTCACAGGTCCTCCAGGGAGCGGCAGGTCACCGGGCACCGGCCGGGACCACGTCGTCGAGGTCGATCATGGCAGGAGCGTCCGACGCGGACCGCGCGGGGGCGGCGGCGTCGGGCGCGGGGTCGACGGGTGCGGGAGAGGCGGGGTCGTCCGCGTGGTCCGGCCGGACGACGTGCGCGAGCGCGATGCTCAGGACGAGCGCGACGGCGAGCAGGACGAGCGCGTGGCGCGCGCCGACCGCCTCCGCGGCGAAGCCGAGCAGCGGGGGCGCGGCGATCGACGCGACGGACGAGAACGACGAGATCACCGCGACGCGGCCGGCCGCGCGCAGCGGGTCGTCCGAGGCCGCCGCGATCGCGATCGGCACGGCCAGCGCCGCACCGAAGCCCCATGCGGCGACGCCCGCGCCGGCCAGGACGATCGACGGCGCGAAGCCGAACAGGAGCAGGCCGACGAGCGAGACGACGCCGGACGCCCGCAGCACCGCGACCCGCCCGTAGCGGTCGAGCAGGCGCGTGCCGAGCAGGCGCACGAGGGTCATCGCGGCGACGAACACCGCCAGCACCACGCCGCCGACCGCCTCCGTGCTGGCGAACCCGTCGACCACGGCGAGCGACAGCCAGTCGTTGGCGGAGCCCTCCGAGAGCGCGGCGGCGAGCAGGACGACACCGATGAGCAGCGTGCGCGGCTCGCGCCACGCGTCGAGCGCGCTCGCCAGCCGGCCCGCGCGCCCCGGCC
>NZ_HE978588.1:171780-182112 GCF_000312005.1 Cellulomonas massiliensis JC225
CAGCCGCGCGTGCGTGCTCGTCCGGCGTCGTCGCGAGCACGACCCCGCGCAGCGAGGCGAGCCGCCAGACGACCACGAGCGCCGCGATCGCGGAGAACTGCACGGTCAGGGGCACCGACGCGTGCGAGGCCGCGGCCCCGATGCCCGAGCCGGTGACGGCGCCGATCGAGAAGGCCGCGTGGAACTGCGGGATCACGGTCCGGCCCATCGCCCGCTCGATGCGCGCCGACTCGACGTTGATCGGCAGGTTGCCCAGCGGGATGGCGATGCCGTTGAGGAAGACGCCCGCCGCGAGGAGCGCCGCCGAGCCCACCGTGGGGCCGATCCCCATGAGGACGTAGCCGACGGCGAGCACCGCGGTCGACGCGACGAGCGAGCGTCGGCTGCCGTACCGCTGGACGACCACGCCCGCGACGCTCACGGTCACGAGCGCGCCCAGCGAGCCGACGAGCAGCATGGCGCCGAGCTGGGCGGTCGACAGGTCCAGCAGGTCGCGCACCGTCGGGATGCGGGCGAGCCAGCTCGAGAAGGTGATGCCCGTCAGGCCGAACAGCCCGAGGAGCAGCACCCGCGCCCGCGTGACGGCGGCGGGTGCGGGCGGGGCGGGCGCCAACGCGAGGGCGTGGTCGGCGGGCGGGCGGGGGCGGGGCACGCGCGGGGCGGCGCTGGGCACGGCGTCCTCTCGGAGGCTGGAGCGGCGAGGCGTGGGCGGGACGACGACGGGCGGGCGTCCCGGCAGGTGGAGGACCCTCGAAACGATTCGATCGCGGACCGGACGGCACGGCATCGAATCGTTTTGAGGACGGCGACGATTGTGCGGGTACGCTGACCGCTGCGTCAAACATGCGGCGACGCACCGCCGCGAGAACCGCTCGGCCGTCTCTCCCCCGACCGGCCGCCCCGACCCGGAGGTGCCCTCTGGCGAGCAACCGCGTGACCCTCGCCGACGTCGCGGCCCAGGCGTCGGTGTCCGTCTCCACCGCCTCGCTCGCGTTCTCCGGCGCCGGACCCATCGCCGCCGAGACGCGCCAGCGCGTGCTCGACGCGGCGACCGAGCTCGGCTACGCCGGCCCCAACCCGCTCGGCCGCCAGCTGCGCCGCGGACGCTCGGGCATCGTCGGCGTCGTCGTCGGCGACGCGCTCGCGCGCGCGTTCCGCGACCCGGTCACCACGCAGGTGCTCGACGGCCTCGTCACGACGCTCGGGCCGCAGGACCTCGGCGTCCTCCTCGTGCCGGGGCTCGGCGACGACCCGACCTCGGCGGTGGACCCGCTGCTCGAGTCGGCCGCGATGGACGTCGCGGTGCTCCTGTGGGGGGTCACGGCCGACGACCCGGAGCTCGTCACGCTACGGCGACGCGCGATCCCCGTCGTGGTGGTCGAGGGGCAGCACCTGCCCGGTGTCGCGTCGGTCGGCATCGACGACCGCGCGGGGATGGCGGAGGTCACCCGCCACCTCGTCGAGCTCGGCCACACGCGGATCGCCTGCGTCACGCTGCCGTTCGACCGCTCCCGCGGCGAGGGCGTGGCGGACGCCGCGCGCGTCGACGGGATCGTGTGGGAGATCACGCGCCGGCGCCTCGCCGGCCTGGCCGACGCCGGCGTCGAGCCGGTCGCCGTCTACGAGACGCCCGCGTCGCTCGTCGAGCACGGCGCTGCCGCCGGACGGGCGCTGCTGTCGGGGCCCGACCGTCCGACCGCCGTCGTGTGCCAGTCCGACCTGCTCGCCGCCGGCGTGGTGATCGCCGCCCGCGAGCTCGGGCTGGCCGTTCCGCAGGACGTCTCGGTGGCCGGGTTCGACGGCCTGGACCTGCCCTGGCTCGCGCCCGACGTGCTCACCACCGCGGTGCAGCCGCTGACCGAGAAGGGCGAGACGGTCGGGCTCCTCGTCGAGAGCCTGCTGGCCGGCGGTGAGCCCGAGCAGCGGGACCTGCCGGTGCGGCTGCGCGTCGGGACGACGACCGGGCCGCCCCCGGCCTGACGCCCGGCCGACGCCGCGCGGGGCGTCGGGCTCAGGAGAGCCGGACGACCGCCTGGGCCTTGCCGAGCACGCGCACGCCGTCCACCGTCACGGTGAGGTCGATGCGCGCGGTGCCGGCGTCCGCGTCCAGCGCGCCGACGGTCGCGACGACCTCGACGGTCGCCGCGCCGGGGTCCGGCACGGGGATCGGGCGCGTGAAGCGCACCTGGTAGTCCACGACGGCACCGGGGTCGCCGGCCCAGTCGACGACGGGCCCGACGGCGGCGCCCATGGTCCACATGCCGTGCGCGATGACGCCGGGCAGACCGACGGCGGTGGCGACGCGCTCGTTCCAGTGGATCGGGTTGAAGTCGCCGGACGCGCCGGCGTACCGGACGAGCCGCGCGCGGTCGACGACGACCTCGCGCCGGGCGACGACGTCGCCGACCGTGAGCTCCGCGAGCGCCGGGGCCATCAGCCCTCCCCCCGCACCGCGAGGGTCGACAGGACGGTCGCGACGGCCTCGCCGTCCTCCGCCGCGATCTCGCAGCGCGTCGTGATCATCGCCAGCCCGGCGCGCTCGACGATCGAGTCGACGTGCAGCACGGTGACCAGCCGGTCACCGGCGTGGATCGGCCGGTGGTGGGTGAACCGCTCGTCGGCGTGGACGACGCGGCTGAAGTCGATCCCCGCCACCGGGTCCTCGAACAGCTGCGCCTCGGCGCGCTGCGCCACCACGACCGCGAAGGTCGGGGGCGCCACGACGTCGGGGTACCCCAGCGCCCGGGCGGCTTCGGGGTCCGTGTGCGAGGGGTGCGTGGCTCCGACGGCCGAGGCGAACTCAGCGATCTTCACGCGGGCGACGTCGTAGGCCGCGGTCGGGGCGTACTGCCGCCCCGCATAGCTCGTGTCGACGGGCATGCGCCGGACGACCGCTGGGTCAGCGGGTCTCGCGGTGCAGCGTGTGGCGGTTGTCGCGCGGGCAGAACTTCTTCATCTCGAGACGGTCGGGGTCGTTCCGACGGTTCTTCTTCGTGATGTAGTTCCGCTCCTTGCACTCCGTGCACGCGAGCGTGATCTTCGGGCGGACGTCCGCGCTCTTGCTGGCCATGGTTGTTGCCACCTCTCGCGCCCGGGCGCCTGATGCTGTCGCGAGCGCGCCGGCCGACGCGCCACCTTCGTTCCTGATGCGGTAGCGGGAGCGGGACTCGAACCCGCGACCTCACGATTATGAGTCGTGCGCTCTCACCAACTGAGCTACCCCGCCTCGATGGGCCCGGGGACGCGTGCACGGCACGCGGACGACGGACACACCACAGAGCCCCGAAAGGGAATCGAACCCTTGACCTTCTCCTTACCATGGAGACGCTCTGCCGACTGAGCTATCGGGGCAGCGCGCACCAGGTTACAAGACGCGGGCACCGGCAGCGAAATCGCGTCCGTCACACCCCCGGCGCGCGGTCCTCCGTGCGGCGTCGGCGCAGGTCAGGGCGTCGTCGGCGCGCTGACGCCTCGTCCGCGCCGCACCCGGACGCCGCGCACGAGCCCCGAGACGACGAACGCGGGGCGTCCTGGTGGGACGCCCCGCGCTCGAGCTCCGGCGTGGCGGGTGAGGGATTCGAACCCCCGTAGGCGATGCCAGCTGATTTACAGTCAGCCCCCTTTGGCCACTCGGGTAACCCGCCGGGGTGGTGCTCGCCGCGACCTGCGCGGCCAGCGCGTGGAAGGATAGCAACAGCAGGGCGGCCGGAGCGAAACGGCTGCTCATCCCACCAGCGCACGAGCCCGAGGGGGACATCCATGGCGAGCGACTCGTCGTTCGACGTCGTCAGCAAGGTCGACCGGCAGGAGGTCGACAACGCGCTCAACCAGGCCGCGAAGGAGATCGCCCAGCGCTACGACTTCAAGGGCGTCGGCGCGTCGATCGCGTGGTCGGGCGAGTCCGTCCTCATGGTCGCCAACTCCGCGGAGCGGGTCCTCGCCGTGCTGGACGTGTTCCAGTCGAAGCTCATCAAGCGCGGCATCTCGCTCAAGTCGCTGGACACCGGCGACGGCGAGCCCAAGCCGTCCGGCAAGGAGTACCGCCTCGCCGCCTCCATCAAGGAGGGCCTGTCCTCCGAGGTCGCCAAGCAGCTGGCGAAGATCGTGCGCGACGAGGGCCCGAAGAGCGTCAAGACGCAGATCCAGGGCGACGAGCTCCGCGTGACGAGCAAGAGCCGCGACGACCTGCAGGCCGCCATCGCGCTGCTCAAGGGCGCCGACGTCGACGCGGCGCTGCAGTTCGTCAACTACCGCTGACACCCGCCGAGGACCGCTGCGGCCGCCGGAGCCGTCCTCGTCGGGACGCGCCCACCACGAGCGCGACGCCGCCCACGAGCGCCGCGACGGCCACGCCGAGGAGCCCCGCGACGGGTGAGCCGGTCAGAGCGAGCCCGTCCTCGGGGGACGAGGGCGGCTCGGTGGGCCCGGGGGTCGGGCCGGCGGCCGCCAGCACCCGGACCGTCGACGACGCCGCGTCGTCGACGGTCGAGGCGTCGGTGCAGCCCTCGCACACGACGACCGTCGCCGCGTTGGACAACGAGCCGGGAGCCCCGGCCGTGGCCGTCACCGTGACGACGGCCTCGCCGCCGGCCGGGATGTCCGCGGTCGTGACGACGTCGCCCGTGCCGCTCGCCGGCGAGCAGGGGGCGCCGTCCGACACGCGGCAGGTCCACCGCGCGTCCGTGGCCCCGGCCGGCAGCGTGTCGGTCACGGTGGTCCCCAGGGCGGGGGACGGGCCCGCGTTTGCCGCGCGCACCGTCCACGTCACCTCGTCGCCGACGTGCGCCTGGCTCGGGCCGGTCTTGCGGAGCGACACGTCGACCGGCAGCGTGCACGCCGCGTCGACCGTCGCGACGTTGTTGTCGGTGACGAGCTCCCGCCGGGACGTCGACGCCGTGGCCGTCAGCGGGGCGCCCTCGTCCAGGCAGGCGCGCGCGTCACCGGTGAGCCCGCCCGCCAGCGTCAGGGTGACGGGGCCCGCACCGGCGGCCAGCGCTCCCAGGTCGCACGTGACGGTCCGCACGTCGAGCGTGCACCCGCTCGGGAGCGCCACCGAGGCCGGGTCGAGCACCTCCGGGAGGACGACCTCGACCTCGGACGCCGGCGCGTCGCCGCGACCGACGTTGCTGACCTGCACCGTCCAGGCGCCGGTCGACCCGCGCGCGACCGGCGACGTCCCGACGAGCGCTGCCGTGACGGCGAGGTCCGGCGGTTCGAGCACCTGCGTGGTGGTGCTGCCGGTGTTGTCGCCGAGCGACGTCTCGGTGCGGTCGGCGGGCGCCGTCACCGTCGCGGTGTTCGTCAGCAGGACGCCCGCGAGCGCGTCGGGCACGACGGCGGTCACCTCGATCGTGGCGCCGCCGCCCCGCTCGAGGTCGAGCGTCGGCCACTGCGCGGCGGTGCCGGACGCATCGCTGCACGACGACCCGGTGGTCGCGGTGCACGACCACGTCACGTCCGTCGCCCCGGCGGGGAGCGTGTCGGAGACGAGCGCGCCCTCGACCGGGTTCGTCGCGTCGTTCGTGACGTCCAGCGTCCAGGTGACGTCGCCGCCCGGCTCGACGCTCGCGGGCCCCGACTTGGCCAGCGCGAGATCGGCGGCGGCCGTCGCGACGAGCGCCGTGACCTCGTGGGTGGCGGTCGCACCGCCGGTCGAGGCGCTGAAGCCCAGCTGCAGGCGCTCGGGCACGGCCGGCTGACCGCGCGCCGGGTTGAGCGTCCGGACGTCCACCCGGTCCCAGATCGTCGTCAGGTTCGCGCCTCCCGGCTCGCTCGCCCGCACCGTGACGAGGATCGAGCGGTCCGGCGCGGGCTCGACCGCGATCTCCACGTGCCGCGGCTGCGACGGCTCGGCGTGCACCGAGCCGTCGGACGTCTTGCCCACCGCCAGCACGGGCCAGCTCTCCAGCGGCGCCGGCAGGCCCGCGGCTCCCCGGAGCACGACGCTGCCGGGGTCGTTCGGGAACACCGAGTCCGCGGAGAAGTTGCCGGCGCTGTCGAAGCCGATCGCGAGGTAGGCGCCGCCCATCGCCTGGTAGCCGCCCGATCCCCCCGCCCCGCCGAGCTCCGGCGCCACCGACGCGTCCTGCAGGAAGAACGTCATGGCGTCGCCCTCGAAGCCACCGCCCCAGACGGCGAGGTCGAAGGAGGCGGTGAAGGCGACGTCGGAGCGGAACGGGTCGGCGAGGGTCGCGTTGCCCACGGCGAACCCCGTGCCGGACTCGGTGAGGCGCAGGGCGTCACCCGTGAGCGTGGCGCTGTTCGTCCCGGGCGCGGGCAGCACCCACGCGGGGTCCTCGAACGCCGACCCCGTGAACGGCTCGTCGACAGGGAACGGGTCCGCGAGCGCGGGCGCGACCACGGCGCCGCCGAGCACCGCGGCGACCGCGAGCACGGCGAGAGGGCGCCGCGCGCGACCCGTGCGGCGGGCGCCACGCAGCGACGCGGTGGACGACGCAGCAACGCTCACGAGCGGCCTCCAGTGGCCGAGCCGGGGGTCCTGCCCGCCATGGTGCCGCAGCGGCAGCCGCGCCGCACCCGTCAGGCGTCGCGCGCGGCCTGGGCCTCCAGGCGCGTGATGCGCTCGCCCATCGGCGGGTGCGTCGCGAACAGCCGGGCCAGCCCCTCGCCGCGGAACGGGTTGGCGATCATCAGGTGCGAGACGTCGACGAGCTCGCGGTCCTGGGGCAAGGGCCGCGCGCGCGTGCCGAGCTCGAGCTTGCGCAGCGCGGAGGCGAGGGCCAGCGGGTCGCGGGTGAGGCGGGCGCCGTCCTCGTCGGCGTCGAACTCGCGCGTCCGGCTGATGGCGAGCTGGATCATCGTCGCCGCGAGGGGCGCGAGCAGGGCGAGGAGGAGGCCGGCCAGCGGGTTGCCGCCCTCGCGGCGGTCGCCCCCGCCGAAGAACAGCGCGATCTGCGCCAGCGAGGTGATGACGCCCGCCACGGCGGCGGCGACCGACGACGTGAGGATGTCCCGGTTGTAGACGTGCATGAGCTCGTGGCCGAGGACGCCGCGCAGCTCGCGCTCGTCGAGCAGCTGCAGGATCCCCTCGGTGCAGCACACGGCGGCGTTGCCCGGGTTGCGGCCGGTCGCGAACGCGTTGGGGGCGGCCGTCGGCGACACGTACAGCCGCGGCATCGGCTGGCGGGCCTCGGTCGAGAGCTCGCGCACGATCCGGTACATCGCCGGCTGCTCGATCTCGCTGACCGGCCGGGCGTGCATCGCGCGGATCGCGATCTTGTCGGAGTTCCAGTACGAGTAGAACGTCATCACCAGGCCCAGCCCGGCGAAGACGAGGATCCAGCGCGGCTGGCCGCCACCCAGCAGGTACCCGAGGCCGAGCAGGACCGCCCAGAGAGCGCCGAACAGCGCCGCGGTCTTGACCCCGTTGTAGTGCTGGTGCCCCATGGGACGGCGCCCTCCTCCTCGTCGTGCGGCCCCGGACGGACCACCTGGTGAAACGCCCGGCCGTCCGAGGGGGTTCCCCTCGTCCGCCGCCCCCGCGCGTGGGTACCTTGTCCCCGCAGCCACCACGCACGACCGTCGCACGGGTCCCCGCCCGGCGCACGGTCGGCGCCGGCCGGGCGACGCGCCCCCGCTCGTCGCCGCCCCCGCGAACCACGGAGCCCACCATGCGCGCACGCCTCGCCGCCCTCGCCCTCACGGCCGCCCTGGCGCTCGCGGCGTGTGCGCCGCAGGACGAGCAGGCGACGCCCTCCCCCACCGCGTCGGGCGCGCTCGCGACGGTCTCCGAGGGCTACCTGACGGTCGCGACGTCCAACCCGGCGTACGAGCCCTGGGTCGTCGGCGACGACCCGAGCAAGGGCGAGGGCTTCGAGGCCGCCGTCGCGTACGCGGTCGCCGAGGAGCTGGGCTTCGACGCCGACCACGTGTCCTGGGCGGTGGCGAGCTTCGACCAGATCATCGCGCCCGGCGCCAAGCAGTGGGACGTCGCGATCAACCAGGTGTCGATCAGCGACGAGCGCCGCAAGAACATCGACTTCTCGTCGCCGTACTACGCGACGGCCCAGGCGGTCGTCACCGTCGGCGGGTCGAAGGCCGAGAAGGCGGCGTCCCTGGCCGACCTCCGGGGCGTCACGATCGGCGCGATGGTGGGGACGACGAGCCTCACCGCGGCGCAGGAGATCATCGACCCCTCGAAGCCGGTGCAGGTGTTCAACGACAACGACCAGGTCAAGCAGGCGCTGACCTCCGGCCTCGTCGACGCCGTCGTCGTGGACCTGCCGACCGCGCTCTACATCACCGCGGCCGAGCTGGAGGACGGCGTCCTCCTCGGGCAGCTCCCGGACAGCGCGGGCGGCGACCAGTTCGGCCTCGTCCTGCCGCTCGGCAGCGCGCTGACGCCCGCCGTCTCGGGCGCCGTCGACGCGCTGCGCGAGGACGGGACGCTCGCCGACCTCGAGAAGACCTGGCTCACCGCCGCCGCCGGCGCGCCGGTCCTCTCCTGACCGCGCCGAGCGGACCGTCCCGGTGACGACGGACCCGGCCACCAGCGCGGTCCCCGGCGCGTCGGCCTGGCGCCCGTCCGAGCGCCAGCAGGAGCGGGACGCCTACCGGCGCGGCCGCACCCGCCGGTCGTTCGCCGTGGCCGCCGTCTCGACGGTCGCGCTGGCCGCCGTCGCGGTCGCGGGGCTCGTCAGCTCGCCGGGGTGGCCGCGCGTCAAGGCGTCGTTCCTCGACCCCGAGGTCGCGCGGGCGTCGCTGCCGGCGGTGCTCGACGGGCTCTGGCTCAACGTCCGCGTGATGGCCGTGAGCGCGGTCGTCATCGTCGTCGTCGCGCTGCTGCTGGCGCTCGCCCGGACCCTGCCCGGTCCCGTGTTCTTCCCGGTGCGCGCGCTCGCGACGGCGTACGTCGACGTGTTCCGGGGGCTGCCGCTCATCCTCGTCCTGCTCCTGGTCGGCTTCGGCCTGCCGGGGCTGCGGCTGACCGGCGTGCCCACGTCCGCGGTCGTGCTCGGCGGGCTGGCGCTCGTGCTCACGTACTCCGCGTACGTCGCCGAGGTGTTCCGCGCGGGCATCGAATCGGTCCACCCGTCCCAGGTCGCCGCCGCGCGGGCCCTCGGGCTCTCGCGCGGGCAGTCGCTGCGGCACGTCGTGCTCCCCCAGGCGGTCCGGCGCGTCGTGCCGCCGCTGCTCAACGACCTCGTCGCGCTGTCGAAGGACTCCGGGCTCATCTCGATCCTGGGTGCCATCGACGCCGTCCGGGCGGCGCAGATCGAGACCGCGCGCTACGCGAACTTCACGCCGTACGTCGTCGCCGGCCTGCTGTTCGTCGCGCTGACGATCCCGCTCACGCGGCTCACCGACGCCCTCGCCCGGCGCTCCGGCTGGCTCGGCGCGCAGAGCGCCGCGACGGGCGGGGGTGCGGCCCGGTGAGCCCCGGCCGCCTGCCCGACCCGCGCGCCTCGGGCGGGGGCTGCCCCAGGTGCCCGACGCGGCGCGCGACGACGCCGCCCCGCTGCTGTCCGTGCAGGCGGTGCGCAAGGCGTTCGGCGCGCACGTCGTGCTCGACGACGTCTCGCTCGACGTGCACCGCCACCAGGTCGTCGCGCTCATCGGCGCGTCCGGCTCCGGCAAGTCCACGCTGCTGCGCTGCATCGACCTGCTCGAGGACGTCGACGACGGCGTCATCGAGCTGGAGGGCCGGGACATCACGGACCCGCGCCTCGACGCCGACGCGGCCCGCGCGCGCATCGGCATGGTCTTCCAGTCGTACAACCTGTTCCCGCACCGGCGGGTGCTGGACAACCTCACGCTCGCCCCGCGGCTCGTCCGGCGCACGCCCCGCGCCGAGGCGGAGGAGCGCGCCCGGACGGCGCTCGACCGCGTGGGCCTGGCCCGCAAGGCCGACGCGTTCCCCGACCAGCTGTCCGGCGGCGAGCAGCAGCGGGTCGCGATCGCGCGCGCGCTCGTCATGGAGCCGGCGATCCTGCTGCTCGACGAGGTGACGAGCGCGCTCGACCCCGAGCTCGTCGGCGAGGTGCTCGAGCTGCTCGCGGATCTCAAGAGGAGCGGCATGACGATGCTGCTCGCCACGCACGAGATGGGCTTCGCGCGCGAGGTGGCGGACGAGGTGTGCTTCCTGCACGCCGGCCAGGTGCACGAGCGCGGCCCCGCCCACCAGGTGCTCGGCGACCCCCGGCGCGAGCGGACCCGCGAGTTCCTGCGGCGCGTCACCGGCTGACGCCCGCGCGCCCGCCGCGCCACGCCGGGGCCCGGCGACCTCCACCGCGGGTGCCCCGGCCCGGGACGTCGGCCCTGGCTATGCTCCCGAGCGTGGCGACGAGGGGGCTGAGCCGCGCGGCCGGCCGC
>NZ_HE978588.1:182725-186580 GCF_000312005.1 Cellulomonas massiliensis JC225
GGCCGAGAGGCGGCAGCCGCGGCCGCGCTCGTCGGCGTCGGGCTGCTCGTGGCGGCCTGCTCAGCGGCCGACGAGGGCCCCGTGCCCGACGAGGCCCTGTTCGCGCAGATCGACGCCTTGCCCGGCGTCATGTCCTCGGACATCCACTACATGCACGGCCTGTGGGCGCCGGACGTGTACGGCGGCGGCATCGACGTCGCGCCCGGCGCCGACGCGGTCTGCCTGCTCGACCAGGTCTACGAGATCCTCTGGCAGGGCCGGCACGTCGACATCGCCGTCAACGCGTTCCAGCCGGGGATGCAGACCGTCGAGCGGCGCAACTTCCTCGGCTCCGACCGGCTCGTCCAGCGGTACGGGCCGCGGCCGACCGCACCGGCGCCCACGCCGAGCGTGCCCGCCTGCCGGCCGCCGGCGCCCGACGCCCCGACGACGACGCCCCTGCCGGGCTGGACGCTCGCGCCGAGCCCCGCGCCGACCGGCTCCTGACGCGGCGACGGCCCGCTCCGTGCCGGAGCGGGCCGCCGCCGGTGGTCGGTCCGGCGCGTCAGCCGCCGAGCGGACGCCCGAGGGAGATCGCGACCATGTCCTCGCGGGGGACGAGCTTGACGCGCTCGCGCCCGTGCGGCTCGCCGAGCGAGCGCTCGTAGGCGTCGAGCAGCTCCCAGCCCTTCCAGTCGATGACGTCCACGCCGCGCCCCCGCAGGAACTCGAGGATCGCCTCGGGGTCGCGCTCGGTCGCGGTGTAGAACGACTCGCCGGCCTCGGCGACGTCCTCGCCCAGGTGACGGATCGTCTCGGACGCGTCGGACTTGGTGTGCCCGATGAGGCCCACGGGGCCGCGCTTGATCCAGCCGGTGGCGTACACGCCCGGCAGGTACTCGCCGTCGACGTCGACGACGCGCCCCTCGCGGTTCGGGATCACGCCCGCGACGTCGTCGAACGGGATGTCGACGAGCGGCGAGCCGAAGTACCCGACGGCGCGGTAGACCGCCTCGACGGGCCAGTCGACCGTCTGGCCGGTGCCGGTGACGTTGCCGTCGCCGTTGAGCGCGGTGCGCTCGGTGCGCAGGCCCACGACCTTGCCGTCCTCGCCCAGCACCTCGACGGGCTTGTGCAGGAAGTGCAGGTGGATGCGGCGGCTCGCCGTGTTCTCCTCGGGGTCCTTGAGGGTCCAGTCCGTCAGCGTCTTGACGACCTGCTTCGTCTGGTTCGAGGAGTGGATCGCGGCCATGGAGCCCTCGTCGAACTCGAAGTCCTCGGGGTAGACGATGACGTCGACGTCCGGGACGTGACCGAGCTCGCGCAGCTCGAGCGGCGAGAACTTCACCTGGGCCGGGCCGCGCCGGGCGAAGACGTGCACGTCGGTGACCGGCGAGCGCTCGAGGATCTCGTGCACGTTCGCGGGCACCTCGGTGGGCAGCAGGTCCTGCGCGTGCTTCGCGAGGATGCGGGCGACGTCGAGCGCGACGTTGCCCGCCCCGATCACCGCGACCTGCTGCGCCTCCAGGGGCCACGTGCGCGGCACGTCGGGATGGCCGTCGTACCAGGAGACGAAGTCCGCGGCGCCGAAGCTGCCCTCCAGCTCGATGCCGGGGATGGGCAGCGCGGCGTCCCGGATCGAGCCGGTCGAGAAGATCACCGCGTCGTAGTACGTCCGCAGGTCGTCGAGCTTGAGGTCGGTGCCGTAGTCGACGTTGGCGAGCAGCCGGATGTCGCCGCGCTCGAGCACCTTGTGCAGCGCGACGATGATCTGCTTGATGCGCGGGTGGTCGGGCGCCACGCCGTAGCGCACGAGCCCGAACGGCGCGGGGAGGCGCTCGAAGAGGTCGATCGCGACGTCGAGGCCGGACTTCGACAGGATGTCGGAGGCGTAGATGCCCGCGGGGCCGGCGCCGACGACGGCGACGCGCAGGGTCGGGGTGCTCACAGGGCGCTCGGACCTTCCGGTAGCGGGGAGGTGTGCCGCCCGGCGCTCGTCGGCGTGGGCGTCTCGTGCGTGCCGGGGCGCGCAGCGACGGTCCAGTGTAGGAGCCGCGGTGAGGGCGCCCTCACCCCGGGTCCAGGATGCGGACGGCGCGTCCATCATGCGGTCAGCCTCGAACCGGTTCGACCCGCCGCGACGCGCGCCCTACAGTCGGCCCGTGGACGCGCGGCCCGCCGCCGACCCCGCGGGCCTCGGCCTCGGGCTCGGCGCCTACCTCCTGTGGGGCCTGCTCCCCCTCTACTTCCCGCTGCTGCAGCCCGCCGGGCCGGTCGAGATCGTCGCGCACCGCATCGTCTGGTCGCTCGTCTTCTGCGCCCTGCTGCTCACGGCCGCCCGGCAGTGGCCCGCGCTCCTCGCGGTGCTGCGGTCGCGACGGTCCGTGGGGCTGCTGACGCTCGCGGCCGCGCTCGTCGCCGTCAACTGGCTGGTGTTCGTGCTGGGCGTCCTCACCGACCGCGTCGTCGACGCGTCGCTGGGCTACTACGTCAACCCGCTCGTCACCGTCGCCCTCGCCGTCCTCGTCCTGCGCGAGCGCCTGCGTCCCGTCCAGTGGGTCGCGCTCGGGTTCGGCGCGGCGTCCGTCGTCGTCATCACCGTCGGGTACGGCGAGCTGCCGTGGATCGCGCTCACGCTCGCCGTCAGCTTCGCGCTCTACGGGCTGATCAAGAACCGCGTCGGCCGGGACGTCGGCGCCGTGCCGAGCCTCGCGACGGAGACGCTCGTCCTCACGCCGCTGGCGCTGGGCTACCTCCTGTGGCTCGGCAGCCAGGGCGAGGGGCACTTCACGTCGGCCGGCCCCTGGCACACGGCGGCGCTCGTGAGCGCCGGCGTGGTCACCGCCGTGCCCCTGCTGCTGTTCGGCGCGGCCGCCCGGCGCCTGCCGCTCTCGGTGGTCGGGATGCTGCAGTACGTCACGCCGACGATGCAGCTGCTGCTGGCCGTCGTCGTGCTGCACGAGCAGATGCCGGCGGCGCGCTGGTGGGGCTTCGGCCTGGTCTGGGTCGCGCTCGTGCTGCTCGTCGTCGACGGGCTGCGCGCCGGCCGCGCGCAGCGCCTCGCCCGCGCAGCGCGCTGACGCGCGTCGGTCAGCGGCGCCCGACCGCCGCCTCGACGACCACCGCCGTGATGTTGTCGCGGCCGCCGTGCTTCACGGCCGCCCGCACCAGCCGGTCCGCCGCCGCCTGCGGGTCCGGGGCGGCGCGCAGCTCCGCCTCGATGCGCTGGTCGGTGAGCTCGTCGGTGAGGCCGTCGGAGCACAGCAGCATCCGGTCGCCCGGGCTGACGGGCAGCAGCCACACGTCCGGGTCGACGTCGGAGGCGCTGCCGCCCAGCACGCGCGTGACGACGTTGCGCCGCGGGTGCGTCGCCGCCTCCGCCTCCGGGATCACCCCGTCGCGCACCAGCTCGGCGACCTCCGAGTGATCCACCGTGACCTGCTCCAGCACGCCGCCCGCCATCCGGTAGGTCCGCGAGTCGCCGACGTTGACCACGAGCCAGCACGGCACGCCCCCGTGCTCCGTGAGGACGACCCCCGTGAGCGTCGAGCCCGGCCGCCGGCCGCTCGGCGACGGCAGGAGCCGCACCCGCACGTGCGCGAGCCGCGTCACGTCCCGCGCGTCCTGGACCGTCGGCGTCCGCATCGTCGCCAGGTCCCGCGCCACCTCGATCGCCGCGGCGCTGGCCAGCGCGCCCCCGTCGTGCCCGCCCATGCCGTCCGCGACGAGGTAGGCGCCCTCCGCCACGAACCACGCGTCCTCGTTCTCGGCACGGCGGCCCACGGCCGTCGCGGCGCCCGCCGTCAGGCGCACCCGGGGCAGGATCATCGGAGGGGCCTCCGGGCCGCGCGGGCGCCGAGGACGAGCGCGAGCCCC
>NZ_HE978588.1:188190-197489 GCF_000312005.1 Cellulomonas massiliensis JC225
GGCGGCGGCGCGTCCGCCGGGGCCGGCGGGTCCGCGACGTCCGGGACCGCCCCCGCCTCGGAGGGACCGGCCTGCGTCAGGGAGAAGCCCGTGATGACGGCGGCGTCGGGGGACGACGGACCGCTCAGCGGGCGCACGGCGGGCGGGACGTCGATGAGCGGCGGCGCGGGGATCCTCGGCACGACGTCCGTGGCGGCCGTCGCGAGGCCGTCGCCGGACGCCTCGGGGTCGGTCTCCGGCGCGACGGGCGGCGGGCCGGGGTCCGGCACGGGAGCGGGACCCAGCGTCCGCTCGAGAGCGCCGGCCCACGCGGACGCCGGCTGGTGCGCGGGCTCGCGCAGCGCGGACGCGCGCACGACGTACGTCCCCGCCACTCGGTCGTGCCACCCCTGCATGTACAGCCCGTGGTCGAACGCGGCGGAGGCGACGACCACCCACTGCCCGACGAGGCACGCGAGCGACGAGACCCCCACGACGAGCTGGCGCAGCAGCACGCGCCCCAGCCCGGCGGGCCGGCCGGTCGCCACGGCGACGGTGCGGATGCCGACCGCGGCACCGCCGGCCGTCGCGCCCGTGAACGCCTCCGCGAGCCACTGGGCCACGGCCACGACCAGCGCCGCGACCGACGGCAGCAGCAGCGCCGCGGCCGACGGCCGGCCCTGCTGCACGGCGGGCACCACGACCAGCGCGTAGACGACCGCGACCGGGACCGCCATGACGACCAGGTCGACGACGTACGCCAGCACGCGCAGGCCGACGGGCGCGAGCGACGCGACGGCCGGCACCGGGGCGTGCGCGCGCACGTCGCGGCGAGCCGGTGACGGCGGGCCGTACGGCGAGTGGCTCACTCGACCTCCTGACGGGACGGGCGCGCGACGGCGCGGGGGCTCGTGCCGCAGCACGGGCCGCCGACATGGTGCCAGACGCCGGCGCCCCTCGGCGCCAGGTCGGGCCCGCCGGGCCCGGCTCCGGCCCTCTCCGGCCCGGTCCGGCTCAGCTCGCCCGGTCGACGAGGGCGTCGGCGAACGAGACGAAGGCGTCCTTGACCGCCCCGTCGGGGAGCGGCTCGAGAACCGCGAGCGCCGCCCGGGCGCGCTCGACCGCGAGCGCGCGCGTCTCCTCGACGACCGGGTGGACCCGCAGCAGCGCGACGGCGTGCGCGAGCGCGTCGTCGTCCGAGAGGTCGGCGTCCAGGGCGGCGAGCGCCTCGCGGTCCGCGGCGGTGGCGCCGGGCGACGCCGCGCGCTGGCGCAGCAGCAGGGCGGGCATCGTCGGGACGCGCTCGCGCAGGTCGGTGCCCGGCGTCTTGCCCGAGAGCGTGCCGTCGGACGTCAGGTCCAGCACGTCGTCGGCCAGCTGGAACGCGATGCCGATCTGCTCGCCGAACTCCGTGACGAGGGTGACGACGCTGCTCGGGCAGCCGGCGAACATCGCGCCGAGCCGGGCCGACGTCGCGATGAGCGACCCCGTCTTGTCGGAGAGGACCCGCAGGTAGTGCTCGACGTGGTCCTCGTCGTCGCGCGGGCCGACCGTCTCGTGCAGCTGGCCGAGGCACAGCCGCTCGAAGGTGCCCGCCTGGATGCGGACCGCCTCGGGCCCGAGCCCCGCGACGGTCGCCGACGCGCGGGCGAACAGCAGGTCGCCGGTGAGGATGGCGACGGAGTTGCCCCACACCTCGTGCGCGGCGGGGGCACCGCGCCGCACGGGCGCGGAGTCCATGACGTCGTCGTGGTACAGCGTGGCGAGGTGGGTGAGCTCGACGACCACCGCGGCGTCGATGACCTCCCGCCGTTCCCCGTCGCCGAGCTCCGCCGTCAGCAGCGTCAGCAGCGGGCGCAGCCGCTTGCCGCCGGCGTTGACGAGGTGCCGCGACGCGTCGTCGGCGAGGGCGTCGGCGTGCGCGACGGCGTCGCGCAGCCGCTCCTCGACGAGCTCCAGACGGGCCGCGAGCCGCTCGGAGAGCGCATGGTCGGCGAGCGGGATGGCCGTGGCAGTCACACCCAGAACCTATCTCGCCTGCGACGTCGCGTCCGGACGCCCCTCGGGCAGCCCGGACCCGGGCGGGGTGGCGCGCTCATCCGACGGTCACGGCAGGAACGTGGCGATCGAGGCGATCGCGTCGAGCACCGGCTGCGGCGCGACGCCGAGCAGCACCGTGAGCACGGCGCACACGGTCACCGCCGCGACGACGCCGCGGCCGCGCACGACCGTCGTGGTGACGGTGCGCTCGCCGGTCGCCGTGCGCTCGGCCGTGAGCGTCGCAGCCGTCGCGCCCGACGCCTCGACCGGCGCCGCCTCGACCGGAGCCTGCTCGACCGGAGCCTGCTCGACCGCGGCCGTCCCGCCGTCCTGCTCGGGCGCGCCCGGGACCGCCGGCTCGGTGAAGTACATGAGCACGACGATCCGCACGTAGAAGAACACGGCCGCGGCGGAGCTCAGCACGCCGACGAGCGCCAGCGGCCACGCGCCGCCCTCGACCGCCGCCGAGAACACGCTGAACTTCCCGATGAACCCGGCCGTCAGCGGGATCCCCGCGAACGAGAGCAGGAAGAGCGTGAACACGCCGGCGAGCACGGGGTGGCGGCGGCCGAGCCCGGCCCACTGCGACAGGTGCGTCGCCTCGCCGAGCACGTCCCCCTCGCCGCCGTCGGCGCCGACCGAGCGCTCGCGCACGAGCCAGACGACCGCGAAGGCACCGACGGACGCCGCGCCGTACGCGAGCAGGTAGAAGAGCGTGCCGTGCAGGCCCTGCTCGTTGAGCGCGACGACGCCGGTGAGGATGAAGCCGGTGTGCGCGACGGCCGAGTAGCCGAGCACGCGCTTGATGTCGGTCTGCACCAGCGCGACGACCGTGCCCACCACCATCGTCGCGATCGCGACCGTCCACAGCACGACCTGCAGGTCCCACTGCATCCCGGGCAGGCCGACGTACACGAACCGCAGGAGGGCGCCGAAGGCGGCGATCTTCGTGCAGGCGGACATGAACGCGGTGATCGGCGTCGGGGCGCCCTGGTACACGTCCGGGGTCCACGCCTGGAACGGCACGGCGCCGACCTTGAAGAGCAGGCCCGCCATGACGAGCACCGCGCCGACCAGCAGCAGGCTCTCGGTCCCGGTGACCTGCTGCGTCGCCGCGGAGATCTCCGAGAGCTTCAGGGAGCCCGAGTACCCGTAGAGCAGCGCGATGCCGAACAGCAGCAGCGCGGAGGCGAAGGCGCCCAGCAGGAAGTACTTGAGCGACGCCTCCTGCGACAGCAGCCGCCGTCGCCGTGCCATGCCGGTCATGAGGTAGAGCGGCAGGGACAGCACCTCGAGGGCGACGAACAGCACGAGCAGGTCGGACGTCGCCGGGAAGACCAGCATGCCGCCGACCGCGAAGAGCAGCAGCGGGTACAGCTCGGTCTGCTGCAGCCCCTTCGTGCGGGCGAGCGCCTCGTAGTCGGAGCCCGGGATGGACGCCGCGGAGGGGGCGAACGCGTCCAGGCCGGTCGACGTGCGGTCGGCGATGACGAGCAGCGCGACGATCGACAGCACGAGGATCGTCGCCTGCACGACGAGCGTCACGCCGTCGACGGCCAGCGAGCCGCCGATGACGTCGCGCCCGCCGTCGTCCCGCACGGACGGCCAGAGCAGCGCCACGGCGAGCAGCGCGCCGGCCAGGGCCGCGAACGCGACCGCCACCTGCGTCGTGCGCCGCACGCGCGCCGGCACGAACGCCTCGAGCAGGACGCCGACGACGGCGGCCACCAGGACGACGGCGACGGGGGCGATCGCCGCCCAGTCGACGTGGGGTGCGGTGAAGCTCATCGGTCGCCTCCCTGGGCGGTCGTCGGCACGTCCGTGACGCCCACCTGCTCGAGCGTGACGGCCGCGGGCGGCCGCACGAGGTCCAGCGCGGGCGCGGGCACGAAGCCGAGCACCAGCATGATCGCGACGAGCGGGGCGACGGCCCAGCGCTCGTGGGAGCGCAGGTCCGCCATGCCCTCGAGCCCCGGTCGCACGGGTCCGGTGAACACCCGCTGGTACGTCCAGAGCACGTAGATCGCCGCGAGCACGACGCCGAGCGTCGCCACGACGGCGGCCGCCGGGTGGCGGGCGAACGTGCCGACGATGACGAGGAACTCGCTGACGAACGTCGACAGGCCGGGCAGCGACAGCGCCGAGAGGCCGATGACGAGGAACAGCCCGGCGAGCACGGGCACGACCTTCTGCAGGCCACCGAAGTCGGCGATCTGCTGCGAGCCCCGCCGGGCCACCAGGAAGCCGGCGACCAGGAAGAGCGCTCCCGTCGAGAAGCCGTGGTTCGCCATGTAGAACGACGAGCCGGCCACCGACGTGGACGTGAAGGCGAAGATGCCCAGGACGATGAAGCCGAAGTGCGACACCGAGGTGTACGCGACGAGCCGCATGAGGTCCTTCTGGCCGATCGCCAGCAGCGCGCCGTACAGGATCGAGACGAGCGCCAGCACGATCACCGCGGGGGCGAACCAGCGCGACGCGGCCGGGAAGAGCGGCAGGCACAGCGTGAGCATCCCGAAGGTGCCAACCTTGTCGAGCACGCCGACGAGCAGCGTGGACGTGCCGGCGGGCGCCTGCTCGGCGGCGTCCGGGAGCCAGGTGTGCACCGGGAACATCGGCGCCTTGATGGCGAACGCCAGGAAGAACGCGAGGAACAGCCAGCGCTCGGTCGTCGGGTCCAGGGGCAGGCCCGTGAGGTTCGCCGTGAGGAAGCCCTCCGCGCCGCGCGGCCCCTGCAGGTACAGCGCGATGACGCCGACGAGCATGACCAGGCCACCGGCCAGCGAGTAGATGAGGAACTTCACCGCCGCGTACCGCCGCTTCGGCCCGCCGAAGCCCCCGATCATGAAGTAGACCGGGATGAGCATCGCCTCGAACAGGACGTAGAAGAGGAACACGTCCCGCGCCGCGAACACCGCGACGATGAAGGCGGTCAGCGCGAGCACCAGCGCGAGGTACTGCCGCAGCCGGTCGCTCGCCACGGTCTCGCTGCCCTGCTCGCGCCACGCCGCCAGGACGACGAGCGGCACCAGCAGCAGCGACATGCCGATGAGCAGCATGCCGACGCCGTCGACGCCGACCGCGTACGAGACGCCGAGCGCCGGGATCCAGTGGTGGAGCTCGGTGAGCTGGTGGGTGCCCGCCGCGCCGGTGTCGAACTGCGTGAGCGCCACGACGAACAGCGCCAGCTCCGCGAGGGCGAAGCCGAGCGCGACGCCGCGTGCGCGGGTCCGCAGCGAGGCGGGCAGCACCCACAGCGCGACCGCGCCGACGAGCGGCAGCACGATCAGGGTGGTCAGCCAGGGGAAGGACATCGGTCAGGGGCTCCTTCAGCTCTGGGTGACCAGGAGGACGACGAGGAGGACGACCAGGCCGGCGAGCATGCCGCCGGCGTACGACCGGACGAACCCGGTCTGCAGCCGGCGCAGCAGCGCGCCGAGCCCGACGGTGGTCTTGCCCAGGCCGTGCGCCCCGCCGTCGACGACCGCGCCGTCGACGAAGACGAGCGAGCGGGTCAGGTGCTGGCCGGGCTCGACGAGCAGCGCGTCGTTGACCTGGTCCTGGTAGAGGTCCACCCGGGCGGCCCGCGTGAGCGCGGTGCCGATCGGCGGCGCCACCGGCACGGTGGAGACCGCGTACCGGCGCCAGGCGAGCACGCCGCCCGCGAGCACCAGCACGAGGGTCAGGGTGACGATCAGCCAGACCGGCAGGACGGGCTCCCCGTGCTCGGCGTGCCCCGTGACGGGCTCCAGCCAGTGCGTGAACCAGCCGCCGACCGAGAGCAGCGCGCCGAGGCCGACGGAGCCGACCGCGAGCACGATCATCGGCCACGTCATGAGCGCCGGGGCCTCGTGCGGGTGCTGGTCGCCGCCGTCCCGGCGCGAGGACCAGCGCCGCTCCCCCTCGAACGTCATGAAGAACAGGCGCGACATGTAGAACGCGGTGATCCCCGCGCCGATCAGCGTGACGAGCCCGAACACCCAGGCCCGCCAGAGCTGGCCGTCCTGCGGGACGAACGCCGCCTCGATGATCTTGTCCTTGCTCCAGTACCCCGCGAACGGCGGGATGCCGAGGATCGCGAGCCAGCCGGCCATGAAGGTGAAGTACGTGACCTTCATGTAGCGGCCCAGGCCGCCGAACCGGCGCATGTCGACCTGGTCGTCCATGCCGTGCATGACCGACCCGGCGCCGAGGAACATCCCGGCCTTGAAGAAGCCGTGCGTGACCAGGTGGAAGATCGCGAACGCGTAGCCGACCGGCCCGAGCCCGGCGGCCAGCACCATGTACCCGATCTGCGACATCGTCGACGCGGCCAGCGCCTTCTTGATGTCGTCCTTGGCGCAGCCGACGATCGCCCCGAACAGCAGCGTGATTGCGCCGACGACGACCACCACGAGCTGGGCGGTCGGCGCGGCGTCGAAGAGGACGTTCGAGCGGACGATGAGGTAGACGCCCGCGGTCACCATCGTCGCGGCGTGGATGAGGGCCGACACCGGCGTGGGGCCGGCCATCGCGTCGCCGAGCCACGACTGCAGCGGGAACTGCGCCGACTTGCCGCACGCGGCGAGCAGCAGCATGAGCCCGATCGCGGTCATCGTGCCCTCGGAGACGCCCGAGAGGTCCGCCGTCAGCACCGTCTGGAAGTCCACGCCGCCGAACGTCGCGAACATCAGCCCGAGCGCGACCAGCAGGCCGATGTCGCCGATGCGGTTCGCCACGAACGCCTTCTTGGCGGCGACCGCGTACGGGAGGTTGTGGTTCCAGAACCCGATGAGCAGGTACGACGCCAGGCCCACACCCTCCCACCCGACGAACAGCAGCAGGTAGCTGTTCGCGAGGACGAGGACGAGCATCGCGGCGACGAACAGGTTGAGGTACGCGAAGAACCGGCGCCGGTCCGCGTCGTGCTCCATGTACGCGACCGAGTACACGTGGATGAGCGTCCCGACGAAGGTCACCAGGAGCACGAACGTCAGCGAGAGCGGGTCGAGCCGGATCCCGGCGTCCAGGTGGAACGCGCCGGCGTCGATCCAGCGTCCGAGGTGCACGTCGAGCACGCGGTCGTCCGCGGGACGGCCCAGCAGCGCGACGAAGGTCGCGAGACCGACGACGAACGCGCCGGCCGAGGCGAGCACACCGAGCCAGTGGCCCCACCGGTCGGCGCGGCGGCCGAGCAGCAGCAGGAGCGCCGCGCTCGCGAGCGGGAGCCCGACGAGCAGCGGGGCGACGGCGTAGATGCCGCCGCGCACCGGCGCGGACGCGATCGGCTCGATCGTCTCGAGGGGCAGCGCCGCGGGCAGCGCTGCGACGAGGGCAGTCAGGGTGTGCACGGGCCGCCCCTCAGCTCTTCAGCAGGTTCGCGTCGTCGACCGAGGCCGAGCGACGGGTTCGGAAGATCGCCACGATGATCGCGAGGCCGACGACGACCTCCGCGGCCGCGACGACCATGACGAAGAACGCGAGCACCTGACCGGTGAGGTCGCCGTGCATCCGCGCGAAGGTCACGAGCATGAGGTTGGTCGCGTTGAGCATGAGCTCGACGCCCATGAACACGATGATCGCGTTGCGCCGCAGCAGCACGGCGCTCGCGCCGATGCTGAACAGCAGCGCCGAGAGCACCAGGTAGTTGGTCAGGCTCACCGGTCCGCCTCCGCCTGCTCGCTGTGCCCGCCGCTGACCGTGCTCGCGTCGCCGCCCGCCTGCGGGGGCGGCGTCTCGAGCGGGTCCACCGGCGCGTGCGGCCGCTCGTCGCGCAGGGGCTCGTTCGCCGCCCCGCCCGCGAGGACGCGGTCGATGCGCGCGGCGTACTCGCGCGCGTCCGCCTCCTGCCCGCGCACGCGCAGCACGCGGGGCACCGAGTGCTCCAGCGGCCGGCCGTCGGGGCCGAGGGCGGGCACGTCCATGGCGTTGTGCCGCGCGTACACGCCCGGCGCCGGCAGCGGCGTGAGCACCGCCTGCGCGGCGACGCGCGCGTCGGCCCGCTCGCGCTGCCCGACGCGCGGCGTGAGCCGCTGGCGGTGCGTCAGGACGAGGGCGCCGAGGGCCGCCGTCACGAGCAGCGCGCCGACGACCTCCATCGCGAAGACGTAGTCCTGGAAGATCACGCGCGCGACGCCGACGGGGTTGGAGTCGGCGTTCGCGGCGTCGATGCCGGTGGGCGGCCCGTAGACCGCCGTCCCGACCACGCCCGCGAGCACCACGGCGAGGCCCAGCCCGGCCAGCGCGCCGATCCACCGCTGCCCGCGGATGGTCTCGACGAGCGAGTCGGACTGGTCGACGCCGACGAGCATGAGGACGAACAGGAACAGCATCATCACGGCGCCGGTGTAGACGACCACCTGGACGATGCCGAGGAAGATCGCGCCCTGCGCCACGTAGAGGAACGCCAGGCTGATCATCACCAGGACCACCGCGAGGGCGGCGTGCACGGCCTTGCGGGCGAACAGCAGGCCGAGCGCGGCCAGCACCATGACCGGCGCCAGCACCCAGAACAGCGCGGCCTCGCCCGTGGACGTCGTGCCGCCGGCGAGGTCCGCAGCCGGCAGGACCGCCGGCAGCTGCGCCAGCGTCGCGATCGCGCTCATCGACGCCCCTGCTTCGTCGCGCCCGCCACGATGCGAGCCATCTCCTGGGCGGTCTCGCCCGGCTCCGAGGCGGCCTCGAGGCCCGCGCCGCCGGGCAGCGTCGGGTCGTCGGGACGGTGCTCCGCGACCCAGGCGCGCTGCGCCTCGGTCGAGCCGGTGACCTTGCCCTGGTAGTAGTCGGTGTCCGTCGTGCCCTCGACCATCGGGTGCGGGGCCGCGAGCATCCCCTCGCGCAGGGGCGCGAGCAGGTCCTGCTTCTCGTAGATCAGCCCCTTGCGGGTCGGCCCGGCGAGCTCGTAGTCGTTCGTCATCGTCAGCGCGCGCGTCGGGCATGCCTCGATGCAGAGCCCGCAGAAGATGCAGCGCAGGTAGTTGATCTGGTAGACGCGGCCGTACCGCTCCCCCGGTGAGCGCTGCTCCTCCGGCGTGTTCTCGGCGCCCTCGACGTAGATCGCGTCGGCGGGGCACGCCCACGCGCACAGCTCGCAGCCGATGCACTTCTCGAGCCCGTCGGCGTACCGGTTCAGCTGGTGGCGGCCGTGGTACCGCGGCTTGCTCGGCACCTTCTCGGACGGGTACTGCTCCGTCACGGTCGGCCGGAACATGTTGGACAGGGTCACGCCGAAGCCGCCCACCGGGGCGAACAGCTCCGCGAGCCCGGACCGCTTCGGGATCCGGGACGTGAACGTCGCGGGC
>NZ_HE978588.1:197945-208979 GCF_000312005.1 Cellulomonas massiliensis JC225
GGGCCGGCTTGCGCTGCGGCCTGCTCTGGTCAGCCACCGTGCACCTCCTGGGTGAGCTCGGGCGTCGTGCCCGGGTCGTTCGTGGGCGTCGCGTCGGCGAGCCGCTTGCGCGGCGAGGGCGGCAGGGCCTGGCCGGGCAGCGGCGGGACGGGGTAGCCACCCGCGAACGGGTCGATGACCTCGGGGCCCGACCGGCGCCGCCGTGGTGGTTCCTTGCGTGCCGGGATGAGCAGCGAGACGACCACGAACACGGCCGCGACGCCGGCGAGGACGAAGAGCAGCGTGCGCAGGTCGAGGTGCGAGAACTGCCGCACGCCCTGCACCACCGCGACGCAGACCACCCACACCAGCGCGGCCGGGATCAGCACCTTCCAGCCGAGCTTCATGAACTGGTCGTACCGGAAGCGCAGCACCGAGCCGCGGATCCAGACGAACACGAACATGAAGAACCAGAGCTTGGCGAGGAACCAGAGGACCGGCCAGTAGCCCTCGTTGAACATGCCGTCGTTGATCCACGAGATCGGCCACGGCGCGCGCCAGCCGCCGAGGAACAGGGTCGTCGCCACCGCCGAGACGTTGAGCATGTTGATGTACTCGGCGAGGAAGAACCAGGCGAACTTCATCGAGGAGTACTCGGTCGTGTAGCCGCCGACGAGCTCGCCCTCGGCCTCGGGGAGGTCGAAGGGCAGGCGGTTGGTCTCGCCCACCATCGACACCACGTAGATGAGGAACGCCGGCAGCAGCGGCAGGAACCACCAGATCTGCGTCTGCGAGTCGACGATCTGCGACGTGGACATCGACCCCGCGAGGATGAACACGCTGACGAGCGACAGGCCCATCGCGAGCTCGTAGGAGATGACCTGCGCCGTGGAGCGGACGCCGCCGAGCAGCGGGTACGTCGAGTTCGACGACCAACCGCCGAGGACGATCCCGTACACGCCGACGGACGCGCACGCGAGGATGTAGAGCACCGCGACCGGGAAGTCCGTGAGCTGCAGCGGCGTCCGGACGCCGAACATCGAGACCATGGGCCCGAGCGGGATGACGGCGAAGGTCAGCAGCGAGCAGAACACCGCGATCATCGGCGCCAGCACGTAGACGAGCTTGTCCGCCGCCTTGACGGTGACGTCCTCCTTGAGCAGGAGCTTCATCGCGTCGGCGAGCGACTGCAGGAGACCGAACGGGCCGTGCACGTTCGGGCCCGGCCGCACCTGCATCCGGGCGACGACCTTGCGCTCGAACCAGATCGCGATGAGCACGCTGGTCAGCAGGAACACGATGATGGCGACGGCCTTGATGAGCCAGATCCACCACGTGTCGTTCGAGAAGTCGGCGGTCACCGGGGCGACGGCGCCGTCGCCGGTCGCGGCGGGCAGACCCGCCGCGAGGGTCGCGACCACGCTCATGCTCGGGCCTCCTCGTCCGTGCCGGTGACATCCTCGCGGGCCGCGGCGACGCGCACGACGCTCCCGCCGTCCGCGTGCAGCGTGTCGCGCACGTGGCTGCCCGCCGACGCGGTCGGCAGCCAGACGACGTGGTCGGGCATGTCCACGACCTGGGCGGGCAGCGTGATCGTCCCCGCGTCCGTGGAGACCGCGAGCCGGCCGCCGTCGACCAGTCCGAGGCCCGCGGCGGTGCCGGCGGAGATCCGCGCCGTCGCCACCTTGGCGGTACCGGCCAGGTACGGCTCGCCGTCCTGCAGCCGGCCGTCGTCGAGCAGCTGGTGCCACGTCGCCAGGACCGCCTCGCCGGCGCCGACGGCGGGCGGGTCGCCCGCCTCGACGGCGGGTGCCGCGGCGCGCGCGCCGTCCCACCCGCCCAGCTGGTCGAGCTCGGCGTGCACCGCCGCGAGGCTGCCGAGGCCGAGGTCGGCGCCGAGGGCGTCGGCCAGGCCGTGCAGCACGCGGTGGTCGGGCAGCGCGTGCGACGTGAGCGCCTGGGGGAACGGCCGCGGGCGGCCCTCCCACGTGACGAACGTGCCGGGCTTCTCGACCGGCGGGGCCACCGGCAGGACGACGTCCGCCCGCTCGGTCACCTCCGACGCGCGCACCTCGAGCGAGACGACGAACGCGCGCTCCAGCGCGTCGCGGGCGAGCGCGGGGTCCGGCAGGTCGGCGGGGTCGACGCCGCCCACGACGAGCGCGCCGAGGCGGCCGTCGCGGGCCGCGGCGACGATCTGCGAGGTCGAGCGGCCGGCCTCGGCGGGGACGTGCTCGACGCCCCAGACGGCGGCGATGTCGACGCGCGCGCCGGAGTCGGTCACCGGGCGGCCGCCCGGCAGCAGCGACGGCAGCAGGCCGGCCTCGACGGCGCCCCGCTCCCCCGCGCGCCGCGGCACCCAGGCGAGCCGGGCGCCCGTGCGCTCGGCCAGCCGGAGCACGGCGGAGAACCCGCCGGGGACGCCCGCGAGCCGCTCGCCCACGAGGATCACGGCGCCGTCGGCCGCGAGCGCGCCCGCGGCGTCGCCGAGCAGGTCGGACGCGCCCTCGACGATCCCGTCGAGCACCTCGGCCTCGGTGCCGGGCGCCGCGGCGAGCAGGGTGCCGGAGAGGCGCTCGAGCCCGCGCGTGGCGAGGGGGGCGACGGAGAGCACCCGGGTCCGCCGGGCGACGACCTGCTCCCGCAGCCGCAGGAAGAGCACCCCGGCCTCCTCCTCCGCCTCGAGGGCGACGAGGAGGACCGCGGGCGCGGCCGTGACGTCGGAGAACGTGACGTCGAGCGTGCGGCCGGCGACCCGGTGCGCGAGGAAGGACGCCTCCTCGTCCGAGTGCGGCCGGGCGCGCCCGTCGACGTCGTTGGTGCCGAGCGCGACGCGGGCGAACTTGCCGTACGCGTACGCGTCCTCGAGCGTGAGCCGCCCGCCGGGCAGGACGCCGACGCCGCCCGAGGCCATGGCCTCGCGCAGGCCGGCGGCCGCCGCGTCGAACGCCTCGACCCAGCTCGCCGGCTGCAGCTCGCCGCGCGTGCCGTCGGCGTTCCGGGTGCGCACGAGGGGGGTCGTGATCCGGTCGGGCGCGGACTGCCACCGGAACGCGAACCGGTCCTTGTCGGTCACCCACTCCTGGTTGACGACCGGGTCGTCACCCGCCAGACGGCGCAGCACGACGCCGCGGCGGTGGTCGACGCGGATCGCCGAGCCGTTGGAGTCGTGCTCGGCGATGCCGGGCGTCGAGACGAGGTCGAACGGGCGGGACCGGAACCGGTACGCCGCGCTCGTGAGGGCGCCGACGGGGCAGATCTGCACCGTGTTGCCCGAGAAGTAGGACGAGAACGGCTTGCCCGAGGTGTCGAGCGTCGAGGCCCCGACGGGCGTCTCGCCCGCGAAGCCCAGGACGTCGGTGTCGAAGGTGCCGATCTGCTGCTGCGCACCGCGCTTCTGCAGGTCGATCCACGCGTCCCCGGCGATCTCCTCCGAGAACCGCGTGCACCGCTGGCACAGGACGCACCGCTCGCGGTCGAGGAGGATCTGCGTCGAGACGCTGATCGGCTTGGGGAACGTGCGCTTGACGTCGACGAACCGGCTGGTCGCCCGGCCGTTGCTCATCGCCTGGTTCTGCAGGGGGCACTCGCCGCCCTTGTCGCACACGGGGCAGTCGAGCGGGTGGTTGATGAGCAGCAGCTCGATGACGCCGTGCTGCGCCTTGTCGGCCTCGGCGGACGTGTGCTGCGTCTTCACCTGCATGCCGGGCGTGGCCTCGAGCGTGCAGGACGCCTGCGGCTTCGGCATCTTCGCCAGGTTGCCGTCGCGGCCGGGTGCCCAGACCTCGACGAGGCACTGGCGGCACGCGCCGGCGGGCGCGAGCAGCGGGTGGTCGCAGAACCGGGGGATCTGGATCCCCAGGCGCTCGGCCGCCCGGATGACGAGCGTGCCCTTCGGCACGGACGTCTCGATGCCGTCGATCGTGAACGTGACGGCCTGGCCCTCCTCCAGCGGCGCCTCGGGCACCACCGGGGCGGCCGGCACGAGCGGCGTCGCGGTCTTCGGGTCGGGGGACGTGATCGTCATCAGTGCGCTCCCGCCAGGGCGGCGCCGTGGCGCGGTGTGTAGGAGAACAACGAGCTCCGCTCGGGCGGGAAGAGGACGTCGGCCGGCGTGTGGGTGCCCGCCTCGAACTCGTCCCGGAAGTACTGGATGGCCGACGTGACGGGGCTCGTCGCACCGTCGCCGAGCGCGCAGAACGCGCGGCCCAGGATGTTGTCGCACAGGTCGAGCAGCAGGTCGATGTCTTCGGACGTGCCCTGCCCGCGCTCGAGGCGCCGCAGCACCTGCGCCAGCCAGTACGTCCCCTCGCGGCACGGGGTGCACTTGCCGCACGACTCGTGCTTGTAGAACTCGATCCAGCGCGTCACCGCCCGGACGACGGAGACCGTCTCGTCGAAGATCTGCAGCGCGCGCGTGCCGAGCATGGAGCCCGCTGCCCCGACCGACTCGTAGTCGAGCGGCACGTCGAGGTGCTCGGCGGTGAAGATCGGCGTCGACGAGCCGCCGGGCGTCCAGAACTTCAGCTGGTGGCCCTCGCGGACGCCGCCGGCCATCTCCAGCAGCTCGCGCAGCGTGATGCCGAGCGGCGCCTCGTACTGGCCGGGCCGCGTGACGTGCCCGGACAGCGAGAACAGGCCGTGGCCGGCCGAGCGCTCGGTCCCCATCTGCTTGAACCAGTCGGCCCCGCCGACGACGATCCCCGGCACCGACGCCACGGACTCGACGTTGTTGACGACCGTCGGGCGGGCGTACAGGCCCGCGACCGCCGGGAACGGCGGCTTGAGGCGCGGCTGGCCGCGCAGGCCCTCGAGCGAGTCGAGCAGCGCGGTCTCCTCGCCGCAGATGTAGGCGCCGGCACCGGCGTGCACCGTGACCTCGAGGTCGTAGCCCGAGCCCAGGATGTTCGTGCCCAGGTACCCCTTCGCGTACGCCTCCTCGACGGCCTTGAGCAGGCGCCGGTACACGTGCACGACCTCGCCGCGCACGTAGATGAAGGCGTGGTGGCAGTTGATCGCGTACGACGTGATCGCGACGCCCTCGATGAGGTGCTGCGGGCTCGCCATCATGAGCGGGATGTCCTTGCACGTGCCCGGCTCGGACTCGTCCGCGTTGACGACGAGGTAGCGCGGCTTGCCGTCGTCCGGCGGCAGGAAGCCCCACTTCATGCCGGTCGGGAACCCCGCGCCGCCACGGCCGCGCAGGCCGGAGTCCTTCACCATCGTCACGACGTCGGCCTGCTGCATGCCGAGCGCGCGCCGCAGGCCGCGGTAGCCGCCGGCCGCCTCGTACGCCTGCAGCGTCCACGCCCGCGGGGCGTCCCACCCGGCCGAGAGCACCGGGGTCAGCGTCGTCGCCATCACGACTCCTTCGCGTCGTCGGAGGCCTGCTTGGTCTGCTGGCCCTCGGGCGAGACGTCGCCCGAGGTCGTCACCGGCCGCTGCGCCGACGACTGCTCGTCGCCCACCCGCGGCGGGACGTCACCGGACGCCGCCGGCCGCGCGGACGCGCCCTCGTCACCGGGGAACGCCGGGGCCGTCCAGCCGTGGCCCTTGGCGACGCGCAGGCCCTCGAGCGTCGGGCCGCCGGCCGCCACACCCTCGTCCGCGCGGCCGTCCGGGAACCCGGCCAGCACGCGCGACATCTCGGTGAACGTGACGACGCGGTCCGCGCCGCGCGTCGGGGCGACCGCCTCGCCCGCCCGCAGCCGGTCGACGACCTCGCGCGCCGACTGCGGCGTCTGGTTGTCGAAGAACTCCCAGTTCACCATCATCACGGGGGCGTAGTCGCAGGCGGCGTTGCACTCGATGCGCTCGAGCGTGATCGAGCCGTCCTCGGTGGTCTCGTCGTGGTCGCAGCCGAGGTGCTCCGAGAGCTCCTCCCAGATCGCGTCCCCGCCCATGACCGCGCACAGCGTGTTGATGCACACGCCGACCGTGTAGTCGCCGTTGGGGTGGCGCTTGTACTGCGTGTAGAACGTCGCGACCGCGGAGACCTCCGCCGTCGTCAGGCCGAGCGTCGCCGCGCAGAACGCGATGCCGCGGGGGCTCACGTACCCGTCCACCGACTGCACGAGGTGCAGGAGCGGCAGCAGCGCCGAGCGCTCCTGCGGGTACCGCGCGATGACCTGCGCGGCGTCCGCGTCCAGCCGGGCGCGCGTGGCCTCGTCGTACGCGGTGGCGTGCTGCTGCCCGGGCGTGCGCCCCGACAGCCCCTCCGGTGCGTGCTCGACGCTCATCAGCGGTCCACCCCTCCGAGCACCGGGTCGATCGACGCGACGGCGACGACCACGTCCGCGACCTGGCCCCCCTCGCACAGGATCGACGTGGCCTGCAGGTTGTTGAAGGACGGGTCGCGGAAGTGCGCCCGGTACGGCTTCGTCCCGCCGTCGGAGACGAGGTGCACGCCGAGCTCGCCGCGCGGGTGCTCGACGGTCTGCCAGACCTGCCCGGCCGGCACCCGGAAGCCCTCGGTGACGAGCTTGAAGTGGTGGATCAGGGCCTCCATCGAGCTGCCCATGATCTCCCGGATGTGGTCCAGCGAGTTGCCCATGCCGTCGGTGCCGATGGCGAGCTGCGCCGGCCACGCCACCTTCTTGTCCCCGACCATGACGGGGCCCGGCTCGGCGAGGCGCTCGACGCACTGCTCGACGATGTGCATCGACTGGTAGATCTCCTCCAGGCGGACGATCACCCGGTCCCAGGCGTCGGCGCCGGAGGCGGTCGGGACCTCGAAGTCGTAGGTCTCGTAGCCGCTGTACGGGTCGGTCTTGCGCACGTCGTACGGCAGCCCCGCCGAGCGCAGCATCGGGCCGGTGATGCCCAGCGCCATGCAGCCGGCCAGCCCCAGGTACCCGACGTCCTTGAGCCGCAGCTTGAGGATCGGGTTCGCCAGCATGAGGTCCTCGAGCTGCTTGACGTAGTGCCGCACGTTGCCGAGCGCGGTGCGCACCTGCTCGACGGCGCCCGGGGGCACGTCCTGCACGACGCCGCCGGGGCGGATGTACGCGTGGTTCATCCGCAGGCCGGTGACGAGCTCGAAGATCTTGAGGATCTCCTCGCGGGCGGTGAAGCCCGCGGTCATGATCGTCGTCGCGCCGAGCTCGTTGCCGCCCGTCGCGAGGCAGACGAGGTGGGACGTGATGCGGTTGAGCTCCATCATCATCACGCGGATGACGGAGGCCCGGGCCGGCACGTCCTGGGTGATGCCGAGGAGCTTCTCCACCGCCAGGCAGTACGCGGCCTCCTGGAACAGCGGGGCCACGTAGTCCATGCGCGTGCAGAAGGTCACGCCCTGGGTCCAGGTGCGGAACTCCATGTTCTTCTCGATGCCGGTGTGCAGGTAGCCGATGCCCGCACGGGCCTCGGTGACCGTCTCGCCGTCGATCTCGAGCATGAGCCGCAGCACGCCGTGGGTGGACGGGTGCTGGGGGCCCATGTTGACGACGATGCGCTCCTCGCCGAGCCGCGCCGCCTCCTCGGCGATCTGCGACCAGTCGCCGCCGCTCGCCTCGAAGGACGGGACGCCGACGGTGTCCTCGTCGACGACGTGGCCCGTCGCCCGGGGGGTCTGGGTGCTCACGAGTACGACCTCCGCTCGTCCGCCGGGGGCACCGTGGCGCCCTTGTACTCGACGGGGATGCCGCCCAGCGGGTAGTCCTTGCGCTGCGGGTGGCCGGGCCAGTCGTCCGGCATCTCGATGCGGGCGAGGCCCGGGTGGCCGTCGAAGACGATCCCGAAGAAGTCGAACGTCTCGCGCTCGTGCCAGTCGTGGCCGGGGTACACGCTCGTCGTGGAGGGGATGTGCGGGTGCGCGTCCGGCACCGCGACCTCGAGGCGCAGCCGGCGCCCGTGCGTGACCGACGACAGGTGGTACACCGCATGCAGCTCGCGGCCCGTGTCGTGCGGGTAGTGCACCCCGGAGACGCCGAGCCCGAGCTCGAAGCGCAGGTCGGGGTCGTCGCGCAGCGCCTGCGCGACCGCCACCACGTGCTCGGCGACGACGTGCAGCGTGAGCTCCTCGCGGTCGACGACGACGTACTCGACCGCGTTCGCGTAGCCCGGGCCCTGCTCGTCCAGCACCTCGGCGAGCACGTCGACGACCTCGTCGAACCAGCCGCCGTACGGCCGCTCGCTCGGGCCCGGCAGGGCGATCGTCGTGACGAGCCCGCCGTAGCCGGACGTGTCCCCCGTGCCGTGCACGCCGAACAGCCCCTCGCGTACGGCGACGACCTCGAGCGGCGTGCGCGCCGCCGGGATGTTCTGGGCGCCGGCCTCGGCGGCCGCGGCGGTCGCGGACTGCGCCTCGACGGCGGTCGAGGTGTCGCCGGGCTTGGCGGCGGCGTGCGCGTCGGCCTTCACCGTCGACGCGGGCGTCTCGGCCGGCTCGTCGCGCGTCGCGTCCTTCTGGCGCTCGACGGCCGCGTGCGGCGCGCCGACGTCGTCCTTCTTCTCGTCGCTCATCGCAGCAGGCCCGTCATGTGCGAGGTCGGGGTCGCCTCGAGGGCGGCCGCCTCGGCGGCGGCGACGGCGTCGGCGCGGTTCACGCCCAGCGGCTCCTTCGAGATCTGGTCGTGCAGCGCGAGGATCGCGTTGATGAGCATCTCGGGCCGCGGCGGGCAGCCCGGCAGGTAGATGTCGACCGGGACGACGTGGTCGACGCCCTGCACGATCGCGTAGTTGTTGAACATGCCGCCGGACGAGGCGCACACGCCCATCGACAGCACCCACTTGGGGCCGGACATCTGGTCGTAGACCTGCCGCACGACGGGCGCCATCTTCTGGCTCACGCGGCCCGCGACGATCATGAGGTCGGCCTGGCGCGGCGACGCGCGGAAGACCTCCATGCCGAACCGGGACAGGTCGTAGCGTGGCGCGCCGGCCGCCATCATCTCGATCGCGCAGCACGCCAGCCCGAACGTCACGGGCCACAGCGAGCTCTTGCGGAAGTAGCCCGCGAGGTCCTCGATCGTCGTCAGCAGAAACCCGGAGGGTGCCTCTTCGATCCCCATGTCAGACCTCCGTCCTCGTCGTCGCTCGCCGGCTCAGTCCCACTCGAACCCACCGCGCTTCCACTCGTAGACGAAGGGGACGGTGATCATCACGAGGAAGGCCACCATCGCCACCAGCCCGAACGCGGCCAGCTCGCCGAAGCTCACGGCCCACGGGTAGAGGAAGACCACCTCGATGTCGAAGACGATGAAGGTCATCGCGACGAGGTAGTACTTGATCGGGAACCGGCCGCCGCCGATCGCGTGCGGCGTCGGCTCGATGCCGCACTCGTAGGCCTCGAGCTTCGAGCGGTTGTACCGCTTCGGCCCGATGATCGCGCTCGCGCCGACACCGCCGAGCGCGAGGACCGCGGCCACGCCCATGAGGATGAGCAGCGGGACGTACGGGTTCGTCATGAGCCGGCTCCGTGGGGGGTCAGAAGGCTGGAGGTCATCGTTCTCGTCGTCCCGTCACGCGTCCGGGACGATCCGGCTGAGCCCCGCGATGGTGCGGTCGACCCAGTCGCCGCCGTGGGGCTCGTAGCAGTCGGACAGCAGCTTGAGGACGAACTTCATGAGCAGCGGGCGGGGCAGGCCGTAGCGGGTGCACAGGCGCATGACCTGGGGGTGCTCGATCAGCGTGACGAACACGCGGCCGAGCGTGTAGTACCCGCCGAGGTCGTCCTTCATGCGGCGCTGGTACGTCGCGAGCGCCCGCTCCCGGCCCGCGGCCGTGCCCCGGGCGAGGCCCTGGCTGATCGCGTCGGCCGCCACGCGCCCCGCCTGCAGCCCGTACGCGATGCCCTCGCCGTTGAACGGGCTGACCATGCCGGCCGCGTCTCCGGCCAGCAGCAGGCCGTTGCCGTACAGCGGACCGCGGTTGAAGCCCATCGGCAGCGCCGCGCCGCGCACCGGGGCGACCTGGTTCTCGGGCGTGAACTCCCACTCCGCGGGGGCGTTCGCCATCCACGCGGCGAACAGCTCCTTGTAGTCGACCTTCGTGGCGGCCGCGGTCGAGCTCACGGCCCCGAGGCCGACGTTCGCGGTGCCGTCGCCGAGGGCGAAGATCCAGCCGTAGCCCGGCATGAGGTCCGAGCGGCCGGGCTCGCCGGACCACAGCTCGAGGTGGCTCTCCATCCACGCGTCGTCGTGGCGCGGGGTGCGGAAGTAGGTGCGCACCGCCACGCCCATCGGGCGGTCCTCGCGCTTGGCCAGCCCCAGCCCGGTGGCGAGCCGGGCGGACACGCCGCCGGCCTCGATGACGACGGGTGCGCGGTAGACGGTGTCCTCGCCGGCGCGGCGGCCCGCGGCGTCGACCGGCCGGGCCGTGACGCCGACGACGCGGCCGGTGCGCTCGTCGCGCACCGCGCCCGTGACCGACGTGCGCTCCTGCAGCTTGGCGCCCGCGCCGCGGGCGTGCTCGGCGAGCAGCTGGTCCAGCGAGGTCCGGGCCCGCGCGAGGCCGAAGGAGGGGTAGCTCGACAGCTCCGGCCACGGCAGCTCGAGCCGGTGGCCGCCGCCGAGCACCCGCAGGCCGCGGTTGCGGATCCAGCCGTCCTGCTCGCGGATCGGCACGCCCATGCGGACGAGCTCGGCCACCGCGCGGGGCGTCAGGCCGTCGCCGCAGACCTTGTCGCGGGGGAACTGCGCCTTCTCCAGCAGCAGGACGTCGAGGCCCGCCGAGGCACAGTGGTAGGCGGCGCTGGCACCGGTCGGACCGGCGCCCACGACGATGACGTCTGCGTCATCGCGAGTCCCCACCACCACGAGTGCTCCCACTCTTTGTGACGTGCTTCACGTACGTTTTTCGAGTCTAGCCAGGCCCCCCGGGACTGTCTTGGAAGGTCGTCCTAACCTGCGACGACGGCTCCCGGCGACGGCCCGCGACGACGATCCTCGACCGACCCCCTCCGCGGCCCCTGGGACCTTCGACCCGTGACAGCCGAGGGCGGGTGCGGCACCGGCCCCGCACTGCTCCGGCGGGAGCCCGCGAGGGGCGCGGCCGCCCCTGCGCAGGGTGGCACGAACCGCGCGGCGGCGCGCCCCGAGCCCGGCGCGCAGCGGC
>NZ_HE978588.1:209427-221202 GCF_000312005.1 Cellulomonas massiliensis JC225
CGTGCGGCGCAGCTCGCCCTCCGCGTCCACGCCGGCGCGGCGGGCCTCCAGGACGAGCGCGAGCAGCCGATCCCCGAGCGTGTCGCCCGCGGGCGCCGGCAGCTCGAGCCCCGCCCGCTCGGCGCGGCCGGCGAGCTTCTGTGCGCGCGCCAGCGCGCCGAGCGCCAGCGGGACCCCGTCCAGCGCCGAGGCCCGCTGCTTCTCCTGCTTCTTGAGGGCGTCCCACTGGACGTGCAGCCCTTCGTCGTCGTCCGCGGCGCGGGCGTCGGCGAACACGTGCGGGTGGCGGCGGACGAGCTTCGCGACGAGGTCGCGGGCCACGTCGTCGACGTCGAACGGGTCGTCGCCGTCCTCCTGCGCGACCCGCGCGTGGAAGACCACCTGCAGCAGCAGGTCGCCCAGCTCCTCCCGCACGCCGGCGCGGTCGTCGGCCTCGATCGCCTCGGCCAGCTCGTACGCCTCCTCCAGCGCGTACGGCACCAGGGAGGCATGGGTCTGCCGGGCGTCCCAGGGGCAGCCGCCCGGGGACCGCAGCCGGTCCATGACGGCGACGAGCTCGAGCAGCGCGGCGCCGGGCGCAGGCGGCACCGGCGCGCCGTCGCGGCCGGGCACCCCGGCGGCCGTCACGCCGCCCCGGGTGCGCGCCGGCGCGGGGTCACGGCGTCGGCTCCTCCGTGGGCTGCGGCGTCGCACCGCCGGCCGCACCCGGCTTCGTGATCCACGCCGGCGTGGTGGGCGCGACGAGCATCCCGTTCGGGTCGAAGGAGCCGAAGCGCGGGTTCACCTCGACGTCGGCGGACTGCATGGCGGCCGTGGCCGCGGCGGCGGCCTGCGGGTCGTCGGCCGCGCCGAGGTTGTTGAGGGCGACGACGTAGCGTCCGACGAGCACCGACGAGTCGTTCCAGTCGGGCGCGGGCGCCGCCTCGGTGCCGTTCGCCTGCGCCGCCTGCTGCACCACCTGGTCGAGCAGCGACACCGCGGCGTCGTCCGAGACGCCCACGCCGGCCTCGTCCGCGAGCCGCGAGTAGACCGGCTCCTGGATCATCGCCGCGAGGATGTCGCTGCTGGCCGCGGCCGGCAGGTACGGGTGCAGCTGCTCGTAGGCGGCGCCGACCTGCGCCGTGGTGATGGTGCGGCCGTCCACGGTGGCGGCGACGCCCGGCGCGCCCGAGCACCCGGCCAGCCCGCCGGCGAGCACCCCGGCGGCGACCACGCCACCCAGCCACGTCCGCCTGCCTGCACGCCACCGCACCACGGGAACCTCCTGCATCGTCGCCTGGTCGCCGACATCGTAGGCCCGCGCGCCGCGGCCGCCCGACCACCCCCGCCGCGTGCGGGCCGTCAGTCGTCGGGGCTCGTCGCGTGGCGGTCGAGGAACGCGTACACCTCGGTGGCGTCGACGCCGGGGAACGCGCCCGTGGGGAGCGCGGAGAACACCTGCTGGTGGATGCGCGCGCTGGGCCACGACGCGTCCGCCCAGCGGGCCTGCGCGTCCGCGGGCGGGCGGCGGCAGCACGACTCGTCCGGGCAGGTCGAGACGCGCCGCACCGTCGTGTCCCGGCCGCGGAACCACTTCGCCGCCGCGAACGGGACGCCCACCGAGAGCGAGAACTTGCCCGACGCGGCGACGGCCACCTGCGTCGAGCACCAGAACGTGCCGGCGGGCGTGTCGGTGTACTGGTACGACTCGGTCGCGTGGTCCCGGCGCGAGAGCGCCTCCCGCGCGCCCCACCGGCGGCACACCTGCTGACCCTCGATCGCGCCGGTGACGTCGGACGGCAGCGGGAGCCCGTCGTTCGCGTAGCCCCGGAAGATCGAGCCGTCGTCGCCGACCCGCAGGAAGTGCAGCGGGATGTCGAGGTGCCGGGTCGCCAGGCTCGTGAAGCGCTGGGCCGCGGCCTCGTGGGTGACCCCGAAGGCGTCCCGGAAGTCCTCGATCGCGAGCTCCTTGGACCTCTTGCGCTGCTCGAGGAACTCGACGGCGGCGGACCGGGGCATGAGGCAGCCCGACGCGAAGTAGGTGATCTCGACGCGCTGGCGCAGGAACTCCTCGTAGGACCGCGGGCGCTCGTGGCGCAGCACGCGGTGGGCGATCGCCTGCAGGGCGAGCGAGCGCAGCCCGTGCCCGCCGGGGGTCGAGGCCGGCGGCAGGTAGATCCGGCCGTGCTCGAGGTCGGTGACGGTGCGCGTCGAGTGCGGCAGGTCGTCGACGTGCCGGATCTCGAGCCCGAGCTGCTCGGCCATGCGGGAGACGGCGCGGTGCGTGAGCGGCCCGGACGTGTAGCCCGCCGCGCGCGCCATCCGCTCCGCGAGGTCCTCCAGCTCGGGCAGGTAGTTGTCGCGCTCCTGGCGCTCGACCCGCAGGAGCGTGTTGACCCGGCGCGCCTCCTCGGGCGTCGCGATCGCCTCCAGCTCGCGGCGCGCGAGCTCGTCGTGCAGGCCGACCAGCTGCTCCAGCACGGGCGTCGGCACCGAGCGGCTCGCGCGCACCGTCGGCAGCCCGAGGCGCGCGAACGACCCCGTGCGCTGCGCGCGGTCCAGCGCGATCTCCAGCGCCGCCCGTCGCGAGGGCGGCTCCGGGTCGAGCAGGTCGTTGAGCGGGACGCCCAGCGCCGTCGCGACGTCCCGCAGCAGCGACAGGCGCGGCTCGCGGCGACCGTTCTCCACGAGCGACAGCAGGCTCGGCGTGACGCCGACCGCCCGGCCGAGCTGCTCCAGCGTCAGGCCCCGGCTCGTGCGCAGGTGGCGGACCTGGCGGCCGAGCGTCAGCGCGTCGGGGCCGGCGGCGGACGCGTCGGGCCTGTCCTCGCCGGGCTGGGCACCGGGCCGGGAGGCGGGCGGGGCGGTGGGCTCCTGGCGGAAGGACGGCACGAGCCTCACGGTACGTCAAGAACCGCGAATCTTGACACCCGCACGGCCCGGCGGAGCGTTAGTCCTTGACACAGGATCGAGAGGAGCCGGTCGGCGGTGCCGAGAGCACAGCCGACGCACCACCGACAGGAGCCCCGTGATGACCGCCGCGACCACCGCGCCCGCGCTGCCCGACCTGCACGACACCCGGCCCGACGTCCGCACGTGGGTCGCGCAGGTCGCCGACCTCGCGGAGCCGGACCGGGTCGTGTGGTGCGACGGCTCGGCCGCGGAGCGCGAGCGCCTCGTGGCGGAGATGGTCGCCGCCGGCACGCTGCTCCCGCTCGACCCGGAGAGGCGCCCGAACAGCTTCCTCGCACGGTCCGACCCCGACGACGTCGCGCGCGTCGAGTCGCGCACGTTCATCTGCTCCGAGGACGAGGAGGACGCGGGCCCGACGAACAACTGGCGGGAGCCGCGGGTCATGCGCGCCGAGCTCGCGGGGGTCTTCGCGGGCGCCATGCGCGGCCGGACGATGTACGTCGTCCCGTTCTCGATGGGGCCCGTCGGCGGACCGCTGTCGCACCAGGGCGTGCAGGTCACCGACTCCCCGTACGTGGTGCTCAGCATGACGGTCATGACGCGCGTCTCCCCGCGGGTGCTCGACGTCATCGACGCCGGCGCCGACTGGGTGCCGGCCGCGCACTCCGTGGGCGCTCCTCGGGAGGACGGCGAGGCCGACGTCCCGTGGCCGTGCAACCCGCGCAAGTACATCGCCCACTTCCCCGAGACCCGCGAGATCTGGTCGTTCGGCTCGGGGTACGGCGGCAACGCCCTGCTGGGCAAGAAGTGCTTCGCGCTGCGGATCGCGTCGGCCATCGGTCGCGACGAGGGCTGGCTGGCGGAGCACATGCTGCTCGTCCGGGTCACCTCGCCCGAGGGCCGGCGCTACCACGTGGCCGCCGCGTTCCCGTCCGCGTGCGGGAAGACGAACTTCGCCATGCTGCAGCCCACGCTGCCCGGCTGGACCGTCGAGACGCTCGGCGACGACATCGCGTGGCTGCGCCCGGGCCCCGACGGCCGGCTGCACGCGATCAACCCGGAGGCCGGGTTCTTCGGCGTCGCCCCCGGCACCGGCGTCACGACGAACCCGACCGCCGTGCGCATGCTCGAGCGCGACGTCGTCTTCACCAACGTCGCGCTCACCGACGACGGCGACGTGTGGTGGGAGGGCCTGACGCCCGAGACGCCCGAGCACCTCGTCGACTGGACGGGGCGGGACTGGACCCCCGGGTGCGGCCGCCCGGCCGCGCACCCGAACTCGCGGTTCACCGTCGCCGCCGCGCAGTGCCCGTCGATCGCGGACGGCTGGGAGGACCCGGCGGGCGTGCCCGTCGACGCCGTCGTGTTCGGCGGTCGTCGCGCGACGAACGTCCCGCTCGTCGCGCAGTCCTACGGCTGGGAGCACGGCGTGTTCATGGGCGCGACGGTCGCCTCGGAGCAGACCGCCGCCGCCGAGGGGACGGTCGGGGAGCTGCGCCGGGACCCGTTCGCGATGCTCCCGTTCTGCGGCTACAACATGGCCGACCACTGGGCGCACTGGCTGCGCGTCGGCGACGGCCTGGCGCCGGAGGGGCGGCCGCTCGTCTTCCAGGTCAACTGGTTCCGCAAGGACGCGGACGGCCGCTTCCTGTGGCCCGGGTTCGGCGAGAACTCCCGGGTGCTGGCGTGGCTCGTCGGTCAGGTCGAGGCCGCGCGCTCGGGGGGCCCGGGCGCCGCGCGGCCGACCCCGGTCGGCCTGGTGCCCGCCGCGGGGGCCCTCGACGTGGACGGGCTCGACCTGCCGGACGCCGACCTCGCGGCGCTGTTCGAGGTCGACCCCGAGGCGTGGCTGGCCGAGGCCGAGCTGACCGAGGACTTCTTCGCGCAGTTCGGCGACCGGCTGCCGGACGCGCTGCGGCACCAGCTGGCGCTGCTGCGGGAGCGGCTCACCCGCTGACCCGCGTCCCGCCGGAGGGCGGTCCCACCGGCCGCGGCCGGGCCGTGGACGACGAGGTCCACGGCCCGGCCGCCGTCAACGTCGCTGCGACCCGCGCGTCGCGGCTGCCGCGGCCCCGGCTCCCGAGGCCGTCCCCGCCTGCGCCGCGGCCGAGACGTCGCCGCGCACCACCGCGTCGACGAACGTCCGCGCCCACAGGAGCAGGTCGCGGCCGTGCAGCGGCTTGCCGCCGATGCGGGCCGTCGTCGGGAACGGGACGAGCACCGTCCGCAGCGCCGGCTTGAGGACCGACCCGGGGTACAGCCGCTTGAGCCGCAGCTGCGCCGAGTCCGGCAGCTCGACCGGGGCGAACCGCACGAACTTGCCCTGGGCGGTGATGTCCGACAGCCCGGAGGACCGCACGTGCTGGCGGAACTCGGCGACCTCGAACAGGTTGTCGACGGCCGCGGGCACCGGGCCGTACCGGTCGAGGAGCTCCGCCCGCACCTCGCCGAGCGCCGCCGCGTCGGCGGCCGTCGCGATCTTGCGGTAGGCCTCGAGCCGCAGCCGCTCGTGCGCGATGTAGTCGTGCGGGATGTGCGCGTCGACGGGCAGCTCGATGGTGACGTCGGGCAGCTCCTCGGGCTGGTCGCCGCGGAACGCCGCCACGGCCTCGCCGACCATGCGCACGTAGAGGTCGAAGCCGACGCCCTCGATGTGCCCCGACTGCTCGCCGCCGAGCAGGTTGCCGGCGCCGCGGATCTCGAGGTCCTTCATCGCGACGGCCATGCCGGCACCGAGGTCGGTGTGCGCCGCGATCGTCTGCAGCCGGTCGTGCGCGGTCTCCGTCAGGGGGACCTCCGGCGGGTACAGGAAGTACGCGTACGCGCGCTCGCGGCCACGGCCCACGCGGCCGCGCAGCTGGTGCAGCTGCGACAGGCCCAGGCGGTCGGCCCGCTCCAGGATGAGGGTGTTGGCGTTGGAGATGTCCAGACCGGTCTCGACGATCGTCGTGCAGACGAGGACGTCGAACCGCTTCTCCCAGAAGTCGACGATGACGCGCTCGAGCTGGTGCTCGTTCATCTTCCCGTGGGCGACCGCGATGCGGGCCTCGGGGACCAGCTCGTTGAGCCGGGACGCCGTGCGCTCGATCGAGTCCACCTTGTTGTGCACGTAGAACACCTGGCCCTCGCGCAGGAGCTCGCGGCGGATCGCGGCGGCGATCTGCTTCTCCTCGTACGGGCCGACGAACGTGAGCACGGGGTGCCGCTCCTCGGGCGGGGTCGCGAGCGTCGACATCTCGCGGATGCCCGTGACCGCCATCTCCAGCGTGCGCGGGATGGGCGTCGCGCTCATGGCGAGCACGTCCACGTTCGTCCGCAGCGCCTTGAGCGTCTCCTTGTGCTCGACGCCGAAGCGCTGCTCCTCGTCGATGACGACGAGGCCGAGGTCCTTGAACCGCACCGACCCGGACAGCAGCCGGTGGGTGCCGATGACGACGTCGACCGAGCCGTCCGCCAGGCCGTCGAGCGTCTCCTTGCTCTCCTTCTCGGTCTGGAACCGCGAGAGCGCGCGGACCGTCACCGGGAACGCGGAGTAGCGCTCGCTGAAGGTGTCGAAGTGCTGCTGCACGAGCAGCGTCGTCGGGACGAGCACCGCGACCTGCTTGCCGTCCTGCACCGCCTTGAAGGCCGCGCGCACCGCGATCTCCGTCTTGCCGTAGCCGACGTCGCCGCACACCAGCCGGTCCATCGGGACCGTCTTCTCCATGTCGGCCTTGACCTCGTCGATCGTCGCGAGCTGGTCCGGCGTCTCGACGTAGGCGAACGCGTCCTCGAGCTCCCGCTGCCACGGGGTGTCGGCGCCGAACGCGTGGCCCGGCGTCGCCATCCGCGCGCTGTAGAGGCGGATGAGCTCGGCGGCGATCTCCTTGACGGCCTTGCGCGCGCGGCCCTTCGTCTTCGCCCAGTCGCCGCCGCCCATCTTGTTGAGCGTCGGCGCCTCGCCGCCCACGTACTTCGTCACCTGGTCGAGCTGGTCGGACGGCACGTACAGGCGGTCGCCCGGCTGGCCGCGCTTCGACGACGCGTACTCGATCACCAGGTACTCGCGCGTCGCGGCGTTCGCCCCGGCGCCGACCGTCCGCTGGACGAGCTCGACGAACCGCCCCACGCCGTGCTGCTCGTGCACGACGAAGTCGCCGGGGCGCAGCTGCAGCGGGTCGACGACGTTGCGACGCCGGCTCGGCATCCGCCGCATGTCCCGCGTGCTCGACCCGGCCCGCCCGGTGAGGTCGGACTCGGAGAACACCGCGAGGCGCAGCGGCTCGGCGACGAACCCGGGGCCCACCTGCGCGGGCACCACCAGGACGACGCCGCCCTCGGGCTCGTCGTCCACGCTCGTCACCAGCCGCGCGGGCACGTCCGCCGCCCGGAGCTGCTCGACCATGCGCTGCGCCGGCCCCGGGCCCTCGGTCGTCAGGACGAGCCGCCAGCCGGCCTGCTGCAGCGTGCGCACGTCGGCGACCGCTCGGGCGACCTCGCCGCGGTACCGCTCGACGTCCCGGGCCCCGACGACGAGCGTCGTGGCGTCCTCGTGCACGGCGGGCGAGCCGACCCCCGTGTCGTCGCCCGCGGCCGCGTCCACGTCGAGCGTGAACGGCGACATCGTCCACCAGCCGAGCCCGCGCACCGCGGCGAGCGCCCGCACGTCCGCGAAGGTCGCGAACGACGCCGCCGACAGGTCCAGCGGCGTGGCCGCCCCCGCGGCGGCGCTCGTCCACGCGGCCTCGAGGAACTCCTGCGTCGTCGCGACGAGGTCGTGCGCGCGCCGGCGCACGCGCTCGGGGTCGACGAGCACGAGCAGCGACGCGTCGGGCACGAGGTCCAGCACCGGGACCATCTCGTCGACGAGCACGGGGGCCAGGGACTCCATGCCCTCGACGGCGATCCCCTCGGCGAGCTTGTCGAGCATGTCGACCGCGCCGGGCAGCTGCGGCACGAGCTCGCGCGCCCGGGCGCGCACGGCGTCCGTCAGGAGGATCTCGCGGCACGGCGGCGCCCAGACGCCGTGGTCGGCGATCTCCAGGCTGCGCTGGTCGGCGACCGAGAACCAGCGGATCTCCTCGACGTCCTCGCCCCACAGCTCGACGCGCAGGGGGTGCGACTCGGTCGGCGGGAACACGTCGACGATGCCGCCGCGCACCGCGAACTCCCCGCGCCGCTCGACCATGTCGACGCGCTGGTAGGCGGCCGCGACGAGCCGCTCCCCCAGGTCCGTCAGGTCCACCCGGTCGCCCACCCGGATCTCGACCGGCTCGAGCTCGCCCAGGCCCGCCACGACCGGCTGGAGCATCGCGCGCACGGGCGTCACCAGCACCCGGATCGGCCCCGTCAGCCCCGGCTCGTCGGCGGGGTGGGCGAGCCGGCGGAACACCGCGAGCCGCCGCGCGACCGTGTCGCTGCGCGGGCTCAGCCGCTCGTGCGGCAGCGTCTCCCACGACGGCAGCACGGCGACGTCGTCGTCCGGCAGGTAGCACCGCAGCGCGTCCGCGAGCTCGTCGGCGTCGCGCCCGGTGGCCGTGACGACGACGAGCGGGCGCGTGTGCCGGGCGGCGCCGCCGGCTCCGGCCGCCGCGGCGAGCAGCGGCGCGCGCACGCCGGCGGGGCCGACGACGTCGAGCTCGCCGCGCGCGCGGACGTGCTCGAGCACGGCCGCCGCGGCGGGGTCGGCCAGGAGGGCGGGGATGACTCCGGTGAGGTCCATGGGTCCTTCGCGTGCGTCCGGTCGCGCACGCGGGGCAGGCGTGCGCACGGCAAACGCCCGACGTCGGGACGACGCCGGGTGAGGGCAGCCAGTCTAGGCGCGCCCTCCGACAGCGGCTCGTGGTCCGGCCGGCACGGGCACGGCTCGCCCGCCGACGGGTGCAGGCGGCTCAGGCGGTGGCGCGCGCCTCGTCGTCGCGGCCGTCGAGCGCGGCCAGCGCGGTGCGCAGCTGCGTGCTGGAGGTCTGGATCGTGTACGGGAAGTACACGACCTCGACGCCCACCTCGGCGAAGCGCCGCTCGAGCTCGACGCCCTTGGGCGTCCCACGCCAGTCGTCACCCTTGAAGAACACGTTGAAGCCGACCTCGGCCCACGTGTCCAGCTTGTCCGGCACCGTCTCGGCGTGGACCCGGTCGACGAACGAGATGTGGGACACGATCTCCATCCGCTCGGCGAGCGGGACGACGGGACGGCGCCCACGGGCCAGCTCCAGCATCTCGTCGGAGACGACGCCGGCGATGAGGTAGTCGCAGTTCGCGCGGGCGTTGCGCAGGATGTTGAGGTGGCCGACGTGGAACAGGTCGTACGCGCCGGGCGCGTAACCGATGCGGAGCGGCACGGGACCTCCTGGACGACCGACGGACGGGTGGATCGCGGGGCGGCGACCCTGCCAGCGCCCACGGACAGACTAGGCGGAATCGGGCAACCGGGACATGCCTCGTCGGGGTGAAAGGCGGTCGGAGCGCGGAGCCGGGACCCGGCGGTCGGGCCCTCAGACCTCGTCGAGCTCGGCCGCGACGGCCGGCGTGGCGACCGTCGCGGCGCGGTGCGAGCGCGGGCGGTAGACGACCCGGGCGTGGAACGCGAACCGGGCGAGGAACGCGACGAGCAGCGTGGCCGCGGTCGCGAGCCAGGCGGCGACGTGCATCGTCGAGACCAGCACGGTCACGACCGGCAGCCGCAGCGCCGTCTCGACGTTGTTGAACAGGAACGAGCGCCAGAACCGGCTGAACGTCGAGCGGCCCTCGTGCCGCAGGTCGTGGAAGACGAACCGCTCCTGCAGCAGGAAGTTCATGACGATCGTCGCCTCGGCCGCGACCACCGCAGCCGCGAGGTACTGGGCGCCGAGGTGCGTCATGAGCCACACCAGCGCCACGTTCACCACGGCGCCGAAGCCGCCGATGATCGCGAACCGCGACATGCGGCCGAACCGCAGCGCCGCGAGCTGCAGCAGGAAGTGCAGCCCGTTGGAGAACGACGCCTTCGACTCCCCGGCCAGCCGCTCGCCGAACACGAACGGGATCTCGGCGACGCGCAGCCGGTGCCGCGCCAGGATCTCGAGCAGGATCTTGAACCCCCGCGGGTGCAGGTTCGCCAGGTCGACGGCCTCCCGACGGACCACGAAGAACCCCGTCATCGGGTCGGAGCAGTCCGCGAGGCGCACGGGGAACATCGCCCGGGTCAGGGTCGTCGACACCGACGAGACCGCGCGGCGGGTGGCGTTGGCCAGGCCCTGCGAGCTGCCGTCGCCCGTGTACCGGGAGGCGACGACGACGTCGACGCCCTCCCGCTCGGCCGTGTCGCGCAGCACGGGGACCAGCTCCGGCGGGTGCTGCAGGTCGCCGTCCATGACGACGCACCACGCCGCCGAGCTCGCCGCGAGCCCGGCCTGGACGGCGCCCGACAGGCCACCGACCGGCTCGTCGCGGTGGATCATCCGGACCGGCAGCGCCGACGTCCGCGCGACCCGCTCGATCTGCTCGGGCGTGTCGTCGTGGGAGTCGTCGACGAACAGGACCTCGGCGGAGCGGCCCTCGAGCGCCTCGCCGAGGAGCCGCACGAGCTCCGCCACGTTGCCCGACTCGTTGTAGGTCGGGACGACGACCGTGAGGTCGACCGGGGTCGACGAGCCCGACGGGGTCGGTCGGTCGCTCACGGGGCCCCCTGGGGTCGGTCCGTCGGACGGGTCTGCGTCGGGCACGCGCCGCGCGGGTGCTCGACGGCACCGCGGGTGTGCAGGAAGCCTAGGCGGCCGGACCGCCGCGGGTCAGTACCGAATGTCCCTTTTCACCCGAGTTCCGCGGCCCGGTCACCCGAACGCCTCACGCCCGGCCGAAGCGCCGGCGCCAGGCGCGCGGCATCTCGAAGAGGAACGAGAGCCCCGCGCGCTCGGCGACCGCCTGCACCCCCACGCTCGTCGCCACCACCGCCGCCGTGACGACGAGCGGCAGCACCATCGCCGCGGCTCCGGAGGCGACGACGCGCTCGACCAGCGCGCCGCCGGCCTCGTGCGTCCAGATCGTCAGCAGGGCGATGAGCAGCGGGTGCATGACGTAGACGACGAGGGTGCGCCGGCCGAGCGCCACGCCCAGCAGGCGGACGGGCGACCAGCGGACCGCGAGCGCCACGACGGTCACCGTGAACGCCATGAACGCGACCCCCCGGGCCACGAACAGCGCGGCGTCGGCGAGCTCGGAGCCGGCGAACCGCCCGAGCGCCGTGACGCCGACCGCGACGAGGGCCGTCGCGCCGAGGGTCAGCCAGCCGGCTCGTCCGGCCAGCCGGCGGATCGCGCTCGCGCCGTACACGCCGACCGCGAAGAACACGAACAGCTCGGGGATCTTCACCCACATCTGGCCCGGCGCGCGCGCGGCGTGCGCCCAGGTGGACAGCGCCACGAGCGCGGCGAGGACGAGCCACGGCGGCAGGCGCCGCGCCAGCGCGAGGAGCGGCACGTAGAGCGCCAGGGCGTAGAGGTACCACAGGGTCGTGCCGGGCACGACGAGCTGGACGAGCACCTCCCACCCGTCCACGCGGTGACGCAGGTACGGCTGCTGCAGCACGGCGTAGAACGCCGCGTAGACCAGCAGCCACACGACGTAGAGGTAGTAGTTGTTCACGCCCCGGAAGACGGTGGTCGAGCGGTGCAGCCCCTCGCGCACCTGGCGCGACAGCACGAGCCCGGAGACGGCCAGCAGCATCGGCATGCGGACGCTGCCGAGCACCGTGTTGACGGCGCCCCACACCGACCCGGCCGTCGGGTGCAGCGGGGCCTCCAGCCCGCCGACGTACCAGAGGACCGTGTGGAACAGGACCACGGCTGCGACGCAGTAGCCGCGCGTCGCGTCGACCCAGGCCAGCCGGCCCGCCGCCGGGCGGTCCGGCACCGCGGCGGCCGTGCG
>NZ_HE978588.1:221619-236435 GCF_000312005.1 Cellulomonas massiliensis JC225
TGCGCGCGTCCGGCGCGGGCACCCCGACGGGCGCCCGAGCGGGCTCGACGGCCATCGCGCCTCCCCCGTCGCGGCTGGCGGGCCGGCTCGGCCCGCGTCGACCCATCCTGCTGACGCGGGGAAAGATGCCACAACGCCCAACTCGGGTGAAATCGGGCACGGCGCGACCGGGCGCCGCCGGGTCCGTGCCACGATCTCGACGTGACTCCCCCGCCGTCCGCTCCGCCGGCCGCGGGAGGGCGCGCCCGCCTCTACCGGACCGCCCGCACGGCGCACCTCGAGCGCGCCGCCACCCTTCCGCCGGCGCTGCTCCTGTTCGACGAGGCGCGCTACGACTTCGACCCGGAGCTGGCCCGCCGGGTCGGCGCCGTGCAGGTGGGCGCCCTCGGCGCCGCGCGGCTCGTCGGACGGGCGGGCGTCACGACGCTCGAGGTGAACGAGCCGGCGCTCCTCGACGGCGCACGGCGGACGGCGGTCACCCTCGCGTGGCTGGGGCTGCGCGCGCTGCTCGGGCGCGCGCGACCGGTCGTCGTGACCTACGCCATCGACAACCTCGACCCGCGCGACGTGCGGGAGCCCGGCCTGCGGCGCCGGCTGGCCCGGCGCGTGGACCTCGCGCTCGCGCGCTTCGTCTGGTCCCGGTGCGACCGGGTCGCGTTCGGCACCCCGGCGGCGGAGCGCATGTACGCGCAGGCGTTCCCCCGCCACCGGCGCCCGTTGCGGACCACCGTCGTCCCGGCCCTCCCGGAGCCGTGCGGGTGCGTGGGCGACGAGCCCCGGGCCGGCGCCGTCTTCCTCGGGGCGTTCGCCGACCGCAAGGGCCTGCCGCTGCTCGCCGCGGCGTGGCCGCACGTGGCGCGCGAGCTGCCCGGCGCCCGGCTCACGCTCGTGGGCAAGGGCCCGCTGGAGCCGCTGGCACGGGAGCTGGCGCAGCGCGCTGACGTCGACCTCCTCGTCGACCCGCCGCGGGACCGCATCCACGCGGTGCTGCGCTCGGCGCAGGTGCTCGTCCTGCCCTCCCGACGGACCGCCCGGTGGCGCGAGCAGGTGGGTCTGCCGATCGTCGAGGGGCTCGCGCACGGCTGCACCGTGGTGACGACGAGCGAGACGGGGCTGGCCGACTGGCTGGACGCGCACGGGCACCACGTGGTCCCCGACGACGGCCGCGCCGAGACCGTCGCCGAGGCGCTCGCGGCCGCGCTGCGCACGGTGCGGGACCCCGCGTCCGTGCGCGCCGACCTGCCCACGGCCGACGGCCGGCTGGCGGCGGACGCGTGGATGTTCGCCGACGGCGACCGGGCTCAGCCGATGGGGTCCGGCACGGCCTGAGCCGCCTCCGCCGTCCGCGCGGGCGCCGCCTCGGGCGCGACGCGCGCGCGCCGGCGCGCGTCCTTGAGGTGCAGGGCCGGCCGCTCGACGACGAACCAGCTGAGCGCCGCGAGCGGCGCCGTCACCGCCACCGACGCGAGGAAGTACCCGCCGACGCCCCACGCGGCGAGCCCGAGCGCGACGAGCAGCTGCTGCACGGGGAACGCGTAGATGTACGCGCCGTACGACAGGTCCGTCCGCAGCCGCAGCGCCGGCACCTTGATCATGGCCCCGCCCGCGACGCACGCGTACGCGAGGGGCAGCGCGCCGACGGCGCGGTAGTCGGGCAGCGCGGCGGACGCCACGACGAGCGCCACGCACGCCGCGACGAGCCAGCCGCGCACCGGCAGCCACGTCCGCGCCTGGTAGACGAGCGCACCGGCGAGGAACATCGTCGCGAACCGCGCGGCGTGGTGGACGATCGCCACGTCGTAGGCCGGCACCAGCGTCACGAGCAGCGTCGCGAGCGCGAGCACGAAGAGCGCCGGGACCACCCACCGGCGCCGCAGGAGCCCGAGCAGGCCGAGGGCCAGCACGCCGAGGTAGCAGGCGAACTCCCAGGACAGCGTCCACAGGGAGCCGTTCCACGTGCCGGCCTCCGCCGCGGACGCGCCGAGCGGCCCCCCGTCGATGCCGTCCTGGAAGATCCACAGCGCCGCGTTGTGCCAGACGTAGCCCCACGCGTCGGTGAGGAACGCCGCGTCCACGGCCTCGCCGCGCAGCCAGGCGTGCACCGGCGCCGCGACGAACGCCACGACGAGCAGGCACACCCAGAAGCCGGGCAGGATGCGCAGCGCCCGCGCCCGCAGGAAGCGGCGCGCGTCCGGACGCTCGACCCAGCTCCGGATGATGAGGAAGCCGGAGATCGCGAAGAAGCCGTCGACGAACACCGAGCGCATGAGCACCTCGGCGGGCGTCCAGGCCGCACGCTCGCCGAGCATCGTGAACGAGTGCCGCAGGATCACGCCGACGGCGAGGGCCAGCCGCAGCAGGTTGAGGCCGTTGAGCCGCGGGTCGAAGACCGCCGCCAGGGTCCCCGCGCGCGGCGCGTCCGCGGCCTCAGGCGCGGTCCCGCGCTCGGCGGCCACGGCCGGGGAGGTCATGCCGGCACCTGCGCGACCGCCGGGGGCCCGTCCGCCGGCGCCCGCCGGCGTCGCTGCGGCACCTCGTAGAGCCAGGCCCAGCGCGTGCCCTCCACCGCGTGGCTGAGCCACCAGGCGAACGCGACGACGCCGGCGACGAGCACGGGTGGCAGCACCGCCATCACGACGCCGGCGTCCGTCACCCCGAGCAGGTGCAGCGCCGAGCAGACGAGCATGATCACCGGCGTGTGCGTGAGGTAGACGGGCAGCGTGCGCGCGCCGACGCGGCGCAGCGCCGGGACGCGGACGAGCCGGCTGACGACCACCCCCGCGCCGACACCCAGGACGCAGTTGACGAAGTACGCGCCGGGCAGCTCCCGCAGGTCGAACCGCCACAGGACGAGCGACACCACGAGCCAGCCGCCGAGCCACGCGGCCGCGGCGCTCCGTCGCGTCGAGCTCCCGAGCCGGAGCACGAGGTCGCGGCCGTAGATGCCGAACAGGAAGAACGCGTAGTACTTCACCACGCCGCTCCAGCCGGGGCTCTGGGTCACCCAGCCGCTCAGGGCGATCGCCGAGCCGACGCCGGCGACGGCGAGCTGGACCGCCGGCGGCACCCGACGGGTCGCCTTGGCCGCGACGAAGAACAGGGCCAGCGCCCAGATGAACCAGAGCTCGAGCTTCGGCATGACGGGCGCGAGGACGAGCGTGAGGAGGATGCCGCGCAGCGAGCCCTCGCCGAGCATGACCCGCACGCCGAGCATGAACGCGGCGACGCCGATGACGGTCCACAGGCAGAAGACCCAGACGAACAGCCGGACCTTGCGCGTCCACAGGTCGCGCCACGACCCGCGGAGCCACTTCGCCGCGAACAGGCCCGACAGCACGAAGAACAGCGGCATGCGCAGCGAGGACGCGACGAGGTTGAGCTCGACCCACCCGCGCACGTCCGCCCCGGCGGCCAGCAGCCAGTTCGCGGCGTGGAGCAGGACGACCAGGCAGATCGCGAGGCCGCGGCCCTGGTCCACCCAGTCCAGGCGCGGAGCACGGCCCACCGCGGGCGCACCCGTGTTGTCCGCATTTGTCCGCACCCGGCCATGCTAGGCGTTGGCCTCGGGCGGGTCTGCGGGCCCGACGGGCGAAATCTCGCGGCCGCCGTCGGGCACCGGGCGGCGGCCCGTACGCTGGTCCCCTCCGGCCGCCGTCCCACGCACTCGTCCGCGGCCCGGACGGTGCGAGGGAGGCCCATGACGACGCAGCGGTGGGCCGGATCGACGTCCCCGCCGCGGCCGGACGTCGTGACGCTCGCCGTCGCCGGCGCGTGCGTCCTGCTCGTCGGGCTCGACCGCGGCGTGTACCTCACCCTCAGCGCCGCGACGGTCGTCGGCGCGCTGCTCGCGCCCGTGTGGCTGAGCAAGCTCTCCCGGTTCCCGGGCGCGCGGCTCGTCGTGGCGCTCGCGCTGCTGTCCGCCGCGTCCGGGGTCGTCCTCATGTGGTTCGCGGTGGACGACCACCACACCTCCGACCGGCTCGCCGCCGCCACGCTGATGGCGCTCGCGAACCTCGTGGTCGGCACGGGCCTGCTGCTGTGGGCGCGCACGGTCATGCCCGCGCCGGCGGTGGGCGCGCTGTTCGGCGTCGGCATGCTGGGCGGGGCGCTGAGCTCGGGCCGGTTCGACGAGAACGTCTGGCGCTTCGGGTTCTCCGTGCCCGTGACGATCACCGCCCTGGCGCTCGCCTGGGCGTGGGGCCGGCGCTGGTTGGAGATCACGCTCACGCTCGTCCTCGGCGTCGCGTCGGCGCTGGCCGGCGGGCGCTCGACCTTCGCGATGCTCGTGCTCGCCGCGGCGTTCACCGCGTGGCAGGCGATCTCGCCGCGCAGCCGGGCCGGCTCGCGCGCGCGGGTCGTGGTGGTGGCGGCGGTGCTGGTCTTCGGGATCTACCAGGTGGGCCAGGGCCTCATCCTCGACGGGTACCTCGGCGAGAGCGCGCAGGAGCGCAGCCAGGTGCAGATCGCGGCGACCGGCAACATCCTGCTCGGCTCGCGCCCGGAGATGGGCGCGACGGCGGCGCTGTTCCTCGAGCGGCCGTGGGGGTTCGGCGCGGGCACGCTCGCCGGGGTCGCGGACGTGGGGGTCGCCAAGCAGGGCATGGCCACGCTCGGGTACGACCCCGACAACGGCTACGTCGAGCGCTACATGTTCGGTCAGGGCTTCGTCCTGCACTCGGTCCTCGGCGACACGTGGGCCGCGTTCGGGCTCGCCGGGATCGCCCTCGTCGTCGCGGTGATCTGGTGGAGCGTGGGGTCCCTCGTCACGCTCGTCCAGGCCCGCGTGGCGTCGGCGCTCGTGCTGTTCCTCGGCGTCCGGCTGCTGTGGAACGCGTTCTTCAGCCCGCTGTACAGCTCGACCCCGCTCATCGCCCTCACCCTCGGCCTGCTCCTGCAGGAGAGAGCGGGGTCGGGCACCGCACCGCCCGCCTACCGGCGCCGGTCGGCTCCTGAGCCCGTGGCGGCCCCGGGCACCCCCACCGAGGCCCCCGCCTCGTCCTGACGGCCCACGAGGCTCGCGAAGAACCGCACGTGCGCGTCCGCGATCTCGTCCCAGTCGCGCGCGCCGAGGTCCGGGGCGCCCGTGAGCCCGCGGGCGCGCGACCACGCGTCGACGAGGGCGCCGCCGTCGAGCGCCCCCTCGAGGCGCTGCACCCACGCGGCGCCGACCTCCGCCGCGAGGTCGTCGGTGACGGGGTTGCGGGGCACGAGCACGGGCCGGCCGAGCGACAGCGCGAGGAGCGCGGCGCCCGAGTTGTGCATCGCCCGGTACGGCAGCACCACGAGCTCCGCCTGGCGGACCTCGCGCGCGAGGTCCGCGTCCGGCAGGTGGCGCAGGTCGAGGTGGATCCGCGGGTCGTCCCCCGCGAGCGCGCGCAGCGCGTCGGCCGCGGCCTCGTCCTGCGGCCGCCCGCAGACGTGCAGCGTCAGCGCGTCGTCCGCGGTGCTGCGGAACGCCCGGACGAGGTCGTCGACCCCCTTGTACGGGCGCACGAGCCCCACGTAGGCGATCCGGCCGGGCACGGCCGCGGGCTCGGGCGCCCCGGCGTACCACTGCGTGTACGTGCCGTGCGGGATGACGGCGACGGGGCCGGGGCCGGGCGGCGGGGTGTGCCCGTTGAGGACGACCCACCCGCGGGTCGCGCGGTCGACGGCGTCCAGCGCGCGCCGCACCGCGGGGGCCTGGCCCTCGTGCGGCTCCAGGTTGTGGACCGTGCGGACGACGACGCGGCGCCCGCCGCGCGCCCGGAGCAGCCCGAGCCGCAGCAGGGTCGCGGCGAGCCACGTCCGTGACGGCGTCCGGCGTCGGACGAGGACCTCGGGCCAGTGCACGTGCAGCACGTCCCAGCGCCCGAGGAGGAACCGGCGCCACGAGAACAGCTCGACGGTGACGCGGCGCGCCAGCCGCTCGTTCAGCTCGACGACGTACGGGTTCGTGGTCGGACGGACGGCGCGCAGCGACGACATCACGACGAGCCGGTCCAGGCCGGCAGGCTGCTCACCCACGCGCGGCGACCGGCTGGCGGGTCTCGGGCCGGGCGTACTCGGCGTAGACGTGCCCGACCGCGCCGGCCAGCATGCCCGCGCCACGCGCGACGGTGCGGGTGCCGCGCGCGCGGCGTGCCAGGGAGCGCGTCAGCACGCCGAGCAGCGCCTGCGCCGCGCCCCCCGACGACGCGCACGGCTCCCCGCGCGGCGCCGGCGCCGCGGGCGCCCCAGCGGTGCACCGCGTCGGGCGCGACGTGCACCCGCGCCCGCACGCCGGTGTTGCCCATCCGGTACGCGCGGCGCAGCACCCAGGAGCGGGTGGCCCGGCTCGCGGGGACGGCGTCCTCGACCACGGCCTCGTCGCACCAGACGAACCGGCCGCCGCGCCGCCCCGCCTCCAGCGAGAACACCGTGTCGGAGCCGCCCGTGAGGCCGAACGCCTCGTCGAACGTCAGGCCCCACGCCCGCAGCACGCGGGCGTCGAGCAGCAGGTTGTTGGTCGCCACGACGGGCACGACCGTCCCCGTGGGGTGCCGCAGCCGCTCGAAGAACCGGCCGGCGCGGATCCACGCGTCCGGCTCCTGCTCGAACACCGACACGACGGCACCGGCGACGCCCAGGCACCGCTCGCTCTCGAACGTCCGCAGCAGCGCGGCGAGCCAGCCGGCGCGGGGCCGCTCGTCGTCGTCCACGAACACCACGAGGTCCGACGACGCGGACTCCACCAGCGCGCGGTTGCGGGCCGCCGCGATGCCCGGCGACGGCTCGTGGACGTAGCGCACGGGGTGCGCGTCCGACCAGGCCAGGACGACGTCGCGCGCCGAGGGGACGGTGTCGTTGTCGACGACGAGGAGCTCGGCGCCCGGCACCGCCTCGACGTGCGGCACGAGGGCCGCGAGCGCCGCGGGCAGGTCGTCCGGACGACGGAAGGTCAGCGTGGCGACCGTGAGGCGCACGCCGACCTCCCGTCGACCTGTGGTGGTGCTCGTCACGCCACCGGCACCGACCTGAAGTCGGAGAACCGGATGGCGATCGGACCGTTCGTCACCGTCCCGAACAGGTAGGACTGCAGGCCGAGCGAGCCGGCGGACTGGAAGCCCGCGGTGGAGTCGCTCAGGCTGTACGTCCACGCCGTCGGCTCGGTGTCGCCGGCCTTCCACACCTTCACGTTCAGCTGCGTCGGGCTGGTGCCGGTCACCTGCAGGCGCACCCGCAGCTGGTCGCCGGCCGCGTACGTGAGGCCCGCGACGGTTCCTCCGCGGACGGCCGTCGCCCCCCGCATCAGGTGCGCCTGCACGGTCCCGTCGGCCTGCAGCCGCAGCCGCGCGCCGTAGTAGTTCGACCCCACGACCCGGCCCTGGACGGTCACCCACGACCCGCCGCCCGTGAGCAGCTTGTCGGGGCTGATCGTCACCCGCGTGTCCGAGCTCGTCTGCGACACGGAGTCCAGCGTCGACGTCAGCGTCTGGTTGACGGTGAGGCTGTGCGTGCCGACGCCCGAGGCGACGGAGAACCGGCTCGCGGTGCCCGTCGACGTCCAGGCGCCGCCCACCTGCGCCGAGCCCCACCCGTTGGAGACGGACCGGCCGAAGGCGTCCCACGCCAGCGCGTCGGCAGGGGGCTCCTCCCCGCCCGGCAGGGCGGTGACGGTCACGGTGCGGTCGCGGTGCCCGGTGGCGCCGTCGTCGTCCGTCACGGTCAGGCCGATCGTGTACGTCCCGGCCGCCGGGAAGGTGAACGACGTCGTCTTGCCGGAGCCGGTGCCGGCGGCGCCGAACGTCCACGCGTAGCCCTCGACGGTGCCGTCGGCGTCGCTCGAGGACGAGGCGTCGACGTCGACCCGCAGGCCGGTGGCCGTCACGGTGAAGTCGGCGTCGGGCGCCTGGTTCGGCGGCGCGACGACCGTCACCTGCTTCTCCAGCTGCGCGGTGGCGCCGTCGTCGTCCGTCACGGTGAGCCGGACGGTGTACGTGCCGGCGGACGCGAAGGTGTGCGACTCGGTGGCCCCGGAGCCGCTGCCGCCGCCCTCGAACGCCCACGCGTAGGACGCGACCGTGCCGTCGGGGTCGCTGGACGCCGAGCCGTCGACGTCCACCCGCAGGCCGGAGGTCGTGAACGAGAACGCCGCGGTCGGCGCCTGGTTCGGCGGCGTCACCGTCACCTGCTTCTCGACGTGCGCCGTGGCGCCGTCGTCGTCGGTGACCGTGAGCCCGACCGTGTACGTCCCGCCCGTGGCGAACGTGTAGGACGCGGTCTTGCCCGTCCCCGTGCCCGACGGGCCGAACGTCCAGGCGTAGGACGCGATCGTCCCGTCCGGGTCGCTCGAGCCGGCGCCGTCCACGTCCACCTTCAGGCCGTCGGGCGTGACCGTGAAGTCAGCCGTCGGCGCCTGGTTCGGCACCGTGCCCGACCCCAGCTGGTAGTGCTGGGTGACCTGCTGCGGGGTGAGCGCCACCGGGTACACGGCGACCTCGTCGATCGTGCCCGCGAACCACGGCTGCACGCCGCCCCACGCGGTGTCGCCGCCGACGCGCCAGTACCCGGTGTAGTCCTGGGCCGAGGTCTGCGGGTGCGACCCGCGCAGCTGCCCGTCGACGTACAGCCGCATGCCGGCCGAGGACTGCGTCGCGACGAGGTGGTGCCACGCGCCGTCGTTGTAGGAGCCGCTCGTCGTCGTGGTGTTCTCCTGGCCCGTCCACACGCCGAACGTCAGCTGCCCGGCGCTGTTCATGTAGACGTGCCGGTCGTAGCTCGACGACGTGCCGGTGTTGGCGCTGCCGAAGCCGATGAGCTTGCCGCCCGACGTGGTGGTCGTACGGAACCACAGCTCCTCGCTGTAGGTCGTCGGGTTGCTGAACGTCGCGGCGCTGGCCACCAGCCCGTTCGAGCCGTTGAACGTCGCGGCGGTGTTGGTCAGGCCCGAGATGGCGCCCGACGCCCCCTTCGTCACGCCGCCCGAGTACACGCCGCCGTTGCGCAGCGGTCCGGAGTCGGCCGCGGAGCTGCCGGTCGACTCGCCCAGCCGCCAGTAGAGGTCGGGGTTGAGGGAGAAGACCGCCGCGCCGTACGCGTCCGCCGGTGCCACCGGGAGGGTGGACGTCCGGCCGGAGGCGACCCAGTGGCCGTCCACCTGCGCGGCGCTCAGCGGCGCGCCGTAGATCGCCACGTCGTCGATCGCGCCGTTGAAGTAGGCGTTCCCGGCCCACGGCGAGTCACCGCCGATGCGCCAGTAGCCCGCGTAGGCCTGGGCGGACGTCACCGCGACGTTCTGCGCGACGCGCGTGCCGTCGAGGTACAGCTTCATGCCGTCCGGGCCGAGGCTCGCCACGACCTGGTGCCACTGGCCGTCGTTGTAGGCGCGGCTCGACGTGATCGTCTTGGAGCTGCCCGGGTAGACGCCGAACGTGACCCGGCCGTTGGTCTCCATGTAGACGTGCCGGTCGTAGTTCGTGCTGTTGCCGGTGTTCCGGTTGCCGAAGCCGACGATCTTGCCGCCGGACGTCGTCGTCGTGCGGAACCACGCCTCGATCGCGAACGTCTGCGGGCCGTCGACCAGCGCCTGGCTCGCGGCGAGACCGGCCGACGTGCCGCTGAACGACGCCGCCGTGTCCGAGTCACCCGTCGCGCCGGGCTGGCCGAAGGTCACGCCGGAGCCCGCGACCGCGTCGCCGATCCCCGCCCAGTCGTACACGGTCGGGCCGGCGGTCTCGTCGAGGCGCCAGTAGTCCACCGCTCCGTCGTCGAGCACCTTGCTCGCGTAGCCCGACAGGGGCGCGCCGTCGCTGATCGTCACCGTGATCCACTCGGACACGGAGGTGTTGCCGTACGGGTCGGTCGCCGTGACCCGGTACCGCTGCGACGACCCCGGCGTCAGGCCGGTGTCCGTGAAGCTCATCGTCTGCGGCTTCCAGAACGGGGCCGTGACGGTCTTCGTGTAGATCGGGGGGTTGTTCGTGCTCTGGCGGTAGAGCTTGTACGTCAGCGTCTCGTTGTCGTAGTCCCAGTTCGTCTGCCACGACATCCGGGCCGTGCCCGACGCGAACGACTTGACCGACAGCGGCCAGTTCGTCGTCTTGAGGACCGGCTCCTCCGCGTTCGGGGCGATGGACGGCACGGCGAACCGCACGAGGCCCTGCTGCTTGACGTTGTTCACGCGCGTGAACTCGCCGCCGTAGACCACGTAGCGGGAGTCGCCCGAGACCGACCACGGCCCCTGGCCCTTGCCGGTGAACGTGCCGGTGTTGATGTTCGGGTACCAGTAGAGGATGTCGGGGCGCGGCTCGCCGTCGTGGTCCGGGTAGCCGTAGATGTCGGGCGTGTTGACGCCCTTGGCCGTCTTCGTCAGCGCCGTCGCGCGGTAGAAGCTCCACGGGTCCGTCTGCGGGAAGCCGTTCGAGTTGCCGCAGTAGTGCTTGTGGCTGGCGGAGTAGACGACGTCGCCGACCGGGTACGACGAGTACGTGTCCCCGTGGCAGTCCTCGACCCACTGCAGGCTGCCGGTCGCCCAGTCCGCGGCGAAGGTGCCCTCGATGTTGCCGCCGCCGCCGTAGTGGTAGCCGGTGCCGTAGAAGTTGTCGCCGTCGCTCTCGAGGCTGAGGATCGCCGAGTCGTCGCCGCCGTTGCGCGCGTAGGTGTTCACGGGCAGCGACAGCTGGGAGCCGTCCGTGATCGAGAGCCGCGCGAGGCCGTAGCCCGGGCTGCTCGACCCGTTCATCGTCGTGAAGCCGCCGCCGATGACGACCGACTGGCCGTCCGGCGCGAAGGTCGAGGCCTGGATGGAGCCGCCCGCGGGCGTCGGGACGAAGCCGTTGAGGTTGGCGCCGGCGGGCGTCACCGCGGCGAGCTGGTTGCGTGCCGCCCCGTTGACGCTGGTGAAGATGCCGCCGAACACGACGGCGTTCGCCGACGCCGTCACGGTGTTGACCGTGGAGTTCACGGACGGCTTGAACGTGGACACCAGGGCACCGGTCGCGGTGTCGAACGCGGCGAGGCGGGTGCGGGACGCGCCGTCGATCGTCGTGAACTGGCCGGCCACGTACAGCCGCGTCTTGTCGGGCGAGAGCGCGAGCTCCTTCACCTGGCCGTTCAGCACGGGAGCCCAGGAGGTCATGACGCCGGTGGTCACGTTGTAGGACATGAGGTGCGTGCGGTTCACCTCGTTCACGCCCGGGTCGCTGCCCGCGGGGCGCGCCTTCGTGAAGTTGCCACCCACGAAGACCGTGTTGCCCACGATCTCCTGGTCCCACACGACGCCGTTGATCTGCGCCGTCGGCAGGCCGTCGGCCGTGACGGTCGGCGTGACCGCCGGGTCGGCGGGGGCCGAGTCGGCCATCGCGGGCACGGCGGTGAGGCTCACCGCTCCGGCCACGGCGAGGCCGCTGACGACCGCCCATGCCCGCCCGAGCCGCAGGGTGCGCATCATGGCTGCTCCTGACTGTGTCCGCGACCGAGGGGGTCCACGCTCGGGGGGCGTGAGGGGTCGCTCCTGGGCGAGACTGTAGGAGCAATACGGACAAACCAGCACAGGTCGGCCGGGTGAACTCGGGCCGAACCGGGCGGAATCACCCAGCCGGAGGAGCCTCGCCCCGGAACACCACCACGGGCACGTCGGTCGCGAGGTCCACCTCGACGGCGACGAGGTCCCGCTCGTCCGCCGGGACGGTGAACACCCACACCCCGCTGGCGGACTTCCCGGGCGCCACCGAGTCGGGCATCGCGCGCTCGCCCGTGGAGAGCTCGACGGCGGGGGCGGCGTCGCGCCCGACGTAGAGGTTGACGACGAGACCGCGCAGGTCGACGGCCTTGCGCGTGCCGTTGTCCACCTGGACGGTCACGCGCAGCGCGGGACCGCCGACCTCGCCGGGCAGCTCGGCCTTGCCGGTGACGGCCTCAATGCGGGCGACGTGGGCGGTGACGCCCCGCACCGGGGTCGCCGTGGCCGTGATCGGCACGGGCGCCGCGGTGGGCCGGCCGCCCGGCGCCGGCGACGTCGGCGACGACGACCGGGTGGCGGACGGGGACGGCGAGGCCGGGCGCGACGTGGCCGAGGCGGTGGGGCCGCCGGGGGCCGGGGACGACGAGCTGGCGGAGCCGGTGGGCGCCGGGGGGACGGCGGCGACCGTGCCCCGGCTGAGGAGCACCGCGACGACGACGGCGGCGACGACGGCCAGCAGGCCGAGGAGGAGCCACAGGCGGCGCGGCCGCGGAGCGGGGGCGGGCGTGGCCTGGCTCATCTGCGCCTCCGATCTCACCCGCACGCGCCGGCCGCGACGGCGAGCCGTCAGCATACGGTTGCCGTGCCCGGGGCGGTCCGGCGCGCAGGGGATGAAACTCGGCAGCCGAGGGGGCACGGTGGCGGACGACGACCTGACCGGCGTCGCGGTCGTCGTCGTCAGCTACGGCGACCCCGCGATCCTGCTCGACAACCCCCTCCTGCTCGACCCCGGCGTGGACGTCGTCGTCGTCGACAACTGGTCCACCGCGGCCTCGCGCGCCGCGGCCCGCGACCTCGCGGCCCGGCACGGCTGGGACCTCGTCGAGCCCGCGACGAACCTCGGGTTCGGCGCGGGCGTCGACAGGGGCGTGGACCGGGCGGCACGGACGGGCCACGACGTCGCCCTCGTCGTCAACCCCGACGCGGCGCTGCCCCGCGCGGACGCCGCCACGCTGGTGCGCCGCGTCCGCGCCCGCCCGGCCGTGCTGGCCGCCCCCCGCGTCGTGCGCCCCGACGGCTCCCCCTGGTTCGCCGGGGCGTCGCTCGACCTGCGCACCGGCCGCACGGCGAACCGCCCCGCACCGCCGGGGGTCCCGTGGCTGACGGGCGCGTGCCTGTGCGTCCGGCTCGACGCCTGGCAGGCGCGCGGCGGGTTCGACGAGCGCTACTTCCTCTACTGGGAGGACGTCGAGCTCTCGTACCGCTGGGTCCGCTCCGGCGGGACCCTGGAGCTGGTGGACGAGGCGACGTGCGTCCACCAGGTCGGCGGCACGCAGGGCGGCGGTCGCGCGAAGTCGCGGGCGTACTACTACTACAACTGCCGCAACCGCCTGCTGTTTGCCGCGACCCACCTCGACCGGCGCGGCCGCCTGCGCTGGGCCGTCCGGGCACCCGCCTACGCCTGGCGCGTGCTCATGCGGGGCGGGCGCCGCCAGCTCCTGCGCCCGGGCCCGACGCTGGTCGCCGCCGCGCGCGGGACGGGGGCGGGCCTGCTCGAACTGGTCCGGACGTTCACCCGTGCGGCGCAGCCGCTCGGGTGAAAACGCCCCGGCGAACGGGGAGATATCGTACGGATCGCCCGTTTCGTCGCCACGGATGCGATCGTGGAGACATCCGACGACGCGCTCCGGGCCCGGCCGCCCCGTGCCCCGCAGCGCCAGCACCGACCACTCCAGGAGCCAGCCTGTGGAACTCGCGGACCTCGTCGCCGCCCTGCGCAAGCGGTGGTTCGTCCTGGCCGTGCTGGCGGCGGTCGGCGCGGGCGTCGGCTACTACCAGTACTCGCAGGAGACGCCCGCCTACCGCGCGACGGCCAAGGTCTGGGTGTCCCCGACGCGCGGCGACACCACCGCGGAGTGGGTCCAGGGCCAGACGTTCACGCAGAACCTCATCGCGTCGATCGCGGCCCTCGCCACGACGCCCGCCGTCCTCGAGCCCGTCGTCGACGACCTGGGGCTGCAGACGAGCGCCAAGGCGCTGGCCGGGTCCGTCCGAGCCGACTCGCCGCTCGACCTGATGTTCGTCGAGATCAGCGCGACGAACCGGAACCCCGAGGTCGCGGCGGACATCGCGAACGCGGTCGCGACCGAGCTCTCGTCCACGGTGCAGGACATCACGCCGCGCACCGAGAAGGGCGACCCCTCCGTCGCGCTCACCGTCGTCTCCGCCGCCACCCCCGCGAGCACCCCCTTCTCGCCGAGCCTCAAGCGGAGCGTCGGCGTGCCCGCGGCCGCCGGCCTGCTGCTCGGGTTCGTCATCGCGGTCCTGTGGTCGCGCCTCGACACCCGCGTGCGCAGCCCGCGCGACTTCCCCGGCGCGCCCGAGCGCCCGCTGCTCGGCTCGGTGCCGTTCGACCGCGGCCTGCGGTCCGAGGGACCCGCCGCGTTCGCGCTGCGGCCGCGCGGGGCGCTCGCGGAGTCCTACCGGCGCGTGCACACGAACCTGCAGTTCGTCACCGCGTCCACGCGCTCGCGCGTCGTCGTCGTCACCTCCTCCGTACCGGGCGAGGGCAAGTCCACGACCGCCCTCGCGCTCGCCATGGCGATCGCCGAGAAGCGCCAGCGGGTCCTGCTCGTCGACGCCGACCTGCGTCGCCCGTCGGTGGCCCGGATGGTCGGCATCGAGGGCGCGGCGGGCCTGTCGACGGTGCTGGTCGGCGAGGCGACCATCGAGGACGTCGTCCAGGTCTGGGGGCCCGCGGGCCTCCATGTCATGCCCGCGGGGCAACTCCCGCCCAACCCGAGCCAGCTCATCGACTCGGCGGCGATGGCGAGCTTCCTGGCCGCGGCGTCGGCCATGTACGACGCCGTCGTGCTGGACACGCCGCCCATGCTGGCGCTGACGGACGCGGCGGTCCTCGCGAAGCGGGCGGACGGCGCGGTCGTCGTCGCCGGCTGCCGGCGCGTGCGGCGCCAGCAGCTCGCCGAGACCCTCCGCCAGCTCGACGCGATCGACGTCGCGGTGCTCGGGCTGGTGGCGAACGGCGTCCGCGAGAAGGGCCACGACCGGCTGTACACCTACGAGGACCGGCCACGGCGCGGCTGGCGTCGCCGTCGGCCTCCGCACGCCGTGCCCGCCGCCCAGGCGCCCACCGCGGCCGTGGCCCGGCCCGTCG
>NZ_HE978588.1:236913-251483 GCF_000312005.1 Cellulomonas massiliensis JC225
ACCTCCCCCGCCGCCGACGGCGCTGCCGCGGGCGTGCCCGCGCCTGCGGGACCGGTGCGGGACCCGTGGCCGCCGCGGACGGGTGGTGAGCACGCACGGGACTCCGACCCGGACGAGGGCGCGGAGGGGGCGGACGAGCGGGAGGAGGCCCGCACCGGCGGCCGCTCGCACGCCTCCGTGGGCAACGGCGACGACTCCGGCCGTGAGCAGGACTGAGGCCGCCGCGCCGTCGTCGCCGCCCGCGCAGTCGGCGGGGCCGGGAGGCACCGGTCCGTCGCTCGGGCTCGTCGCGTCCGTGGTGGGCGTGCTCGCCGGCGTGGTCGGCTTCGTCGGCTCGTGGCGGCCCTCGCTCTGGTCGGACGAGGTCGCGACGATCTCGGCGGCCGACCGCTCGCCCGCGCAGCTGTGGGCCCTCGTGCAGCAGCTCGACGCGGTGCACGCCACGTACTACGCGCTCCTGCACGCGTGGACCTCGCTCGCCGGCACGTCGCCGGTGGCGGTGCGGCTGCCGAGCGCGCTCGCCGTCGCCGCCGCGGCGGCGGGCACCGTCGTCCTGGCCACCCGCCTGGCCGACCTGCGCACGGGAGCCGTGGCCGGAGCGGTCCTCGCGCTGCTCCCGCGGGCGGCCTGGGCCGCCACCGAGGCGAGGCCCTGGGCCCTGAGCCTCGCGCTCGCCGTCTTGGCGGGGGTCGCGCTGCACGCCGCGCTGGAGCGCCCGTCCTGGCGCCGGTGGGTCGTGTACGGCGTGCTCGGCGCGCTCGGGGTCGCCGTCAACGTGTACCTCGTGCTGCTGTGGCTGGCCCACGGCCTCACGGTCGCCCTCGTGCGGCGCGAGCGCCTCGGCGCGTGGCTCCTGACGGGCGCCGCCGCGGCCGTCCCGGTCGCCGGGCTCGGCTGGCTCGCGCTGCACCAGAGCGGGCAGCTCGGGGCCGGCGACCTCGGGCCGCTCGCGCTCGTGCGCTCCGTCGTCGTCAACCAGTGGTTCCTCGGGGACACGCCCACGCCCACGTCAGGCGCCGGGGCGTCGGACCCGGCGGTGTGGAAGTACGCGGCCGTCGCGCTGGCCGCGCTCGGCTGGGCGCTCGCGCTGCTGGGAGCGTGGCGGTCGCGGACGCGGCGTCCGGCCCTCCTCGCCTGGACCCTGCCGTGGCTGCTCGTGCCGACGGTGGCGCTGGTGGCGCTCGCGGTCGCCGACCCGTCGCTGTACAACCCCCGCTACCTGACGTTCTGCGCCCCGGCCCTCGCCGTGCTCGTCGCGGCGGGAGCCGTGTCCCTGCCGCGCCGCGCCGTCGTGGCGGTGGGGGTCGCCGCCGTCCTGCTCGTCGCGCCGGTCTGGGCGTCGCAGCGCAGCACGCTCGCGAAGAGCGGTGCGGACCTCGCGCTCGTCGCCGAGCAGCTGCGTGCCCGCGCCCGCCCGGGCGACGCCGTCTACTGGGGGCCCCGGGACGACGCCGTCGACGGCACGGTGCGCCGCAGCCTGCGGACCGTGGCGCTCGGCTACCCCGGGTCGGTCGAGGGCCTCGTCGACGTCACGCTCGACCAGGACCCGGCGCAGGGCCGCACGCTGTTCGGCACCTCGCGCGAGCTGGCCGCCAGCACCGCGCGGCTGCAGGACGTGAGCACCGTGTGGGTGGTCCGCCGCCAGGACCGCGTCGAGGAAGCGGCGCGCGACGACGCGCTGCTCGCGCGCGAGGGCTTCCACCCGGCCTGGTCCTGGCGCGGGAGCCAGACCGAGGTCGTGGAGCTGCGGCGATGAGCGCGCGCCCGCGAGGTCCGTGGGCCGCCGTCGGCGGGACGGCGCTCGTTAAGGTCCTGGTGCTCGGGTTGTCGGGCGTGCTCGGCATCGTCACGAGCCGCCTCATCCTCAGCCACTTCGGGGAGGCGGCGTACGCGCAGTACGGGCTCATCAGCGCCCTGCCGAACCTGCTGCCGTTCGCGGACCTCGGCATCGGGGCGGCCGTGGTCAACGCGATCGCCGAGTCCGCCGACCCGCGCCGCGACGTCGTCGTGCGCCGCACGATGACGAGCGCGCTGCGCATCCTGCTCTGCTCGGGCGGCGTCATCGCCGTCGTGAGCGTGGTGCTCGGCGTCACGGGCGTCTGGCCCGCGATCCTCGGCGACGACCTGCTGCCGGGCACCGGAGCCGTCGCGATGTGGTCCATGGTCCTGTTCGGGCTCGCGCTGCCGTTCACGATCGGCCAGCGCACGCTCATCGGCCTCGGCCGCAACCCCGCCCAGATCGCGACGCAGGCCCTCGTCGCGCCGTTCATCATGCTCGCGGTCGTCGTCACGCTGGCCGCGGGGTGGAGCGGCACGGTGCTGCCGCTGTGGTCCTACGTCGCGGCCGCCCTGGTCTCGGTGCTCTGCTTCCTCATCGCCCGCCGACTGCTCGGCCCGCAGCTCGGCGCGTCCGTCCGGGACGTGCCCCGCCGGCGCGCGGTGCCGGGCGTCCGCGTCATGCACGTCGCCGGCCCCATGCTCGTCCAGATGATCGCGCTGCCGATCGCGATGCAGACCGACCGCCTGCTGCTGAGCCACCTGGCGACGACGACGGAGCTCGCCCGCTACAACCTGGCGTCGCAGTTCTTCGGCATCGTCCTGCAGACGATCTCGGCGGCGGGCGTGGCGCTGTGGCCGATCTTCGCCAAGCACCGCTCGACCGGCACGATCCGCTCGCCGTTCGCGGCGATGTGGGCGTTCACCGGCGCCGCGCTCCTCGTCGCCGGGGTGCTCTGCGCCGTGCTGCCGTGGCTCACGGCCTTCGTCTCCGACGGGCGCATCACGCTGCCCTGGCAGCTCGTGGTCGCGTTCGTGGCCTTCGTCGCCGTGCAGGCCGCGAAGTACCCGCTCGGCATGTACATGACCGACGCCGCCGGGCTGCGCTTCCAGGTGCCGCCGATCCTCGTCCTGGTCCCGGCGAACCTCGCGCTGAGCTGGGCCCTCATCGGCCCTCTCGGTGCCGCCGGTCCGGTGGTCGGCTCGACGGTCACGGTGCTGCTGTGCCAGGTCCTGCCGAACGTCTGGTACGTCCGGCGGGACCTGCGCAGACGCCGCGAGGCGGCCTCGGCCCAGGACGTCCTGGCCGAGACCGCCTCGACGGAGTGACTCAGCGACCCTTGCTGATCGCGACGGGGCTGCCGTCCAGCCACGTGTTGTTCGAGGCGCTGAGGACGGCGGTGGTCGTCGCCGGCGACAGGATCGCGCAGCTCTTGACCCAGGTGTTGCCGCCGAAGACGTTGTCCTTGATCGTCATGCGCTGGATCGGGCCGTAGCTCTTCTCCGCGATGTTGATCGAGCACGCGCCGTTGTCGATGAAGTTGCCGGCCACCGTGACGTCGCTGACGTCGCCGCGGTCCTGCGTGATCATGATCGACGCGTTGTGCGTCCCCTGCATCGTGTTGCGGAGGAACTTGATGTTCTTCCCGATGGAGATCTGGGCGTTGTCGTCGTGCGTCGGGGTGTTGTTGTAGTTCGGGTCCTTCACCCAGTACGCGTTCGAGTGCAGCCACGAGTCCTGCACCGTCACGTTGTCGCCCGTGATGATCATCTGGTCGACGACGTCACGCATCTCGACCCGGGTGAGCGTGAAGTTCTTGCCGATGATGCCGCGCACCCGGTACGAGGGGTGCTGGGCGTAGATCTCCGAGTCGACGACCGTGACGCTGTCGGCCGCGTCGCGGATCTGGATGAGGCCGCGGTCGTAGGGCGGCACGGAGTCCGGGCCGACGATGCGGCTGTTGGTGATCACGACGTTCGGCGCGTGGATGCTCACGTAGCCGCGGATCTCGAGGCCGTCGATGTGCTTGCCCGGCTCGTCGATGACGAGGTCACCGTTGTGGACCTTCAGCGACGTCCCGCTCGGCACCCCGGTGTTGGAGGGGCCCGGCTTGCCCGACGGCGCCTTGACGCTCGGCGGAGCCCAGTTCTCCTTGGTGACCGGGGCGGTCGAGGTGGGCGTGGGGGTCGGCGTGGCCGTCTTGGTGGGCGTGGGCGTCGGCGTGGCCGTCTTCGTCGGCGTCGGCGTGGCCGTCTTGGTGGGCGTCGGCGTCGGGGTGGCCGTCTTCGTCGGCGTCGCGGTCGGCGTCGCCGACTTCGTGGGCGTCGCGGACTTCGTCGGCGTGGACGTCGCGGTGCCGGCCGGCACGACGTACTTCGTCAGCGTCACCGTCACGCGGGCGCTGGCCGAGGAGTTGTGCACGGTCACCGACCGCTGGCCCTTGAGCGCCACCGTGGTGGTCGCCTGCGCCGCGGACTGCGTCTTGGTGGTGAGCGCCGGCGACTTCGTGCAGCTCGCGGGCGCCGTCGTGCCGGCGCAGACGGAGACCTTCGTCGCCCGCCACGCGTACTTGGCCCAGACGGTGAACGTGGCCGACGTCGCGGTCGACGGCACGCTCTTCGGCAGCGCGACGGTGAGCGTCTTGCCGGGCTTGATGACCTGGTAGTCGACGACCTTCACGGCCGGCGACACGGTGACCGTCTTGGAGGTGGCCTCGGCGGCGCTGGCCGAGAACGCGTTGAACGCCACCAGCGCACCGGCGACGACGGCGAGAGCCATCAGCCAGGCGATCACGGGACGGGTCGGCTGCACGGCAGCCGCGCTCGTTCGATGGTGTACCACGGGGAACCTCTTCTTGATCACGTTCGTCACAGGTGTCTGCTTTGTCGGCGTGGTCCCCCCGGACCCATGAGCACAGAGCGCTGTTCTCAGGAGGATTCACCCATTCGGTCGTCCAGTAGGGAAGCACATGACACCCGTCGATCCGGACGCGACGGCTCTCCGGCCCTCCGGATCGGCCGCGATCACCCGGGGCCAGGGGGCCGTGACCGTTCCGTTACCTGCGACAACGTTCACCCGCGCGTCACTCGGACGGGGGATACCGGTCACACTGTGACGTTCGTCACAGCAGAACGGACAACCGCGACATCTCGGGCATCCGGAGCGCCTCGATAGGATCAGCGTCGATGCAGCCGACCGACGATCCACGCCCCCGGTCCCTCGTCGTGGCGCACCCCAGCCCCGACCTGTACGGCTCCGACCGCCAGCTGCTCGAGACGGTCGGCGCCCTCGTCCGCGCGGCCTGGACGGTCACCGTCGTCCTCCCGGACGACGGCCCGCTCGTCGCCGAGCTCGAGGCGCGCGGCGCCCGCGCGGTGCTCGTCCCCTACCCGGTCCTGCGCAAGGCGGAGCTGCACCCCCGCCGCCTCCCGGGGCTGCTCGCCGGGCTGGCGCGCGCCACCGTCGGCTCGGCCCGGGCGCTGCGCCGTGAGCGTCCCGACGCCGTCCTGGTCAACACGCTGACCGTCCCGAGCTGGCTGGCGGCGGCCGGGCTCGCCGGCGTCCCCGCGCTCTGCCACGTGCACGAGGCGGAGGAGGACCAGCCGACGGCCGTCCGGTTCCTGCTCGCCGCGCAGCTCCTCGCCGCGCGCGTCGTCGTCGCCAACTCGCACGCGGCCGCCGAGGTGCTGCGCCGCTCGGTGCCGCGGCTGGCGCGCCGGACCCGGGTGGTCCACAACGGCGTCCCCGGCCCCGTCGACGAGCCGACCCCGCCGCGCCGGGAGCTCGACGGTGCGGCGCACCTCGCCCTCGTCGGCCGGCTGTCGCCCCGCAAGGGGGTCGACGTCGCGCTGGACGCCGTCCGGCTCCTGCGCGAGGAGGGCCGCGACGTCCGCCTCACCGTCTGCGGGACGCCGTTCGCGGGCTACGAGTGGTACGAGCAGGAGCTCGCGTCCCGGGCCGCGTCCGCGCCGCTCGAGGGGGCCGTGCAGCTGCTCGGGTACGTCCGGCCGACGTGGCCCGTCCTGGCCGGGTGCGACGTCGCGCTCGTGCCCTCCCGCGTCGAGCCGTTCGGCAACACGGCGGTGGAGGCGCTCCTCGCCCGGCGTCCGCTCGTCGCCTCCCGCACCCAGGGGCTGCGCGAGGTCGTCCGCGACGGCGAGACCGGCCTCCTCGTCCCCCCGGGCGACCCCCGGGCGCTGGCCGACGCGATCGCGACCCTGCTCGACGACCGGGCGCTGGCGTCCGACCTCGCGACGCGCGGCCGCGTCGACGCGCTCGACCGGTTCTCCGTCGACGCCTACGCGCGGCAGGTCGTGCGGGCGGTCGAGGACACGGTCGGCTGACCCGCGGCCTCAGGCGGCGGGCGCACCGCCGGCGGACGCGCCGAGCCGGCCCATCTCCCGGAACCACTTGCCCAGCGCGAGCGCGAGGTACACCGCCGTGGCGAGCACGACGAGCCCGTAGAGCACCACGAACCCCGAGATCCAGCCGTAGAGCAGGAACAGCAGGCAGAGCACCCCGTAGTCCGTGGGCAGGGCCACGAGCGAGCGCAGCCAAGGCAGGCGGCCGCCCGGCGCCGCGGTGCTCCGGACGCCGTGCGCGCGGCGCAGCTGCTCCGTGAGGATCATCGCGAAGAAGTACACCGGGCCGACCACCGCGTGCACGATCGGCACGAGCAGCCACGCGCGGTCCACGGCGTCGAAGCGGTACCACCCCACGAGCAGGGCCAGCGGCATGGCGGAGATCTTGGTCGCGTCGACGACGTGGTCGAGCCACTCCCCGGCCGGGCTGCCCCGCCCCGTCAGGCGCGCCACCTGGCCGTCGGCGGAGTCGAGCGCGTACCCGAGGACGAGCAGCACCGCGACCAGCACGCCGACCCACCACGCGGGCGCGAGCAGGGCGGTGGCCGCGATGCCGCCGAAGGTGGCGAGGGCGCTGAGGCCCGTCACCGCGTTCGGGGAGAGCCCGCGACGGAAGGCCCACGCCGCCAGCAGCCGCCCGAGCCGCCGGTTGACGAACCGGGAGTAGGCGGGGGCGCCGCGCGCCGCGTCCTTCTGCGCGGACGCCAGCAGCTGCACGGTCTCGAGGTACGTGGGCATCAGGAGCCCTCCTCCCCCCGCCGGCGTGCGCGGCGCTGCGGCCCCGGGACCGTCCGGGTGCTCAGGTCGCGCGCCAGGCGCTCGTAGTCGTCCGCCACGCGGTCCCAGTCGAAGTCCGCCGCGCGGGCACGGCCGGCGACGCCCCGCTCGCGCGTCGCCTCCGGGTCGGCCTCGGCCTTCTCCACCAGCTCCGCGACGTCGAGCGGGGTCGAGAAGTACACGCCCGCGCCCTGCAGGACCTCCCGGTTGAAGGAGACGTCGAACGCGGTCGTCGGCGCGGACGCGCCGATCGCGCGCAGGAGCGACGGGTTCGTCCCCCCGACCGAGTGCCCGTGCAGGTAGGTGAAGGCGTGCCGGTAGAGCTGGTCGAGCAGCGCCTGGTCCCACACCCCGCCGAGCATCCGGATGCGGGCGTCGCCCTCCGCGACGGCGTGCACGGCCGAGACGTACTCGTCCGCGTAGGGGGCCGACCCCACGACCACGAGCGGGAGGCGCGCGGACGAGCGCGCGTAGCCCTCCACCACCTGGAGCACGTGGTTCTCCTTCTCGAACCGCGCGACCACGAGGTGGTACCCGCGCGCCTCGAGGCCGAGCTCGGCCAGCCGGTCGTCCGTGACGTCGTCGAGCAGCGGCGCGCCGTACGGGATGTAGCGCGACGGCACGTCGAACTCCGACCGGTAGTAGTCCGCGATGCCGTGCGCGTCCGAGATGAGCGCGTCCGACCACCGGACGCTCGCCTGCTCGGCCCACCGGTAGTACTGCCGCCCGCGGGCTCCCCACTTGGCGCGCTTCCACTCCAGCCCGTCGACGTGCGTCGCGACGGGCACGCGGGCGAGCCGCAGGAGCGGCAGGAACGGGGCGTTGGCGGCGTTGAACACGAACGCGACGTCCGTACGCCGCACGAGCAGGTGGGCGGCGGACAACCCGGTGTGGGAGAGCGTCTCCAGCTCGCGCCGGCGCACCGCCGGGAGCGTGACGAGCTCCATCCCGCGGTACGTGCGCCGGCGGGCGTCGTCGTCGTTCCCCGCCCGGCAGTACACGCGGACGCGGTGCCCGCGGGCGGACAGCCGCGAGCCGATCTCCTCGACGGCGGTCTCGAACCCGCCGTAGCGCGCGGGGACCCCGCGCGTCCCGACGAGCGCGATCGACAGCCGCGCGTCCCGTTCCCGCACCAGGTCCCCTCTCGTCCCGTCTCGTCAGCCTAGGAAGCCGGCGTGCCCACGGCGGTGGACGCGCGTCGATCTCACCCTCCCGACCGTGGGTGAGATCAGCGGCCCGTGGAGGGGCCGCGCAGCGCTCGCCGTCAGTACGCCCCGCTGGGCCGCAGCACGGCGCGTGCCGTCTTCCAGAGGATCTGCAGGTCCATCCCGACGGACCAGTTGTCCGCGTAGCGCAGGTCGAGCCGCACCGCGTCGTCCCAGTCGAGGTCGGAGCGGCCGCTGATCTGCCAGAGCCCGGTCAGGCCCGGCTTCACGCGCAGCCGGCGGTGCACCTGGTCCTCGTACGCCTGCACCTCGCTGACGAGCGGCGGGCGCGGGCCGACGAGCGACATGTCGCCCCGCACCACGTTCCACAGCTGCGGCAGCTCGTCGAGCGAGAACTTGCGCATGAACCGGCCGAGCGGCGTCACGCGGGGGTCGTCGCGGAGCTTGAACAGGACGCCGGAGCCCTCGTTGCGGGCCAGCAGCTCCTCGCGGCGCGCGTCCGCGTCCACGTACATCGAGCGCAGCTTCCACATCGTGAAGGGGCGACCGTCGACGCCCGCACGGGTCGCGCCGTAGAACGCCGGTCCCGGCGACGTCAGCTTCACGAGCACCGCGAGCACCGCGACGACCGGCAGCGCGAGGAGCGCGGCGAGGGGCGTGATCGTCCAGTCCATCGCGGCCTTCGCGAGCAGCCGGCGGCGCGGCGGGGCGACCTCGACCTCCAGCATCGGCACGGAGCCGGACGGGCGGACGGTCAGGCGCGGGCGGCTGACCTCGACGAGCTCCGGGACCACCACGAGGGCCGCGCCGGCGCGGTCGAGCGCCCACGACAGCCGTCGCGTCGCGTCGCCGCTGAGCACTCCCCCGGTGACGATGACGACGTCGATCGCGTAGTCCGCGACGACCTGCACCACGTCGGCGATCGCGCCGAGCACCGGAACGGTGTCCGCGTCCGCCTCGTCCTCGATCGACGGCAGGCACATGCCCACGACGTCGTAGCCCTCGTGCGGCGCGGCCTGGAGGTCCGTCGCGGCGCGCGCGGCGCTGCCCGGCGAGCCGATGACGACGGTCCGCTGCATGTCCAGGCCCAGCCGGCGCTGGTGGTGCAGGCGCTTGCGCAGCACGTACCGCGCGACGGAGGCGGCCAGGACGAGTGCCGGGACGCCGATGAAGACGACCGACCGCGGCGGGCTCGCCTGCAGCGTGAACGCCGTCATGATGACGGCCGCGGACAGGAGCATGCCGCCGAGGCCGACGGACTGGAACTCCTGCACCCCGGTCCCGATGCGGTGCATGTGGTAGCCGTGCAGGACGGCCACGCAGGCCACGAACCCGACGGCCGCGAGCGCCACCCACAGGGCGGTGCCGAGCGAGGCGCCGAGCCGCGGCTCGAGGATCGTCGTGCCCACCGTCGCGGCGAGCAGCAGGTCGGACGCCACGACGCTGCGCCGGTAGCGCAGCCCCGCGACCGCCCAGCCCCGCGAGCGGACCTCGGGCTCGTTGAACGGGGTGTGACGGACGTCGAACGGGCGCGGCGACGCCCACGACAGGCGCGGCCCCAGCGCGTGGGCGCGCCGGTCGCTCCAGTCGTGGTCCGGCGCCGCACCGCGGTCCGCCGTCAGCGTCATGGCAACCCCCCGGAAGTCATGTGAACAGGGGGAGGCTATCCGTGCTGGTCTGTACCGATCAGTACCTTCTGTCCGATTTCACCCGGACGTGACCGATTTCATCCCATGTGCCGTGACGCCGCGTCACGGCCGCTGTCACCCGGCTCAGGCGCGGGTGTGGAACCGGAGCTGCGCGGCCTCGAGGCCGTCGAGGACGACCGCCTCGACCGCGTCGGCGGCGCGGTCCAGCAGCCAGGGCAGGTCCTTCTGCTCGGGCTTGGCGAAGTCCTTGAGGACGAAGTCGGCGGGGTCCTGCCGGCCCGGCGGGCGCCCGACGCCCACGCGCACCCGCACGTAGTCCTTCGTGCCGAGCGCCTTGGTGGTGTCGCGCAGCCCGTTGTGGCCGCCCTCGCCGCCGCCCTTCTTGAGGCGCACGTCGGCGAACGGGATGTCCAGCTCGTCGTGCACCATGACGACCCGCTCGGGCGGGACGTCGTAGTAGCGCGCGAGCGCCGCGACGGGGCCGCCGGAGACGTTCATGTACGTCGTCGGCTTCGCCAGGACGACGCGCGGGCCCGGTGCCCCTCCGGGCAGGGTGCCGAGCCGCGCCTCCGCGACGGCCGCCTGCGGGCGCCGGGAGAGCACGCCGCCGCGGCCGGCGGCGAACGCGGCGCCCGTGCGGCGCGCCAGCTCGTCGAGCACCATCTGGCCCACGTTGTGCCGGTTGCCGGCGTACTGCGGCCCCGGGTTGCCCAGCCCGACGACGAGCCAGGGTCCCTCTGCCATGCGTCCTCCCGGGTCGCCGTCGCCGGCGGGTCGTACGCCGACGCCCGGCCCGTGCGAGACGGTACCGGGCGTCGGCGGTGGTGCGTGCGCAGCGGTGCTGCGGGGGGTCAGGACTCCTGGCCGGCCTCGGCGGCCGCGCCGGAGGCGGCGGACTGCTCGGCGGCGAGCTCCGCGGCGGCCTCGTCGGCGGCGACGTCGTCCGCGCTCACCTGCGGCACCGAGATCGTGACGACGATCGTCTCGCCGTCCGTCACGAGCGACGTGCCCTGCGGCAGCGTGATGTCGGCCGCCGTGATGACCGCGCCGGCCTCGGCGCCCTCGATCGAGACCTCGACCGCGGCGGGCAGGTGCGTCGCCTCGGCCTCGAGCGACAGCGTCTGCGTGTCGACGAGGTGGATCGTGCCGGGGGCGGACTCGCCCACGACGTGCACCGGCACGTCGACGGCGACCTTCTCGCCCTTCTTCACGATGAGCAGGTCGACGTGCTCGATCGTCATCTTGACCGGGTCGACCTGGACGTCCTTGGCGATCGCCAGCGTCTTCTTGCCCTCGAGGTCGATCTCGAAGAGGGCGTTCGCGTGCTTGACCGCGAGCATCGTCTCGTGGCCCGGCAGGGCGACGTGCAGCGGGTCGGAGCCGTGGCCGTACAGGACGGCGGGCACCTGGTGGGCGCGGCGCAGGCGGCGGGCGGCGCCCTTGCCGAACTCCGTGCGCGTGGTGGCGGCGAGCTTGATCTCGGACACGTGGACTCCCAACGGGCTTGGTGGTGGCCCGCGGCGAGCGGGCGTTCAGGTGCGGTACGGGCGGCGCGAGCACGCGACGACCGTGGGTGCGTGTGGTGGCCTCGACGCGGGACGCAGGACGGGCACGCGGAGGCGGGCCACCCTGTCGATCACGGACCGGGGACCGCCGTCGTGGACCGAGCCACTCGCCGACCGTCCGTCGTCCCTCGCCGAGGCAACCCGAAGATCCTACCCGGTCGGCGCCGGTCCTCGGAAACGCGGGCCTGGTTGACCGCGACCTCGCGGCGGCCCAGGAACCGGCGCTCGACGAGGTGGTACGAGACGGCCGCGCAGGCGACCGACGCGGCGGCCACGACGACGAAACGCAGGAGGTAGCCGGCGCTCGAGCCGCCGGTCGTCCCGAGGTACGGACCCAGCTCGCGCGTGATGGGCAGGTGCCACAGGTACAGCCCGAAGCTCACGACGCCCAGGTACCGCACGACCCGGTGGTCGAGCGCCGCCCGGACCGGGTTGGGTCGCAGGCAGACGCCGACGATGACGAGCGCGAAGCACAGGGACAGCCCGGGCCGCAGGAGGACGAGCGGCCACGGGCCGAACGACGTCGACGCCGTCCAGAAGCCGTCGAGCGTCAGCACCTTCTGGATGAGCAGCGTGAGGCCGGCCGCTCCGGCCACGCCCGCGACGGCCAGCGCCAGCAGCAGGCGGCCCGGCACGCGGTCGGGGTCGCGCTCGACCCGGACCCAGAGCACGGCCGCGACCATCCCGAAGGCGAACTGGTCGATCACGCCCGGGAACTGCATGATCGGCGTGAAGAACCGGTCGGCGTCGACGAACGTCACGACGGCCCAGCGGAACGCCGCCCCCAGCGCGACCACCGCGGGCAGCCCCCACCACCAGCGGCGGCCCACGAACGCCTTGGCCAGGAACGGCAGGGCGAGGTAGAACGCCGCCTCGCAGTAGAGCGACCAGTACACGGCGTTGAGCGAGGGGTAGCCGAGGTAGCCGGCGGTGAACGTGGCGTCCGCGGCGATCGTCGCCCAGCCCCTGCCGGACAGCAGCAGCGCGGGGCCGGCGAGCAGCGCGAGGATCGCCAGGTTCAGCCAGAACCCGGGGACGATGCGGCGCGCGCGGCGGGTGTAGAACGTCCGCAGGCTCGTCCGGGCGCCGGTGCCGTGCGCGCGCGCGAACGGGATCATGAGGATGAAGCCCGAGATCGCGAAGAACAGGTCCACGCCGACCCAGCCGACGGCGGACGCGGCCGGCACGGGTCCGCTCGCCTGCCGGGCGAGGAACTGCACGTGGTACGCGATGACCGCCAGGGCGGCGAGCGCCCGCAGGCCGTCGAGGCCCACCACGACGCCGGGCCGGCGCTCGGCGACGGGCTCGACCACCGGCTCGGTCACGGGCTCGGTCACGGGCTCGGTCGCGGGCGGCGCGGCGTCGGCGACGGCGACGGCCTCGTGCCGCTCCTCGTCCGACGCCTCGACAGCCATGCACCGACAGTAGGAGGACGAAGGGCGCCCGCTGCGCCCGGTATGGGGTGAATTGCCGCCGGGCGTCAGGCGGTCGGGGCCGCCCACGCCCAGCGCACGACGAGGGCCGCGTGCACCGACTGCTCGCCGGCGTCGACGGGCACGTCGAGCTTGGCGGCCGACTCCGTCCGCGCGAGGCGCAGCGGCGCGGCGCCGCCGGCCTCGTCCTCGCGGATCCAGACGACGTCGCCGAGCGAGCGGCCGGCCAGGTGCGCGAGGTGCGCGGCCTTCGCGGCGGCGTCGTCGTAGGCGGCCTCGCGTGCGGTCGCCTCCGCCTGGGCGGGGTCGCTGACGACGAGGCGCAGCCCGCCCAGCCAGGCGGACGAGCCCCCGGCCTCCAGCGCGGCGCCGATCGTCGGCCCCGCGGCGCCCACGTCGGTCAGCGTGACGAGGAGGCCGAGCCGGGCCACGACCCGGACGGTCCCCTGCTCGGTCGTCTCCGTCCAGGTGGAGGTCGACGAGGTCCGCACGGCGCGGGCGTCGACGCCCGCGGCCGTCAGCGCGGAGCGCATGCGCGTGAGCGCGCCCGTGGCTTCCGCGAGCGCGGCGCCCACGTCCGCCGCGCGCACCTCCGCACCGAGGTCGACGACGACGACGTCGGGCTCCGCGGCGGCCGAGCCGGTGCCGCGGACCGTGACGCCGCCGCCGGCGCGGTCCCGGCGGCCCTCGCCGGCGAGGGCGTCGTCAGCGCTCATGTCGCGCCCGGCTCAGGCGTTGCCGTCGAACAGGCTGGTGACGGACCCGTCGTCGAACACCTCGCGGATCGCGCGCGCGATGAGCGGCGCGACCGACAGGACGGTGAGCTTGGGGAACCGCTTGTCGTCGTCGATCGGCAGCGTGTCGGTGATGATGACCTCGCGCGCGCCGCACTCCTGCAGCCGGTCGACCGCGGGGGCGGACAGCACGCCGTGCGTCGCCGCGACGATGACGTCCTTCGCGCCGGCCTCGAGCAGCACCCGCACCGCGCCGGTGATCGTGCCGGCGGTGTCGATGAGGTCGTCGGTGATGACGCACGAGCGGCCCTCGACGTCACCGACGACCCGGTTGGCGACGGCCTGGTTGGGGCGGCGGATGTCCCGCGTCTTGTGGACGAAGGCCAGGGGCCCGCCGCCGAGCTTGGCCGCCCACTGCTCGGCCACGCGGATGCGGCCGGCGTCCGGCGAGACGACCGTGACGTTCGACAGGTCCACGCGGGTGCGCACGTACTCCGTGAGGATCGGCATGGCCCAGAGGTGGTCGACGGGGCCGTCGAAGAACCCCTGGATCTGCGCCGAGTGCAGGTCGATGCTCATGAGCCGGTCCGCCCCGGCGGTCTTGAACAGGTCGGCCATGAGGCGGGCGGAGATCGGCTCGCGGCCCCGGTGCTTCTTGTCCTGGCGCGCGTACCCGTAGAACGGGGCGACCACGGTGATCGTCTTGGCCGAGGCCCGCTTGAGCGCGTCGACCATGAGCAGCTGCTCCATGATCCACTGGTTGATGGGCGACGCGTGCGACTGCAGCACGAACGCGTCGGCGCCGCGCACCGACTCCCCGAACCGGGTGTAGATCTCCCCGTTCGCGAACTCGTACGCCGTCGTCGGCACGAGGTCGATGCCGAGCGCGTCGGCGACCGACTGCGCGAGCTCCGGGTGCGCGCGCCCGGAGACGAGGACGAGCTGCTTGATGCCGTCGTGGGAGACGATCCCCGTCATCGGGTGGTGCCCTTCAGCGTCGGGTCGGTGGGGTCGGCCAGGTCGGTGAGGTCGGCGATCTGCGCGGGCTGGCCCGGCAGCGGGCGTGGCGGCGTCGGGGCGCTGCCGGCGGCGGCCTGCGCGGCGCGCT
>NZ_HE978588.1:251900-257510 GCF_000312005.1 Cellulomonas massiliensis JC225
CGCGGCCGCGGCGTCGGCGGCCGGCGTGCCGGCGCGGGCCCGCAGGACCCAGCCCTCGATGTTGCGCTGCGCGCCGGCGCTCACGCCCAGCGCGCCGGCCGGCACGTCGCGGCGGACCACGGTGCCCGCGCCCGTGTACGCGCCGTCGCCCACGGTGACCGGGGCGACGAACATGTTGTCGGCCCCCGTCCGGGCGTGGGAGCCGATCGTCGTGCGGTGCTTGCGGACGCCGTCGTAGTTGACGGTGACGGACGCGGCGCCGATGTTCGTGTGCTCGCCGACGGTCGCGTCGCCGATGTACGACAGGTGCGGGACCTTCGAGCCCTCGCCGATCTGCGCGTTCTTCGTCTCGACGAACGTGCCGATCTTGCCCTTCGCGCCGAGCTCGGTGCCCGGGCGCAGGTACGCGAACGGCCCGACGCTCGCGCGGGGGCCGATCACGGCGAGCGAGCCGTGCGTGCGCACCACGGTCGCGCCGGGGCCCACCTCGACGTCCGTCAGCGTGGTGTCGGGGCCGACGGTCGCGCCCTCGCGCACCACGGTCGCGCCGTGCAGCTGGGTGCCGGGCAGCAGCGTGACGTCGCGCTCCAGCTCGACGTCCACGTCGACCCAGGTGGTCGCCGGGTCCACCACGGTGACGCCCTCGCGCATCCAGTCCTCGAGGACGCGGCGGTTGAGCTCCGCGCCGAGCGTCGCGAGCTGCACGCGGTCGTTGACGCCCTCGACGAGCACCGGGTCGTCGGTGCGCAGCGCGCGCACGTGGCCGCCGTCGGCCCGCGCGATGGCCAGCACGTCGGTGAGGTACACCTCGCCCTGCGCGTTGTCGCGGTTCAGCCGGCCCAGCGCGCTGCGCAGCACCGCCGCGTCGAACACGTAGGTCGAGGAGTTGATCTCGCGGATGGCGCGCTGCTCGTCGGACGCGTCCTTGTGCTCGACGATCCCGAGGACGTCGCCCGTCCCCTCCTCGCGCAGGATGCGGCCGTAGCCGGTCGCGTCCTCGACCTCGGTGGTGAGGACCGTGACCGCGTTCGCGTCGGCCGCGTGCGCGGCCAGCAGCTCTCCGAGCGTCGCGGCGTCCAGCAGCGGGACGTCGCCCGCCATGACGACGACGGCGCCCTCGGTGACCGCACCGGAGGAGTCCGCTCCCCCGTCGGCGGCGGCCGCCTGCGCGGCGGCGTCCAGCGCCGTCATGGCGACCTGGACGGCGCGCCCGGTGCCCGGGACGTCGTCCTGGTCGGCGAACACCACCTCGGGGTCCACGTCCTTCGCGTGCGCGACGACCTGCTCGCGCCCGTGCCGCACGACGACGACCACGCGACCCGGCTCGAGGCCGCGGGCGGCGCCCAGCGCGTGGCCGAGGAGGGTGCGGCCGCCGAGCCGGTGCAGGACCTTCGGTGTGGCCGAGCGCATCCGGGTTCCTTCACCTGCGGCGAGGACGATGACGGCGGCGGGACGGGGGAACGTCACCTCGTGGTGCTCCTCGCGGTCTGCCCGGGGTCACCGGGCGGCGGGTCGTGCGCGCGAGTCACTCTACCGCCGTGAGCGCACCGCCCGGCTCGGGTCGCGCGGCCCCGTCGTGCCAGCCCCACGTCCCGCCGTCGTCGTGCAGGACGAGCCCGCCCGTGCCGCCGGGGCCGCGCCGGCCCGTGACCATGACGGCCGTCGCCCACACGTCGGCCCAGCACGGCGACGGCCCGACCACCGTCGCGGAGCGGACGCCGTGCGCCGCCGGCAGGCCCGTCCCAGGGTCGACGACGTGCGCGCCGCGCGCCGCCGTGCCCGACGTGGCGACGCCGCCCGCGTGCACGCGCACCGTCGCGAGCAGCTCGCCCGGGCGGTCCGGGTGCTCGACACCGACGAGCCATCCCGGGCCCGCCGGGTCGCAGCGCACCGCCACGTCGCCGCCGGCGTCGATCGCGACGTCGCCCCGGACGCCCCCGAGCGCGTCGAGCGCCCGCTCGACGGCCCAGCCCTTGACGACGCCCGTGGGGTCGAACCCGCGCCTGCTCCATCCCCACGCGTCCACCGCGCCGTCCGTCGTCGCGAGCACCAGCAGGCACAGCCGGTGGACCTCGCGGACCCGCGCGTCGCAGTCGGCGAGCGGGAGCTCGCCCCGGGCGTAGCGGCTGACGTCCGAGTCCGGCCGGTACGTGCTCAGCACCCGGTCGACCTCCCGCAGCTCCGCGAACGCCGCCCGCACCGCGCGCTCGGTGGCCGCCGCGTGCGCGTCGTCACCCCGCACGTGGACGCTCACGGGCATCCCCATGACGTGGTCGACCCACGCGCGGCGCGGCTCGTCCTGCCCGCCGCTCATGCCCCGAACGCCTGGTCGATCGCGTCCTGCAGGGACTGGACGTACCCGCGGCTCGTCACGGTGGCGCCCGAGACGAGGTCGATCTGCGCGCTCTGGGCGTCGGTGACCTCGGTGTTGAGCTGCGGCACGGCGTAGGCGTTGATCTGCTGGTCGCGAGGGTTTCCGGTGGGGTACTGGACGGCGTCCGCGGACGTGATCCGCCCCGCCTCCACGGTGATCTGCACCTGCACCGGCCCCCACCGGGTGTCGGCGACGGCGCCGGTGAACGTCCCGCTGGCGTCCGAGCCCGACGAGCCCGACGAGCCCGACGACGAGCCCGACGAGGCCGAGGTGCCGCCGTCCGACGAGCCGGACGAGCCGGAGGACCCGTCACCGGTGGCCGACCCCGACGCCGGACCCGACGTGCTCGTCCCGCCGGACGCGGACGCGCCCGACCCGCCGGTCGCGGTGTCGACGCCCACGGGACGGCCGGTGCTCGTCGGGTACGCGAGCAGGAGCACGAGGCCGGAGAGGGTGGACAGGGCCCAGATCGTGATGCGGCGCATGGTCACTCCCAGTCGTAGCGCTCGACGTGGACGGCGTCGTCGGGGACGCCGGCGGTGCGCAGGTCGCGCAGGACGGCGTCGGTCCACGGACCCGGACCGCAGACGACGACGTCGTGGTGGCGGATGTCGGGCGACAGCGCGAGGAGCGCGGCGGGCCCGGGGACGTCGGCGTGCGCGGCGGGGAGCCACGAGGTGCCGGTCCCGGCGCGCCGGCCGGTCAGCGGCAGGTACGTCAGGCCGGGCAGCGCCGCGAGCTCGGCCGCCAGGGGCCCGGCGCCGGGCCCGCGCGTCCGGTGCAGCAGGACGTCCCCGCGGCCGGGCCGGGCGTGCAGGAGGGCGAGGACGGGCGCGACGCCCGAGCCCGCCGCGACCGCCGTCATCCGGGGCCGGCGCAGGACCTGCGGGGTCAGCCGGCCGTACGGCCCCTCGACGAGCACCCGCGTGCCCGGGCGCAGGGCGGCGATCCGTCGTCCGTCGTCGCCGCGGACCCCCACCGTGACGCGCAGGCCGTCGGTGGTCGGGGCCGCCGAGAGCGACAGGGGGTGGCCGCGCGTCCAGCCGGGGCCGGCGAGGAAGCGGAAGACGAAGAACTGCCCCGGCGCGACCCGCAGGCGCTGCAGGTCGTGCCCCGTCATCCGCACGTGGACGAGGTCGTCGACGTCCGGCACGACCTGCGCCACCCGCAGGCGGTGCCGCGCGGACGTGCGCCACGGCGCGACGAGGCGGAACGCGACGACGGCGACCAGCGCCCCGCCGTACAGGGTCCACCAGTAGGCCCGTGCGCCGGGGTTGGCGACGAAGTCGGTCCCGGTCCAGAGCTGGTGCGGGAGCGCCAGGCCGACGCCGAGGTAGGCGTACAGGTGCAGCAGGTGCCACGACTCGTAGCGCAGTCGGCGGCGGGCCGCCCGCACCGAGGTGACGACGACCATGCCGATGAGCACGGTGCCCGCGAGCGCCAGCAGCATGCCGGGGTAGGTCCGCAGCATCGTCCACGCCTCGCCGAGCACGCCCGTCCGGTCCACGAGCGCGTAGGAGACGACGATCGTCACGAGGTGCAGCACCATGAGGTGGAACGACGTGAAGCCGACCCACCGGTGCCAGCGCGCGAGCCTGTCCTGCCCGAACGAGCGCTCGGCCCACGGGATGCGGGCCATGCCGAGCACCTGCAGCAGCAGGAGGTTCGCGCTCAGCAGGCCGGCGAGCCGTCCCACGGAGCCGAGCGCGTCCGCCGCGCCGCCGACCAGCTGCCCGACGCCGCCGCCGGACTCCCAGAGGGCGACGACGACGAGGCACGTGAGCCACGTGAAGGCGGCGACGGCGTCCGGCCACCACCGGCGGTGCACCGGCGCGGGCGTCGGCGCGGCCGGGGCGGCGCCGAGGGCCGGTGGCCCCACCACTGCTGCTGTCATGTCGTCGATCGTCCGGCCGGGTGCTGGGAGACCTCTGAGAGAGGGCTGTCCCGCGGCTCAGCGTTCGCTGCGACCACGGACGAGGCCGGCATGAGAGGATGGACCCGGCTCTTGCGCGGCTCTGGACCGCTGCGGGCTCGCGTCCCGGGTGAGGCACTCGCCTGGCGGGCGCCCTCTCGACGCCCTGAAAGGCGACCCCTGTGACCTCGTTCTCCTCCCTCGGCGTGCCCGAGGCCCTCGTCCGCGCGCTCACCGCCCGCGGCATGACCGACGCCTTCCCGATCCAGGCGGCGACGCTGCCCGACACCCTGCGCGGCCGCGACGTGCTCGGCCGCGGCCGCACCGGCTCGGGCAAGACGCTCGCCTTCAGCCTCCCGCTCGTCGCGCGCCTCGCGGGCCTGGCGCCGGGGGCCCGCGCCGCCCGGACCACGGCCGGCCGGCCCCGCGGGCTCGTCCTCGCCCCCACGCGCGAGCTCGCGACCCAGATCTCCGCGACGCTCGAGCCGCTCGCCCGTGCCGCCGGCCTGCGCGTCACCACGATCTTCGGTGGCGTCTCCCAGCGCCCGCAGGAGCAGGCGCTGCGCGCGGGCGTCGACGTCGTCGTCGCGTGCCCCGGCCGGCTCGAGGACCTCATGGGCCAGGGCGTCGTGTCGCTCGCGGACGTGCAGGTGACCGTGCTCGACGAGGCGGACCACATGGCCGACCTCGGCTTCCTGCCGGGCGTCCGCCGGATCCTGGCGGCCACGCCGCGGCGCGGCCAGCGGATGCTGTTCTCCGCGACGCTCGACAACGGCGTGGACAGGCTCGTCACCGAGTTCCTCACCGACCCGCTGCGCCACTCGGTCGACACGGACCGCTCGCCCGTCTCCGCGATGACGCACCACGTGCTCACCGTCGAGGACGTGGCCGCGAAGCGCGACGTCGTGCTCCACCTCGCCTCGGGCACCGGCCGCCGCGTCCTGTTCACGCGGACCAAGCACGGCGCGAAGAAGCTGGCGCAGCAGCTCACCAAGGCCGGCGTCCCGGCGGTGGACCTGCACGGCAACCTGGGGCAGGGCGCGCGCGAGCGCAACCTCGAGGCGTTCTCGTCCGGCGCCGTGAAGGTGCTCGTCGCGACGGACATCGCCGCGCGCGGCATCCACGTCGACGACGTCGAGCTCGTGGTCCACGTCGACCCGCCCGCCGAGCACAAGGCCTACCTGCACCGGTCCGGCCGCACGGCCCGCGCCGGCTCGGCCGGCGACGTCGTGACGCTGGTGCTGCCGGAGCAGCTCGCGGACGTGCGGGCGATGACCCGGCAGGCCGGCATCACCGCGGCGCCGCAGCCGGTGACCGCGGGCGC
>NZ_HE978588.1:258424-285946 GCF_000312005.1 Cellulomonas massiliensis JC225
GGCCGCGCCCAGGGCGCCCCGGGCGGCGACCGCCGCTGAGCGAGACGACCGGCGGCGCACCTCAGCGCCGTCTAGGGTGAGGCGGCGTGCCGCTGCGACTCGTGCAGGTGAACATCAAGGCGCGTGACGAGGTCGCGCTCGGGCGCTTCTGGGCCGACGCGCTCGGCTGGGCGGTCGACAGCGAGGGGCCCGGGGTGACGAACCTCGAGCCGGTGGGCTTCCGCTGGCCGCACCCGTCGGCGGTCTGCGTGGACCTGGTCCGGGTGCCTGACCCCACGACGGTCGACTACCGCGTCCACCTGGACCTGGCGCCGTCGCAGGACGGCGGCCTCGTCGCCCGGCTCGTCGCGCTCGGCGCGACGCGGCTCCCGGACCACGACGACGAGCGCGCGACGGTGCTGGCGGACCCGGAGGGGAACGTGTTCCGCGTCCTCGCACCCGGCCTGGCGTCGCCGGACACCGGGCCGATCGCCGCGGTGGTCGTGCACTGCGCCGACCCGCGAGCGCTGGCGGCGTTCTGGGACGCGGCGACGGACTGGACGCTGCTCGAGCTGGCCGACGACCGCGCCCGGCTGCGCTCCTCGGCGGGCGTGGGTCCGTTCCTCGACCTCGTCCGCGGTCCGGCGACGCCGCTCACCAGCCACGTGCACCTCGACGTGATGCCCTACCCGGGCGACGACCAGGCGGCCGAGGTCGCGCGGCTGCGGACGCTCGGCGCGCACGACGCCGACGTCGGCCAGGGCGAGGTGCCGTGGGTGGTCATGACGGACCCCGCAGGCCACGACTTCTGCGTGCTCAGCCCGCGCTGAGGCGGGCGGACGGCGCGACCGGTCCGACGCGCGCCGCCCGCCACGTCATCCGCCGGAGCGTTCCAGGACCACCCGCCAGTCCTCGTCGCCCTCGCGGACGCGCACCCGGGAGGACGCGTCGCTCACGTCGACGCGCAGCTCGGCCTGGGCGGTGCCGCAGGTCCACAGCGACGTCGCGCGCGTCCCGTCGAACTCCCAGCGGGGGCGACCGGCGAAGGCGGGGTGGTCGCGCCGGAGCCGCAGGGCCGTCAGGAGGTCCTGGACGACGGGCCGGCGCAGCGCCTCCTGCACCTCGGGGGCGCTGTAGTGGTGCCGGTTCACGTCGCGCCCGACGCCGGTCGCCGCGAGGAGCTCCAGGTCGTTGCCGCCGGCGAGCAGGCCGACGTAGTAGACCTGCGGGATCCCGCTGACGAACACGTGCAGGAGCCGGGCGAGCAGGTAGCGGTCGTCGTCGGCACCCACGGCGTCGTAGAAGGTGCAGTTGACCTGGTAGAGGTCGAGGTTGGACGCGGCGCTGCCGGTCGCCAGCCGGCTGCCTCCCCGGCTGTTGACGTGCACGGACTCGACCAGCGCGTCGATCTGCGCGTCGTCGAGCAGCCCGGGCTCGCCGGGGCGGGACTCGCTCGCGCCCACGTCGACGATGCCGATGCCGTCGTGGGTGTCGAGCACGGTCACGGCGTTCTCCGGCCGGACGGCCAGCCACCGCTCCAGGGGCGCGAGGTCGCGCGCGGTCAGCGCGTGCAGCACCAGGGGCGGGAGCGCGAAGTCGTAGACGAGGTCGACCTGCCGGGCGATCTCGATCTGCTCGGCATGGTGGCCGTGGACCTCGACGAGCACCTGCGCGCCGCGTGCGTGCGCGTGCGCGGCGACGCGCTCCATGACGGCGAACGCCCCGGGCGTCATGAAGCACGACGTGCCCGCCTGCTTGCCGGTGTACCCGACCGCGTCGAGGCGCAGCATGCTCACCCCCGCGTCGACGAGCCGGTCGACGACCTCGGCGAGGTACGCCCACGCGGTCTCGTCGCGCAGGTCGAGGTCCACCTGGTCGGCGGTGAACGTCGTCCACACCAGCCGCTGGCGGCCGCCCAGCCGCATCGCGGTGAACGGCAGGCCCGGCCGGGGCCGGTAGATCCGGGCGAGGTCCTCCTCGGTCGCCCCGTCCGGGAACACCGACGACAGGGTCAGGAACATCCCGGCGTACGGCGAGGCGTCGCCGCGCTCGCGCACGTCGAGGAACCGGGCCGACCGTGCGGAGACGTGGTTGACGATGACGTCCGCCATGACCGTGCGGTCCCGGGCGATCTCCCGCACGTCGTCCCAGTCCCCGAGGCGAGGGTCGACGGCGGCGTGGTCGTCGGGGTCGAAGCCCGCGTCCGCGCCGTCGAACGGCGTGAAGAACGGGAGGATGTGCACCCCGTCGAACGCACCGGCGAGCGGCCCCTCCAGGAGCGCCCGCAGTCCGTCGATGTCCCCGCCGAGCCGGTCGGCGTAGGCGATCAGCTGCGGCCCGCTCCCGCGCGGCCCGCCCATCAGCCGTCCCGCCCGAGGAGCCGGGCGAGCCAGCGCGTGCGGGCCGCGCGCGCGTCGCGCGACAGCGTCGCGTCGGGCTGGAGGAAGTCGAACCCGTGGCAGCCGCCGGGCCAGACGTGGAGCTCCGCCCGACCGCCCGCGCGCCAGATCTTCTGGGCGTACTCGACCGCCTCGTCCCGGAACGTCTCGGCGGAGCCCACGTCGACGAAGGCGGGTGGCAGCCCTGCGAGGTCGACGGCGCGGCCGGCGGCCGCGAGAGCGGGCACGTCCCAGGAGCCCGCCGAGCCCGGCAGGTACGCGCCCCAGGCGACGGCGTTCGCGTGGTGGTCCCAGGAGCCGACCCCCGCCATCTGCCAGGACGAGTAGCTGTCGTTGCGGTCGTCGAGCATCGGGCAGATCAGCATCTGCCCGGCGAGCGCGGGCTCACCCCGCTCGCGCGCCAGGAGAGCCGTCGCCGCCGCGAGCCCGCCGCCGGCGCTGACCCCCTCGATGACGACGCGCGACGCGTCGACCCCGATCTCCGCCGCGTTCCGCACCAGCCACCGGAGGCCGGCGTACACGTCGTCCAGGGCCGCCGGGTAGGGGTGCTCGGGCGCGAGCCGGTAGCCGACCGACACGACCGCGCACCCGAACGGCGCGCCCAGCTCGGCCGCCGCCACGACGTCGTCGTACATCGTGCCGGCGACCAGCCCGCCGCCGTGCACGTGGTAGATCACCGGGAGCGCGCCGCGGGCACCGACGGGCCGCAGCAGCAGCAGCTCGACGTCGGGCGCGCCGGGCGCACCGGGCACCCGGCGCGTCGTCACCTCCAGGGAGCCGCCGAGCGACAGCACCTCGGGCGCCGGGACCTCCGCACGGGCGCGGAGCACGGGGACGTCGTCGAGCACCATCCCGACGACGACGTCGGTGCGGGCGTCGAGAGCCGCTTCGACCTCCGGGTCGAACGGCGGGCGGCGCGAGGCGGTCACGGTCATCCCTTCACCGAGCCCTGGAGCAGGGCCGTGACGAACCGGCGCTGGAACAGCAGGAAGATCACCAGCGTGGGGGTCAGGATCAGCAACGACCCCGCGCACAGCAGCGGGATGTCCGTGCCCCACTGGCCCTGGAACGCCCCGAGCGCGCCCGCCATGGTGCGCTGGGTGGGGTCGTCGACGAGCACGACCGCGAGCAGGAACTGGTTCCACGTCCACAGGAACATGAGGATCCCGAGCGAGGACAGGGCCGGCATCGACAGCGGCAGGTGGATGCGCCAGAACAGCTGCCACGTCGAGGCCCCGTCGATGCGCGCGGCCTCCGAGACGTCGTCGGGCATCGTGATGAAGTGCGCCCGCATCCAGAACACGGCGAACGGCATGTAGAGCGCGATGAGCGGCAGGATGATCGCCCACCGGGTGTTGAGGAGCCCCATCTCCCGGATCTGGAAGTAGAGCGGGACGATGATCCCCTCGTACGGCAGCGTGAGGCCGAGCAGGAACGCGATGAAGACCCACCGTCCGCCCGGCGGACGCAGGTGGCCGAGCGCGAACCCGGCCAGCGTGCCGATCAGGAGCGCGACCGGCACGACGCCCAGCTCGATGAGGACGCTCGAGACCAGGAGCTTGCCCATCTGCGCGGACTGGAACGCCGTCACGAAGTTCGACCAGTGCAGCGTCTCGGGCCACGCCAGGCCCGCCGGGTACGTCCCCGGCTCGTGCAGGGCGGTGACGAACAGGCTCACGAACGGCATGACCGTCACGAGCATGAGGACGGTGAGCAGGACGCGACCGGTCCACCGCTCACGTGCCGAGACGATCACGAGTCACCACTCCGGGTCAGGCGCTGCAGCGGCAGCACGACGGCCAGCACGAGGACCATCAGCGCGACGGCGAGAGCGGAGGCCGTGCCGATCTCCCGCTCGAAGAACGCGAGGTAGTAGATCTCCAGCCCCGGCACCAGCGTGCTGTTGCCCGGCCCGCCCTGGGTGGAGATGTAGACGATGTCGAAGCTCGCCAGCGCGGCGATGACGGTGACGGTGACGCAGACACCGATCTCCTGGCGCACGCTCGGCACGGTGATGGAGAAGAACTCCCGGACCACCCCGGCGCCGTCGATGCGTGCGGCCTCGTACAGGGACGGGTCGATCTTGCTCATGCCGGCGAGCAGCAGGAGCATGCAGAGCCCGAACAGCACCCAGGCGCCGATGACGCCGACCGCCGGCAGCGCCGTGTCGAAGTCGCCGAGCCACGGCCGCGCCAGGGCCCCGAGGCCGACGGCGCGCAGCACCTGGTTGACCAGGCCGTCCGTCGACAGCAGCCAGCTCCACATGATGCCGGCGGCGACGAGCGGGATGATCTGCGGCAGGAACAGCACCGTGCGCGAGACCAGCGCCAGCCGGCTGGTCGCGAACTTGCGGATCGTCGCGGCCGTCACCAGCCCGAGCGCCACGGGGATGACGCTGAAGAACAGGATCAGCTCGAACGCGTTCACGATCGAGCCGCCCAGCTCGGGGTCGCGCACGATCTCGACGTAGTTGCCGAAGCCGGCCCAGGTCGCCGCCGTCACCCCGTTCCAGTCGTAGAACGAGTACTGGACCGTGCGGACGATCGACTGGATGACGAACACCCCGTAGAACGCGGCCGCGGGGAGCAGCAGGGCCCACGCGACCCAGCCCCGGCGCAGGCGCCGCGCGCGCAGTGCGCGGCGCCTGCCCTCGAGGCTCGAGGAGTCGTGCTGGGCTGCCCCGCGGCCGCCCGGCCGAGGCCGGGCGAGCCGCTGGTCGGACATGTCAGTCACCGATCTCGCTCTCGTAGTCCGCCTGGACCGCCTTCAGCAGGCCCTCGGGCGTCTGCTGACCCGCGACCATCTTCTGGAGGTTGGGCGTCCAGCTCTTGGCGTAGATCGCGCCAGTGGCGTTCGCGATGAAGTCCATCGCCCCGTTGTCCTCGCCGATCTTCGCGCCCGCGGCGAGGGTCTGCGCCGTCACCGTGTCCGCGTCGACCTCGGGCATGAACGCGTCCGCCGGGCCCATGGGGCGCGAGCCGCCCACCTCGACGCCGATCGTGCGCGCCTGCTCGTTCGTCGCGGCCCAGTCGAGGAAGAACGCCGCGCAGTCGGGGTTGGCGGCCTTCGCGGAGACCCCGTAGGTGAGCGGCGCGGACATGGCGGCCTGGGCACCGCCCTCGGTCGCCGGCGGCATGAGGAAGAAGCCCACGTTGCCGGCCATCTGCTTGTCGAGGTTCCCCGACTCCCAGTCGCCGTCGAAGATGAAGACGCTCTTGCCGCCGATGAAGCGGCTCATCATCATCGAGTAGTCCATCGAGTTGATGTCGTCGGCGAAGTACCCGGCCTCGATCCACTTCTCCAGGTGCTGCGCCGCCTGCAGGTTGGTGTCCGTGTCGATCGACGCGCCCTCCTTCTGGAAGATCCAGTCGTTGATGGGCGTCGGCGCCCCGTAGGACGTCATGAGGTTCTGCAGGGGGAACGCCAGGCCGCCGGTCGCGCCGCCGTTGAACTGGGCGACCGGGACGAGCCCGGCGTCCTTGGCCGCCTGCAGGTAGCCGTCGAACTCCGCGAGCGTGGTCGGCGGGGTCGTCATGCCGATCTGGGCGGCCTGCTCCTTGTTGTAGAAGACGCCCGTCATCGACGAGTTGAGACCCATGGCGTACAGGGGCCCGTCGCCACGGCGACCGTTCTCGTCGACCCGCATCTGCTCGAGCTGCGACGCCGGCCACTGGTCCCAGCCGAACGCGGCCGCGTACCGGTCGAGGTCGAGCAGCAGCCCGTCGCTCGCGAGCTCGGAGACCTGGGGCAGGCGCATGAGGTCCGGCGGGTCGTCCACGAGCACGCGCGGCGCGTTCTGCGTGATGACCGCGAACTGGTCCTCACGGATGTCGAAGGTGACGTTGGGGTGCTGCTTGGTGAACTCGTCCATGAGCGCCTTCGGGAGCGGGAAGCCCGTCTCGATGTACGCCTGGAGCGTGACGTCCTCGTCGCCACAGGTGGGAGCGGCGCCCGCCGTGCCCCCCGCCGTGCTGCTCGAGCCCTGCGTCGGCGCGCCCGCGCCCGGAGGGCTGCACGCCGCGACGGCCGCCAGGCCGCCGACCAGCAGTACCGCCGCGATCCCTCTACGTCGATCCCATCCACCCGGTCGAGACACCGATGTCTCCCTTCGTCGAGCGGGGTTGCAGTCGGGGCCCCGTTGCCCGGCAGCCGGTGCTAATCCGGCTTAGCAGGGGTAGTTTCAGCATGGGCCGCGGACGGTGTCAAGGACGTGCGGGCATCCGAGGCCCGGACGATGCACAGTCGTGACCTCGCGCTGCAGGGCGCGCTGGATCCGAGGCGAGGAGGCGGCCGTGGGCCGGAAGAGGGTCACGTTGGCCGACGTCGCGGCGGCAGCGGGCGTCTCGCCGACCACCGCCTCGCTCGTGCTGTCGGGCCGCGGGCGCGAGCTCCGCATCTCGGAGATCGTCCAGCAGCGCGTGCGCGCCGTGTCGGACGAGCTCGGGTACCGGCCGAACATCGTCTCGATCGCCCTGAGCAAGGGCACCACACGCACGCTGGGGTTCGTCTCCGACACGGTCGCGACCTCGCAGCTGGCGGGAGACCTGATCAGGGGCGCGCTCGAGACGGCGCGCCGGCACGGCTACATGCTGTTCATCGCCGAGTCCGAGGGCGACCCGGCGTCCGAGCAGCAGCTGCTCGACGCCATGCTCGACCGCCAGGTCGACGGCGTCGTCCTCGCCTCCATGTTCACGCGCCTGCGCCGCACCCCGGACGCGCTCGCCGACGTCCCGTCGGTGCTCCTCAACACGCTGCCGCTCGAGCCGGGCCCGGTCCCCGCCGTGGTCCCGGACGAGCACGAGGCGGGCCGGGCGGCGGCCCGCCTGCTCCTGGACGCGGGTCACCGCCGGATCCACCTGATCGGCGCGGGACCGGACGTCCACTCGGTTCCGGCCGGCACGGTCGCGGGCCGGGAGCGCCTCGCCGGCATCTGCGAGGTCCTGGCCGACGCCGGCCTCGAGCCCGCCAGCGGCCACGTCCTCGAGGACTGGACGCCGCTGCACGGCCGGCGCGCCGTCGCCGAGCTGCTCGAGACGACCCCCGACCTCGGGGCGCTGCTCTGCTTCAACGACCGCGTCGCGTTCGGTGCGTACCAGGCGCTGCAGGCGGCGGGCCGGCGGGTCCCGGACGACGTGTCGATCGTGTCCTTCGACGACGCCCCGCTCGCGCAGTGGCTCGATCCGGGCCTGACGACCTTCGCGATCCCGCACGAGCAGCTCGGCAGCCGCGCGGTCGAGCTGCTGCTGGAGCTGGTCGACGCGAGCCGGCGGGGCGCGACCCCCGGCGCCGCCGCCACGCGCGGCGACGTGCACCGGCTTCCCATGCCGCTGCGCCAGCGGGGCTCGGTCGCAGGTCCCCCCGCCCGGCCGGCGGACGGGCGTCCGCACGCCGGGCGGTCGTGATGCTGACGCTTCCGGACTCCTGGGTGTGGGACGCCTGGTTCGCCGACGACGGCCACCGGCACCACATGTTCTTCCTGTACGCCTCGCGGGCGCTGCACGACCCGGAGGCACGCCACCACCGGGCGTCCGTCGGCCACGCCGTCTCGGACGACCTCGTCTCCTGGACGCGGGCGCCGGACGCCCTCGTGCGCGGTGACCGCGGGGCGTGGGACGACCTCGCCACGTGGACCGGCTCGGTCGTGCGGCACCCGGACGGCACGTGGTGCATGTTCTACACCGGTGTGACGATGACGGAGCGGGGCCCGTGGCAGCGCATCGGCGTCGCCACCTCGCCCGACCTGGTCACGTGGCACACGTCCGCGCAGAACCCCGTGCTCGAGGCCGACGCGCGGTGGTACGAGCGCCTCGATGCACCACCGCACGACGGCGCGTTCCGCGACCCGTGGGTCTTCCGCGACCCGGACGGCGACGGCTGGCACATGCTGGTCACCGCACGGTCGGCCACCGGCCCCATCGACGACCGCGGGGTCGTCGGGCACGCCCGCTCCCCCGACCTCCGCACCTGGCACGCGATGCCGCCGCTCACCGAGCCGGGCGCCGGCTTCGGCCACCTCGAGGTGCTGCAGGTCGTCACGATCGACGGCGAGTCGATGCTGCTCTTCTCCTGCGCCCCGGAGAACCTCTCGGCCGCCCGCCGGGAGGCGTCGGGCGGATCCGGCGGCGTCTGGTGCGCCCGGGCTGCCAGCCCTCTCGGCCCCTACGACCTCCGCAACGCCGTCCAGGTCACCGACATGAGCCTGTACAGCGGCCGCGCCGTGCGCACGCGGGACGGCGGCTGGGTGCTGCTCGCGTTCCAGAACGAGGGACCGGACGGGCACTTCGTGGGCTCGATCTCCGACCCGCTCGCCCTGCCACGGCTCGGAGCTCCCCCGCGTGAGCACGGGTCGGGACCCGGCCGTCACCGGCCGGGTCCCGACGTCGGCCGCTAGCCGCAGTGCACGGCGGGCTGGACCACCTGGAAGGCGGTGGACCGGTTCGTCCCGTCGACGTCCGCGGTGACGGTGACCGTCACGGTGCCGGCGCCCACGTTCGACGTGGGGACGGTGAACGGGTGGAAGGCACCTCGTCCGGGCTGGAGGTTCGTGAACCTCTTCGTCCCGAAGTCGGTCGTGACGACCGCGGACACCGGCACGTCCTCCCGGTTCGTGACGGTCGGCGTGACCCTCACGTTCTTCCCCACGCACCGCGTGTCGACGCCGACGACGACGTCCAGCCGGCGGCGCTGGTCGAGCAGCCACTGCATCGTCCTCGGGTCCTCGAGCGTGGGTGCGGCGGCGAGGTGGCGGTCGGGCAGGGTGAACGCCTCGTCGCCGTACTCCGTCCACCGCACCAGGTCGGCGATCGCCGCGTCGGTGAAGCCGCGGGCCCGGTAGGCGTCAACGAGCCGCTCGTACGACGCCCGGGCGTTCGCGACCCGCAGCAGGTGGTCGCCCGTCCCGTGCGTGATCCACATCGGGACCTCCGCCTCCGCGATGGCCGTGGCTTGCGCGGCGGTGTTCGGGAAGCCGCCCGTCAGGAGCCCGCCCGCGAACAGCTCCGGGCGGTTGGCGAACAGCCACCACATCAGCGTCGAGCCGTAGGAGATGCTCGTCGCGTAGACCCGGTCGGGGTCGACGGCGAAGTCCGCGGAGAACTCCTCGACCAGCTGGGCCGTCTGCGGCCCGTCCGTCGCCGTGCTGGTGCGGCGGTTCTGCGGCGCGAGCACGATGACGTCCTCGTCACGCCCGAGCCACTCCGACGACGACCACGCGTGCGCCAGCATGTCGGTCGTCAGGTGGACGCCGAGGTTGCTGCTCCCGTCGTACCCCTGGCCGTAGCCCGGCAGCGCGACCACCAGCGGGTACCGCTTCGACGGGTCGTAGCCGTCGGGGAGCCGGTAGTCGTAGTGCAGGGGCTGACCGGTGGTCGACTCCAGGACGCCGTGCTGGAACCGGGCGACCCGGCGGTCGACCGGCTCGTCGGTGACGGTCCAGTCCTGCTCCCCGCCGTAGGACAGCACGCCGCCGTCCGCGCCGACCACGTCGCCGACCTGCGTGACGACCGTCGGCTGCTTCGGGTTGACCCGCACGTACTGCGGGTTGCTGGCGAGGATCGTCGTCCACCCGGCCTCGAGGTCGGGCTCGACCTCGAGGACCACGAAGCGGCCGGGGCCCTCGTGACGCCCGCCGTCCGCCAGGAGGGCGGGGTCGGAGGTCGTGTAGACGTCCGTGACGCGCCGCTCGACGAGGTCGCCCAGCGTGCTGATGTCGTCGAACCGGAAGTTGTACTGCGTGTCGCGCAGGACGAAGTCCTCGGGCGACAGGGAGGACGCATCCACGTCGTCGGCGTACTCGAGCACCGTCGCGACGACCTGCTGGCCGTAGGAGCCGACGTCCGTGACGTTGCGCACGCCGAGCACGCCCGTGGGCTGCCACAGGTGGTCGCGCGCGAACGTCGTGAACAGCTGACCCGCCGTCATGCCGTCATGGGCGCCGGGCACCTGAGCGGTCGCCGCGTGGATGCCCCGTGCGGCGAAGCTGCCCGCGATCGCGTTCTGCGCGCTGAGGGTGCCCTCGAAGACGCCGTTGCCGAGGAAGACCGACATGCCGTTGGGGCCGACGGCCGCGGCGACGCTGTCGTAGTCGGCCGCCGTCAGCGACGGGTTGCCGGAGAAGAAGCCGTAGTAGCCGAACGTCGTCGGGTAGGTCTTCATCACGACGCCGCCCGTCATGCCGCCGTACGAGAAGCCCGCGTACGCGCGCCCCTCCCGGTCGGTCGCGACGTTGTAGCGGTCCTCGACGAACGGGAGGATCGTCTGCACCAGGTTGTTCGCGGCGTTGGGCTGGTTGTACGAGCCGAAGCCCAGGCTCGTGCCGGTGAAGTGGTTGCCCATCGTGACGACGACAGTCGGCTCGATCTCACCGCGCGCCGTCAGGTTGTCGAGGATGGTCGGCACGCCGACCGGGATCATGAAGTCCGTCTCGTCGCCGAAGATGCCGTGCGCGAGGTACGCGACCTTGTACGGCTCGGCGCGGTCGGGGTCGTAGCCCGGCGGCAGGTACACGCCCAGGTAGTGACCGCTGTCGCCGAGGATCGTGGTGTACGGGACGTACTGGACGGTGCCGCGCTCGGCCGCGTCCCGCCGGGGCAGCTCGTACGTGGCGCGGGCCTCGAGCACCGGGTCGGCCTGCTTCGCGGCGTACGGCACGGCGACGGAGTCGAGGACGTCGTTGTTGCGCACCCGGAACGACTGGTCGCCCGGCGGCCGCGGGTTCGACGACGCCGGGTCCCAGATCCGCTTGTTCGTCCACCCCTGGCTCGGGTCCCACACGCGGTACCAGTAGCTGAGGTTGCCGGCGTGGAGCGGCACGGAGACGGACCAGGTGCCGTCGGCGCCGCGCTCCATGTCGCGCAGGAACTCGACCCCGCCGGCGTGGTAGCGGCCCTGCTGCCACTCCTCCGGCTGGAAGCGGGTGGTTCCCGAGGTCAGCCCGAGCAGCGTGAGGTCGCCGCCGAGCCGCACCTGCGTGGCGTTCGGGTTCCGGTAGGTGAACGTGACCGTGTACCCCGTGGGCGACCCGCTGTCCGCCGCGACGCTCGCGCCCTCCGGGGCCGGCGGGTCGGCGGCGGCGGGCGAGGCGAGCGTCAGCGCGCCCGCGCCCAGCGAGAGGCTCGCGACGAGCGCGACGAGCGGACGTGCCGTGCGTCTTCCGAGTGGATGCATGTGAGCGCACTCCCTTGTGTCTCGACGATTCGCGCCCTGCGGCTCCCGGCAGGGAGCGCGGGGCCTGCTGCATGACCTCCTGCGTGCGGCCGAGCAGGGGGTTCACCCCCGCCTCACCGTCGTCGTGCGCACGCGTCGTCGTTGATCGCGAGGTCTGGACGGTGCTCGGTCGATGCTCAACCGATTTAGCCGCATCGGCAACGTATCGGGCGTACCGGACACGGTCAAGAGACGGCCTGCCCGGCCGGCGCAGGCCCGGCGGTGCCCCGGCCTATGATCCGAGCGACCGGAAGGACACACGTGCGCAAGAGGGTCACTCTCGCCGACGTCGCGAGCGCTGCCGGCGTCTCCCCCACGACCGCGTCGCTCGTCCTCTCCGGGCGAGGCGACGAGCTGCGGATCTCGCGCGCGGTGCAGCAGCGGGTCCGCGAGTCGGCGGAGGAGCTCAGCTACCGGCCGAACATCCTCTCGCTCGGCCTGCGCAACGGCCGGTCGAGCACGCTCGGGTTCATCTCGGACACCGTCGCCACGAGCCAGCTCGCGGGCGACATGATCAAGGGCGCGATCGACGCCGCCAACGAGCACGGGTTCATGCTGTTCATCGGCGAGAGCGAGGGCGACCCCGCCGCGGAGAGCCGCCTGCTCAACGCCATGCACGACCGCCAGGTCGACGGCGTCGTGCTCGCGTCCATGTTCACCCAGACGCGCGAGGTGCCGCCCGAGCTCGCGCAGTTCCGGGCCGTCCTGCTCAACGCGATCCCCGCGGGGCCCACGCACGTGCCCGTCGTCGTCCCGGACGAGTACACCGCCGGTCACGCGGCGGCACGGCTGCTCGTCGATGCGGGCCACCGCGACATCCACCTCATCGGCGTCGGCACCGACGACGAGGCGGTGCCCCCGCGGACGGTCGCCGGCCACGAGCGGCTCGCGGGGATCCTCGACGCGCTGCAGGAGTCCGGCCTGCGGCCCGTGAGCGGCCAGCTGTGCGACGACTGGCAGCCGCCCGAGGGCCGGCGCGCCGTGCAGGACCTGCTCACCCGCCACCCGCGGCCGGGTGCGCTGCTGTGCTTCAACGACCGGTTGGCGTTCGGCGCGTACCAGGCGCTCGAGCGCGCCGGGCTGCGCGTCCCCGGCGACGTCTCGGTGGTCTCGTTCGACGACTACCCGCTCGCCGCGTGGCTCGAGCCTGCGCTCACCACCTTCGCCATCCCGCACGAGCAGCTCGGTCGCTACGCCGTCGAGCTGCTCCTGGAGCAGATCCAGGCCAGCACGGAGGTTCCCGCCGACCCGGTCGTCCACCGCCTGGACATGCCGCTGCGGCTGCGCCACTCGGTCGCGCCGGCGCCAGGGGCCTGAGCGCTGCACTCCGAGCTCCGCCCCCAGGATTCGAACCTGGACTGCAAGGCTCCAAAGGCCTGCGTGCTGCCGTTACACCAGGGCGGACCGGCCCGGCGTTGCTCGCGGTTGCTCGCGGTTGCTCGCGGTGGCTCGCCGTGGACCGTCGGCCAGTCTGCCAGGTGCCGCACGGCATGATGGTCGCGTGGCCACCGACTCCAAGCGGGTGCAGCGCTCGCGCATGACCGGCACCCAGCGGCGTGCGCAGCTGCTCGAGGTGTCCCGCCGCCTCTTCGCCGAGAAGGGCTTCGAGCAGACCAGCGTGGAGGAGATCGCGGCCCGCGCGGAGGTGTCCAAGCCGGTCGTCTACGAGCACTTCGGCGGCAAGGAGGGGATCTACGCGGTCGTCGTCGACCGTGAGGTCCAGGCGCTCACCGGTGCGCTGACCGACGCGCTGGAGGAGGGCGGCCACCCCAAGGTCCTCGTCGAGCGGACCGCGCTCGCGCTGCTGTCCTACATCGAGGCCAACGAGGACGGCTTCCGGATCCTCGTGCGCGACTCCCCCGTCGCGCAGGCCACCGGCACGTTCTCCAGCCTCATCGGGGACGTCGCGACGCAGGTGGAGCACCTGCTCGCGGACCAGTTCCGTTCGCAGGGGCAGGACCCGAAGACGGCCCCCATCTACGCGCAGATGCTCGTCGGGATGGTGGCGCTCACCGGGCAGTGGTGGCTCGACGCCCGCCGCCCGGCCAAGACCCAGGTCGCCGCGCACCTCGTCAACCTCGCGTGGAACGGCCTGCAGGGGCTCGAGCGGCGGCCGTCGCTCACCGGGATGGCGTGACCTGCGGGCGACGCGCGTGACCGGCACGGCCAGGCGTGCCGTCAAGACTCTCGACGACGAGTAATCTCCCCCCATGGCGACGACCGCGCCCGGCGAGGACGAGGGACGCGACGAGGTCGACCGGATCGTGCGGGCCTGGCGGCGCGAGCGTCCGGACCTCGACGTGAGCCCGCTCGAGGTGCTGTCGCGCGTCACGCGCCTGGCCCGCCACCTCGACATCGCGCGGCGCAGCGCGTTCGCCCGCCACGAGCTCGAGACGTGGGAGTTCGACGTCCTCTCGGCGCTGCGGCGCGCGGGCGAGCCGTACCAGCTCTCCCCCGGCGCGCTGCTCACGCAGACCCTCGTCACCAGCGGCACCATGACGAACCGCATCGACCGCCTCGTCGAGCACGGCCTGGTCGAGCGCCTGCCGAGCCCTGGTGACCGGCGCAGCGTCATCGTCCGCCTGACCGACCTGGGCCGCGCGCGGGTGGACTCGGCCTTCGCCGACCTGCTCGGCGTCGAGCACGGCCTGCTCGACGCCCTGCCCGAGGGCGATCGCACGGCGCTGGCCGGGCTGCTGCGCGACCTCGTCGCACCGTTCGACGCGAGCTGAGCGCCGGGCCTCAGCCCGCGACCTCGGCCGCCTCCAGCCACGCCGCCTCGAGCTCGTCCTTCTCCGCCGCGAGCTCACGCAGCTGCGCGTCGAGCGCCAGCACCGCCTCGTGGTCCGTGGCCTGCTCGGCCATGCGCCCGTGCAGCGTCGCCTCCTGCTCCGCGATGCGGGCCAGGCGACGCTCGATGCGCGCGACCTCCTTGCGGGCGGCGCGCACGTCCGCGGCGCTCGGGGCGTCGGAGCCTGCCGCCACGGGCTCGTCGGCCGGCCGTGCCGCGGTCGCGATCGCCGCGGACCGCAGGGCGAGGTACTCCTCGACGCCACCGGGCAGGTCGCGCAAGGCACCGTCCCCGAGCAGCGCGACCTGGCGGTCGCACACGCGCTCCAGCAGGTAACGGTCGTGGGAGACGACGACGAGCGTGCCGGGCCACCCGTCGAGCAGGTCCTCGATCGCGGCGAGGGTGTCGGTGTCGAGGTCGTTGGTCGGCTCGTCGAGCAGCAGCACGTTCGGCTCGCCGACGAGCAGCCGCAGCAGCTGCAGGCGCCGCCGCTCGCCGCCGGACAGGTCGCGCACCGGCGTGCGGGCGCGATCGCGCGGGAAGCCGAGCCGCTCGACGAGCTGCGACGCGGTCAGCTCCTTGCCGCCGACGACGATCGACCGCTTCTCGCGCTCCACCACCTCGACGACGCGCAGGTCGGCCAGCTCGTCCAGGTCCTCGACGTCCTGCCGCAGCTCCGCGACACGGACCGTCTTGCCGCGCTTGACGCGCCCGGCGGTGGGCTGCAGGCGGCCGGCGAGCAGGCGCAGCAGCGTCGTCTTCCCCGCCCCGTTGACGCCGACGACCCCGTACCGGTCGCCCGGGCCGAGCCGCCAGGTCACGTCCTCGAGCAGGGTGCGGCCGCCGAGGTCGACCCGGACGCCCTCGAGGTCGAGCACGTCCTTGCCGAGGCGGGCGGTCGCCATGCGCGACAGCTCCATGCGGTCGCGGGGCGGCGGCTCGTCGGCGATGAGGGCGGCGGCGGCGTCGAGCCGGAACCGCGGCTTCGAGGTGCGCGCGGGCGCACCGCGGCGCAGCCAGGCCAGCTCCTTGCGCAGCAGGTTCTGCCGCTTCTCCTCCGTCACCGCGGCGGAGCGGGCACGCTCGGCGCGGGCCAGCACGTACGCCGCGTACCCGCCCTCGTACGGGTCGACGACGCCGTCGTGCACCTCCCACGTGCGCGTCGAGACCGCGTCGAGGAACCACCGGTCGTGCGTCACGACGACGAGCGCGCCGCTGCCGCGGCCGAAGCGCTGCACCAGGTGCTCCGCGAGCCACGCGACGCCCTCGACGTCGAGGTGGTTCGTCGGCTCGTCGAGCAGCAGGATCTCGTCATCGCCGACGAGCAGGGCCGCGAGCGCGACGCGGCGGCGCTGCCCGCCGGACAGCGTGGCGACGTCGGCGTCGAGCGCGACGTCGGACAGCAGGCCGGCGTGCACGGACCGGATCCGCGCGTCCGACGCCCACTCGTGCGCGACCGCGGAGCCGTGCACGGCCTCGAGCACGGTGCCGCTCAGCTCGTCGCGCTGGTCGAGGACGCCGACGCGCACACCGCCCGCCCGGGTCACGCGCCCGTCGTCGGGCGCCTGGCGGCCCGCGATGACCTGCAGCAGCGTCGACTTGCCGGCGCCGTTGGGCCCGACGACGCCGATGCGCTGGCCGTCGTCGAGCCCGAGGCTGACGCCGTCGAGCAGCGTGCGCGTGCCGAGCGTGAGGGTGACGCGGTCCGCGCCGAGCAGGTGAGCCATGGCGGCCCCACGCTACCCGCCGGTGCGGGCCACCCCGGTCCGCGTTCCCGGGGCCGGGCACGCACCCGTCCGCTACGGTGACCGGGTCACGCCGTAGTCCCGCATGCGCGTGCGTCGTCATCCCGCAGACGACTGTCCGAGACAGAGACCCACGGGAAGAGACACGCCCATGTCACGCAAGTCCTTGCTCGCCTCCCTCGCGGCCCTGGCCGTCGCGGCGGCGGTGATCGTCCCCTTCGCCTCCAGCGCCAGCGCAGCCACGTGCGCCGCGGCGTGGAGCTCCTCGGCCGTCTACACCGGCGGCCAGAGCGCGTCGTACAACGGCCGCAACTACCTCGCCCGCTGGTGGACCCAGAACGAGACGCCCGGCCGTGCCGAGGTGTGGACCGACCAGGGCACCTGTACCGGCGGCTCCGGCGGCGGCACAGGCGGCGGCACGGGCGGTGGCGGTACCGGCGGCGGGACCACCTGCACCGCCGCCACGTGGACGGCCGGCACCTGGTACACGGCCGGCACCGTCGTCCGGTACACCGACGGGAAGTACTACGTCGCCGAGCACGACAACCCCGGGTACGACCCGCTGATCAGCACCTGGTACTGGGACCCGACGACGTGCTCCGGCACGGGCGGCGGCACCGGCGGCGGTGGCGGCAGCACCTCCGGCTTCGTCGTCAGCGAGGCTCAGTTCAACCAGATGTTCCCGAGCCGGAACGGCTTCTACACCTACCAGGGCCTCGTCGCGGCGCTGAGCGCCTACCCGCAGTTCGCCAGCGCCGGCGGAGCGACGATCGCGAAGCAGGAGGCGGCGGCGTTCCTGGCGAACGTCGACCACGAGACCGGCGGGCTGGTCTACATCCGCGAGATCAACACCGCGAACTACCCGCACTACTGCGACACGAGCCAGCCGTACGGCTGCCCCGCCGGGCAGGCCGCGTACTACGGCCGCGGGCCGATCCAGCTGAGCTGGAACTTCAACTACAAGGCCGCGGGCGACGCGCTCGGCATCGACCTGCTGCGCAACCCGTACCTGGTCGAGCAGGACTCGGCCGTCGCCTGGAAGACGGCGCTCTGGTACTGGAACACGCAGTCCGGCCCCGGCACCATGACGCCGCACGCCGCGATGGTGAACCAGCGCGGGTTCGGCGAGACGATCCGGAGCATCAACGGGTCGATCGAGTGCAACGGCGGCAACCCGGCGCAGGTCCAGAGCCGGGTGGCGAAGTACCAGCAGTTCACGTCGCTGCTGGGCGTCGCCCCGGGCGGCAACCTCAGCTGCTGACTCCGTGCCGCGGGGCGGTCGGGTGCACCCCGGCCGCCCCGCCGCACGAGCGGGGGCCGACTACTCGGTCGTGCTCACGACGCGCGCGCCGGCCACCGGCGCCGAGGCCGTGACGACCCGGTCCGCCACACCCGCGGCGGTGATCGCGGCGGCGACGAGGAGCGCGTGCTGGCGGTTGCGGCCGAGCGCCGCCACCGTGGGACCGGAGCCGGAGAGGACGACGCCCAGCGCCCCGGCGTCGCGCGCGACCGCGATGGGCTCGGCCAGCGCGGGGTCCAGGCGCAGCGCGGCCGGCTCGAGGTCGTTGTGCAGCGCCTCGCCGAGCGCGTGCGGGTCGCCCGCGCGCAGGGCCTGCATGAGCGGCACGTCCGCCTCGTCGTCCGGCGGCGTGCCGGGGCCGGACGGGACGTGGCCGTGCGCGGCGTCGAACGCGCCGTACACCTCCGGGGTCGACAGGCCGCGGTCCTGCAGCGCGAACGCCCAGTGGAACTCCCCGCGGGTGAGCGCCGGCGTCAGGAGGTGCCCGCGGCCGCTGCCGACGGCCGTGTGGCCCATGAGGGCGAACGGCACGTCGGAGCCGATCTCGCCGGCGAGCTCGAGCAGGTCGTCCCGGCTCAGCCCCGTCGCCCACAGCGTGTCGCACGCCAGCAGGGCGGCCGCGGCGTCGGCCGAGCCGCCCGCCATGCCGCCGGCGACGGGGACGCCCTTCTCGAGGTGCAGGTGCACACCGCCCGACACCCCCGCGTGCTCGGCCAGCACCGCGGCGGCGCGCCACGCGAGGTTCGTCTCGTCCGTCGGCACGAGCTCGGCCTGCGTCCCCGACACCGTGACGACGAGGTCGTCCGCCGGCGTCGCCACGATCTCCTCGTAGAGCGACACCGCCTGGAAGATTGTGTGCAGCGGGTGGTAGCCGTCCGCCCCCGGCGCCCCGACGCGCAGCGACAGGTTGACCTTGCCGGGCGCGCGCACGCGGACCTCGTGCTCGGGCAGCGGGGCCACGGGGGTCAGCGTCACGGGCCCCACTGTGCCAGGTCGCCCGGAGCGCGCGAGGCGCTGAGCCGCTCCGCGACGCGGGCGAACCCCTCGACGTCGACCGTCTCGCCGCGCGCCTGCGGGTCGACCCCCGCCTCCTGCAGCGCCGCCTGCGCGGCCTCCGCCGAGCCGGCGATCCCGGCGAGCGCCGAGCGGAGCATCTTGCGCCGCTGCGCGAACGCCGCGTCGACGACCGCGAACACGTCCTCGCGGGCCGCCGTGGTCCGCGGCGGCTCCCGGCGGTCGAGCCGCACGAGCGCCGAGTCGACGTTCGGGACGGGCCAGAACACCGAGCGGCCCACGGTCGCGGTCCGCCGGGCCGCGGCGTACCACGCGGTCTTGGCCGACGGCACGCCGTACGTGCGGCTCCCGGGCGGCGCGGCGAGCCGGTCGGCGACCTCGGCCTGCACCATGACGAGCCCGCGCTGCAGCGACTCGAAGCGCTCCAGGAACGTGAGCAGCACGGGGACCGAGACGTTGTACGGCAGGTTGGCGACGAGCGCGGTGGGCGCGGCGCCCGGCAGCCGGCGGACCGCGAGCGCGTCGCTCGTCACGACCGTGAGCCGCTCGCGGCCCTCGTCGTCCCGCAGCACCGTGACCGGGGCGTCGTCGACGGGCTCCGCGGCGGAGGGCGTGAGCCCGGCGTGCTCCGCGACCGTCTGCGGCAGCAGGCGGGCGAGGACGGGGTCGATCTCGACGGCGACGACGTCGGCACCCGCCTCCAGCAGCCCCAGCGTCAGCGAGCCGAGCCCGGGCCCGACCTCGACGACGCGCTGGCCCGGCTCGACGTCCGCCTGGCGCACGATCTTGCGGACCGTCCCGGCGTCGAGGACGAAGTTTTGCCCGAGCGTCTTGGTGGGGCGCACACCGGCGCGCTCGGCGAGGGCCCGGATCTCGGCCGGCCCGAGCAGCGTGACGGACATGCGCCGAGCCTACGGGCGCGCGGCGGCGCCGCCGCACCGGGGTCCCGGACGGGTCCAGGACGGACGACGGCGCCCGCCCTCCCGGCGGGGAGGACGGGCGCCGTGGGCCGGAGCGACCGGGTCAGCTGAACAGGCGCGAGCCGCACACCGGCCACTGGCCGGCACCGGAGCGCTCGTACAGCGTCTTGGCGCGCGCCGTCTGCTCCGCGGCCGACGCCTGCGACGGCAGGCCGGAGCCGCCGACCGCGCGCCAGGTGCCCACGGAGAACTGGTACAGCCCGTGGTACAGGCCGTTGGACGACACGATGCGGGGGTTGCCGCCCGACTCGCACTGCGCCAGCGCGGCCCAGTTGAGGTCGTCGGTGCTGCCCTTGGCCTTCTTGACCGCCGAGCCGGACGAGCTCGACGAGGCCGGGGAGGACGAGGGCTTCGGCGCGGGCCGGTCCTTCGTCCCGACGGCGACCACCTGGTCGACCGGCTTGCGGACGACCTCCGCGTCGATCTTCTCCTTGCGGGTGACCGTGCCGTCGACCGTCGTCACCTCGAAGGTGATCGCGCGCTTGCCGGCCTTGCCCTCGGTGACCACCTTCGTGGTGCCCGTGTAGAGCGAGGAGTCCGCCTTGCGCCGGGTGTCGAACGCGATCGTCTGCGCCCGCCGCACCTCGGTGCGCTCGATGCGGTTGACGACGACCTCGACGCCGCCCTCGGAGCGCGCGCGGACCGTCACGCGGTCGAGCTCGTCCAGGGTCACGCCGAGCGCGTCCAGCGCCTGCGCGACCGTGGTCGCGCCGGCCGGCACGGGCTTGGTGGTGCCGTCGACGAGCACGCGGGCGGACCCGTCGATCTCGAGGTCGAGCGGGACCGCCACGCGGCCGCCGTCGAGCGAGCGCGACGCGACGAGGGTCACGCGGTGCCCGCGGTCGGCGAGGGCGTCGAGCGCCTCGTCCGCGGTGAGGGCGGTGCTCCACACGGTGCGCTGCTCGCCGTCGAACGCGACGGTGATCTGGCGCGCGTGCCGCACGACGACCGTCTGGCCGTCACGCAGGGCACCGCTGGCCGAGACCGTGTCCCGGTCGCCGACCGTCACGCCGCGGTCCTCGAGGAGCGCGTCGACGGAGCCGGCGAACGTGCCGAGGGCGACCTGGTCGCCGTCGACGTCGAGCGTGACGTCCTTGTGCGCGTGGGCGTACGCGGCGCTGCCGCCGCCCAGGACGAGCGCGGCCGCGGCGGCGGTGACGACGAGCGCGCGCGAGCGACGAGACCGTCGGCCCTCCGGCGTCGTCCCGCCGGCGGCGGGGGTGCGGGGTGCGGCGTCAGCCGCGTCGTCGCCCACCACGGGGAGGGCGAGCGTGGGGTCGGAAGGACCGTTCAGGTTCGTGCGCTTCACGAGGCTCCAGCCGTCGGACGTCCCGGGCACGGGGGTGGACGTGCCGCGGGCGGCACCCGGTGTGCACGCGTGATGGAGGGATCACGTCCCCGTCAGGGGCAGTCGCGCGCACCGGTCCGGATCCCCGATCCGGCGGTGTCGGCGCACCGCCGCACGAGGCGGTCCGCCGGTGTCGGCGCCTCACCCGGCGCAGCTGCTGCACACCGGCTGCCGAGACGCAGCGACACGCGACCGTAACCATTTCGTGACCCGAAGTCCAACGTGTGCCGAGTCACAGTGGTGTATGCGCAGGTCACCGTCCTGCGGACGACGGGGCCAGCGCCCCGTCGCTGCCCGTCAGTACCAGCCGCGCGCGCTCTGGAACGCCAGGGCCGCGCAGGGGGTGCCGTAGCGCCCCGACACGTACTTCAGGCCCCACGTGATCTGCGTCACCGGGTTGGTGCGCCAGTCGGCGCCGACGGTCGCCATCTTGACGCCCGGCAGCGCCTGCGGGATGCCGTAGGCGCCGGAGGACTTGTTCTCCGCCGTCACGCGCCAGCCGCTCTCGTGGTCCCACAGCTCGACCAGGCAGACGAACTGCGAGCCCGTCCACCCGCGTGCGGCGGCCAGCTGCTTGCCGATCGCCTTCGCCGAGCCCGGGGTCACCTTGATGTCGTCGACGTCCGGCAGCTCGAGCGTGCCGACGGCGACGACCTGCGTCACGGGCGGCACGGTCACCACCGACGCCACGGCGGTCCGGCCGACGACCACGCCCCCGACGACGTCGAGCCGGTACGTCGTCGTCCGGACGCCCGCGCGGCCCTTCGTCGTGATCCGCTTCTCGCCCTTCTCGAGCGTCGGGTCGTCGACCTCCCGCTCGTCGAAAGGCATGGCCTCGGTCTCGATCGTCCCGGACGTGTGCGCGCGCGTCACCATGACGACGAGCCCGTCGACGGCCGTCGCGTCGAGCGGCACCGACACCTGGTCGCCGTCCTCGAGCACGAGGCCGATGTCCTTGAGCGCGTCGCGGACCGTGCCGGCGTTGCTCACGCCGTCGATGACCTGGCCGTCGACCGCGAGGTGGATGGTCTTGAGGGTGGAGACGCGCAGCGTGCCGCGGTCGAGCGGCGCGGAGCGGGACGCCGACAGGCGCACGTCGGAGGCGCGCAGGCCGAGCCCGTCGACCGCCTCCCCGACCGTCAGCGCCGTGGTCGTCACCTGCTGCTCGCGGCCGTCGACGACGAGGTCGAGCGCGCGCGCGTGCCGCACGACGATCTCCCCGCCCCGCCCGATGCCCTCGGAGGGCTCCGGGGCGACGAGGTCGGCCGCGGAGTACTCGACGTCGGCCTGCGCGAGGATGTCGCCGACCGTGCGGCCGAAGCCCTGCACCTGCACCGCGGACCCGTCGACGTCGATCGTCACCGTCTTGTGCAGGACGGCGAACGCGCTCGTCGCGGCGACGACCATCGCGAGCACCACGCCCTGCGACGCCGTGCGCACGAGGCGCTTGCGGCGGCGCGCGGCACGGCGCGTCGAGGGGGCGTCGCTCACGCAGCTGTCCTTCCGTCGTGGGGGCCGGCCCGGCCGCACTGCCTGACCGGGCTCTCCCGAGCCGTCGCGGTCCCCCCACCGGGCCCCGGTGCGGGGAGCGAGTCCTTCCGCTCCTTCATCGACCTGAGGCCGGTCCGACCGTAACCGATCCGTGACCCGGATGGGTAGCGGAGCAGGAATCACCCGGTCGCCGGAGCGTCCGCCGCGGGGGTCCACCACCCGGTGAGCGGCCGTCCGACGGACGCCCGACCCCCCTCACCACGCGCCGTACACCTGCTCGGACGTGCGCGCCACGCCCGCGCAGACCTCCTCGAGCGACCGCCCGGTCACCTCGGCGACCGCGCGCACCGTGCCCGGCAGCAGGTAGGGCGCGTTGGGGCGGCCCCGGTACGGCGTCACCGTCAGGTACGGGGCGTCGGTCTCGACGAGCACGAGCGCGGGAGGCAGCTCGCGCAGCGCGGCGCGCAGGTCGTCGTTGGCCTTGAACGTCACCGGCCCGGCGAACGAGCAGTACCAGCCGTGCTCCGCGGCGACGCGCGCCAGCTCCACGCCGCCGGAGAAGCAGTGGAAGACCGTCCGCTCCGGCGCACCGTCGCGCAGGAGGACGTCGACGACCTCGTCGTGCGCGTCCCTGTCGTGGATCTGCAGCGCGAGGCCGAGCTCCTTGGCCAGCGCGACGTGCGCCCGGAACGCCTCGCGCTGGACCTCGCGGCCCCGGGGGCCGGCCCGGAAGTGGTCGAGGCCCGTCTCCCCGATCGCACGCACGCGGTCGTTGGCGCGCGCGACCTCCCCGACGCGCGCCAGCGCCTCGTCGAGCGGGACCGCGTGCCGCTCCTGCGGGTCGGGGTCGAGCCCGTCCGGGGCGACCTCGTGGACGCCCGCGTGCAGCACCGCCTCGTTCGGGTGGATCGCGACGGCGCCCAGCAGCCGGGCGTCCGCGCGCACCACGCGGTCGGTCCACGCGACGGCGTCGAGGTCGCACCCGACCTGCACCAGCCGCGTCACCCCGACCGCGGCGGCGCGGTCGAGCTGGGCCGCGAGGTCGGAGGAGTCGGCCCAGCCCTCGGTGGACCAGCCGACGACCGACTCCAGGTGCGTGTGGTTGTCGACGACAGGCAGGGGCAGCGGCTCGGGGACCGGGGGCCAGCCCCGCTCCTTCGTCCGGGCCACGCTCACGCCTCCCGGACGCGCGCGATCTCCTCCTCGACGACCGAGTCGTCGAGCTTGGTGAAGACCGGCGACGGCGGCCCGACGGGCGTGCCGGGCACCACGGCGCGCGGCGCCCACGGGGCCACCGTCTCGCCGAGCCGGTAGTCGCCCGTGATCACGGGGTAGCGCCGGCTCTCGTCGTCCAGGTCGGTGACCTCGTCGATCCGGGGCTGCGGCGCGATCGTGCCCGTGCCGCCGAGCAGCTCGTGCACCCGCTGCGCCGAGTGCGGCAGGAACGGCGCGAGCATCGTGTTGAGGTCGCTCACCGCCTGCGTCGCCGTGTGCAGCACGGTCGCGAGCCGGTCGGGGTCGTTCTTCAGCTTCCACGGCTCGGTCTCGGAGATGTAGCGGTTCGCCTCCTGCACGACGCGCATCACCTCCGAGACGGCCTGGCGGTTGTGGTGGTGGGCCAGCAGGTCACCCACCCGCCCGAAGGCCGTCGTCGTCTGCGCCAGCAGCGCCTCGTCGACGTCCAGCCGCTGCGCGGGCGCCGGCACCTGGCCGAAGTTCTTGTGCACCATGCTCGCGGTCCGGTTGACCAGGTTGCCCCAGCCGGCCACGAGCTCGTCGTTGGTCCGCCGCTTGAACTCCGCCCACGTGAAGTCGGTGTCGTTCGTCTCCGGCCCGGCGACGGACAGGTAGTACCGCAGCGCGTCCGGCTGGTAGCGCGACAGCATGTCGCGCACGTAGATGACCACGCCGCGCGACGTCGAGAACTGCTGGCCGTCCACGTTGAGGTACTCGCTCGAGACCACCTCGGTCGGCAGCTCCAGGTCGCCGAACAGGCCCGGGGCGCCCCCCTTCGACCCCTTGCCCGCGTAGCCGAGCAGCTCCGCCGGCCAGATCTGCGAGTGGAAGGTGATGTTGTCCTTGCCCATGAAGTAGAAGGACTGCGCGTCCTGCTCGTTCCACCACGCGCGCCACGCCTCGGGGTCACCGCTGCGGCGCGCCCACTCGATCGACGCCGACAGGTACCCGACGACGGCGTCGAACCAGACGTAGAGCCGCTTGTTCGGGTTCTCCTCCCACCCGGGCAGCGGCACCGGGATGCCCCAGTCGATGTCGCGCGTCATCGCGCGCGGGCGCACGTCGTCGAGGAGGTTGAGCGAGAACTTCAGCACGTTCGGGCGCCACGCGGTGCGCGTGCGCAGCCAGTCCCCCAGCGCGTCGACGAAGGCCGGCAGGTCGAGGAAGAAGTGCGTGCTCTCGACGAACGTCGGCGTCTCGCCGTTGATCCGGCTGTGCGGGTTGATGAGGTCGATCGCGTCGAGCTGGTTGCCGCAGTTGTCGCACTGGTCGCCACGCGCGCCGTCGTACCCGCAGATCGGGCAGGTGCCCTCGACGTACCGGTCCGGCAGCGTACGACCCGTGCTCGGCGAGACCGCGCCCATGGTGGTCTGCTCGACCATGTACCCGTTCTTGTGCACCGTGCGGAACAGCTCCTGCACGACCGCGTAGTGGTTGCGCGTCGTCGTGCGGGTGAACAGGTCGTACGTGAGGCCGAGCTGCGCGAGGTCCTCGACGATGAGCCGGTTGTTGCGGTCCGCGAGCTCCTGCGGCGAGACGCCCTGCCGCTCCGCCTCGACGAGGATCGGCGTCCCGTGCTCGTCCGTCCCGGAGACCATGAGAACGTCGTGGCCCGCCATCCGCATGTACCGGCTGAACACGTCCGACGGGACGCCGAAGCCGGCGACGTGACCGATGTGGCGGGGGCCGTTGGCGTACGGCCAGGCGACGGCCGACAGGATCCGGGACATGGGCCGATCCTAGGTGGCCGGTCAGCGGCGCGGGTCGCGCGTCCGGAAGGGCTCGACCCGCACCGCGCGCGACCAGTCGCCGTGCGTCTCGTCCGGGCGCTCGACGCCCCCCGCGCCGTCCGGGCCCGTCACGGACGGGCGCTCCACGACCTCGCGCGTGACGGCGATCGGCTCCGTGTCGTCGTCGCGCGTGGCGCCGGGCGGACCGGGCCGGGCGTCCGTGGCCCCGGATGCCGCCGGACGCACGGGCCGGCGCTCGACGCGCGGCCCCCGCGACGGCGCGGTGGCGACGGACCGCCGCCCGGACGGGCGGCGCTGGTCCTCGTCCAGGACGAGCCGGTCGGGCGGGAAGATCGTCCCGACGATCGTCCGGTAGGTCTCGTCGGGGTGCGGGACCCAGCGGATGCGGTGCAGCGCCTGCTCCTGACCCGCCGACTCCAGGGTGAACTCGCCGTAGCCGAGCGCACGGCCGAGCGGCGAGCGGGAGTAGTTCATGTCGGTGACCTTGAGCAGCGGCATCATCGACACCCGGCGCGTCACCAGCCCGTGGACGAGCAGCAGCCGGCGCTCGGTCACGACGAACCACTCGTGCGACCAGTCGACGAGCAGCCACACCGAGCGCGCCAGCACCGCGAACCAGAGCCACCACACCCACGACCCCGCGGGGCCGACGGCCCGGGTGACGACGGTCTCCAGCCACGCGACGACGACGAACGCGACGGCGGCCGTCGCGACCGGCTCGGCCGCCTTGGCCGGGTGCAGGCGCACCGCGAGCACCACCGACTCGCCGGGCACCAGGTAGCGGTCCAGGCTGCGGCGGGCGCGCTCCTCGCGGTCCACGGGCGCTCGGCCGGCCGTCAGGTGGTGAGGCTGGAGAAGAAGCGGCCGAAGCTCGCGAACGCGCCGGTGATCATGCTCCACGCGGCCTCGACGACGTCGGCCGCCTTCTCGGGGCTCGTCACCACGGCGTAGACGAGGAAGATCGCGATGATCCAGATGAGTACGGCTCTGATTCTGGGCGGCATGGCGTCCTCGCGGAGGGGTCGCGGGGGGCTGCGCACGGGCAGCGCGGCCGGCGCCCGGGCGGGCATCCGAGCAGAACGGTACCGATCGGACGTTTCGACCCCGTGCACCCGCGCGGCGTGGCGCAGTCCTGCGCGTCCGCTCAGCGCACGGTGACGCGCAGGATCCGGTCGTCGCCCGCGCGCGGGTCGCCGCGACCGTCCGTGTTGTTCGTCAGCACCCACAGCGACCCGTCGGGCGCGACGGCGACGTCCCGCAGCCGCCCGTGCTCGCCGCGCAGCAGCGGCTGCGGCGTCCCGACGCCCTTCGGCCGCAGCGGCACGCGCCACAGGGTCTGGCCGCGCAGGCCCGCCAGGTAGACCCCCTCCCCGGTGACGGCCAGCCCGCTGGGCGAAGCGTCCTTCGTGGCCCAGGTGACGAGCGGGTCGTCGAACCCGTGCTCCTCGCCGCCCTTGCCCTCGATGATCGGCCAGCCGTAGTTCCCGCCCTTGCGGACGAGGTTGAGCTCGTCCCACGTGCTCTGCCCGAACTCCGACGCGAACATCCGCCCGTCCGAGGCCCAGCCCAGCCCCTGCACGTTCCGGTGGCCCGAGCTCCACACCGGCGAGCCGCGGTCCGGGTTGCCGGGCGCGGGGTCGCCGTCCGGCGTGACCCGCAGGATCTTGCCGCCGAGGCTGTCCTCCTCGAGCGCGCGGTCGGGCTCCGACGCGTCGCCGGTGCTCACGTAGAGGAAGCCGTCCGGGCCGACGGCGAGCCGGCCGCCGTCGTGGTTCGCCGCCTTCGGGATGCCCGTGAGCACGACGTCGAGCGAGCCGAGCCGCGTGCCGTCGAGCGTGCCCCTCACGACCCTGTTGTCGCGGGCGGCCGTCAGGTAGAAGGCGACGTCGGTGCCCCCGGACCCGCCCGGGAGCACGGTCACCCCCAGCAGCCCGCCCTCGCCGGCCGGCCGGGTCCAGTCCGCCAGCTGCTGCGCCCCGGGGCCGGTGACGCGGGTCGTGCGGCCGGACGCGTCGACGACGACGACGCGCGCCTCGTCCCGCAGCGTGACCAGCGCCGAGCCGCCGGGCAGGAACGCCAGCCCCCACGGCGCGGGCAGGTCGCGCGCGACCTCCTCGACGGCGACCCGCACGGTGTCCGGCCCGTCGAGGGACGTGGGCGCGGGCGACGCCGTCGGCGTCGGGGTGGCGGACGGGGTGGACGTGGGCGACGGCATCGGCACCGGCGTGCCCGAGGCGCTGGGGCGCGTCGGCGTCGCGCTCGTCGGGTCGGCCTGCGGCGCCGG
>NZ_HE978588.1:287054-297826 GCF_000312005.1 Cellulomonas massiliensis JC225
GCCGCCCGTCGACGAGCCGGCCGGTCCCGAGAGCACCGGCGGGCCGGCGGCCGGCGCCGAGCCGTCGCCCGAGCCGGAGCCGGAGCCGGAGCCGGAGCCGGAGGACACGCGCTCCACGCACGAGCGCCTGCTGAGCCGCCTGCTGCCGGCCGAGGCGATCGGCTTCGCCGTGACGCGGCGCGAGCGGCTCGTCGGGTGGGCGTGGTCGATCGCGGTGACCGTGTTCGCCGCCCTGCTGCGCTTCCCGGGGCTCGGGCGCCCGCACGAGCTCGTGTTCGACGAGACGTACTACGTCAAGGACGCCTGGTCGCTGCTGGTGCACGGCTACGAGGCGAACTGGTCGCAGGACCCCAACGCGCAGTTCGCGGCGGGCGACACCAGCGGGCTGCAGAGCAGCGCCGAGTACTTCGTGCACCCGCAGCTGGGCAAGTGGCTGATCGCCTGGGGCATCCAGCTCGGCGGCGGGGTCGGGTCGTCGGCCGCGTGGCGCCTGTCCGCGGCGGTGTTCGGCACCCTGGCGGTGCTGCTCATCGCGCGGATCGCGCGCCGGCTGTTCTCGTCGAACGCCTGGGGCGTCGTCGCGGGGCTGCTGCTCGCGGTCGACGGCGAGGCGGTCGTCATGTCGCGGGTCAGCCTCCTCGACCCGTTCCTCATGTTCTTCGTCCTGGCCGCGTTCGGCTGCCTGCTGCTCGACCGCGAACAGTCGCGCCGCCTGCTCGCGGCGCGCACCGCGGCGATGCTCGACGCGGGGCGGGAGCTGGGCTGGGGGCCGTGGCTCGGGTGGCGCTGGTGGCGCCTGGCGGCGGCCGTCCTCCTCGGGCTCGCCTGCGGCGTCAAGTGGTCCGGCCTCTACTTCTTCGCGGTCTTCGGCCTGCTGAGCGTGGCGTGGGACCTCACGGCGCGCCGGGCGATCGGCGTGCGGGACTGGGCGCTCGCGGGGCTCGTCAAGGACGGCCTCGTCGCCGGCGTCGCCATGTCGGCCCTCGTGCTGGTGACGTACCTCGGCACCTGGTGGTCGTGGTTCACGCACGACGGAGGCTGGGGGCGCACGTGGGCCGCGGACAACCCCGGCCAGGGCGTCACCTGGCTGCCACCGGCGCTGCGCTCGCTGCTCAAGTTCCACCAGGACATGTGGTCGTTCCACAACGGCCTCGAGTCGCCGCACTCCTACGCCGCGCACCCGCTCGGCTGGATCGTGCAGTGGCGACCCACGTCGTTCTTCTACCCGCCCGAGATCTCCGGGCTCACGGGCCAGGAGGCGATCGACGCGTGCGGCGCCTCGCAGTGCTCGCAGGCGATCACGTCGCTCGGCAACCCCGTGCTGTGGTGGGCGGGCGCCGCGGCGCTGCTCGTCGCCGTCGTCTGGCTGGTGCGCTACCGCGACTGGCGTGCCGCTGCGGTGCTCTCCGGCATCGTCGCCGGCTGGCTGCCGTGGTTCGCCTACGCGCACCGCACGATCTTCACGTTCTACTCGATCGCGTTCACGCCCTGGGTCGTCCTCACGCTCGTCTACGTCATGACCCTCGTGGTCGGCCCGCCGGACCCCGACAACCCCCGGGCGCGCCGTCGCGCCCTCGTGGGGGTCGGGGCGCTGGTCGCCCTCGTCGTCGGGATCGGGCTGTACTTCTACCCGATCTGGGCCGCCTGGGTCGTCCCGTGGACGTTCTGGCACGGCCACATGTGGCTGCAGTCCTGGGTCTGAGCGCCCGGCGGCGCGGTCAGGGGCGCGTCGTCCAGTCGACCTGCGGGCTGCGGTGCCAGGCGACGCCCAGGTGGTCCCAGAACCGCCCGTGCTGCGCCACCCGCGTGCGGAAGTCCGCCCAGTCGCGCGCCTGCGGCGGCGTCCACGCGACCTCGGCCACGGCGGCCAGGCGCGGCAGCAGCATGGTCGTGAGGTCGTCGACCGTCCGCAGCGTCTCGGTCCAGACGGCCGCCTCCACGCCGACGACCGACTCCGCGGGCACCCCCTCGACGAGGGTCGTCGGCTCCCAGTCGTAGGAGTCGCGCACCTCGATGTGCCCCGCCCACTCGAGCCCGAGGGGGAACGTCGGGTCGTACTTCATGTCGAGGTACGACTTCGAGCCTGGCGACATGAGCAGGAGCGCGCCCTCGCGCGCGGCCCGGACGAACGGCTCGGGGTCCACGCGCGTGTCCCAGTACTGGACCACGGTGCCCGGCTCGAGCGGCGTCTGCGCGATCTCCTGCCAGCCGACGACCTTCTTCCCGGCCGCCCGCACGACCTGCGAGGCGAGCGCGACGAACCGCGCGTACTCCTCGGGCTCCATCGTGAGGACCTCGTCCCCGCCGATGTGCACGTGCTCGCCCGCGGTCATCGCGGCGACGTCGGTGAACACCGCCTCCAGGAACGGCTGCGTGGCCGGCAGGTCCGCGTGCAGCCGGCTGAAGCCGACCTCGATGCCGTCGTAGGCGTCGGTGGGCTCGCCGGACGGCGTCAGCTCGCCGTACGCGTGCAGCGCCGCGTTGACGTGCCCCGGCACGTCGATCTCCGGGACGACGCGGATGCCGCGCGCCGCGGCGTACTCGGTCAGCGCGGCGAAGTCCCCCGGCGTGTAGAAGCCGCCGCGGTCGCCGCCCACCGCCGAGTCGGAGGACAGCTCCGTGAGCTTCGGCCGCGACGGCACGTGCAGCCGCCACCCCTGGTCGTCCGTGAGGTGCAGGTGCAGCACGTTGAGCTTGTAGTGCGCCATCAGCCCGATGACGCCCTTGAGGTCCTCGACGCCGAAGAAGTGGCGCGCCACGTCGATCGACAGCCCGCGCCACGCGAACCGCGGGGCGTCCTGGATGCGCACCGCCGGGATCCGGACGGAGCCCTCCTCCACCGTCGCGAGCTGCCGCAGCGTGACGACGCCGTGCACCAGCCCGGCGACCGAGGGTGAGCGGACCTCCACGCGCCCGGCCCGCACGACGACCTGGTAGGTCTCGTCGGCGCCCGGGCCGCCGTCGGCGACGGGCCCCGTCCGGGTCAGGACGATCGCGCCCGGCGCCGGCTCGGCGCCGGCGTACCGGACCTCGATCGCGCGCCCGCTGAGGCGGCCGAAGAGGTCGGCGGTCAGCACGCCGGTCTGGATGAGCTCGGGCCGCGGCTCGACGACGACGGTCGACGTCTCCCCGAGGACGAAGGGCGGCTCGTCGAGCTCGTCCAGGTGCTGCGGCCGGGGGATGAGGGCGATCGGGGACACGGGTCTCCTCGTGACGCGGCTGACCCGGGGAGCGATCCGGGACGGCGTCACGGTACCCCGCACGGCCCGGCGCGCGGGCTGGTTCGCCGGCGCCACCTCCGCCCTCCTCGCCGCTGCGCCGGACGCTTAACACGGGTCCGCCGAAAATTCAATGCCTCTCAACGGGCGGAAACGGACGATCGGCCCTAGCGTCCTTCCTGTTGCTCTCCCCCTTCGAGAAGGAGCTCGCATGACTGTCACCGGGATCATCAGCGCGATCATCATCGGCGCGATCATCGGCATCATCGGCCGGCTGCTCGTCCGCGGCCGTCAGAACATCAGCTGGTGGCTCACGATCCTCATCGGCATCGTCGCCGCGCTGCTCGGCACGTTCATCGCGTCGCTGTTCGACGTGAAGGACACCGGCGGCATCGACTGGATCGAGCTGATCCTGCAGATCGTGCTCGCCGCGGTCGGTGTCTCCCTCGTCGCGGGCCGTCGGGGGCGGATCCGCTGACCTGACGCCCCGGGCGCCCGCACCGCGCCCGACGCACACGAAGGGCGGCTCCCCTGCGGGGGAGCCGCCCTTCGCGCGCGTCGCCCCGGGGAGGCCCGGGCCGGGGGCGGCCACCTCGCTCCCCTCCGAATGGGCAGGTCTGCCGATACCGCACGGCGCCCGCGTGTGGGTGCAATGACGGTCTGGGCCGCTCCCGCCCGGCCGGGGGCGTCATGACGAGGAGGCATCATGAAGGCAGTCGTCTACGAGGGTCCGCGGCAGGTCAGCGTCAAGGACGTGCCCGACGCACGGATCGAGCGTCCGACGGACGTCCTGGTACGGATCACCTCCGCGAACATCTGCGGCTCCGACCTGCACATGTACGAGGGCAGGACGGACTTCGAGCCGGGTCGCTGGTTCGGGCACGAGAACCTCGGGCAGGTGGTCGAGGTCGGCGACGGCGTCGACAAGGTGCAGGTGGGCGACTGGGTCGTGCTGCCGTTCAACATCGCGTGCGGGCACTGCAAGAACTGCGAGCAGCAGCTCACGAACTACTGCCTCAAGGCGCAGCCGGAGCCGCAGATGGCCGGCGCCGCGTACGGCTTCGCCGACATGGGGCCCTACGGCGGGGGGCAGGCCGAGCTGCTGCGCGTCCCGTGGGGCGACTTCAACTGTCTGCGCCTCGGCGAGGACGCCGAGGAGCGCCAGACCGACTACGTGATGCTCGCCGACATCTTCCCCACCGGCTACCACGCCACCGAGCTGGCGGGCGTGAAGCCCGGGGACCAGACGGTGATCTACGGCGCCGGGCCGGTGGGTCTGATGGCCGCCCTGTCGGCGACGATCCGCGGCGCGGGCAAGGTGATGGTCGTCGACCGGCAGCCGGACCGCCTCCGGCTCGCCGAGTCGATCGGCGCGATCGCGATCGACGACTCGAAGGTCGACCCGGTGCAGGCCGTCCTCGACGAGACGCTGGGCCTCGGCGCCGACAACGGGTGCGAGTGCGTGGGCTACCAGGCGCACGAGCCCGACGGCCAGGAGCTGGCGAGCCTCACGATGAACCGGCTCGTCGCCTCGGTCCGGTTCACGGGCAGCATCGGGAACGTCGGCGTCTTCGTGCCTCAGGACCCGGGGGCATCGGACGAGCTGGCGAAGCAGGGCAAGCTCGCGCTCGACTACGGGCTCCTGTGGTTCAAGGGCCAGCACCTCGGCACCGGCCAGGCGCCGGTCAAGAAGTACAACCGGCAGCTGCGGGACCTCATCGCCGGGGGCAAGGCCCAGCCGTCCTTCATCGTGAGCCACGAGCTGCCGCTCGACCAGGCGCCGGAGGCCTACGAGCACTTCGACAAGCGCGACGAGGGCTGGACGAAGGTCGTCCTGCACCCCGGGGAGGCGGCCTGACATGGCCGGCGCGCTGGACGGACGACGGGTCGCGATCCTGGCGGCCGACGGGGTGGAGCGGGTCGAGCTCGAGCAGCCCCGGCAGGCGCTGGACGACGCGGGCGCCGTCACGGTGGTCGTCTCCCTCGCGGGCGGGGAGATCCAGGCTCGGGAGAACGACCTGAAGGACGCGGGCACCTTCACGGTCGACGAGGTCGTCGGCGAGGCGTCGGTCGACGCCTTCGACGCCCTTCTCCTGCCGGGCGGGACGGTGAACCCGGACAAGCTGCGGATGGATGCCGCCGCCGTCCGGTTCGTCCGGGACTTCGTGACCTCGGGCAAGCCGGTCGCGTCGATCTGCCACGGGCCGTGGAGCCTCGTCGAGGCCGACGTGGCACGCGGCCGCCGCCTGACCTCGTGGCCGAGCGTGCGCACCGACCTGCGCAACGCGGGCGCCGAGGTGGTCGACGAGGAGGTCGTCACGGACGGCAACCTCACGACGAGCCGGTCACCGGACGACCTCCCCGCCTTCTGCGAGCGCATCGTGCAGGAGTTCGCGCGGGCCCCGCAGCGGGCCGGCACGGCGGGGCGGTCATGAGCTCCGTCGTCGGGAGCATCGCCTCGCTGGCGGCGCGCGGGGTGGGCGGTGTGGTCCGGCTCGTGCGCGGGGCCTTCGACCGGCCGGCCCACCGCCCGTCCGCTGCGGGCGGCGGGCCGGGCTGGCTCGAGGTGACCGTCTTCCGCGACCCGTCCGACGTCGACGTCACGGTGCTGCCGGCGCCGCTGGCCGAGCTCGACGGGGAGGTCGAGGTGCGTCTGCGACCGGCCCCGGGCGGCAAGGGCACCGAGGTGGCAGCCCGCCAGCGTCACCAGCGCTCGTCGGGAGGCGGCGTGAGCCGGCTCGCCGGCCAGGACCCGCAGGCCGACCTGCGCTCGGCGCTGCGGAAGACCAAGCAGCTCCTGGAGGTCGGGGAGGTGCTGGCCGTGGACCCCGCACCGCATGGCGAGCGCAAGGCGACGCCCGGGGGTGCCCTGCTCGAGGCCTGGACGAAGATCGCGCCCAAGGCGGGTGTGCGATGAAGGCGGTCACGTGGCGCGGGGTCAACGAGATCGGCGTCGAGGACGTGCCCGAGCCCACGATCCTCAACGAGCAGGACGTCATCGTGGAGGTCGGGCTCAGCGCGACGTGCGGCTCCGACCTGCACCTCGTCGGGGGCTACATCCCGGCCATGCGGGCGGGTGACGTGCTCGGCCACGAGTTCATGGGCACGGTCGCCGAGGTCGGCCCCGCGGTGACGAAGCACCGGGTGGGCGACCGGGTCGTCGTGGTCTCCTTCACGAGCTGCGGGCGGTGCTGGTACTGCCGGCAGGGGCTGTGGTCGCTGTGCGACAACGGCAACCCCAACCCGGGGATCACCGAGGCGCTCTGGGGCCAGTCCATCGGCGGGTGCTACGGGTACTCGCACGCGATGGGGGGCTGGGCGGGCAGCCACGCGCCCTACATCCGCGTGCCGTACGCGGACCAGGGGGTGTTCGCGATCCCGGACGGCGTCTCCGACGAGCGGGCGCTGTTCGCGTCGGACGCCGCGCCGACCGGGTGGACCGGCGCCCACCAGGCGGGGGTCCAGCCCGGCGACGTCGTCGCCGTGTGGGGCGCGGGGGGCGTCGGGCAGATGGCGGCTCGCGCCTCCGCTCTCCTGGGCGCGGAACGGGTCGTCGTCATCGACCGCTACGAGAACCGGCTCGGGCAGGCCCGCACGCACGTGGGGGCGGAGACGCTGAACTACGAGGAGGTCGACGTCCCGGCCGCGCTCCGCGAGATGACCGGTGGGCGCGGACCGGACGTCTGCATCGAGGCGGTCGGGATGGAGGCCCACACGCCCGGGCCGCAGTACGTCTACGACCAGATCAAGCAGCAGATGCGCCTGCAGACCGATCGGCCCGCCGCCGTGCGGGAGGCCGTCTACGCCTGCCGCAAGGGCGGGACGGTGTTCACGCTCGGGGTCTTCGCCGGGCTCGTGGACAAGTTCCCGCTCGGAGCCGTGATGAACAAGGCGCTGACGCTCAAGGGCGCGCAGCAGCACGGGCACCGGTACATCCCCGAGATCCTCGAGCGCATGAGCCGGGACGAGGTGACGACGGAGCACCTGGCGACCCACGTGATGCCGCTCGACGACGGCCCGAAGGGCTACCGGATGTTCAAGGAGAAGGAGGACGGGTGCGTCCGCGCCGTGTTCCGTCCGGGGTCGTGAGGAGCACGGGCGGGTGGCCGGGCGGCGCGGCGTGGTCAGCGGTCGGGGGTCGTGCGCGGCCCGCCCGGTGAGCCGCCCTCCAGGACGACGGCCGTCGTGACGTCGGCACCCGAGCCGATGCCCTCGTTGTCGGGCGTCAGCGCGGCGACGACGTCCTCCTCGTCGTCGTACACCCGACGGACGGCGGCGGTGAGCAGCCGCAGCTGCCGTTCGAGCGGCGCCTGCCGCTCCGGCGGGGCGACGCGTCGCAGGTCCTGCAGCGCCGCACACAAGCGCCGGGTGACCTGGGGCGACGACGCACCCGCGAGCCGGATCTCGTCGAAGGCGAGCCGCACGTACCCGTCCCACGACAGCGTCCGCTCGACGAGCCGGACGACCCCGTCCTCGTCCCGGTGGACGCCGCTGGCCAGCGGACGCACCGCGACCTGGCGCAGCAGGTCGTGGAGACGGTGCAGCGCCTGCAGGGTCGTCGTGGGGTCGCTGAAGGGCTGGGCGATCGACCGCTCGGCGATGTCCACCAGCTTCCTGAGCCCGTAGGAGGCGTCCTCGCTGTGCACCCGTTCCGGACCGACGACGACCATCCGGGAGACCTCACGAGGGGGCAGCGGGCTCGTGGGAGGTCCGTCCGTCGCTGCCCGTCCCGGCTCGTCGTGCACGCGGAACAGCGGCGCCCCGCCCGGGACGAAGTCTCCGACCACGGGCACCAGCTCGAGCACGCAGCGCGCGTGACGCGCGGCCGCGACGAGGCCGGCACGGTCGACCCGGACGATGTTCCCGGGCTCGGACGCGGCCACCAGGCCGACGTCGAGGTCTGCTCCCGCCGACGCGCGTGTCGGGGGCGGGAACGACGACATCACGAGGTCGCGCGTGCGGTCCCCGACGAGGTCGATGAGGCCCGAGGCTCGCATCGACTGCCCCGAACGGTGCACGAACAGGATGAGGACCACGAGGCTCGCGACCATCAGGGCGTGGGCGACCAGCACCGAGAGCCCGGGGACCGAGCCGGTGTCCGAGCCGCGGATCCCGCGGATCGTCAGCACGGCGACGACGAAGGTCGCGGCGAACAGGCCGATCGCGAGCTGGCTGAACCGGTCCGACAGCAGCGCCGCGACGATCCGGGGCGAGAACTGTCCCATCGCGAGCTGGACGACCACGAGCGTCACGGTCAGGACGAGCGTGGTCAGCGAGGCGGCCACCGTGGCGAACAGCGAGAGCGTGGTCTGGGCGTCGGTCGGCGACCCTGTCCACGTCTGCGGGACCAGGGAGTACCCGGACCGCACGTCGAGCCAGAGGGTGCCCAGGCCGACGGCCACACCCGCGAGGACGCACAGCAGCGGGACCACCCAGAGGCTGGTCCGGAGTCCGTGGACGACTCGGTCGAGGTGCACGGTGCCCTCCAGGCTGGGACGGACGGACGATCGGTGCGGCGCGGCCCTACCGGTGTCCGGCCGGCACCGGCACGCGGCCGAGGGCGGGACGAGGCACCGCGGGGACGTAGGTGCCGTCCCGCTCGGCGCGGACCGCGGCAAGCGTCCGGGTGGCCGTCCCGAGCTTGACGAGGACGTGCTCGAGGTGAGCGGCCACGGTCCGCGGGGCGACGACGAGCCTGCTGGCGATCTCGCGGTTCGAGCAGCCCTCGACCAGGAGACCCAGGACCTCCAGCTCGCGCGGGGTGAGGCCGTGCAGGTCGCCGCTCGGCGACAGGGTCGCCACGGCGGTCGGTCCGGGGAGCGCGTCGTCCGGAGCTGCCATCACCGTCACGCGGACATGGCCGTCGGGGGCGTGCGCACCCCCGACCGGCCAGAGGAACGACGAGTAGACCTGCCCCGCGCCGATCCGTTCCCGCGCCACGGCCAGGACCGCGGAACCGGGGAGCAGGAGAGCGTGCGCGGGCAGGCCGGGCAGCTCGTGGCAGCCGCCACCCGCCCGGAGCACCACACCGGCGGTGGCGCCGCGGACGAGCCGTGCGCCCGCCAGCAGCGACCGCATCGGGTCGATCGCTGCGGCGATGACCGGTGCGAGCTCCGCGAGCCGGCGGCGCGTGGCTCTCCGAGGTGGTCGCCGGCTCTCGAAGAGCACCGCCAGGTGGCCCACGTGCCGTCCTCCCCGGGCGACGAGGGCGACTCCGAGCCCTTCGTGGAGGCCCGACGGGATCAGGCACCCGCCCCAGGTCGGCAGCTCCTCGACCGGGTACGACAGGTCGGACGGGCCGACGGGCGGCCCCTGGCGGTCGGTGCCGGTGGCGCGGATGTCGTGCATGATCTGCGGGCCGGACAGGAGCTGCACCGCCGGGGCGTCGAGGTCGACGCCGACCAGGGAGTAGTACGCGTCGGCGAGAGGGTCCGCGAAGGCGAGGAAGGCGGCGTCGAAGGGGACGATCCGGCGCACCACCTCGAGCAGCTGCCGCACGCGCTCGGAGCTCGTGCCACCGGCGGCGAGATCGGGCCGCAGCAGCTCCTCGGCCTGGTACGCGCGCATGGGTCCCCCGGAGCGGTCGGCGGCAGCGGGATGTCTCCAGCCCTGGGAGTCGATCCGCTGCTCGACCGAACGGAGGACGCCGACCAGACAGTCCTACCGCAGGGCGCCCTGGTGCACCCGCTGGGTGGCCACCTGCGACGGGCAGCGCGCCGTCGGCCGGTCCCGTCTCAGGGCGAGGTCCGGACGCGGCCCACCCGTCAGGTACGGCTCGCGATGCCGTGCAGCACGACGAAGGCCGGACCCTGGTGGGTCCGGCCTTCGGCGTGCGGTGGAGCTGAGGGGATTCGAACCCCTGACCTTCTCATTGCGAACGAGACGCGCTACCAACTGCGCCACAGCCCCGCGAGCGGGCTACAGACTAGCACCACGGACCGGGTGCTCACGAAATCGGGAGCCCCCGCCGGGGGGTCACTCGCCGGACGCCCGCCGCTTCGCGAGCACCGCGTCCAGGTCCAGCGAGCCGGTCGTCTCCGGCGCCGTCTCCTCGACGACCGGACGCTCGGCCACGGGACGCTCGACCGCGGCGGCCGTCGACCCCTCGAGGTTCTCCAGCGGCAGCGGCTCGCGCCGCGGCGCGGTCGCCTTCATCGTGTACGTCGGCCGGGGCACCGGGACGGGCGACCAGCCGTCGGAGCCCTGCGCGGGGGTGTCGCCTACCGCGTGCCGGGCGGTGGACCCGTCCTCGCCGCGGTCGGCGACGATGGCGGCGAACATCTGGGTCTCGAGGTCCGACGGGTGCACGGCGCGGCCTGCGCCCGTCTGACGGGGGGCGGGGACCGCGCGCTGGGCGCCCGTCCGCAGGCGGGCCGCGTTCTCCTGCTCGCGGCGGAAGCGCGCGGCGTACTCGGCGTCGGCCCGCCGGCCCGCGAGCACCGCGCGGCGGCCGAGCACGAGCACCGAGCCGAGCAGCAGCGTCGGGACCGCCGCGTACAGCGGGGTGACGAGCGGCGTCGCGGCGACGCCCACCCAGGCGCCGACCGTCGCGAG
>NZ_HE978588.1:297935-299934 GCF_000312005.1 Cellulomonas massiliensis JC225
ACGGGCCGCCTCGGTGGCGGCGCGGTCCTGGGTCGCGGTGGGTCGCTCCACGGCGGTACCTCCCCTCGCGCGGGTGACGACCACCCGCACACCGGTCCCCGGGGTCAGCAACCCCGAGGTGCTGCGTGTCGCCGCCGTGCGCTCCGGCTCCGCGGCGCCTCGCCCGCGGGGCCGGTCGCTCACCGCGACCACCCGCAGTGCCGCGGAGTACCGGTCGTCCGCCCGGGACTCGAGCAGCTGTTGCCGGTGCCGCAGCTTGTGCGGCACCAGGTAGGCGATCCACAGACCGACCAGCCCGAGGGCGATCGGGCCTGCGAGATCGTTCACGCACCGACGGTAGGCGCTCGCCCTGCGGCGCCCCCGGACCCGCGCGGCGTGTCGCCGCGCGTCGGCCCTCGTCGGCCCGCGCCGGGCTCAGGCGGAGCGGCTCGCCCGCCAGCGCGCGAGGAGCCCGTCCGGCACCTCCTCGGTGGTGAGGGCGAACGTCCGGTGGTCGCACCAGCGGCCCTGGATGTGCAGGAACCGCTCGCGGACGCCCTCGTCGCGGAAGCCCAGCTTCTCGACGACGCGCAGCGACGGTCCGTTCTCCGGCCGGATGTTGATCTCGACCCGGTGCAGGTCCAGGACGCGGAAGCAGTGGTCGGTCGCGAGCGCCACACCCGTCGGCACGATCCCGCGCCCGGCGACGTGCTGGGACACCCAGTAGCCGATCGACGCGGAGCGCAAGGACCCGTAGGTGATGGACGAGACCGTGATCTGCCCGACGAGCCCGCCCTGGTAGTCCACCGCGAACGGCAGCGTCGAGCCGCTGCGCGCCTGGTTCGACAGCGTCCGGACGAACGCGCCGAACGTCGGCCGCGGGCCGGTCGGCGCGACGGGGCTCGTCGCGTCCCACGGCTCCAGCCACGCGGCGTTCGTCGCGCGCAGCGACATCCAGGCGTCCTGGTCCCGTCGGCGCAGGGGCCGCAGCGTGACGTCGCCCTCGGTGAGCACGGCGGGCCAGCCGGTCGCCATCAGCCCTCCAGCACCAGGCAGTGCACGACCTGCCCGGCCTGCACCGCGACGTCCTGCTCGCCGACGACCGCGAGCGCGTTCGCACCCGCGAGCGAGCGCACGCCCGGCGCCCCGACGACGCCGACGGGCGTCACGCGGTAGCCGTCCTCCGGGCTGCCGAGCACCGTCGCGGGCACGAACTGGCGCAGCCCGGGCGGCGACGGCCAGCCGGCGGTCGCCCGCGCCGCGACCGACGGGCGGAACACCTCCCCCTGGCCGGCCACCTGCCGCAGCGCCGGCCGGACGAAGACCTCGAACTGCACGAGCGCCGCCACGGGGTCGCCCTGGAGCGCGAACACCGGCACGTCACGGTCGCGGCCGAGCTCGACGCCGACGACGCCGAACCCGCAGCGCTGCCCCGGCGTCATCGCCACCTGGTCGAAGCGGACGGCTCCGAGGGGGGCGAGCACGTCCTTCACGGTGTCGTGGGCCAGCTCCGAGAGCCCGCCGGTGACGAGCAGCAGGTCGGCACGGACGAGCTGGTCCTCGAACGCCTCCCGCAGGCGGCCGCGGTCGTCCGGCTGGATGCCGACCCGCACGGGCGTCGCCCCGGCGTCGCGCACGGCCGCCTCGAGCGCGTGGCCGTTCGCCTCGAACACGGCTCCGTCGGCGCGGGACGTGCCGGGCTCGACGAGCTCGTCGCCGACCGAGACGATCACGACGCGCGGCGACGGGTGGACGGGCAGCCGGCTCAGTCCGAGCGACGCGGCGAGCGCGAGCTGGCGGGCGCCGAGCCGCACGCCGGCCTCGAGCACCGTCTCCCCCGCCTGCGCCTGGGACCCGGCGGTGCGGACGTGCTCGCCTGCGAGGGCGGTGCGCTGCAGCTCGACCCGGGCGGTGCCGCGGTCGGTGTGCTCCAGCGGGACGACGGCGTCGGCGCCGAGCGGCAGCGGCGCTCCCGACGCGATGCGCACGGCCTGGCCGGGCGCGAGCCGGACCGGTCCGC
>NZ_HE978588.1:300205-305877 GCF_000312005.1 Cellulomonas massiliensis JC225
GCGATGCGCACGGCCTGGCCGGGCGCGAGCCGGACCGGTCCGCCGCGCCCGGGCAGCACGTCGTGCGCGACGGGCAGGACGGCGCCGTGCGTGCCGTCGGCGGACGCGCGCCCGGCGGTCTCGTGCGCCGCCACCGCGTAGCCGTCGCGGCTCGCCAGCGCGTGGGTGGGCAGGTCCCGCGGCGCGACGACGTCCTGCGCGAGCACGCACCCGACCGCGTCCGCGAGGACGACGTCGAGGGCGGACACCGGCCCGACGGACGCGAGCACCGCCGCCAGCTGGTCCTGGACCGACCTCACGCCGCTCGTCCCGTGCTCGTCGTGCTGCCCGTGCGCGCGACCGCGCGACCCTGCGACCTCATGCGCGCATCGTGTCACGCGCCCCGCGGCTCACGACGCACCGACGGGCGCGCGCGGGCCGGTCCGCCGGTGGCACCCGTCAGTCGTCGAGACCGGCCGCGAACTCACGGACCCAGGCACGGAAGTCGGGGCCGAGGTCGGGGCGGTCGGACGCCACGCGGACGACGGCCTTGAGGTAGTCGAGCCGGTCGCCGGTGTCGTAGCGGCGCCCGCGGAACACGACGCCGTACACGCCGCCGCCGTCCTGCGGGTCCATGCCCGCGAGGGTCTGCAGGGCGTCGGTGAGCTGGATCTCGCCGCCGCGGCCGGGCTCGGTGCGCTCGAGCACCTCGAACACGGCGGGGTGGAGCACGTACCGGCCGATGATCGCGAGGTCGCTCGGCGCCTCGTCCACCGGGGGCTTCTCGACCAGGCCCGTGACCTGCACCTGGTCGGGCTCGTCGCCGAGCGGCTCGACCTCGACGCAGCCGTACAGCGAGATCTGCTCGTGCGGCACCTCGAGGAGGGCGATGACGGAGCCGCCGACGCGGGACTGGAGCTCGAGCATGGTCGAGAGCAGCTCGTCGCGCTCGTCGATGAGGTCGTCGCCCAGGAGCACCGCGAAGGGCTCGTCGCCGACGTGGTGGCGTGCCTGCAGCACGGCGTGGCCGAGGCCGCGCGGCTGACCCTGGCGGACGAAGTGGACGTGACCCAGCTCGGTGGACTCCCGCACCCGCGCGAGGCGCTCGGTGTCCCCCTTGGCCTCGAGCGCTGCCTCGAGCTCGGGCACCGCGTCGAAGTGGTCGGCGAGCGTGCGCTTCGAGCGACCCGTGATGAGCAGCACGTCGTCGAGGCCGGCGCGCACGGCCTCCTCGACGACGTACTGGATCGCGGGCTTGTCGACGACCGGGAGCATCTCCTTGGGGGTCGACTTCGTCGCGGGCAGGAAGCGCGTGCCCAGGCCGGCCGCGGGGATGACTGCCTTGTGGATCGCCATGCGGGGACCCTAACCGCGGGCCACGCCCACCGCAGGGGGGAACTTGGTCACAGCGGACGAACAGGACGCGAACAGCACGCGGGGCCGCCCCACCGGCGGTGGCGTCTGAGAGACTGGGGGCATGAGCAGCGACGCCCAGCCGTACCTCGGCGTGCACGACGGCGACGAGGTCGAGGAGACGAAGGAACGGCTGCGGACGCTCGTCCGGCACCAGCGCCTGGCCCGCTCGACGCGGCGCCGCGCCGAGGCGGCCGAGGCCCTCGCCGAGGTGGTGGAGTCCATCCCCGCCGTGGCGCAGGCGCGCTGCGTGTCGGTCTACGCGTCGCGGCCGACCGAGCCGGGCACGGACGTCCTGCTGGAGCGCCTCGCCGCGCGCGGGGTGCGCGTGCTGCTGCCCGTCCTCGGCTCGGGGCTGCAGCGCGGCTGGGCGGAGTACGCCGGGCCGCAGGACCTGCACCAGCGCGCGCCGGGCCGCCCGCCCGAGCCCGGCACCGAGCCGCTGGGCGCCGAGGCTCTCGCCGACGCCGAGGTCGTCGTGGCGCCGGCGCTGGCCGTCGACACGGTCGGCACCCGGCTCGGCCAGGGCGGCGGCTGGTACGACCGCGCCCTCGTGCACGCGCGCCCCGGGACGCCCGTCGTCGCGCTCGTCTTCCCCGAGGAGCTCTACGACGCCGCGCTGCGGCCGCTGCCGCGCGAGCCGCACGACCTGCCCGTGGACGTCGTCGCGACGCCGGAGCGCTGGCAGCCCCTGCGCTGAGGCGCGAGGTCCGGCCAGCAGAGGGCCGACACCGCGCCGGCGAAGGGCCGGCTCAGGGCCGCAGCGTCAGCCGGTCGCTCGCGTCCGCCTCCGTCGCGGCCGGGGTGAACGGGAACGGGTACGTGCGGCCGTGCGCCCAGGCGGCGAGCTGGTCGGTGTAGTGGACGCTGCCGGGGTGCCCGGACGTGCCGGTGAGCGTCACCCACGTCGAGGAGTCGAGGTCCCCGAGGTCGACGACCATCCGCATCGACGGCGCCGACGTCACGCCGTACGAGCCGGACGACGCGTCCCAGCCGGTCGCGTTGACGATCGACGACCCGCCGCCGACCTCGATGCCCTGCGGGTTCATCAGCCGCCGCACGATCGCGGGCACCGAGTCGCCGCCGAGCACGGGGTGCTCCGGCGCGGCGACGTGCAGCTTGCCCCAGCGCCAGTCGTCGGTGCTGCTGCCGAGCTGCTGGGTGAGCTGGCGCCGGGCCTGCACGAGCGCGCGCGACAGGATCTCGTCGCGGCCCTCGACGACGCCGGTGGTCGACCGGTCGTCCCACCACGGCGAGCCGGGGCTGTCGAGCAGGCGCCGGACGACCTCGAGCCAGCGGGAGCCGCCGTCCGGGCGGGCGCCCTCGGGCAGCTCGTCGGCGAAGGTCAGCTCGAGCAGCGACTTCCACACCGCGGCGAAGTAGGCCGCCGCCGGGGAGTCCTGGTCCATCCGGCGGTCCCACGTGCGCAGCAGGTCCTGGCCGTCGCGGTCGAACGCGTCCGCGACCGGGATGGTGAGCAGCGTCGGGACGAGCACGTCCGCGTACGGGCTGCGCACGTCGTTCTGCAGCGTGCTGACCGTCTCCGCCGTGATCGTCGTGCCCTGGGCGACCTGCGCCTCGAGCTCGGACCGGATGCGCTGCGCCCGGTAGCCGTAGTCCCAGTCCCGGGTGAGGAACGGCCCCTTGCCGGGCGCGGTGACCGCCTGGTTGGCCGCGACGAGGATGCCCGACGGCGGGTCCAGCACGGCCGGCATGTCCTCCGGGTCCACGTAGCCCTGCCAGTCGTACGCGCTGTCCCAGCCCGGGCGGGGCCAGGTGCCGTCCGAGGGCACGTCGCCGGCGACGCGCGCCCGGACCGGGATGCGGCCGGGCGCCTGGTAGCCGATGTGGCCGTCCGTCGTCGCGAAGACGATGTTCTGCGACGGCACGTCGAACAGCCGGGCCACGCGCGCGATGTCGTCCGCGTCGGTCGCGAGGTCCATCGCGAGCACCGCGTCGGCGGTGTGGCCCGGCGCGAGCGCCGTCCAGCCGAGGGAGACCGCGTAGCGGCCGCCGGGCGCCGACTCGGGCGTCGGTGCCGTGACGACGCCGCCGAGGTCGAGCGCGTCGGAGACGATCGGCCCGTGCACGGTCTCGCGGACCGTCAGCGTGACGTCCTGCCCGCCGTTGACCTTGATGACCTCGGTGCGCGTCGTGAGCGGCTCGCGCTCGCCGTCCCGCAGGGCGTCGCTGCCGTCGATGCGCTCGAGGAAGAAGTCCGTGACGTCGGCGCCGAGGTTCGTCAGCCCCCACGCCAGCGCGCCGTTGTGGCCGATGATCACGCCGGGGAAGCCCGCGAACGAGAAGCCCGCGACGTCGTACGGGCAGGCGTCGCCGACCGGCGCGCACCGCAGGCCGACCTGCGCCCAGATCCCGGGCGCCGAGATGCCCAGGTGCGGGTCGTTCGCCAGCAGCGGTGAGCCCGACGCGGTGTGCGAGCCGCTGACGACCCACGAGTTCGAGCCGACGCCCTCGCCCTCGCCGAGCAGGTGCGGGACGGCGTCGATGGCGGCGCTCGCGGCCAGCAGGGCCCCGCGGGCGTCCTCGTCCTGCAGGTGCAGCGTCGCCGCCGCGGTCGACGTCTCCTCGTCCGCGTCGTCGCGCGAGGCCGCCGCCGTGGCGGGCGGCACGGCCTGCTCGGCCCCGACGATCGGGGCGTTGATGCTCACGGGGTACGTCGGGAACAGGTCGTTGACGCGGTCGACGTCGCGGATCGTCGCGTACGACTCGGCGCGGGCGAGCTCCTCGTCGTAGTTGCCGCGCAGGTCCCACGCCATCGCCTTGAGCCAGGTCAGGGAGTCGAGCGGGTCCCACGGCTCGGGCGCGTCGACGTGCACCTGCGTGCCGAGCACCGTGTACTCGACCGCGATCGCCGCCGGCGCGCGGTCGGCGAGGTAGGCGTTGACGCCCTCCGCGTAGGCGGTGAGGGCCTCGCGGGTCGACGGCTGGAGGATCGCCCACTCGCGCTCGGCGACCTGGCGCCAGCCGAACGTGCGGATCACCTTGTCCGCCTCGAGCGCGGCGTCGTTCTGCCCGACGAGCTCCGACAGGCGCCCCGACGTCACGTGCCGGCGGTAGTCCATCTCGAAGAAGCGGTCCTGCGCGGCGACGTAGCCCTGCGCGCGGAACAGGTCGGCGCTCGTCGTCGCCGTGATGGTGGGGACGCCGCGGGCGTCGCGCGTCACGGTGACCTCTGCGTCCAGCGCGGGCAGCCGCAGGTCGCCCGAGACCTCCGGCAGCGGGCGCCGGATCACGACGACGGCGGCGACGACCGCCGCCACCAGGGCGACGACGAGCACGGCTGCGGTCGTCGCGAGCACGAGGCGGACGGTTCGGCGGCGGGGCACCCTTGCGAGGGTAGTGGCCGCGCGCGCCGCACCCCGCACCGAGCGGGGTGCGTCCGCGGGACGACGGCGTGTCGCCGCGTGATCCCGGGAATGTGCCGTCGCGGGTTGCCGTTAGCATTGGCACTCGGGTCGCCGGAGTGCCAGTCGCAGCCTGGCCCCCCGACCCGCCGGGACCACTTCCTCCGTCCGTCACAGGAGCCGACTTGCCCACCTACGCCTACGCGTGCACCGTCTGCGGGCACCAGTTCGAGATCCAGCAGTCGTTCACCGACGAGTCGCTGACCGTGTGCCCCGAGTGCTCGGGACGCCTGCGCAAGCTGTTCTCGTCGGTCGGCGTCGTGTTCAAGGGCTCTGGCTTCTACCGCAACGACGCGCGGGCCGGCGGCTCGCAGACCGGCACGAAGCCGGCGGCGAGCGGCGCCTCGGGGGCGAGCACCCCGTCGTCGGACTCGTCGTCCGGCTCGAGCTCGTCGACGTCCTCGCCGGCGGCGTCCTCGTCGTCCTCCGGCAGCCCGTCGTCGACGACGAGCGCGCCGGCCGCCTCCGCCTGACCCCTCCGGTCGGGGCGCACGGCGCGAGCCGTCCCCAGGCGATCTCGCGCCGGCGACGCTCCCCCGGTCGAGGCCCGGACGGCCCGTGCGCGACCGGCGGTGCCTAGCGTCCCCCGCGTGGACCAGGCCCCCTTCCCCCTCGGCGACCCCCGGTCGCCCGCGCCGTTGCCCCGCCGGCGCAGGCCCTGGCGCCTGACGCTGCGGCTGCTCGTCTGGCGCTCGCGCCTCCCGGTCGCCGCGCTCGCGGCGGCGCTCGCCGTCGGTTCGGCGCTGCACGCGCTCGCTCCCCCGGCCGCGCGGTCGTCGCCGGTCGTCGTGGCGGCCCGCGACCTGCCCGCCGGCATGACCCTCGCCGCGGACGACCTGCGCGTGGTGCGGCTGC
>NZ_HE978588.1:307482-348551 GCF_000312005.1 Cellulomonas massiliensis JC225
CTCGGGACGGCGTCCGCCGCGGGCGGGGTCGCGGGCTCGTCCGTGGTCGCCGGGTCCGCGCCCCGCGCGGGCCACACCGGCGCGAACGAGCCGGTCGGGGCCTCGACGACCTGGATGAGGCCGGTCGCCGCGACGTCGGACAGCCGGACCGGGTCCGTCGCCAGCTCCACCGCGACGCTCGCGTGGACGTCGGCGGCCGGGGCGCCGCCGTCGGCGGCGGGCGCCGGCGCGGGCAGCGGCTCGGCCTCGTCGTCGTCCACCGCCGCCGGCAGGCCGAGCACGACCGGGCCGGTGCGCGGTGCGGCCGGTGCGGGGACCCGCGCGTGCACGGCTCGACGGATGCGGTCGACCTCCGCCTGGGGGTCGAGGAAGGCCGCGGCGGACCACACGCGCAGGACGGACCAGCCGAGCCGCTCGAGGCGGTCGGCGACGAGCCGGTCGCGCACCCGGACGCTGGGCTCGGCGACGTAGCGGTCGTCGTCGGTGAGCACCGCGACGAGCGTCTGGTCGGGCGCGTCGGGGTGCCCGACGACCATCGGGATCCGGATGCCGCCGGGCAGCCCGTGCTGCACCTCGACGACGAACCCGATGCGCCACAGGCGCTCCGCGAGGTCGAGCAGCAGCCGGTCCGGCTCGTCGTCGTCCTGGTCGTGGCCGCCGTCGGGCTCCGGCGCAGCGGCACCCTCCGGCGCGTCGTCGGCGGCCGCCGGCTCCGAGCCCTCGGCCTGCGGCGGGACGACGAGCCGGACGAGCTCCGCCTCCGCCGCGTCGTCGCCGCGCGCGGCGGCGAAGGCGAGCAGGTCGCGCAGGAGGCGCGGGCCGTCGCCGCGCACGCGCTCCGGGTCGAGGTCGTCGGCGCCGAAGCAGGACACGACGGTGAGCCGGTGCCGCGTGGACCCGAGCGCGTCGAGCAGCAGCGCGTCTCCGCCCGGCGCGCTGACGGCGCCGAACGTGTGCAGCACCCGCCGGTGCGGCGTGCGGCCGAGGCCCAGCGAGAGGATCACGGCCTCGCGGCGCAGCCCGGACGCGTTGGCCAGCTCGGTGACGACGAACGGCTCGGCACGGCCGACGTCGAAGAACGCGGCCAGCGCGGGGTTGGTGCGCACCTCGGAGAGGACGGCCTCGCGGATGGCGTCGGCGTGCGTCGCGGTGACCGTGACGACGGCGAGCGACTCGTGCGGGCGGGACAGGACGTGCTCCAGCACGAGCTCGAGGACGTGCGCCACCTCGGCGGCGGTCGACTCGACGGTCCCGCTGGTGCGGTCGGGCATGCCGGTGCCGTCGACGACGTCGAGGCGCACGAGCGGCCGGTGCTCGGGCAGCGGCGTGGGGCGCAGGACGCCCTGGTACCCGTGCCCGGCGAGGAACGCCGTCAGCCAGGGGTCGCGGCGCGAGGACTCGGCGGGCACCGCCACCGAGGGCAGCACCTCGGCGAGGGACCCGACGGCCGTGCCGGAGGCGCACCGCGCGTCCCCGACGACGACGACCTGCCGCCCGCGCGCGACGGCGGCGAGGGCCACCTCGAGCGGCAGGTGGGCGGCGGAGTCCAGCACCACGAGGTCGACGGTGCGCGTCGCGGGGAGCACCTGCGGCACGAGCATGGGGCTGGCCATGACGACCGGCCGCAGGCGGCGCGCCACCTCGGAGTACCGGCCGAACGTGTCGCGCAGCGACGTCACCCGCTCCTCGACGAGCACGGCGAACAGCTCCTCCGCCTGCTCGCGGTACTGCCGCACGGCGGTGGCGGTGTGGGCGGCGACGGCCGCGAGCACCGGGCCGGCGAGGCCGGCGACGTGCGCGCGGTCGAGGTCGGCGTACGCGCCGGACATGCGGCCGAGCGTCTCGCCGTCGAACGCGGCGATCGCCGGCTCGGCGACGAGGATCTGCTCGAAGACGGTGCTCCACCACGCGAGGTCGAGCTCCGCGCCGGCGAGGGCGGGGTCGACCCGGCGCGAGGCGAGGTCGTCGACGAGGGGGCCGAGGCCCGCACCGCGCAGGCGGTGCAGCAGACCGGTGCGCTCGGGCAGCCGCTCGAGGGCGTCGGTGTCGGAGCGGAGGCGCTCGAGCCGCTCGGCGAGCTCGTCCAGCGGCAGGCGCGACAGGCCCGCGCCGCCCGGCGTCGTCGCCAGCACCTCGTCGAGCGCGTCGACGTCGACCCGCAGGGCGCGGTACGCGTCCTCGATCTCCTCCAGGCCGTCCGGCAGCCGCGGCCACCCGCCGGACGGGCAGTGCGCCTGCCACACCTCGCGCTGGGCCTGGACCTCGAGCAGCGCCGCGTGCAGGTCGGCCACGGGACGGCCCGGGCGCAGCATGTCCTTGGCCTGCTTGCGCAGGCGACGACGCACCCAGTAGCCCATCTCGACGCCGCGCGCGGAGCGCCACTCGGCGGTGGCCGTCGCGGCGACGAGGTCGGCGGCAGTCCGCTCGAAGACGATCGGCAGGAACACGTCGAGCGCGCCCCGGACACCGTCCAGCATCGCCAGCTGCTCGCCCCACGCCTCGACGGAGGCGGGGGCGACGAGCCCGGTGTCCGCGACGACCTGCTCCATGCGCGCGCGCAGGGCGGGCAGCGACTGCTCGAGCCGCTCGAGCCGGCGCAGCGCGACGTCCGCGTCGGCGCGCGTCCGCAGGTCGGCCCCGTACCAGGGCGTGTCGGACGGGCGCAGCTCGAACCCGCCGAGCTCGCCGTAGCGCTGCAGGTCCTGCGCGAGCTCGGCGCGGCGCCCGGCGTCGAGCGCACGTGCCTCGTCGGCGCCGAGCCGCACGGTCGTGCGCGGCGTCGGGCGCGCGGAGGTGAGCCGGGCGAGCTGCTGCAGCGCGTCGTACGCCGACGCCCTCCAGGGCTCGCGCACCTGGTGCAGCACGTCGACGTACGAGCGCAGCCGCTCGCGGTGGCGCACGAGGTCGGTGCGCAGGGCGTGCAGGTGGTCGGTGTCCACGCCCGGCGCCTCGAGCGTCATGGCGCCGAGCAGGCGGCGGGCCGCGGCGCTGCGCCACCCGGCCTCGGGCGCGACGTCGAGCACCAGGTCGCCCAGGCCGAGGGCGGTGAGACGCTCGGCGAGGGACGCCGCGGCCCGCCGGTGGCCGGGCACGTACAGCACGGTGCGCCCGGACGCGGCCGCGTCCGCGACGAGCGCCGCCAGCGTGCCCGTCACGTCGGCACCCGCGGGCGCGTCGACGAACACGTGCGCGCCCGTCGCGACGACGTCGAGCACGTGCTGCTGCTCGGGCGACAGGTCGCCGACGCCGCGCTCCTGGTCGGGGTCGCGGTCGCCCGCCACCGGGGCGGGCAGCGGCACCGCGAGCCGCGCGCGCGCCTGCTCGACGCCCGCGAGCGCGGCGACGACCTCGTGCCGCTCGAGCGAGCCCGCGAGGTTGTCGAGGTCGTCGACGAGCACCTGGCCCGGGTGGACGAACGAGCCGACGATGACCCGGTCGGTGAGCTCGAAGTCGTCGAGGACGGCCTCGCCCAGCGACGCGAGCCGGCGCAGCGCCGCACGCGGGTCGAAGCCCTCGGGCGTGAACGCGCCGCGCGCGACGGCGGCGGGGTCGAGCAGCGCGCCGCGCGAGCGCAGCGCCCGCGCCAGCACGGGGTTCACCTCGAGCGAGGGCTCCAGGGCGAGCTCGTAGTCGCTCTCGCCCGTGCCGCGGGCGCGCAGCGTCACGGGGCGCAGCAGCACCGGCGCGCGCACGGTGCGCGGGGCGACGGGCTCGTCCTCGGAGGGACGCGCCGCGGCCGACGCGCGCGTGACGCTGGCGAGCGCCGCGACGTCGTCCTGGCCCGACGCGGGCCCGGTGCTCTCGGTCCAGGTGGCGACCCCGATGGCGAGGGACGTCGGCGCGATGCCGTAGCGCTGGGCGTACACCTGCGCCCGGGCGCCGACGGCGCGGGCCCGGCGGCGGGCGGACGAGAGGGCCGCGCCCTCGCGCACGAGGTTCGACAGGCGCGTCTCGCGGCCGGCGAACAGCTGCGCCATCCCCGAGGGGTGCGCGGCGGACAGGTCGAGCGCCGCGTCGCCGAGCAGGTCGACGTCGACGAGGGTCGAGCCGCCGGCGGCCTCGACGAGAGCGGCGCGCCACGTGGCGACGGCGCCCTCGACGAGCTCGGCCGCCGAGGGCGGCTCGACGAGCACGACGCCCGCGCCGCCGGCCGGGGCCGCGGCCTCGTCGCCGGCGTCGGGGGTCGTCGGCTCTGCCTCGGTGCCGGGCGCCTCCACGGGCCCCGTGCCGGTCGCGCGCGCGGGGAAGATCACGACGCGACGGTAACCGCGGCGCCTGCCGGGCTCGTCGTGCCACGCCGGGCGGCGCGAGATCGCGCGGATCTCGCCCGTGCTCGTCGTCGTGACCACGGCGGCCAGGCCCGGGAACGACGAACGGGACGGGTGGGCACCCGTCCCGTCGGGACCGCGCCGGCCGCTCCTCGACCGCTCAGGAGCCCGGGCATGAAGAACGGTGCGCACCGCGCAGGGGGCAGGCGATGCGCACCGTCAGAAGTGAGTGTGGGGCACGAGCAGGCTGCTGGTCAAACGTCCAGAGGCGCCGATCTGGTCCGTTGTCCGGGTGATTCTTCCGGGCCTCCGGGGGCAACCCGGACGGGTGGTCACGAACCGGTCAGGACGCGGGTGCGACGGTCCACGTCAGCGTGGTCACGGTCGTGGAGACGAACGCGGCCCGGCTGGGCGCCGGCACGGTCCCGACGGCGAGCAGACCGACGAGGACGGCGGCCCCGACACCGGCCCGGCGGGCGCGTCCGGACCGCGTCGACCACCAGGAGGGACCGCGCGCGGGGCGCTCGTCGCCGCGCGGGTCGGCGAGCGCGCGCAGCGCACGGCCCGCGGGGGTGGGGGGCTGCGTGGGCCGCACCGCGCCGACGGCCAGCAGCGCCACGGCGGCCACCGTGAGCCCGAGGGGCAGGACCGCTCCGCTGCGCGCCCACAGCAGGGGGTAGCCGACGAGGGGCACCCGCAGGCGTGCGAGGTGGACGGGGCCGTCGACGACCCGAGTCGAGTCGACGACCCGGTTCGCGTCGCCCTTCGTCACCAGGCCCTCGGGCGTCACCTCGTGCACGCGGTGCGTGAGCTGGACTCCCTCGTGCCCGGGCATCGGGACCGTGACGACCTGCCCCGCGCGCACGTCCTCGAAGGGGATGGGCGAGCCGACGACGACGTCCCCGACGGCGATCCGCGGCGCCATCGAGCCGGATGCGATCGCCGCGTCGTTCCAGCCGAGGGCGGCGCCGACGAGCGGCCAGAGGAGCAGCGTCGCGAGGAAGGCGAGCACCGCACGGCAGGCCAGCTGCCGGGCGTAGCTCCAGCCGCCGACCGGGTCGTCCCGCTCGGCCTCGTCGGGCTGCGCCTGCGCGCGCGCCGGAGCGATCGCGCTCACGGGAGCCGGGACTGCGCCTCCCACACGAGCGCCAGCTCGGCGGTCTCGCCCTGCAGGGCGTTGTCGGCGTCGGCCGGGAGCTCCCACGTGACGCGGTAGGTCAGCTCGTCGCCCTGCGCGACGTCGTCCCACGCGCCGAGGCCGCCGTCGCCGGCGCCGGACGAGGTCTCCGCGAACCCGACGTGGTCGCCGAGCTCGGCGAGCGTGCCGTCGAAGACCGTGGTCGTGGTCGGGTCGGCGGCGGTCCCGGACGTGATCGTCACCTGCAGCGCGTCCGCGAGCGCGGCGGACCCGCTCTCGTCCGAGGTGTAGAGGCGGACGTCGGCGGACGCGGTGCCGTCGTACGTCACCGTCACGTCGCCGTGGCCCGGCACTCCGGGCTGGATCGCGCCGGGCGAGAACGCGACCTGGTCCTCCTGGTCGTTGGTGATCTCGACCGTCGCGGCCGTGAACGTGTTCGGCGCGGTGGAGGTCTGGGCGGTGAACGCGGCGCTCGACGCGTGCGCGACGAGCAGCGCGGCCCCGAGCATGCCCGCGGTGATCGCGGCTGCCGGGCCGTACCGGCGGACGGCGGTGTTCATGGCGTGGTCCTCCTCCTGGCCGCACGGGCCTGCAGCCGTGCCTGCCTCCGCATCGGCACGTCCGGTGCTCGACCTGAGGGACTTTGCCCGAGTTCGTGCACCCGGCCGACCCCACCGACCGTACCCGGCGCCGCCGCCCGGACGGCGCACCCCGCGGCGAGCGCGACAATGGACGCGATGAGCACCCCCTCCCCCACCCGCAGCACGCGCACCGCGTGGGTGGTGTGGACCGCGACGGTCGTCGTCTACTTCGTCGGCGTCACGCACCGCACGGCGCTCGGCGTCGCGGGCGTCGAGGCGCTGGACCGGTTCGGGATGCAGGCCACCGGGCTGGCGCTGTTCTCGGTCGTCCAGCTGACCGCGTACGCGGCGATGCAGATCCCCGCCGGCCAGCTCATCGACCGCCTCGGCCCCCGCGCGATGCTGACCGCCGGCGCGGCCGTCATGGCCACCGGCCAGCTCACGCTCGCGCTGGCGCACGACGTGCCGGTCGCGCTGCTCGCGCGCGTCCTCATCGGTGCCGGGGACGCCCCGATCTTCATCGGCGCGTGCCGGCTCGTCGCCGAGTGGTTCCCCGCCCGGCGGGTCCCGGTGATGGTGCAGGTGACCGGGCTCATCGGCCAGAGCGGGCAGCTCGCCTCGGCGATCCCCGTCGCGTGGCTCCTGCACAGCCGCGGCTGGACGGCGACGTTCGGGACCCTCGCCGCGGTCGGCGCGGTGACCGCCGTGGTCGCGTTCGTCTTCGTCTCGGCGCCGCGCCGGCCGGCCCCCACGGCGCGCGAGCCGTTCTGGGAGGACGTGCGCCGCGCCACCGCGCCGCACGGCACGCGGCTGGGGTTCTGGAGCCACTTCGTGACGCCGTTCTCGGCCAACCTCATCGCGATGCTGTGGGGCGTGCCGTTCTTCGTCACGGCGCAGGGGCTCACGCCGGCGCAGGCGAGCCTGCTGCTGACCGCGCTGACGCTGACCGCGATGAGCGCCGGGCCGGTGATCGGGCACCTGACGGCCCGGCACCCGCTGCGGCGGTCGTCCATCGTGCTCGGGTCGGCGTGCGCGACGCTGCTGGCCTGGGCGAGCGTGCTGGCGTTCGACACGCCCCGGCCGATGTGGCAGCTCGTGCTGTTCGTCGTCGTGCTCGGCGCCGGCGGCCCGGTGTCGCTCGTCGGCATGGACTTCGCGCGGACGTTCTCGCCGCCCGACCGGCTCGGGACGGCCAGCGGGTTCGTCAACATCGGCGGGTTCGTCTCGACGATCGCGAGCGTGCTCGCCGTCGGGCTCGTGCTGCAGCTCGTCTCCCCGCCCGGCACCACCCGCTACTCCCTGGACGCGTACCGGCTGGCGTTCAGCGTCGTGCTCGTCCCGTGGGTGGTCGGGGTGACCGGCGTGCTCGTCCAGCGCCGCCGCGCGCGGGCCGAGCTCGCGGCGGCCGGCGTCGTCGTGACCCCGCTCCGCACGGCCCTCGTCGCACGGGCGCGCGACCGACGCCCCCGTGCGGAGGGCTAGCGTGACGGCGGTGGACCCCCAGCAGCTGCCCGTGCTCCCCGACGACCTGCGGCTCGTCGCCGTCGACATGGACGGCACGCTGCTCGACCCCGACCACCGCGTCCCGGAGCAGACGTGGGCGCTGCTCGACGGCCTCGCCGCGCGGGGCGTCGTCGTCGCCCCGGCCAGCGGGCGGCAGTACGCGACCCTCGCGCGCCTGTTCGGCGAGCACGGCGAGCCGATGGTGTTCGTCGCGGAGAACGGCGCGTACGTCGTGCGCGCCGGCGCCGAGGTCGCCTCCACGACGATCCCCCGCGACGCCGTCGTCGCGACGACGCGGCTCGTGCGCGACCTCGTCGCCGGCGGGCGGGACGTCGGGCTCGTGGCCTGCGGGAAGGCGTCGGCGTACGTCGAGCGGTCCGACGACCCGTTCCTCGACGAGTGCCGGCGGTACTACGCGCGGCTGAAGGTCCTCGACGACCTCCTGGCGGCCGACGACGAGTGGCTCAAGCTCGCCGTCTTCGACTTCGGGCCCGTCGCGGAGCGCACGGCCCCCGCGCTGGAGGAGGTGCTGCCGGACCTCGCGGTCGTGGTCTCCGGCGAGCACTGGGTGGACGCCATGCACCCGACGACGAACAAGGGCGCCGCCCTGCGCCGGGTGCAGGAGGTGCTCGGCGTGACGCGCGCGCAGACCGCTGCGTTCGGCGACTACCACAACGACCTGGAGCTCCTCGCGGACGCAGACTGGTCGTTCGCCGTGGCGAACGCGCACCCCGACGTGCGGGCCGCGGCGCGCTTCGTCGTCCCCTCCAACGCCGACCACGGCGTCCAGCAGGTCCTCGCCGCCTGGCTCGCCACGCACTGACACGCTCCGCTCGGCCGCGGTATCTTGATATCGAGAGATCGGAGCGGCATGGCGCACACCTGGGACCCCGACCGCTACCTCGCGTTCGCCGACGAGCGCGCGCGGCCGTTCATGGACCTGCTGGCGCGGGTCGGTGCCGAGGAGCCGCGGCGCGTCGTCGACCTCGGCTGCGGGCCGGGGAACCTCACCGCGCTGCTGGCCGAGCGGTGGCCGTCGGCCGACGTCCTCGGGCTCGACTCCAGCCCGGAGATGGTCGGGCGGGCGGGCGAGCGCTCCGGCCCTCGGCTCCGGTTCGACGTCGCGGACCTGCGGGCGTGGGCGCCCGACGAGCCGGTCGACGTCCTCGTCTCGAACGCGACCCTCCAGTGGGTGCCCGACCACCTCGCGCTGCTGCCGTCGCTCGTGGCGCACGTCGCGCCGGGCGGGTGGTGCGCGTTCCAGGTGCCGGGCAACTTCGGCGAGCCGAGCCACGTGCTGCTGCACGGGCTGGCCGCCCGTCCGCCGTACGCGGCGCACCTCGAGGGCGTCGCACGGCCGTCGAGCCACGACCCGGCCGTGTACCTCGACGCGCTCGCCCGCCTCGGCTGCACCGTCGACGCGTGGGAGACGACGTACCTGCACGTGCTCGACCCGGCCGACCCGGACCCCGTCTTCACGTGGATCTCCGGCACGGGCGCGCGTCCGGTGCTGCAGGCGCTCCCCGACGACCTGCGGGCCCGGTTCGGGGACGAGTACCGCGCGGCGCTGCGCGCCGCCTACCCGGTCGGGCCCGCCGGCGTGGTGCTCGGGTACCGGCGCGTGTTCGTCGTCGCGCGCGTGCCGTGACGTCGGAGGCGCTCGCTACCGTGCCCCGGTGAGCACCTGGGAGCTGGACCTGCCCGTGGAAACCGAGCGGCTGCTGCTGCGCGCGCACCGGGAGGACGACCTCGACGACCTCGTCGTCTTCCACGGCGACCCGGCGATCACGCGGTACATCCCGTGGCCGGTGCGCGACCGTGAGCAGACCCGCGAGGCGCTGGCCAGGAAGCTCGACGGCACGCGCGCCGCAGCCCCCGGCGAGTGGATCACGCTGGCCGTCGAGGAGCGCGCGACCGGGACCGCCATCGGCGAGGTGCTCGTCAAGCGCGAGGAGGAGGGGCACGCCGAGGTCGGGTACGTGATCCGCACCGACCGCCAGGGCCAGGGGCTCGCCACCGAGGCCGTCACCGCGCTGCTCGACGCCGTCACGGCCCGGTTCGGCGTCCGGGTCGTCGACGCGATCGTCGTCGACGGCAACGACGCGTCCGCCCGGCTGCTCGAGCGGCTGGGGTTCGTCCCCGTCGCGCACGACCTGGTCACCCCCGAGGGCGAGCCGATGACGAGGTTCCGGCGGACTCAGTGACCGATCGTCGTCCGGACCGCCGTGACCGACGGCCGGCCCGGGACCGACGAGAAGCCGACGTGGAGCGGTAGCACCTCGTCGAGGAGGTCGCCGCACGGGCGGTCCTCCCAGGTGACGTGGGCGTCGACGACCCGGTGCTGGCCGCGAGCGCCGTACCACTCGCGCCGGCCGCCGCCGGCCGAGCCGCGCGTGCGGACGCCGGGCAGCACGACGCGGGCCACCGGGTCGGCGAGCGTCGCGAACGTCCTGGACGAGCTGATCGGGCGCGGCAGCGCGGCGAGCAGGCGCCCGAGCGGCGTGGGCCCGCCGATCGTGACGCCGAGCTGCAGGGGACCTGCGTCGACGTGCCAGGTGCGCGTCGCCGCGTCGCACGTGACCCGGACCGGGTGGATCAGCACCTCGTCGAACACGTACGTCGCCGCGACCTCGTCGGCGACCGCCCGTGCCGGCGCGATCAGCGTGCGCCAGCCCTCGGCGTCCTCCGTCATGACGTCCGCGAACGGCGGGAACGGCGAGCGCAGCCAGCGCCCGACGACCACCCGCCGGCCGTCCGAGGTGGCGAGCCCGAGGATGTGGCCGTCGTAGCGGTCGAGCACCGGGCCAGTCTCGCCGCGTGGCGGCGGTCCCGCCTGGTGGGCCCCGTGGGGATCGAACCCACAACCCGCGGATTAAAAGTCCGCTGCTCTGCCAGTTGAGCTAGAGGCCCGGTGGATGGGGACCACCCCGGGGGAAGAACGCCGGGGCACCGGCTCCCGTGTCGTTCGTTCCCTGCCCGGCGACCCGATCGCGGTGTCGAGGCTACGGCAACGACGCGCGCCTCGGCTCGGAGCGCCGGGCGCGACTCGGCCGTGCCACACCCCGCCACCGCGGGCACCACCGGTGCACGCCTGCGGCCCACCACCCGTAGCCGGCGGGCCGTCAAGGGCCTCACCGACGTCGACGAGCGTCAGCCGATCCGCACGAGCGGCGCGAGCTGGATGTGCGAGTGCCCCCCGTTGCCGGGGACGCCCGGGTCGGGCGCGAAGACCAGCGACCCGTCGTCCTGGAGCTCCCACGTCGTCTCGGTGACGAAGCCGCCCAGCTCCGGGCCCCACGCCCAGCGCACCCGGTCGCCGTCGACGGCGTATGTCGCGCCCCCGTGCGTCGGCCCGGGGACCTCGCCGTCGGCGTGCTGCGCCCACGTGTACCTGCCGCCGTCGAGGACGAACGTGTACGTCCCGACGTTGTGGGCGATGTCGTGCTCCGGCCAGCCGCCGGCCCGCAGGACGTCGGCGTCGACCGTCACCCGGTACGTGCCGTCCGGGATTCCGCCCGGTCGTGCCGGGACGTCCTCCCAGGCGGCCTGCTGCGCGTCGCCGCAGGTGGCGGGTGTCGCCTCGGACCGGCCCGCCGCCGCGCGGACGGCCGCGACGAGCTCCGCGGTGGCACCGTCGAGCTCGGCGGCGGCGACGAGGCTCGCGAACGTGTCCCGCACGGCGGCGCCGTCGGCGCCGGCCGCCAGCACGTGCACGCCCGCGTCGCAGGCGTCGTCGACGAACTCCGCCGCGTGGGGCCGCTCGGCGAGCGTGGCCTCGAGCGCCGTCGCGGCCGCCGCGGTGAGCGCGTCTCGGACGGGAGCATCCAGCCGGGACCAGGCGTCCGACGACGCGGCGAGCACCTGGAACTTGTAGTACAGCGGCAGGTCGGCGGTGAATCCCCACGGCGCTCCGGGCAGGCCGGGGACGAGCGAGAGCTGGCTCTCGACAGCCTGGACCTGGTCGGCCCCGGGTCCGGGATCGAAGGTCGTCAGGTCGACGGGCGTCCCCCCGAGCGCCTCGAGAGTCGCCCACACGGTCGGCGCCATCGGGGCGCGGACGCGGAGGCCGTCGAGCGTCGAGTCGGTCAGCGGCTCGTCGGCGTCGAGGACCGCGACGCCCCGCAGGCTCTCCGGGTAGAGCCCGAGCCCGGTCGCGCCCGCGGCGGAGAGGCCGTCGAGGAGCTGCGCGACGAGCGCGTCGTCCTGAGCGACGGCGTCGGCCTGCTCGTCCGACTCGACGAGCGTCGGCAGCTGGAGCGCGTCGAGGCTCGCGACGTCGCGGCTGCGCCAGGCGCGGGCCGGCACGAGAGCGAGCTCGTAGCCGTCGGAGAGAGCGTCGATGGCGCTCTGGTCCCAGGCCGGCTCGTCACCACCGATGCTCGGGGTCACCTCGATCCTCACGGGTGCGCCCGACGCCTCGACGGCGGCGACGAACCGGTCGACGATCGCGGTGCCCGGTCGGTCCGGCTCCTCCGCCGTCGCGAGGTGGAGCACGACCTCGTGATCACCACCGGACCGGTCCGAGGCGCCGACGTCCTGCGTGCACCCCGCAGCGACGGCGAGCACGCCGAGCACGGCGACGGCGGCGGCTCCCAGATGGCGTGACATGGCGACTCCGATCCTCGTCCTTCGCTGCTGATGGATCGAGAGTCCCGGCGGGCACGGGGCCGTGCCCAGGTGGGTGTCGCGGAGTCGTCCACGGGGCAGGCCCGGGCCCGGCGTCCGGGCTGGCACGGACCCGCGGCGAAAGGACACGGTGCCACGATGGGTCCGTGGTCGGCTCGCAGGCGGCTGACATCGTCACCGGCGCGGTCCTCCTGGCGGCAGGCGCCGGGACGCTGCGCGCGCGCCCGCGCGACCCGGTGGGCTGGTTGCTCGTGGGCGCCGCCGGGAGCTGGTTCCTCGGGTTCGCCGTGACGTCGGAGCCGGTGCTCGTGAGCGAGGTCGCGGCCGGCCTGCTGTTCCTGCACCGCGGCCTCCTGCTGCACGCCGTCGTCGCGACGGCGGTCAGGGCCGGGCCCGGCGTCGCAGGTGGTGTGGGTGGCGGCGCGTGGTCGAGCGTGCGCCGGCTCGGGACCGCCGGGCTCGTCGTCGCCGGCTACGTGTCGGCGGTGCGGCCGTGGGCGACGACGTGGCTCGTGCTGGTGGTCGGTGCGGCGGCGGCCGCCGTCGCGGGGCGCGCGCTCGTCCGGGCGCGAGCGCGGCGGGCACGCGTGGCGTGGACGCTCGTGGTCGCCGGGACGGCGGTGTGGGTGCTCGCGGCCACGGCGCTGCGCGACCTCCCGACCGAGCAGCTCGCATGGCGGCTCGCGCCCTACGACGTGGGGATCGCAGCATCCGCCGTCGGCGTGGCGCTCGCGCGGCTGGGGGCGCGACGGGTCGCCGACCGGGCACTCCGGACGGTGGAGATCGAGGGCCCGGCCTCGCTCGAGCGGGCGCTCGCCGCGGTGCTCGGGGACGACGACCTCCGGCTCCGACTCCCCGGGGTCGAGCCCCGCGAGGCCGTGGGCCCGACCGCCGGTGCAGCGGCGAGCCGACTCGACCTCGGCCCGCGCGGGGAGGCGGTGCTGCTCCACCGGCGAGGGCTGCTGGACGACCGCCCGCTGCGACGCGACGTCGAGGCGGTGGTGCGCGTCGTGGTCGACGAGGAGGACCTCACCGAGCGCGTCGCGGCGGCGACGCGCGAGGTCCAGGCATCGCACGATCGGCTCGTCGCCGCCGAGGAGCGCGCCGCGCACGAGCTCGCCTGCGCGGTCGAGCAGCGCGTGGGGCCGCGCCTGGAGGAGATCCGCGCTGCCCTCGCGGCCCTCGACGAGCCGGTACCCCGGGCCGAGGCGCTGCTCGAAGAGATCGAGACCGAGCTGGCCGAGGTGGCGCAGGGTCGGCGTCGCGACGCCGACCTCGATGCAGCGCTCGCGTCGGTGGCCGCGACGTCGACCGTCCCCGCGCGCCTGACACTCGCCGGCGGCACCGGCACGCTCCGCGCCGACCGAGCCCGAGCGCTCGTGTTCGTCGCCGCGGAGGCGGTCGCGAACGCCACGAAGCACTCCCGGGCCGAGCGGGTCGAGGTACGGCTCGACGGCGATCCCGCCGCCGTGGAGCTGCGGGTGCACGACGACGGCCGGGGCGGGGCCGTCGAGCTGCCCTCGGGCGGGCTGACCGGGCTGCGCACCCGTGTCGAGGCCGTGGACGGCACGCTGACCGTCTCCTCGGATGCGCACGGGACGACCGTCGTCGCGCGGGTCCCGCGATGAGCACGCCTCATGGGGAGGCGCGGGCCGCGCGTCGCGGTGCGGTCGCAGGGCTGCTGGCCGCCGGAGTGACCGCGCTGGTGGTGGTCCTCTGGTCCCGGTCCGCGCCCGCGCCCTCGGCCGCGCTCGTCGTGTTCGCCGGCGCAGCGCTCGCGTGTGCGGCCCTCGTCGGCCTGACGGCCGCCGTCTCGGCGCGGGGCGAGGCGCGCCCTCAGCCGCTGAACGGGTGGGCGCTCGCGGTGCTCACGGCCGCGATGGTCGTGACGATGCCCGCGCCGGGATGGGTGCGCGTGGCCGGACCCGCCGCGAGCGCGCTCGTCGTACCGCTCGTCGTGCTGCAGGCGGTGCGCGACCGCAGGCCTCGGCGGGACGGTGCGGCGCCCTGGGACGCCGTGGCGTGCGCGGCGGGGCTGCTCGTGGCCGTGTCGACGGTGCTCCTGGTCGACCCGTTCCGGGAGCTCGCCTGCGCCGTGACGTGCGCCGCCAACGACCTGGCCGTGGGGCACGCGCCCGTCGCGGTCGCCTCCGCGCAGCTGGTGCTCGCGATCGCGGCTCTGGCGTGGGGCGCGCTGCGGTTCCGGCGGGTCGCCGAACGGCCGGCGGCGATCGCGGTCGCCACGGTCGGCGCCGTGTGGGCCGTCATGGGCCTGCGGGTACCCGTGCTGAGCCCGGACGGGACGGTGCTGGGCGTCGCGCTCGGCGTCCAGCTCGCGGCCCTCACGCTCGTGCTGCTCCCCGAGGTCGTGGCCTGGTGGGGTCTGGTACGACAGCGGCGCGTCCTGTCGCGCGTCGCGGGTGAGCTCGCCGGCTCGGGACCCGTCGACGTCGCCGGGCGACTGCGCAAGGCGACTCGCGACCCGTCGCTGGAGGTGCTCGGCCCGGCCGCCGTCGTCCCTCCCGAGCGCGCGTCCACCGCCGTGACGCGTGCGGGCCTCCCCGTGGCTCTCGTCGTCCACGACCCCGCGGCCGCCGCACGGGTCGCCCGCGCGCTCAACCCGCTCGTCGTCGCGATCGTCGCGAACGCCGCACGCCGCCGGGACGAAGCCGAGCGGTACGAGCGGCTCGTGCTCGCGCGGCAGGAGATCGTGCGTCGGTCCGACACGGCCCGTACGTCGCTCGAGCGCGACCTGCACGACGGCGCTCAGCAACGCCTCCTCCTGCTGGGCATGGTGCTGGCGCCGCCGCCGCACGAGGGGGTGAGCGCTCACGACGCCGCGCTCCGGGCCGGCGCGGTCCGGTCCAGCGCGGAGGCGCTGCACGAGGTGCGTCGGCTCAGCCACGGTGCGGTGCCGCCGATGCTCGCGCAGATGGGGCTCGTCGAGGCCCTGCGATCGTGTGCCGAGGCCGCGGAGCTGCCGTGCGCCGTGCACGTCGACGGCCCGCTCCCCTCAGTGCCGTCGGACGTGCAGCGCGCGGTCCACCGGGTCGTCGCGACGCAGCTCGGCGATGCCGCGCGGTGCGGCGCCCGGAGCGCCGCGGTGCGGGTCGGGCCGGGGGGCGCGGGAGTCCTGCGCGTCGTCGTCGAGCAGGACGCCTGGTCGACCGACGAGGACGAGGACCTGGCTGACCGGGTCGGCGCGGTGCGCGGTCGCTGGGAGCGGTCGGTCCGCGGGCCGCGATCGGCCGGTGTCCTGGAGGTCCCGTGCGCGTGATCGTGGTCGACGACATGCTGCTGCTGCGCGAAGGACTGGTCGCCGCGCTGCGACGGCACGACGTCGACGTCGTGGGCGAGGCCGCGTCGGCCGACGGGCTGCTCGCGGCGGTGGACCGGTTGGAGCCGGACGTCGTCGTGCTCGACATCCGCATGCCCCCGACGTTCACCGACGAGGGGCTCGTCGCGGCGGCGGCGCTCCGTCGTGCCAGGCCCGGCGTCGGGGTCCTCGTCCTGTCGCAGTACCTCGAGACGGTGTACGCGCACCGGCTGCTCGAGACGGCGCCGGGGCGGGTCGGGTACCTGCTCAAGGACCGGGTGGTCGACATCGCGGTCGTCGTCGACGCGTTGCGCCGGATCGTCGAGGGCGAGACCGTCGTGGACCCGACGATCGTCTCGCGGCTGCTCGGTCGCGGTCGGCAGGGCGGCTCGCTCGGACAGCTCACGACCCGGGAGCTCGAGGTGCTCGCGGCGGTCGCCGAAGGGCTCTCGAACCAGGCGGTCGCGCAGCGGCTGCACATCGGCGACCGGACGGTCGAGGCGCACACGGCCGCGATCTTCGCGAAGCTCGGGCTCGGGGAGTCCGTCGGGACCCATCGGCGGGTGCTCGCCGTGCTGACCTACCTGCGGGCGACGGGCTGACCGGAGCGCGAGCCGCACCCCGTCGTGCCGCCACGCGTCAGCTGCCGAGCAGGACGACCGCTCCGGCGACGAGCCCGGCGACGGCTGCGGGGACGACCACCCACCGCCAGCGGCGGTAGAACGCGCGTGACGTCGGGTCGGTGGGGTGCGACGCGTGCCCGCTCAGCAGCGACCAGGCGGAGAACACGGTGACCACGGCGACCGCAGCGAGGAGGACCATCCCGGCCGGCGACTGCACGACCCCACGGTCGCAGGTCGGTGGGACGGCGCCAAGGGGACGCCGATGGGCCGCCCGCCGAGGACGATGCCGTGCGCCCTCGCCGGCCGGCTCAGCCCCGCGCGCGGAACGGCGCCAGCGTCTCGTGGACGACCTGCGCAGCACCCCAGTCGTCGTCGAACTGGGCGATCACGGCCAGGTGCTGGCGCAGCTGCAGGATCGGCATGCGGTCGCGCCAGCCCTCGTCGAGTCCGGTCAGGTCCGCGTACAGGCCGAAGAACGCCTCCGCCTCGGGCGGTGGCACGGTGGTCCACAGGTGCGCGAGGTCGACCTCCGCCCACGTGTACGAGACCGCGGGGTCGATCAGGGCCGGGCGGCCGTCCGGGGTGGCCATGACGTTCGCCATCCAGAGGTCGCCGTGCGTGAGGCACGCCGGCCGCTGCGGCAGCAGCTCGGGGAGGCGGTCGCACAGGCGCTCGAGCGCGGCGCGGTCCTCCGGGGACAGCGCGGCGTCGACGCGCGGCTCGCCGAGCCAGCGCAGCAGGCGGTGCCGGGCGAAGAACGTGAAGCCGTCGTCCTCCCAGTCGTTGACCTGACGGCGGCGGCCGAGCCAGTTGTCCCGGTGCCAGCCGAACCGGTCGTGCGACGTCCCGAGGTGCAGCCCCGCGACGGCGTGCGCGAGCTCCGCCCAGAACGCCGCCTCGGCGGGCCGCGGCTCCAGCACCGACAGCACCAGCAGGTCGCGGTCCGCGTACAGCACGTCGGGGGTCGCGACGCCGCCGAGCTCGCGCAGCGCCCGCAGCCCTGCGGCCTCCGCCTCGAACGCGTCCCCGACCTCCTCGTCGACGAACGCCTTGACGAACAGCAGCGAGCCGTCGGCCCGCCGCGCGAGCGCCGCGTCCGCCGCGAGACCGCCCGTCGCGGGCTCGATCGACCGGACGTCACCGAGGCCGACCGCGCGCAGGCGGTCCAGCATCGTGGACATCGGGCCCGCGGCCTCGTCCGCGCCGCTCACCGTGCCCGTGGCGCCTGAGCTCGATCCCATGCGGGCAGCCTGCCACCACCTCGTCGACGACCGCTGACGGGACACTCTCGGGCGCGAGCACAGCCGCGCCCGGCGCGGTCGGGACCTTGGTCCCGGATTCGGTAGGTTGCAGGCCGGACGTGGTGAGGAGGGTCCCGTGGGCGTCGATGCGCAGATGGGTGGGCGGCCGGGCGGCGCGACGTCCCAGCTCCTGGCCGCGATCCTGGAGATGGCCGGCGACCTCGACCTGCCGAGCCTGCTGGAGCGCTTCGTGCACGCCAGCACCAGCCTGACGGGAGCCCGGTACGGGGCCATCAACATCGTCGACGAGGACGGGGCGTCGCTCACGTTCGTGCAGAGCGGTGTCGACGAGGGCACGGTGGCGGCGCTCGGGCACCCGCCGCACGCGTGGGGCGTGCTCGGGCAGATCCCGGACCACGGCGTGCTGCGCCTCGAGGACCTGACCCAGCACCCGGCCTTCCGCGGCCTGCCGCCCGGGCACCCGCCGATGGGGTCCTTCCTCGGCGCCGCGGTGCGGGTTCACGGCGAGCGCTACGGCACCCTCTACCTGTCGGAGAAGCCCGGCGGCTTCGACGACGCCGACGAGGAGGTCACCCTCTCGCTCGCGGCGGCCGTCGCCGTCGCGGTCGAGAACGCGCAGCTGTACGCGCAGGAGCTGCGCCGCCAGCGCTGGCTCTCGGCGGCGCAGCGGATCTCGACGATGCTCCTGGAGGGCGCCGACGCCGAGGACGTGCTGGAGGCGGTCGCCCAGGCGGCCGCCGACAGCGGCGAGGCGGACGTCGCGGCCCTCGTCCTGCCGGGCAACGCCGCGAGCGAGCTCATCGTCGAGATCGTCACCGACGGCGGGCGGGAGCTGCTCGGCCTCGACGTGTCGGACGAGCCGCGCGTGCGCCGCGCGTTCGACGACCCCGACGCGGGGCTGCTCGTCGTGGACGTCTCCGCGAACGCGCAGCCCGCGCTGGCGGGGTTCGGGCCGGCGCTGCTCGCGCCGCTGCACGCGCACGGCGAGGGTCTCGGGGTGCTCGTGCTGCTGCGCCGGGCCGGTGCGGAGGCGTTCACGGAGCAGGACCTCACGCTCGCGGAGTCGTTCGCCCGGCAGGCCGCGCTCGCGTTCGTCCTCGCCGAGGCCCAGCGGCTGCGAGGGCACGAGGCGCTGCGCGGCGAGCGCACCCGGATCGCCCGGGACCTGCACGACCTCGCGATCCAGCAGCTGTTCGCCGCCGGCCTGCAGGTCGAGTCGTTGCGGTCCGACCCGTCCGAGGAGGTCTCGGAGCGGGTCGCGCGCGTGCTGGACCAGGTCGTGACGCACGTCGACTCCGGCATCCGCCAGATCCGGGTCATCGTCCGCACGCTCGACGACCCGGGCGCGACGGTCCCCCTCGTGCAGCGCGTCGTCTCCGAGGTCGAGCTCGCGCAGGCGTCGCTCGGCTTCGCGCCGACGCTGGATGTCGACCTCGACGGCGCACCGGTGGACCTGGGCGACGGCGGCCGCGACCGGCAGGAGGCGCTCGACGCGCTCGTGGCGCCGGGCCGGGCGAACACCGTGGTGGCCGTCGTCCGGGAAGGGCTCTCGAACGTCGCCCGGCACGCCCGCTCGCGCCAGGTGTCCGTGCGCGTGCTGGTCACCTCCGGTCCGGACGGTCGGGTCGTCGTCGAGGTGGAGGACGACGGCGTGGGCGTCCCCGCCGCTCCTACGCGCTCGTCGGGCACGCGGAACCTCGCGCAGCGCGCCGAGGAGGTCGGCGGGTCGTTCGCGCTCCTGCTGCCGCCGTCGGGTCGGGGCGCGCTGCTGCGCTGGGCGGCCCCGCTGGACTGACGGGCCGCACCGCCCACGCCGCACCCTTGCCCGCGCCCTCGCTCGTGCACCAGCATGCGGAGCAGCGCCGTCACGAGTCTGGGGAGCTCGGATGCAGGCACTGGACACGAGCACGCTGCCGGTCCGCGACCGGGCCGACGCCATCGTCACGCACCTGCGCGAGATCGCGCTGGCCTCGAAGGTTGTTCTGCACGACCCGCCGCGCGCGTTCATGTCGACGCAGGTGTACGGGCTCGGGCCCGTCCAGCTCGTCCACCTGCACCGGTCGCCCCTGTTCATCGAGGTCAGCCGCGAGCGCGACGACTGCGCGCCGGTGGTCGCGATGATGCTGGGCTCGCGGGCGCAGGCGTCGCGCGAGCAGTTCGGGCACCGGATCGACCAGCGCGCGGGCGCCGTCGACATGATCGAGCTCAACCACCCGCACAAGACGTGGAACCACAGCAGCCGGGACGGCTGGTGCCTCAAGGTCGACGTCGACGCGCTGAGGCTCCCGCCGGCGACGATCCGCCTGGCCCGCCCCGCCCTCGGCTCCACCCCGCTGCAGCCGGTGTACGCGAGCCACCTGGGGATGCTGGCCGCGTCGGCCGCGGCGCTCGCCGCCGACGACGCCGCGGCGGAGCTCGGCGCGGCGACCGTGGCCCTGACGCGCGCCGTCCTCAGCTCGGCGGCGGGGGACGCCGGCCGCGCCCGCGACGCGCTGCACGACGCGCTGCTGCCGCGGATCCAGGCGTTCGTCCGCGCGCACCTGCGTGACCCGGAGCTCAGCCCGCAGACGATCGCCGCGGCGCACCACATCTCCGTGCGGCTGCTCTACCGGGTCACGGCGGGCGCCGGCGTGCACCTGGAGCAGTGGATCATCGACGAGCGCCTCGAGGGCGCCCGGCGGGAGCTGGCGTCGGCGGCGGGGCGCGAGCGCAGCATCACGGCGGTCGCGCACCGGTGGGCGTTCGCGACGCCCGCCCACTTCAGCCGGCGCTTCCGCGACCGGTACGGCGTGACGCCCCGGGAGTGGCAGCGCGCGCAGCGCTGAGCCGGGCACGCACAGGCAAGCACCCGTGCACGGAGGGAGAAGTCGCACGACGAGCGCCTGCGACGGTGGGCGCACGGCACGGACCACCACGAGCAGGAGGACCGCACATGCCCTACGTCACCGCCGCCGACGGCGCGCAGATCTTCTACCAGGACCTCGGGACCGACGGCTCGCCCGTCGTCCTCAGCCACGGGTGGCCGCTCAACTCCGACGCCTGGGAGGCGGCGGCCCTCTTCCTGGCCGAGCACGGCCACCGCGCCATCGCCCACGACCGGCGCGGGCACGGCCGCTCCAGCCGGACGTGGCACGGCAACGAGATGGACACCTACGCCGACGACCTGGCCACCCTCCTCGAGGAGCTCGACCTGCACGACGTCACCCTCGTCGGTCACTCGACCGGCGGCGGTGAGATCGTCCACTACGTCGGGCGGCACGGCACCGCGCGCGTCGCCCGGCTCGTGCTCGTCAGCGCCGTGCCCCCGCTCATGCTCCGCACGGACGACAACCCCGACGGGCTGCCGGTCGAGGTGTTCGACGGCATCCGCGCGGGCGAGCGGGCGAACCGGTCACAGCTCTACCGCGACCTCGCCGACGGGCCGTTCTTCGGCCACAACCGCCGCGGCGACGTCGCGCAGGGCTTCCGCGACGCGTTCTGGCTGCAGAGCATGGCGTGCGGCCACCGCGCGGCCTACGAGTGCATCGCCGCGTTCTCGGCCACCGACTTCCGGCCCGACCTGGAGAAGGTCGACGTCCCCACGCTCGTCATCCACGGCGACGACGACCAGATCGTGCCCTTCGACGTCGGGGGGAAGCGCTCCGCCGAGCTGGTCGAGGACGCCGTCCTGCACGTCTACGAGGGCGGCGCGCACGCGCTGCCCGACACCGAGCGTGACCGGCTGCACGCCGACCTGCTCGCCTTCATCGACGCCTGACCGCACAGGAGAGGACCACCATGTCCGAGCGACCCGACACGATCGTCCTGGTCCACGGCCTGTGGATGACGCCCCGCAGCTGGGAGGGCTGGGTGGCGCACTACGAGGCGCAGGGCTACACCGTGCTCGCCCCGGCCTACCCCGGCTTCGAGATCGAGGTCGAGGCGCTGCGGGAGAACCCCGACGTGATCGCGCGGCTCACCGTGCAGGAGACGGTCGACCACCTCGCGTCGGTCGTCGAGTCCGTCGCGGCGCCGCCGATCATCATCGGCCACTCCTTCGGCGGCACCCTCACGCAGCTCCTGCTCGCCCGCGGGCTCGGCTCCGCCGGCGTCGTCGTCGACTCCGCCCCCACCGAGGGCGTCCACGTCACGCCGCTGTCGCAGGCGCGCTCGCTGTTCGCCGCGCTGCACAACCCGGCCAACCGGCACCGCGCGGTCGGCTTCACGCCGGAGGAGTTCCACTACGCCTTCACCAACACCCTCACCGAGGAGGAGTCGCTGCAGGTGTGGGAGCGGTACGCGATCCCCGCGCCCGGCTACTGGGTCTTCGAGTACGGGCTGTTCGCGAACCTCAAGCCCGGCCACCAGGACACGTGGGTCGACTACCGGGCGGACCGCGCGCCGCTGCTGTTCGTCGCGGGCGAGAAGGACCACATCATGCCGCCGTCGGTGAACCGCTCGAACGCCAAGCACTACGAGCACTCCCCGGCGCTCACCGAGTACCGGGAGCTCGAGGGCCGCGACCACTGGACCTGCGGCGCCCCGGGGTGGGAGGCGGTCGCGGACCTGGCGCTCGACTGGGCCCTCGAGCACGCGCGCACCGACCGGCCGTGGGCTGTCGTCTGACCCACGTCGGCGGGCCGACCGTCCTCGTCGAGCTCGACGGGTGGCGGGTCCTCACCGACCCGACCTTCGACCCGCCGGGCCGGCGCTACGGGTTCGGGCTGGGAACCTCGTCGACCAAGACGAGGGGCCCGGCGCTGGCCGCCGAGGACGTCGGGCCGCTCGACGTGGTGCTGCTGAGCCACGACCACCACGCCGACAACCTCGACGACCGGGGGCGCGAGCTGCTGGCGGCCGCCGGCACGGTCGTGACGACGGCCGCGGGGGCGCGACGGCTCGCCGCCGCGAACGCCGTCGGGCTGCGGACGGGCGACCTCCTGGCCCTCGACGCGCCCGGACGGCCGCCGCTCACCGTCCGGGCGACGCCGTGCCGTCACGGGCCGCCGGGGAGCCGGCCGCTCGTGGGCCCGGTCGTGGGCTTCGCGCTCAGCCTCGGCCACTCGTCGGGGGTGTCGGTCTGGATGACGGGCGACACGGTGCTGCACCGGCGGCTGCGCCGCGCCGCCCGCCGCATGCAGGTCGACGTGCTGCTGCTGCACCTGGGCGGCGTGCGGTTCCCCCGGACCGGGCCGCTGCGGTACTCGATGACGAGCACCGACGCGGTGCGGCTGCTCGACGACGCCCGTCCGCGGGTGGCCGTCCCCGTGCACGACGAGGGGTGGTCGCACTTCGCGGAGCCCGAGGACGAGGCGCGCGCCGTGCTGCGGGACCTCACGTGGCTCGTCCCCGGGCAGCCCACGGAGGTCGGACCGCCGGGCGCGTGAGTACCCGTGCGGCGCGGACGTGCGTCAGGATGGCTCGGCCGACCCACCCGAGGAGCTCCCGTGCCCGACCGCCCCCGCGTCCTGTTCGTCTGCGTGCACAACGCCGGCCGCTCGCAGATGGCCGCCGGCTTCCTCACCGCTCTCTCGGGCGGCGCCGTGGACGTCCGCTCGGCGGGGTCGATGCCCGCCGAGCAGGTCAACCCCGTCGCCGTCGCGGCCATGGCCGAGGTCGGCGTCGACATCGCCGCCGAGCAGCCGAAGGTCCTCACCGCCGAGGCGGTCCAGGCCTCCGACGTCGTCGTCACCATGGGCTGCGGCGACGCCTGCCCCTTCTACCCCGGCAAGCGGTACGAGGACTGGGTGCTCGACGACCCGGCGGGGCAGGGCATCGAGGCCGTCCGGCCGATCCGCGACGAGATCCGCGCGCGCGTCGTGGCCCTGCTCGACGAGCTCGGCGTCCCGGTGGCCGAGGCCTGACCGGGACGCCGCTCGACGCGGCCCGCCGGGTGCTCAGGCCTCGGGCTTGCGCGCGCGGACGACCGCGGCGTGCATGCCGTCCGCGACCGGGTGGGTGAAGACGACGTCGGTGTCGACGAACCCGGCGGAGGCGAGGCCGTCGAGGTACTCCTGCCGCGACAGCGCGCCGGCGATGCAGCCGACGTAGGAGCCGCGCTCGGCGCGCTCGTCGGGCGTCAGGTGGTCCTCCGCGACGACGTCGGAGATGCCGACGCGGCCGCCCGGCACGAGCACGCGGAAGACCTCGGCCAGGACGGCCGGCTTGTCGGTGGAGAGGTTCACGACGCAGTTCGAGATGACGACGTCGACGCTCGCGTCGCCGAGGGGCAGGTCCTCGATCGTCCCGCGGTGGAACGCGACGTTCGTCGCCCCCGCCTTCGCCGCGTTGGCGCGCGCCAGGTCGAGCATCTCGTCGGTCATGTCGACGCCGTGCGCGAAGCCCGTCGGGCCCACCCGCTTGGCCGACAGCAGCACGTCGATGCCGCCGCCCGACCCGAGGTCGAGCACGCGCTCGCCCTCGCGGAGGTCCGCCACGGCGAGCGGGTTGCCGCACCCGAGCGAGACGAGCTGCGCCTCGAGCGGCACGTCCACCAGGTCGCTCGCGTCGTACAGCGCTGCGCCGAACGTGTCGGCGGCGCTGGTCGCCCCGCAGCTGCCGCCACAGCAGCCGGCGTCACCGCTCACCTGGATCGCCGCCAGGGCGTACCGCTGTCGGACCTGCTCACGGATCTCGGACATCGGCTCCTCGATTCATCGATTCTGATCAATGTCAGCATCGTGGACCGCTCCATCGATGTTCGTCAATATCGACAACGATGAATCTCTGACGCATCATGGGCGCATGGCCCTCGACCTGCTCCCCGTCGTGGACGCGACCCCCGCCGCCGCGTGCTGCACGCCCCGGACCGCACCGGCGATCAGCGAGGACGACGCGCAGCAGCTCGCCCGCACGCTCAAGGCCCTCGCCGACCCCACGCGCCTGCGGCTCCTGTCGCTCATCGCGGCGCACGAGGGCGGCGAGGCGTGCGTCTGCGACCTCACCGAACCCGTCGGGCTGAGCCAGCCGACGGTGTCGCACCACCTCAAGCAGCTCACGGAGGCGGGTCTCGTCACGCGGGAGAAGCGCGGGGTCTGGGCGTACTTCACGATCGTGCCCGGCGCGCTCGACGCCGTGACGGGGCACCTGCAGGCGCACCTGCGGGTCGCGGACCCGGCGGCCTGACCGTCAGGGGTCGATCGGCAGCGACCCGACCCACGAGCTCCACGCGAACGTCGGCACCGGCGCCGTGTAGGCCCGGCCGCCCTCGACCGGCACCCGGACCGTCGCGAGCGCGCCCGCGAACAGCGCGGCGACCCAGCGGGCGACGCGACGCCCGTTCGTCGTGAGGCGCGCCCGGCCGCCGAGGAGCGCCTCGACGAGCGCCACGGTGTCCGCCCGTGGGACCTCGAAGTCGACGACGTCCTCGACGAGCACCACGTCCGGGCCCGCGACCGCGAGCCGCACGGTGATGGACGGCGCGCCGGCGAAGACCACGACGGCGGCGGTCGCGGACGGCTCGGGGTACGGGTCGCCCTCGTCCCACGGGTCGACCTCCGGCGTGGGCTCGGGCGGCCGGCCGTGACGGTCGCCGGCCTCCCACAGCCGGCGCACGGTCGCGGCGACGGCCTCGCGGGGCATCACGCGCCCCGGGACGAACGGTCGGCGCGCGCGGGGCCCATGCGGGCAGTGTCCCGCGGCGACGCGGCCGACGACAGCCCGTCGGCCCCCGGGCGGGCGGCCCTCCTCCCGGAGGAGGAGGGCGAGCGGCGCCGCGGTTCCGCCGCGGGCAGGTGCCGGCGGGCCGGGCCGCCTTCGTAGCGTCGACGACGGTCGCCCCACCGGGCGTCCACGACGACAGGAGACGTGATGATCGAGGTGGAGGCGCTGACGAAGCGCTACGGCCGGACGACGGCGGTGGACGGGCTGACGTTCGCCGCGCGGCCCGGCACCGTCACCGGGTTCCTCGGGCCCAACGGCGCGGGGAAGTCGACGACGATGCGGGTCGTCGTCGGGCTGGAGCGGCCGACCTCCGGACGCGCGACCGTCGACGGGCTTCCCTACGCCGAGCTCGCGGCGCCCCTGCACGCCGTCGGCGTCATGCTCGACGCCCGCTCCGTGCACCCCGGTCGCTCGGCGTACCGGCACCTGCGGGCACTCGCCCAGACGCACGGGATCGGCAGGGCCCGCGTGCGGGAGGTCCTCGAGCTGACCGGGCTGGAGTCGGCGGCCGGCCGCCGCGCGGGCACGTTCTCGCTCGGCATGGGCCAGCGCCTCGGCATCGCCGGCGCGCTGCTCGGCGACCCCGGCACGCTGATCCTCGACGAGCCCGTGAACGGCCTCGACCCCGACGGCGTGCTGTGGATCCGCCGGCTCGTGCGCGAGCTCGCCGCCGAGGGCCGGACCGTGCTGCTGTCCTCGCACCTCATGCACGAGCTCGCGCTGTGCGCGGACCGCGTCGTGATCATCGGTCGCGGTCGGCTGCTCGCCGACGCGTCGGTGGCGGAGATCGTGGCGCGCTCCGAGCGGGCGGGCACCGTGCGCGTCCGGACGAGCGAGCCCGAGCCGCTGCTGCGCGCGCTGCTCGAGCGGGGGGCGCACGTGACACCGCAGGAGCCCGGGGTCCTGCAGGTGCGCGGCGCCACGGTCGGCGACGTCGGGGCCGCCGCGCGCCGGTGCGGGGTGACCGTGCTCGAGCTCTCCACGGAGGCCGGCTCGCTGGAGGACGCCTACCTGCGGCTCACCGCCGACGCGGTCGAGTACCGCACGTCCGACGCCGCCGGTGCGCCCGCGGGCGGTGCCCGATGAGCGCCGCCGTCGTCACCGGGGTCCGGCCCGTCGGCACGCCCCGCCGCGGCGTCACGGCCGGCGGCGTGGTCGCGGCGGAGTGGACCAAGCTGACGAGCCTGCGCTCCCCCTGGTGGACGGCCGTCGTCACCGTGCTGGTCGCCGGCGTGATCACGTGGCTCAGCGCGAACGCCTCGTCGGTCGACCCGGGCTTCGTGCCGGCGGACTCCATCAGCACCGGGCTGCTGCTGGCCCAGCTCGGGCCGCTCGTGCTGGGCGTGCTCGTCGGGGCGGGCGAGTTCCGGACGGGCGGGTTCCGCTCGACCTTCACCGTCGTCCCGCGGCGCTGGCCCGTGCTCGCCGCCCAGGCGGTCGTGACGGCCGCCTTCGGCCTGGGCCTCGCGGTGGTCACCGTGGCCGCGTGCGTCGCCGGCGTCCTGCCCGCCGCCGCCTCGCGCGGCATGACGCTCGACCTCGCCGCCGACGGCACGCCCGGGGTGCTCGTCGGGATGGTCCTGCTCCTCGTCGGCCTGGCCCTGCTCGGGCTGGCGGTCGGCGCGCTGCTGCGCCGGACCGTGCCGGCGCTCGTCACCGCGATCGTGCTCGTCTTCCTGCTGCCGGTGGTGCTCATGCTCGCGTCGGACCCCCTGATCGGCGGCGCCGCCTCCGAGGGCTCGGGCCTGACGGTGACGGGCACGGTGGGCGTGCTGCTGCCGGGCACGGCCGGGCAGCTCATGACGCTCCCCGCGGGCAGCACCGGGATGGACGGCGCGCCCGCCCTCGGTCCGGTGGGCGGCGGGCTCGTCCTGGCGGCCTGGGTGCTCGTCCTGCTCGGCCTCGCCGCCGTCCGCCTGCGGACGAGGGACGTCACGTGAGCGCGGTGACGGCCGCGGCGCCGCGGGCGGTGCGCGGCGCCCCCGCGCGCCGGGGCGTCACGCTCGCCCGGGTCCTCGCGGCCGAGTGGACGAAGCTCACGAGCCTGCGCTCGACCGCGTGGCTCGCGTTCGGCACCGTCGCGGCCACGGCCGCGACGGCCTACGGGCTGGGTCTGTTCGTCCGCGCCGAGGACGGCCGCTCCGGCACCGGGGTGGTGACGTCCGGCTCGGTGCTGGCGCAGGTCGGGTTCCTCGTGCTCGGCGTGCTCGTCGGGACGGCGGAGCACTCGACGGGCACCGCCCGCACCACGTTCACGGCGGTCCCCCGCCGGCTGCCGGTGCTCGCCGGCCAGGCCCTCGTGACGGCCGCGGCGGCGCTGGGCACGGCGGGCGCGGCGCTGGGAGCGTCCGTCCTGGCCACGTCGGGCGTCCGGTCGTCGGTGCCGCTCGCCCTCGACCTCCACGACCCCGGCACCGTCCGGGCGCTCGCCGGGTTCCTGCTGCTGCACACGGGGGTGGCCCTGCTCGGCGTCGGGCTCGGGTCGCTGCTGCGGCGGCCCGCGGACGCCCTCGTCACGGGGATGCTCCTCGTCGTCGTCCTCGACCCGCTGCTCGCCACGAACCCGGGCCGCGTCACCGACACCCTGCGCGCGCTGCTGCCCGGGGCGGGCGGCCGGCTCGTCCAGGACGACGCGGCCCTCGCCGCGCTCGACGCCGCGACCCACGGGCCGCAGCTCGGCACCTGGGGCGGCGGGGTGGTGCTCGCCGGGTGGGTGGTCGTGGCGCTCGCCGCCGCGGCGTACCGGCTCCGGCGCCATGACCTCTGACCCGGACGGCGCGGCGCCCCGCCCGGGTGCGGGATGGGACAGTGGGGCCGTGGTGATCCGGAGCGGGCCAGGCGACGCCGTCGTCCCGGGGCCCCGTCCGGACGATGCCGCCCTCCTGACCGAGGCCCAGGTGCGCGGCGGCGGCCCGGTCGCCCGGCTCGTCGCGGCACGGCCCTGGATCATGGACCTGGTCGTGGCGGGGTCGATGGCCGTCCTCGGCGTCGTCGGGGCGGCCTTCGCGTTCGAGACCGCCGCCGGCGCGCGGGCGCTGGGGCTGTACGCGCAGGACGACGTGACGGACGTCGTCACCGGCACGTGGCTCGTCGGCGCGGCGGTCGCGCCGGCGCTGCTGCTGGCCCGCCGGGCGCGGCCGCTGCTCGTCACGGCGCTCCTGCTGGTCACCGCCGTCGCGTCGCTGCTCGTCGCGGGGGTGGTCGGCGTCGCCGTGGCGTGCCTGGCCTGCGCCCTCTACAGCGTCGCCGCGTCGCACAGCCCCCGGACCACGTGGATGACGTTCGGCGCGGTGCTCGTGGTCCTCACCGTGGCGCTCTGGCGCTGGCAGGACCTCGGGCTCCTCGAGACGCTCTCGTGGTCGGGCGCGGGGACCGGCCAGCAGTGGGACCCGACGACGTACTTCGACGAGCCGCCCTTCTCCCCCGGCCGCCGCTCCGGCGACGTCCTGCTGCTGCTCGCGCTGCTGCTGCTCGGCGTGACCACCGGCTCGGCGACGCGCGCACGCCGGCTGCACACCGTCGAGCTGGTGGAGCGCTACCGGGCGATGGCGCGCGAGCGCGACCAGAGCGCCGAGCTGGCCCGCGCGTCCGAGCGGGCGCACATCGCACGCGAGATGCACGACGTCGTCGCGCACAGCCTCTCGGTGATGGTGGCGCTCTCCGACGGCGCCGACGCGGCCTTCGAGCGGGCGCCGGAGCGGTCCCGCGAGGCGCTGCGCGAGGCCGGGCGCACCGGGCGCGCCGCGCTCGCGGACATGCAGCGGGTGCTCGGCGCGCTCGGTCCGGTGGCCCACGACCGGCGCGCCGAGCCCACCGAGGTGGACCTCGCGACGCTCGTCGCCCGGTTCGGCGCCGTGGGGCTGCCGGTGACGGCCAGCGGGACGGACGTCGCGCTGCCGGCCGACACCTCGGTGCGGCTGGCGGTCCTGCGCGTCGTCGGCGAGGCCCTCACGAACGTGCTGCGGCACGCGCCGGGCACGGCGTCGGTGCACGTCGCGCTGCGGCGCACCCCCTCGGCGGTCGAGGTGGACGTCGTCGACAGCGGCGGCACGCGACCCGCCGAGGCGCACGGCACGGGGCGCGGCGTCGTGGGCATGCAGGAGCGCGCGGCGCTGCTCGGCGGGCACGTCGAGGCCGGCCCGCGGCCGGGCGGCGGCTGGCGCGTGCACGCGGTGATCCCGTGCGCCGACGAGGACGGAGGACGCGCGTGACGACGGTGCTGCTCGTGGACGACCAGGCGCTGCTGCGCGTCGGGTTCCGGCTCGTCATCGAGTCCGAGCCGGACCTCGAGGTCGTCGGCGAGGCGGCCGACGGACGGGTCGCGCTCGAGCAGGTCGCCGCGCTCGCGCCCGACGTCGTCGTCATGGACATCCGCATGCCCGGGATGGACGGCATCGAGGCGACCCGGCGCGTCGTCGCCGACCACCCGACGTCCCGCGTGCTCGTCCTCACCACGTTCGACGTCGACGACCTCGCGTTCGCCGCGCTACGGGCCGGGGCGAGCGGGTTCCTGCTGAAGTCGGCGCGCCCGGACGAGCTCGTCGACGCGATCCGGACCGTCGCGGCGGGCACCGCCGTCGTCGCGCCGCGCGTGCTGCAGCGCATGCTCGACCTGTTCGCCCCGCACCTGCCGGCCGGCGGCGACCCGGCGCGCGACCGCCCCGGCCTCGACCCACGGCTCGACGCGCTCACGCCGCGCGAGCTCGACGTGCTGCGCCTCGTCGCGCAGGGCATGTCGAACGGGGAGGTCGCGGCGACGCTCGTGCTCTCGACGACCACGGTCAAGACCCACGTCGGCAACGTGCTCGCCAAGCTCGGTGCCCGCGACCGCGTGCAGGCGGTGATCCTCGCCTACGAGTGCGGGCTCGTCGCCCGCGGCACGGGACCCTCCTGAGGTCCCTCGGGCGGACCCCGACGACGTGCCGCCCCACCGTGCGGACCCGCGCGGACGTGCTGATACTCGGGCGGTGACCGACACCACCGACACGAGCACCGAGCGCGAGGCGGGCACCCGCCTGCGCCGCGCGGTGACCGCACCCCTGCTGTTCCTGTTCATCCTCGGCGACGTCCTCGGCGCCGGCGTCTACGCGCTGGTCGGCGTGCTCGCCGACGAGGCCGGCGGCATGATCTGGCTGCCGCTGCTGGTCGCGCTCGTCATGGCGCTGCTCACCGCCGCGTCGTACGCCGAGCTCGTCACCAAGTACCCGCAGGCGGGCGGCTCGGCGGTCTATGCCCAGCGCGCGTTCGGCCGGCCGTGGCTGTCGTTCCTCGTCGGGTTCAGCATGCTCGCCGCGGGGGTGACCTCCGCCGCGGGCCTGTCGCTCGCGTTCGCCGGCGACTACCTGGGCGTCTTCCTCGACGTGCCGCCCGTGCCGACCGCCATCGTCTTCCTCGCTCTCGTCGCAGCCCTCAACGCGCGGGGCATCCGCGAGTCGCTGCGGGCGAACCTCGGCATGACCGTCATCGAGCTGGGCGGGCTGCTCACCGTCGTCGTCCTCGGCGTGATCGTGCTGGCGCGCGGCGACGGCGACGTCGGGCGCATCGGCGAGCTCCCCGACGGCACCGGCGTCGCCGCCGCGACGCTCGGCGGGGCGCTCATCGCGTTCTACTCGTTCGTCGGCTTCGAGACCTCCGCCAACCTGGCGGAGGAGGTCCGCGACGTGCGCCGGGTGTACCCGAAGGCGCTGTTCGGGGCGCTGCTCACGGCCGGCGTCGTCTACCTGCTCGTCGGCATCGTCGCGCCCGCCGTCGTGGCGCCCGCCGACCTGGCCGGGTCCAGCGGCCCGCTGCTGGAGGTCGTCGAGGCCGCGGGCGGGGTGCCCCGCGAGGTGTTCTCCGTGATCGCGCTCGTCGCCGTGGCCAACGGCGCCCTGCTGACGATGATCATGGCGAGCCGGCTCGCCTACGGGATGGCGGAGGAGCGCCTGCTGCCGAGCGTCTTCGGCCGCGTGCTGCCCGGCCGCCGCACGCCGATCGTCGCGATCCTCGTGACGACGGCGGTGGCGATGGTGCTCACCACGACCGGCTCGCTCGAGGACCTCGCGTCGACGGTCGTGCTGCTCCTGCTGCTCGTGTTCCTCAGCACCAACGTGGCGGTGCTCGTGCTGCGCAAGGACCGGGTCGGGCACGACCACTTCCGCGCCTGGACCCCGCTGCCCGTGCTCGCCGTCGGCACCTGCCTCGGCCTGCTGACGCAGCAGGAGCTGCGGCACTGGGTGCTGGCCGCGGTCCTGCTCGCCGTCGGCGTCGTCCTGCACCTCGTCGCGCGGCGCCGCACGTCGCACGCGTAGGCGGTGCGCCGGCCCGCCGCGCGTGCGGCGGGCCGGACGCCACCGTCAGTCCCGGCGGCGGAACGCCGAGAGCGCGAGCGCCGCGAGTGCGAGCACGGCGACGACGAGCAGCGCGAGCCGGGACCACACCAGGCCGGGGTCGGTGAAGCCCGCGAGCGCGTCGCGTGCCACCACCACCGCCCAGTCGAACGGGTTGAACCGGGCCGCGGTCGCGATCCACGACGGCGCCAGCGCGGTATCCATCACGGCGGACGAGAGGAACATCAGCGGCAGGATCAGCAGCTGCGAGACGCCGATGAGCGCCTCCTGCTGCCGCGTCACCAGCGCGACCGCGCCGGAGAACGCGGCGACCAGGCACGAGAGCAGCGCGGTCGCGACGAGCGTGACGAGCACGCCGCCCCACCCGCCCGGGAACCGCGCGCCGCACAGCCACGCGACCCCGACCACGACGAGCGCCTGCACGCTGCCGAGCACCGCGTACCAGGCCATGGTCGACGAGAGCAGCGCGCCGCGGCTCGTCGGCGCGGCCAGGAACCGGTCCATCACCCCGCGGTCGGAGTCCTGGATGAAGGTCGTCCCCGCCCACGCGGCCCCGCCCATCGCCGTCATCATCACGACGCCCGGGGTGAGGAACTCCAGGTAGGAGACGTCGCTGCCGCCGGCGAAGCCGGGGATCTCGACGACCGTGCGGAACAGCTGGCCGAACAGCAGCAGCCAGATCATCGGCTGCACGAGGTTCATCACCATGAAGACGGGGATGCGCATCCCCTGCCGGGCCTGCCGCGCCGTGAGGAGCGCGGTCTGGGTCAGCGCGCTCATGCCGCCACCCCCGCCGCCCGGGCCGCATCGGACTCCGCCGCGTCGAGGCTGCGCCCCGTGTGCCGCAGGTACACGTCGTCCAGGCTCGGACGCGACAGGCCCGCGGTCCGGACCTCGACGGCCGCCGCGTCCAGCGCCGCGAGCAGCGCCGGCAGCGTGCCCGCCCCGGACGCCGCGCGCGCCCGCAGGACCCGCCCGTCGGGCCGCACCTCGACGACGCCCGGTACCCGCCGCGCGGCCTCGACCGCGCGGGCCAGGGCCGCCTCGTCGGCGACCTCGACCGTCAGCCCGTCGCCGTGCAGCGCGTCCTTGAGCTCGTCGGGCGTGCCCGTGACGACGGAGCGGCCGCGGTCGACGATGACGACCCGGTCGGCGAGCCGGTCGGCCTCGTCGAGGTAGTGGGTCGTCAGCAGGACGGTCATGCGCTCGACGGACGCGAGGCGCGCGATCTCGGCCCACAGCGCCGCGCGGGAGTCCGGGTCGAGGCCCGTCGTGGGCTCGTCGAGGAACAGCACCTGCGGTCGGTGCACGAGGCCCATGGCCACGTCGAGCTTGCGTGCCATGCCCCCGGACCACGTCCGGACGAGCCGGTGGGCGGCGTCGGCGACGCCGAACCGCTCGAGCAGCTCGTCCGCGCGCGCTGCAGCCGCGCGGGCCCCGAGGCCCTGGAGCCGGGCGGCCAGGACGAGGTTCTCCCGCCCGGTCCCCATCGGGTCGGTGACGGGGCGCTGGGCGACGTACCCGATCGCGCGCCGGACGGCGGCGGGCTCCCGGCTGACGTCGTGCCCCGCGACGACGGCGGTGCCGCTGTCGGGGCGGGTCAGCGTGGCGAGCACCCGCACGGTCGTGGACTTGCCGGCGCCGTTGGGCCCGAGGAGGCCGAGGACGGTGCCGGCGCCGACCCGCAGGTCGAGCCCGTCGAGCGCGCGGACGGCCGGGGCCCCTCGGCTCCCGCGGTAGGTCTTGGTCAGGCCGGCGACGTCGATCGCGACGCCCCCGCCCGACCGGTCGGTCGTGACGGACATGTCTCCTCCTGGGTCGGAGGGTCCGGCGCACGCCCCTACTCTGGGTGTGCGTCTCGCGGTTCGTGCACCGGACCCGAGCCACCGGTCCCGGGCGATGGCAGTCGCCCGGGACCGTCCTGTCAGCGGTCGGACGGACCGCTGCTGCCCTGCCCGAACAGCATCCGGGCGAGGACGAGCATCATGACGGCGAAGCCGCCGACGAGCGCGAGCCAGGACCACGCCCAGCTCACGGCGAACCCCAGCACGACGAACGCGACGAACGCGACGAGCCACGTCACGGCCGTGTAGATCCCGAACCGCGCCGCCGCCGCCGGGTCCTGCTCGAACCGGTTCTCGGCGGTGAGCTCGCGCTCGGCCTGGCGCGCCCAGGCCTTGGTCCGGTTGGTCTGCGTGGCGCCGAGCGCGGCGAGCGCGGCGGTCCCGACGACCACCAGCAGGCCGGCGAGCACGTACCACGCGGCGGGCAGCGACAGGGGCGCGACGACGCCCGCGAGCCCGCCGCCCAGGACGACGAGGGCAGCCCCGGCCCCGTAGCCGGCCGCGCGGCCGGCCGGCAGCGGGTGGTGCGTCGTGGTCTCCTGCGCGAGCGACGAGCCGGTCACCCACCCGACGGCGAGAGCCGTCACGGCGACGGCGGCGAGCACGGCGGGCGTCGACGGGTCGAGCACCCCCGCGGCACCGAGCACTCCCGCAGCGAGCGCCGCGAGGCCCACGAGCGACACGACGACGGCGCCGGCGACGAAGCCGGGCCGCGGGCGGACCCGGTGCACGAGCGCGCCGGAGGCGTAGCGGCGCGCCGACCCGGGAGCGGCTGCGGCGGCGTCGCCCGCGGCGTCGGCGACGAGGGCGCGCACGTCGCCGAGCTCGTCGAACGCCTGCCGGGCCGCGGCGTCGTCGCTGGCGCCGCCCGCGACGAGCTCGAGGGCCCGCGCCTCGAGGTTCGCGCGGATCTCCTCCTTGAGGTCCTGGACCTCGGGCGTGAGGTCGACGCCGTCGAACGCGTCGTCGAGCAGGCGGTGCACGCTGGTCATCGGTCGGAGCCCTTCGTGGCGGGGGTCGTGAGGGGGCCGGCCTGCTCGAGGAGCGCGTCGATGACGTCGCGCGTGGCGACCCAGGCGGCGACGTTGCGGCGGAAGACCGCCCGGCCGGCGTCGGTGATCCGGTAGTACTTGCGACGACCGCCCTGCGACTCGTCGCCCCAGTACGCCTCGACCAGGCCGTCCTGCGTGAGGCGCCGGTACGTCGCGTAGAGGGTCGCCTCCTTGATCTCGTGGGCGCCGCCGGTCGCGTCGCGGATCGCCTTGTAGATCTCGAAGCCGTACCGGTCCCCGCGCCGCAGCGTGGCGAGCACGATCGTGTCGGTGTGGCCGCGCAGGAGGTCCGCCGAGAACGCGTCGTCGGCCGGCGGCGGGACGGAGTGCTGCATCACGCCGATTACTGTATCTGATCAACTACTGGATGACAACGAAGCCCACGAGTCCGACCCCGTCAGAGCGGACGGACCGGCTGACGGAGCAGGGTGCGGAGCCGCTCCGGCGCCGTCCGTCGCGCGTCGCTGAGGTACACCTCGTGGTGCCGCCCGGTCATCCTCAGGCCGTGCTCGGGGACGAACCGCTCGTGCAGCTCCGCGAGCACGGGCCCCTCGTCGTCGTACGGGCCGACGTGCAGGGTCTGCGCGCACAGGCCCTCGTCCAGCGCCTCGAGGCGGACCGCGTCGAGCAGCGGCGCCCCGCCCTTGCGGGCCACCGTGGACCGCGCGGCCTCGACGTGCTCCGCGGCCAGCCAGTCGGGCACGAGCACGAGGAGGGTCCACGCCCACCGGCCCTTGTCGCGCGCACCGGTGAACACCGCCATGTCGTCGGCCCACCACAGGCCCTCCAGCGGCGGCACCGTGTAGTCCCGCCCGAGCTCGCGCCTGCTGAGGAACTTCAGGGCGTAGGCGAGCGGGTACAGCGACGCGAGCGCGTCCTGGTACCCGGGTGCGGTGTTGGGGTCCCCGTGACCGTCGACCGCGAGGTACTGCAGCGGCGGCACGGTGACGAGCTCGAGCACGCCCCGGCGCGCGGAGTACGAGGCGATCTCCTTCCTGAGGTCCGCCTTCACGAGCCGGTCGACGCGCGCCCGGGGCGGGGGTACAGCGCCGGCAGCTCGGGGGCGTCCTCGCCGACGAGGCCGTCGATCGCCTCCCGGTAGAGGTCCGCGTGCCCGACGTGCCGGGCGTACTCCTCGACGAGGTCGACGAGGATCCGCCGCAGCGTCGGCAGCTCGCCCGTGTACCCGGGCGGCGCCCACACCGAGCGACGGTCGAGCCCGCCGTCGGCGAGCGCGACCGCGACGTCCTGCCGGGCACGCACCACCGACCGGCGCCACAGCGCGTAGATCTCGTCGGGCTCGTCCTGCGCCGCCGAGGTCCACGGCCACCGGGGCTCGGCGTCCCAGTCGACCTCGTCCCACGGCGCGCCCGGCGGGCGGCCCAGCAGCCGGGTGCCGAACCACAGCTCCTCGGCGAACGCGAGGTGCTTGACGATCCCGCCCAGCGTCATGCTCGACGCGGCGACCGTGCGGCGCAGCGCGGCGGCGTCCAGGCCGCCGACCTTCCACGCGAAGGTCGCCCGCTGCCGCTCCAGCGAGCCGAGCAGCGTCGCGACCTCGTCGCCCGCGACGGGCGGCTCCACCAGCTCGTCCTCGGCCATCGGCTCCCCCTCGACTCCCGCTCGACGCGCGCCCGACCTCTCGCGCCGCACGCTAGGCCCGGCCACCGACACGGGGCGGACGCCTCAGCCGGGGCGCGACGCGTGACCCGGACGGCCGTGCGTGCGGGTGCGCTCCTTGAGCTGCGACTCGTACACGTGCCGGCGCCCGCCGACGAGCCGGTCGCGCAGGCGGGCCTCCGCGTCCGCGAACGTCCGGTAGTAGCCGTCGTCGAACTCCTCGACGACCTGGAACGTCCAGCGCCCGTCGAGCACGTTGCGGCCGACGACCTCGGAGCGCAGCTCGTCGGCCAGCTGCGCCTCCCCCGCCTCCTCCAGCCGGTCCAGCGCCTCGGCGAGCTCGAGGTCGGCCCGGCCCACGAGGCGGTGGAAGGCGTAGAGCATGCCGCGGGCCTGCTCGACCACCTCGAACGCGGCGGTCACCCCGCCGACGGCCTCGACGACGGCGTCGCTCACGCCGTCCGGGGGGAGGTGCTCCGCGTCGGGCCGGTCGTCCGTCATGAGCCCATGGTGGGCGGACCGGGGTCCCCGCGCGCGCCGAGCGGGGCGTCGAGGACGACACCGCGCCGCGCGGCCGGTCGGTCCGCGCGGAGGACACCCGTCCAGGTGGAAGGCCTGCCGGGCCCCGGTTACGGTCGGCCGCATGGCGGTGGACACGGAGGACGCGCGGCTGGTCGCGCTGCAGCGGCTGGGCATGCTCGACACCCCGCCGGAGGAGCGCTTCGACCGCGTCGTCCGGCTGGCGCAGCAGCTGTTCGACGTCCCGACCGCGTTCGTCTCGCTCGTCGACCGTGACCGGCTCTTCTACAAGGCCAAGGTCGGCCTGGAGCAGGACGAGGCGCCGCGCGACACGTCCTTCTGCCGCCTGACGATCGAGCAGCCGGAGACGTTCGTCGTCGAGGACGCCACCGCCGACCCCCGGTTCGAGGACAACCCGTGGGTCGTCGACGACCCGCACCTGCGGTTCTACGCGGGGCACCCGCTCGTCGCCCCCGGCGGCCACCGGGTGGGCACCCTCTGCCTCATGGACGTGCGGCCCCGCGCGTTCGGCGCGCAGGACGCGGTGCTGCTGCGCGACCTCGCGTCCTGGGTGGAGCAGGAGCTCGTCGTCGACGACGAGCTGCAACGGGCGGCGCAGGTGCAGGCCCGGCTGCTGCCCCGGTCCGTGCCGGACGTCCCGGGCTACGGCGTCGCCGGCGCGTGCCTGCCCGCGCGCGGGGTGGGCGGCGACTTCTTCGACTGGGCGCTCGCCCCCGACGGGCTGACGTTCACGCTCGCCGACGTCATGGGCAAGGGCGGCGCCGCGGCCATCATCGCCGCGACGGTCCGCGCGGTCCTGCGGGCGGCGTCGCGGCGCGGCTCGGTGGCCGACGCCGTCGCGACGGCGGAGGAGAGCCTCGCGCTCGACCTGTCCGGCACCTCGATGTTCGCGACGGCCTTCCACGCCCACCTCGACCCCGCCTCGGGTGCGGTCGACTACGTCGACGCGGGGCACGGCCTGGCGCTCGTCGTCCACCCCGACGGGCGCACCACCCGGCTGGAGGCCGGGGGGCCGCCGCTGGGCTTCGCCGCCGCGCTCGACCCCGAGGCCCCGCCGCCGCCGCGCGACGCCGCGCGCGTCGTGCTCGGGCCCGGGGACCTGCTCGTCACGTTCAGCGACGGCGTCCTCGACGTGCTCGACGGCACGGTCGCCTCGGTGGACGAGGTCGCCCGCGGCCTCGCCGGCGCGCGCAGCGCCGCCGACGCCGTCGACCGCGTGCTCGCCGTGGCCCGCGGCGCCGCGGACCGCCCCGACGACCTCACCGTCGTCGCCGTCCACCGCGAGGCCCCGTGAGCCGCCTGCTGCTCCTGCGCGTCGTCGCCACGCTGACGATCGTGCTCGGGGTGAACTACGTCGTCTGGCGCTGGCTGGAGTCGGTGAACTGGTCCGCCTGGTGGATCGCGGTGCCCCTCGTGCTCGCGGAGACGTACAGCGTCGTCGACGTCACGCTCTTCGGGCTCACGATGTGGCGCGCGCGCACCCGGCCGGCGCCGCCCGCCCCCGGGCCGGGGCTCACGGTCGACGTCTTCGTCACGACGTACGACGAGCCGGTCGACCTCGTCCTGCGCACCGCCGAGGCGGCACGCGACCTCCGGTACCCGCACCGCACCTGGGTGCTGGACGACGGCGCGCGCCCGGAGCTGGCGGCCGCCGCCGCGGACGCCGGCGTGGGCTACCTCGTCCGGACGGCCGACTGGGAGGGCCGCAACCGGCACGCCAAGGCCGGCAACCTCAACAACGCCCTGTTCCAGACGGACGGGGAGTTCCTGGTGGTGCTCGACGCGGACCAGATCCCGGACCCCGAGCTCCTCCACCGCACCCTCGGCTACTTCTCCGACCCGCAGGTCGCGCTGGTCCAGACTCCCCAGTACTTCACCAACGTGCCCGAGGCCGACCCCCTCGGCAGCCAGGCGCCGCTCTTCTACGGTCCGATCCAGCAGGGCAAGGACGGCTGGAACGCGGCCTTCTTCTGCGGCTCCAACGCCGTGCTGCGGCGCGAGGCGCTCATGCAGCTCGGCCTCGTCGGGTACGTCCGGGCCACCGACCAGGCGGTGCGCGAGGCGCTGCGTGCGTCCCGCACGGTGCTCGCCCGCGCCCGGCGCCGGGCCGACGACCCGCGGGTCGCGGCGGCCGTCGACGAGGTGAGCTCGGCGGCGCGCTCGTCGCTCGCGCTGCTCGACGCGGGCGAGCCGCTGGCCGACGTGACCTACGCCTTCCAGCGCCGGGTCGACGAGGTGTCCGCGGCGGTCGTCGGGACCGACGTGGCGGCCATGCGCGCGGACCTCGAGGCGATCGGCGCGTGGCCCGTCGAGACCGACAGCGAGCTCGGCGCACCGGTCGTGGACGAGGAGGCGCTCGCCCGGCTCACCGACCGCGAGTGGTCCCCGCTCGGCGCGCTCGCGTCCGTGCAGGCGCTCGTGCGGGCCGTCGACGTCGACCGTGCCGACGAGGCGCAGCCCGTCATGCCCGTCGCGACGCTGTCCGTCACCGAGGACATGGCGACCGCGATGCGGCTGCACGCGCTGGGGTGGCGGACCGTGTACCACCACGAGCGCCTCGCGCACGGGCTCGCGCCGGAGGACCTCGGGACGATGATCACCCAGCGCCTGCGCTGGGCGCAGGGGACCATGCAGGTGTTCCTGCAGGAGAACCCGCTGCGCGTGCCCGGCCTGCGGTTCGGGCAGCGCCTCATGTACCTCGCCACGATGTGGAGCTACCTGTCGGGCTTCGCGGCCGTGGTCTACCTGGCGGCGCCGATCATCTTCCTGTGCTTCGGCGTGCTGCCGGTGACGGCGTGGACGTGGGACTTCTTCGCGCGGTTCCTGCCGTTCCAGCTCGCGAGCCAGGTGCTCTTCCTGGTCGCGGCGCGCGGGATCCGGACGTGGCGCGGGCAGCAGTACAGCCTCGCGCTGTTCCCGGTCTGGATCCGGGCGACGTGGACCGCGGCGGCGAACGTCTGGTTCGGGCGACCGCTCGGCTTCGCCGTGACGCCCAAGGTCCGTCAGGACGGGCGCGGGTCGTGGCGGCTCGTCCTCCCCCAGCTGGTCGCCATGGGCGCCCTCGTCGTCGCCGCCGTGGTCGGGATCGCGCGCTGGGGGCTCGGCTACGCGCCGTGGGTGGGCACGTGGGTGAACCTGCTGTGGGTCGCCTACGACCTGGTCGTGCTCAGCGTGATCGTGCAGGCGCTCCGGTACCGCGGGTACACGGGCGCGGAGAGGATGGGCTGATGGAGATCGAGACCGACCTGCGAGCGGACGCCGCCGTCCTGCGCCCGGCGGGCCGCCTGACGATGGTGACGGCCGGCGAGCTGCGCGCGCGCATCGACGAGACGGTCGCCGGCGGGCACCGCGTCGTGGTGCTCGACCTGGCCGACACCACGTTCATGGACTCCTCGGGCCTCGGAGCGCTCGTCGGCGGGCTCCGGGCGACCCGCGTGGCCGGCGGCGACCTGCGCCTCGCGTGCGCGGGGGCGCAGGTCCGCACGGTCCTGCAGCTCACGACGATGGACCGGGTGCTGCGCCCCTACGACACGGTCGAGGACGCGCTGCGTGCCTCCTGAGGGGCACGTCGAGGTCGACCTCGACGGCGACGACGAGGCGGTGCTGGACCGCGTGCACGACGCGCTCGCCCGGCTCTGGCGGTCGGCCTCCGACGTCGACGAGACGGACCGGATCGCGCTGGAGACGGCGGTCGTCGAGGTGGCCGGGAACGTCGTCCGGCACGGTGCGGCCGGCCCCGGCCGCCACCTCGCGCTGACGGCCGACGCCCGCAGGCTCGTCGCGGAGGTGACCCAACCGGGACCGCCGCCCCCGCTGGACCTCGCCGCCGCGATGCCCGGCTCCGACCAGGAGTCGGGCCGCGGCCTCGCGCTCACGCGCCTGCTCGTCGACCTCACCTGCGCCGAGCGGGCGGGCGCGACGGTCTGGACGCTGGCGCGCCCACGCTCCTGACGGGACCTGCGGCGCACGGCGCGCCCCACCCCGGCTGCGAGACTCGAGGTCCCACGACGAAGGAGGAGCCGGTGGAGCTCGACCTCGAGGCCGCGCTGGCCGACGGCCGCACCGAGTACGAGAAGATGGTCGCCGGCGACTGGTACCGCTACCGGCACGGGCCGGAGCTGGCGGACCTCACGACGAGCACGCAGCGCACCTGCCGTCGGATCACCGCGCTGTACGACGAGGACCGGGACGCCGCCGCCGCGCTGTTCCGCGAGCTGCTCGGCAGCGTGGGCGAGGGGGTCGACTTCCGGCCGCCGTTCTACCTGGACTACGGGCACCGCCTGCACCTGGGCGACCGGACCTTCGTCAACGCGGACTTCCTCACGCTCGGCGGCGGGGAGATCCGGATCGGCGCGGACGTGCTCATCGGCCCCAGCGTGCGCCTGTACACCCCCACGCACGTGCTCGACCCGGACCTGCGCCCCCAGGGCTGGGAGCGGGTCTCGTCGATCACGATCGAGGACGGCGTGTGGCTCGGCGGCAGCGTCGTGGTGTGCCCGGGCGTGACGATCGGCGCGCGGTCGGTGGTCGGCGCGGGGTCCGTCGTCACGAAGGACGTGCCCCCGGACGTCGTGGTCGCCGGCAACCCCGCGCGCGTCGTGCGCCCGCTGCGTCCCGACGCCTGAGGCGCGGGCTCGGAGGCGACGGACCCCTCGCGCGACGGGTCGTCCCGGGTCCAGACTCGGAGCACGACGTCGCCGAGGAGGTCGATGATGGACCGCGCCAG
>NZ_HE978588.1:349570-377933 GCF_000312005.1 Cellulomonas massiliensis JC225
GGACGCCCCCTGGGCGAGCTGCTCGGCGCCGTCGGCCGCACCCTGCGCGCCGTCCGCGAGCTGGTGCGCGCCGTCGGCCGACTGCCCGATGTAGTCCGCCAGCGTGGCCAGCCCGCCGGCGGACTGCTGCACGCCGTCGACCAGCGCGCGGCCGCCCTCGGCGAGCGCGCCCAGGCTGTCGACGAGCGACGGCTGCTGCGCCGTGCCGGTGTTGACGCCGGCGTCGAGCGCCGCGGCGCCCTCGGCCACCTGGCCGGCGACGGACGTCAGCGTCGGCTGCCCGTTCACCGGGGCGTCGCCCTGCTGGGCCTGGATGGCCTGCACGAGCGTGTCGCACGTCGTCGGCACACCCGCCCGGCAGGCCTCGGCCAGCTGCTCGAAGCCGTCGAGCATGGCGTCGAGACCCTGCGCGACCCCGGCCGTCCCCTGCGCGAGCCCGGCCGTGCCGCCGGAGAGCCCGTCGGGCGAGGCGACCCCGGCGGCGACCGCCTCCAGCCCGCTGGCGAACCGCTCCGCCTGCGGCGCTCCGTCGGCCGCGGCCTCGGCGGAGCCCTGCACCTGGTCGGCGATCTGGTCCAGGCCGCCCGCGAGCTCCTCGACGCCGCCGGCCAGCCGTCCGACGCCGGTCGAGAGGTCGGACGCACCGCTGCCCAGCCGGCCGATGCCCGACGAGAGGTCCGACGCTCCGCCCGCGAGCTGGCCGACGCCCGCCGAGAGGCCGGAGGCGCCGGACGCGAGCTCGTCGACGCCCGACGACAGCGCACCCGCGCCGTCGGCGAGGCCGGAGGCGCCGGTGCCGAGCTGCCCGACGCCGTCCGCGAGCTGGTCGGCGCCGTCCGCCGCGTCGCCGAGCTTGTCCCCGAGGGTGCTGAAGCCGACCAGCACCTGCTCGAGGTAGGACTGCGTGAGCTGGCTGCCCGTCACGCCGGCGGCGGCCTGGGCGATGGCCTGCGCGATCGCACCGTCGACCGGGCGCGCCTGCGGGCTGGTCGCGATCGAGATCGTCGCGGTCCGCGCGGTGTCCGGGTCGGCGCTCGACGTGGCGGCGGCGGAGAAGTCCTTCGGGATCGTCACGACGGCGTCGTACGTGCCGTCGGCGACGCCGTCCTCCGCGTGCGCCGAGTCGGTGAGGATCCAGGTGAACGACGTCGGGTTCGACGAGCCCGCGACGTTCTCGTCGTCGGTGGCGGCGTCCGGGTCGAACGCGGCCTGGCCGGTGACGAGCGCGGCGGACAGCTGCCGCCCGAGGGGCACCGTCTGGCCGTCCAGCTCGACGGGCTCGTCGTCGTTCACGACCGCGGCGGTGATCCGCTCGAGCCGCTGGGTCGGCTCCCACAGCGCCCAGGTGAGCAGACCCCCGACGACGAGCGGGACGAGGACGAGGCCGACGATCGTCAGCCACGACGTGCGGCGGGGAGCGCCCACGCGCTCGGCTCGCAGGGCGCTCATCGGGTGACCTCCAGGGTCGGGACGTCGGCGTCGGGGCGCCCGCGGGGCGCCTCCGGCTCGGGCAGGACGAGGACGACGGCGCCGTCGCGCGGCACGAGGCCGTTGAGGTCGGCGGTGTCGAGGCAGCTCACGACGAGCGTGGTGCCGGCGGCGTGCGCGGCGGACAGCAGGTCGCCGACGGCGGCGCGCTGGCCCGGGTCGGAGACCGAGCCCAGGTCGTCGAGCACGACCACCGGCGTCCGCCAGGCGAGCGCCTCGCGCACCGTCCCGACCGCGTCGGTCGCTCCCCAGAGGCGGGCGACCGCGACCCGGCGGCGCACGGAGCCGGCGCGGATCGGCAGCGGGAGCCCGAGGACCTTGAGCCTGCCCTCGTCCGCGTGCACGCGGCCCGCGAGCGTGAGCAGCAGCGGCGTGCGGCCGCTGCGGTGCGGGCCGGCGACGACGAGCGTCCCTCCGGCCGGCACGCGGAACGCGACGTCGGCGTAGAACGGCCGGTCCTCGCCGTCGAGCCGCAGGCCGTCGGCGGCGAGCGCGTCGGTCGCCCCCGGCTCCGGCCAGTCGGCCAGCGCGAGCTCGCGCGCGAGCCCCTCGCCCTCGACGTCGAACGACGGCAGCGCCCGCTCCAGGCGGTGCGGCATGCGCCAGGCGCGCTCGCCCAGCACGTGCAGGACGGCCGGCACGAGCGTCATGCGGACGACGAACGCGTCCACGAAGATGCCGACCGCGAGGCCGAGCGCGATGGGCTTGATGCTGCTGTCGCCCTCCGGCACGAACGCGGCGAACACCGCGAACATGATCGCCGCGGCGGCGGTGACGACCGGCGCCGAGCCGATGAACCCGCGCCGCACGGCCTCGCGGGCAGGTGCCCCGTGGGCGTGCTCCTCGCGCATCCGGGAGACGAGGAACACCTCGTAGTCCATCGCGAGGCCGAACAGGATGCCCATGAGGATGATCGGCATGAAGCTGATGACCGGCCCGAGCCGGTCGACGTGCAGCAGGTCGGCGAAGTGGCCGTCCTGGAACACGAGGACGACGACGCCGAACGCCGCCACGACCGAGAGCAGGTAGCCGAGCGTCGCCTTGAGGGGCACCCACAGCGACCGGAACACCATCATCAGCAGCAGGAACGACAGGCCGACGACGAGGATCCCGAACGGCAGCAGCGCACCGCCGAGCCGCGCGGAGATGTCGACGCCGATCGCGGTGATGCCGGTGACCTGGATGTCGACGCCGTACTCCTGCGCCAGGCGGTCGTGCTGCGCGCGGATGTCGTGCACCAGGTCGGCGGTGCGGGCGTCGTCCGGGCCGGTCTCGGGGACGACCTGGACGATGCCCGTGTCCGCGGTCATGTTGGGGGTCGCGAGCGGGACCGCGGCAACGCCGGGGAGCTGCTCCAGCTCCTCCTTGAGGTCCGCCATGAGGCCGAGCGGGTCGGTCGAGCCCACGATCGTCGTCGTGACGACGAGCGGTCCGTTGAACCCGGGCCCGAAGTGCTCGGCCGTCAGGTCGTACGCGACGCGCGGCCCGGAGCCCTCCGGCTGCGACCCGGCGTCCGGGAGCGCGAGCTCGAGCCGGCTCGCGGGGATCGCGAGCGACCCGAGCCCGACGACGACGAGCAGGATCGTCGCCACGGGGCGGCGCGTCACGGTGCGCACCCAGCCCGCGAAGAACCGGTTCTCGTGCGGCTTCTCCCCCGCTGCCTTGCGGCGTCGGCGCGGCAGCACGCGGCCCTTGGCGAAGCCGAGCAGCGCGGGCGTCAGCGTGAGGGACAGCGCGACGGCGATCCCGACGCCGGCCGCGGCGGCGACGCCCATGACGGTGAGGAACGGGATGCCCGCCACGCCGAGCCCGACGAGCGCGATCATGACCGTCAGGCCCGCGAACACGACGGCCGAGCCGGCGGTCGCGAGCGAGCGCGCGGTCGACTCCTCGGGGTCCATGCCCTCGCGCAGCTGCCCCTGGTGGCGGGAGATGATGAACAGCGCGTAGTCGATGCCGACCGCCAGGCCGAGCATGAGCGACAGCAGCGGGGTCGTCGACGAGATCGTGGCGAACTGCGTCGCGATGAAGATGCCCGCCGTCGAGAGCGCGACGCCGATGAGCGCCGTGAGGATCGGCATGCCCGCCGCGACGAACGAGCCGAAGGTGAGGAACAGCACGACGCCCGCGATGACGACGCCGAGGCCCTCGGTGATCGTCACGCCGGGCACGTTGTGGCTGAACATGTCGCCGCCGAGCGCGACCTCGGAGCCCTCGGGCAGCGCGGCGCGCAGGTCCTCGGCGGCCTGCTCCAGCGCGTCCTTCGTGGCGTCCGGCACCGTGCTCGACTGCGCGTCGACCTGCGCCGTGACGATGGCCGCGCGGCCGTCCTCGGAGACCAGGTCCCGGACGGTCTCGCCGAACGGGTCGGCGACGGACTCGACGCGCTCGACGTCCCCGAGCGTCGCGATCGCGTCCTCGACCGGGCCGCGGACGGACGCGTCGGTCACCTCGGTGCCCTCGGGCGACACGACGACGTACGTCGCGGACGTGCCGGCGGCCTGCGGGAACGTGGCGTTGAGGCGGTCCATCGCCTCGCCCGCCTCCGTGCCCGGGATGGTGAAGGTGTTGTCGGTGCCCTGGTTGAGAGTCGCGGCGCCGACGCCGGCGACGAGCACGACGAGGAGCCACAGGACGACCACGCGGCGCCGGTGGCGGTACGCCCAGCGGCCGAGGCGGTACAGCACGGAGGACACGGGTCTCCCAAGGTCTGGAGTGGGGTGGGCGATGCGCCGGTGCATCCGGGTGCACGTCGCGCGACCGGCCGGCGGCCGATACGCGGGTGTATCCGATACAGGACTGTATCCGACTAGGATCGGGGCATGCCAACACCTCTCGACGACGCCCGGCGTGCCGTCGAGCAGCCCGCGAGCGGGGGGACGGTCACCGAGGAGCGGCAGCCCCCCGGCGGCGACTCCCCGCGCCGCGCCCGGACCCGCGAGCGGCTCGTCGACGCCGCCTGGGCGGTGTTCGCCGAGCACGGGCTGGCTGGCGCGTCCGTCGAGGCCGTCGTCGAGCGCGCGGGCTTCACGCGCGGCGCGTTCTACTCGAACTTCTCCTCCAAGGAGGAGCTGTTCCTCACCGTGATGGCGCGCGGGCGCGAGCAGTGGATCGCCCGCCTCGTGGCGCGGGCGGACGAGCTCCTGCCGTCCTCCGAGGCGCCGGCCGTCGTGCCCGAGGACACCGTCGGCCCGATCGTCATGGAGCTGCTCGGCAGCCCGTTCGACTTCCGCCGCGACGCCCTCATGCAGGCGGAGTTCCGCCTGCTCGCGCTGCGTGACGACGACCTCGCGCGCGCCTACGTGGCGGACCGCGACGCGTTCGAGGAGTCGCTCGTGCCGCTCGTCACCGACATCCTGCAGCGGGGCGGGCGCCAGGCCCTGCTCGACGCCCGCTCCCTGGTACGGCTGCTCGCGGCCCTGCACAAGGAGACGGTCGTGGACGCCCTGCTGTCCGGGAGCGACGAGAGGCAGGCCGCCGCCGCGGGTCACGCCGCGGTCATCGAGGTCCTGCCGCTTCTCATCACGCCGCCCACCGCCTGACCCGCGCTCACCGGTCGGCGCGCAGCAGGTCGAGCTCGAGCCACCGCGCCAGGTCGTCGAGCTCGTCGTCGACGGCCGCGGCCGTCGAGGCGTCCCACGCACCGTCGCGGTGCACGGCGTCGACGCGCAGCACGCCGGCGCGCACGTCCGCCGTCGCGTCCACCTTGCCGACGAGCCGGTCGCCGTGGAGCACCGGCAGCGCGTAGTACCCCCAGCGCCTCGCGGGCGCGGGCTTGAACATCTCCAGCGCGTAGTCGAACGCGAACAGCTCGGTCATGCGACGGCGGTCCTGGAGCAGGCGGTCGAACGGCGAGAGCAGCGCGGTGCGCGGCACGAACGGCGCGTCCAGCAGCTCGGGCAGCACGCGCCAGGTGCCGCGGACGCCCTCGACGACGGCCGGCACGCCCACGTCGCCCACGTCGACCGCCTCCACGGGGTTCTGCGCCGCCCGGCCGCGGGCGATGCCCATCGCCGCGAGCCGGCGCTCGCGCACCCGCCGGTCCGCCTCCTGCAGCGGCACCACCTGCGGCACGTAGACGCGCTCCGCCAGGTCGAACAGGCGCTCACGGCCGTCGCGACCCGCGACGGCGACCTGCCCGGACGCGACCATGAGGTCGAGCATCCGCGTCACGTTCTTGTCGTTCGTCCACCCCGTCGAGCGCCACGGCCGCACGCACGTGTCCGGCAGTGCGCGTGACGGCAGCGGTCCGTCCGCGCGCAGCAGCTCGAGGATGTCGAGGCGGCAGCGCTCGTTGTCGCGCAGCCAGCGTGCCAGGCCCTCGCGCCACGGACGCGGGTCGAGCCCTCCGGGCCACGCCTGCATCGCGGCCCGGAAGAGCGCGACGTCCTCGGCCGGGCGCAGCAGGCCGGCGAGCTCGACCACCCGCTGGGCGTCCACGAGCGCGGCGAGCTCGCGCGGGTCGTACGCGGAGCCGATCCGGCTCCACAGCACGAGGTCCGGGCTCGCCGCGACGGCCCGCGTCGGGTCGAGCTGCAGCACCGTGAAGTGGCGGAGCACCTCGAGCACGTCGTCCGGGCGCGGCGCCGTGAGCAGCTGCGCGCGCACGGCCACGCGGCGCGCGTCGGCGGCCGAGAGGTGCAGCACGTCGTCCACGCGCGCGACGCTAGCCCTCCTCCCCGACACCGCCGCGCCCGTGGGCGCGCTCTGGCACGCTCGGGCCATGGACCAGCGGCTGAGCTTCGTCACCCTCGTCGTGCGGGACCTCGCGGCGACCCGGCGGTTCTACGTCGACGGGCTGGGGTGGCACCCCGAGCTCGACGTCCCCGGCGAGGTCCTCATGCTGCGGGTGGCGGACCGCGTCGTCCTGTCGCTGTGGGCGCTCGGGGCCGCGGTCGCCGAGATCGGCGAGGTCACGCTCGGCGGGACGCCGCCCGTCACGCTCGCGCACAACGTCGCGACCACCGAGGAGGTCGACGCCGCGCTGGAGCAGGCGCGTGCGGCGGGCGCCCCGTCCGTGAGCGCGGCGCAGCACCGGGACTGGGGCGGGTACTCGGGCTACTTCGCCGACCCTGACGGCTTCCGCTGGGAGGTCGCGTACAACCCGGGTCCGATCGGCACCTCCGTCCTCCCCTGACGCCGCTGGCCCGGACGCCCGCCAGGAGGGCACCCGGCAGCGCGCGTGCCACGATGGCCGCATGAGCGACGACGCCGACCTCGCCTCCACCATCGCCGAGCTCGAGCAGCAGGAGCGCGAGCTCGTGCTGCCGCACCTCGACAACGACGACGCGTGGGCGCTCGGGTGCCTGCTGGTCGAGCTCGCCGCCGAGCGCGACCTCCCCGTCGTGGTGGACGTCCGCCGCGCCGGGCAGCAGCTGTTCCACGCGGCCCGCCCCGGGACGACGGCGGACAACGACTCGTGGGTCGAGCGCAAGGCGCGCGTCGTCATGCGGTTCGGCGCCTCGTCCTACCTCGTCGGGCTGCGCGCCCGCGCCCGCGGGACCACCTTCGGCGAGCAGCACCAGCTGCCGCACCAGGAGTACGCGGCCCACGGCGGCTCGTTCCCGCTGCGCGTCGAGGGCGTCGGCGTCGTCGGCACCGTGACCGTCTCCGGGCTGCCGCAGGCGGAGGACCACGCGCTCGTCGTCGAGGGGCTGCGCCGGCACCTCGCCTGACCACGCACCGGGCGCCGTCGGCCCACGACGCGGACGCCGCGGGGCCGCCCCGACGGGCCGACCTGGACGCCCGACCCGGATCGTGACCGAAACGATGCGGGGATGTTACCTGTCGGTAAGACATTCTCGTTTCGGGCAACACATCTGTGTTACCCATGACCTCACTGTGACCCGCCGGGGTCGATCCAGCGCGCCCCGGCTCGACGAAAGAGGTGGCGGATGACCTCCGTTGCACATCGCGGTCGGCGCCTGTGGGCGACCACCGCAGGGCTCGCGTCCACGGCACTCGTCCTGGCCGCCTGCTCCGGTGGCGGCAGCGACCCGAGCGCGTCCGAGGGCGGTGGCGGCGGCGCGTCGTCGCTGACGGTCGGCACGACCGACAAGATCACGAGCCTCGACCCGGCCGGCTCGTACGACAACGGCTCCTTCGCCGTGCAGAACCAGGTGTTCCCGTTCCTCATGAACACCCCGTACGGCAGCCCCGACGTCGAGCCGGACATCGCGGAGTCCGCCGAGTTCACGAGCCCGACGGAGTACACCGTCAAGCTCAAGAGCGGCCTGAAGTGGGCGAACGGCCACGACCTCACGTCGTCCGACGTGAAGTTCACGTTCGACCGCCAGCTGAAGATCGCCGACGACAACGGCCCGTCCTCGCTGCTGTACAACCTCGACAGCGTCGCGGCCCCCGACGACACCACCGTGGTCTTCACGCTGAAGTCGGAGAACGACCAGGTCTTCCCGCAGATCCTGTCGAGCCCGGTCGGCCCGATCGTCGACGAGGAGGTCTTCTCCCCCGACGCCCTGACCCCGGACGACGAGATCGTCGCGGCGAACGCGTTCGCCGGCCAGTACACGATCACCGACTACAAGGTGAACGAGCTCGTCTCGTACAAGAAGTACGACGGCTACCAGGGCATCCTCGAGCCGGCGAAGACGGCCGAGGTCAACGCGGTGTACTACGCCGAGTCGGAGAACCTCAAGCTCGCCGTCCAGCAGGGCGACGTCGACGTCGCGTTCCGCAGCCTCTCGGCCACGGACATCGCCGACCTCAAGGGCAACGACAAGGTGAAGGTCGTCGACGGGCCCGGCGGCGAGATCCGCTACCTCGTCTTCAACTTCGACACGCAGCCCTTCGGGGCGAAGACGTCGGACGCCGACGCCGACAAGGCGACCGCGGTCCGCAAGGCCGTCGCCGCGCTGATCGACCGCCAGGCGATCTCCGACCAGGTCTACAAGGGCACCTACACGCCCCTGTACTCCTTCGTCCCGGCCGGCCTGACCGGCGCGACCGAGTCGCTCAAGATCTACGGCGACGGCAACGGCGGGCCGAGCGTCGACCAGGCCAAGCAGTTCCTCAGCGAGGCCGGCGTCTCCGGCAAGGTCACGCTGAACATCCAGTACTCGAACGACCACTACGGCCCGTCGTCGCCGGACGAGTACGCGATGATCAAGGACCAGCTCGAGTCGAGCGGCCTGTTCACGGTCAACCTGCAGACCACCGAGTGGGTGCAGTACTCCAAGGACCGCACGTCGGACGTCTACCCCGTCTACCAGCTCGGCTGGTTCCCGGACTACTCGGACGCCGACAACTACCTCACGCCGTTCTTCCTGATCGAGAACTTCCTGGTCAACCACTTCGAGAACCAGGAGATCAACGACCTCATCCTCCAGCAGGCCACCACGGCCGACCCGGCGGAGCGTCAGTCGATCATCGAGAACATCCAGGAGTCGGTCGCGGGCTACCTGCCCACCGTCCCGTACCTCCAGGGTGCGCAGGTCGCCGTCGTCGGCAGCACCGTCAGCGGCGCGGAGGACACGCTCGACGCGTCCTTCAAGTTCCGGTACGGCGCCCTGTCGAAGGGCTGACCACGGGCACCGGGCGGCCCCGCGCACCGCGGGGCCGCCCGACTCGCGCCTGACCTCGGCACGGCCCGGACGCCACCCGTCCGGGCCGTGCCACCCCCGGCTCCAGAAAGGTCGTCATGACCTCCACGACCCCGGCCGCGCCGGCTGCGCCCTCCGCGCCCGCGGCACCCGAGGCCCCGCAGCGACGCGGGCGCCCGGCGGGCAGCCCGCTGCTGCGCTACCTGCTCGTGCGCTTCCTGCTGATCTTCCCGACGATCCTCATCCTCGTCTCCGTCGTGTTCGTGATGCTGCGCCTCACGGGCGACCCGATCACGGCGGCGCTCGGCGGGCGGCTCACGCCCGACCAGCTCCAGGAGCGCATCCACGAGGCCGGCTACGACCGGCCGATCGTCGTGCAGTACCTCGACTACCTCGGCAGCATCGTCCGCGGCGACTTCGGCACGACGATCTCCGACAACCGGCCGGTCACGCAGGTGCTGCTCACGTACGGCACCGCGACCCTCGAGCTCGTCGTCTACGGCATGCTCGTCGCCCTGCTCATCGGCATCCCGCTCGGGCGCATCGCCGCATCCCGGCGCGACAGCGGCGGCGACGCGACCCTGCGGGTGGCCTCGATCCTCGCGTACGCGACGCCCGTGTTCTTCCTCGGCATGCTGCTCAAGCTCGTGTTCTCGGTGTGGCTCGGCGTGCTGCCGGTCTCGGGCCGGGCGTCCACGATCTCGACGCTGAAGATGAGCCGCGAGGGCTCGTCCACCGGCATCTACCTCATCGACGCGATCAGCACCGGCGACGGCGCGGTGATCTCCGACGTGCTCCAGCACGCGATCCTGCCGGCCGTGACGCTGGGCCTCATCACCGGCGGCATCTTCCTGCGCCTCGTCCGGACGAACGTCATGGGCACGCTGGCGACCGGCTACGTGGAGGCGGCGCGCTCGCGCGGCGTCGGCGAGCGGCGCCTGTTGCGCAAGCACGCGTGGCGGCCGGCGCTCATCCCGATCATCACCGTCATCGGCCTGCAGACCGCCCTGCTGCTCTCGGGCGCCGTCCTCACCGAGACGACGTTCGAGTGGAAGGGCCTCGGGTTCCAGCTCGTGCAGTACCTGCTGGCCCGCGACTACGTGGCGGTGCAGGGCATGGTCGCCCTCATCGCCGTGATCGTCGCGCTCACCAACTTCGTCGTCGACGTGATCGCGGCGCTCATCGACCCCCGGATCAGGTACTGACATGGCGACGGCACTGACCCCCGAACCGACCGCCCCGGCGCCCGTCGCCGTGGCCGTCCCCGAGCGCGCCGCGTGGTGGCGCCGCCTGCCCGTGGTGCACCAGCTGCGCCAGAGCGTCGGCGTGCAGCGCACGATGCTCGTCCTCGGCCTCGTCCTCATGGCCGTGTTCCTGCTGTCCGCGATCTTCGCGCCGCTGCTCGCGCCGTACGGCTTCAGCCAGCTGCGCGACGCGTCGGGCGAGGCGTTCGGCGCGCAGCAGCCGCCCTCCGCGGAGCACCTGCTCGGGACGACCGTCGGCGGGTACGACGTCCTGTCCCGGGTCATCTGGGGCTCGCGGACGGCGCTCATGGTCGTCGTCATCGGCCTGCTGCTGTCCGTGTTCCTCGGCATCGCGTTCGGCCTGGTGTCCGGGTACTTCGGCGGCTGGCTCGACCGCGTCGCGGTCGTGGTGGCCGACGCCGTGTACTCGTTCCCGTCCCTGCTGCTCGCGATCCTCGCCGCCATCGTCATCTCCGGCGGCCAGGCCTCGGTGTGGGGCGGCATCATGGCGACCGCGGTCTCCATCACCGTGGTCTTCATCCCGCAGTACTTCCGGGTCGTGCGGGCCGAGGTCATCCGCGTGAAGGCGGAGGCGTTCGTGGAGTCGGCGCGCGTCATCGGGACGCCGCACCGACGGATCATGACCCGCCACGTGCTGCGGAACTCGACGCGCACGCTGCCCCTCATCGTCACGCTGAACTCGTCCGAGGCGATCCTCACGCTCGCCGGCCTGGGCTTCCTCGGGTTCGGCATCGAGCCCACCAAGGGCGCCGACTGGGGCTACGACCTCAACAAGGCGCTCTCCGACATCGCGGCCGGCATCTGGTGGACGTCGGTGTGGCCGGGCGTCGCGATCGTCCTGACGGTGCTCGGCATCACGCTCGTCGGGGAGTCGCTCAACGACCTCGCCGACCCGCGGCTGCGGCGTCGCCGCCGGGCCGCCCGGCTGGCCGGCACGGTCGGCTCGACCACGGCGGTGCCCGGCGGCGTGCTCGCGGCCGGCGCGCAGGGCGCCGACGGCATCGACGGGCTGGAGGCGTCCGAGCAGGACGCGCTCGACCCGCTGGAGGACCCGGTGGCGGAGCCCCGGGGCGTCGCCGGCACCGGCGGCGACGAGGGAGGGAGCCGCTCGTGAGCGCGCAGACCACCGGCCCCCGGGCCGTCGTCGACATCCAGGACCTGACGGTCACGTTCTCGACCGACGGGGGCGACGTGCGCGCGGTGCGCGGCGTGAGCCTGTCGGTCGCCCCGGGCGAGGTGCTGGCCGTCGTCGGCGAGTCCGGCTCGGGCAAGACCGTCACCGCGCGGTCGATCCTCGGCCTGCTGCCCTCCACCGCGACCACCGAGGGCGCCGTCCTGCTCTCGGACCGCGCCATCCGCGACGAGGTCGAGGGTGCGGACGACTCGGGCACGCCGGTCGTCGACGTCACGCGGCTGCGTCCGTCGCTCCTGCGCAAGGTCCGCGGCCGCGACGCCGCGATGGTCTTCCAGGAGCCGTCGAGCGTCCTCAACCCCGTGTTCCCGGTCGGCTGGCAGATCGCGGAGGGCCTGCGGGCGCACGCGAACGTGAGCCGCGCCGAGGCGCGCGAGCGGGCGATCGAGGCGCTCCGGCAGGTCGGCATCCCCGACCCGGAGCACCGGGTGGACCACTACCCGCACCAGTTCTCGGGCGGTCAGAAGCAGCGCATCGTCATCGCCCAGGCGCTCGTGCTCGACCCGGGGCTGATCATCGCCGACGAGCCCACCACGGCCCTCGACGTCACGGTGCAGGCCGAGATCCTCGAGCTGCTGCGGCGGCTGCCGAAGGAGCTCGGCACCGCGGTCGTCCTCATCACCCACAACATGGGCGTGGTCGCCGACCTGGCCGACCGCGTGGCGGTGATGTACGACGGCGAGATCGTCGAGCAGGCGGACGTGCAGACGCTGTTCCGCGCCCCGCGGCACGAGTACACGAAGGCCCTGCTCGAGGCCGTGCCGAAGATCGGCGCACGGGCCCGCGTGACGGAGCCGGCACGGTCGGTCGTCGACGCGTCGGCGCCCGCCGCCGACGCCCCGGCTCCGGTCGTGGAGGCCCGCGGCCTGCGGATCACCTACCCGGGCCGCCTGCGCCAGCCCGCGTTCGTCGCGGTCGACGGCGTCGACCTGTCGATCGCGCCGGGCGAGGTGCTCGGCCTGGTCGGCGAGTCGGGCTCCGGCAAGACGACGATCGGGCGGGCGATCGCGGGCCTGACGCCCGTCTCGGGCGGGTCGCTGGAGGTGCTGGGCGTCGAGATGAACGGCGTCAAGGAGCGGCAGTTCCGCCCCGTGCGCCGGCGCATCGGCTTCGTCTTCCAGGACCCCGCGACGAGCTTCAACCCGCTGCTGACGATCGCGCAGTGCGTCGCCGAGCCGCTCGTGGTGCACGGCGTCGCGCGGGACGCGTCGGCGGCGCGGCCGCGGGTCGACGAGCTGCTCGAGGCCGTCCAGCTGCCCCGCGCGTTCGGCGACCGGTTCCCCCACGAGCTCTCGGGCGGCCAGCGCCAGCGCGCGTCCCTGGCCCGGGCGCTCGCGCTCGACCCGGAGCTGCTCATCGCGGACGAGCCGACGTCGGCGCTCGACGTCTCGGTGCAGGCGCGGGTGCTGGAGCTGTTCGGCCGGCTCCAGGAGGAGCTCGGGTTCGCGTGCCTGTTCGTCAGCCACGACCTCGCGGTCGTCGACCTGCTCGCGGACCGCATCGCGGTGCTGCACCGCGGCGTGCTCGTCGAGGAGGGCACGGGCGACCAGGTGCTGGCCGACCCGCAGCACGCGTACACGCAGCGGCTGCTCGCGTCGCTCCCCGTGCCCGACCCCGTGGAGCAGGCCGGCCGCCGCGAGCGCTGGGCCGCCCTGCGCTGACGCCCGCCCCGCCCGACGAGGCCGTCGCCCCGCACGGGGCGGCGGCCTCGCGCGTGCCGAGGGCGCCGGGACCCGCCGTCAGCCCAGCGCGACCGCGATGAGCAGCATCGTCACGAGGAACCCCGTCACGAGGTTGAGCCACAGGAACGTGCGCCACCCGGCGTGCGCGCGCTCGCAGTCGTCGTCGCGCACGGACCAGAACCGGGCGACGCTGATCGCGTACGGCAGCGGCAGGACGGCGGCCAGCACGCCCGGCCAGGGGACGAGCAGGAGCAGCGCCGAGGCGCCGAGGTAGAGCACGAACGACCCGACGACGGTCGCGTGCGCGCCCAGCACGGTGGCGACGGACGCGATGCCGCCCTCGCGGTCGGCCCGCACGTCCTGCACCGCGCCGAACGCGTGCGACGCCATGCCCCAGAGCACGAACGCGACGAGCACCGGCCAGGCGGTGCGCGCGGACAGGTCGGCGTCGGCGAGCACGAGCGCGTACAGCAGCGGTCCGACGAAGTGCATGGCGGACGTCAGCGAGTCCAGGACGGGCCGCTCCTTGAACCGCAGCCGCGGCGCCGAGTACGCGACGACCAGGAACACGACGAGCGCCAGCACGAGGTCGGCGGCGAGGTCGCCCACGGCCACGAGCCACGCGAGGAACGGCACGCTCGTCAGGACGCACGACCACAGGATCCGCCGGTGCGTGCGCGCGGCGGTCGCCGGGTCCGCGAGCGCACCCTCGATCCCGCCCTTGCGGGGGTTGCGCAGGTCCGACTCGTAGTCGAAGACGTCGTTCACGCCGTACATGACGAGGTTGTACGGGACGAGGAAGAAGAGCGTCCCCACGACGAGCGTCGCGTCCACCCGCCCGCCCGTGGCCATCAGCCAGCCGGCGGCGAAGGGGTACGCCGTGTTGATCCAGGAGAACGGCCGCGAGGCGGCGAGGACGTCGCGCACCGCGCTCGTCCGGGTCGGCGCCGCGGTCACGGCGCGCCCTCCCCCGGCGCGACGACGGGGCCGACGCGCCGGCGCCGGCCGAGCACCACCCAGAGGGCCGGCATCGCGACCCCGGCGACGAGCGCGTAGAAGAAGTCCTCCAGCGGCGCCTTCCACAGGTAGACGCCGAGGATCTTCGCCGGGTCGAACTCGTAGAGCCGGGCCGTGATCATCACGGAGTCGAAGACCAGCGTCAGGACGCACAGGTGCACGGCGGTCCAGACGAGCGGCGCGCGCCGCGCGTGACGCAGCTCGGGGACGCCCACCGCCAGGACGACGGCCAGGACGATCGCGTTGAGCACGATGTTGGTCACGGCCGGGCACCCCCGTCGCCGTCGCGCGCCGCCGCCGCGGCGCCCCGCTCCCGCAGCGCCGCGCTGCGGTCGAACCACCGCCACAGGACCAGCGCGGAGTAGCAGAGCAGCGTGAGGAAGAAGACCTCCTCGACCGGCAGCTCGGGCGCGAGCAGGAGGCCCGTCATGTGGGGCGAGTCGCCGCGCGCGAAGATGCCCAGCGCGAGCCCGACCACGTCCCACGCGAGGAAGCCGAGGACGCCCAGCCCGATCGTCCAGCCCGCGCGCCGGGGGTCCGACCAGAACGCGAGCCGCCAGCGGCGGTCGACGAGCGCGAGGCCGCCGAGCGAGACCAGCAGCGCGCCGAGGTACGCGAACGACGCCAGGGTCACGACCCCTCCCCGGCCGCCACGCGGCTCCACAGACCCGCGGGCCGGGCGGCGCCCAGGAAGCCGGGGCGCAGCGGCGCCGGCAGCGGCCGGGTCGACGTCTCGCCGAGCATCCGCTTGACCACCAGCTCGGCGCTGATGAGCACCATCGGCACGCCGACGCCGGGCACGGTGCCGCCTCCGACGTGCAGCAGGTTGCCGACGCGCCGCGAGGTGTCCCCCGGCCGGAACATCGCCGACTGCGCGAGCGTGTGCTCCATCCCGAGCGCCGTGCCCCGCCAGGCCGAGTGCTGCTCCGCGAAGTCCGCCGGGGTGATGAGCCGGCGCGTGACGACCCGCTCGCGCAGGCCGGGCAGGCCCGCCCAGCGTCCGACCTGGTCGAGGTACCGGTCGGCGTGCCGCTCGGCCTGCTCGCGCCCGTCCGGGCCGGCGCCGAGCGACGGGTCGGCCGGCCACGGGACGAGCACCACGAGGGTCTCGTGCCCCGGGGGCGCCGCGCCCGGGTCGGTGGCGGTGGTGCGCGAGACGTACAGCGACGCGGGGTGCGGTACGCGCAGCCGCGACGCCTCGGTGGACCGGCCCTCGCCAAGGATGGCCTCGAAGTTCGCCGGCCAGTCCCGCGTGAACATCAGCGAGTGGTGCGCCAGCTCCGGCAGCTCGCCGCGCACGCCCGCGAGGATCAGCAGCGCCGAGATCCCGGGCCCGCGCGACTCCCAGCGCGGCTCCGGCAGGTCGCGATAGGGCTGATCGAGGAGCACCGTCTCGGTGTGGTGCCGGTCGCCGCCGGCCACGACGACGTCCGCCTCGACCCGCTCCCCGCCGGCGAGCACCACGGCCCGCGCCCGACCGCGCGCGCGGCGGCCGGGCCGCGGGGCACCGGGTTCCACGTCGATCCGGACGACGTCCGCGCCGGTGCGGATCTCCACGCCCTCACGCACCGCGAGCCGCTCGAGCGCCTCGACGAGCGTGTACATCCCGCCCCGGGGGTAGCGCACGCCGTCGACGAGGTCGAGGTGGCTCATGAGCGAGTACAGCGCGGGCACGCGGTACGGCGAGGAGCCCAGGAACACGGCGTGGTAGCCCAGCGCCTGGCGCAGCACCGGGTCCTGCACGGTGCCCGCGATCCGGTCGGCCAGGGTCTGCGTGAGGAGACGGGCCAGCTGGGGCAGCCGGACGACGACGTCCCGCGAGGCGACCCGGTCGGGCCGGGCGAAGGTGGTGTACAGGAACGAGTCCAGGGCCGTCCGGTACGCCTGCGACGACTCGCGCAGGTAGGCGTCCACTGCCGCGCCGGCCCCGGGCTCGATGCGGTCGAACAGCGCGAGGTTCGTCTCCCGGTCGGCCACCACGTCGAACGGCTCCGCGGCGCCGCCGCCGGCCGGCTCGGGGAACAGCCGGTAGGCCGGGTCGAGCGCGACGAGGTCCACGTGGTTCTCGAGGCGCTCGCCGAGCAGCGCGAACGTGTGCTCGACGACCTCGGGCATGAACCACCACGACGGCCCGGTGTCGAACCGGAACCCGTCCACCGTGAGCGTGCCCGCGCGCCCGCCGACGCGCTCGTGCCGCTCGAGCAGCGTCACCCGGGCGCCCCCGCGCGCCAGGAGCGCCGCCGTCGCCAGGCCCCCGATGCCGCCGCCGACCACGACGACCCGGCGGCCGCCCGCCCCGGCGCTCATCGGCGTGCCCGCCGGGCCTCGTCGAGCACCGCCGCCGCGGCGACCTGCAGCTTCTCGGGCCCCGGCACCCGCACGCGGGCCGCCAGGATCTCGTCGGGTCGTAGCCCGCGCAGCCGGTCGAGCAGCCGCTCGTAGAGGCCCAGCGTCGCCGCGACCGCGTACCGCGAGCGCCCCGGCAGCCGCGGCAGCGCAAGGCGGGCCGCGACCACGTCGGCGTCGATCTCGGCGAGCACCGCCGCGAGCTGCGCGTCGTCGAGGTGCCCGGCCTCGGTCCCGGGGAAGTAGGTGCGGCCCAGCTCGTCGGCGTCCGCGCCGAGGTCCCGCAGGAAGTTGATCTTCTGGAACGCGGCGCCCAGCGCGCGGGCGCCGCGCACCAGGTCGTCGTCGGGCTCGCGCACCGGCTCCCCGGGCCGCCGCTCGGCGTTGAGGAACGCGCGCAGGCACATGACGCCGACCACCTCGGCGGAGCCGTACACGTACGCGTCGAACGAGGCGCGGTCGTGCCGGACCACCGTGAGGTCCGCGCGCATGGACGCGAAGAACGGGCGCGTCTCGTCGGTCGTGATGCCGACGCGCCGGGCCGTGCGGGCGAACGCGTGGACGACGAGGTTGGTCGACCGGCCGTGCTCCAGCGCGCGCTCGGTCTGCGCCTCGAGCTCGTCGAGCTCCTGCGCGGCGTCCGCGCCGCCGTAGGTGTCCACGACCTCGTCGGCCAGCCGCACGAGCCCGTACACCGCCTCGATGTCCCGGCGCGACCGCGGGCCGAGCAGGCGGGTGCCCAGCGCGAACGACGTCGAGTAGGCCGCGAGGACCGCGGCGCTGGCACGCTGCGCGGTGCGGTCGTAGAGACGGGTCGCGCGCGCCCGCGTGGGTCCTGCCGTGGTCATGACGTCCCTCCCGGCCCGCGGTTTCTCCACGGGCGGCTGGCCGCAGGATAGGTGGGCGCGCGGCGGTCGGCACCCGCGGCGCCGCGCCCTGCCGGGACGCGTCAGGCCCGAGCGGCGACGGGGAGCGCGTGCACCTCGTCGAGGCGGGCCGCGAGGGCGTCGAGGACGGCCCCGTCGCCCGCGTAGACGCCGGCGCTGCGGGGCTGGTGGACGACGACGTCGTGGAACCCGAGGCCGGCCGCCCGCTCGGCGCCCTCGAGCGCCAGCGCCAGCGAGCCGAGGGAGAAGCGAGGCGCTCCGTCCAGGCTCAGGTACCGCCGCAGCGCGCCCGGCCGGCCGGCGGCCCGCTCCGCGTCGTCCATCCGGGCGGCCTGCTCCGCGACCCCGGACCACCAGCGCTCCTGCGCGTCGGGGGCGTCGGCGTCCTCCGGCCCGAAGCTCGGCCCGTACGTGACCCACCCGTCGCCGAGGCGGGCGGCCAGCGCCATCGCGCGCGGCCCGGCGGCGGCGACGACGAAGGGGGTGCGCGGGCGGGCCAGCGTGCCGGGGACCATGCGCGCCTCGTCCGCCTCGTAGAACTCGCCCCGGTGCGAGGTCACCGGCTGCCGCAGCAGTGTGTCCATCAGCTCGACGAACTCCGTGAACCGCCGCGTGCGCTCCGCGGTCGTCGGAGCCGGCCCGGTGACGGACGCGTCGAACCCGGTCCCGCCCGCACCGACGCCCAGCACGAACCGGCCGCCGCTGACGTCGTCCAGGCCCATGACGTCCTTGGCGAACGGCACGGGGTGGCGGAAGTTCGGCGAGGCGACGAACGTGCCGAGCCCGATCCGCGACGTCACGGCCGCGGCGGCCGCCAGCAGCGGCACGGTGGCGAACCACGGCTCGTCGGCGAGCGAGCGCCACGCCAGGTGGTCGTACGTCCACGCGTGGTCGAAGCCCTGCTCCTCCAGCCGCCGCCACGTCTCCCGCTGCGTCGCCCACCGCTCCTGCGGCAGCACCACCACGCCCACGCGCACCATGCGCAGCACCCTAACGGCGCGGCCGCGCCGAGGGCGGGGCCGCGTCAGGCGTGCGTGCGCGCCTCGGTCGCGGAGGTCGCCGGCGGCTCCAGCTGGAACGTGCAGTGGTCGACGTCGAAGTGGCCCGCGAGGCACCGTCGCAGGTCGTCCAGCACGCGCCCCGCCTCGCCCCGCGCGAGCACCTCGTCGGTCACCTCGACGTGCGCCGAGAGCACCGGCACGCCCGACGTGATCGTCCAGGCGTGCAGGTCGTGCACGCCGAGCACGCCCGGCACGCCGCACACGTGCGAGCGGACCGCCGTCAGGTCGACGCCCGCCGGCGTCGCCTCCAGCAGCACGTGGGCGACCTCGCGCAGCAGCGCGAACGCGCGCGGCAGGATCAGCAGCCCGATGACGACAGACGCGACGCCGTCCGCGCGCACGAACCCCGTCGCCAGCACGACGACCGCCGCGACCACCACGGCGACCGAGCCCAGCAGGTCGCCGAGGACCTCGAGGTACGCGCCCCGCACGTTGAGCGACTCCGCCTGCCCCCGGTGCAGCAGCGCCAGGCCGGCGAGGTTGGCGACGATCCCGACCGCCGCGACCGCGAGCATCAGGCCGGCCTCGACCTCGCCGGGATGGACGAGGCGGCGCACCCCTCCGACGAGCACGAGCACGCCGACGACGGTGATGACGACGCCGTTGACCAGGGCCGCGAGGATCTCGGCGCGCTGCCAGCCGAACGTCTGCGTCGCGGTGGCCGGGCGCGCCGCGATGGCGGTCGCCCCGAGGGCGAGCGCGACGCCGGCCGCGTCGGTGAGCATGTGGCCCGCGTCCGCGAGCAGCGCGAACGAGCCCGACAGCACGCCGCCCACGACCTCGACGACGAGCACGACCAGTGTGATGACGAGCACGGCGACCATCCGGCCGCGGTGCGCCTGCGCGGCGGTGCCGTGCCCGTGCCCGTGCCCGTGCCCATGACCGGGCCCGTGACCGGCGCTCATGTCGTCCTCCGGGGCGCGCGCACGGCCGTCAGCCCCAGCCCAGCTCGTGCAGGCGCGCGTCGTCGATGCCGAAGTGGTGGGCGATCTCGTGCACCACCGTGACCGCGACCTCCTCGACGACCTCGTCCCGGTCCTCGCACAGCGCGAGCGTCGGGAGCCGGAACACCGTGATGCGGTCCGGCAGCGCTCCGGCCGCCCAGACCTCGCCCCGCTCCGTCAGCGGCGTCCCCTCGTAGAGGCCGAGCAGGTCCGGGTCGTCGGCGGGCGGGTCGTCCTCGACCAGCACGACGACGTTGTCCATCATCGCCGCGAGCTCCGGCGGGATCTCGTCGAGCGCGTCCCGCACGGCGTCCTCGAAGTCCTCGAGGGACATCTCGACCACCCGCACCACCTCCGCTCCCATCCTGCCCGGCCGCGCGCCCGCGGGGCAGGGACGACGACGCGGGAGGCGGCCGCGCGGGTGTGAGGCTGAGCACGCCGCGGCACCCGGCTTTGGAGTTCGGCAGCGCAGCCCGTATGCTCGTCTCCGGTCATCCGACGCCTCGACGTCAGGGGCGGCACGCCCTCATCGTCTAGCGGCCTAGGACCCCGCCCTTTCACGGCGGTAGCACGGGTTCGAATCCCGTTGGGGGTACGCAGCTCGTGCAGTGGAAGTGACGCAGGACAAGCAGTACCGGTCTCACAGCAGTATCGAGGCCCCGTAGCGCAGTTGGTTAGCGCGCCGCCCTGTCACGGCGGAGGTCGCGGGTTCAAGTCCCGTCGGGGTCGCTCCGTTCGCCGGTCTTCGGGCCGGCGTTCGTGTTCGAGGCTCTGTAGCTCAGTTGGTAGAGCGTTCGACTGAAAATCGAAAGGTCACCGGATCGACGCCGGTCGGAGCCACGTCGACGAGGGCCCCGCTCCCAGGAGCGGGGCCCTCGCTCGTTCCCCGGCCGCCCGGCGGGTCCCGGCGCGACGACGCCGTCACCCGGGCCCTTCGATCCACGGCGCGAGGCGGAGCCGTCACTACCCTGGAAGGCACCGAGACCTCCAGGAGGACCGAGCCGTGACGACCAGCCCCGCCGCCGGCCAGGACGAGCCCCGCCGGACCGCCCCCGGCCAGGAGCAGCCCCGCCGCCGCTTCCTCGACCGGCTCACCGAGCCGATCGCCGACCGCGCGCGCGAGAAGATCGACCACGCCGAGGACCGCGTCCGCGCCACGATCCAGTCGGAGATCGACGCCGTCTCCGCGTCCGTCCGCACGCGCGCGATCCAGATCCGCCCCTCCGCGATCCTGTTCGGCTCGTCGGCGCTGCTCGCGTTCTTCGGCCTCGCCCTGTTCGTCGTCGCCGGGGTCGTCGGCCTGGCGCACGCCGTCCCGCTGTGGCTCTCCGCGCTGCTCGTCGGCGCCGGGCTCGTGCTCGTCGCCGCCGCGCTCGCCGCCTGGGGCAAGCGACGCCTGCCGGAGGGCCCGTCCTTCTCGGTCGTGCGCGCCCGCCAGCCCGAGCACCCCGCCGAGGAGCTCGTGCACCCCTGGGCCGACTGAGCCGGACGCGTCCCCGCGGCCGGCGGCTCCACGGGCACCCGCGCCACGCAGCACTCGCGGTCGCGGGCCCGTGCCGCGAGACTGTGCAGACGGCACGCCCACGTGCCCACCCGCACCCGCGACCGCAGGAGAGGGGCTCGTCCCATGGCCACCTCGGCCCCATCGAACGACACCCGCACCGTCGGGCAGCTCGTCAGCGACCTGAGCGAGCAGACCGCACGACTCGTCCGCGCCGAGATCGACCTCGCCAAGGAGGAGGTCGCCGGCCGCGCGCGGCAGCTCGGCCTCGGCGCCGGGCTCCTCGCCGCGGCAGGCGTGCTCGCCCTCTACCTGCTCGCCGCCGTCATCACGACCGCGATCCTCGCGCTGTCGGTCCCGTTCGAGCCGTGGCTCGCCGCGCTCATCGTGACCGTCGTGCTGCTGCTCGTCGTCGCGGTGCTCGCCCTCGTGGGCGTCAACCGGCTGAAGAAGGCGTCGCCGCCCACCCCGGCGAAGGCGATCGAGAACGTGCAGGAGGACGTGGCGGCCGTGCAGGAGGTGTTCCACAAGTGAGCGACACGACGAAGGCCCCGCAGGGCGGCGACGCGGACGGCAAGGACGGCTCGGTCACGCCGTTCTCGACCCCGCGCATGGTGGAGCTGGAGGCCGAGGTCGCCGCGACGCGTGCGCAGCTGGCGTCGACGGTCGACGAGCTGGCCGGACGGCTGACGCCGCGCGCGCTGGCCGACCAGGGCGCCCAGGAGGCGAAGCGCATCTGGACCGACGCGGTCGGCTCCGACGCTCCCCCGCGCGACCGGACGCGCGCGCGCATGGTGCTGGGCGGGGTCGTCGCGGTCGTCGCGCTGCTGGCGGCTGCTGCGGTCCGCGGTCGCCGCTGACTGCGACCGCGGGACCTGGCCGCGGGCCCGGAGGGGGCCCGGCCGGCGTCACCGGACGGGTGGAGTCGTCGTGCTGCCGCCGGACGCCACCGCGGTGGAGGGCTGGTCCGTCGGCCCGGGGCCGAGGTGACGGCCCGGGTGGGAGGCCGGTCGTCGACCGGCGTGCCGTGCGCCCGCCGATGTCGCGGCGGGACGGCGGCGGTGGCGCCCCGGTCCGGGGCGCTCAGGGCGGTACGGGTCAGACGTCGGACTCGCGCTGCTGCGGGACGCCCTCGAGCAGCTCGCGCACCTCGGACTCGCGGTAGCGGCGGTGGCCGCCGAGCGTCCGGATCGACGTGAGCTTGCCGGCCTTGGCCCAGCGGGTGACCGTCTTCGGGTCGACCCGGAACAGCGTGGCGACCTCGGACGGCGTGAGCAGCGCCTCGGTCTGTGCAGGGTGGCTGGTCATCTGCTGCCTCCTGGCGAGCGAGTGGCCGTCCACGGGGCGTGCGCCCTGCGGCCGGCCGCTGTGTGCGGGACGACGGCCGGCGGCACGGTGACCGCCGTCGTCGCCACCATCATGACGGAAAGGGGCGAAAGGCGCATACCGGTGCAGGTCAGGCGGCCCTCGAGGAGGTCCGCGCGTGTCCACGCACCCGCGGAGCCGACCATGGCTGCACCTCCGTCCCCCGACGCGCCGACCCGGCTCAACACCTACCAGCCGGTCGGTCGACACCCTCAGGGTAAACCCGGCCAATGGGGTAGGCACCACGAAGGTCGGCGATTCGGGGTGTGTCGTGCCAAACACGGGCACCCCGTACCAAGCCGGGCGGGCCCTGGCGACCGCGGACCACGCCCCCCGCTCCGACGTGATGCGCGTCGCCCGTCCGCGAGTGGCCGGAATAGATCGGCAGCATGTACGGTTGCCGCACGAAGAGACGATCCAGCACCCCGGGGCCGCACGTGTCAGCACGGAGCCGCCCCGCATCCACGTAAGAGGGGGTCGATGCCATGGGGCGCGGCCGTCAGAAGGCTAAGCAGACCAAGGTGGCCCGCGAGCTGAAGTACTTCAGCCCGGACACCAACTACCGAGCCCTCGAGCGCGAGCTGGGTTCGAACGGTCACACCGAGTCGGAGCGCCGCACGTCCGTCGTCGACACCGACGACGAGGACGACGACTACCGCCGCTGGCTCGACGACGACCGCTGAGCCGACGCCCCCGCATCGTGTGAGCGCGCCCCCGGCGGGCGCGCACCCGCCGGACCTGAGCGGTCCGGTCCTCGGCCGCCCGCACGGCCGGCTCCCGACGATCGCGCCGGTCCGGCTGCGCCCGCGGCCGAGCCGCCGGTCCGATCCGGTGGCTCCCGCCCGGGACGGCGCCTGAGGTCAGACCCGGTACGTCCCGGTGAGCCGGACCGCTCCGCCGTGCACGCCCTTGGTGCCCGTCACGACGTCGGCGCCGTGGTCCTGCTCCCCGAGCGCGCGGACGCGCCCGAGCTCCCAGGCCGGCAGGCCGAGCTCCGCGGCGTGCGCGAGCACGCCGTCGACCGCGTCCGGCGCCACGATCGCGACCATGCCGACGCCGAGGTTGAGCGTCCCCTCGAGGTCGCTCCACGGCACCTGGCCCAGCCGCTGCACGAGCGAGAAGACGGCCGGCAGCTGCCAGGCCGAGCGGTCGAGGTCCGCGACGAGCCCCGCGGGGAGCACGCGCGCGACGTTCGACGCGAGCCCACCGCCCGTCACGTGGCTGAACGCGTGCAGGCCGTCCACGCCGGCCCGGCGCGCGAGCGCGAGGCAGTCGGACGCGTAGACGCGCGTGGGGGTCAGCAGCTCCTCGCCGAGGGTGCGGCCGAGCTCGTCGACGTCCCGCTCCAGCGACCAGCCGGCGACCTGGACGACCCGGCGCACGAGCGAGTACCCGTTGGAGTGCAGGCCGCTGGAGGCCAGCGCCAGCACGACGTCGCCCTCCCGCACCCGCTCGGGGCCGAGCAGCTCGTCGGCCTCGACGACGCCCGTCGCGGCGCCCGCGACGTCGTACTCGTCGGGGCCCAGCAGGCCCGGGTGCTCCGCGGTCTCGCCGCCCACGAGGGCCGTGCCGGCGACCGAGCAGGCCGCGGCGATCCCGCGCACCACGTCGGCGATGCGCTCGGGCACCACCTTCCCGCACGCGATGTAGTCGGTCATGAAGAGCGGCTCGGCGCCGACCACGACGATGTCGTCGACGACCATGCCGACCAGGTCGAACCCGATCGTGTCGTGCACGTCCATCGCCTGGGCGATCGCGACCTTCGTGCCCACGCCGTCGGTCGAGGTGGCGAGCAGGGGGCGCCGGAAGCGCGTGAGCGCGGTCGCGTCGTACAGCCCCGCGAACCCGCCGACTCCCCCCAGCACCTGCGGGCCGTGCGTCGCGCGGACCGCGCCCTTCATGAGCTCGACGGCCTTGTCCCCGGCCTCGGTGTCGACGCCGGCCGCGGCGTACGTGACCGCGCCCTGCTCCGTGCCGCTCACGGCTGGTCCAGCGCGGTGGAGCCGCCGGAGCCGGGCAGCAGCGTCAGCAGGCCGTCCTCCGGGGCGCCGAGCGGCAGCTCGTTCTGCTCGAGCAGGTGCTTGCCGAGGCGGTCGGCCGGCGGCAGCTCGATCGGGTAGGAGCCCGTGAAGCACGCGCTGCACAGCTGCGACGCGGGCTGCTCGGTCGCCTCCACGAGGCCCTCGTGCGAGATGTAGCCGAGCGAGTCGGCCCCGAGCGAGGCGCCGATCTCGTCGACCGCCAGGCCGTTCGCGATGAGCTCGGCGCGGCTCGCGAAGTCGATGCCGTAGAAGCACGGCCACTTCACGGGCGGCGACGAGATGCGGACGTGCACCTCGGCGGCGCCCGCCTCGCGCAGCATGCGCACGAGCGCGCGCTGGGTGTTGCCGCGCACGATCGAGTCGTCCACGACGACGAGCCGCTTGCCGCGGATGACCTCGCGCAGCGGGTTGAGCTTGAGGCGGATGCCCAGCTGTCGCAGGGTCTGGCTCGGCTGGATGAACGTCCGGCCGACGTACGCGTTCTTCGTCAGGCCCTGGCCGAACGGGATCCCCGACTGCTGCGCGTACCCGACCGCCGCGGGCGTGCCCGACTCCGGCACGGGGATGACGAGGTCCGCCTCGACGGGGTGCTCGACCGCCAGGCGCCGGCCCATCGCGACCCGCGCGGCGTGCACCGAGCGGCCCGCGATCGTCGTGTCGGGGCGGGCGAGGTACACGTACTCGAAGATGCAGCCGGCCCGGGCAACGGGCGCGAACCGCGTGCTGCGCAGGCCGTCGGCGTCGATCGCGACGAACTCCCCCGGCTCGATCTCGCGCACGAAGCTCGCCCCGACGATGTCGAGCGCCGGCGTCTCGCTCGCGACCACCCAGCCGCGCTCGAGGCGGCCGAGCACGAGCGGGCGCACACCCTGCGGGTCGCGCGCGGCGTACAGCGTCGTCTCGTCCATGAAGACGAGGCTGAACGCGCCGCGCAGGCGCGGGAGCACCTCGAGCGCCGTGGCCTCCAGCGTGTGGTCCGGGTCCCCCGCGAGCAGCGCGGTGATGAGCGCCGTGTCGGTCGTGTTGCCGCGCGCGAGCTCGCCGCGCCGCTGGCTGCCGTACCGCTCCGCGACGAGGTCGACGAGCTCGCCGGAGTTGGTGAGGTTGCCGTTGTGCCCGAGGGCGACCGTGCCGGCGGCCGTCGCGCCGAGCGTGGGCTGCGCGTTCTCCCACGTGCTGCCACCGGTCGTCGAGTACCGGGCGTGGCCGATGGCGATGTGCCCCTTCAGGGCGTCGAGCGCGGTCTCGTCGAAGACCTGGGAGACCAGCCCCATGTCCTTGTAGACGAGCAGCTGCTGGCCGTTCGACGTCGCGATGCCGGCCGACTCCTGGCCGCGGTGCTGCAGCGCGTAGAGGCCGAAGTACGTGAGCTTCGCGACCTCCTCGCCGGGAGCCCAGACCCCGAAGACGCCACAGGCGTCCTGGGGGCCCTTCTCGTTCGGGAGCAGGTCGTGGTTGAGACGTCCGTCTGCGCGGGGGGCCACGTGCTCCATGGTCGCACACGGGCGCCGCGGCGCGGACCCGTGTCCGCGACCGGGCGGCTCGTCAGCGCGCGCGGCTGCGCCGGTCGGCGAGCACCGCGAGCGCACCGCCCAGGAAGCCGCCGAACACCGCGCCCGCCACGGCGCACACCGTCCGGACGGTCCCGTGGCCGCCCAGGAACGAGATGAAGCCCGCGTCGGAGACGACCGGGACGGCGGGCTGCAGCGCGATCGCGAGGACCAGCCCGACGACGAGGCCGAGGAGAGCGCCGACCGTGATGAAGGCGCCGAACTTGGGCGCCCGCCGGACGGTCGCCGGCACCGCCTCGCGCTCGAGCTCCTCCTCGGTGGGCAGCGCGTCGGACGCCGGGCCCTGGGGCTCTCCCGGCGCGCCCGCCGGCGTCGGGTCGTTCGCCGGGGCGGGCTGCTGCGGGTCGGTCTCGGACGGCACCCGGCGATCCTAGGTCAGCCGAACCCCGGTCCCCGCCCCCCGGTCTCGGCTACGGTGCCCGTGGTGACGCCGCGCGTCACCGGGGTTGCCCGACAGTCGCCGCCACCTTCTCCCGCGGTCCCGGACCATGCCCACCGGAACCGGTTCGGCAGCGGCTCGACTCGAAGGACGCTCATGACCCTGCTCCCGAGCACCGCGCGCCGCGGACCGGCCCGCACCCGTCGTCGCACCGCCCGCACCCGCCTCGTCACCGCCCTGCTGGGCGCGCTCGTCCTGGTGGGGGGAGCCGCGCTCGTCGTCGTCACCGCCCCCGCCGGCACCGCCGCCCCCACGTGCGGCACGCTGTTCGACGACTTCAGCTACACCTCGCGCACCGACCCCGCGCTCGCCTCGCACGGCTGGCGCGTGCGCACGAGCGCCGGCGGCCCCGGGGTGGGCGGCGCGGCCTGGTCGGCCGACAACGTGACGTTCGACTCGGTCGACGGTCAGCGCTCGCTGCGCCTGCGCGCCGCGACGAACGGCACCGCGGCCGGCACCTCGCACGCCGAGGTCTCGCAGCAGGCGCGCCGGTTCCGCGAGGGCACCTACCTCGCGCGGATCAAGTTCGCGGACGTCCCGGAGAGCGGTCCGGACGGCGACCACGTCAACCAGACCTTCTACTCGATCTCGCCGCTGGCCTACGCGTTCGACCCCACGTACTCGGAGCTGGACTTCGCCGAGTACCTGCCCAACGGCGGCTGGGGCACCTCGACGCCGACCGACTACGTGACGAGCTGGTACACCTACCAGGCCGACCCGTGGGTGGCCGACAACCAGTCCACGACGCTGGCCGGCAGCCTGGCCGGGTGGCACGACGTCATGGCCACCGTCGGCGGGGGCACGATCCGGTACTACGTCGACGGCCGCCTCGTCGGCACGCACAGCGGCAAGGTCTACCCGCGCCAGGACATGTCGATCGACTTCAACCAGTGGTTCATCGACCTCGCGGGGCACGGCAGCGGGACGAGCGTGTGGCGGCAGAGCGTGGACTACGTGCTCCACGCCGAGGACCAGGTGCTGACGCCCGCGCAGGCGGGCGCCGCGGTCGCCTCGCTGCGGCAGCAGGGCCTCGCGCACGTCGACACCATCGGCCGGCAGTCGGGCTGCTCGGCGACACCGCCCGCGCCGACGCCGAGCGCGACGGCGACCCGGACCCCGACCGCCTCACCGACGCCCACCGCCTCGCCGACGCCCACCGCCTCGCCGACGCCCACGCTGCCGGCCGGCACGCGCACGGTCGTGAGCGACCTCAACGGCAAGTGCCTCGACGTCCCGGCGTGGAGCTTCTCGCCCGGCGTGCGGGTCGTCATGTGGGCCTGCGACGGCGAGACGAAGCAGCGCTGGCAGGCCGTCGGCCGGACGCTGCGCACGCAGAACGACCTCTGCCTCGACGTGGCGGGCGCCGGCACGGCCAACGGCACGCCCGTGCAGATCGCCCGGTGCAACGGCAACGCGGCGCAGGACTGGGTGCTGGGAGCGGACCGCACGCTGCGCAACCCGGCGTCCGGACGCTGCCTCGACATCGACGGGTGGCGGGCGACCGACGGCGCCCGGCTGATCGTGTGGGACTGCCACGGCGGCGCGAACCAGCGCTGGCGGCTCGTGTGACGTGACGGCGCGGGCGCCGGGTCGACGCGGCCCGGCGCCCCGCGTCAGCGGGCGCGCGCCGCCTGGAGCGGGAGCCACGCGTGCAGGTCGGCCCGCTCGCCGGAGGCCCGGACGAGCCCCGCGTCGACCGCCTCGAACCAGCCGAGCCGTCCGGACGCGAGCGCGAGCCAGGTCTGCGGGTCGGTCTCGACGACGTTCGGCGGCGTGCCGCGCGTGTGCCGGGGGCCCTCGACCGCCTGGACGGCACCGTCCGGCGGCACACGCACCTCGACCGCGTGCCCGGGCGCGACCTCCGCGAGCTCCTCGAGCGTGAACCGCACGGCGGTGCGGACGTCGGCGCGCGTGGCGCCCGAGGGGTCCGCGCGCCACGCGGCGAGCGCGGCGCGCCCGGTGGCGGGGTCGGTACGGCGACCGGACGGGCACCCCCCGATGATG
>NZ_HE978588.1:378346-383683 GCF_000312005.1 Cellulomonas massiliensis JC225
CCCCCGATGATGCCGCGCCCGGCGGCGCGGCGCGTGGTCAGCGCCCGGGACGGTGTCGTGCGCGCGAGCGTGCCTCGCGGTGCACGTGCTTCCACCGGCGGCGCTCCTCGGCCGCGAGGCGGACGTCGGCGCGGCGCGCCTGGAACGCGGCCTCGCGGCCCAGCTTGAGCCAGCTGTCGTAGCGGCGCTGCGGCAGCTCGCCGCTCTCCAGCGCCGCCCGCACCGCGCAGCCGGGCTCGCTCGCGTGCGAGCAGTCGGCGAACCGGCACGCCTCGGCGAGCGTGCGCACGTCGGCGAAGGTGGCGTCGAGGGCGTCGTCGTCGGCGACGAGGCCGACGGTGCGGATGCCGGGCGTGTCGACGAGCATCGCCCCGCCGGCGAGGGGGACGAGCTCGCGGTGCGTCGTCGTGTGCCGACCCCGGCCGTCGCCCTCGCGGCGCGCGCCGACCGCCATGACGTCGCGCCCGGCGAGGGCGTTGACGAGGGTGGACTTCCCGGCGCCGGACGGCCCGACGACGACGAGCGTCACCCCGGGTGCCAGCAGGGCGCGCACCGCGTCCAGGCCCTCGTCCCGGCTCGCGCTGACCGCGTGCACGGGCACCGCGAGCGCGACGGCCGCGACCTCGGCCGCCATGCCGTCGGGGTCGGGCACGAGGTCGGCCTTCGTGAGGACGACGACGGGCTGGGCGCCGGAGCGCCACGCCAGCGTCAGCATGCGCTCGAGCCGGCCGAGGTCGGGGTCGGGGTCGAGGTGCTCGACGACGAGGACCACGTCGACGTTCGCGGCGAGGGCCTGGGTCCTGGACGTCCCGCCGGCGCTGTCGCGGACCAGCGCGGTGCGGCGCGGCAGCACCTCGACGACCCGCGGGGCGGCGCCGGGGTCGGCCGTCCGCTCGACCCGGACGCGGTCGCCGACCGTCGGGACGAGCCGGCCGCCCTCCGCGGCGGGGTCGTCCGACGGCGCCGCGCCGTCGCGGTCGAGCAGCGCCCGCACCTCGCGCCGGTGCGCGTCCCCGTCCGGGGCGCTGCCGGCGCCGGCACGCGTGCCCGGGTGCGGATCGCCCTGGAGCAGGGCGTCGTCGGGCACGACGAGGACCGCGCCGCGGTCGGCGCGGACCACTCGGAGCACAGGACCGTCCATCGCGGCGACGCTAGGCCTCACCGCCTCGCGGGGTCACCTGAATAGCGCTCACCCGCAGGTCGAGGGTCCGCCCGCCCCCGACACGGCCATCCGGGTGACTTCTCCACCGACACGCCGAATCGTCCGCTTCTGTCCGTTTCATCCCATACGCTCTCACCCGGCACAGCCGCTACCGCGTCGCGTGCCGTCCGGTGCGCCCTCCCCCTGCACCGTCGCCCGACACCCGTGGAGGTTCCTGCATGCTGCGCCGCGCCATCGCTGCCGCTGCCGTCTCGGTCGTCCTGCTCTCCGCAGCGCCCGCCGTCGCCCACGCCGGGGGGAGCGGCCACGGCGGGCACCACGGCTCGACCGACGGGCGACACGGCTCCCACGGGAGCTGGTCGTCCGCCCGCGACCGGGGGGACGACAGCTCGTCGTTCGTCGAGGTCCGCTGGGCCACGCCGCTGCCCTCCTCCGCGAGCCGCCCGTCCGGCGGGAACGACTCCCGCATCTGGCCGCAGCGGATCGCCACCGCCGAGACGTGCGGCGTCTGGCTGCAGCTCGACCGCTACAAGCCGGGCAGCACCACCGACCGCCTGATCGCGGGCGGCGTGCTGTACGGACCGAACAACCCCACCGAGGTGCACGCGTCGTCCTACCCCTACCGGGAGACCGGCCAGCCGTGGACCTACGTCAAGGCGCCCGACTGCGCGACCACCACGCCGACGCCGCGCCCCACGCGCACGCCGTGCCCGACGCCCTCCGCGACGACGCCCGTGACGCCGACGCCGACCGTCACCCCGACGCCGACGCCCACCCCGACGCCCACCCCCACGCCGACCGAGCCCGTCGTCCCGCCGGTGCAGCAGACGCCGGAGCCCACGACGCCCGCCGCCACGCCGACCCCGACGCCGACGGTGCCGGGCGACGAGGAGGTGCTGCCGGAGCCGACGCCGACGCCGACCGTCCCGGGTGACGAGCAGGTGCTGCCCGAGCCGCCGACCGCCACGCCGGACGAGCCGCTCGGCGAGGAGGTGCTCGCCGCGACCGGTGCGTCGGGCGGCGCGATCGCCCTGCTGGCCGGCGGCACGCTGGTCGCCGGTGCCGGTACGCTCGTGCTGGCCACGCGCGGACGCCGCAAGGCCGAGGGCCGCTGACGGCGGTCCCGACGAGGACGGGCGCACGCCGACCGTCCTGAGGGCCGCCGACCGGGCGTCGCTGGCCGTCGCTGACAGCAGGCCACCGTCCGTCGCCGACCACGAGCGAAGGGCCCCGCACCGGCACGGTGCGGGGCCCTTCGTGCTGCGCGCCCCGGCGCGCGGGCGGTCAGCCGAAGTGGCGCGGGAGCGTCGCCTCGAACACCTCGCGCGCCTCGGCGAGCGGGATGGTGAACAGGCCCGCCACCTCGACGGCGGGGCCGTGCTCGTGGTCCGGGTCGTCGACGGGCGCACCGGCGCCGGGCTCGCAGGTCTCGGCGGTCTCGCCGAGGCGCAGGGCCGGCACGCCGCGCGCGGTGCACAGGTCGGCGAAGCGGACCTCCTCCGAGCGCGGGACCGCGACGAGCGCGCGGGCGGTCGACTCGGCGAACAGCGCCTCGAACGGCGTCACGCCGTCGCGGGCGGTGAGCGCGTCGAGCGACACCTGCACGCCGACGCCGAACCGCAGCGACGACTCGACGAGGGCCTGCGCGAGGCCGCCCTCGGACAGGTCGTGGGCGGCGTCGACCAGGTCGTCGCGGCTCGCGTGCTGCAGGACGAGCGCCAGGCGCTTCTCGGCCTCGAGGTCGACCGCCGGCGGGCGGCCGCCGAGGTGGCCGTGCTCGACGTCGGCCCACGCCGAGCCGTCCAGCTCCGGGCGCGTCGTCCCGAGCAGGTAGACGGCCTGGCCGGGGGTCGTCCAGCCCGAGGCGGTCGCGTCGGCCACGTCGTCGAGCACGCCCAGCACGCCGACGACGGGCGTCGGGTGGATCGCCGAGTCGATCTTGCCGGGCTCCCCCGTGCCGTTGTACAGCGACACGTTGCCGCCGGTGACGGGCACCCCGAGCTCGACGCAGGCGTCCGCGAGGCCGCGGATCGCCTCGACGAGCTGCCACATCGAGTCGGGGTGCTCCGGGCTGCCGAAGTTGAGGCAGTCGGTGACGGCCAGCGGGCGGGCGCCGGTCGTGGCGACGTTGCGGTAGGCCTCCGCGAGCGCGAGCTGCGCGCCCGTGTACGGGTCGAGCTTGCCGTAGCGGCCGTTCGCGTCCGTGGACAGCGCGACGCCGAGGCCGGTCTGCTCGTCGACGCGCACCACGCCCGAGTCGTCGGGCTGGGCGAGCGCCGTGTTGCCCTGCACGAAGCGGTCGTACTGGTTCGTCACCCACGCCTTCGACGCGAGGTTCGGGCTGCCGAGCAGGCGCAGCAGCGTCGCACGCAGCTCCGGGCCGGTCTGCGGGCGGGGCAGCGCGCCGCTGGTGTCGGCGTTCAGCCCGTCCTGCCAGCCGGGCCGCGCGTAGGGGCGGTCGTAGACCGGGCCCTCGTGCGCGACGGTCGTCGGGTCGACGTCGACGATGCGGTGGCCGTGGTGGTCGATCGTGAGGCGCCCGGTGCCGGTGACCTCGCCGATCACGGCGGTCTCGACGTCCCACCGCGACGTGATGGCGAGGAACTCGTCCAGCTTCTCGGGCCGGACGACCGCCATCATCCGCTCCTGCGACTCCGACATGAGGATCTCGCCGGCGGTCAGCGTCGGGTCGCGCAGCAGCACCTTCTCCAGGTCGACGTGCATGCCGCCGTCACCGTTGGACGCGAGCTCGCTCGTCGCGCACGAGATGCCCGCGGCGCCGAGGTCCTGGATGCCCTCGACGACCCGGGCCGCGTACAGCTCCAGGCAGCACTCGATGAGCACCTTCTCCATGAACGGGTCGCCGACCTGCACCGACGGACGCTTGGACGGCTTGGTGTCGTCGAACGTCTCGGACGCGAGGATCGACGCGCCGCCGATGCCGTCGCCGCCGGTCCGCGCGCCGAACAGCACGACCTTGTTGCCGGCGCCGGACGCGTTGGCCAGGTGGATGTCCTCGTGCCGCAGCACGCCCAGGCACAGCGCGTTGACGAGCGGGTTGCCCTGGTACGACGGGTCGAAGACGACCTCGCCGCCGATGTTGGGCAGCCCGAGGCTGTTGCCGTAGCCGCCGACGCCGGCCACGACGCCGTGCACCACGCGGGCGGTGTCGGGGTGGTCGATCGCGCCGAACCGCAGCTGGTCCATGACGGCCACCGGCCGTGCGCCCATCGAGATGATGTCCCGCACGATGCCGCCGACGCCCGTGGCCGCGCCCTGGTAGGGCTCCACGTACGACGGGTGGTTGTGGCTCTCGACCTTGAACGTGACGGCCCAGCCGTCGCCGATGTCCACGACCCCGGCGTTCTCGCCGATGCCCACGAGCAGGTGCTCGCGCATCTCGTCGGTCGTCTTCTCGCCGAACTGGCGCAGGTGCGTCTTGCTGCTCTTGTACGAGCAGTGCTCGGACCACATCACGGAGTACATCGCGAGCTCCGCGGCGGTCGGCCGGCGGCCGAGGATGTCGCGGATCCGCTGGTACTCGTCGGGCTTGAGCCCGAGCTCGGCGAACGGCTGCGCGAGGTCCGGCGTGGCCGCCGCGTCCTCGACGGTGTCGTAGTGCTGGTCGCTGCTGGGGCGCGCGGGTGCGGTGGTCATCGATTCCCTCGGTGGCGGGGCCTGCGGGGCGGCCGCGGTGCGGCCGCGCGCGGCGGACGGGGCCAGGATATCCGCGCCGCGGCGCGCCCCGGCGCCGCGTCCACGCGACGACGTCCCGCGCGTGGTGCCCGCCCGCCCGGGGGACCCGACGCACTAGCGTCGGGCCGTGCCGATCCGTCCCGCCCGGGCCGTCGTGACGCTCGCCGTCCTGGCGGTCCTGGCCGCGTGCTCCGCCACGCCGGCGCCGGGGCCGAGCACGCCCACGGGGTCACCGACCGCTGCCACCACGCCGTCCGCGGCGCCGGCGCCGGCCCCTTCGTCGCCTTCGCCGCCCACGCGGGCCGCCGTCGAGGACGAGGGCACGCCCGTGCGCGCCGCCCGGGCGCGGGTGTGGGTCCGGACCGACGACGGCACCCCGGTCGAGGTGCGCCGCCACGACGACGGGTCCGCGGTCGTCGTCGTCGACGGCCCGGCCTGGGTCGCCGGCTCGGGCGCGCGCGTGCTGCCCGACGGGTCCG
>NZ_HE978588.1:384441-395538 GCF_000312005.1 Cellulomonas massiliensis JC225
CGTGCTGCGCCTGGCCGGCCCGGGCGCGCTGTGGTTCGCGGGCACGGCGGTCGAGGACGCCGCGTGGGGCGAGCGCGAAGGCGGGCGCTCGCTCGCCGTGACGCCGTCGGCCTGGGCGCGGCGGGGCTCGGACGCCGCCCGGGCGCTCGTGCGCCGCCAGCTCGTCGCGGCCGAGCCCGACGCCGGGTCCGCGACGATGCTCGACCAGCTGCGGTGCCACGAGATCGGGGCGCCGGACAAGGCGACGTGGAACCTGGAGCCGTGGCGGCCGGACGTCGGCCTCGCTGCGACCATCCGCGCCCTGTGCAACCCTGTCTGACGGCGAATTGCGCGTGATCATCGCCCAGGCGTGACCTGCGAGGACGCCGGAGGGAAGCGTTCCCACGGCCGACGGCTCGTCCGGTTCGGCTTGCATGTCCGGTTCGGACCTGTGACGGTAGTCACTGTGAAAGCGCTTCCGAGCGATCCTCCCGACGAGGCCGGCGCCCGTCCCGCCGACGCACGGCCGACCGCCACGGCGCCGTCGTCCGCGGCCGGCCCGTCGGTGGCGCCCGGGCGCGCGGACACGTCCGGCGGTGCCGGCGCCCGGCGGCACGGCGGGCCGGTGACGATCTACGACGTCGCCGCCCGCGCCGGCGTCGGCATCGCCACCGTCTCACGCACGCTGCGCGGCTCGGCACCCGTGGCCGAGCCGACCCGGCAGCGCGTCCTGGCCGCCGTCGCGGAGCTCGACTTCCGCCCGAGCCACGCGGGCACCTCGCTCGCGGAGCGGCGGCACGCGGCCAACGGCATCGTCTTCCCGGACCTGTCCGGCCCGTACTACGCCGAGGTCCTGCTCGGCTACGAGGAGGCCGCGTCGCAGGCCGGCCGCAGCGTGATCGTGCTCGGCACCAACGGACGCCCCGACCCGGTCGGGGCCGTGCGCGACCTCGCGGCCCGGGTCGACGGGCTCGTGGTCCTCGGCCGGACGGTCCCGGACGAGGTCATCGGCGCGATCGTGGACAGCGGCGTCCCGGTCGTGCTGCTCGCCCGCCCGGCCGTGGCCGGCGCGGACGCCCTGCACACGGACAACCGCCGCGCGGCGGTCGCGCTGGGCGAGCACCTCGCGCACCACGGCGTCCGCCACGCGCGCTTCCTCGGCTCCCCCGAGGACTCGCACGACGCGGCCGAGCGCTGGGCGGGCGTGCACGACGCGCTCGCCGCGCGGGGCACGGGCCTGCAGGTCACCGGCTGCTCGTACGACGAGGACGCCGGCCGGCGCGCCGCGGCCGGCCTCCTCGCCCGCGCCGACCGCCCGGACGCGCTCGTCTGCGCCAACGACGAGATCGCCCTCGGCGCCATCCAGGCCGCGGAGGACGCCGGCCTGCGCGTCGGCGTCGACCTCGCCGTCACCGGGTGGGACGACGTCATGGCCGCGCGGCACTCCCGTCCCGGCCTCACGACCGTCCGCCAGCCCATGCGCACGCTCGGCGCCCTCGCCGCGCGCGCGCTCGACGACCGCATCACCGGCACCCGCACGACCCCGCGCTCGGAGACGCTGCCCACCGACCTGGTGGTCCGCGCGAGCTGCGGGACGCACTGACGCCTCCGGCCCCCGGGGCGTCCCGTCGAGGAGGAACCATGAGAACCACCACGCGCGTCACCGTCGCCGCGCTGGCCGCCGTCACCCTCGTGACGACCGCCGCGTGCGGCCGCTCCGACAGTCCCGGCACCGCCGCGCCGAGCGAGGGCACGGCCGTCAGCGAGGGCCCCGCCACCGGCGAGGTCACCGTCTGGGCGATGGGCACCGAGGGAGAGAAGCTCGGCGAGTTCGCGAAGGCGTTCTCGGAGGAGAACCCGGACGCGACGATCAAGGTCACCGCGATCCCCTGGGACGCCGCGCACGACAAGATCGCCAACGCGATCGCGGGCAACCAGGTGCCGGACGTGTCGATGATCGGCACCACCTGGATGGGCGAGTTCGCCGCCACCGGCGCGCTCGACGTCACGCCGGACGTCGTCGACGACGACGCCTTCTTCGACGGCGCCTGGGACTCCACCGAGGTGGACGACGTCTCCTACGGCGTGCCGTGGTACGTGGAGACCCGGGTGCTGTACCTGGACACCGACCTCGCCGAGAAGGCCGGCGTCTCCCCCACCCCGGCCACCTGGGACGACCTCAAGGCGACCGCGAAGGGGCTCAAGGACGCCGGCGCCGCCTGGGGCATCAACCTCCAGCCCGGCCAGACCGGCGCGTGGCAGACGTTCCTGCCGTTCGCCTGGGAGGCCGGCGCGGAGATCTACGACGACGGCACGTTCAGCTTCGACACCCCCGAGTTCGTCGAGGCGCTGACCTACTACCAGTCGTTCTTCACCGAGAAGCTGGCGCCGACGCAGCTGCCCGAGGGCACGCTCGAGCCGGACTTCGTCGACGGCAAGATCGGCTCGTTCGTCTCCGGCCCGTGGCACATCGGGATCCTCGAGGAGACCGGCGGCGAGGGCTTCATGGACGGCGTGACGCTCGCGCCGATGCCGGAGGGCAAGGAGAAGGCGTCGTTCATCGGCGGCTCGAACCTCGCCGTGTTCAAGGACGCGAAGAACCGCGACGCCGCGTGGAAGTTCGTCCAGTGGCTGTCCGAGCCCGAGACGCAGGCCGCCTGGTACCAGGAGGTCAGCGACCTGCCCGCGGTCGAGAGCGCGTGGCAGCAGGGCGACCTGGCCGACGACGAGCGCCTCAAGGTGTTCGGCGACCAGATGACGACCGCGCAGGCGCCGCCGGCCATCCCGACCTGGGAGCAGATCGCGAACGTCATCGACACCGAGCTCGAGAAGGTCTGCAAGAGCGGCGAGGACCCGGCCGCCGCGGCGAAGGCGATCCAGCAGCAGGCCGAGACCATCGGGACGGGGCTCTGACCCATGGCCACCGTCGCCCGTCCCGTGCGGGTGGGCACCGGCTCGCCGGCCGGCGGGGAGGCACCCGCCTCCTCGCCGGCCCCGCCCCGGCGCCGCTCGCGCCTGCGCCGTCGGCGCAGCCTCGTCGCGTGGGGCTTCGCCGCCCCGTTCGTGGTCCTGTTCCTCGTCTTCATGGCGTGGCCCGTCGTCTCGTCGCTGTTCATGGCGGTGACGGACATCAAGAGCCGCGACCTGCGCACGCCGTTCGCGGTGAACTTCGTCGGCCTCGACAACGTCGTCACGGTGCTCACCGACGCGACGTTCCACAAGGCCGCGCTGAACACCCTGTACTTCGTCGTCGTCGGGGTGCCGCTGACGATGGGCGTCGCCCTCGCGATCGCCGTCGCCCTCAACACCGGCATCACGCGCGCCGCCGCGTTCTTCCGCGTCAGCTACTACATGCCGGTCGTCACGTCGATCGTCGCGGTCGCGGTGGTGTGGCGCTTCCTCTACCGCCCGGACAACGGCCTCATCAACGAGGTGCTCGGCTGGTTCGGCATCCAGGGGCCGGACTGGCTCGGGTCGACGACGTGGGCGATGCCGTCGCTCATCGCGATGGCCGTCTGGCGGTCCATGGGCACGCTCGTCGTCATCTTCCTGGCGGGGCTGCAGTCGGTGCCCAAGGCGCTGCACGAGGCGGCCGCGCTCGACGGCGCCAACGCGTGGCAGCGGCTCACGCGCGTCACCCTGCCGAGCATCCGCCCGACGATCCTGTTCGGCGGCGTCATCACCGGCATCGGGTTCCTGCAGTTCTTCGAGGAGCCGTTCGTCATGACGCAGGGCGGGCCGCTGAACTCGACCCTCTCGGTGTCGTACCTCATCTACAACCAGTTCGGCTTCGGCAACTACGGCGTCGCCGCGGCCATGGCGTACGTGCTCTTCCTCGCCATCGTCCTGCTGACGGTCGTGCAGTTCCGGCTGCTCGGCGACCGCGACGAGACGGGCACCGGCCGGCGCCGCAGCATCCTCGCGCTGCTGCGCGGCAGCCGGCCCGCCGTGGAGGACGCCCCGGTGGCCGCGCCCCGCGGCGGAGCCGTCGGCCCCGCCGACCGACGCGACACGGAGGTCCCCGCATGAGCGCCACGACCCTCGACCGGCCCACGCACGCCCCCCGCGGCGGCGGCGGCGAGGTGGGCTCCGGCATCGGTGAGCCCCGGCCCCGCGCGTGGCTGTACGTCGTCCTGTCGTTCGGCCTCGTGCTCGTCCTGACGCCGTTCGTCTGGATGCTGCTCGGCTCCGTCAAGACCGACGGCGAGCTGCGCCGCAACCCGCCGACCTGGTGGCCGCAGGAGGCGACGTGGGACAACTTCCGCGAGCTGTTCACCCGCCTCGACTTCGCGCAGTTCTTCACCAACTCGCTCGCCGTCGCGCTGGCCGTGACGCTCGGCAACCTGGTGTTCTGCTCGATGCTCGGCTACGCGTTCGCGAAGATCGACTTCGTCGGGCGCACGTGGCTGTTCCGGATCGTGCTCGCGACGCTGATGATCCCCGGGATGGTGACGCTGGTCCCGCTGTTCGTGCTGGTCAGCCAGCTCGGGATGGTGAACACCTACTGGGGGCTGATCCTGCCGTTCCTCGCCGGCCCGTTCGGCGTGTTCCTCATGCGCCAGTTCATGCTCGGCATCCCGGACGAGCTCATCGACGCCGCGCGCGTCGACGGCGCGGGCGAGCTGCGGATCTTCTGGCAGGTCGTCATGCCGCTGTGCAAGCCGGCGCTCGCGACGCTCGCGATCCTCACGTTCCTCGCCTCGTGGAACAACTTCCTGTGGCCGCTGGTGGTCGCCAGCACGGAGGACATGTACACGCTCCCCGTCGCCCTGGCCCTCTACTCGGTCGGCCAGAACCAGACGCAGTACGGGCTGCTCCTCGCGGGCGCCGTCGTCGTGCTGCTCCCGATCCTGATCGTCTTCCTGCTCCTGCAGCGGCACTTCGTGCAGGGGCTGGCGACGACCGGCCTCAAGTCCTGACCGCGCCGCACGGCGCACGCACCACCCGACGAGAAAGACCCGACGAGAAGACCCGACGAGAAGGGCTCGACGATGAGACTCCCCACCGTCCGCACCACCCTGGCGACCGTCGCGACCGCCGGCCTGCTGGCCGCGGGCACGACGTCCGCGGTCGCCGCAGGCTCGCCGCACGGCGGCGCCGGCGGGCCGGGCGGGCACGGCCACGGCCCGACGCCCGCCGTCCGCGAGCTGACCCGCGCCGACCGCGCCGACCTGCGCCGCTGGGCCGCCGACACCTGGGACTCGTTCGTCGCCATGACGGACGAGCGCACCGGGCTGCCGGCCGACAACATCGAGGGCGACCTCGACGCGGCCTCGCGCTCCGGCTACACGAGCCCCACCAACATCGGGGCCTACCTGTGGTCGACCGTCGTCGCGGACGAGCTCGGGCTCGTCTCCGGCCGGGAGGCCCGGGCACGGATCAGCCGGACGCTCACGACCGTCGCGGGCATGGAGAAGCACGAGCCGAGCGGCATGTTCTACAACTGGTACGACGAGGCGACCGGGGAGAAGCTGCTCGAGTTCCCCGGCTCGGGCGAGCAGATCTTCCCGTTCGTGTCGAGCGTCGACAACGGCTGGTTCGCGGCGGCGCTCATGGTCGTGCGCACCGCGGAGCCGCAGCTGCGCGCGGAGGCCGACGCGATCCTCACCGAGATGGACTTCGGGTCGTTCTACGACGCCGACCAGTTCGGCGGCGACCGGCCCGGGATGCTGCGGGGCGGCTTCTGGGTCGAGGACTCCGGGACGCAGTGCTCGGAGCCCGGCCAGGTGGACGGGGCCGACGTGCTGTTCACGTGCCACCACTACGACATCCTCAACTCCGAGCCGCGGATCGCGTCCTACATCGGCATCGCCCGCGGGCAGATCCCCGCGGAGCACTACTTCGCGACGAACCGCACCTTCCCGGCGTCGTGCGACTGGTCGTGGCTGGAGCAGCGCCCGGTGGGGACGACGCGGACCTACGAGGGCATCGACGTCTTCGAGGGGGCGTTCACCTACCGCGGCACGCGTGTCGTGCCGACGTGGGGCGGGTCGATGTTCGAGGAGCTCATGCCCGACCTGTTCGTGCCGGAGTCGCGGTGGGCGCCGAACAGCTGGGGCAAGAACCACCCGCTGGCGGTCCGCGCGCACATCGAGCACGGGCTCGAGCAGGCCGGGTACGGCTACTGGGGCTTCTCCCCCGCCAGCAACCCCTTCGGCGGGTACGCGGTGTACGGCGTCGACGAGATCGGCATGGACCCCGGCGGCTACCCGTCCGACCGCGAGGGCACGAACGTCGACCGCGGGTACGCGGGCTGCCGCGAGGCGACCAACCCCGCCCCGGGCGCGCCCGAGCCGACCTTCGGCGACGGCGTGGTGACGCCGCACGCCTCCGCCCTCGCGCTCGCCTACGCGCCGCGGGAGGCCGTCGACAACCTGCGGGGCATCGAGGACGACCTCGGCGCCTACGGCCCCGGCGGCTTCTACGACTCGGTCGCGGTGCGCTCCGGCACCACCGCGCAGCGCTACCTCTCGCTCGACCAGGGCATGGTGATGGGCGCGATCGGCAACCTGCTCGGCCATGACGTGCTGCACCGCGCCTTCGGCACGAAGCAGGTCGAGAAGGTCCTGCGCCCGCTCATCGGCCAGGAGGAGTTCTCGGTCGGCGCGACCGCGGGCTCCGCCGCCACCACCCAGGAGGACTCGTGACCCACGGCACCGACGCCCGCTCCGACGCCCGCAGCGACTGGGAGGCCCGCATCGGGCTGGCCTCGGACGAGTCGGCGGCCGGCTCGATCCCGGTGCTCGACCCGCCCGGCGGCGTGCGCGTCGCCGCGGGGGTGGGGCAGGTGACGGTCGACTGGCAGCCCGTGCCCGGTGCCGTCGGCTACCAGGTGATGCGTGCCCCGGCGGGCGCGCCCGACGAGGAGCTGCGCCCGCTCGACCACGGCGGCGGCGACGTGCTCGCCGTGCCGCACGGCCCCTACGCCGACACGACCGGCGAACCGGGCGTCACGTACCGCTACGCCGTCGCCACGGTCTCCGACGTCTCGGTGACGGGCGCGCCCGGCGAGGTGCTCGAGTGCGCCTCGCTGCCGGGCGAGGGCGCGGCGGTCGAGGTGGCCGTCGACGCGACGTCCGTCGTCCGCCCGCTGCCGCGCCCGTGGCGTCCGATGATCGGCTCGGAGCACCTGTCGCTGCTGCTGTCGGACGAGACCGTCGGCGGCCAGTCGATCGCCTCGGACCTCACCTCGGCGCTGCGGGACGCGCACGACGAGCTCGGCGTGGAGACGGTGCGCGCCCACGCCATCCTCTGCGACGACCTCGGCGTGTACCGCGAGGTGGACGGCGAGCCGGTCCACGACTTCTCGGGGGTTCTGGCGACCTACGACAAGGTGATGGCGCTGGGCCTGCGGCCGGTCGTCGAGATCTCGTTCATGCCGCGCGACCTCGCGTCCGACCCCACGGCGACCGTGTTCGACTACGGCGCGATCATCTCCCCGCCGAAGGACTGGGACCGCTGGGCCGACCTCGTGCGCGGCCTCGTCCAGGCGGTCGTCGACCGGTACGGGCTCGACGAGGTGCGCGAGCACTGGTCGTTCGAGGTCTGGAACGAGCCGAACCTGGAGGTGTTCTGGTCCGGCACGCGCGAGGAGTTCTGGCGCCTCTACGACGTGACGGTGCGGGCCGTGCGGGACGTCGACGACCGCCTCGTGGTCGGCGGCCCGTCCACCGCCGCCGCGGGCTGGGTCGACGGGCTCCTGGCCCACGTCGCCGGGTCGGGCGCGCCTCTGGACTTCGTCTCGACCCACACGTACGGCAACGCGCCGCTGGACCTGCGCGGGACGCTCGCCCGGTACGGCCGCGAGGACGCGCGGATCTGGTGGACGGAGTGGGGCGTCAGCCCGACGCACTTCGGCAACGCGAACGACGGGCCGTTCAGCGCCGCGTTCCTCGTGCGCGGCATGCGCTCGGCGGCGGGGCGGATCGACGCGCTGTCCTACTGGGTCGTCTCCGACCAGTTCGAGGAGCTGGGCCGGCCGCCGCGCCTCGTGCACGGCGGGTTCGGGCTGCGCACCGTGGGAGAGCTGCGCAAGCCCCGGTGGTGGGCGCTGCACCTGCTGGAGCAGCTCGGCGACGACGAGCTCGAGGCCCGGGTGACGGGCGACGGCGCGGGCGGGCTGGTCGAGGCCTGGGCCTCGCGCGACCAGGACGGACGCGTCGCCGTGGCCCTCTGGAACGGTACGCTCGACCAGTCGAAGGTGGACGGCTCCCCCGCGCTCGCGCGGACCGTGACGCTCGCCCTCGACGGGCTCGCGGACGGCACGTGGCGGGTGTCCGAGTCACGCGTCGACGCGACCCACTCGAACGTCACCGGACTGTGGCTGTCGATGAACGGCTCGACGCCCGACGACCCCGGCGCCGACTGGCCCGACGAGGACCAGTGGGCGCGCCTGCGGGCCGCCGACGAGCTGGCCGTGCTCGACCGCGGCACCGTCACGACCGCGGACGGCCGAGCGACCCTCGCCGTCGAGCTGCCGAACCCGTCGATCGTCCTCGTGGAGCTCGTCCGAACCTGAGGTGGCCGTGACCTCGACCCCGCCCGACCCCCCGGCCGCGCGACCGCGGGTCGACTCACGGTCCGTCGTGTACGAGGTCTACGTCCGCTCGTTCGCCGACTCGGACGGTGACGGCGTCGGCGACCTGGCCGGCGTCACCGCGCACCTGGACGCGGTGGCCCGGCTGGGCGTCGACGCCGTCTGGCTCACGCCCTTCTACCCCTCGCCGCAGGCGGACCACGGCTACGACGTCGCCGACCACCGCGGCGTCGACCCGCTGTTCGGCGACCTCGCCGCGTTCGACGCGCTGGTGGAGCGCGCGCACGGGCTCGGGCTCGGCGTGCTGGTCGACGTCGTGCCGAACCACGTCTCCGTCGCCCACCCGTGGTTCCGCCAGGTGCTCGCCGCGGGCCCGGACGACCCGTCGCGCGGGCGCTTCCACCTGCGGCCTGGGACCGGCCCGGACGGGCGGCGGCCGCCGAACCGCTGGCGCTCGGTGTTCGGCGGGCCCGCGTGGACGCGGCTCCCGGACGGCGCGTGGTACCTGCACCTGTTCGCGCCGGAGCAGCCCGACCTCGACTGGACGCACCCGGACGTGCGCGCGGACCTGGAGCGCACGCTGGTGTTCTGGGCCGAGCGCGGCGTCGACGGGTTCCGCGTCGACGTGGCCGGCGGGCTCATGAAGCACCCGCTGCTGGCCGAGGTGCGGCGCGGCGAGCCGCACCCGCACTGGGACCGGACCGAGGTGCACGACGTGTACCGCTCGTGGCGGCGCGTGCTCGACGGCGTGCGCCCCGGCGTCTTCGCCGTCGCGGAGGTGTGGGGACCGCCCGAGCGCACCGCGCTGTACGCGCGCCCCGACGAGCTCGGGCACGCCTTCGCCTTCGAGGTGCTCCAGACGCCGTGGTCGGCGTCCGCTCTGCAGCGCACCGTCGAGCTCCAGCTCGCGGCGCACCGTGAGGCGGGGTCGCTGCCCGGCTGGGTGCTCGGCTCCCACGACTTCGAGCGGGTCGCGTCCCGGGTGGGCCGCGAGCGGGCGCTCGCCCTGCACCTGTTCCTGCTGGCGATGCCCGGCTCGTTCACGCTGTACGCGGGCGACGAGCTCGGGCTGCCCCAGGTCGACGTGCCGCGCGAGGCGTGGCAGGACCCGCAGGCGCTGCGCAGCGACGGCGAGCAGCTGAGCCGCGACGGCGCCCGCGTCCCGCTGCCGTGGACGCCCGACGAGCCGGCCTGCGGCTTCACCACCGGCACGCCGTGGCTGCCGCAGCCGCCGGGCTGGGAGGCGTACGCCCGCTCGACGCAGGAGCAGGACCCGACGTCGCCGTGGTCCGTGCTGCGGCACGCGCTCGCGCTGCGCCGGACGCTGTGGCGCGAGTCGTCGGCCACGGTCCGGTGGATCGACCCGCACCCGGGCGTGCTGGTCGCGCTGCGCGGCGAGGCGGTGGCGGTGCTCAACGCCTCGAACCGTCCGCACCGGCTGGCGCTCACCGGCTGGGAGGTCGTCGCGTCGTCGACGGGCGTGCTCGACCAGGACGTCGTCCCGCCGGGTGCGTGCGTGTGGTGCACGGTGCCTCCGGGCGTCGTCGCCGCCGGGGCGGGCACCGTCCGCTGAGAGGTCTCAGCCCGCTCGCCGGCTCCGCCACAGCAGCACGACGAAGTACGGCGTGCCGATGAGCGCCGTCACGAGGCCCGCCGGCACCTGGGTGGGGGCGAGCACCGTGCGGCCGAGCGTGTCGGCGACGCTCAGGACGAGCGCCCCGAGCAGCATCGCGACCGGGACCACGCGCGCGTGCCGCGAGCCCACGAGCGCGCGGGCCAGGTGCGGCGCGACGAGCCCGACGAAGCCGACCACCCCGACGGCCGTCACGGCGGCGGCCGTGAGCAGCGCGGTGACGACGAGCACGCCGAGCCGGGTCCGCTCCAGCCGGACGCCCAGCACGCGGGGCAGGTCGTCGTCGACCGCGAGCACGTCGAGGTCGCGACGCCACCGCACCACCAGCGGCGTGAGGACGAGGAGCACCGCCGCGACCGGCCAGACCTGCGCGGCCGTCCGGCCGTAGGTCGAGCCGGAGAGGAACGTGAGCGCCATCGTCGTGTTCCACGGGTTCGTCGCGACCACGACGAGCGTGATGAGCGACGCGGCCGCGGCCGACGTGCCGATGCCCACCAGCACGAGCCGGTCGGAGCTGAGGCCCCGGCGCGAGGCCAGCCGGTAGACGAGGGCGAAGGTGGCGAGCGCGCCGACCACGGCCCCCAGCGACGTCGACCACAGCGACGCCGCGGGCACGAGCACGGCGGCCGTGACGGCGCCGAGGCCCGCGCCCCCGGTCACGCCGAGCAGGCTCGGCTCCGCGAGCGGGTTGCGGGCCACGGCCTGCACCGACGTGCCGGCGAGGCCGAGCGCGGCGCCGGCGAGCAGCGCGGCGAGCACGCGCGGCACGCGCTGGTCGAGCACGAAGCTCACCTGCCGCCCGCTCGTGCCGGCCAGCCAGTTCACCACGTCGCCCGTGAGCAGCAGCCGGTCGCCCAGCAGCAGGCCCGCGACGAGCGCCGCGACGAGGAGCACGACCGCGACCCCGACGACGGCGAGGTGCCGGCGCCGCGTCGCCGGGCGGGCGCCC
>NZ_HE978588.1:395799-412576 GCF_000312005.1 Cellulomonas massiliensis JC225
TGGTGGACGTCGGTCTCGGGTACGTGCGGCTCGGCCAGCCCGCGCCGACGCTCTCGGGCGGCGAGGCGCAGCGCGTGAAGCTCGCCTCGGAGCTGCAGCGCCGTTCGCGCCCCGAGCAGCGTCGTCACGGACGCCGGTCGGCACGGCGACGCGCGCCGGGGCGACGAGCCGGAGCGCGACGTCGGCGGCCAGGACGACCGCAGCGCCGGTGAGCGCGGCGAACGGCAGCAGCACGCGGTGCCGGTGCAGCCCGGGCACCCGGCGGGCGACGAGCCGCGCGACCACCGGCGCCGCGAGCCCGACGAAGCCGACGGGCCCCGCCACGGTCACCGCGAGCGCGGCCAGCATCACCGCGAGCAGCACGCCGACCACCCGCGTGCGCCGGACGTCGAGCCCCAGCACGGACGCGGTGTCGTCGCCGAGCGCGAGCACGTCCAGCCGCCGGGACCACGCGACGGCGACGAGCGCGACGAGCAGGACGGCCGGCGCGGCCTGCGTGACCTTCTGCGCGCCGGACTGGACGATCGAGCCCTCGCCCCACGCGAACATGCCCGTGGTCTCCTGCTCGAACAGCAGCATGAGCAGGTACGTCACGGAGGACAGCGCGAGCATCGTCGCGGAGCCGGCGAGCACGAGGCGCGTCGGCCCCTGCGCCCCGCCGCGGGCGATGACGAGCACGAGCCCCGCGGCCGCGAGCCCGCCGAGGAAGGCCAGCGCGCCGGTGGCCGCGAACGGCAGCGTGAGCCCGAACGCGGCGGCCGCCACGACGGTCGCGTACGCGCCCGCGTTGACCGCGAGCGTGTCCGGCGAGGCCAACGGGTTGCGGGCGACGGACTGCAGCATGCCGCCCGAGACGCCGAGCGCCGCGCCCACGAGCAGGCCCGCGGCCACGCGCGGGGCGCGCGACGCGACGAGCACCGCCAGCGCCTCGTCGTCGCCGGACCCGACGAGCAGCCGCAGCAGGTCCCCGAGCCCGACCCGCGAGGTGCCGAGCGTGAGGTCGACGAGCGCGAGGGTGACGACCGCGACGAGGCCGACCAGCAGCACCGTCGCGATCCGCGCCGGTCGTGCGCGACCGCCGGCCGCCGCCCCGTCGAGGGGCTCGGCGGCGGCCGGCCGCGCGTCGAGGGTGGTGGTCACCGGCCCACGGTCACTGCGTGATCGCGGCGACGGCCGCCTCGAGCCACGCGATGCCGGAGCGCGGGCCGCCGAACATCCAGATGCCGTCGGGCATGCGGTGCACGGCACCCGCCTCGACGAACGGGAGCTGCTCCCACACCGCGTTGTCCTTCAGGCCGTCCGCGAAGGGGTCGTCCTCCGCGTCGTTCGCGGCGTACAGGAAGTGCGCGCCCTCCGGGACGTCGGTGAGCCCCTCGACGTCGGTGACGCCGAGCCCGTACGCCGGGTCGCCCTCGCCCGTCCAGACGTTCTTTAGGCCGGCGAGGCCGGCCACGCCGCCGAGGTACGAGCCGGGCGTGTACATGCGGACCGAGACGGCGCCGTCGGCGATCCAGCCGTCGGCCATCGTGTAGGTCGCCCCCGACTTCCCGGCGGCGTCGAGCGCCGTGCGCGCCTCGGCGACCGCCTGGTCGAACGCCGCGAGCTCGGCGTCCGCCGCGTCGGCGGTGCCCGTCGCGTCGCCGAGCAGCTCGATCGTCCGGCGCATCTTGCCGACCGGGTCGGACGCGTCCGACCCCTGCAGCGCGATGACCGGCACGGTCTTCTCGATCTGCGCGATGACCTCCTCCGGGAGGTCGGTGGTCGTCACCACCAGGTCGGGGTCGAGCGCCGCGATCGCGTCGAGGCTCGGCTCGCCGCGCGTGCCGACGTCGGGCGTCTCGGGGTCGAGCGGGACCACCGTGTCCCAGGTGTTGTAGCCCGTCGTGTCGGCCTGGCCGACCGGCTGCACGCCCAGCGACAGGAGGTTCTCCGTGAGCCCCCACTCGAGCGAGACGACGCGGGTGGCGGGCGCGTCGAGCGTCACCGTGCCGCGGTCGTCGGTCACCGTCACCGGCCCGGCGGGCGCGCTTGAGCCGGTCGCGGACGGCGTGCCGGCGGCGCCGGCGGGCTCCTCCGTGGTGCCGCAGGCGGAGAGCAGCAGGGCGACGGCGCCGGCCGCGAGCGCGGGCAGGGCGCGGGCGCGCAGGGTTCGCATGGGGGTCCTCGTTCTCGTCGGTGGGTGGTGCGGGCGTGGCGAGCGGGCGGCGCGGCGTGCGCCGGGGGGTCGGGCGGGGGTCGGACGAGCGGTCAGGCGGGGGCCAGGCTCGGCTCGGGGGCGCGGCGGTGCGTGTGCCGGCCCACGGCGCGGGTGCGGACGCGGCCCGTGACCTCGTCCTGCGCGACGTCGATGCGGATGCCGTAGGTGGCGGTCAGCGCGTCGCTCGTCAGCACCTCGTGCGGCCGTCCCGCGCCCACGACGCGGCCGGACCGCAGCAGCACGACCTCGTCGGCGACGCCTGCCGCCTGGTCGAGGTCGTGCAGGACGAGGCCCACGGCGACGCCGTGGTCGTCCGCCAGGTCCCGCACCAGGTCGAGGATCTCCACCTGGTAGCGCAGGTCGAGGTGGTTCGTCGGCTCGTCGAGCAGCAGCACGCCGGTGTCCTGCGCCAGGCACATCGCGAGCCATACCCGCTGCAGCTCGCCGCCGGACAGCTCGTCGACGGGACGGCCGGCCATCGGCGCGACGCCGGTGACCTCCATCGCGCGCGCGGTCGCGCGCGGACCGTCGGGGTCACCCTGGCGCCAGCGCCCGCGGTAGGGGTGGCGGCCGTAGGCGACGACGTCCCGCACGGTCACGCCCGAGGGCGTGGGCCGCTGCTGCGAGAGCAGCGTGACGCGGCGCGCGAACTCCTGCGCCGAGAGGGCCGCGGCATCCTGCTCGCCGTCCAGCCGCACCTGCCCGGACTCCGGCCGGTGCAGCCGCGCGAGCGCGCGCAGCAGCGTCGACTTCCCCGAGCCGTTCGGGCCGACGAGCGCCGTGACGCGGCCGCGCACGAGGTGCACGGCCCCCTCCTCCACGACGACGGTGCCGTGGTACGCGAGTCGCAGGTCGGAGCCGCTGAGCGCGGGGCGTCCCGCTGCCGCCGTCGTGGTCACGAGCAGAGGTTAGCCTGACCTTAGTGAGGTAAGCCAAACTCGTCTCACCGCCGGCGGCGGGCGGCCCCCCGCAGCGCGAGCCCCACGGCCAGCACCGCCACGCCGCCGGCCACCGCCGCGAGCGGCAGGCTCAGGGCCAGCACCAGGCAGCCGACGGCGCCGACGGCCTGCAGCCACCGCGGGGAGCGGCGCACCTGCGCCGGCTGCGTCCAGGCGGCGGCGTTGGCGACCAGGTAGTAGACCAGCACCCCGAACGACGAGAACCCGATCGCCCCCCGCACGTCCGTGGTGAGCACCAGCGCCGCGACCGCCACCCCGAGCGCGACCTCCGCCCGGTGCGGGACCTGGAAGCGCGGATGCACGGCGGCGAGCGGACGCGGCAGGTCGCCCTCGCGCGCCATCGCCAGCACCGTGCGGCCGACGCCCGCGACGAGCGCCAGCAGCGCACCGAGGGACGCGACCGCCGCGGCGACGCGCACCGACGGCTCGGCCCCACGACGCCGACGCGCGCGCCGCCGCGTCCGCGAGCGGCGCGTCCGACGCCGCGGTGCCCGCCGCACCGAGCACGGTGAGCAGCACGACGGCCACCACCGCGTAGACGACGACCGCGAGCGCGAGAGCCAGCGTCACCGCCCTCGGGATCGTCCGCGCGGGGTCACGCACCTCCTCCCCCAGCGTCGCGACGCGGGCGTACCCGGCGAACGCGAAGAACAGCAGCGCCGCCGACTGCACGACACCCCGCCACCCCAGGTCGTCCGGCACGCCGTCGGCGACGCGCGACCAGCTCGGGCCCGCGGTCGCGAGCGTCGCGGCGACCACGAGCGCCAGCAGCACGAGCACGACGACGACGAGGGCCCGGGTGGCCGCCGCGGTCCGCGTCACCCCGCGGTAGTTCACCGCGGCCACCGCCACGACGGCCACGGCGGCCACCGGCCGCTGCCAGCCGGCCGGCGCGACGTACGCCGCGAAGGTCAGCGCCATGGCGGCACAGCTCGCGGTCTTGCCGACGACGAACGCCCACCCGGCGGCGAACCCCCACCACGGCCCCAGCCGCTCCCGCCCGTAGACGTACGTGCCGCCCGACGCGGGGTACTGCGCCGCGAGCTGGGCCGAGGACGTCGCGTTCGCGTAGGCGACGACGGCCGCGAGCGCCACGCCGACGAGCAGCGCCGACCCGGCCGCCTGCGCCGCCGGTGCGAACGCGGAGAAGACCCCCGCGCCGATCATCGAGCCGAGGCCGATCGCGACCGCGTCCCGGGTGCCGAGACGCCTCGCGAGCGGCGGCTGGTGGGTCACGCGTGCATCCCTACCAGGTGCGCGGCGGCAGGACGAGGCCCGCGGCGTGAACACCGCACGACGGGGCCGACGCGCGACGAGGGCGGCCGACCTCGTGGGTCGGCCGCCCTCGGCACGGGCGCGCAGGTCAGCGCGCGCGCTTCTCCGGCACCGGCGCGTCGCCCGACGCGCGCTGCGCCTTGAACCAGGCGCGTGCCTCGTCCTGGCGCTGCTGCTCGACGCCCGAGGCGATCGGCGCGCGCAGGTGCTCCGGCCCGTAGCCGAACGCGTCGACCAGGTCCTGCGCGTGCGGGCGCAGCCGGGTCAGCAGGCGGTCGATGTACGACGTCACGGTGCGGGCGCGCCCGGCCGAGAGCCGGCCGTTGAGCAGGTACCAGTCGAGGTGCCGCTCGACCAGCGTGAGGCCGAACAGGTCGCGCAGCCACGTGAGCACCTGCTGCGTGCCGGAGTCCTCGACGCGGGCGAGCGCCGCGGTGAACGACTCCCACTGCACGAGCTCGGCGTGCGCCCGGGCCGCCTCGACCAGCTCGTGCTGGTGCGCGTTGAACAGCGCCCACGCCGTCGCGGGGTCCGCCTTCTGGGCCGGCCGCAGCGCCTGTGCGACCTCCGCGACCATCGTCTCGACCCGGTCGACGAGCAGCGCCCGCTGCGTCGCCGTCTCGCGCAGCGCGCCCGCCGAGCGGCGCACGTCGCCGACGTCCGTGATCGTCTGGATGGCCCGGCCCAGCGGGGTCCGGTACCGGGCGGCGTCCGCGGCCCGCTCGGCGACGAGGCGCGCCACCTTCACCGCGTCGAGGCCCTGGAAGGACTTCGCGTAGTCGGTGAGCAGGCGCTTGCCGACGAGCTGGTAGAGCACCGTGTTGTCGCCCTCGAACGTCACGTAAACGTCGAGGTCCGCGCGCAGCTGCGTGAGCCGGTTCTCGGCCATGAACCCGGCGCCGCCGCACGCCTCGCGCGCCGTCTGCAGCGTCGTCAGCGCGTGCCACGTGGACGTCGGCTTGAGCGCGGCCGCGAGCGTCTCGAGGTCCTCGCGCGTCTCCGGGGTGTCGTTGCGGCCCGAGAACACGTCGTCGAACGCGGCCAGCAGGTCCTCGTGCGCGAACCCCGCCGCGTAGGTCTCGGCGAGCAGCGGCAGCAGCCGGCGCTGGTGCTGGCCGTAGTCCATGAGCACGACCTCGTCGAGGCCCGCGCCGGCGAACTGCCGGCGCTGGTTGCCGTACGTGATCGCGATGGTCAGGCCGACCCGCGCCGCCGTCACCGCGGCCCCGTCGAGCGAGACGCGACCCTGGACGAGCGTGCCGAGCATGGTGAAGAACCGGCGCCCCGGTGACGCGATCGGCGAGGTGTACGTGCCGTCGGGCTCGACGTCGCCGTAGCGGTTGAGCAGGTTCGTGCGCGGCACCCGGACGTGGTCGAACGCGAGGCGCCCGTTGTCGATGCCGTTCAGCCCGCCCTTGAGGCCGTCGTCCTCGCTGGAGACCCCCGGCAGCAGCTCGAGCGTGCGCGGGTCGCGGATCGGGCAGTAGAACGCGTGCACGCCGTGGTCGACGCGCTGCTCGCCCTTCCTCGCGGTGATCAGCCGCGCGAAGACGACGGCCGCCTGGCCGTGCTTCGCGGCGTTGCCGAGGTAGTCCTTCCACGCCGCGCGGAACGGCGTGTGCAGGACGAACTCCTCGGTGTCGGGGTCGTACGTCGCCGTGGTGCCGATCGAGGCGACGTCCGAGCCGTGCCCGATCTCCGTCATCGCGAAGGCGCCCGGGACGTCGAGCGTCAGCGCACCCGCGAGGAAGTCGTCATGGTTGCGCTCGCTGCCGAGGTGGAAGATCGCGGACGCGAACAGGCCCCACTGGACGCCGGACTTGATCTGCAGCGACGGGTCGGCGTGCGTGAGCTCCTCGAACCGGGCGAGGAAGCCGCCGTGGTCGTCGGCGCCGCCGAACCGCGTGGGGAAGGACCGGTGCACGTCGCCCTCGGTCGCGAGCACCCGCAGCTGCCCGAGCACCCGCTCGCGGTGCTCGTCCATCGGCAGCCCGTCGACGCGGTGGAACCGCTCGTCGCCCATGAGCCGGCGCGCCGCCAGCCGGAGCTCGGGGTAGTGCCCGAGCAGGACGTGCGCGAGGTGCTCGACGTCGACGCGGCTGTCCGCGTCGAGCCGGGGGTCGCCCGGCTCGCGCTCGGCGGCCACGGGGCGGGGGGTCGTGGTGGTCATTCAGCTCTCCTCGGAGGTCACGTCGTCGTGAGCGGAGCTCGGCGGGGTCGCCGCCGGGGTCGGGAAGGTCAGGGGCGCGCGGTCCTCGTCGGCCGCCTCGGGCCGCAGCCGCTCGCGGGCGAGCAGGCCGACGGGGCCGGCCCAGAGCCACGCGGCGACCTGCTGCGTCAGCGTCTCGCGGTCGACGGCGCCGGGCTGGTCGCGGTGCGCCAGCCACCACTCGCCCGCGCCGCGCACGAAGCCGACGGCGCCGGCGGCCCACGACTCGGCGAGCGCGATCCGCGCGGCGAGACCGGGGTCGCCCGCCTCGTCGTCGTGCGCGTGGTCGGGCCGGTGCGCGGTGCTGCGGCCGTCCGCGTGCTCCTGCGTCAGGCCGCGGGCGAACGGCGCCGCGACGAGCGCGGTGACCGAGTCGAGGAAGTGGCCGAGCGGCCCCCCGGACTCGACCGAGCCGTTGCGCGTGACGAACGCGTACACGTTCGGCGACGACTCGATCATCTCGAGGTAGACCGCGACCATCGCGCGCAGGCCCTCGCGGGGCGTCGGCGAGACCCGGAGCACGCCCTCCAGGGCGCCCTGGATCTGCAGCACGACGGCCTCGGCGACGGCGATCTGCAGCCCGGTCTTGTCGGAGAAGTACCGGTACACGATCGACTTCGAGGTGCCGGCGGCGGACGCGATCTCCTCCATGGAGACGTCAGGGCCGCGGTGGTGGACGGTGCGGCGCGCCACGCGCACGAGCTCCGCGCGGCGGGACTCGCGGTGGTCGGCCCACCGGGTCGAGCGCCCGTCGGCGTAGGTCTCGGCGGCGGGCGTGCGGCGCCGGTCGGTCAGCAGGGTGAGGTTCGTCTGCGATGACGAGCCTGGTGTGATCGGGCTCACGAGACCGAAGGTATCAGGTACTGTGGGTCCTGGACACACCCGAGTCGAAACCGTAATGCTGCGGCACCGGCCGACCTCGGGACCAAGGTCCCCGCCCGGCCGACGACGGCGGGCGACGACCGCCCACGACGACGTGAGAGGAACACGCCCGATGGCCCCCTCGCCCAGCCCCCGCAAGTCCAGCACGTCCGGCGGCGCCCCGGCCCCGACGGCGCGCCGCGCGCTCGTCCTCGGCGGCAACCGGATCCCGTTCGCCCGCTCCGGCGGCGCGTACGCGCACGCGTCGAACCAGGACATGCTGACGGCCGCGCTCGACGGCCTCGTCGCCCGCTACGGCCTGCAGGGCGAGCGGATCGGCGAGGTCGCCGCGGGTGCGGTGCTCAAGCACAGCCGCGACTTCAACCTCACGCGCGAGGTGGTGCTCGGCTCGGCCCTGTCCGCCACGACGCCCGCGTACGACCTGCAGCAGGCGTGTGCGACAGGGCTGGAGTCGGTCGTCTCGCTCGCGAACAAGATCCGGCTCGGGCAGCTCGACTCGGCGATCGCGGGCGGCGTCGACACGACGTCCGACGCGCCGATCGCCGTGAGCGACCGGCTGCGCCGCGCGCTGCTCGACCTCTCGCGCGCGAAGACGGTCGGCCAGCGCCTCGCGGCCGCCTCCAGGATCCGCCCGAAGGACCTCGCGCCGGCGACCCCGCGCACCTCGGAGCCGCGCACGGGCCTGTCGATGGGCGAGCACCAGGCCCTCACGACCGCCGAGTGGGGCATCACGCGCGAGGCGCAGGACGAGGTCGCGCTGCGCAGCCACCAGCGCCTCGCCGCCGCGTACGACGCCGGGTTCTTCGACGACCTCGTCACCCCGTACCGGGGGCTCGCCCGGGACGCGAACCTGCGTCCCGACACCTCGCTGGAGAAGCTCGCGCAGCTGAAGCCCACGTTCGGGCTCGGCCTCGACGTCCCCGCGACGATGACGGCCGGCAACTCCACGCCCCTCACCGACGGCGCCTCGACCGTGCTGCTCGGCTCGGACGAGTGGGCCGCCGAGCACCGGCTCACGCCGCTCGCGGTGGTCGTGGACGCGGAGGCGGGCGCCGTCGACTTCGTGTACGGCGAGGACGGGCTGCTCATGGCGCCGGTCTACGCGGTGCCGCGGCTGCTCGCCCGGCACGGGCTGACGCTCGCCGACTTCGACTACGTCGAGATCCACGAGGCGTTCGCGTCGACCGTCCTGACGACGCTGGCCGCGTGGGAGTCCGACACGTTCGGCAAGGAGCGCCTCGGCCTCGACGGCGCGTTCGGCACGGTCGACGTCGACCGGCTCAACGTGCACGGCTCGTCCCTCGCGGCGGGGCACCCCTTCGCCGCGACGGGCGGCCGCATCGTCGCCACCATCAGCAAGGAGCTGCACCTGCGCCAGCAGCGTGACGGCGGCACCCCCCGCGCCCTGGTCTCGGTCTGCGCGGCCGGCGGCCTGGGCCTCACCGCGATCCTCGAGGCGGCGTGATGACCGACACCTACCTGGAGCTCGTCAACGGCGGGCTCACCGGCACCCTCGCGAAGAAGCTCGGCCTGCCCCGGCCCGCGCCGCTGCGCCGCTACCGCGCGGGCGAGCCGCTGCTGGTCGGCCCCGTGCTCGTGCTCGGCAAGGGCGCGGACGCCGACGCGGTCGCCGCGCAGCTCGCGGGCCCGTGGGACCTCGACGTGCACCGCCACGCGCACGACGCGCGCTACGCGGCGCTCGTCCTCGTCCTCACCGAGGTCACGCACCCCGACGACCTCGCGGCCCCGGTGCTCGAGGCGGCCGCGACCCTGCGGAGCCTGGCCCGCGGCGCGCGCGTCGTCACGCTCTCGCGGCCGGCGACCGACGAGGACGCGCCGGCGGTCGCCGCCGCCCGGCAGGGCGTCGACGGGCTGCTGCGCTCGCTGGCCAAGGAGCTGCGCGGGGGTGCCACCGGCAACGGGCTGGTGCTGGCCGACGGGGTGGGCGTGGACGCGCCGTCCGTGCTCGGCGGGCTGCGGTTCCTGCTCTCGACGCGCTCCGCGTTCGTCGACGGCCAGCTGCTCGCGGTCGACACCGACGGCGGCTCGCTGCCCGACGACTGGGACCGGCCGCTCGCCGGGCGGGTGGCCGTGGTCACCGGCGCCGCGCGCGGCATCGGCGAGGCGATCGCCGAGACGCTGGCCCGCGACGGCGCGACCGTCGTCGCGGTGGACGTGCCCGCGGCCGGCGACCACCTCGCCGCGGTCGCGAACCGCGTCAGGGGCACCGCGCTCCAGCTCGACGTCACGGCCGACGACGCGGGCGAACGGATCCTCGAGCACGCGCTGCAGCGGCACGGCCGGCTCGACGTCGTCGTGCACAACGCCGGCATCACGCGCGACAAGCTGCTCGCCAACATGACGCCCGAGAAGTGGGACCCGGTCCTCGCGGTGAACGTCGCGGCGCAGCTGCGGATCAACGAGGCGCTGCTGACCAGCGGCGACTTCACCGACGCGCCGCGGATCGTCTCGCTCGCCTCGACGTCCGGCATCGCCGGCAACCGCGGCCAGACGAACTACGCCGCCTCCAAGGGCGGCGTCATCGGGATGGTGCGGGCGACCGCGCCGCTGCTCGAGGCGTTCGGGGGCACGGCCAACGCGGTCGCGCCCGGGTTCATCGAGACGGAGATGACCGCCCGCATCCCCGCCGTCACCCGGCAGGTGGCGCGTCGCCTCAACTCGCTGCAGCAGGGCGGCCAGCCCGTCGACGTGGCGGAGGCCGTGGCGTTCCTCGCCTCGCCGGCCGCCGGCGGGATCCGCGGGCGGGTGCTGCGGGTCTGCGGGCAGAACATGGTGGGCCAGTGACGGACGAGCGTCCCGTCGTCCTCCTCCCGCAGGTCCCGCCGCTCGGCGGCTCGTACGTCCGCGGCGTCGCTGCGGGCGGGCGGCTCGCGGTCGAGCGGCGCCTCGGCCGCGCGGGCGCGTCGCTGCCGGCACTCGCGTACGAGGTCGCCGGCGTGCGCCCCGACGCGGAGCACCTGACGGCGTACCAGCACCACGTCGGCGAGAGCGGCTCCGACCGGCTGCCGGCGGGCTTCGTCCACGTGCTGGCGTTCCCGCTCGCGACGGCGCTCATGGTCCGCGCCGACTTCCCGCTGCCGCTCGTCGGGATGGTGCACCTGGCCAACCGGGTGGAGCAGCACGCGCCGACGACGCTCGTCGAGGCGCTCGACCTGCACGCGCACGCCGAGAACCTCGCGCCGCACCGCTCGGGCACCGCCGTCGACCTCGTGACCGAGGCCCGCGTGGACGACCGGCTCGTGTGGCGGGGGGTCTCGACGTACCTCGCCAAGGGCGTGCGCCTCGCCGGCCGCCCCGCCGACGACGAGCCCCGCCCGTCGTTCGTCCCGCCGGTGCCCACGGGGCGCTGGCACCTCGACGCGGGGACCGGCCGCCGGTACGCGCAGGTCTCCGGTGACCGCAACCCGATCCACCTGTCCGCGCTCGGCGCGAAGGCCTTCGGCTTCCCCCGGACCATCGCCCACGGCATGGACACGGCCGCCCGCACGCTCGCCGCGGTGGGCCCGGCCCGTGGGGACGCGTTCGTGTGGACGGTGCAGTTCGCCGCGCCGGTGCTGCTGCCCAGCAGCCCCTCGGTCCGCGTCGCGCGCGACGGCGACGGCTTCGGCGTCGACGTCTGGCACGCCCGCTCGGGCAAGCTCCACCTCACGGGACGGGTCGACCCGCTCCGCTGAGCGGCGCCGGCCTCTCACCCGGCGCACAGGACGGCCACACCGCCCGGCTAGGCCCGCTGCCTAGACCGGGGGCATGACCCTTCGCACCCCCACGCCGCTCGCGCCCGCCGACCCCCCGGACGCCTCCCCGCCCCCTCGCCGGCACCGCCTGCGCACCGGACTGGTCGCCGGCGGCGCCGCACTCGTGCTCACGCTCGGCGGCACGGCCACGTGGGCGCTCGACCGGTTCGTCGTCGACCACGTCGAGATCGGCGACGTCGACGCCTACGTCGCCGAGCAGCTGCAGGGCGAGGCCGCCGACGCCGGCACGGCGTCGTCCGGGACGCTCAGCGCGACGAGCTACACGTCCGACGACGCGTCGGTCGAGATCTCGACCGTGACGACCGGCTCGGGCCAGGACACCGTCACGTACTACGTCGCCGACGTGACGCTCTCCGACGCGACCGTCCTGCGGTCGGCGTTCGCCCACAACCAGTTCGGCACCAACATCACCGAGACGACGTCGCAGATCGCCGCCGACAATGACGCCGTCCTCGCGATCAACGGCGACTACTACGGGTTCCGCGACACCGGGATCGTCATCCGCAACGGCGTCGTGTTCCGCGACGAGGGGGCCCGCGAGGGTCTCGCCTTCTACCGGGACGGCCACGTCGAGGTCTACGACGAGACCGCGACCTCCGCCGACGCGCTCGTGGCCGACGGCGTGTGGAACACGCTGTCGTTCGGGCCCGCGCTCGTCGAGGACGGTCAGGTCGTCGACGGCATCGACCAGGTCGAGGTCGACACGAACGTCGGCAACCACTCGATCCAGGGCGAGCAGCCGCGCACCGCGGTGGGCGTCGTCGACGACAACCACCTCGTCCTCGTCGTCGTCGACGGCCGCTCGCCCGGCTACTCGGCGGGCGTCACCATGACCGGCCTCGCCGACCTCATGGTCGACCTCGGGGCGCAGACCGCGTACAACATCGACGGCGGCGGCTCGTCGACCATGGTGTTCGGCGGCGAGCTCGTCAACGACCCGCTCGGCCGCGGGCAGGAGCGCGGGACGAGCGACATCCTCTACATCGGCGGCCTCGCCGAGGCGCAGGGGTGAGCGCCGTGACGGCGGCCCCGGCCGTGCCCGGTCCCGTGGCCGCGCCGGCGCTCGCGACCGTGCTCGTCCCCGCGTACGAGCCCGACGAGCGGCTCGTCCACCTCGTGCGCGCGCTGCGCGAGGCCGGTCTGCCGGTGCTCGTCGTCGACGACGGGTCCGGACCCCGCTCCCGGCCGGTGCTCGACGCCGCGGCGGCGGCCGGCGCCGACGTGGTGCACCACCGGGTCAACCGCGGCAAGGGCGAGGCGCTGCGGACCGGGTTCGCCTGGCTCGCGCGCGAGCAGCCGGGGCGCGACGTCGTCTGCGCCGACTGCGACGGCCAGCACACCCCGGCCGACGTGCTCGCCGTGGCGCGCCGGCTCGCGGTAGGCGACGCAGCCGTCGTGCTCGGCGCCCGCGCGTTCACCGGGCCGGTGCCGGCGCGCAGCCGGTGGGGCAACGCGGCGACACGCCTCGCGTTCCGGCTCGCGACCGGCCGTCGGGTCCGGGACACCCAGACCGGGCTGCGCGGCTACCCCGCGGGACGGCTCGCGTGGCTGCGCGGCGTCCCGGGCGAGCGCTTCGAGTACGAGCTGCGCGTCCTGCTGGCGGCCGCGGCGCAGGGCCTGCGCGTGGTCGAGGTGCCGATCGCCACCGTGTACCTCGAGGGGAACGCGTCCTCCCACTTCCGGCCGCTCGTCGACTCGGTGCGGGTCTGGGCGCAGCTCGCGCGGTTCGTCGCGTCGTCGCTGCTCGCGTTCGTCCTGGACGCGCTCGCACTGCTCGCGCTCACGGCGGCGACCGGGAGTCTGCTCGCCTCGGTGCTCGGGGCGCGGGCGCTCTCGTCCGGCGTGAACTTCCTCGTCAACCGGCGGTGGGTGTTCCGCCGGGCCGCCCACGGCCCGGCCGGCGGAGAGGCGGTGCGCTACTGGCTGCTCGCCGCCGCGCTGCTCGCCGCCGGCTACGGCGGCCTGTGGGCGCTCACCCACCTGCACGTGCCGCTGCTGCTCGCGAAGGTCGCCACCGACGCGGCGCTGTTCCTCGTGGGGTTCCAGGTGCAGCGGACCGCGGTGTTCACCGGCGCGCGCGCCCGCGAGCGCTGACGTGACGCGTGCCGAGGCTGCGGATCCATGTCCGCACCTCAGGGCCCGCACAGCCACCGCCTAGGTCAGGACGGCTGACTGGACCGTGACACCGACCCCCTACCTCCGGAGGCTCCTCATGACCCCCTACCTGCTCTACGCCGCAGACGTCGTCGCGATCGCCGTCCTGGCGTTCGCGGTCTACCTGCCGCGGCACCGCCGGCGCGACCTCGTCGTCGCGTACGTCGGGGTCAACGTCGGTGTCCTCGCGGTCGCCGCGGTGCTGGCCGACTCGACGATCGCCGCGGGCCTGGGGCTCGGTCTGTTCGGCGTCCTGTCGATCATCCGGCTGCGGTCGATCGAGCTGTCGCAGACCGAGGTCGCGTACTACTTCGCGGCCCTCGCGCTCGGCCTCATCGCGGGCCTGGCGGTCGCGCCGCTCGCCGTGAGCCTCGGGCTCATGGCGCTGCTCGTGGCGGTGCTCGCCGTCGTCGACAGCCGCCGGGTCATGGCCCGCTACCGCGAGCAGGTGCTCGTGCTGGACCGGGCCGTGCCCGACGAGACGGCGCTCACCGCGTACGTCGAGCGGACGCTCGGCGCCCGGGTGCACGCCGTGCAGGTGCAGCGGCTCGACCTCGTCAACGACACCACCACCGTCGCGGTCCGCTACCGCCTCGACGAGCGCCCGGCGACCGTGTCGCACGACCTGCCGGCCGCCGCCGCCGCCACGCACGCCGGAGCGGCGCGATGAGCCCGCTCCTGCAGAGGTTCACGCCCGTCGGCCTCGCCGAGCTCCAGGAGCGCGCGAGCCTGCAGACCCGGGTCGACCGCAAGTACCTGCTCCCCGCGGACGAGGTCGACGCGCTCCTCGCCGCGCTGCGGGACGACGTCCGGGTGCTCGACATCGAGGGCGAGCGCCGGTTCCGGTACGAGTCGGTGTACTTCGACACCCCCGGCCTCGACTGCTACCTCGCGGCGGCGCACCGGCGCCGGCGCCGGTTCAAGGTGCGCACCCGCACGTACGTCGACGCCGCGCAGTGCTGGTTCGAGGTCAAGACGCGCGGCCCGCGCGGCACGACCGTCAAGAGCCGGGTCCCCCACGGCCTCGACGAGCGCTGGGTGCCCTCGCTCGCGTTCACGGCGGAGACGCTCGACACGCCGGCCGGCGCGCTGCCGGACCTCGCCCCGACGCTCGTGAGCGCCTACGACCGCGCCACGCTGCACGTGCCCGGCGACGACGGCCGCGACAGCCGCGCGACGGTGGACACGCGGCTGCGCTGGACCGACGCCGCGACCGGCCGCATCCGCGACCTCGCCGGGCTCGCGGTCGTCGAGACGAAGACGGGCGCCACCCCCTCCGACGTCGACCGTCTGCTCTGGCGCCGAGGGCATCGTCCCGTGCGCCTGTCGAAGTACGGCACGGGGATGGCCGCGCTCGACCCCCACCTGCCCGCCACGCCCTGGCGCCGCGTCCTGGACCGCCACCTCGGCGCCGGCCGCTGACCGCCCCTACGAAGGAGACCGACCATGCGACCCATCCGCACCCTGTCCGCCACCCCTCGCCACCGCGTCGCCGCGGTCCGCCGGCGGGCTGCCGCCCTCGGCGCGTCCGCCGTGCTCGTGGCCGCCGTGCTCACCGGCTGCTCCCCCTCGTCGACGACCGCCGGCGGGAGCACCGGGACGAGCGACGACGCGACCACGACACCCGCGTCATCGGCGGCCGACGTGACCGTCGCGTCGACGATGGCCGCCAACACGGCCGCGCACGAGGCCGAGACGACGTGGGACGAGGCCGAGGAGGTCGCGGTGACCCTCACGGGCGACTCGGCCACCGTCGAGGGGGACGGCGTCACCGTCGACGGGTCGACCGTCACGATCACGGCCGCCGGGACCTACCGGCTCAGCGGCACGCTGACGGACGGCTCGGTCGTCGTGGACAGCCCCGACGACGGCACCGTCCGCGTCGTGCTCGACGGCGCCGACCTCACGAGCTCGACCACGTCGCCGCTGCAGGTGAGCGACGCGGGCGACGTCGTCGTCGTGCTGGCCGACGGCTCGCAGAACCACCTCGCCGACGGGGAGGCCTCCGCCTCCCCGGACGCGGAGACCGACGAGCCGAACGCCGCGCTGTTCTCGACCGCGGACCTCACGGTCACCGGTGGCGGCGCGCTGACCGTCGAGGGGAACGCGAACGACGGCATCGCGTCGAAGGACGGGCTCGTGATCCAGTCCGGCACGATCACGGTGACCGCCGCGGACGACGGCATCCGCGGGAAGGACTACCTCGTCGTCGCAGGCGGGACCGTCACCGTGACGGCCAGCGGCGACGCGCTGAAGTCCGACGAGGACACCGACGCCGCCCTCGGGTACGTGTACGTCTCCGACGGCACGCTCGAGCTGACGGCCGGGGACGACGGCATCACGGCCGTCACCGACGTCGTGCTCGGCGGCGGGACGACCACCGTCACGACGGCCGGCGGCCACACCGCCTCCGTCGCGGACGACGCATCGCCGAAGGGGCTCGTGGGCGACGTCTCGGTCGTCGTCGGCGGCGGCACGCTCACCGTGGACGCCGCCGACGACGCGATCCACTCGGACGGCCTCGTCTCGGTCACCGACGGCGCGCTCTCGCTCGCGAGCGGCGACGACGGCGTGCACGCCGAGGGCGCGCTGCAGGTCGCGGGCGGCACGGTCGACGTCACCGCGTCGGTCGAGGGCCTCGAGGGCCAGCACGTCACCGTCTCCGGCGGTGCGGTGTCGGTCGTCGCGAGCGACGACGGGCTGAACGCGACCGCGCCTGACGTCTCCGACGCCGGCACCGACGGCTCGGCCGACGCCACGGCGCAGCAGGGCGGCCCCGGCGGCGGGGGCGGCGGCTTCGCCGTGGAGGACGCGACGGTGACGATCAGCGGCGGCACCCTCGTCGTCGACGCGGAGGGCGACGGGCTCGACTCGAACGGCGACATGGCGATGCGCGGCGGGACCGTGGTCGTCAGCGGGCCGACGAACGACGGGAACGGCGCGCTGGACTACAACGGGAGCTTCGAGATCTCCGGTGGCGAGCTGGTCGCGATCGGGTCGGCCGGCATGGCGCAGACACCGTCGGCCGGCTCGTCCCAGTCGTTCGTCGGCCTGAGCGCCGCGGGCGACGCCGGGACGGTGCTGCACGTCATCGACGCGGACGGCGAGGTGCTGGCCTCGTTCGAGGCGGGCAAGGCCTTCGGCTCGGTCGTCTACTCCTCGCCCGACGTCGTCGACGGGGCGACCTACACGCTGCTGACGGGCGGGTCCGTCAGCGGCGACTCGCTCGGCGGCCTCGCGTCCGGCGGTGACACGGCCGGTGCCACGCAGGCGGCGACCGCGACGGCGGGCGAGGAGCAGGCCGGGACGGGCGGCGGCATGCGCG
>NZ_HE978588.1:413112-446304 GCF_000312005.1 Cellulomonas massiliensis JC225
GGCACGGTGCCCGGCGGCGACCAGGTGCCGTCCGACGCGCAGTAGCCCTCGGGACACCGTCAGGCCGGCGGTCCGGCGAGCCGCGCGAGCAGGCCCGCCCGGACCGCCGGCCACTCGTCCGCGAGGACCGAGAAGTACGCCGTGTCCGCCACCGTCCCGTCGGGCGAGCGCCGGTGGCGGCGCAGCACGCCCTCCGGCTGCGCGCCGAGCCGCCGGATCGCCGCGATCGAGCGCGTGTTGCGCGAGTCGGCCCGCAGCGCCACGCGCTCGCAGCCCCACTCCTCGAACGCGTGCGTGAGCAGCACGAGCTTGCAGGCGGGGTTGGTGGTCCCGCCCCACCACGGCCGTGCGTAGTAGGTGTGCCCGACCTCGACGCGCGGCACCCGGGGCACCCAGTCGTAGAACGACGTGCTGCCCCGCACCTCGTCGTCGTCGCCGAGGACCGCGAACGCGAGCCGGTCCGGCGCGCGCAGGGCACCCGCGATCTCCTCCCCCATGCGCTCGGCGGAGTCGGGCAGCGGCGAGCCCATGCCGCGCCACAGGTCGAGGTCGACGATCGCCGCGAGCGCCGTCGCGTGCTCCGGCGCGAGCGGCACGAGGCGGACGCCGGGACCGGTGAGGACGAGGTCGTGCTCCATGCGGACACCCTCTCGCGCCACGTCGGCGCGGGGCCTGACCGTCTCGGGGGGACGCGGCCAGGCGGGGCGGGTCGTCGCGGCGACGGCCCGCCCCGCCCTCACCGCCGGCTCACGGCGCCGGGACCGTGTCGACCCAGCTCGTGCCCGCGGCGCGGTAGCCGTTGACCCGCGCGACGACGTCGGACGGCGCCACCACCTCACCCTTCGCGTGGTAGAACCAGTCGACCTGCTGCACGTAGGTGCGCGGCGTGCTGCTGCCGATCTGGCCGCCGCTGATGAACCAGAGGTTGAAGTTCACCGACTGCACCGTCTCCGGGTAGTAGTCGCCCCCGTGCGTCGCGAACAGCTGCCCGTCGACGTAGTAGCGGATCTGCCCGTCCGCGACCTGCAGCACGAGGTCGTGCCAGCCGGCGTAGCTCTGCCGGACCTCGGTGTGCGTGTTGACGGCCAGCCACGGCTCGTTGCGGTACGTCTCCCACGACGTCGTGTAGAGGATGTTCGACGGCTCGCCCCAACCGCCGTTGGGCAGGTACTCGAAGTCCTGCTCGGAGTACTGCGGGTCGAGGTCGTAGGCGAGGGGCGTGATGGTGAAGAAGGTCTCGACGACGGCGTCGCCGTCCGGACCGCTGACCGGGGCGTCCGTGAACAGCACCCGCGCGGCGTACGTCCCGTCGAGGAACTTGCGCTGGTGCAGGACCTCCGACTGCTGGGTCCCCGCCCCCGTGCCGTCCGTCGTCGAGCGCAGCTGCAGCGCCGTGTTGCTCCCCGAGACGGTGGGGAAGGAGACGTTCTGCTTCGGCCACGACGCCCCGGGGATCCCCGGGCCGCCCGCGTTCGTGCGGATCGTCCAGTGGTGGGCGCCGATGGCCGGGTCGTCGGCGTTCGCGTAGCTGAAGTCGTCGAAGACGACCGGGCCGCGGCCGGGGGGCTGGGTCGGCTGCGGTGTCGTCGGCGTCGGGTTCGGCGTCGTGGGCGTCGGGCTGCTGCCCGTGGGCGGCGTGCCCCAGACGAGGGCACCGTCCACGTACACGGCCGCCCTGGTCCAGTCCTGGTAGGCCGTCGTGGCCCCGTAGGAGTAGTCGTCCGCCTGCCCGATGCGCTGCCAGTCGGACCGGTGGAAGCGCAGCTGGAGGTCGCCCGTGCTCGCACCCGGCGCCAGCGTGCCCGCGGTGAAGCCGACGTCGAGGTACCGGTCGGCGCCGGCGGGCGCCCCGGCGACCGTCCCGAACGTGCCCGTCACCGTGGAGCAGGAGACGACGGCCCACGAGCACGCGAACCGGTACTGCTGGCCCGGGGAGTCCGAGCCGAACCAGTAGCGGATCGTCACCCGGCTCAGCGGCACCGCGCTCGCGCCGTCGTTGCGGAGCTGGAACCACGGCTCGACCTGGTCGACCGTGGCCCCCGGCGCACTCGTGCGGTACTGCAGGCGGAGCGTGCCCGCCGCCTGTGCGGACCCGGCGGCCACGCCGACCGCCACGAGCGCGGCGGCCGCCGTCGCGGCGGCCCACACCACCCGTCTCCTGCTCCTCGTCATGCTCGTCCTGGTTGCCATGGCGGTTCCTTCCACTCGGTGTTCAGGCCCAGCCGGGCCAGGTGTGCGCGAAGCCGTGCGAGGAAGTCGGGGTAGTCACCGGCGGTGCCCCAGGCGACCTCGGCGAACGCGCACAGCCGCGGGAAGGCTCGGCGCTCCACGTCAGCGGGAGTCGGGAGGTACTCGGTCCAGAGCTGCGCCTGCACGCCGAGCACCCGTCCGGGCGCTCCGTGCGGCGTCGGGGGGTCGAACGTGTAGACGTTCTCGAGCGGCAGCACGCGGTCGGGGGCGAACGGGCCGGGCTCGAGGCGGGTCGGGTAGTCGAGGTACGTGCGCAGGTGCGGCGTGAGGACGACGTCGTGACCCGCGAACGCGGCGGCGGCTCCGCTGTCCTCGTCGAGCCACGTCATCGCCACCGCGCCGGGCGGCCCGTCGGCCTTCTCGTACCAGTACACCGGGGTCCGGCCGAGCGAGCGCACGTGCGCGGCCATCCGCGCGGAGAACCAGGCGCGCGCCTCGTGCGGGCCGGCGAGCCCGAGCTCGGCGATGCGCTCCCGCGCCCGTGGGGTCGTCGCCCACTCGTCCGGCAGGCACTCGTCCCCGCCGAGGTGCACGTGCTCGGCCGGGAACACCTCGACGAGCTCGTCGAGCACGTGCCGGAAGAAGTCGAGCGTGGACTCCTCCAGGTTGAGCGTGTGCGGGCTGATCCCCCACGAGCGCCACACCTCGAGCGGCCGGTCCGGGTCGTTGCCCAGCTCCGGGTACGCCGCGAGCGCGGCCTGGACGTGCCCGGGGAGGCCGATCTCCGGCACGACGGTCACGCCCTGCCCCGCCGCGTGCTCGACGACCCGGCGCAGGTCGTCGAGCGCGTAGTGCTCCCCGGACGCCAGGCGCGGGTAGCGCTCGACGGGCAGCCGCCAGCCCTGGTCGTCGGTGAGGTGCAGCTGGAGGACGTTGAGCTTGTGGGCCGCGAGGAGGTCGACGAGCCGCAGGAGGAACTCCACCGGCATGAAGTGCCGCGCGACGTCGAGCATGACGCCCCGCCAGGGGAACCGGGGCGCGTCCACGATCGTCCCGAGCGGCACGTCGGCGCCGAGCGCGTCGAGCGTCGTGCGGCCGTACCGCTCTCCCGCGGGGCCGCCCGCGGTGAGGACGACCTCGGCCGTGGACACGTCCAGGCGGTACGCCTCCGGGCCGAAGGTGGCGTCGTGGTGCACGCGCAGCACCTGGGGTGCGGCGGTGGGTCCGCCGCGGGGCATGATCCGGGGTCGCGGGATCACCGGGTCAGCCCTTCACCGCGCCGGCGACGATGCCGGTCGTCACGCGCCGCTGGAGCACGAGGAACACCCCGAGCACGGGCAGCATGAAGAGCGTCGCGGCGGCCATCGTGGCGCCCCAGTCGGTGCCGAAGACGTTGGAGAACGACGACAGCCAGACGGGCAGCGTGCGGTTGTCCTGGTTCTTGATGATCAGCGCGTTCGCGAACGCGAACTCGTTCCACGCGGTGATGAACCCGAACAGCGACGTCGACATCAGGCCGGGCGCGAGCAGCGGGAGCACCACGAGCCGGAAGGCCTGCGCGCGGCTGGCCCCGTCGAGCTGCGCCGCCTCCTCGAGCTCGACCGGGACGGACGCGAGGAACCCGCGCAGCGTGACGATCGTGAACGGCAGCGTCGCCATGAAGTAGATGAGCGTGAGCATCGACAGGCGGTCGAGCATGTTCGTGTCCCGGGCGATGATGAACATGGGCACGATCAGCGCCTCCCAGGGCGCCATCTGGGCGACGAAGACCAGCAGGACGAAGCCCTGACGGCCGCGCCACCGCATGCGCGCCACGGCGAAGGCGGCCATGAGCGCGACGACGAGCGCGAGCAGCACCGCGCCGACCGAGACCAGCAGGCTGTTGCGCCAGAACAGCCAGAACCCGTCGGCGCCGACGGCCGTGCGGAAGTGGGCGAGCGTGGGGTGCAGCGGCACGAGCTGCGGGGTCTCGGCGTTGATGTCGGTGGCCGGCTTGAACGCCGTGACGACCATCCAGTAGACCGGGAACGCCGAGACCACCAGGACGACCACGGCGGCGAGGTTGGACGGCAGGTCCCGCAGGCGCCGGGCCCGCCGCGCACCGGCCCGCTCCGGGGCGCGCACGCGGGGAGGCGCGGCCAGCGTCGGCGCGCTCACGCGGCACCGCCCTCGGCCCGCTCGTCGCGCCACAGCTGCCGCAGGTGCGGCACGAGGACGACGAGCAGGATCAGCACCGTCAGGGTCGAGATCGCCGCGCCGAGGTCGTACCGGTGCAGCGACTGCGCGACCCGGAACGCGTGCACCGGCAGGGTCGTCGTCGCCCCGTCGGGGCCGCCCTGCGTGATCGCCCAGATCTGCGCGAAGCACTTGAACACCCAGATCACCTCCAGCGAGGTGACGAGCCCGAACAGCGTGCGCAGCATCGGCACCGTGATGACGCGGAAGATCTGGGCGGCCGAGGCGCCGTCGATGCGCGCCGACTCGAACAGCTCGTCCGGGATCGTCGTCATGCCCGCGTACAGCGTCAGCGCCGCGAACGGCACCGACTGCCACACCACGAGCACCACGAGGATGACGAACGTCGACAGGCCGTCGGCGAACCAGGTGTACCCGTCGAAGCGCTCGAGCCCGAGCGTGGTGAGCAGCCAGTTCACGACGCCGAGCTGCGACTGGAACAGCCACTGGAACACGGTCGTGGCGGCCAGCACGGGCACGGCCCAGACGAGGACGAGGACGCTCATCACCGCCAGGCGCATCCGACGCCCGAGCCGGACGAGCAGCAGCGCGACCGCCGTCGAGAGACCGACGATCAGCACCGTGTTCACCGCCGTCCACAGCAGCGTCCGGCCCAGCACGGTCCACAGCTCCGGACCCGTGAGCAGCTCGCGGTAGTTCTCCAGGCCGACGAAGCGGGCGCCGCCGCGGATCAGCTCGCCGGTGCGGAAGTGCTGCAGCGAGATGAGGACGCTGCGCACGAGCGGGTAGAGCAGCAGGTACAGCGCACCGACGACCGTGGGGGCCACCAGCAGGTACGGCCACACCGACGCCGGTGGGCGGGCCGGGCGGCGCGGACGCACCCGGGCCGGGGCCAGGCGGGTGCGCGCGGGGTCGGAGGTGAGCACGTCGTCCTCGTCGTCGTCGTCGGGGCGTGGCGTCGGGCGTGGGGCACGAGGGCGCCCCGCGCGCCCCGAGGTGCGGGGCGCGCGGGAGCGTCCTCAGGAGTCGGCGCCGAGGATCGTCGTGATCTCGTCGGACGCCTGGGCGGCGGCGGCTGCCGCGTCGCCGCCGGTCAGGGCCTGGGTCATGTACTCCTTGATGACGTTGTTCGCCTCGACCGCCGCCCAGCTCGGCGACGTGGGCGTGGCGTGGCCGTTCGCCGCGCCCGCGGCCATGGCCTCCGCGCCCTCGTTGCCCTCGAGCGCGCCCGCGTACGCGGCCTTGTTCGGCACGTACGACATCGCGGCGGCCATCGCGGTCTGGAACCTCTCCGCGGTGAGCGCCTTCACGACCTCGTAGGCGGCGGCCTGGTTCTTCGACGCCTCGGGGATGACGAGGTCGGAGCCGCCGGTGAAGACGGCGCCAGGCGCGTCGGCGGTCTTGCCGGGGATGGGGAAGAACCCCAGCTTCCCCTCGAGGTCCGGGTTGGCCGCGAGGATCGCACCGGCGCCTCCCGGGGCCGAGATCAGCTGCGCGACGTCACCACGGGCGAAGACGTCGGCCTGCGGCGGGTTCGCCTCGTCGGAGTCCTTCGGCCCCTGCCCGAGCGCCTGCAGCTGGGCGTAGAACGCCATGCCCGCGAGCGCCTCCGGGGTGTCCAGCGCACCCTTCCAGGCGTCGCCGTCCCGGACGGCGAGGTCGCCGCCCTCGTCCCAGATGAACCCGGCGAGCGTGTACCAGTTCTGGCCCGGGAGGTAGATGCCCTGGTGGCCGTCGGTGTTCAGCCTCGTCGTGACGTCGATCCACTCCGCGCGCGTCGTCGGCAGGTCCGTGACGCCGGCCTGCTCGAACAGGTCCTTGTTGTAGATGACGACGCGGTTGGCGGCGTACCAGGGGATGCCGAACTGCGCGCCGTCGATCCGGCCCGGCTCCGCGAGGCCCGGGATCCAGTCCTGCCCGCCGAGCTCGTCGACCTTGTCGGTGAGGTCGACGACGCCGCCGCTCGCCGCGTACTCGGCGACCTGGGTGTTGCCGACCTCGATGACGTCGGGCGCGTCGTTGCTCGCGAGCGCGCTCGTGACCTTCTGGCCGATGCCGTCCCACTCCTGGATCTGCACGTCGAGGGTCAGGTCGTCGTGCTCGGCCTCGAAGGCGGCGACGAAGTCCTGCACCACCTCGTCGGTGAGGCTGTCGCGCATGAACCAGACGGTGAGCTCGGTGGGGCCGCTCGCCTCGGGCGCGGGGCTGCTGCCGCAGCCGGCGAGACCGACGACGAGGGGCACGGCGAGCCCGAGGGCGAGCGCCGGGCGGACGGGACGGAGCTTCATCGATCTCTCCCAGTGGTCAGTGATTGGTAAGTTCTAGCGGGGGCAGGGCTAGAGTGGTCCTGACCACTGCGCGCGTCAAGAGGCGAACCGCCACCGAATGCACCTGACCAGTGCGCCGCACTGGTAAGGTTCGGCGCGTGACGCTCAACCTCGGTCCCGGGCTCAAGCGGGACGCCGTGCGCGACTACCTGCTCGACCTGGTCGCCGGACGCGGCCCGGGCGAGGCCATCCCCTCCGAGCGCGACCTCGCCCGCGAGCTCGGGGTGTCACGGCCGACGCTGCGGGCCGCCGTGGACGACCTGGTGCGGGGCGGCGTCCTCGTGCGCGAGCACGGCCGCGGGACCTTCACGGGGCCGCACCGGGTGACCCAGGCGCTCGCCGCCACGCCGAGCGGGTCGTTCTACGCGCCGCCCGCCGAGGGCGAGTGGGCGAGCCGCGTCCTGGAGCTGGAGACCATCGCCGCGGGTCCCCAGCTGGCCCGGCGGCTGCAGCTCGCGCCGGCCGCGCTCGTGCGCCGCATCGTGCGCCTGCGCGTCGTCGACGGCGAGCCGATGGCGATCGAGCGCATCCACCTCCCGGCGGTGCTCGTCGACGGCCTGGAGGCGGACGACCTCGTCGCCGGGTCGTTCTACCGGCTGCTGCGCGAGCGCTTCGGCGTCGACGTGCGCAGCGCGGTGCAGACCCTCGAGGCGACCGTCACCGACGAGACCGAGGCGCACCTGCTCGACGTCCCGCAGCACTTCCCCGCGCTCATGGTCGAGCGCACGACGCGGGACGCCGGGGGCCGCATCGTCGAGTTCGTCCGCTCGGTGTACCGCGGCGACCGCTACCGGGTGACGTCCGAGCTCCACTTCGACGCCGAGTCGGGCTGACCCGGCGGGTGCGCCGCGGGAGCGCGGCGCGGGCGGGACCGTCCGCGCCCCGTGGCAGGGTGGGCCGCGTGAGCCCCCTCGACGACGTGCTGCCCGGCGACGACCTGGACGGCGAGCGCCTGGAGGACGCCGTGCTCGACGGCCGCGACCTCGCGGGGTCGTCGCTGCTCGAGTGCGCGTTCGCGCGCTGCTCGCTCGACGAGCTGCGCCTCGACCGGGCCCGGCTCGTCGACACCACGTTCGACGAGTGCCGCGCCGGGTCCCTGTCCGCCGCGAGCGGCACCTGGCAGGACGTCACGTGGACGGACGCGCGCGTGGGTGCGCTGCTCGCCGGCGGGTCGGCGTGGACCCGGGTCGAGCTGCGCGGCGGCAAGCTCGACTACGTGAACCTGCGCGGCGCCCGCCTGGACACCGTGCGGCTCGTCGAGGTCGTCGTCGACGAGCTCGACCTCACCGACGCGCAGGCCCGCGGGCTCCGCCTCGAGGGCTGCCGCGTGCGCTCGCTCACGCTGCGCGGCGCCCGGCTGCGCTCCGCCGACCTGCGCGGCGTGGACGGGCTGCAGGCGCTCGCCGGCGCGGACGGCCTCGCGGGCGCGACGATCACGCAGGGCCAGCTGCTCGAGCTCGCCCCGCTGCTCGCCGAGCACCTCGGCCTCGTCGTCGACTGACGTCAGTCGTCGAGCGCGGGCCCGCACGCCGCGGCCGCCGTGGCGGCGAGGTGGTCCAGGCCCTCCACGGCGATGAGCGGCCGGGTGTCGTCGACGACGGCCCAGCAGCCGTCGACCACCTCGTACCGCGCGCGCGGCCCCTCGCCCAGGTACGCGGCCACCCCGGACACCAGGCGGTCGACCCACTCGCTCGTCGAGCCGACCCCGACGGACGCGCGGACGGCGCCGCCGGACGCCCCGAGGTGCGCGAGCAGGGGGTGCGCGCAGAACCGCCCGTCGCGCACGCCGATGCCGTGCTCGGCCGCGAGGTAGGCGGCGACGAGGCCGGCGTCGTGGCCGGGCACGGTGAACGTGACGACCCCGACGGGGTCGGCCGAGTCCGGCCAGATCCGGGCCACCTCGACGCCGTCGACCGCCCGCAGCCCGTCGACGAGCCGGTCCCGCAGCGCGACCTCGTGCGCCTCCAGGGCGCCGTCGGGCAGGGACGCGAGCGTCTCACAGGCCTGCGCGAGGGCGATCGCGCCGACGACGTTCGGCGAGCCGGCCTCGTGCCGCGCGGGGGCCGGCTGCCAGACGGTACGGTCCGCGCGCACGTCGCGCACCGCGCCGCCGCCGGCCAGGTACGGGGTGCCGGTGTCGAGCCAGTCCCGGCGCCCGACGAGGGCGCCCGCACCGAACGGCGCGTAGGTCTTGTGGCCGGAGAAGGCGACGTAGTCGACGCCGGACTCCTGCAGCGAGAAGCGCCGGTGCGGGACGAGCTGCGCCCCGTCGACCGCCACCCGGGCACCGGCGGCGTGGGCGATCGCCACCACCCGGTCCAGCGGCAGCGACTCCCCGGTCACGTTCGACGCCCCCGTCACCGTGACGAGCGCGAACGGCTGCTGCGCGAGCTCGATGGCGAGCGACGCGAGCGTGCCCTCCACCGTGGCGTCGATCGGCAGGATGGTCGTGCGGTGCTCGCCCCGCGCGGCGTGCACCCACGGCAGCAGGTTGGCGTGGTGCTCGAGGTCGAGCACCAGCACACGGCCGGGCACCACGGACGCGAGCAGGTTGAGCGAGTCGGTCGTGTTGCGGGTCACGACCGCCACGTCGTCCTCGCGCGCCCCGACGAAGCGGGCGATCGTCTGCCGGGCCGCCTCGTACAGGGCGGTCGACACCTGCGAGAGGTAACCCGCCCCGCGGTGCACGGAGGCGTACAGCGGCAGGACCTCGGCCACGCGGTCGGCGACGGCCTGCAGCGCCGGCGCGCTCGCCGCGTAGTCGAGGTTCGCGTAGACGCGCTGGGTGCCGTCGACGAGCGGCACGGTCGTGGACGCCCCCACGACGGGGAGCAGCGCCGCCACCGCGTCCGCGGCGGGGGTCAGGGGGTGGCCCGGCCCGGCGGCGCCGGTGGCACAGGACGGGGCGATCTCGGTGACGGTCATGGCACAGCCCTCCGACTGGGGGACTGCCGTCCCCGCGCTTGCCGACGCCGGACGGCGTACGGCCAGGTCGTCACCCGGGGCACCCCGCCGCGGTGGGAGGGTTGCCGGCCAGCGAGCCGGGGCTTCGCGCTGGCGCTCATGACCTGCGTCGAGGGTGCCGACGACGTGCCGACGGTGTCAACGCGTCGTCGCGCACGTCTCGGATCGCGGGACGACCGGTCCACCCCTTGGAGCCGGTCGGGCGGCGTGCGTACGATCGCCGCACCATCCAGAGCGGCCGAGAGATCTGGCTCGACGACGCCGCAGCAACCCGCGGGGCCACGCCCCGGCCGAGGGTGCTACCGCCAGACCGATGGAGGAGCGCATGACGTACGCCGGCGACCTGACCCCCCAGCAGGCCTGGGACCTGCTCCGCGACGACGAGGGCGCCGTGCTCGTCGACGTCCGCACCGACGGCGAGTGGCGCACGGTCGGGGTGCCGGACGCCGCCCAGCTCGGCGGACGAGCCGCGTTCGTCGAGTGGACCACCGCCGCCGGCCCCAACCCGCGGTTCCTCGAGGAGCTCGCCGAGGCGGGCGTCGAGCGCGGGCGGCCGGTCGTCTTCCTGTGCCGCTCGGGCGTCCGCTCGGTGGCCGCCGCCCAGGCGGCGACCTCCGCCGGCTACGGCCCCGCCTACAACGTGCTGCAGGGCTTCGAGGGGGACGCCGGGCCGGACGGGCAGCGGGGCCACAGCGGCTGGCGCGCCGACGGCCTGCCCTGGCGCTCGCTGTGAGCGCGGGCCGCGCCCTGCCCGGGCCCGGCGACTGGGACGACCACGGCCTGGACCGCTCGACCCTGCGCCCCGACACGCTCGCCGTGCGCGGCGGCCTCGTGCGCTCGGGCTTCGAGGAGATGTCCGAGGCGCTGTTCCTCACGCAGGGCTACACCTACGCGTCCGCGGCCGAGGCGGAGGCCGCGTTCGCCGGCGAGCGGGACCGGTTCCTGTACTCCCGGTACTCCAACCCGACCGTCTCGACGTTCGAGGAGCGCCTGCGGCTGCTCGACGGCGCCGAGGCCTGCTACGCGACGGCGACCGGCATGTCCGCCGTGTTCACCGCGCTCGCCGCGCTGGTGAAGGCGGGCTCGCGGGTCGTGGCGGCGCGCGCGCTGTTCGGCTCGACCGTCGTCATCTTCGACGAGATCCTCGCCGGCTGGGGCGTCACCACCGATTACGTCGACGGGCACGAGCTCGCGCAGTGGGAGGCGGCGCTCGCCACGCCCGCCGACGTCGTGTTCTTCGAGACGCCGTCGAACCCGATGCAGGACCTCGTGGACGTCGCCGCGGTCGCGCGCCTGGCGCACGCCGCGGGAGCGACCGTCGTCGTCGACAACGTGTTCGCGACCCCGGTGCTGTCCCGGCCGCTCGACCTCGGCGCGGACGTGGTCGTCTACTCGGCGACGAAGCACATCGACGGGCAGGGCCGCGTCCTGGGCGGCGCGATCCTCGGTTCCGAGGACTACGTCCGCGGGCCGGTGCAGACGCTGCTGCGCAACACCGGGCCGTCCCTGTCGCCGTTCAACGCCTGGGTGCTGCTCAAGGGCCTCGAGACCCTGTCGCTGCGCGTCCGGCACCAGACGGCCTCGGCCCTCGAGCTGGCCACGTGGCTCGAGCAGCAGCCGCAGGTCGCCCGGGTCCGCTACCCGTACCTCGCCTCCCACCCGCAGCACGCGCTGGCCCGGCGGCAGCAGTCGGGCGGCGGCACCGTCGTCACGTTCGACCTCGCCGTGCCGCAGGACGCGAGCCCGGAGGTCGCGAAGAAGGCGACGTTCGGCGTGCTCGACGCGCTGCGGCTCGTCGACATCTCGAACAACCTCGGCGACGCGAAGTCGATCGTCACGCACCCGGCGACGACCACGCACCGCAAGCTCGGCCCGGAGGGCCGCGCACGCGTGGGGATCGCCGAGGCGACCGTCCGGTTCTCGGTGGGGCTGGAGGACGTCGGCGACCTGCGGGACGACCTGACGCAGGCGCTGGGGACGCTCGGCGGCTGAGCGGCTGCCCCCCGCGGTTGCGGGCGCTGCCGCGGGGGTCCACGGTGGAGCGACGTCGAGCCGACGGCGCACCCCTGCTCAGCGGGAGCACGCATGCCCACCTCGTCCGCGCCGGCCGGCGCCCGCGTCCGCCGCCTCGTCGCCACCCTGCTGCGCCTCGCGCTCGCCGTCGGTCTCGTCGGGCTGGCGGTCCTGCCGGGCACGGCGGCCGACGCCGCCGCCGCGCGCGAGCCCGTCACGGCCGTGGGCGTGCACGCCGCGACCACGCCCGCACCGACGCCGTCGGAGCCCGACTACGGGCCGCACCAGGCGCCCGGGCACGGTCAGCTCGGCGAGGTGAGCACCGCGGGCATCGTCTTCATCGTGGTGGTCGCCGCCGCGGCGATCTCGTTCGTCGTGACGATGGCGCTCCGCCACCGCCGCCGCACGCTGCGCGAACGCCGGGAGCACGAGGCGTCCTGACGACGCCCGCGGCCCGGCAGCGGGCTACTGCGCCGGGCCGATCGGCACGCAGACCTGCAGCGCGCCGGGCCGGACGCGGACGTCCAGGACGCGGCCGGGCTCGATGACGTCGCCGTCCAGCTGGCGGGGCTGCGGACGGTTGCTGCGCACGACGACGTGCTCGCCGTGCAGCACCTCCCTGTTGGGCACCCGCGTGCGGCGCAGCAGCACCCCGACGAGGAGCTGGATCCAGTGCCCGAGGTTGCGGGGGGCGATGATCGCGACGTCGAGGCGGCCGTTCGCGGGCTGCGCGTCCGGCAGCAGGTCCAAGCCGCCCTGCAGGCGGCCGACGTTGCCGACCACGACGGTGCGCGCGTGCCGGCGCAGCGGGGGCCGCCCGTCGATGACGACGTCCACGAGCATCTCGTCGTCGGCCAGGTGCTTGAACGCGGAGACGACGTAGGCGAGGAACCCGGCCTTCGCCTTCAGGTTCGTCGGCGCGTCCTGCATGATGTGCGCGTCCAGGCCCATGCCGGCCATGACGGCGAACGTCTGCCCGTCCACCTCGCCCACGTCGATGGCGTCGCGCCCGCCGCCGAGGGCCAGCGCCACCGCCGCGGACGCGTCGGTCTCGACGCCGAGGTTCGTCGCGAGCAGGTTGCCCGTGCCGCCCGGGACGACCGCGAGCGCGGCGTCCGTGTCGAGCAGGCCCCGGATCGCCGACCGCACGGTGCCGTCGCCGCCGCAGACCATCACGACCTCGGCGCCGTCCTCGACGGCCTGCCGGGCCTGCCCCTCCCCCGGGTCCTCGGCCGTGGTCTCGAACCACGCCGGCTCCGGCCAGCCGGCCGCCGTGAGCTGCTCGGTGATCTGCGCGCGCAGCTCCTGCGCGCCCTCGACGCGGTTCGCGTTCATGACGATCGCCGTGCGGCGAGGGCGCTCCTGGGCGAGCTCCTCGGCCGCCTCCTCGTCGGGCGCCTGGTCGGGGTGGGGCTGCGTGCCGGTGTCGTCCACGGCCCCGAGTATCCAGGCGATCGGCGGATCCGGCGCGGCGACGAGGTCGGCGCGGGTGCCGGTCAGAGCGTGCGGGCGAAGCAGAGCGCGAGCAGGTCGTGCTCCCAGGGCGCGAACGGCGCGACGGGCCGCCAGCCCAGCGCCGCGTAGAGGCGGACGGCGTCCGGCTGACGCACGCCGGTGTGCAGCACGAGCCGCCCCAGGCCCCGCGCCCGCGCCTCGTCGTCGGCCGTCGCGAGCAGCGCCGTGGCGACGCCGGCCCCGCGGGCCACCGGGTCCACGAACAGCTTCTTCAGCTCGGCGGTGCCCGGCGGCTGGTCGGGCCCCGGCCGGCACAGCGAGAGGCACCCGACCGGGCGCCGGTCCACGAGCGCCACCCAGGTCGCGAGCTCGCCCGCGCCGATCCGGTCGTCCATCGCGTCGTACCCGCCGTCGGCCGCGACGCGCGCCACGACCTCCGGGTACACCGGCGCGATCATCTCGTCCCACATCCGCCGCCGCAGCGCGGCCGCCTCCGGGTCGCGCCAGGGCCGCGGCTCGACGAGCGCCGACGCGGTGGCGCGACCCGGGCGCCCGGCCGCGGGCGCGCCCAGCTCCTTGGCGAAGCAGCGCGAGTCGGTCACGCCGACGTACTCGCCGTAGTTCTCGGTCGGGGCGTAGCCCGCGGAGAGGTAGAGGCCGATGGCCTCCGGCTGCAGCGGGCCGGTCTCCAGGACGAGCCGCCGGTACCCGTGCTCGTGGGCGAGGCGCTCGAGCTCCGCGAGGACCGCTCGGGAGTGGCCGTTGCCGCGGTGCTGCGGCAGGACGAACATCCGCTTGAGCTCGCCGGTGCCGGGCCCGAGCTCGGCCGCGTCCCGCAGCGCGCCGCACGCGACGGCCTCGCCCGCCGGGCCGCTGCGCAGCACGAGCATCGCGACGATGTCGTCGCCCGTCATGAGATGGCCGATGTCGTCGTCGCCGTAGCGCTCGCGCAGCTCCGCCTGCTGCTGGGTGCGCAGGCGCGCGACGTCCGGGTCGTCCCAGGCGGTGCGCTCGAGGACGACCGCGGTCATCCGACGAGCGCGTGCAGCACCGACGTGAAGAAGCGCAGCCCGTCGGTGCCGCTGCGCGGGCCCTGCGCGCCGTCCGGGCCGAAGCCGGCCTCGACGGCGTGCTCGGGGTGCGGCATGAGGCCGACGACGTTGCCCGCGGCGTTGCTGATGCCCGCGATGTCGCGCCGGGAGCCGTTGGGGTTCCAGCCCTGGTAGCGGAAGACCACGCGGCCCTCGCCCTCGAGCTCGTCGAGCGTGCGCTCGTCGGCGACGTACTGCCCGTCCTGGTTCTTCAGCGGCACGGTGATGTGCTCGCCGGGCGCGTAGTCGCGCGTCCAGGCGGTCTCGGTGTTCTCGACCGACAGCACCTGCTCGCGGCAGACGAAGTGCAGGTGGTCGTTCTTGATCATCGAGCCCGGCAGCAGGTGGGCCTCGGTGAGCACCTGGAACCCGTTGCAGATGCCGAGCACCGGCAGGCCCCGGTGCGCGGCGTCCACGATCTCGCCCATGACCGGCGCGAACCGGCTGATCGCCCCGGCACGCAGGTAGTCGCCGTACGAGAACCCGCCCGGCAGGACGACGGCGTCCACGCCCCGCAGGTCGGCGTCCGCGTGCCACAGCGGCACCGCCTCGCCGCCCGCGAGCCGCACGGCCCGGGCCGCGTCCCGGTCGTCGAGCGTGCCGGGGAAGGTGACGACGCCGACGCGGGTCATGCCTGCGCGTCCTCGTAGACGGCGACGACGTCCTCGATCACCGGGTTGGAGAGCACCTGCTCGCCGGCCGCGCGGGCCGCGGCGAGCACCTCGTCCGTCACGGGGCCGTCGACCTCGAGCTCGAACCGCTTGCCCTGGCGCACGGACGCGAACTGCGCGAAGCCGAGCCGCGGCAGCGCCCCGGCGACGGCCTTGCCCTGCGGGTCGAGGATCTCGGGCTTGGGCATCACATCGACGACGACTCGTCCCACGGGGGCTCCAGGTTCGACGGGGAGGGGGCCGCCGCGATTCTACCGATCGCCACGGCGGTCCCGGCCCCGCGTCTCACCGGCCGGGGCGACGCCCGCCGCGCGGGCTAGCGTGACGTCCGTGGAGGCGCAGCGGAGCGGGCGCACGGGGCCCGGCCCGGCCGAGGGTACGACGTCGCCTTCCTCGGCGTCCCCGTCCCGCTGCCACGGCCGGCGCAGGAGGTGCGCGAGCTGCCCTCGACGCACTTCACCGTGCTGCTCGACCCCGCGCGTCGGCTGGCCGCGGCGACGGCGGTCAACGTCGACGGCTCCGCGCTCGTCGACGTGCCGCGCGGCGACGACTGGCACCTGGACCCGCGCGTCCCGGCAGACGAGCAGGCAGGCCCGGAGCTCTACGCCCGCAACGACCTCGACCGCGGCCACCTCGTCCGCCGCCGGGACCCGGTCTGGGGCGAGGCGGCGACCGCGGCCCGGGCGAACCGCGAGACGTTCGCCTACCCGAACGCCGCGCCCCAGGCGTCGGCGTTCAACCAGGGCGAGAGCCTGTGGGTCGGGCTGGAGGACCACGTGCTCGGCTACGCGCAGGCGTGGCGGCTGCGCGTCTCGGTGCTCACGGGGCCGGTGCTCGCGCCGGACGACCCGGTGTACCGCGGCGTGGCGCTCCCCCGGCGGTTCTGGAAGGTCGCGGCGTGGGTCGCCGACGAGCCCGGCCCCGGAGGCGCGGCCCCGCTCGCCGCGCGGCTGCGGGCGACGGCGTTCGTGCTCGACCAGTCGTCGCTGCTCGGGCCGGTCGCCACCCGGCGGGCGCTCGAGGCGGGCGGGCCGCCCCCGCTCGGCCCGTTCCGGACGTACCAGGTGCCCGTCGCGGACGTCGCCGTGCTCACGGGCGTGGACCTGGGCCCGCTGCCCGCGGCCGACGTGCTCGAGCCCGTCGTCCCGACGACGACGGAGCACCGCTGGCGCCTCCTGAGGGACGCGTCCGACGTCGACCTCGGGACCCGGCCGGTGTGACCCACGGCACGTGGGCGCCGTCGGGCCGCGGCGCTAATGTAGGTTCGCCTTACCTCACACGGCCGCCGACGCCCCGTCCTCCCCGCGGAGGCTGCCGCACGGTCGTCCACCTGACCCGTCCCCCGAACCGGGAGCACTCCTCATGCGCCGAACCCTCGGCCTCGCCACCGCCGTCGTCGCGGTCGGTCTCGCCCTCACCGCGTGCAGCACGTCCGGCGGGACGCCCGCGTCCTCGTCCTCCGCCTCGGCGACCGCCGGCGGCGGGGACGCGTTCCCCGTCACGGTCACCCACGCCTTCGGCGAGACGACGATCCCGTCGCAGCCGCAGCGCGTCGCGACGGTCGGGTGGGGCAGCACCGAGTCGGTGCTCGCGCTCGGCGTGGTGCTGGTGGGCGTCGCGGCGCAGACCTACGGGGACGACGACGGCGACGGCATCCTGCCGTGGAGCGAGGAGAAGATCACCGCGCTGGGCGGCGAGACGCCCACGGTGTACGACGAGACCGACGGGCCCGCCCTCGAGACCCTCGACGGCCTCACCCCCGACCTCATCCTGGGCACGTACTCGGGCCTGACGAAGGAGCAGTACGACCTGCTCTCGAAGATCGCGCCGACGGTCGCGTACCCGGCGATCGCGTGGAACACGCCGTGGCGCGACGTCATCACGACGAACGCGAAGGCGCTCGGCAGGACGGCCGACGGCGACGCCCTGGTGTCGGACCTCGAGAAGCAGATCGCCGATGCGGCGGGCGCGCACCCCGAGATCGCGGGCAAGACCGTCCTGTTCGCCTACCTCAACCCGGCCGACCTGTCGTCGATCGGCTTCTACACGCCGGGCGACGCCCGCGTCGCGTACCTGTCCGACCTCGGCCTCGCGACGCCGGAGTCCGTCACCACGCTCAGCGAGGGCAAGACGGAGTTCTACCTCACGCAGAGCGCGGAGGAGGCGGACGCCTTCTCCGACGTCGACGTGCTGGTCACCTACGGCGACGACGCCCTCGTCCGGGCGCTGCAGGCGGACGAGCGCTACCAGGCGATCCCGGCGGTCAAGAACGGCGCGGTCGTCGCGCTGAAGGACGGCTCCCCGCTCGCCGCCGCGGTCTCCCCGCCGACGGCGCTGTCGCTGCCGTGGTCGCTCGACGAGTACGTCGGGCTCCTCGCGGACGCCGCCGCGAAGGTGAAGTGACGACCCAGTCCCCCACGAGGCCGCCCGCTCCCGCCCGGGAGCGGGCGGTCTCGCGCCGTCGCCGCTGGGTGTGGCTCGCCGCCGCGCTCGCGCTCGTCGCGGTCGCGGCCGTCGTCTCGGTGGCGTTCGGCACGCGCGTCGTGAGCCTCGGCGACGTGGTGGGCGCCCTGGTCGGCAAGGACGAGGGCATCGCGGCCGCCGCCGTGCGGGCGCGCGTGCCGCGCACGGTGCTGGCCCTGCTCGTCGGGGCCGCGCTGGGGCTCGCCGGGGCGGTCATGCAGGGCGTGACCCGCAACCCCCTCGGCGACCCCGGCATCCTCGGCATCACCATGGGGGCGTCGCTGGCCGTCGTGAGCGGCATCGCGTTCCTCGGCATCACCACGCTGCCCCAGTACGTGTGGTTCGCCCTCGTCGGCGCGGCGCTGACGTCGGTGTTCGTGTACCTCGTCGGGTCGATCGGCCGCGGCGGCCCGACACCGCTCAAGCTCGCCCTCGCGGGCGCGGCGACGACGGCCGCGTTCTCGTCGCTCGTCAGCGCGATCCTCCTGCCGCGCATCGACGTGATGAACGTGTTCCGGTTCTGGCAGATCGGCGGCGTGGGCGGCGCGACCTGGGAGGCGATCGGCATCGTCCTGCCCTTCCTCGTCGTCGGCACGGCCCTGACGCTCGCCTCCGCGCGCGGGCTCGACGCGCTGGCGCTGGGCGACGACCTCGCGACGGGCCTCGGCGTGCACGTGACGCGCGCCCGCGTGCTCGCCGCGGTCGGCGCCGTGCTGCTCGCGGGCGCCGCGACGGCGGTCGCCGGGCCCATCGCGTTCGTCGGGCTCGTCGTGCCGCACGCGGCGCGGCTCGTGGTCGGCGTCGACCACCGCTGGGTGCTGCCGTTCTCGGCGCTCACCGGCGCGGTGCTCCTCACGCTGGCGGACGTGATCGGGCGCGTCGTGGCCCGCCCGGGCGAGATCGAGGTGGGCATCGTGACGGCGCTCATCGGCGCGCCGGTGTTCGTCGCGCTCGCCCGCCGGCGCCGGGTGGTGCAGCTGTGACCGCCACCGTGGCCCGGCCGGCGACCACCGCGCACGCCGCCCTCGCGGCGTCCCGCCGGGCCCGGCGGCGGCGGCGCGCCCTCGTCACCGGGGGCCTGCTCGCGCTCGTCGTCGCGCTGGCACTCGTCGCTCTCATGGTCGGCGAGACGTTCGTGCCGCTCGGCGACGTCGTCCGCGTCGCGCTGGGCCAGACCGTCCCCGGGGCGAGCTTCACCGTCGGCGAGCTGCGGCTGCCGCGGACCGCCACCGCGGTGCTCGCGGGCCTGGCGTTCGGCGCGGGCGGCGTGACGTTCCAGACGATGCTCCGCAACCCGCTGGCCAGCCCCGACATCATCGGCATCTCCTCCGGCGCGTCCGTCGCGGCCGTCTTCGGCATCCTCGTGCTGGGCGTCTCGGGCCCCACCCTCTCCGCGATGGCGGTGGGACTCGGGCTCGCGACGGCCCTGCTCATCTACCTGCTCGCCTACCGCGACGGCCTGCTCGGCGCTCGCCTCGTGCTCGTCGGCATCGGCGCCGGCGCGTTCCTGCACGCGATGGTGCAGTGGATGCTGCTGCGCGCCTCCGCGTGGGACCTTCCCGCCGCGATCCGCTGGCTCACCGGCTCGCTGAACGACTCCTCGTGGGAGCAGGTGCGCCCGCTGGCGATCGCCGTCCTCCTCGTCGGGCCCGTGATGGTGCTGGCCTCCCGCCCGCTCGCGGTGCTGCAGCTCGGCGACGACGCGGCGACGGGGCTCGGCGTCCGCGTCGAGCGCACGCGCCTGCTGCTGCTCGTCGGCGCCGTCGTCCTCGTCTCGTTCGCGACCGCGACCACCGGCCCGATCGCGTTCCTCGCGTTCCTGGCCGGCCCGATCGCCGCCCGCCTGGTGGGGCCGGGCGCGACGCTCGTCCTGCCGGCCGGCCTCGTCGGCGCCGCGCTCACCCTCGCCGCCGACCTCGTCGGGCAGCACGCGTTCGACACCCGCTTCCCGGTCGGGGTCGTCACCGGTGCCATCGGCGCGCCCTACCTGGTGTACCTGCTCATCCGCTCCAACCGTGCCGGAGGCTCGTTGTGACGACCGCGCACACCCTCACCGTCGACCACGCGACCGTCGGATACGGCGACCGCGTCGTGCTCGAGGACCTCGAGCTGACCGTCCCTCCGGGGCGGTTCAGCGTCATCGTCGGCGCCAACGCGTGCGGCAAGTCGACGCTGCTGCGCGCGATGGCCCGCCTGCTCGTGCCCCGGGCCGGCGCCGTGCTGCTCGACGGCAGGCAGGTGCACCGCGAGCCCGCGCGCCGGGTCGCGCAGCTGCTCGGGCTCCTGCCCCAGCAGCCGGTCGCGCCGGAGGGCATCGTCGTGGCGGACCTCGTCGGCCGGGGCCGGCACCCGCACCAGGGCCCGTTCCAGCGCTGGACCACGGAGGACGACGAGGCGGTCGCGCAGGCGCTCGAGGCGGCCGGCGTGCTGGACCTCGCGGACCGGTCGGTCGACGAGCTGTCCGGCGGGCAGCGCCAGCGCGTCTGGATCGCGATGGCGCTCGCGCAGCGCACCGACGTGCTCCTGCTCGACGAGCCGACGACGTTCCTCGACGTGGCGCACCAGGTCGAGGTGCTGGACCTGGTGACGGACCTCAACCGCGAGCGCGGCACGACCGTCGTCGCCGTGCTGCACGACCTCAACCTCGCGGCGCGCTACGCCGACCACCTGTTCGCCATGAAGGCGGGGCGGCTCGTCGCGGCGGGGCCGCCGAGCGAGGTCGTGACCGCCGACCTCGTGCGCGACGTGTTCGGGCTCGAGAGCGTCGTCATCCCCGACCCGACGTCCGGCGCGCCGCTGGTCCTGCCGCTGGGGCGCCACCACACCGGCGCCTGAGGGCGCGGCCCGCGCTCAGAGCGCGAGGGCCGTCCCCGTCAGCCGCTGGTAGGCCTCGAGGTAGCGCGCGCGGGTGCGCTCGACGACGTCGGCGGGCAGCGCGGGCGGCGGCGCGTCGCCGGCGCGGTCCCAGCCCGACGCGTCGGAGGTGAGCCAGTCCCGGACGACCTGCTTGTCGAAGGACGGCTGCGGCTGGCCGGGCTGCCACGCGTCGGCCGGCCAGAAGCGCGAGGAGTCCGGCGTGAGCACCTCGTCGCCGAGCGTGACCGCCCCGGTCGCCGGGTCGGTGCCGAGCTCGAGCTTGGTGTCCGCGAGGATGACGCCCCGCTCACGCGCGATCCGCTCCGCGCGCTCGTAGACCGCCAGCGTCAGCTCCCGCAGCGTGCCCGCCGCCTCGGCGCCGACCAGGTCGACGACCGCCGAGAACGGCACGTTCTCGTCGTGCTCGCCGAGCTCCGCCTTCGTCGCCGGCGTGAAGATCGGCTCCGGCAGCCGCGAGCCGTCGGTCAGGCCCGGGGGCAGCGCGATGCCCGTGACGGAGCCCGACGCGCGGTACTCCGCCAGGCCCGAGCCGGTGAGGTAGCCGCGGGCGACGCACTCGACCGGGAACATCGTCAGCCGCCGGCACACCATCGACCTGCCGGCCACGGCGGCGGGCACGTCGGTCGAGACGACGTGGTTCGGCACGAGGTCAGCGAGCTGCGCGAACCACCACAGGCTCAGCTGGGTGAGCACCACGCCCTTGCCCGGGATGCCGGGGGCGAGCACGTGGTCGAACGCCGAGACCCGGTCGGAGGCGACGACGAGCAGCACGTCGCCGTGCTCGGCCGTGATCGCGCGGCCCGCCTCGTCGTCGGCCGGCACGTACAGGTCGCGGACCTTGCCGCTGTAGGTGTGCTGCCAGCCGGGCAGGGTCGTCGTCGAGGCGTCGAGGCTCACGGCGCCCAGTGTGGCGGGTCCGCGCGGCCGGGTCACACCCGTCTCGTGCCCGCCCCGCCCGTCACCAGGCGCGGTGGGTCCAGCGCCCGGCGACGAGGGTGCCCGCGGCGGTCGTCCCGCGCAGCGTCCCGGCGCGGGCGAGCCGCTGCGCCGGGGCCTCGTCGAGGACGACGAGGTCCGCCGGGCCGCCGACGCGCAGCCCGAGCGGCTCGCCGTCGACCGACGCCGCGAGGGCCGCGTCGAGGTCGAGGCGCTGCTCGGGGTGCCACGGCTCGCGGCCGTCGCGGGAGCGGAGCACCGCCGCGTCGACGGCGGCCCACGGGTCGAGCGGCGCGACCGGGGCGTCCGACCCGAGGGTCAGGCGCACGCCGGCCGCGTGCAGCGACGCCAGCGGGAACGCGCGCCCGGTGCGGCCGGCCCAGTGGTGGTCGGCCACGTCGCGGTCGTCCATCGCGTGCTCGGGCTGCACGCTCGCCGTGACGCCGAGGGCGGCGAACCGCTCCACGTCGGCGGCCGTCAGCAGCTGCGCGTGCTCGACGCTGCCGCGCGCGCCGGTCGCCGCGAAGGCGTCCAGCGCGTGCGTGTTCGCCGCGTCGCCGATCGCGTGGATCGCGCACGTCAGCCCCGCGTCGGTGGCGCGCCGCATGACGGGGACGAGGCGCTCGGGCGGCACCGTCAGGACGCCCCGGCCGGACGTGCCCGGGTAGGGGTCGTGGCAGTACGCGGTGCGGGTGTTGAGCGAGCCGTCCGTGACCACCTTGAACGGTCCCTGCGTGACCCCCGGCGCGAGCGCGTCGCCCGTCCGCAGACCCTCGGTGAGCACGGCGTCGAGGAACTGCTCCCACACGCCGGCCCGGACGCGCACCGGTGGCGCCCCGGCGGCGGCGCGGCGCCGCCACACGGCCACGTTGTCCGCGATCTCCAGGTCCACCACGCCGACGACGCCCAGGGTCGCGACGTGCGCCAGCCCTGCGGCGACGGCGGCGTCCGCGACGGCGTCGCCCTCGTCAAGCAGGCCCATGCGCGGCATCCAGTCGTCCTCGCGGAGCAGCCCCGGCACGTCGTCCGGGCGCACCCCCAGCAGCCGCAGCCCGGAGCTCGACGCCCACGCGCAGTGCAGGTCGCCCGAGACGAGGACGACGGGCACGTCACCCGCCGCCTCGTCGAGGAGGGCGACGGTCGGCTCGTCGGGCCACAGCGCGTCCCGGAAGCCCTGCCCGACGAGCGGCGCACCGCCGGCCGGGACGCCGGCCCGGAGCCGCTCCCGGACCTGCGCCGCGGCCTCGGCGGCCGACGCGGCGTCCGAGACGTCGAGCCGGGCCCGCGCGAGCGCCCACTGCGTGAGGTGCGTGTGCTGGTCCCACAGCCCGGGCAGCACGACGCGGCCGTCGAGGTCGACCGGCTCGGCATCCTGGGCGGCGACCGACCCCGCCGGCCCGAGCGCGGCGATCCGGCCGTCCCGGACGAGCACGTCGGACAGCCCGCGGTCGCCCGCGCGGCGGACGCGCCGCAGCAGCCACCCGGCGTCGGGCGTCACGGCTGTCAGGAGCCCTGGCTGGCCGCGAGCGCGATGTCGCCGCGGTGGTGCGACCCCGCCAGCGCGATCCGCCCGACCCCCCCGTACGCGGCGGCGCGCGCGGCCGCGAGGTCGCTCCCGACGCCGACGACCGAGAGCACGCGCCCGCCGGCCGAGACGAGGTGCGCGCCCTCGGTCGCGTCGTCGTCGTCCCCGCCCGGGTCCTGGTGCAGCGCGGTGCCGGCGTGCAGGACGTGCACGCCGGGGAGCGCCTCGGCGGCCTCGACGCCGGTGATCGCGTCCCCGGACCGCACCGAGCCGGGGTAGCCCTCCGAGGCGACGACGACGGTCACGGCCGCCTCGTCGCGCCACTCGAGCGGCGCGAGCTCGCCGAGGCGCCCCGTCGCGGCGGCCAGCAGCACCCCGGCGAGCGGGGTGGCCAGCCTCGCGAGCACGACCTGCGTCTCGGGGTCCCCGAACCGCGCGTTGAACTCGACGACCCGCACGCCCTTCGAGGTGAGCGCCAGCCCGCAGTACAGGACGCCCGCGAACGGCGTGCCGCGGCGCGCCATCTCGGCGACCGTGGGCCGCGCGACCGTCTCGACGACCTCGTCGACGAGGCCCGCCGGTGCCCACGGCAGCGGCGAGTACGCGCCCATGCCGCCGGTGTTGGGGCCGGTGTCGCCGTCGCCGGCCCGCTTGAAGTCCTGCGCGGGCACGAGGGGGACGACGTCCGTGCCGTCGCTGAGGACGAACAGCGAGACCTCGGGCCCGTCGAGGTACTCCTCGACCACGACCGCGCCGCCCTCCTTGCCCAGGCAGGCGAGCGCGTGCGCGACCGCGTCGTCACGGTCGTCCGTGACGACGACGCCCTTGCCCGCCGCGAGACCGTCCTCCTTGACGACGTACGGGGCGCCGAACGCGTCGAGCGCCGCCTCCACCTCGTCGGGGCGGGTGACCAGGCGCGGCTCGGCGGTCGGGACGCCCGCCGCGGCCATGACGTCCTTCGCGAACGCCTTGGAGCCCTCGAGCCGCGCGGCCTCGCCGGACGGACCGAACACCGGGACGCCCGCCGCGCGCACGGCGTCGGCGACACCCGCGACGAGCGGTGCCTCGGGGCCGACCACGACGAGGTCGGCGCCCAGGCGGGTCGCCAGCGCGGCGACCTGTGCGCCGTCGAGCTGGTCGACGGCGTGCAGCGTCGCGAGCCGGCCGATGCCGGGGTTCCCGGGCGCGGCGTGCAGCTCGGTGACCGCGGGGTCGAGGGACAGCGCACGCACCAGGGCGTGCTCACGGGCGCCGGTGCCGACGACGAGGATCCTCACGGCGGCGACCCTACCGAGCCGCCCGGCGCGCCGTCCGCCGCGTCCAGCGCCGGTCAGCCCGCGTCGTCCGCGCGCGGCAGCGGGAAGGCGTCGAGGTAGAGCCGCACGCGCCGCCGGCCGGGCACGTCGGTGCTGCGCGCGGCCGTGACGTGCCGGTCGACGACCTCCTCGAGCTCGGCGATGAGCGCGTGCAGCTCGTCGGCCGTCATGCCGACCGTCGCGCGCTGGTTGACGCCGACGTCCGCCCACTCCGGCTCGGTGTCGGGGTGCGTCATCCAGTGCGCGAGCACGGACGTGCGCTCGTCGATCACCCGCTGCAGGACGATGCCGGTCGCGGCCGCGGTCGACGGGTCCTCCATCATCGACCGGCCCTCGAGGCTGAAGCCGATCGATCGCCACCAGCGCTCGCGCCCGCCGGGCCTGTCGGGGTCGTCCTCGACGAAGCCGTGCCGCTCGAGCTGGCGCAGGTGGTAGCTCGTCTGCCCCGTGCTCTCCCCCAGGCGCCGCGCCAGCATCGTCGCGGTCGCCGAGCCGTACTCGACGAGCGCGTCGTAGAGGGCCATGCGCAGGGGGTGCGCGAAGGCCTTGAGCGCCTCCGGGCCGATGGCCGGCTCGTGGCGCACCGGTGTCCGGCTCTTGCCGTCAGTCATCGACAGAGATACCTTTGCAGAGATGTCTTTGCAGAAGCCCCTTTGCAGAGCTTCCTCTACAGCCTAGGACGGAGAGGGCCATGACCACGGCACCCACCAGCGAGCGGCCCGGCGTGGCGCCCGCCGACGAGCCCCGGCCGGCGCCGTCGCCGCGCGAGCCGCTCGGGCGGCGCTTCACCGCGCACCTGGCCTCCACCGGCCTCTCGAACCTCGGCGACGGCGTGCTGCAGCTCGGCGCACCCCTCGTCGCGCTGACGCTGACGCGCTCGCCCGCGCAGGTGGCGCTCATCGGCGCGTTCGCGTGGCTGCCGTGGCTCGTGCTCGGCATCGCGGGCGGCGTGCTCGTCGACCGCACCGACCGCCGTCGGGTCCGCCTCGCGGCGCTGGCCGCCCGCGCCGCCCTGCTCGCCGCCGCGGCCGGCGTCGCCGCGAGCGGCCGGCTCACGATGACCGTCCTGCTCGCCGTCGTCCTCGCCTACGGCGTCACCGAGGTCGTCGCCGACCTCGCGGGCAGCGCCCTCGTCCCCGACCTCGCTCCCCGCTCGCGCCTGCAGGCCGCGAACTCCCGCCTAATGGCCGTCGAGCAGGTCGCCAACGCGTTCCTCGGTGCCCCCCTCGGCGCGCTCGTGCTGGCCGCCGGCACCGGGTGGGTCTTCGGCGTCCCCGCCGGCCTCGCCGTCGCCGCGGCCGCGGCCACCTGGTCCATCCGCGGCACCTACCGGGCTCAGGCGGCACAGGCGACACAGGAGGAGGGCGCGCCCACGGGCGCCGTCCGCCGGGCGTGGTCCGACGTGCGCGCCGGGCTGACGTTCCTGTGGCACCACCCCGTCCAGCGGCCGCTGCTCATCAGCGCCGGGCTGACGAACATGGCCAACACCGCCTACTTCGCGGTCTTCGTGCTCTGGATGGTCGGCGAGGGCTCGCGGGTCGGTCTCACCGCGACGCAGTACGCGCTCGTCGTGACGGTGCTCGCCGTGGGCGCGGTGCTCGGCTCGCTCGTCGCGGAGCCGCTGCACCGACGCCTCCGGGACGCCCGCCTGCTCTGCGGCGCGTGGACGGCCAACGCGCTGCTGCTGCTCGTGCCCGTGCTGGTGCCCCAGCCGATCGTCATCGCCGGCGCGGTGCTCCTGCTCGGGGCCACCAACACCATCGGCAACGTGACGAGCCAGTCGATGCGCCAGCGCATGGTGCCCCGCGCGATGCTGGGCCGCGTGGCCGGCGCCGGCCGGACCGTCGCCTTCGGGCTCATGCCCGTCGGCGCGCTCCTCGGCGGCGCGGTGGCCGAGCACGCGGGCCTGCCGACGCTGTTCGTCGGCGCGGCACTCCTCGCCCTCGCGTGCACGGTCGGCGTCGCCCTGACAGTCCGCCAGAGCACCATCGACGCCTGCGAGCTCCCGGACGACGCTCGCTGACGGGCGGGCGGCCCGTCAGCTCAGGAGGTCGTGGCGGACGATCGTCGCCTCGCGGCCGGGGCCGACGCCGATCGCCGAGATGCGCGCGCCGGAGATCTCCTCGAGGCGCAGCAGGTAGCGCTGGGCCGCGGCGGGCAGGTCGTCGAACTCGCGAGCGCCGCTGATGTCCTCGGTCCAGCCGTCGAGGTACTCGTAGACGGGCGTGGCGTGGTGGAAGTCGCTCTGGTCGTCCGGCATCTCGTCGAACCGGCGGCCGTCCACGTCGTACGCGACGGCGACGGGGATGCGGTCCTTGCCCGTCAGCACGTCGAGCTTCGTCAGCACGATGTCGGTCAGCCCGTTGACGCGGCTGGCGTACCGCGAGACGACGGAGTCGTACCAGCCGGTGCGGCGGGGGCGCCCGGTGGTGGTGCCGAACTCGCCGCCGGTCTGGCGCAGCCACTCGCCGTCGTCGTCGAGCAGCTCGGTGGGGAACGGGCCCTCGCCGACGCGCGTCGTGTACGCCTTGGCGACGCCGACGACGCGGTCGATGCGCGTCGGGCCGACGCCCGAGCCCGTGCACGCGCCGCCCGCGGTGGCGGACGACGAGGTGACGAACGGGTACGTGCCGTGGTCGATGTCGAGCATCGTCGCCTGGCCCGCCTCGAACACGATCGTCTTGCCGTCGTCCAGGGCCCGGTTGAGCAGCAGCGGGGTGTCGGCGACGTACGGACGCAGGCGCTCGGCGTACCGCAGCAGGTCCTCGACGGTCTCCTCGACCGTGATCGCGCGGCGGTTGTAGACCTTCACGAGCAGGTGGTTCTTCTGGTCGAGGGCGCCCTCGACCTTCTCGGCCAGGATCTTCTCGTCGAAGAGGTCCTGGATCCGCACGCCGACGCGGTTGATCTTGTCCGCGTACGTCGGGCCGATGCCGCGCCCGGTGGTGCCGATCCGGCGCTTGCCGAGGAACCGCTCGACGACCTTGTCCAGCGTGCGGTTGTAGGGCGCGATGACGTGCGCGGCCGACGAGACCTTGAGCGCCGAGGTGTCGACGCCGCGGGCCTCGAGGGCGTCGATCTCGGCGAACAGCACCTCGATGTCGATGACGACGCCGTTGCCGATCACCGGCACGACGCCCGGCGAGAGGATGCCCGAGGGGAGCAGGTGCAGCGCGTACCTCTCCCCGCCGACGACGACCGTGTGCCCGGCGTTGTTGCCGCCGTTGAACTTCACGACGTAGTCGATCCGGGACCCGAGCTGGTCGGTCGCCTTGCCCTTGCCCTCGTCGCCCCACTGGACGCCGAGCACCACGACGGCTGGCATGTGAGATCACCGCTCCCTGACTGCCGGCGTACGGAAGGCCTGATGGCGAGGACGCGGGCGGCAGCGGACCCGGTTCCCCGGAGAGTTTACCGGCCGGGCCGCCGCCGCACCGGGGCGGTCCTCAGCGCAGCGCCGCGACGGCCTCGGCGGACGTGCCGGAGTCGACGAGGAACTGCCGGCAGCGGTCGGCCTCCTCCTGCTCGCCGATGGCCTCGGCGGCCTCGGCCAGCGCGAGCAGCGCCCGCAGGAAGCCGCGGTTCGGCTCGTGGTCCGCGGGGATCGGGCCGCGTCCGCGCCACCCCGCGCGGCGCAGCGCGTCGAGCCCGCGGTGGTAGCCGGTGCGCGCGTAGGCGTACGCGGCCACGGCGTCCCCGCTCACCAGGTCGCGGCTGCCCAGCTCCTTCTCGGCCAGCACGGCCCAGACGAGCGACGACGCCGGGGCGACGGGCACGACGTCGCGCGGGTGGGCGCCCCCGGCGAGGGCCACGCGCACGTCGGCGTCCGGGCCGTCGGCGGGCAGGTAGGTGGGCGCGGGTCCGTCGAGCAGGTTCTCGTGGCTCATGGCGACAGTCTCCCCGACGCGTGCCCCTCGCGTTCGCCGACGACGAGGTGCGCGCCCGAACCGGACGGCCCGGGGTGATCCGGACATCGCCCCCCGCACCGGATGCACGCCTCGCGGGCCCGTCCTACAGTCGTGGGCGCCGGTCCCCCTGCCGGTGACGTCTGCCTTCCCCCGGACCGGTGAGCATGATCGAGATCTCGACGTCGTCGACGACGACGACCCTCGTCGTCTCCGGCGACCTCGACCTCGCCGAGCGCGACCAGTTCCCGGTCGTGGCCTCCCGCGTCGTCGGGCTGCGCCGCCAGCTCCTCGTCATCGACATGTGCCGGGTGACGTTCATGGACTCGACGGGCGCCGCGTTCCTCATCTCGCTCGCCGACGCGGGCGCGAAGCGGGGCGGTGCCACGGTCCTGCGCGGCGCGGACCCGCGCGACCTGTTCGTCCTGGAGGTGTGCGGGGCGCTGGAGATGTTCCGCATCGACGACGAGCACCGCTGCGACCTCGACGAGGCGAGCGAGACCTCGGAGCAGCCGGACGGGGCTCCCACGCCCGCCTGAGGCCGCCTCCCGGACGCGGATACCCGCGCCCGCTCGGGAACCTCCCTCGGACTACTCGGGGCGCGTGCGCGCCGCCGGGAGCGCGCCGGGGCGCACCTTCGCCCAGACCACCTTGCCGCGCGCGGACTGCCGCCAGCCCCAGTCGGCGAGCCGCTCGACGATCTGCATGCCGAACCCGCCGACCCGGCCCGGGTGGCCGTCGGTCGCGATCGGCGGGGCCGGGTTGCCGTCCTCCACCTCGATGCGCAGGCCGTCGCCCGTGTCGTACAGCTGCAGCGAGACGTGCCCGTACCCGTGCAGCACGGCGTTCGCGACGAGCTCCGAGACGACGAGCTCCGCGTTCGACGCGTCCGGCATCTCCCACGCCTGGCACGTGCGGATCACGGCGTGCCGGGCCCGCGCGATGGACGCGGGCTCGCTCGGCAGCGACCAGCGGCGACGACGAGGGCTGCGGTCGTGCTCGAGGGTGTCGCGCGGGTCGGGCACGCGCACGACGACGACGGCGACGTCGTCCTCGGGGTGGTCGGCGAGGCGGGAGAGCAGCTCCTCGCCGATGCCGGCCGCGTCGTGCGCGGTGACCCCGGACGCGACGCGCGACAGGGCGGCGATACCGTCCCGCAGTCCCCGGTCGCGGCGCTCGATCAGCCCGTCCGTGTAGTAGACGAGCACGTCGCCGGGGTCGAGGTCGAGACGACCGGTGGAGCGGCCGTGGCCGCCGAAGCCGATGAGCGCACCGCCGGCGTCGCGCAGCTGCTCGACCCGGCCGCCGCGCACGTGGATGAGCGGAAGGTGCCCGGCGCGCGACCACTCGACCCGCCAGCCCTCCCCCGAACGGGTGAGCGTCGAGTGCACGAGGCTCGCCGAGCGCGGGATCGTCATCCCGGCGACGAGCTGGTCGACCCGGTCCAGCACCTGGCCGGGCGTGGTGATGTCGTAGGTGTACGACCGCACGACGGACCGCAGCTGGCCCATCGTCGCGGCCGCCTCGACGTCGTGGCCCACGACGTCACCGATGACCACGCCGACGACCTCGGGGGCGATCTGCAGCACGTCGTACCAGTCGCCGCCGACCTGGACGTTCTCGGAGTTCGGCGCGTAGTACGTCCACACGTCCAACCCGTCGACCTCCGCCTGCTGCGGCAGCATCGCGCGCTGCAGGGTCTCGGCGAGGTGGTGCTCGCGCCCGTAGAGGCGCGCGTTGTCGACCGCGAGCCCGACCCGTCGGACGGTCAGCTCGAGCAGCGTCGCGTCGGCGGGCTCCAACCCCGAGAGGCCCTCGCCGCGGCGCGGGACGACGACGAGCACGCCGAGCGTCCGGCGCCGCCCGGGGACCCGCACGACGACGACGGCGTCGGGGTGCCGGCCGGTCGACGGGTCCGCCGGCACGTCCACGTGCCGGCGCAGCCAGGCGGACGCGCTGGCCGGCGCGTACTCGCGCGTGAGGTCCAGCTCGACGGGGCCGTCGGCGTCGCCGTCCAGCAGCGCCTGCACCGCGTCCGGCGGCGCGGGTGGGCGCGGGTCGAGGGAGTCCTCGGCGCGGTAGTCGGTGCCGTGCCGGCTCCCGCGCCCCGACGGCGGGCGGCCGTGGTGCTCGTCCGCGGTCCGCAGGCCGCCGTCGTTGAGGTAGAACGCCGCCCAGCCGACCACCGACCGCTGCAGCAGCGCCGCGATCTCGCGCAGCTGGCCCATGCCGTCGTCGAACTCCATGAGCATGTCCGACACCTGCATGATGAGGCCCACGCTGCGCCGCTCGCGGCGCTCCATCTCGACGACGGCCTCCTGCTCGGCCTCGTGGGTCAGCTGCTGCGTGAGGTCCTGCAGCGCCGCCACCGCGAAGCGGACCTCGCCGGCGTCGTCCCGCACGGGGTCGAGCCGCACCACGCACGGGAACGTCGTGCCGTCCCCGCGGCGCATCGTCACGCGCTCCTGGGTCGAGCGTCCGACGCGCGCCGCCTCGGCCATGCGCAGCGACGCAGGGCCCCCGCGCTCCTCCTCGGCGACGAGCTCGCGGCTCAGCCCGATCGCGTCCTCGAGCCGGTAGCCGAGCTGCTGCTCGTACGCGCGGTTGATCCAGTGCACGACCAGACGCTGCGCGTCGATGATCGCGACGGGCACGCTCGTCGCCGCGAGCGCCCGGCACAGCACGCCGTCGAGCTCGGGCGGCGGGTCCGTCGAGAACGCCGCGCGCTCCGGGGAGTTGACCACCACCACCTCCGATCGTCTAGCGTGCCGACTGGCGGAACGTCGAGCCTCCGGCGGGCCTTCATGGAAGGAGCACCGTGCGCGACGGTAGCAACAGGACACCGGACGAGCCCGGGCAGCAGCCTCCGGCCGGACTCTCCGACGGCGAGCCGGGTGCCGTGCACGTCATCGTGGGCACGGAGAGCACGCGCATCGTGCTGTCCGGCGAGGTCGACGCCGACCTCGGGCCCGAGCTGCAGGAGGCGACGGCCGAGGCGGAGCAGGTCGGCCTGCCCATCGAGGTCGACGCGCACCACGTGACGTTCATGGACTCGTCGGGCGTGGCGTTCCTCGCACGCCTGTCGATCCGGTCGCAGCACCGGGTGAAGCTCCTGCGGGTGCCGCCGACCGTCCGGTTCCTCCTCGAGGTCACCCGGATCGGCGAGCTGCTCGACGTGGTCGAGGGCGACGACGACCGGTCGTTCCAGCCCGTCGGCGAGACCGACACCACGAGCTGACCCGCTCCCTGCACGCACGAGGGCCCGGACGCGTCGCGTCCGGGCCCTCGTCGTCAGCCTCGGTCAGAGCTTGTGCCCGGCCGACCGCAGCTGCTGGGACGCCTCGACGATGCGCTGGGCCATGCCCGCCTCGGCGAGCTTGCCCCAGGCGCGCGGGTCGTACGCCTTCTTGTTGCCGACCTCGCCGTCGATCTTCAGGACGCCGTCGTAGTTCGAGAACATGTGCGCGACGACCGGACGGGTGAACGCGTACTGCGTGTCCGTGTCGATGTTCATCTTGATGACGCCGTTGTCGACCGCCTCCGCGATCTCCTCGGCCGTGGAGCCCGAGCCGCCGTGGAACACGAGGTCGAAGGGGTTCTCCTTGCCGATCGCGTCGCCGACGGCCTTCTGGATCTCCGCGAGGATCGACGGGCGGAGCTTGACGGCACCCGGCTTGTAGACGCCGTGCACGTTGCCGAACGTCAGGGCGGTCAGGTAGCGGCCGCGCTCGCCCGCACCGAGGGCCTTGACCGTGGCCAGGCCGTCCTCGGGGGTCGTGTAGAGCTTGTCGTTGATCTCGGCCGCGTGGCCGTCCTCCTCGCCACCGACGACGCCGACCTCGATCTCGAGGATCGTGCGCGCCTGCTGCGACAGCTCGAGCAGCTCCGCCGCGATGACGAGGTTCTCGTCGAGCGGGATGTTGGAGCCGTCGAACATGTGCGACTGGAAGGTCGGGTTCTTGCCGGCCTTGACCTCCTCGATCTCGAGCGCGAGCAGCGGCCGGACCCACGAGTCGAGGTTCTGCTTGGTGCAGTGGTCCGTGTGCAGCGCGACGGTCACGGGGTAGCTCTTCGCGACCTCGGCGGCGTAGGCGGCCAGGGCGCGGGTGCCCGCGACGCGGTCCTTGATCGTCGAGCCGGACGCGTACTCGGCGCCACCGACGGAGACCTGGATGATGCCGTCCGACTCGGCCTCCGCGAAGCCCTGGAGCGCGGCGGTGAGGGTCTGGGACGACGTCACGTTGACGGCCGGGTAGGCGAACTTGCCCGCCTTCGCCCGGTCGATCATCTCGGCGTAGACCTCGGGGGTGGCGATAGCCATGCACAGCTCCTGGGAACTCGTAGGGGACTCGGTCCGAGTCTGCCACTACCCGGGACCGCGGTGAGCGGGACGTCCTACCCAGCGGACGGCGGCGGCCCGGCGTGCCGGACGATCCACGCGTGCATCGCGACGGCGGCTGCGGCGCCCGCGTTGATCGAGCGCGTCGAGCCGAACTGGGCGATGTGCAGCACGTCGGCGACGGCCGCCCGCGCCTCGTCCGTCAGCCCGGTGGACTCCTGGCCGAACAGCAGGACGCACGCGCGCGGCAGCGGGTAGCCCTCCAGCGGCACCGAGCCCGGCAGGTTGTCGACGCCGAGCAGGGGCAGCCCGGCGTCGGAGGCCCAGGCCGCCAGCGCCGCGACGTCCGCGTGGTGGTGCACGTGCAGGTAGCGGTCCGTCACCATCGCGCCGCGGCGGTTCCAGCGCCGCCGGCCGACGACGTGCACGCCCGCCGCGTTGAACGCGTTCGCCGTCCGGACGGCCGACCCGATGTTGAGGTCGTGCGCCCAGTTCTCGATCGCGACGTGGAACGGGTGGCGCCGGGTGTCGAGGTCGGCGACGACCGCCTCCACCGTCCAGTAGCGGTACCGGTCGACGACGTTGCGGCGGTCGCCCGTCGCGAGCAGCTCGGGGTCGTAGCGCGGGTCCGGCGAGCCGTCGGGCAGCCGGGGCCACGCGTCCGGCCCGCCGGGCCACGGGCCCACGCCGACGGCCTCGCGCTCGCCCGGCGCCGGCGGCCTGTCGTCCTGCACGCCCGCGACGCTACGCGACCGGCGCGCCCTCGCCCCGCGCCAGGTGCTCGGCGTACGTGACGGTGCCGTACGGGGCCTCGGGCGTGACGGCGTCGCCGGACGAGAAGAACCGCCCGACGGCACCGGGCAGCGGCACGCCGACCGCCGGCCGCCGCACGCCGTGCGCGCGCCGCCACGCCTGCGCCATCGC
>NZ_HE978588.1:446582-458431 GCF_000312005.1 Cellulomonas massiliensis JC225
CGCGCTCCTCGACCGCGGCGCCCGCTGAGAAGGCCGCCGACGGGCCGGCGGCGGCCTCCAGCAGGGCGCGCGCGACGTCGGTCAGGTCGATCGGCTGCAGGCGGCCGCCGCGCGGGTACGGGACCAGCCCGAGCCGCGACCACGCCCCGCGCCGGGTCGGCGCCCCGAACAGCAGATCCTCCAGGAACGGGTGGAACTGCGTCGCACGGACCACGGTCGACGGGACGGCTGCGGCGCCGTAGACGTCCTCCTGCGCCACCTTCGCGCGGTAGTACGCGAAGCCGGGCGCCCGGTCGACGTGCGCGATCGACAGCACCACGACGTGGCCGACGCCGGCGGCGAGCGCGGTGCGGGCGACCGCCTGCGCCGCGGTCGTCAGGACGCGGGCGGCGTCGCGGCCCTGGTGGTTGAGGGTGTCGACGACGACGTCCGCGCCCTCGAACGCGGCGCGCAGCGGGCCGTCGTCCGGCGCGAGCACGTCCGCGCGCAGGGACCGCACGCCCTCCTGGCCCGCGGCCGGGTGCCGCGAGACGACCCGGACGTCGTGCCCCTGCGCGACGGCGGCCTGCACCAGCGCGCGCCCCGCCTGACCGGTCCCACCGACGACCACGATGCCGCTCATCCCTCCATCGTCGTCGCCGCGCGGCCGCCGCGCCGGGCACCGCGGTGTGCGACGCGCCACAGACCGCCGGCCCGTCCGCACAGCATCCGCACACCGGCGCCCTGAGGTGGGTGCACCCGCACCCGTAGGCTGGACGCCATGCTGACGACCGCTCTCGCGGCCCTCCCCGCGGCCGGTGCGCTGCCCGCGCTCGGCCCCGACTTCCTCGACCCCGACTACCTGATCTCGACCTTCGGGACCGCCGTGGTCATCGGGATCGTCGCCGTCATCTTCATCGAGACGGGCCTGCTGTTCCCGATCCTGCCGGGCGACTCGCTGCTGTTCACCGCGGGCGCGCTCGTCGCGCAGGACCAGTTCCCGGTGCACATCAACATCTGGGTGCTCAGCCTGCTGCTGTTCGCGGCGGCGTTCCTGGGCGACCAGACGGCCTTCCTCATCGGCCGCACCCTCGGCCCGAAGGTGTTCAACAAGCCGGACTCGCGGTTCTTCAAGAAGGCGTACATCGACCAGACCTACGCCTACTTCGACCGGTACGGCGGCCGGACGATCGTCGTGGCGCGCTTCGTCCCGATCGTGCGGACGTACGCGCCGGTCGCTGCCGGCGTCGGCAACATGCGCTACCGGCACTTCGTCGGCTACAACCTGCTCGGCGCGCTGCTGTGGGCCGTCGGGGTGACGTGGCTCGGCTACGCGCTGGGCAACATCCCGTTCGTCAAGAACAACATCGAGCCGCTGCTCGTGCTCATCGTCCTCATCTCGGTGCTGCCGATGCTCCTGGAGATCTGGCGTGCCCGGCGCGCGGCGCGGCGCGGCGAGGCGCCCGCCCCCGGCAGCGACGAGCGGGACGAGCGCTACGACGAGCCGCACGAGCGCGAGGCCGTGGAGCGCCGCGTGTTCGGCGAGCCGCCGGCCGGCGACGCCCCGCTGCACGAGGGAGGCCCGCGATGACCCGCGAGATCACCGCCTGGCTGTCCGACATGGACGGCGTGCTCGTCCACGAGGGCGACGCGCTGCCCGGCGCCGCCGAGTTCATCGGCGCGCTGCAGGCGAAGGGCCGGCCCTACCTCGTCCTGACGAACAACTCGATCTTCACGCCCCGCGACCTGGCCGCCCGCCTGCGGGCCTCCGGCATCGACGTCGGCGAGGAGCACCTGTGGACGTCGGCGCTGGCGACGGCGCAGTTCCTCTCGGACCAGATGCCGAACGGCTCGGCGTACGTCATCGGCGAGGCCGGGCTCACGACCGCGCTGTACGAGGCCGGGTACACCCTGACCGCCACCCGTCCGGACTTCGTCGTGCTCGGCGAGACGCGCACGTACTCCTTCGAGGCGATCACGCAGGCGATCCGGCTCATCCAGGGCGGCGCCCGCTTCATCGCGACGAACCCCGACGTCACGGGCCCGTCCGCGGAGGGCGACCTGCCGGCCACGGGCGCGGTCGCGGCGCTCATCCGCTCCGCCACCGGGCGCTCGCCGTACTTCGTGGGCAAGCCCAACCCGATGATGATCCGCTCGGCGCTCAACCGGATCGACGCCCACTCCGAGCTCACCGCGATGGTCGGCGACCGCATGGACACCGACGTCGTCGCCGGGATCGAGGCGGGCCTGCGCACGTTCCTGGTCCTCACCGGATCCACGCGCGCGGACCAGGTCCAGCGGTTCCCGTTCCGGCCGACCGAGGTGCTGCCGTCGATCGCCGACCTCGTCGAGCGGGTCTGACCGGGACGTTCGTCCTGGCCCGCCGCGGCGGGCACCCGGCGATCCTGCGGCCGTGAGCACCACGACGCGACCCTCGACCCGGAGGCGGCGGCCCGGGCCCGGCTGGGTGCCGAAGGAGCACGGCGCCTGGGCGATGCTGGTCGTGCCCGTCCTCGTCGGTGCCCTGGTCGGCGGGCCGACGTGGCGGCACGCCCTGCTGCTCGTCGCGTGGCTGCTCGCCTACCTCGCGTTCCACGCGACGGGGCTCTGGCTGCGCGCCTCGCGCCGGCCCCGCTACCTCCCGCCGGTGCGGGCGTACGCGGTCGCGCTCCTGGTCGTGGGCGGCGCCCTGCTCGCCTCCGCGCCGGCCCTGCTGCGGTGGGGGCCGGTCTACGCCGTCCTGCTCGCGACGAGCCTGGTGTGCTCGCAGCGGCGCGCGGACCGGTCGTGGCTCAACGACGCGGTGACGGTCGGCGCGGCGACGCTCATGACCGTCGTCGCCGCCGGGCTCGGCGCCCACGGCACACCCACCGCCGTGGCTGCGGCGCTGCCCTGGGCGGGCCTGCCGGGCGCGGGCGACCCCGCCGTCCGCGCCGCGACCGCCGTGCTCGGCGCGTACTTCCTGGGCACGGTGCCGTACGTCAAGACGCTGCTGCGCGAGCGCGGCGACCCGACCGTGCTGCTCGTCTCCGTGCTGTTCCACGCGCTGCTCGTGGTCGCCGCCCTCGCGGCGGCGGTCGCGCTGCCGCTCGGCGCGTCGCCGGCGCTGCCGGCCACCGCCGTGGGGCTGCTGCTGCGCGCCGTCCTCGTGCCCCGCCGCCGGCCCTGGCCGAGCGCGCGCTCGATCGGGCTCGGCGAGGTGGCTGCGACCCTCGTCGTCACGCTCGTCGCGCTCGTCGTCGCCGCGTCAATCTAGGCGGCCGCCCCGACGCACGGCGACGGCCGGCCCCCGCAGGGGGACCGGCCGTCGCGATGCTGCTGCGGTCAGAACTGGACCGTCGGCGCCTGGCGCACCTGCGGGTCCTCGACCTCGAAGTACTCGGCCCGCTCGAAGTGGAACATTCCCGCGATGACGTTCGACGGGAAGGACTCCACCTTCGTGTTCAGCTGCCGCACGTTGGCGTTGTAGAACCGGCGGCCGGCGGCGATGCGGTCCTCGGTGTTCGTGAGCTCCGCCTGCAGCTGCTGGAAGTTCTCGCTCGCACGCAGCACCGGGTAGTTCTCGGCGACGGCGAACAGCCGGCCCAGCGCCTGCGACAGCGCGTTCTCCTGCTGCGCCTGCTGCGCGGGGGTCGCGCCCGGGGCCGCGGCGGCCGCGCGGGCCTGGGTGACCTCGTCGAACACGCCGCGCTCGTGCGCCGCGTAGCCCTTGACGGTCTCGACCAGGTTCGGGATGAGGTCGTGGCGCCGGTGCAGCTCGACGTCGATCTGCCGCCACGCCTCCTGCACGAGGTTCCGCAGCCGGACGAACCCGTTGTACTGGGCGACGGCCCACAGGAGGACGATCAGGACGAGAGCGCCGACGACGATCAGCGCGATGACTCCGCCGGTCACGGCAGACCCCTTTCGGTAGGTGCACCGATCGTAACGACGTGGCCCCCGCGGGCGGGAGGCGGCGCACCCGGCGTCGCCCGATCGCCCCGCACGTCAGCGGGCCACCGGGTCCCAGCCGTGGTCCTGCCAGACGTGCCGCGGCACCGCGTCCCGGACGTCGCGCAGCGCGACGAGCGCGGGGTGGATGGCGGCGAGGTCGGTGCCGCCGAGCCGCCAGGTGAGCACGTCCGCCCCCTCGATGCGCCACGGCAGCCGCGGGCGCGCGAGCAGCGCCTCCATGTGCCGGGGATGGATGATCGCGTGCGCCACCCGGGCGTCGCCGCTCGCGACGCGGAAGGCGTCGTTGAACTCCTGGAGCTCGAAGTCGATGTCCTGCGCGCCGAACGCCTTCGCGATGCGCGCGCCGAGGCCCTGCGGGGTGACCTCCACCCACGGCAGGGCGGTCGGCAGCCCGAGGGCGACGACGTGCGCGGTGTGGGTGGTCTGGTTCTTGCCGCTGCCCGTGGTCCACGCGTACGCGAACGACAGCGCGCGGGCGCCCTCGAAGGTCCCGACGAGCACGTCGGAGGCCCGCTGCGCGTGCCCCTGCCCGAACGGCTGCCCGTGCCAGCGCCGCACGAGCGAGGCGTCCGAGCCGACGTACGTCCACCCCGTCGCGGCGGCCCACCGCCGCATCGCCTCCACCCGACGGCGGTGCAGCACGATGCCGAGCGCGAGCGCGCCGCCGAACAGCAGCACGGGCACGACGAGGACGAGCACGCCTGCGCCGTCCCCGGGGGCGAGCATCAGGCCAGGCCGAGGTCCGCGAGGCCGAGGAGGGCCACGTAGGGCACCCCCAGCTCCTCGATCCGCTCGCGCGCGCCGGTGGCGCGGTCGACCACGACGGCCACGCCGGCGACCTGGCCGCCCGCCTCGCGCACCGCCTCGACGGCCGTGATCGCCGAGCCGCCCGTCGTCGAGGTGTCCTCGACGACGACCACCCGGCGTCCGGCCACGTCCGGGCCCTCGATGCGGCGCTGCAGCCCGTGCGCCTTGGCCTCCTTGCGGACCACGAACGCGTCGAGGTCCAGGCCGCGCGACGCGGCGGCGTGCAGGAGCGCCGTCGCGACGGGGTCGGCGCCGAGCGTGAGGCCACCGACCGCGTCGACCTCGGCCGGGCCGAGGCCGGCCTCCTCCAGCGCGTCGAGGAGCTGGTGGCCGATGAGCGGCGAGGCGCGGTGGTGGAGCGTCGCGCGCCGCATGTCCACGTAGTAGTCGGCCTCCCGCCCGGAGGCGAGCGTCACCCGGCCGTGCACGACGGCGAGCTCCTTCACCAGGTCGACGAGCTGCTGGCGAGGGCTGGGGCTCAGAGCGGTCACGGCGGCCAGGCTACCGGCGCCGGTGCCGTCCCCGGGGCCGTCTCGCCTTGAGCGCGCGGGTCAGCCGACCTCGTCGTCGTGCTCGAGGGCCTTGCGGTAGCGGCCGACGGCGCGCACGGCGGAGCGGGGGGCCAGGCGCGCGACCGCGGAGAGCGTGCGGTAGCGCAGGCTCGGCGTGGAGATGACGGCACCGCGGCGGACGTCCGCGAGCGCGGTGGCCACGACGTCCTCGGCGTTGAGCCAGGCGACCTCGGGGTAGGCGCTGACGTCGATGCGGCCGCGCTCGTGGAACTCGGTGTGCGTGAACCCCGGGCACAGGACGGTCGCGGTCACGCCGGTGCCCTTGAGCTCGACGGCGAGCCCCTCGGTGAACGAGCGCACCCATGCCTTGTGGGCGGAGTAGGTGCCGGAGGCCAGCAGGGCCGCCACCGAGGCCACGTTGAGGATCGCGCCGCGCCCGCGCTCGGCCATCGAGCCGGCGGCGGCGTGCGAGAGCACGAGCACCGCGCGGACCATGACGTCGAGCGCCGCCTCCTCGCGCTCGAGGTCGCCGCCGACGAAGCGCTGGTTCAGGCCGAGGCCGGCGTTGTTGACGAGCAGGCCCACGGGGCGCTCCTGCTGGCGCAGCCGCTCGGCGACGCGCTCGACCTGCGCACGGTCGGCGAGGTCGGCCGCCAGCACCTCGGCGCGGACCCCGGCGGCGGCCTCCAGCTGGGCCGCCAGGCGCTGCAGGCGCTCCTCGTCGCGGGCCACCAGCACGAGGTCGTGGCGGGCGGTGGCGAGCTGCCAGGCGAACTCCAGGCCGAGGCCGGCGCTGGCGCCGGTGACGAGTGCGGTCCCCATGCCGCAACCCTACGGTCCCGGGTCGGGGTGCGGCCCGCGGGACGCGCACGTCCACAGGCGCGCACGGGCGTCGGGGGCGGCTCGTAGGGTGGGCGGGTGCCCGAGACCTCGTCGACCGACCCGTACGCGGACCTCGTGTTCGCCGAGCCGTCCGACGAGGAGCCGTCCGACCCCTGGGGGCCGGCGCCGGAGGAGGAGGGGCTGGCGCACGCCTCGTCCCCTCTCGCGCGGTCGGTCGGCGAGGAGCGGGCGGCCGCGGCACGCGGACGCGCAGCGGGCCCCGTGGTCCCCTCGTCGCGGGCGCACGGCCGGGCGGTCGCCGACGACGAGGAGCGCCCCGACCCGCTCGAGGTGCTGCAGCGCGTCTGGGGCTACGACGCCTTCCGCGGCGAGCAGGCCGCGATCGTCGAGACCGTCGTCGCCGGCGGCGACGCGCTCGTCCTCATGCCCACGGGCGGCGGCAAGTCGCTGTGCTACCAGGTGCCCGCGCTCGTGCGGCCCGGCACCGGCATCGTCGTCTCGCCGCTGATCGCGCTCATGCAGGACCAGGTCGACGCGCTGTCGGCCGTGGGCGTGCGCGCCGGGTTCCTCAACTCGACGCAGGCGCCGCACGAGCGCCGCGCGGTCGAGCAGGCCTACCTCGCCGGCGAGCTCGACCTGCTCTACCTCGCGCCGGAGCGGCTGCGGGTGCCGGAGACGGCCGCGCTGCTCGACCAGGGACGGATCGCGCTGTTCGCGATCGACGAGGCGCACTGCGTGTCGCAGTGGGGCCACGACTTCCGGCCCGACTACCTGGCGCTGTCCGTCCTGCACGAGCGCTGGCCGGACGTGCCGCGCATCGCGCTCACCGCCACCGCCACCGACGCGACGCGCCAGGAGATCGCCGAGCGCCTGCAGCTGACCGGTGCCCGGCAGTTCGTCGCTAGCTTCGACCGGCCGAACATCCAGTACCGCATCGTCCCCAAGGACAACCCGCGGGCCCAGCTGCTCGAGCTGCTGCGGGCCGAACACCCCGGCGACGCGGGCATCGTCTACTGCCTCTCGCGCGCGTCGGTGGAGCAGACGGCCGAGTTCCTCAGCGCCCAGGGCATCCCCGCGCTGCCCTACCACGCGGGGCTCGACCGCCAGGTGCGGGCGCGGAACCAGGCGCGGTTCCTGCGCGAGGACGGCGTCGTCATGGTCGCGACGATCGCGTTCGGCATGGGCATCGACAAGCCCGACGTCCGGTTCGTGGCGCACCTCGACCTGCCGAAGTCGGTCGAGGGGTACTACCAGGAGACGGGGCGCGCGGGCCGCGACGGGCTGCCGTCGACGGCGTGGCTCGCGTACGGGCTGGCCGACGTGGTGCAGCAGCGCCGGCTCATCGACTCCTCCGAGGGCGACGCGGCGCACCGCCGGCGCCTCACGCAGCACCTCGACGCGATGCTCGCCCTCTGCGAGACGGTGGGCTGCCGGCGGGTGCAGCTGCTCGCCTACTTCGGCCAGCCCGCCGAGCCGTGCGGCAACTGCGACACCTGCCTGGCACCGCCCGAGTCGTGGGACGGCACCGTCGCGGCGCAGAAGCTGCTCTCGACGGTCGTGCGGCTCGAGCAGCGAGGGCAGCGCTACGGCGTCGGGCACGTGGTGGACGTGCTGCGCGGCAAGCAGACGCCGCGCGTGCGCCAGCTCGGGCACGACGAGCTCTCGACGTTCGGGATCGGCGCCGACCTGTCGGACGGCGACTGGCGCGGCGTCGTCCGCCAGCTGCTCGCGGCCGAGCTGCTGGGCGTCGACACGGACGGCTACGGCACCCTGCAGCTCGCCCCGGCCTCCGGCGACGTGCTGCGCGGCGAGCGCGAGGTGCGCCTGCGCCGCGAGACCGCCCGCGCCGCCCGGCGCGGTGGCGGCGACCGGCGGCGCTCGGCGGCGGCCGCCGACGTGCCCGCCGAGGACGTCGAGGTGTTCGAGCGGCTGCGGGCCTGGCGGGCGGCGGCCGCGAAGGAGCAGGGCGTGCCCGCCTACGTCGTCTTCCACGACGCGACGCTGCGCGAGATCGCCGCGCGCCGGCCGGCGGACCTCGCCGCGCTCGGCACGGTCACCGGCGTGGGCGCCGCGAAGCTCGACCGCTACGGCGAGGGGCTGCTCGCCGCCCTGTCCGGGGACGCGAGCGCGGGCGGCCCGCTCGACGTCTGACCGCCGGCGCCGTCAGCGCTCGATGCGCCAGACCAGCTCGTGCCCGTGGGGCTCGGCGAACCCGAGTGCCTCGTACATGCCGCGGCCGTCCTCGGTCGCGGCGAGCCCGACGCGGGTCACCGTCGTCTCGTCGAGGAACCACGCCATCACCGCCTCGACGCACGCGCGGGCGTAGCCGCGCCGGCGGGCCGACGGCTCGGTGCTGACGTTGAACACGTGCCCCCGCAGGCCCGACGGGTTCCACGGCTCGGGCGCGTGCTCCTGCAGGTCGCCGACCGCGCAGGCGACCGGTCCTGTGGACCCGTCAGGGAGCGGGCCGTCGACGACGCACGCGACGAGCGCGCCCGGCCGTGCCAGCCGGTCGCGGAACCACGCCGTGCAGTCGGCCTGCCACCGCTCGTCGTCGAGCCCGGGGACCCCCATCGCGTCGAGCATCCCGCGCCGCAGCCGGGTCAGCGCCGCGGCGTCCTCGACCCCCGCCCGGCGGACGCGCACCGGAGCGCCCGAGCGGCCCGGCGCCGGCCGGGCGACGGACGCACCGGGACGGGCCACGGGGACGACGACCTCCCCGCCGGCGACGAACCGCGCCGCGACCTCGTCGGAGGCCGCGGCGCCGATCCGCTCCCGCATGCTCGGCGAGAGGTCCGGCAGCGCGCCGAGCCGGAACCACCGCGCGTCGGTGTTCTCCCCGTCGGCCGGGAACGGCTCGCCCGAGACGTACCGCAGGCGCAGGACGAGGTCCAGGTACTGCGAGCGGTCCCCGTTCCCGTACGTCGTGGGCGGCAGCGCCCGGACGAGCGCGACCCGCTCGGCCACCGCGTGGACCGCGGCCTCCTCGAGCGTCTCGCGGACGGCCGCGTCGGCCGGGTCCTCCCCCGGGTCGATGATCCCGGTGACCGGCGTCCAGGCGCCGTTGTCGGCGCGTCGCACGAGCAGCACCTCGCGCTCGTCGCCCTCGCCCCGCAGGACGACGGCGGTGACGCCGCTCAGCCAGAGCGGGTCCGTGCCGATCCGCGCCCGCAGGGCGAGGACGAAGTCGGGCGTCGCCACCGGCGCTCAGGAGCCGCGGTGCGTGCCGTCGACCGCGTGCGGCTCGATCGCCGCGATCTCCGCGTCGGTCAGCGGGCCGGCGGCGAGCGCCGCGACGTTCGCCTCGAGCTGCGCGACCGACGAGGCACCGACGAGCGCCGACGTGACGCGCTCGTCGCGCAGCACCCAGGAGAGGGCGAGCTGCGCGAGGCTCTGGCCGCGGCCCGCCGCGACCTCGTTCAGCGCGCGGGCGCGTTCGAGGTAGGTCGGCGAGATGGCGTCGGGCGTGAGGAACCGGCCGAGCGACGCACGGGAACCCTCCGGCACCTCGCCGGAGAGGTACCGGTCGGTCAGCAGCCCTTGCTGCAGCGGGGAGAAGACGACGGTGCCGACGCCGAGGTCGCCGACCACGTCGAGCAGCGTCTCGCTCTGCCCCTCGCCCACGCGCTCGACGTGCCGGTTGAACATCGAGTAGCTGGGCTGGTGCAGGAGCAGCGGCGTGCCGAGCTCCGCGAGGATGCGGTGCGCCTCGCGGGTGTGCCGGGGCGAGTAGTTCGAGATGCCGACGTACAGCGCCTTGCCGCTGGTCACCGCGGTGTGCAGTGCTCCCATCGTCTCCTCGAGCGGCGTGCTCGGGTCGAACCGGTGGGAGTAGAAGACGTCGACGTAGTCGAGGCCCGTGCGCCGCAGCGACTGGTCGAGCGACGCGAGCAGGTACTTGCGCGAGCCGCCGTCGCCGTAGGGGCCGGGCCACATGTCGTAGCCGGCCTTCGAGGAGATGACGAGCTCGTCGCGGTACGGGCGCAGGTCCTTGGCGAGGTGCCGGCCGAAGTTCTCCTCCGCGGAGCCGTACGGCGGCCCGTAGTTGTTCGCGAGGTCGAAGTGGGTCACGCCGAGGTCGAACGCCCGGCGCAGCACGGCGCGCTGGACGTCGAACGGCGTCGTGTCGCCGAAGTTGTGCCACAGCCCCAGCGACAGCGCCGGCAGGTCGAGCCCGCTGCGGCCCGTGCGCCGGTAGGTCATCGAGTCGTAGCGGTCGTCGGCGGCGCGGTACAGCGGGGCGATCGGCATGAGCGCCACGCTAGTCGTCCGTGCCGACGGCCCGCTGCCCGCGCGCCCTCGGCGGCCGGCCGGACCGGGGGGCCGGCGACGCGGTGGCAGGATCGGCGCGTGCTGCACGTCGCGTTCTTCGAGCCCCGTATCCCCGGCAACACGGGGAACGCGATCCGCATGGCCGCCGGCACGGGCGCCACCCTGCACCTCGTCGAGCCGCTCGGGTTCGACCTGTCCGAGGCCCGCCTGCGCCGCGCCGGCCTGGACTACCACGACCTCGCGCACGTCGTCGTGCACCCGGACCTCGAGGCCCTCCTCGCCGCGCTGCCCGGCTCCCGCGTGCTGGCCTTCACCACCCGCGCGTCGACCCGGTTCGACCAGGTCGAGGCCGGGTACCGCGACGGCGACGTGCTGCTGTTCGGTCCCGAGCCGACGGGCCTGCCGCCCGAGGTGCTGGCGCACCCGCGCCTCACCGCCGAGCTGCGCATCCCGATGCTCCCCGGGCGCCGGTCGATGAACCTCTCCAACGCCGCCGCGGTCGCCACGTACGAGGCCTGGCGCTCCCTCGGCTTCCCGGGCGGCGTCTGACGGCAGCGAGCCGGGCGATCAGTCGTCGGGCCAGCCGCACGCGTCGGCGACGAACGCGTAGATCGCGCCCTGCAGCGCCGGCGGCGACGTCAGGTAGAAGACGTGCTGCTCCACGCCGTCGACGCTCGCGTGCACCCCGAAGAACGTGCCGCGCTTGTCCTCCGCCACGGCGTGCGGGTCGCAGCGGGTCGCCACGCCGCGCAGGTCGACGACGCCGTCGGTCACGCCGGCGGGCCACGACGGCCCCTGGTCCGGCGGGGCGAACAGGATCGTCCGGTCGACCGCGTGCACCTGCACCCGCGGCCCGCCGGGCACCGGCTCGACGTGGACGCGCACGGTGGCCTGCAGCTCGTCGCCGACCTGCTCCGTCCGGAGCGCGCGGTCGAGGCTCAGCGTCGCCCCGGTGGCGACGAGCGCGGCGGCGCAGTCCTCCGCGTGGATGCGGGCGAGGTTGCCGGTCGGGTCCTCCACCGCGAGACGGACCACCGCGGTGCGCCCGGCCTCGTCCGCGAGCTCGAGCTCGGCGACCGTGCCGTCGGGCGCGGTCGTCGTCCGGTCCGCGGGCGGGGCGCCGCCGTCGCACACCGGGGACCCGAGCGGCACCTTCACGTCGCCGCTGAGCCCGGCCGGCACGCGTCGTGACCGCTCGCTCGTCGCCCGGCCCGCGAAGCCCGGCACCGTGAGCCGGGCCGCCGCGACGGCGAGGCGCTCGTCGGAGCCGTTGTGCACGCGCAGGGAGACGACGCGCCGGACCCAGTCCAGCCGCGCCTGGTAGATCTCCACGCCCACCGCGCCCGCGACGGCGGACGGCAGCGGCGTGGGGGTCGGGCTCGGGCCCGGCGAGCGCCCCCCGGGGCCGCAGGCTGCCAGGACGAGCAGCAGCGCCGCCGCGACGCCCGCCGCGCCCGCCCGCCCCGTGCCGGTCACGCGCCC
>NZ_HE978588.1:459026-462375 GCF_000312005.1 Cellulomonas massiliensis JC225
CCGCCCCGTGCCGGTCACGCGCCCGATCCTGCCGAGGCCGCCGCCGGCGCACCAGGCCCCGCGCGGCGACGGCGGGCGGTCCGGGTCAGGACGACGCGCGCACGACGAGGGTCGGGTCGAAGACGACCGACGACGGGCGGCGGTCGGGGTCCGCGACCTGCTCGAGCAGGATGCGCGCCATCTCCGCGGCCATCTCCTCGATCGGCTGCCGGACACTGGTCAGGGCGGGGCGGGCCACCGCTCCGACCGAGCTGTCGTCGAACCCGATCACCGCGACGTCGTCGGGCACCGTGCGGCCGCGGGCGTGCAGCGCCTCCATCGCGCCGAGCGCCATGAGGTCGTTGCCCGCGAAGACGGCGTCGAGCCGCGGCTCCGCGTCGAGCAGGCGGAGCATCGCCGCGACGCCGCTCGCGTACGTGAAGTTGCCCGCCTCGACCGGGACCCAGGCGTGGCCGTGGCGCGCCATCGCGTCGCGGAAGCCGGCGAGCCGGTCGGCGGCGGCCGGGACGGCGAGCGGCCCGCTGATCGCGACGGGGTGCCGCCGTCCGCGCGCGACCAGGTGCTCGGCCGCGAGCGCGGCGCCGTCCCGGTTCGCCACGTCGACGAAGCTCACGGGCAGCGCGTGCGTCGGGCGCGCGAACACGACCGCGGCCATGCCGGCGTCGACGAGCATCGCGGGCAGCGGGTCGTCGGGCCGGGTCGAGACGAGCAGGGCGCCGTCGGCGTTCCCGTGGTGCAGCGTGGACAGGACGCGGGCCCGGTCCGCGTCCGTCTCCGCGAGCATGAGCACCGGGTCGACGCCCCGGGGCCGCAGCGCGCGCAGGATGCCCCCGACGACGCGGCCGAAGAACGGGTCCGAGAAGTCGATCGAGCCGCCGGCCTCGGCGTCGTCGGTGCCGGAGACGACGACCGCGACGACGCCGGTGCGGCGGGTGACCAGCGAGCGCGCCGCGAGGTTCGGGACGTAGCCGACCTCCGCGACCGCCCGCCGCACGACCTCCTGGATCTGCGGCGCGACGCGGCGCTTGCCGTTGACGACGCGGGAGACCGTCGCGCGCGAGACGCCGGCGACGCGGGCGACGTCCTCCAGGGTCGGGGCGCCGGTGCGCGGGATCGTCGCCGCGCCGATCGCGACGCCGGCGGGCGGCGTGGCCTCGAGGGTCGTCGCTCCGGCGGCGGCGCGCTCGCCGTCGTCGGGTGCGCCGGCCTCGTCCGTCATGGTGCCGAGCGTAGCAGTCGGGAGAGCGCATTCCCGGACGCGCACCGCTTTCGAGCGCACCTGGAGCGGGGTTGCCGATCGGCGACGGAACTGGGGGGCGCGCGAGCGGGTGAAATCGGGTATAACTGCCGTTCGGGAGAGTCGTCCGCGCTCGTCGTCCCGCATCCCTGGGCCTTCGCACCGGACTCTGTCGCACACACGGTAGAGCGCTCTCCCACCGCACGACCGACCCGCAGTGCCAGCAGATCAACGACGAGCTGCTCGCCCGGGCAGCGGCAGCGCAGCCGCTCGCCCGGCCCGCCAGAGGAGACCTCCGTGCCCCACACCGACCACCTTCCCGACTCCCCGCCGCGGCGCGGGCGGCAGCGCACGGGCACCCGTCCGCGCCGCCGGCTCGCCGCGCTCCTCGCCGCCGGCGCGCTCGTCGCCGTCGGGCTCACGGTGCCCGTCGCCGCGGCGCAGGCGGCCCCCGTGAACCTGTCCGAGGGCAGGCCCACCACCGCCTCGTCGACCGAGAACGCGGACTACCTGAAGGCCGCCTACGCCACCGACGGCAAGGCCGACACCCGCTGGGCGAGCGCCGCCTCCGACGCGCAGTGGATCCAGGTCGACCTGGGCACGACGTCGACGATCGAGCGCGTCGACCTGCGCTGGGAGGCCGCCTACGGCAAGGCGTTCCGCGTCCAGACGTCGAGCGACGGGACGACGTGGACCACCCTCGCGACCGTCACCAACGGCACCGGCGGCACGCAGTCCGTCCCCGCCGCCGGCACCGGGCGCTACCTGCGCCTGGACCTCACCGCGCGCGGCACCGGCTACGGGTACTCGCTGTGGGAGCTGCAGGTCTTCGGCACGGCAGGCTCCGGCGGCGGGCCGACCACCCCGGCCGGCACCTGCGGCACGACGAACGTCGCGACCGGGAGGACGGCGACGGCGTCGACCTCCGAGGGCGAGGGCTACGCGGCCCGCCTCGCGGTCGACGGCTCGACGACGACCCGCTGGTCGAGCACGTTCGCGGACAACCAGACGCTCACCGTCGACCTCGGCGCCCGCACGGCGCTGTGCAAGGTCGTGCTGCGGTGGGAGGGCGCGTACGGCAAGGCCTTCCGCGTGCAGGTCTCGGACAGCGCGACCACCGGGTTCAGCACGGTCGCGACGGTGACGAACGGCACCGGCGGCAACCAGTCCCTCGACGTCGCCGGCACCGGCCGCTACCTGCGCCTCGACCTGCAGACGCGGGCCACGGGCTACGGCTTCTCCCTCTGGGAGGTCGAGGCGTACGCGACGAGCGGCGGCACGACGACGCCGACGCCGGACCCGACGGACCCCGGCACGCCGGACCCCGGCCCCGCGGACGGCAAGGTCCGCGTGGTCGGCTCGCAGGGGAACTGGGCGCTCGCGGTCAACGGCGCCATCTGGACGGTCAAGGGCATGACGTGGGGCCCGCCTGCCGGCGACTTCCCGCAGCACGCCGCCAACCTCAAGGAGCTGGGCGTCAACACGATCCGGACCTGGGGCACCGACGCGGGCTCGAAGGTCCTGCTCGACGCCGCGGCGGCCGCGGGCGTCCGCGTCGTGGCCGGGTTCTGGCTCGCCCCCGGCGGCGGCCCCGGCTCGGGCGGCTGCCCGAACTACGTCACCGACGCGGCGTACAAGTCCAGCTCGATGAACGACATCGTCACCTGGGTCACCGCGTACAAGGACCACCCGGGCGTCCTGCTGTGGGACGTCGGCAACGAGTCGCTCCTCGGCCTCGGCAACTGCTACTCGGGCGCCGAGCTCGAGGCGCAGCGCGACGCCTACGCGACGTTCGTCAACGACGCCGCGAAGCGGATCCACCAGATCGACCCGAACCACCCGGTGACGTCGACGGACGCCTGGACGGGCTCGTGGCCGTACTACAAGAAGAACGCGCCCGACCTCGACCTGTACGGCCTCAACAGCTACGGCGCCGTCTGCGACGCGAAGCAGACCTGGATCGACGGTGGCTACACCAAGCCGTACCTCATCACCGAGGGCGGCCCGGCCGGCGAGTGGGAGGTCGATGACGACGTCAACGGCGTGCCCGACCAGGGCACCGACGCGGACAACGCCGCCGGCTACACGAAGGCCTGGCAGTGCATCCAGGCG
>NZ_HE978588.1:462981-478188 GCF_000312005.1 Cellulomonas massiliensis JC225
GGTGTTCTCGTCGATGACGATCCAGGGCTCGACGGCCGTGGTCGCCGGCTCGACGGTCACGGTGAACGCCCCGGCGTCCGACCCGGACGGCGACGCGATCACCTACAAGGTGTTCGGCAACAGCAAGTACATCAACGACGCCGGCGGGCTCGCGGAGCTGCCGTTCACCCGCAGCGGCAGCACGTTCACCTTCACCGCCCCGCAGCTGCTGGGCGTCTGGAAGGCGTACGTCTTCGCCGAGGACGGGCACGGCAACGTGGGCGTCGAGACGCGCTCGTTCCGGGTGGTCCCGCCGCCGGTCGCGGGCACCAACCTCGCGCTCGGCCGCCCGGCGACCGCGTCGTCGTTCGACCCGTGGAACGGCAACTGGTCCCCCGGCCAGGCCGTCGACGGCTCCTACGCCACCCGGTGGGCGAGCAGCTGGAACGACGCCGAGTGGATCCAGGTCGACCTCGGCTCGACCCGCACGTTCCGCACGGTCCAGCTCGTCTGGGAGGCGGCGTACGGCAAGGGCTACCGCGTCCAGCAGTCCGCGGACGGCCAGACGTGGACGACGCTCGCGACCGTCACCGACGGCGACGGGAACGTCGACACGCTCGCCGTGAACGGCAACGCGCGCTACGTCCGCATCCAGGGCGTCACGCGCGGGACGGCCTACGGGTACTCGCTGTACGAGCTGGGCGTCTACTCCTGACGCGCGCCCCACGAGACGCGCCGGGGCGGGCGGCCACCCGCCCCGGCGCCAACCCCCCAGCACCGTTCGAGTGAAGGTCCGAGACAGACAGGGGAGTCCGATGCATCGTCCCACCACCGCACCACCGCGCCGCCGCGCGCGGCTCGCCGTCGCCGCGACGGTCGCCGCCACGCTCGTCGGCGCGGCCGCCCTCGCCGGGGGCGTCGCCGTGCTCGCGACGTCCGCGACCGCGGCGCCCGCCAACATCTCGCAGGGGAAGGCGGCGACCGCCTCCTCGGCCGAGGGGCCCGACTTCGTCGCCGGCAGGGCCGTCGACGGCAGCACCGGCACGCGCTGGGCCAGCCAGTGGTCCGACGCGCAGTGGATCCAGGTCGACCTGGGCGCCACCGCGACGCTCGACCACCTCGAGCTGCGCTGGGAGAACGCCTACGCGAAGGCGTTCACGGTGAAGGTCTCGAACGACCTCTCGTCGTGGACGACGCTCGCGACCGTCACCAACGGCAGCGGCGGCACGCAGAACGTCCAGGCCGTCGGGTCCGGCCGCTACCTGCGGCTCGACCTCACGCAGCGCGCCACCGGCTACGGGTACTCGCTGTGGGAGCTCGCGGTGTTCGGCACCGGCGGCGCCACCGCGCCGACGCACACGCCGAAGCCGCTGCCGCCCGCTCCCCCGGGCGCCGACACGTCGGTGACGCACCACGAGTTCCAGGCGAACTGCGTGCCGCACCACACCGCCCCGGACGACCCGATCGTCTTCCCGGGCCAGGCCGGGGCCTCGCACGACCACACGTTCATGGGCAACACCACGACGAACTACGCGACGACGACGGCCTCGCTGCTCGCGGGACGCACGACGTGCACGGTCCCCCAGGACCTGTCGGCGTACTGGTTCCCCACGCTCCTGCGCAACGGCCAGAAGGTCGTCTCGCCGTCGGAGCAGACGATCTACTACAAGTCCGGGATCCTCGACTACCGCAAGGTCGTGCCGTTCCCGCAGGGCCTGCGCTACCTCGTCGGGAACATGATGGCGACGAAGGACGAGTTCAGGACCGCCCCGGGCACCGTCGAGGGCTTCGAGTGCGGCGAGTCGTCGTTCAACTGGGACATCCCCACGACGCGCTGCCCCGCGGGCTCGCAGCTCAACATCCGCTACCAGGCGCCGAGCTGCTGGAACGGCGTCGACCTCGACTCGCCGAACCACAAGAGCCACATGGCGTACCCGGTCAACGGCGAGTGCCCGGCCACCCACCCGGTGCCCGTCCCGATGATCGAGTTCAAGCTCTCGTGGCCCGTCGACGGCGACCTGTCCGACGTCTCGTTCGCGAGCGGGCGCGGGTACTCGTTCCACTACGACTTCTTCAACGCCTGGGACCCGACCGTGCTGCAGGCGCTCGTGGAGCACTGCATCAACGGCGGCCTGCAGTGCAACCCGCGCGGCTTCGACCTCTACAAGCCGTGGGCGGGCGGCGTCCTGGACGAGCAGTACCGGCTCATCGGCTGAGGCCACCACCCGTTCGTCGCGCTCTCCCCACCGCGCGACGAGCAGGCGCCCCCCGACCGGGGCGCCGGACGACCCGTCGCCGACGGGTCCCGACCGGGCGGGGGGACGACGACGTCCCCCCGCCCAGAAGGAAGCACCCATGCGAACAGCACCGCCCTCACCCCGGTGGCGCTCGCGCGCCGCCGCGCTCGTCGCCGGCGTCCTCGTCGCGGCCGCCGGCCTGGCCGCCGCGTCCAGCGCGAGCGCCGCACCCGACAACCTCTCCCGTGGGAAGGTCACCACCGCCTCGTCGCAGGAGGCCGCCTGGCTCGCCGCGGCCAACGCCACCGACGGCAAGGCCGACACCCGCTGGGCCAGCCAGGCGAGCGACGCCCAGTGGATCCAGGTCGACCTCGGCCGACGGTCGACGCTGTCGCAGGTCGTCCTGTCGTGGGAGGCCGCGTACGGCAAGGCGTTCCGCGTCCAGGCGTCGGACGACGCGGCCACGTGGACGACCCTCGCCACCGTGACGAACGGCACGGGCGGCACCCAGACGATCGACGTCGCCGGCAGCGGCCGCTACCTGCGGCTCGACCTCACCGCGCGCGGCACCGGCTACGGGTACTCGCTGTGGGAGCTCGACGTGCTCGGCACCGCCGGGACCACGACGCCGAGCCCGACGCCCACCCCCACGCCGACCGGCACGCCGGGCACGTGCGGCTCGACGAACCTGGCGCTGGGCCGCCCGGCGACGGCGTCGTCCGTCGAGAACGCCGGGACCGGCGCCGCCCTGGCGGTCGACGGCAAGGCGGACACCCGGTGGTCGAGCGCGTTCAGCGACGCGCAGTGGTTCCAGGTGGACCTCGGCAGCGCCCAGGCGCTGTGCCGGGTCACGATCCGGTGGGAGGGTGCCTACGGCAAGGCCTTCCGCGTCCAGACGTCGACCGATGGCGCGTCCTGGTCCACCGCGGCCACGGTCACGAACGGCACCGGGGGGACCCAGGACGTCGCGGTCTCCGGCACCGCGCGGTACGTCCGGCTCGACCTGACCGCCCGTGGCACCGGCTACGGCTACTCGATCTGGGAGCTGCAGGTGCTCGGTACCGGTGGTGGCGTCGTCGACCCGATCCCGGGCGGCGGCTCGCTCGGGCCGAACGTCCACGTGTTCACGCCGTCGATGACGCAGGCGCAGATCCAGTCCGTGCTGGACGAGACGTTCGCGGCGCAGGAGACCGCGCAGTTCGGCACCCGCCGCGACCAGCTGCTCTTCGCGCCCGGCAGCTACGACGTCCAGGCGCACATCGGGTTCAACACCTCCATCAGCGGGCTTGGCCGCAACCCGGACGACGTGAACATCACCGGCGGCGTCTGGGTCGACGCGCAGTGGTTCGACGGCAACGCGACGCAGAACTTCTGGCGGTCGGTCGAGAACCTCAAGGTCACGTCGTTCACGGGCGAGATGCGCTGGGCGGTCTCCCAGGCGGCCCCGATGCGCCGCGTGCACGTCGCCACCCCGCTCAACCTGGCGCCGTCGTCGTACGGCTGGGCGTCGGGCGGCTACATCGCCGACTCGAAGGTGGACGGGCCCGCGCGCTCCTACTCGCAGCAGCAGTGGTACACCCGCGACTCCTCGCTCGGCTCGTGGGAGGGCTCGGTCTGGAACATGGTGTTCTCGGGCGTGCAGGGCTCGCCGGTGCAGCACTTCCCGAACCCGTCGCACACGGTGCTCGACACCACGCCGGTCTCGCGGGAGAAGCCGTACCTGTACCTGAGCAACCCGTCCGACCTCTCGTCCTACGCGGTGTTCGTCCCCAGCACCCGGACGAACGCCCGCGGCGTCTCCTGGCCGAACACGCCGGGGACCTCGATCCCGCTGTCGCAGTTCTACGTCGCCAAGCCCGGCGACAGCGCCGACCGGATCAACGCCGCGCTCGCCCAGGGCCTGCACCTGCTGCTCACGCCCGGGATCTACGAGCTCGACAAGACGATCCAGGTGAACCGGGCCGGCACGGTCGTGCTCGGGCTCGGCTACGCGACGATCGTGCCGACGGCGGGGCAGACGGCGATGAAGGTCGCCGACGTCGACGGCGTCCGGGTCGCGGGCGTGCTGTTCGACGCGGGCGTCGTCCGGTCCCCCGCGATGCTCGAGGTCGGCACCGCCGGCGCCCACACCGACCACGCGGCGAACCCCGTCTCGCTCCACGACGTGTTCGTGCGCGTCGGCGGCCGGATCCCCGGCAAGGTCGGCTCGGCGATCGTCGTGCACGCCGACGACACGATCGTCGACCACATCTGGTCGTGGCGCGGCGACCACGGGGCGGGGGTCGGCTGGACCGCCAACCCCGCGGACCACGGGCTCGTCGTGAACGGCGACGACGTGCTCGGGCTCGGCCTGTTCGTCGAGCACTACCAGAAGGAGAACACCCTCTGGAACGGGCAGCGCGGGCGCACGATCTTCTACCAGTGCGAGCTGCCGTACGACGTGCCGGACCAGGCCGCCTGGCAGAACGGCTCGCGCCGCGGGTACGCGGGGTACCGCGTGGCCGACGCGGTGACGACCCACGAGGCGTGGGGGCTCGGCGTGTACTCGTACTTCAACGTCGACCCGTCGATCGTCGTGGACTCGGGCTTCCAGGGCCCCGTCCGCCCCGGCGTGCGGTTCCACGACCTGCTGACCGTCTCGCTCGGCGGCAACGGCGTGATCCAGCACGTGATCAACGACGCGGGCGGCACCGCTCAGGGCACCGCGACGGTGCCGGCGTACCTCGAGTCGTACTCCGGCTGAGGATCCGCGCACGAGGGCCGGTCCGCCTCCGGGCGGGCCGGCCCTCGCGCGTCAGGCGAGCGGGCGCGCGTCGAGCACGCGGGCGGGCCCCGGCGCGGGTGCGCGCTTGGCGAGGTGCATCCCGCGGTGCACCTCCTGCAGCAGCAGCTCCGCGTCGGCCCATCCGGGCCGCGACACGGCGACCGCGACGCGCGTCGGCGCCCACGGCTCCGCCGGCGCCGGCGCGGCGAGCGAGCGCTCCACCCGCCGGCGCAGCGCCTCGACGTGCTCCGGCACGCGCTCGTCGGAGGTCGCCGGGAGCACGCCGAGCACGACGATCTCGTCGTCGCCCGCGCGACCGACCACGCACCCGTCGGGGGCCGCGGCCGCGACCCGCCGGCCCACCTCGCGCAGGACGGCGTCGGCCGCCGCGATCCCGTGCTTCGCGTTGAGCGGCCCGAAGCCCACGACGTCCACGAGCAGCACGACGAGCCGGCGCTGCGACCCCGCGATCGACTGCGTCCACGCGCGCAGCGTGTGCAGCAGGCTGTGCCGGTTGGACAGCCCCGTGACCGCGTCCCGCACGCCCTGGTCCGCGAGCGACGCCGCGAGCGAGCGCAGCAGGGCCCCGACGTCCGTCACGGACCACGGGGCCGAGCGCACGACCACCTCGTCGAACCGGTGCTCGTCGGGCCGGTTCATGGCCAGCAGCGCCCCCTCCACGACCGAGGTGCCGGGCTCGAGCACCAGCGGGTCCCAGTGGGCGACCTCGTGCACGGGGCGGCGGGTCATGACGGCGCGTCCGTACCCGAGGCGGCCCGACATCGCGGCGGCGAAGTGCGCGCGGGTGAGCAGGCCGGGCCGGTCAGGCGCGCCCGGCGCGACGACGCCGAGGCACGTGACGCCGTCGCGGAAGATCGGCTCGACCTCGTGCACCGGGACGGCCGCGTCGACCACCGGCAACGGCGCGGCGAGCTCGGCGACGCTCGTGGAGCCGGGCACGGCGCCGGAGCGCAGGTCGCGCAGGAGCTGCTGGACGTCGGTCACGCCCGGAGTCTCGTCGCCGTGGCGGGACGACCTGAGCGGGCCCGCCGAGAGTTCACCGTCCCGTCGACGAGCGTTCGGCCGGCAGCGCCTCAGCCGGTGAGCCGCCCGGTGAGCCGGACGCTGAGGTCCTCGTCGAAGTACGCGTTCAGCGCGCCCTCCACGCGCACGTCGTCGCCGTCGACGGTCGCCCGGACGCGCACCGCGTGGGGGGTCAGCGGCAGGCGCAGCTCGAGCTCGTACACCGCGGGCTCGGGCCAGGCGCCGGCGGCCAGCAGCTCCTCGTCGAACGGCTTCTCCAGCCGGACGTGGCTGCGCGCGGCCATCCCGCGGCCCACCGGCACCGTGAGCGTCTCGTCGCCGCGGCGCAGCGTCAGCAGGTCCTGCCCGCCGTCGTCGTCGAGCCGCGCTGCCGTGAGGCCGAACCGGTTGGGCTCGAGCAGGAGGGTGCGGCCGTGCACCGGCGCTCCGGCCGGCGCCCCGACGGGCACGGGCAGGTCCAGCGCGGCGAGCCGCTCCTCCAGATCGGCGCGCGCGCCCTCGTCGTCGGGCAGCGGCGCGTCCGCGAGCCCCGGCAGGAGGTGGTCCCACACGGCCGCGAGCTGCCGCGCCATCGTGCTCGTCCCGCTCGTCAGCGCGACGACGAGGTCGTGCTCGGGCAGGACGAGGCAGAACTGCCCGAACGCCCCGTCGCCGCGGTACCCGTGCCGGCTGCGCCACAGCTGGTACCCGTAGCCCTGGCCCCAGTCGTTCGCCGGGTCGGGCCCCGCCGGGACGTGCGACCGGGAGGCCTCGGCGACCCAGCCCTCGGGCAGCAGCCGGCGGTCCTGCCACACGCCGTCCTGCAGCAGGAGCTGGCCGAGCACCGCGACGTCCTCGGTCGTCAGCGAGAGGCCGAAGCCGCCGGTCACGTGCCCCTGCGGCGAGACCTCCCACGTCGCGTCCTCGATGCCGAGCGGCTCGAGCAGCCGCGGGCCGAGGTACTCCAGCAGCCCCACCCCCGCGCGGCGCTCCACGACCGCCGCGAGCACGTACGTCGCGGCCGTGTTGTAGACGAAGTGGGTGCCCGGTGGGTGCTCGACGGGCAGCGCGAGGAACGCCCGCAGCCAGTCGGGCTCGCCGAACACCCGGTCGCTGGGGTCGTCGTGGTGGCCCGTGCGCATGGTCAGCAGGTCCCGCAGGCGCATCGTGGCGAGGTGGTCGGCCGGGTCGTCCGGGAGCGCGTCGGCGACGTGGTCGACGAGCAGGTCGTCCACGGCGAGGAGGCCGTCGGCCTGCGCGAGCCCGACGGCGGTCGCGGTGACGGCCTTGCTGAGCGAGTAGAGCAGGTGCAGCCGGTCGGGCGCGTACGGCGGCGCCCAGCCCTCCGCCACGACGTGGCCGTGCCGCACGACCATGAGCGAGTGCAGCTCGGGGACCGCGACGAGCGCGTCGACGAGGGCGAGGAGCGCCCGGGGGTCGACCCCCTGCAGCTCCGGGGCGGACCGGGGGAGGCGACGACGACCAGGCACGGCGCCATCCTGGCACCGCCCGCTGACCCGGACCGCCGCGCCGTGCGAGAGTGACCCCGTCAGCCACCGACGGAGGTGCCATGCCGACGGTCGCGTTCGCCCCCCGGCGCGACGGCTTCGCGTTCGCCAACCGGTTCGTCGACGAGCTGCTGCGCCTGCCGAGCGGCCAGCGCGTCACCACGGCCGGCCGCTGCGGCGGGATGGCGTACCTCGCGCTGGACTACTTCCACGCGCACCGGCCGCCGCCCCGCGCCCCCGCGTCGTTCTGGGCACGGACCCGCGTGCCGCCGGACGGCCACTGGCTCGCCGACGCGATCCGCGCGCGGCTGTTCGACTCGTTCCGCGTCCGGTCGGCGCAGACGTTCGTCACGTGGAGCCTGCTGCCCGACGCCCCCGTCGAGGCGTTCGGCCGCGAGCTGCGCAAGGGCGTCCGGCGCTGGACCGCCGAGGACGAGGTGCCCCGCGTGGTCGCCGCCGTGGACGCAGGCATCCCGGTCCCCCTCGGGCTCGTCGTCGCCCGCTCGCTGCCGGACATCGGGCGCAACCACCAGGTCGTCGCGTACGGGTACGAACGGGCGGCCGACGGCACCGTGCGGCTCGTCGTGCACGACAACAACACCCCCGACCGCGCCGTGACGCTGACGCCGGGGCCGGACGGCTGGCAGGCGTCCAACGGCCCGCTGTGGCGCGGCTTCTTCGTCCAGGACTACACGCCCGAGCCGCCGCCCCCGCTGCCCCTCGCGTCGGCGGAGCCCGACCGGCCCGTGCGCCTCGGCGACGAGCTCGTCCTGGGTCACGTCTGGACCGGACGCGTGCTGCACGCCTCGTCGCGGCGGACCCCGGCGTCGGGCCAGCAGCAGGTGGACGCCGCCTCCGTGCTCGGCGACGGCGCACGCTGGCTGCTCACGGCCCGGCACACCGGCGCGCCCGACGTCGGGCGGGCGGTGACGACGGGCGACGTCGTCCGCCTGCGGGACGTCGCCGGCCGCCGCAACCTGCACTCGCACGCGACCCACCGGTCCCCCGTCTCCGGCGAGCAGGAGGTCACCGCGTTCGGCGAGGCGGGCGTCGGCGACGCGAACGACGACTGGCGCGTCGAGGTCGAGGGCGGCGGGCCGTGGCTGGCGGGCAGCCGCGTGCGGCTGGTCCACGCCCGGACGGGCGCGGCCCTGCGCTCCCACCGCGGCCGCCTGCCCGGCTCGGCGCCTGAGCACCCGCTGGGCGAGGTGAGCGCCGACGCCGCGTCGTCGCCGACGCTGCCGCGGGACGCCGACTGGTGGACCGTCGCGGCGCCCTGACCGCCGGCCGGCCGGCCTCGGCTATACGACGAGGCTCAGGAGCATCACGCACGCCAGGCCGACGACCGAGACGGCGCACTCCATCAGCGACCACGTCTTGAAGGTCTGGCCGACGGTCATGCCGAAGTACTCCTTGACCAGCCAGAACCCCGCGTCGTTGACGTGGCTGAGGAACACCGAGCCCGCGCCGATCGCGAGCACCATGAGGGCGGTGTGCGTCGGCGACAGGCCGGCGGCGAGCGGGGCGACGATGCCGGCGGCGGTGATGGTCGCGACGGTGGCGGACCCGGTGGCGACGCGGATGAGCACGGCGACGAGCCACGCGGCGAGCAGCGGCGACATCGCGGTCGACGCGAGACCGGAGGCGATCACGTCGCCGACTCCGGAGTCGACGAGCGTCTGCTTGAACCCGCCGCCCGCGCCGACGATGAGCAGGATGCCCGCGATCGGCAGGAACGACTGGGACACGAGCTCCCCGAGGTCGCCGCGCTTGGTGCCCAGCGCCGAGCCCAGCAGCACGAGCGCGAGCAGCGCGGTGATGAGCAGCGCGATGAGCGGGGTGCCGATGAAGACGAACGGCTGGCCGACGGCGGAGGTGTCCGCGTCCGCCGCCTCGACGAGCGTCCGGGCGAGCATGAGCACGACGGGCAGCAGGACGACCGTGATGGCGACCGCGAACCGGGGGCGGCGCTGACCCTCCGCCGGGCCGTACTCGCCGAGCAGCGGCTTGGCCTCGAGCGGCACCCAGCGCGCCATGGGCTTGGCGAGCAGCGGCCCCGCCAGCGCCACGGTCGGGATCGCGACGAGGAGGCCGAGGCCGAGCGTGATCCCCAGGTTGGCGTCGAGCGCGTCGATCGCGATGAGCGGGCCGGGGTGCGGCGGCACGAGGCCGTGCAGCGCGGACAGGCCCGCCAGGGCGGGGATGCCGAGCAGGATCACGGGCAGCTTGGCGCGGCGCGCGACGAGCATGACGACGGGGATGAGCAGGACGACGCCGACCTCGAAGAACAGCGGGATGCCGATGACGAACGCGATGAGCGCCATCGCCCACGGCAGCCGCTGCGCGGGCGTCTTGGCGAGGATCGTGTCGACGATCTCGTCGGCACCGCCGGACTTGACCAGGAGCGTGCCGATGATCGCGCCGAGCGCGATCAGGAGGCCGACGCCCGCGATGGTCGTGCCGAGCCCGGTCGAGAAGCTCGTGAACGTCTCGGGGTAGGGCACGCCCGCGACGAGCGACATGATCGCGGCGCCCAGGGTGAGGGACAGGAACGGGTGCAGCTTGAGCCAGACGATGAGGACGACGATCGACACGATCCCAAGGACGGCGGCGAGGACGAGCTGGCCCGTCCCCGCGTCGGTGGTCGCCTCGGTGGCGGCGGCGAGCAGGTGCATCAGGACTCCTTCGTCGTGCTCAGGCGGGGGCGCCGGGTGCGGGGATGGCGAGGGCACGCAGCGCTGCGTCGGCGACCGTGTGCGGCGAGGACGAGACGGCGACCTCGACCCCCGGCTCGTCCGGCTCGAGCGGCTCGAGCGTCGCGAACTGCGAGGGCAGCAGCGAGACGGGCATGAAGTGGCCCGACCGGTGGGCCATCCGGCCCTCGATGAGGTCGGGCGTGCCGGCGAGGTGGACGAACCGCACGTCCCCCGGCGCGCCGACGAGGATGTCGCGGTAGGCCCGGCGCAGCGCCGAGCACGTCACGACCGAGCTCTCGCCCGCCGCCTCGCGCTCCCCGATCCACGCGGCGATCGCGCGCAGCCACGGCCACCGGTCGTCGTCGGTGAGCGGCGTCCCGGCCGCCATCTTGGCGACGTTCGCCTCGGGGTGGAACTCGTCGGCCTCGGCGAAGGTCCAGCCCAGCCGGTCGGCGAGGATCCGCGCGACCGTGGTCTTGCCCGACCCTGAGACGCCCATCACCACCAGATGCTGCATGCGAGTGCTCCTGACGTCGTCGTCCGTGTGCGTGCCGCGGGTGCGCCACGAGGATGGCACAGAGGTATGACCTTTGACCAGTCATTGGTCACACCATTCGCAGCGACGCGGACGTCATCGTCGGCGCCCGTCGTCGCCTAGCCTGAGCCTGCCCGCCCCGCTCGCGGGCCGCGACCTGGACCGGAGGACCCGTGCTGCACGACGGAGCGCTCGACGCCCTCGGGCGCGAGATCGTCGACGGCCGCATCACGCCCGGCACCGTCCTGACGCTGGACGGCATCGGCCGCCGGTTCGGCGTCTCGCGCACCGTCGCGCGCGAGGCCATGCGCGTGCTGGAGTCGATGCGCGTCATCACGTCCCGCCGGCGGGTGGGTCTGGTCGTGCGGCCCGCGGACGAGTGGGACGTCTACGACCCGCGCCTGATCCAGTGGCGGCTCGACGGGGACCGCCGCGACGAGCAGCTGCGCACGCTCACCGAGCTGCGGGTGGCGGTCGAGCCGGCCGCGGCGGCGGCCGCGGCGCGGCGGTCGGGGGCGGACGTGGGGGCGCGGCTCGTCGCGCTCGCCGCTCAGCTGCGCGCGCTCGGGGAGGCCGGGCGGCTCGGGGAGTTCCTCGCCGTCGACGTCGAGTTCCACGCGCTCGTCCTGCGCGCCTCGCACAACGAGATGTTCGCCGCGCTGAGCGACGTGGTGGCCGAGGTGCTCGCAGGCCGGACGACGCACGGCATGATGCCGCCGCACCCGCACGAGGAGGCGCTGGCGGCGCACGAGGAGCTGGCCGCCGCGGTCGCGGCCCGGGACGCCGCGGCGGCGCGCGCGGCGAGCGAGCGGATCGTCCGCGAGGTCGCGTCCGCGCTCGACGACCGACCGGCGGGCTGAGGCTCCGCGGGCCTCGGCCGCCTCACCGCAGCGCGGGCTGCTCCTGCCCGGCCGCCGCCACCGGCTCGGCTCGCCGTCCCCGCACCGACGGCAGGAGCACCCCGAGCACGACGCCCACCACGACACCCGTGAGGTTGTCGACGAGGTCCTCCGAGTCGCACACCCGGCCGAGCGACGGCACCAGGTACTGCGTGAGCTCGGCGACGAACGGCATCGCGACCGTGACCGCCAGCGCCGCCGCGGCGACGGGCCGCGGGCGCAGCAGGACGGCGAGCAGCCCCAGCGGGACCAGGAGCAGGACGTTGGCCGCCCGCTGGTCGAACGCGAGCAGGCTGCCGAGCGACAGCGGCGCCCAGGAGTCCGCCGCGCACGCCACGACCGTCGGGTTCGGGCGCCAGGAGAACCCCGGCGTCATCGTCATGGTCACGACGAGCCCGAGCGCGAGCACCCAGCCGCCCGCGACCAGCGCGTCGGCGCCCCGGCGCCGGCTGAGCGCCACGACGCCCACCGCCGCCACGGTGCTGAGCACCAGCCCGACGCCGGCCCAGGGGGTCTCGCGCCACAGCAGGTCGAGCCAGCCGGCCACGGTGGTCCTTCCCGGCGACGGCCCTCCCGTCGTCCGGCTGCGACGCTACGCAGCGCGCGCGGCCCCGGGATCAGCCCACCGGCCCGGCGGCCGCCGGCCCCGTCCGCCCGTGGTCGCAGGCGCCCTCCCCCGGCGGGATGAGCGGCTAGCCGCACCCGGACGCACGAGAGCCCCGGTCCGTGGGGACCGGGGCTCTCGTCGTGCGGGTCGGGTCAGCCGACCTGCGGCAGCGTGCCCGTGCCGGACTCGCCGTGACCCGAGCTCGCGTTCGGCGCAGCCGGCACGTCGGTGCCCGAGCCGGGCGTCCCGACGCTCGCGCCGACGGCGACCGGCTCCTTGTGCTCGCCCTTCGCGACGCCGCGGAACGTGAACTCGCCGAGCAGACCCTCGCCCTGGGCGTCCACGATCACGTGCTGGCCCGAGCGGAGCTCGCCGAACAGGATCTTCTCGGACAGCGCGTCCTCGATGTCCCGCTGGATCGCCCGGCGCAGCGGCCGGGCGCCGAGCACCGGGTCGTAGCCCTTCTCGGACAGCAGCTGCTTGGCGGCGGGCGTGAGCTCGATGCCCATGTCCTTGTCGCGCAGGCGCTTGTCGAGCTTCGCGATCATCAGGTCGACGATCGAGAAGATCTCCGGCTGCGACAGCTGCGGGAAGACCACCACGTCGTCGACGCGGTTGAGGAACTCCGGACGGAAGTGCGTCTTGAGCTCGTCGTTGACCTTGGCCTTCATGCGCTCGTACGACGTCGACAGGTCGCCGCCGGCCTGGAAGCCGGTCTGGACGCCCTTGGCGATGTCCCGCGTGCCGAGGTTCGTGGTCATGATGATGACGGTGTTCTTGAAGTCGACCACCCGGCCCTGCGAGTCGGTCAGGCGACCGTCCTCGAGGATCTGGAGGAGCGAGTTGAAGATGTCCGCGTGGGCCTTCTCGACCTCGTCGAAGAGGACCACCGAGAACGGCCGGCGGCGCACCTTCTCCGTGAGCTGGCCGCCCTCGTCGTAGCCGACGTACCCGGGGGGCGAGCCGAACAGACGCGAGACGGTGTGCTTCTCGGAGAACTCCGACATGTCGAGCTGGATCAGCGCGTCCTCGTCCCCGAAGAGGAACTCGGCGAGCGCCTTGGCGAGCTCGGTCTTCCCGACGCCCGTGGGGCCGGCGAAGATGAACGACCCACCGGGGCGCTTCGGGTCCTTGAGGCCCGCGCGCGTGCGGCGGATGGCCTGCGAGAGCGCCTTGATCGCCGCGTCCTGGCCGACGACCCGCTTGTGCAGCTCGTCCTCCATGCGCAGGAGCCGGCTGGACTCCTCCTCGGTGAGCTTGAACACCGGGATGCCCGTGGCGTTCGCCAGCACCTCGGCGATGAGCTCCTCGTCGACCTCCGCGACCGCGTCGAGGTCGCCCGACTTCCAGGCCTTCTCCTTCTCGATCCGCTTGAGGCCGAGCTGCTTCTCCTGGTCGCGCAGGCGCGCGGCCTTCTCGAAGTCCTGCTCGTCGATGGCGGACTCCTTGTCGCGGCGCGTGAGGGCGATCTGCTCGTCCAGCTCGCGCAGCTCCGGCGGCGCCGTCATGCGACGGATGCGCAGGCGCGCGCCCGCCTCGTCGACGAGGTCGATGGCCTTGTCCGGCAGGTAGCGGTCGTTGACGTACCGGTCGGCGAGCGTCGCGGCGGCGACGAGCGCGGCGTCGGTGATCGAGACGCGGTGGTGCGCCTCGTACCGGTCGCGCAGGCCCTTGAGGATCTCGATCGCGTGCTGCAGGTTCGGCTCGCTGACCTGGATCGGCTGGAAGCGGCGCTCCAGGGCCGGGTCCTTCTCGACGTACTTGCGGTACTCGTCGAGCGTGGTCGCGCCGATGGTCTGCAGCTCGCCGCGCGCCAGCATGGGCTTGAGGATCGACGCGGCGTCGATCGCGCCCTCGGCGGCACCCGCCCCGACGAGCGTGTGGATCTCGTCGATGAACAGGATGATGTCGCCGCGCGTGCGGATCTCCTTGAGCACCTTCTTCAGGCGCTCCTCGAAGTCACCGCGGTAGCGCGAGCCGGCGACCAGGGCGCCGAGGTCGAGCGTGTAGAGCTGCTTGTCCTTCAGCGTCTCCGGCACGTCGCCCCGGACGATGTCCTGCGCCAGGCCCTCGACGACGGCGGTCTTGCCGACGCCGGGCTCGCCGATCAGCACCGGGTTGTTCTTGGTGCGGCGGGACAGCACCTGCATGACCCGCTCGATCTCCTTCTCGCGCCCGATGACCGGGTCGAGCTTGCCCTCGCGGGCGGCCTGCGTGAGGTTGCGCCCGAACTGGTCGAGCACGGCGGAGCCGGACGGCTGCCCCTCCTGCGGGCCGCCGGCGGCCACGGGCTCCTTGCCCTGGTAGCCGGAGACGAGCTGGATGACCTGCTGGCGCACGCGGTTGAGGTCGGCGCCGAGCTTGTTGAGGACCTGGGCGGCGACGCCCTCGCCCTCGCGGATGAGCCCGAGCAGGATGTGCTCGGTCCCGATGTAGTTGTGGCCGAGCTGCAGCGCCTCGCGCAGCGACAGCTCCAGGACCTTCTTGGCCCGCGGCGTGAACGGGATGTGCCCGCTCGGGGCCTGCTGGCCCTCGCCGATGATCTCCTGCACCTGGGCGCGCACGGCCTCCAGGGAGATGCCGAGGGACTCCAGGGCCTTGGCCGCGACACCCTCGCCCTCGTGGATCAGGCCCAGGAGGATGTGCTCGGTACCGATGTAGTTGTGGTTGAGCATCCGCGCCTCTTCCTGGGCGAGGACGACCACGCGGCGGGCTCGGTCCGTGAATCTCTCGAACATGTGCACTCCTCACGAGCGACGTGCCCACCGGGACCGCAGCTGAGTGCGACGGCGCCGGCGGGGCGGCGTTGTTCGATGCTAACCATGGGCCGTCGGCCGACGTGCCCGTGTTCGCCGCAGGCGTGACGCCGCCGCCCGTATGCTCGCGGGCGTGAGCGCGCCCACCCCCGCCGCCGGCGTCGTCCGCGCCGCCGCGGCCGCCGGGCGGCCCACCCGGCGGC
>NZ_HE978588.1:479077-487268 GCF_000312005.1 Cellulomonas massiliensis JC225
GGGCGCCGCCGCGCTGCTGCGGCGCGCGCTGGCGGTCGTGCTCGCACTGGCCGTCGGCGCGGCGGCGGCGTGGTGGTACGCGCAGCGCGAGGGGCTGGCGCCGCCGCCCGGCACGATGACGGCGGCGGACGTCGCGTTCCTCACCGACCTGCTCCTGGTCCAGTCCACGACCGCCGAGGCGCTCGACCGCGTCGAGGGCCGGGTGGAGGACGCGCAGCTGGCCTCGCTCGTCGCGGCGATCGCGGCGACGGAGACGGACGAGCGTGCGACCCTGCGGCGCTGGATCGACGAGGCCCCGGTCACGGCGAAGGTGGCCGACGGGCACGCGGGCACGCACACCGGCGGGCACGGCGGGCACGCGCCGCCGGCGGTCGCCGACGAGCGGATCCTCGGGGCGCTGGCCACCGCCACGGGCACGCAGCTGCGGACGCTGCTGTCCAGCGTGCTGCTCGCGCACCAGCAGGCGTCCGCGGAGCTCGCGCAGGACGCGCTGCCGCGCCTGGGCGACCCCGAGGTGCGTGCGTACGCCGAGCGCGTCGTCGAGAGCCGGCGGGGCCAGGTCCAGCTGCTGCTGAGCCTCCAGCAGCAGCCGACGGGCTGAGCGCGGCGAGCCGCCCGCGGCCTTGACGGCGAGGGCGCGGGCCCCGCTACGGTGGTCGCTCCTCCCGCAGCACGGCCGCCACGCGGCCCCGGGTCCCGCTCGCCGGGCCCGACGAAGACGGGAGGGCCACCATGCCCCCAGCCACACCACGCCGCCGACTGCTGCGACGGCGGTCCGTCCCGCTGCTGCTCGCGCTCGCGCTCGCGTTCCTCACGGTGCCGGCCTCGGGCGCGTCGGCGCACGGGTACGTCTCGGCGCCGCTCAGCCGCCAGGCGCTGTGCGCGAACGGCACCGTGAAGGACTGCGGCCAGATCCAGTGGGAGCCGCAGAGCGTCGAGGGGCCCAAGGGCCTGCGCAGCTGCTCGGGCGGGAACGCCCAGTTCGCGGTGCTCGACGACGACTCGAAGGGCTGGCCCGCGACGAGCGTCGGCACCACCACCACCTTCACGTGGGTGTTCACGGCGCGGCACCGGACGGCGAGCTTCGAGTACTGGATCGGCGGGACGCGGGTCGCCAGCATCTCGGGCAACGACGCCCAGCCGCCGGCGACGCTGAGCCACACGGTGAGCCTCGCCGGCTTCACCGGGCGGCAGAAGGTGCTCGCCGTGTGGAACGTCGCGGACACCACCAACGCGTTCTACGCCTGCATCGACGTGCAGATCGGCGGCGGCACGACACCGACGCCCACGCCGACCCCGACGCCGACCCCGAGCGCCACGCCGACGCCGACCGCGAGCCCGACAGGCTCCCCGACGCCGACGAGCGGCCCCACCGCGCCGTCCGGCACCTGGGCGCCGTACACCGCGTACACGGCCGGCCAGACGGTCACCTACGGCGGCCGGTCCTACACGTGCCGCCAGGGGCACACGTCGCTGCCCGGCTGGGAGCCGCCGTACGTGCCGGCGCTCTGGACCGCCGGCTGACGACGGCCGCGAGCCGCGGAAGGGCCACCGCCGCCCCGGTGGCCCTTCCGCCTCGGGCGCGCACGGCGCACGATCGACGGATGACCTCGCCCGCTGCCGCTCCCCCGACCCGCACGGACGCGCCCGTGCCGCCCGCCGTGCTCGCCCTGCGCGCCGCGATCGACCCGGTGCCCGGCTACCTCGACACCGCGACGTCGGGGCTGCCGGCGCGCGCGACGCTCGAGGCGATGCGCACCTCGCTCGACGCGTGGTCGCGCGGACGGATCGACATGGCGTTCTACGACGGGTCGGTCACGCGGGCGCGGGAGGCGTTCGCCTCGGTGGTGGGCGTGCCGGCGTCCTGGGTGGCCATCGGCGGGTCGGCCTCGCCGCTCGTCGGGATCGTCGCGGCCGGCGTGCCCGACGGCGGCCGCGTCGTCGTGGTCGACGGCGACTTCACGTCGGTCGTCTACCCGTTCCTCGTCCACGCGGACCGGGGCGTCGTCGTGGAGCACGTCGCGCTCGACGACCTCGCGGCCGCGGTGCGGCCGGGGGTCGACGTGGTCGCCTTCTCGCTCGTCCAGTCGCGCGACGGACGGGTCGCCGACGTCGAGGCCATCACCGCCGCGGCCGAGCGGGCGGGCGCGCTGACGCTCTGCGACGCGACCCAGGCGGCGGGCTGGCTGCCGGTCGACGCGCGCCGGTTCGACGTCACCGTCGTCGCCGCCTACAAGTGGCTCTCCGCTCCTCGCGGCACGGCGTTCCTCGTCGCCCGCCCCGACGCGGTCGAGCGGCTGCGTCCACTCCACGCCTGCTGGTACGCCGGCGAGAAGATCTGGGGCTCGGTGTACGGCCCGCACATGCGCCTGGCGGACGACGCGCGCCGGTTCGACTCCTCGCCGTCGTGGCTGTGCTGGGCCGGGGCGGCGCCCGCGCTCGAGGCGTTCGCGGCCGTCGACGTGGCGCAGGTCCACGCCCACGACGTCGCCCTCGCCGACGCCTTCTGCGCGGCGCTCGGCCGCCCGCCGGCCGGCTCGGCGATCGTGTCGCTGCCGGACGACGACGAGGGCACGCTGCGCGCCCGGCTCCTCGCGGCGGGCTGCCGCGTGGCGGGCCGCGGCGGCGGCGTCCGGCTGGCGTTCCACCACGGCAACGACCCCGACGACGTCGCGCGGGCCGCGGCGGCCGTGCGCGGCTGACGCCCGGCGGCCCCGCTACCGTCGGGCCATGGACGTCGCCGGCCTTCTGCTCACGCCCGGGGCGGGAGCCACCCGCGACAACCGGACGCTGGTGGCCCTGGAGCGCGTGCTCGACCCGCTGCCCGTGCGCCGCGTCGACCTGCCGAGGCAGGCGTCCGCCGCGGTCCGGGTGGTGCGCCAGGAGGCCGACCGCCTGGCCGACGAGCTGGGCGTGGACCCGGCGCGCGTCGCCCTGGGCGGCCGGTCGTTCGGCGGCCGGATGTGCTCGACGGCCGTCGCCGAGGGGCAGCCCGCTGCGGCGCTCGTCCTGCTCTCCTACCCGCTGCACCCGCCGGGCCGTCCGGAGCAGCTGCGCACCGCGCACCTGCCGTCCGTCGGGGTCCCGATGCTGGCCGTCTCGGGCGAGAAGGACCCGTTCGGCTCCCCCGACGAGCTGCGCCACCACCTCGCCGCGGTCGCCGGGCCGTTCACGCTCGAGCTCGTGCCGGGAGCCCACTCGCCCGCGGCCGACGTGCGGGTCGCGACGATCGTGCGCGACTGGCTCGCCGGCTGAGGGCGCCGGGCGCCGGGGCGGTCAGTCGAACGACGGCGGCGCCTGCAGGTCCCAGGCCCGGAACAGCACCGCGTGCTCGACGCCGAGCGCGCGGCCCTGCTGCGCCATGACGGCCGGCAGGAAGTCCGCGGGCGCGGGGTGCCACGGCAGCGCGGCGAGGTACTGCGCATGGGCCTCGAGGGAGCGCACGCCCGCGGCCAGCGGCCCGCCCGTCACGTCGACCCCGTGCGTCGGGCGCGGGTCGCCGGAGACGAGCAGCCAGCGGGCGGACCACGGCTCCGTGCCGGGGAAGACCCAGCGGTTGCCCGCGTCGCGCACGGCGTCAAGCGTCGCGAGCCCGACGGCCCGGTGGTCGGCCATGTTGAGGCCGGCGACGAACTCGAGCTCCCAGCTGCCGGTGAGCACCACGTCCGGCTGGAAGCGGCGGATCTCCTCCGCGATGTCGCGGCGCAGCGCGAGCCCGTACTCCAGCACGCCGTCGGGGTGGTCACGGAACTCGACGTGCGTCACGCCGACCTCCGCCGCGGCGGCCACCTGCTCGGCCGAGCGCAGCTCGCGCGTGCGGTCGGGCTCGATGCCGTCGATGCCCGCCTCCCCGCGCGTGAGCAGCAGGTACCCGACCTCGACACCGCGCGCGGTCCACGCGGCGACGGCGGCGGAGGTGCCGTACTCGACGTCGTCCGGGTGCGCCACGACGCAGAGCACGCGCCGGAACGTCTCGTCGGGCAGGGCGGGGAGCGGGGTGCGGGGCTCGTCGGCGGCCATGGACGCAACGTAGGCCCGTCCGCCCGCGGAGCGCACGGGGTGGACCGGCGCTCGTCGAGCGCCTGCTCGCCTGACCCGTCACCACCCGCGCAGCTCGGGCTCCGGGCCGAGGTAGGCCTCGAAGTCGGCGCGCTCGTCGTCGGTGAACGCCCGGGGCTGGTGCGACGCCCGGTCGAGCTGGACCATCCGCGAGCGGGCGCGCAGCACCACGGTCGCGCCGTCGACGATCTCGTAGGCGAAGTCCACGGACGAGCGTCCGAGCCGGGCGACCCACACCTGCACCTCGAACGGGGCGAGCCGGAACGTCAGCGGCGCCAGGTAGTCGATCTCGTGCTTGACGACCACGAGCAGCGAGGCCGTCATCGCGCCGGACTCGTCGACCCCCATCCGCGGGAAGACGGTGAACCGGGCGTCGTCGAGGTAGCGCAGGAACGCGGCGTTGTTGACGTGGCCGAACAGGTCGACGTCGGACCAGCGGACGTTCGTCGTGAGGCTGCCGCGACGGTGGGTCGCGGGGGCGTGCGGGTCCGTCGACGTCATGGACGCACGGTACCCAGCGGTTGCCTGCGACCCGCTCGCGAGCCGGCGGTGACGGCGTCCCGCCCCGTCCCGGGCACGTGCTCAGGTGGCGAGCGCCCGCTCGAACGCGGCGAGCAGCGGGGGCGAGAAGAGCACGAACCGCACGAGCCCGACCGACGCCTCGCCGGCCGGCGGCACCCAGGAGCGGACGGCGCCGGCCGCGACCTGCGCGACGTCGTCCGCCGCCCAGCCGTAGACGCCGGCGCTCACCGCGGGGAAGGCGACGCTGCGCGCGCCGAGCCCGGCCGCGACGTCGAGGCTGCCGGAGAAGCAGGACGCGAGCAGCGCCGGGTCGGTCTGGCCGGCGTGGCGGTTCGGGCCCACGGTGTGGATCACCCACCGGGCGGGCAGCGCGAACCCGGGCGTCGCGACGGCCCCGCCGACGGGCAGCCCGTCGGGCAGGGCGCTGCGGCGCAGCTCGCGGCAGGCCTCGAGCAGGCCGGGGCCCGCCGCCCGGTGGATCGCGCCGTCGACCCCGCCGCCGCCCAGCAGCCCCGAGTTCGCGGCGTTGACGACCGTGTCGACGTCCTGGCGCGTGATGTCCCCGAGCACCGCCTCGATCCGCATGCGCCCATCCTGCGGCCCAGGCCGCGACCAGGCCTGCGGGGCGACGACGCGGTGCCGGGGACCGGTGGACGGCCGCGCACAGGGAAGGCCCCTCGGACGCTTACTCCGAGGGGCCTCGACCGGTTCCCAGCCTAGGCACGCCACCGCGCCGAACGGGTGAACGACGCGCGGACTGTCCACAAATTCCGTCCACACCCCTGTGTCCGGCCGGTGTTCCCGCAGGTCCCCCTGTGGACAGCCCTGTGCAGCCCGCGGTGGACAAAAGTCGTGGTCAGAGCCCCCTTGCGGCCCGTTTCCGGGCGGGACTAGAACTTCCCCATCGACCTCGACGAGGACGGGAACCGCAGAGAAGCAGCCCTTCGGGGCGGTGGGCAGGCGGGGACCGGAGACGCCGGGGACGGGCCGACCGGAGAACGGGCGACCACCCCGGCAGGGCAACCTGCCGGACCGCGGATGACGACGCGGGGGTCGCAACGGACCAGGAGGCCGATCGCAGTCGTCCCGCCCGCGGCGGACCGGTTCGCCGGACCGTCGGGTGCCGGGGCGAGCCGCACCGTCAGCGCGGCGTGATCACCGGCTCGCCGGTGAGCCACCGGTTCGCCGGTGGGTCATCGGACGTCGGACGGCAGGATCCCGGTTCGCCGGGTGAGAGCCGGACGGCGACGGTCGGACCGGCTCGCCGGACCGACCGGTCGGACCGGCCTGGTGCGCCAGGCCGGCCGGATCGTCCCGACGGGGTCCGCCCCGTCGACCCGACCCGGACCGGAAGGGCTCACCCCCTCCGGCCGACGAGCACGGTGGACGTCCCGGTCCCCGGGACGGACGAGACCTGCGGTCACAGGAAGGGCCCCTCGGACGCTTACTCCGAGGGGCCTTTTCTGCTGCCCGGGCGCGGACGCTCAGCCCGGCGCGCTCTCGACGAGCAGCGTCACCGGCCCGTCGTTGACGAGCTCCACCGCCATGTCCGCGCCAAACGTCCCGGTCGCCACCTCCACGTTCCGTGCGCGCAGCGCCTCGACCACCGCGTCGACGAGCGGCTCCGCCACCGGCCCGGGCGCGGCGGCGTTCCACGTCGGCCGGCGGCCCTTGCGGGTCTCGCCGTAGAGCGTGAACTGGCTGACGACGAGCACCGGTGCGCCGGCGTCGAGCACCGAGCGCTCGTCGCGCAGGATCCGCAGCTCGGCGATCTTGCGCGCGACGTGCTCCACCTGGGCGGGCCCGTCCCCCGGCGTGACGCCGACGAGCGCGAGCAGCCCCGGACGGTCGATCGCACCCACGACGACCCCGTCCACCGTCACCGAGGCCCGGGTGACGCGCTGCAGCACCGCCCTCACGCGAGCGGCCCGAACGTCGCCCGCACGTCGCCGACCGGCACCCCGTGCCCGAGCACGGGCGTCCGCCCCAGCGGCCCCACGACGTCCTCGGGGACCCCCGCCGCGACGAGGGCGGCGGCGAGCACCGCCGGGCGCGGCCGGGCGGCGCCGTCGAGCACCTTGAACGCCAGGCACGAGCCGTCCGGCAGGCCGGCGGCGTACACGCCCTCCGCGCCGTCCTTGGCCACGAGGCCGGGCACGGCGGTCATGAACGCGGTCGCGTCCCGCCCCGTCCCCGCGACGAGCCACGGGTGGCCGGTCATCGCGCGCGCGACGCGGGCGAGCGGCCCGTCCGGCTCGTCGTGCGGGGCGCGCGCGACCCGTCCGAACGCGCGCGCGAGCCCGACGAGGCTCGTCGAGAACAGCGGCGCACCGCAGCCGTCGACCGTCGTGTGCCGGACCGGCTCACCGGTCAGCGCCTCGACCTCGTCGTGCACCGCCCGCTGCAGCGGGTGGCCCGCGTCCAGGTACCCCGCGGGCGACCAGCCGGCGGCGACGCAGGTCGCCAGCATCGCGGCGTGCTTGCCCGAGCAGTTCTGGGTCAGCGGCTCGGGCCCGTGGCCCGCGGTGCGGCGCTGCCAGGAGGCGTCGGGGTCGAGCGGCCAGTCCGGGGTGTTGCGCAGGTCGGCCGTGGTGAGCCCGTGCTCGGCGAGCGTCCGCTCCACGACCAGCAGGTGGCCCTCCTCGCCGTTGTGGCTCGCGCACGCGAGCGCCAGCTGCTCGTCGTCGACCTGCAGGCCGGAGCGCAGCATCGCCACCGCCTGCACGGGCTTGAGCGACGAGCGGGCCCACACCGTCTCGGCCGGGTGCCCCAGCACCGCGCGCTCGGCGCCGTCCGGGTCCAGCACGACGAGGTGACCGAGGTGCACGGACTCGACGAGCCCGCCGCGCCGGACGCGCGCCAGCGGCACCGCGCTGGCGGCCACATCGGGCTCGAAGGTGGTCACCAGCCCCCCGAGGACGGGCCGCGGGGGCCGCGCCGGCGGCGGGAGTACGGGGCGACGGCGGGCCGGACGTCCGTCAGGTACACCGCGGCGCCGACGGCGGGCAGCAGCGCGAGGTACACGGGGATGAGGTACGCCGGCGGTGCGGCCAGGAACGAGACCAGCACGCACGCGCCGAGGATCAGGCCCCAGAACGTCTTGGTGCGCTTGCCGGCCGAGACGAACGCGCTCGCCGGGCGGACGAGCAGGTCGATCAGCGCCCAGGCCGAGAGCCCGAAGATGACGAGCAGCAGCGCGCCGAACACGAACAGCTGGATGATGCGGACCGATCCCACGGGGTGAGCCTACGAGACGACGGGGCGCCGGGCGGGCTCAGATCTCCGGGAGTGCGCGTCGCGCCGTCGCCGGGTCGGCCCCCGCCGCCTCGGCGAGGTCCACCGCCAGCGAGCGCAGGAGCAGCACGAGGCTCTGCGCCTGCCAGTCGTCGGGGGCCAGGGCGAACGGGTCGAGCGCGCCGGCCGCCGCGACCAGGTCGTCGGCCGCCCGGCTCGGCGTGCGGCCCGTCCCGACGGCGGACGCGAGCTCGTCCGTCGCCCGCGCGAGGCGGTCCACGACGACGGCCACGGCGCGCAGGTCGTGCGCGGGCGCCGCGGCGTCCGGCGCTCCGGCGGTGCCGGCGGTGCCGGCCTGCGGCGGGACGCCGGGGAC
>NZ_HE978588.1:487534-489516 GCF_000312005.1 Cellulomonas massiliensis JC225
AGCAGCGGCAGCGAGCGTCGGGCCAGCACGCGCCCCGAGCGGGCGGCCCGGTCGATCCGCTCCGCCGTGCGGGCGAGCGCCGCGAGGTCGCCGTGGTGCCGCCGGTTGGCGGGTGAGATGCGCGCGAGGTCCGACGCCTCGACGGTGACCGAGCTCCACTCCGCGAGCGCCGGCTGCGTGGCCCGCGCCTGCACCAGCCCGTGCTCGACGACCTCGTGGTCGTGCGTCGAGAAGCCGCGCGCGAGGGTGTGCAGCACCGCGGCGACCTCCTCCACGGCGGTGCGGCCCAGCGCGCGCGGGGCGCGGACCGGGTTGGCCGGCGTGAGCAGCGCGACGGCGAGCGCCACGGCGCCGCCGACCACCGCGTCGAGCCAGCGCCCGACCGGGCCGCCCGTCGCGACCGACGCGGGCAGCCCGACGATGACGATCGCCTGCACGCCCGCCTGCGTGGTGAGCATCGGCCCGCGGTCGAGGAACCGCGCGAGCACCGCCGCGACGAACAGGACCACGGCGACCTGCCACGCCCCCGAGCCGATGACGTGGACGACGACGTCGCCGAGCGCGACGCCCAGCGCGACCCCGACCGCGAGCTCGGCGACCCGCCGGACGGACCGGTTGGCCGTGAAGCCGAGCGCGACCCACGTGCTGACGGGCGCGAAGAAGGGGTACGGGTGGTGCAGCGCGTAGCGGGCGATCGCGAACGCCACGGCGCCGCCGAGCGCCGCCTGCAGGATCGGCCACCAGGACGAGCGGACCCGCGACCAGCCCTGCCGGATGCGGGCCTCGCCCAGCACCCGCAGGTCGCGCACGTCCCGCAGGTCGCCGACGTCGCTCATCGCGCGCGCGACCGGGCCGGGAGCCGGGTCGCGCTCTGGGCGTTCACAGGCTCGGTCGGTGGCCCAGCCCGCGCGCGAGCGGGCCCCGCTCGGCCGGGCGGTCGACCGACACGCCCTCCCCCGGCACGACGACCTCCTGCGCGGCCGCCACGACGCCGCCCTCGCAGTCGACGACCAGCCGCTCGTCGACGGGCGCCGACCGCTTGACCACGGCGAGCGCGACCGGGCCGAGCTCGTGGTGACGGGCGACCGACGTCACGTGCCCGACCTCGCGGCCCGGGACGGGGTCCGCCTGCGTCCCCTCGACGAGGTGGACGGCCGCGCCGGGCTCGGGCAGCAGGTGACCGGAGCCGTCCAGGTGCAGCATCACGAGCCGCCGCGGCGGCCGGCCGAGGTTGTGCACGCGCGCGACGGTCTCCTGCCCGCGGTAGCAGCCCTTGTGCAGGTGCACCGCGGTGCGCAGCCAGTCGAGCTCGTGCGGCACCGTGCGGTGGTCGACCTCGCGCGACGCCCGCGGCCGCCACGCCTCGACGCGCACGGCCTCGCTCGCCCACGTGCCGACGAGGGGCCAGCCCGCGGCCTCGCGCGCCCGGACCTCGTCCACGAGCCGCTCGCGCGGCACGAGCACGAGCCGCCACGCGCGGTCGGCGCCCGGGTGCTCGTCGTCGGCCGGCCCGTACCGGGTGCCGCCCGCGGCCGTCGCCGGCCACGGGTCGCGCCACGTGACGGGCTCGCCCTCGGCGCCCTCTGCGTCGACCGGCTCGCCGATCGCCGCCCACGCGTCCGTCACGTCCGCCACCTCGACGCGCAGCGTGAACCGCATGCGGTCGAGCCACGCCGCGAGGCCCTCGGGGGTCTCGGTGAGCAGCCAGGTCGCCTCGCCGTCGTCGACGACGCCCGCGGCGTGCTCGACGTGCCCCTGCGGGCTCAGGACGAGCAGCTCGGTCGACGTGCGCGGGGGCAGCTGGGCGACGTCCTGCGAGGTGATCGAGTGCAGCCACGTGAGCCGGTCGGGGCCGGCCACGCGGACCACGCCGAGGTGCGACTGGTCGACGACCGCGCCGCCGCGCGTGAGCGCCCGCTGCTCGGCGGTCGGGTCGCCGTAGTGCCAGGCGACGCCCGCGTCGGGCCCCGAGCCGGCCACGG
>NZ_HE978588.1:490394-510201 GCF_000312005.1 Cellulomonas massiliensis JC225
TGGCGCCGTCGGCGTCCGCCGCGGGGACGGCCGCCAGCGCGGCGAGGGCGGCGGCCCGGTCGGTCGCGCCCGACGTGCGGCCCACGACCGTGCCGGCCGCGTCGAGCACCAGCACGGTCGGCGTGCGCCGCACGTCGTGGGTCCGGACGAGGTCGAGGTGCTGGGCCACGTCGAGCTCGACGTGCCGGACGCCGGGCTCCTGCGCCGCCAGCGTGGTGAGCACGCGGGCCGTCGCCCGGCACGGTGCGCAGACCTCGCTCGAGAGCTGCACGAACGTCGCGCGCTCCCCCAGCTCCCCGACGACGGCCCGCAGGTCCTCCGCCGGTGCGCGTCCCTCGCGCGCGGCGGCCAGCACCGGCGCCGCGACGGCCGTGAACCGGCCGTTGCGGGAGCGCCACCAGAGCCCGAGCAGCGTGGCGAGCACCAGCACGCCGAGCACGGTCAGGACCTGGGGCACCGGCCGATCATCCCACGAGCACGCGGCCGACGACATAGACGAGGACGCCGGTCACCGTCACCGGCAGGGTGACCGCCGCGATCGCGGGCCACCGGTCCTCGAGCGCCGGCAGCCGGTCCAGCAGCACGTGCAGCGCGGCGACGAGGATGCCGACCGCGAGGCCGAGCAGCGCTCCGGTCGCGAGCCCCATCCCGGGCAGCGGCAGCGAGCCCAGCACGCCCGCCACGGTGGCGGAGCCGACGGTGATGACGACGCCGAGCCACACCGGCACCGCGAGCGCCACGGTGGCCGCCGCGACCGCGAGGGCGAGCGCGCCGCCGACGACGAGCGACAGGCCTCCGGGCGAGCGGCCGATCGCGACCCAGCCGGCGGCGGCGACGGCGACGAGCGTCCCGGCCACCGTGCCGGAGACGGACTCCACCAGGCGGGTGCGGCCGTCGCGGCGGGCGAGCTCGGCCAGGAACGCGAGCAGCACCGCGCCCGCGAACACGGCCGGCAGGTCGCGCAGGTAGGGCTGCGCGTCCGTCAGGTGGACGGCGGTGACCGCGCCCAGGCCGCCGAGCCCGACGACGACGGACGTCCCGACGCGCGAGGGCAGGTCGGCCAGCGCGGGCCAGCCGAGCGCGATGCCGACGACGAGGAGGCCGCACGCGATCGCGACGGCGAGCCCGCCGAGGTAGCCGGCGACCGCGACCACGGCGGCGAGCGCGGCCGTGACGACCGCCCGGGTGGCGACGGGCATCGCGCTAGCGCCCCGTCACCGGTCGAGGTGCCCGCGCGCGCGGCACGGCCGGCCGGGCCGTCGCGGGGCCGCCGCCGGCACGGCCGCCGAGGGCGGGCAGGCGCGAGGGCGTCGAGGCGAGGGGCACGGCGACGATTGTCGCAGATGACGGGCGCGCGACCCGCGGGGATCGCCCGTGCGACGGACGTCTCCCCGCCGCCGGCGGGGCGCGCGGTAGCCTGACGCCACCCCACCCACGGAGGTACCCGTGGCAGACCTGCTCCTGCTCACCCCGGCGTCGGGCGGCTCCGCCCAGGTGCTCCCCGCCCTCGGGCTGCTCTCGCACCGCGTGCGCGTGCTGCCGGTCGAGCCCTCTGCGCTCGTCGACGCCCCCGACGCGGACATCGTCGTGCTGGACGCGCGCCGTGACCTCGTCACCGCCCGGACGACCTGCCGCCTGCTGCGGGCCACCGGCCTGACGGTCCCGCTCGTGCTCGTCCTCACGGAGGGCGGCCTCACGGTCGTCACCGCGGAGTGGGGGGCGGACGACATCGTGCTCGAGTCCGCCGGCCCCGCCGAGGTGGAGACGCGCTTCCGGCTCGTCATGGAGCGCGCGCAGACGTCCGCGTACGACGACGCGCCCCAGGAGATCTCGTCCGGCGAGCTCACCATCGACGCGGGCGGCTACACGGCCCGCCTGCGGGGCCGCCCGCTCGACCTCACCTACAAGGAGTTCGAGCTGCTCAAGTACCTGGTGCAGCACCCCGGGCGCGTCTTCACGCGGGCCCAGCTGCTGCAGGAGGTCTGGGGCTACGACTACTACGGCGGCACGCGCACGGTGGACGTCCACGTCCGGCGCCTGCGCGCGAAGCTCGGCCCCGAGCACGAGCAGCTCATCGGCACGGTGCGCAACGTCGGCTACCGCTTCGACCCCCCGAAGAGCCGCGGGCCCGTCGACGAGCGCGAGGCCGTCGGCCAGCCGCTCGACGCCTGACGCGTCGGCCCGCCGCCCACGGGCGGGCTACCGTGGGCACCTGGTGTGCCGGGAAGCCTGGTCGGCGAGCCCCTGACGCCTGCCCGGAAGGCCCGCCGTGACCGCTCCCGAGACGCCCGACACCTCGCCCCGCCGCCTGTTCGCTGCCCTCACGCCGGGCGGCGAGCGGAACTTCCTCGACACGCTGCGCTCCGAGAGCGCGGGCGGCCGGCTCCTCCTGCTCGGTGCCGCCGCCGCGCTCCTGTGGGCCAACCTCGCCCCCGACTCCTACGAGCGGGTGAGCGAGACGGTCGTCGGCCCGGCCGTCCTGCACCTCGACCTCACCGTCGCCGCCTGGGCCTCGGACGGTCTGCTGGCGATCTTCTTCTTCGTCGTCGGGCTGGAGCTCGCGCGCGAGCTGTCCGTCGGGGAGCTGCGCCACCCGGCGACCGCCGTCGTCCCCGTCGTCGCGGCGGTCGGCGGCATGGCCGTCCCCGCCGTGCTCTACCTCGCCGTCAACCTGCGGGCGACGGGCGGCGCCCCCGAGGGCTGGGCGGTGCCGACGGCGACCGACATCGCGTTCGCCGTCGCGGTGCTGGCGCTGGTCGGCCGCGGGCTGCCCCCGGCGCTGCGGGCCTTCCTGCTGACGCTCGCCGTCGTCGACGACCTGCTGGCGATCGTCGTCATCGGCGTGGTGTACACCGACACGATCGCGCTCGGGTACCTCGCCGCGGGCGCCGGTGCCGTCGCCCTCTTCGCGCTCGGCGTCCGACGCCTGCGAGCGCCGTGGTGGGTGCTCGTGCCGCTCGCGGTCGCCGCGTGGGTGCTCGTCCACGCGTCCGGGGTGCACGCCACGATCGCCGGCGTGGCCCTCGGGCTCGTCGTGCCGGCCTCCCCCGCGGCGACCCGCCGGGCGCGCCGGCTGCCGGCCGACCCGGACGAGTCGCTGGCCGAGCGCTGGGAGCACCGGTGGCGGCCCGTGTCCGCCGGCGTCGCCGTCCCGGTCTTCGCGCTCTTCGCGGCCGGCGTCCCGCTCAGCGCCGCCGCGGTCTCGGGCGCCCTGGCCGACCCGGTGGCGCAGGGCGTGGTCCTCGGGCTCGTCGTGGGCAAGCCGCTCGGCATCCTCGCGGCGACGTGGCTGGTGAGCCGGTTCACGCGTGCGGGGCTCGCCCCGCAGCTCGGCTGGGCCGACGTCGGTGCGGTCGGGATGCTCGCCGGCATCGGGTTCACCGTGTCCCTGCTCGTCGGCGAGCTCGCGTTCGGTGCGGGCAGCGCGCACGACGAGCACGTCGTCGTCGCGGTGCTCGTCGCGTCCGCGCTCGCGGCCGCGCTCGGCGGGACCGCGCTCGCGTGGCGGGGCCGGCGGCGCTCGTCGCACCCGGCCGCCGCGGACGGGTAGGTTCGCACCGATGACCACCGTCGACGCCGCGAGCCTCCTGCTCGACGGGCCGTGGCAGCACCGGTTCGTCGCCGCGAACGGCGCCCGCTTCCACCTCACCGCGAGCGGTCCCGACGACCGCGACGCGCCCCTCGTCGTGCTCCTGCACGGCGTGCCGCAGTTCTGGTGGGCCTGGCGCCACCAGCTCCCGGCGCTGGCCGAGGCGGGCTACCGGACCGTCGCGATGGACGTGCGCGGCGCCGGCGGCTCGGACAAGCCACCGCACGGCAACGACGTGCCGACGCTCGCGGCCGACGTCGCGGCGGTCGTCCGCTCCCTCGGCGCGGACCGGGCGGTCGTGGCCGGCGTGGGCACGGGCGGGCAGGTCGCGTGGGCGCTCGCCGGACGACACCCCGGCGTGCTGCGGGGCATCGCCGTCCTCTCGGCGCCCCACCCGCTCGACACCGCGACGAGCCCGCGCGCGGCCCTGCGCGCCGGCGCCGTGCGCCGGCTCGGGTTCGTGCAGCTGCCGTCGTTCCCGGAGCGGGCGCTCGTGCGGGGCGACCTCGCGCGGCGGCTCCTCGTCGAGTGGGGCGGCGTGCCGGGCTGGCCCGACGACGAGGCGGCGGCGACGTACGCGCGCGCCGTCCGCGTGCCCTTCGCGGCCCACAGCCAGATGGAGCAGCTGCGCTGGCTCGTGCGCTCGGTGCCGCGTCCGGACGGGCGCCGCTACCGGCTCTCGCTGGAAGGCACGGTCCCCCTGCCCGTGCTCCAGCTGCACGGCGGCCGCGACGGCCTGCACCCGGCGGCGCACGCCGCGCTCTCGCCGGACGTCGCGCGGCTCGTCGGGCCCGGCTACCGGTTCGAGCTCCTGCGCGACGCCGGCCACTACCTGCCGGAGCAGGCGCCGGACCAGGTGACGCGGGCGCTGCTCGACTGGCTCTCCGAGGTCGCGCCCCTCTGACGCGGCCCGGCGCGCTCAGCCCTTGAGCATCGCCGCCGCGCGGACCGGGTCGACCTCGCCGATGCCGGCCGACGGGCACAGCGCCGCGACCGGGCACGCGCCGCAGGCCGGGCGCCGGGCGAAGCACGTGCGGCGGCCGTGGAAGATGAGCCGGTCGGAGGCCGCCGTCCAGTCCCGGCGCGGCAGCAGCGCCATGAGGTCCCGCTCGACCTGCAGCGGGTCCTCGCTGGCCGTGAGGCCCAGGCGCAGCGACAGGCGCAGCACGTGCGTGTCGGTGGTGATCCCCGGCACGCCGAAGGCGTGCCCGAGGACGACGTTCGCGGTCTTGCGGCCCACGCCGGGGAGCGTCACGAGGTCGGCCTGGCGGCCGGGTACCTGCCCCCCGAAGCGCTCCACGAGCGCCTGCGAGAGCCCCGTCACCGCCTTCGCCTTGGCCCGGAAGAACCCGGTGGGACGCAGCAGCTCCTCGAGCTCTTCGGGGTCCGCGACGGCGAGCTCCGCGGCCGAGGGGTAGCGGGCGAACAGCGCGGGCGTCGTCTGGTTGACCCGCACGTCCGTCGTCTGCGCCGACAGCACCGTCGCGACCAGCAGCTCGAACGCGTCCCGGAAGTCCAGCTCGCACCGCGCGTCGGGGTACCGCACCGCCAGCGCGCGGTCGATGCGGCGGGCGCGTCGCGTCCGCGCGAGGTCGCTCTCCGCCGTCGTCACCCCCGCAGCGTACGGCGGGCCGCCGACACGTCCGCCGCCGCCGCGGCGGAGGCCCTGCGTTGCTCCCAGCGGGTGAGCGCAGGGTGATGACCTGCGGCGACGCTCAAGTCCTCCCACCACTGCGGCCGATGAGCCAGCGAGACCGAGGAGGACCTGCCCTGATGACGGCTCCGACCGAGCACCGCGTCCGAGACCTGCGCGCCGACCGCCGCGCCCTGCGTGCCGAGCAGGCACGCGTGGGCTGGTGGCGCCGGATCGTGCGCGCCCGCATCGACCTCGCGGTCGCCTCGGCGGCCCGGCCGGAGGCGCTCGGCATCGAGGACGTCCCGTTCTCGACGGCGTTCGACGCGCCCGCGTTCACCGATCTCGACGGCGCGCTGGACGGCATCGACCGCCCCGGCGAGATGGCCCGCCTGGAGCAGCTGCGCAGCCTGGACGAGCGGCTGGCGCACTACGCCCGGGGCGTCGACGACGCGCTCGTGCGCACCACCGACGACCTCATCGAGCGGCTCGCGCACAGCCCCGCCACGACGGTCGCCGTGCTCCACGAGCCGTTCAGCCGGAGCTGACGCGCCGCCCGGCCCGGCCCCGCGCCCGTCGCCCCGCGACGCGGGCAGGCACCCGGATGGGGCACACTGAGGAGGTCGCACGGCAGGTCCTCGACCCGCCGCGCGACCCGCGAGAGGATGAGCGACGCGCCGCGTCGCCTGGACGTGGCCGTCCGGAGAGGTGAGATCACGGTGGAGAACGACGTCGCGCTGTCCGCCCCGCTGTTCGCCGGGCTGGAGCCCGAGGCAGCCGAGACGCTCATCGCGTCCATGAAGGTGATCGACCTGGGCCGGGGCGACGTCCTGTTCCACGAGGGTGAGCCGGGCGACCGGCTCTACGTCGTCCGCGACGGCAAGATCAAGCTCGGGCGGCGCTCGAACGACGGCCGCGAGAACCTGCTGGCCGTGCTCGGCCCCGGCGAGATGTTCGGCGAGCTGTCGCTGTTCGACCCGGGCCCGCGCACCGCGACCGCGACCGTCGTGGCCGACGCCGTCGTGCTCGAGCTGGGGCACCAGGAGCTCATCACGTGGCTCGCCGACAAGCCGGGCGTCGCCCAGCACCTGCTGCAGTCGCTCGCCCGCCGGCTGCGCCGCACCAACGAGGCGCTCGCCGACCTGGTCTTCTCCGACGTGCCGGGCCGCGTCGCCAAGGCCCTCCTGGACCTGTCCACGCGGTTCGGCGTGGAGGTGGACGAGGGCATCCGCGTCGCGCACGACCTCACGCAGGAGGAGCTCGCGCAGCTCGTCGGCGCCTCGCGCGAGACCGTGAACAAGGCGCTGGCCGACTTCGCCGCGCGCGGCTGGGTCCGCCGCGAGGGACGCGCCGTGGTCCTGCTCGACGTCGACCGGCTGGAGCGCCGGGCGCGCTGACGAGCGCCGGGCGGCCGCCGCCCCTGAGCGGCGGCCCCGCGCGGTTGCACCCGCGTCAGTGCGCGCGCAGCTCCACCACGAGCTCGACCTCGACCGGCGCGTCGAGCGGCAGCGCCGCGACGCCCACGGCGGACCGCGCGTGCACGCCCGCCTCGCCGAGCAGCTCGCCCAGCAGCAGGCTCGCCCCGTTGACGACGCCCGGCTGCCCGGTGAACGACGGGTCGCTGGCCACGAACCCGACGACCTTCACGACGCGCGCGACGCGGTCGAGCGCGTCCGCGCCCGACGGGCCGCCCTCGCGGGCCACCAGGTCGGCGACGGCGGCCAGCGCGTTGAGCGCCGCGACGCGCGCCTGCTCGGCCGCCGCCTCGGGCTCCACGAGCCCGGGCGCAGCGCCGACCTTGCCCGTGACGGGCAGCGCCCCGCCGACGAACGGCAGCTGGCCCGAGGTGTAGACGTACGCGCCGGTGCGCACCGCGGGCACGTAGGCCGCGACGGGCGCCGCGACCGCGGGCAGCTCGAGGCCGAGCTCGGCGAGGCGCCGGGCGACGCCCATCAGGCGTCCAGCGGTCGCTTGAGGTAGGCGACCAGGCCGCCGTCGGGGCCGCTCACCACCTGCACGAGCTCCCAGCCGTCCGACCCCCACTGGTCGAGGATCGCCTTGGTCGCGTGGATGATGAGCGGAACGGTCGCGTACTCCCAGCGGGTCGCCATGGCGACACCCTAGCGGCGGCCGCTGCCCACGGCGGGCGCAGCGCGGCGGCCCGGGCCGGACCGCCGGACGGTCAGGCGTCGACCGTCTCCTTCTCCCCCACGAGCTCGTCCCACCACGACCGGACCTCGGGCCGGCGGCGCAGCAGCGCGCGGCGCTCCCGCTCGGTCATCCCGCCCCAGACGCCGAAGTCCATGCGGCTGTCGAGCGCGTCGGCCAGGCACATGAGGCGGACGGGGCAGCGCGTGCAGACGTTGCGGGCCTGGCGCTGGGCGGCGCCCTCCACGAAGAGGGCGTCGGGTGAGACGTCACCACTGCCGCACGCAGCCTGCGCGGTCCAGTGGCCGTCGAGGGCGGAGAGGGGCACGATGCCTCCACGGCGGTACGGGTGTGCGGAGCGGACCTGCTGGCTGCGGGGGGGCGCGGCGTGTCCTAGGGCCGGAACCTAGCGGCAGCGCGATTCGCGAGGCGATACCCCGTTCGGGTCACCACCTGCCCGGATGGGGGCCGATCGGGTGGTTCGTGGGGGTCCGAAATGGCCTCTGACCTGGGCAGACGTCCGTCTTGTGCAGGTCCGGTGCAGGTCGGGCCGCGAAACCTCCACACGCGGGCGCGCTCTCAGGCGGGCCGACTACCCTGACGGGCATGCCGACTCCTGCTCGCAGACGGGGCGGGCGGGTCAACGCCGGCCAGGCGCTCGCCCTCCTGCTGTCGCTCGTCCTGGTCTCCGCGACCGGCGGGGTGCTCCTCGCGGGCACCGTGCTGCCCGGGGTCGCCGTCGCCAACGGCGTGACCGACCTGACCTCCACCGCGTTCGACGAGCTGCCGTCGGTGCTGGAGCAGCAGCCGCTGCCGGAGAAGTCGACGATCCTCGCGGCCGACGGCACGCTGCTCGCGGAGTTCTACATCCGCGACCGCGTCGTGGTCCCGCTCTCCGAGATCGCCGAGCCGATGCAGAAGGCCGTGATCGCGACGGAGGACAAGCGGTTCTACGAGCACGCCGGCGTCGACCCCCAGGGCATGCTCCGCGCGGCGGTGCGCAACGCGATGTCGTCCGACGTGCAGGAGGGCGCCTCCACCCTCACGCAGCAGTACGTGAAGAACGTGCTGATCGAGGAGGCGATGTCGAAGGACACGCGCGCCGAGCAGCTCAAGGCCCTGCAGGAGGCCAAGGACGACGAGGGCGCCGAGGGCTACGCGCGCAAGCTCCGTGAGGCGAAGTACGCCATCACCATCGAGAAGCAGATGTCCAAGGACGAGATCCTCGAGAAGTACCTCAACATCGCGCAGTTCGGGGTGTCGGTGTACGGCGTCGAGGCCGCCGCGAACTACTACTTCTCGAAGCACGCGAAGGACCTCGACTTCGCCGAGGCCGCGCTCATCGCCGGCGTCACCCGCTCCCCCTCGCGGTGGGACCCCTCCCGCAACCCGAAGGAGGCCAAGGACCGCCGCGACACCGTGCTCGAGCTCATGCGCCAGCAGGGCTACATCACGGACGAGCAGTTCGAGGAGGGCTCCTCGCGCAAGATCAAGGACATGCTCAAGATCTCGGAGCCGAAGCTCGGCTGCATGAACGCCGACTCGAACGTCAAGGGCTCCGGGTACTTCTGCGACTACGTCACGAAGATCATCCGCAACGACCCGGCCTTCGGGAAGACCGAGGACGACCGGCTCAAGCTGCTCTACCGCGGCGGGCTCACGATCACGACGACCCTGCGGCCGAAGGAGCAGAAGGCCGCGTACAAGTCCGTGACGAAGCACGTGCCGATCAAGGACAAGAGCGGCGTCGCCGCCGTCGTCGTGACCGTCAAGCCCGGCACGGGCGAGGTCACCGCGATGGCCCAGAACCGGATCTACAACAACACGTCCGAGAGCAAGTCGCGCCAGACGTCGGTCAACTACGCGACCGACCAGGCGTACGGCGGCTCCCGCGGGTTCAGCCCGGGCTCGACGTACAAGCCCTTCACGCTGCTCGAGTGGCTGAAGTCGGGGCACTCGCTCAACGAGACGGTCAACGCCTCGAAGTTCGAGTACCCGTTCTCCGACTTCAACGCGCCGTGCACCGCGCTGAACCCGTACGAGACCTACAAGTTCGGCAACGCCGAGCCGGGCTCCGGCAACATGACGGTCCTCAACGCGACGAAGAACTCCGTGAACTCGGCGTACGTGCGGATGGCGAGCGAGCTCAACCTCTGCAACATCTTCGAGGGCGCCGCCGAGCTCGGCGTGCACCGCGCGCGGCCCGTCGACGGCAACGACAAGCCGCAGGTCCTGCCCTCGAACGTGCTGGGCACCGACACCGTCGCCCCGCTCACGATGGCCGCCGCGTTCGCGACCTTCGCGTCGAACGGCACCTACTGCAAGCCGGTCGCGATCAGCAAGGTCGTCAACAAGGAGGGCAAGGAGCTCGAGGTCCCCTCGGCCGACTGCCACAAGGCGATCGACTCCAAGTACGCCAGCGCGATCAACTACGCCCTGTCCAACGTCTGGACGGGTACCGCGAAGGACCTCGGCCAGCCCGGCTTCCCCGCCGCGGGCAAGACCGGCACGGCGAACGAGAACACCTTCAACTGGTTCATGGGCTACACGCCGAAGCGCTCGACCGCGGTCGCCATGGGTTACGCCGACGCGCTCAAGCCGATGCGGTTCATGACCATCGGCAGCACGTACGCCCGGTACTTCTACGGCGCGACGGTCGCCGGCCCGATCTGGTGGGACTACGCACAGGCGACGCTCGGCAAGAGCGACGACAACCCGGCGTTCGCGGGTGCCGACGACGACCAGATCTACGGCCAGCGCCAGGGCGTCCCGCAGGTCATCGGCATGACCGTCGACCAGGCGCGCGCGACGATCGAGGGCGCCGGGTTCAAGATGAGCGTCGCGAGCGAGCGGCGCAGCTCGAACTACCCCGAGGGGACGATCGCCGACCAGTCGCCGAAGAACCAGGCCTCCAAGGGCGGCACCATCTGGGTGTACCTGTCCAGCGGGTCCGGCGGCGGCGACGGCGACAACGGGGACGACGACAAGGGCAAGGGCAAGGGCAACGGGAACGGCCGGGGCAAGGACCGGCCGGGCCGCGACACCAGCGACCGCATCTGCGCGGTGCTGCCGGACGCGCCGATCTGCGACAACGACGACTGATGGCAGCTCCCTCACCCGGCGCCGCCCTGCTGCGCGGCGCCGGGGCGGTCGTGGCCGCCGGCGCCGCGGCGGTCACCTGGTCGCTCCTCGAGGCGCGCTGGTACACGCTGCGCGAGGTGACCGTGCCCGTGCTCCCGGCCGGCCAGGCGCCCCTGCGCGTCCTGCACGTCTCGGACCTGCACCTCACGCCGAGCCAGCAGGACAAGGTGGCGTGGGTCCGCGACCTCGCGCGCCTCGACCCGCACCTCGTCGTCGACACCGGTGACAACTGGGCGCACCTGGACTCGATGGGCCCGCTCATGGAGGCGCTCGACCCGCTGCTCGGCACGCCCGGCGTGTTCGTCCTCGGCTCGAACGACTACCGCGCCCCCAAGCCCAAGAACCCGGCCCGCTACCTCCTCCCCGACGCCCGCACGCACGTGCACCGCACCGCGAACCTGCCGTGGCGCGAGCTCGTGAGCCGTCTCACGTCCGCGGGCTGGCTCGACCTCGACAACCACCGGGGCGCGCTCGACGTCGACGGGCGGCGCCTGTCGTTCGTCGGGACCGACGACGCGCACCTCGACCGGGACGACCTGCCGGCCGCCGGCGGGCCCGACGACGCGCGGACCGGCGAGGCGCCGGTCGACCTGCACCTCGGCGTCACCCACGCCCCGTACCGCCGCGTGCTGGACGCGATGCACGCCGACGACGTCGACCTCGTCATCGCCGGTCACACGCACGGCGGCCAGCTCGCGGTGCCGTTCTTCGGGGCACTCATCACCAACTGCGACCTCGACCGGGGCCGCGCGAAGGGGCTCAGCGGCTGGCCGGGCCCGCGCCCGGACCGCCCCGGCGGCGCCGGCTCGACGTGGCTGCACGTCTCCGCGGGGCTCGGCACGTCGCCGTACGCGCCCGTGCGCTTCGCCTGCCGTCCGGAGGCCACGCTGCTGACGCTGGCGCCGCTCGGCTGAGGGGATCCGGTTTCGTCGCGAGGCCGGTCGTCCGTTAGGCTGGGCCCGCTTCACACGGGGTGTGGCGCAGCTTGGTAGCGCGCTTCGTTCGGGACGAAGAGGTCGTGGGTTCGAATCCCGCCACCCCGACACAGCACGAAGGCCTGGCCGGTGATCCGGCCAGGCCTTCGTCGTGTCCCGGGGCCCCTCCGCCCCGGGAGGTCTCAGCTGCGCGGCCCGAGGAAGGCCACCGAGCCGTTGGACGAGCGGATCGTCACGTGCACGTCGGACGCGGGGTCCGTGGGTGCCGAGACCGTCTGCCGTCCGTTGCTCGTGCTGATGTCGAGCGCCACCGGCGTGCCGGTGCCGTAGACGGTGACCGCGCCGTTGCTGGAGGTCGCCTCGACGTCGCCCCGCGCGTTCTCGACGAGCACCGCGCCGTTGCTCGAGCGTGCGAGGACGGCGCCCTCGACGTCCATGACGTCCACCGAGCCGTCGCTGGTGCGGGCGCTCACCGAGGCGGCACCGGCGACGACCACCGAGCCGTTGCTCGTGCGCGCCTCCACCGGCCCGGTCACGAGCCGGACGTCGACCGCGCCGTCGCTCGACTGCGCGTGCACGGAGCCGTCGACGTCGTACACCTCGACCCGGCCGTTGCTGGAGCGCGCCTCGACGTCGCCGACGAGCTCGCGCGCCCGGACGGACCCGTCGCTCGTCCGGACGACCACGTGGGTGCCGGACGGGACGGTCACGTCCAGCGAGCTGCGGCACTCCCACAGCCAGTCGAGCTGGCAGCGGTAGGAGACGACGAGCCGGTCGTCGCCGGCTGCGGCGGAGTAGACGGGGGCCCGGAAGGCGAACCACGCCCGGCGCTCGACGTCCACGCCGTCGACGTCGGCGCCGACCACGGTGACGTCGCCGTCCGCGACGAGCTCCACCGTGCCGGCGGCGTCGTGGTGCTCCGAGCCGGCGGCCCGCTGGGAGCCGATGAGGCCGACCGTCGTCAGGGCGGTCCAGACGATCGCGAGGGCGCCGAGCACGGCGCCGGTCCACAGGAGCCCGCGGCCGAGCGGCGACCGAGGGCTGAGCGGCGGCGTCGGGGCCGTCGCGGGGGCGTCGATCACGGTGGTCATGACTCTCCGTTCGGGTGGTGCTCGAGCCAGCGCAGCACGGCCAGGACGCGACGGTGGTCGTCGGAGTCCGGCGGCAGCCCGAGCTTGGTGAGGATCGAGGTGACGTGCTTCTCGACGGCCGGCAGGCCGACGACGAGACGGTCGGCGATGGCCGTGTTCGACCGGCCTTCCGCCATGAGGGCGAGGACCTCCCGCTCGCGCGGGGTGAGCTCCTCCAGTCCGGTGCGGGTGGCTCGGGCCATGATCTGGGCGACGACCTCCGGGTCGATGACGGTGCCGCCGCCGGAGACGCGGTCGACGGCGTCGAGCAGCTCCTCCACGTCGGCCACGCGGTCCTTCAGCACGTAGCCGAGGCCGCGCACGTCGCCGGCGAACAGCTCGCGGGCGTAGCGCTGCTCGACGTACTGGGACAGGACCAGGACCGGGAGCCGCGGGTGCAGGCTGCGCAGGTGGATGGCCGCCCGCAGGCCCTCGTCGGTGTGCGAGGGCGGCATGCGGACGTCGGTGACGAGCAGGTCGGGGACCCCGGCGGCCGGGCCGAGCGCGGCCACCGCCTCGTCGGCGGTGCGGTAGCCCGTGACCTCGTGCCCCTCGGCGGTCAGCAGCCGGGTCAGGCCGTCGAGCAGGAGGACCGAGTCCTCGGCGATCACGATGCGCACGGCACCTCCACGGTGAGCGTCGTGCCGGCCCCGGCGGGGCTGGCGAGGTCGAAGGAGCCGTCGAGCGCGGCGACGCGGGAGCGCAGCCCCTCGAGGCCGCTGCCCGGGGCGGCGCTCGCCCCACCGCGGCCGTCGTCGGCGACGACGAGACGCAGCCGGCCGTCGGCGCAGCGCACCGACACCCGGGCGGACCGGGCCTGGGCGTGCTTGGCGACGTTGGTGAGCGCCTCGGCGGCGACGAAGTAGGCGGCGGCCTGCGCGCCCTGGCCGCAGCGCGTGAGCGCGTCGGGGTCGGCGACGTCGACCGTCACCGGCACCGGGGTCCGCGCGGCGAGCGCCGACAGGGCCGCGTCCAGGCCGCGGTCGGTGAGCACGGCGGGGTGGATGCCCCGGACGAGGTCGCGCAGCTCCGCGAGCGTCTCCTTGATCTCGCGGTGGGCGTGGTCGAGGGCCTCCGTGGCCGCCTGCGGGTCGCCCGCGGCGCGGCGCTTCGCCGCCCCGAGCTCCACGCCGAGCGCGACGAGCCGCTGCTGCGCGCCGTCGTGGAGGTCGCGCTCGATCCGGCGGCGCTCGTCGTCGGCTGCGTCGACCACCTGCGAGCGGGTCTGCTCGACGTGCGCGGCGCGGACCTCGGCCTGGGCCCGCGCGGCGTCGGCCGCCTCCAGCTCCAGCGACGCCCGCGAGCGACCGAACATGCCGCGAGCCATGCGGACCTGCAGGAGCGTGGCGGCCTGCGCGACGAGCGCCGCGAGCCAGACGACGACGAGGCCGCCGACGAGGAGCGCGAGCCACTGCACGGCGCGGGGACGCCCGAACCAGTCGGACACGATCTCGCCCGGCCCGTAGAGGGGCGACGCGATCGCCGCCAGGCCGGCACCGCCGAGGCCGGTCACCAGCACGAAGGCGAGCGTCGTCGTGAAGACCGAGACCGCCGCGTAGAGCACGGCGCCCCAGGCGCGGCTGTCGCGCAGGAGCGCGGACAGGGACGCCCAGAAGCCCGGGCGCTCCGGCCGGCGTGGCGGCGCGGGCGGGACGACGGCGCCCGTCTGCGCGGCGAGCCGGGCCCCCTCGGCGCGGGCGAACGCCCGGCTCGCGAGCGGCACGAGCGCCAGCATCGCGAGGCCGAGGAGGAACACGGGCACCAGCCCGGCGCTCGTCGCGACGTAGACCATCGCGACGATCCCGACCGCGAGCAGCCAGAAGAAGCCGATGACGGTCTGCGAGACGCCGCGCCAGGTCGCGCCGGCCCACGGGGCGCGCGTCAGCTCACGCGGGCTGGTGAACGCGGGGGCGACGAGGCGCGCGTCGTCGGCGAGCGACGGGTACGGGGTGGTCGTCGAGGTCATGCCACGACGCTAGGGCCCCCGCGACCTGCGACGACATGCGGCATCCCCCCGAACCGGGGGTAGGGGTACCCCTACCCCCGGTCCGGAGGCACGCGAGCCGTCAGGCGGACGCGCGCGCCGCCAGCCGCGCGGCGAGCAGCTCCGCGATCTGCACGGCGTTGAGCGCCGCGCCCTTGCGCAGGTTGTCGTTGCTGATGAACAGCGCAAGGCCGCGGCCCTCGGGCGCGCCCTCGTCCGCCCGGATGCGGCCGACGAGCGAGGGGTCCGCACCGGCGGCCTTGAGCGGCGTCGGGACGTCCTCGAGCCGCACACCCGGCGCGTCGGCGAGCAGCTCGCGCGCGCGGGCGGGGCTGATCGGGCGCTCGAACTCGGCGTTGACCGACAGCGAGTGGCCCGTGAACACCGGCACCCGCACGCACGTGCCCGAGACGAGCAGGTCGGGGATCGCGAGGATCTTGCGCGACTCGTGCCGCAGCTTCTGCTCCTCGTCGGTCTCCTCGAGGCCGTCGTCGACGATCGAGCCGGCGAGCGGGATGACGTCGAACGCGATCGGCGCGACGTACTTCTCGGGCTCCGGGAACGCGACGGCCGAGCCGTCGTGGACGAGCGCGAGGGTGTCCTGCTCGACCGCGGCGCGGATCTGCCCGTCGAGCTCGCGGGCGCCGGCGAGGCCGGAGCCCGAGACGGCCTGGTAGGTCGACACGACGAGCCGGCGCAGGCCCGCCTCCTCGTGCAGCACCTTGAGGACCGGCATCGCGGCCATCGTCGTGCAGTTCGGGTTCGCGACGATCCCGAGCGGGATCTCGTCGAGCGCGTCCGGGTTCACCTCGGAGACGACGAGCGGGACCTGGGGGTCGCGGCGCCACGCCGACGAGTTGTCGACGACGACCGCACCGGCCGCCGCGAAGCGCGGGGCGTGCTCCTTCGACGTGCCGCCGCCCGCGGAGAACAGCGCCAGGTCGATGCCGGAGAGGTCCGCCGTCGCGACGTCCTCGACCACGACGTCCTCGCCGCGCCAGGGCAGCGTGCTGCCCGCCGACCGGGCGGACGCGAAGAACCGCACGCGGCCGACCGGGAAGTCGCGCTCCTCGAGCAGCCGGCGCATGACCGCGCCGACCTGCCCGGTCGCGCCGACGACCGCGACGCTCAGTCCCTGCTCCACGGCGCTCACCGTCCCGTCCCGCCGTACACGACGGCCTCGTTCTCGGCGGCGTCCAGCTCGAACGCCGTGTGCACCGCGCGCACCGCGTCGTCGAGCGAGTCCGCGCGGGTGACCACGGAGATGCGGATCTCCGAGGTCGAGATCATCTCGATGTTGATGCCGGCGTCGGAGAGCGCGGCGAACAGCTTCGCCGAGACGCCGGGGTGCGAGCGCATGCCGGCGCCGATGAGCGAGAGCTTGCCGATCGTGTCGTCGTACTGCAGCGACGTGAAGCCGATGTCGGGCTGGTGCTCGGTGAGCGCGCTCGTCGCCGCCGCGCCGTCCGCGGCCGGCAGCGTGAACGAGATGTCGGTGAGGCCCGTCTGCGCGACCGACACGTTCTGGACGATCATGTCGATGTTGACGCCGGAGCTGGCGACGACCTCGAAGATGCGCGCCGCCTTGCCCGGCACGTCCGGCACGCCGACGACGGTGATCTTGGCCTCGGACCGGTCGTGCGCCACGCCCGAGATGATCGGCTCTTCCACGTTTCCTCCCTCGGGCATGTGGCCCTCGACGACCGTGCCGTGCTGGTTCGAGAACGACGAGCGCACGTGCACCGGCACGGCGAAGCGGCGCGCGTACTCGACGCAGCGCAGGACGAGGACCTTCGCCCCGCTCGCCGCCATCTCGAGCATCTCGTCATAGGTCAGGCGGTCGATCTTGCGGGCCGAGGGGACGATCCGCGGGTCCGCGGTGAACACGCCGTCCACGTCGGTGTAGATCTCGCAGACGTCGGCGCCGAGCCCTGCCGCGAGCGCGACCGCGGTCGTGTCCGAGCCGCCCCGGCCGAGCGTCGTCACGTCGTTCGTCTCCTGCGTGACGCCCTGGAAGCCGGCCACGATCGCGACCTGGCCCTTCTCGATCGTCTCGCGGATCCGGACGGGCACGACGTCGACGATCCGGGCGCGGCCGTGCACGGCGTCGGTGATGACGCCGGCCTGCTGGCCCGTGAACGACTTCGCCCTCACGCCGAGGTTGTTGATCGCCATCGCGAGCAGCGCCATCGAGATGCGCTCGCCCGCCGTGAGCAGGATGTCCATCTCCCGCTGCGGGGGCAGCGGCGTCACCTGCTGGGCCAGGTCGATCAGGTCGTCCGTGGTGTCCCCCATGGCCGAGACGACGACGACGATGTCGTTCCCGGCGCGCTTGGCCTCGGCGATCCGCTTGGCCACGCGCTTGATGCTCTCGGCGTCCGCCACGGACGATCCGCCGAACTTCTGCACGACAAGTGCCACGTGCTGCTCCCTGAGTCGCCGGCCACCGTCTCTCTCAACGGTCCGCCGGGTCCAGTAGGTCGCCGTGATCGTAGGCACGCCCGCCGCGCCCGCGCCACGGCGCTCACGATGTGGGCCGCCGTGGGCCGACAGGAGGAGGCCGCGCGCGCCGCAGTCCTCCCGCGGGATGACGCCCCGGCCGGGTGGCCGCTCCTACGTTGAGGCGCATGGCCGAGACCTCGCTGCCCGCGGACGTCGCACCCGACCCCGCCCCGAGCCCGCCCACCGACGGCATCGTCGTGCGCGGCGTCGCCCGCTCGTTCGGGTCCGTGCATGCCCTCGTCGGCGTCGACATGCACGCCCGCGCCGGCCGCGTGACGGCGCTCGTCGGCCCGAACGGCTCGGGGAAGACGACGCTGCTGCTCGTGCTCGCGGGCCTGCTCGTGCCCGACGCCGGCGAGGTGCGCGTCGGCGGCGTCGACCCGCTGGCCGACAGCCGCGGCGCCCGCGCCCGCACCGGGTGGATGCCCGACGCGTTCGGCACGTGGGACTCGCTGACGGCGCGCGAGGTGCTCGAGACGTTCGCGGCCGCCTACGGCATCGAGCGGGCCGCGGCGCGCGAGCGGGCGCTGAGCCTGCTGGCCACCGTGCACCTCGCCGAGTTCGCCGACCGGCCCGCGAGCGTGCTGTCCCGCGGGCAGAAGCAGCGCCTCGGGCTCGCCCGCGCGCTCGTGCACGACCCGTCGGTCCTGCTGCTCGACGAGCCCGCGTCCGGGCTGGACCCGCGCTCGCGCGTCGACCTGCGCCTGCTCGTGCGGCGCCTCGCTGACGAGGGGAAGACGGTGCTCGTCTCGAGCCACGTGCTCACGGAGCTCGAGGAGATGGTCGACGACGCGGTGTTCCTCTCGCGCGGTCGCACCGTCGACGCGCCCGTGGTGGACGCACGCTCCGGCCGCCGCACGTGGACCGTCCGGGCGCTGCGCCTCGGCGCGCTCACCGACTGGCTCACGACCGTCGGGGCGCAGTGGCGTCACGAGGACCCGGGCTTCACCCCGCCGGACCCGGCCGCCGCCGGCGGCGTCCTGATCGAGGTCGACGGCGACGAGGGCGCGGCGCAGCTCGTCCGCGACGCCGTCGCCGCGGGCGTGCCGCTCACGTCGCTCGCGCCCGCGGGCGGCTCCCTGGAACAGGCCTACCTGGCGCTCGAGGAGGAACGGCGATGACGACGCAGGTGACGCTCGACGAGACGGGCGCCCCGCAGCCGGCGCGCGCACCCGCGCCCGGGGTGCGGCGGTCCGGCACCTGGCGCCTGGGCTGGTCCGGCGTCCGGACGGTCGCGGTCCTCGAGCTGCGCCAGCGCGTGCGCTCCACGCGGTGGATCGTCGCGCTCGTCGTCTGGTTCGTCGTCGTCGGGGCCATCACGCTGCTGACGACGGGGGCGCTCGGCGCGCTCTCCGGCTCCGACGGCGCGACGCCGGAGCAGACGGGCCCGCTGCTGTTCAGCGCCGTGACCTTCCTCGTCCTCGGGCTCGGGCTGCTCGTGACGCCGACGCTCACGTCGACCGGGATCAACGGCGACCGCAACGCCGGGACGCTCGCCACGCTGCAGGTGACGCTGCTGTCGCCGGCCGAGATCGCCGCCGGCAAGCTGCTCGCCGCCTGGGCCGCCGCGTGCGCGTTCCTCGTCGTGAGCGTGCCGTTCCTTGTCCTCGCCCTCGCGATGGGCGGCACGCCGGCGTGGTCGATCGTGCGCGTGGTGCTGCTCGTGGCGCTCCTGCTCGCGGCCGTCTGCGGCATCGGGCTCGGCTGGTCGGCGGTCGTCGCCCGGACGGCCGGCTCGACGGTGCTCACCTTCGTCACCGTCGCGGGGCTCGTGCTCTTCACGCCGCTGCTGTTCGGCCTCACGTATCCCTCGATCTCGCAGGAGCGGGACGTGCGGGTCTGGGCGGAGAACGCGAACGGCACGGGGTGCGAGTGGCAGACGGTGCCCATGACGGTCGCGAGCACCGAGCGGACGTGGTGGCTGCTGGGCCTCAACCCGTTCGTCGTCGTCGCCGACGGCGCCGGGACCGCGGAGGGCGTCGCGGAGAACGACTACTACCCGCAGGAGCCGCTCGGCGCGATCCGTCAGGGCGTGCGCCAGCTGCGGGCCGGCGAGCAGGTGGAGCAGGACCAGTGCTGGTCCGCCGCGCCCGGGGCCACGTCCCCCGTGACGCCGCAGGCCGTCTCGCGTGCGCCGGTGTGGCCGTGGGGCCTGGCCGCGAACGTCGCGCTGGGCGTCGTCGGCTTCGTCGTCGCCGTCCGCCGGCTGCGGGTGCCGCAACGCACGCTGGCCCGGGGCACGCGCGTCGCCTGACGCCGCCTGGGGCCGGGGTCCGGGCCGGCGCCCGCAGGGGGGTGCCGGCCCGGGCGTCGGTCAGGCGCGGGCGCGCTCCACCTCGCGGACGACCGAGAGGGTGCTGCGGGCGAACAGCAGGGCGACGAGGTCGAGCACCACCGTCACGAAGACGGGCCCGAGGCCGCGCGCCGGCGTGCCGTCCCCGACGAACGCCGCGACGAGGAAGACGAGCACCGGCGCCACCGCCATCCGGATGCTCGCCACGCGGGCGACGAGCGCGATCCGGCTCGTGTCCCGCCGGGCGAACGCCGCGGTCGTGGCCCAGGCGCACACGCCGACGATCACCGCGCCGACCAGCTGGTCCAGCGCCATGATCCCGAACTGCGCCTGGCCGTTGGCCTGCCAGACCGTGAGGAAGAAGACGGAGGTCGCGGCCAGCAGCGCGGTGACGACCCAGGCGATGACCGCCGCACCGATGGCGCGCCCGCGCGGCAGCGCGTCGACCGGGT
>NZ_HE978588.1:510558-512111 GCF_000312005.1 Cellulomonas massiliensis JC225
GGGCGTCGCCGCGGGGCGGGACGCGGAGGGCCGGGCCTTCGACGGGCCGGAGGACGTGCGGGCGCGGCCCTTCGGCCGTCCGGGGCGGCTGCTGCTCACGCGGTCTCCTCGTTCTCGGGGCGGCCGCCGCCGGGGTGCGGGGCCGGGCGGCGTGCGGGCGTCACGGCTGCAGCGCGTCGTACTCCGCCTCGGCGGCGACGTCGTCGTCCACGTCGAGGCGCAGGTGCGCCAGCATCGTCTGGAGCGTGCGCAGGACGCTCGACGCCCGCTCGCCCCAGTCCGACAGGTAGGAGAACTGCCACCACCACAGGGCCTCGAGCACCTGGCCGTGCTCGTAGTGCCGCAGGCCCTGGGCCAGCGCGCCGGCGACCGCGACGAGGTCGCCCGAGATCGTCGCCGCGCCCACGTCGTCGCCCAGCAGCGGGTCGAGGACCTCGAGGTACTCGTCGACCCCCTCGAACACGTTCGCGAGGGCGACGCGCAGCGGGTCGACGTCCGGGTCCGGGCCGACGTCGGGCTCGAACCGCTCGGCGGGGACGACGTCCGTCGTCGCACCCAGCCGGGCGCCCGCCGCGAGGATGTCCGAGACCGCCAGCAGCAGCAGCGGCAGCGCCGCGTCGGGGTTGGCCCCCGCCGCCACCTCCGTCACCGTCGACAGGTAGCTGCGTGCCTCGTCGGCCACGGCGTGCGCGATCTCGCGGACGTCGCCCGCCTCGGTGTGCTCGGTCATCGCCGCCCTCCGTCAGGCGCTGATGCGCCGTCGTCCCTCGAACGCCCGGCCGAGCGTCACCTCGTCCGCGTACTCCAGGTCGCCGCCCACGGGCAGGCCCAGCGCCAGCCGGCTCACCGTGAGACCCATCGGCACCAGGAGGCGCGAGAGGTACGTCGCCGTCGCCTCGCCCTCGACGTTCGGGTCGGTCGCCAGGATCACCTCGGTGACCGTGCCGTCCGCCAGTCGCGTCATGAGCTGGGAGATGCGCAGGTCGTCGGGGCCGACGCCCGCGATCGGGTTGATGGCCCCGCCGAGCACGTGGTACCGGCCGCGGAACTCGCGGGTGCGCTCGATCGCGACGACGTCCTTCGGCTCCTCGACGACGCACAGCACCGTCGGCAGGCGCCGCGGGTCCTTGCACACGCGGCACAGGTCCTCCTGCGCGACGTTGCCGCACAGGTCGCAGAACCGCACCCGCGCCTTGACCTCGACGAGCGCGTCGGAGAGGCGGCGCACGTCGGCCGGGTCGGCCGCGAGGATGTGGAACGCGATGCGCTGGGCGCTCTTGGGACCGACGCCGGGCAGCCGCCCGAGCTCGTCGATCAGGTCCTGGACCGCGCCCTCGTACACGGTGCCAGCCTACGGCGTCGCGCCCACCGCGCCCGGGACCGCCCGGTCCCGGCGCGCGCCGCCTGGGGCCGCGGGCCTCCGTTTGCGTGGTGACTATGTCGCCCTGATGACGACAAAGCCCTCACACAACGGTGAGCGAGCTGGGCCCGGAGCGCGGCGGGGCGCGGAGCGCGGCGGGGCCGCCGGGCGGGCGGGCGCGGTGGGCGGGCGG
>NZ_HE978588.1:513357-565302 GCF_000312005.1 Cellulomonas massiliensis JC225
CGGAACGGGCGACGGGGCCTCGACAGCCGGCGCCGGAACAGGGCGAAGGGCCGGCTGAGCGGCCGCGAGCTGGGCTGGCGCGGGCTGCGCGGCGGGCACCGGCTCGGCCGCACGGGCCGGCGCGGCGGGCAGGCCGCGCTCGAGCCGGTCGAGCCGGGCACCGAGGCCCGAGCGCGAGTCGTCCACCGCGGGAAGCAGCAGGCGGGCGACGAGCAGCTCCAGGTGCAGCCGCGGCGACGTGGCACCGGTCATCTCGGTGAGCGCGTCGTTCGTCAGGTCGGCCGAGCGCGACAGCTCGGACGCGCCGAGGTGCGCGGCCTGCTGGCGCATCGCGGCGAGCTGGTCGGCGGGCAGCCCGTGCAGCGCCGCCTCGGCCGCGTCCCCGGACGCCGCGATGACGATGAGGTCGCGCAGCCGCTCCAGCAGGTCCTCGACGAACCGCCGGGGCTCGTGACCGGTCGAGATGACCCGCTCGACCACCCGGAACGCCGCCGCGCCGTCGCGCGCGGCGATCGCCTCGACCACGTCGTCCAGGAGCGACGACTGCGTGTACCCGAGCAGCGCGGCCGCGCTCTCGTACTCCAGCGCGCCGTCCGCGCCGGCGATGAGCTGGTCGAGCACGGAGAGGGTGTCGCGCACGGAGCCGCCGCCGGCCCGCACGACGAGCGGCAGCACGCCCGCCCCGACGCCGACCCCCTCCGACGAGCAGAGGTGCTCGAGGTACGGCACCAGCACGTCGGGCGGCACGAGCCGGAACGGGTAGTGGTGCGTGCGGGAGCGGATCGTGCCGATGACCTTGTCGGGCTCGGTCGTCGCGAAGATGAACTTCACGTGCGGCGGCGGCTCCTCGACGATCTTGAGCAGGGCGTTGAAACCCTGGTTCGAGACCATGTGCGCCTCGTCGAGGATGAAGATCTTGTACCGGTCGCGCGCGGGCGCGAACGTGGCCCGCTCGCGCAGCTCGCGCGCGTCGTCGACGCCGCCGTGGCTCGCGGCGTCGATCTCGACGACGTCGAGGCTGCCCGGGCCGCCGCGCGCCAGCTCGACGCACGACTCGCAGACGCCGCAGGGCGTGTCGGTCGGGCTGGCCTCGGTGTTCTGCGCGCAGTTGAGGATGCGCGCGAGGATCCGCGCGGACGTCGTCTTCCCGCAGCCGCGCGGCCCGGAGAAGAGGTACGCGTGGTTGACCTGGCCCGAGCGCAGCGCCTGCCGCAGGGGCGCGGTGACGTGGTCCTGCCCGATGACCTCGGCGAAGCTCTCCGGCCGGTAGCGGCGGTACAGGGCGGTCGTCACGCGCACACCCTAGACGCCGCCACCCACGCGCGCCGCACCCCGGTGCACCCGTCCGGACGGCCTCAGCCGGCCAGCACCAGGCCCGCGAGCGCCACGACGACGAGCGACCCGACGGGCGTCACCCAGGCCCGCGCGCGCTCGCCCATCCGCGAGCCCGCGGCCGACCCGCCGAGCGCGAGGACGAGCTGCCAGGCCAGCGAGGCGAGGCCGGCGCCGACGACGAAAGCGACCGCGGCCCAGCCGCCGGGCGACCCGAGCCGGGCGACCGCGCCGACCGCGACCGTGGCGAACACCAGCGCCGTCAGCGGGTTGACGAGCGTCAGGGCGACGAAGCGCAGGTACGTCGTCCGCTGCGCGCCCAGGAGCGCCGGGACGGGCGGCTGCGTGCGCGTGCGCCACCAGGCGGCCAGCCCCCAGAGCCCGACGACCGCGAGGACGACCGCCGCGACCACGTGCACGGCCCGCTCGTGCCGGCCGAGCGCCGCGGCGAGCTGGGAGCCGACCAGCACCGCGGCCACCGCGTACAGCAGGTCGACGGTAGCGATGCCCGCCGCGGCGGCCACGGCGGTGCGGCGCCCGCGGACGAGCGCCTCCTGCAGGAGCAGCACCGCGACGGGGCCCACGGGCATGGCGACGGCGAGCCCTGCGAGCGCACCGAGTCCGAAGGCCTTCATGAGGTCCAGGGTCCCGCGTCCGGCCGGTGATCCGAAGCGAAATCGCGTGTGGCCGTGCCCACGTCGGCGCGCGGCAGGGGCGCGTCAGTCGGCACGGACGGTCGTCGTCGCCAGCACCTGCCGCAGCAGGGGACGCGACGCCTCGACCGCGCCGAGGACGAGCAGGACCCCGCCGGCCAGGCACGCGGCGAGCAGCACCAAGCCCCGCGGGTCCTGGACGGCCGCGACGCCGAACAGCGGCAGCAGCAGGAGCAGGGCGAGCGCCGCCGAGCCGACGGAGACGAGCACGACGGGCCCGAGCACCTCGCGCCGGCGGACGCGGTGCAGGAGGTCGGCGGGCACCCCGGCGAGCGTCTGCAGCACGAGCTCGCGGCGCCGGTCGAGGACCGCGGCGGCCTGCGTCACGCCCGCGCTCGTCGCCGCGACGACGAAGCTGATGGCCAGGGTCAGCATGCCGCCGGTCATGAGGTCGCGGCCGACGACGTCCATCCCGTCCTGCGCACCCACGCCCTGGACGAGCACCGGCAGGACCGCGAGCGCCCCGGCGACGAAGCCGGCGAGCGCGAGCCCGCCGACGACGCGCCACGCCGCCCGGGGGTCGCCCGCCAGCCGCCGCGCGGCGAGCAGCTGCTCCGGCGTGCGCGCCCGCTTCACGCGCCGTCGTCCGAACACGCCCAGCACCCACGGGCCCATCGCGTTCAGGCAGGCGAACGCGATCGCGAACATGCCGAGGAGCACGGCGACCGCCGCCGCCCCGAAGGCGCCCAGCACCTGCGTCACGACGACGAACGCGGCCATGGCGACGACGGCGACGACGACGCGCACCGCGCGGGTGCCCGGCGGGGTGACCCGCTGCGAGACGCCGAGCGGCGTGACGACGACCCGCCGCAGCGTGACCGCGCCCGACCCGGCCGCCAGGAGCGGCACCGCGACGAGCGCCACCACCGGCGCCTGCCAGCCGGTCCACAGCTCGGCGGCGGCGAGCGGCCGGCCCTGGAACGTGAACCGGGTCCACAGCGGCAGGAGCGCGAGGTAGCCGACGAACCCGAGCGCGGCGCCGACGAGGCCCTGCACGGCCGTCTCGACGAGCGTGAGCCCGACGACCTCGCGCGGCGTGGCCCCGAGCAGGCGCAGCGCGGCGAGGCGGGCGTCGCGCCGGGCGACGCCGAGCCGGGCGGCCGCCCCGCCGAGCGTGAGCAGCGGGACGACGAGCACGACGAGCGCCGTCCAGGCGAACGTGACGTACATGCCGCGCTGCTCCGGCGGGACCGCGAGGCCGGGCGCGTCGACACGCCCGCTGAACGCCAGGAGCCCGCCGACGACGCTCAGCGCCAGCGCCGTCATCGCGGCGAACGCGCCGACGGCGAGCACGGTGGTCCGCCGCGCGTCGCTGCCGCCGGCCCGCTGGAGCCTCGGGGCGAGGCCGACGACGGGCGACACCCGCCGCCGGCGGACGGGCGGCACCGGGATGTCGGCGACGAGCGCGTCGCTCACCGGCGCACCCCCGCCGTGAGGCCGTGCTCCGGCCGGTCCGGCGCGCCGGGGAGGGTGGGGTCTGCGAGGGCGGTCCGTCCCGGCGCCCCCTCCGGCGCCGGGACGGTCCGCCCGTCTCGCACGACGACGCGCCGGCCGCACCAGCCGGCGACCTGCTCGTCGTGCGTCACGACGACGAGGGACGCCCCCACGTCCCGCGTCGCCCGGGTCAGGACGTCCATGACGCCGTGCCCCGTGGTCTGGTCGAGCGCGCCCGTCGGCTCGTCCGCGAAGACGACCGAGGGCCGGGTGACGAGCGCGCGGGCGACCGCGACGCGCTGGGCCTGCCCGCCGGACATCTCGCCCGGCCGCCGGCCCTCCATCCCCTCGAGCCCGAAGGCGTGCAGCCACCGCGCGGCGACCGCCTCCGCCTCGGCGCGCGTCGCCCCGAGCAGCATCGCCGGCAGCGCGACGTTCTCCACCGCCGTCAGCTCCGAGACGAGCTGGCCGAACTGGAACACGAACCCGAAGTGCTGCCGGCGGACCAGGGAGCGCTGCTTCTCGCCCGCCGCGCTGACGTCGACCGGCGCGGCGCCCTCCGGCCGCAGCGCCACCGATCCCTCGTCGGGCAGGAGGATCCCGGCGAGGCAGTGCAGCAGCGTCGACTTGCCGGAGCCCGACGGCCCCATGACGGCGACCGACTCCCCCGGCGCGACGTCGACGTCCACGCCGTCGAGCGCGACGGTCGGGCCGAACCTCTTGACGAGGCCGCGGGCGGTGAGACGGGCAGCGGTGTCGGGCATGCCCCCAGCCTGGGCGGCGGGCGACGTCGCGGGCGTCGGCCGAGGGGCTGGTCCTGCCCTCGTCGCCGTGCGACCTGAGGCGGACCCCGCCCCCCCGGCAGGACCGCAGGAGGACCCGGGCATGCAAGGACCCCTCGCGCACCCGCCAGAGCTCGCCTGCCCTTGCTGCCTTCCGGCCCTGGGGGAGTTCAGCGAGATGACGCCGCACGAGGGGTCTGCCGCCCATCCTAACGGAGCCGCCGCCCACCCCCGACCCGCGCCCGCCGCCTGTGCCGACCCCCCACTCCCCTCCCGCCAATTCGTAGCCGGGCGATCAGTTCGGTGCGTGCGCCCTACGACGTCGTCGCCGGCCTACGAACTGGCGGGTGGGCGGGCGCGAGCGGGCGGCGCCGGGCACGGCGAGGTGGCGCGGGTCAGTCGAGGGCGCGGAGCGTCCGGTCCGGGGCGTCGAGGAAGGCGCGCCAGGTGCGGACGAGGTCGAGGTCCTCCCACGCGCAGCGACGCATGCCCCACTCGCCCAGCTCCCAGACGTCGGCGCCGGGCAGGGCCGCGAGCACGGGCGAGTGCGTCGACAGCAGCACCTGCGAGCCCTCCTCGGGCGCGCGGGCCAGGCGGCTCACCAGCGCCAGGCAGCTCGTGAACGACAGCGCCGCCTCCGGCTCGTCGAGCACGTAGAAGCCGCGGCGGTGCATCCGGTTGCCGACGAGCTCGAGGAACGACTCGCCGTGCGACATCCGGTGGAAGTCGGGGTCGTACCCGCGGCCGGGGTTGTCCTCGAGGAAGGAGTAGAAGGCGTGCATCGTCTCGGCCCGCAGGAAGAACCCGTGCCGCGGCCGGCCGATCGCGCGCTCGAGCTGCAGGTGCTGGGCGAGGCCGGACTCGGTCCGTCGCGTCGAGTACCCGGACCCGATCGACCCGCCCTCCGGGCCCATCCCGTACGCCTCGGCGACCGCCTCGACGATCGTGGACTTGCCCGCGCCGTTCTCGCCGACGAGCACCGTCAGCGGCGCGAGCTCCCAGCCCTCGGTCTGCAGCTGCCGCACGGCGGGGACGCCCGAGAACCACTCGTCCTCGGGCAGGGACCCGGGCCGCACCCGCACCACCGCCGCGCCCGCGCCCACGCCGGCCACGCTAGCGGCCGCGGGTCCCTCCAGGAGCGCGTCCCGGATGCCGATGCAGCGGCGAGGCCCGGCAGCGGCCGGCGAGGAGAGGCACGATGAGCGACGTCCGCCCGGGGTGGTACCCCGACCCGCAGCAGCCCGGGTGGCAGCGCTGGTTCGACGGCGAGCGGTGGACGCCCCACGTGCAGCCCGCGCCCCCGGGTGCGCTGCCGGCCGCGCCCTACGGCGCCGGGCCGAGGCGGCGGACGCCGACGGGCGTCATCGTCGGCGTCGTGGTGGGCGGCTGCGTCGCGGCGCTCGTCCTGGTCGGCGTCGCCGCCGCGATCGCCGTGCCGGCGGTGGTGCGGCAGCAGGAGAAGGCGGAGGTCGCCGCCCTCACGTGCGACGACGCCGTCGAGGACGCGGTCGCCCTCTCGCAGGACGACGACGAGATCCCGGTGGTCTCGATCGACGACGTCACCCTGGTGGAGGACCGCCGGGCCGACTTCCGGCGGCCGAGCGGGACCGGCGACGTGCTCGTCCTCACCTGCGCGGGGTCGGCGACCTGGGAGGACGGCTTCACCGCCGACGCGACGGTCGAGCTCTACCTCGACGCGGAGCTCACCCACCTCGTCGCGCTCGACTGGGACGAGTGAGCGCGCGGCAGACTGGGCGCTGACCCGCCGCCGATCTCCCGGGAGGCTGCCGTGCACGTCGAACCGGTCGTCGAGCCCGACGAGCTCGCGACGCTGCACGCCTCGGTCCTCGCGCCGTCCTTCCCGCCCGACGAGCTCGAGACCGCCGCCGGGATGGCGGAGGCCCTGCGGCGCGGGACGCTCGTGGCGGCCGTCGCGCGGGGCGACGACGGCACCGCGCTGGGCCTCGCGACCGGCAGCTGGTCCGCCGGGACCGGCGTCCTGCTCCTCTCGTACCTCGCCGCGGCGCCGGGCGTGCGCGGCGGCGGCGTCGGCGGGGCGCTGCTCGGCGCGGCGCTCGCGGCCTGGGTCGGACGGCTGGACCCGCTCGTCGTGCTCGCCGAGGTGGAGGACCCTGCCGCGGTGACCGGCGACCGGCCCGTCGACCACGGTGACCCGGCCGCCCGCCTGCGGTTCTACCAGCGACGCGGCGCCCGGTCGCTGCCGGTCCCCTACGTGCAGCCCGCCCTGCACCCGGGCGGGCGGCGCGTCCCCGGGATGCTCCTGCTGGCCCTCGCGGTCCGTGCGGACCTCGTCGACGACGACGGCGCATGGCGGCTGCCGGCCGCCCCGCTGCGCGACTTCCTGACCGGGTACTACGCGCAGACCGAGGGCGGATCGCCGCCGCCGGAGCTGCTCCGCCCGCTGGACCGCACGGAGGTCGTGCTGCCCCTCTGAGCGGCGCCGCTGCGGGTGACCGACGCGGTGTTGGTCAGATGCCGACGCCGCGTCGGGAACGGGCCGCCGGGCCGCGTCAGCTCTCGCCCGGCCCGGCGGTCCGCGCGACGTCGTCGAGGTAGGCGCCGACCAGGGAGGCCGCGGCGGCGTACGCGCGCTCGAGGTCACCGTCCTGCTCGACCCGCCGCGAGGCGGCGTGGACGACCGCGTTGACGAGCTCGGCCGTCGTCCCCGGGTCCGGCACGCCGAGCTCTGTCAGCGCGTCCAGCAGGGGCAGGAGCAGCTGCTCGTGGAACGCGCGTGACTCGCGCGCCAGGTCCTCGCCCGGCGCGACGAGGGACAGGGCCCGTGCCAGCGCGTGCTCACCGTCGGCGACCAGCTCGAGGTTCCCCCGGACGAACGCGAGCACGCGCGCCGCGGGGCCCTCGGCCGCGGCGAGCCCGGCGTCGAGGCGTTCCTGCCACCGGGGGAACGAGTCGCGGACGAGCGCGCGCAGCAGGTCGTCCCGCGAGCGGTAGTACTGGTAGACGCTGGAGCGCGACAGGCCGGCGAGGTCGCCGACCTCGGCGAGCGTCGGGAGGCTGCCCGGCTCCGCCGTCAGCAGGCGACGAGCCGCGTCCAGCAGCGCCCGCTCGCGTGCGGCACGGTGCTCGGCGACGGTGGGCGCATCGATCCGCGGCACGACGCCCCACCCCTTCCGACTCCCGCGGGCAGGCCGCCCGGCACCGGCCCACTCTAGGTCGCCTGCGCGGCTCGACCTGCGGCGACGCGAGGCGCGCCGCAGGTCGCCGGGCCCCCGGTCCGCGGGCGGGACGGCGGCGTCCGCGGCCCCGCACGTCGGGTACCCTGGTCCGGCGTCAGGAGGCGTGCGACCCCGCGAGGGCCGCGCCTGCTGCACCAGGAGGATTCGCCTAGTGGCCTATGGCGCACGCTTGGAAAGCGTGTTGGGTGCAAGCCCTCGGGGGTTCGAATCCCCCATCCTCCGCCAGCCGAAGGGCCCGTGACCCGCGAGAGCGCGTGACGGGCCCTTCGCGTTCCGGACCGTCGACCACGAGGAGCACACCGTGTGCAGCCCCGCCCCCTGCAGCACGTGCGGCAAGACGACCTGGACCGGGTGCGGGCTGCACGTCGAGGCCGCCCTGGCCGACGTCCCGCAGGACCAGCGCTGCACCTGCCCCTGACGCGTCGCCCTCCGCACGGCGCTCAGCCGGCGTGGGCCACGTGCAGCGCCGCCGCGAGGTAGCGCTCGGTCACGCGGGCCTGGACGGCACGCGCCACGGGCCCGCCCGCGCGGACGAACCAGCGGCCGGGACGGCTCACCGCGGTCACGCGGAAGACGAGACCGTCGGGACCACGCTCCACGGCGAACCGCTCGACGCCGTGCTCGGGGTGACCCGGCAGCGAGGCGTAGACGAGCGCGACGACGTCGTCGCTGCGGACGACCTCCAGGACGCGGCACGGCGCCGCGAGCACGAGCGGGCCGACGGCGAGCTCGCTGACCACCGTGGACCCCGCGCGCGCCGGACCGTCCGCGTCCACCCGGAGCCCCGCGAGCCGGTGCAGGCGCCAGGTGGTGAGCGCCTCCCCCACCGCACGGGGTGAGCCGCCGGGCAGCGGCGTGGCCGCCGACAGCACGCGGAAGCCCGGCGGCGGGGCGGCCAGCAGGGCGGCCGACGGGTGCTCGCCGGCGGCGCTCGCGGCGGCGAGACCAGGACCGATGCGCACGTCAGCAGGCTACGCGGGGCCGTCGTCGTCCCCCGGACGGGTGTGGCCCGGATCACCCGGCGCGAACGGGCGAATCCCCTCGGAACCGGGCGTGGCGGGCACAGGGCCGTCGATAGGGTCGGCGCGCCCGTCGCAGCCGACGGCGTTCTCGAGCGGGGTCTCCCGCAGGGGGCCGCACGATCAAGGAGAAGCATGAGGCGTCGTCTCGCCATCGTCCTGGGAGCGGGGTTGAGCCTCGTGCTCGCCGCCGGCCCCGCCACCGCCGTCACCGCCCCGCCGACCCCGACGCCCCGGGCCGCCGACGTGGACACCTCGGCCGTGTCCGGCACCGTCGAGATCCTCGCGGGCGACGACTTCGAGTCCGGCACGTCCACGCAGGTCGCGCACGTCGTGACCGACGAGGGCCGCGTCGAGATCCCGAGCCGGCTCGCGCAGGACCTCGTCGCGGGCTCGACGGTGGAGGTCACGACGGACGCGGGAGGGGACGTCACGGGCGTCGCGCCGCTGACCGCGCCCGCGCCGACGGCAGCCGCGCCCGACAAGGGCACCCACGAGCTCGTCTTCATGCCCGCGACCGTCGGGACGACCGCGCCGCCGCTCACCACGGCCCAGCAGGCGCAGGACCTGACGACGAAGGTCGACGCCTACTACAACACGGTCACCAAGGGCGCGATCCGCTTCACGCGCGGCTCGGTGGTCCCCTTCACCGTCGCGTCCGCGACGAGCGCGAACAGCTGCTCGGCCGAGGCGCTCTACACCGCGGCGGTGGCCAAGCTCGGCACCGCGGCGAAGTCGCGCTTCCACCACATCGTGATCGTCACGCCCGACATCGCGGGCTGCTCGTTCGCGGGCCTGGGCTCGATGGCGCCCTACCAGGACGGCCGCCAGCGGATCTGGCTGTTCGGCACCGAGGCCGTGCGCTCCGGCGTGCTCGCGCACGAGCTCGGCCACAACTTCGGCCTCGAGCACTCCGACCAGCTGCTCCCGTCGTGCGCCAACCCGACGACGCCGACGCAGGCGCTGTCGTCGAGCTGCTTCGAGGAGTACGGCGACCCGTGGGACGTCATGGGCGGCATGTACTACTCGTCCTCGCGTGACGTCGTCGGCCACATGTCGGCCTCGCACCTGGACAAGCTCGGCCTGCTGCCCGCTGCGGAGAAGGTGACGCCGCGGTCGACCGCCACGGTACGCCTGACGCCGGTCGCGAAGGGCACCGCCCCGCAGGGCTCGTACCGCCTGCTCTCCATCCCGTACGGCTCGCGCGTCTACACCGTGGAGTACCGCCAGGCGACGGCCGGCACCCTCGACTCCTGGATCAACACGGCCTACAACCCCTCGCGGGGCGCGGCCGGGTCCGGCGTCGTCATCCGCCTCGCGGACGTCAACGGCGCCAACCAGGAGACGTCGTTCATGCCCCCGGGCGCGGCGACGCGCGCGTGGCAGGCGGGCCAGACCTTCACCGCCGGCGCGCTGTCGATCAAGGTCGTCTCCGCGGACGCCAACGGCGCCTCGATCGCCGTCACCCGTGACATCGACACCGGCAAGCCGTCCTTCGGCACGGTCGGCTACCCGTACGACTACATGACGGTCAGCGGCCGCGGCGACGTCCTCGAGCGCAGCGACCTCAAGGTCGTGTGGACCTCGGTCAAGGACACCGGCTCGGCGGTCGCCACCGTCGCGCTCGTCGTCGACGGCAAGCAGCGCGTCGTCACGCCGCGCCCCGCGCCGTACACGCCGCTGAAGTACTCGCTGAGCAACGGCAAGCACACCTGGCAGCTCGTCGCGCGCGACGTCTTCGGCAACGCGGTCAGCACGACGAAGCGCGTCGTCTTCGTCGACACCGCCAAGCCGAAGGTGACGGCCAAGCCGGCCGCGTACCTGACGAACGGCACGGTGTCGACCAAGACCGTCCCGGTGAAGGTCAAGTGGGGCATGTCCGACGCGTGCGGGTTCTTCTGGACCGGCGTGCAGGGCTCGAACGGCCTCGACAAGGCGTACACGAAGGCGGTCACGGCCGTCACCTCGCGCCTCACCTTCAAGCAGACGTCGCAGTTCGCCTTCCAGGCGCAGGACTGCGCGCTCACGCTGACCCCGGTGACGCTCGGCCCGAAGACGACGGCCTCGCTCGTGAGCACGCCCTCGTCGACCGCGTACAAGGGCTCGTGGGCGACCGTGACGGGCTCGAAGTACCTGGGCAAGTCCGCCAAGGCGTCGAAGAAGGCGGGCGCGTCCGTCACCTACAAGGTCAAGGCGCGCGCCATCGGCGTCGTCGTGACCAAGGGCAAGGGCTACGGCAAGGCCTACGTCTACGTCGACGGCAAGAAGGCCGCGACGGTCGACCTCTCGGCGAGCTCGACGGCGTACGGCAAGCTCGTCTACAGCAAGAACTGGTCGACCGCCGGCACGCACACGATCAAGGTCGTGGCGACGTCGTCGAAGAAGGTCGTGGTGGACGGGTTCGTCCGCCTCTCCTGACCCGAGCAGCGCCGGACGGCGGGCACCCCTGCGGGGGCGCCCGCCGTCCGTCGTCTCCGGCCCCTGCCCCTGCGGTGCCGGCCTGCCCCCTCCCCCGCACGAGTTCGTAGGGCGGCGACGGCTTCGTAGGTCCGGAGCGACGAACTCGTCGCCAGGCTACGAACTCGCGGGTGTCCGGAGGCGGGTGCGGCGACGGGGGACGGACGCCCGGCAGCGGGCCGGAGGTAGCCTGCGGCCGTGGCCGACGACGCTCGCCCCCACGTCGTCGTGGTGGGCTCCGGGTTCGGTGGGTCCGTGGCGGCGCTGCGGCTCTCCGAGAAGGGGTACCGCGTCACGGTGCTCGAGGCCGGCAGGCGGTTCACGCCCGAGACGCTGCCCCGCACCTCGTGGGACGTGCGGCGGTTCCTGTGGGCGCCCCGGCTGGGCTGGCTCGGCATCCAGCGGATCCACGTGCTGCCGGACGTCGTGGTGCTGGCCGGCGCGGGCGTCGGCGGCGGGTCGCTCGTGTACGCGAACACGCTCTACCGGCCGGAGTCCGACGCGTTCTGGGACGACCCGCAGTGGTCCGCGATCACCGACTGGCGCGACGAGCTCGCGCCGCACTACGACCAGGCCCGGCGCATGCTCGGGGTCGTCGACAACCCGACGACGACACCCGCCGATGACGTCGTTCGCGCGGCGGCGCGCGACCTCGGCGTCGAGGGCTCGTTCCGGCTCGCGCCCGTCGGCGTCGTGTTCGGCGAGCCGGGCGCACCGGTGCCGGACCCGTTCTTCGGCGGCGCCGGGCCCGAGCGACGCGGCTGCCTGCAGTGCGGCGAGTGCATGACGGGCTGCCGGCACGGCGCCAAGAACACGCTCGAGACGAACTACCTGTGGCTCGCCGAGCGGGCCGGAGCGCGGATCGTGCCGGAGACGACCGTCACGTCGCTGCGGCCCCGTGCGGACGGCCGGTGGGACGTGGCGACGACGAGGACGGGCCGCCGCTCGCCGCGCGGACGCCTCGTCGCCGACCAGGTGGTGGTGGCGGCGGGCGCGTGGGGCACGCAGGCGCTGCTGCACCGGCTCAAGGCCGACGGGACGCTGCCGCACCTGTCCGACCGGCTCGGCGAGCTGACCCGCACCAACTCCGAGTCCCTCGGCGGCGCGGTCCGGCGGGTGCGCGGGTGGCGGCGGGAGCCCGAGCTGAACCGGGGCGTCGCGATCACGTCGTCGGTGTGGCTCGACGCGCGGACCCACCTGGAGCCCGTCCGCTACGGCCGCGGCTCGAACCTCATGGGTCTGCTCGGCACGGTGCTCACCGACGGCGGCGGGCGGGTGCCGCGCCCGTTGCGCTGGCTCGGCCAGGTCGTGCGGCACCCGCTGCGCGCGTCGTCGGCGCTGTGGGGCATCGGGTCGTGGTCGCAGCGGGCGGTCATCGGGCTGGTCATGCAGACCGGCGGCGCCGCGATCCGCGTCCGGCCGCGGCGCACCTGGCGTGGCGGGTGGCGGCTCACCTCGTCCCCGGACGCGGGCGAGCCGAACCCGACGTGGATCCCGCAGGCCAACGCCGCCTACCGCCGCATGGCCGCGCACGTCGGCGGGTTCGGCGCGAGCAGCCTCGGCGAGATCGTCGACGTGCCGATGACCGCGCACTTCATCGGCGGCTGCACGATCGGCGCCACGCCGGACGAGGGCGTCGTCGACCCGTACCACCGGGCCTTCGGCCACCCCGGGCTGCACGTGCTGGACGGCTCGACGATCTCCGCGAACCTCGGCGTGAACCCGTCGCTCACCATCACCGCCCAGGCCGAGCGCGCGTGCGCGCTGTGGCCCAACGCGGGCGACCGCGACCCGCGCCCGCCCCTCGGCGAGCCGTACCGCCGGACCGCTCCGGTGCCGCCTCGGCGTCCGGCCGTCCCGGCGACGGCCCCGGGCGCCCTACGCCTCACCGTGCTGCGCCGCGACCCTGTGTGACGTGCCCCCGGGGAAGCCGAGGCGCGTGCTGGCAGCATCGCCGCATGGACGTCTACCTCGTGCACCACATCCACCACGCCGCCTTCCTCGACGGGTCGCCCACCGTGCATCGTGGCGACGACGGGGAGCTCGTCTGGGATGAGGAGGACGGCGACGACCTCAAGATGCTGGGGGTCTTCTCCTCCGACGCGGCCGCCGCCCGTGCGGTCGACCACGCGCGGACCCTCCCGGGCTTCCGCGACGAGCCGGACTGCTTCCTCGTCACGCCCCACACGGTCGACACGGCCATGTGGGCCGAGGGGTATGTGTCCGATCCCGACTGACGGCGGCAGGCCGCGGGCCGGTCAGACGTCCTGCGAGTCCGCCACCGGCCCCGCCAGCGCGCGGACCGTGTCGATCGTGTCGGCCTCGGCGGCGGGCTTGTCGTCGCGGTAGCGGAGCACCCGGGCGAACCGCAGGGCGAGGCCGCCGGGGTAGCGGGTGGAGCGCTGGAGGCCGTCGAACGCGATCTCGACGACCTGCTCGGGGCGCAGGGTCACCGTCCAGCCGTCGTCGGCCACCTCGAGCTCGCGGAAGCGCTCCGTCTGCCACGCGAGCATCTCGTCGGTCATCCCCTTGAAGGTCTTGCCCAGCATGACGAAGCCGCCCGCGCCGTCGCGCGCGCCGAGGTGGATGTTCGACAGCAGCCCGGCGCGGCGGCCCGAGCCGCGCTCGACGGCGAGCACGACGAGGTCGAGCGTGTGCCGCGGCTTGACCTTGACCCAGCCGGCGCCGCGCCGGCCGGCCTCGTACGGAGCGGTCGACGCCTTGACGACCACACCCTCCTGCCCGGCGGCGACGACGTCCGCGAACCGCTGCTGGGCCGCGGCGACGTCGTCGGTGACGAGCCGCTCGACCGCGAGCGGACCGGCGACCGCGTCGAGCGCGGCGAGACGGTCGAGCAGCGGCGCGTCGAGCAGGTCGCGGCCGTCGACGTGCAGCACGTCGAAGAAGAACGGCGTGAGGTCGGTCGTCGCCGCCACGTCCGCGTCGCGGGTCGCGCTGCGCGACGCGGTCTCCTGGAACGGGCGGGGACGGCCGGACGCGTCGAGCGCGAGCGCCTCCCCGTCGAGCACCACGTCGGACGCGGGCAACCGGCGCACGGCCGCGACGATCTCGGGCACGCGGTCGGTGATCTCGTCGAGGCTGCGGGTGAACACGCGCACCTCGTCGCCGCGGCGGTGCACCTGGATGCGGATCCCGTCGAGCTTGGTGTCGACGACGACGAGACCGCCGAGCTGATCGAGCGCGGCAGCGACGTCGGGGGCCGACTGCGCGAGCATGGGCCGGACGGGCCGCCCGACGACGAGCCCGAACGACGCCAGCGCCGCCGCGGCCCCCTCGGGATCGGCGGCCGTGAGCGCGGCGACCGCGACCGGTTCCGTCGCACCCGCGAGCATCGCCGCCCGCCGCACGGCCTCGGGCGGCACCCCCGCAGCCTCCGCGACGGCGTCCAGCAGCAGCGCGTCGAGCGACCCCTGCCGCAGCTCCCCGGTGACGAGCCCCCGCAGCAGCCGCTGCTCGTCGGCCGTCGCGGCGGCGAACAGCTGACGCGCGGCGGCCGAGCGGGCCACCGAGGACCCGGGTCCCGACAGCGAGGCCATCGCCTCGAACGCGGCGTCCACCCCGAGCACGGTCAGCGTCGCCTGCTCCGCGGGCCCCGGCAGGCCCGACAGCGACCGCCAGCCCAGGCCCGTGCGGCGCTGGCGCAGCTCGCCGCCGAGGTAGCGGGAGACGACCTCGACGTCGTCGGGCGGCGTGCGGCGCAGCAGGTCGACGAGCAGCGCGCGCTTCGCGAGGCGCGAGCGCGTCGCGGCGACCTGCGTCGAGGTGGCGGCGACGTCGGCGAGGAGCACGCGCCGATCCTCCCGCCCGGCACCGACACCCGCCCGCCGAGCGCCGGCTACGCCGCGATGCGGCTCACCATCGGCAGCCTCGAGCGCGTGAGCAGCCAAGCGCCGCCCGTCGCCAGTAGCGGCACCCCGAGCGCGACGGCCGCGATCGCCGGCCACGGCACGACGACGAGCCACGTGGGGTCGTAGACCTCGAACCGCGCGCGCTCGGAGACCACGAGCACCCGCCCCAGGACGAGCCCCGTCACGGTCCCGACGCTCGCGCCGAGCACGACGAGGACGGCCGCCTGCGCCGCGGCCACCCGTCGCCGGACCCCCGGTGCGGCACCGACGGCGGCGAGCGTGGCCAGGTCCGGCCGCGCCTCGGCGCCCGCGAGGGCCACCGAGATGCCGGTGGCGCCGAGGCCGACGACGACGGCGGCGAGCGCGAGCAACCACACGACGAGCGGCTGCTCCCCGCGGTACCCACGCTCGACGGTGACGTAGCCGGCGCCGTCGGCCCGCATCAGCGCCAGAGCCGCGCGCGACTCCTCCGTCTCGCTCGGCATGCGCGTCGTCGTGGCCAGGAAACCGACGGGGACCGCGACGTACCCGAGGTCGTCCATGACGGGCGGGGGGACGACCAGCCCGTACTGCGCGGGCATCCCGGAGACGCGGCCGGGCACCACGAGGGACCGGTCGGTCGTGTGCTCGCCGGTCTGCGCGTCCCACCGCTCCAGGGCCAGGTGCACCGTCCCGTCGGGCCACAGCGCCCGCTCGTCGGAGACGAGCACGGCCCCGGACCGCAGGGCGGCCGCGTCGTCCTGCGCCCCGGCGAAGCCGAGCCGGCCGACCACGGCGCCGTCGTCGACGAGCGTGCCGCCACCGCCGTGCGCGTCCGTCCAGACCACCTGGTACGAGCCCTCGGCCACGCACCGCGGGTCGCGCCCGAGCTCGCGACGCTCGGCGGGGCTCGCCGCGAGCAGGTCGTCCAGCGGGCACCGCTGGTCGGGCGGCCGCTCGACGGCGACCCACGTCTCGTCGACGGGCAGATCCGCCCCCTGGGGGTCCCGCGTCTCACGGCCCGCCGAGCCCGGCGCGACGGCCAGCGACGCGGCGACGACGTCGCGCACCGGCAGCGTGGCGCGCAGCGCCCGCTCGACCGCGGCGGCCCGCGCCTCGACGTCGTCGCCCTCCGTCGAGAACGACGCGACCACCACCCCCTCCGCGGCGAGCGGCTGGTACTGCGCGCGACGGTGCTGCTCGCCCGACTCGACGTACACGGCCGCGGTGACGACCCCGGCGATCGCAGCCACGATCGCGGCGACCGCCGGGGCGGTGCGGCCGCGCTGGCGTACGGCGTCCCGCACCGCGAACCGCCCCGCGACGCCGAGCCGGGGTGCGAGCCGCCCGACGAGCGCGACGAGCGCACCCGAGCTCAGGACGAGGCCCAGCTCGATGCCCACGACGCCGCCGACGAGCAGCGGGGTGCTCGCCGACCGCACGCTCGCGGCGGCGGCGACCAGCCCCGCCGCCAGCACCACGAGGCCCGCGACGGGGACCGCACGCCGCGGCCGGGCCTCCGACCGCCGTCCGGACAGCGCGGCGACGACGTCCTGCCGCGAGGCCGCCCGGGCCGGGAACCAGGCGGCCGCCGTCGCGACGACGAGCCCGAGGACGACGCCCCAGGGCAGGTACGACCAGGGGACGCGCAGGTCCGGGAACGCCATGACGTCGAGCGCGAGGCACACCCAGCGCACGACGGCGGCGAGCGCGACGCCCGCGACCAGGGCGACGAGCGACGAGGCCGCGCCGATGACGACGCCGCCCAGCAGGACGACCTGCCGCAGGTGCCGACGCTCCGCCCCCGCGGACGCGAGGACCGCGAGCTGCCGCGCCGAGCGCCGCGCCCCGACGGCGAACGCGGGGCCGATCAGCAGGACCGCCTCCAGCACCCCCAGCGCGCCGACGCCCGCGATCATCGCGACCGCCCCGGCGCTGGTGGCCCCGTCGTCCGCGCCGATGCCGAGCGCGGCAAGCTCCGCCCGCGTCGGCGGGTGCGCGACGACGTGCCGGCTGACCACCGTCGAGCCGAGCTCGTTGATCGCGCGGACGTGCTGCCACGTCACCGGCGCGTCCCCGAGGACGAACCAGGCCGCGCGCCCCGCGTCCGCGGGCGCCGGCAGCACGGTGCCGGGGACGGCGTAGACGCTCGCACCCCCGGCCGCGGGCGCGAGGACCCCGACGACCTCGGCGGTCGCCTCACCGAGCTCGACGCCGCCCGTGGCGCTCGGCTGCTCGGGCTGCAGCGTGATCCGGTCGCCGACTCCGACCTGGAGCGCGCGCGCCCACGCGGCGCCGACCGCCACCTGGCCCGGCGCGTCGGGCAGCGTGCCGTCGCGCACGTCCGGCACCACGAGCGCCGCGAGATCCTCGGCGGGCGCCTCCAGCACGGACGACCAGCCCGGCGCCAGCAGATCGCCCGTCGAGAGGCGGGCGCCGCCCTGCCGGACGGCGACGAGGCGGTCCCCGGCCGGCAGCGCACCGGCGAGCGCGTCCTCGTACGAGGCGACGTCGACGGGCTCGACGGCCCCGGGCGCGTCCGCCCCGTACCAGGAGGTCGCGGTCGCGTCCTGCGCGAGACCCGGCTGGATGAGGCCGCCGATCCGCGCCTGAGCCTGGTCACCGAGGATCGCCTGCGCCTGACGGGCCGGCGTCGGGACGGTCGACAGCGCGAGCGTCCCGACGAGGCCGCCGACGAGGATCGGCAGGCCGACCATGACGGCGACGAGCGCCGTGCGTCCCTTCGCGCGACGTGCGTCACGCGCGGCGATGCGCCCCGCGGCACGCAGACCGCGCCACCAGGCGAGCATCAGGCGCCGGCCAGCAGGTGCTCGGCCCGGCTCGGCGCACCGGTGGAGTCCACGACGACGCCGTCCCGCAGGAAGACCGTCCGGTCCGCCCACGCGGCGAAGCGGGCCTCGTGGGTCACGAGCAGGCCGCCGGCGCCCGCGTCGACCCGCGCGCGCAGGATCCGCATGACCTCCTCGCCCGAGACCGAGTCGAGCGCGCCCGTGGGCTCGTCGGCCAGCACGAGGCGCCGCGGCCCGACGAGCGCCCGCGCGATGGCGACGCGCTGCCGCTGCCCGCCGGACAGCTCGTCCGGGAAGCGCCGCGCTAGCTCGGCGATGCCCACCTCGGCCAGCGCTTCCAGCGCCTCGGCACGCGCCCGCCGGGCGGCGACACCGTCGAGCTCGCGCGGGAGCGCGACGTTCTCGATCGCCGTGAGCGCCGGCACGAGGTTGAAGTCCTGGAACACGTAGCCGATCGAGCGCCGCCGCAGCCGGGCCCGCGCCTTCGTCGACAACGACCCCAGGTCGTCGCCCGCGACGGTGACCGTCCCGGCCGTCGGCGAGTCGAGGCCCCCGGCGATGGTGAGCAGCGTCGACTTGCCGGACCCGGACGCGCCCATGACGGCGACGAGCTCGCCGAGCCGCACGTCGAGGTCGACGTCGCGCAGGGCGTGCACCGCCGCCTCGTCGTGCCCGTGCACGCGGCCGACGCCGCGCATCGACAGCAGCACCGGTCCGGGCTCCCGCCCGCTCACCGCTGCACCTGCGGCTCGGGCGCGGGGGCCGTCCCGGCAGCGGCGGCCCCCTGCGCCGCCGCGGCCGGGCCTGCCGGCCGGACGCGCGCCGCCTCGCGGGCCACCCGCGCCTCCACGTGGTCGAGCCAGCGCACCTCCGCCTCGGCGGCGAAGATCAGGTGGTCCAGGACGAGCGACCACGCCAGGTCGTCGCCGGCCTTGTCCGCCTTGAGCAGCGTGTAGTCCCGCAGGGCGCGCATCGACGCGGTCCGCTGGTCCTGGATGACGGCGCGGACGTCGACGCCGGGGGCGGTGGCCGCGAGCGCGATCTTGATGACGAGCTCGTCGCGGGCGGGGGCGGACCGGTCGACCGGCGTGGTCCACCAGGCGGCGGCCGCCTCACGGCCCGCGGGCGTCAGCCCGAACCGCTCGACGTCGGCCTGGTTGTCCAGCGGCTCGACGAGCCCGTCGCGGACGAGCCGCTGCACGGTCGTGTACACCTGCCCGATGTTGAGCGGCCACGTGGCGCCGGTGCGCTGCTCGAACTCCTGACGGAGCTGGTAGCCGTGCATCGGCTGCTCCGCCAGCAGCGCGAGGATCCCCTGCCGGACCGACATCCTGCCTCCCCTGCTTACCGAGTAAGTAACGCGTGACCACCGAGGAGGTTACCGGGTAAGCACCCGACGTCAAGGAGCTCGTCGCCGTTCACCCGTCCGGGCGGTCCCACGGGCGATCCCGGGCCGGGCACCCGGTACCGGGCTACCGTCGAGACGTGCCCCGGTACCGCCACGACGCCTCCGCCTCCGTCCAGGAGGAGGTCGACGCCCTCGTCGAGACGAGCCTCGTGCTCGCCCGCGACCAGCTCGTGCGGTCGGCGGCCTTCAGCCCGTTCGCCGTCGCGGTGACCGTCGACGGCGAGCTGCAGACCTTCACGACGGACCCGGAGCTCTCCGACCGCATCACGACCGCCGACGCGCTGGGCCTGCTCTACGCGAGCGCGGCGGCGGACGACGAGGGGGTCGTCGGGTTCGGGTTCGTCTCGCAGGTGCTGCTCGACGGCGCCGTCGCGGTGCTGGTCGAGGTCGAGCACCGTGAGGGCCCGGCCCTGCGCCTGCACGCCCCCTACCGCCGCACGGGCACCACGCGCGCCGGGGTCGAGCTCGGACAGGTGCGCCTCTCGACGTGGGAGCGCCGCATCTGGCCGTGAGAGGTCAGCCCTCGCTCCACCGCCGCAGGGCCTCGTCGAGCGCCGCGTGCGCCTGGGCGGGCGCCGCGCCGAGCTGACGCGTCACCACGGCCAGCGTCTCGGCCGCGGCGCGCAGCTCGTCGACCGTCGCGGCGGGCGCCGTCCGCTCGAGCACCACCGTCCCGTGCCGGCCCGCCGCCTGCACCCAGCCGTCGCGCGCCAGCGCCTCGTACACCTTGTTCACCGTGCCCCGGGCGAGGCCCAGGTCGGCGGCCAGGTCGCGGATCGTCGGCAGTCGGCTGCCCGGCCGCAGCTGGCCTGACGCGATGAGGCGCTCCAGCTGCACGCGCAGCTGCTCGAACACCGGGACGGCCGACTCCTGGTCGACGTGCAGGATCACTCGGCCACCGGGGCGGCCGCGGCCTGCGGGCGGGCGCGGCGCAGCAGGACCACCGTCACGACGAGCCCCGCGACGACCGTGACGGCCAGCACCACGCCGAGCGCGGGGCCCGGCGTGGGCAGGCCGGCGCCGGAGAGCACCCACGTGGCGACCAGCACCGCCGCGGCGAGCTGCAGCCACGACACCGAGGCGTCGGCGAACGACCGGATCCGCGCGTCGACGGCCTGGGCCCGCTCGGAGAGCACCGGCCGGCGCCGGGTGTGCACGGCGTGCCGGGTCGCCTCCGCCACGGCCGCCATCCCCAGGCCGAGCACCGCGACGAGCAGCGCGTCGCCCCCGTGCCCGACGACGAGCACCACCACCGCGCCGACGAGCGACGCGACCGTGAGGATCCGGGCGGCCCGCACGACGCCGGGGCGAGGGGCGCCGGGACGGGGCCGCAGCGAGGCGGCGACGACGGACGAGCGCGGCTCCGAGAGCCGGAACGTCTCGGCGGAGAGGGCGCCGACGAGGATCCCGGCGAGGGAGCAGAACAGCAGGTCGCCGAGCGGGCTCCCACCGCCGACGCCGATCCGGATCTGCTGGTACCAGCCGATCCCGACGACGAACGCCACGCACGCGCCGAAGATCCCGCCCACCAGGCGGTGCCGCTCGTGCCGTCCGAGGTAGCGCCGGTAGACCTCGGCCTCGTCCGGCGGCACGTCCGCGCGCCCGGCGAGGGCGACCACGTCGCGCTGGCTCGGCGGGCGGCGCAGCGCGACGACCAGGATCGCCACGGAGCCGCCGAGCGCCAGCAGGGTGACGACGGGAAGCCATACCCGTGCCATCAGGACCTCCTCCCGGACGCACCCTTTCGGTCCGTCACATTGTCATAGTACATTGGGCCAATGACGACGACAACGCCCCGCACCGACGAGCCGGTCGACCCGACCCTGGCCACGCTGGTCCCGCGCCGCAGCCGCCTGCGGGACGCGGCCGCCGTGACGGCGGGGGTGCTCGTCGTCCTGCTCGCGCTCGCCTCGGCCACGGTGCTGCGCCCGGGCTTCGACGGCAGCTGGGCCGCCGGCGCGCGCCAGATCGACGGGACCGACCGGCTCGACACCCAGTACTGGCGCGTGCCCACCGGGTGGACCACCGTCACGCTTCTCGGCGTCGAGGACGTGCCCGGGGCGACCGTCGAGGGCGCCTGGCTCCTGCCCTCCGACGGCACGTCCGTGCCGTCCGACCCCGCGGGCGAGGGCGACCCGCTGCCCGCCTCGGCCGCGCCGGGCACGGAGGTGCAGGTCGTCGTCCGGTGGCGCGTCACCGACTGCGAGCGGGCGGCAGCCGCCACGCCGGTGGTCCACCTCCGGTCCGCGCTCGGGCTCCGGTCAACGGTCGACCTGGGCGGCACGCTCGGCGACTCGCTGCTCGGTGAGGACGGCCGGGCCTGCCACTGACCGCGGGCACCGGCCCGCACGACCGCGCCGTCGCAGGTCACAGGTCGGACACGATCTGGTGGCTTTGTGGGTGCGGTGCCGTACGGTAGTCGCCGTAGTCGCTGTGCATCGCTTGTCTGACCAGATTCTCCGTGGATTTACCCGGCTCGCCCGGGCGGACGACGACCACCGTGATTCACCGGTCCCGGCTCACGCCGGGGTCGTCCAACGCCGCAGGAGAGAAGAAGGAACATGGCTGCAGGCACCGTGAAGTGGTTCAACGCCGAGAAGGGCTTCGGTTTCATCGCCCCCGACGACGGCGGCCCGGACGTCTTCGTCCACTACTCCGCCATCAACTCGCGCGGCTACCGCTCGCTCGAGGAGAACCAGAAGGTCACCTTCGACGTGCAGGAGGGCCCGAAGGGTCCCCAGGCGTCGAACGTCGAGCCCGCCTGACGACTTCGTCGGACGACTCGACCTCGACCAGGTCAGGTCTCATGGGAACGGCCAGGACGGTGCACCGTCCTGGCCGTTCCTCATGTCCGTCCCGGAGAGGCTCCGCGTTCCCGTCCGGACCGGTGTGCTGCAGGTCGCCGTTGACCTGCAGCGGGAAGACCGTACCGCCTGTGACGGCGGTCACGTGCCGGTCCGTCCAGAATCCCTCGTCCGGGTGGACGACCTGCGGCTCGGGGCGAACTTCCGCCCCGTTCGCGGCACTCCGCGGACGACGGGTGGGCGCGCTGCGCCCGCCGCCTACACTCGGGGCCGTGATCTTCAAGGCGGTGGGTGAGGGCAGGCCCTACCCCGACCACGGGCTCGAGACCGTGAAGCAGTGGGCGGAGGTCCCGCCGCGCCAGGTGCGTCTCGACGAGCTCGTGACGACCAAGCGGACGCTCGACCTCGACCACCTCCTCGCGGAGGACTCGACGTTCTACGGCGACCTGTTCGCGCACGTCGTCCAGTACAAGGGCGTCCTGTACCTGGAGGACGGGCTGCACCGCGCGGTGCGGGCCGCCCTGCAGCAGCGCCCGATCCTGCACGCCCGGGTGCTGGTGGTCGAGTGAGCCAGGTCGACCGCGACCGCGCCCTGCGGCGCCGGCACATGCACGAGCGCCAGGCCGTCGTCTTCGGCGTCCTGCTCGCGACGCTCGCCGTCGCCGGCCTCGGCGCCGCGGCGATCTTCACCGACGCGATCTCCGTGCCCTTCCTCGACAAGGGCTTCAGCACCGAGCCGAGCGCGACGGCCCGGGCCGAGGCGGTGCCGTGCCCGCCCGAGGGCGCCAAGCCCGTCGCGTACAAGAAGGTCAAGGTCACGGTCTACAACGGCACCCAGAGCCCCGGCCTCGCCGGGGCGACGGGTGAGGCGCTCGCCGAGCGCGGCTTCAAGGTCGCCGGCACCGAGAACGCCCCGACGTCGCTGGACGGCACGGCGCGCATCACGTTCGGCGCCAAGGGCGTCGCCGCGGCCTACACGCTCAGCGCACAGCTGCCCGAGGCCCAGCTGCGGCTCGACGCCCGGGACGACGCGACGGTCGACCTCATCATCGGCGGCGACTTCGTGGACCTGCTGCCGGCCGACGAGGTGCAGCTGGACCCGAAGCAGCCGCTCGAGGGCATGCCGGACTGCGTGCCCTTCGACCAGGTCACCGCTCCCCCGACCCCCGCCGCGACGCCCGCCGCCGGCTGACGGCGCCGGCCCGGCCCACCCGGGCGATCTCACAGCTGAGCCGGGCCCGCCGCCCGCGCCCCCTGGCTACCCTGGGACCCGCACCCGCCCGCCCCTCGCCCGGAGGCCCGCCCTGACCGTCGTCGACCGCCTCCTGCGCTCGCGCCGCGCCCTGTGGACCGCCTTCGTGCTCGTCCACGCGTGGCTCGCGGCCCTCGGGCTCGCCCCGCTGAAGCAGCAGTCCTTCTGGGACCTGACGCTCTACCGCTACTGGATGTGGCTGGGGATCCACGAGGGCCAGTGGCCCGTGCTGTCCGGGGACTGGGTCTACCCCGCCGGCGCGCTGGTGCCGATGCTGCTGCCGTCCGTGGGAGGCACCGACCGGGACGGCCTGTACCTCGTCCTGTGGTGCGTCATGGTCGCGGCGCTCGACGCGGTGGCGGTCGCGATGCTCACGCGCCGGGGCCGGCGCCTGCTGGGTGCCTGGTGGTGGCTCGCCTTCCTCGTGCTGCTCGGCCCCATCGCGATGGGACGCCTCGACGCCGTCGTCGTGCCGCTCGTCGTGGCAGCCCTGCTCGTCGGCCTCTCGCACCCCCGGGTCGCCTCGGTGCTGCTGACCGCGGGCGCCTGGATCAAGGTCGCCCCCGGGCCGCTGCTCGCCGCGCTGTTCCTCGCCGTGCGCAGGCCCTGGCGGGACGTGGTCGCGCCCGCCGCCGCGGTCAGCCTGGTCGTCGTGGGGCTCGTCGTCATGGGCGGCGGCGCGGGGCACGTCGCCTCGTTCCTCGGGGCGCAGGGCACGCGCGGCCTGCAGATCGAGTCGCCCGGCGCGACGCCCTGGGTGCTCCTCGGCCTGGTCTCCGGCTCCGTCGACCGCTACGTCAACCGCGAGCTCATCACGTGGGAGATCCGCGGGCCGGGCTCGAACGTCATGGCCGACTTCCTCGGCGTCGCGTTCGCGCTCGCGCTCGCCGCGGGCGCCCTGCTGCTGTGGTGGTGCCGCCAGCGCGAGGGCGAGCGGTTCTGGCACGACGAGACGGCGCGGGCGCAGCTGCTCGTGCGCGGCGCCATGCTGCTGACCCTCGTGACGATCGTCTTCAACAAGGTGGGCTCGCCGCAGTACATGACCTGGCTGGCGGCCCCGGTGGCCGTCGCGCTGGCGCTGCGCCTGCCGGGCTGGCGCCGGACCGCCGCCGTGACCCTCGGCGTCGGGCTCGCGACCCAGCTCGTCTTCCCGTGGTTCTACAGCCAGATCACCGGCGGCTGGCCGGTCATGTCGCTCGTCCTGGCCGCCCGCAACGTCGCCCTCGTGTGGCTGCTCGTCGTGACGGTGCTGGCGCTCGTGCGCGAGGCGCGTGCGCGCGAGACGGTCGAGCCGGCCCCGGACGAGCCCGGGCTCGAGGCCCGGCCCGCGCGGTAGGCCGCCGCGGTAGGCCGCCCGCCGCGCCGCAGCGCGGCGGGCGGGACGCGTCACGGCAGGTGCGGCGCGATCTCCTGCGCGACGTGCGCCAGGTGGTCGAGGTCGTGCAGGTCGAGCACCTGCAGGTACACCCGCGTCGCGCCGAGCGACGAGAGCCAGCCCAGGCGGTCGACGACCTCCTGGGTCGTGCCCGCGAGCCCGTGCTCGCGCAGCTCGTCCGGCTCGCGCCCGATCGCGGCGGCCCGGCGGCGGAAGGCCGCCTCGTCGCTTCCCACCGCGAGCACGAGCGCGACCGAGAGCGTGAGCGACGAGGCCTCCCGCCCGACCTCGTCGAGCGCGCGCCGGACGTTGGCGAACTTCTCCTCGACCGTCCCCAGCTCGGGGAAGGAGAGGTTGAAGTCGGACGCGTAGCGGGCCGCGAGCGCGGGCGTCCGGACCGGCCCGTTCCCGCCGACCACGATCGGCACCCCGGCGCGCGACGGGTCCAGCGGAGACCGCTGCACCGGCTTGGGCAGGGCCGGCGAGTCCGTGAGCGTGTAGAGCGGACCCTCGTGCGTGTAGGTCTCGCCGACCGGCGTGCGCCACAGGCCCGTGACGACCTCGAGCTGCTCCTCGAGCATGCCGAACCGCCGCGGCGGGAACGGGATGCCGTACGCGGCGTGCTCCTGCTCGAACCAGCCCGTCCCGAGGCCGAGCTCGACGCGTCCGCCGGACATCTGGTCGACCTGCGCGACCTGGATGGCCAGCACGCCGGGGTGCCGGAACGTCGCGGAGGACACGAGCGTGCCGAGCCGGATCCGGCTCGTCTCGCGCGCCAGCCCGGCGAGGGTCACCCACGACTCGGTCGGCCCGGGCAGGCCGTCGCCGCCCATCGCGAGGAAGTGGTCGGAGCGGAAGAAGGCGTCGAACCCGAGCTCCTCGGTCGCCCGTGCGACCGCGAGCTGGTCGTCGTACGTGGCCCCCTGCTGGGGCTCGGTGAAGATGCGCAGCTGCATGGCTCCTACCCTCGCACGGGCCGCCGACCCGCTCGCGCGGTCCTGCTGCGGGCGGGTGAGGTGCGGTGTCGCTGCTCGCGACGGCGGCGGGCGCGTGCGACGGTGAGGGCATGTCGTTGCGCCCGTCGACCCCCGCGGCCGTCGTCCGGGAGACGCTCGACGTGGCGGACTGGCGGCGGCGCGTCGCCCGCACGTACGCCGAGGTCCGGACGATCGCCGAGGACGACCCCGAGGCCGCCCACGGCGTGTGGGTGCAGCAGCGCGACGAGCTGTTCGCGGAGCACCCGGCCTCGCCCCTGAGCGCCGGCGAGCGCGCGTCGTTCGGCGGGCTGGACGTCGCGCGCTACGACCCGGCGTACCGGTTCGAGGCGGAGATCGAGCCGACGAGCGTCCAGCGGCTCGACGTGGCGACGGGCACCGACGGCGTGGTGCCCTACGAGCGGATCGGCACGGTCACCCTCGGCGGGCTCGGCACCGTCGCCGTCTGGGCGCTGCGCAGCTACGGCGGCGGCCTGTTCCTCCCGGTGCGCGACGGGCTCGCGGGCCGCCCCGGCGGCACCTACGGCGGCGGGCGGTACGTGCTCGACACGATCAAGGGCGCGGACCTCGGCGTCCGGCAGGGCCGTCTCGTCGTCGACCTCAACTTCGCCTACAACCCCACGTGCGCGTACGACCCGGCGTGGGCCTGCCCGCTCCCCACGCGCGCCAACACGCTGGCGGCGCCGGTCCCCGTCGGCGAGCTGGCGTGGCCCGAGCCGGCCGGCGGCGCCGACGCCTGACGGCAGGCGAGCGCGTCAGGCGGCGCGCACCGGACGAGGCCGCGCCGGCGAGCCGGCGGGAGGGGGGAGGGTCCTCGTCGTGCGTGCGCGCCGCCTGACGCGCGGTCGGTGGTCCGGCGCGGCCGCCGGGCGGGTGGACCTCAGGCGACCCGCAGCCGGCCGTCGGCGGGCGTCGCGGGCCGGTCGCCCTCGACCGCCGGGACCGGGGTCGGGCTGGTCTCGGCCTCGTAGCGGCGCTGCGCCTCGGTGAGGACGGCCGTGATCTCGTCGCCGATGAGCTCGTAGCGCTCCAGCAGCGCGTCGCGGAGCGCCTCGACGAGGTGCCGGTTGCGGGACAGCAGCCGGCGCACGGCGGTGCGGGCCTCCTCGAGCACCTTCTCGAGCTGCTCGCGGGCGCTCGCGTCGGCGATGACCGCGGAGACCAGGTCGCGGTCGGTCGCGAGGAACGAGACGAGCGAGCCGGTCATGCCGGCGGCGCCGACCATCTGCGCGGCGGTGCGGGTCGCGGCCGCGAGGTCGCTGGCCGGGCCTGTCGTCGTCTGGCCGAAGAACAGCTCCTCGGCGACCCAGCCGCCCATCGAGATCTGCACGAGGGCGTTGAGGTCGTAGTGGGAGTGCGTCCAGACCTCCTCGCAGTCGTCGTGCGCGAGCAGGCCCAGGGCGTCGCCGCGCCGGACGATCGTGAGCACCTCAAGCGTGCGGTTCTGCGCGGTGAGCCACGCGACCGTGGCGTGCCCGGCCTCGTGCGTCGCGATGAGCCGCTGCTCGGCCGCCGTGTACTGCACGGGTTGCCCGATGCCGACCATCTCGGTGATCCGGGCCCGCTCGATGTCGACGAACGACATCTGCTGCGAGCCCCGGCGCAGCGCGTTGACGAGCGCCTCGTCGAGGAGGTGCTCGATCATCACGGGGGTCCAGCCGTTCGTCGCCGCCGCGATGCGGTCCCGCGAGCGCGGCTCGTCGAGCTCCGGCTCGTGAGAGCGGCGCGCGAGGAAGTGGTCGACGAGCGCCCGGCGGCCGACCGCGTCAGGGGTCGAGAACGTGAGGCGGCGGTCGAACCGGCCCGGGCGCAGCAGGGCCGGGTCGAGCTGGTCGGCCCGGTTGGTCGCGGCGATGAGCAGGATCGGCGCCCGGACCGGCCGGCGCTGCTTGATCTGCCGGTGGGCCGGCAGGAAGAGGTTCACGCGGGCAACGAGCCGGTTGAAGAGCTTCTCGCCGCCGGTCGGCTCGTCGAAGGACTGCATCTGGACCAGCAGCTCGTTGACGACGCCGCCCGTCCCCTCGGAGATCACGGGGCTCGTCACGACGGTCGGCCCGCGCCGCTCAACCGGCATGCCGAACGGCGCGCTGTGGAACACGCCCGCGCCGGACGGCCCGGCCGAGAAGGCGAGCGCGGACGAGGCCGCCGAGCGCGGCACCATCCCGCCGCGGGCCATCGCGATCGCGTCGATCTCCTCGATGAACCCGATCGCGCCGCCCTCCGCGCGCGCGGCCTTGCGCAGCGCCTTGAAGTAGGAGCGGATCTTGCGGGCCGTGGCGCCGTAGTACATCGACTGGAACGACGTCGCGGAGACGAACAGGAACGGGACGCCGGCCTCGGCGGCCATGGCCTTCGCCGTCATCGTCTTGCCCGTGCCCGGCAGCCCCTCGAACAGCAGGCCGCGCCGCGGGGTGCCGCCCATCTGGTCCGCGAACCGGCGGTGCGTCTGGAACAGGTCGATGGACCGGCGCACGTCCTCCTTCACCGGGTCGATGCCCACGACGTCGTCGAGGCGGACGTCGACCTGCTCGGGCCGGTAGGTGAGGTGCGGCGAGCGCGACGAGCCGACCTGCGTGCCCAGGACGACGACGATCATGAGGACGAAGAACAGGACGACCGTCAGCAGGAACGGGTCGATCGCAGGGACGACGGGCAGCACGGGGACCCCGAGCACGGCCGCCGTGACGACCCAGACCTCCGCGAGGATGACGACCGCCGCCAGCCGGTACACCCGCCGTCGGCGCATGCGCTCGCGGTCCAGGGCGATGTCGTGCGCGCCGAGCCGGATGGGCGACTGGTCCTCGGTCATGTCGTCACCTCTCGTCGGGCGGGGGCCGCGTCCGGCGAGGGCGCCGGTCGACGGGCAGGCGTCGTCGGACCCCGCGTCCGTCCATCGTGGGCGCCCCCGCGAGGGTCGGCAACATCGGACATACCGGACCACCCATTCGGACGAATCGGACATGCCGATCGGACCCACGGGCCCGGGGGACGTGCCACGCTCCTCCCATGACGCCCGGTGATGCGCACCGCATCGCGACGCCCGCCATCGGCAACCTGCGCGAGCTCGGGGGCCGGCCGACCGCCGACGGCGGGACCGTGGCCCGCGGGGTCGCGTACCGCTCGGCGGAGCTCGCCGCCGACGCGATCACCGACGACGAGGTCGTCGCGGCCCTGCGCGTGCGCACCGTGGTCGACCTGCGCACCGCGGCGGAGCGGCTGGCCCGCCCGGACGTGCTGCCCGCCGGCGCGCACGGGGTCACCCTCGACGTCCTCGCCGGCCTCCCGGCGCCGACGGGCCCGCTCGCCGACCTCGGCCGCGACCCCGCCGCGCTCGACGGCCGCCTCGACCACGTCGACGTCGTCCAGGCGATGACCGGCACCTACCAGGCGCTCGTCGCGGACCCGACCGCCCGCACCGCGTACGCGGCGTTCGTCCGGATCGTCGCCGACCCGACGTCGGGCCCGGTCCTGTTCCACTGCACCGCCGGCAAGGACCGCACCGGCTGGGCGGCCACGGTCCTGCTGCTCGCGGCCGGGGTGGACGAGGACGGCGCGATGGAGGAGTTCCTCGCCGTGAACCCCGCGGTGCGCGAGCTGTTCGCGCGGGCGCTGGCGAGCCTCGGGCCGCGCGCGGAGGTGCTCCTGCCGGCCTTCGAGGTGCGGCCGGAGTACCTGCAGGCGGCGCTGACGACGGTGCGGGAGCAGTTCGGGTCGTTCGACGGCTACCTGCGCGGCGGGCTCGGGCTCGCGGACGACGAGGTCGCGCGGCTGCGGCGACGTCTGCGACCCGACCAGTGAGCGCGGTGGTGCCGGCCGCGCCCGACGGCCCACCATGGGACGCATGACGAGCCGCGGTCGCCCGCGCCGCCGGACGGCGGCGGTGTCGCTCGTCCTGCTCGCGCTCGCCGCGGGCTGCGGCGTGCCACCGGACGCCGACCCGGCGGACCCGGTCGCCGTGCGGGCGGTCGTCGTCCCCGACAAGCGCCGGGCTCCGGAGCCGCCCGCGGCGCCGGACCTGTCCACGCTGCTCGTCGTCGAGCCGCGCGTGGTCGTCCCGGGCCTGCCGGGCTCGGAGGGGGCCGAGCCGGTCCGCACGGACGACGGCTGGCAGACCGTGACGGTGCTGCGGGACACCGCCGCCTACGACGCGCCGGACGGCGAGGCCGTCGGCGTGCTGCCCGCGCTGACGCTGCGCTACCCGACCGTCCTGCCGGTCGTCGGGCGCGAGTCCGGGTGGGTGCGGGTCATGGTCGCCGCGCGCGGCGCGCTGCCGTCGCAGGACGCGAGCCGCGTCAATCACCGCACGGCGTGGGTCCGCGTGCGGGACACGCGCGCCGGGTCGACGTCGTGGCGGCTCACGGTCGACCTCTCCGAGCAGACGCTGACGGTCGACGACGGCGAGCGCACCCGCGTGCTGCCGGTGCTCGCGACGGGCCGCCCGGGCGTGACGCCCACGCCACGCGGCCTGCAGTTCGTCGTCGGGCCGTTCTGGGACGAGCCCGGCACCACGACGCCGCGCGTCGTCCTCCTCTCGACGCAGAGCGAGACGATGGACGACTACGACCGCCGCACCGGCACGTCGGCCAGCGCGATCCACACGACCACGCTGCGCGCGACGGGCGAGGTGTCGAACGGGTGCGTCCGGGTCACCGACGAGGTGCTCGACGTGCTCTGGCACCGCGTGCCGGCCGGCACGCTGGTCGACGTCGTCCCGTAGGCACTCGCAGAGCGCCCGGAGAAGCCCGGAGGACGCTCAGAGCGTCAGCCGGACGACCGTGCGCGTGCGCGACGTCCGCGCGACCTCCTCGAACCCCGCGGCGGCGAACATCGACGCCGTGCCGTGGTACAGCTCGCTCGCTGAGCCGGACCCGTCGACCGGGTACGCCTCCAGCACGTGCGCGCCCCCGGACCGCGCCAGCGCGACGGCGCCGTCCAGCAGCTCCCCGGCGACGCCCTGCCGCCGGTACCCGACCCGCACCACGAAGCACGTCACCGACCAGACGGACGGGTCGTCGAGGTCGTCGTCCGGCACGCCGGAGCGCATCGTCGGGCGCCGGGCGAGGCGGTACTGCGGGCGCGGCGCGACCGCGCACCAGCCGACCGGCTCGCCGTCGCGCACGGCCACGACGCCCGGGCCGGGCTCGTCCGACGCGAGGTCGTCGGCGGTGCGGCGACGCAGCTCGTCCGGGCCGAGCTCGTCCCACTCGCGGGAGGTCACCCGGAACCACTGGCACCAGCAGCGGGCGGCGACGCCGCGGGTGCCGAACACCGCGTCGAGCTGCTCGAGCGTCGGGCGGGTCTCGATCTCGGTCACACCGCCGACGCTAGGGCCGGCCGCCGACGGCGTCACCCGCGGGCAGCCGCTGACGGCCGACGACGGCGAGCAGCGCCAGCCGCTCGGCGTCGACCGACCCGGGCGTCGCGGTGAAGACGAGCAGCCGCTGCCCGGTGTCCGTGTCCAGCAGGGTCGCGCAGTCGAGCGTGAGCGGCCCGACCTCGGCGTTGACGAAGCGCTTCGTCCGCGGGTGCTTCTCCCCCACGTCGTGCTGCGCCCAGACCGCCGCGAACTCGGGGCTGCGCGCGAGCAGCTCGGCGACCAGGGCGGCCGCGCGTGAGCCGCGGCCGCCCGTCGCGTACGCGGTGCGCAGCTCGGCGGTGAACACCCGGCCGTGCTCGGCCTGGTCCTCGGGCGGGTAGACGTCGCGCGAGGCGGGGTCGGTCCACCAGCGGTAGACCGTCGCGCGCTCCCAGCCGCGGTAGGCCGCGTGGTCGCCCAGCAGCGCCACGGCGGGCCCGTTCTGGGCGAGCGTCTCGCCGAGGTCGGAGAGCACCATCGCCGGGGTGTCCGTGAGCCGGTCCAGGATGCGCTGCAGCGCGGGGCCGACGTGGTCGGTGCGGCCGGCGCGCTCGGGCGCGTGGTGGCCCGCGAGCCGGAACAGGTGGTCCCGCTCGGCCCTCGTCAGGCGCAGGGCGCGCGCCATCGCGGCGAGCATCGGCTCCGAGGGCTGCGGCCCGCGGCCCTGCTCGAGGCGGCTCCAGTAGTCGGCGGACATGCCCGCGAGCGCGGCGGCCTCCTCGCGGCGCAGCCCGGCGGTGCGGCGGCGCGGGCCGCGCGGCAGCCCGACGTCCTCCGGCTGCAGCGCGTCCCGGCGGGTGCGCAGGAAGTCGGCGAGCTGGCGGCGGTCCATGCGGCCATCGTCGCCCGCCTGCCGCCGCGCATCCAGGGATCGGCGGTCCGTGGACAGGTGCGCCCTGGAGGCGGCGCCGGCCGAGGACGCACGGTGGTCGCGTCATCCCCGACCGAAGGAGCACCCATGACCTCGCGCATCGCCCTCATCACCGGCGGGTCCCGCGGCCTCGGCCGCGCCAGCGCCCTCGCCCTCGCCGACGACGGCACGGACGTCGTCCTCACCTACCTGCACGGCCGGGAGCAGGCCGACGAGGTCGTCGCGGAGCTCGCCGCCCGCGGCCGCCGCGGCGTCGCCCTGCAGCTCGACACGCGCGACGACGCGACGTTCGCCGCGTTCGCCGACGAGCTGCGCCGCGCGCTCGTCGCGACCTCGGGCCGCGAGCAGCTCGACGTGCTCGTGCACAACGCCGGGACGTTCGCGCCGACACCGTTCGGCGCGACCGGGCCGGCCACGCTCGACGACCTGTTCGCGCTGCACGTGCGCGGCCCGATGCTGCTCACCGACCACCTCGCGCCGCTCGTCGCCGACGGCGGGCACGTGCTCACCGTCTCCAGCGGCCTCACCCGGTTCTTCGTCGACCCCGTCTACGCGGGCTACGCGGCGATGAAGGGCGCGGTCGAGGTGTGGACCCGGTACCTCGCCGTCGTCCTCGGCGCCCGGGGCATCGCCGTCAACACGGTCGCGCCCGGCGCCACGGCGACCGACTTCGGCGGCGGCGCCGTCCGCGACACCCCCGCCTACCAGGAGCGGATCGCCGCGACGAGCGCGATGGGACGGGTCGGGCAGCCCGACGACGTCGGCCGCGCGGTCGCCGCGATCGTCTCCGGACGGATGGGCTGGGTCACCGGGCAGCGGATCGAGGCGTCCGGCGGGCAGGCGATGGGCCACGCCTGACCGTCAGGCGGGCGGGCGTCCGTCGCCCTCGTCCGGCGGGGGCACGAGCTCGTGCAGGCGGGGCTGCTCCCAGACGACGCGCTCGCGCTCCGGCGTGCGCCGGTGCCACTCCTCGTCGGCACGCAGCCGCAGGTACGACCGCCACGAGTGCCACGCGAGCAGGCCCGTGACGGTCGCGACGACGCCGGTGCCGACGAAGCCGAGCGAGTCGGTCGTCTGGCCGCCCTCGACGGCCTTCTTCACCATCACGGCGACGAGCAGCAGCGTCCACGCGCTCAGCCCGAGCGCGACCCACCGCCGCACGATCCTCACCCCCGGGCATCGGGCGCGGCGGGCGCGACATTGAGCGCGGCGCCCGGATCGCCCCGGCACGACGGCGCGCACCGGTACGTTTTGTCCGGATCGCTGCCGTCGAGCCGGGAGGTCTGCGGTGACCACGACGACGCCCGCGCCCGCCGGTGCCCTGCGCTCCCGGCGGGCGAGCCGCCCGCCGCGGCACCCCCGCCGGCGCGTCCTCGTCGTCGTCGCCGTCCTGCTCGTCGTCGTGCTGGCCGGGGCGTGGCTCCTCGTCGGCTCCCGCTCGTGGGTCCGGGCGGACGGCACGTCGTCGTGGTCCCCCGGGCTCGTGCAGGAGGTCGGCTCGGTGACCGGCCTCGGCACGGGCGTGGTCTGGCTCGTCGACGACGAGCAGGGGTGGGTGCTCGTCGGCGTGCGCAACGCGGGGCCGCTGCCGGTGACGCTCGCGGTGCAGCCGCTCGACCACGCGGCCGCCACCGCCTCGCTCGAGGCGGGCGGCGCAGCGGCCCCGCGCCTCACGCTCGGCCCCGGCGAGCGCGCCGACGTGCGCGTCGCCCTCGACGTCACCTGCGCGACGTACGGGGACGGCGTCGGCGAGTCGATCGACGAGGTCCGGCTGCGGACCACGACGCTCGGGGTGACCCGGACGCAGGTCCTCGCGCTGGAGCCGCAGCCGGGCGTGCTCGGGCCGCACGAGCCGGACGCCTCCTGCGCCGCAGCCGGGTGATCAGCGCGGCGATCCGGCGCACCGGGTCCGTCCGCTCTGCCACCATGCACGGGTGACCAGCCCGTCGGACGCGCCGCCCGTCGCCGAGCCGCTCGTCCTGGCGACGTACGCGAGCTGGAGCCGGCGCGTCGTCGCCGCGCTGCTGGACTCGGCGATCCTCACCGGCGTCGCGTGGCTCGCGACCGGGGACGGCCCGGTGTGGTCGCTCGTCACGTGGGGCGAGTCGGGCGTCGAGTCCTCGTCCTGGGGCTTCGCCGCCCTGGCCACGCTCGTGCTGCTGCAGGCGTACGCCGGCTCGACGCCCGGCAAGCGCGTCGTCGGCATCCGCATCCTGCGCGCGGGCACCGGGCGCCCGGCCGGGCTGCTGCGCACCGTCGGCCGGGAGATCGCCCACCTGCTCGACGCGATCCTCATGATCGGCTACCTGCGCCCGCTGTGGCACGAGCGCCGCCGCACGTTCGCCGACTCGATCTGCGACACTGACGCCGTCCACCTGCCGCCGCCGTGGAGCCCCGTGCGCGGCGCGACCCCCGGCCAGGCCCGCACGACCTGGCTCGCGCTCGCCGCCTGCGCCCTCGGCGTGCTCTACAGCGTCGGGCCGTCGGGCGGGACGTCCGAGGAGGTCACCGACGCCGCCTGCACCGTGTCGGGCGAGACGCCGATCGAGGTCACCGTCGGGCGCGCGATCGAGGCCACGACGAGCACGCGGCTGGGCGTCACGCGGGGGCAGCGGACGGAGCGGCCCGTGGTGCAGTGGGCGAGCGAGGAGGCCGGCAGCACGGAGCTGTGGGTCCGGGTCACCTACGGCGAGCCGGGCTCGCAGCGCGTGGTGGACACCTCCACGAGCCACCCGCCGGCCGACGGGTGGGTCGAGGGCGACGTGGAGCGTCAGTCCTCCGAGACCTGGGGCCGCGCGGTGCTGCCCACCGACTCCGAGCTGCTGCGCCAGCGCCCGGTCGAGTGGCGGGCCGAGGCGTTCGACGGGGAGACGAGCCTGGGCACGTGCTCGGGCCCGCCGCTGACGTGACCGACCGCACGACCACCCCTGACCCCGCCCTCGGAGGATCGTGAGCACGCCCCAGAACCAGCCGACGGACGCGATCGAGGACGGGCCGGTCGACGCACCCGTCGACCCGTCCGACGACGCGGCCTCGCCGACCGCGCGACGGCTGCTGGGCGGCGTGCCCGCGGACGTCGGCGACCTCGTCACCGACTGGGTCGCCGCGGCGCTCGACGCCTACCCGCGCCCCGTCTACCCGCTCGCGCGCGAGTGGGACGTCTCCGTGCAGGGGCTCGTCCGGCTGGTGCCGTACGTGCCGCGTTTCGCGACCGCACCGCTGGGCCTGCTCGACCGGTTCGGCGCCGTGACGGTCGGGCCGGAGCGCGTCGGGCTCGACGGCAAGGACGTCGCGTGGGAGCGGGTGCTGGAGATCCGCACCGAGCCGGCGTGGACGGCCCTCTCGGCCGAGGCGCTCGAGGCGGACCTCGCGCGGTTCGTGACCTTCATCCCGCCGCTGCCCGGCCGCGCCTGGGTGCTGCGCAAGATCGGCGAGCTCGTCCTGTCGCTCTACCTGTCCGCGCTCCCGCCCGAGGACGCGCCGGTCGACGACGAGAGCGGCGACCCGCTGTTCTCCCGCGTGGTCTCGTCGGTGCGCTACCGCCGCCGGTTCGGCCAGGGCGAGGCCGAGGTCAGCGCGACGTCGGCACTGCTGCAGCTCGCGCTGCCGAGGACGGTCGACACGATCGTCCGGACCGCCGCCCAGCACGGCGTCACGGTCACGCACGTGCCCGCCACCGAGACGACGCTCGGCTCGGTGATCGAGCGGGCGGCGATGTGGCGGCGCACCGCGATCGACCTGCGCCTGCGCGTGCTCGACCGGCTCACGGCCGCCCGGCCGAGCTGAGCTGTACCGGGCTCAGGCGCTGCGCAGCGACGCGGCGCCGCCGAGCCGCACGAGCGGGACGAGCGTCGAGCCCTGGTGGTCGGTGAGCTCGACGGCGATCGTCGCGAGCCGTCCGCGCCGGCGCGCGGCGACCCAGTCCAGCACCTCGGTGACGTCGTCGACATCCTCCAGGCGCCAGTGCTCGGCCTCCTGCCCGCGGGCCGTGCGCAGCTCGACCACGTAGACCGGGTCGTCGACGACGAGCCACGACGCGCGCGGGTGCTGCCCCGGAACTGCCCTCACGTCCACCCCTCCCTCGTGCGGAGCGTCGAGCATCGCCGCGCCGGGTGAACGCGGCGCCAACCCCGCCGGGCGTCGGGATGGACCGCCCCGGAACGTCCGGCGCGGAACACCGGGCCGCCGCGCGGGCGTTCGACCGGGTGGACCGCTTTCCGCCCACGTGAGGAGGAATCGATGAGCAGCTGGACCCCGCAGGAGCTGGACACCGTCGACCGCACCGACGAGGTGCACCTGGCCTCGTCGCGTCCCGACGGCACGCTGCGCCCGGCCGCGACGATCTGGGCCGTGCGCGTCGGCGACGACGTGTTCGTCCGCTCGGCGTACGGGCCGAGCAACGGCTGGTTCCGCCGCGCGCAGGCGTCCGGCTCCGGGCACCTCGCCGTGGGCGACGCCGAGCTCGACGTGACGTTCGAGCCGGCGCCCGACGACGTGCACGAGGCCGTCGACGCGGCGTATCACGCGAAGTACGACGGCCGGTACGAGGCGTCGATCGTCGGGACCGTCGTCGGACCCGAGGTCCGCGACGTCACGCTGCGCGTGGTGCCCCGCGACTGACCCGCCCCGTGGTCAGTCGGTGGCCGACCGGATCACGCGCGCCGGGTTGCCCACCGCGACCACGCCGGCGGGCAGGTCCCGCGTCACCACCGACCCGGCACCGACGACCGTGTCGTCGCCGATCGTCACGCCCGGGCACACGATGACGCCGCCGCCCAGCCACACGTTGTCGCCCAGCACGATGGGCTTCGCCGCCTCCAGCTTGTCCCGCCGCGGCTGCGGCTCGACGGGGTGGGTCGGCGTGAGCAGCTGGACGTTCGGGCCGATCTGGCAGTCCTCGCCGATCGTGATCGCCGCGACGTCGAGCGCGGTCAGGTTGAAGTTCACGAACGTCCGGGCGCCGATGCGGATGTTCTCGCCGTAGTCGACGAACAGCGGCGGCCGGACGAACGCGTCCTCCCCCAGCTCGCCGAGCAGCTGCTCCAGCAGCGGACGCGCCGCCTCGGCGTCCGCGACGAACGCGCGGTGGTACGCGTCCGCGAGCCGGATCGCCCGGCGGGAGATGCGCTGGCTGTCCGGGTCGTCGGCGATGTAGAGGTCCCCGGCGAGCATCCGCTCGCGGTTCGTCCGCGGGTCGTCGGCGAAGTAGTCGGTCGTCGGCTCGTCGCTCATGCGGACGAGCGTACGGACCGAGCCGACGGGCGCTCGCCCGATGTCCCGCGGCACGGGAGCCTCGCTCGCGCTGCGAGGATGGCGTGGTGAGCCCGCTCCAGCACCCCCGTCGGCCGGACGTCACCTCGGTCGAGATCGTCGGTGGCGCCGAGGCGATCGAGGTCGCCCTGCACCCGTACGACGACCGCTGGCCGAGCGTCTACGAGGAGCACCGGCGGCGCATCGCGGCCGCCCTCGGGGACGCGGACGTCCGGATCGAGCACATCGGCTCGACGTCCGTCCCGGGCCTGGCGGCGAAGCCGATCGTCGACGTCGTCGTCGGCGTCGACGACGTGACGGCGGAGGAGGACTACCTGCAGCCGCTCCTCGACGCCGGGTACGTGCTGCGCGTCCGCGAGCCGGGGCACCGCCTCGTCCGGACGCCCTCCCGCGACGCCCACGTGCACGTCTACCAGCGCGACGACCCCGCGATCGACGAGTACCTGCTGCTGCGCGACCACCTGCGGTCGGACCCGCAGGACCGCGCGCTGTACGAGGGCACGAAGCGCGCCCTGCTGGAGCGGCAGTGGTCCGACATGAACGACTACGCGGACGCGAAGACGGACGTCATCGTCGCGATCAAGGCGCGGGCGCGGGCGCGGCGCGACGCCGGCTGAGGCGCCGGGCACGGGCGCCCCGCCCGGCTCAGATGGTGATCCGGCCGGTCCACAGGCCGACGCCGGCGACCACCGCTCCCACGAGGATGAGCGCGAACAGCGCGAGCTCCGTGGGCGTGAAGATGCGCCGCCCCGACTCCGAGCGGGCCTTGACGTAGAGCAAGGTCGCCGGGGCGAGGATGAGGGTGCACAGGACGACGAACTCGAAGCCCGCCGCGTCGAACAGGAACAGGGTGTACGCCGTGGCGACCCCCGCCACGATCGTCTCCTTGCGCCGCGTCCGCGGCGTCACGCCCTCGTACGACTCCCCGGTCAGGCCCAGCTTGAGGGCGTAGGCCGCGGCGAGGAAGTAGGGCAGGAGCGCGAGGACGGTGCTGAGGTCGAGCATGAAGTTCAGCGCGTCGGTGAGCACCAGGGTCGCGGCGAGCAGCGCCTGCACGGCGAGCGAGGTGACGACGAGCGCGGTGATCGGCGTGCCGCGGTGGTCCTCGCGGCCGAGGAACCGCGGGAAGTCCGAATTGCGCGCGGGGATGTACATCACCTCGGCGGCCATCAGCGTCCACGCCAGGTAGGCGCCGAGCACGGAGACGACGACGCCGACGCTGATGAACGTCTGCCCCCAGTCGCCGACGACGGACTGGAACACCCCGATCATCGACGGCTGGCGCGTGTCGGCCAGCTCGGGCTGCGGCAGCACGGAGTAGCTCGACAGCGTCACCAGGGCGAACAGGCACAGGACGCTGAGGAAGCCGAGCACGGTGGCCCTGCCGACGTCCTCCCGCCGCCTGGCGTAGCGGGAGTAGACGCTCGCGCCCTCGATGCCGATGAACACGAAGGTCGTGATGATCATCGTGTTGCGGACCTGCTCGTCGAGGCCGCCGAGCTCGCCGTAGCCGTACGCGGTCCAATTGTCCGCGAAGACGCCGGCGTCGAAGTTCACGAAGAGCACGACGACGAACACGACGATCGGCACGATCTTGCAGATCGTCACGATGCGGTTGATCACCGCCGCGTCCCGCACGCCGCGGGCGATCAAGGTGTGGAAGAACCACACCCCGAGGCTGCCCAGCAGCGCGGCCAGCACCGTGTCGCCGTCGCCGAAGCCCTCGAAGAACGCGCCGAGAGTCGCGGAGATGAAGACCCAGTAGAAGGTGTTCCCGGCGATGGCGCTGGCCCAGAACCCGATGGCGGAGGTGAACCCGGCGTAGTCGCCGAAGCCCGCCTTGGCGTAGATGAAGACGCCCGAGTCCAGCTCCGGCTTGCGGATCGCCAGGTTCTGGAAGACGAAGGCCAGCATGAGCATGCCCGTGCCGGCGATCGCCCACGCGATGAGCGAGCCGAGGATCCCGGTCGCGACGCCGAACCGGGCGGGCAACGAGAAGACCCCGGCGCCGACCATCGACCCGACGACCATCGCCGTCAGGGTCGGCACGCTCATCTTGCCCGGGCTGCTGGGCGGAGCGTCCGCCTCCTGCTCGACGGTCATCGGGGCCCCCTCGTCCGGAACGCCGTGGTCAGCGGGTCAGAACTCGACCGGGTCGCGGATGATCGGGCAGGTCATGCAGTGCCCGCCGCCGCGGCCGCGCCCCAGCTCGGCCCCGACGATCGTGACGACCTCGACGCCGGCCCGGCGCAGCAGCGTGTTCGTGATGGTGTTCCGGTCGTAGGTGACGACGACGCCGGGCTCGACCGCGACGGCGTTGTTGCCGCTGTTCCACTGCTGGCTCTCGGACTCGTACACGTCGCCGCCGGTCTCGAGCACCTGCAGGCCCGGCAGGCCGAGCGCACCCGCGACCACGTCGACGAACGGCCGGCTCTCTTCCGTGACGTGCACGCCCCCGCTGTCGTCGCCGGGGCGCAGCGTGAACGGGTGCACGTGGTCGACGATCGCCGGGTACACGGTGACGATGTCGCGGTCCGCGAAGGTGAAGACCGTGTCCAGGTGCATGGCCGCGCGCAGCTTCGGCATCCCGGCCACGACGACCTGCTCCGCGGCGCCCTGGGCGAACAGCGCCGCCGCGACCTGGGTGATGGCCTGCCGCGAGGTCCGCTCGCTCATGCCCATGAGCACGACGCCGTTGCCGACCGGCATGATGTCGCCGCCCTCGAACGTGGCCAGTCCCCAGTCCTGCTCCGGGTCGCCCCACCAGACCGTCGAGCCGACGAAGTCCGGGTGGAACGTGTAGATCGCCTTGTAGAGCAGCGTCTCGTCCTGGCGGGCGGGCCAGTACAGCGGGTTCATCGTCAGCCCGCCGTAGAGCCAGCACGTCGTGTCCCGCGTGTACAGCGTGTTCGGCAGGGGCGGCATCAGGTACTCCCGCTGGCCGGTCGACTCGCGGACGAGCGCGACGTAGCCGGACCGGAACTCGCCGGGCACGTCCTGCGTCGCCAGCCCGCCGATCAGGTGCTCGGCGAGCGCACGCTCGCTCAGGGTCTCGAGGAACGCCCGCGTGCCGTCGACCAGACCGAGGCCGACCCGGTTGGGCGTCACCTTGCGGTCGAGGACCCAGTCCCGCGCCCCGGGCACCGCGAGCGTCTGCGCCAGGACGTCGTGCAGCTCGACGACCTCGACGCCCCGGTTGCGGAGCTTGTTGACGAAGTCGGCGTGGTCGCGCTGGGCGTTCTCGACCCACAGCACGTCGTCGAAGAGCAGCTGGGCGCCGTTCGACGGCGTGAGCCGCCGGTGCGCCATGCCCGGGGAGCAGACCAGCACCTTCCGCAACCGGCCCACCTCCGAGTGGACGCCGTAGGCGCTTGCAGGGTTCACGGAGGTCTCGGACATCGGCACCTGCCTCTGCTGGACGGTGGTCCTTCGGATGCTAGCGGCGCGTCCGCGTCGCGAACATGGCCCTGCACCCGACGCCGGCAGTCCTCGCAGCGGTCGCCGCGCCGGTCGTCACGCTCACTCCGGCCGCGCGTGCGTCCTCGTCGTCGTCGCCGCCGTCTCGCCACCTGCCGCTCCCCGCGCGACCAGGGAGCCCAGCAGCGCCAACCGCTCGGCGGTCGGCGTCCCCGGCGGCGCGTGGTAGACCGCGAGCGTCTGTCCCTCGGTGCCGCCGACGGCGAGCTTCTCGCAGTCCAGCTCCATCAGCCCCACGACCGGGTGCGCGAAAGCCACGCGGAAGCCGGCGCGCGGCCGGACGTCGTGCCGGGCCCACAGCCGGCGGAACTCCTCGCTCGCGAGCGAGAGCTCCCCGACGAGCTCGACCAGCCGCGGGTCGTCCACCGCGACGCCCGACGCTCGCACCCCCGCGACGAGGTACGGCAGGAGCGTCGGCCAGTCCGGGTGCAGGTCGCGCTGGGCCGGGTCGAGGAACACGTCGCGCAGGCGGTTGCGGCCCGGCACGAGGCTGGGGTCGAGCGCGCGGCACAGGTCGTTGGAGGCCAGGACGTCGAACACCTGCCCCTCGACGAACGCGGGCAGCCCGATCGCGTCCAGCAGTCGGAGCGTCCCCTCGGGCACCACCTCCGGCCGCGGGCGACGCCGACGACGAGGAGCCGCGGGCGCGCCCAGCGCGAGCAGGTGGTCCGTCGCCGCATCGTCCAGGCGCAGCACCCGGGCGAGCGCCTCCAGCACCTGCGGCGACGGGTGCCGGTCGCGCCCCTGCTCCAGCCGCAGGTAATAGTCGGCCGAGATGCCCGCGAGCATCGCGACCTCCTCGCGCCGCAGCCCGGGCACCCGCCGCACGCCGGTCCCCTCGGGGATCCCGACATCCGTGGGCCGGACGAGCTCGCGGCGGGCCCGCAGGAAGTCGCCCAGGCTCGTGCTCATGCCGCCACCCTAGGCACGGGGCCGGCGGTCATCCTGGTCCCCTCACTCCCAGGATCGGCGGGGACCTGCCTGGCCTCGCGGCGCCGGCGCACGGTGGAGCCATGACCACCACCACGAGCACCAGCACCCTTCCCGGCGGCACCTTCACGATGGGCGACCTCGAGGTCACCCGCGTCGGCTACGGCGCGATGCAGCTCGCCGGCCCCGGCGTCTTCGGCCCGCCCGCCGACCGCGCGGGCGCCGTCGAGGTCCTGCGCGAGGCCGTCCGCCTCGGCATCACGCACATCGACACGTCCGACTTCTACGGCCCGCACGTCACGAACGAGATCATCCGCGAGGCCCTGCACCCCTACCCCGCCGGCCTGCACCTCGTCACCAAGGTCGGCGCCCTGCGCGACGAGCACGGCGGCTGGCCCGTCGCCATGGCCCCTGACCAGCTCCGCCAGGCGGTGCACGACAACCTCGAGCACCTCGGCCTGGACGTCCTCGACGTGGTGAACCTGCGCGTCGGCGGCTTCGACACCCCGGAGCCCGGCTCGATCGCCGCGCCGTTCGAGGTGCTCGCCGAGCTGCAGCAGCAGGGCCTCATCCGCCACCTCGGCATCAGCACCGCCACCCGGGAGCAGGTCGAGGAGGCCCGCACGATCGCCCCCGTCGTCTGCGTGCAGAACCGGTACAATCTCGCCCACCGCGACGACGACGAGCTGATCGACTGGCTCGCCGGCGAGGGCATCGCGTACGTCCCGTACTTCCCGCTCGGCGGCTTCACGCCGCTGCAGGCCGACGAGCTCACGTTCGTCGCGACCCGGCTCGGCGCCACGCCGATGTCCGTCGCCCTCGCCTGGCTGCTCCACCGCTCGCCGAACGTGCTGCTCATCCCGGGCACCTCGTCGGTCGCGCACCTGCGGGAGAACGTCGCGGGCGCGGCGCTGGAGCTGGACGACCAGGCGCTGGCGGAGCTCGACGCGATCGGGCGGTGAGGCGACCTCCGCACACCGTCCCGGCGCCAGGCCACCTGCGCGCACCGTCGCTACGGGGCCCGGCGCTCGCAGCCGAGGCTCAGCCGTCCACGTCCACGGTTGCACGCACAACGAAGGGCCCCTGTCCGCATGACTCAGCGGACTGGGGCCCTTCGGCTGCTGGCGGTAGCGGTGGGATTTGAACCCACGGTGGACTTTCACCCACACACGCTTTCGAGGCGTGCTCCTTAGGCCGCTCGGACACGCTACCTCGGTGCAGAAGAGTACCGGCCCGCGCCCGATGCTCCGAATCGGGCGGTCTCCAGGGGCGGAGCGGCAGGTCAGGGCGGAGAGTCACGTCGCAGCAAGAATCGTGTCACCGCTTGTCTTGACGCGGCACCTGAGAGCGCTACCATCGCTCCAGTCGGCTGCGAGAGCGGCCGCATCGCTCGGAGGGGCGAGGACGCCCCGACGACCTCGCTCGCCACGAGCACCCGCCGGCATCCGGCCGGCAGAAGAGCACCACCCGAAGTTCCGCCCGTCGTATCCCGCCGGACTGCTCGTCGTCGCGCAGTCCGCGACGGACGTCGTTCTCTCTGATCGGAGACACCGATGTCCGACGTCCCTCGGGGCCTGCGCGCCTCCACGCTGCTGCGCCGCCACCGGCGCCTCGCCGCAGCCGCCGTCGCGGCGGCTGCCACCGTCACCGCGCTCGTCGCGGCGACCATGTCGCCCGCGAGCGCGTCCCTCCCGGCGACGCCGTCGGGCTGGACCCAGGTGTTCGCGGACGACTTCACGGGCTCGGCGGGCAGCCGGCTCGACGGCAGCCGCTGGCTGTACGACATCGGCCACGGCTACCCGGGCGGCGCGAGCAACTGGGGTACCGGCGAGATCGAGTACATGACCGACTCGACGGCCAACGTGTACCAGGACGGCTCGGGCAACCTCGTCATCAAGCCGCTGCGCGACGGCGCGGGCAACTGGACGTCGGGGCGCGTGGAGACGCAGAAGACCGACATCGCGGCGCCGGCCGGCGGGAAGATGCGCGTCGAGGCGCGGATCGCCCAGCCGAACGTCACCGGGGCCGCGGCGGCCGGGTACTGGCCGGCGTTCTGGATGCTCGGCGCCGAGGCGCGGGGCACGGGGGCGACGGGCTGGCCGCGGATCGGCGAGATCGACATCCTCGAGAACATCAACGGACGGCCGTCGGTGTTCGCGGCGCTGCACTGCGGCACCAACCCGGGCGGGCCGTGCAACGAGACGACCGGCATCGGCTCGGGCGAGCGCTCGTGCGCCGGGTGCCTCGGGAACTTCCACACCTACGCGATGGAGTACGACCGCTCGGTCTCGCCCGAGCAGCTGCGGTACTACCTCGACGGCAACAACTACTTCACGATCACGTCGAACCAGGTCGACGCGACCACGTGGAACAACGCCCTGCACCACGGGTTCTTCATCATCCTCAACGTCGCGATCGGCGGCGGCTTCCCGGCCGCGTTCGGCGGCGGGCCCACGGCCGCGACGCAGCCGGGCGTGCCGATGCTCGTCGACTACGTCGCCGCGTACACCGCGGGCGGCGGGACGACGCCTCCGCCCACCGGCACCGGCGGGTCGATCACGACGCCGTCGGGCTTCTGCCTCGACAACAACGCCGCGAACACCGCGAACGGCAACAAGATCCAGATCTGGGACTGCAACGGCAGCGCCGCCCAGAAGTGGACCTTCGTCGAGGCCGGCACGACCCTGCACGTCCAGGGCAAGTGCCTCGACATCCCCGGCGGCGGCACGGCCAACGGCCTGAAGCTGCAGCTCTGGGACTGCAACAACACGGCGGCGCAGGTGTGGATCCCGCGCAACGGCGGCTACTACAACCCGCAGTCGAACCGCTGCCTCGACAACCCGAGCAACTCCACGACCCGCGGCACGCAGGTCCAGATCTGGGACTGCAACGGCAGCAACGCCCAGAAGTGGACGCTCCACTGACCCCAGCCCGACCCGGCTCTCCCGTGCGCACCCGCGTGCGGGAGAGCCGCGCGTCGGCCTGTCCGGTCGGCGCGGCAACCCCGAAGGAGCACGACGCATGAGACTGAGGACCAGGACGACCATCGCGGGGGCGCTCGGCACCCTCGCCATCGCGGTGGCGGTGGCCGTCGCGGGCATGCCGGCGGCGCAGGCCGTCGGGCCGGACCGGCTGCCGCTGACGGTGACGAACAGCTCGGGCCGCGGCGAGGCGACGTACCTGTACGTGATCGGGGTGAACCTGGCCGACGGCCGGCTCGGCTACGTCAACGGCTCCGGCACGTTCTCGCCGTGGCCTGCGGGCGCCAACCCGCCGGTGCCCGCGCCGGACGTGTCGATCGCCGGCCCGGCCAACGGCGGCAGCAAGACCCTGCAGGTCCCGCGCGGGTTCTCCGGGCGCGTCTACTTCTCGTTCGGTGACAAGGTGCCGTTCAAGCTCACGCCCGACGGGCTCGTGCAGCCCGCGCCGTGGGCGGGCGGCGACCCGAGCGCGAACATCCTGTTCGACTGGAGCGAGTTCACGTACAACAACGACGGCCTGTGGCTGAACAGCTCGCAGGTCGACATGTTCGCCGTCCCGCACGCCGTGCTCGTCACGGGCGCGGACGGCACGACGAAGCGCACGGGCGACACGGTCACGAACGGGCGCCTCAACGTTGCCAACGCCCTGAAGGCCGACCCGGCGTGGGCGGGCAGCGTCGTGACGCGCTCCGACGGCACGCTGCTGCGGATCCTCTCCCCCGGCAAGGCCGCAGGCGCGGGACTCATGAGCGCGACGTACCTGGACTCGTACATCGCGTCGGCGTGGTCGGCGTACGCGTCGAAGACCCTCACGGTCGTGCCGTTCAAGGACCAGCCGAGCGTCAAGTACTTCGGGCGCACGTCCGGGACGACGATGACCTTCACGAACTCGGCGGGCCAGCAGGTCGCGTCGTTCCAGCGTCCCTCGTCGGCCGACGTGTGGGGCTGCGACGGCCGCCTGCACGCGCCGAACGACCAGGTGGTCGGCCCGATCGCCCGGACGCTGTGCGCCGCGCTGTTCCGCGGCACGCTCGGCACGATCGACACCCAGCCCAGCACCGACGCGTCGCAGTTCTACAAGAGCACCCCGCCGAACCGGTACGGCAAGGCGGTGCACGAGGCGATGGCCGACGGCAAGGCGTACGCGTTCGCGTTCGACGACGTGGGCGCGTTCGAGTCGCTCGTGCACGACGGCGACCCGCGCTCGGCGGGCATCGTCCTCAGCCCGATCAACGGCGGTGGCGGCGGCACCGGCGGCGGCGGGACGACGCCCCCGCCGACCGGCACCGCGGGCTCGGTCACCACGCCGTCCGGGCTCTGCCTGGACAACAACGCGGCCAGCACGGCGAACGGCAACAAGGTCCAGATCTGGGACTGCAACGGCAGCGTCGCGCAGAAGTGGACCTACGTGGAGGCGGGCAGCACCCTGCGCGTGCAGGGCAAGTGCCTCGACATCCCCGGCGGGGGGACGACGAACGGTCTCAAGCTGCAGCTCTGGGACTGCAACAGCACCGCCGCGCAGGTGTGGATCCGGCAGAACGGCGGGTTCTACAACCCGCAGTCGGGCCGGTGCCTCGACAACCCGAGCAACTCCACGACGCGTGGGACCCAGGTCCAGCTGTGGGACTGCAACGGCAGCAACGCACAGCGGTGGACGCTCAACTGACGTCGGCCTGAGCGTGGCCCGCGGGGCCGTCCGGTGCGCCGGGCGGCCCCGCGGTTCGCCCGGCCCGGCACGGCGCGATCGCCCCCGGCTGCCTACCGTGGGTCCCGTGAGCCTGCCGTACGCCCGCCCCTTCGCCGAGCACCCGCTGACCCCCGCGACGCTCGGCCAGGCCGTCGAGGTGCTGGCCGGCCACCGGCTCGTCGCCCTCACCGGCGCGGGTGTCTCGACGGACTCCGGCATCCCCGACTACCGCGGCCCGGACTCGCCGCCGCGCACGCCGATGACGTTCCAGCAGTTCGTCGGTGACCCCGCCTTCCGGCGCGTGTACTGGGCTCGCAACCACGTGGGCTGGCGGCACGTCGGCCGCACGATGCCGAACGCCGGCCACCGCGCGCTGGCGGAGCTCGAGGCTCGCGGCGTCGTGCTCGGCCTCATCACCCAGAACGTCGACCTGCTGCACGAGGCCGCCGGCTCGCGGAACGTCATCGACCTGCACGGCCGCTACGACCGCGTGGTCTGCCTCTCCTGCGGCACGGTCATCAGCCGAGCCGAGCTCGCCGACCGGCTGGACGCGCTCAACCCGGGCTTCACCGAGGCCGTCGAGGACGTCGAGATCGCGCCGGACGCCGACGCCGTCGTCGAGCAGACCTCGCACTTCGTCGTCGCCGACTGCGCCGTGTGCGGGGGCGTCCTCAAACCCGACATCGTCTACTTCGGCGAGACCGTGCCGCGCGAGCGCGTCGAGCGGGCGTACGCGATGGTCGACGAGGCGGACGCGATGCTCGTCGCCGGCTCGTCGCTCACCGTGCAGTCGGGGCTGCGGTTCGTCCGGCACGCGGCGAAGGCCGGCAAGCCCGTCGTCGTCGTCAACCGCGGCGCGACCCGCGGCGACCGCCACGCCACCCTGCGCCTCGACGCCGGGACGTCGGAGACCCTCACCGACCTCGCGCAGCTGCTGCCGACGCCGATCGCCCGGTAGGCCTCAGTCCTCGCGGCGCAGCTCGAAGAACCGCTCGAGCAGCAGGGCGCACTCGTCCTCCCGCACGCCCCCGACCACCTCGACCCGGTGGTTGACCCGCCGGTCGCGCACGACGTCCCACTGCGAGCCGCACGCCCCCGCCTTCGGGTCCCACGCGCCCAGGACGAGCCGCGGCACACGCGCCAGCACGAGCGCACCGGCGCACATCAGGCACGGCTCGAGCGTGACGACGAGCGTGCAGTCGTCCAGCCGCCACCGGCCGAGCGTGCGGGCGGCGGCGCGCAGGGCGACGACCTCGGCGTGACCCGTCGGGTCGTCCTGCGCCTCGCGCACGTTGTGCCCGCGCCCGACGACCTCGCCGCCCGGCCCGACGACGACGGCGCCCACCGGCACGTCGTCCGCGAGCGCGGCCCGTCGCGCCTCGTCGAGCGCGCGACCCATCGCCCACGCGTCGGCGTGGTCGACCGGCCGCCGCGGCCCCGCACCGGTGGCGGCGTGCTCTCCCGGGCCGGCGTCGCGCATGGCGCTCATCCTGGACCCTCGACCCTGCTCGCGGCACCTACCGACCGGTACGTTGTGCCCATGCGCCTGCACGTCGCCGACCACCCGCTCGTCGCCCACAAGCTCACGGTCCTGCGCGACGTGCGCACGCCGTCCCCGACCTTCCGCCTGCTGGTGGACGAGCTCGTCACGCTGCTCGCCTACGAGGCGACGCGCGACGTCAAGGTCGCGACCGTCGACATCACGACCCCGGTCACGGAGACGCAGGGCGTGAAGATCGCCGACCCCCGCCCGATGATCGTGCCGATCCTGCGCGCGGGCCTCGGGATGCTCGACGGCATGACGCGGCTGCTGCCGACCGCCGAGGTCGGGTTCCTCGGCATGCAGCGCGACGAGACGACGCTCGAGGCGGTCACGTACGCCAACCGCCTGCCCGAGGACCTCTCGGGCCGGCAGTGCTTCCTGCTCGACCCCATGCTCGCGACCGGCGGCACGCTCGTCGCGGCGATCGACTACCTCACGGCGCGCGGCGCGAGCGACGTCACGGCGGTCTGCCTGCTCGCCGCGCCCGAGGGCCTCAAGGTCGTCGAGGACCACGTCGGCGACCGGGCGGACGTCTCCGTCGTCGTCGCCGCGGTCGACGAGCGGCTCAACGACAAGGCGTACATCGTCCCCGGCCTGGGCGACGCGGGCGACCGCCTCTACGGTGTCGTCTGACGCCGCCCGCTCGTCCAACTGGCGAGCACCAGCACCGGTCGACTCGTCCCACCTGACGAGACGGTGACCGGATCGGCGTGGACCCCGGCGTCCCGCCGTGTGACGATCGAGGCATGACCGGCGCGCGCACCCTCCCCACGGAGTGGCAGCAGCGCGCCCATGCCCGGGTACGCGCGTCCCGCACGCGAATGATCGGGCGGATCTGCACGGGTCGTTGTCAGGCGTTCTGAGCCGACGACCGACCGCACGATCCGCCCGCCTCGCACCCCGCACCCCGCGCCGACTCCCGGAGCCCTCCCATGACCACGCAACGCCCCGGCATCGCCTTGTACGTGAGCCTGCCCGACGAGGACGCCGCGCGCCTGGTCGACGCCGCCGACGTGCTCCGCGAGCTCGCCCTCGACCTGCTGCCCGACGCGGAGACCGTCACCGAGCTCGCGCTCGTGCCCGTCCCCGCCGACCCGTTCGACGTCCCGCCCGCCGCGCACCCGGGCGGCTCCTCGCGCCGCCGCGCCGCCGCCCACCGCTGAGCCCTCCGCCGCCGTCGCCAGCCGGTCCCGCTCCGCTGCGGTCGCCGCCCGGCCCGACGGTGCCTAGCGTGGAGGGCATGCGCATCGCCATCGCCGGGGGGCACGGCCGCGTCGCCCGACTCCTGTCCCGGGCGCTCGTCGACCGTGGGGACGTGCCGGTCGCGATCGTCCGGAACCTCGACCACGTCCCTGACCTGCAGGACGACGGCGCGGAGCCGGTCGTCCTCGACCTGGAGTCCGCGCTCGTCGGTGACGTCGCCGACGCGGTGGCCGGCGCCGACGCGGTCGTCTTCGCCGCGGGCGCCGGGCCCGGCAGCGGGGCCGCCCGCAAGGACACCGTCGACCGGGGCGCCGCGGCGCTGCTCGCCGACGCGGCCGAGCAGGCCGGCGTCCGCCGGTACGTGCTCGTCTCGTCGCTCGGCGCCGACGCCCCGCCCCCGCCGGGCACCGACGACGTGTTCGCCGCCTACCTCGCCGCGAAGGGCGCGAGCGAGGAGGACCTGCGCCGCCGCACGCTGGACTGGACGATCCTGCGGCCGGGGGCGCTCACCGACGACGAGCCGCAGGGGCACGTCGAGCTCGCTCCGGAGGTCGAGCGCGGGGCCGTGCCGCGCGGCGACGTCGCGGCCGTGCTCGCGGCGCTGCTGCACGAGCCGGCGACGTCCGGCATGGTGCTCGAGCTGGTCGGCGGGCCGACGCCCGTCGAGGAGGCCGTCCGGTCGGTCACCGCCTGAGGCGTCAGGGCGCCGCCGGAGGCGTCAGGGCGTCGGGCGCGCGGTCGGGCTGCTCGTCGTGGTCGCGGCCGGCGGCGACGCCATGAGCGTCACGGCGCCGACGAGGTACTGGTCGCTCTGCGTCGTGGGCGTGAGGCTGCCCACCTCGCAGTCGAGCGACGCGGCCGCGAACGCCTTGACGTCGACGCCGAGGGCGTTCGACGCGCGCCACCCGGTGGCGGTCGAGTCGAAGGCGTTGGACGACGAGCCGCCGGAGACCTGCGACGAGCCGTTCCAGCGCAGCGGCGTGAGGTCCGTCGTCACCGGCGAGCACGACGAGCCGAGCGTCAGCCGGTCGCCCGTGCCGTTGCGGTCCCCCTCCCACGCGACGACGCCCGCCCGCACCTCGGTGCCCGGGTCGGCGGCGAACCGGAAGACGGGCGGTGCCTGCCGCGCGGCGACCCACGCGCCCCCGTCGTACACGGTGGCGGTGCGGTCGGCGGAGTCCGCGTAGACCACGACGAGCGCCCAGCCCGCGTAGTAGCTCGGGTTGCCGCCCCGGCGCACGTCGCTCACGGCCGTGTCGGCGACGGACCACGTGCCGCCGCGGTGCGCCTGGACGAGGCTCGTGACGTCGGCGAACGACTGGTAGTACTCGCGGCCCGCGTTGTCCTCGACCGTCGTGACGTCGGACGGCGCCGCGGACACCGTCGTCCACGCCCCGCCCGGGCCGCGCACGGTGGCGGTCGTGAGGTCGTTGCTCCAGCCGTCGGTCGCCGGGGAGCGGTTGGCGGACCAGTACAGGCCGGCCCACGCGACGTCCCGGCCGCCGGGGATCGACAGGTGGGTGCTCGACGAGACCGGCACCGCCGGACGGACGCCCGTCGGCGGGTCGGCCGCCTCGTCGAGCGCGACCATCGTCCGGCCGTTGTTGTCCCCGGAGCCGGCGAGCACCGTGGAGCACGCGCGCGACGGCGCGCACGACAGCAGCGGGGCGCCCGCCTGCCGCACGCTCGCCCCGGGAACCGAGACGCGCGGGCTGAGTCCCGCGGAGGTGGTGCGGGCGGTGGCCGAGCCGGCCGCGTCCTTCGCGCCCGCGGCGCCGAGCGCCACCGACGCCGTGCGCTGGCCGGCGCTCGTCGCGCGCACGCTCAGCAGCACGGACCGGTCGGCGCCGGCCGCGAGGGTGCCCAGGTCGCAGACCACCCGCCGCGCCGTGCGCTCGGCGGCCTCGCACACCTCCTCGACGGCGCCGGGGTTCCAGACGAGGTTCGCGGGCAGGCTGACGGTGACCGTCGCGCCGGCGGCGTCCGCGCCGGATACGGACGAGCGCGCCTCCAGGGTGCCCTGGCCGTCGGCGGCGAGCTGCAGCGTCGCGGTGACCGCCAGCGACGGGTGCGCGACGTCGAAGGGCAGGCCGAGCCGCTCGCTCGGCTCGGCGTCCGCCGCGGTGGCCGACGCGCGCAGCGCCTGCTCCCCGAACTCGCCCGGCACGCCGTCGAGCGCGACCGACGCCTCGACGCGCTCGTCCGGGTCGAGCGCCGGGCCGGTGCACGTGAGCGTCGCCCCCGCGTCGTCGCAGAGCCAGCCCGGCACCGGGTCCTCGCCCCACCGCACGGCGCTCGTGCGCTCCAGCCGGAGCGTCACGGCCTCGGACCGGACGCCGCCGGTGTTGCGGACCGCCAGGGCGACCGTGCTGGGTCGGCCGCCGGCGACGCGCACGTCCGCCGACGGTCCGGTGAGCGCCAGCGTGGCGGGCGCACGGACGACGACCGGCACGGTCGCGGTGCCGGGGGCGCCGCGGCCGGACGGGCTGAGCTCGAGCCGGACGGCTCCCTCGACGTCCGTCCCGGCGGCGCGCAGGTCGAGCGCGAGGGTGGACGTGCGGTGGGGGCCGAGGCCGTCCAGCGCGCACGTCAGCGTGCCGCCCTCGTCCCCGGCCACGCACGCCCAGGGCGAGCCGGTGGCCGCGCCGCCCCGCACGCCGGCGGGCAGGTGGACCGTCGCGGACACGGCCGACGAGCGGCCGCCCGCGTTCACGAGGTCGACGGAGAACGGCCGGCTGCGCCCGGCGACGAGCGAGACGGTCTCCGGCGCGGAGGCCACCGCGAGCCGAGCCGGGGCGGGCTGCACGCGGACCGGGATCGGGTCGGAGCGGAAGTCGAGGCCGCCGCCCGCGACGCGCACCTGCACGGTGCCGTCGGTGCGGTCGTACGACTCGGGCACCGAGACGCGCAGGAGCAGCTCCGCGGACGCGCCCGCCGGGAGCTCGTCGAGGGTGCACCGGGCGGCGGTGGCCGACCCCTCGAGCCGGTCGCACGACCACGTCGCGGCCGCGGCGACGACCGAGAAGCCCGGGCCGCCCAGCAGGTCGGGCACGCTGATCGCGTCGAGCTCGACCCCCTCGGGCAGGGTCACGGACGCCTCGAGCGCGGCGGCCGGCGAGCCGCCGGCGTTCTGGACCGCGAAGCGCAGCTCCTGGCCCGCGACCCCCGCGTCGAGCGAG
>NZ_HE978588.1:566027-570206 GCF_000312005.1 Cellulomonas massiliensis JC225
CCACCGGTCCCGGAGCCCGCGCCGGACGCGGCGACCGCGCCCGCGCCGAGCCCCGCCGCGACGGGCGCCAGACCGGCGATCGCCCCGAGGCCCGCCACGCCGAGCACGAGCGGCGCGACGACCGCCCGCATGCCGTGGTTGACGTCGCCGAGCTCCAGGACGAGCCCACGGCACTCGCCGCACTCGTCGAGGTGCCTCTCCACCGCCGCCGTCTCACGCGTGCCGAGGCCGCCGCGCACGTACGAGCCGAGCTTGCCCGCGAACGCCCGGCACCCGGGCTCGAGCGGGTCGCCGAGGTGCTGCTGCAGGTACGCCTGGCGCAGGCCCTCGCGCGCCCGGTAGGCGAGCGCGGCCACGCTGTTCGCGCTGATGCCGAGGATCGGGGCGATCTGCGCGGGGTTGAGGCCGTCGACCTCGGTGTGCCAGAGCACCGCCTGCCACCGCTCGGGCAGCGAGTGGAACGCGCGGGCCACGACGCCGCGCTCGAAGCCCGCGAGCGCCGGGTCCTCGGCGGAGCCGGCCCAGGCGGTGCCGGACTCGAGCGCGGCGAGGTCGTCGGTGGGCTGCTCGCGGCGTCCGGCGTCCCGGCGCGTGCCGGCGACGCGGCGCACCACCGTGAACAGGTAGGCACGGAACGCCTCGGTGGGGCCGTTGCCGCGCTGGAGGGCGCCCATGACGGCGGCGAAGGACTCCGACACGACGTCGTCCGCGTCCGCCGCCGAGTTCGTGTAGCGGGCGGCGACGGCCCGCGCGGCCTCCGCGTGGCGCTCGTAGAGCACGCCGAGAGCACCCGCGTCACCCGAACGGGCGGCGGCGATGAGCTCGGCGTCTGAGACGGAAGCCTCGTCGAGCTGGTCCGGGGGCGTGCTCACTGGTCTCCACTTCGCGACAGGCGCGAGTTCACTGTGCCATAAGCGACGCAAGGGGTGAACCGGGCGCAGGCGCGGCCCCGTGGCACCCGGGCGGGTGAAATCCCCCGAACGGGTGACCCCCGGAACGGCCCGTGATCCTGCCCCACGGCGCCCCGCGTGGGTGAAAACACCCTGACCGGCGTCACGACCGGCCGGGGCGCCCCTCTCATCGGGCATGACGACGAACGCCGGCGGTCTGCGCACGCCTGCGCCGCTGCTCACGCGGTGGCGTGAGGCGAGCACGTCGTCGGTGTGGCTGCGCCCCTCCGACTGGCACGACGGCGCGGTCGACGCGGTGGTCGGCGCGTACCTCGTCGGGGTCGGGCTGCACGACGCGGTCGAGCGCCTCGGCCGCGCGCGCGGCGAGGCGGGCGTGGGCGTCACGGAGGCGATCGACGACCTCGCCTGCCTGTGGCGGGCCGACGAGCGGGACGGCGACCCGCCGCTCGACGTCGTCCGCGCACTGTGCCAGGGCTGGGCCGACGGGCAGGCCGGGCTGGCCGTGGCCCCGGCGACGATCGACCCCGAGTCGGGCCTCCCGACGGCGCAGTACCTGACGACGCGCCTCGCGGAGGCCTACCGGGACGCCACGCGCGCCGCGCACGCCGCCGACCAGGTCGACCCGAGGCCCGGGGCGGCCGGCAGCCTCGTCGTCGTCGACGTGGCCGTGGGCGAGGTCGGCGCGCTGCTGCGCTCGCTGCGTGCCGCGGCGGTCGGCGACGCGCTCACCCTGACGTTCGGCGAGGGTCACCCGATGGCCTCGGTGGGCGGCGGCGTGTTCGTGGCCCTGCTCGCGCCCGACGAGGACCAGGAGCTGCGCGTCGCCGAGCTGCGCGCCCGGATCCGGCGCGCCGTGGAGGCCCTCGACGTGGCGGACGTGACGCGCCGCCCGCCGCGCGTGCAGGTGCTGCCGCTGCCCGGCTCGCACCTCGCGGCGATCGCCCTCCTGCAGGGGCTGCGCCGCTCCTGAGCACCGCCCGCCGCGGCGGCTGCAGGTCAAGCGTCCGCATCCGCGGGGCCAAGACCGCCTGTGGGCCAGGTCACGCACCTTTGTGCGGTCCAGGGGTGCCCGACCGGCCGTTCAGGGTTACCGTCGATGGATGACGCCCGCGCAGGCGGCGCCGAAGCCGTCCTCAGACCCCACCGGAGCAGAGCCCGCCACCGGCTCGCTCCCTCATCAACGCACGCTCGACGAGCGGCCCGTGGACCTCGCGAGCCTCGACCCCGGCGAGCACGCCCGCATCGCCGCCGGCACCTCGACCGACGTCTTCGCGGTCGACGACGCCACCCTGCTGCGCCGCTACCGCGACGGCCGCGACACCGCCGGTGAGGCGCGCGTGCTGCGGTACGTCGCCGGGCTCGGCTTCCCCGCGCCGGCCGTGATCGACGCGTCCGGCCCGGACCTGCTGCTCGAGCGGCTGCACGGCCCGACGCTGCTGCAGGCGCTGGCGGCGGAGGAGGTGAGCATCCCGGACGGAGCGCGGGTGCTCGCCGACCTGCACACCCGCCTGCACGCGCTGCCGGCGCCGGAGGGCTCCGCCCCGGGCGAGGTGCTGGTCCACCTCGACATCCACCCGGCCAACGTCATCCTCACCGAGGCGAACGGTCCGTACCTCATCGACTGGTCGACGGCCCGGCCGGGACGCGCGGCGCTCGACGTCGCCCTGACCGCGATCATCGTCGCCGAGGTCGCCGTGGACGCCGGCGGCACCTACTCGCAGGCGGCCCGGGCGATGCTCGTCGCGTTCCTCGCGGCGGTCGACGAGGACGTCGTCGGCTCGCTGGACGAGGCCGTGCAGCAGCGCCTCGTCGACCCGGCGCTGGTCAGCGGCGAGCGCGAGCTCGTCGTCCCCGCCGCGGAGCTCGTCCGCCACCTGGTGGAGCTCGCCCGTCACCCGTGACGAGCGGGCGCCGTGCTCAGCGCGGCGTGAAGGTCAGGCAGTCCGCGTGGTCGTGCCCGGAGCCGATCCGGACGGCGTCCGCGGTGCACTCGAGCGACGCGTTGTGGAGGCACTCGGCGCGCTGGCACGCACCGACGTGCGAGACGACCTTGTCGAGGCCACCCTTCGTGCCGAGCGGGATGAACGTCGCGCAGGCGGCGTCACCGGCGCTGCCGGCGATCGTCACGGCGGCCGCGTGGCAGTGCGAGTGGTCGTTGTAGGAGCAGCCGGCGACCGAGCACTCGGCGACCTGCGGCATCTCCATCAGGGTGCTCATGCGGACCTCCGAGACGTCGTCCGGGTGGCGCGCCGTCGCGCCCATCCCTCGACGGTAGACCCGCCCGCCGGGCACGGCCAGCAAGGCAGTCCTGCCTCACCGGGAGCCGATGAGGGAGCGGTCAGCGCGGGAGCGCGTCGAGGAAGCGCGACGTGCGGCGCAGCCCGAGGACGACGAGCGCCACGCCGGCGAGCAGCGGCACGAGCCCCCACAGCCGGTCGATCCCGAGCAGGAACCCACCGAGCCCGACGAGCAGCACGCCGGCGAGCGCCGCCACCAGCTGCCGGACGAGCGCCCCGACGCCCACGACCCGGGACACCGACGACCAGGTGGGACGGTCGTCCGACGTGAGGGAGGACCACGCCCGCGCGAGCCGGCCGCGAGCGCCCGGGGCGTCGGCCGGTACGGGCCCGGCGGCGTCGACGGCATGACCCGGCTCCACCGCGTCCCGGCGCAGGCCGGCGAACGGGTCGACCTCGGCGCCGCCGAGCCGGCCGGGCGGCGGCGTCCACGCGGCGTCGGGCGCGGGAGGACCCGCGTGCAGGTCGAGGCGGTCCTCCGGCGCGGGCTGCCACGCGGTCGGCGACGTCATGACGGTCCTCTCCGGGCGCGCGGGACCGCGCCCCCGGGTGGGACTTCGGCGCGGAAGGCCGTGCGCTTGAGCCCCGACGCCCGCCCGACCGCCGCGGGTGCGGTGCGTCACCGGCCTAGCGGCGACCTCGTCCCCCGGTCGCGCTCGGCGGGCGACGTACGCTCGGAGCGTGGCCACCTTCTCCGCCGTGACGCGTCAGCACATCCTCCAGGCGATCGCGGAGTACGACGACCGCGGGGCCGACGTCTTCCGCGGCGTCTACGGGTTCGAGCCCTCGACGGGCTACCCGCTGCTGCACGAGGGCCGCAGCTACGACTCGCGGGCGGTGCTCGGCGTGGCCCACCGGTACGCGACCGGCCGGCTCGCGACGGCGGACGAGTTCGGGGACGGCATGGCGGCCGCCGCCGCGCTGCTGCGGCGCCGCGGCTTCGAGGTCGACGAGCCCGTCTCGGCCGCTCC
>NZ_HE978588.1:570976-600071 GCF_000312005.1 Cellulomonas massiliensis JC225
GGGCGCCGAAGGCCCCGTCCGCTGCGTCCACCCGCCGCACCGCGGCCCCCGAGCGCGAGGCCGCGATCTGCCCGACGTGCTCGATGGCGCTGCCGGCGACCGGGGTCTGCGACTACTGCGGCTGAGCCGCGGGCCGGGTCCGGGAGCCCGCTGCACGGGCCGGGGGACGACGACGGGAGAGCACCTCTGCTCTCCCTCTTCAACGTATAGCGCGTGGGGGGCCTTGCGGCAAGGCCCTCCCGGGCGCGCAGAATCTCCGTCCTGACCGGACGGCAGGCCTCCGCCCGGGCTCCCTCACCGCCCACCCACGCACGGTCCCGCCGGAGGCACGCGCCCCGCCGGCGGCGCCGCCGTGCACCCTGGAGCTGATCGCGTGACCACGCTGCCCGCCCGCGCCTTCGACCTGCCCGCCTCCCTCGCCGCCAAGGACGACCCCGTCGCGATCGCGGCGGACGAGCGTCACCTCGCCGCCGTCGCCCGTGCGCTCGACAGCCAGGTGGCGGACCTCGACGACCGGCTCGCCACCCTCCGGCGTGCCCCCACCCGGCACGGCCAGGCGGCGCTCGAGCGCGACGTCGAGATCCGCCGGGTGAGCGGCCGGCTGCGGACCCTGCGCCGGTTCGGCCTCGACCTCTGCCTGGGGCGCATGGTGCTCGAGGGCGCGGACGAGCCCGTGTACGTCGGACGCCTCGGGCTGGACGACGGCACGGGTCGCCGGCTGCTCGTCGACTGGCGCTCCCCCGCCGCCGAGCCGTTCTTCGCCGCGACGCACGCGCACCCGATGGGTCTGCGCAGCCGGCGGCGCTACCGCTGGACGGCCGGCCGCGTCACCGACTACTGGGACGAGGTGTTCACCTCCGACGGTCTGGCGCACACCGCGGCGCTGGACGACCAGTCGGCGTTCGTCGCAAGCCTGGGGGCGAGCCGGTCCGACCGGATGCGGGACGTGCTGGGCACCATCCAGGCCGACCAGGACGCGATCGTGCGCGCCGGGTCGCGGGGCGCGCTCGTCGTCGACGGCGGGCCGGGCACCGGCAAGACCGTCGTCGCGCTGCACCGCACCGCCTTCCTGCTGTACTCCGACCCCCGCCTCGGCCACCGGCGGGGCGGCGTGCTGCTCGTCGGGCCGCACCGCCCGTACCTCTCGTACGTCTCCGACGTGCTGCCGAACCTCGGTGAGGAGGGCGTGCAGACCTGCACGCTGCGCGACCTGGTGCCCGAGGGGGCGACGGCCCGGGCGGAGGACGACGAGGAGGTCGCGCGGCTCAAGGCGTCCGCGGCGATGGTGGCGGCGATCGAGCCGGCCGTCCGCTTCTCCGAGCGGCCGCCCACGGCGCCCGTCGTGGTGACGACGGACGAGGGGGACGTCGTCGTCACGACCGAGGACTGGGCCGACGCCTTCGCGTCCCCCGAGCCCGGCACCCCGCACAACGAGGCCCGCGACGACGTGTGGGAGGCGCTCGTCGGCATCGTGGCGGGCCGCCTCGAGGAGGCGTCGGTCGACGAGGTGCGCCGCACCCTCGCCCGCGACCGGGCGCTCACCCGGGCGTTCGGCCGGGCCTGGCCGCTGATCGACGCCCCCGACCTCGTCGCGGACCTGTGGTCGGTGCCCGCCTACCTGCGCCTGTGCGCCCCGTGGCTGACCGCCGACGAGGTGCGCCGGCTGCAGCGCCCCGACCCGCACGCGTGGACCGAGCACGACCTGCCCCTGCTCGACGCGGCACGCCGGCGCCTCGGCGACCCGGCCGCGTCCCGGCGCCGCCGCGAGCGCGAGGCACGCACCGCCGCCGAGCGCGAGGTCATGACGCGCGTCGTCGACGACCTCATCGCCGCGGACGACAGCGAGCTGCAGCTCATGTCGATGCTCCAGGGGGACGACCTGCGCGACGCGCTCGTCGACGAGGCGGGACTGCCGACCGCCGACCCCGACGCGCTCGCCGGGCCGTTCGCGCACGTCGTCGTCGACGAGGCGCAGGAGCTCACCGACGCGCAGTGGCAGATGCTGCTCGCCCGCTGCCCCTCACGCAGCCTCACGATCGTCGGCGACCGGGCGCAGGCCCGCCGCGGCTTCCCCGAGCCGTGGGGCGAGCGGCTCGCCCGCGTCGGGCTGACGCAGGTGACGACCGCGTCGCTGACGATCAACTACCGCACGCCGGTCGAGGTCATGGACGCCGCGGAGCCCGTCATCCGAGCGGCGCTGCCCGACGCGAACGTGCCGACGTCCGTCCGGTCGACGGGCGTGCCGGTCCGGCACGCGCCGGTGGACCGCCTGCGGGAGGTGCTGCTCGACGGGCTGGGCCGGCATCCGGCGGGGACCGCCTGCGTCGTCGCGCAGCCCGGCGTCCTCGCGTCGCTCGACGGGCTGGCGGACCGGGTCAGGGCACTCACGCCGGAGCTCGTCAAGGGGCTCGAGTTCGACCTCGTCGTCCTCGTCGAGCCGCAGTCGTGGGGCGACGGGGTCGCCGCGGCGGTGGACCGCTACGTCGCGATGACGCGGGCGACGCAGGAGCTCGTCGTCCTCGCGGGCGGGTGAGGCGGCCCGCCCGGCGGCCGCCCGGCACCGGGTGCGGGGCGCCGCCGCGCGTGTGACGCTGGCGGTGCGCAGGTCGAGTCTCCGGCCCAGGTGACCGGGGGGCGAGCGCGATGGTGCAGCTGCGGGGTGGGACGCCGTCCCACCGTCTCGGGAGGACGGGACCGGGCAGGCGCCGGTCGCACGACGAGGTCGGCCGATGACGGCCGAGGCCGCCGCGCCCGCCACGGCTCCCGCGCCTCCACGCGCCGCCGACGGCATCCGGACGGTCGGGGTCGAGGAGGAGCTCCTGCTCGTCCACCCCGAGGACGGGAGCCCGGTCGCCGCCGCGCGTGACGTGCTGCGCGCCGCCGGTCGGGCCGGCACCCGCCGCCTCGGCGCGGAGCTGCAGCTGCAGCAGGTCGAGACGGCGACGGCGCCGGTGCGGTCGGTCGAGGAGCTGCTCGCGGAGCTCGTCGCGCTGCGGGGCGCGGCGGACGCGGCCGCACGCCAGGTCGGCACCCGCGCGGCGGCGCTCGCGACGTCGCCCCTGCCGGTCCGGCCCACCCTGTCGACCGACCCGCGCTACCTCGCGATGCGCGACCGCATGGGCCTGACGTGCGCGGAGCAGCTGACGTGCGGCTGCCACGTCCACGTCGCGGTCACCGACGACGAGGAGGGCGTCGGCGTCATCGACCGGATCCGGACCTGGCTCCCGCTGCTCATCGCGCTGAGCGCCAGCTCGCCGTTGTGGAACGGGCGCGACACGTCGTTCGCGAGCTACCGCACGCAGGCGTGGAGCCGCTGGCCGGGCACCGGCCCGACCGAGGTGTTCGGGTCCGCGGCCGCGTACCGGACGGTCGTCGAGCGGATGCTGGCGACCGGCACCCTGCTGGACCCGGGCATGGTCTACTTCGACGCCCGGCTCTCCCACCGGTACCCGACGATCGAGATCCGGGTGGCGGACGTGTGCCTCGACGTCCGGGACGCCGCGCTCGTCGCGGTGCTGTCCCGGGCCCTCGTCCAGACGGCCGCCGACGAGTGGCGGGCCGGCCTGCCCGCCCCCGCTCGGCCCACCGTGCTGCTGCGGCTCGCGTCGTGGCGCGCCAGCCGCGTCGGCCTGACCGACGCGCTCACCCACCCGGACGACGACCGGCTCGTCCCCGCTGCGGACGCGCTCGGCGCGCTCGTCCGGCACGTCGCGCCCGCGCTCGAGGAGAGCGGGGAGCTCGCGTGGGTCCGCGGGCAGGTGGGCCGCGTGCTGCGCGACGGCACGGGCGCCGAGCGGCAGCGCGCGGTGCTGCGCACGGGTGGCTCCGTGCCCGACGTCGTCGCCGCGGCGGTGCGCGCCACCGCCGCGGACCCGCGAGTCCCCGACCGCTGTGAGGAGCACTGATGGACCACAGCCGCGCCCCCGTCGTCGAGGCCCTGCTCGACTTCCGCCGCCGGGGCGACGTCGTGTTCGGCCCGCCGGGCCACCGGCAGGGCCGCGGCGTCGACCGGCGCCTGCTCGACGTGCTGGGCGAGGGCCTGTTCGCCGCCGACGTCCTCCTCCTCAACGGGCTCGACGACCGGCGCGAGTCCCAGGGCGTCCTGGCGGACGCGCAGGCTCTCATGGCGGACGCCGTGCACGCCGACCAGACGTTCTTCTCGACGTGCGGCAGCTCGCTGTCGGTGAAGTCGTCGATGATGGCGGTCGCCGGGCCCGGCGAGGAGCTGCTGGTCTCCCGCAACGCGCACAAGTCGGTGGTCTCGGCGCTGGTCATCGCAGGGATCCGGCCCGTCTGGGTGCACCTGCACGTGGACGAGGACCTGCACCTCGCCCATCCGCCCGAGCCGGAGGACGTGCGCCGGGCCCTCGCCGACCACCCGCGGGCGCGCGGGATGCTGCTCATCACGCCCACCGACTGGGGCACGTGCGCCGACATCGAGGGAGTCGCGCAGGTGTGCCACGACGCCGGCGTGCCGCTGATCGTCGACGAGGCGTGGGGCGCGCACCTGCCGTTCCACCGCGACCTGCCGACGTGGGGCATGAACGCCGGGGCGGACGTCGTCGTGACGAGCGTGCACAAGATGGGCTCGGCCGTCGAGCAGAGCTCGGTGTTCCACCTGCAGGGCGACCTCGTCGACCCCTCGGTGCTCAAGCAGCGCGAGGACCTGCTCGGGACGACGAGCTCGTCGTCCCTCGTCTACCTCACGCTCGACGGCTGGCGCCGGCAGATGGTCGAGGAGGGCGAGCGCCTGCTCGCCGCCGCGATCGACCGCGCGGCACGGGTGGGGACGGCGGTCGACGCGATCGACGGGCTCTCCCTCATGGGCCGCGAGGTGGTCCGCCCGGGCGGCGCCTTCGACCTCGACCCCCTGGTGCTGACGATCGACGTCCGGGGCCTCGGGGTGACGGGCTACGCCGCCGCCGAGTGGCTCCGCGACCGCTGCCACGTGGACCTCGGCGCCGCGGACACCTGCCGGGTCAACGCCCGCCTCACGCACGCCGACGACGAGCGCACGGAGCAGGTGCTGGTGGAGGCGCTGCAGCAGCTCGCCGGGCGCGCCGACGAGATCGACCGCGCACCGCACGTCGACCTCCCCCGAGGGCCGGAGCTCGAGCTCGAGACCGTCATGCGGCCGCGCGACGCGTTCTTCGCCCGCGTCGAGCAGGTGCCTGCCTCGCGGGCCGTGGGACGGGTCGTCGCGGAGCTGGTCACGCCGTACCCTCCGGGCGTACCGGTGCTCGTCCCCGGGGAGCGCGTGACGGCGGAGGCCCTCGACTACCTCCGCACCGGGGTCGCCGCCGGCATGCTCATCCCGGACGCGGCCGACCCGGAGCTGTCCACGCTGCGCGTCGTCGACGAGGCGGACGCGCCGTGAGCGGCCGCGCGCAGGGCGAGCGCCCGGAGCTGCACGCCTGGGTCTCCGAGCACCTGGACGACCTGGTGCAGCACCTGATCGGCTGGGTGCGGCTGCGGTCCGTGGCCGGGATGCCCGAGCACCAGGCGGACCTGCAGCGCTCGGCGAACTGGCTGGCGGGGGTGCTGCGCGACACCGGCTTCCCGCGGGCGGAGATCTGGGAGGTCGAGGGCGGGGCTCCGGCGGTCTACGCGGAGTGGTGCGAGGCGCCGGGAGCCCCGACGGTCCTCGTCTACAGCCACCACGACGTGCGCGCCGCCAAGGACGACACCTGGGGGCAGGTGCCGCCGTTCGAGCCCGCGCTGCGCGACGGCCGCCTGTGGGGGCGGGGCACGTCGGACGCGAAGGGGCAGGTGCTGGCGCACGTCTGGGGCGTGCGGGCGCACCTCGCGACGACCGGTCGGCCGGCACCCGCGGTCAACCTCAAGCTGCTGGTCGAGGGCGAGGAGGAGCAGACGTCACCGCACCTCGCCGGCCTGCTGGACGCGCACCCTGAGGCACGGCAGGCGGACCTGGTCGTCCTCTCCGACACCATGCTGTGGCGGGCCGACGCGCCGGCCGTGTGCGTGGGGCTGCGCGGGTCGCTCAACGCGTCGCTCGAGGTGCGGGGTCCGGGCCGCGACATCCACAGCGGCGCCGTCTCGGGCATCGCGCCCAACCCGGTGGTCGAGCTCGTCCGGCTCCTGGCCCAGCTGCACGACGAGGACGGCCGGGTCACCCTGCCGGGCTTCTACGACGACGTGGTCCCCGGCGACGAGGCCGAGCGCGCCGCCCTGCGCGAGCTCCCGTGGGACGAGGACGAGTGGCGGGAGCGGACCCAGGCCGGGCCCGTCGGCGGGGAGCACGGCTGGACGCCGCTCGAGCGGCTGTGGCTGCGCCCGACCGCCGAGGTGCTCGCGCTCGTGGCCGGGGACGTCAGCGGGCCCTCCCGCGGGGCGATCCCGTCGAAGGCCGAGGCCTCGCTCAGCATCCGCACGGTGCCGGAGCAGCGCGTCGCCGTCGTCGCCGAGCAGCTGCGGACCTGGGTGGCCGAGCGCATCGGCGACCGCGTCGAGTACACCCTCGACATCCCGCTGGAGGGGGCGCAGGAGGCGTACCGCACGCCGGCGGACCTCCCGGCGCTCGCCGCGCTGCGGGACGCGATGGCCGACGGGTTCTCCGCGCCGCGCGTCGGTCAGATGCGCAACGCCGGCGGCTCGCCCGCGTCGCTGCTCCACGACGTGACCGGCGCTCCGGTCGTGTTCTTCGGCACAGGGCTGCCCGAGGACCACTGGCACGACAGCGACGAGAGCGTGCGCGTCGACCTGCTGCACGCCGGGGTCGCGACGCTCGCGTCGTTCTGGACGCGGCTCTCCCGACCCGGGGAGGCCGCGTCGTCGGGCTGACCGCTCAGTCGTCCTGGTGGTCGACGCTGTCGCGGACCTGACGAGTGGCGGCGCGACGGTCGTCGAGCGCGGCCGCGCGGTGGCGCGCCGCCGCGGCCCGGCGGTCGTCCGCCCGCGGGCCGCCGTTCGCGGCGAGGTCGTCGAGCAGCTGGGCCGCGCGCTCGTGCGCGAGGGCGGCCCGCCCGTAGCCCTGGACGACGTGCAACCGGGCCCGGGCGGCCCGTTCCAGCGCCTCGTTCACGTCGGCGGCCGTCGCGCGCGACGTGCGGTGCAGCTCGGCGATGCGCGCCTGCGCCTCCTCGGCCCGCTCCTTGGCCTCGTCCGCCCGCGCCTGCCACTCGTCCTGCGGCCGGGCGCCCTGTGCCTCACCCATGCCCCGAGTACAGCACTCGTCGGGTGCCGCCGACACCCGGGGCTCGGGCAGACTGCACGCATGTGCGGCCGCTACGCCCAGACCCGCGCGGACGACGACCTCGCCCGTGACTTCGCCGTCCAGCAGGTGCTGCTCGACGCCGGGGGCCCGTCGTGGAACGTCGCCCCGACGGACGTCATGCCCGTGGTGCTCGAGCGCGTCCAGGACGACGCCGCGGTGCGCCAGCTGCGGGCGGTGCGGTGGGGCCTCGTCCCCTCGTGGGCCAAGGACGACGGGATCGGCAGCCGGCTCATCAACGCGCGGGCCGAGACCATCACGGAGAAGCCGGCCTTCCGCCGCGCCGCGACGCTGCGCCGCGCGATCGTCCCGATGGACGGCTACTTCGAGTGGCAGAAGCACCCGGACTCCCGGCGCAAGACCCCGTACTACCTGACGGCCGGGGACGGGCTGCCGCTCGCCGCCGCGGGTCTGTACGAGCTGTGGCCGGACCCGGCGAAGGCCGAGGACGACCCGACGCGGTGGCTGTGGACGTACACCGTGGTCACCACCACGGCGACCGACTCGACCGGGCACATCCACGACCGGGCGCCGCTGCTGCTGCCGCCCGACTTCCGCGACTCGTGGCTCGACCCCGCGCTGACCGACGCCGACGCCGTCCGCGAGCTCGTGCGGTCCGTGCCGGAGCCGGAGCTCGTCCCCCGCGAGGTCGGGCCGGCCGTGGGCAACGTCCGCAACAACGGTCCGGAGCTCGTGGAGCCGGTCGCCGCCGACGGCTGAACCCGCTCGACGCCGCTGCATCCGCCGGGGCGGTCCGGGGCGAAGAGAGGATGACGCCCGGCTCGGGCGTCCGGCCCACCCGGGCCGCTCTCGACGACACAGGAGTCGACGATGAAGATCCGACGCACCCTCTCCGTGCTCTGCGCGGCCGTGCTCGCGGCCGGCGCCGGCGTGGCCCTCGCGCCTGCGGCGAACGCCGCGGGCACCACGTCCCTCGCGAGCGTCCTCGCCGCGGACGGCGACACGTTCGACCACAACTGGTACGACTTCGACATCGTCGACCAGGCCGTCGCGGCGGTCCTGGCCGCCAAGCCGGACAGCCCGGTCTCCGTCCTGGCGGACGGGTCGGTGCCGCTCACCGCGTTCCTGCCGAACGACCGCGCGTTCCAGGTCCTCGCGTTCGACCTCACGCACCGCTGGTACAAGTCCGAGGCGAAGGTCCTCACGGCGATCGCCGGGGCCGTCGGCGTCGACGCCGTCGAGCAGGTGCTGCTCTACCACGTGGTGCCGGGCGCGACGATCGACTCCGGCACGGCGCTGGCGTCGAACGGTGCCCGCCTGACGACCGCGCAGGGCGGCGCGATCACGGTGAAGGTCTGGTCGAAGCGGTGCGGGATCGTCCAGCTCAAGGACCGCGACCGCAACGACCTCGACCCCTTCCTCGTCCGCTCGAAGCTCGACATCAACAAGGGCAACGTGCAGATCGCGCACGGCATCTCGCTCGTCCTGCGACCGCTGAACCTCTGACCCCCGACGCGACGGCGCCGGTCCGTGGGGACCGGCGCCGTCGCGGCGGTCAGTGGTGACCGTGCTCGTCCGGCGCCTCGCCGGTCGCGACCGCCATCTCGTCGGGCACCACGTCGAGCGTCGCGGTCCGGAACACCTCACCGGTCCTGACGTCCACGGCGATCACGCGGCGGGTCGCCGGGTCCGTCACGTACGCGGAGCCGTCGTGCACCCGGAGGGACGGCCGCGGGGTCTGCCAGTCCTCGGGCTCCGTCCACGGGTCGACGAGCGGCACCGAGCGCTCGATCCGGCCCGTCCCGGGGTCGATCACGTGGAGCGCTCCGTCGGTCCCGAGCACGAGCGCCTCGCCGTCGTCGCCGCGCGCCAGCGAGCGGAAGGTGTAGCTCGCGGGGAGCGCCACGGTGCGCAGCTCGCCGCTGCGGGTGTCGACGAGCGAGACGCGGTTCGGCCGCTCCAGCGTCGCGTCCGGGTCGACCTTGAGGTCGCCGAGCGCGACCGGCGAGTGCTCGGAGCCGGCCTGGTTGCCGATCCGCGCGTACTCCCCCGGGCCGTCGATCTTGGTCAGGACCCCGTCCCGCAGCAGGACGACCCCGTCCTCGCAGCCGACCGTCACCGCGCCGCCGGCCGACACGGTCTCGCCGTGCACGCCCGGGCACTCGTCCGTCGCCGCGCGCACGTTCCCGCCCGCGTCGAGCACCCGCACGCCGGTGCGCGCCTCGGCGGTCCCGTCCGAGACGACGAGCGTCCCGTCCTCCAGCTCGACGGCGACGCCGTGGTGCGGGTGCGGCGTCGTGTGCTCGCGAGCGTCCACGTGCTCGCCGCCCGGCCCCTCGGCGACGTGCGCGGAGTCGACGACGACCACGTGGCCAGTGGCGTCGTCGAACATCGCGGTGCGGCCCGCGTGCACGACGACGTGGCCGGGCTCCTCGGCGGGGTAGGTCACGTCGGTGAGCAGCGGGTCGGCCGTGTACCAGTGGGCATGGTCGCCGTGCGCGTGCCCCCAGGTGGCGGCGTCGAGCACGCGGAACCCCCCGGTGGTCGAGACGAGCACGTGCCGACCGTCGCCCGCCGCGTTCACGCGCAGGTAGCCCGCCAGCGGCAGGTCGGCGACGGGCTCGAGCGAGAGCGCGTCGAGCACGAGGACCCCGCCGTCGTAGGTCACGGCGAGCCTCGGCGCGGAGGCGGCACGCTCGGTGGCCCGCGGCGCGGCCGACACCGTGCGGGACGAGGCTCCCGCGGAGGCGACGGCGCCGGGCCCGCCGGCGCACGAGGCGAGGAGGCCGGACGCGAGCACGGCGACGACGACGGAGGACGGACGACGCCGGCGCGCAGGGCCGGGACGGTGAGGGGCGGAGGAGGTCATGACGCGCTGGGCTGCCGCCCAGTCCCTTCTGTGAGGTGCAGGAACGCGACGAACCTAGCGGTATCGCGAATCGTTATCAATAAGGCGACCGACGACGCCGCCGAACGGCGTGTCGGTGTCGCCACCGCGGCGGTGCGCCCGCGAGCGTGTGACGGTGCCGCACGACCACGCCGCCCACGCCCCCTCCTCGACCGTCGAGCCAGGGGTACGCCGCCGCGCCCGCGTCCTGTTCGCGGCGGTGCTGCTGCCCGCCCTCCTGGCGACCGTCGTGGGCTGGTGGCTCCTGCGGCCGACCGGCGAGATGCCCGTGCTCGAGACCACGGGCCCCGGACAGACGTTCCACACCGCCACGGTGCTGTCGGTCGGCACGGACACGTACGACCAGCCCGTCGCACGCGCCACGCTCGACGGTGTCGCCGTCGACGTCCTCGTCCCCCCGGAGTACGGCGACGAGCTGCAGCCGGGCGACCTCGTGCGGGTGGTGACCGTGCCCGACGTAGCGCCCGGCACCGCGCCCTACCTGTTCGTCGACCTCGAGCGCGGACCGCCGCTGGCGCTCCTCGCCGTGGTGTTCGCGGTGCTGGTCGTCGCGGTCGCCCGCTGGCGCGGGCTCGCCGCCCTCGTCGGGCTCGGCTTCTCGCTCGTCGTCGTCGGGACGTTCACCCTCCCCGCCCTCGTGGCCGGGCGGCCCGCGGCCGCGGTCGGGCTCGTCACGTCGTCGCTCATCATGTTCGTCGTCCTGTACCTCGCGCACGGGTTCTCCCTGCGGACGTCGACCGCCCTCGTCGGCACGCTCGCCGGGCTCGGGGTCACGTGCGCGATCGCGGTGTGGGCGACCGGCGCGGCACAGCTCACCGGGCTCTCGGACGAGTACGCGCCCGACCTGCGGACGCTCGCCCCGGAGCTGCGCATGCGCGAGGTGCTGCTGTGCGGCATGGTGCTGGCCGGCCTCGGCGTCCTCAACGACGTGACGATCACGCAGGCGTCGGCGGTGTGGGAGCTCCACGCGGGCGACGGGTCGGCGACCCGCCGGACCCTGTTCGCGCGCGGCATGCGGATCGGCCGCGACCACATCGCGTCGACGGTGTACACGATCGTCTTCGCCTACGTGGGCGCCACCCTGCCGCTCGTGCTGCTGGTCGCGATGTCCGACCGCACGCTCCTCGGGGCGCTCTCGAGCGGGGAGCTCGCCGAGGAGGTCGCCCGCACCCTCGTCGGCTCGATCGGGCTGGTGCTCGCCATCCCGCTCACGACCCTCGTCGCCGTCCTCGCGGTGGGGGCCGCCGCGCGTCCGGCGGGGCCCGGCCGACCGCCGGCGGACCCCGCCGCCGTCGCCGTGGCGGGCGATCCCGCTGCCGCGCTCGACAGCGGCGCGGCCGCCGGACGCTGAGCACCGGCGGCACCACGAGGCCCAAGGTCCTCCCCGGGCGCCGCGTGGCCGCCCTAGCGTCAGGCGCATCCGCCCGACGAGGAGGCACCATGTCCGTCAGCACCGCGTTCCAGGCGTTCGCGTCCGAGGCGCCCGCGCACCACGCCGCCTGGATGACCGCCGTCGGGTCGCTCGCCGCGGCGAGCGCGCTGGACGAGCGCACCGACGAGCTCGCCTACGTCGCCGTCCTCGCCGCGTCCGGCATGCACTCGGGCCTGCCGTTCCACGTCCAGCGGCTGCGGGAGCTCGGCGCCACGCGCGACGAGGTCGTCTCGGCGGTCCTCGTCGGGCTGCCCGCCGTCGGGCACCAGGTGGTGGCGGCGCTGGCGGCGTACGACGCCTGACGGCGGTGCCGCCCGCACGAGGACCGGGTCAGACGTAGAAGCCCTCGCGCAGGTTGATCCCGTGCTCGGCCCAGGCCTTGAGGGCGGCGAGCATCCCCGTCCACCCCGCGCAGTTCCCGAACGCGCTCTCGGCGCCGGCGGGGGTCGGACGCCAGGACGACTCGGTGATCGTCACGAGCGTGCGCGCACCCCCGTCGACCGGCGCGAAGGTGAACGTCGTCGTGGTCTGCTCCTCGACCGACTCGCGGCCGTCCCACCGGATCACGATCCGGTGCGGGGGCTCCGCCTCGACGACCGTCACCGGGAACCGCCCGGGGAAGTCCGCGAAGTCCCAGGAGACGTCCGCGCCGGCCTCGAGCCTCCCCCGCGCGCCGCCGGTCGTGAAGTAGCGGGAGAGCTCGGCGGGATCCGCGACGAGCTCGTACACCTCCGCGACGGGCCGCGCGACGTGGCCGGACACGGTGAACCTCAGCTCGCTCAGCTCTGACATGTTGTAGTTTTACAACATGAATGCCGCGAGGGACAAGAGTCCGGTGCGTGAGGCGCCGGCCGCCGACGAGCCGGCCGAGGAGCACGTCGACGAGCCCGACGACGACGACCGCGTGTTCAAGGCGCTCGCCTCCCCCGTGCGCCGGCGCATGCTCGACGCGCTCCGGGCCGCCCCCCGGACGACCGGGGAGCTGTGCGGTGCCGTCCCCGAGCTCGACCGCACCACCGTGCTGCAGCACCTGCGGGTGCTGGAGCAGGCGGAGCTCGTGACCGGGCGCAAGGTCGGGCGCGCGCGCGTGCTCACGCTCGCGCCGCTGCCCATCAAGCGCCTGCACGACCGGTGGATCGGCGCGTACGCGCGCGCCGCGGTCGACCTGCTCGCGCGGCTCGAGCCCGCACCGCACGGGCCGGCGAGCCGCACGACCCCGGCGAACGCCGACTCCGGCGACGTCACACCGGGGTGACGGCCACCTCCACGATCCGGGGGTCGGCGCCCGTGACCTCGTGCACCGCGCCGGTGACCTCGAGCAGCGCCCGGTCGGTCGACGTCCCCGGCACGTCGCGCCGCTCGCGCCCACGGCTGTTGCTGATCGCCCCTGCCGTCGTGCCGCCGACCTCGGCGTGCTCGACGGACGCCTGCGCGTGCGACGCGACCCACACCTGCACGTCGCCGGGCTCGACCACCCGGACGACCCGGCGGTCGGAGAACGCGAGCCGGGTGGTGGGGACGCGGAACGTCACCCGCCGCGACTCGCCCGGCGCCAGCTCGACCCGGGCGTAGCCGAGCAGCTGGGCGACGGGCCGGACGATCGAGCCGAGCACGTCGCGTCCGTAGAGCTGGACGATGTCGCAGCCGGCGACGGCGCCGGTGTTGGTGACGGTCACGGCCGCCTCGAACAGCCCGGCGGAGTCCACGGTGGCGTCGACCGCGAGGTCCGAGTACGCGAACGTCGTGTACGAGAGGCCGAAGCCGAACGGCCGCACCGGCGTCGGGTCGGTGGACGTCACGTCGGACGGACCGCCCAGCACCGGCTGCAGGTACCCGTACGGCTGCGCGCCGGCCGCGCGCGGCAGCGACACCGGGAGCCGCCCCGACGGGTTGGCCGCACCGGTGATGACGTCGGCGACCGCGTCGCCCCCGCACTCGCCCGGGAAGAACGCCTGCAGCACGGCCGCGGGGCGCGGGCCCTCGCCGTCCAGCGCCCAGCCGATGGCGTACGGGCGGCCCGTGATGAGCACCATGACGACGGGCGTGCCGGTCGCGACGAGCGCCTCCACGAGCTCCCGCTGGACGCCCGGCAGCTCGAGCGACTGCACGTCGTTGCCCTCGCCGACCGTCCCGCGCCCGAACAGGCCGGCCTGGTCGCCGACCACGACGACGGCGACGTCGGCGTCCGACGCGGCGGCGACCGCCTCGGCGAAGCCGCTGGTGTCGTCGCCCTCGACGTCGCACCCCGCCGCGAACGCGACCTCCGCGTCGCCGAGCGCGGCGACGAGCGCCTCCTGCACGCTGCGGATCTCGAACCCGATCGGCAGGCCGGGGTGGTGGGCCAGCACGTGGTTCGGGAACGAGTAGCACCCCATGAGGGCCTCGGGGCGCGCGGCGTTCGGGCCGAGCACCGCGACCCGCGCCGGCCGGCGCAGGGGCAGGATGCCGTCGTTGCTCAGCAGCACGACGGACTCCTGCGCGAGCCGCCGGGCGAGCTGCCGGTGGCGCGGCGAGTCCAGGTCGATGTCGGTCGGCGGCTCGTCCTCGAACGCGTCCGGGTCGAGCAGGCCCAGCTCCTCCTTCTGCGCGAGCGCCCGCAGCACCGCGCGGTCGACGAGGCGCACGTCGAGCCGGCCCGCGCGCACCCGCTCCGCGAGCGGCTCCAGGTAGGCGTCACCGGTGGGCAGCTCGATGTCGATCCCCGCCTCGAGGGCGAGCGCCGCGGCCTCGCCGCGGTCGGCCGCGATCCGGTGCATCACCTCGAGGAAGGCGACCGCGAAGTAGTCCGCGACCACGACGCCGTCGAAGCCCCACTGGCGGCGCAGGACGTCGGTCAGCAGGTGCGAGCTCGCGGCGACCGGCACCCCGTCGATGTCGACGTAGGAGTTCATGACCGAGCGCGCGCCGCCGTCCCGGACCGCCATCTCGAACGGCGGCAGGTAGACGTCGGCGAGCTCACGCGGGCCGGCGTTCACCGGGGCGTGGTTCCGCCCGGCCGTCGAGGCGGAGTACGCGACGAAGTGCTTGAGCGTCGCGTGGACGCCGGCCGCCTGCAGACCCCGGACGTAGGCCGCGCCGACGGTGCCCACCAGGTACGGGTCCTCGCCGATGCACTCGTCGACCCGGCCCCACCGGGGGTCCCCGATGACGTCCAGGACCGGCGCCAGCCCCTGGTGGATGCCGAGCTCACGCATCGACTCGCCGATCGCCCGCCCCGCCTCCTCCACGAGCTCCGGGTCGAACGACGCGCCCCACGCCAGCGGCGTCGGGTAGGTCGCGGCCTGCCAGGCGGCCAGGCCGGTCAGGCACTCCTCGTGCACGAGGGCCGGGATGCCCAGCCGGGTCTCCCGCTTGAGGCGGCGCTGCTCGGCCCACAGCCACGCCGCGCGCTCCGCGGGGTCCACCGGCCGGGTCCCGTACACCCGGGTGTAGTGCCCCATCCCGTGCTTCGTGATCTCCGGGAGCTGGCCGGAGTCCTTCTGACCGGCAGCCATCTCGGACTGCATCGGCGCCACGGTCCCGTTCTGGTCGAGCCAGTACCCGACCAGCTGGGCGAGCTTCTCGTCGAGCGTCATGCGCGCGTGCAGAGCGCGGACGCGCTCCGAGACCTGCGGCATGGCAGCCACCGGCGCCTCGCTCGAGGCAGCGGTCCGGTCGGCGACGTCGGTCACGGGAACTCCTTCAGGCATCACACGGGGAGGCAGGGAGGGCGGGCGGTCAGCCCTTGACGGCACCCGTCAGGCCGCCGACGATGCGGCGCTCGAACAGGCTGAAGAACGCCAGCGCCGGCAGCATCGCCAGCGACGTCGCGGCGAGGATCAGCGAGGTGTCGGTCGAGAACTGCCCCGAGGCGAGCTGCTGCACCGCGAGCGGCAGGGTGACCGAGCGCTGGTCGTTGAGGACGTACAGCGGGAGCATGTAGGAGTTCCACGCGCCGATGAACGCGAGGATGCCGACGGTGATGACACCCGGCATCGACAGCGGCAGCACCATGCGGAAGAAGAACCCCATCCGCCCGCAGCCGTCGATCTCGGCGGCCTCCTGGATCTCGTCCGGGATGGCGCGCAGGAACGGCACGAGGATGATCACGGTGGTCGGCAGGCCGAAGGCGATCTGCGGCAGGATCACGCCGACGAGGCTGTCCATCAGGCCGAGCGAGCGGATCAGGATGTACAGCGGCGTGATCGCGACCGTGATCGGGAACATCAGCCCCGCCGCGAACAGCGCGTACAGCGCGGCGCTGCCCCGGAAGCGGTAGCGCGCGAGGACGAAGCTCACCATGAGCCCGAGCGCGACCACCCCGACCGTCGTCGCCAGGGCGGAGATCACCGAGTTGACGAACGCGACCCAGAAGCGCTCGTTGCCGAGCACGCGGACGTAGGAGTCCAGCTGCCACGGGGAGGGGAACGCCGCCGGGTCGGCGGCGATCTGCGCGTTGGACCGGAACCCGCCGATGACGATGTAGGCGACCGGCCCGATCATCAGGGCGACGAAGACCAGCGCCACGAAGTAGACGAGCGGGTTGCCCCAGGCGAGCTCCTGCCGGCGCGGGCGCCCCTTCCACGCGCTGACCGTGGGTGCGTTGACCGCGGCGATCGCCATCAGCCCTCCCCTTCCGTGAGCGCGCCGGCCGTGTCACGGCGCAGCACGAAGCGCTGGTACACCAGCGCGATGACGAGCGAGATGAGGAACATCACGACGGCGACGGCCGAGCCGTAGCCGAAGTTGCCGGACAGGCGGCCGTTGGAGTTCATGTACGTCGCCATCGTCGAGACGCCGGCGGTGCCGGAGATGTACTGGCCCCAGATGATGTAGACGATGTCGAACAGCTGCAGCGAGCCGATGATCGACAGGAACGCCCAGATGCGCAGGGTCGGGCCCAGCAGCGGCAGCACGATGTAGCGCTGCGTCTGCCAGTACGAGGCGCCGTCGATGGACGCGGCCTCGTGGAGCTCCTCCGGGATCCCCTGCAGCCCGGCGAGGAACAGGATCGTGGCGTACCCGATGTACTTCCAGGTGAGGATGACCATCAGCGTCCACAGCGCGATGGACGGGTTCGCCAGCCAGCTCTCCCCGGTGATGCCCAGCTTCGCGAGGAAGCCGTTGGCCGCGCCGCGGTCGGACAGGATCATCGCCCACCCGATGCCGGCGACGGCCTCGGAGATCACGTAGGGCACGAAGATCAGGACGCGGATCAGGGACTGCCCGCGCATCTTCTTGTTGAGCAGCAGCGCGAACGCGACCGCGATCGGCCCCTGCATCACCAGCGAGAGCACGAGGATCTTGACGTTGTTGGTCAGCGCCGACCGGAACGCGGGGTCCTCGAAGATCACCACGTAGTTGCGCAGGCCGATGAACTCGGTGGGCGGGCCGTAGCCCTTCCACCGGAAGAAGCCGTAGTAGCCGGCCAGGATCACGGGCAGGATCACGAACGTCACGAAGACGACGACGGCGGGCGCGGACAGCGCCAGGATCTCCGCACGGGCCTTCCAGCCGCCGCGGCTGCGACGCCGCCGGGCCGGGCGCGGGGGCAGCGCCGCGGCGCTGCCCCCGCCCGTGGAGAGGTCCGCCGGCGAGGTGGTGAGGTTCTCGCGTGCGGAAGCACTCATGAGCTCGACCGGTTCAGCCCTTCGCGGCGGCGGCGTTCGCGCCGTCGATGATGGCCTGCGGGCTGCCCTTGCCGGCGAGCATGTCGACGATGCCCGTGTTCAGGGCGTTGCCGATGTTCTGGCCGAGACGGGTGTCGAGCCACATCGAGACGTACGGCGCCTTGCCGTAGGCCGCGAGAGCCTCCTGCAGCGCGGGCAGCGTGACCGTGGCCTGCGCCTCCTGCGCCGACGACGCCGGGATGGCGCTGTTCGCCGTGGCGAAGCCGGCCTGGACCGACGCGCTCCCCAGGAAGTTCAGGAAGTCGGTGCACGCGGGCATCTCGGCCTTGGACGAGCACGAGAACGCGTCCATGCCGCCCATCATCGAACCGGGCTGGCCCTGGCCGCCCTCGATCTCCGGGAACGGGAAGAAGCCCATGTCCGGCAGCGGGTCACCGCTCTCGGTCAGCGAGCCGACCGTCCCGGGCTCCCACGAGCCCATGAGCTGCATGGCGGCCTTGTGCTGCGCCATCAGACCGTCGGACGAGTCCGGGGTGTTCTGCGCGGGGGTCGTCAGGAAGCCGTCCTGGAACGGGTTCGTCTTCGAGAACTCCTGCAGCAGCTCGCCCGCCTTGAGGAAGCACGGGTCGGAGAGGTCGGCGTCGTTCGAGGCCTTCTCCAGGGTGTCGGACGAGCACTGGCGCAGCGCGAACCAGTAGAACCAGTGCGCCGCCGGCCACGCGTCCTTGGCGCCGAGGGCCACGGGCGTGATGCCCGCGTCCTGCAGCTTCGTCACCGCGTCGGTGAACTCGGGCCACGTCGTGGGCGGGGCGTCGATGCCCGCCTCCTTGAACAGGTCCTTCGAGTACCAGAGGCCGCCCGGCTGGACGGACATCGGCATCGAGTAGCGCTTGCCGTTCAGCGTGCCCGCGCCGAACGCACCCTCGGGGATGTCGGGCGCGTCGATCGCGTCGGTGATGTCCGCGACCATCCCCGCGGCGACCATCTCGGCGAGCTTGCCGCCACCGCGCTGCAGGAACACGTCCGGCGGGTTGCCGCCGTTCATCGCGGTCTGGAGCTTGCCGTCGAGGTCCTCGTTCGGCACCGGCACGATCTCGATCGTGACGTTCGGGTGGTCCTTCTCGAAGGCCGCCTTGGTGTCTGCCCAGAACTTGGGGCCCTTCTCACCGGCCGTGTTGTTCTCCCACACCGTCAGCGTGACCTTCTCGCCGCCGGTGCCGCCGCTCCCCGAGCCGCCCGGCTCCTCGCTGGTGCTGCACGCCGTGGCCAGCAGGGCCACGGAGGCACCCAGAGCGAGCCCGCTGAGGATTCGCTTCTTCATCGCTGAAGTCTCCTTACGTCGTCATCGACCCTCGGACACCCGGAAGTCTCGCCACCGGACCGGCCAGGTGTCAATCGGTATCGATAACGGTTTCGTTTCGGTTCGAGACCGGCCGTGACCAGCCGTCTTGCGCGCGCCAGACCGATGATCACGCGGATTTCTGGACACTCGCAGCGCGCGCCCGACGCTTCGAAGCGCTTCCGCGGGTCTCGGGTCGGTAACGTTATCGACATCGTTTGCGGCGTACCATCACGTCCCATGAACCGCCGGGTCACGATCGCCGACGTCGCCGCCGAGGCCGGGGTCTCGGTCGCCACGGTCTCGAAGGTGATCAACGGCCGCGACGGCATCGCCGCGACGACGGCCACCCACGTCCAGGGCGTCGTCGAGCGGCTCGGGTACGAGTCCAGCCTCGTGGCGCGCGGCATGCGGACGCACCGCACGCACGCGATCGGCGTGCTCGTCGCCGAGTTCGAGCCGTTCAGCACCGAGATCCTCAAGGGCGCGGGCGCGGCGGTGGCCGGCACCGGCTACGCCGTCCTCGCCTACACCGACGCGGACGCCGGCCCGCAGGGCTGGGAGCGGCGCTACCTGTCCCGTCTCGGCGGCACGCTCATCGACGGCGCGGTGCTGGCCACCCCCACGCTCGACAACCCCCCGGGGACCGTGCCCGTGGTCGCGGTCGACCCGCACACGGGCCCGGGGGTGATGCCGACGGTCGACTCCGACAACCTCACCGGCGCCGTGCTGGGCGTGCAGCACCTCCTCGACCTGGGGCACCGCCGCATCGGGTTCCTCGGCGGCCGGCGGGACCTGGAGTCGTCCGTGCTCCGCGAGGCCGGCTACGTCCAGGCGCTGCTCGACGCCGGCATCACGCCCGACCCCGCCCTCATGCGCGGGGCCGGCTACCGCCGGGACGCCGCCGAGGCCGCCACCGCCGCGCTCCTCGCGCTGCCCGACCCGCCGACCGCCGTCTTCGCGGCGAACGACGTCTCGGCGATGGGCATCCTGGACGCGGCGGCGCGCCTGGGCGTGCGCGTGCCCGACGAGCTCTCCGTCGTCGGCTTCGACGACATCCCGGAGTCCGCGTCGACCACGCCGCCCCTGACGACGGTCCGGCAGGAGATCCAGCAGCTCGGCGCCACCGCGGTGCGGCTGCTCCTGGGCCTGCTCGACGGCGCGCCCGACGCCGGCAGGACGCCGCACGAGCGGCTCCCCACCCGGCTCGTCGTCCGGGCCTCCACCGCTCCCCCGGCACGCTGAGGCCCGCCGACGCGCGGGACGGCCGAGGTCACACGGCGGGTCCTGCCGTTCGTGCTGGTCGGCGGCCTATGTTGGGGGCTGGTGCAGCCGAGCGCCGGGTAGGGCGCGGTCCATCCACCGCGCGGAGCGGGGCACAGGTGACTGACGGTGTTCCGGTGACGGTCCTGCGAGCCTCGCTGCTCGCGGACGTCACCCTGCAGCTCGCCGCGACGATGAACGCGGAGGAGGCGGCCGCACGGTTCACGCGCCTGCTGGTGCCGGCCATGGCCGACTGGTGCGTCCTCACGCTCATCGAGCACGACGAGCCGCTGGCCGCGCAGCCTCTGCGCGGCCTGCGGGACATCGGCGCGTGGCACGCGGACCCCGCGCAGCGGAAGCTGGTGCGGCGGTACGCCGCCACCCGGATCGCCGCACTGACGGAGCACTCCTTCCTCTCGCGGGCGCTGCTCAGCGGCGAGCCGGTGCAGGTCCGCGAGGGCGCGACCGCCGCGATCCAGGGCATCCTGCGGCCGGGCGAGGCGTCCGAGCTGCTGGGCCGGCTCGCACCTTCGTCCGTCGTCGTGGCACCGCTCGTCAGCCGCGGCCGCACGCTCGGCGCGCTGAGCCTGTTCCGGGGGTCGGGTCGTCCGCCCCTGAGCGACGAGGAGCTCTCGACGCTGCGCGAGGTGACCACGGCCGCGGCCCTCGTGCTCGACAACGCCGGGATGTACCGGAGGCAGCGCGCCGTCGCCGAGACGTTCCAGAAGCACCTGCTCAGCGCTCCCGTCGAGCCCGACCACCTCGAGGTCGCCGTCCGGTACCGCCCGGCCGCCGAGGCGGCTCGCGTCGGGGGCGACTGGTACGACGCGTTCATGCAGCCGAGCGGGGCCACGGTCCTCGTCATCGGCGACGTCGTCGGCCACGACGTCGAGGCCGCGGCGACGATGGCGCAGCTGCGCTCGATGCTGCGGGCCATCGCCGTCGTCACCGAGGACGGGCCGGCGCAGATCCTGCAGCGCCTGGACGCCGCGGTCCGCACCCTGCGCATCCCCGCGATGGCCACGCTCCTGGTGGCGCGGCTCGAGCAGACCGAGCAGGAGATGCAGGACGGGGTGACCCGTCTGCGCTGGTCCAGCGCGGGCCACCCGCCGCCGCTCGTGGTCGACCCCGCCGGCTCGGCGCGCACGCTGCCGATGACGGGGACGGGCCCGCTCATCGGCCTGTCCCCCGACGCGCCGCGCACCGACAGCGAGACGACGCTCGAGCGGGGCAGCACCCTCATGCTCTACACCGACGGCCTCGTCGAGTCCCGCGCCCGGCCGCTGCGGCAGGGGATCGACGACCTGCGCGACGCGCTCGAGCACGCGGCGGCCCTCACGCTGGAGGCGTTGTGCGAGAGCGTCCTCAGCACCGTGCCGGCGGCGACCGGCGAGGACGACATCGCCCTGCTCGGCGTCCGCCTCCACCTCCAGGACCGGCCGCGCCCGGCCGAGGCCGGCCCGCAGCGCACCGCCCCGGACGCACCGGCCGATCCGGCAACGCGTCTGGGCGCGGACGGCGCGGGTGGCTGACCGGCGCACCGACGACGAGGCCCGGCACCGCGTGAGCAGCTGTGACGTGCCGGTCTTCTCTGAGTTCGTCGTCGACGATGTCCCCGGTCAACGGTTGTGCTGACGCGGGACGCCTCTCGAGGAAGGTCGAGTGCTGGCGGGCTGACCCACGTGGCAGTCCCGGCGCGTCGAGGGGGTACACGTGGCGGAACTGCCTTCGCCGGCCACGTCAACGTCGACGTGCTCCTGCGCTACCTTCAGCCACTGGCCCGTCGCGATGCCGAGCCGTGAGTGTCGGACCGCTGACGGCCGGGGGCGCAGAACGCCCGCCGCCATCGTGGCGCGGTGGCATCAGGTCGCGGCGCCTGCCGCGGTCCGCGAGCGGGGCCGGGCGCGGAGCCGCGGTCCCTGAGTCACGACGACGACCCCGGCGATCACGATGGCGCCGCCAAGCACTTCCGCCGGCAGCGGTACCTCCCCGAGCCAGATCCAGGCGATGAGCACGGCGACCGGGGGGACCAGGTAGAGCAGCGACGTCGACGCCGCGATCGGCAGACGGCCGACGGCATATGCCCACAGGACGAAACCGAGCGCCGACGGCAGCAACCCGAGGTAGACCGCCGCAACCCAGCCCCCGACGGTCGCGTCGCGGAGCTGGTCCCAGCCCAGCGGCACCAGCGGCAGTGTCATGAGCGTGCCCGCGCCCATCGTGTACGTCGCGACCTCGAGTCCCGAACGGGTCCGCAAGAGCGGCCGCTGGAGAGGGTGGTAGACGCCCTGCACGACCATGGCGGCGACCACGACCCAGACCGCCGTCGACAGCGAGACACCTGCGCGCGACAGGCACACGACCACCACCCCTGCGAACGCCACCGCGCTGCCGACCATGGTGGTCCGGGTGACCGGCTCCTGGAACAGCGCGCGTGCGACGGCGACCGACACGAGTGGCGCCGCCGACACGATGATGCTCGCCGTCCCCGCCGGCACGTGCAGCTCGCTCACGTTGAGCAGCAGCTGGTAGGCGGTCATCCCGAAGAACCCCGCGGCGACGATCCACCCGAGCTCGCGCACCGACGGGAACCGCACCCGTCGGACTGTCGCCAGGAGCAGGAGCGCGACGGTTGCGACGACCAGCCGGACGACCGAGAGGCCGACGGCGCCGAGATCGGGGGCCGCGACCTGGATCGCGGGGAACGCGCTCGCCCACAGCAGGACGACGGCGAGTCCAGCGAGGGCGGCACGGTCGAGTCTCACGCCGTCCAGCGTGGTGGCCGCGATGTGGAAAGACAACTGAATGTTTGTGACGCAAGGCGTAAGTTGGGTTGATGATCGACGTGCGCAAGCTTCGCATGCTTGCCGCCCTCGACCGGCTCGGCACGGTCGCCGCGGTGGCTGACGAACTACGACTCACCGCCCCCGGCATCTCGATGCAGCTCCGCGCGCTCGAACGCGAGCTCGGCATCGCGCTCACCGAGCGTCGCGGACGTCGGCTGGCGCTCACACCCGCTGGCACATTGCTCGCCGCCCACGGCCGCGACGTCCTCGACCGCGTGTCCCTCGCGGAGCGCGAGGTCGACGCCCTGCGCCGCGGCGCGGCGGGCACCTACCGGGTCGCCGCCTTCCCGTCAGCAGCGCGGACGATCGTCGCCGACGCCTGGAGCCGGCTCACGGCCGAGGGCGGCGGCATCGAGCTCACCCTGACGACGCCCGAGCCGGAGGAGGCGCTCATGGCGCTCGTCGAGGGCGGGACGGACCTCGCTGTCGTGCACTCGTACTCGAACGTCTCTCGCGCGCTCCCCGAGGGGGTCGAGGCGAGCGACGTCGCGACCGAGCCCGTCTGGGTCGCGATCCGAGCCGACGACCCAGTGGCTGGCGACACGGTCGACCTGGCGTCGCTCGAGCGCCACCCGTGGGTCGCCGCTTCACGGCATCTGACCTGCTACGAGATGACCGAACGGGCGTGTGGCCTGGCCGGCTTCCGGCCGCGCGTCGTCGCCGAAAGCACTGACTTCGCCGGGCAGCTCGAGCTCGTGGCCGCGGGCGTCGGCGTCGCGCTCGTTCCGGACCTCACCACCGCCACCGTTCCGGACGGTGTGCGCCTGGCCCGGCCCGCGACCCCGTTGCACCGTCGCACTCGCGCAGCGCGCCGCTCGACGATGCGCACCGACCCCGGACTGGACCGCGTCGTCGGGCTCCTCGTCGAAGCTGCGGTACGACGCATCCGAGTCGCACCTCAGTAGCCCCCTGACGTCCGTCGGCCCGCCTCGGCGCAGGCGGCAGTCGACGAACCGGGCACCCTCCTCCAGCTCGTAGCGACCTCACCCGGGTGCTCGCCGTGCGTGACCCGGTGCAGGACCGTCCAGCCGTCCAACTCGCCGGGCCTGGTCGTCAGAGGATCAGAAGTCCCAGTCGTCGTCCTCGGTGTGGACGGCCTTGCCGATGACGTACGACGAGCCGGACCCCGAGAAGAAGTCGTGGTTCTCGTCGGCGTTCGGCGACAGGGCCGAGAGGATCGCCGGGTTCACGTCGGTCTCGTCCTTGGGGAACAGCGCCTCGTAGCCCAGGTTCATGAGGGCCTTGTTCGCGTTGTACCGGAGGAACTTCTTGACGTCCTCGGTCAGGCCGACGGCGTCGTAGAGGTCCTGCGTGTACTCGACCTCGTTGTCGTACAGCTCGAAGAGCAGCTCGAAGGTGTAGTCCTTGAGCTCCGTGCGCTCCTCGGGCGACAGCTTCTCGAGCCCGCGCTGGAACTTGTAGCCGATGTAGTACCCGTGCACCGCCTCGTCACGGATGATCAGGCGGATGAGGTCGGCCGTGTTCGTGAGCTTCGCGCGGCTCGACCAGTACATGGGCAGGTAGAAGCCCGAGTAGAAGAGGAACGACTCGAGCAGCGTGCTCGCGACCTTCCGCTTCAGCGGGGAGTCGCCGCGGTAGTACTCCATGACGATCTCGGCCTTGCGCTGGAGGTTGACGTTCTCCTCCGACCAGCGGAAGGCCTCGTCGATCTCCTTGGTGGAGCACAGCGTCGAGAAGATCGACGAGTACGACTTCGCGTGCACCGACTCCATGAACGCGATGTTCGTGTAGACGGCCTCCTCGTGCGGGGTCAGCGCGTCGGGGATGAGCGAGACCGCGCCGACCGTGCCCTGGATCGTGTCCAGCAGCGTCAGGCCGGTGAAGACGCGCATCGTGAGCGTCTTCTCCTCCGGCGTGAGCGTCGCCCACGACTGCACGTCGTTCGAGACCGGCACCTTCTCGGGCAGCCAGAAGTTGCCGACGAGACGGTCCCAGACCTCCGCGTCCTTCTCGTCCTCGAGCCGGTTCCAGTTGATCGCCGACACGCGGTCGATCAGCTTCAGCTTCCCGGTGGGGCTCATTCCCCAGCCCTGCCCTTCCAGTTGTTCTGCGTCGTGTGACCACCCACCCGGAGGGGGATGGCGACCCACCTCCGGAGCGAGGCGCGGTGCGCGCCGGCTCCGGTGTGGTGGGCATCAAGCGGCGACGAAGGAGCCGCCGGGCAGAGCCGGCGTGCACCGCGCCTCGCGGACCCGTACGGCTACAGCATGCAGGACACGCAGCCCTCGACCTCCGTCCCCTCCAGCGCGAGCTGGCGGAGGCGGATGTAGTAGATCGTCTTGATCCCCTTCTTCCAGGCGTAGATCTGCGCCTTGTTGAGGTCACGGGTGGTGGCCGTGTCCTTGAAGAAGAGCGTCAGCGACAGGCCCTGGTCGACGTGCTGCGTCGCCTCGGCGTAGGTGTCGATGATCTTCTCGTAGCCGATCTCGTACGCGTCCTGGTAGTACTCCAGGTTGTCGTTCGTCATGAACGGCGCCGGGTAGTAGACGCGGCCGATCTTGCCTTCCTTGCGGATCTCGATCTTCGACGCGATCGGGTGGATCGAGCTCGTCGAGTGGTTGATGTACGAGATCGAACCGGTCGGCGGGACCGCCTGCAGGTTCTGGTTGTAGAGGCCGTGCTCCTTGACGGAGGCGGCGAGCTCGCGCCAGTCGTCCTGCGTGGGGATGTGGATGCCGGCCTCGGCGAACATCTGCTGGACCCGCGCGGTCCGCGGCTCCCACGTGCGCTCGATGTACTTCTCGAAGTACTCGCCCGACGCGTACTTGGAGTCCTCGAAGCCGAAGAACGCCTGGCCCCGCTCCTTCGCGAGCAGGTTCGACGCGCGGATGGCGTGGAACGCCACCGTGTAGAAGTAGATGTTCGTGAAGTCGAGCCCCTCGTCGGAGCCGTAGAAGATGTGCTCGCGGGCGAGGTAGCCGTGCAGGTTCATCTGCCCGAGGCCGATCGCGTGGCCGGACGCGTTGGCCTTCTTCACCGAGGGCACCGACTCGATGCTCGTCTGGTCGGAGACGGCGGTGAGCGCGCGGATCGCGACCTCGACGCTGCGGCCCAGGTCGCCGCCGTCCATCGCCAGGGCGATGTTCATCGAGCCGAGGTTGCAGGAGATGTCGCGGCCGATCTCCTTGTACGAGAGGTCCTCGTTGAAGGTCGACGGCGTCGAGACCTGCAGGATCTCCGAGCACAGGTTCGAGTGCGTGATCTTGCCCTTGATCGGGTTGGCCCGGTTCACCGTGTCCTCGAACACGACGTACGGGTAGCCCGACTCGAACTGGATCTCCGCGAGGGTCTGGAAGAACTCGCGCGCGTTGATCTTCGTCTTGCGGATCTCCGCGTTGTCGACCATCTCGTAGTACTTCTCGCTGACGTCCACGTCGGCGAACGGCACGCCGTACACCCGCTCGACGTCGTACGGCGAGAAGAGGTACATCGGCTCGTTCTTCTTCGCGAGCTCGAACGTGATGTCGGGGATGACGACGCCCAGCGAGAGCGTCTTGATGCGGATCTTCTCGTCGGCGTTCTCGCGCTTGGTGTCGAGGAAGCGGTAGATGTCCGGGTGGTGCGCGTGCAGGTACACCGCGCCCGCGCCCTGGCGCGCGCCGAGCTGGTTGGCGTAGGAGAACGAGTCCTCGAGGAGCTTCATGACGGGGATGACGCCCGAGCTCTGGTTCTCGATGTGCTTGATCGGCGCGCCGTGCTCGCGGATGTTCGAGAGCAGGAGCGCGACGCCGCCGCCGCGCTTCGACAGCTGCAGCGCGGAGTTGATGCCCCGCGCGATCGACTCCATGTTGTCCTCGATGCGCAGCAGGAAGCAGGAGACGGGCTCGCCGCGCTGCGCCTTGCCGAGGTTGAGGAAGGTCGGGGTGGCCGGCTGGAAGCGGCCCGAGATGATCTCGTCGACGAGCGACGTCGCGAAGTCCTCGTTCCCCTCGGCCAGCGCGAGCGCGACCATGCAGACGCGGTCCTCGAAGCGCTCGAGGTACCGCTTCCCGTCGAACGTCTTCAGCGTGTACGACGTGTAGTACTTGAAGGCGCCCAGGAACGTCTGGAAGCGGAACTTCTTCGAGTACGCGTAGTCGAACAGCGACTTCACGAAGCTGCGGTCGTACTGGTCGAGCACGCCCGGCTCGTAGTACTTGTTCGCGACGAGGTAGTCGAGCTTCTCGTCGAGGTCGTGGAAGAAGACCGTGTTCTGGTTGACGTGCTGCAGGAAGTACGCGCGCGCCGCCTCGCGGTCCTTGTCGAACTGGATCTTCCCGTCAGCGCCGTACAGGTTCAGCATGGCGTTGAGGGCGTGGTAGTCCAGGCCCGACGTGTCTACGCGGAAATCAGTGACTGTCGCTGCCACAATCGTCCCAATCCCTCTCGGACGCGCTCGACGTCCTCGCTCGTGCCCATCAGCTCGAACGCGTACAGGTAGGGGACGTGGCACTTGGCCGCGATGATGTCCCCCGCGATGCAGTACGCGGCGCCGAAGTTCGTGTTGCCGGCCGCGATGACCCCTCTGATCAGCGACCGGTTGTGCTCGTCGTTCAGGAACCTCACGACCTGGCGAGGCACCGCGCCGCCCTCGTTGCCGCCCCCGTAGGTGGGGACGAGCAGGACGTACGGCTCCGTCACGTGCAGGAACGGGTCGGTGGGGCGCAGCGGGATCCGGTGCGCCGGCAGACCCAGCTTCTGCACGAAGCGGTGCGTGTTGTCGGAGACGGAGGAGAAGTAGACCAGCGAGGCCATCTCGCCCCCTTCCCGACGGTCGTGAAGCGGTGGGGCGCTCCGGCGTGAGCCGCAGCGCCCCGGGTGGTGCGGGCCGTCCGTGTCAGGCGGTCGCCGCGACGGCCAGCTTGTCGGCCAGCGCCTTGATGCGGTCGGGGCGGTAGCCCGACCAGTGCTCGCCGTCGACGATGACGACCGGCGCCTGGAGGTGGCCGAGCGACATGACGTAGTCCCGAGCGTCGGCGTCCTCGCTGATGTCCACGACCGTGTAGTCGGCACCCAGCTTGTCGAGCGCGCGGTACGTCGCGTTGCACTGCACGCACGCCGGCTTGCTGTAGACCGTGATCGCCATCGTCGTTCTCCCGCTGAGTGCGTCGCCTGTGAGGTCCCCCGAGGGCCTCGGAAGGCCCTGCGAGCCGCTCGCCGACGGTTGTCCGAGAGGGCCTCCGACGGGCCCTCCCGGGCCTTCGGACACCCGCTTCGAGCCTCGTTCAGGTCTCGTCGAGCGGCGTGGTTGGAACACTACACCTAGTGTCTGACACCGCAACCGACCACTAGGTCTTGTGTTACATCCGTGTCGTTTTTCACCCTGTGCGTCTCTTCGCACACTACCTGTGGGTACCGACACGAGCCCCTGACGTGCAGGGTTGCGCGGTGTCCAGCGACACGCCGGGGCGGTGGCCACAGGGGCGTCCACAGGGAGCCGCGAGATGTCCCCAGGGACGTCCACAGCGGCCGTGTCCGATCCGTCCCGAAGTGCCCGGTCGGGCCCCGCGGGCCCGTCCCCTCGCGGCTCCGCCGGGCTCCCGTCGTCGCCGCGCAGGACCTCGTCCGGGTGACCTCGTCGCGGCGGCCGGGCGTACGGCGGCCGACCACGGCGAGTCGCCGCGGGAAAACGGCCCGCGGAGCGCCGCCGGACCACTACCTTCGCGCCATGCAGACGCTTCTCGCACTCACCACCGACGTCGACCCCACCGCCGCCGCCGCGGCGGGCACCGGGGGCTTCATCAGCGGCGTGATCGGCTACCTGATCGCCGCCTTCGCCCTCTTCGGGGCGTTCAAGAAGGCCGGGGAGCCCGCCTGGGCCGCCTTCGTGCCGGTCTACAACTCGATCGTCCTGCTGAAGATCGCGGGCAAGCCGTGGTGGTGGTTCCTCCTCGCGCTGATCCCGATCGTCAACATCGTCGTCTGGATCATCGTCGCGATCGAGCTGTCGAAGTCGTTCGGCCACGGCACGGGCTTCGCGGTCGGCCTCATCTTCCTGTCGATCATCTTCCTGTTCGTCCTCAGCTACGACGGCAACCCGTACGTCGGCCCCGGCGGTGTCCGCCAGCAGGTGCCCGCCGCGGCCTGAGCCGCCCCTCCCCCCATCCGCCGCACGGGCGGGTGCTCCGCGTCGCGGGGCACCCGCCCGTCGTCCGTCCGGTGCGGGATGCTGTGCCGGTGCGGATCACGACGCTCGCCGAGCTGACGGTCGACGGCCGCCCCGTGCGGGGGGAGCGTCTGGCCGCCGTCGTGCGCGCGCTGGTCGAGAACGCCGGACGGCCGGTCCCGACGACGACGCTCGTCGACGACGTCTGGGACGGCGACCCGCCCGACGACGCAGCCGGCGCGGTGCAGGCCCTGGTCTCGCGCGTGCGCCGGCTCGGCCTCGACGTGGAGGCGACCCCGGGCGGCTACCGGCTGCGCGGCGACGGGCTCGACGTCGACTCCGCGCGCGCCCGGCGCCTCGTCGCGGACGCCCGCGCCGCGCTGGCGAGCGACCCCCGCGC
>NZ_HE978588.1:600636-635525 GCF_000312005.1 Cellulomonas massiliensis JC225
AGCACCGCCGGGCACCTGCCGCCGTCGTGGCGCCGCTCGGCGACCGCGCTCGTCGGGCGCGACGAGGACGTCCGGCACGTCGAGGAGGCGCTGCGCGCGGCCCCGCTCGTCACGGTCGTCGCCACCGGCGGCGCGGGCAAGACGCGCATCGCGGCGGAGGTCGCCCGCCGGGCGGCGGCGGAGGCGCCGGTGCGGGTCGTCGAGCTCGCGGGCCTGCGCTCCGGAGCCGAGGTGCTGCCCGCCGTGCTGGCGGCGATCGGCGGCGGCGACGCGACGGCCGCGCACGCCGACCTGCAGCTCGAGCGCCGGCTGATGTCCGAGTCGGAGCGGATCGGCGTCGCGGCGCAGGACCTGGACGGGCTGCTCGTCGTCGACAACTGCGAGCACGTGCTCACCGCGACGGCCGACGTGGTGGCGGAGCTGGTCGCCGTGACCCCGCCGGGGTTCGTCGTGCTCGCCACCAGCCGCGCGCCGCTGGGCGTCGTCGGCGAGGTCGTGCACCACCTCGAGGCGCTGCCCGACGACGACGCGCTTGCCCTGCTCGAGACCCGCGCGCGCGCCGGGCGCGCGACGCTCGGCTGGGACCGCGAGCGCGCGCTGGAGCTGGTCCGCCGGCTGGACCGGCTGCCGCTCGCGATCGAGCTCGCCGCGGCCCGGCTCCGGTCGATGAGCGTGGACGACGTGCTCGACGGGCTGCGGGACCGGTTCGGGCTGCTCGACGACGCGCTGCGCGGCCTGCCGGAGCGGCACGCGAGCCTGTGGGCGATGGTCGACTGGTCGTGGACCCTCCTCGACGACAAGGGACGCGAGCTGATCGACCGGCTCGCCGTCGTCCCGGCGCCGTTCACCGCGGAGACCGCCGCGGCCGTCGCGGGGCGTGGCCTGCTCGACGTCCGCCGGGACCTCGCCGCGCTGGTCGACCAGTCGCTGCTCGTGCTCGACGAGGGCGAGGGGCCGCCGCGGTACCGCATGCTCGAGACGGTGCGCGAGTACGCCGGCACGCGGCTCGACGCGTCCGGGCACCGTCCGCAGGCGATGGCGGGGCTCGTCGCGTGGGCCACGGAGCTCGCCGACGAGCAGCGGCCCCGGCTCGTCGGGCGGACGCAGGTCGCCGCCCTCGAGCGGTGCACCCGCGAGCAGGACTCGCTCGTCGCCGCGATGCGGTGGGCGCTGGAGCACGACGACGAGGCGTCGGCGCACCGAGTGGCCGCGACGCTGTTCATGCTGTGGACGGTGCGAGGCCTGCACAGCGAGGTCATCGCCTGGACGCGGCGGCTCCTGTTCGCCGACGACGGCCCCGCGCGGGCCCGCTCCGCGCTGCTGCACGGGGAGGGCGAGCGCCGCGTGCCGGCCGACCCCCTCGTCATGACCGCCCTGCTCGGCGGGCTGAACTCCGGGATCTCCGGGGAGCTGCGCTGCGGCGCGCTCGCGAAGCGGGTGCTCGAGCGCACGCTGCCCGCCCGGGCCGCGGAGCTCACGCCGCGCACGGCGGCCATCGCGTCCCTGTTCGAGGTGTTCGGGGACTTCGACCTCGCCGAGACGTCCTCCACCGCCGAGCGGCTCGAGGCGTCGGGCGACACCTACCTCGTCGCGCTCGGGCTGTTCCTGCGCGCGGCGGCGGAGGAGAACGCCGGCGAGCGGGACGCGGCCAGCGAGCACGCGCGCGAGGCGTACGCGGCCTTCGAGCGGATCGGCGACGAGTGGGGCATGGGCATGGCCGCCCAGGGCATCGGCCAGTGGGGCACGCAGCGCGACGACCCGGAAGCCGCGCACTGGCTCACCGTCGGCGCGCGCCACCTCGAGCTCGTCGGCGCGGCGCAGGACGCGCGCTCGGTGCGGGTCCTGCTCGACGTGCACCGCGCGGTGGACGGCGACGACGAGGCGCTGCGCCGGCTGGAGGCGCTGGCCGCCTCCCCGCAGTCGGAGCCGATTGACGTCGGGCAGGCGCTGCTGGGCCTCGCCGACGTGGCGCTGCGCCGCGGCGACCTGGCGGCCGCCCGGTCGCGGGGCGAGCAGGTGCTCGCCCAGCTGCGCTCCGGCGCCGTGCCGATGCCGCAGCCCCGCGTCGTGTTCGCGGTGGCCGCCGCCTCGCTGCTGCTGTTCACCGGCGGGCCCGAGGGCGTGGAGGTCGCGCGGGCCACGCTCACGCAGGCCGGCGCGGACGCGGTCGCGGCCGTCGACGCCCCGATGCTGGGCTCGCTCGCCCTCGGCTGGGCGCACCTCGAGGCCCACGCCGGCGACCCGCAGCGGGCGCGTGAGCTCTGGCGCCTGGGCATGCGGCTCGGGGCGCGGCTGGAGTCGGTGTTCGACCTCACGCTCGACGAGGTGGCGACCCGGGTGCTCGGCGACGCGGACGAGCGCCGCCGGCTGGCCGACGAGCTGCGCGGCGTGCCGGCCCGCGAGGCGGCCGGCCGTGTCCGGGCGCTCCTCGAGCTCTGACCGCGTCGCCGGCCGCCCTCACCGCGCCGGCGCAGCTCCCACCACGGCGAGCAGCTCCAGGCGCGCGTGGCTCTCGGAGCCCGGCACCGCCGTGTAGACGAGCAGGGAGTGGGCCTGCTCGGGGTCGTGCAGCACCTGGCACGTGAGCTCGAGGTACCCGACGGTCGGGTGCAGGTAGCGCTTGGTCTCACGCGGCCGGAGGCCGACCTCCTGCCGGTCCCAGGCCTCGCGGAACTCCTCGCTGCGGGCGAGCAGCAGCTCGACGAAGCCCGCGGCGCGCGAGCCGGGGCCGCGGCGGCCCGCCACCTCGCGGAGCCCCGACGCGTACAGCCGGGAGTAGAACGCGTGGTCCTCGGGCGGGTGCATCGCCCGCGCGGCGGGGTCGGTGAACCACCGGTACCCGAGGCTGCGGGACGGCCCGGTGCGGACGCTCGCGTCGCCCAGCAGCGCCGCCCCGAGCGGCGACTGCCGCAGCGTCTCCCCGAGCTCGGTGACGACCTCGGCGGGCGTGTCGGCCAGCCGGTCCAGGACGCGCAGCATCCCCGGGCTCACGTGGTCCCCGCCGGGCCCCCGCGGCGGCGGCTGGTGCCCCGCGAGGCGGAACAGGTGGTCCCGCTCGTCCCGCGAGAGGTGCAGGCCCTGCGCGAGGGACGCGACCATCTGCTCGGACGGCTGCGGGCCGCGCTCGCGCTCGATCCGGGCGTAGTAGTCGGCCGAGAGGTGGCACAGGGCGGCGACCTCCTCGCGGCGCAGCCCGTCCGTCCGGCGGCGCACCCCGCGCGGCAGCCCCACGTCCTCGGGTTGCAGCGCGGCGCGCCGGGAGCGGAGGAACGCGGCCAGCCCGGGTCGGTCGATCATCTCCGCATCCTCGCCGAGCCACGGCCCCCGCAGCCACGGATCGTCAGGCCGTGGCTGACGTCGCCGAGGTGCGTCACGGTAGGGGCGGGCACCGAGCCGGTGCCCTCCACCCGAGAGCAGGAGCCCCCATGCCCCGCAGGCAGCCCGACGTCACCCTCCCCGACCTGACGGGCCGCAGGTCCGTCGTGACCGGCGCGAGCGACGGGATCGGGCTCGTGATCGCGACCCGGCTCGCGGCCGCCGGCGCCGAGGTCGTCATGCCCGTGCGCAACGCCGACAAGGGCGAGGCCGCGGCCCAGCGGATCCGCGACGAGCACCCCGGCGCCCGGGTGGTCCTCGAGGAGCTCGACCTGTCGTCCCTCGCGTCGGTCGAGAAGCTCGCGGCCCGGCTGCTCGACGACGGGGCGCCGATCCACCTGCTCGTCAACAACGCCGGCGTGATGACCCCGCCCGAGCGGCGGACCACGGCCGACGGCTTCGAGCTCCAGCTCGGGACGAACCACCTGGGTCACGTCGCGCTGACCGGGCGCCTGCTGCCGCTGCTGCGGGACGGCCGCGCCCGCGTGACGACGCAGACGAGCATCGCGGCGCGCAGCGGCCCCATGCGCTGGGAGGACCTCGACGAGGAGCACGACTACGACGCGATGCGCGCCTACCGGCGCTCGAAGCTCGCGTGCGCACTCTTCGGCCTCGAGCTCTCGCGCCGCAGCCGCGCGCAGGGCTGGGGGGTGACGAGCAACGTGTCGCACCCGGGCGTCGCGCCGACCAGCCTGCTGGGCGCCCGGCCGGAGCTCGGGCGGCCGGACGACACGCGCGAGGTCCGGACGATCCGCTGGCTGTCGGCGCGGGGCCTGCTGGTGGGGACCGTGCGCAGCGCGGCGCTGCCCGCCCTGCTCGCCGCGACCGCGCCCGACGGCGACGGCGAGTTCTACGGCCCCACCTGGCCGGGCAGCGCGGGCGGCCCGCCGGGGCGGCACCGCCTGTGGGCCCCGCTGCGGAACACCGAGGACGCCGCCCGCCTCTGGTCGCTCTCCGAGGAGCTCACCGGCGTCACCTTCGGCTGAGCCGCGGACGACAAGGCGCCCGCCGGCACGGACCGGCGGGCGCCTCGTCGCGACGTCAGACCTTCTTCTTGTACGCCCGCAGCGCCAGCGGCATGAACACCGCGACGAGCCCGACGCACCACGCGAGCGTCCACCAGACGTGGTTCCCCATCGGCGTGCCGAGGAACAGCCCGCGCATCGACTCGACGAGGTGGGTGAGCGGGTTGACGTTGACGAACCCCTGCATCCAGCCGGGCAGGTCGCCCGTCTGCACGAAGACGTTCGAGCCGAAGCTCAGCGGCAGGATGAGCAGGAACATGATCCCCTGCACGGAGCCGGAGGTCCGGACGATCATGCCGATCCACACGGACACCCAGCTGAGGCAGACGGCGAACAGGATGGCGAGCAGGCAGCCGGCGAGCATCTGCCCGACGTCGGTCTGGATCCGGAAGCCCATCGCGTAGCCCGTCGCCAGCGTGACGACGGTGACGATGACGTACCGCACGACGTCGCCGGTGACGGCGCCGAGCAGCGGTGCGATCCGCGGGATGGGCAGCGACTTGAAGCGGTCGAAGATGCCCTTCTCCATGTCGGTGTTGAGGTTCACGCCGATGGCGATCGCCCCCTGCGCGATGGTCTGCGCGAGGATGCCGGGCAGCAGGAACAGCAGGTAGTCGCTCGTGCTGCCGGCGACGGCGTTGCCGAAGATCGTCACGAAGATGGCCAGGAAGATGATCGGCTGCAGCGTGACGTCGATCAGCGCCTCGGGCGTGCGCCACGTCTTGATGAGGCTGCGCCGCGTGAGCGCGGCGGTGTGCCGGACGAGCGCGAACGGCTTGCGCGGCCGCGCGGCGGCGGGCGCCGGGCCGCTCGGGACGGGCCGGCTGGGGCTCAGGGTCGTGGTGGTCATGCCGCCACCTCCTCGTCGGACGCGGCCGTGCGGCCGGTGAGCGTGAAGAACACCTCGTCGAGGCTCGGCAGGTGCAACGAGAGCTCCGTGACGGCGATCCCCGACGAGGCGAGGCGGGCGACGGCCTGCGTGAGCGCCTCGTCGCCGGCGACCGGCACGGCGAGCATGCCGTTGCGGATCTCGTCCGCGCGGGCGCCGGCGGCGACCTCGGCGAGGATCGCGGCGGTCTCGGCGAGCCGGGCCGGGTCGGCGGGGCGGACCTCGAGCGTCTGGCCGCCGACGACGCGCTTGAGCCCGTCCGGGGTGTCGTGCGCGATGACGCGGCCGTGGTCGATGACGGTGATCTCGTCCGCGAGCGCGTCCGCCTCCTCGAGGTACTGCGTGGTCAGCAGCACGGTCGAGCCGTCGGCGACGAGCGAGCGCACGACGTCCCACATGTCCTCGCGCTTGGCGGGGTCGAGGCCGGTCGTCGGCTCGTCGAGGAAGATGACGTCGGGGCGCCCGACGAGGGACGCGGCGAGGTCGAGACGGCGGCGCATGCCGCCGGAGTAGGTCTTGGCGGGCCGGTCGGCGGCGTCGGTGAGGTCGAACCACTCGAGCAGCTCGGCGGCGCGCGCGCGGGCGCCGGCGCGGCCCAGCTCGAGCAGCGTGCCGAACAGCACGAGGTTCTGCCGACCGGTGAGGTCCTCGTCGACCGAGGCGTACTGGCCGGTCAGGCCGATGGACTGCCGGACGCGCTCGGCGTCGCGCACGACGTCGAAGCCGTTGATGCGCGCCGAGCCGGCGTCCGGGGTGAGGAGGGTGGACAGGATGCGGACGGACGTCGTCTTGCCGGCGCCGTTGGGGCCGAGCACACCGAGCACGGTGCCGCGGCGGACGGAGAGGTCGACGCCCTGCAGCGCCTTCGTCCCTCCGAAGTGCTTGACGAGGCCCTCGGCCTCGATCACCAGGTCTGTGGTCATGGGACCACCGTGGGCCCCCGCGCTGACGCGCCGCTGACACGCCACCGACACGCGGCCGACGGGGTGGTGCCGGCCTTGGCCTGATGCTCGCGGGGCGTCAGTCCCGGTCGTTGCGCCGGTCGGCGGGTGGCGCCGGGTTCGCTGCCCGGGAGAGCCCCCGCACGTACGCGCCGTCCTCGGCGCGCTGACGCTCCCGCTCGCGCCGGGCCAGGTAGTCGACGCCGTCCGCGAGCCGGATCAGGCCGACGAGAGCCGCCACGAACGCGACGGTCCACGCCACCTGGCCCGCGACGGCGGCGGCGGTGTTGCCGGCACCGACCAGCTGGAGGAGGAACGCCGCCACGGCGAGCGCCGCGGCCAGGACGAACGGGGACTTCGACGTCTGCTGCTGCTCCATCGCGGCGGCGCTCCCTGGGGTCGCGGGTACAGGCGTGCCCAGAGTGGCACGGCCCGGTCGTCCGCGAGGCAGGTTCGGTCAGCCGCGGCCCGCGGGGCGCCAGAGGACGACGGGAGCACGGCCCGACTCGATCTGGGCCGGGCGGCGGGGCGTCGCGCCGGGGCGGTGGGCGACGACGTCGCCACTCCGGTCGGCGGTGAACACGCGTCGGCCGGGCTCGACGAACGAGCGCAGGAAGTCCACCTGCCGCTGCAGCCGCTCGACCTGCAGCTCGAGCTCGAGGATGCGCTTGATCCCGGCGAGGTTCACGCCCTCGTCGTGCGAGAGCCGCTGCACCTCGCGGAGCGCGGCGATGTCGCGCAGCGAGTACCGCCGGCCGCGCCCGCGGGTGCGGCCGGGCGAGACGAGCCCGAGCCGGTCGTACTGCCGCAGGGTCTGCGGGTGCATGCCGGCGAGCTCCGCGGCCACCGAGACGGGGAACCGCGGGGTGTCGTCGTGGGTGGGGGCCATCAGGGCCTCGTCACTGCCGCGCCGAGGCGAGCAGGCCGGCGCGCGGGTCCTCGCCCGAGGTCGCGATGCCGAACGCCTGCACCGCCTCACGCGCGGCGGCGGTGAGCTTCTGCGGCACGACCACCTGCACCGTGACCAGCAGGTCGCCGGTCCCCCGCGACGTCGCGACGCCCTTGCCCTTGACGCGCAGCACGCGCCCGGACGGCGTCCCCTCGGGGATCCGCACCTTGACGGTCGACCCGTCGATCGTCGGGACCTCGATGGTGGCGCCCAGCGCCGCCTCGTCGAAGGCGACCGGGACGGTGATCCGCAGGTTGTTCCCGTCGAGCGAGAACACCGGGTGCGGCGTCACGTGCACGGTCACGACGAGGTCGCCCGCGGGCGCCCCGGCGTCGCCGGGCAGGCCCTTGCCGCGCAGGCGGATCTTCTGCCCGTCGCGCACGCCCGCCGGGATGCGGGCCTTGATGGACCGGCCGTCGAGGCCGAGCGTGACCTCGGAGCCCTCGACCGCCTGCCGGAACGGCAGGGTGACGGCGGCGGTCAGGTCGGCGCCGGGCTGCGGCCCGCGCTGGAACCCGCCGCCGCCCCCGAAGAGGCCTCCGAGCAGGTCCTCGAACCCGCCCGCGCCGGCCCCCGGGCCGCCCGTCTGGTACCGGACGCGCGAGCCGCCGCCCTGGCCGAACATGCCGCCGAAGACGTCCTCGAAGCCGCCGGCCCCGCCCCGGCCGCCCGCGGTGAAGCGGGCGCCGCCGGTCATCGCGCGCAGCTGGTCGTACTGGCCGCGCTGCTCGGGGTCGGACAGCACGGAGTACGCCTCGCCGACGTCCTTGAACTCGGCCTCGGCCTTGGCGTTGCCCGGGTTGTGGTCCGGGTGCTTCTCCCGGGCCAGCTTGCGGTACGCCTTCTTGATCGTCGCGGCGTCCGCGTCCTTGGAGACGCCGAGCACCGCATAGAAGTCCTTCTCGAGCCAGTCCTGCCCGGTCACGGCGCCTCCCTCCTTCTCGTCCTCGTGGTGATCAGGCCTCCGGGTCGACGACGGCCACGCGGGCCGCCCTCAGGATCCTGTCGGTCGTCCGGTAGCCCGGCTGGAGCACGTGCTGCACGGTCGGCTCGGTGACGTCCGCCGAGTGCGCGTGCATGAGCGCCTCGTGCACGGCCGGGTCGAACGGCTCGCCGACGGTGCCGTAGCGCTCGACGCCGAAGCGCGTGAGCGTCGCCTCGAGCTTCTCGGCGATCGACTGGAACGGCCCGGTGAGGTCGCCGTGCTGACGCGCGAGCTCGATGTCGTCGAGCACCGGGATCAGCGCCTCGGCGACCGCCGCGACGCCGCGGTCGTGCGCGGCGCCGGCCTCGGCCTTGGAGCGCTTCACGTACGCGTTGTACTGCTGCTCGAGGTTGTACAGCGCCGCGTTCGAGCGCTGCAGCTCCTCGAGCCGCTCCGCCGCCAGCTTCTGCGTCTCGACCAGCCCCTCCAGGACGACCTCCTCCTCGGCACCCGCGACGGCGGCCTGCGCGTCAGCGAGCACCTGCTCCTCGGGCGTGCGGACCTCACCCGTCTCCGGGTCGATGCGCCGCTTGTCCGTGAATCGCGGCGTGTTCTCGGGGTCGCCCCCCGGGCCCTGCTCGGGCCCGGGGCTCGTGCTCTCGTCCGTCACTTCTTGTCGTCCTCGTCCACGATCTCGGCGTCCACGACGTCCTCGTCCGCGTTCGACGAGGCCGCCGGCTGGTCGTCAGCCGGGGCGTCGGCCGTGGCCGAGCCCTGGTTCGCGTAGAGCGCCTCGCCGATCTTCTGCGCGGCGGTCGACAGCGCGGCCGTCTTGTCCTTCACGACGTCGGCGTCCGTGCCCTCGAGCGCGGTCTTGAGCTCGGCGACCGCGGCCTTGACGTCGGTCTTGACGTTCTCCGGCAGCTTGTCGTCGTTGTCGACGAGCAGCTTCTCCGTCGAGTAGACCAGCTGCTCCGCGCTGTTGCGGGTCTCGGCCTCCTCGCGGCGCTTCTTGTCCTCCGACGCGTGCTCCTCGGCCTCGCGCACCATCCGCTCGATGTCCTCCTTCGGGAGGGCCGAGCCGCCGGTGATCGTCATCGACTGCTCCTTGCCCGTGCCGCGGTCCTTGGCGGACACGTGCACGATGCCGTTCGCGTCGATGTCGAACGTGACCTCGATCTGCGGCATGCCGCGCGGGGCCGGCGCGATGCCGGTCAGCTCGAACGTGCCGAGCGGCTTGTTGTCCCGCGCGAACTCGCGCTCGCCCTGGAACACCTGGATCAGCACGGACGGCTGGTTGTCCTCCGCCGTCGAGAAGATCTCGGACCGCTTGGTCGGGATGGCCGTGTTGCGCTCGATGAGCTTGGTCATCACGCCGCCCTTGGTCTCGATGCCGAGCGACAGCGGGGTGACGTCGATGAGCAGGACGTCCTTGCGGTCGCCCTTCATGACGCCGGCCTGCAGCGCGGCACCGACGGCGACGACCTCGTCGGGGTTGACGCCCTTGTTCGGCTCGCGGCCGCCGGTGAGCTCCTTGACGACCTCGGTGACCGCGGGCATGCGGGTCGAGCCGCCGACGAGCACGACGTGGTCGATGTCGGAGAGCTTGATGCCGGCGTCGCGGATGACCGCGTTGAACGGCGCCTTCGTCCGGTCGATGAGGTCCTGCGTCATCTCCTGGAACTTGGCCCGCGTGAGCTTGGTGTCCAGGTGGATGGGGCCGTTCTCGCTCATCGAGAGGTACTGCAGCGAGATGTTGGTGCTCGTCGCGGACGAGAGCTCCTTCTTCGCCTGCTCGGCGGCCTCGCGCAGACGCTGCAGCGCGATCTTGTCCTTCGACAGGTCGACGCCGTTCGCGTTCTTCACCTCGGCGACGAGGAAGTCGACGATCCGGTTGTCCCAGTCGTCGCCGCCGAGCCGGTTGTCACCGGACGTCGCGCGGACCTCGATCGTCGAGAAGCCGTCGTCGTCCTTGCCCACCTCGAGGAGGGAGACGTCGAACGTGCCACCGCCGAGGTCGAAGACGAGGATGAGCTCGTCCTCCTTGCCCTTCTCCAGGCCGTAGGCCAGGGCCGCCGCGGTGGGCTCGTTGATGATGCGCAGGACGTTGAGGCCCGCGATGGTGCCCGCGTCCTTCGTCGCCTGGCGCTCCGCGTCGTTGAAGTACGCGGGGACCGTGATGACGGCCTCGGTGACGGGCTCGCCGAGGTACGCCTCGGCGTCGCGCTTGAGCTTGGAGAGCACCCGCGCGGAGATCTCCTGCGCGGTGTACTTCTTGTCGTCGATCGAGACCGACCAGTCCGTGCCCATGTGGCGCTTGACGGACGTGATCGTGCGGTCGACGTTGGTGACGGCCTGGCGCTTGGCGATCTCGCCGACCAGGACCTCGCCGGTCTTGGAGAACGCGACCACCGACGGCGTCGTGCGCGACCCCTCGGCGTTGGCGATGACCGTGGGCTCGCCACCCTCGAGGACGGCGACCACCGAGTTCGTGGTGCCCAGGTCGATGCCGACTGCTCGTGCCATGTGTGTTCCTTCTTCCTGGAGCCGCGGGGCGGGCTCCGTGCGTGGAGTGCTCGAAGTCTTGAGCCCGTCTGGCTCAAGTCTGCGGCGGGGTCGCCGTCAGAGCAAGCCGGACGAGGTGAAGTTGAGTCTGCTTGGCTCAACCTCGGGCGGCCGCGTCGCATTCCCGCGTGTCCACTGGGATGCCGGCGCCCTGGCCGTCCGTCGGCGTGCGAGCAGCGGCTGCAGTCGCGCTGAGCGAGCGTCCTACGATCACGCGATGAGCGGAGCGGAGCGCGACGACGGCTCGACCGGCTCGACCCCGGGCGAGCGGGCGGACCGCCTCAAGGAGAGGCTGTACGTCACCTTCGCGGCGCTCGGCGTCGTGCTCGCTCTCCGGTCGCACGGCGCCGGCGTGCCTGCCCGTGAAGCGGCCACGACGCTGACGATCACCATCGGCGGTGCGCTCCTGGCCGTCCTGCTGGCGGACGTCGTCTCGCACCTCGCAGCGCACGGGTCGCTCCCGACGGTGCGCGAGGCGCGGCACATGGTCGCCGTGTCGGCCGGTGCGGCGGGCGTCCTCGTCCTGCCGCTCGTCTTCCTCGGGCTCGCGGCGAGAGGCGTCTGGGACGTGGGCGGCGCGCTCCGGGCCTCGACGATCGTCCTGCTCGTGAGCCTGGCGGTGATCGTCGGGTTCGCGGTGCGCCGGATCGCCCTGCCGGTGTGGCAGCGGGTCCTGCTGCTGGCCGGCATCGTCGCCGTCGGCGCTGGCGTGGTCGCGCTGGAGCTGCTCGCGCACGGCGCCTGAGGCTCGCCCACCCGGCGCACGCGCGATCCACACGGCTTTCGATGGCCGGCCCCCCGGCGTCAGCCCTCGCCGGCGAGCATCGTGCGGAGCTCGCTGATGCGTCCGTCACGGACGGTGATGACGTCGATCCCGCGGACGACCGGCTCGTCGGGCGGCCCGAATCTCCAGGCGAGCGCACCGGCGCCGGTGCCGACGTACCGGGGGCCGTCCTCGACGAACTCGAACGTGGCGGGAGTCCTGCCGAGCAGCGCGGCCGCCCGCTCCTCCAGGGCGTCGCGGCCCGTGACGGTCCCCTCCGGGTCGGTGAAGGTGACGTCGTCGGTGTAGGTCTCGTCGATCGCCCGGCGGCGGGATTCCGCGTCCCGGACGTTGAAGACGCGGTACAGGTTGGCGTCGAGCAGCTCACTGACGTCGGCCATGGGACCTCCCCTGGAGTGGGCGCACACGCGCGGTGTCCCGGATCCTCGCGCCCGTCGCTCGGGCATCGTCGCACGCGCCCGTCCGTCCGGGTCAACAGGGCGACGGGCCACCCACAGGGGGTGACGCCCTCGTCGTGGACGGTGTGAACTGACACCACCCAGGACGGGAGGACGACGTGGCGACAGCAGGCGCTCAGGACGGCCCGCCGGGACCGGCGGGAGTGTTCCACCGAGTCGCTGACACGTACGACGCCGTAGGCGTGCCGTGGTTCGGACCCATCGCGGCGCACCTCGTCGCGGAGCTCGACGTCCGACCTGGGGAGCGCGTGCTCGACGTCGGGTGCGGGCGCGGCGCGGTGCTGACCCGCGTCGCGGAGGCCGTCGGGCCGGAGGGCTACGCGCTCGGGATCGACCTGGCCCCGCGCATGGTGGAGCTCACCGCGCGCGACCTCGCCGACCTGCCGCACGTCGAGGTGCGGCTGGGCGACGCGTCGGCGCCCGACCTGCCGCCGCGCTCGTTCGACGTCGTCGCGGCGTCCCTCGTCCTGTTCTTCCTCCCCGACCCGGTCGCGGCGCTGGCCGCGTGGCGCGACGTGCTGGTGCCGTCCGGACGCGTCGGCGTCTCGACGTTCTCCGGGCAGGACCCGCGGTGGCGCGCGATCGACGAGCTGTTCTTCCCGTTCCTGCCGCAGGCGATGCTCGACGCGCGGACCAGCGGGTACAACGGCCCGTTCGGCTCCGGCGAGGGCGTGGAGGGCCTGCTGCGCTCGGCCGGGCTGGTCGGCGTGCGGACGGTGTCCCGGACGATTGAGGCGACGTTCCGGGACGCCGAGCACTACGTCGAGTTCTCCCGGTCGCACGGGCAGCGGGCGATGTGGGACCACGTGCCGGCGAACACGCTCGACGACCTGCACGACGAGGTGGTCCGCGCGGCCGGGGCCTCTGCCGGTCCGGACGGGCGGATCACCTTCCAGCAGGACGTGCGCTACACGCTCGGCGCGCGCGAGGGCTGACGAGCGCCGGGACCTTGAGCCCGACTCCACCGGCGCAGCAGACTGGCCGGATGCCTCACCTCGGCCACGGCAAGGTGTGCCATCTCGCCATCCCGGCGTCGGACGCCGAGACCTCGGCGCGCTTCTACGAGCGCGTCTTCGGCTGGCGGATGCGTCGCCAGGGCGGCGTGATCACGTTCGACGACGGGGTCGACGAGGTCAGCGGTCACTTCGTCCCGGCGCCTCCGGGCTCGGGCGGGATCCTCGTCTTCGTCTGGGTCGACGACCTCGACGACGCGATCGAGCGCGTCACGGCCGCCGGCGGCTCGATCGAGGCAGCGCCCGGGGTGGACCCCGGGGAGCTGACCGCGCACTTCCGCGACCCGGCCGGCAACCTGCTCGGGCTCTACGAGGAGCCGCGGCAGGGCGCCTGACCCGGCTCCCGGCTCAGATCAGCTCGACGCGGTCCGCCTGCGGGCCGCGGTCGCTCTGGCGCACCCGGAAACGGACGCGGTCGCCCGGCTCGAGCACCTCCGCGTCGCGGACGACGGAGACGTGCACGAACAGGTCCGCGCCTCCGGCGTCGGGGGTGATGAAGCCGAAGCCGCGGTCCGCGTCGTAGCGCGCGACCACGCCCTCACCGCCGCGCGCGGACGCGTCGCCCCGCGCCGGCCGGTCCGACCGGCCACGGGTCGCAGCCGGCGCGCTGCGGCGCGGCGGCCCGCCGACGAGCCGGACCTGGCGGCCCTGCGGCCCCCGCTCGCCCGCCTCGACGTCGAAGGTCACGCGGTCGCCCTCGACGAGCTCGGTGACCCCCATGAGCGAGCGCGCGTGGACGAACAGGTCCTCGCTGCCGTCGTCGGGCGCGACGAACCCGAAGCCCTTGCCCGCGTCGTACCAGGTGACGGTGCCGTCGGCGCCGTCGTCCGCCGCCGGCCGGGCGGCCTCGGCCCCCAGCGGCAGCAGGTGGTCGGCCTGCGGCCCGCGCTCGCCGGGGACGACGAGGAAGGCGACCCGCTGCCCCTCGGAGACCACCCCGCCGCCCACGATGGCCGAGCTGTGGAGAAAGATCTCGGCGCCGCCGCCGTCGGGGGCGACGAACCCGTAGCCCTTGGCCGGCTCGTACCAGCTGACCGTGCCGAGCACGCCCAGCGCCGCACCCGCGGGCACGTCGCCGGTCACCCGGACGTGGCGGGCCACCGGGCCGCGCGGACCCTCGCCGAGCTCGTACTCGACCTCCTGCCCCTCGCGGAGCACCCTCGGCCCGTCGTCGCCCACGATCTCCGACGCGTGCACGAACAGGTCCTCGCCCTCGTCGCCGACGTCGAGGAACCCGAACCCCCGCTCGGGGTCGAACCACCGGACAGATCCCTGGGGCACAGCGCGCTCCTCGTCGACGACGGACGTTCCTGACGTCCAGTGTCCCCGACCCGGGCGCGGGCGGCGCGCCTCAGGGCTGAGGCACCCGCCGCTGCTCCCACTGCTCGCGGGTGATCTCGTACCGGTACCCGCCCAGCTCGGCGCCCTCGACCGCCAGCATGTCCTCGGGCGTCTCCAGCTCCCGCACGACCGTCATCCCGACCTTCTCCATGACGTGCTGCGACGGCCGGTTCAGCGCCATCGTCTCGCCCCAGACGACCCGGACGTCCAGCTCGGTGAACGCCTTCCTCAGCAGCGCCTCGGACACCTCGGTGGCGTAGCCCCGACCCCAGTCGGCCTGCCGGAGCCGGTACCCGAGCTCGGCCTCGTCCAGCGGGCCGCCGCGCTCGGGGCGCAGCAGGAACCAGCCGAGGAACGCGTCGGTCGCCGTCTCGTACGCCGCGAAGACCCCGAAGCGACCGCCCCACCGCTCGTAGCCGGTGAGCAGGCTCGGCAGGACGAGCTCGTGGACGACCTGCGGCGGGGTCGGCTCGCCGCCGGAGAGGTAGCGCATGACGGCGGGGTCGCTGTCCAGCTCGACGAGCAGGTCCGCGTCGTCGGCGCCGAAGGGGCGCAGCGTCACGCGGTCGGTCTGGAGGTAGGGGTCCACGGTCGCAGCATGCCGGAGCGGCGACCGTCAGGAGAGCGGATATCGCGACGCCGGGGGGCTGTCCGGCGGGTGCCGGCCGGGTTCATCCTGGGGCGATGACCCAGCCGGCGGACGACGCGGTGCTGCGCGCGTACCTGAGCTACCGCGACGCCCCCGCGACGATCGACTGGCTCTCGGCGCTCGGGTTCGAGGTCGTCGCGAGGTACGACGGCGACGACGGCCGGGTGGTCCACTCCGAGCTCCGGCTCGGCGACGCCGTCGTCATGGTGGCGTCCGACGACGAGCCCTACGAGGTCCCCGGCCTGCGCGGCGTCTCCGTCGGCGTGGGGCTGTACCTGCAGACCGCGGGCGTGGACGAGCTGCACCGGCGCGCGGTCGCCGCCGGCGGGCGGTCGGTCCTCGACCCGCACGACACCGAGTGGGGGACGCGACGTGCCCGCGTGCTCGACCCGGGCGGCCGCGAGTGGTCGTTCGGGAGCTACGCCCCCGGCCAGGGCGCCTGACGGCGCGGCGACGCCCGGCCGCCGCCCCGCCGGTGCGTCACAGCCGGCGGTACTCCTCGTCGGTCACGTGCTCCAGCCACGTCACGACCCGGCCGACCGCGTCCGCCTCCTGCATCGCGACGTGCGCCATGAACCGGTCCGCCGTCGCGCCGTGCCAGTGCTCCTCGCCGGGGGCGATCCGCACGACGTCACCCGGACGGATCTCCTGGACGTCCCCGCCGCGGCGTGCGACGTACCCGATGCCGTCGGTGACGTAGAGCGTCTGCCCCTTCGGGTGGTGGTGCCAGGCGGTGCGCGCGCCGGGCGCGAACCGCACGTGGGCGCAGCCGATCGCCGACTCCTCGTCGGGGTCCCGGACGCCGTCGATGAAGACGGTGCCGGTGAACCAGCCCTCGGGGCCGGCGACCGAGCGGCCGCCGCTGCGGGTGATCTCCATGGTCGTGCCCTCCGTCGTCGTCGTTCCGCCAGCGCTCAGAGCGTCAGCAGGACCTTGGTGGCCCGTCGCTCGTCCATCGCCCGGTAACCCTCCGCCGCCTGCTCGAGCGGGAGCGTCAGGTCGAACACCTTCCCCGGGTCGATCACGCGGTCCCAGATCAGCTTCACGAGCTCCGGCAGGAACCGCCGTACGGGGGCCGGTCCGCCGTGCAGGTGCACGCCGGAGAAGAACAGCTCCTCGCCGTCCAGCGTGACATCGTGCGAGACGCCGACGAAGCCCACGTGCCCGCCCGCGCGGGTCGCACGGATCGCCTGTGTCATCGACTCCTGGGTCCCGACCGCCTCGATGGTGGAGTGCGCGCCGAGACCGCCGGTGAGCTCCTTGATCCCGGCGACGCCCGCGTCCCCGCGCTCCTCGACGACGTCGGTCGCCCCGAAGTGGCGGGCGAGCGCCTGCCGGTCGGCGTGCCGGGACATCGCGATGACCCGCTCGGCGCCGAGCTGGCGCGCAGCCAGGACGGCCAGCAGGCCGACGGCGCCGTCGCCGACGACCGCGACGGTCCTGCCCGGGCCGGCCTCGGCGGCGACGGCCGCGAACCAGCCCGTGCCGAGAACGTCGGACGCCGCCAGCAGCGACGGGATCAGATCGGGGTCCGGCGTGCCCGGCGTCGCGACGAGCGTGCCGTCGGCGTGCGGGATGCGGGCGTACTCCGCCTGCGCACCGGGGACCGCGCCCGGCCCGCGGTGGACGCAGTGCGTCTGGTAGCCGGCCCGGCAGATCTCGCAGGTGTTGTCGGACGAGAAGAACGAGCCGACGACGAAGTCGCCGACCTTGACGTCGCGGACGGCGGAGCCGACCTCCTCGACGGTGCCGACGTACTCGTGGCCCATCGGCTGGTGGTCGACCGCGTCGGCGCCGCGGTAGGGCCACAGGTCGGACCCGCAGATGCAGGTCGCGGCGAGCTTGATGACCGCGTCGGTCGGCTCGACGATCGTCGGCCGCTCGGTCTCGTCGACCCGGACGTCGCCCGGGGCGTGCATGACGACTGCGCGCATGGTGGTGCCTCCCTGTCGGTGTCGCCTCCAGGAGACGACGCCCGCCGGCCGCCGGGGAGTCCCTGGCGTGGGGTGTACCGCTGGTGCACCCCACGCCGTGGCCTGTCTCGCGGCCGCCGCCCGGCCTACGGTCGTCGTATGGACAACCGGGCGGACGTGCGCGAGTTCCTCGTGTCGCGGCGGGCGAAGGTCACGCCGGAGGCGGCGGGCGTGGTCGGCTCCGGGCAGCGTCGTGTGCCCGGGCTGCGGCGCAGCGAGGTGGCCGCGCTCGCCGGGGTGAGCGTCGAGTACTACGCGAAGCTGGAGCGGGGCGCGATCGGGGGCGCGTCGGCGTCCGTGCTCGACTCCGTGGCGCGCGCCCTGCAGCTCGACGACACCGAGCGCGCGCACCTGTTCGACCTGGCCCGCGCCGCCGACGGCATCCCCCTGTCGGGCCGGCCGCGCCGGCGCACCGCCCGATCGTCGACACCCCGGCCGAGCCTGCAGTGGGCGCTCGCGGCGATCACCGACGCCGTCGCGTTCGTCCGGGACCAGCACCAGGACCTGCTCGCCACCAACGCGCTCGGCCGCGCCTTCTACTCACCGGTGCTCGGCGGCGGCGGCCGGACGCCCAACCTCGCCCGCTTCCAGTTCCTCGACCCCGCGGCGCGGGAGTTCTACCCGGACTGGGACCTGTTCGCCGAGATGTGCGTGGCGATCATGCGCGCGGAGGCCGGGCGCGACCCGCACGACACGGGCCTGCAGGATCTCGTCGGCGAGCTGTCGACCCGCAGCGACGTCTTCCGCCGCCTCTGGGGCGCGCACGACGTGCGCACGCACGGCGCGGGCACCAAGCGGTTCCACCACCCCGTCGTCGGCGACCTGACGCTCGCCTACGAGGAGCTCGCGATCACCGCCGAGCCCGGTCAGGTGCTGATGGTCTACACGGCCGAGCCCGGCTCCCCGTCCGCCGAACGCCTCCGCCTGCTCGCGTCGTGGGCGGCCGAGCCCGCGCGGCCCTAGGCCGCCGGGGAGCTCAGGCGCGCCCGGATGACCTCCGCGGCACCGGGCCGGCTCACGTAGCCGACCGCGATGCCGACGACGACGCCGATGAGGGTCTCGATGCCGCGGTCCGCCAGCAGCTCGCGGGTGGGCACGGGCAGCACCAGGTGCACCATGAGCAGCGCGAGCGGCGTGACGAAGACGAGCGCGAACGCGTAGTTGCGGCCGACGAACAGCTCGGCGGCCGCCTGCAGCACCGCGACGACGAGGACGAGGACGAGCCCCTGGACGTCGAGGGCGAGCAGCGCCCACGCGACGAGGAGCCCCAGGCCGGTCCCGACCACGCGGTGCAGGCCCCGGGTGAGCTGGGCACCGAGGTCGCGCGCGACGAGCGGAACCACGGCGGACACCATCGCCCAGTAGGGCCGCCCGATGCCGGCCGCGGTCGCGATCGTCCCCGCGAGCAGCACGCCGGCACCGGACTGCGCGGCGTACCGCGCCAGCCCCTCCACCGCGCCGCCGATCGGCCTCCCGGGCCCCTCCGCCGTGACGCCGCGCACCCGCCGGACCGCCGGGCCGACGGACCCGACGAGCACGGCGAGCAGCGCGGACGCGGCCGAGACGAGCACCGCGGGCAGCAGGTCGGCGGGCGTGGCGGGCGCCGCCGCGACCGTCGCGAACGCGAACACCTGGAACAGCGCCCCGGGCGGGTGCCAGCCGCGGATCGCCGATCCGGCGGACACGCCGGCGGCCAGCAGCGCGGCGACGGGGACCGCGAGCCACGCGCGCGCGTCGAGCAGCGCGACCAGCACCCCCAGCGTGACGACGACGACCTGCGTGACCCCGGCCTCGACCTGCAGGGCCAGCCGCGCGCGGTCGGTGCGCTCACGGCCGTACAGCGAGGTGAACGCGCCGAACGCGGCGTAGATCGACCACTCCAGGTGACCGGTGCCCCACAGGACGAGGAGGGGCACGAGCACGGAGACCGACGCGCGCAGCGCGACGCGGTGGGCCCCGGCGTGGGGGCCGAACGCCAGCAGTCCCCCGAGCAGCCCCACCCGATCACTGTCGCACGCCTCGTCCGCCGCGCCGCGCGGGGGGATCAGCGCGAGCGGCGGGCCTCCATGGCCTCGCGCAGGAGCGTGCGGCCGTCGGCGAGCGGGCCGAGGTGCGCGAGCTTGTCGGGGTTGGTGACGCTGCGGATCGCCTGGACGCGGCCGTCGGCGATGTCGAGCACCATCGACACCACGACGCTCCCGTCCGGGCCGCGGACGATCGCACCCGGCTGGCCGTTGATCTCGCACTCGTCGAGCGCGACCCCCACGGCGGTGAGCGACGGGGCGGTCGCCGCGACGAGCCGCGCGACGTGGTCGACTCCCACGAACATCCCCTTGCCCCACAGCGGGCCCTTCCCGCCGCCGTCGGCGACCATCTGCACGTCGGCGGCGAGCAGCTCGCGCAGCGAGTCGACGTCACCGGCGCGCACGGCGTCGAAGAAGCGGCCCGCGAGCTCCTCCCGCTCGCGGCGGTCGACCTCGAACCGGGGACGCCCCTCGTGCATGTGCCGTCGCGCCCGCGACGCGAGCTGGCGGCACGCGGCCTCGCTGCGGCCGACGGCGGCGGCGACCTCGTCGAAGTCGAACCCGAAGACGTCCCGCAGCACGAACACCGCCCGCTCCAGGGGGCTCAACCGCTCCAGGAGCAGGAGGGCGGCGGTCGAGAGCGAGTCGGCGAGCTCGGCCGCGCGCTCCGGCTCCTGGTACGGGTCCTCGAGCAGGGGCTCCGGGAACCACGGCCCGGGGTACGCCTCGCGGCGCACCCGGGCCGAGCGCAGGACGTCGAGGGAGACGCGGGTGACGATCGCCGACAGGTAGGAGCGCACCGACGTCGGCTCGACGCCGGACGCGTCCCACCGCAGCCACGTCTCCTGCACGGCGTCCTCGGCCTCGCCCACGCTGCCCAGCAGCCGGTACGCGATCGAGAACAGCAGGGGGCGCAGCTCCTCGAACTGCTCGGCGCGGCTCACGCGACCACCTTGGCCTGCGCCTCGGCCGCCGTCACCTGCTGCGCCCGCGCGAGCACCCGGGCACGCGCCGACGACGACGGGAACCGCGCCGAGCCGGCCCGGTGCGCCTCGTGCACGAGCGACTGCAGGACCTGGCGGGTGACCTGCTCCTTCAGCAGCCCGCCCGCGCGGCCGGGGACGAACAGCCCGACGGCCGTGTCGTCGGCGTGGGACACCTGGAACGTGCCCGCCCGACGTCCGAGCGAGACGCACTGCCCGAGGAACCGGTTGTCGAGCGGCTCGGGCGTGCGGCCGGCGAGGCGCGCGAGCACCGTCTCGGCCGCCCGCAGCGCGAGCGGGAGGGCGGCCTGGCAGCTCGCCCGCAGCGGCACGCCGGACGGGGCGACCGCGTCGCCCGCGCCGACGACCCGCTCGTCGTCGACGCTCGTGAGCGTCTCGTCGGTCAGCAGGCGCCCCTCGGCGTCGGTCGTCAGGCCGCTGCGGGACGCCAGGTCGGACACCTGAAATCCGGTCGCCCACACCGGGAGCCCGACGAGCTCGCGGCCGTCGTCCAGCACGGCGGAGCCCTCGCCGACCCGCGTCACCCGGCTGCCCTCGAGCACCGTGACCCCGAGCCGCGCGAGCTGCCGGGCGAGCGAGCGTCGCGCCCGCGGGTGGAAGGTGGGCGCCAGGAGGCCGCCGCACACGAGCGTGACGACGCGCCCGCTGTCGGCCAGCTCGGCGGCCGTCTCGATCCCCGTCGACCCGCCGCCGACGACGACGACCGGCGCGTCGGGCGCCGCCTCCAGCGCCTCGCGCAGCCGCGCCGCCGCCTCGAAGGTGCTCACCGGCAGCGCGTGCTCGGCGACGCCGGGGACGCCACCGTCCGCCCAGCGGCTGCCGACGGCGTACACCAGCCAGTCGTACGCGAGCTCGTCGCCGCCCGCCAGGACGACCCGGGCCCGGGCCACGTCGATCCGCGCCGCCTCGTCGACGACGAGCCGCACCGTCGGCGCGAGGACCTCCGCGTAGTCGTGCAGCGCCTCGCCCGTGCCGCTCGCCAGCTGGTGCAGGCGCAGCCGCTCGACGAACTGCGGCCGAGGGTTGACCAGCGTGACCGAGACGCCGTCGCTGCCGGCGAGGTGGTTCGCCGCCATCACGCCGGCGTACCCGCCGCCGAGGACCAGGACCTGCGTGCTCATGAGGGTTCCTCCCGTCCGTGCCGTGCGCCGCAGCGGCGCTCTCGGTCACGAGACGAGACAGCCCGCCGCGGTGTGACATCGGGGCCGGCGGCGCGCGCGGGCGCAGGGCCGGGAGGTCAGGGGCGCCCGACGTCGACGATGCCGTTCTCGTACGCCCGGACGACGGCCTACCGCGGTGGTTGCATCGACGGGTGCCACCGCCGTCGCGCCGGGCCCGCCGGCGCGGGCGGTCAGCGGCGGACGGCGTACCGCAGCCAGGCGCTGCCGTTCGCGAACGTCCGCTGCTCGAGGAGCTCGAGGTCGAGCCGCAGGCCGTCGGGCCAGAACCGCAGGCCGCCGCCGACGGCGACGGGCGCGAGGTACGGCTGCACCTCGTCGACGATGCCGGCGAGCAGCGCGTGGGCCGCGAGCGTCGGGCCGTCGATCGTGACGTCGTGGTCCGCGGCGTCGACGAGGGCGCGCACGGCGGCGGGGTCGAACGTCCGCTCGACGGTCGTGCGTGCCGTGGTCGGCTCCTGCAGCGTCGTCGAGTACACGACCTTGGTGGCGGCCTGCCAGACCTCGGCGTAGTGCCGGACGAACGGCGGCGGGTCCGGGGCCTCCAGCGCGGTCTCCCAGAACGACATCGTCTCGTACATGCGCCGGCCGTACAGGTAGGTGCCGAAGGCGCGGCTCTGCTCGGAGACGAAGTCGTGCAGCTCCGGGTCGAGCGCGCCGCCCCAGTCGCTGCTGCCGGACGCGTCGGACGCGTAGCCGTCGAGCGAGGTGAACATCGAGTAGACGAGGTGTCCCATCGCTCCACCGTAGGGACGGTCGCGCCTCTTGACAACATTTGTTGTCAACGCGCACGCTGGAGCCATGCACGACGTCGAGGTCATCGAGGACGCGCACGCCGCCGCGGCAGCGCTCGACCCGGTCCGGGCGCGGCTGCTCACGGAGCTGGCCGTCCCGGCGTCCGCGGCCGGGCTCGCCGCCCGGCTGGGGCTCGCGCGGCAGAAGGTGAACTACCACCTCAAGGCGCTGGAGGCGCACGGGCTGGTGCAGCTCGCGGAGGAGCGCCGGCACGGCGGCCTCACGGAGCGGGTGCTGCGGGCGTCGGCGGCGTCGTACGTCGTCTCCCCCGCGGCCGTCAGCGCGTCCGCCGCCGACCCCGACGCGGCCGCCGACCACCTGTCCGCCTCGTACCTCGTCGCGCTGGCCGGCCGGCTGGTGCGCGAGGTCGGCGCCCTCGCCCGGCGGGCCGGCGCGTCCGGCGCGCGGCTGCCGACGATGACGATCGACACCCGGATCGGCTTCCGCTCGGCGGCCGACCGGGCGGCGTTCGCGGACGACCTGACGGCGGCGGTGCTCGACCTGGCCGCGCGCTACCACCACGACGACGGGCGGCCGCACCGGCTCGTCGTCGCCGCCCACCCGCTCCCGGAGGAGGAGAGCTCATGAGCACGACCACGGACGTCCCGTACCGCCTCGAGTTCAGCGTCGAGGTGCCCGGCACCGAGGAGCAGGTCTGGCAGGCCATCGCCACCGCCCGCGGCATGAGCGCCTGGTTCGCGCCGACGGAGCTCGAGGAGCGCGAGGGCGGCGCCCTGCGCTTCGTCATGGGCCCCGACATGGACTCCGTGGGGCACGTCGTGCGCTGGGACCCGCCGCGCCGCCTCGTCTACGAGGAGGACTGGGCGGCCCTCATGGGGCAGGAGCCGGACGCCCTCAGCCCGCTGACCTCCGAGTTCGTCGTGGAGGCGCGCTCGGGAGGCACCTGCGTCGTGCGCGTCACGAGCAGCGGGTTCGGGACGGGTGCGGACTGGGAGCAGGAGTGGTGGGCCACGCTCCAGCCGGGCTGGATGCCGTTCTTCGACAACCTGCGCCTCTACCTCGCCCACTTCCCGGGCCAGGAGGCGACCCCGATGGAGGCGTCCGCGACCCACGCCGGTGACGCCGACGCGCTCTGGGCGGCGATGCGCGGCGGGCTGCGCCTGGGTGAGGAGGGCACCGCCGTCGACCTGCGCGGCGCCACCGGCACCGTGGAGCGCGTGGGCGAACGCCAGGCGCTCGTCCGGCTCACCGCGCCCGTGCCGGGGATCCTCAACGCCTACGCCTGGGCCGACGACACGGGCGAGGTGACCGCGGGGGTGCGGGCGTACCTGTTCTCGCCCGACGCCGCCGGGTACGCGCAGCGCGAGGAGCCCGCGTGGCGGGCCTGGCTGGACGGCCTGACGGTCCCCGTCTGAGGCGCCCGCTCGACCGGCACGCCGGCCCCGGGGCGGTCACGCCGCGGGGCCGGCGCCGCGTCAGCGCAGGTGCCGGTCCAGGAACCGCGCGCCGTCCTCCAGCTCGAACCGAGGCGTGCCCAGGTGCCCGCCGGGGTTGGCGTGGAGCGTCTTCTCGGCGCTGCCGAAGGCGTCGAACAGGTCCAGCCCGCGCTCGCGCGGGTTGCCCCCGTCGTCCCACTGCAGCAGGAGCAGCAGCGGCGCGGTGACCCGCCGCGCCTCCTCGCGCTGCGCCCGTGGCACGTAGCCGCCGGCGTACAGGTTGAGGGCGGCGACGCGCGGCTCCGCCACGGCCAGGTGGATGCCGAGCGCGGCCCAGCCGGAGAACCCGACCGGCCCCTCGACCTCGGGCAGCTCGAGGAGGGCGTCGAGGGTCGCCCGCCACTCGGGCGCGGCGGCCTCGACGAGCGGGCCGACGAGCCGCTCGAACACGTCGTCGTCCGGCGCCTCCCCCGCCTGCAGCGCCCGGCGGAGGTCCGCCCGGGCTTCCTCCAGGGCGGGCAGCCGGGGCCGGTCGCCGCAGCCGGCGGTGTCGATGCTGGCGACGGCGTAGCCGTGCGCGGCGGCGTGGAAGCGTGCCCGGGCGACGAGCCGCGGCTCGCGCCGGGGCAGGCCGTTGTTGTGGGCGATGAGGACGAGCGGGGCCGGGTCGGGCCCCCGCGTCCAGAGCGTGCCGGGGATCTCCCCCAGCGTCAGCTGCCGCTCCAGGACGCCGTCGTCGTGGAGGTGCTGCGAGGTGATCTGCATGGTCGTGCCTCTCGAGAGCGCTGGCGGCGCTCCCGGGCGACCTGTCGCCCGACCGTGAGCCCGGAGGGGAGCACCCACGTCGTTCCGTCCACGGGTCCCACCTCCTCGTCGCGTCGCACGGCGCGCCCACGCTAGCCCGCGGGCGCGCCCGCGTCACCGGGATTCCGCCGACCCTTGACGCCCTACTTGTTTTTTGCAAGTGTGGTCCACGTCACCCACCGCACACCTGAGAGCGAGACCGCCATGACCTCGATGTTCGTCAACCTGCCGGTCACCGACCTGGACCGCGCGAAGGCCTTCTACTCGGCGCTCGGGTTCCGCATCAACCCGCAGTTCACCGACCACAACGCCGCGTGCGTCGTGGTCGAGGAGGACCACAGCTACTTCATGATCCTCGTCCGCGAGTTCTTCCAGACCTTCTCCGACCGCCCGATCGGCGACCCCGCCGAGACGGTCTCGGTCTCGACGGCGATCTTCGTCGACAGCCGGGAGGCGGTGGACGCGCGCGTGGCCGACGGCATCGCGGCCGGCGGCACGGAGGAGCGGCCCGCGGCCGACTACGGCTTCATGTACCAGCGCCAGCTGACCGACCCCGACGGCAACGTGCTGGAGTTCGGCTGGATGGACCCGGTCGCAGCCGCCCAGGGCCCCGAGGCCTTCATGAGCCAGCAGGCCTGATGGCCGCACGCGAGTACGGGCAGTACTGCGGCATCACCCGCGCCCTCGAGCTCGTCGGGGAGCGGTGGGCGCTGCTCATCGTGCGCGACCTGCTCGTCGGGCCGCGCCGCTACGGCGAGCTCGCCGCGGGGCTGCCCCGCATCCCGAGCAACATCCTGGCGGCGCGGCTCAAGGAGCTGCAGGAGGCCGGCATCATCCGCCGCGCGCCGCGCTCGCGGGTCGTCCTGTACGAGCTGACGCCCTACGGGCGCGAGCTCGAGCCCGTCGTCCTGGCGCTCGGCGCCTGGGGGTTCAAGGCGATGGGTGACCCGCGCGAGGAGCAGGTCGTCACGCCCGACTCGATGACGATGGCGCTGCGGACCGCCTTCCGGCCGGACGTCGCGGCCGGGCTGCCGGCCACCGCGTACGCGGCGCGCGTCGGCCCGGCCGAGCTCCTCGTGCGGGTCGACGGGCCCTCGCTGGCCGTGACGCGCGGCGACGGGCCGGCCGACCTCGCGTTCGCGGCCGGCCCGGGCATCCGCCGCGTGATCTCGGGTGAGCTCGCACCGGAGCAGGCGATCGCCACCGGCGTCGTCGAGGTGCTGCGGGGTCGCGGCGAGCTGCTCGACCGGTTCGCGAGCACGTTCCACCTGGCCGCCTGAGCCGCGTCGCCGCCGAAAGGCGTGGCCCGGTGGCGCGGCCCCGTGCCACGGTCGCGGGATGGGCGTCCGCCTCCACGACGACGAGCTGGAGATCGACGCGCACCTCGTGCGCGGGCTCCTGCGCGCTCAGGTGCCGCGGCTGGCGGACCTGCCGCTGACGCGGGTCGCGTCGACGGGGACGGTGCACGCGCTCTTCCGGCTCGGCCGCGGCCTCGTCGTCCGGCTGCCACGGGTGCCGCGCTGGAGCGGCGACGTCGAGCGCGAGGCGGCCTGGCTGCCCGTGCTCGCGGCCCACCTCTCGCTCGAGGTGCCCCGCGTGGTCGCGGTGGGCCGCCCGACGGACGCCTACCCGTGCCCCTGGCTCGTGCTGCGCTGGCTGGACGGCTCGCCGTGGTCGTCGAGCCCCCCGGACGACGAGCGCGACGCGGCGCGCCGGCTCGCAGGGCTGGTCGTCGAGCTGCGGGCGCTCGACCCCGCCGGCGCCCCGGGGGCCGGACGCCGGCCACTGCGCCAGGTCGACGACGAGACCCGCGCGGCGCTGCGTGCCGCCGCCGACCTGGTGGACGCGGACCGGGCGACGGAGGTCTGGTCCGACGCCGTGACGGGCGCCCCGTGGCAGGGGACGCCGGTGTGGGTCCACGCCGACCTGCTCGGGCCGAACCTGCTCGTCCGCGACGGGCGGCTCGCCGCGGTGATCGACTGGGGCACCTGCGGCGTCGGGGACCCGGCGAGCGACCTCGTCCCCGCGTGGGCCGTGCTGGGCCCGGCCGGGCGCGCCGAGCTGCGGGCGGCGCTGGACGTCGACGACGCCACCTGGGTGCGGGCCCGCGGCATCGCGCTCGCGCAGGCCGCAGCGATCGTCCCCTACTACCGCCGCTCGCACCCCGCGTTCGCGGCCACGGGCGTGCGCACGGTCGAGCAGGTCCTCGCGGACGCCTCGGCCTGAGCCCCGACGCGCACGGGGCGCCCGGCCGTCGTGACGACCGGGCGCCCCGCGGTGGGCGTCAGCGCGCGAGGAAGGCGAGCAGCGCCTCGTTGACCTCGGCGGTGTGCGTGGTGAGCAGGCCGTGCGGCGCACCCTCCACCTCGACGTACTCCGCCGACGGCAGGGCCTGCGTGAACCGCCGGCCCGTCGCGTCGATCGGCAGGATGCGGTCACCGGTGCCGTGCAGGATCAGGGCCGGGACGTCGATCTTCGGGATGTCCGCACGGAAGTCGGTGCCCCAGGTGAGCGGCGCGGCGGCCGACGCGACCGAGCCGGAGCCGGCGGCGACGTCCCACGCGTGGCGCACCTGCTCCTCGCTGATGCGGCTGCCGAGGTTCTCGTCCAGGTTGAAGAAGTCCTGGTAGAAGGACGTGAAGTAGGCGTACCGGTCCTTGCGGACGTCCGCGGCGATCCCCTCGAAGAACTCGGCCGGCGCGGCTCCGTCGGGGTTGTCGTCGGTCTTCGTCAGGAACGGCTCGAGCGAGGCGAGGAACGCCGCCTTGGCGACGCGCGAGGAGCCGTACGTGCCGAGGTAGCGCGCCACCTCCCCGGTGCCCATCGAGAAGCCGACGAGGACGACGTCGTGCAGGTCGAGGGTCTCCAGGACGGTGTGCAGGTCCGCGGCGAACGTGTCGTAGTCGTAGCCGACGGACGGCTGGCTCGACCGGCCGAAGCCCCGGCGGTCGTACGTGATCACGCGGTAGCCGGCGTCGAGCAGGGCGGCGGTCTGCCCCTCCCACGAGTTGCCGTCCAGCGGGAAGCCGTGGATGAGGACGACCGGCTGTCCCGTGCCCTTGTCCTCGTAGTGCAGCTCGATGTCGACCGAGTTCTCCGTGCCGACCGTGATGCGACCCATGACGTACCCCTTGGTCATCCGTAGGAGAACGATCGTTCTCCGCTGATGTGGCCTACACTAGAGAACGGACGTTCTCGTCGCAAGGGGCGGGGCGTGAACGCTCGGTGAGACCTGAGAGGCGGTGCGCGGTGACAGCCCTTCCCGGCTCCCCCGGCACGACGACGGACGCCCGTGAGCGCGTCGTCGCGGCGGCTGACGCACTGTTCTACGCGCGCGGCATCCAGGCCGTCGGCATGGACGAGGTCCGCACGGCCGCGGGCGTCTCGCTCAAGCGGCTGTACGCGGAGTTCCCGGGCAAGGAGCAGCTCGTCCTCGCCGTGCTGGACGCGCGGCACCGGCAGTGGGAGGACGGGGTCGCCCGCACCGCGGCGGGCATCGAGGACCCGCGGCGGCGGCTGCTCGCGGTGTTCGACTTCCTGGAGGAGTGGTTCTCCGACGCGGCGTTCCGCGGGTGCGGGTTCATCAACGCGTTCGGCGAGCTCGGCGCGACCTCCCCCGCCGTCGCGGAGGCCGCCCGGCGGCACAAGCAGTCGTTCCAGGACTACGTGACGCGCCTCGCGGTCGAGGCCGGCGCGGACGAGGAGCTCGCGGCGCAGCTCGCGCTGCTCGCCGAGGGGGCGCAGACCACGGCGGCGATCGCGGGCCGTGCGGACGCGGCCCGGCAGGCCCGGCGGGCCGCGGAGGTGCTGGTGGCGGCGGCCCTCGGGCCGCGCTGACGCGCCCGGCGCTCCCGGGGCCGCACCGCGACGCCGTGCGGGCGAACCTCGTCCCCCGGCGAGCGGGCCCGGCGGTGCCGACCTAGCGTGTCGGACGACCGACCTGTGCGACCCACGGAAGGAGCACCGCATGCCGACGATCGACGAGACCATCGACATCGACGTCCCGATCAGCACCGCCTACAACCAGTGGACGCAGTTCGAGGAGTTCCCGCAGTTCATGGGCGGCGTCGACGAGGTGCGCCAGCTCGGCGACACCCTGACGCACTGGAAGACCTCGATCGGCGGGGTCGAGCGCGAGTTCGACGCCGCGATCACGGAGCAGGAGCCGGACCGCGTCGTCGCCTGGCGCAGCATCGACGGCACGACCCACGAGGGGCACGTGTCGTTCGAGGCCCTCGGCGCCACGCAGACCCGCGTGCACGTCCGGACGAGCTGGCAGCCCGAGTCGCTCGTCGAGAAGGCTGGCGCGGTCGTCGGCGCCGACGACCGCCAGGTGAAGGCCGACCTCAAGCGGTTCAAGGAGTTCATCGAGTCGCGCGGCGTCGAGACCGGCGGCTGGCGCGGCGAGGTCTGACCCCGCCGCCACGACGCCCGGCGTCCCCCTTGGGGGGGCCGGGCGTCGTCGCGTTCACCGGCGCGACGGGAAGTGGAACGGGATGGGGATGCCGCCGCAGCAGCAGACCCCGCTCACGTCGGTCTGCGCCAGCAGGGCGGCCGCCTGCCCGCACGCGACGAACCGCGCGACGCTCGGCCGGATTGCGCGCACGACCCCGCGGCGTGCGACGAGGTCCCGCACGGCGGCGGAGCACGACGGCCCGCCGTGCGCGACCCGGTGGGCGCAGCTCCACCCCTTCCGGGGCGAGACCCGGCGCTGGTAGCCCGCGATGAGGCGGTCGGTGACAGAGGCGGCGATGCTCATCGCCTCACGCTAGGCACGGCGCGAGGGCACCGCGCGGTGGGGGCGGATCGGCACGTCGAGCAGGCGGGCGGTCGCCGCGTCGACGTGGCGCTCGGGGGCCGGGTGAGGAGTTCGTCGCCCTCACGGCGACAAACCCCGCACCGAACGCATGCGAGGGCCGGACGAGGGGCGAGGGGCGCGAGGGGTCGGGGGGAGGGCGCGGGGGTCACTCCCCGGCGACGACGCGCAGCGGTCCCTCGTCGGGCGTCGGGACCTCGAACCCGGCGACGAAGCCCTCCACCACCCCGGGCGTCAGCGCCACGTCGTGCGGGCCGGTGTTGCCGCGGGCGGCGACCCGCTCCAGCAGCACCGCGGGCGGCGTCCGCACGTACAGGGTCACGGGCAGCACGCCCTCGGGGGCGAGCAGGGCGCGGTAGGCGTCCCGCGCGGCGCGCGACCAGAACGAGGAGTCGACGACCACGTCGCGCCCGGACCGCACGAGGCCGAGCACCGCCGCCCGCACCTCGGCGTCGACGCGGGCGGACTGCGCGGGCGCGAGCGGGTGCGACGTGAACCCCAGCCCCCAGGCGTGCTCGTCGAAGGAGACGCGGGCGTACCCGTCGGCCTCGAGCCGGCGGGCGACCGTGGACTTCCCCGACCCGGCGGGGCCGCACATGAGCACCACCTCGGGCACCCTCACCCGACCCGCCAGGGGAACGCCGGGTCCGTCGGGGCCGCGTGCTCCGCGACCTCGACGGCGTACGTCGGGCGGCCCGGACCCGAGACCGCGCCGAGGTAGCGGTGCCCCGTCATGTGGCACCACGCGGGCAGGTCGATGGGTGCTACGGGGTCCGTCGTGACGAGGTGCACCACCGTGCCGGGCGCGAGCTCGAGCACGCGCCGCCGCAGGAGCACGAGGAGCCGCGCGCAGCCGAGGTCTCCGCCGTCGAGGACGACGACGCCCGGCGCAGCGGCCGGGGGCTCCGCCGCACGAGGGGGCTCGTCGCCGTGGGGCACGCCCGGAACGCTACCCCTCGACCGCGGCCCTCCGGTGGCTCGGGGCACGGCCGGGGGCGCCGACCCCCGCGGGGGTCGGCGCCGTCCGGACCGTGGGGACGCACCGGCTCAGCCCCGGTCCGACCGCCGGCGCAGGATCACCAGACCGGCGCCGGCGAGCAGGAGCGCCAGGGCGGAGCTGCCGACGAGCAGCGCGTCCGAGCCGGTGACGGGCAGGGTGGCCGGCCCGTCGTCGTCCGCCTCCGGCGCGCTCCCGCCGTCGGTCCCCTCGTCGGGCGCGGCCGGCGGCAGCACCTCCACCCGGATGCGGCTCGGGTCGCTGGTCACGCCGTCCGCGTCGACCACGACGTACGTCGCCGTGACCGTCCCGGTGAAGCCGTCGGCCGCGTGGAACGTCACGGCGCCGGTCGCCTCGTCGAGCTCGAGGGTGCCCTGCTCCGCGGGGACCGTCGAGGTCAGGACGAAGCGGAACGGGCCCGTCCCGGTGGGCGTCGGCACGCCGAACGTCACCTCGCCCGCGTGCTCGACCGTGGCCGAGGCGTCCCCGCCGACCGGGGCGACGTCGATGGCGACGACGACCGGGTCGCTCGCGAGCCCGTCACGGTCGACCACCTGGTAGGTGACCGGGACGTGCCCGCTCGTCCCGGGCGTCGGCACGACGACGAGCTCCCCGGTGGTCGGGTCGAGCGTCACCGTGGCCTGCGCGGGCGACGGCCCGTCGACGAGCTCGTAGGTGAACGGCCCCGACCCGACGGGCGTGGGCAGCTGGATCCGGACGGACGTCCCAGCCGGCACGCGGACCGGCTCGTCGTGACCCGGCACGTCGGACGGCGCGGGGACCGCCTTCGGCGCCACGTCGAACTCCACCACCGCGGGTGCGCTCGGCGTGCCGTGCGCGTCCGTCGAGCGGTAGGTCACCTCGACCGTGCCCGAGAAGCCCGGGGCGGGGACGAAGGTGATGACGCCGGTGGCCGGGTCGATCGTCGCGGTGCCCTGGTCGGGCGTGGGGCCCGTGACGATCTCGAAGGTGAACGGCCCCGTCCCGGACGGCGCCGGGGTCGGGCCGGTCGCCGGCGAGCCGGTGGTGCCGGGGACGGTCACGTCGGTGCCCGTCTGGCCGCCCGGGCTCACCGGGGCGACGGTCAGCACCAGCTCCGCCGGGTCGCTGGCGAGGCCGTCCGCGTCGAGCACGCGGTACCGCGCGGTCCACGTGCCCGACCACGCCGGGGACGAGAGCACCGAGGCGGTGCCGCCGTTCAGCGTGACGACCCCCGCCGCCGCCGGTCCCCCGTCGAGGAGCTCGTAGGTGAACGGACCCGTGCCCGTCGGGGTCGGCAGCGCCACGCTCGCGGTCGCGCCGGAGACGAGCGACGCGGCGCGGTCGTGCGCGACCGGACGGACGTCGAGCGTCGCCGTCACCGGCGCCGAGGTGCCCAGGTGGGAGTCGGTCGCGGTGTAGCGGACGACGAGCCGGCCGCTGACGCCGGGCGCCGGCGTGATCTCGACGTCGCCGCCGTCCACGACCGCCGTGCCGCGCGCGGGGTCCAGGCCCTGCACGAGGGTGAGCGAGAACGGGCCGTCGCCCAGCGGCGCGGCGGGGCTCAGGACGCTCGCGACGGGCGCGTCGGACGCGGTCGTCACGTCGTCGACCGCGTACGCCACCGGGGCGATCTCGACGACCACCGGCACCGAGGTCTGCGTGCCGTTCGAGGTGGCGGTGAGGACGAGGACGAACGTGCCCGAGTGCCCCTCGGGGTCGAACGTCACGGCGCCGTCGGCGCCGGCCGTCGCGGAGGTCCGGGCAGGCGCCGTGACGCCCCAGGTGACCGGTCCGCTGCCGTGGGCGACGGGCGCGTCGCTCGTCGTCGTGGCGTCGGCCGTGCCCGAGGTGGGGGCGACCGGACCGACGTAGGGACGCACCGTCACGGTCACGTCCTGCGGCGCGGACCAGACGCCGTCGGCGCCCTGCACGCGGTACCGGACCTCGTGGACCCCGGTCTCGCCGCGGTCGGCGACGACCGTGACCTGGCCGCCGGCGTCGATGGTCGCGCTCGCGCCCGACAGCGCGCCGCCGACGAGCTCGTACGCGAACGGGCCGGTGCCCGACGGGGCCGGGACGGCGACCGTCGCGGTGGCGTCGCCGTCCGCGTCGAGCGTGACGACCGCGGCCGTGGAGCCCGCGACCGGGGCGACGGTCACGGCGACCTGCTCGACGTCCGTCCGCAGCCCGTGCCGGTCGGCGACCGAGAACGAGCCGGTGTCGACGCCGCTGAAGCCGGCCGCCGGCGTGATGGTGAGCACGACGTCGCCGTCGGCGTTCGTAGCGAACGTCGCGGTGGAGCCGTCGGTGGCGGTCCACTGCGGGCTCGCCCAGGGGCCCGAGCCGGTGAACGGCACGGTGACCGTGACGGGCTCGTCGACCGTGGTCGTCGCGGTGGTGCCCACGACGACCGGGCGCACGAGCAGGCTCACGGCGGACGCGTTCGAGACGCCGGCCGCGCCGTCGGTCGCGGTGTAGGTGGCGGACAGCAGGCCGCTGGCGCCCGCGGCGGGGGTCAGGACGAGGCGTCCGCCCACCACCGCGACGTCGCCGACCGACGGGTCGGCCGGGGCCGAGACCGCGTACGTGTACGGGGCGGTCCCGACGACGACCGGGTCGACCGTGACCGACGCGGGCGTCGAGGACGCCGTCACCTCGCCGGCGTCCACGGGGCTCGTGACGGGGTTCCAGCGGACGGTCGCCGCGGCGGTGTTGTCCGCCGTCAGGGTGCCGTCGTCGGTGGCGCTCGCCACGGTCGCCGTGAAGGTCGAGGTGCCGGACGTGCCGCTGGCCGTGCGCGCGACCGCGGCCGTGACGGCCGGGAGGGTCGTCGCAGGGTCGATCGCCGCGTCGTCGTGCTCGTACACGCAGGACAGGTCGGTGCCGTCCGTGACCGTGCAGGCCCAGCCGGGCGCCGTCACGGTGCCGAACTCCGTGCCCGCCGGGGCGGTGGCGCTCAGCGTCACGTCCTCGCCGGCCGGCACGGGTCCGGACGCGCCGTCCGCCCGGGCGGTCCACGTGACGGTGCCGCTGTCGTTGCTCGGCACGGACGTCGCGGTGGCGCTCAGGCGCAGGTCGGAGCGGATCGGCAGCACCGACTGCACCTTGAGGAAGTTGATCTCGTGGATGTCGGTCGAGCCGCCGGTGGACGCGGCCCAGCCGAACTTGAACGTCGGCGTGCCGGCCAGCACCGCGGGCTCCGCGACCTGGGTCACCTGGACGCCGTTGAGGAACACCGTGACCTTGGGGTCGGGGTCCGAGGGCGGGTCGATGCGGACCCGCGTGACGATCGGCGCCGGGCGGGAGGCGACGCTCTGGCGCAGCGCCGGGGCGCCCACGGACGTCGTCTTCACCGGCGCGCCGAGCACGCAGTAGCCGGTCGTGCCGTCGCCGGGCCCTCGCACGCCGACGGTGGACGTCAGCGACGGCTGGGACCCGCCGTAGGTGGTGCAGCCGGCGTTGTTCGTCTCGATCGTGAAGTTGCCCCACGCGTCGAAGCCGACGCCCAGCAGCGCGTGCGCGACGCCGGGCTGGCCCGCCCCCGAGCCCGCGTTGCTGTTGTGGTAGCCGAGCGAGCCGCCCATCGCGCCCGGCGCGGCGAGCGTGTACGCGCCGTCGGTGAGGAAGAACGAGATGCCGTCGGCCCCGTTGCCGCCGTACTGGTACTGGTTGAACGTGATGTCGAGGCCGGCCTTCGTCGGCAGCTGCTTGTTGTAGAGCAGGTACCCGTTGGCCGTGCCGACCGCCCGCGTCAGGCGCAGTGCGCCGCTGCCGTCCGCGTCGACGGCCCCGCCGCAGCCCGGCACCGGCGTCTGCGAGGTGCTCGACCCGGCCGTCAGGCACGCCTTGACGGTCGCGGCCCCCTCCTTGCCGCCGACGACGTAGCTGGACGCCACCGTGGTGCCGCTCATGAAGTCGTCCTCGAGCAGCACCGTGCCGGGGTCGGCCGCCACGGCGCCGGTGCCGAGCGACGAGACGCCGACGGCACCGAGCGTGAGGACGAGCGCCGCGACCGCGATGGCGGCCAGCGAGCGCGAGGGACGGCGGGGGGTCCGCGAGCGACGGGACCGCTCGGCCTGGTTCATGCGGCACTCCTGGGCAGTGGGGGCCGGCCGCGCACGCGACCTGATCGCCCCATCGCCCGGTCCGCCGGACTGTTGAACGGTCGTCCAGCCCACCCGGGTGCTAGCACCCGGGTGAACTGGACCGGCGTCCGGCTCGGGAGCGACCGCCGCCGCCGCCCTGGCGCCGCGTCAGCCCCGGACGACGGGGCCGGCGGCCGCCGGCTGACCCGCCGTCGTCAGGACGACGGTCGCGCCGCCCGCCTCGATCGCCTGCAGCGTGCGCAGCTGCAGCAGACCCGGCTGCCCCTCGACGAGGCGCGCCGCGTTGGCCAGCGCGCGGGTCGCCGCCACCTCCGAGCGCGCCCGCTCCAGCGCGGCGAGCCCCTCCGCGCGGGCGGCCGCGACGTCCGCGGCCGCGCGGCGCAGCTCCACCGGCACGACGACGTCGCGCAGCGACACCCGCTCGACCACGAGCCCGACCTCCGCGACGAGAGCCGCGGTGGCCGTCCGGGCGCCCTCCGCGACGTCGGCACGCGCGGCCAGCAGCTCGTCGAGCGTCCGGCCCGCGACCTGCTCCCGCAGGGCGAGCTGCAGCGCCGTGTGCAGCAGGTCGTCCGGCTCGTCGACCCGCTCGTGCCACGCCCTCGGGTCGTCGACGCGCACCATCGCCGTCAGGCTGACCTTGACGGACAGCCCGTCGCCGGTCAGCACCTCCTGCAGCGGCAGGACGACGACCCGCGGCCGGACGACGACGCGCGCGAACGTCCGCCTCCAGCGCCGGACCCGGTGCCGGCCGGGGCCGAGCTCGCGCTCGAACAGCCCGTCCCGGTACGTCAGGACCCGCTCCCACTCCCTCACGACGACAGCCATCGCTCGACCTCCTCCCTCGTCCGGCCCGGCCGGGTCCCGGCCGCGCACCGCCCCGGACGCGCCGCACGCGG
>NZ_HE978588.1:635995-656176 GCF_000312005.1 Cellulomonas massiliensis JC225
CGCGGACCGGCCGGCGCGCGGCCGAGCGGACGCGGGGGGCGTGCCGGCGTGCCGGTGCCGCAGACCGCGGCCGCTCCGGCGGCCGCACGCCGACCAGCCGATCGGGAGTCGAACCCGGGCGTGGTGAACGCTGTGCCAGAACGGAGCCCGGATCGCGGCAGGACCCGCGGCGGCCACGCCGCCTCGGCTGCTCCCCGGGCGGGCTGGAGCGTACGCGCACGCGTCCGCGGGGCGCCTCGGGATTACCGCGTCAGGGGTGGGACACGACCGTGCGGTAGTGGTCGACCGTCGGGAAGGGGTCGTAGAAGTGGTGCAGGAGCTCGCGCCAGCGGGCGTACGACGCCGAGCCGCGGAACCCCTCGGTGTGGTCCTCGAGGCGGTCCCACTCGATGAGCAGCAGGTAGCGCGAGGGCCGCTCGACGCACCGCTCCAGCCGCAGGGAGCGGCAGCCGGGCATCGCGACGACGAGGTGCCGGGCCTCGTCGAAGGCCGCCTCGAACGCGTCCTCGCGGCCGGGCACGACCTCGAGGACCGCGTGCTCGAGGATCATCCGGCCGCGCTCGGGCTCAGGCGCGGCGGAAGCGCGCGACGACGTGGCACTCGAACGGGTCGCGCGCGGCCAGGCCGACCTCGTTGAGGTACCGCACGACGATCCGGTAGGAGCGCCACAGGCTCGTCTCCGTGTACGGCACGTCGAGCGTGCGGCAGTGCTCGCGCACGATGCGCCGGGCCTTCGCCAGGTGCGGGCGCGGCATGCTCGGGAACAGGTGGTGCTCGACCTGGTAGTTGAGCCCGCCCATGAGCCACGTCGCCCACCAGCCGCCGGCGACGTTGCGGGAGGTGCGCACCTGCTTGGAGAAGAAGTCCAGCTTGGCGTCGCGGGCGATGACGGGCATGCCCTTGTGGTTGGGGGCGAACGAGGCGCCCATGTACACGCCGAACACCGCCATCTGCACGCCCAGGAAGGCGAACGCCATGCCGAGCGGCAGGACGAGGAAGAGCGGGACGAGGTAGAGGGCGAACCGCAGCGTGACGAGCGTGAGCTCCAGGGCGCGGGACTTGACCTCGCCGCGGCCGAGCAGGTGCTGCATGCCGAGACGGTGCAGGTTGAGGCCCTCGAGGGTCAGCAGCGGGAAGAACAGCCACCCCTGGCGGCGGGTGATCATCGCGATGAGGCCGCGGGCCCGGGCGGCGTCCTCCTCGACGAACGAGATCGTGTCGACCTCGATGTCGGGGTCCTTGCCGAGCCGGTTGGGGTTCGCGTGGTGACGGTTGTGCTTGCTCGTCCACCACGAGAAGGAGATGCCGACGACGCCGCACGCGAGCCAGCGCGCGAGCCGGTCGTTCGCGGGGCCCGACTCCAGCACCTGCTTGTGCGCCGCCTCGTGCGTGAGGAACGCGACCTGGGTGAGGACGATGCCGAGGGCGCCGGCGACGAGCAGCTGGAACCAGCTGTCGCCGAGCAGGACGAAGCCCGCGACGCAGCCGGCGAACGCCAGCAGCAGCCCGGCGCCGACCCACGAGTAGAACGCGTACGCCCGCCGGAGCAGACCGCGCTCGCGCACCACCTGCGCGACCTGCGTGTAGGCGTGCGTGATGCTCGGGAACGTCGCGCCCCGCGGCTGCGTGGGCCGGTAGCCCGGCGGGAGCGTGGGTGTGGTGGAAGAAGCGGCGATGGTGCACCTGCCCGGTCGGTGCCTCGCGCCGTCGCGAGGACTTCGGTGCCAGAGGCGGGTGCCAATCGCCGGGCCACCGTAACCCGAGACCCTGGGGGTACGCCCGGTGGTCCGCCCCCCGGGATGCGCGATCAGCGTGTCGGACGGGTCGGCACGGGCGCCGCGGGCTTGACCGCGCCGAGGCTCAGCATGGTCGTCACGCGGTGCGCGCCGATGCGCGGGAGCTCTTTGAGGACGTCCTGGAGCTCGTCGGTGTCCGCCGCCGAGACGTGCAGGAGCACGTCGTCGGTGCCGGTCACCGAGTCCGCCCGCAGCACGGCGGGGATGTGCGCGAGCGCGTCCGCGAACCGGTCGTCGCCCGCCTCGGAGTGCTCGGCGAGCGTGATGAGGACGAACGCCTCGAGCCGCGCGCCGACCGCCCGCGGGTCGACGACGGCGCGGACCGACGTGATCACCCGCTCGGCACGCAGACGCTGGACGCGTCGCAGGGTCGCCGCGGGCGACAGGCCCACCCGGCGCGCGAGCTCGACGTTGGGCAGGTCGCCCTCGAGCTGGAGGATGTCGAGCAGCGCGCAATCGATCGCATCCAGATGGGCCATGGGCCGACGATAGTTGCGCGCCGAGCCGCTGTCGACGAAGCCAGTTGCTCGACGCGCACCCCGGCGCGCACGCTTCGTCCGTGCTGCTCGACCCCGCCCCCGCCGCCGTGACCGCCCCGCCCGCCGGGCGGGCGCGGCGACGCACCCCCACCCGCCAGGAGCTGGCGCTCGTCGCGATCACGCTCGTGTGGGGGGCCACCTTCCTCACGGTCCAGCACGGGCTCGCGTGGTCCGGCCCGGTGGCGTTCGTGGCGATGCGGTTCGGCGTCGCGGCGCTCGCGCTGGCCGCGATCAGCGCGCGCGTCCTGCGCGGGCTCACCCGCCGCGAGCTCGCGGTCGGCTCGGTCGTCGGCGTGACGCTGGTGCTCGGCTACGGCCTGCAGAGCGTCGGCCTGCAGAGCATCCCCTCGACGACGTCCGCGTTCCTCACCGCGCTCTACGTGCCCGCCGTCCCGCTGCTGCAGTGGGCGGTGCTGCGGCGCAGGCCCGGCGCCGGGGCGTGGGCCGGCATCGCGCTGGCGTTCGTCGGCGTGCTGCTGCTCACGGGGGCCGACCTCGGCGGCCTGCGCCTCGGCCCCGGCGAGGTCGCGACCCTCGTCGGCGCGCTCGCCGTCGCCGCGGAGATCGTGCTCATCGGCCGGTTCGCCGGCACGGTGGACGCGCGCCGCGTCGCGGTCGTGCAGCTGGCGTCCTGCGCGCTCCTGGCCGCCGCGGCCTGGCCGTTCACGGGCGAGGGGCTCCCACGGCCGTCGTGGCAGCTCGTCGCGGTCGTCGTCGGGCTCGGCGTCGCCACGGCCGTCATCCAGGTGACGATGAACTGGGCGCAGCGGGCCGTCTCACCGACCCGGGCGACCGTGATCTACGCGGGCGAGCCCGTGTGGGCGGCGGTGTTCGGCCGGGTCGCGGGCGAGCGGCTCGCCGGGACGTCCTGGCTCGGCGCCGCCCTCGTCCTCGCTGCGGTCCTCGTCTCCGAGCTGGGACCGCGCCGCCGCGACCCCGGCCCCGGCCCCGGCCCCGGCCCCGGCCCCGGCCCCGGCCCCGGCCCCGGCCGCTAGTGTGATCCCTGGCGATGGATCCCGCCGGGGCGTGAGCGCCCGAACCGCCGCTGGGGCTGATGGTTCCTGACTCGTCGCAGGTCGGCGGGCAGGACGCTGCCCGCGGGAGGTGGTCCGCATGGGCAGCACGCCCCAGCCGTCGCTCGACCGCATGGTGCCGTTCGCCGGGCACCCGGTCGTCGTCGGCGTCGTGCCGGAGCAGGACCCGCTCGTGGTCCGCACGGCCGCGGCGCTCGCCCGGGCGCTCGGCGTCGAGCTCTACGCGGCCCACGCCGACACGGCCCGCTACGTGGTCGCGGAGCACCCGGACGGGTCGGTGGACCACGCCGCCCTCGACCCGGACGGCGCCGACGACGGCTGGCGTCGCACCGAGGCCGGCCTGCGGGCGAGCCTCGCGGACGCGCTGCGCGACGAGCCGCTCACCTGGCACCTGCGGTACCTGGCCGGGCGCCCGGACCGCGCGCTCACCCACCTCGCCCGCGCCGTGGACGCCTCGACGCTCGTCGTGGGCACCCGCGCCCCCGGCGGCGGCCACCGGGTCCGCGAGCTGCTCGAGGGGTCGGTCGCGGCGCACCTCGCGCACCACCAGCACCGGCCCGTGCTCACGGTGCCGCTCGCCGTCGTGGACTGGAAGGAGCTTCCGGCGCCGTGGGCACGATGACGCGGGCGCGACAGGCGCAGCCCTCGCTGCTCGCCCTCGCGGGGCTCGTCGCCGCCGGCGGCGCCGTCGGCACCACGCTCCGAGCCCTGCTCGAGCGGGCGTGGCCGGCCGAGCCGGGGGGCTGGCCGTGGACGACATCCGCCATCAACCTCGTCGGGTCGTTCGCACTCGGTGCGCTGCTGGAGACGCTCGCCCGGCAGGGGCCCGACGAGGGCCGCCGGCGGCTCGTCCGCCTGGGCGCCGGCACCGGGGTGCTCGGCGGGTTCACGACCTACTCGACGTTCGTGGTCGAGGTCGAGCGGCGGCTCAGCGGCGGCGTCGTCGCCACCGGACTCGCGTACGCGCTGGTCAGCGTTGTGCTCGGCCTCGTCGCGGCGTGGCTGGGCGTCGCGGCGGCAGGAGCGCTGCGCCGGACGACGAGCACGGGGGCCCGCCCGTGACGTGGGTCCTGCTCGCGCTCGCGGGCGGCCTCGGGGCGGCGGCGCGCTTCCTGCTCGACAGCGTCGTCGCCCGTCACAACCGGCTCGCGACGCCGCTCGGGACCGTCGTCGTCAACGTCACGGCGTGCTTCCTGCTCGGGCTGCTGACCGGCTGGGGCCTGACCCACCCGGGACGCGACGACGTCCTGGCCGTCCTCGGCGTCGGCTTCCTCGGCGGCTACTCCACCTTCAGCACCGCGAGCGTCGAGGGCGTGCGGCTGCTGGCCGCCGGTCGCACCACGGCGGCGCTGGTGCACGCGGGGACGATGCTCGTGGCGTCGCTCGCGGCGGCGGCGGCCGGGGTCGCGCTCGCCGCGTGAGGCCCGGACGCGCCGCCGTCAGCGCGCGCGGTCGACCGGCGCGCCCCGCACCATCCAGCGCTCCGGGTCGACGAGGGACGTGAAGCCGAACCGCTTGTAGAGCGTGTGGGCGTCGGCGGTCGCCAGCACGACCCGGCGCAGGCCGCGCGGCTCGAGGTCGGCGAGCACGCCCTCGACCAGCGCCACGCCGACGCCCCGGCCGCGCACGTCGGGGTCGACGAACACGTCCGCGAGCCACGCGAACGTCGCGCCGTCCGTGACGACGCGCGCGAAGCCCACCTGCCGCCCGCCCTCGCGCTCGTAGACGCCGTAGGGCCACGAGCCGTCGATCGCCGCGTCCTGCTTCTCGCGGGTGCGGCCCTGCGCCCAGTACGACTGCTCCGACAGCCACCGGTGCACGAGGGCCCGGTCGACGCGCGCCCGGTCCGCCGAGAACTCGTACCGCTCGTCCATGCCGGGCACCGTACGGCACCGCCGCGGCCGGCGGACGGGTCTCTCAGCCGCGTGCGGCCTCGTCCACGAGCACGGCCCACCCGCGCGGCGGCAGCTGCACCGCCCCCGGCTCCAGCCGGCCGTCGCCCGCGACGAGCACCGCCGCGTCCGCGACGGGCAGGCGCACCGGCTCGTCGTCCAGGCTCAGCGCCACGACCACCGCCCCGAAACCGGACCCGGTCCGGAGCACGAGCTCCCGGTTGGCCAGGTGCAGCACGTCGGTGTGGGCGCGCACCAGCCACGGCAGGCGACCCCGCAGCGCGAGCAGGTCGCGGTGCGCCCGCAGGACCGCCGACGCGGCGGGCGCGAGGCCCGCCGGGTCGGGGGGGACGGGCGGCAGCTCCGGCCGCACCGCGTCGTCCCCGCCCTCCCGCTCCTCCTTGACGCCCGGCGTGCCGTACTCGTCGAGCGCGTAGACGCTCGGCACGCCCGCCACGGCGAGCAGGATCGCGAGCGCGTGCGGGACGAGCTCCACGCCGACCGCCGACGCGATGCGGGTGACGTCGTGGTTGCCGACGAACGTCAGCGGCGCGAACGTCGCGAGCAGGGCGACGTGCCGCTCGACCGCGTGCGCCGTCTCGTAGAAGTTCCGGTCGGCGATGCCGTGCCAGATCCCCTGCCAGAGCTCGTACTGCGTGACGGAGTCCATCGTCGAGGCGCGCACGACGCCCGCGTAGTCGCCGTGGATGACCTCGCCGACGAACCACGCCTCCGGGTGGCGCTCGCGCACGCGGGGCAGCACGCGCGCCCAGAACTCGTCCGGCACCGCGTACGCCGCGTCGAGCCGCCAGCCGTCGGCGCCGCGCGCGAGCCAGTGGTCCATGACGCGCACGACGAGGTCCTCGACCTCCGGCGACGCGTGGTCGAGCGCGACGAGGGCGCCGTGCCCCTCGAAGACGTCCGCCCGCACCGGGTCACCCGGCTGCCACCCGTCCCAGTCCACCCGGAACAGCGGCGCGTGCACGGAGGCGGGGCCGCGGGCCTCGACGTCGGCGAAGGCCGGGTGCGCCCGCCCGACGTGGTTGAAGACACCGTCCAGCAGCACGCGCAGGCCGCGATCGTGCGCGGCGGCGACCAGACGGTCGAGGTCGGCGTCGCCGCCGAGGCGGGGATCCACCCGCAGGTGGTCCACGGTGTCGTAGCCGTGCGTGCTCGACGCGAACACCGGCCCGAGGGCCACCCCCCGCAGACCGAGGGCGGCCACGTGGTCGAGCCAGCCGAGCAGCCGGTCGAGCCGGTGCACGACGCCGTGCTCGTGCTCAGGCTCGGGGCGCTCCGGCCGCACCGGCGCGCCCACCGCCCCCAGCGGGTACACGTGCCACCACGACACCTGCTCGGCCCAGCCCGGCATCAGCAGCACGTCCTCGAGGTGTCCACCCGCCCAGCATGTCTCACCCCGACGCCTCGTATCGCGGCGGCCGCTGCCGATTCCTCTCATGAGTCACCGACGACGAACCGGATCGCAGGCCCCGCCATGGACACCAGCCCGCTCTCCCGCAGCGACGAGCACCCCGCGGCGCTGCCCTACCCGTGGACCGCCACGGGCCTCGTCCTGGAGCAGCTCGGCACCGGGCTGCTGCACCCCGTGGGCGAGCACCTGTGCCTCGTCGGGCGCGCCGACGACGCGGACGTGCACCTCGCCGACGCCCAGGTGAGCAGCCGCCACGTGCTGCTGTCGTGCGACGGGGACCACTGGTTCGTGCAGGACCTGCACTCGACGTCGGGCACCCGGCTCAACGGCTTCCGGCTGCACGACCGCGCACCCCTCGCCGTCGGCGACGTCCTCACCGTCGGCGCGACGATCCTCCGCCTCGAGGCCGCCTGACCTCGCGTCCTCGCACCCCGGAGCGGGAGCGGGCCTGTCGGGCCTCCCGCGTAGCGTGGCGGTGTCCGCGTCCGACGACGTCGTCCGGAGGAGACCGCCATGAGCAACCTCGTCGTGCACTTCGAGATCCACGCCAGCGAGCCGCAGCGGCTCATCGACTTCTACTCCGAGCTGCTCGGCTGGACCTTCACGCAGTTCGGCGAGATGGAGTACTGGGCGATCGCGACCGGCGAGGGTGCCGTGGGCGCCGACGCGCCGGGCCACGGCATCAACGGCGGCCTCACGCGCCGCAGCGGTCCGCCGCCGGAGGCGGGCGCCCCCGTCAACGGCGCGAACGTGGTCGTCGGCGTGGACGGCGACATCGACGCGCTGTTCGCCCGCGGGCTCGAGCTGGGCGGCACCGTCGCGATGGCGCTCGACGACATGCCGTCGGTCGGCCGGCTCGGCTACCTCCTCGACCCGGACGGCAACGTGTTCGGCCTCATCTCGTCGATCCTCTCCGACGGCACGGACGTCATGGCGTCCGCCGGATGAGCCCGCGCGACGCCGTCCGCACGCGCCCGGCCGTGCTGCTGCCGCGCGACCTGCCGGCCGGCGCCGTGCTCCCCTACGCCCGGCGCGCGGAGGCGCTCGGCTTCCACGAGCTCTGGGTGGTCGAGGACCTCGGCTTCCGCGGCGGGTTCGCCCAGGCCGCCGCGGTGCTCGCCGCGACCTCGCGCCTGCGGGTCGCCGTCGGCATCCTGCCGGCGGCCGTGCGCAACGTCGCGTTCGCCGCGATGGAGGCGGCGACGCTGGCGCAGCTGTTCCCCGGCCGGCTCACCGTCGGCGTCGGGCACGGCATGCCGGGCTGGATGCGCTCCGTCGGGGCGTGGCCGCCGCAGCCGCTGGCGCTGCTCGAGGAGCACGTCCAGGCCCTGCGGGCGCTGCTGCGCGGCGAGCGGGTGAGCGCCGAGGGCCGGTACGTCCGGCTCGACGAGGTCGCGCTCGACCCGTCGGCGGTGCCCGACGAGCCACCCGACGTCGTGCTCGGGGTGCGCGGGCCGCGCTCGCTGGCCGTGTCGGGTCGCGTCGCGGACGGGACGGTGCTCGCCGAGCCGTGCGCGCCCGAGTACGTGCGCGCCGCGGTCGCGCAGATCGCGCCGACCGGGCCGCACCGCGTGGTCACCTACGACGTGGCGAGCGTCCGCGACGCCACCGCTGCGGCGGTCGAGGACGTGCGGCCGGCCCTCGCGTGGGTCGGCGACCCCGACTGGGCGCCGCACCTCGCCCCCCTGCCGTTCGCGGAGGAGCTGGCGGCGCTGCGCGCGTCCGCGGCGACGCGGGAGCACTTCGCGCGCGCACTGCCGCAGGCGTGGGTCACCCGGCTCGCGCTCGCCGGGACGCCCGACGAGGTCCGCGCGGGGATCGCCGCGCGGGCGGCGGCCGGCGCCACGACGTCGGTGCTGCTCCCGACCGGTGACCCGGTCGCCGCGCTCGATCGTCTCGCCGGCGTGCTCTGAGAGCACCCGCGCGCCCGTCAAGGGGCTCGCAGGGTCGCGAGATCAGGGGTTCCAGCCGAGCGCACCCAGGTACCCAACCCATGCTCGGCTGAAGCCTCCGACCTCGCGACGGCCTCCGTCGCCCGCCGCGAGGGGAGGTGGCGTCAGCCGGGGAGCAGCGCGCCCAGGCCCGCGGCGACCGCGAGGCCGAGCACGGTCCACGCGACGACGCTGACGGCGACGTAGGCGACGAAGCCGGCCTTGTGCGCGGCGTCGCCCTCCCAGTACGGAGCCTTCGCCCAGCGCAGCGTGTCGACGGCCTTGCGGACGCGGACGCGCGGGCTCACGGTGCGGGCGGTCATCGTGACGGCGGACATCAGGTGCTCCTCGTGGGTGCCGAGCTGGAGTAGGCGACGCCGGGGTCACCGGCTCCACCAGCATCCCACATCGTGGACGCCGCCGGGGTGGGACCGAAGGCCCACACGACGTGATGTCGGCCACGTCACCAGCGCAGATGCGCTCGACACGGTGTCAGGAGCGTCGTCCGGGTTCACCCTGGTGCCAGGACCCATCCGCGCCGACACCCGTGACGGCGCTCACGGCTCGGCCGGCCGGCCCCGCGGGGCCGGCCGGCGTGAGGTCAGGACTCCCGGCGCCGCCGGGCCAGCACGACGAGCGCCGCACCGCCGGCGAGCAGCAGGACCGCGGCCGCCAGGGCGCCCAGGGGCTCGGCGCCCGTGGTCGGCAGGGGCCCGTCCGGGCCGTCGCTGCCGCCGGAGCCGCTCGGCTCGTCCGTCGAGCCGGACCCGTCGGGGTCGCCGCCGCCGGTGCCGGGACCGGGGTCGGTGCTGCCCTCGCCGGCGTCGGCGTCGCGGACGACGACCGTGACGGTGCGCGTCTCGGTCGCACCGCCGGGCGTCGTGACGGTGTACTCGATCGTCACCGTGCCCGTGCGCCCCGGCTCCGGCGTGTAGACGATCCGGCCGTCGACGACGTCGACGGTGCCGTGCGCGGGCCCGCGCGTGACCACCGGGGCCGTCTCCCCGCCCGCGGTGACGTCGATGACCACGGCCGTGTCGTCCGGCGTGCTCACGGTGTCACCGTCGCCGGCGCCGACCACCGGGCCGACCGCGACCCGCACGGTCGAGCTCGAGGTGTCCGCGCCGTCCGTGATCACGTAGCTCACGGTGACGACGCCGGTGAAGCCGGCCGGCGGGGTGTACCGCACCTGCCCGCCCACGACGGTCGCGGTGCCCCGGGTCGCGCCGGACGCGTCGGTCGGGGTGCCGACCGAGACGATCGCCAGGGCGTCGCCGTTCACGTCCGAGTCGTTCGCGAGCACGTCCACCGTGACGGCGCGTCCGGGCTTCGTGAGCGCCTCGTCCGCGCGCGCCACCGGCGGCGCGTTGCGCACCGTGACCCTGACCGTGGCCGTCGCCGTCCCGCCGCGGCCGTCGGAGACGACGTACGTGAACGTGTCGTCCCCGGCGAAGCCGTGCTCCGGCTCGTACTCGACGACGTCGCCGGACGCGGTCGTCACGACCCGCACGGTGCCGTGCGCCGGCGTGCCGAGCGAGGTCACGGTGAGGGTGTCGCCGTTCGCGTCGTCGTCGTTGCCGAGCACGTCGATCCGCACCGGCGTGCCGGAGTCGGTCGTGGCGCTGTCGTCCTGCGCCTCGGGCGCCGCGTTGCGGACCGTGACGGTGACCGTGCCGGTGGTGCTCTCGTGGCCGTCGGTCGCGTCGTAGGAGAAGGTGACCGTGCCGGCCCAGCCGGCCGGCGGGGTGTAGAGCACCTCGCCGTCGACGACCGCCACGGTGCCCCGCGTCGTGCCGTCGCCGTCGACCGGCGCGGTGAGCGAGCCGGGGGCGATCGTCAGCGTCTGGCCCGGGTCGGGGTCGCCGTCGTTGCCCAGGACGTCCACGGAGACAGGTGTCCCCGTGTCCGTCGCGGCGGTGTCCGCGACCGCCGCGGGCGCCGTGTTGCTCACCGTCACGGTCAGCACGCCCGTCGTCGTCGTGACGCCGTCGCTCAGCGTGTAGCTCACCGTGACGGCGCCGACGAACCCGGCCGCGGGCGTCACGTCGAGGGTGCCGTCGCCGTTGACCACGACCGTCGCGCCCTCGTCGGCCGTCGCGCCGGTGACCGTGAGCGTCTGGAACCCTGCCGTCGCGTTCGCGTCCGAGTCGTTGGCCAGCACGTCGACCCCGGTGGCCGTCACGCCCACGGTCGTGCCCGCGGTGTCCGGCTGCGCGACGGGCGCGCTGTTGGGGGTCGTCACCGTGACGGTCGCGGTGTCGGAGCCGCCGTGCCCGTCCGAGACGCGGTACGTGAACGTGTCCGTCCCCGTCCAGCCCGTCGCGGCGGTGTAGAGGAAGGCGGAGCCGCCGGGGGTCGTCACGATCACGACCGAGCCGTGGCTCGGGGCACCGAGGAGCGCGATCGCGAGCGTGTCGCCGTCGGCGTCGGTGTCGTTGGCGAGCACCGGGACGAGCACCTGGGCGTAGCCCGACGGGATGGTCTCGGAGTCGTCCTGCGCCACCGGTGCCGCGTTGACACGGACGGTGACCGTGCCCGACCCGGTGCCGCCGTTGCCGTCGGCGACGGTGTAGCCGAACGTGACCGTGCCGGACCAGCCCACGGGGGGCGTGTAGACGGGCGAGCCGTCCACGAGGGTCACCGAGCCGCGCGGCGTGCCGTCGGCGTCGACCGGCGTGGTCGTCCCCGTGACGGTGAGCGCGTCACCGTCCGCGTCGCTGTCGTTGGCGCGCACGTCGATCGGGGTCGCGCCGCCGCCCTGCTGGACCGTCGCCTGGTCGTCGCGGACCGTCGGCGCGGAGTTCACCTGCTGCGAGGTGATCGTCACCGACCCCTCGTCGGTCGCGCCCCGCGAGTCCTCGACGACGTAGGTGAACGTCTCGGTCTGGCCGACGGGGAGGCCACCGGCAGGCTTGGTGTAGGTGACGACGCCGTTGCTCAGCGTCACCGTGCCGCCCTTCGACGTCGTCAGCGAGCCCTGCGTCGTCGTCGTCCCGTTCACGGTGATGCTCCGGACGGCCAGGCCGTCGCCGTTCGCGTCGGTGTCGTTCCCGAGCACGTCGACGGTCGTGGCCGTGGAGGCGGGCACGTCGACGTCGAGGACGACCGCGTCGTCGACCGCGGCCGGCGGCGTGTTGACGACGTCGACCCGCACGAGCGCGGAGGTGACGTTCCCCGCCTCGTCCTCGACCGTGTAGGAGAAGACGTCGCGACCGGCGAACCCGGGCTCCGGGACGTACGTCACCGTGCCGTCCGCGTGCAGCGTGACGGTGCCGTGGGCGGCCTTCGTGACGGCCACGACGGTGAGCTCGGAGACCGGCTGGTCGTCCGTCGCCCCCGCGAGCACGTCCACCGTGACGCCCGGCGTGCTGGGCGTCGGCAGGACCGACGCGACGTGGTCCTGCAGGACGGGCGCGGAGTCGGTCGCGGCGGGTCCTGTCACGACCTCGTCGGCGCGGTTGGTCACCGCGCCCGAGACGGTGCCGGTGGTCGCGCCGCGCGAGGTGACCTGCGCCGCGTTGACGACCTCCTGCTGCGCCACCGCGTCGGTGATCCGCACGGTGAAGTCGACCGTGAACGACGGCTCGTCCGGGCCCGCGCCCGTCGTGCCGAGCACCGCGACGTCGCCGATCCGCACCTCGACGTTGCCGCCGGTGCGCGCGTCGGGCACGAACCGGCCGGCGTCGGCGTCCGTGGCGTCGGTCAGCGTCGCGCCCTGCAGGCGCAGCGAGCCGGGGACGTACCGCGTGCCGGTCGGGATCGCGTCGAACAGCACCGCGTCGGCCGCGGTGTCGAGGCCGTCGTTCTGCACGACGACGTGGTACGTCAGGTCGTCGCCGTTCGTGACCTTGCCGTTCCCGTCGCGGTCGGTCCAGGTGAACGACTTCGCGCCGTGCGCGTTCGGCTCGTACAGCTCGGTGGCGAACGTGACCATGCCGATCCAGTAGGTCTCCGACGTCGTCGTGGCGCTGAGCGTGGCGCTGGTCGCCCCGTGGCCGAGGATCCCGTCCGCGGTGAAGAGGTCCGCGTCGAACCCGAGCTGGTTGTCGTACGCCGGGTTGCGACCCGTCGTGACGAGGCTGCCGCCCTTCGACACGGTCGAGTTGAAGACGTTGTCCTGCGGGTTGAAGCCGTCGGAGAGCTTCTGGCCGTTGAGCGAGAAGCTGTCGCCCGTGTAGCCACGGTCGCCCTCGTACGTGACGGCGCCCATGGTGGTCTTCACGGTGCCGCTCGGCGGCGTGAGGAAGCCGCTGACGCCGAAGCTGACCTCGCGGCTGCCGGTCGCGTTGCGGATCTCGGAGTAGCCGCGGAAGACGGAGAGGTTGCGCATCGGCTCGTCCGCGTCACCCACGACGACGACGAGGGACCAGCCCGCGTACTGGTCGGCACCCCCCGAGGCGGACTGCACGTTGCCGACCGCGTAGGTGCCGCTGCCGTGCGCACGGACGTCGGCGGTCACGTCGCGGTAGGCCTGGTAGCCGTTGTCCGTGGGGCTGACCGAGACGGTCGACGCGGTGACCGTCCCGCCGGTGATCGCCGTGCCGCTGCCGTAGCCGAACCACGCCGAGCCGCGGAGGTCGGCGTTGTTCGTCGTGCCGGTGATGCCGCTCGTGCGGCCGCCCCACACGAGGGCCGCGAACAGGACCGAGCCGCCCTGCGGGATCGTGAGGTCGGCCGTCGACGAGCTGAACGTCGTCGCGCCGTCCGCGAGCACGTCCACGAACTGGCTGTTGTAGTCGTTGTTCGACGCCGAGCCGCCCGGCGCGACGCGGGCCGCCGCGCACGTGCCGGCGTTGGTGCCGGACGACGTCGAGCACGTCATCAGCGTGTTGCCGGCCATGAGGATCGCCCCGTGGGCGTTCGTCGAGAACACCGGGACGAAGGGGTCGATGTTCGCGGCCTGGGCGGGAGCCGCGACCACGCCCCCGAGCAGGGCGGCGGCGAGCACCGAGAGGATCGCGACGACGGCACGACGACGACGGGCGGCAGGGACGGCAGGCATGCCGTCAGCATCGGTGCCCAGGAGGGGACTTTCGTGCCTTGACGAGGGTGACCTGGGCGACTGTCCAATTCGCCTGGGTGCCACCACCCGGCCCGGCGCCCGGACGTGTCCTGACTGGTCCGGACACGTCCGGAACGCCCGTCTCGCCCACCGGATGGGCGACCCGGCCGGGCGGTACGGTCACCGCCCGGTCGGGTCGTCAGCCCGCCGGCCGGGTCAGGCCGGCAGCCAGAGCGCGAGCACGTTCGGCGGCTCCCAGCCGGGCAGCGAGGTGTGCGCCTGGCGGCACCGGTACTGCACGCCGTTGTACGTCACCACCGCGCCGACCGCGTACGCCTGGTACGGCGCCCACGAGCCGCTGGGCGTGGTGGGCGTGGGCGTCGGGGTGGGCTTCGGCGTGACGGTGGGGGTCGGCGTGGGCGTCGGGGTCGGGGTCGGGGTGACCGTGGGCGTGGGCGTGGGCGTGGGCGTCGGCGTCACCGTCGAGCCCAGGAGCGCCTTGGCGTTGTCCCCGAAGGTCCAGCCCTTCGAGCCGTCCCAGTTGATCGACCACGTCATGAGGCCCTTCGGCTGACCGCCGAGCTGCTGCCACGCCTGCTGCACGAGCGCCGGGCTCATGTACCCGCCGCCGGCGCCGACCTGCGCGGGCAGCCCTGGGACCTGCTTGTCGTACGGGAGGCGGATCGTCGTGCCCTGGATCGTCAGGCCGTCGTTGAGGCACCTCGTCTGCGCGACGAAGCCGGCGACCGTGCCCGCCGCGTAGGAGTTGCCCTGGCAGTCGTACATCGAGCCGTTGTAGTACTGCATGTTCAGCCACCACAGGCGGCCGTTGTCCGCGTACTTCTTGATGATCGGCAGGTACGAGCCCCAGATCGACCCGTAGGTGACGGCGCCACCGGTGACGTACGCCGTCTCGGGCGCCATCGTCAGGCCGAAGCCGGCGGGCATCTGGGCGAGGATCCCGTCGATGATGCGGATGAGGTTCGCCTGCGACGTCGAGAGCGTCCCGATGCTGCCCGAGCCCGTGAGGCCGGCCTCGATGTCGATGTCGATGCCGTCGAAGTTGTTCGCCTTGAGGATCGGCACGATCGTCGCGACGAACCGGTCGGCGACCGCCGACGACGACAGGTCGATGCTCGCGGTGGCGCCGCCGATCGACATCAGCACGGTGTGCCCCTGCGCCTTCGCGGCGCAGATCTGTGACGGCGTCGGGACGTCGACCCCGGTGTCCATGCCGTCCTCCCACTTGACCGTCCCGTCGGGGAGGATCACGGGGAACGCCGCCATCAGCACGTTGTAGCCGTGCTGCGCCTGGCGGGAGTCGTCGATCGGGATGCGGCCCATGCCGGGATGGACCGACGAGTTGTCCCAGCTCTCCCAGTAGCCCTGCAGGACCTTGCCGGTGGGGCGGGACTTGACCGCACAGGTGTCGGCGGCGACGGCGCCACCGGTCCCGACGGCGACGACCGCTGCTGCGGCGGCGAGCACGAGGGCGGTGGCGCCCCCGACGAGCCGCGATGCTCGTCCGAGCATGAGGAAGACTCCTTCGTCCGGGTGGGACCCGTGCCCCGCGCACACCGGGGGGAGGGTGGCGGGCGCGGCGAGCACGGCACGGGCGTACGACTGCTCCGAGGAGCCGTCTGGTGCCGGTGCTCGACCGTCGGGAACGCGCCAGGACGTGCCAGCGAACCTAGGCCCGGGCCGGACCGCGGTCAACGGTTCCGGACGAATTCGTCAGGATGGCTGACAAACTCCCCGGCCGGCGGGGGTCACGGTCAGGGCAGGGCGTGGGCGAGCTGCCAGAGCCGGACGAGGACGACCATGACCGCCACGGCGGGCAGCACGATCGGCCGCACGTGCACCCGCCGCCACACCGGGTTCGGGACGAGGAGCAGCAGGAGCGGGACCGCGACGAGGAGCGCGAGCTCGAGGCGCCAGAAGCCCGCGACGACGTCGTCGTAGTGGCCGCCGGCGCAGATCCACGACGCGCGCTCGGGGGCGTCGCCGCACGCGTCGAGGCGGGTCGCGAGCAGGTTCGACGCGCTGAACGCGGCGGTCGTCACCACCAGCTGGACGAGCCACGCCCCCCACGCGGGGCCGGTTCGGATGCGCGGCGCCGGCCGCACCCCGGGGACGGCCGTCCGCACCGCCGTCGCGCTCGCCATCGCACCCCCCGCCTCGTCGGCCGCACGTGCACGCGGCCGCGACGATGATGGCAGCGGCGCGCGCCCGCGCGTCGCAGGCACGCCCGGCGACGAGGTCAGAACACCTCGCCCCGGGCGATCGCCTGCGACTTCGGCAGCAGCCCGCGGTAGGCCCGGTCGAGCACCCACATGACGGGCATGAGCACCTCGCCGAGCGAGGCTTGCGCCGTCCACGTGGCCTCGAGCGGCTGGACCTGCGCGAAGCCGGCGTGCACCTGGTGCGTGACGAGGGCCCGCCGCTCCCCCGCCCGCACGAGCTCCATGCGGCCCGTCCACGCCAGCCCGGCGGACCGCCACGTCCACCGTCGGCCCTCGGGGCCCTCGACGCGCAGCTCCCAGCGCACCGCGTCGCGGCGGCGGCGCTCGACCGTCACCGGCTCGCCCGCGACGACGAGCGGCATCGCGTGGAACGACCAGGCGAACGACCCGGAGTCCTGCGCCTCCAGCCGGCCGGACGCGACGTCCCGGCGCTCCCCGTCGGTCACCAGCGTCGCGACCAGCTCGCGCGACGCCCGCCAGGCGAGCTCGACGCGGTGGCCGGCCACGTCCAGCACCGCCCGCTCCTGGTAGGGCGTGGCGAGCGGCAGAGTGGCGAACTGGGCGGCGGTGAGCGCGTCGTGGACGGTCACCCCCCCGGCGGCGCCGAGGGGCGACCACACGTCGGTCACCACGCCGTCGGGCCGCGGCCCCCGGAGCGCGCGCGCTCGCGCTCCCGCTCGCGCTCCTCGCGGGCGGCCTCCTCGCGCTGCTCCGCGCGCCGGGCGTCGCCGCGCACCCGCGAGGCCTCCGCGCGCAGGTTCGCCGCGGCGCTGCGCGCCTTCCCCTTCCACCCGCCGAGCGCGCCGCGGACGTCGGTGGCGTTGTCGCACTCCCAGTCGGGCGAGGCCGCGACCTTGGCCGCCGTGTCGACCACGACCTCGACGTCGTCGGCCAGCGCGTCGAGCTGGCGCGCCTTCTCGAACAGCTCCGCGGAGCCCATCGCCGCCTCCTAGAACCAGTTCATCGGGTTGAGCTTGGACTCCTTGACCGCGTCGACCTGGTCGCCGACCCAGTCCGCGGCCTCCTCGGCCCGGTCGCCGGCCCAGTCGACGGCCTCGCCGGCGGCCTTCTCGATGTCGTCCCAGTGCTCGACGACCTTCGCGCCCGCCCAGACGGCGCCCGTGACCGCGACGGCGCCCCACGTGATCGGATTCGGTGCGATGAGCGCGGCCGTCATCGACGCGTTGAACGCCACCTCGGCGTACTCCCCGACGACGTGGGCCTTGCCCTCGGTGCCGCCCTGCTCCCAGAGCTCGGCGTTCTCGTCCCGGTTGTTCCAGAGCCCGATCGCCCCGTCCACGGTGGCGACGCCGCTGCCGACCGCGCCCAGCACCCGCAGCCCGCCCGCGGCCCGCAGCATCGTGCCGGTGCCCGAGCGGCTCGCCATCGTCACGAGGTTGCCCGCGCCGCGGCCGAACACCCGGCCGGTCACCGGGTCCGTCCACGGGCGGCCGAACACGTGGTTCCCCCACCGCGCGGCGCCCGCGGCGAGCTGCCCGGCGTCGACGTTGCGCAGGACGGTCGAGACCCACGTCGTCGTGCTCGTGCCCGCCCGGCTCTGCAGGAGCCGCGCGAGGATCGTCGGCTTCGGCGCCTGGCCGGGCACGGTGTACGGCTGCACCTTCGACGACATCCGGGCGACCCACGCGTCGAAGTCCTCGACGATGCTCGCCGTCTGCAGCAGCACCTTCTGCGCCGTGTTCGGGACGAACGCGCCGGGGTAGGTGAACTGCGTCTTGCCGCGCAGGTAGTAGTCGTCCAGCAGCGAGAGCGTGCCGGACAGCTTGTTCGCCAGGCCGGGGTGGGTCGTCGCGAGGCGCTCGAGCCCCGGCGCGACGATGTTGCGCCGGATCATCCAGCTCGCGAGCGCCGGGCCGCCCTTGACGACCAGCGCCGTCATCGCGGAGACCACCGCGCCCGAGGCGATCGTGACGTCCTGCACGTCGTGGTAGGCGTCGACGAGGACGCGGGCCGTCTCGGCGTCGTCCATGCCGGCGAGCTTGCGCAGCGCCTCCGTCTGGAGCTGCTCCATCCACTCCTGGAGGTTGGCGGGGTCCGAGTCCTCCCACGCGTCCGCCGAGGGTGCGCCCGCCCGGATCGCGACCGCCGCGTCCTCGACGGACATGGACTGGCCCGCGATGGCCCTGGCCTGCTCCGCGTTCATCGCGAGCCCGGCGAACGTCGGGGTGGCGCCGTTCATCTGCTCGAGCACGCCGATGCGCGCCTTGAGGTCGCGCGACGTGTCGGTCGCCCACTGGTCGGCGCCCGTCAGCCCGCTCATCTCGACCCGCGCCTCGAGAGCGCTCGCGCGGGAGAACAGCCCCGGCAGGTCCTCCGCCAGGGCCTCCAGCGCCACGACCGTCGCGGCGAGGACCTCCTTGTCGACCTTGACGGCCATCAGGCGGAGACCCGGTCGACGAGCGCGCGCAGCTCGGCGGACGACGGCAGGAGCGCCGCGAGCGCCTCCCACACCTGGCCGCCGGCGACCGGCTCGAACGTCGCCAGGGCGTCGGGCGTGATGTCCTCCGCCGCGAGCGGCTCGGCCGGCGACGTCCGCACCCAGTACCCGCCGGGCCCGCACGCCCACAGGGCGAGCCCGCGGGCGTCGGTCGGCTCCGGGCCCCAGATCATCGTCACCCGCGCGGTCGCCTCGAGGTAGGAGAGCGTCGCGAGCAGCATCATCCGGTCGTCCTCGGCCACGTCTCCGAACAGGCGCTCGAGCTCCGCCGTCGCGACCGTGCGCGCGGGCTCCCACGCCCGCTCCCCGAGCGCCATGGCCTGCAGGACGGCGTCGATCGCCCGCAGCGGCACCGTGAACGGTCGGGCGACCTTCGGCACGTCGTGCCGGCGCAGCCCGACGAGCCGCGCGAGGATCCACAGCAGCTGCGGCAGCTCGTCCTGGTGGTACGCCGTGGCGCCCTCGTCGTCGTCCTGCGGCCACGGGTCGGTGTACCAGACCCGCTCCTCGCGCACCGAGACGACGGCCACCTGCGCGCCCTGCGGGCCGGCGGTCTCCACGACGCACCGGATCATCGGCTCGGCCATGGTCCGGACGAGGTCCGCGACGAACGGCGTCATCAGGCCCTCGCCGTCGAGCAGCCCGTCCGCGGCGAGCCGCTCGCGCGCGCCCGCCTCGACGTCGTCGCCGTTCGACAGGCGGCGCAGGGTCTCCAGCTCGTCGTCCGTCACCGCGATGCGGTGGCGGACCGCGTCGACGCGTGCCACGAAGGTCCTCTCGGTCGGTGTCGGTGCACCGCGGGCGGGCCGCGGCGCGTCGGGGGTCAGGCGTGCCGGTACGGCGCGAGGGCCGTCTCGAGGGCGGTCCGCAGGGCGTCGGGGTCGGACGTCTGGACGAGGACCTGCTCGCCGCTGCGCAGCGTCAGCCCCAGCACGCCCTTGCCCATCGTCTCCGCGAACGCCCCGCCGACGAGGCGGCCGACCGGCGGGGCACCCTTCGGCGCCACGCCCCACGGCTGCACGTCCGCGAGCGGGATCCGGGCGCGGCCGGAGCGCAGCTCGGTCTCGGTCAGCGTGACGTTGCCGTAGACGCCGGTGCTCCACATCGCGAGCGCCGTGATGCCGCCCAGCATCCCGACGAGGATGGTGCCGAACGCGGGGTTCCCGCCGTCCGCCACGAGGAACCCGACCCAGGCGACGACGCACACGCCCAGGAACACGAGCCACGTCCGTCTCTTCGGCGACCGCTCCGCGTACCTGACCACGCCGGAATGGTACGAGACGGACATCCGGAGCGAGACCGGGACCGGCCCCTGGACCGGATCCTCACCCGTCCGGACGACCGAGGCGGCCCTCAGACCTCGCCCTCGAGCGCGCGGCGCACGACGATCCGCGTCCACGCGCCGAGGTACAGCCGGTCGCCGTCCTCGAGCTCGCGGCGCTGCCCGACCGGGATCGGGTCGTCGGGCAGGGGCTCGCCCACCTTTGCGACGTACGTGCCGTTCGACGACTGCAGGTCCTCGACCCACCAGCGCACCCCGTCGGTGTTGAGCTGGCAGTGCCGGCGCGACACCCCCGAGTCGGTGCCGCAGTCGACCTGCGGGTGGATGCCGCGGGAGGCGGACGTGCGGCCGACGAGCACGGAGCGCGCGCGCAGGGGCACGAGCGACGGCAGGCCGACGGACGGCATGCGGTCCTCCGCCTGCTGGGAGGCGTACCAGTCGGGGTCGACCCAGATCTCGGCCACCCAGGTGTCCGGGCCGGGGGCCTCGGGCGTGGGGAGCGCCGAGGGGTCCCCGGCCACGGGGGTCGCGCCGCCGGCCGGGGCCGCGGCGCCGGGCTCGGGCTGCGGTGC
>NZ_HE978588.1:656196-658404 GCF_000312005.1 Cellulomonas massiliensis JC225
CGAGGGGTCCGAGCCGGGGTCCGCGGCGGGCGCGGTGCCCGTCGTGAAGTCGTACCCGCAGTTCTCGCAGAATAGCGCGAGCGCCGACGCCGGCGCGCCGCAGTGCGGGCACGTCGTCGTCCCGGCGGAGGCCGCCGGGTCGGGCGCGGGGGTGGGCGGCGCGGCCGACGCGGGGGTGGGCGCGGCGATGGGCGCGCCGCACAGGTCGCAGTAGTCGGTCGACTCGGAGGAGTGCCCGTTCGGGCAGAGCACGCTCATCGCTTGACGCGGGTGGTCTTGGTCGACGCGGTGTCGAGCGCCATCTCGTCGAGCTTGTTCGCGTTCCGCTTGAGCCGCACGGTCCCCGTCGCCTCGTCGTCGATCTCGACGACGCGCCGCAGCCGGCTCGTCGCCTCGTCGTTGCCGGTCTCCTGCGCCAGCTGGACGGCGCGGCCGAGCTTGACCGTCGCCGTCGCCTCGTCGCCCGCCGCCTTGGCGGCCAGGCCCTCCTGGATGGCCGCCGCGAGCTCCGCCTGCCCGGTGTAGTGCGCGACCTCGGGGCTGATCTGCGCCGTGAGGCTCGCGTCGTCCGACCACTTCGCCTTGACGAGCGCCGACGTCACGACCTCGCCGCCGACCGCGATCTGCACCCGGGCGGCGAGCTGCTCCGCGCCGACGCCCTTCGACGCGACGCGCACCGCCACGTGGTAGTCGCGCTGCTCGTCCCCCCACGAGCCCGTCGGGTACCCGCCCGTCAGCGGGTTGACCTCCGTGCGCCGGTCGGTGAGGTCCTCGACCGTCGGCGAGACCTGGCGCACCCACAGCACCTGCGCGCCCTGCGGCGCCCACACGCGCAGCTCGGCGTTCGCCACGCCGCGCCCCATCGACGCGCGGATGAGCGCGGCGAAGTCCTCGGCGATGAGGCTCGGCTCGGCGATGAGGTCGACGGTGCCGAGCAGCGCGGTCGAGATCTCACGCAGCTCGTCCACCTGCCACCGCGAGCCCACGCCGCGCGCGTCGCACTGGAAGTGCCCCGTCACGTCGTGCACGGCGCGCGAGAGCAGGCGGCGGGGCTCCGACTCGTTCTTGCCGTCGGTCAGCAGGATCGCGTGCCGCTGCTGGGCCTGCGGCACCGTCGCGAAGAGCTGGTCGGTCAGGTACAGCCACGTGCTCATCGCGGTGCCGCCCTGGGCCCGCAGCATCCCGATCGCGCGCTTCGCCTCCGCCCGCGCGCCCGGCTCCATCGGCACCATCGCCACCGGCGCGTTGGGGTACGGGAACACGCGCTGCGCGACGTGGCTGCCCCCGACGATCGCGAAGTACACGCCGTCGGAGATCTGGTCGACCGCGACCGCCGCGGCGCGCTTCGCCGCGTCGAGGTTCGCCCCGTCCATGGACCCGGAGGTGTCGATCACGAGGATCTCCGCCACACCGCCCGCCGTCGACGTCGCCGAGCCCGCCCCGCTGCTCGTCACCTGGACGATCGCGTGCACGTCCGTGCCGCCGGCGGGCAGGAACTCGTTCTGGAAGACGTCGGACGTGAAGGTGGCCACGCTCGCTCCTTCGGGGTCGGGGCAGGGGTCAGGCGGAGGTCGCTGCCGCGGGGGCCGACGACTGGAGGCTATCGAACGCGGTGCCGGGACCGACGCGCGCCAGGACGGCCGTGACGTTGTCCTTGCCGCCCTGCGCGTTGGCCCACCGGACCAGCTCGCCGGCGAGCGCGTCGGGCTCCGTGCCCGCCGCCTGCGCGCAGGCCCGGACCAGCGCCGCGACGTCCTCGGGCGCCGAGCAGTAGTTCCACAGGCCGTCCGAGCAGACGAGGACCCAGCCCGCGCCGCGCGTGCGGGTCGCGATCGTGCGCGGCTCGGTGTCGACGGCGTCCGGCCCGAGCCAGCGGGTGATCGCGTGGGCTTGCCGTGACGCCTCCGCCTCCGCGCGGGACATGCCCTGCGCGACGAGCTCGGTCGCCCACGAGTCGTCCTGCGTCAGCTGCTGGGCCGCCCCCTCGTCGGGCAGCCAGTAGGCGCGCGAGTCGCCCAGCCAGCCGACCACGAGCAGCGGGCCGTCGAGCACCGCGGCGACGAACGTGCAGGACGGGGGGTCGTCGCGCTGGGCGGCGTCGGGGGCCGCCGCGCGGATCGCCTCGTCCGCGACGGCGGCGGAGCGCTCGACGAGGTCCGCCCACGCGGCGGGCCGCCCCGCGTCGGGCGCGTCGACAGGCGCCTCGCC
>NZ_HE978588.1:660692-664230 GCF_000312005.1 Cellulomonas massiliensis JC225
AGCGCTCCGCGTCCGGCTCCTCGCCGCCCGCCGCACCCGGCGTCGCCGGTGCCTGCGCGATGCCCGTGCCGAGCAGCTGCGTCGCCGAGGCGGGCGAGGTGCCCGTCGTCGCCGCCGCGGGCGCCGCGCCCGCGCGCTGCGGCGAGCCGCAGACGTTGCAGTACCCGTCCTCGTACGTCCCGGTGCAGCCGAGCTCGGCGCACGGGACGGCGGTGGTGGACGTGCTCATGAGGCCCCCTCGGGTCGGGCCGCGGCCCCGCCTCGCGGGAGGGGTCGCGTGAGGAACTCGTACTGCTCGACGAGGAACTGCGCGAGGACGACGTCGCACGGGGTCGCGTCGACGGCCGCGCGGGCCTCGTCGTAGCCGGATCGGACGGTCGGGGACGACGAGCGCCCGTGGGCGTCCGCCGTGTCGTGCAGGTTGTCCAGCCGGTAGCGCAGCTCCGCGCGCAGCCGCAGCGGCGCGGTGTACGCCTCCGCGACGTGGTCGAGCGCGCGGCGCACCGCCTGGAGCCGGTGCAGGTAGGTGTCGAGCGCCTCGCGGCCCTCGGGCGCCTCGCCGAGCCGGGAGACGTCGGGCACCGCGAGGCGGGGCGGGTTCACGATCTCCCGCCGGCACCGCTCCGCCAGCTCGTGCAGCGTCGGCTCGCGCGCCTCGAGCGCGGCGGCGAGCTCGGTGGCGTCCTGCCGGTGGCGCGCGAGCGTCGTCCGCTCCGACGCCTCGACGATCAGGTCGCGCTCGGTGCGGGCCACCTCCGCCTCGAGCTCCGCGAGCGGGCCCGAGACGTCCGCCCCGCGCGCCGTCTGCGCGACCATCGCCTGCTCGCGGTCGCGCAGGCGCGCGAGGCGCTCGCGGCCGGCGGCGTCGGCGCCGACGAGGTCCTCGCAGCGCACCAGCGCCGCGCGCAGCGCCCGCAGGCGCGCGACGTGGTCGGCCGTCGCCGGGTCGAAGGCGAGCCGGACCCGCAGCTGGCGGACCAGCGCGTCGCACAGGGTCACCGCCTCGACGAGCGACACGCCCGCCGAGCCCTCCGAGGGGTCGAGACGGCCCCAGATGAGGCGCGACATCCGCTCGCGCTCCACCTCGCCCACGCGGCCGGAGTCCCACGTCCGGACGAGCTCGTCGACGCGGGTGCGGATGAGCTGCCACATCGACAGCGCCAGGACGAGGTCGGACGTGTGCTGGTCCGGCGCCGTGGAGGCGCGCCCCGCCGCGTCGAGCCGGTCGAGCTCCGCCCGGCGGTCCCGCAGCCACGCGTCGAGCGCCGCGAGGTACGCGAGCAGCTCCTCGGCGGGGATCGCCTGGCCCAGCCGCCCGGGGGCGTCCGGGGCCTCGGGTCGGGTCGTCGTCACCGGCCGTACACCGACACCGGGGGCTCGGGGGCGTCGCCCAGCGGGGTGAGCCAGCGCTCGTAGCGCTGCGCCCACGTCCCGTCCTCCTTGGCGCGGTCCAGCACGGCGTTGACGTACTGGACGAGGTCGCGCCGGTCCGCGGCGACGCCGATGCCGTAGGGCTCGTCGCTGATCGCGTCGCCGACGACCTTCGCGTACGGGTCCTGCGCGGCGAACCCGGCGAGGATCGTGTCGTCGCCGGTGATCGCGTCCGCGCGGCCCTGCTGGAACAGCACGAGGCAGCCGGTGTGCGTCGGCGAGGGCACCGCCTCGACGTCGGGGAACTGCGCGAGCCGCTCGATCGTCGTCGTGCCCTCGGGCGCGCACACGCGGGCGCCGCCGAGGTCGGCGATGCCCGTCGCCGGCGAGTCCCGCGTCACGAGCACCTTCTGCCCCGCGTGCAGGTACTCCGCGCTGAACGCGATCGTCTCCCACCGCTCGCAGTTCATCGTGAACGCCCGCGCGACGAGGTCGACCTCGTGGCTCTCGAGCACGTCGAGCCGCTGCGCGGACGTGATGACGCGGAACTGGATGGCGTCCTCGTCGCCCAGCAGCTGCTTCGCGACGAGCCGCACCATGTCGATGTCGAAGCCCTCGATCCGCCCGGAGATCGGGTTGCGCGCGCCCATGAGCAGGGTGTCGGCCGAGACGCCGACGACGAGCCGCCCGCGCGCCTTGATGTCGCGGACCGACGCGCCGGGCCTCGACAGCGTGTCGGCGGCGGGCGCGTAGGACGTCGTCGCGAGGTTGCCGTCGTCGCACTGCGCCGGCTCCCCCACGGCCGCGGGCGCCACCCCGCCCAGGCGTGCGGCGCTCACCACGGCCGGCCCGGACGCCGGAGCCGGCGCGGCGCCGTCGCGGGACGCCAGGTAGGAGACGAACGCGAGCGTGCCGCCCGCCAGGATCAGCGCCGCGATGACGATGATCGCGACGATCCTCGTGCGCCGCTGGTTCATCGGTACTCCCTCAGCCGGACGGACAGACCTCGCCACGCGAACGCGGCGGCCACGAGGCCGGCGAGCAGCGACAGCCACCCGACCAGCACGGACGAGCGGCCGGAGCCCGACAGCTCGTCGTCGACCTGGGTGGCGCTCGCCGTGACGCTCGCGCGCGCCTGGTCGGAGAACGCCGTGAACGCCTCGCTGGAGGAGCCGGGCTCGGTGCTCGTCGCGAGCGCCACCGCGCCGTCCCAGTCGCCGCCGTCGTCGGCCGCCCGGATCTCCTCGTGCGCGGTCGTCCACGCCTCGAGCGCCGTCAGCAGCGCCGCGCCGTCGGTCGAGCCGCTGACCTGCTCGAGCCGGGTCCGCGCCTCCGCGACGTTCTTCTGGTACTGCTCCTCGTACGCCGCCCCGGAGCCGCGCTTGATGAGCGTGAACGACTCCATCGACCGGGCGTCGTTGACCAGGGCGTACGCCTGCGACACGTCGAGCGTGTCCTGGTACGGCACCGCACGGGTGCGGTGCGCCGCGCTCGCCGCACCGCCGAGCACGACCGCCCCGGCGCCGAGCGCGAGGACGACGAGCACCGTGGCGGTCAGCAGCCCGCGGTTGAGCCGGCGGTGCGTCCGGCGCGCGAGCCACACCTGCAGCCACACGAGGACGCCGACCGCCAGCAGCACGACGAGCATCAGCCAGGCCGCACGGTCGACGGCGCCGAACGACGACGAGACGCGCGCCGAGTTGGCGGAGACGACCTCGTCCAGCACCGGCAGCATCTGCTGGCGCAGCTCTGTCGACGCCTGGTCCAGGTACGCGGCGCCCACCGGGAAGCCCTGGCGGTTGTTCGCGCGCGCCTGCTCGACGAGGCCCGTGTACACCGTCAGGTCGGACGTCACGGTCCCGAGCTCGTCGGCGTCGCGGCCGTTGGCGCCCGCGCGTGCCGCGAGACCGTTCGCCGCGGCGTCCACCGAGGCGTCGTACTGCGCGCGCATCTGCGGCGGCTCGAGCCCGCCGACGAGGAACGCGTTCGTCAGCGTCGCGTCCGCCGCGACGAGGTCGTTGCGCACCTCCTGCACGCCGACGAGCTGACCGCCGTCGCCGGCCGCGTCCTCCAGCGCCTGCGACTGGCTGAGGCCCGCCGCCAGCCCCACGCCGCCCGCGACGAGGCACGCCAGCACGGCGGCGAGGCCCGCGAGCGCCAGGCGCCC
>NZ_HE978588.1:665782-668469 GCF_000312005.1 Cellulomonas massiliensis JC225
CGGGGCGCGACCGCGTCCGCCGCGGCGCTGCGCTGGATCGCCGCGGTCGCGGCGGAGCTGGCGACGAGGCTGATCGGTGCGGGACCCAGGTCGACCGCCGCGGAGACGACCCCCGCGAGCGCGTCCGCGTACCCCACCGCGTGCCGCGAGCGCGCCTGGACGAGGCCCGTGAGCAGGTCGGTCGGGGCCGATCGCCAGCGGCGGGCGCTCGACGCGGCGGAGAAGAAGTCGTCGTAGGTCGCCTCCGGGCGGCCGATGGCGGTGCGCCAGCGCACGGGTGCCCCGGTGAGCGACTCCGCGACCGCGGCGGCGAGCCGCTCGCCCTCGTCGCGGACCGCGGACTCGTCGAGCCCGGCCTCGCGGCCCACCGCGACCAGCGCGTCGAGCGCGGGGCCGAGCGCCGGCGCGGGCGCGCTCACGCCGCGCCTCCCTGCGTGCCGGGCTGGCCGAGCGTGCCCGGCAGCTCGAGCGAGGACGTGCCGAACTTCTCGGCGAGGAACTGCCCGTGCGCCACGAGCGCGTTCGCGTCCTGCCGCGAGACCGCGTCGGAGATCTTGGTCAACGTCGCGCCCAGCAGGTCGAGCTGGTCGCACAGCACCATGAGCGACGTCTTGCCGTCGGCGACGACGCGCCGGTCGGCGAAGTCGCGCGGCAGCCGCAGGTACCCCTCGACGGCCTCGGGCAGGTAGCTCGTCGCCGTCGCGACCACGGTGTGCGCCTGCCGGCTGCCGAGCCCGAGCCGGTCCAGGCGCGGCGCCATGTCCTCGACGACCCGTGCGATGCGGTGCACCCGGGCCGTCACGGCCGGCGGCACCCGGCCGGCGATGTCCCGCTCGACCTCGTGCACGGACGCGACGATGTCCGCCGCAGCGGGCGGCTCGGGAGCCGGCTGCGACGACTCCTCGCCGCCCGCGCCCCGGCGGCCGAACAGGTCCCCCCACCACCCCATCGCGCGCGCCGCCGGCCCGCCTCAGCTGCCGAGGTCGAGCGACCCGCTCGACGCACCGGTGCTGTCGGCCTTGGAGACGCGGTCGATGTACTCGCGCGCCTTCGTCGTCTCGGTCTCGAGCACGCCGATGGTCTGCGCCATCGAGTCGAGCGCCTTGACCTTGAACTCGTCGATCGAGTCCATCGTCAGGTAGATGTCCGCGAACGCCTGCTGCAGCTGCGGCAGCCCGATCGTCGCCGACGCCGCCTGCTGCTGGATCGTCGCGGACTGCTCGCGCAGCATCTTCGACGTCGAGGCGATCATCCCGGACGTCGTGGTGTTGAGCGCCGTGATCTGGTCGAGCACGAGCTTCTGGTTGTTGAGCGCCTGCGCGACCAGCACCGCGGTCCGCAGCGCCGCGACCGTCGTCGTCGTCGCCCGGTCGACGCCCTTGATGAGCTCGACGTTGTTCTTGAGGATGATGTCGATCGCGAGGTAGCCCTGGATCGAGACGGCGAGCTGCGTCAGCAGGTCCTGGTGCTTCTGGCGGACGTAGAACAGCACGTCCTCGCGCAGCTGCTTGGCGCGCGTCGGGTCGGTGACCTCGGCCTCGGCGATGCGCGCCGCGAGCTGGGAGTCGAGCCGCTCGGCCACATAGATGTACTGGTTGAGGCGCGCCATCGTGTCCCAGAGGTGCTTCTTCTCCAGGTTGAGGGCCGCGTTGTCCTTCCGGAGCTCGTCCTGGCCGTTGTAGAGGCTCTGGACGATCGCGTCGAGCTGCTTCTGCGCGCTCTCGTACCGGCGGAAGTAGTCGGTGATGGAGTCGCCGAACGGGATGATCCCGAGGAGCTTGCGGCCCACGCTCTTCTCGCTCGGGTCGAGCTCCTCGACCGTGCGGCGCAGGTCCAGCAGCGAGCGGCTCACCTGCGAGGTGCCGGAGACGCCGCCCTCGCGCATCTCCTTGACCGGCATCTGCATGAGCCGGTTGGAGGTGTCCGCCGCGGCACGGATGTCGGCGTCGCCCATCGTCCGGACGTCGTCCGCCTTCGCCGCGAACTCGGGCGAGCCCGCCTCGGCCGCCATGAGCCCGTCGAGGTAGGAGGCGACCTTGGCGTCGAGGCCCGGGATCGCGGCCTCGTCGACCTTCGGCGCCATCGCGGGCGCCTGCGTCGTCGCGACCGGCTGGACGGGCGCCGGGGCCTCGAGCACGAGAGGCGTCGGGGCGGGTGGCTGCAGCGGCGTCGCCTCGGTCATCAGTGGCCCCCGTCGGAGTGGGTTCGGCGCGCGGCCCCGCAGGCCAGGACGGTCGCAGGACGTGCGCGCACGGGCGTCTCGGAGAGCCGCACGCTACCACCAGGGCCGGACGCGACGGCCGGGCCGGGTGAGGCCGCGGGAGGCTTCACCCGCAGGTGACGAACGAGGCGCCCCGCCGGTTCCCGAGGGGGTGCCGCGGCGGCCGGCTCAGCGGCGCGCCGAGGGCCCGGAGGCGACGAGCGCCCCGGCCGTCGTGAGCACCGCCGCGTCCTCCACGAGCGCCGCCCGCAGGTCCGGCTGCAGCGCCGCCGGGCCGTCGTCCGCGGCCCACTGCCGCCACGACGCGCCGAGCACCGACCCGACGAACGCGCCGACGGCCCCGACCACCGAGCCCACGGCGACCCCGACGGGCCGGGACCCCTCCACGGCCGCCAGCGCGCCCCCGCCGAGCGCGCCCGCGGCGAGGCGGCCGAGCACCTGGGGCGAGCCGAGCCGGGAGGGCGTC
>NZ_HE978588.1:670032-696127 GCF_000312005.1 Cellulomonas massiliensis JC225
CGGGCCGAAGCCGAAGCCCGGGCCGAACGCCGGGCCGCCGGGGCCGCCGGGGCCGAAGCCCGGACCGAAGCCGGGGTCGAACGGCCCGCCCGGGCCGAACCCCGGGGCGAAGCGACGGCCGCGGCCGCGGCCCTCGCCCGGGTTCCCGCGCTCGTCGTCGTGCGCCTCGTGGTGGCGCTCGTCGTCGCGGCGGCCCCGCCCGGGGCGGTCGCCCCGGGTGTCGAAGGCGCGCAGCGGGTCGCCCCAGAAGTCGGGGGTGCGGCGGCGGGAGCCGGTCCGTCCGGTCAGCGGGTCTGTGGCGCGGGGGTCGCGACGGCGGTCGTCGCGACGGTCGTCGATGTGGTGGTGGTGTCGCATGGTCGTCTCCTCGAGTCGTGGGGCCGCGGCCGTGCGCCGTGGCCGGCCGCCGGGGCGGGCGCGGTGCGCACCGGGCCGGCGGTCGTCCGGGAGGGCATCAGCTCGACCGGACGAGTTAACGATATATCTTCGACACATCGTTGACAAGACCTCCCGAGGACTGTCGATCGGCCGGGTCTCGCACGTCACGCCACCGACGGGCACAGTGGGCGTGCTCGCGCGAGCGAAGGAGACCGCGATGGCGACGACGACCACGATGTGCCTGGTGCTGCTGTACGGCGACGAGAAGGCGTGGGCGACCCTGGACGACGAGCAGCGCGCGCGGCTCGACGCCCAGCACCGCGACTTCGCCGGCGCGCTCGCCTCGGCGGGCCACGAGCAGCTCGGCGGCGGCCAGCTCACCTTCACGGCCGACGCCGTCAGCGTGCGGCGCAGCGGCGACGGGCCCGCGCTGCCGGACGGGCTGCGTCACCTGGGGCAGCGCCACGACGTCGTCGAGGGCCCCTACGCCGAGACCACCGAGCAGCTCGGCGGCTACTACCTCGTCCGGACCGGCGACGTGCGCGGGCTCGCCGAGCTCGTCGCGTCGCGCCTCGGCGAGGGCGCGGAGATCCGGCCGCTCGTGGGCGGGGCGTCGTGAGGTTCGTCGTCCTGCGCTACGGCACGGCGCCCGCGCTCGGCGGTGGCGACGACCTCGCCGCCGAGGAGCTCGCGGGCGCGGACGCGGCGACCACCGTCGTGTGGGTCGACGGGCGCGCCCACGTCCTGCAGGGACCTGCCGCCCGCGACGCCGGCCCGGTGACGGCCGTGCGCGTGCTCGACGCGCCGCACCTCGACGCCGTGCTGGGATCCCTGGACGCGATGCCCGGCGCGACGTACGAGATCCGCCCCTGCGCGCTCGTCGGGGGCCGGCCGTGATCCCCGACGCCGGCCCCGTCGCCCCGGCCGACGTCGACGACGCGATCGCGCGGGCCTGGCGCGAGCACTGGTCGCGGCTCATCGGGCTGCTGATCGGGCAGTACCAGCGGCCCGACCTCGCCGAGGACGCCGTGTCCGACGCCTTCGAGGCGGCGACCAAGCACTGGCCCACGGGCGGGGTGCCGACGAGCCCGGGTGCGTGGCTGCTCACGGCTGCGCGGCGCAAGGTGCTGGACCGCCTGCGCACCGAGGCGGTGCAGCGCCGCAAGGAGCCGCTCATGGTCGTGGACGACGAGATGCGGGCGGCCGCCGCGACGGCCGTCGACCCGGGGGCGCACGTCGCCGACGAGCAGCTGCGCCTCCTGTTCGCCTGCTGCCACCCGGCCATCGCGGCGGACGACCGCGTCGCGCTGACGCTGCGGTTCGTCGTCGGCCTGCCCACCGCCGAGATCGCCCGGCTCATGCTCGTGCAGGAGTCGGCGATGGCGGCGCGGCTGACCCGCGCGAAGAAGCGGCTCGCGTCGTCCGGCATCCCGTTCGCGACGCCGGAGCCGGAGCACCTCGACGAGCGGCTCGACGTCGTGGCGACCGTCGTGTACCTCGCGTTCACCTCCGCCTACCACCCCGGCGCGCACGAGCAGCCGCTGCGCGTCGACCTCGGCGACGAGACGATCCGGATGCTGCGCGAGCTCGACCGGCTGCTGCCCGGTCGTCCGGTCGTCCGCTCGCTCCTGGCGCTCCTGCTGCTGCAGCACTCGCGCCGCGACGCCCGGCTCGACGACGAGGGGCGCCTCGTCCTGCTGCCCGAGCAGGACCGCACGCGCTGGCACACCGACGAGATCACGGAGGCCCTCGCGCTGCTGCAGGACGGCTCGTCCGTGGCCGCCGACCCGGCGCCGGACCGCGCGACGGCGCTCGCCCGCGAGTACCGGCTCCAGGCGCTGGTCGCCGCCGAGCACGCGACCGCGCCGTCAGCCGACCGCACGCGCTGGCCCGTCATCGCGGCGCTGTACGCGGAGCTGGAGGAGCTGACCTCGTCGCCGGTCGTGCGGCTCGCGCGCGCCGTCGCGGTCGCCGAGGCCTACGGCCCCGAGCACGGGCTCGTCCTGCTGGACGGGCTGGAGACGGTGCTGCCCCGCCACCACCGCGTCCCCGCCGTTCGCGCCGAGCTCCTGCTGCGCACGGGCGACCGCGCGGCGGCCGCCGCCGAGCTCGAGCGCGCCCTGGAGCTGGTGACCAACGAGACGGAGGCCGCCCACCTCCGCACCCGCCTGACCACCCTCCCCCCGCCCCCAACCCCGCGACTTCGTAGCGCCGCGACCACGTCGTAGCGCAGGCGCTACGAACGCGTCGCCGCGCTACGAACTCGCGCGCCGGGGGTGCGGGTGCGCCAAGTGGCCGCGAGGGCGGAGCGGGACCGGCATGCGCGCGAGCACCCGGCGCACGAGGGCGGCGCCGTCGCGCAGGTCCTCCTTGGTCACCCGCAGGACGGTCCACCCGGCCTCGACGATCGCGTCGTGCCGCCGCTTCTCCGCGACCAGGACCTCCGGATCGGCGTACTTCACGCGCCCGTCGTACTCCAGGAGGAGCCGCGCGTCGGTCCACCCGAGGTCGGCCCAGAACGTGCCGAGCCTCGTCGTGACGCGGACCTGCGTCTCAGGAGCCGGCAGTCCCGCACGCAGCACCACCCATCGCGTCGCCGACTCCCCGGGCGACTGCGCCCCCGCGTCCGCCAGTCCGACGACGGCCCGGGCGCGGGCACTCCCTCGTCCTCGCCCCACCTCGTCGACGAGTGCCAGGGCGTCCGCGCGGACGAGGCCGGCGGCCAGGGCCGCGTCGGCGACCACGAGCGCGTCGAGCGGTCGCAGGGTGCGAGCGCAGTCGACGACCGTGAGCGCGAGGGAGGTGACGGGGAGGCCGAGCCTGCGCGTCGTCTCGGACGGGGAGGGAAGCCCGTGGTGCCGGGTGACCGAGGGGTCCGTCCGAGGGCCTTGCCGGACGGCATGACGCAGGTGGACGTCGGACGGCACGCGCCACAGCGGCAGCTCCCACAGGAGGGCCGCCGTCTCGTGGCTGAATGCGTGGGCCGAGCGCATGCGTCGGTGGACGGCGAGAGCCCGCGCCAGGTGGAGGTCCCGCGGCGCGTCCACGTCGGCCGGCCGCGCGTACGCCCCGCGCAGCACCCGGACCCACGTGCCGTCGCGCAGGGCCTGCCGCAGCCACTCGTCGGGCACGCCGGAGGCGGGGTGGACGGCCGGCAGCCTGGTGGGTGACACGCCCCCACTGTGACGAGGCGGCGCGACCGACGCGGCTCCCCATCCACAGCCCTGCGCGAGTTCGTAGCGTCGCGACCGCTTCGTAGCGCTGGGGCTACGAACTCGTCGCCGGGCTACGAACTCGCGGGTGGGGGTGGGCCGGGGGGCGGGTGGTCAGGGGGTGAGGAGGAGGGTCAGGAGGGTGAGGTTGAGGGCCACCACCAGGGTCACCACCACCACCAGCGTCGCGTGCAGGGGGGTCGGGGTGCGCGCGTCGCCCATGACGGCGCGGCTGCGGGTGAGCGCGACGAGCGGGACCACCGCGAACGGGATGCCGAAGCTGAGGACGACCTGGCTGACGACGAGGGTCCACGTCGGCTCCGCGCCGACGGCCAGCAGGACGATCGCCGGGATGATCGTCACGACGCGGCGCAGCAGGAGGGGGAAGCGCCGGTGCAGCAGCCCCTCCATGATCGTCGCCCCCGCGTAGGCGCCGACCGACGTCGAGGCGAGGCCCGACGCGAGCAGCCCGACGGCGAACGCGAGGCCGACGGCCGGGCCCAGCGCGTCGACGATGGCGCCGTGCGCGCCGTCGATCGAGTCCGTGCCGGGCACGCCCCGCAGCCCCGAGGCGGCGAGCAGCAGCAGGCCGATGTTGACGACGCCGGCGACGACGAGCGCGACGCCGACGTCCCACCGGGTGGCCCGCAGCAGCCGATCGCGCACGGGCCCGGCCGGCGCCTGCCCGTGCCGGTCGCGCGCGAGCGCCGAGTGCACGTAGATGGCGTGCGGCATCACGGTCGCGCCCAGCATGCTCGCGGCGAGGAGCACGGAGTCGGTGCCCTCGAAGCGCGGGACGAGGCCCGCCACGACCCCACCCGCGTCCGGCGGGCTGACGAGGAGGCCGGCGAGGAAGCCGAGCGTGACGACGGCCAGCAGCCCGACGACGACGGCCTCGAACGGCCGCTGCCCGTACCGGTTCTGCGTGGCGAGCAGCCCGAGCGAGACGACGCCGACGATCAGCCCGCCGAGCGGCAGCGGCAGCCCGAACAGCAGGTGCAGCGCGATCGCCCCGCCGACCACCTCGGCCACGTCGGTCGCCGCGGCGACGAGCTCGGCCTGCACCCAGAACGCCAGGCGCGGGCCCCGGCGCAGCCGGCTGCCGAGGACGGCGGGCAGCGAGCGGCCGGTCACCAGCCCCAGCTTCGCGGACTGGTACTGGACGAGCACCGCTATCGCGTTCGCGGCCACCAGCACCCAGAGCAGCAGGTACCCGTACCGCGCCCCGGCGGTGACGTTGGCGGCGACGTTGCCGGGGTCCACGTACGCGATGGCGGCCACGAACGCGGGGCCGAGCAGCGCCGCGGTGGCGCGCCGGCGCCCGCCCGTGCCGCGAGCGGGCCGGCGCTCGGCCAGTGCCGTGGACTCCATGGATCCGGACGCCCCTCCACCTAGGTTTCGGACGTCCGAACTCTACCCGCGTCTCAGCGTCGCCGCAGCGCCGACGGGCCGCTCAGGCGGCGAGCTCCAGCACCCACCGCTCGCCGGACCGCCGGAACCCCACACGCTCCAGGTAGTCGGTCGACTCCCCCGCCACCGAGGCGGTCTCCAGCCGCTCGAACCCGCGCGCCTCGAGGGCCCCGCTGCGCCGGTAGACGAACTCCCCGGGCGTGAAGTCGCGGAACCGCGGCGTCACGTAGTCCAGCTCGACGCGGCCCAGCCCACCGCCCTCGTCGGCGACGACGACCACGCCGACCGTCTCGTCGCCGCGGACGACGAGCAGCCCGGTCCGCGCGCCGCCCGGGGCCGAGCCGGAGCGGTCCGCCTCGAAGGACGGGTGGAACCGGGCGAGGTCGTCGGCGTGCACCCGCAGGAAGTGGCGCAGGTAGGCGTCGTCGTCGCCGACGTCGACGACCTCGTAGGCGCGCTCGTCGTGCCGCTCGCGCAGCAGCCGCCACAGCCAGTACACGTCGATGACGGCGATGACGCCGTTCATCACGGCGAACGGCCAGATCTCGAAGACGGCGTTGTAGACGGTCGCGATCGTCGCGCCCACCAGGTTGAGCCAGCGGAACCGCAGGACGCGCGCCTGCATGAGCGACACGACGACGAGCAGCGAGCCCACCCAGCCGAACACCTCGAACCAGAGCATCGCAGCAGGCTACCGGCGGCCGTCCACCAAATGAGATGACGGGCACCGGGGCGCCCCGCGATCGTGGAGGCATGAGCTGGACGCTGCGAGAGCTGCCCGTGCCCGCGACCCTCGACGACGAGGACGCGTGGCTCCTGCACGGCTACGTCCGGGCGGCCAACGCCGCCGCGCTGGACACCTGGGGCACGCACGACTACGACGTCTCCCCCGCGGAGGTGCTCGGATCGCTCCGTGAGCAGACCTATGAGCGCAAGGCCGTGGTCCTGGCCGTCGAGGACGAGGACGGCGACCGCCCGGACCCGGCGCGCGTCGTCGGCTCGGCGTGGCTGGACCTGCCGCTGCAGGACAACACGCACACGGGCTACGTGGAGCTCGTCGTGGTCCCGGACCGGCGCGGCCGGGGCATCGGCTCGGCGCTGCACGAGCGGGCGCTGCACGTCGCGCGCTCGGCCGGCCGCTCCAAGCTCACCTCGTCGACGGACCACCGCGTCGAGCCCGGACCGGACGAGCCCTCGGTCGCCCCGACGACGGGCACCGGCCGCGTGCCCCCCGACGCGCCGGGCGTCGGGTTCGCGCAGCACCGCGGGTGGGCGCTGGAGCAGGTCGAGCGGTGCTCGCAGCTGCAGCTGCCGCTCGACGCCGCCGAGCTCGCCGCGCACCGCAAGGACGCCCAGGGCGCGGCCGGCGACGCCTACCGCGTGGTGCTGTGGCGCGAGCGCTGCCCCGACGAGTGGGCCCCGGCCTACGCGGTCCTCAACCAGAGGATGAGCAGCGCGGTGCCGCTCGGCGGCCTCGACTTCCAGGAGTACCGCTGGGACGTCGCGCGGGTCCGGGCGATGGAGCAGCGGTTCCTCGACCAGCGCCGGACGATCCTCGTCGCCTGCGCGCAGCACGTCGCGAGCGGCGAGCTCGTCGCGAAGACGGAGCTCGTCACCGTCGCGCACGACGACGAGATCGTCTACCAGTGGGACACGCTCGTGCTCGACGACCACCGCGGCCACCGCCTCGGCATGCTGGTGAAGGCGGCGAACCTCCAGCGGCTGCAGGAGGAGTTCCCCCGCGCCCGCCGCGTCGCGACCTGGAACGCCGAGGAGAACGCCCACATGCTCGCCATCAACGTCGCGCTGGGCTTCCGCCCCGCGGGCTGCTCGGGTGCGTGGCAGATCGAGCTCTGAGGGGTCGGGCCGTCAGCCGGCCCGCACGGCCCGTCCGCCGGCCATCCGCCACCAGGAGGCCCAGCGCCGCTCGACCTCCTCGAACGTCGCGTCGTCCAGCCCGTAGGTCGACATGATCGCGTGCACCTGGCCGTGCGGCGGGTGCGAGGCCGCGGGGACCTCCTGCAGGACGAGGTACGACTCGGTGATCCCGTGCAGGCGCAGCCCGATCTGCTGGGCGGTGCGGTAGTCGAGCGTGCCGCCCAGCAGGGTGCCGTCGGGCCGGCGGGCCTGCACGTTGCCGCCGACGACGACGCCGTGGATCCCGACGAGCCCCGCCCGGTCGAGCAGGCGGTCGCGCGCGTCGCCGGCGTCCAGCCCGAAGCTCGACAGCGTCCGCCGCTCCACGTCGAGGTGCCGCGTGAGGGCGAACTGCAGCTGGTGCAGCCAGGCGGTCCACGCCTCGTCGACCTCGTCCCGCACCCCGTCGAACGTGGACGTCCCCTGGTGGCTCGGCCGCGTCATGACGAGGCGGGTGTGGCGAGGCTCGTGCGCGGCGGCCCAGACCTTGACGTGGTTGTGCTCCCACCGCACCCGGTGCACGGTGGTGTCGCCCTCGACGTCGCGGGTCTCGACCATCGTCTCGACGAACAGCCGCCGGATCTCCGCGTCGAGCCCCGGGTGGTCCCACCCGTACCAGCGCCGGACGAGTGCCGGGTCCCGCAGGTGCTCCCACACGGTCCTGAGCGGCACCGGGATGTCCAGCGACACGATCTCGCGGCGTTCCAGCGTCATGGTCCCCCACCTCGTCGTCGAGCCCGGCGAGACCGGGGCGGCGCGCCCCGGTGCGACACCTCCGACCGTAGCCCGGACGGCGCGGCGCGGCACCTGCCCGACGGGCCTCACACCTCGCTGGCCAGCACCGCCACCGCATCGGGGTCGACCGCGAGCGCGACGTCGTCGCCGGCGACGAGGCGCGCACCGGCCCGCAGGGGCGCGAGCGCCGTCACCTCGCCGAGCCCCGGCACGGCCACCCGGACCGCCGGCCGGCCGCGCCGTGCGAGCACCGCGCGCACCGTCCCGGTGAGCGGACCGTCCTCGACGACGAGCGCGCCGGGCGCGAGCGCGAGCACCGCCCCGGGCGTCGTGGGCACCGCGGCGCGCACCGGCTCCGGCGCGGCGGCGGCCGGGACGAACGTCTCGTAGCCGAGGAAGCGGGCGACCCGCTCGCCCGCGGGGGCGCGCCAGACGTCGGCGGGCGTGCCGACCTGGAGGAGCCGGCCGCGGTCCATGACGGCCACGCGGTCGGCGACGGCGAACGCCTCGTCCTGGTCGTGGGTGACGAACAGGGCGGTGGTCCCGGTCGCGACGAGCGCCGCGCGCAGGTCGAGGGCCAGGCGCTCGCGCAGGGAGCGGTCGAGCGCCGAGAGGGGCTCGTCGAGCAGCAGCAGGCGGGGCTCGGGCGCGAGGGCCCGCGCGAGCGCGACGCGCTGCCGCTCGCCCCCGGAGAGGGTCGCGGTCGGGCGCGCCCCGTAGCCGGCCAGCCCGACGAGCCCGAGCAGCTCGTCGACGCGCGCGCGGGCGTCGGACCGCCGCCGGCCGGCGAGCCCGTAGGCGACGTTGCCCGCGACGTCGCGGTGGGCGAACAGCTGGCCGTCCTGGAACATGAGCCCGAACCCCCGCCGGTGCACGGGCACGTCGTCGACCGGCTCGCCGTCCCACGTGACGGCCCCGCCGGCCAGCGGCTCGAGCCCCGCGACGGCCCGCAGCAGCGACGACTTGCCGCAGCCCGACGGCCCCAGCAGCGCGACGACCTCGCCCTGCGAGACGTCCAGGCTCACCCCGTCAACCGCGGTCGACGGGGCGGCGCCGCGGCGCGTCCCGTCGTAGCGGACGACGACGTCGCGAATCCCCAGCCCGTCGCTCACCACTCGCCTCCCGTCGTCCCGCGCAGCCGCTCGCACAGCGCCACCACCACCGCCGTCATGAGCGCCAGCACGACGCTCGCGGCCAGCGCCCGACCGTACGCCTCGGGGCCCGGCCGCCCGATCAGCCGGAAGATCACGACCGGCAGCGTCGGGTTCTGCGGGCGGGCGAGGAACGACGTCGCGCCGAACTCGCCGAGCGAGGCGGCGAACGCGAACCCGAGCGCGAGCCCGACCGCCCGTGCGCCGATCGCGCCGTCGACGGTCCGCAGCACCCGGCCGGGCGCGGCGCCGAGCGTCGCGGCCGCCTCGCGCAGCCGGGGGTCGATGGCCCGCAGCACCGGCAGGACCGTCCGCACGACGAGCGGCACCGCGACCACGGCCTGCGCGACGGGCACGAGCAGCGGGCTCGACCGCAGGTCGACCGGCAGCCCGAACGGCTCGTGCATCGCGACGAGGAACCCGAAGCCCACGGTGACCGCGGAGACGCCGAGCGGCAGCATGAAGAACGCGTCCAGCCCGGCGAGCGCGCGGCGGCCCGCCGGCCGGCGCGGGCGTCGCGACAGGACGAGGGCGACGAGCCCGCCGACGACGAGGGCGAGGAGCGTCGCGTCGACCGCGGTGCGCAGCGACGTCGCCGCCGCCTGCCAGACGGTGACGAGGACGCCGTCGCCCGCCGTGCCGAGAGCCACGTAGTGGTCGAGCCCCCAGCGGTCGCCGACCCGCAGCGAGCGGACGACGAGGTTGACCAGCGGCAGGGCGACGAGCAGCACCGCGACCGCGGTGACGGCCGCGGCGACGACGGCCAGCGGGTCGCGCTCCGGAAGCCCGGGCGCGCGCCGCAGCCGCAGCGGGCGCACGGCGTCGTCCGGCACCGCCAGCGGCAGCGCCCGCTCCCGCCGGCTGCGCGCCCGGCCCGCGACGACGAGCACGCCGGCCACGACGACGAGCTGCACGACGGACAGCACCGAGGCCGCCCGCAGGTCGAGGAACTGGGTCGTCTGCACCCAGATCTCGGTCTCGACGGTGCCGTAGCGCATGCCGCCGAGCACGAGCACGGTGCCGAACGAGGTCGCGCAGAACAGGAACGCGAGGGACGCCGACGACGCGATCGCGGGCGTCAGCGCCGGCAGCGTGACGGTCCGGAAGGCCCGCCACGGCGAGGCGCCGAGCGCGCGGGCGGCCTGCTCGGCCCGGGGGTCCAGCCGCTCCCACAGGCCGCCGACGCCCCGCACGACCACCGCGTAGTTGAAGAACACCAGGGCCGCGACGATCGCCGCGAACGTGCCGTCGAGGTGCAGGAACCCGAGCGGTCCGCCCTCGACCAGCAGCGACCGGAACGCGACGCCCACGACGACCGTCGGCAGCACGAACGGCACCGTGACGAGCGCGCGCACGGCGGCGCGACCCCGGAACGCGTGCCGGTGGAGCACGTACGCGCCGGGGACGCCCAGCAGCACGCTCACCGCGGTGGCGAGCCCGGCCTGCGCGAGCGTGAGGCCGACGATCCGCCACGTGCGCGGCCGGGAGAAGACCTCGGCGAAGCCCGTGAGGTCCAGCCGTCCGTCCGCGACGAACCCCGTGCCGACCATCACGGCGACGGGCCAGACGAAGAAGACCGCCAGGAACGCGACCGGCAGCGCGACCGCGAGCCCCCAGCCGACCAGCCCCCGCGCGCGCGCACGCCGCACCGTCCGGCCCCGGCGGGGGGCCGGCGGTGCGGGTGCGCGCGGCGCGGTGAGCGTCATGCCGTGCTCGGGCGGGTCAGCCGACGACCGTCTGCGACCACTGCGCGAGCCACTCCTCGCGGTGCTCCGTGATCTGCGCGGCCGGCACCTCGAACGGCTGCGGCGCGAGCGGGGCCCAGTCGGCCCACTCCTGCGGCAGCGTCACCGCGCTCGAGACGGGGTACATGTACATCGAGCCCGGGATGTCGGCCTGCACCTCGTCCGAGAGCAGGAAGTCGACCAGCGCCTGCGCGCCCGGCACGTTCGACGCCCCGGCGAGCACCCCGGCGTACTCGACCTGCCGGAAGCACGTGTCGAGCAGCGCACCGGTCGTCGGCTCGTCGCCGCCCTCCGGCACCGTGAACGGCGGTGAGGACGCGTACGAGAGCACGATCGGCCGCGGTCCGCCGCCGCCACCGCCGGAGAAGTCCGTCGAGTAGGCGTCCGACCAGCCCTCGGCGACCTTGAGCCCGTTGGCCTTCAGGGCCTCCCAGTACTGGGGCCAGGCGTCGCCCTTCGCGCCGACGGTCGCCAGCAGGAACGCGAACCCGGGCGACGACGTCACGGGGCTCGGCACGACGAGCAGGTCCCGGTAGCGGGGGTCGGTGAGGTCGTCGAGGGTCGCGGGCTCGGGCACGTCGTGCTCGGTGAACCACGCGTGGTCGACGTTGATGCACACGTCGCCGTAGTCGACCGCGGTCAGCGCCCCGCCGCCGTCCGCGGCGTAGGTGGCCGCGTCCTGCGCGGCGGGAGCCGCGGACGTGTACGGCTGCACGACGCCCTCGTCGACCGCCCGCGAGGCGAACGTGTTGTCGACGCCGAAGACGACGTCGCCGAGCGGCGCGTCCTTCGTCAGGACGAGCTGGTTGACGAGCGTGCCGGCGTCGCCCGGCTGGACGACCTCGACCCGGTACCCCGTCCGCTCCGTGAAGTCGTCGAGCAGCCCGTCGCTCAGCGCGAACGAGTCGTGCGTGACGAGCGTGACCGTGCCGCCCGGCGTGCCGGCCGACCCGGAGGGGGCGGCCGCACCGCCCGCGATCGAGCAGGCCGAGAGCGCGAGGCCGAGGGCCGCGACGGCACCGACGAGCGCGGACGTGCGCGCGGTGCGTGAGATGGCTGGCGCCATGAGGTGGTGCTCCTCCTTCGTCATGAGGAGGGGGCCGCCGCGCCCGCCGCCGGCGCGTCCAGGGCGGGGCCGGTGGACGTGCGGCGACGACCGCGGAGGCTGAGATCCCGACTCCCTACGCCGGTGTTAACCGGATCAGGTGCGAGGGTCTGCGGCTGGCCGCACTCTCAGCGTCCCGCCGTCCGGCACCGTGCCGACCGACGGACGCTCCCCTGTCGTTCGTCGTCGATCCTAGCCCCGCACCCGGGCGCACCCGGCACGCGGCCGGTAGCGTGGCAGCGGCCGGCCCGGGCAGCCCCGGGCCTCGTCCGCCGCCCGAACCGTCGTCCGACAGCAGGAGGTCCGCATGGCCGACGACCAGCAGTCCCGTCTCGCCAAGATCACCGGCATGCTCGCCGCGCTCGTCGCCGCGGCCGTCGTCACCAAGGTCGTGAACATGGCGTGGGAGAGCGCGAGCGGGCACAAGCCGCCGAGGGCGGACGACGAGGACGCGGGCCTGTCCGAGGTCGTCGTCGCGGCCGCGCTGACGGGGGCGCTCGTCGCCGCCGCGCGCATCCTCGCCACGCGCGGCACCGCCAAGTTCGCGGCCCGGGTCAACACGAACCGCGGCTGACGCCGCCGACGCCCGGCGCCCGGCCCGCCCGGGTCAGGGCGCCAGGGACGGCACCGGGCAGTCGAACACCTCGCGCAGCACGCGCCGCGCGGCGTGGAACCCGCTGAGCCCGTGCACGCCGGGGCCGGGCGGGGTGGACGACGAGCAGAGGTACACGCCGTCGCGCCCCGTCCGGTACGGCTCCCACACCGGGCGGGGCCGCGCGAACATCTGGTACATCGAGACCGCGCCGGCGGCGATGTCGCCGCCGACGTAGTTCTGGTTGTGGTGCGCGAGCTGCGCGGCCGGGACGCACCGGCTCGCGACGACGACGTCCCGGAAGCCCGGCGCGAACCGCTCCACCTGCGCCGTCACCGCCTCCGTCACATCGACCGTCGACCCCGACGGCACGTGCGCGTAGGCCCAGAACGGGCGCAGGTTCCCCCGCCGGCGCGACTCGTCGACCACGGTCGGGTCGGAGGCCAGCACCATCGGCCGCTCGGCGTGCCGGCCGGCCGCGACGTCCGCCTCGGCGCGCGCCATGTCGGCGCGCGATCCGCCGACGTGCACCGTGCCCGAGCGCTCCACGTCCGGCGCCGCCCACGGCACCGGCCCGGAGAGCACGTAGTCCACCTTGGCCGCGCCGTTGCCGTAGCGGAACGCCTCGAGCTGGCGGCGCGCCCGGGGGGCCAGCGAGTCCCCGAGCACCCGGACGAGCGTGCGCGGGGTGGTGTCGAACAGGTACGCGTGCGCCGGCGGCAGGTCGGCCTCGGTGCGGACGACGTGGTCCGTGACGACCTCGCCGCCGTGCGCCTCCAGGTCCGCCCGCAGCGCGTCGACGATCGCCTGCGACCCGCCGCGCGGGATGGGCCAGCCGTCGCCGGCATGGGCGAGCGCGCCGAGCAGCAGCGCGGTCCCCGCCGCCGACAGCGAGGGCAGCGGCGAGATGGCGTGCGCCGCGACGCCGGTGAGCAGCGCGGGCGCCACGTCCCCGGAGAAGCGCCGGTCCCACGCCCGCGTGCCCTGCTCGAGCACCGCCAGGCCGAACGCCGCCGCGCCCGGGATGCCGCCGGGCAGCAGGCCCGGCGGGATGCTCCGCTTGTCGCCCATCGCCACCGCGACGACGGCCTCCCAGTGCTCCGCGAGGCGGCCCATGAGCGAGCGCCACGCCGGCCCGTCCGGACCGAGGCCCTCGACCGTCCGGTCGAGGTCGCGCCACGCGATGCCGGCCCGGCCGCCGTCGAGCGGCTGGGCGAACGAGACCTCCGGGGTCAGCAGCTCGACCCCGTGCGCCCGCAGGTCCAGCTCGGCGAAGAACGGCGAGGCCCACGCCATCGGGTGCACGGCGGAGCAGATGTCGTGGACGATGCCGTCCGCGAGCCCGAGGTCCAGCGTCCGGGCGCCGCCGCCCGCGGTCGGCTGGGCCTCCAGCACGGTCACGGCGAGCCCCGCGCGGGCGCACGTCACGGCGGCGGCGAGCCCGTTCGGGCCCGACCCGACGACGACGACCTCCGCACGTCCGACCATGCTCCGATCCAACCACCCGGCGCGGCGGCCCGTCGGCCGGGGCTCCCCGCTCCCGCTCGTCGGCGTGCTCGTCGGCTCGTTCCCGCCCGGGGCGCCCCGCGACCGTGGCACAGTTCTCCGCGGACGAGGCCAGGGGGTGGACGAGGTGACGGGCGTGCAGGACGACGCGCGCGAGCGGCGCAGGGCGCGGGCCGTGACCTACGGGGCCGTCGCGCTGCTGCTCACCGTGGCGCTCGTGCAGCTCGAGCTCTGGCCGCTCACGGCGTACCGGCTGTTCAGCAACGTCCGGACGGACAGCCGTGTGACGCTCGAGCTCGTCGCCGTCGCGGCCGACGGGTCGACGACCCCCGTCCGGCTGCCGTCCGACCAGGTGCTCGGCACCACCGCGCACCAATACCGCGACCTCGAGCGCGCGTCCGAGGAGCGGCGCCGGGAGCTCGTCGACGCGTGGCTCGCCGCGGGCGCGGTCCGGGCCGACGACGTCGCCGAGGTCCGGCTCGACCGGGTGCGCCAGCGCATGGACCCGGGCTCGCTCACGTGGTCCGACGTGGAGCGCACCGTCGTCGTGGAGGTCCCGCTCGCCGGCCCCACCCCGGAGGGCGCCGCGTGAGCGCCGTGGCCGACCGCGCGCGGCAGGTGCGCCGCCGGCTGGGCCCGCCGCGCTCGTGGGCCGGTCGCGTCGACGCCGCGCTCACCGCACCGGGCCCCGGGTACCGGCTCGTCGAGGTGCAGACGCTGCTCAGCCTGCTGATCGCGCTCCGGCTGCTCGGCCGGGACTGGACGCGCATCGCCGACCGCCCGGCCGAGCTCACCGGTGGCCTCACGGTCGTCAGCTGGCTCCCGCCGCTGCCGGCCGCCGCGCTCGTCGTCGTGCAGGTGCTCGGCGTCGCGGGCGTCGCCGCCGTCGTGAGCCGGCGGCTGCCGCGCGCCGGCTACGCCGTGGCCTGGAGCTCCTACACCGTCCTGACCGCCCTCTGGGGCGAGTCGGGGAAGGTGATGCACAACGACGTGCTGACCGTGACGGTCGGCGCGGTGCTGCTGTTCGCGTCCGTCCCCGGCCGCGGCCGCAGCGGCGGGTGGTCCGTGCGCTGGGGCTGGCCGCCGCGCGCCGCGCTGGCCGTGCTGGCGACCGTCTACTGGCTGACGGGCGCCCAGAAGCTGCGGCACTCCGGGCCGGAGTGGGTCCTCAGCGACAACATGGCCTGGGTGCTGCGGCAGGGTGCCGTGGGGCACGGCGCGCAGGTCGCCCACTGGGTCGCCGACCACCTCGTCGTCTCCCAGCTGCTCGCCGGCGGGGCGCTCGCGCTTGAGCTCACCGCGCCGCTGTGGCTCGCCGTCCGCCGGACGCGCGCGCTCTTCGCCGTCGCCGTGCTGCTCATGCACACGAGCATCTGGTGGTTCCTCGGGCTGGACTACTCCGCCTGGGTGCTCACGGCCGCCGCGGTCGCGGTGCCGATGTCGCTGCGGCCCGAGCGGCGGCTGGTCGACGTGGTGCGCCGGCGCCCGGCACCACCGCCCGCGGCGCCCGAGCGGCCCACGGCGCTCACGCCCGCCGGCGACGCTGCGCTTCCTGCGCCGCGGTGAGGTCGCGCGTCAGCTCGTCGACCTCGAGCGTGCGGGAGTCGACCTTGCCGGTGCGGTAGCCCGCGCGCCCGACCATGTGCGCCGCGACGGGCGCCGTGAGCATCTGGAAGACCGCGACGAGCACGAGCGCCCACACGGCGCCGCCGTCGCGCAGCCGCAGCCCCAGCCCGACGAGCACGAGCACGAGCCCGAGCACCTGCGGCTTCGTCCCCGCGTGCATGCGCGCCAGCAGGTCGGGGAACCGCAGCACGCCCACCCCCGCGGCGAACGCGAGCAGCGACCCGCCGAGCAGGCACACCACCGACGCGACGTCGGCCACCCGGTTCCAGTCGTCGGCCGTCATCGGACCTCCCCCTCCGCGCCGCCGCCGTGGTGCTCGTCGGGCACGCCGCGCTCGTCGTCGGTCGCCTCGGCCTGCGCCCGCAGCTCGGCCTCGCGCGCCGCGATCTCCTCACGCGTCAGCACCCGCCCCTCGCCCTCGGGCTCGACGGCCGCGAAGCGCGCGATCGTCACCGAGCCGACGAAGCCCACGAGCGACAGCGCGACGAGGATCGGCACGACGTCCGCGCGCCGGTACGCCGCGGCGTACAGGCCGAGCGCGGCGATGATCGTGAGGACGACGATGTCGAGCCCGACCGTCCGGTCGAGCATCGAGGGGCCCTTCTCGATCCGGATCACCGAGAGCAGGGCGCCCGCGACGAGCAGCACGCCGCAGACCCACACGACGACGGTCACGCGGTCACCTCCTGCCGGGTCCGGTGGGCCGGCAGCCCCGCCTGGAGCAGCTCGTCGTCGGACGCGAACGCGCGCAGCACCCGCTCCTCCTGGTCGAGCACGGCCTGCCGCGCCGCCTCGATGCCGCCCGCCTGCCGCACGTCGAGCACGTGCAGGTACAGCATCCCCGTGAGCCGGTGGGCCTCGACGACGAGCGAGCCCGGGACGAGCGAGCACAGCTCGGCGGTCATCGTCAGGTAGAGGTCGGAGTGGCTGCGCAGCTGCACGCCGATGACGGCGCCCCGGGGGGTGTACCGCGGGCGCAGCGCGAGGAGCGCGACCTCGAACGACGCGCGCACGACGTCCAGCGCGAACCGCCCGAACAGCCGCGCGACGCCCAGCGGGCGGACACGCCCGTGGAAGGCGATGGGCGTCATCCGCAGACCGGTGGTCACGACGACGCCGAGCACCAGGCCGACGAGCACGTTCGCGACGGACAGGTCGCCCCACAGGAGCACCCAGACGACCGCGAGCCACGCGATCGTGCCCCACTGCGACGCGACGGCCCTCACGGCGCACCCCCGTCGTCGCCCTCGGCGACCAGGCCGCCGGGGTCGCCGTCGGGGAGCACGGCCTCGAGGTACGGCGTCCGCTCCGCGAGGCTCTGCGCGGCCCGCTCGGTGTACCCGTACAGCGGGCCGCCCGCCAGGGTCAGCCCGAGGCCGACCGCGATGAGGGCGGCGGTCGGACCGACCATCCCGAACGGCAGCGTGGTGGCGGGCCGCACGGACTCGGGCGGCTGCCAGAACGCCTTGTTCCACGCCTTGACCAGCGCGTACAGCGTCAGCAGCGACGTGACGACCGAGCCGACCACCAGCGTGTACGCCAGCGGCGTGCCGACCTCGACACCCGCCTCGAGCAGGCCCATCTTGCCGAGGAAGCCGGACAGCGGCGGGATGCCGGCCAGGTTCATCGCCGGCACGAAGAACAGGATCGCCAGCACCGGCGCGATCTTCGCCAGGCCGCCGAGGCGGGTGAGCGACGTCGTCCCGCCCACGCGTTCGACGAGGCCGACGACGAGGAACAGCGCCGTCTGGACCGTGATGTGGTGCGCGACGTAGTAGATCGCCGCGCTCCAGCCGGCGTCGGTGGACAGCGCGATGCCGAAGATCATGTAGCCGATGTGGCTGACCAGCGTGAACGAGAGCAGTCGCTTGATGTCGTCCTGCGCGACGGCGCCGAGGATCCCGACGACCATCGTCGCGAGCGCGAGCCACATGAGGACGTCGTCGAGCGCGCCGCCCGGGAACAGCAGCGTCTGCGTCCGGATGATCGCGTAGACGCCGACCTTCGTCAGCAGGCCGGCGAACACGGCCGTGACCGGCGCGGGGGCCGTCGGGTACGAGTCGGGCAGCCAGGCCGAGAGCGGGAACACCGCCGCCTTGATGGCGAACGCGAGCAGCAGCAGGACCTGGATGAGCAGCCGCACGCCGGGGTCGATCTCCGGCAGCCGCAGCGCGAGCTGCGCCAGGTTGACCGTGCCGGCGGCCGCATACGTCACCGCGAGCGCGACGAGGAAGAGGATCGACGAGAGCAGCGCGACGACGACGTAGATCGTGCCCGCGCGGATGCGCTCGCCCGTGCCGCCGAGCGTGATGAGCACGAACGAGGCCGCGAGCAGCATCTCGAAGCCGACGTAGATGTTGAACAGGTCGCCCGAGAGGAACGCGTTGGCGACCCCCGCGGTCAGCACCAGGTACGTCGGGTGGAAGATCGAGATCGGCGCCGACTCCTCGTCGTCGTACCGCTCCTGCGCGAGCGAGTAGAGCAGGACGCAGAGGGTCACCGCCGACGAGATGGTGAGCATGAGCGCCGAGAGCCGGTCGGCGACGAGGTCGATGCCGAGCGGGGCCCGCCAGCCGCCGATCTCCACGACGAGCGGCTGGTCCTCGACGACGACCAGCAGGGCGACCGCGGCGACGAGCACGATGGCGAGCGCGCCGACCGAGACGATCGGCTGCAGGCGCGGGCGCCGGTAGAGCGCGAGGGCCAGGCCGGCCGCCGACAGCGGCACGACGACCGGGAGCGGGACGAGCCAGTCGAACGTCATCGTGCCCCCCTCCCCTCGTCGACCGGTTCCTCGTCCTCGCCCGTGGCGAGCGTCGCCTCCGGGGTCGTCGCCCCCTCGTCCGTCTCGTCGCGCGCCTCCTGGGCGTCCTCGTCGAGCGAGCCGGCCGTCCCCTCGGTGTCGGTGTCGGCCGTGGCCCGTTCGTCGACGGCCGCGAGCTGGGCGATCCGGCGGTCCTCGACGTCGTCCTGGACCTCGTCGTGCCGGTGCAGCTGCCAGGACCGGTACGCCATCGCGAGCAGGAACGCCGAGAGGCCGAGCGTGATGACGATGGCCGTGAGCACCATCGCCTGCGGCAGCGGGTCGCTCATCTGCCGCTCGGGCGTCACGCCCGTGATCGGCGGGCCGCCCGCCGCGCCGCCCGCGACGAGGAAGAGCAGGTTCGCGCCGTTGCCGAGCAGCACGACGCCGACGAGCACGCGCGTCAGGGAGCGCTCCAGCAGCAGGTAGACGCCCGCGGCGAACAGCGCCGCGATGGTCACGACGAGCACGAGGCTGGGGCTCATGTCGATCATCGGGCGCGCCCCGTCCGGGCCGCCGCGCGCACGGGCGAGCGGTCGTCGTCCGGCTCCGCGTCGTCCTCGCCGGTCTCGGCACGGCGGTCGATCTCCGCGCCGAGGCTGCGCAGGATGTCGAGCACGAGGCCGACGACGACGAGGTACACGCCCACGTCGAAGAACAGGCTCGTGACGAGCTTGACGTGGCCGAGCACCGGGAGGTCCACCTGCACGATCACGGACTCGAGCACCGACAGCCCCATGAGCTGCGCGACGAGGCCCACGCCCGCCGAGAGGAACAGCCCCGTGCCCAGCAGCACGCCGGGCTGCACGGGCGCCGCCTCCCCCAGCTCGTAGCGCCCTCCGGCCAGGTACCGGACGACGAGCGCGATGCCCGTCACCAGGCCGGCCGCGAAGCCGCCGCCGGGGGCGTTGTGCCCGCTGAACAGCAGGAACAGCGAGTACACGATCATGGTGTGGAACAGCAGCCGGACGACGACCTCGAAGATGACCGAGCGCCGCCGTGGCGCCAGCGTCTCGCCCGCGCGCAGCCACTCGCGGTTCGTCGCCGGCGCGTCGACGCGGGCCTGGTCGCCGGCGCGCGGGGCCCGCAGCGCCGCGAGCGCGTCGTCGCCGGCGCCCCACACCGCGCGGTCGGTCGTGGCCTCGCGCGCCCGGAAGATGGCGCCGCCGCGCCGCGAGAGGAACACGAGGCTCGCGACTCCCGTGGCGGCCACCAGGAGCACGGAGATCTCGCCCATCGTGTCCCACGCGCGGATGTCGACGAGCGTGACGTTGACGATGTTCTTGCCGCCGCCGAACTCGTAGGCCTCGACGGGGAACTCCTGGGACTGCGGCAGGTGCATCCGAGCGCCCGGGGCGACGAGCGCGACGCCGGCGGCCACGAGGCCGACCGCGAGCCCGATCGCCAGGCGCACCCAGCGGCTGGCGGCGAGCGGGCGGTCGGAGAAGTAGGGAGGCAGTCGCCGCAGGACGAGCACGAACACGACGAGGGTGACGGTCTCGACGAGCACCTGCGTGAGCGCGAGGTCCGGGGCGCCGTGCAGCAGGAAGAGCCCCGCGACGGAGTAGCCGCCGACGCCGAGCAGGATGACGGCCTTGAGCCGGCGGCGGGCCCGCGTGACCAGCAGCGCGGAGACGATGATCGCGACCGCGAACGGCACCTGGGCGAGGCGGTCCCACGCGCGCACCTGACCCGGCAGCCCGGTGCGGCTCAGCAGCACGCCGCCGACGCCGACGACGAACACGACGAGCACGATGCCGAGGTACAGCGGGAGCGAGCCACGCTGGGTGACGGCGGTGACGTCGGCCGCGACGTCGTCCAGCCGCCGCATGAACCGCCGGTACAGGCGGTCCGCCTCGGGCCCGCGGTAGCGGCCCTGCTGCCAGTGCTCCACCTGCTCCCGAGCCCAGAAGGCGAGAGCCCCGAGGGCCAGCACGACGACCGTGACCGCCAGCGCCGGCGTCAGCCCCGCCCAGAGCGTCAGGTGCCCGCTCTCGCCGCTCGCGTACGTGTCGGCGTACGGCGCGAGCAGGTGCTCGCCGAGCTGCGGCAGCAGCGCGACGCCCAGACCCAGCGCGCCGAGGACGAGCGCGGGCCACACGAGGACGAGCGACGGCCGGCTGATCGGCGCGGGCTCGGCGTCCGGGTGGGCCTCGGCGTGGATCGTCGTGCCCGGGCTGCGCGCGCCGTCCGCCTGCTGGTCCGCCGCGTCGCCGACGAGCGCCGACTCCGGCACGACCGCCCGCTTCGTCGCGAAGGCGCCCCACCACAGCCGCAGCCCGTACGCCACGGTGAGCGCCGAGCCGAGGGCCACGACCACGAGGACGACGGGTCCCAGCGCACCCTCGTCGAGGTGCAGCGCCGCCTCGAGCCCCGCCTCCTTCGCCACGTACCCGGCGAACGGCGGCAGGCCGATCATCGAGGCGGTCGCGAGCGCGCCGGCCGCGGCCGTCAGCGGCAGCGCCCGCCCGACGCCGGAGAGCCGGCGCAGGTCGCGCGTCCCGGTCGCGGCGTCGACCACGCCGACGACGAGGAACAGCGCGGCCTTGAACATCGCGTGCGCGCCGAGCATCGCCAGGCCGGCGAGCGCCGTGGCGCGCGTGCCGAGCCCGACGAGCAGCGTGATGAGCCCGAGCTGGCTGACCGTGCCGAACGCGAGGACGAGCTTGAGGTCGTGCTGCCGCAGCGCGCGGTACCCGCCGAGCAGCAGCGCCCCGCCGCCGAGCACCACGACGATCCAGCGCCACACGGGACTCGTCCCGTACGCGGGTGCGAACCGCGCCACGAGGTAGACCCCCGCCTTGACCATCGCCGCCGCGTGCAGGTACGCGCTGACCGGCGTCGGCGCGGCCATCGCGGCGGGCAGCCAGAAGTGGAACGGGATGAGCGCCGACTTGGTGACCGCCCCCGCGAGCAGGCAGCAGATCGCGACTGTCGCCAGGGTTCCGCCCGGCGGGTCGGCGATGACGGACGAGAGCCGGTAGGTGCCGGCGGCCTCGCCCAGCAGGACGATCCCGACGAGCATCGCCAGGCCGCCGGCCGTCGTGATGACGATCGCCTGCATGGCCGCGCGCCGGCTCGCCTTGCGCTCGCTGTAGTGGCCGATGAGCAGGTACGACGTGACCGTCGTGAGCTCCCAGAAGACGAACAGCAGGATCATGTCGTCGGCCGTGACGAGGCCGAGCATCGCGCCGGCGAACGCGACGAACACGCCGCCGAACCGGCCCAGGCCCGAGGCCGACGCCGAGAAGTACGCCGAGCAGTAGACGAGGACGAGGGCCCCGACGCCGCCGACGACGAGCGTCATGAACCAGCTCAGCGTGTCGAGGCGGAACGACAGGTCGAGGCCGAGCTGCGGGATCCACTCGACGACCTCGACGGGCCCCTGACCGGCCGCGACGCGCTCGGTCCAGGTCAGCGCCCAGACGGCGACGCTGGCCGGCGCCAGCGCGAGGACCCAGAACGCGCGGCGCCCCCAGAGGCGGACCAGGGTGGGCGCGCTGAGAGCCGCCGCGAGGTGCACGGCGAGCAGGATCAGCACGCGTCCGGCTCCGTCCTGTCGGGGGCGGGCAGTCGGGTCCTCGGAGGGCCACGGCGGTGCGTGACGGGGGTCGGGATGCGGCGCGTCCGGCGGTCCGAGGGGCTCGCCGGGGCGCTGCGGGGAATGCAAAGACTCTATCAACCGCACCCCCACCCCCCGCGCGCCAGGAGCCCTGTCACCGCCGTGACATCACCCACCCGGCGCCCCCTCCCCACCCCCGTCCGCCGAGATCGGCACTCCCGCCCGAGATCGATACGTCGACCTGCCGATCTCGGGCGGGAGTGCCGAGCTGGGCGGGTGGGCGGGGTCCCAGGCGGGGGTCGGTAGCGTGAGCGGGTGAGCGTGGTGCAGTGGGTGTGCCTGGCAGCCGTCGTCGTCGCGACCGTCGTCGGGGTCGGCGTCTTCGCGCGGGGGGTCGGGCGGATCGTCGCCACCCTGCGCCGGGGGCGGCCGGCGCCGCAGCGGTGGCGGCCGGTCGGGCGCCGGCTCGCGACGCTCGTCACCGAGCTGGTCGGCCACGGGCGGTTCCAGCACCGGCCGGTGGTCCGGGTCGCCCACTGGGTCGTCATGGTGTCGTTCCCGCTGCTGTTCGTCACGCTCGTCACCGGCTACGGCCAGGTGGTGGACCCGCGGTTCGCCCTGCCGGTGATCGGGCACCTCGCGCCGCTGGAGTGGCTCGTCGAGGCGTTCGCGTGGCTGTCGCTCGTCGGGATCGTCGCGCTCACGGTCCTGCGCCTGCGGATCCGCCCGCGCCCGTCCGACGACGAGGCGCAGCAGCGCCGGTCCCGGTTCTTCGGGTCGAACCTCGCGCAGGCGTACTTCGTCGAGGCGACGGTCGCCGCCGTCGTGGTCGCGGTGCTGGTGCTGCGGGGCCTGGAGTACGCGCTCGGCGCGCAGGGCGGCGAGCTGTGGGCGACGGCGGCCCACTTCCCCCTCACCGCCTGGCTCGGCTCGGCGTGGACGGGCGCCCCCGCGGCGGCGCTGGAGACCGCGGTCGTCGTCGCGGCGACCGTGAAGATCCTCGTCTCGATGGCGTGGTTCGTCGTCGTCGGGCTGCAGCCCACGATGGGCGTCGCGTGGCACCGGTTCCTCGCGGTCGTCAACGTCTACGCGCGGCGGGAGCCGGACGGGCGGCCCGCGCTCGGCCCGCTCGCGCCGATGACCCTCCCGGACGGCTCGGCGTTCGACCTGGAGAGGGTCGACGAGCTGCCGGAGGACGCGCGGCTCGGGGTCTCGACGATCCAGGACCTGTCGTGGAAGGGCCTGCTGGACCTCTCCACGTGCACCGAGTGCGGCCGGTGCCAGGACGTCTGCCCCGCGTGGGCGACCGGCAAGGCGCTCTCGCCCAAGCTGTTCGTCCTGGGGCTGCGCGACCACGCGGCCGCCGCGACCGACGACGCGAACCTGCTCGGCGCCGACCTGCTCACGGCCGGGGCGGTCGACTACGACGCGCTGTGGGACTGCACGACGTGCGGGGCCTGCGTGCAGCAGTGCCCCGTCGACATCGAGCACGTCGACACGCTCGTCGGCGTGCGGCGCGCGCAGGTGCTCATGGAGTCGCGGTTCCCGCGCGAGCTCGGCCAGACGTTCACCAAGCTCGAGCGCCAGGGCAACCCGTGGGGGCTGCCGGCGCGCACCCGCCTCGACTGGGCCAAGGGCCTCGACTTCCCCGTCCCCGTGATCGGCCGGGACGTCGAGACGGCGGCGGACGTCGAGTACGTGTTCTGGGTGGGCTGCGCGGGGGCGTACGAGGACCGGGCGAAGCGCACGACGCAGGCGGTCGCCGAGCTCCTGCACACCGCGGGCGTCAGCTTCGGGGTGCTGCAGGGCGAGATGTGCACGGGCGACCCGGCGCGCCGCGCGGGCAACGAGGTGCTGTTCCAGACGCTCGCGGCGGGCAACGTCGAGAACCTCAACGGCGCCGGGGCGACGAAGGTCGTCGTGACCTGCGCGCACTGCTTCAACACGATCGCGAACGAGTACCCGGAGCTGGGCGGGCGGTTCGACGTCGTCCACCACACCGAGCTGCTGGACCGGCTCGTCGCCGAGGGACGCCTGCGCCCGGCCGCCGACGACCGCACGGTGACCTACCACGACCCCTGCTACCTGGCCCGGCACAACCAGGTGTACTCCCCGCCGCGCGAGCTGCTCGGCTCCGTGCCCGGGCTGCAGCTCGCCGAGATGCCGCGCGCCGGCAAGGACGCGTTCTGCTGCGGCGCCGGTGGCGCGCGGATGTGGATGGAGGAGTCGGCCGGCACGCGCATCAACGCCGTGCGCTCGGCGGAGGCGGTCGCGACCGGGGCGGACGTCATCGCGACGGCCTGCCCGTTCTGCACGGTGATGCTCTCCGACGGGGTGGCCGCGAACGCCCGTGCCGCGGCCGGCGAGGGGTCCGCGCCCGTGGGCGTCCCCGAGGTCGCCGACATCGCCGTGCTCCTGCTCGACCGGGTCCGCGGCGCGGCGCCCGCCGAGCAGGCCTGACGCGCTACGGCAGCGGCGCTGCGTCTCCGGCGAGCTCCAGCCGGTACCCGCGCTTGACCACGGTGCGGATGAGCCCGCGGCTCCCGGTCGCCTCGCGCAGCCGGGCGATCGCCACCTCGGCGGCGTGCCCGTCGCTCGAGTCGCCGGGCAGCGCCCGCAGCACGGCGTCGCGCGGCACGACGGCCCCGCGCGCGGCGGAGAGCACCCGGAGCACCTCCAGCCCGGCGGGCGTGAGCGCCAGCACCCGGCCGTCCAGCACCGCGGCGCCGCGGTAGACGCGCAGCGGGCCGGCGACCGTCTCGAGCGCCTCCATCCCGCCGTAGTGCCCGACGACGAGCCGGACGAGCGCGCCCAGCCGGCCGCGCTCGGGCACGAGCGGCTCGGCGCCGCGCTCCCGCAGCGGTGCCGCGGTCACCGGACCGACGGCCGCCAGCACCACGGAGCCGTCGGCGCAGCGGGCGAGGATGCGGTCGGTCACGCCCTCGGCGTCGGCGGCCGCGAGCCAGGCGTGCGCGCCGGGCGCGGAGGTGAACGTCACCGCGTCGACCTCGCCGTCCGCGACGGCGTGCACGGACGCGGCGACGGCCGCCGGGTCGGGCGGCGGCCCCCAGCGGTAGACGACGAGGCTGCGGACGCGCGCACCCGCGGCGGCGAACGCCTCGTCGAGCCCGTCGGAGCCAGCCCCGTGGTGCTGCACCGCGATGTCGTGCCCCGCGACGCCCTCGTCGAGCAGGAACGCGGCGATCTCGGCGCTCGTCTCGGACTCGGCGACCCAGTCGGCCGTCAGCCCCGCCGCCTGGATGGCGCCGCGGGCCTTGGGGCCGCGCGCGACGATCCGGGCACGCGCGAGCACGTCGAGCAGCGGCTCCGCGAGCCCCGCGGCGTCCGCCGCCTCCACCCAGCCGCGGAACCCGATGCCGGTCGTGACGACGACGGTGTCGGGCGGGTCCGCGACGATCGCGCGCGTCGCCGCGAGCAGCGCCGCGTCGTCGATGTGCGGCACGATCCCGAGCGCCGCGGCGTGCCGGACGACCGCGCCCCGGCGGGCCAGCGCGGCCGACAGCTCGGCCGCGCGCCGGTCGGCCGTGACGAGCACGACGCAGCCGGCGAGGACCTGGTCGATCCCCGGCTCGGCGGCGGTCGTCGCGCTCACGGGGCCATTGTGACGGCGGGGTCCAGCAGCCCGTCGGCGGCGACCGCCCCGAGGACGACGACGGCGGGTGCGCGAACCTCGGCGGCGGTGGCCGCGGCCGGCAGGTCGGCGAGCGACGCGCGCGTCACGCGCTGGCCCGGCAGGGTCGCGTCCTCCACGACGGCGGCGGGCGTGCCGGGGTCGACGCCGGCCGCGAGCGCCTCGTCGACGAGCCCGCCCAGCGCCGCCACGCCCATGAGCACCACGACGGTGCACGTCCCGTCGCGCAGGCCGACGAGCCCCGCGGCGTCCCAGCCGTCGTGGCCGTTCATCACGTGCAGCGCGCCGACCGTGCCCCGGTGCGTGAGCGGGATGCCCGCGGCCGCGGGGGCGGCGAGCGCGCTGCTCACGCCCGGGACGACCTCGACCGGCACCCCGGCCTCACGGCACGCCAGCACCTCCTCGCCGCCGCGCCCGTACACGAACGGGTCGCCGCCCTTGAGCCGGACGACGAGCCGCCCGCGCTGCGCGTGCTCGACGAGGATCCGCCCGATCTCGTGCTGCGGCACCGGGTGGTGGCCCGGCGTCTTGCCGACGTCGACCACCTCGACGCCGGGAGCCAGCTCGTCGAGGACCGCCGTCGGGCCGAGCCGGTCGACCACGACGACGTCCGCCTCGGCGAGCGCCCGCCGGCCCGCGAGCGTGAGCAGCCCGACGTCGCCGGGGCCGCCGCCCACGAGCACGACCCGCCCCTGCGCCCG
>NZ_HE978588.1:696717-717772 GCF_000312005.1 Cellulomonas massiliensis JC225
CTCGCGCAGCGTCGCCGCGAGCGCGTCCCTGACGGCGGCGCTGCGCGCGGGGTCCGGCGCGCCGGTGGAGACGACGCCGACGGTCACGTCGCCCACGGTCGTCGTCGCGGGCGTGCGGGCGGTGCCTCGCCCGGCGTCGGCGGCGTCGACGCAGAACACCCGCCGCTCGGCGGCCCACCGGCCGACCGCGGCGTCCGCCGCCCGGTCGCCCGTCGCGGTGTGCACGAGCCAGACCCCGTCGAGGTCGTCCTCCCGCACGTCCCGGCGCTCCCAGCGCGCGTCGCCCCGCTCGACGAGCTCGCGCATCGGCTCGCACGCGTCCGGCGCGACGACGACGACCTCCGCCCCGTCCGCGACGAGGGCCGCGGCCCTCCGCGCGGCCACGGGGCCGCCGCCCACCACGAGGACGCGGTGCCCGAGGAGGTCCAGGGCCAGCAGCGTGCTCATGCGCCCACCCCCACGAGGACGAGACCGTTCACGACCCGCACGGGCCACGCCCGCAGGTCCGGGCCCCCGGCCACCGGCTCCTTGCCGGCAGGGTCGAGGCAGCGGCCGGTGCGCAGGTCGAAGGCCTGCTTGTACATGGGCGAGGCGACGGTCGGGGTGAGCGACCCGTCGTCGAGCCGCCGGGTGCCGACGATGCCGCGCGCCAGCACGTGCGCCCCGCTGAACGGGTCGCGGTGCTGCACCGCCAGCACCGTGCCGTCGAGCAGCCGGAAGACCGCGACCTGCTCCCCCGCGACGAGCGCCGCGGCGCCGCGCTCGGGCGCGAGGTCGTCGAGGCGGCACACCGGCACCCAGCCGGCCGGCGGCGCGGCCGCGCCCACCGTCTCGTCCAGCACGCTCACGACCGCACCTCCAGCGTCGAGCCGGCGACGAGCACCGGCTCCCCCCGCTCGGCGGCGGCCCGCTCCTCGGGCGTCGCCGGCCGCGCCTGCCCGCGTTCGGGCACGTAGGCCAGCGACGGGTCCGGCACGTCGGGGGCGTTGACGAACGACGCGAACCGCCGCAGCTTCTCCGGGTCGTCGAGGGTCGCGCGCCACTCGTCCTCGTACTGCTCGACGTGCTGCGCCATCTGCGCGTCGAGGTCCGCGGCGATGCCGAGCGCGTCCTCCAGGACGACCGCCCGGACCCCGTCGATCCCGCCCTCGACCTCGTCGACCCACGGCGCGGTGCGCTGCAGGCGGTCGGCGGTGCGCACGTAGTAGAGCAGGAACCGGTCGATCGTCCGGACGAGCGTCTCGGTGTCGAGGTCCTCGGCGAGCAGGCGTGCGTGCCGCGGCGTGAAGCCGCCGTTGCCGCCGACGTAGAGGTTCCAGCCCTTGTCGGTCGCGATGACGCCGACGTCCTTGCCGCGGGCCTCGGCGCACTCGCGCGCGCAGCCGGAGACGCCGAGCTTGAGCTTGTGCGGGCTGCGCAGCCCGCGGTACCGCAGCTCGAGCATCACGGCGAGCGCCACGGAGTCCTGCACGCCGAACCGGCACCAGGTCGACCCCACGCACGACTTCACGGTCCGCAGCGACTTGCCGTAGGCGTGCCCGGATTCGAACCCCGCGTCGACGAGCCGCCGCCAGATCGCCGGCAGCTGGTCGATGCGTGCGCCGAACAGGTCGATGCGCTGGCCGCCGGTGATCTTCGTGTACAGCCCGAAGTCCTGCGCCACCTGCCCGATCGCGACGAGCCCCTCGGGCGTGACCTCCCCGCCGGGGATGCGCGGCACGACGGAGTACGAGCCGTCCTTCTGCAGGTTCGCCATCACGTGGTCGTTGGTGTCCTGCAGCGCCGCGCGCTCGCCCTCGAGCACGTGCGCGGGCGCGGTCGTCGCGAGGATCGAGGCGACGACGGGCTTGCAGATGTCGCAGCCGCGCCCCGCCGCGTCGGTGCCGAACCGGGCCATGACCTCGGTGAACGACGTGACGCCGGAGACCCGCACGGCGTCGTAGAGCTGCGCGCGCGAGAGGGCCACGTGCTCGCACAGGGCGGACGACACGGTGACCCCGAGCCGCGTCAGCTCGGTGCCGACGAGCGTCTTGACGAGCGGCAGGCAGGACCCGCACGAGGTGCCGGCCCGCGTGCACGCCTTGACCGCGCCGACGTCGGTGCAGCCGTGCTCGGTGACCGCCGCGCGGATCGTCCCGGCGGTGACGTTGTTGCACGAGCAGACGCTCGCGTCGTCGGGCAGCTCGACGTCCGGGGCGCCGCCCGCGGGCAGCAGGTAGGCACCGGGGTCGCCGGGCAGCGGCCGGCCGAGCATCGGGCGCAGGCTCGCGTACGCCGACACGTCGCCGACGAGCACGCCGCCGAGCAGGGTGCGCGCGTCGTCGGAGACGACGAGCTTCTTGTAGACGCCGCCCACCGGGTCCGCCCAGACGACCTCGAGCGCGCCGGGGGTCGTCGCGAACGCGTCGCCGAAGCTCGCGACGTCGACGCCGGCGAGCTTGAGCTTGGTCGCGGTGTCGGCGCCGGGGAACACCGCGGCCCCGCCGAGCAGCCGGTCGACCGTGACCTCCGCCATGGCGTAGCCCGGGGCGACGAGGCCGAGGCACGCGCCGTCGATGCAGGCGACCTCGCCGACCGCCGAGACCGCGAGGTCGGCGGTCAGGCAGGTGCCGTCGACGACGACACCGCCGCGCTCGCCGACGGGCAGGCCCGCGGCCCGCGCGAGCTCGTCCCGCGGCCGCACCCCTGCCGCGACGACGACGACGTCCGCGTCGACCCGCCCGCCGTCGGCCAGGTCGAGCCGGCCGACGCCGCCGCGCCGGTGCGGCCGGATGCGGGTCGTCGACGCATGCAGCCGCACGGCGACGCCGAGGTCGTTGACGAGCCGCCGCAGCGCCTCGCCGCCGCCGAGGTCGACCTGCGCCGACATCAGGTGGGTGCCGACCTGCAGCACGGTGGTGCGCGCGCCGAGCGCCTGCAGCGCGCCCGCCGCCTCCAGGCCGAGCAGCCCGCCGCCGAGCACCGCGCCGCGGACGGTCCGGCCCTGCGCCTGCAGCTCCTCGACGTACCCCCGCAGCGCCGCGACGTCGTCGAGCGTCCGGTAGACGAAGACCCCGGGGGTGTCCGCGCCCTCGATCGGAGGCACCCAGGCGGACGAGCCGGTGGCGAGGACGAGGTGGTCGTACCGCTCGACGCGCCCGCGGGCGGTCGTCACGGTCCGCGCGTCCCGGTCGATGGCGACGACGCGGTCGTCGCGCCGCAGCGTGACGAGCGGGTCGTCCCACAGCGCGGGGTCGCCGAGCTGGAGCTCGTCGGCGGACCGTCCGGAGAACCAGCTCGTGAGCGCGACGCGGTCGTAAGGGCGGCGCGGCTCCTCCGCGAGGACCGTCACGCGCCAGGCGCCGGCGGCGTCCCGGTCGCGCAGGGCCTCGACGAGCCGGTGGGCGACCATGCCGCCGCCGACGACGACGAGGTGCTGGGGTGAGGGGTGCACGGCTGCTCCGTCCGTGGGGGGCGAGGGCGTCCACCGCACGCTAGGAACCGCGTGTTTCCGCCCGACCCGCGCGACGTTTCGGCTCCGCAACGGCTCCCGCACAGCCGCCCGCCACCCGCTGTGAGGTCGGCGCGGACCTCACAGCGACCCCTCGGAGGGCGAGAGGACTTCGCTCCCAGACGGTAACGACGCGGTGCACGGGCCCGAAACGTGCCGCGTCCAGGCTCGGTGCGCCGGCCACGCCTCGGCCCGGCGCCGCACGGCCTCGTGCGTCCTCGTCCTTCCCGTCACGCCCCGCGACACCCGCCCGACTCCAGGAGCTGAGTGCCATGACCTACGTGAAGCCGTCCGACGTCGTCACGCGCATGATCGACGCCGGCCAGTCCAAGGTGCTGCTGTCCACCCGCGACACCCTCGTGCGGGCGTTCATGGGCGGCGCGATCCTCGCGCTGTCCGCGGCGTTCGCCGTCACCGTCTCCGTCCGCACCGAGAACCCGCTGGCTGGGGCGATCCTGTTCCCGGTCGGGTTCTGCATGCTGTACCTGCTCGGCTACGACCTGCTGACCGGCGTCTTCACGCTCGCGCCGCTGGCCTGGCTCGACAAGCGCCCGGGGGTCACGTTCCCCGGCGTGCTGCGCAACTGGGGGCTCGTGTTCACGGGCAACCTCGCGGGCGCCGTGCTCGTCGCGGTGCTCATGGCCATCTACTTCACGTACGGCTTCTCGACCGAGCCCGACGCGGTCGGCCACGCGATCGGCGTCATCGGCGAGGGCCGCACGCTCGGGTACGCCGAGCACGGCGCCGCGGGGATGCTCACGCTCTTCGTCCGCGGGGTGCTGTGCAACTGGATGGTCTCGACGGGCGTCGTCGCAGCGCTCATGTCGTCGACCGTGATCGGCAAGGTCGTCGGGATGTGGATGCCGATCATGCTGTTCTTCTACATGGGCTTCGAGCACTCGGTCGTGAACATGTTCCTGTTCCCGTCCGGCCTCATGCTCGGCGGCCAGTTCACGCTGACGGACTACCTGCTGTGGAACGAGCTGCCGACGGTCGTGGGGAACCTCGTCGGCGGCATCACGTTCGTCGGGCTCGCGCTGTACGCGACGCACGGCCGCACGGCACCGGGCCGCGCCGGCCGCACCGTCCCGCTGGAGGGTCGTGTGCCCGTCGCCGCGCAGGGCTGAGCCCGACGGCCCGCCGCGACGCCGTGGGGTCGGCGTCGTGGCGGGCTCGCGTCGTGGTCCGCGTCAGGCGGCGGGCGCTGTCGGCACCCAGTACCGGCGCTTGAGCGCCGGGCTGTCGTCCGGCCCGGGGACGACGTCCTCCAGCACCCCGCCGCAGCGCTCGATCGTCCGGGACGAGCCGACGTTGTCGTCGTCGCACGTGACCAGCGCCTTCTCGACCCCCAGCTCGTGCAGCCGCGCGAGCGACTGCCGCAGGATCTCGGTCGCGTACCCGCGCCGGCGGAACTGTGGCCGCACGCCGTAGCCGATGTGCCCGCCCCAGCGCAGCAGCCAGTCGTTGAGCTCGTGGCGCACCGACGCGCGGCCCACGACCGTGCCGTCGACGACGGCGACGAGGAAGTCGCACGGCACCCGGTCGGCCGGCACGTCACCGACGGCCTCGCGCCGGAACTGCTCGAGCTGGGCGGCCCAGTCGCCGTCGGCGAGGAGGAACTGGAAGCCGTCGGCCGCCAGCTCGGCGGAGGCGGCGTACGCCTCGCGCTCGTCGTCGAGGGTCGGGGGTCGCAGGACGAGGTCGCTCATCGGGACATCGTCCCCGCTCGGGCGCGCCGGGCGCACCCGCGATTCGCGGCTCAGACGGTGCGCGGCACGCGCCCGGTGAGCGTCATGAGCCGGCACATCACGCGGTGCGGCCGGTCGGACGCCGCGCCGAACATGAGCGGGCAGCCGCCGTCGATGACGGTGAGCCCGTGCGCGCGGCCGAGGCGCACCGCCTCCGGGTCGAGGCTCCCCTTGTCGACGGAGCGGTGCATCCAGAGCTTCGAGACGCCGAGGCCGATCGCCTCCTCGACGGTCGCGAGCGCGCGGTCGGGCCGCGTGCCGACGACGACGGCCGCGACCCCGCCGGGCACGTCGCTGAGCGTCGGGTAGGCGCGGTCGCCCTCGACCTCGTCCGCGTGCGGGTTCACGGGGACGACGTCGTAGCCGAGCTCGCGCAGCCGCGTGTAGACGACGTTCGCGCCGTGGCTGCCGGGCGTGCGCGAGACCCCGGTGACGGCGATGCGCCCTGCCGCGAGGAACTCGTCCGCCGCTTCCTTGATGCCGGTCATCGCCGCTCCCGTCGTCGCGAGCCGATCGGGGCGCCCCGCGGGCGCCGGTCCCTTCGACGCTAGTGACGGCGCCGCCGGGACGACGAGGGACCAAGGGCCCGGCCCGGACGTGCGCGACCGCCGTCTGCCGGGAATACCGCAGGCCGCACGCCCGTTGACCGCTTCGGACGACGGCGGCACGTCGCAGCGCCCCTCGTCCCGAGCGCGACGCCCCGTCGCCTCCCGTCTCCACCGCTGCGGCGCCTCACGGGTGCCGCGCCGAGCCCCCGGCGAGCCGCGACACCGCCGTTCGGAGGCCCCCGTGTCGATGACCCGACCGTTCCCCGGCCGCTCCCCCATGGGCGGCTTCATGCGCCAGGACGAGATGAAGGACCAGCGCGTCTCCCGCGCGACCGTCCGCCGCGTCCTCGGCTTCGCCCGCCCCTACCGCGGCCGGCTCGCCGTCTTCCTCGTCCTCATCGCCCTCGAGGCCGCCGCCGGCGCGGCCACGCCGTGGCTGTTCCAGCGCCTCATCGACGACGGCATCGCCGCCGGCGACACCCGGCTCGTCGTGGGCATCGCCGCCCTCGTCGCCGTGCTCGCGCTCGCGTCCGCCGGCCTGACGTTCGCGGACCGGTGGATCAGCTCCCGCATCGGCGAGGGCCTCATCTACGACCTGCGCACCGCCGTGTTCGACCACGTGCAGCGGATGCCGCTGGCGTTCTTCAGCCGCGCGAAGACCGGCGCGCTCGTGCAGCGGCTCAACGGCGACGTGCTCGGCGCCCAGCAGGCCTTCACGTCGACGCTGCAGAACGTCGTCAGCAACGCGCTGACCATCGTCTTCGTGCTCGCCGCCATGCTCTCGATGTCGTGGCAGCTCACGCTGCTCTCGCTCGTCCTGCTGCCCGCGTTCGTCCTGCCCGCCCGCTGGTTCGGGCGCCGCATCGCCGCGATCACGCACCGCTCCTACGAGCTGAACGCCGAGGCCGCGCAGACGATGAACGAGCGGTTCAACGTCGCCGGCGCGCACCTGGCGAAGGTGTTCGGCGACCCGGCGCGCGAGTCCGCCGCCTACGCCGAGCAGGCCGGGCGGCTGCGCGACATCGGCGTCACCCGCGCCCTGTACTCGACGTGGTTCCGCGTGGGGCTGACGACGCTCGCGTCCGTCGCCGTGGCGATCGTCTACGGCGTCGGCGGCGTGCTCGCGGTGCGCGACCAGCTCACCGTCGGTGTCGTCGTGGCCCTCGCCGCCTACCTCGGCCGCCTCTACGGCCCCCTCACCGCGATGTCGAGCGTGCAGGTGGACGTCCTCACCGCGCTCGTCAGCTTCGAGCGCGTGCTCGAGGTGCTCGACCTGCGGCCGAACGTCGCCGACGCCCCCGACGCGAGCGACCTGCGCACCGACGTCGCCGCGCGTGGTGCGTCCGTCGAGCTCGACGGCGTCGGGTTCCGCTACCCCAGCGCCGACGAGGTCTCCCTCGCCTCCCTGGAGTCCGTGGCCGTCCTGCGGCACGACCCGACCGACGACACCCTGCACGACGTGACGTTCACCGTCCCCGCCGGCCGCATGGTCGCCCTCGTCGGCCCGTCCGGCGCCGGGAAGACGACCATCTCCCAGCTCGTCACCCGCATGTACGACCCGACGCGCGGCACGGTCCGCATCGCCGGCGCCGACCTGCGCGACGTGACGCTGGAGTCGCTGCGCGCCACCGTCGGCGTCGTCAGCCAGGAGGCGCACCTGTTCCACGACAGCATCGCGGCGAACCTGCGCTACGCCCGCCCCGACGCGACCGACGCCGAGCTCGAGGCCGCCCTGCGCGGCGCCCACGTGTGGGACCTCGTCGCCGGGCTGCCCGAGGGCCTCGACACCGTCGTCGGCGACCGCGGCTACCGCCTCTCCGGCGGCGAGCGTCAGCGCCTGGCCATCGCCCGGCTGCTGCTCAAAGCCCCCGACGTCGTCGTGCTCGACGAGGCGACCGCCCACCTCGACAGCGAGTCCGAGGCCGCCGTCCAGGCCGCCCTCGACGAGGCTCTCGTCGGGCGCACGTCGATCGTCATCGCCCACCGCCTCTCGACCGTCCGCAAGGCCGACGCGATCGTCGTCGTCGACCACGGGCGCGTCGTCGAGACCGGCACCCACGCCGACCTGCTCGCCCGAGGCGGGCTGTACGCGGACCTCTACCGCACCCAGTTCACGGAGACGCCCGCGGCAGCGTGACGCTTCGAAGTTGCGCCCCCGTATCGACGAGTCGCTTGCTTCGGCTGAGTCGCAATGGATGCCGACGCGAGAGACTGCTTGTAGGCCACTGATGCCGAGGTGGGCTCGTTACACGTTGCAGCCTGCAATCGGCACACCCATCGCCATACCGCCGTGCGCGGAACAACGAGCTCGCGGCCGGAGCGAACCGGACGACCGGCGCTATCCACGAACCAGCACACACGCATGGTGCACGAAATGCCTCGGCGAACTCCGAGAAGGCGTCAGGCATCTGCCATTGAACCCCACAGACTCCCGCTACGTCCATGCGCTTCGGGTAGGCGCCTCGAGCGCCTCGACTTTCTACGCTCGCCACCTCACTGCCATACGGACAACTCCCCACCGGGGACCGCGACGATCTTCAGCCCGCTCGGGCCAGCCGCTTCCCACGGCTCGTAGTCCTCGCCGCAAGGGACCCGGATCGTCGACCCGTCTGCAAGGTCGAGTTCGAGTCGACCGTCGTCGAAGGCTCGCGCCGAAGCCACGGTCGTTCGAGCCAGTGCGAGCACCGGGCACAATCGCAGGGGATCGCCTTCCGGGACCAGCAGGAACTCGCTACCCTCAGCGTCGGTGGGCACGAACGGTTGTTCAATCCGGAACGTGTAGCCATCGGTCGTCGCAATCGTCACGCCGTAGTCGATCGCGACTCGCGTCGCACCATCAGCGATGGAGATCTCCCACCCGACGTCGCCTAAGCGGCGCAGCGGGCGACTCATTTCGGCCACGCGGGCCAGGGACCGCTGTACGTCGCCGGAATGTGGGTATCGGCGGGCGGTCCGGGCTTGCCGAATATACCCACCGGTAGACCCCGCGAGTTGAATACGCGGACGTAGCCGTCTGGATACTTCGGAGTTGGATCCATGATCCGCACCATGTCCGCATTCCTCTCGGCGCCGAGCCGCTGATACACAGTTCCCTTATCGTTATTCGCAGCTCCCGCGATTCATCCCTCGGGAATGTCGAACAGCGGACCACTGCTGACGTCACACGCGCGTTGACCAACGCGGGCAATCTAGCGACGTCACAGCATGCTCATAGGTGATCAACAGGGCTTCACCCGACCGGGCGAGTCCGGTTGCCGTTCCCATCCACACGGCCCGAGGAACGCCGCGGTCCACGCGACCCACGACGGACGAGCCGGCGACGAGTCCGCCGGCCTTCACCCGACCGGAGGCGTCAGCCCTCCAGCAAGGTTCGCAGCGTCCGGCGGAGCTGCGCCGCCGCGGTCGGGTTGACGCCGGCCAGGAACGCGCGCTCCGCCGCGTCGTGCGCGACCTCCGCCGCCTCGTACGTCCGCACGCCCTTCTCGGTGAGCTCGACGACGTTCCGGCGCCGGTCCGCGGGATCGGGGCGTCGGGTGACGATGCCCTTGCGCTCCAGCACGTCCAGCAGCGCGACCATCGTGGTCCGGTCGATGCCGAGCGTCTGCGCGACCTCCAGCTGCGACGTCGGCTCCCGGTGGGCGAGGACCCGCAGCGCGCCGTAGTCCTTGCCGTCGATGCCGAGCGGCTCGAGCGCTGCGTCGGTCGCGGCCGCGAGCTTCGCCGTCGCGTGCTTGAGCAGGTACCCCAGAACCTCGCGGGGGTCGGCAGGGGGGCTCTGCTCGGTGGACATACGACCGATCGTAGGCCTAGTCTGATCGTCAGCGTTACTGACGATCAGACATCCAACGGAAGGCGCTTCGCCATGATCCTCGTCACCGGAGGCCTCGGCTTCATCGGCTCCCACACCGTCCGCGCGCTCGCCGAGGCCGGGGATGAGTGCGTCCTGCTCCAGCGCCGGACCCCCGAGGTGCCACCGCACCTGGCGGAGCTGCCCGTCCACGCCGTCCAGGCCGACGTCGCCGACCTCGACGCCCTGCTCGCCGTCGGCCGGCAGTACCCGATCACCGGCATCGTGCACCTGGCCGTGGCGCTGCCGTGGCCGGTGACCGACGGCGACCCGATCGACGCGACCGGGCGAGCGCTCGAGTCGTTCCTCAACATCGTCCGCGCCGCCCGCGCCTGGGGCGTCCGGCGCATCGTGACCGCGAGCACCATCGGCGTCTACGGCTTCGGCACCGCCGGCGCGCTCACCGAGGACATGCCGCTCTCCCTGGGCCGCGCTCACCCGATCCCGACGTTCAAGAAGGTCACCGAGCTCCTCGCCGGCCACCTCTCGGGCGTGACCGACGTGGAGATCGTCAACGCGCGCATCTCCGGCACCTGGGGCCCTGGCGGCCACATGCCCGACCCGTTCTTCGCCGCCCCGTCGCTGGCGCTCGCCGCGGCCCGGCGCACCGAGCCCGACCTCTCCGGTCTGCTCGCGCCGCCGCACGCCGAGGACGCGCTCGACCTGCTCTACGTCAAGGACACAGGCCGCGCGCTCGCCCTCCTCCAGGGCGCCGACCGGCTGCACCACTCGACGTACAACGTCGCGTCCGGCCACGCGACGAGCAACGCGGACGTCATCGCCGCCATCACCTCCGTCGAGCCGGGGTTCCGGTTCGACCTGCCCTCACGCGCCGACGACCGCCCCGTCAGCTGGCTCGACATCACGCGCCTGCGCGAGGACACCGGCTTCGCGCCCCGGTACGACACCGCCGAGTCGGCCACGGACTACATCGCTTGGCTGCGAGCGGGGCACGACCGGTAGACCGCCTGCGCCCGAGGGCCTCAGAGGTCCGCAGGGTCGACGAGGAAGTCCGCCTCGTCGACGACCTCCCCGCCGACGTGGGCCAGCAGCGCGCGGGCGATCGCCTGGACCATCGGCAGGGCCCGGCTGCGGGCGACGCGGTGGGGGTGCGAGGGGCGCTCGCGCTCCAGCTCCTCGACGTCCGGCGGCTCCCAGTGGATCCGGTAGGCGACGACGCCCTTCTGCGCCCAGGGCAGCGGGGCGATGAGGGGCGGCAGGGTCTCGGCGGCGGACACCTCGACGGCCACGACGCCGTCGACGCCCAGGTCGACGAGCACGCCGAAGCCCTCGGGCAGCGGCGGCGCGGCCAGCATGAGCTCGTCGAACGCACTCGCCTCGTCCATGAGGTGCCGGCGCTCGCGCTCGTCCTGGACGCCGCGCTCCCGCAGCGTCGCCGACAGGCCCGTGCCGCCGGGCTCGCTGATGCCGGCGGGCAGGCCGGCGGCGGCGTGCCGGCCGGAGCCGGGCATCGGGCCCTCCCAGACGGCGGTCGCCTCGGACGGGCGGGCGCGGGGCGCGACGGTCCGGACGACGAGCAGCGCCTGCTCCGGCTCGACCCACCGGTCGGTGAGCACCGTCAGGTCGATGGCCGCGTCGACCTCGGGCGTCAGCACGGCGCCCGTGCCGCCGATCCGCACGGCTCCCCCGAACCGGCGGGCGGCGGCGACGAGCCAGAGCACGACGCGCTCCTCCTCGCGCACGGGCAGCCCGCGCGGGAAGGCGCGCTTGAGGCCGTCGCGGTCGCCGCCGGGGTACGGCGGCTCGCCGCGCTCGGTCGGCGCCACGACGGAGAACGCCGTCGCGGTGCCGGTCGGCAGGCCGAGGGCGACCGCGTCCTGCGGCGTCACGGCGTACGGGCCGACGAGGTGGGAGAGGCGGCCGAGCCGCAGCACGCGGGCGGGCGCCGGCTGCGCGCCGACGGCGCGGATGCCGAACGCCGCCGTGATGGGCCGCCGGGCCGGGCGCTCCGTGGCGGCCGGGTCCTCGTCCCACCGGGCGGCGGCGAACCGGCTCGCGGCGAGGACCTCCACCTCGTCCGCCTCCACCTCCGCCGGCAGGGCGAGCAGGTGCCGCTCGCGCAGCGACGCGTCACCCAGCGGCAGCGGCGGCAGCGCCACGCGTCAGACCTGGGTCCGGTGGAAGCTCTGCCACGACCGCGACGCCGTCGGGCCGCGCTGCCCCTGGTAGCGCGAGCCGTACGGGCCGGACCCGTACGGGTGCTCGGTCGCCGACGAGAGCCGGAAGAAGCACATCTGGCCGATCTTCATGCCGGGCCACAGCAGGATCGGCAGCGTCGCGACGTTCGACAGCTCCAGCGTCACGTGCCCGGAGAAGCCGGGGTCGATGAAGCCGGCGGTCGAGTGGGTCAGCAGGCCGAGCCGGCCGAGCGACGACTTGCCCTCGAGCCGCGCGGCGACGTCGTCGGGCAGCGTCACCTGCTCGAACGTGGAGCCGAGGACGAACTCGCCGGGGTGCAGGACGAACGGCTCGTCCCCCTCGACCTCGACGAGCCGCGTGAGGTCGGGCTGCTCGGCGGCCGGGTCGATCACCGGGTACTTGTGGTTGTCGAACAGCCGGAAGAAGCGGTCGAGGCGCACGTCGATGCTGGAGGGCTGGAGCATCGCGGGGTCGTAGGGCTCCAGGGCCACGCGGCCCGACTCGAGCTCGGCCCGGATGTCGCGGTCGGAGAGCAGCACGGGACAACGGTAGTCGGCCCGGCCCGGTGCCACGGCACGTTCGTCGTCCGGGAACCGCACGACGACGCCTGTTCGGCCGCTCGCGGGACCCCCTCGGGACCGCGCGTGACCGGGCCCGCCCGGGGGCGCTATCCTCGTGCCCGGCGACGTTGCGGGAGCGCTCCCATGACCGGGTGAGCAGCACTCGGCCCGGTCGGGTGAGCCCGACCAGGAGCACCCGCGACGACGCCGGCGACGACCGACCGACCGGCCGGCCCCCGCGCCCTCCCGCACCGCTGCGGCCAGGAGACGGGTGCGGGCGGTCCACCGTGAAGGGCACGGCACATGCGTTACGGGTACTTCGACGACGACGCCCGCGAGTACGTCATCACGACGCCGCGAACGCCGTACCCCTGGATCAACTACCTCGGCAGCGAGCGGTTCTTCTCGCTGCTCTCGCACCAGGCCGGCGGGTACTCGTTCTACCGCGACGCCAAGCTCCGCCGCCTGACGCGGTACCGCTACAACAACGTCCCCACGGACGCGGGCGGCCGGTACCTGTACGTCCACGACGGCGGCGACGTCTGGACCCCGTCGTGGCTCCCGGTCAAGGCCGAGCTCGACCACTTCGAGGCGCGGCACGGCCTGGGCTACAGCCGGTTCACCGGCGAGCGCGGCGGCGTGCGGGTCGAGACGACGTTCCTCGTCCCGCTCGGCGAGGACGCCGAGGTGCAGAAGGTCGTCGTGACGAACACGTCCGACGAGGCGAAGGACCTGAGCCTGTTCTCGTTCGTCGAGTTCTGCCTGTGGAACGCGCAGGACGACCAGACGAACTACCAGCGCAACCTGTCGATCGGCGAGGTCGAGGTCGAGCTCGACGGGCCGCACGGCTCGGCGATCTACCACCGCACCGAGTACCGCGAGCGCCGCGACCACTACGCCGTGTTCGGCGTGAACACCCGCGCCGACGGGTTCGACACCGACCGCGACACCTTCGTCGGCGCGTTCAACTCGCTCGGCGAGGCGGAGGTGCCGCGCACCGGCGAGAGCACCGGCTCGGTCGCGTCGGGCTGGTACCCGATCGGCTCGCACGGCGTGAAGGTGTCCCTCGCGCCGGGCGAGAGCCGCACGCTGGTCTGGGTGCTCGGGTACGTCGAGAACCCCGAGGACGAGAAGTGGGCGGACGATGCGCACCAGGTCGTGAACAAGGAGCGGGCGCACGCGCTGCTGGGCCGGTTCGCCACGGCGGAGCAGGTCGACGCCGCGCTCGCGGCGCTGCAGGCCTACTGGACCGAGCTGCTCTCGACGTACACCGTCCGCAGCGGCGACGAGAAGCTCGACCGCATGGTCAACGTGTGGAACCAGTACCAGTGCATGGTCACGTTCAACATGTCCCGCTCGGCCTCGTACTTCGAGACCGGCATCGGCCGCGGCATGGGCTTCCGCGACTCCAACCAGGACCTGCTCGGCTTCGTCCACCTCATCCCGGACCGCGCGCGCGAGCGGATCATCGACATCGCGTCGACGCAGTTCCCCGACGGCTCGGCGTACCACCAGTACCAGCCGCTGACGAAGCGCGGGAACGACGACATCGGCTCCGGCTTCAACGACGACCCGCTGTGGCTCATCGCCGGCGTGGCCGCGTACGTCAAGGAGACGGGTGACCTGTCGATCCTCGACGAGCCGGTGCCCTTCGACAACGAGCCGGGCACCGAGGTGCCGCTGTTCGAGCACCTGACCCGCTCGTTCGACTTCACGGTCGACCACCGCGGGCCGCACGGGCTGCCGCTCATCGGCCGGGCCGACTGGAACGACTGCCTCAACCTCAACTGCTTCTCGACGACGCCGGGCGAGTCGTTCCAGACGACGGAGAACAAGGCCGGCGGCGTCGCGGAGTCGGTGTTCATCGCCGCGCAGTTCGTCCTCTACGGCGAGCAGTACGCCGAGCTGGCCGAGCGCCGGGGCCTCGGCGACGTCGCGGCCGCCGCCCGCAAGCACGTCGAGGAGATGCGCTCCGCGGTGCTGGAGCACGGCTGGGACGGGCGCTGGTTCCTGCGCGCGTACGACTACTTCGGCACCCCCATCGGCACGGACGCGGACGCCGAGGGCAAGATCTGGATCGAGCCGCAGGGCTTCGCCGTCATGGCGGGCATCGGCGTCGGCTCGGGCCCGGACGACGCGGCGGCTCCGGCCGTCCAGGCGCTCGACTCGGTCAACGAGCTCCTGGCGACCGACCACGGCATGGTGCTGCAGTACCCCGCGTACACGACCTACCAGGTCAACATGGGCGAGGTCTCCACGTACCCGCCGGGGTACAAGGAGAACGGCGGCATCTTCAGCCACAACAACCCGTGGGTGATCATCGGCGAGACGGTGCTCGGCCGCGGCGGGCGGGCGTTCGACTACTACAAGCGGATCACGCCGGCGTACCGCGAGGAGATCTCCGACGTGCACCGGCTCGAGCCGTACGTGTACGCGCAGATGATCGCCGGCAAGCAGGCGGTGCGGCACGGCGAGGCGAAGAACTCCTGGCTGACCGGCACGGCGGCGTGGACCTTCGTCGCGGCGTCGCAGTACCTGCTCGGCGTGCGGCCCGACTGGGACGGGCTCGTCGTCGACCCGCAGATCGGCCCCGAGGTGCCGTCGTTCACGGTGACCCGCGTGGCGCGCGGCGCGACGTACGAGATCTCCGTGACGAACTCCGGCACGCCGGGTGCGCGCGGGCGGCTCGTCGTCGACGGGACGCCCGTCGAGGGCAACCTCGTGCCGTACGCCCCGGCCGGCTCGACCGTCCGGGTCGAGGTGACCGTGTGACGACGGACGCGCCCGCGGTGGGCCTGCTCGACGGGGCGGGCGACCTGCTCACCATCGCGTCGGACGTCTGGCAGGTCGACGTGCTGCCGGGCACGGGCGCCGCGCTCGCCGCCGGGCGGGTGCGCACCGACGACGGCGTGTGGCGGGACCTGCTGCGCCCCACGCACCCGCGCGGAGCGGGCAACCCGGAGAAGACGTCGAGCTGGCCGATGGTGCCGTGGGCGAACCGGATCTCCGGCGGCCTGCTGCGCTTCGGCGGCCGGTCGTGGCAGCTGCAGCGCAACGGCGCCGACCTCTCGGCGATCCACGGGGCCACGCGCAACGTCGCGTGGCCGGTGGTCGAGCGCACGGCGGGCGCCGTCGCGCTCGAGCTCGACACGCGCGCGCTCGTCGGCGTGAACTTCCCGTGGCACTTCGTCGCGCGGGTCGAGTACCGGCTCGACGGCGCCGAGCTGGCCGTGAGCACGAGCCTGCGCAACGTGGCCGACGAGGCGTTCCCCGCCGGGTTCGGGCACCACCCGTACTTCCGCCGGGCGCTCGTGCCCGTCGGCGCGACGCCTCCCACGCGGGCCCCGGGCCCGGTGCTGGAGATCCCGGCGCGCCGGGGGTGGCGGATGCACGACGGGCTCGTCCGCGGGCCGGCACGCGAGCCGCGTGCCGTCGCGGACTTCCGGACGCCGCGCGAGGTGGGCGGCGTCGTGCTCGACGACGTGCTCACGGACCTCGAGCCCGGCGCCCCCGTGCGGCTGCGCTACCCCGAGCTGACGGCCGAGCTGCGCCTCGACGCGACGTACACCCACCTCGTCGTCTACTCGCCGCGGGGCCGCTCGTACCTGGCCGTCGAGCCGCAGACCCAGGTCACCGACGCCTACGCCCTGTTCGCCGAGGGCGCCGCCGACACCGGCACGGTCGTCCTCGCGCCCGGGGAGGAGCTCGCCGGACGGTTTTCCATCACCGTCGCACCGGGTGGAATCGCACCGTTCACCCAATCGTGACCTGAACCTGGACGTGACCCGTGGCACCGCCGTGAAAGAGTGTCCGGGCCCGTTCCGGTGCCAGCCGCTGGCCGCTCGGGCGCACCCCTTCTGACCCAGCGGCCGAAGGGGGCACCCCGTTGCGTTCCACCACCCGTCGCCTGCTCGCGCTGCCCGTCGCCGCGACCCTCCTGTTCGGCGCCGCCGCCTGCTCGTCGGACGACGCGCCCACGGGCGGCTCGTCCGCCGGTGCCACCACGGGCACGACCCCGGAGGCCGAGAAGCCCGCCGAGGGCGGCACGTTCGAGCTGACGCCGGCGAACTTCGCCGACATGGTCGACAAGCAGATCGACGCCGGCACGTACCACACGACGATGACGATCGGCGCCGAGGGCCAGACGATCAACGCCGAGGGCGACGCGCGCCTGTCCGACAGCGGCGCCGAGATGACGATGACCATGTCCGTGCCCGGCATGGACGGCGGCATGGAGCTGCGGATGGTCGGCGGCAAGCTCTACATGAACATGGGAGAGCTGACCGGCGACAAGTTCTACGTCATCGACCCCACCGACGCGGACGACCCGATCGCCTCGTCGTTCGGCTCGTCGCTCGACCAGATGAGCGCCGCCGAGAGCATGGAGTCCATCAAGGACGCGATCGTCTCGGTCGAGAAGGCCGGCGACCCGGAGACCATCGACGGCGTCGACGCGCAGCCCTACGAGGTCGTCGTCGACACCACGAAGGTCACCGGCGCCGCGGGCGAGCAGTTCCAGCAGGCCGAGGAGGCCGGCGCGACGCTGCCCGACACCATCTCCTACGTCTACTTCGTCGGCCCCGACGGCCTGCCGCGCAAGATGACGATGGACCTCGAGGGCTCCACCACCGAGATGACCTTCTCCGACTGGGGCGAGGACGTCACGATCGAGGCCCCCGCGAAGGACCAGATCACCGACTCGCTCGGCGGCCTGTGACCTCCCGCGCCTGACGCTGCGCACCCGGACGCGGCGGTCGACCACCCGGTCGGCCGCCGCGTCCGTCGTCGGAGGGCGCAAGACCGGCGCCCGTCGGGACACAGACCGGACGTGACCGTCCTCGAGCTCCGCCGCCCCCGCCCGTCGCTGCGACCGCTGCTCGCGCTCGCCGCCGGCGGGGCGCTCGTCGTCGCCGGCGTCGTCGTCGCGCAGCCGCTGCTGCGCCCGACCGTCGCGGGCTCGTCCGCCGACTACCCGTTCTACGGCTCGTGGGCCGAGCTCGACGCGCACACGGACGTCGTCGTGCGCGGCACCCTCACCTCGGCGCAAGCCACCGACGTGCACGGCTACCCGGAGACGGTGGGCACGTTCGCGGCCACCCACGTGGCGAAGGGGGAGGTCACCCGCGCCCCGCTGCAGGTCGCGTACGTGACGCCCGGCGCGAGCCCGGAGGCCGCCGACCTCGTCGTCGGGCGCGAGTACGTGCTGCTGCTGGACGAGATCGACGGGCGGCTCGTCCTCGTCAGCGACACCCAGGGCGACTACGCCGTCGACGACGGCCGCGCCGTCCCCGACGAGGCGAACCCCGTGGCGCTGCCCGCTCCCGTGCTGGCCGCGCTGGGGCTCACCGCCTGACGCCGGCGCTCAGAGCCGCAGCCCGAGCGTCCTGCCCCACGGGTGGCGTGCCACCTCGCTGAACCCCAGTCGCCCGTAGAACGCGATCGCGTTCTGGTTCGCCTCCGAGACGCCGAGCTGCACCCCCGGCACCCCGCGGCGCCGCAGCGCCTCGGCGAGCGTCGTGATGAGCGTGCGCCCCCAGCCCTGGCCCTGCAGGTGGGGCAGCAGGTCGATGTGCAGGTGCGCCGGGTAGGAGTCGTACGCCTCGACGGGCGCGGGGGCGGCGTGCACCTCGTGCAGCAGCTGGTGGTCCCGCGTCCCGTCGCGCGGGTCGCCGACGGGCGGGTGCTCGCCGCGGATGGTCGGCCACCAGTGCTGCTCGCACCAGCGCTGGAACGCCAGGGTGTCCGCCGTCGCCACCACGTAGCCGCCCACGCCGTACGCGTCGACCACCACGAACGTCAGCGACGGGTCCGCCAGCGGGTAGGGGCCCGCGTACAGGTGCCCGAGCAGGTCCGGGTCGCGATACAGCGACGTGGCGTCCGAGCCCGCGTCGCCCGTGAGCAGGCAGATGCGGTACAGCGCCGGCAGGTCGGACGGGTGGAACGGGCGCAGGTGGGCGGGCACCGGTCGAGCCTGACAGATCCGCCGGGCTGTGCGCGGGGACCCGCGGGACGAGTCGAGAACGACCGTCGCGACCAGGTAACATCGTCGCCGCAGCGCCCGTGAGGGCGTCGCGCGGGTGTAGTTCAATGGTAGAACTTCAGCTTCCCAAGCTGACAGCGCGGGTTCGATTCCCGTCACCCGCTCCATCGTTCCCGCAGGCGCCGCGCGATGACGCGCGGCGCGACGGCCCCCGTGCGTGCACAGCAGCGGGACGGGGTCCTCGTTCGCGATCGCGACGGCGTGCCCGCACGGCCGACACGGCCCGGAGCCGTCCCTGCACGAGGTTGCGCGCGCCGCCAGGGCGTTGCGCGCCGACACGGACCGGCGGGAGACTCGCACCGGGTGGGGTGAGGGGGGTCTGATGTCCCCACGGTCCGACGAGCAGCACGGAGAACCGCTGCGACGCCGCGCGGCCGAGCTGGGCCGCGCCACCGCCATGCTCGTGGGCGGCGCGCTCGCCCTGCTGGCCGTCGAGGTCTGGCTGCTCGTCAACGGCCCCGCCACCTCGGAGCGGGAGGCCTCGAGGCCTGGGGTGCTCCCGTTCCACGGCGTCGGCGTCGCGGCGTTCCTCGCCGCCGGTGCGCTCACCGCGGCGACGTTCGTGGCGCTCGCCGCCCTGCAGACGGCGGCCGCCATGCGGGTCCTCTCCCCGCACCGGCAGCTCCCGCCCCCGCTGCCCGCGCCGGCACAGCGGCTGCGGCGCATCGCGCTCGCGCCCGCGGCGCTGCGGCGCCTGGAGGTCGAGGAGCCGCCGGCGTGGCCGCCCAGCGCGGTCCCGTCGGAGCAGGAGCGGCCGCCCGCCGGTGCCCGCCTGCGGTGCCACGTGCTCATCCCGGCGCACGACGAGGAGGCGGTGATCGACGGGACGCTCGCCTCCCTGCGCGCGCAGACCCGCCCGCCCGACGACGTCCTCGTGATCGCGGACAACTGCGCTGACCACACCGTCGAGGCGGCGCTCGCCGCGGGCGTCCGCGTCGTCGAGACCGTGGGCAACACGGAGAAGAAGGCGGGCGCGCTCAACCAGGAGCTCGCCCGGCTCCTGCCCACCGCCACGCCGGGCGACGTGGTGCTGGTGATGGACGCGGACTCGACGATCGACCCCGAGTTCCTCGAGGTCGCGATGGGCCTGCTGGAGGAGGACCCGGACCTCATGGCGGTCGGCGGCCTGTTCTACGGCGAGCCCGGGGGCCGGCTCGTCGGGCAGTGCCAGCGCAACGAGTACAGCCGCTACCAGCGGCTCGTCGCCCGCCGGCTCAACCGCGTCTTCGTGCTGACCGGCACCGCCTCGGTGATCCGCACCTACGCGCTCGACGCCGTCGCGCGGGCCCGCGGTCCGCTCATCCCGGGGCCGCCGGGCCAGGTGTACGACACCGTCGCGCTGACGGAGGACAACGAGCTCACGCTGGCCCTGCGCTCGCTGGGCGCGCGCATGACGTCGCCGCCGCAGTGCATCGTGACCACCGAGATCATGCCGACGTGGCGAGACCTGTGGCGCCAGCGGCAGCGCTGGTACCGCGGGGCGCTGGAGAACATCGGCGCCTACGGCCTCACCCGAGCGACGCTCCGGTACTGGCTCCAGCAGCTCGGTCTCTCCTACGGCGTCGTCGCGCTCTACTCGTTCCTCGCGCTGTTCGCGATCACGATGCTGGCCGCCGACCAGCTGATGTGGTCGCCGTTCTGGGTCACGGTCGGGCTCATCTTCTTCGTCGAGCGGCTGGCCACCGTCTGGGCCGCCGGTCGGCGCGCCCGGCTGCTGGCACTGCCGGTCGTGCCGGAGCTGCTCTACTCGGCGGTGCTGCAGGCCTGCTACGTCGCCTCGCTCTGGCGGATCCTCGTGCACGCGCGCGCCGACTGGAACTACGTGCCCCGCGCCGCCGTGCACGCCGTCGTCCCGCTCGCCGTCGTGGTCCCCGTGCTGCTCTCGCAGGGCGTGCTGCTGCCGGCGTCGATCCTGCACACGACCTGGTACCACACCCTCTCGCTGTGGGTCGGGTTCAACACCCTCGTCTTCGCCGCGCTGAGCCTGGTCCAGCTTCTCCCGCCGCTGAGCCCGGCAGCCCGCCGCTCGGCACGCGAGGCCCGCCTGGCCGCCCGGCGCTGACGCCCCGCGTCAGCGCCAGCCGGACGACGAGTCCGGGAGCAGCCCGGGGCAGCGGGAGGCGCCGTCGGGCAGCAGCTCGAAGTGCCACGTCTCGTTCGCGTAGACCCGGCACAGCCCCAGTTCGACGGAGCGCTCCGCCACCCACCGGGCGCCCGCGGCGGGTCCCAGGTCGACCGCGCGGCCCTGGACGTGCGCGGACCGCTCGGGCGGGAGCACCCAGCGGTGCGCCTCCTCCTCGGAGCCGTGCGTCTCGACCGCCTCGTCGACGAGCCGCTGCTGCTCCGCCGCGCTCCGCCGGCCCGACGTCACGTGCAGCTCGACGCCGTCGGCGTGGGCCAGGGCGACGGCCTTCCGGACGCGCGCGGCGAGGTCGGGCACGAGGCCGTCGACGTCGGCCGCCGTGTCCGCGGCCGTGTCGGCGGGCTCGTCGTCGGGCTGCGCGGCCGTGGTCGCCGGCGCCGTGGGCAGCGCGTCCGACCCGGGCGGGCCGCCCGCGGCGGGCCCGGTGACGAGGACGGCGTCCGTCGGCACGGCCGCCGCGGTGCGGGCCGGCCCGAGTCCCGGCCACAGCAGCCAGACGAGCGCGGCGGCGAGCGCGAG
>NZ_HE978588.1:718039-724572 GCF_000312005.1 Cellulomonas massiliensis JC225
CGCGGCGGCGAGCGCGAGCCCGACGACGACGAGCTCCGTCCGGCCACGCGGGCGCGACCCGGCGCGCGCCGGACGGCGGCCGCGCGCGGGGCTCGACCGTACGGGGCGGCTCACGACGGTGCGGCTCTCGGATCCAGGGGTGTCCACCTGGCCAGCGTCCCGGTCGCATGCACGGCGGGGCGTCGGCCGACGGGCTCGTCGTCGCGCCCCCGGCGTCCGCCTCAGGGCGGAACCCCCGGACCGCGCCCTGCTCCCGGAGGCTGACGTTCCCGTGTCCCCCTTGTTCCGTTTCGTCCCGTGCAGGAGGGTGTCGACGGGCCTGGACGGACGCGACCCGCGACCGCGACGGCCGCCCCGGTGACGGGGACCGACCAAGGGGGGAAGACGTGGCCACACGACCACACCGGGTCCTGATCTCCGCGCTCGCGGTGGCAGGGCTCACGGCGGGCCTGCTCGCCGTCGTGCCGACCGCGGCGGGGGCCGCGAGCACGAGCCGGACATCCGCGAAGGAGGCCGCGCGGGTCGACCGCGTGAAGGCGCCGCACCTGGACTGGTACGACTGCTCGGCCTACTTCGGCGACCGCACGCAGTGCGCCACCGCGACGCTGCCGCTCGACTACGACAAGCCGACGGGCGCGACCACGGAGGTCGCGCTCCTGCGCCTGCCGGCGTCCGACAGGAAGAAGCGGATCGGCTCGCTGTTCGTCAACCCGGGCGGCCCCGGCGGCTCGGGCGTCGAGGCGGCCGCCGCCGCCGAGCAGTTCCTCAGCCCCGAGCTGACGGAGCGGTTCGACGTCGTCGGCCTGGACCCGCGCGGCACCAACTACAGCGCCGCGGTGAAGTGCTTCCCGAACGCGGGCGCGCAGGCGAAGGCGTACCAAGGGTTCGGCGTCGACTTCCCGGTCGGCGCGATCGAGCGCCTGGCCTGGATCTCGTCCTCCGAGAAGGTCGGCAGGGGCTGCTCCACCACCGGCAAGCCGCTCTCGGCGTCGATGTCGACGGCCGAGGTCGCGCGCGACATGGACGTCCTCCGGCGAGCGGTGGGCGACAAGAAGCTGACGTTCCTCGGCTTCTCCTACGGCACCTACCTCGGCAACGTCTACGCCAACATGTTCCCCGACCGCGTCCGTGCCGTCGCGATCGACGGCGTGCTGGACCCCGTCGGCTGGGCCGGCACCGCCGCGACGCGGACGGTCCCGCAGACGCAGCGCATCCGCTCGGGCGAGGGCGCGCGCTCGGCGCTGCTGGAGATCCTGCAGCGGTGCCGCATCGCCGGGCCCGACTACTGCGAGACCGCCAAGCGCGGCACGCCCAAGGCCGTGTACGACTCGGTGATCGCGTCCCTCAAGAAGAAGCCGGCGACGATCACCGACCCGGAGACCGGCGAGGTGCTGCTCGAGCTGACCTACTCGGCGTTCGCGGGCTTCCTGCTCGGCGACCTCTACGCGCCGGACGCCGGCACGTACGTGGACCTCGACCTGTCGTTCGTCGCCGACCTCGTCTCCGGCGGGGCCGGCGTCAGGAAGACGGCGAACGCACGCCTCGCCACCCGGGTTGAGGCCCGCCAGCGCGAGGCCGCGCAGCACCAGGCCGACGGGAAGCGCGCGCGGGCGTTCGGGTTCGCGCTGCCGTACGACAACGGCAACGAGGCCTTCTGGTCCGTGCTGTGCACCGACGGGCTGAACCCGGCGAAGGCGTCCGACTGGACGCGCGCGACGCAGATCGCCCAGCAGCGGGCCCCGGAGTTCGGCCCGCTGTGGACGTGGAGCTCGTCGCCGTGCGCGAGCAGCACCTGGACCGCGAAGGACGAGGACGCGTACCGCGGCACGTTCAGCCACCGCACCGCGGCCCCCGTGCTCGTCGTCGGCAACACGTGGGACCCGGCGACGAACGTCGACGGGGCCGTCGCGGCCGCCGAGCTGCTGCCGAGCAGCCGGCTCGTCCTCAGCGACTCGTGGGGCCACACCGCGTACGGCACGTCGGAGTGCGTGACGAACGCGGTCGACGCCTACCTGCTCAGCGTGAAGCTGCCCTCCGTCGGCAAGCACTGCACCGGCGACCAGCAGCCGTTCACGACGCCGCTCGAGGAGGGCGACTCCGCCAAGGCGCTGCGCGTGGCGCCGCGGCGTGGCCTGCCGCCGGTCGTCCCGCCGGCACCGGGGGCGACCCCGCGCCTCTGACCGCGCGATCGGCCGGTGGGTCCGGCCGTGGCTCCCCGCCCGGGGTCGTGGGTCCGCCCGCGGCCCCGGGCGGTCGTCCGCGCGGTGACGGGGTCGTCAGCCCTCGACGAGGGCCGGGTGGCGGGGGTCGTCGACGAGCACGACGACGTCGGCGACCTCCTGCAGCCCGACCTCGTCCGCGTACCGCCCGTACGCGGGCAGCGTCCACGCGAGCTCCGCGGGCGTGCGCCGTGCGAGCGTCGCGGGCCGCACCGCGAGGTGCACGACGACGTCGAGCGCGAGCCACCGGCCCAGCAGCAGCGACCCGTCCAGCACCACGGCGCCGCCCGGGCCGAGCGGCACCCGGTCGGCCCGCGTCGCCCGGTCGCGCCGGGCGTCCCACAGCGACGGCAGGACGAGGCCCGTGCCCGCGGGCTCCAGCGGGTCCAGCACCTCGCGGGCGAGGGCGCCGGTGTCGAGCCGGTCCTCGTAGAACGCGTCGGGGTCCTCCCGACCGTGCTCCAGCCGCACGGACGCGGGCCGCAGGAAGTCGTCCGCGGAGACGCGGAGCACCGGACGGCCCGCGACGCGCAGCCGCTCGGCGACCAGGTCCGCGAGCGCGGCGGGCTCGGTCGGCGGTGCGCCGTCCACGGCGACCCGCACCCATCCGTCCAGCGCTCCCGCCCGCGCGACGACGAGCCGGGCGACCTCGTCGAGGGTGGTCGGACGCGCGCGCACGGCCCCAGTCTCACCCGGACCGGATCACCCGGCAGGCCTGGCCGGTCCCCGGTGGGCGCGGGCTAGGCTCGCGGGGTCCCCCCGAGCCGGCGCCGAGCCGTCGCGGGGCGCGCCCGTCCGCCTCGCCGAACCGGGGCCGTCCGGGTCGAACCGTCCACGTCGAAGGAGTGCGACCCCATGGGGTACTTCACCAAGCCCGGTGCCGAGCAGCGGCCCAGCCTCGCGCCGATGGCCAAGGAGCGCATCACGGAGCGCCTGGAGGCGCAGGGGCTGCGGTACCTGGTCGACGACGACGGCGACGCCGCCGGCTACTGGGACGGGCACCTGTTCTACTTCTTCGTCTACGGCGACGCGGACCAGGCGTTCCAGGTGCGCGGCCGCTGGAACCGCAAGCTCGGCACCGAGCACCTGGACGCGCTCGTGCGGCTCGCGAACGAGTGGAACTCGGAGCGGCTGTGGCCCAAGGTCTTCGTCCGCGAGGAGGAGGGCCTGCTGGGCGTCTACGGCGAGCTCACCGTCGACTACGCCGACGGCGTGGCGGACGAGCAGATCGACCGCCAGATGAACTGCGGCGTCGCGACGACGATCGGCCTGTTCGAGCACCTCGACGAGCTGTACCCCGAGGCCGCCGCGGCGGCGAAGGCGGAGCTCGAGCAGGCGTGAGCGACGGCGCCCGCGCGGGCCGTGCGGGCGCCGCGGCGCCGTCGTCGGAGGCCTTCCAGGTCGACCTCGGCGGCGTCGTCGACCTGCTGGCCCGGCACCTGTACTCCGGTCCGCGCGTCTACCTGCGCGAGCTGCTGCAGAACGCCGTCGACGCGATCACCGCGCGGCGCGCGATCGAGCCGGAGGCCCCGGCGCGCGTGCGCCTGCGCGCGCTCGACGACGGGACGCTGGAGGTCACGGACACCGGCGTCGGCCTGACGGCGGCCGAGGCGGCCGAGCTGCTGGCGACCGTGGGTCGCTCCTCGAAGCGCGACCTCGACCTCGGCGTGGGCCGCGCCGAGTTCCTCGGGCAGTTCGGCATCGGGCTGCTGTCGGCGTTCATGGTCGCCGACGAGATCGAGCTCGTCTCGCGCTCTGCGGCGGACCCGCAGGCGCCCGCGATCCGCTGGGTGGGCCGGCCCGACGGGCGCTACACGCTCGAGGAGCTGGCGGCGACGGACGCACCGGACGCGCCGGGGTCCACGGTGCGGCTGCGGGCGCGCGTCGACGGGACCCACTGGCTGGAGCGCGAGACGGTGCTGGAGCTGGCGCGCGAGTTCGGCGGGCTCCTGCCGGTCGACGTCGCGGTCGAGGTGCCGGTGGAGACCGCGGGCGGCGGGGCGCGCACCGCCTGGCGGCGCGTGAGCGAGCCGGAGCTGCCCTGGCGCGTGCGCCACGCCGACGAGCCGGCGCGGGCCGCGGCGCTCGCCCGGTACTGCGAGCGGGTGCTCGGGTTCACGCCGCTCGCGCACATCGACCTCGAGGTGCCGCTGACCGGCGTGACCGGCGTGGGGTTCGTGCTGCCCGCGGCGGTCCCGCCCGGCGGGGGCTCCACGCACCACGTGTTCCTGCGCCGGATGCTGCTCGGCACCCGCGTGGACGGCCTGCTGCCGGACTGGGCGTTCTTCGTGCGGTGCGTGCTCGACGCCGACGGCCTGCGCCCGACCGCGTCGCGGGAGTCGCTGCACACCGACGAGGCGCTGCTCGTCACGCAGGAGCAGCTCGGCGCCCAGGTGCGCGCCTGGACCGAGCGCACGCTGGCGAGCGGGACGGCGACCGCGCGCGAGCTCGTCAGGACGCACCACCTGGCGGTCCGGTCCCTGGCGCTCGTCGACGACGCGATGCTGGACCTCGCCGCCCGGGTGCTGCCGTTCGAGACGACGGACGGCGAGCTGACGCTCGCGGAGGTGGCGGAGCGGCACGGCGCGGTCGTGCACACGACGAGCGTCGAGGAGTACCGCCGCGTCGCGCCGGTGGCGCGCGCGCAGGGCATGGCGCTCGTCAACGCGGGCTACGTGTACGACGCCGACCTGCTCGCGCGCCTGGCGGACCGCCCGGGGTGGCAGGTCCGCGCGCTGCGGTCGCAGGACGTCGCCCAGGTGCTCGCTCCGCTGGAGCCGCTGCGCGAGCTCGAGGTCCTCGACGCGCTGGACGCCGCCCGCGGCGCCGTCGCCGAGCTCGACGTCGAGCTGCAGGTGCGCGTGTTCGAGCCCGCGCAGCTGCCCGCCGTCCTGCTGCAGGACCGGGACGCCGAGCACGCCCGCGAGGTCCGCCGGACCGTGGACGAGGCCGCCGACCTGTGGGGCGGGGTGCTGGCCGGGCTCACGGGCGCGCAGGCGCCGGCGAGCCGGCGCCTCGTGCTCAACGACGCGAACCCCACGGTCCGCCGGCTGCTGGCGGCGGCCCCGCAGGACCCCGTGCTCGCGGCCGGGGTCCGCTCGCTCTACGTCTCGGCCGTGCTGCTGGCGGGCGAGCCGCTGCGCGTGCGCGAGGCGCGCGTGATGAACGAGTCTCTCGGGGCGCTGCTCGACGCCGGGCTGCGCGACCCGGGCGTCGGCACCGCCGGCAGCCCCCGCAGCACCGACGAGGACCCCGACCAGCCCGACGACGAGGAGCTCGTGTGACCCGCAGCCTGCACCAGGCCAACGACGAGATCGGCGCGGTCGGCCGGCTGCCCTACGGCACGGCGCGCACGCTGGCCGCCGAGCAGCAGGTGCGCCTCGTCGACGCCGAGGGGCCCGACGAGGCCCGCGCCTACGCGCTGTACACCCTCGTCGACTCGATGGTGTGGGGCGGGGAGGTGCAGCGCGCCTACCTGCCGTTCACACGGCTCGTGCGCTGGCTCGACGAGCACCCCGAGCACTTCGACGAGCAGGACCGCAGCGCGACGTACTGGTCGTTCAAGTGGATGGTCGGCGACCTCATGAAGTTCCCCGAGGTCCCGGCCGAGCAGATCGAGGCCACGCTCGAGGACATGGAGCGCCGGTACGCCGTCGCCGGGCTCGGGCGGGACGCCGTCGCGGCGGAGAAGTTCGGCTGGGCCGCGCACCGCGACGCGCCCGAGACGCTCGCCCTGTACGACGAGTGGGTCCGCACGCCGCGCGACGAGTTCTCCCAGTGCGTCGTCTGCGACCCGGGCGACCGCGCGGCCTACCTGTTCGACGCCGGCCGCACCGACGAGGCCGTGCGGATCGTCGAGGAGGTGCTGGCCGAGGGCGAGAGCTGCGCGACCGAGCCCGCGACGATGCTGTCCTACCTGGCGCCCGCCTACCTCGACGCGGGCCGGACCACCGACGCCGCGCGGGCGTACCGCCGCCTCGTCGCGGCGCTCGCCGAGAGCCGCTCGGACATGGCGTCCACCCGTGGCCGCCGGTTCGTGCTGCTCGCCCGCGGCGGGCGCACCGCCGAGGCGCTGCGCGCGCTGCACGACGACCACCGCCTGCTGACGGCGGCGGACACGCCGCTCGGCCGCCTGGCGTTCCTCGTCTCGGTCGTCGCCGGGACGGCGGCGCTGCTCCCCGACGCCGCCGAGCACGCGGTCGACGCCGGCGAGGTGCCCGCGGGCACCGTGGCCGAGCTGCACGCGTGGGCCGACCGCGAGGCGACGGCGCTCGCCGCGGCGTTCGACCGGCGCAACGGCACGACGGCGATGGC
>NZ_HE978588.1:725726-731317 GCF_000312005.1 Cellulomonas massiliensis JC225
GGCCGACGTGGCGCCGTCGGCGGACGACGCGCGGGACGCCGAGCCGGCGTCGCCCGAGGACCTCGCGGCGGCCCGCCGGCTGACGGCCGAGCTCGACGACACCGCGGCCCGCGTGCTGGCCTCGGTCGGCGGCGACGGTCGGGCGCGGGCGGCGCTCCTCGCGGGCGCGGCGGCCGAGGCCTACGCCCAGGTGGGTGCCGTCGCGGACGCGGCGCACGCGTTCTGGCTGGCCGGGCGGCTGCACGCCGACCTCGGCGACGACGAGCAGGCGGTGTGGAACCTGGAGTCGGCCGTCGAGGGCTTCGGGATCGCCCGGGCCGCCGAGCCGCGCTCGTCGGCCGCCGACGAGCTCGTCGCGGTGCTGCGCCGCACGGGCCACGACGCGCGCGCCGAGGCCGTCGTGCGCGCGCTGACCGACTGACGCCACGGGCACGTGCTCCGGCGGGAGGTGCCACGACGGCCGCGCCGCCGGAGCGGCGCCGGGACGAAGGGCCCGGTCCGGGCCGAACGGCCCACGACGGGCCCGCCGGGCGGTCGTACGCTCGGGACGTCCAGCGCCACCCGCCGGAGGACCGCGTGAGCTTCAACCCCTGGCTCGACCGGCTCGAGGGCCGGTGGGGCGACCTCGCGCCCGCGGACGCGTCGTCGATCGCCCACCTGCCGACCGAGCCGACACCCCACGTCCCCGTCACGCCCGACCGCCAGCCCTCGTCGTGGCTCGACGTGACCGTGCGGGCGCTCGGCGTGCTCATGACCGGCGCGCTCGTCGCCGCGGTGTGCTCGTTCGTCCGGCTGCTCCCGCCGGAGGGCGCGCGCACGCCGCAGGAGGTGCTGCGCCTGCTGCTCGTCCTCGGCGGCATCGGGCTGCTGGGGCTGCTGTGCGCGGCGGTGCCCGCGGTCTACGGACGCGCGAACGCCTGGCTCGCCTACGGCTGCGCCGTCACGCTCGGGGCGAGCAGCGGCCTGGTGGTCTCGCTCGGCCGCCAGCTGGACGTGCACGAGACGTCCGTGCTGCCGGGCGTGGTCTCGGCGGCCGCGTGCGTCGTGCTCGCGGTCGCGGCGCTGGCACGCTGGAAGACGCTCGCCCTCGCGCCGCGCAGCTGGCGGGTCACGGTGCACGCGCTGGTCGGCGGCGTGCTGCTGCTCCTGTTCGTCTACGTCGCCGAGGGGGTCGGCGAGTTCCCGCCGCTGTGGCTGCTCGCCTCGTCGGCCGCCGTCGCCTCGCTGGCCGTGAGCGCGTGGTCGGTCACGCGCGACGTCCCGCGGATCACGGCGGAGGTCGAGGACGCCGGCGGGGCGGTCTGGATGGCCGTGTTCGCGCTGCTCCTGTCCCCCGCCGGCGGCTGGGCCGCGCTCGCGAGCCGCCTCGCGCGCCACCCTCGCCCGCCCCTCGCGGCAGGTCCTGCCTGACCCGAGGCCCGCGGTGGGCCAGACTGCACGGGTGACCGACCTGCTCTCGACGCCCGGCGCCGCGTCCGAGCACCGGCCCGACTGGAGCTGGCTCGAGGACCCGGCGGACGCGCCGGACGAGCGGGACCTCGCGCGGGCGCGCGCCGAGGCCGAGCGCATCCTCGCCAACCACGGCGTCACGTACGGCGCCGACCACCCCGACGGCGAGCACCCCTGGGCCCTCGACCCGCTGCCCGTCATCGTCGACGAGGCGGACTGGGCCCGGCTCGACGCGGCGCTCACGCAGCGCGCCGAGCTGCTCGACGCGGTGCTGCAGGACGTCTACGGCTCCCGGCGGCTGCTCACCGACCGGCTGCTGCCGCCGACCGTCGTCGTCGGGCACCCCGGCTTCCTGCGCCAGGTCGACGGCCTGCGGCTGCCCGGCGGTCGCGAGCTCGTGCTCACCGCGACCGACCTCGTCCGGGACGCCTCCGGCGGCTGGTGCGCGATCGCGGACCGGACCCAGGCGCCGTCCGGTGCGGCGTACGCGATGGAGGACCGCCGCGTCACGGCTCAGGTGCTCGCGGGCGTCTACCGGCAGGCGTCGATCCAGCGCCTGGGGCCGTTCTTCCACGCGATGCGGCTCGCACTGCGGGACGCGGCGCCCGGCGGTGCGGAGCAGCCGCGGATCGTGCTGCTCACGTCCGGGCCGGCGAGCGAGACGGCGTTCGACCAGGCGTACCTCGCGTCGATGCTGGGCCTGCCGCTCGTCGAGGGCTCCGACCTGCTCGTGCGGGACGGCGCGCTGTGGATGCGGGGGCTCGACGGCGCCGAGCGGGTCGACGTCGTGCTGCGGCGGGTCGACGCCGAGTGGTGCGACCCGCTGGACCTGCGCACCGGCTCCGAGCTCGGCGTGCCCGGGCTCGTGCGGGCCGTCCGCGGCGGTGCGGTGAGCGTGGTGAACCCGCTCGGCAGCTCGGTCCTCGAGAGCCCGGCCCTGCCGGCGTACCTGCCGCGGCTCGCCCGTCAGGTGCTCGACGCCGACCTCGCGCTGCCGTCCGCGGAGACGTGGTGGTGCGGCGAGCCGGCGTCGCTCTCGCACGTGCTCGCCCACCTGGAGGAGCTCGTCCTGCTGCCCACCGACCGGTCCGCGCCCGGCACGGTGCCCGGCTGGACGCTCGCCGCCCGCGCGCGCGAGCAGCTCGCGGCGTGGATCGCCGCCGAGCCCTGGCGCTGGGTCGGCCAGGCGGCCGTCGGGCCGGACGTCGACCGCCTGCGCTCCGCGCCGGGGGTGGGGAGCGACCGGCCCGGCACGTCCGGCGTGGGCCCGGCCGACCTGGGGCCGCGGGCGGCGGTGCTGCGCACCTACGCGGTGGCGCACGCCGGCAGCTACACGGTCATGGCGGGCGGGCTCGCGCGCGTCGCCGAGGGGCCGCTCGTCTCGTCGGCCGCCGGCGCCGCGGCCAAGGACGTGTGGGTGATGCAGACGGCGCCCGACCCGGCGCCGGCCGAGGTGGCCGAGGCCGGCGTCCTCGCCGACGAGCTCGTCCACGGCGGCCGCGTGCGGGTCGCGGGGATCTCGCCCCGCACCGCCGAGAACCTGTTCTGGATGGGCCGCTACGCGGAGCGGGCCGAAGACACGGTGCGTGCGCTGCGCGTCGTGGCCGACCGGTGGGACGACGACCACCGCCGGCCGCGGTCGACCGGCGGTCGCGCGCTCACCGTCCTGCTCGACGCGCTCACGCCCGGCGCCGTCGAGGAGCCGCACGGCTCGCGGCGGCAGCCGGCCCTGCGGACGCTGCTGCTCGACCGCTCCGCGCCCGGTGCGGTGGCCCGCTCGCTGCGCCGCCTCGGCTCGGCCGCCGCCGCCGTGCGCGACCAGCTCTCGACCGACACGTTCGGCCCCCTCGCCCGCGTCGACCGGGCGCTGCGCGACGAGCGGGCGCGGGCGCGCGGGCGGACCGGCGACGAGCTGGACCTGGGCGCGGTGGCGGACGGCTCGCAGGTCACGGCCGGCCTGCGACCCGCGCTCGACCGCGTCCTCGACGGGCTGCACGCCGTCGCCGGGATCAGCGCGGAGGGGCTCGTCCGGGACGTCGGCTGGCGCTTCCTCGACGCGGGCCGGCGGCTGGAGCGCGCGCAGCACGTCGTCGACAGCGTGCTGCGGACGTTCGCGCAGGCGCGACCCGCCGCCGTGGAGGCCGTGCTGGTCGAGTCGCTGCTGCTCACGCACGAGTCCGTCATCACGTTCCGCCGCCGCTACCAGTCCGGCGCGGGCGTGCCGGAGCTGCTCGACCTGCTGCTGCTGGACCCGGGCAACCCCCGCTCGCTCCAGTTCTGCCTGGACCGGCTGCGCGAGGACCTCGCGGGCGTCCCCGCGCCCGGCCGGCCCACGGACCAGCGCGACCACCTGCTCGCCGACGTCGCCGACCTCGCGGCCGAGCTCGACGTCGACGCCGCGGTCGGGACGGTGGCGGAGGACGGCCGGCGGGCGCGGCTCGTCGAGAGCCTCGAGTCGATGCTGTGGCGGCTGCGCGCGGCGGGCGACGAGATCGAGCGCCTGCACTTCGCGCGCCCGGGCCCCGGCCAGGCGTTCGAGGACCCGTGGGACGCGGCGGACGAGGTCGCCCGATGAGGACGTACGACCTCGTGCACCGCACCACCTACACGTACGAGCACCCGGTGACCTCGTCGTACGGACGGACGACGCTGACGCCCCGCGACGAGCCCGGGCAGGTCTGCCTGGACACCTCGCTCGAGATCGACCCGGCCCCCGCCGACACCGCCGGGCACACCGACTACTACGGCAACCGCTCGTCCTACTTCTCGGTCACCGAGCGCCACCAGCGGCTCGTCGTGACGTCGCGCTCCACCGTGGAGGTCACGCGCGAGGCGGCCACGCCCGGGGCCCTGCCCGCGGTGGACTGGCAGGAGGTGGCACGGTCGGTCGAGTCCGGCGTGCTGGCCGCCGCGGCGGCGCCCGAGGTGCTCGTCGCGCTGCGGGAGATGGTGCTGCCGTCCACGCACGTCTCGCGCGCGCCGGAGGTGCTCGCCTGGGCGCAGCCGTCGTTCGCGCCCGGGCGATCGCTCGGGGACGTCGTCGTGGACCTGTCGCACCGCATCCGCCACGAGCTCGCCTACCGCACGGGCTCGACGACCGTGCACACGACCCAGGCCCAGCTGCTCGCGCAGGGGGCGGGCGTGTGCCAGGACTTCGCGCACCTCATGCTCGCGGCGCTGCGGCTGCACGGCCTGCCCGCGCGCTACGTGAGCGGGTACCTCGAGACGCGGCCGCCCGCCGGGCGCGAGAAGCTCCGCGGCGCGGACGCGTCGCACGCCTGGGTCTCGGTGTGGGTGCCGGGCGCGGGCTGGGTCGACGTGGACCCGACGAACGACCAGTTCGTCGACGACCGCTACGTCGTGCTCGGCTGGGGCCGCGACTACCACGACGTCCCGCCGCTGCGCGGCGTGATCTTCGCCGAGGGCCGGGGCTCCCGGCTGCAGGTGCAGGTCGACCTGGTGCCGGCGGGCAGCCCGCGGTTCGCCTGACGGTGCCCCGCGGCGCGCGTCGTCAGCGTGCCGAGCGCGCGCGCAGCTCGGGCTCGTCCACGACGAAGCCGCCGGCGTCGACGACCACCCCGCCGGCCACCTCCTGCAGCGCCGCGGCGACCCGCGCGACCGAGGGCCGCACCCGCTGGCGGGCGATGACGTGCAGGGGCGACGGGACGTCGGCGTCGCGCTCGTCCGGGTCCAGGGGCTCCCACCCGACGTGGTAAGCCCACGGCCCGTACGACCGCCAGTCGAGCGTCGACAGGACGACGGGCACCTGGGCCGAGCGCTCGGTGCGGACGACCACCGCGCCGTCGTACTCGTACGTGCCCGTGAGCGTGAACGGCCGGGGCGCACCGGGCTCCGCCGGGTGCTCCTCGACCGGCTGCAGGCGCGCGCCCGCGAGCGCGGGCCGCACGAGCGGGCCGGCCTGCGACGCGCTGAGGGGGACCGCCGACCACAGCGTCAGGTCGACCGCCGACCCCGGGTCGGGGACGACGACGCGCGAGCGGTCGGCGGGGACGACGGCGCCTCCGGCCTTCCGCGCGGCCGCGAGCATCCAGCCGACGACGAGCTGCTCGTCCGCGGGGGCCGTCGGGCCGTCGCCCACGTCGAGCGCCCACAGGTCGCGCGGGCGGTCGCCGAGCCCGGCC
>NZ_HE978588.1:731754-733390 GCF_000312005.1 Cellulomonas massiliensis JC225
GCGGGCGCGGCCGGCGGCTCGTCGACCGCGATGCCACGGAACCGGGCACCCACGGCACGCTGCGGGGGCGACGGCGGGCGCGGCGCCGGCACGTCGCCCGACGCCTCGGCGAACCACGCGCGGACGAGCGGCAGGACGTCCGTGCCGCGCGGCAGGGCGAGCACGAAACGGCCGTCGAGGTCCTGCGGCAGCACCGGAGGTCGGCCCATGCCGCCCGACCGTAGGGCGCGATTGCTGCCGCCGTGTTTCGGGCAGGTCACCGCTCCCCGCGTTCGCCCGACCGGAGCAGCGTTCGTCCACAGCGCCTGTGGACGACGCTGGGGAAACGCCGGTCACGACGGTGGGTGGCCTGTGGACGACGTGTGGAAGACGGCACCGGCCCGCAGGTCAGCGCGTCAGGCGCGCACGTCGTGCAGGTGGTGGACGACGTCGTGCAGGAAGTACTGGCCGAGGGTGCGGACCGTGAACACCGAGCCGTTGCTGCGCCGGCCGGTGCGGTCCCAGCGCTCGCCGACGGAGTCGAAGGTCGCGGCGATCGCCTCGCCGGCCTCGACCAGCTCGTCGGCCACCACCACCGGGTCCTGCTGGTCATAGCGTTCGGCGAGCGCGGTCGCGTCCTGGTCCCAGTTCGCGAACTGCGGGTCGTCGTGCTCGAGCATCAGCTGGAGTCGCTCGTCGAACACCCGGAAGACGTCCCGCACGTGCGCGCCGTACTCCAGCGTGGACCACGTGGTGGGCGCGGGCCGCACCCGCGCGCCCTGGCGGTGCAGCGCACCCGCCCAGCGCGGCAGCAGGTCGCGCACGGTCGCCCCGATGGTCCGCGGGTCGACGTCCGACGCCGTGAACCCGCACTCGGGGCACCGCTCGTGCAGCACCCACGTCCAGTCCTTGGTGTCCGGCTCGATGCCGGAGCCTGCCTCGGTGCCTGCCTCGGAGCCTGCCTGGGTGCCCGGTGCGTCGCTCATGGCAGGCACCCTAGCGACGCCCGCCACGCGACTCGCCGGGTTCCCGACGGTCCGTGGCACCCGTCCGGGATGCGGGCCCCGCAGCGTGCCGACATGCTGGGACGACCGCGTCCAGCAGAGGCGCCCCGCCGGCCCCGGGCCGTCCGCCAGGGGCCGCGCACGCGGGAGGACTCCCATGACCACCTCGTCCACGTCCGGCTCGACGTCCACGCGGACGCGCCACCCGGCCCAGTGGCTGGCCCTCGTCATCGGCATCGTGTACCTGCTCGTCGGGCTGGTCGGCTTCGCGATCACCGGTTTCGACGACTTCACGGAGCACGACCACAGCCAGACGCTGCTCGGGTTCGCGATCAACCCCCTGCACAACATCGTGCACATCGTCATCGGGCTGCTGGGGCTGCTGCTGTGGCGCACGCTCGCCCAGGCCCGCACCTTCGGGTGGATCCTCTTCGTCGGGTACGGCGCGGCCTTCGTGTACGGCCTGATCGTCGCGAACAACCCGGACGCGAACATCCTCAACATCAACGGCGCGGACAACGGCCTGCACCTGGTCAGCGCGCTCGCCGGCCTGCTCATCGCGCTGTGGCCGGCGCGCCGCCGGTCCGAGGCGACCACGGCCGGGAGCCAGCAGCCCCGTGCCTGACGCGGCCAGGCTCGGCGGCGCGGCGCTC
>NZ_HE978588.1:734054-748132 GCF_000312005.1 Cellulomonas massiliensis JC225
TCGAGCTCGCGGACCCCGCCGCGGGGCCTGCGGACGACGACGGCGTGGCGCTGCTGCGCATCTCGCGGGGCGGCGGGCTGCCCGCAGCCCTGCCGGACGTGCAGGGGGTGGCGGTGCGCTGGTGGCTCGACGGCCGCCCGCAGGACCTGCTGCTGTCGAGCACGGGACGCGGGCGCCGCACCCGGTTCGTGCTGGCCCCGCGCTTCTCGGCGGCCGGGGCCTACAGCACCGTCATGCCCTTCCGCACCGACGCGGGGCCGCGCGTCGTCACGGCCGACGTGCAGGGCGCGCCGGGCGCGGGGCTCACGGTGCGGTTCGACCTGGCCGACCCGGCCGGCGGCGCCCGGCGGTGGGGGCGGTTCGTCGAGGTGGGCCCCGCGCCCGAGGCGGAGCCGGACCTGCGGTTCGACCCCGTGCTGCACTGCCCGCGGCCGTGGTCCACGTACCCCTGGGCGGCCGCGCTGCGGCTGCCCGCCTACCGGACCGCGCGGCGCGCGGCCCGACCGACCTGAGGAGGACCCGTGCCCGTCGACGTCGTCGCCCCCGGAGTCCTGCGCGCGTGCGCGGGCGGGACCAACTGCTACGTGGTCCGCACGGACGACGGGCTGCTGCTCGTCGACGCCGGGCTGCCCGCGCACTGGCGGCTCGTCGGCGAGGCCGTGCGCCGGCTCGGCGCGGCGCCCCGCGACGTCCGGGCGCTCGTCCTCACGCACGGCCACTTCGACCACGTCGGCTTCGCCACCCGGGCCGCGGGCCGGCTCGGGCTCGAGCCGTGGGTGCACGAGGCCGACGCGCCGCTCGTCGCGTCGCCGTACTCCTACGACCACGCGCGCCCGCGCAGCTGGTACGCCGTCCGCCACCCGCGCTCGCTGCCCCTGCAGGTCGCGATGGTCGCCGCTGGCGCGCTCGCGGTCGAGGGCCTGCAGCGCGTGCGGACGTTCGGTGCCGGCGGGCCCCTCGACGACGTGCCGGGGCGGCCGGTCGCCGTGCCCACGCCCGGCCACACCGACGGGCACACCGCGTTCCACCTGCCCGACCGCGGCCTGCTCTTCACGGGCGACGCGCTCGTGAGCCTCGACCCGTACAGCGCGCGCACCGGGCCCCGGGTCGTCGCGCGCGCCGGCACCAAGGACGCCGAGCGGGCGCTCGACTCCCTGGGGGCGCTCCCGCCCGGCCTCGCCACGGTCCTGCCGGGCCACGGCCGGCCGTGGACGGGCCGGGTCGAGGAGGCGGTGGCCTCGGCGCGCCGCTCCGGGGTGGCCTGACGCCCCTCAGAGCACGCCGGCGGCGAGCAGCCCCTGCACCTCGTCGTCCGTGAGCAGCCGGCTGCGGAGCAGGAACCGGACGCCCTCCGGCGCCTCGAGGCTGAACCCGGCACCCCGCCCGGGCACGACGTCGATCGTCAGGTGCGTGTGCTTCCAGTACTCGTACTGGGCGCGCGTCATCCACACCGGCACGCTCGCCCCGTCGCCGAGGTCCAGGTCGCCCAGGTGCACGTCGACGTCGCCGGTCAGCAGCTCGCCCGCCGGGTAGCACATCGGCGAGGAGCCGTCGCAGCAGCCACCCGACTGATGGATCATCAGCTCCCCGTGCTGCTCGCGCAGCCGTCGCAGCAGCTGGACCGCCTCGGCCGTCGCCGCCACCCTCTCGACACCCATCGCCCGTCCCCTCGTCGTCGCTCGCTCGCGTGCCCCACGCGCCCCGGGGGTGTGCGGCCGGCCCGTCGCAGGCCGGGCGACCGCAGCGGAGCCACCCCCGGGGCGGGGCGGGCGCCGGCGGGCCCTCCCCAGAGCCGCCGGCGCCGCGCCGGGACGTCCGTCCGCCTCGTGCCGGCGGACGCGCCCGTCAGAAGAACCCGAGCTTCGTGCCCGAGTAGGAGACCAGCAGGTTCTTCGTCTGCTGGTAGTGGTCGAGCATCATCTTGTGGTTCTCGCGGCCGACGCCCGAGCCCTTGTAGCCGCCGAACGCCGCGGCCGCCGGGTACGCGTGGTAGCAGTTCGTCCACACGCGTCCGGCCTCGATGTCGCGGCCCGCGCGGTACGCCGTCGCCTGCTCGCGGGACCACACGCCGGCGCCGAGGCCGTAGAGCGTGTCGTTGGCGGTGTGGATCGCGTCGGAGTAGTCGGAGAACGACGTGACGGCGACGACCGGGCCGAAGATCTCCTCCTGGAAGATCCGCATCGAGTTCTTGCCCTCGAACACGGTGGGCTGCACGTAGTAGCCGCCCGCGAGGTCGCCCTCGAGGTGCGCGCGCTCGCCGCCGGTGAGCACCTTCGCCCCCTCTGCCTTGCCGATGTCGATGTAGCTGAGGATCTTCTCGAGCTGGTCGTTGGACGCCTGCGCGCCGATCATCGTCTCGGTGTCGAGCGGGTTGCCCTGCTGGATGGCCTCGACCCGCTTGATGCCGTCGGCGAGGAACTCGTCGTAGATCGACTCCTGGATGAGCGCGCGCGACGGGCAGGTGCAGACCTCGCCCTGGTTGAGCGCGAACATCGCGAAGCCCTCGAGCGCCTTGTCGTAGTAGGCGTCCTTCTCGCGCGCCACGTCCTCGAAGAAGATGTTCGGGCTCTTGCCCCCGAGCTCGAGCGTCACCGGGATGATGTTCTGCGACGCGTACTGCATGATCAGCCGCCCGGTGGTGGTCTCCCCCGTGAAGGCGATCTTGCGGATGCGCGGCGACGACGCGAGCGGCTTGCCGGCCTCCACGCCGAACCCGTTGACGACGTTGACGACGCCCGGCGGCAGCAGGTCGGCGATGAGCTCCATGAGGACGAGGATCGACGCGGGCGTCTGCTCGGCGGGCTTCATGACGACGGCGTTGCCGGCCGCGAGGGCGGGTGCGAGCTTCCACGTGGCCATCAGCAGCGGGAAGTTCCAGGGGATGATCTGCCCGACGACGCCGAGCGGCTCGTGGAAGTGGTACGCGATCGTGTCGTTGTCGATCTCAGAGATCGAGCCCTCCTGGGCCCGCACGGCGCCCGCGAAGTAGCGGAAGTGGTCGATGGCGAGCGGCAGGTCGGCCGCGAGCGTCTCGCGCACGGGCTTGCCGTTCTCCCACGTCTCCGCGACCGCGAGCATCTCGAGGTTCTGCTCCATGCGGTCCGCGATCTTGTTGAGGATCACCGCGCGCTCGGTCGCGGTCGTGCGGCCCCAGGCGCGGGAGGCGCCGTGCGCGGCGTCGAGGGCCCGCTCGATGTCGTCGGCGTCGCCGCGCGCGACCTCGGTGAAGGTGCGGCCGGTCACGGGCGTCGGGTTCTCGAAGTACCGGCCCGAGGCGGGGGCGACGAACTCGCCGCCGATCCAGTGGTCGTAGCGCTCACGGTAGGTGGCCGGGCTGCCCGAGGTGCCGGGCGCGGCGTAGACGGTCATCGTCTGCCCCTTCCTGCTGGCGGCCGGGCGCGGTCGTGGCGCCCGGGGCGGCGTCGTTGCCGCAAGCCGGACGTTAGGCAGGGCACCGTTGCAGCGGCGTTGCAGGAGCGGCGGCGGCCCGCCGCCGGCGTCAGCGACCTGCCGGCCCGAGCTCCTGCTCCAGCCGGCGCAGCTGGGCGTGGGCGCGCAGGTGCGGCGCCGAGCCCGGTGCGGCGTGCGTGGCGAGCGCGCGCCAGGTCTCCCAGTCGTCGGCGCCCTCGTCCGACGCGGCCCAGCGCACGATGACCTGCGGGTCGCGCGACGCCAGGACGGCCGCCCGCACCTCGTCGGAGACGGCGCTGCGGACCCGCTCGACGCCGGGCGCGGCCGACCGCGGCAGGACCGCGCCCGTGTAGGTCGCGACCGCCTGGACGACGTCCCCGGTCGCGAGGTGCCCGCGCACCGTGTCGACGTCCGTGCTCAGCGGGCGGGTCAGCCGGTACGGGCGCGACTCCGAGAGCAGCGGCCCGACGACGCGCCGCAGCCGGGACACCTCGGCGCGGACGGTGACGCCCGACAGCTCGTGGTCCGACAACAGCACCGCGAGCTCGTCGGCGCCGAGGCCGGCCGGGTGCTCCGCGAGGAGCAGCAGGATCTCGGCGTGCCGCCCGGACAGCCGCCGCGCCGACCCCTCGACGACGAGCGTGCCGCCCTGGCTGCCCAGCACCCGCAGCGTCGGCGCGGGCGGTCCCACAGGAGCCGTCGTCGCGCCGCCGCGCAGCCCGATCGCCTCGACGGCCGCCGCCGTCGCACGGACGAGCTGCATCGCCATCCCGGTCGCGACGATCGGACCTCCGGTCACGTCGAGCACGCCCAGCACGGAGCCGTCCCGCGCGTGCACGGGGACCGCCGCGCAGTTCCACGGCTGCACCGGGCGGGCCCAGTGCTCGTGCCCGATCACCTGCACGTCGCGGTTCGTCGCGAGCGCGGTGCCGGGCGCGTTCGTCCCGGCGCAGTCCTCGCGCCACACCGCCCCCTCGACGAAGCCGGCCTGCTCGATCGCGCGGCGCACCGTGCGGTCGCCCTCGACCCACAGCAGGCGCCCCGACGCGTCGGTGAGGGCGGCGACCCAGCCGGGGTCGGAGTCCAGCAGCAGGCGGCGCACGACCGGCAGGACGCCCGCGAGCGGGTGGTCGCGCCGCAGCCCGGCGAGGTCTCCCGCGGACAGGTCGACCGGCGGCGCGGGGCTCTCCGGGTCGACGCCCGAGCGGCGGCTGCGGCGCCACGAGTCCACGACGACGCGCCGGACGGCACGGGCCGGGGCGTGCCCGGTCGTGACGAAGGCGTCGTGCGCAGCGCGCACCGGCGGCGGGCCCGTGAGGCTCACGCGCACCTCCTGCCGACGTCGTCGTCCGCGAGGGCCGGCGGGGTGCCGGTGCTGCGAGTGTAAGGAGCCGGACGGCGTCCCGGCACCCGCTCGCGGACGCCCGCGGGAGGGGGCCGGCCGGGGCGATCGCGGCCGACCGGCGTCACACCCGGCGATCTGACGTTCTGTGCGAGAATGTCAGCATGCCGAAGATCATCGGCGGGTCGCTGCACGAGCACCGCGAGCAGACCCGGCACAAGCTGTTCGCGGCGCTCTCGACCCTCATGACGGAGCGCGGCTTCGACGCCATCACGCTCGCCGACATCGCGAACGCCGCCGGCGTCGGCCGCACGGCCGTCTACAACCACTTCCCCGACAAGGAGGCGCTGCTCCTCGGGTTCATGACCTACGAGACGGAGCAGTACGCCGCGACGCTGCAGCGGGCGATCGACGCGATCGACGACCCCGTCGAGCAGCTGCGCACCTACATCCGCCAGCAGGCGGACCTCGCCCGGGTCTACCACGTGGCCCCGCGGCCCGAGCTGCGCTCGGTGCTCTCCCGCGGTGCCCAGCAGCGCGTGCGCGAGCACGTGGTCCTCGTCGAGCGCCTCCTGCGCGACGTCCTCGCGCGCGGGATCGCGACCGGCGCCTTCCCCGAGCAGGACCTCGACGTCACGGTGCCGCTCGTCAACGCGTGCGTCTCCGGCCGGAACATGCCGGCTGACGACGAGGAGCGCGCGCGGGCCGTCGAGCAGACCGAGGCGTTCGTCCTGCGAGCCGTCGGCGCGCCCGTCGGCCAGCTCGTCTGACGTGCCCCGCCCCTCCGACCGGCCGCGCCCCTCGGGCAGGCCGGGCGCCACGGGCCGGCCGTCCCGCCGGTCCGGCCCTGGCAGCGACCGCGCTCACCGCGGCGCCGACCGGCGCACGGCGCCGGGCGCGCCGCCGGTCTCGTCGCGCTCGACCGCGGGTCGCTCCGCCGACCCGCGCGTCCTCACCCTCGAGGTGACCTTCCTCGGCGGGCTCGACGACGTCGTGCGGGACGAGATCGCCGAGGTGCTGCAGCCGCGCCGGGCGCCGGTGCGCGCGCCGGGCCGGGACGACGCGTGGCTCGTCGAGCACGCCGGCGCCCTGTCCGACGTCCGCCGGTTGCGCACCGCCGTGGCGGTGTTCGAGGTGCTCGACTTCGACGTCCCGCGCCCGCGGTCGCTCGCGTCGGGCGAGCACCTGCGGCGGCTCGTGGACGCCGCCTACCGCTCGCTGCGGGTGGCCGGATCCTCCACGTTCCGGTTCGAGGCGGCGGGCTCCGACTCCGCCGCGTTCGCCCGGCTCGCGCAGGAGGTCCGCACCGCCACCGGGCTGCTGCACGACCCCGAGCACGGCGAGCTCGTGCTGCGCGTGCGCCGCGGCCCGGCGCGCCCTGCGGCCCGCCGCGGCGCCGAGGCGCCCGACCCGGGCTGGCAGGTGCTCGTCCGCACCGGGCCCCGCCCGCTGTCGGCGCGCCCGTGGCGCGTCGCCGACTACCCCGGTGCGCTCAACGCGACGATCGCCGCCGCGATGGTGCGGCTCGGCGGCGTCGCGGAGGGCGACCGCGTGCTCAACCTCATGTGCGGCTCCGGGACGCTGCTCGTCGAGCGCCTGCTCGCGGGCCCGGCCGCCGCGGCGGCGGGTGTCGACCTGGACGAGACCGCCCTCGAGGCCGCCCGCGCGAACCTCGAGGCGGCCGGCGTCCACCGGCGGGCGCGTCTGCAGGCCGTCGACGCCACCGACGCCGAGGCGGTGCGCGCCGCCGTGGGCGAGGAGCCGTTCGACCTCGTCCTCGCCGACCCGCCGTGGGGCACGCTGCACGGCGAGCACGCGACGAACGAGGCGCTGCACGCCGCGCTGCTGCGCTCCGCGCGCGCCCTGACCGCCCCCGGCGGGCGACTCGTCCTCGTGACGCACGAGGTCCGGGCGATGGCGCGCGTGCTCGACGCAGCGGCGTCGCTGTGGCGGCCGCGCTCCGAGCTGCGGGTGTTCGCCAAGGGCCACCACCCGCGCGTGCACGTGCTCGACCGCGTCTGAGCGCGGGCCGGCCGGGGAGGCGCGGCCGGGCTCACGACCGCCGGGTCAGGGCGCGACGCTCGGCTCGGGGTCCGCGGGCGACTCGTCGTCGGGCACCGCCGCCGCGGACGCGCTGCTCGCGTCGTCCTCGGGCGCGACGATGCCGGGCGGCCTCGCGGGCGCCGTGACCGCCTCGACGTTGTGACCGAGCCCCGCGACGACCGCCTCGTGGTCCTCGATCCACCGGTCGATGCGGCCCCACCACTCGAAGAGCCAGTCCACCTGCCCCGCCTCGTCCGCCGGCACCTGCCCGGGCGGCACCGACCAGCCCTTCATGACGATCCGCTTGTCCATCGGCAGCTCGCGCCAGATGTCCGCGACGGTGACGAGCCGCTCCAGCCCGGTGTGCGCGACGAAGACGACCGGGGCGTCGGGCGCCGCGTCGACGGCGGTGAGCAGGCCCCCCGCGTGCGGCGCCATCACGTTCGTCATCTGCTCCGCCTGCACCGCCAGCTCCGGGTGGCCGGCACGCCGCAGCGCCTCGATGCGCGCGAGCCGGCGCCGCGGCGTGACGTTGCCGCCCTCGGGGAAGATGAGCAGCGCCCCGCGGGGCCCGAGGTGCTCGGCGAGCCGCGCGACGCCGGAGGTCGTCGTCGGCGCCCCGTCGCGCCGCGCGGACCGCGGCGTGACGAACTGCGCGGGCAGCCGGTTGAGGAGCACGTCGATCGCGGGGTCCCACTGCAGCGTGTCCTTGAGGACCACCCGCGGCTCGCGGTCGAACCAGTTGAGCAGGGCGTGGACGAGGATGAACGAGTCGCCGGGCCCGGCGTGCCGGCTCGCGACGACCAGCGGGCGCCCCTCGGCGGTCCGGTCGAGGTCCGCCTCGTCGATCTCGATGCTGAGCCGCAGCGTCCACCGCACCTGCCAGAACAGCACCTGGAGCATGTGCGCGGCGAACGCGTAGTGCGCGCGCTGGAAGGCCGTCGAGCGCAGCCGCCAGCCGAAGCCGGACCCCACCCACAGCGCGAAGGCGACGACGACCACCACCGCGTCCCAGAACAGGTAGAAGATCGCCATCCAGAGCACGCGGGCGGTGCGCAGCCGGCCCGGCAGGAGCCAGCTGATGACGCCGGCGACGAACGCGAGCAGCAGCACGCCGACGGGCAGCACCACGACCGCGAGCAGCACGACCGCCGGTGCGAGGACCACCCGGCGCACCCAGCGGGGCGGCAGCCGCCACGTCACGGCCGGCGCCCCGCGAGGTAGGCGGCCGTGGAGGTCCGCGCCTGCTCGATGCGCTGGCGCGTCACCTCCAGCCGCTTGTACGAGCCGAGCTTCTCGTCGCCCGGCACCGGCCCGCCGCTCGGCAGCACGTGCACCGTGACGTCGGCCGGCACGTCGGTGATCTCCCGCGTGAACCGGTGCCGGCGGGCCACCTCGAAGCTGATCCGGGCGACGTCCGCCGGGTTCGCGGGCTTCGTCAGCTGCTCCTCGATCCGGCCGACCTGGAGGACGTAGATGGTCGTCGCGCCGCGGCGCACCGCCTCGCCCAGGGGGATGGAGTTCACGATGCCTCCGTCGATGAAGTGCTCCCCGCCGATCTCGGTCGGCGGCAGGACGCCCGGGACGGACGACGAGGCGAGCACGGCCGGGACCAGCGGCCCCGAGTCGAACCAGACCTCGGCCGCGCGCTCGATGCTCGCCGCCGTCACCGCGAGCGGGACCTCGAGGCTCTCGAACGTCGCGTCCTCGCCCAGGATGTCGACGAGCAGGCGCCGCAGCGGCTCGGCGGAGTTGAGGTGCGTGCGGGACTGCGCGAGCCGGCGCAGCTGGCGCGGCCACGAGTCGCCGTAGACGGCCGCGGCGGCCGGTGACGCCCACGTCTCGACGAGCCGCTCCAGCACCCCCGGCGTGGGGTCGGCCGCCAGCGCCGCGCCGTTGATGGCCCCGATCGAGGTGCCGACGACGAGGCCCGGCCGGATCCCCTCGTCGAACAGGGCCTGCAGCATCCCGAGGTGCACGGCCCCGCGCACCCCGCCGCCGCCCAGCACGAACCCGACCGTCACGCCTCGGATCGTGTCACGCCCGGCCACCCTCGCGCAGGAGGGAGAATGGGCGGGTGAGCTCCCCCTCCCGGCTGCCCCGTGTCCGCGCGTCCGAGCTCGAGGGGCGCGGGTGGCTCAACACCGGCGGCCGCACGGTCACCCTCGCCGAGCTCCGCGGCAAGGTCGTCGTCCTGGACTTCTGGACGTTCTGCTGCATCAACTGCCTGCACGTGCTGGACGAGCTCCGCGCGCTCGAGGAGGCGTTCCGCGACGTGCTCGTCGTGGTCGGCGTGCACTCGCCCAAGTTCGTGCACGAGGCGGACCCGGACGCCCTCGCGGCGGCGGTGGAGCGGTACGAGGTGCACCACCCGGTGCTCGACGACCCGCAGCTCGTGACGTGGCAGGCGTACACCGCGCGCGCGTGGCCGACACTCGTCGTCATCGACCCGGAGGGCTACGTCGTCGCGCAGATGGCCGGCGAGGGGCACGCGCACAACCTCGAGGTGCTCGTCCGCGACCTCGTCGCGGAGCACGAGGCGAAGGGCACGCTGCACCGCGGCGACGGCCCGTACGTGCCGCCCGCGCCGAGCGCCGGCACGCTGCGCTTCCCCGCGAAGGCCGTCCCGCTGCCGGGCGGCACGCTGCTCGTCGCGGACGCCGGGCACCACAGCCTCGCCGAGCTCGCGGCGGACGGCGAGACGCTGGTGCGGCGCATCGGCTCGGGCGAGCGGGGCCTCGTCGACGGCGGGCCGGACGAGGCGCGCTTCGCCGAGCCGAACGGCCTCGCGCTCGTCCCCGAGGAGCTGCGCCCGTGGATGGGCGTCGACGTGGTCGTCGCGGACACCGCGAACCACGTGCTGCGCGGCGTGCGGCTCGACGACGGCGCCGTCACGACGCTGGCCGGCACCGGTGAGCAGTACATGGTGGGCGCCGCGGACAACGTGCGGCCCTGGCCCGACGGCGAGCCGCGCGACGACGCCACCGGGTACCGGTACCAGGGCGACCCGCTCGCCGTGAAGCTGTCCTCGCCGTGGGACGTCGTCTGGTCGCAGCCGCTCGCGGCGTTCGTCGTCGCGATGGCGGGCCACCACACGCTGTGGGCGTACGACGGCAAGGAGGCCTCGATCACGCACCTCGGCGGGACGATGAACGAGGGGCTGCTCGACGGTCCTCTGCCCGACGGGTGGTTCGCGCAGCCCTCCGGCCTCGCCGCCGCGCCGGACGGTCGCGTGTGGCTGGCCGACTCGGAGACGTCCGCGCTGCGCTGGGTCGACCCCGCCGACGGCACGGTGCACACCGCGGTCGGCGAAGGGCTGTTCGACTTCGGCCACCGTGACGGGCCGGCCGCCCAGGCGCGCCTGCAGCACCCGCTCGGCGTCGCGGTCCTGCCCGACGGGTCCGTCGCGGTCGCCGACACCTACAACGGGGCGGTCCGCCGCTACGACCCCGTCATCGACGAGGTCAGCACGCTCGCGAGCGGGCTCGCCGAGCCCAGCGGGCTCGTCGTCACGACCTCCGGCGACGAGGTCGTGCTCCTCGTCGTCGAGTCGGCGGCGCACCGGCTCACGCGCGTGGCCCTGCCCGCGGCGCTCACCGGCTCGCAGGTGGACGGCGGCGCGCACCGCACGCAGCGGCCCGTCACCGACGTCCCGCCGGGCGAGCTGCGCCTCGAGGTGGTGTTCACGCCGGCGGCCGGGCAGAAGTACGACGACCGGTTCGGACCCTCGACGTCGCTGCAGGTCTCCTCGACCCCGCCGGAGCTGCTGCTCGACGGCGCCGGCGACGACGTGCCGTTCGAGCGGGCGCTGCGCCTCAACCCGGCCGTCACCGAGGGCGTGCTGCACGTCACCGCGAAGGCGGCGAGCTGCGACGACGACCCGGCGGTCGAGTTCCCCGCGTGCCACCTCAACGCGCAGGACTGGGGCATCCCGGTGCGCGTCGTCGAGGGGGCCGAGCCGAGCCTCGTCCTGCCGCTGCACGGCTGAGCCGGCGCCGGGCGCCCGCGTCGCTCGGGCGGAGCCGGGCCGTCAGGCGGCGCCGCGGACCGCGACGGTCGCGAGCGCGTCGAGCGCCGTGTGCACGACCTCGCCCGTCGCGGCCGTCGACGAGACGCCGACCTCGACGACCCACGGGCCGCACTCGATCCGGGTCGTCGACTGCACGCGCTCCGGGTCGGCGACCGTGCCGCCACGGGCGATCGCCGACGGCAGCTCGTCGGGCTCCGCGTCCTCGCGGCGCAGGAGCACCGCCCACGCCGACCCCCCGAGCGTCTCGGTGGCCGCCGCGGCCAGCGCGCACAGCCGCGGCACGACGCCGGACTGCGCCGCCGCGATCGCCGCCGCACCCGAGACCACGACCCGCTCGGCCGTCACCGCGGGGTCGGCCGTCGCCGGCTGCGCCGCCTGCATGGCGCGGGCGCGGGCGCGCTTCTGGCGGTACTGCGCCGAGTCCGCGAGCCGGAACAGCTGGCGCGCCGAGACCGGCCCCGCGACCGCGGTGGACGCGATGCCCCACGAGATCGCGGCCCCGTGCGGCAGCGGGTACGCCTCGACGGTCGCGGCCATCACCTCGGAGACGTCGCCGCGCCGGGCCCCGGCCGTCACGAGGCAGAACTCGTCGCCGCCGATCCGCGCCGCGGTGGCGTCCGGCAGCGCGTCGGCGGCCCGGCGGAGCACGTCCGCCACGGTGCGCAGCAGGTCGTCGCCGGCCTCGTGGCCCAGCCGGTCGTTGACCCGCTTGAGCCCGTCGACGTCGCACATGACGACGCACGTCTCCTGGCCGGACTCCAGCGCCGCCTCGGCCGCCGAGTCCGCCACGCGCCGGTTCGCCAGGCCCGTCAGGGGGTCGTCCGCGACCAGGTGCCGCACCTGCGACTCGAGGTCCACGCGCGCGATGGCGCCGGCGGACAGCGCCGCGAGCACCTCGCCGCGCGCCACCTCCTCGGCGGTGAACAGCGGCTGGCCGACCCGCCGCGCCGCCGTGATCTGGCCCCACACCGAGCCGTTGACGATCAGCGGGCTCGCGGACGCGGACGCCGCGCCGTGCTCCCGCAGCGTGGCCACCTCGACCGGGTCGCCCGCGTCGGTGTCCTCGTCCGTCACGGGCGTGCCGTCGGGCCGGACCGCGTGGGCCACCCAGCCGGTCTTGTCGCGGATGAGCTCGCGCAGCGCCGGGCGGTCCTCGGCGCGGTACGAGGCCCGCAGGTACCAGCGCTGGCGCAGGTCGGTGGGCAGCGGCTCCACGAGCAGCACCCGGCACGTGTCCTGCTCGATGCGGCACAGAGCCACGCTGTCGGCGCGCAGCACGTCGACCGCCGTCGTCGCGGTGACCTGGAGGACCTCCTCCAGCGTGCGGCACTGCTCCAGCCGGTGGGCCGCGAGCGCCAGGCCGCGCACGCCGACGAGCGCGGCCGCGGACCGACGGCCCGCGCGCGCACCGTTCGCTGGCCGACGCGTCACCGGGACATCATCGGGCATATCCGCGGTCCGCACAGTCCGTCAGAGGGTGGATGTGGACACCGGACCAGCACGGCGCCGCCAGGATCACCCGTCCAGCGGACGCCCGCGCGGGCGGACGCCGACCCGGGACGCGGCCCGGCGGCGGCTCCGGGTCAGGCCTGCGCGTGCACCGCCCCGACCACCCGGACGCGCACGTCCACGCCGTCGACGCGACGCGGCACGCCGGCACCGTCGGAGTCGACGTTCACCTGCAACCCGTAGCCGTCGGAGGCGGGCGCGATGCCGATGCCCCGCACGTCGGCACGGCCGGCGAGCGTCCGGCGCAGGCTCTCCTTGGCCGTCCGCGCCTGCTGCAGGTCCGCCACGTGCACCACCTCCGGCATCGGCGAGCGCCGACCCGGGAGGGGGTCACACGAGCGTGGCCCCGAGCGCGTCCAGGACGGCGTCGATCGGGTTGAGGTAGGTCAACCCGGTGCCATTGTCCCCCCCGACCTCCGACCCCGCAAAGAGCAGCCCGAGCGCGACGCCGTCCTCGCGGTAGACGAGCGAGCCGGAGTCGCCGCCGCGCGAGAACGGCCCGGTGCCGGTCGACTCCACCTCGATCTGGTTGTCGAACGTCAGCTCGCCGAGCTCCTCGCCGTAGCCGACGACGACGTCGTCGAGCTCGATCGCGGTGACCCGCCCCGCCGTGACCGACGTCGTCCGGCCGATCTTCCCGACGCGCTCGCCGCCGACGGCCTTGGCGGTCGTCGTGATCCGGCCGACCGGGTACGTGGGGTCCACCTGCGGGTCGTCGAGCAGCGCGATCGCGCAGTCGACGGTCGCGTGCCCGTTCGGCTCGAGGTCGACGCGTGCCGCGAGGGTGCCGACGCGGTCGTCGGGCGCGCGCCCCCCGTCCGCCGGCCCCGGCTGGAGGACGACGTCGCCCACGCGCGCCGCCGGGGTGCCCGACAGCACGTGGTAGTTCGACAGGGCGTGGACCGCGCCCCCGACCGTGACGAACGCACCGAGCGTCCCGGCCGTCACGTCGACGTGCGCGATCGAGACCCCCGGCCGCAGCGGGCGGACCCGCCCCGTCTCGCCGAGCGCCTGCGCGGTGACCACGGGCGGCCGGACGCGCGTGGACGGCCGGATGCGGCCCGTGCGCCGCACGTCCGCGACCGGACCGACCTCGGCGACGACCTTGCGGGCGATGCTCCGGACCGTCGGCACGCCGAGCCGGTAGCGGACGGCCAGGCCGTACGAGCCGTCGGGCCGCGGCGCGAGGCCGATCGCCAACGGGACCCGCGACCCCTGCGCCGAGGCGAGCACCGAGCGTTCGCTCAGCTCCCTCGCGAGGTCCGTCGCCTCCGCCTTGAGCTCCCGCGCCTGCGTCCGATCCATCCGATGCGCCCCCTTCGTCGTGTCCGCTCCCCCAGTCTGCCGGGCGAGGCCGACATCGACCCGCGCTCCCGGCGTCGGGTCCGCAGCGTCCACGGCGTCCGTGCGGGTCGTCCGGACGGCGGCTGCCTCCACCGCCGCCGCGTGCGATCCTCGGAGCGGCCGGTGCACGCGGCCGCCCGACGAGCGCGGCGCGGTGCCGGTCATGACGGCGCCCCAGCAGGGGCCCGCAGGACGGAGGACGATGACGGACGGCCGGGTGTGGCTCCCCGGGCCCCTGCCCGAGGAGCTCGAGCCGCCCGCCCCGAGCGCGCCGCCCGTGCCGGGGTCCTCGCCGCCGCCCTCCTCAGCGGTCTCGCAGGCCCTGCCGACCGGCTCCGTCTGGGACACGCTGCCGCCGGCCGTGCCGCCCGCCGCGCCGCTGCCGCCGCCGCCCGGGCG
>NZ_HE978588.1:748574-753675 GCF_000312005.1 Cellulomonas massiliensis JC225
CGTCGCCGCGGTGGTGGCCGGCACCGTCCTGGTCGCGGCCCTCGCGGGCGGGCGCTCTCCGGCGGCGGACGCGGCGCCCGGGCCGGGCACGGCGCCCGACGGCTCGTACGCGTTCCTGAGCACGAACGCCGACGGGTCCCCGGTGTCGTACGAGTCCTGCGGCCCGCTGCGGTTCGTCGTCGACCCGACCGGCTCGCCCGAGGGCGGCACCGACGCGATCCTGCGGGCGTTCACGCGCATGACGCGCGCGACGGGCGTGCAGTTCGAGTACGCGGGCGAGACCTCCGAGCGGCCGTCCGCCGACCGTCCGCTGCGCCAGTCGCGGTACGGCAGCGGCTACGCGCCGATCCTCGTCGCGTGGTCGGACCCTGCGGAGACGCCGCGGCTGGAGGGCGACGTCATCGGGCTGGGCGGCTCCGTGTCGGTCGGGCGCCGGTCGAGCGGCTCCTGGCGGTACGTCACCGGCGCGATCACGCTCGACGGGCCGCAGTCGCGCGAGCTGCTCGCGCGGCGGCCGCGCAACGGGCTCGCCACGATCGAGTCCACCGTGGTGCACGAGCTCGCGCACGTGCTCGGCCTGGACCACACCGACGACCGCTCGCAGCTGATGTACCCCACCGGCGAGTCGAACGTGCTCGGGACCGGGGACGTGGCCGGTCTGCAGGCCCTGTACGGGGAGTGCCTGCCCGGCGCCGGCGGCGCGCGGGACTGAGCCGGCGCCGGACGCGCGACGGCCGGCGGCCGGGGTGTCCCCGTCCGCCGGCCGTGGTCCGCGCCGGTGTCAGGCCGTGGGCGGCGGCGGCTGCGAGCCGTAGTCGCGCCGCTCGACGACCTCCTTGTGCGAGGTGTTCGACCGCTGCGCGTTGATCGCGATCGAGAGGATCAGCGCGAGCACACCCGCACCGATGCAGATGTAGCCGATCATCGACAGGTCGACGCCGCTGATGGAGTCGCGGACGGCGAACGCGAGGATCGCGCCGATGACGATGAGGGCGATGCCACCACCGATACCCATGGAGTGCTCCTTCGCTCGGGCCGGACCGTCGGGGGTGGCGTCCGGCTCCCGGCGAGTCTCCTGCGGCTGCGGCCGGTCCGCATGTCGAGAACCGGGGCGGTCACCCGTCCGCGTGACCCGTCAGCCGAGCGTCGTCGGGTACCCGGGTGCGTCGGGGCCCGTCAGGCCCAGCACGTGCTCGGCCAGGAACGCCTCGACGGCCTGGTACCAGACGACGGCGTGCTGCGGGGCGAGCACCCAGTGGTTCTCGTCGGGGAAGTACAGGAACCGGTGGACGGTGCGGCCCTCGTCGTCGGCCGGCAGGCCCGAGCGGGACAGCAGATCCCACCACAGGCGCAGGCCCTCGCCGATCGGCACGCGGTAGTCGCGGTCGCCGTGCACGACGAGCACCGGCGTGCGGATGTTCCCGACGTGCAGGTGCGGCGAGCTCGCGAGCGCCATCTCCGGGGTCATCTCGCGGGCCCAGTAGAACGACGCGTCCGTGGTCGGCCCGAACTGGTCGAGCGCCCACAGGCTCGCGTGCGTGACGACCGCCCGGAAGCGGTCGGTGTGCCCCGCGACCCAGTTCGCCATGTACCCGCCGAACGAGCCGCCCATCGCCGCGGTGCGCGTCTCGTCGACGTCGGCGCGCTGCTCGGTCACGTCGGTGATCGCCATGAGGTCGGTGAACGGCGCGGCGCCCCACGCGCCCCAGCCCGCCTGCACCATCTGCTGGCCGTAGCCCGTCGACAGGGCCGGGTCGGGCAGGAGCACGGCGTAGCCCTGCGCGACGAGCAGCCACGGGTTCCACCGCCACGACCACGCGTTCCACGAGTTGAGCGGGCCGCCGTGGATCCACAGCAGCAGGGGGGCCGGGTCCGCGGCGGATGCGCCCTCGGGCAGCGCGAGCCACGCCCGCACGCGGCGGCCGTCCGCCACGGTCGTCTCGACCTCGGTGAGCGTGCCGGGCAGCGCCGGCAGCGGGGCGGGCCCGCGCAGCGCCGTCGCCTCGACCGGGCCGTCCGCGGCGGCGACGAGGTCCACGCGCACGGGGTGCGACGGCGCGAGGTAGGACGTGCGGTTCGCGAACAGCACGGTCCCGTCCGGGTGCACGCGCACGTCCGTGAACGTCGCGTCGTCGCTCGTCAGGCGCGCGACGGAGTCGTCCAGCCCGAGCCGGAAGAGCGGCCCGCGGCCGTCGTCGTCCGCCTGCACCACGAGCGCGTCGGACCCCGGCAGCCACACCGGGTCGTGCGGCCAGCGGTCCCACTGCGGCGCGAGCACCCGCACGTCGCCCCCGGCGAGCGGCACGACCGCCACCTGCAGGCGCGGCGCCTCGTGCGGCGTGGAGTGCGTCTCCCGCGAGAACGCGACCCACTGCCCGTCGGGTGACACCACGGGCGCGAAGACGTCCGCCTCCGGGTCGTCGACCAGGACCCGCCGCTCCCCCGTGGCCACGTCGACGGCGACGATCACGACGCGCTGGTCGCCGCGCGCCAGCGGCCGGTTCCAGCCGGTGACGACCGTCCGGCCGTCCGGGCTGATGGCCGGCTCCTGCTCGACGAGGGCGGCGCCCGCGTCGGTGGTCACGTCGCGCAGCGCGAGCCGCGGGTCGGGGGCGCCGGCCGCGGGGTGCACGACGTCGTCGCCCACGTCGGCGACGAGCAGGTGCGGCTGCGCGGGGCCGAGGTCGTGGTCCCAGTACCGGACGGGGTAGCCGGTGTGCAGGATCGCCGAGACCTTCTTGTCCTTGCGGGCCTTGCGCAGCTCGTCGTCGGACGCCTCGTCGGTGGCCGACGGCAGCACGTCCGCGACCAGAAGCACCGTGCCGGCGTCCGCGGCGACGCGCAGGCCGCCCACGCCGGCGCCGCGGCGCGCCACGAGGCGGGCCTCGGCGCCGTCGGCCGGCAGCAGCCACAGGGACGGCTTCGGGTCGTCGTCGTCGTCGCCGTCCGGGTCCGGGCGTGCCGCCGTGAACAGCAGGTCGCCCTCGGGGGTGAACGCGGCGCCCGCCTCACCCTTCGCGCCGCGGGTCAGCCGCCGCGCGGGGCGCTCGCCGCTCGGGTCGACCTCCCACAGCGAGGTCACGTACCGCGTGCGCTTGGTGTCGAGCGTCGCGACCGCGGTCACGAGGCGGGAGCCGTCCGGCGAGAGCACCAGGCCGCTGGTGCGCGGCAGGGCGACGTACTCGTCGAGGTCGTGGAAGGGCGTGGACGGGGTGGTGGCGTCGTCGGTCACGCGTCCGTCCTACCACGCGCCCCGACGGCGGGGCGCGTCGATTGCCGCACCTCAGTCCGGCGCCGGCCGCTGCCCGTCGCGCTCCGCCAGGCGGCCGAGCATCGCGTTGTAGTCGTCGAGCTCCGTGTCCCCGAAGCGCTCGACCTTGCGGTCGCGGCGCCGCGCGGTGCGCTCGTCGTCGCGGGCCCACTGCACGGCGACGCCGATCGCGAGCGCCAGCGTCGGCAGCTCGCCGATGCCCCAGGCGATGCCGCCGCCGCGCTGCTGGTCGACGATGGCCGACGGCCCCCACGGCCGGCCCATGAGGCCGAACCAGTCCGCGACCAGCAGCGCCTCGCCGGAGACGAGCGCGACCCCGAAGAAGGCGTGGAACGCCATCGTCGCGAACAGCAGCAGCAGCCGCTGGGGGTACGGCGGGCGGGACGGCCCCGGGTCGATGCCCACCATGGCGTTCGCGAACAGGTACCCCGCGAGCGTGAAGTGCACGGTCATGAACAGGTGCCCGACGTGGTCCCGCAGCGACCACTCGAACACGGCCGTGTAGTAGAAGGCGACCATCGAGACGACGAAGATCACGGCCGCGACGACGGGGTGCGCGACGAACCGGCCGAAGCGGCTGTGCACCAGGACGAGGATCCACTCGCGCGGCCCGCGCGAGGCGTCCTCCCGCAGCCGCGTGCTGCGCACCGGCAGGGCGCGCAGCGCCAGCGTCACGGGCGCGGAGAGCACGATCAGCACCGGCACGACCATCGCCAGCACCATGTGCTCGACCATGTGCGCGCTGAACAGCACCTGGCCGTACACCGCCGGGCCGCCCGACGTCGCCCACCCGAACAGCAGCATGCCCGCGACCCACGACGCGGTGCGGGCGAGCGACCAGTGGTCGCCGCGGCGGCGCAGCCGCACGACCCAGCGCACGTAGACGACGATCCCCGCGACGGCGGCGGCGACGAGCAGCCAGTCCCAGCCCCACAGCGTGAACCACCGCTCCGCCGTCGGCTCCGGCGGCAGCGGGCTGCCGGTGAGCTGGTAGGCGGGCGTCGCGTCGGCGGGCGGCTCGTCCGGGACCGGCGGGGCCGTCGAGCCGAGCGCGACGGCGACGCCGGAGACCGCGCCCATGACGACGAGCTCCACGGCGACGAGCCGCCAGAACAGCGCGCCGCCCGCGCGCGCGACCGTGTCGCCGGCCCGGCCGCCGCCCGCGAGCCGCGGGATGACGGCACGCCGGTGCGCGAGCCCGAGCAGCCCGAGCACCCCGAACAGCACGACCTTCGCGACGAGCAGGAGGCCGTAGTCGGTGCCGAGCTGCGCGAGGGAGTCCACCCGCAGCAGGCCGTTCACCACCCCCGACAGCGCGACCGCGGCGAAGCACCAGCCGGCGACGGCCGAGTACCGGGCGACGGCGGCCGAGAGGTCGGTCCGCACGTCGCGGACCACGAGCGCGAGCACCGCCAGCCCGCCGATCCAGACCGCCGCCCCGACCAGGTGCAGCGCCATCGACGAGACCGCCTGCGCGTGCCCCGTCGCGCCGGACGCGTGCCCGAGCTGCGCCTGCTGCCACAGCGCGGCGAGCACCGGCAGCACGGTCCAGGCCGCGCCCGTGGGCGTCTGGACGACGAGCGCGAGCGCGGTGACGACCGCGGCGCACATCGTGATGAACAGCAGGGTGCGGCCGAGCTCGACCTGCGTGACGAACACGCCGAGCTCCGCGCCGAAGCCCTCCGCGGCCGGCGACCGCCCGGCGACCGAGCCGTAGGTGAGGACCAGCCGCACGATCGACAGCACCGTCCACGCACCGGCGCCCCACGCGCCGACGACGAGGGCGCGCGGCCAGGCCCGACCGTCGGCGACGCCGGCCCGCCCGCCGCC
>NZ_HE978588.1:754137-758964 GCF_000312005.1 Cellulomonas massiliensis JC225
GAGCGCCGGCGCAGGACCACGAGAGCCGTGCCGGCGGCGCCGAACGCCGCCACGCCGAGCACGACCGCGAGCCACGTCGGGATGCCGCTGCCGGCGAGCGGGCCTGCCGCCGGCGTGGGGCTCGCGGACGGCGCCGCGGTCTGCGGCTGGACGCTCGCCGACGCCTCGGCGGTGGGCGTCAGCGCGGCCCCGGGCGTGCCCGACGCGGGTGCGCTCGGCTCCTCGGTGCCCACGGCGTCGGTCGCGCGGAACGCGAGCTCGCCGGTGATGGGGTGGCCGTCCGAGGACGTCGCCCGCCACAGGACGGTGTACTCCCCCGCCGGCCGGTCCGCGCGCAGCGCCTGGGTCACGACCGCGTCCGTGACGCTCGCCTCGCCCTCGTCCACGCGCTCGCCGTCGGGTCCGGTGACCGCGACGCTCGTGCCCAGCTCGAGCACGGCCTCGTTGAACGTCAGCGTGACCTGCTCCGGCGCGGTGGCGACGACCGTGCCGTCCGCCGGGTCGGAGTCGAGCAGCGTGTCGTGCGCCTGCGCGGGCAGCGCGAGCGCGGCCAGCGCCGCGGGCACGAGCGCGACGGTCAGGAGGGCCGCCCGCAGCGCGCGCGGCGGCCGGAGGGAGGAGAGAGGCACAGGATCAAGCATCGCCCATCGGCGGCGCGCGGCCGACCGGGCCCGGGTCACGAGACCCTCCGGCGGCTCACGACGACCGCGGTGGCGAGGCCGGCGAGGCCGACCACGAGACCGCCCACCGCGAGGCCGCGGGCGACGGGGTCGGTGGCATCCGCCGCGGCCGGGGCGTCCTGCGGCGCACCCGTCGCCGTGGTCGTGCCGTCCGCCGGGGTCGTGACGAGCGTGGGGGCCGGGTGCTCGGGCTCGTCCTCCCCCGCGACCGCGACGTCGGCCCAGTCCACGACCGAGCCGTCGTCGTAGGTCTGGTGCGCGGGCAGCGCGAGCGTCGTCCCCGCCTCGTCGGGCAGCGGCCCGGCCGAGACGTCGAAGGCCTGGAACTCGCCGGGCGCGATCGCCGCCTGCGCGTCGTCGGCCGTCCACGTCACCCGGGTCGCCGCCTGCGTCACCTCGGTGCCGTGCAGGTCGACGGGCTCGGGCAGCGGTCCGCGCGTCACCTCCGCGGTCCAGCCCGGCACGGGCCGGACCGACACGGACAGCAGGGGGTGGTCCGTGGGCAGGTCCACGACGACCCGGGTCGTCGACGCGGTGGGCTTCTCGTTCGGCACGCGGAAGGTCAGGACGCTCCACCCCCCGGCGTCGGTGCTCGAGGGGTCGACGGTCACGTGGGCGGAGGCGAGCGTGGCGGGCAGCAGGACGAGCGCGGCGGCGAGCGCGGCGACGGCGGCCGCCCGGGTCGCCGGGGCAGGGCGGTACGTGGTCTGGAGCACGGTGGTTCCTCGTCAGGTCGGGCCGGCGCACGGGCGCACGGCGTCGAGGCCCGTCCGCGGGTCGCGGCGGGCCGAGCGCGCGGGGCGCTCAGGGACGGACGAGGGCGGCGGGGGGTCCGCGGCGGGGGACCGCGCGCAGCAGGGCGGCGGCACACGGCCGCGGCAGGACGACGAGCACGGGCAGCGGCCGGTGCGCGGGCGGCGCCGACGGACGGACCGGCAGCGCGGGGACGACCCAGCCGAGCACGACCGCGACGGCGCGCTCGGTGGAGGCGAGGACGAGCGCGGTGACCACGGTGGCCGCGGCGTGCGCGACGAGCATCGACGCCGACGACGCGTGGCCGGCCGGCTCGCACGTCACCGAGCCGGACGTCACGGTGCCCAGGTGCGCCGCATGGCTCGTCGCGGCGACGGCGCTCGGCACGACGCAGCCGTGCACCGCCTCGAAGACCTGGTGCAGCAGCAGCTGGCCGGCGCCGAGCAGGACCAGCGCGGCACCCCGGCCCAGGGGTCGGGCCGTGGCCACCGCGGCCACCGCGAGCACGACGCCCCCGGCGGTGGCGAGCACCGCCGGCGCCGGCAGGTGCCCGCCTCCGAGCACGTGCGCCCCGGCGGCCAGCGCCACGACGAGCGACGCGACGAGCACCGAGCGCCCCAGCCTCGTCGCCCCGGTCGTCAGCACGCGGCCACCGTAGCCCGCGGGCGGGACGTCAGGTGCGGGGGGTGAGCCGGACCACGGGGATCTCGCGGTCCGTCTTCGTCGCGTAGCCGCCGAACCGGGGCGCGGCGGCCACGACGCGCGCCCACTCGCGCTCCCGCTCCTCGCCGTGCAGCTCGCGCGCGCTCACGGGGACCGTGCGGCCCTCGAGCTGGACGGTGACGGCGTCCGGGTGCGCCGCGACGTTGCGGTACCACGCCGGGTGCCGGGCCGCGCCGTTCGCGGACGCCACGACGACCCAGGAGCCGTCCTCGCCCGGGAACCACGCGACCGGGGCGGAGCGCGGCTCGCCCGACGAGCGCCCCGGCGCCGTCAGCACCAGCAGGTGCATGCCCATCGCCTCGCCGCCCTTGCGGGCGCGTCGCATGACGAACCGGTTGGCCCACCTCACCAGGGCGCCCGGCTGGCGCGCCCCGTACGTGCCCTGCGCTGCGGTGAACGACATCCGTGCCTCCTCGTCGAGCGGTCGGCTGCCCGCGTGCGGGCCCTCGTCTGCGGCAACGCCCGGGCGGCCCCGCCTCATCCCGCACCGCCCCGGCGCGTCCCGGGTGCTCCGTGGCCCCGCCGGGCAGTCTGGACCGCGGGCGGTGAACCGGCGCGGCGTCCGCGTCGTCGTACCCGACGTGGGCCGACCGGCCCGACCCGCGATCCGCACCGCGGAGCGCACCCGCCGACCGCTCCTCGCCGAGCGACGACCTGGAGGTGGCGATGTCCACGACGACCACGAGCAGCGCGAGCACCGTCGCACAGGGCTCCGCGCCCGACCCCGCGGGCCACGCGTGCGGCGGGGGCCACTGCCTCGACCGCCGGCAGCTGCTGGTCCGCGCCGGCACCGCGGGGGCGACCGTCGGCGCCGTGGCCCTGCTGGCCGCGTGCGGCGAGTCCGCGGACTCCCCCGGCTCGGGGGGCGGGGGCGGCGGCGCGGCGACGCCGGGCGCCGACGGCTCGCTCGCGAAGCTGTCCGACATCCCCGTCGGCGGCGCGGTCTCCGCCACCGCCGCCGACGGCTCCAAGATCCTGCTCACCCAGCCGGAGGCGGGGACCGTCGTCGGGCTGTCCGCGGTCTGCACGCACCAGGGCTGCACGGTCCTGCCGGACGACGCCCAGCTGCACTGCCCGTGCCACGGGTCGACGTTCGACCTGGAGGGCAAGAACGTCTCCGGCCCCGCGCCCAAGCCGCTGCCCGCGTTCGCCGTCCGCGTCGAGGACGGCGCCGTCTTCGCGCAGGGGTCGTGATGGCCGCCGACCGGCCCGTCGCGTGGGGCCTGCGCGTGCTCGTCGCGCTCGCCGTCCTCGTCTCCGGCGCGGTGCACCTGTGGCTCGTCGCGAGCCAGGGGTACGGCGGCGGCACGGGGAACTGGCTCGCGACCGCGTTCTGGCTGCAGGGCGTCGGCGGGATCGTCCTCGGGCTGCTCGTGCTCGTCTGGCGCTCGCCGCTGCCGCTGCTCGGCGCGGTGGCGTTCGGCGCGGCGACGCTGGCGGGCTTCCTGCTCGCCGTCTACCTGCCCGACGGGCTCCTGGGCGTGCGGTCCGCCTGGAGCGGCTGGCCCGAGCTCGTCTCCGCCGCCACGGAGGCGCTCGCCGTGGTCCTCGGCCTGGCCGCCCTCGCGGCCGAGCGGCGGCGGGCGCCGGTCCTCGTCTGACCTCGCGCGACGACCCCGGTGCGCGGGCGCCGGGGTCGTCCGCGGGGTCGGGCTACGGCGGTCAGCCCCAGACGAGCCCGCGGGACGGGTCGGCCAGCACGGCGGCCACGTCGGCCAGGACGCGCGCCCCCAGCTCGCCGTCGACGAGCCGGTGGTCGAAGCTCAGCGCGAGCTGCGTCACGTGGCGCGGCTTGATCTTGCCCTTGTGCACCCACGGCTGCTGCCGGATCGCGCCGAAGGCCAGGATCGCGGACTCGCCCGGGTTGAGGATCGGCGTGCCCGAGTCGATGCCGAACACGCCCACGTTGGTGATCGTGACGGTCCCGTCCGACATGTCCGACGGGCTCGTCCGGCCCTCGCGGGCCGTCGCCGTGAGGTCCGCGAGCGCCAGGGCGAGGTCGTGCAGCCCGAGGCGGTGGGCGTCCTTGACGTTCGGCACGACGAGCCCGCGGGGGGTCGCCGCGGCGATGCCGAGGTTCACGTAGTGCTTGTAGACGATCTCCTGCGCCTCGTCGTCCCACGAGGCGTTGATCTCGGGGTGCCGGCGCACGGCGGTGAGCAGCGCCTTCGCCGCGATGAGCAGGGGCGTCACGCGGACGTCGGCGAACTCGCGGTCGGCGCGCAGCCGCTCGACGAGCTTCATCGTCCGCGTGACGTCGACGGTGTGGAACACCGTCACGTGCGGCGCCGTGAAGGCGCTCGCCACCATGGCCTCGGCCGTGCGCTTGCGGACCGACTTCACCGGGACGCGGGTCTGGCGGCCGTCCGACGAGACCGTGCCGGAGGCCAGCCACGGCTTGTCGTCGCCCGCATAGGTCGCCAGCGTGCGCGCCTCAGCGCGGGCCGCGTGGGCCAGCACGTCCTCGCGCGTGACGATGCCCCCGGGCCCGGTCGGGGAGAGCGAGTCGAGGTCGACGCCGAGCTCGCGCGCGAGCCGGCGCACGGGCGGCTTGGCCAGGGCGTGCCGTGACGCCTCCGCCGCGCGCGGGCGGCGGGAGGCGCCCGCGTCCGCGGCGCCGTACCCGACGAGGACCGCCTGGCGCTCCGCCGGGGCCGGCTCGGGCGTCGTG
>NZ_HE978588.1:759577-765414 GCF_000312005.1 Cellulomonas massiliensis JC225
CCTCGATCTCGTCCGCGCCACCGGGCTCGATGCCGGTGCGGGGCCCGCCGACGCGGTGCAGCGCGCCCGAGCGGGCGGGCGGCTCGTCGGCGGGCTCCGCCGCGGCGGGCTCGGCGGCGGCCGGGGACGACGTCGGCGCGGCGGGCGCCTCGCCCGAGGGATCCGTGTCGATCTCGATGATCGGCGTGCCGACGTCGACCGTCGTGCCGGGCTCGACGAGCAGGCGCGTGACGACGCCGGACCAGGGGCTCGGGAGGTCCACGAGCGACTTGGCCGTCTCGATCTCGACGATCGTCTGGTTGACCGTCACCGTGTCGCCGACGGCGACCTGCCACGCCACGATCTCGGCCTCGGTGAGACCCTCGCCGGCGTCGGGCAGCGGGAACTGCTGGTAGGTGGGCACAGCTCTCCTCGGGGCGTCTGTCGTCTCGTCGCGCGGCTCGGTCGTCGGTGGCTACAGCGCGAGCGTGCGGTCCACGGCGTCGAGGACCCGGTCGAGGCTCGGCAGGTAGTCGTGCTCGATCTTCGCGACCGGGTAGGGGGTGTGGAAACCCCCGACGCGCAGGACGGGCGCCTCGAGGTGGAAGAAGCACTCCTCCGTGACGCGCGCGGCCACCTCCGCACCCGAGCCGTAGAGCACGGGCGCCTCGTGGACGACGACGCACCGGCCGGTCCGGCGGACGGACGCCGCGACGGTGTCGATGTCGAGCGGCGAGAGGGTGCGCAGGTCGACGACCTCCAGGCTCGTGCCCTCGGCCGCCGCGGCCTCGGCCGCCTTGAGCGCGGTCGCGACGGTCGGCCCGTACGCGACGACCGTCACGTCGGTGCCCGTGCGGACCACGCGGGCCCGGTCGAGCGTCCCGGCCTCGCCGTGGGGAGCGGGCAGCGCGGCCGCGACGTCGACCTCGCCCTTCTCCCAGTACCGGCTCTTCGGCTCGAAGAACAGCACCGGGTCCGGCGACGCGACGGCCTGCCGGATCATCGTGAACGCCTCGGCCGGCGAGGACGGCGAGACCACCCGCAGGCCGGCGGTGTGCGCGAACAGCACCTCCGGGGACTCGCTGTGGTGCTCGACGGCCCCGATGCCGCCGCCGTAGGGCACGCGGATGACGACGGGCACCTGGATCCGCCCGTGCGACCGGTAGTGCAGCTTCGCGAGCTGCGTCGTGATCTGGTCGAACGCGGGGAAGATGAACCCGTCGAACTGGATCTCGCAGACCGAGCGGTAGCCGCGCATCGCGAGCCCGATCGCCGTCCCGACGATCCCCGACTCGGCGAGCGGGGTGTCGACGACGCGGTCGGCGCCGAAGTCCGCCTGCAGCCCGTCCGTCACGCGGAAGACACCGCCGAGCCGGCCGATGTCCTCCCCCATGAGCAGCACCTTCGGGTCGTCCTCGAGCGCACGCCGCAGGCCCAGGTTGATCGCCTTGGCGAACGTCAGCGTGCGCACGTCGGCCTCGGGCCGGGCGGCGGCGTCGGGCGCGGAGGCCGACGGGTCGTGCTGGCGACGGGCGGCGTCCGCCGCCGCGAGCGCGTCGTGACCCTGGTGGTGGACGAGAAGGTCGCTCATCGCGTGCTCCCTCCGGTCGGCTGGGCGTCGTGCCCGGGCGTGCGGTGGCCGTGCGGGCCGTCGAGGAACGACGACTCGTAGGACTCGAACCAGGCGCGCTCCCCCGCGACGGTCGCGTGCGGCGTCGCGTAGACGTGGTCGAACATCGACGACGCGGACGGGCGGCCCATCGCGCGCACCGTGGTGCGCAGGCGATCGCCGAGCTCCTCCGACTCCCGCTCCAGCTCCGCCAGGAAGTGCGCCGGCAGCTCGCCGAGCTGCTCGAGGTGCGCGCGCAGCCGGTCGATCGGGTCGCGCCGCCGCCAGTGCTCCTCCTCCTCCGAGCTGCGGTAGCGGCTCGGGTCGTCGGAGGTGGTGTGCGCCCCCATGCGGTAGGTGAACGCCTCGATGAAGGTGGGGCCGCCGCCGGAGCGCGCCCGCTCGAGCGCCTGCCGCGTCACCGCGTACGACGCGAGCACGTCGTTGCCGTCCACCCGCACCGACGGGACGCCGAAGCCCGGGCCGCGGTCCGCGAGGGGCACGCGGGCCTGACGCGTCGTCGGCTCGCTGATCGCCCACTGGTTGTTCTGGCAGAAGAAGACGAGCGGCGACTGGTTGACGGACGCGAACACGAGCGCCTCGCTGACGTCGCCCTGGGACGTCGCGCCGTCGCCGAAGTACGCGACGACCGCGGTGTCCCGCTCCGGGTCGCCCGTGCCGACGGCGCCGTCGCGCTGCACCCCCATCGCGTAGCCGGTCGCGTGCAGCGTGTGCGACCCGATGACGAGCGTGTAGAGGTGGAAGCCGAACCCGACCGGGTCCCAGCCACCGTGGTCGACGCCGCGGAAGAGCCGCAGGACGTCGGCCAGGTCGACGCCGCGCACGTGCGCGACCCCGTGCTCCCGGTAGCTCGGGAACACGTGGTCCTGCGCCGCGAGCGCGCGCGCCGACCCGACCTGGGCCGCCTCCTGCCCGAGTGCCTGCGCGAACAGCGCGAGCTCGCCCTGACGCTGCAGCGACGTCGCCTCGGAGTCGAAGCGGCGCACCAGCACCATGTCGCGGTACATCTCCCGCAGAGCCGTGGCGTCGAGGTGGGACACCAACGGGTCGTACTCGGGGTGCGGGGTGCGCACGCCCTCGGGGGTGAGCAGCTGGACGAGACCTTCGTCGGTGAGCGGGCCGTTCGGGCTCACGCGGTTCTCCTTCGCCTCGGGGGCGGCGGTCGGGGTCCCGGAAACGGGACGATCCCGGAACCTACGTCACCGTAGCCTACGCATCCGTAGGTTGCGCGGGAGGGGGCCGGACAAGGCTCGCGGCCGTCGGTTGTGGGGTCCCCACAGGGTGCCGCCGCGGCCTGGGCGGCGACCGCCTCGTCAGCGGGCGTAGGTGGCGAACGCTCCGGGCGGCGTCGGGCCCTGCCCGGCGGCCGGGGGTGCGAGCCGGTGGTCCGCGAGCAGGACGAGCAGCAGGCCCAGGTTCACCACGGGGACCGCGCCGAGCGCCACCCACCGCCACCGCAGGCGGCGCGAGCGCGCGAGCCGTCCGAACGCCACGACCGTCGCGGCCCAGCTCAGCGCGGCGAGCACGCCGGCAGCCACGGCCGCGCCGCCCGCCGCCGCGTGGTCGAGACCCGCGAGCTCCGTCATGCCCCGATGATGCGGCGCCGGCGGCCGGGAAACGGACGAAACGGGAGGATCCGTACGGATGTCACCCGGTCGGCCGCACCGCGTCGGACGAGGCGGCGGCCCGTGCGGGCTCGCGTCGGCTCAGCGCGGGTCGGACTCCGCGGCGACCTCCAGCAGCAGGTCGGTGGCCTCCGGCTCGCCGACGCTCACCCGGACGCCGTCCCCGGCGAACGGGCGCACGATGACACCGGCGCGCGAGCACCGCTCCGCGAACGCGGTCGCGTGGTCGCCCAGAGGCAGCCAGACGAAGTTCGCCTGGCTGTCCGGGACGGTCCACCCCTGGCCGCGCAGCCCGTCGAGCAGGCGGCCGCGCTCCCCCACGATCCGCTCGACGCGCGCGAGCAGCTCGTCCTGCGCGCGCAGCGACGCCAGCGCGGCGAGCTGCGCCACGTGCGAGACGCCGAACGGCGTCGAGGCGGCCCGGATGCCGGCGGCCAGCCGCGGGCGGGCGACCGCGTAGCCGACGCGCAGGCCCGCCAGGCCGTACGCCTTCGAGAAGGTGCGCAGCAGCACGACGTTCGGGTGGTCGCGGAAGACCGCGAGACCCTGCGGCGCCTGCGGGTCGCGGACGAACTCGACGTAGGCCTCGTCGAGGACGACGAGCACGTCGCGGGGCACCGCCTCGAGGAACGCCGTCAGCTCGTCGGCGTGCACGGCCGGGCCGGTCGGGTTGTTCGGCGAGCACACCAGGACGACGCGCGTCCGCTCCGTCACGGCCGCCGCCATCGCCTCGAGGTCGTGCCGGCCGTCCGGCGTCACCGGCACGCGCACACCACGGGCCCCCGCGAGCGTCACCGCGATCGGGTACGCCTCGAACGACCGCCACGCCATGACGACCTCGTCGCCCGGCTCGCACACCGCGGTGAGGACGTGCCCGAGCACCGCGACCGAGCCGCAGCCGGTGACGACGCTCTCGGGCGCGACGTCGAGCGTCGTCGCGATCGCCCCGACGAGCTCGGTGGCGAACATGTCGGGGTACCGGTTGACGTCCTCGGCGCCGTCGAGGATCGCGGCCACCACCGAGGGCAGCGGCGGGTACGGGTTCTCGTTCGACGAGATCTTGAACGCGGCGGCGCCGACGGGCGCGCGCGCACCGGGCACGTACGCGGGGAGGTCGGCGAGGGCGCGGCGGAGGGGGACGCGGCTCACAGGAGCCAGCATGCCACCCGGCCGCACACCGACCCGCAGGCGGGCGTCCGGACCGAGGGCGGTCGCGCGCTAGGCCCCGGCGCGAGCGACCTGCAAGGATCGACGCCATGGCAGCGTTCCTCGTCCGCGTCCTCGTCAACGGGCTGGCGATCTGGCTCGCCACGCTCATCGTCCCCGGCCTGACCGTCGTCCCCGAGGACGCGCAGGGCTGGTCGAAGGTCTGGGTGATCCTGCTCGTCGCGCTCGTCTTCGGGGTCGTCAACGCGATCGTGAAGCCGATCGTCAAGGTGATCTCGATCCCGCTGTACATCCTCACGCTCGGGTTGTTCACCCTCGTCGTGAACGCCCTCATGCTCATGCTCACCGCGTGGATCACCGAGTTCACGCACTGGGGCATCCGCATCGACAACTTCGGGACCGCGGTGCTGGGCGCCCTGCTGATCTCGGTGATCAGCTTCGCGCTCTCGTTCCTGATCCCCGACCGGGACTGACGCCCGCCGCCGCTCACGGCCCCTCGCCCGCCGGCGGTGCGCTCCGGCGCGCCCGGAACTGGAGCGTGCGCGCCGTCGTGCCCTCTGGACCGAGCACCTCGCGCGCCGCCGCGTCGAAGCCGGCCATCACCGGGCTGCCCTCGAGCGCCGCGTCCGCCCGCCGCGCCGCGGCCGCGTAGCCGCGGACCGAGTGGGTGTCGGCGAACGTCCGCGTGCATGAGCCCGCCTCGGCGCCGAGGACCTCCACGACGCTCTCGCGCGCACCGAGCGGCCGGCGCGCCCCGTCCAGCTGCGGCACCAGGTCGTTCGACCGCCGGTAGCGCCGCACGGGCAGCCCGGCCGGCGTGGGAGCGGTGAGGTCGGGCGAGCCGGCCGTCACGACGGCACGCACCGCGAACGAGCCGGCCAGGGCCGTCGCGAGGGACTCGGCCACCATGCCGCCCTGGCTGTGCCCGGCGAGCAGCAGGGGCTCGTCCCGCCCGACGCCCGCCTGCTCCAGCGCGTCCACGACGGCGTCGGTCATGTCGTCGTCCAGGCCGCCCAGCAGCCGGAGGTTGGTCGTGAGGTCGGTGGGCGTGTCCGCGTTGGGCGACCAGCGCTGCGTGCCGGGGATCGCCACCAGCCACGCGCGCGTCCCGTCAGGGTGCGTCAGCTGCTGCAGCGTCACGAGGCCCGGCGTCGCCCACGAGCCGTCCGCCGCGCGCCTGCCGTAGGACTCCGCCACCACGTCGAGCGCGTCCGCCACCGTCCGCGGCGCCGGCAGCTGCGGCGGGTCGGCGACCGGCACGACGACGGGGTCGACCCGGGTGCGCAGCACGGTCGCGCCGCCGGCCGCCACGGCCGCGACCGGGTCCGGCACCGCCGCGCCCAGGGGCGAGGCCGCCCGCAGCAGCGCGCCGGCCAGCCCCGACACGGCCGCCTCGCCCCGCCCGTCGGAGGTCAGCCGAAGCAGCAGCCCGGGGT
>NZ_HE978588.1:766089-773564 GCF_000312005.1 Cellulomonas massiliensis JC225
CACGTCCCGACCGCGCCGCGCGCGCCGCGGGCCCGTCCCTCGGCGTCGTCGTACCAGCCCAGGACGACCTGGACCCGGCGCGCCAGCTCGCGCGCCCGCTCGGCCGTGACCGCGAGGCGGGCCCGGCCGGCGAGCTCGACGAGCTCCGACCGGCGCGCCGCAATCGCCACCGGCTCGCCCCCGAGGGCACCGCCGAGGACCGTCGGCCACGCACCCCCGGCGGCGACCCGTACCGCGGCCTCGGCGCCCGCCAGTGCGGCGGCGGCCTCGTGCAGCAGCCGCACGGCCCGCTCCAGCTCCTGCCCCTCGACGGCGGTCGGACGGGCACCCGTGAGCAGCCGGACCCCGTCCCCCCACGTGTCGCTCACGGAGCGCCCGCCGCCGGGCCGAGCACCGGGCCGGCGACCGCCTCGTCCAGCCGGGCCGCCACCACGCGGGCGTCGTCGAGCCACGGCCGGGCCGCGACGAGCGCACGCCGCAGCTCGTCGACCCGCTCCAGGTACCGCTGCGCCGCGACGCCCGTCCACGCGGTGCACGCGCTCGCCCGCAGCGCCGACTCCGCCTCGTCGACGAGCGCCACCGCCCGGTCGACCGCCCGCATCGCCGATCCCTCACCCCACATGGCCGCGACGCTAGGACGAGCGCCGGCCGGCTCCCCGGTGCGCGCGCCCGCTGTGGACGCCGCGCACGGGTGTCCGCCCCGTGCACGGCTCGGCGAGCGGGCGCGCCGTTCTGGGAGGATGAGCCCATGACCTCTCCCGCGCGCGTCCGCCTCGCGGACGTCACGCCCGCGATCGCCCTCGGCCCGCTCGACGGCCGCTACCGCGCCGCCGTCGCGCCGCTCGTCGACCACCTCTCGGAGGCGGCGCTCAACCGCGAGCGCGTGCACGTCGAGGTCGAGTGGCTCATCCACCTGGCCGCGCAGCGCGTGGTCCCGGGCGCGCCGACGCTCACGCCCGCGGACGAGCGGTACCTGCGGGACGTGGTCGCCACGTTCGGCGCCGACGAGATCGCCGAGCTCGCGGAGATCGAGCGCACCACCGTGCACGACGTGAAGGCCGTCGAGTACTTCCTCAAGCGCCGGCTGGCGGCCGCGCCCGACGCGCTCGGCGAGACGGCGCTGCCCGGCGTCACCGAGCTCGTGCACTTCGCGTGCACGAGCGAGGACGTCAACAACCTCTCGTACGCGCTCATGGTCCGCGGGGCCCTGCACGAGGTCTGGCTGCCGGCGGCGACCGGGCTCGTCGACGAGGTCGCGGCGATGGCCCGCGAGCTGGCCGACCAGCCCATGCTCTCCCTCACCCACGGCCAGCCGGCCACGCCGACGACGCTCGGCAAGGAGCTCGCGGTGCTCGCCCACCGCCTGCGTCGCCAGCTGCGCCGGATCGCGTCCGACGAGGTCCTCGGCAAGCTCAACGGAGCGACCGGCACGTACGGCGCGCACGTCCTGGCCGTGCCGGGCGCGGACTGGCCCGAGGTCAGCCGGACCTTCGTCGAGGGCCTCGGGCTGGTGTGGAACCCGCTCACGACGCAGATCGAGTCGCACGACTGGCAGGCCGAGCTCTACGCCGACGTCGCCCGGTTCAACCGGGTGCTCCACAACCTCGCGACCGACGTGTGGACGTACATCAGCCGCGGCGTGTTCGTGCAGATCCCCGTGGCCGGCGCGACGGGCTCGTCGACGATGCCGCACAAGGTCAACCCGATCCGCTTCGAGAACGCCGAGGCGAACCTCGAGATCTCGTGCGCGCTGCTCGACACGCTCGCGTCGACGCTCGTCACGAGCCGCCTGCAGCGCGACCTCACCGACTCGACGACCCAGCGCAACATCGGCCCGGCGTTCGGCCACAGCCTGCTCGCGATCGACAACGTGCGCCGCGGGCTGCGCGCCCTGTCGGTCGACGCGGAGCTGCTCGCGCGCGAGCTCGACGCGAACTGGGAGGTGCTCGGCGAGCCGGTGCAGTCCGCGATGCGCGCGGCCGGGGCCGCGGGCGTCACGGGCATGCAGGACCCGTACGAGCGGCTCAAGGAGCTCACGCGCGGCCGGCGGCTGACCGCGGACGACATGCGCGGCTTCATCGCCGGCCTCGGCCTGCCCGAGGACGCGACCGAGCGCCTGGTCGCGCTCTCACCGGCGACGTACACCGGCCTGGCCTCCGACCTGGTGCAATACCTGGACGACTGACCACCCGCAAGCGGGGGCGGTCCGAACCTCGTCACACCTTCGAGCGATCGAACCTGGACATCAGCACAACTCGCCTGCAAGATTGTGCACCGACTCGTCCGTTTTGCCCGATACTCCCCGTCGGAGGTACAGGTCGTGACGCTGATGCAGAAGGCGGTCCCGCCGTCGCTGTCGCGTGCCCACCTCGAGTCCGGCTACGACCGCGTCCACGGCTACGTCGTGCGCGCCGAGGACGTCGCGTTCGCCACCACCCCTGCGCAGCTGTACGAGGTCCACGGGCTCGGCTACCCCGGCTCGCCGTTCTCCCCCGACGACGAGTGGATCGACGTCCTGCGGTTCGACTCCTCGCCGCAGCTGCAGTACCGGGACGTGCGGGGCTACATCGTCCCGCTGTGGTGGCTGCGGCACTCGCGGATCCCCCCGCACGCGCAGCTCGTCCGGGTGTTCCGCGACGGCACCTCGATCCTCCTGGCCCGCTACGGCGACGTCGGCACCGGCTGGACGGCGATGCAGCCGTGGATCGGCCGGCCGGGCCTGCCCTCGCTCTCGCGCTGCGTCGGTCCCGTCGCGAAGTGGCACGGGGCGTACCTCGAGGCCGACGTGGTCGACGGCGGCGCCACCGTGGTGCTGGCCCTCGCGAACCCCCCGCTCGCCGAGACCGGGTTCGAGATGGCGCCCTCCGGCCGCTGGTACCGGATGGTGCCGCGCGAGGACGTGAGCGAGCTCTTCGAGCTGGACCTGACGGCTCGCTGGCGCGGCCTGTCCGTCCGGGTGGTCGACCAGTGGCAGGACGCCGACCGGTACGTCGTCGCGCGGGTCTCGCACCTCGGTGACGACATCGACCTCGCCGAGGCGCTGCGGTTCGACCGCATCGAGGCCGGCGTGTACGAGTCGGTCGTGTACGCCGCCGAGCTGACCGACATCGAGACGAACCAGGTGGTCCCCCACACCTGGACCCCGGGACCCGCGACGAGCCAGCAGCGCCGACCGGTGCGCAGCTCCGCCTGACCCCCTGACTGGTCGCGATCCCCCTGACGCGACCGCGCGGCGCGAGCCGGGCCTGACCCCTCCCCCCCGGACCAGGCCCGGCTCGCTCGTGCGCCCACGGCTCGGTGGGTTAACCCGACCGCCCCCTCGGGGGCCCACCGGGTCGAACCGGTGCGCCCCCGGCGCACAACCTGGACGAGTCACCCCGACTCGACCAGGAGGACCCATGACCACGTCGCCGCGGGCCGCCCGCAGCCGTCCGGCTCTCGCCGCCCTCGCCGCCGCCGCGCTCGACGTCGGGCTCGTCGCCGCACCGGCGGCCGCCACCACCACCGCGGCCGACCGGGCCGCCGCCCACGCGTCCGCCGCCGTGCCGGCGTCGCCCGCCACCTTCGGCCAGGACCCGGGCCTGCGGCGCAGCCTGGCGCGCCTCGTCGACGAGCAGGGCTTCCCTGCCGCCCTCGGCACGGTCCGCGACGCGCGCGGGCACCTGCGCCACGCGGCCGCCGGCGTCGCCGACCTGCGCACCGGCGCGCACGTACCCGTCGACGGGCAGGTGCGGCTCGGCAGCAACAGCAAGACGTTCGTCGCGGTCGTCGTCCTCCAGCTCGTCGCCGAGGGGAAGGTGCGGCTCGACGCCCCGCTGGAGGAGTACCTGCCGGGGCTCGTCCGCGGCGAGGGCATCGACGGGCGCCGGATCACGGTGCGCCAGGTGCTCCAGCACACGAGCGGCCTGCCGGAGTACCTGCTGCCGCTGGTGCAGCAGCACGGCGGGTTCGCGTTCATGCGCGACACCTACGTGCAGCCGCGCGACCTGCTCGACGTCGCCCTCGGGCAGCCCGCGACGTTCGCGCCGGGTGCCGGCTGGGCGTACAGCAACACCAACTACCTCGTCGCCGGCCTGCTCGTGGAGCGCGTGACGCACCGGCCGCTCGCCGAGCAGGTCCGGACGCGGGTGATCGAGCGGGCAGGGCTGCGGCACACCTACCTGCCGGAGCGCGGCGAGCGGGAGATCCGCGGCGCCCACCCGCGGGGCTACCACGCGGCGACGCCGGGCGGGACGCTCGAGGACTACACCGAGCTCGACACCAGCACGGCCTGGGCGGCGGGTGACGTGGTCGGCACGCCGAGCGACCTCGTCCGCCTCTACACCGCCCTGCTCGACGGTCGGCTCGTCCCGCGGGCGCAGCTCGCGGAGATGACGCGGACCGTGGAGACGTCGCCCGAGTGGAACGGCGACCGTTACGGCCTCGGCCTCGTGAGCCATCCGCTGCCGTGCGGCGGCGTCTCCTGGGGGCACGGCGGGGACATCCCCGGCTTCGAGACGGCCGTCGGCGTGACGACGGACGGCCGCGGCGCGGCGGTGGCCGTCACGGCCCTGCCGTCGTCCTTCGACCCCCCGGACGAGGCGTACGCGGCGGTGACGTCGGCCCTCGACGCGGCCCTCTGCCCCTGACCCGGGCGGACCGGCGGGCTGGAACCCCGGGCCCGCCCCATCCCCGATGAGTTCGTAGCGCCCGGACGAGTTCGTAGCGCTCGACCTACGAACTCGTCGCGCCGCTACGAACTCACGGGGGCGGGGTGCGGGGCGGGCGGGACAGAGGGCGGGTCAGCGGGGGTCGGGGTGCGGGGTCGGGACCTCGACGGCGGCCAGGTCCGCCAGGGCGGCGGCGTAGGCGGCGGCGTCGCCCGCGCGGGCCGCCTCGCGGGCCCGGACGGTCGGCGGGTGGAGCTGGGCGCGGGTGCGACGACGCAGGCTCCGCTCGGCGCGCTCGTCGCGCGCGTCCTCGGGCAGGGCCGACAGGGCCGCCTCCAGGCCGCCCAGCACGCGCGTGCGCTCCGCGACGACCGCGGGGTTCCACTCCCGCACCCGCCGCTCGGCCTCGAAGTCCCCCGCCGCCCGGGCGACGATCGTGCGGGCCTGCTGGACGGCGGCGTGCTCGGCCGGCGCGTGCTCCGCCACGGTGTGCAGCGAGACGAGGCGCACGCCGGGCAGCGACCGGACGCCCGGGTCGACGTCGTGGCGCAGCGCGAGGTCGACGACGGTGAGGGGACGCTCGGAGCCGGCGCGGGCGGCGGCGAGCGCGTCGACCGTGAGGACGGCGCCGGCGGCGCCGGAGCAGGCGACGACGAGGTCGACGTCGGCCAGGTGCTCGGCGAGGTCGGCCCCGGCGGGGACGGCGCGCACGCCCCGGGCGGCGGCGAAGGCGCCCGCGCGGCCGCTCGGGGAGTAGACGTGCACGTCGGTGCACCCGCGGCCCTTGAGGGCGGCGAGGCTCGCGCCGGCGTACGAGCCGGTCCCGACGAGCACGCAGCGGACGTCGGCCCACGCCGGCAGGTGCGGCTCGGCGATGTCGAGCGCGACGCCCACGACGGAGCGCCCGGTCGACCCGAGCCCGGTCCCGCCCTCGACGGCCCGCGACACGCGCGACGCCGCCTGGAACAGCCCCTCGAGGTCCGAGGTGGTGGTGGTGTCGCGGCGCGCGGCGGTGAGCGCCCGGCGCACCTGCCCGGCGATCTCGCGCTCGCCGACGACCATCGACTCCAGGCCGCTCGCCACGGCGAACAGGTGCTCGACGGTGCCGGCCTCCGTCTCGGCCCGCAGGTGCCCCTCGACGTCGGCGGCGGTGTACCCGCTGCGGTCGGCGACGGCCTGCGCGGCGGCGGCCCGGGCGGCGGGGAGGCGGTCGGCGTCGGCGACGTCGAGGTACAGCTCGAACCGGTTGCACGTCGCGAGCACGACGGCACCGGCCACGAGGTCCGTCGAGCCCACGATCTGACGACCCACGGCGTGCGCGTCCGACGAGAGACGCTCCAGCACGGCGAGGTCGAGGTCGTGGTGGCTCGCGGTGAGGGACAGGAGCACCACGATCCCTGAGTTAATCATCCCTGGATTTGTCGGGCACAATCCTCGGGTGCTGCCTTCCTCACACCCCCTGTCCGACGGGCGGACGCGCAATTCGGCGCTCGTGCGTGCCTTTTCCGGCGACCGCCCCGAGCGGCTGCCGGTGTGGTTCATGCGGCAGGCGGGCCGGTCGCTGCCGGAGTACCGCGCGTCCCGCGCGGGCACCGCGATGCTCGACGCGTGCCTGGACCCGGCGCTGGCCTCGGAGATCACGCTGCAGCCCGTGCGGCGGCACGGCGTCGACGCGGCGGTCTTCTTCTCCGACATCGTCGTGCCGCTGCGCCTCGCGGGGGTCGACGTGGAGATCCGGCCCGGTGTCGGCCCGGTGTTCGGGTCGCCGGTCCGGACGGCGGACGACGTCGCGCGGCTGCGTGAGCGGACGCTGACGGACGAGGCGCTCGCGCCGGTGGCCGAGGCCGTGGCCCGGACCGTCGCCGAGCTCGGCGGCACGCCGCTCATCGGCTTCGGCGGCGCCCCGTTCACGCTCGCGGCCTACCTCGTCGAGGGCGGCCCGTCGCGCGACCACCTCGCGGCCCGCACGCTCATGCACGCCGACCCCGAGACGTGGCGCGGGCTCACCGAGTGGGCCGCCGACGTCACCGGCACCTTCATGCGCGCCCAGGTGCTCGCCGGCGCGAGCGCCGCGCAGCTGTTCGACTCCTGGGCCGGGTCGCTCGGGCTCGCGGACTACGTCGCCCGCGTGGCCCCCGCCTCGGCCCGCGCCCTCGCCCACCTGGACGACCTCGCCGCCGAGGGCGTCCGGCGCGTGCACTTCGGCACGGGCACGAGCGAGCTGCTCGTCGCCATGCGGGACGCGGGCGCGGACGTCGTCGGCGTCGACTACCGGCTTCCCCTCGACGAGGCGAACCGCCGGCTCGGCGGCAGCACGCCGCTGCAGGGCAACATCGACCCCGCGCTGCTGGGCGCTCCGTGGCCCGTGCTCGAGGCGCACGTGCGCGACGTGGTCGCCCGCGGCGCCGCCGCGCCGGCGCACGTCGTCAACCTCGGGCACGGCGTGCCGCCCGACACCGACCCCACCGTGCTGACGCGCGTCGTCGAGCTCGTCCACACGCTGCGGCCGTGACGTCACCGTCCGACGCCCCGCGGCCGGCCGCCGCCGGCCCCGTCCGCGACGCGGTCGTGCTGGGCGCGGGCGTCGGCGGCCTCGTCGCCGCGCGGGAGCTCGCCCGGGCGGGGCTGCACGTGCTGGTCCTCGACGGGCGCGACGCGCCGGGGGGCGCGGTGCGGGCGCACACGGTGGCCGGGACTCCGGCTCGACGCGGGGGCCGAGTCCTTCGCGACGCGCGGCGGGTCGGTCGCCGAGCTCGTCGACGAGCTCGGGCTCGCCGACCGCGTGCGGACGCCCGAGCCGCACGGCTCGTGGGTCCACCTGACCAC
>NZ_HE978588.1:773994-775559 GCF_000312005.1 Cellulomonas massiliensis JC225
GTGGCCCGCGTGCGCGCGGCGGCGCCGGCGGGTGCGGCGGTGCTGGGCCTCGACGGGGGCATCGCGACGCTCGCCGACGCGCTCGTGGCGGACGTCGAGCGGCTCGGGGGCGAGGTCAGGCTGCGGTCGCGCGTCGACGCGGCGCGGGTGGAGGACGACGCCGTCGTGCTCGAGGTCGACGGCGGGGGGACCGAGCGGACGGCGCGGCTGGTCGTCGCGGCGCCGCGCCCGGACCTCGTCGCCGCCGCCACCGGTGGCGCGGACCTACCGGCGCTCGACGAGGGCGCCGCCGTGGTGCTCGTGACGCTGGTGCTCGACGAGCCCGCACTCGACCGGGCGCCGCGCGGCACCGGCGTGCTGGTCGGCCCGGCCGTCACCGACGTGCGGGCCAAGGCGCTCACCCACGGCACGGCGAAGTGGGCGTGGCTCGCGCGGGAGGCGGGCCCGGGACGGCACGTCGTCCGCCTGTCGTACGGGCGCGCGGACGAGCCGGTGGATGCGCTGCCGACGGGCGACGCGCTCGTCGACCAGGCGCTGCGCGACGCCTCGGTGCTGCTCGGCGTGCCCCTGGTGCGCGACCGGCTCGCCGGGAGCGCGGTGGTCCGCTGGACCCAGGCGCTGCCGCGCCCCAGCGCCGCCCACCGCGCGGCGGTCGCCGCCGTCCGCTCCGCCGTCGGGGGCTCGCACGGCCGCGTCGCCGTCGCCGGGGCCTGGGTCGCGGGCAACGGCCTCGCCTCGGTCGTCCCGGACGCGCGAGCGGCGGCCCGCACGCTCGTCTAGCGCTCTCGCCGCCGAGATCGGCAGCTGCGCCCGAGATCGGCACGTGGACGTGCCGATCTCGGGCGGGAGTGCCGAGCTCGGCGGAAAAGGGCGGAAAAGCGTGAGGACCGTCACGCCCGCGTTTTCTGACAACACGTGAGAATCCGCGTCCGCGCATTTCCCGCCGGGTCCGGCGCACTTTTTCTGACAACGCGTCGTGACCGCGCCATTTCGTCCCGCCTGGCTCGCGGGAGACACTGGGGCCATGCCCCCCGTCCGCATCGGCACCCGCGCGAGCGCGCTCGCGCTCACCCAGACCGGGCACGTCGCCGACGCCCTCGCGCGGCTCGGCGGCTTCGACGTCGAGACGGTGCGTGTCCGGACGGACGGCGACCGGCTGACGGGCTCGCTGACGTCGCTCGGCGGCACGGGCGTGTTCGTCACCGCGCTGCGGGAGGCCCTGCTCGACGGCCGGTGCGACGTCGCGGTGCACTCGCTCAAGGACCTCCCGACGGCTGACCCCGTCGGCCTCACGCTCGGCGCCGTGCCGCCGCGCGAGGACCCTCGCGACGCGCTCTGCGCCCGTGACGGGCTCACGCTCGCCACCCTCCCGCCGGGCGCCCGCGTCGGCACCGGGTCGCCCCGCCGCGCGGCGCAGCTGCTCGCCGCCCGTCCCGACCTGGACGTCGTCGACATCCGCGGCAACGTGGACACGCGCCTCGGACGCGTCGCGCCGGGCGACCTCGACGCGGTCGTGCTCGCGCGCGCCGGGCTGGCCCGGCTCGGCCGGCTCGACGCCGTGACCG
>NZ_HE978588.1:776308-783721 GCF_000312005.1 Cellulomonas massiliensis JC225
CCTCGCGGCGCCGACGCTCGCGGACGGCCTGCGCGCCCGGGCCTGGCAGGTCGACGAGGTCGTCGCGTACCGCACGGTCGACGCGCCGCCGCCGCCGGACGACCTCCGCGCCGCGTGGGCGTCGGGCGAGGTCCGGGCCGCGCTGCTGACGTCGGCCAGCACCGTGCGTCGCCTCGACGAGACGCTCGGCGCCCCCCCGGCGGGCACGCTGCTCGTCGCGATCGGCCCGACGACCCGCGCCGAGCTCGACGCCCGCGGCCTGCCCGTCGCCGCGGTCGCCGAGCAGCAGACCATGGCGGGCATCGTCGCGGCCCTCGTCGAGGCCGCCGCCCGGGCCGACGGGACCACCAGCACCCAGGAGGAGGACCGATGACCACCACCCCCGGAGGCGTCGGACGCATCCGTCCGCGCCGCCTGCGGGCCACACCCGCGATGCGCCGGCTCGTCGCCCAGACGCGGCTGTCCCCGGCGGAGCTCGTCCTGCCGGTGTTCGTGCACGAGGGCCTCGACGAGCCGCGGCCGATCGCCGCGATGCCGGGCGTCGTCCAGCACACGCGCGACTCCCTGCGCCGCGCCGTGGCGCAGGCCGCGGAGGCGGGGCTCGGCGGCGTCATGCTGTTCGCGGTCCCGCGGGTTCGCGACGCGGTGGGCAGCCAGGCCACGGCCCCCGACGGCATCCTCAACCTCGCGATCGCGGACGCGGTCGCCGAGGCGGGCGACGCGCTCGTCGTCCAGACCGACCTGTGCCTCGACGAGTTCACCGACCACGGCCACTGCGGCGTGCTCGCGGCCGACGGGTCGGTGGACAACGACGGCACGCTCGTCCGCTACGCCGACATGGCGCTGGCGCAGGCCGAGGCCGGCGCCCACCTGATCGGGCTGTCCGGGATGATGGACGGCCAGGTCGGGTACGTGCGGGACGCGCTCGACGAGGCCGGGCGCACCGACGTCGCGCTGCTCGCCTACGCCGCGAAGTACGCGAGCGCGTTCTACGGCCCGTTCCGCGAGGCCGTGGAGTCGCAGCTCGTCGGCGACCGCCGGACGTACCAGATGGACCCCGCCAACCGCCGGGAGGCGGCGCTCGAGGTGCAGCTGGACGTGCAGGAGGGCGCCGACGTCGTCATGGTGAAGCCCGCGCTGGCGTACCTCGACGTGCTGGCGGACGTCGCCGCGTCGTCGCCCGTGCCGGTCGCCGCCTACCAGGTGTCCGGCGAGTACGCGATGCTGGAGGCCGCTGCTGCGAACGGGTGGATCGAGCGCAGACGGGCGATCTTCGAGTCCGTGCTCAGCATCCGGCGCGCCGGAGCCGATCACGTACTGACCTACCACGCACTGGAGCTGGCCGGCTGGCTGGCAGAGGAGAACCGATGAGCACGAGCGCCGAGGTCTTCGCGCACGCGAGCGCAGTGATCCCCGGCGGCGTCAACTCGCCCGTCCGCGCCTTCGGCGCGGTCGGCGGCACGCCGCGCTTCCTCGCCTCGGCGCGGGGGCCGTACGTCACCGACGTCGACGGCCACGAGTACGTCGACCTGGTCGGCTCCTGGGGCCCGGCCCTGCTCGGGCACGCGCACCCCGCGGTCGTCGAGGCGGTGCAGGAGGCGGCGTCGCGCGGCCTCGGCTTCGGCGCCCCGACGACGACCGAGGTGGACCTCGTCGAGGAGATCCGGTTCCGCGCGCCGGCCGCGGAGAAGGTGCGCCTCGTCTCGACCGGCACCGAGGCGACGATGACGGCGCTGCGTCTGGCCCGCGGGTACACGGGCCGCGACCTCGTCGTGAAGTTCGCCGGCTGCTACCACGGCCACGTCGACGCGCTGCTCGCCTCGGCGGGCTCGGGCGTCGCGACGCTCGCGCTGCCCGGCTCCGCCGGGGTCTCCGCCGCCGTGGCCGCCGAGACGATCGTCCTGCCCTACAACGACCTGGCCGCGGTCGAGGCGGCCTTCGCCGCCCACGGCGACCGCATCGCCGCGGTCATCACCGAGGCCGCGCCCGCCAACATGGGCGTCGTCCCGCCGCTGCCCGGGTACAACGCCGAGCTGCGCCGGATCACCTCCGAGCACGGGGCGCTGCTCATCCTCGACGAGGTGCTGACCGGCTTCCGCGTCGGGTACTCCGGCTGGTGGGGGCTCGAGGGCCTGCGCGAGGGCTGGGCGCCCGACCTCTTCACGTTCGGCAAGGTCGTCGGCGGCGGCCTGCCCGTCGCGGCGGTCGGCGGGCGCCGGGACGTCATGTCGCAGCTCGCGCCGTCCGGGCCCGTCTACCAGGCGGGCACGCTGTCCGGGAACCCCGTGGCCACGGCGGCCGGCCTGGCGACGCTGCGCCTCGCCGACGATGCGGTCTACGCCCGCATCGACGAGGTCTCGGCACGGCTGCGCGCCGAGCTGAGCGCCGCCCTGACCGACGTCGACGTCCCGCACGTCGTGCAGTGGGCCGGCAACCTGTTCAGCACGGTGTTCGGCGAGGACGCGGCCGAGCACGGCGCGCCGACCTACGACGCGGTGCAGGCCAGCGAGTCGTGGCGCTACGGGCCGTTCTTCCACGCGCTGCTCGAGCAGGGCGTGTACGCCCCGCCCAGCCCGTTCGAGGCGTGGTTCGTCTCGTCCGCGCACGACGACGAGGCGGTCGACCGGATCGTCGCGGCGCTGCCGGCCGCCGCGCGCGCGGCCGCGGAGGCCCGTCCGTCCTGACGTCGCACGGCGTCGCCCCGACGCCCCGTCCGCGCACCGCGGGCGGGGCGTCGTCGCGCTAGAGGTCGACGAGCACCGAGGTCTGGACGAGCGAGTCGGCGAACGTGCGCCGCCGGCCGTCCCACAGCGGCCGCAGGAAGCCGACGAGCCACAGCGCATCGAGCAGGTGCAGCACCTCGCGCCACAGCGCCAGGCGCCACCCGCACGGCCGCCGGCTGGTCGCGAGCAGGAGGCGCGTGCCGAGGAACGACCGGCCGAGCGTCACCCCGCTGCGCCCCTGGGCGACGACCCGGTTCCCGACGAACCACGCGACCGCCCACGCGACGCCGAGGACGCGCAGCCCGACGGCCCAGCCGCCGTGCGCCGACGCGGCGGCCTCGATGGCGAGCAGCAGCGGGACGACCATGACCGCCTGGTCGATCACCCAGCCGGCCGCCCGGCTCGTCCACGGCGCGTAGCGCGGCCGGCTCGGCACGGGCGTGTCGTCGGCGGTGGGGTCGGCCTCGGCGGGCGGGCGCGGGAACGGCACCGTGGGCGTCGGCTCCCAGAGCGTGCCCGTCGGCGACGGGCCGGCGTCCGGCTCGGGGACCGCGCCGTCGTTCCACGCCTTGTCGTCCCGGCGCGCCGCCGCACCGGGCGGCACGTCGTCGGGGTCGTGGCCGCTCATCGCAGCGAGTATGACCGCCGCCCGGCGGCCCGGGCGAGCCGACCGCGCGCGGTCATCCGTCCGAGGGACGTCCGGCGTCAGACCGCTGCGGGCTCGCCCACCGCCCGGGTGTCGGACGGCTCGGCCGCGCGCCGGCGCTCCCGCGCGACCTCCGCCCGGTGCCGGCGGACCGAGTACGCGACCGCCCCGGCCCACACGAGCGCGAGCACACCCAGCGCGAGCGGCTCCCACACGGTCCCGCCGAGCCCGAGACCGTCCTGCAGGAGGGTCCGGACGTTCGTGAGGACGATGAGGCCGCCGACGGCCGACCCGAGCACCCGGGGCGGGACGAGGCGCACGAGCCACGCCGCCAGGGGCGCCGCGACGAGCCCGCCGGCCAGCAGGGCGACCGCCATGCGCGCGTCCACGCCCGCGGTGCCCAGGGCGAGCAGGAACCCGACGCTCGCGGCGCTCGACACCAGGAACTCGGACGTGTCGATCGAGCCGATCACCTTGCGCGGCTCCAGTCGTCCGGAGGCCAGCAGCGCGGGCGTGCCGATCGGGCCCCACCCGCCGCCGCCGGTCGCGTCGACGAAGCCGGCGACGAGCCCGAGCGGCGCGAGGAACCGCCGGCGCAGGGGGGTGCCGAGCCGGTCGGTGCGCGGCCCGCGCAGCGTGAACCGGACGAGCACGTAGGCGCCGAGGGCGAGGAGGATCGCCGACATGAGCGGCTTGCCGGCCTCGGTCGACAGGCCGGAGAGCACCTGGGCCCCCACGAAGGCGCCGACCGCGCCCGGCACGCCGATCTTGAGGACGACGCCCCAGTCGACGTTGCGGAACCGCCAGTGCGCCAGCCCGGAGGCGAGCGTCGTGCCCACCTCCGCGAGGTGGACGGTGGCCGACGCGGTCGCCGGGGCGGCTCCGACGGCGAGGAGGAGCGACGTGGACGTCACGCCGTAGGCCATGCCGAGGCTGCCGTCGACGAGCTGAGCGGCCAGGCCGACGAGGCCGAGCACGATCAGGTTCCTCATGCGGACCCACCTCGGGACGAGGACCCGGGGGCCCGCGGACGTGATACGTCGATAATCCCGATCGCCTTGCTGGGGTATCAACCCACAGCCGCATGCTGAGACGACGTCCCGGCTGGCGGGACGAGGCTCAGGACCGCCGGCGCAGGGTCAGGGGTTGTCCCAGGCGCCGTCGCGCCGCGCCTTCTCCAGCACCGTCTCCGGCAGCTCCTTCGCGACGAGCGCCGCCAGGGTCACCTCGTCCAGGACCTCGCGCACGCTCGAGCGCAGGGCGACCCAGACGTCGAGCAGCGCGGCCGCGGACCCGGAGTACTCGAGGCCCGGCGGCCGCTCGTCCCGGACCGTCACGAGGGGGCCGTCCACGGCGCGGATGACGTCCGCGAGCGTGATCTCCTCCGCCGCCCGGGCGAGCCGGTAGCCGCCGGAGCGCCCCCGGACGCTCACCACCACGCCGCCGCGGCGCAGGTCGCCGAGGATCCGCTCGAGGAAGCTCACGGGGATGCCCTGGCCGGCGGCCAGCACCTCGGAGGCCACGGGGTCGCCGTGCGGGCTGGCCGCGAGCTCGGCGCACGCCCGGACCGCGTAGTCCGCCTTCGCCGATACCCGCATGCCGGTCATTGTGCCGTGCCGGGCCGCGCCGCCGGGCACCGACGGGCCCGGGCCGTCGGTGCAGGGGCGTCCACGTGCGTCCGGAATACCCCATGGGGGTATGCTGTTGGCAGCCACGACGGAGGAGGGCACACGTGAGCGGGACGACCCCGGCCGACCAGGCCGCGACGCACGAGCACGACGGGCCGCACGGCTACACCGACCGGAAGGCGGAGTACCTCAAGCGGCTGCGCCGCATCGAGGGCCAGGTGCGCGGCATCGCCCGCATGGTCGACGAGGACGTCTACTGCATCGACGTCCTCACCCAGGTCTCGGCCGTGACGAAGGCGCTGCAGGCGGTGAGCATCGGCCTCGTCGAGGACCACCTGGGGCACTGCGTCGTGGACGCGGCCCGGCAGTCGCCGGAGGCCGGTCAGGAGAAGGTCAAGGAGGCGGCCGACGCGATCGCCCGCCTCGTGAGGAGCTGAGGAGCGCCATGAGCACCACCACCACCACGTTCGCCGTCGACGGGATGACGTGCGGCCACTGCGTGCACGCCGTCACCACCGAGCTCTCGGCGCTGCCCGGCGTCACCGACGTCCGCGTCGACCTCGTCGCCGGCGGGTCGAGCCCCGTCGCCGTCACCTCCGACGCGCCCCTCGCCGACGAGGCGGTGGCCGAGGCGGTCACCGAGGCCGGCTACGCCGTCACCCCGCGCCGCTCGCTGCTCTGACACCGACCGGCAGCGGCCGGGCCGCGGCCCGGCAGCACCCAGCACCCGCACGAAGGAAGGTGTGGTCGCCGTGACGACCCCGCAGACCCAGCACGCCTCGCAGACCGCGGCGGAGCCGCCGCTCGCGCTCGTCGACCTCGCGGTCGAGGGCATGACGTGCGCGTCGTGCGTCGCGCGCGTCGAGAAGCGGCTCGGCCGGCTGCCGGGCGTCAGCGCGACCGTGAACCTCCCGCTCGAGCAGGCGCACGTCGAGATCCGGCGGCCGGACGAGGGCGAACCCGCCGACGTCGACGCGCTGCTCGGCGCGGTCCGGGCTGCGGGGTACGAGGCGCGCGTGACGCGCGTCGAGCCGAGCGACCGGGTCGAGGCGTCGGCGCGCGCCGGCGGCGCGCCCGGGCACGGGTCCCACGACGCACCCGCGCACGCCGGCATGGACCCGATCGAGCACGCCCTCTCCGGGCACTCGATGGCGCCGGGCCACGACATGGACCCGGACGAGGACACCTCGGCGCCGACGGACGCCCGCGGGGCGGACCTGCGCCGCCGCCTGCGGGTCGCGGCCGTCCTGACCGTGCCCGTCCTCGCGCTGTCCATGGTCCCCGCCCTCCAGTTCACCGGCTGGCAGTGGGTCGTCACCGCGCTGGCCCTGCCCGTCGCCACGTGGGCGGCGTGGCCCTTCCACCGCGCGGCGGCGCGTGCGGCCCGGCACGGCGCGTCGACGATGGACACCCTCGTCTCGATCGGCGTGATCGCCGCGACGGGGTGGTCGTTGTGGGCCCTGCTGCTCGGTGGCGCCGGCGAGCTCGGCATGCGGATGACGCCGTCGCTGCTGCCGCGCCAGTCCGACGCGCCCGAGCTCTACCTCGAGGTCGCGGCCGTCGTCACGACGTTCCTGCTCGCCGGACGGTACGTCGAGCACCGCGCGCGCCGCCGCGCGGGCGACGCGCTGCGCGCCCTGCTCGACCTCGGCGCGAAGGACGTCGCGGTGCTGGTCACCGAGGACGGCCGCCGCACGGAGCGGCGCGTGCCGATCGGGCAGCTGCAGGTCGGTGACCTGTTCGTCGTCCGGCCCGGTGAGAAGGTCGCGACCGACGGCGTGGTCGTCGAGGGCACCAGCGCGGTCGACACGTCGCTGCTCACGGGCGAGCCGGTCCCGGTGGACGTCGCGCCCGGGGACGACGTCACGGGGGCGACCGTCAACGCGTCCGGCTCGCTCGTCGTCCGCGCGACGCAGGTGGGCGAGCGCACGCGCCTCGCGCAGATCGGCCGCCTCGTCGCGGCCGCGCAGACGGGCAAGGCGCCGGTGCAGCGGCTCGCCGACCGCGTCTCGGCCGTCTTCGTCCCCGTGGTGCTCGTGCTCGCGGTGGGCACGCTGGCCGGGTGGCTGGTCGCCGGGGCGGGGGCGCAGGCGGCGTTCACGGCGGCCGTCGCCGTCCTCATCATCGCCTGCCCCTGCGCCCTCGGGCTCGCGACGCCGACGGCGCTGCTGGTCGGCACCGGCCGCGGCGCGCAGCTCGGCATCCTCATCAAGGGCCCCGAGGTCCTGGAGCAGACGCGGACGGTGGACACCGTCGTGCTCGACAAGACCGGCACCGTGACGCAGGGCCGCATGGCGGTCACGGACGTGCTGCTGCCGGGCGGCGCGGCGGACGACGCCGAGGCGCGACGCGCCGACGTCCTGGCGACGGCCGCCGCGGTCGAGCGCCTCGCCGAGCACCCGATCGCGCGCGCCGT
>NZ_HE978588.1:784296-850069 GCF_000312005.1 Cellulomonas massiliensis JC225
GGCCGCCGATGCGCGGGCGACCGGCGCCGCCGACGCGTCCGGGCAGCAGCTGGGCGCCGACGGCGTCCCGGTGGGCCACGCCCAGGTGCTCGACTTCCGCGCCGACTCCGGGCACGGCGTCTCCGGAGTCGTCCGGACGGCGCACGCGGGCGTCGGGCTCGGCCGGCGCGTCCTCGTCGGACGGCCCGGCTGGCTGCGCGAGCAGGGGGTCGCGACGGACACCGTCGACGACGCGGTCGCCGCGGCCGAGCAGGACGGGGCGACGGCGGTCGTCGTCGCCTGGGACGGCTCGGTGCGCGGCGCGATCGTCCTGCGGGACCCGCTCAAGGCGACGTCGCGGCAGGCGGTCGAGGAGCTGCGCGCCGCCGGGCTGCGGCCCGTGCTGCTCACGGGCGACAACGAGGGAGCCGCGCGGGCGACCGCCCGCGAGGTGGGCATCGAGGACGTGCTCGCCCAGGTGCTGCCGGCGGACAAGGTCGCGGCGGTCGAGCGGCTGCAGGCCCAGGGCGCTCGCGTCGCGATGGTCGGCGACGGGGTCAACGACGCGGCGGCGCTCGCGCAGGCGGACCTCGGCCTCGCGATGGGCACCGGCACCGACGTGGCGATCGAGGCCGCCGACATCACGCTGGTCCGTGGGGACCTGCGCTCGGCCGCGCAGGCGGTGCGTCTCTCGCGTCGCACCCTGCGCGTGATCCGGCAGAACCTCTTCTGGGCGTTCGCCTACAACGTCGCGGCGATCCCGCTGGCCGCGGCCGGGCTGCTGAACCCGATGATCGCGGGCGCCGCGATGGCGTTCTCCTCCGTGCTCGTCGTGACGAACTCGCTGCGGCTGCGCCGGTTCGACCGCTGAGGCGCGGGCTTCCCCGGTGGGGCTCTAATGTGATATCACTTTGATATCGCCTGGACCCCGCCGGGCGCCCGACGCCCAGGAGGCACCCATGACCGAGACCGTCCCCCCGCAGGAGTCCGAGGGCGGCGAGCCCGCCGGCCGCCCCGTGGGTCACGCGGGGGCGCGCGTCGACATCGAGGAGCGCACGGCGTGGTCGCTCGGCGCCGGTGGCGCCGTGCTCGCGCTCCTCGTCGCGGTCGGGTTCGTCGCCGTCGCGATCCCCCTGTTCGCCGCGGCCGACCGGGGCCAGGACGCACTCGGCGGCCTCGGCATCCTCGTGCTCCTCGTCGGCCTGCTCGCCCTGTCCGGCCTGACGATCGTCTCCCCCGGCCAGACGAAGGTCGTCCAGCTGTTCGGCCGCTACCTCGGGACCGTCCGGCGCACCGGCTTCGTCCTCACCGTGCCGCTGACGACGAAGAAGCGCGTCTCGGTCCGGGTGCGCAACTTCGAGACGAACGAGCTCAAGGTCAACGACGCGGACGGCAACCCGATCAACATCGCCGCGATCGTCGTCTGGCAGGTCGCGGACACCGCGAAGGCGACCTTCGCCGTCGAGGACTACGCCGACTTCGTCCGCGTCCAGTCCGAGTCCGCGCTGCGGCACGTCGCGATGGCCCACCCGTACGACCACGCCGACCACGGCGAGCAGTCGTTGCGGGGCGCGACGGACGTCGTCTCCGGCGAGATCGCCGCCGAGGTCGCCGAGCGCGTGGTCATCGCGGGCATCGAGGTCATCGAGGCGCGCATCTCCAACCTCGCGTACGCGCCCGAGATCGCCCAGGCCATGCTGCAGCGCCAGCAGGCCGGCGCGATCATCGCCGCCCGCGAGCGGATCGTCGAGGGCGCGGTGTCGATGGTCGAGGACGCGCTGGGCCGCCTCGAGCGCGACGGCATCGTCAGCCTCGACGACGAGCGGCGCGCGGCGATGGTGTCCAACCTGCTCGTCGTGCTGTGCGGCGAGAGCCGCCCGACGCCCGTCGTCAACGCGGGGAGCCTGTACGCGTGAGCGACCGGGCCGACGCGTCCGCGCCGGGCGGGGATCGTCCCGCCCGGCGCGAGCGCAAGCAGGTGCTGCTGCGGCTGGACCCGGCGGTGCACGACGCGCTGGCCCGCTGGGCCGCCGACGACCTGCGGTCCGTCAACGCCCAGGTCGAGCTCCTGCTGCGCCGTGCCCTGGACGACGCCGGCCGCATGCCGCGCGACGCCGGCCCCCAGCGGCGACCGGGCCGCCCGCGCGCCGGCGAGCGGCCCGGGGAGCCGTGAGCTCCCGGCGTCAGCGGAAGCGGCGGCCCTCGTCGGCGCGGTACGCCAGCACGGCGAGCAGCCCGAACACGAACGTCCAGCCGAGCAGCACCGGCAGCGCGAGCGCGTACGCCTCGACCCCCGTCACCATCTGCACCGTCAGGTCGCGCAGCGCCCGCGTCGGCAGGGCCCGCGACAGCGCGTCGAGCCACGCCGGGAAGGCCTCCGGCGGCATGAAGAGGCCGCCCGCGAACGCGAGCGGGAACACGATCGCCTGGACGACCGCGATGGCCGCCTTCGACGAGAGGCGGTAGCCGATCGCGAGCCCCAGCAGGACGAACGGCACCGCGGCGGCGAGCACGAGCAGCACCGACCAGCCGGCCTGCGCCCAGGTGAGCGCCGCGGCCGTGAGCAGCCAGCCGACGAGCACGATCGGCACGACGGACACGTAGGACCAGCCGACGCCGTTGAGCACCCGGCCCGTGAGGCGCGGGAGCGGGCCCGCGGGCAGCGTCCGGACGAACGGGTCGAACGGCATCTGCCGGTCCTCGGCGACGCCCGCGCCGAACGAGAACATGCAGGTCGACATCACGGCGAAGACGCCGAGCTGCACCACCGCCGCCGTGGCGTAGAGCGGGTTCTCGGCGACAGCGCGCTGCGGCACCACGAAGAACAGCAGCGCGAGCGCCGGGAACGCGAGGTTGCCGATCACTGCGATGGGGATGCGGACCGTCTCGACGAACCCGAGCCGGGCGTGCAGCCAGGCAAGCCGCCAGAACGGGCGGCGCGCGAGGGTCTCGGTGGTCATGCGGTCACCTCCTGGGTGGCGGCGGGCGCGCCGGCTCCGGCACGGCCCTCGTCGTCGGGGCGCTCCCCCTGGGCGGCGGTGAGGGCGAGGAACGCCTCCTCCAGCGACGCGCCCCGGACCTCGAGGTCCCGGAACGGGGTGCCGCGCTCGACGAGCGCCCGGACGAACGCGTCGGCGTCGGACGCGAGCACCGTGACCCGGTCGCCGGCGGGCGAGGCCACGCGCCCGGCGAGACTGTGCGCGCCCGGGAGCGCGGCGAGCTCGTCGCCGTCCGCGACGCCCGCGGGCAGCGTGAGGAGCACGCGCCGCAGCCCGACGAGGTCGAGCACCGAGCGCAGCGAGCCGTCGGCCAGCACGCGTCCGCGGTCGATGACGACGACCCGCTGGGCGAGCGCCTCCACCTCCTCGAGGTAGTGGCTCGTGAGCAGCACCGTCGCCCCGTCCGCGTGGTAGTCGCGCAGCGCCTGCCACAGCACGTGGCGCGCCTCGACGTCGAGGCCCGTGGTCGGCTCGTCGAGGAGCACGAGCCGGGGCCGGCCCACCAGGGCGAGCGCGACGGCGAGCCGGCGCTTCTGCCCGCCGGACAGCCCGCCGGTCTGGCGGCGCACGAGGTCCTCCAGGCCGAACCGGGCGAGGGCCTCCCCGCGCGTCATGGGGTCGGGGTAGTGCCCGGCGACGAGGTCGACGACCTCGCCGACCCGCAGCGTGGGCGGCAGCCCGGTCTCCTGGGGCGTGGTGCCCAGCCCGATGCGGGACCGGGCGTCGCGCGGGTCGCCCCCGAGCAGCCGCACCGTGCCGGCGTCGGGCCGGCGCAGGCCGGAGACGAGGCTGAGCAGCGTCGACTTCCCGGCGCCGTTCGGGCCGAGCAGCCCGACGAGCTCCCCCGGGTGCACGTCGAGGCTGACGTCGTCGAGCGCGACCACGGCGCCGAACGTGCGTCGCACCCCCCGCACCTCGACGACCGGCGGTCCCGCGGTCACGAGACGCCGCCCAGCAGCGCGCGCAGCTGCTCGGTGTACCGCTCGAACGCGAGGCGCCCGGCCCCGGTCAGCTCCACGTAGGTGACCGGCGTGCGCCCCTCGTAGGTCTTCGTGATGCTCACGTACTCCGCCTCCTCCAGCCTGCGCAGATGGGTCGAGAGGTTGCCGGCGGTCATGTCGAGCAGCCTCTGCAGCCGCGGGAACGCGATGCGGTCCCCCCGGCCCAGCGCGGCGAGGGTCGCCACCACGCGCAGCCGCGCCTGCGCGTGGATCACGGGGTCGAGCGCGTCGTCGCTCACGCCGGCGCGCCCGCTGCCGCCGCACGCCGGGCACGGAGCCCGACGACGAGCGACGCGACGAGGGCGACGCCGCCGCCCGCCAGGCCCATGACGAGGTAGGTGCAGGGCACGCCGGCGAAGGCGGCGGCACCGGCGACGAGGGCGATCCACACGCCGAGGCCGTACAGCAGCCGCTCGTGCCACAGCGCGCCGCCGGCGACGTACAGCAGCGCCACGACCAGCGCTGCGATGCTGTTCGCGGCGACCGCGACGACCTCCGGCGAGGCTCCCGCGCCGGCGATGCCCCCGACGATCAGGCCCTGCGCCGTGAACCCGACGGGCCACGCGAAGCCGTAGAGCGCGCCCTCGACGGCGCTGACGCCGCGGATCCCCCGGGACCGGTGCGCGGTGTGCCACACGGTCGCGGCCACCGCCACCACCCCGAGCCCGATCGCGAGCGCGGCGGCCGCGACGCCCGGCGTGCCGTCGTCCCGCGCGCTCGCCCACAGCGCGCCGTACCCGACCAGCCAGGCCGCGCCCCACGCGCCGGTGATGAGCGCCGACGACGGCTCCGTCGTGGCGGCCCGCCGCCGCTGCTGGTCGATGATCCCGAGCGCCTCCCGCGGGTCCAGCCCGTCGCGCCCCGTCGAGACCGCATCCTCGTCGCTGCTCATCGCCATCCCCCTGGTCGGCTGAGGTTTGCGCCACAAACTACTCTGCGCCACCTCGCCGGACAACCCCCGGCGCCCCGGCGTCGTCCAGCCCGCGCCCAGCCCGCGCGCCTACAGTCGTCGCCATGACGCCTCCCGCCGGGCCGACGGCCGACGCCGTCGACGAGCCGCCGGCCCCCGCTGCCGCCCGTGCCCCGGGCCCGTCGCCGCGCGCGGTCCGGCGGCGGCTCACCGCCGAGGTGTGGATCGTCCTGGGGCTGTCGCTCGGCTCGTCCGGGCTCTACGCCGTGGTCCGGATCATCGACCGCATGACCGCGGGCCCCTCGCTCGGCAGCCAGAGCACCGCGCTCAACCCGAGCGTCTCACCGCGCCCCTGGCTCGACCTGACCTACCAGCTGCTCGGGCTGGCCCTGGCGCTCGTCCCCGTCGCGCTGGTGCTCTACCTGCTGTCCGCCGGCGGGCGGTCGGCCGTGCGCCGCATCGGCCTCGACCTGGGCCGGCCGTGGCGCGACCTCGCGGTCGGCGCGGGCCTCGCCGCCCTCATCGGCGTCCCCGGCCTGGGCCTCTACGTCGCCGGACGCGCGCTGGGCGTCACCGTCGAGGTGCAGGCCTCCGCGCTCAACACGGCCTGGTGGACGATCCCGGTGCTGGTCCTCGCCGCGCTCAAGAACGGCCTCCTGGAGGAGGTCGTCGCGGTCGGCTACCTCATGGAGCGGCTGCGCGAGCTGCGCTGGTCCGCGCCGGCGGTCGTCGCCGCGAGCGCCCTGCTGCGCGGCTCGTACCACCTCTACCAGGGGTGGGGCCCGTTCGTCGGGAACGTCGTCATGGGCCTGGTGTTCGCCGAGTACTACCGCCGGCGCCGGCGCGTGATGCCGCTCGTCGTCGCCCACACGCTCATGGACGTGTTCGTCTTCGTCGGCTACGCGCTCGTGCCGCACGCGTGGCTGCAGGCGCTGCACCTCACCTGAGCGGGTCCGGGCGCACCAGCGCCTTCGCCATGCTGCGCGTCGCCAGCCCGCTGACGACCAGCAGGACGCCGCCGACGCACGCGAAGAGCCCGATCAGCACGACGATGACGGTCACCGAGGTCTGCGGGTTGGCGAGCAGCACGATCCCGAACAGCAGGTTGACGAGCCCGAACGCGAGCACCCAGTACCAGGCCACCTCCTCGGCCCGGTAGAGCACGATCGACGCCACGACGGCGAACACCCCGACGGCGACGACCCAGAACGCCGCGAAGTAGAACAGCACGGTCGCGGTGGGCTGCGGCCACAGGACGAGGACGAGGCCGAGGGCGATCTCGACGAGCCCGCCGAGCAGCTCCCACCAGAACGCACCCTGGCGCCGGTCGGCGAACGCCTGCACGACCACCAGCACGCCGTCGAGCACGGCGAACGCGCCGAACACCCAGACGAGGGCGGTGACGCTCTCGAGCGGGCGCGCGAGCATGAACAGCCCGAGCAGCAGGATCACGGCGCCGCGGACCACGGGCACCCACCAGATCCGCCGCAGCTCGGCGGACAGGCGTTCGGCGGCGAGCTCGGACATCGGTGCTCCTCCCGACGGACCCGCCACGCGGGCGCTGCCTCACGCTAGCGCGCGGCACGTCCGGTTCGCCCGGATCGCCGCCGACACGCGGGCCGCGCGCCCGGACCCCCTGCCTAGACTCGTGCGCATGTCCGCCGAGCCCGAGGCCCGCCGCGCGGCTGAGGGGACGGACCCCCTCACGCCGCCCGCCGACGACGCCGCGCGGCCGCCGGTCGCGGAGGACCGGCCGGAGCCGGCGCCCGGCACCGCCGACCCCGGCGCCACCCGCACGCCCGTCGAGGTCGACGACGCGCCCACCCGGCGCATCCACCACCCCGGCGACCTGCTGCAGGCGGTGCTCTCCGCCGCCGGCGTCGTCCTCGTCATGGTCCTCGCCACGTGGGCCCACGGCACGACCGAGGGCGTCAGCGAGGACGTGCAGGGCTTCGCGTCGTTCCTGCAGGGGTTCCTGTTCGTGCCGGTCGCCCTGCTCGAGGGCCTCGTGCTGCTCGTCGTGCCGCTCGCGGTGGTGACGGAGCTCGCGATGCGCCGCCTCGGCCGCCAGGTGCTCGACGCGCTCGTCGCCGCCGTCGTCGCGGTGGCGCTCAACTCCCTCGTCCTGTGGCTCGTCACCACGCTGGACGCGGAGCAGCTGCAGCTCGGCCTCTCGGCCCGGCCCCGGGGATCGCTCGTCGTGACGCTCCCCGCCTACGTGGCCATCGTCGCGGCGCTCCTCACGGTGTCCGGGCCGCGTCAGCGGTTCCGGACGGTCCGGTGGTCCTGGAACCTGCTGTGGCTGGCGATGGGCGTCGCGGTCATCACCGGCACGCTGTCGCTGACCGGCGCGGTGGCGTCGCTGCTGCTGGGGCGGGCGGCGGGTCTCGTCGTCCGGTACGCGTCGGGCGTGCGCGCGGAGCAGGCGTACGGCTCCGCGCTCGTCGCGGGCGTCCGGCACGCCGGGTTCGACCCGGTGCGCCTGCGGCGCATCGACGAGGACGACGAGGGCGAGCCGGCGGACGCCGCGGCCCGCGCCGTCGTCCGCGCGACCGACCACCGCGCGTACGCGATGACGACGAGCGACGGGCGCGAGCTCGACGTCGTGGTCCTCGACGGCGACCGGCAGGTCGTCGGCATGCTCGCCCGGCTCTGGCGCTCGATCCGCCTGCGCGGCATCGAGGGCCGGACGATCGTCTCGCTGCGGCAGGCCGCCGAGCGACGGGCGCTGATGCTGTACGCCGCGCACGCCGCCGGCGTCTCGTCCACCCGGCTGCTCGGGCTCGCCGAGGCCGAGGACTCCGTCGTCTTCGTCCAGGAGCCGGCGCCGCGGGCGGTGACGCTGGGCGAGCTGCCCGAGGAGCGGCTCACCGACGAGCTGCTGCGCACGCTGTGGGACGAGCTCGGCACCGCGCACGCAGCCGGGCTGGCGCACCGCAACCTCACGAGCGACACGATCCTCGTCGACGACTCGGGCGACCGGCCGCGGGTGCTGCTCACGACGTGGGAGCTCGGCGACATCGCGTCGTCGTCGCTCGCGCGCCGGATCGACGTGACGCAGCTCGTGGCGCTGCTGTCCGTGCGGGTCGGCGCCGAGCGCGCCCTGGCGTCGGCGGTGGCGTCCCTGCCGGAGGCCGACGTCGAGGCGATCGGGCCGCTGCTGCAGACCATCACCCTCCCGCGGCGCACGCGCGACGAGATCCGCCAGGCGCGCCGGTCCGGGCACCACGCGATCGCGCGGCTGCGCGAGGCGCTCGTGGAGCGCATCCCGGAGGCGGACGTCGAGCCGCAGCAGCTCACCCGGTTCGGGCTCCGGACGATCCTCACGATCTTCGTGCCGATCGTGGCCGTCATCTACGTCGTCACGACGATCAACATCGAGCAGATCAGCGAGGCGATCGCCGACAGCGACTGGCGGTGGGCGGTCGTCGCGTTCGCGCTCGGGCTCGTCACGCTCGTCGGGGCGGCGCTCGCCTTCGTCGCGTTCTCGCCGGTGCGGCTCAGCCTGTGGCGCGCGACCCTCGTGCAGACCGCGGCCACGTTCGTCGCCCTCGCCGCCCCCGCGGGCATCGGGCCCGCGGCCCTCAACCTGCGGATGCTCACGCGGCGCGGGGTCAGCGGGTCCCTCGCCGCCGCCACCGTCGCGCTGGTCCAGGTCAGTCAGTTCATCGTGACGCTCGCGCTGCTGCTGGTGCTCACGCTCGTGTCCGGACGGCAGGACACGACGCTCACCATCTCGCCGACGATGCTCGTCGTCATCGGGGCCGTCGTCGCGCTCGTGGCGGCGGCGCTGCTGGTGCCGAAGATCCGTCAGCTCGCGGTCGCGCGGATCATGCCGATCGTGCGGCAGACGTGGCCGCGGCTCCTGGCGACGCTCAGCCAGCCGTCGCGCCTGGCCCTCGCGTTCGGCGGCAACCTGCTGATGACGCTGGGGTTCATCCTCGCGTTCGACGCGTGCCTCGCGGCCTTCGGCCAGGACGCGTCGCTGATCCAGGTCGCGATCGTCTACCTGGCGGGCAACACCGCCGGCGCACTCGTGCCGACCCCGGGCGGGATGGGCACGGTCGAGGTCGCCCTCGCCGCGACGCTCTCCGCGGTGACCGGCATCAACACCGGTGTGGCGACCTACGTCGCCGTGCTGTTCCGGGTCGCCACGTACTGGCTGCGCATCCCGATCGGCTGGGTCGCGATGCGGTACCTGCAGAAGACCGGCGAGCTGTAGCCGGCCCCTGCCTCGCCGGGGCCGGTGACCGCGCACGAGGCCGGCGGCTGCTCCCGCCGGCCTCGCCCGGACCACCGACCCCGGCGGGGTCAGGCGAGCGCCTTGGCCTTGAGGGTGTCGAACTCCTCCTGCGAGATGACGCCCTGGTCGAGGAGCGCCTTGGCGTCGGCGATGTGCTCGGCCGGCGACTTCGTCGCCACCTCGCGGATGTAGGAGTCGGTCTCCACCTTCGCGCGCTGCACCGCCTGGAGCTGACGCTCCGCCATGCCGTTGCCGCGCGCGATGAGGTACACGAGCGCCGTGAGGAACGGGAAGACGATGAGGAAGACGACCCAGACGGCCTTCCACCACCCGCTCAGCGCCCGGTCACGGAACAGGTCGCCGATGATCTGGAACAGAACGATCAAGTAGGCGAAGAACAGGAACCACCAGACGAGCAACCAGAACCAGTCCCAGAAGCTGTCCATCACGAGCCCTTTCTGCCGTGTCAGCGATCCCGGCGAACCGGGCGTACCTGGCAATCTAGGGCCAGGGGCGGACGTCGCGGCAAGCGACATTCCGACAGCTGTCACGCAGGGGACGACGCCACGGGGCCGCGGGTACCGACGCGACGAGAGCCACGGACGGCGTCGTCCGTGGCTCTCGTCGGCACAGCTCGGGAGCCTGCGCTCCTCGTGATGCTCGGTGCGGCGGCCCGTCAGGCCGCGAGGTGCTCGCGCTGAGCAGGCACGTGCGAGACCTGCTCACCCCCCGCGGCGAACGCGGCCCAGACCTGCAGCCGCGCGAGCGGGAGGCTGGTGACGGGGGTGACGGCGGGCTCGAGGTGCGATCCGTGCTGGTCCATGCTGCGACCGTCCTTGTCGTTCGGTAGCCCGGCTGACCGCATGGGTCCCGTGGCTTTGCGTCCCCTCCTTGCGGAGGGTTTGCCGTTTCGCTGACAAGTCAGACATTACGACGGTCATGGCGCGAAGTGGAAGAGCGATCGCTTTCGAAAATCGGACGGGCGACCAGTTTCACCCGTTCGGACCGCGCGTCTGCTTGACGGGTCCCCCGGTCGGGCACGTGTCACTCGCCTGCGCGCCCCCGGCGGCCGCGCGGGCCGGCCGGGGGCGGGGCGGCGACGGGTCCGCTGACCGATCACGCACCGACGGGTGATCGATCAGGTGCGATCCGTGGCCGGATCAGCTGCCGACGGCGGTCGGGTCAGCTGAACGCGTCCTTGACGTCGTCGCCCGCCTGCTTGAGGTTCGCGGACGCCTGGTCCTTCTTGCCCTCGGCCTCGAGGCGCTCGTTGTCGGTCGCCTTGCCGGCGGCCTCCTCGACCTTGCCCTTGGCCTCCTCGGCCCCGTGCTGGATCTTGTCGTCGAGTCCCATGGCTCCTCCTCGTACCTCTGCTGGCACTCCCGGTCGCGGGTACGACCGGCCGGTGCCCTCGACGCTAGGTCGGACCCGCGGGGCCCGCACCTCGAGCACCCCTGCCCGGCCGTCCCCCGCCGTTCGCCCGCCGCGGCGGGACTCTTGACGGGCGCCTGTGACGTTCGTAATGTCCTGATCCGACATCGCAAGAAGTCGACAGAGCAGTCGCACAAAGTTGTGCGACGGGTGGAAGCCCGCGCCGCCCGCGCTCTGGACGTCGCGATGCCGCCGCCCTTGCGGCGAGTGCTCGACGGGCCCGCGACCGTCGGCATCCGCACCGGCACCGAGCACCGCCTCCAGCACATCGCACGCACCGGGAGCCCCGGCCGCGCCGCCGCCCGGTGCGCCCGCCCGGTGCCGAGCCCGCACCGGCGCGGGAGAACGAAGGACGTCGACGATGACGCGAACCACCCGACCCAGGCCACCGCGCGCGGCGCGCCGGCCCGTCCACCTGCTCGTCGCCGCGGCGACCGCCGCCGCGCTCGTCGCACCGGTCACGGTGCTCGCCCAGCAGGCGTCCGCCGCGCCCGTGCTGCTGTCCGCGGGCAGGACCGCCACCGCCAGCAGCGTCAGCCAGGGCTACGTCGCCGCCCACGTGACCGACGGCAACCAGGACACCTACTGGGAGTCGGCGAACGACGCGCTGCCGCAGTGGGTGCAGGTGGACCTCGGCTCGGCCGCGACGGTGACCGACGTCCGGCTGAAGCTGCCCGCCGCGTGGGGGTCGCGGTCGCAGACCCTGCAGGTCCAGGGATCGGCCGACGGCTCGTCGTTCAGCACCCTCAAGGCCTCGGCGTCGTACACGTTCGCGCAGGGCACCAACGCCGTGGCGATCGACACCACCGACGCGAGCGTCCGGTACGTGCGCGTCACGGTCACCGCCAACAACGGCTGGCCGGCCGGGCAGCTCTCCGAGCTCGAGGTGTACGGCGAGGGCACCACCACGCCGCCGCCGAGCGGGTCGAACCTCGCCCAGGGCCGCCCGATCTCCGCCTCGTCGGTGCAGCAGACCTACGTCGCGGCGAACGCCGTCGACGGGTCGACGGCCACCTACTGGGAGGGCGCGCCCGGCGCGTACCCCTCCACGCTGACGGTGCAGCTGGCGTCGACGTCCGCGCTGACCGGCGTGGTCGTCAAGCTCAACCCCGCCGCCGCGTGGTCCGCCCGCACGCAGACCTTCGCGATCGAGGCGCGCACCGGCACGGGGGCGTTCACGACGATCAAGCCGTCCGCGTCGTACGCGTTCGACCCCGCGAGCGGCAACACCGTGACGGTCCCGCTGTCCGCGAGCGCGAGCGAGGTCCGCCTGACGTTCACGGCGAACTCCGGCTCGTCGAACGCCCAGGTCGCCGAGCTGCAGGTGATCGGGACGGCGGGCGCCACGCCGACCCCGACGACCGACCCGACCACCCCGCCGGACCCCACGGGGACCAACTACGCGCGCGGCCGCGCGGCGGAGGCGTCGTCGACGGAGTGGACGTACGTCGCCGGCAACGCCACCGACGGCGACGCCGCGACGTACTGGGAGGGCGCCGGCGGCCAGTACCCGTCGACGCTCACCGTGCCGCTGCCCACCCCGGTCCAGCTGTCGTCGGTCGTGGTGCGGCTGAACCCGTCGTCGGCGTGGGGCTCGCGTACGCAGACGTTCGCGGTGCTGGGTCGCACCGGGACCGGCTCCTTCACGCAGCTCAAGGCGTCGGCCGGCTACACCTTCTCGCCGTCGTCCGGGAACCGGGTCACCATCCCCGTGAGCGGCACCGCGACGGACGTGCGCCTGCAGTTCACGGGCAACACCGGCTCCGGCAACGGGCAGATCGCCGAGCTCGAGGTGTACGGCGCACCGGCGCCCAACCCCGACCTCACGGTGACCGCGGTGACCGCCAGCCCGGCGTCGCCGCTCGAGTCGGACGCGATCACGCTGAGCGCGACGGTGAAGAACGCGGGCACCGTCGCGTCGCCCGCCTCGTCGGTCGACCTGCTGCTCGCCGGCACCAAGGCCGGCTCGGCGGCGGTCAGCGCCCTGCAGCCCGGTGCCAGCACGACCGTCAGCGCCTCGGTCGGCGCGAAGGCCGCCGGCTCGTACGCGCTCGGCGCCACCGTCGACCCGTCGAACGCCGTCGTCGAGCAGAGCGAGACCAACAACACCCTGACCGCGTCGAGCCCGCTCGTCGTCCGTGAGGTGCCGAGCTCCGACCTGGTGCCCGTCGTCTCGTGGAGCCCGAGCACCCCCTCGGCCGGCCAGCCGGTCGCCTTCACCGCGCAGCTGCGCAACACCGGCAACGTCGCGACCTCCTCGTCGCCCCACGCCGTGACGGTCACCGTCAAGAACGGCGGCGGGACGACGGTTGCCACGCTCAACGGCACGGTCACCGGCGCGATCGGCGCCGGCGCCACGAGCGCGACGGTCGCGCTCGGCTCGTGGACCGCGGCGAACGGCAGCTACACCGTCACGGCCGTGGCCGCCGCCGACTCCACGGAGATCGCGGGGCGGCAGGGCAACAACACCGTCACCTCGACCCTGTTCGTCGGCCGCGGCGCCAACATGCCGTACGACATGTACGAGGCCGAGGACGGCACGAGCGGCGGCGGGGCTGTCGCCCGGGGCCCGAACCGGACGGTCGGGGACCTCGGGGGCGAGGCCTCGGGCCGGCGCGCGGTCACGCTCGGGACGACCGGCTCGTACGTGCAGTGGACGACCCGGCAGGCGACCAACACGATCGTCGCCCGGTTCTCGATCCCCGACGGCACGACGGGCAGCATCGACGTCCTGGCCAACGGGACGTTCGTCAAGCGGCTGGACCTCACCTCGCGGTTCGCGTGGCTGTACGGCGACGAGACGAACCCGCAGAACTCCGGCTCGAACCCGCGGCACATCTACGACGAGGCCAACATGCTGCTCGGCACGACCCTGCCGGCCGGCACGGTCCTGCGGCTCGAGCGGACGTCGGCCAACCCGCAGCCGGTGACGGTCGACTTCGTCAGCACCGAGCTCGCGACGGCCAAGCCCAACCCGGACCCGGCGCGCTACGTCGTCCCCGCGGGGTTCACGCACCAGGCCGTGCAGGCCGCGCTCGACGCCGCGCGTCAGGACTCGTCGAAGGCGGGCGTGTACCTGCCCGCCGGCGACTACTCCACCAACGGCAAGTTCCAGGTGTACGGCCGCGCGATCCAGGTCGTCGGCGCCGGGCCCTGGTTCACGCGGTTCTACGCGCCGCAGACGCAGGACAACACCGACGTCGGCTTCCGTCCGGACGCCACCGCCAACGGCACGGTCTGGAAGGACTTCGCCTACTTCGGCAACTACGTCATCCGCCAGGACGGCCCCGGCAAGGTGTTCGACTTCTCCAACGTCGCGAACATGACGATCGACAACGTGTGGGTCGAGCACTTCGTGTGCATGTTCTGGGCGTCGAACATGGACTCCTCGACGATCACGAACTCGCGCATCCGCAACACCTTCGCCGACGGCATCAACATGACGAACGGCAGCGCGAACAACCGGGTCGCCAACATCGAGACCCGCAGCACGGGCGACGACGCGTTCGCCCTGTTCGCGGCCACCGACAACGGCGGCACGGGGCAGACCGGCAACGTGTACGAGAACCTCACGGCCCTCACCACGTGGCGGGCCGCGGGCCTGGCCGTCTACGGCGGCTACGGCAACACGTTCCGCAACATCCGCATCGCCGACACGCTCGTCTACTCGGGCATCACCGTCAGCTCGCTCGACTTCGGGTACCCGATGGACGAGTTCGGCTCGGCGCCCCCGACGACGATCGAGAACGTGACCCTGGAACGCACGGGCGGGCACTTCTGGGGCAACCAGACGTTCCCCGGCATCTGGATCTTCTCCGCCTCGAAGAAGTTCCAGGGCATCCGGATCAGCAACGTCGACATCGTCGACCCGACGTACTCCGGGATCATGTTCCAGACGAACTACACGTCGCCCACGTCCCCGCAGAACCCGATCACCGACACGATCTTCACCAACGTGACGATCAGCGGGGCGCGCAAGAGCGGCGACGCGTGGGACGCGAAGTCCGGCTTCGGCATCTGGGTCAACGAGATGCCGGAGGCGGGCCAGGGACCGGCGGTCGGCTCGGCCACCTTCCGCAACCTCATCCTGCGGGACAACGCCCAGGACATCAGGAACACGACCTCCACGTTCACGATCGTCCGGGAGTGAGACCGGCGACGGGCGGCCGGAACGCGGGTCCCGGCCGCCCGTCGTCGCACGTGCGCGGGCCGCGGGTCGGCGTCGTCCCCTGACGGCACCGGCCTGCGGCCCGCGTCTCGTCGCGCGGCAGGGTGCGATCCGGGGTCTGATGGAGGGGCAGGCACCGACAGGAGGAGAGCGCATGGCCACCGTCCCCGACATCACGCTGAACAACGGGGTCACCATCCCGCAGCTGGGCTTCGGGGTGTTCCAGGTCCCGCCCGAGAGCACCCGCGACGCCGTGCTCACCGCGTTCGAGGCGGGCTACCGGCACATCGACACCGCGCAGATGTACGGCAACGAGAAGGGCGTCGGCGACGCCGTCGCGTCCTCGGGGCTGCCGCGCGACGAGGTGTTCGTCACCACGAAGCTCAACAACAACAACCACGACCCGGAGCGCGCGCTCGCGTCGATCGACCGCAGCCTGGAGGAGCTGGGCCTCGAGCACGTCGACCTGTTCCTCGTGCACTGGCCCCTCGCGACCGTGAGCGACGTCGTCGAGACGTGGCGCGCGATGGAGGAGATCTACCGCGCCGGCAAGGCCCGGTCCATCGGCGTCTCGAACTTCCAGCCGCACCACCTGCGGCGCGTGCTCGACGAGACGAGCGTCGCGCCTGCCGTGAACCAGGTCGAGGTGCACCCCTACCTGCGTCAGGACGAGGTACGGGCGTTCGACTCCGACCACGGCATCGCCACGGAGGCCTGGTCGCCCATCGCACAGGGCCTCGTCCTCGACGACCCGGTGGTCGAGCGCGTCGCGGCGGGTGTGGGCCGGACGCCGGCGCAGGTCGTCCTCCGCTGGCACCTGCAGCGCGGCGACATCGTCTTCCCCAAGTCCGTGACGCCGGAGCGCGTGCGCGAGAACTTCGCGCTGTTCGACTTCGAGCTGTCCGAGGTCGACATGGCGTCGATCGACGCGCTCGACCGGGGCCAGCGCACCGGGCCCGACCCGGACACGTTCGCGTACGTGCCCAGCTGACGGCTGGCGCGTCCTCGGACGGCTCGGCGCACCGGCCGGCGCTGCGACCCGCGGCGCCGGCCGGTCAGCGCCCGGGGACGCCCGCGCGGATCCGCGCCAGCCCGGCGGCGTAGGTCGCCGCCTCGCCCTCCCACTGCGAGTCGACGAACCACGTCGCGCCGGCCTCCTCGAGCGCGGCCAGGCGCTCGGCGTCGGCCGCCGGGTCGCCGGACAGCGCGCCCTGCACGACGACGTCGAACGGGCCCTCGGCCGCGCGGTGCTCCCGCACCCACGCGACGATCTCGCGCACGTCGTCCGGCCCCATCGGGTCCATCGTCCGCTCGCCGCGCAGCTGCGGCACGACACCGTCCCACCGGACCGCGCGCCCCATCGAGCGGTCGCTCGGGAACGCGCCCACCACCCACAGCGGCGGGCGCGGGCGGCTGGCCGGCGCGGGCCGGATCGTGAGGTCCGTGACCCGGTGGTGCGCGCCGTCGTACGAGAACGGCTCGCCGGTGAAGGCGTGGCCGAGCACGTCGAGGCACTCGTCGAGGAGCTGCGCCCGCTCGCGCAGCGTCTGCGGCTCCCCCGCGACGCCCGTGAGCCCACGGTCCTCGGGCACGCCGAGGCCGACCGGGATCACGACGCGACCGCCGGAGAGGTGGTCGACGGTCAGCGCCTGGTGGGCGAACACCCAGGGCCGGCGGCGCGGCAGCGCGAACACCAGCGCCCCGAGCGCGACGCGCTCCGTGCGGACGGCCGCGGCGGCCAGCAGGGTCCACGGGTCCCACACGTCGACCTCGAAGCCCGGCAGGTCGACGGCGTCCCAGGTGAACCAGCCGTCCCAGCCGGCCCGGTCCGCCTCGACCGCCGAGTCGACCAGCTCCCGCGCCGAGCCGAACGGCGCGACGATCCCGACCTTGAGCGACGTCATCGGTGCCTCCTTCGTCGTGGGAGCACGACGCTAGCGACGGCCGCCCACACGTCCGCGGGCCACCGCCGAGGACGGGAGACGACGAGGGGGCGGACCCGCCGGGCCCGCCCCCTCGCCTCGCCCGGTCAGTCCGCGACCGGGTACTCCGTGAGCGTCGTCCAGTGCGAGCCGCCCTCCTGCGGGAGGGCCGGGCCGCCGACGCCGTTGACCACGTGGTCGATCGTCCCGGCGTTGTTGAGCGACACGATCACCATGTGGTGCAGCTTCACGCCCGGACGCTCCGGCACCTCGAACGCGTTCGTCGCGTGCAGCGTCGGGTCGACGTTCGTGTAGATGTAGCTGCCCAGGCCCCACGCCTCGTGCGTGCGGACGTGGTCGCCCACCTTGTACGCCGCCCAGCCGAGCGTCGTGCCGTGCTTCCACGCGGCCTGGTTCGGCGGGTCGTACGGCAGCTCGTTCTGGAAGAAGATCGTGCGGCCGCGCTCGCCGTTCCAGACGAGGTTGTACTTCTTGTAGTGCTCGGCGAACAGGCCGGTCGCGAGCACGTCGTTGCCGTTCACGACCACGCCGTAGTCGCCGGGGTTGACGTCCCAGCCCACCCCGGTGCCGTGGTCGGCGCGCCAGGCCCAGGTGTGGTCGACGATCACGTTGTTCGCGTTGACGACGAGGCTGTTCGTCGCCGCGCCGGCGTGGTCGCCGCCGATGCGGAAGAACACGTCCTGCAGGGCCGTCGGGTTGCTCGTGCTGCTGAGCTTCTGCTTGCGGAGAAGCCCGTCGACCTTCGAGAGCGCCGTGCCGACCGTGAGCAGCGACTCGGAGCGCTTCGCCCCCGCGTCGAACATGATCCCGGCGATGACGACGCCCGGGACGTCGAGCGTCCGCATCGCCGTCACGCCGCGGTCGGGGATGATCGTCGCCAGGCCCAGCCCGAGCACGACCTGGTCCTTGCGCGTCACGAGCAGCGTCTGGTCGACGTGGTAGATCCCGGGGCTCAGGAGCAGGTTCTTGCCGGAGAGCAGCGCCGTGTTGAGCTTGCGCGCGCTGTCGCCGGGCTTCGCGACGTAGAAGTCCGACAGCGGCACCGAGCGGCCCGCGGTCGCACCCCCGGCGTACGAGGTGCCGCGGGCGTCCTTGCGGACGGACGGCACGAACACGCGGTACTTGCCGCGCTCGTCGGTGTAGACGTACGGCTTCTCGCGCGACGCCGGCGTGGTGTCGAGCGTCGTGTACGCGTGGACCCCCGCGTCGTCCGGCTCGCCGAAGTCGGTCGCCGGGGCGCCCTCGACGCCGGAGAACACCTGGTTCCAGACGCCGTTGCTCCAGCCCGCCACCGACGAGTCGCGCGTGTAGAACTGCTGCTGGCTGCCGCTGACGACGAAGGGCATCGTCGAGTCGGCGATGTACCCGCCGGACGCGAACTGCGGCCCGGCCGAGCAGTAGTCCATGAGCGAGAGGTTCGCGCCCGCGATCTCGACCCGGCGCATCGGCGCCGCCTGCGAGACCGCCCAGAAGTTCGCGCTGTCGCGGCAGCCGTCGCCGCCGCCGACGAACTGGATCTTGAGGTTCGACAGCGAGCGCCAGAAGTTCACCAGCGCGAGGCAGTTGGACGGGTTGCCGTTCGCGTCGGTCTCGAGGCAGCGGTTGTAGACCTCCACCGCCCCGTTGATGACGACGTCGCCGGGGTTGCGGCCCAGGCCCGCCACCTCGGTGTAGTAGCCGACCTGGAAGCGCAGCGGCCTCTCGGCCGTGCCGTACGTGCCCGGCTTGAACAGCAGGGCGTAGCGGTTCTGGCTGAACTCCGCGTCCCGCTGCTGGGCGTTGACCGCGTCGACGCGCGCCTGGATCTGCTCGACCGGCATGCTCGGGTCGAACACGATCGTGTTCGGGCCGAGCTCCGTCCCCGAGCCGAGGCCGCCGGCGCTCGCGGGGGTGGCGACGGCCACGGCGACCGTCGTGACGAGGGCGGCCGCGAGCGCGGCGGCGGCGAGTCGGGTGCGCGGACGTCCTCGGCCGCGGTTCCTGGGCAGCATGAAGTGACCTTTCGACAGGGTTCTCGACGGGAGCTCGACAGAGGCCACGCGCCGGAGGGGGCCGCGTGGAGCACGGGCGGGCACTGCGGGTGGTGCGACATCGTCGTCGTTGCCAAGACCGGACGTTCGTCCGATTCACGACAGAACGTACTCGGCGCGCGGGCCCTGTCAAGACTGACAGCCCTGTCAGCGAACGCGATCCGTCGCCACGATGACACGTATCACTGAATCGGGCCACTGACGCCGCCCGCGGCAGGCACGCCGCCCTAGGCTCGGTCGGCCGCCGCGCGCAGGAGCGTCGACTCGAGGTCGGCCGGGAGGCCGTGGGCCGGGCGGTCCGGACGCTGGGCGGGCATGCCCTCGTCCCGCAGCCAGGACCACGTGTCCGCGACCGTCTCCTCCACAGGCCGGCAGCGCAGACCCGCCGCGAGCGCCCTCGCCGGTCGGCCCTCGAGGAAGCCGGCGAAGTCCCCCGACTCCGGCACCCACACCGGCAGCTGGGTCCACGGCTGCGCGCCGGAGGCGAGCACCTCGTCCTCCGGCACCCAGACCAGCCGGGCGTCGGAGCCCGTCGCCGCGACGCACGCCTCGAGGAGCGTCCGCGTCGTGGCGTGCCCCGACGCGCTGGTGACGTCGTACGCCCCGGACCGCCCGGCCGCGAGCGCGTCGAGCGTGAAGGCGGCGAGGTCGCGCGCGTCGACGTACTGCAGCGGGCGGTCCGGGCGGCCGGGGGCGACCACGTCGCCGCCGCGGGCGATCCGCGCGAGCCACCACGGCAGGCGGCCGATGTCCTCGTGCGGGCCGAGGATGAGGCCGGGGCGGACGAGCAGCGCCTCGGGGAACGCCCGGAGCACGCCCAGCTCCGCCCCGCGCTTGTCGGCGTCGTACGCGGTGGCGTCCGCGTCGGGGTCGCCGTCGACGACCGGGGAGGCCTCGTCGACGTGCTCGCCCCAGCGGTAGACCGAGATCGACGAGACGTACGCGTACCGCTCGACCCGTCCGGCGAGGGCCGTCGCCGCGAGGGTCGCGACGCTCGGCGCCGCGGACCAGGTGTCGACGGCCAGGTCCCACGTCCGGTCCGCGAGCGCCGCCGCGAGGGCGTCGGGGTCGGTGCGGTCGGCCGGCAGCTGCTCGACGCCGGGCGCGGCCGGGGCGGTCACGCCGCGGTTGAGCGTCGTCACGGACCAGCCGCGGGCGAGGGCGTCGGCGACGAGCGCGCGGCCGACGAAGCGGGTGCCACCGAGGACGAGGAGTCGCATCCCTGCATCCTCGCGGCTCGACGACGCCGCGCGCCCCCGTTCACGCCCGCAGCAGAGCGGGCCGTGGCGCTCGGACGCCGCTGGGTGGGGAGTTCGTCGTCCCGACGACGACGAACCCTGCACGCAGCGGTCGCTGAGCGGGGACCGTGCCCCGACCGTAGGGTCGGGCGCGTGGACGCGGCGGTCGGAGGGCGAGGGCGCGAGCCCCGCGCCACCGTGGCGCCCGGCGACGACGAGGTCGCGGGCGGCGTCGGTGAGCGACCAGCCCTCGGCTGGCTCGGGCACCTCGCCGCTGCGCTGGTGTGCGGGTCGGCGGTGCTGCTGTTCGCGGTGCACGTGCGGCCGCTGGCCTACCTGCCGCTCGTCGCCGGCGTCGCCCTGGGGTGGCTCGCCCGGCGCGAGCTCGGGCGGGACCTGCTCGTCGTCGCGGTGGGCATGGGCATCGTGTCGTCGATCTCCCTCGAGGCCGACCTGTCCGACCGCGGCATGGCGGCGTTCACCGTGGTGCTCTCGTCGGCGGTCCTGGTGCCGTACGCGCTGTCGCGCGGGCTGTTCCGCGACCGGACGATCGTCTTCCCGCTGCGCACGGGCCGGCGCTGGGGCCGGGTGCAGTGGACGTACCTCGTCGTCGTGCTCGCGGCGGGGTACCTGATCCTGCCCTGGTACTTCCTGTCGTCGGGCGCGTACCTCAACTGGCCGCACGTCACGACCAGCGACGAGATCCTCCGCCTGTTCGTCGGGGTGAACGCCGTCGGCATCTGGGACGAGCTGTTCTTCGTGTGCACCGTGTTCGCGCTGCTGCGCAAGCACCTGCCGCTCTGGCCCGCGAACCTCCTGCAGGCGACCGTGTTCGTCTCGTTCCTGTGGGAGCTCGGGTACCGCGAGTGGGGCCCGCTGCTCACGGTGCCGTTCGCGCTCGTGCAGGGGTTGACGTTCTCGATCACGAAGTCGCTCACCTACGTCGTCACCGTGCACCTGCTCTTCGACGCGGTGGTGTTCATGGTGCTGGTGCACGGTCACAACCCGGAGCTGTTCGACATCTTCGTCACCGCACCGCGCTGACCTGGCCGGACGCCGCCGCCGGGAGCTCCCCGCGCGGTCCGGGCGAAGCTCTGGGACGCTGCCCGCATGCAGCCCCGCGTCCGCACCCGAGCGCTGGCCCGCGCCGCCGCGTTCGGGCTCGGGCTCGCGGTCCCCGTCGCGGTCCTCGCGTACCTCGTCCGGGCCCAGGTGCCCGCCGTCGTCGCCTTCGACGAGCGCGCCGTGGCGGCGGCGACGGACGTGACGCGCGCGCACCCCGCGCTGCTGCGCTCGGCACTCGCGTGGCAGGAGCTGTTCCAGGCCAGATGGGTGAACCTCGCCGGCGGCCTGGTGTGCCTCTGGGTGTGGCGACGGCACGGCCTCGCCTCGCGCGCGCTGTGGGCGTTCGTCACGATCCTCGCGGGCTGGGGGCTGCAGCTCGCCGTGAAGGGGGCCGTCCAGCGCGCGCGCCCGGTCGTCGACGACGCCCTCACCGACGCTCCGGGCTCGAGCTTCCCCTCGGGGCACGTCACCAACTTCGCCTGCACCGCGACGGCCGTCGCCCTGCTCGTCTGGCCGCTGCTCGGCCGCCGCGGCCGGGTGGCGGTGGCGACGACGGGGGCGGTCCTGCTCGTCGGGACCGCGCTCGACCGCGTCGCGCTCGGCGCCCACTTCCCCTCCGACGTGACGGCCGGCGCGCTGCTCGGCACGGCGATCGCCGGCGCGTCGTACGTCGGCTACGCGGGGTGGCGGCCGCCGGCCGGTCCGCACCCCGACCCGCAGCACCCCGGCTCCCCCGCCCGTCCCCCCGCCCCTGCGCCACCGCCCGCCTGAGAGGCCCGCCGCGATGACGTCCTTCCTGCACCGCTACGAGCTCGACACCTCCGCCCCCACCGTCGCCCAGGCCGCGCGTGACGCCGCCGTGCGCGCGCTCGCGCCGGCCGTCCTGTGGTGGGCGGTGGTCGTCGGCCTGGGCCTGCTCATCACCGGCCCGCTCGACGGCCTCCCGGCCGAGCGCGCCGTCAGCGAGTGGTTCGCCGAGCACCGCGTCGACTGGCTCGACTCCGCGACCTCGGTGATGTCGAACATCGGCGCGACGCTCTTCATCATCACGGCCTGCGTCGTGGCGATCGCGACGCTCTGGTGGCGCACCCGGCAGTGGTGGTTCGCCCTCGTGCCGGGCCTCGCGGTGGCGCTGCAGGCGCTCGTGTTCCTCACGTCCTCGCTGGTGGTCGGGCGCGAGCGACCGGAGGTCGAGAAGCTCGACGACTCCCCGCCGACCACCGCCTACCCGTCCGGGCACACGGGCGCCTCGACGGCGTTCTACCTGACGATGGCCTTCCTGGCGCAGCGCATCCGGCGGGCGTGGCTGCGCCGGCTCGTGACGGTGCTCGTCCTGCTCGTCCCGCTCGGCGTGGGCACCGCGCGGCTCTACCGCGGCATGCACTCGCTGACGGACGTGCTCGTGGGCGCGGCGAACGGCGTCGTCTGCGCGCTGCTGGCGTGGAACTACCTGCGCCGCGACACGTCGGGAGCGGTACGGAGCGCGGGCTGACGCCTCACGTGAGGTGGTCGAAGTCCCCCCGGACCCAGGCGGCGTGCCGCTCGGCGGACGCGAGGACCACCGAGCGCGCGCCGGCCGGGATCACGCCGTCGAAGTTGTTGTAGAGCCGCTCGAACGGGCGGCCCGCGACGTGCTCCGCGACGCGCAGCGCCACGGCCCCGGACAGCGGGAGCCGGTTCGGGTACGAGCGCATGAAGCTCACCGAGCGGCGGTCCGGGTTCGCCATGATCGTGTCGCCCGCGAGCAGCACACCGCGACCCTCGGCGCCGGCCGCCCAGTGCACCACGGCGCTGCCGGGGAAGTGCCCGCCCGGCTGGGAGAGGACGACACCCGGCAGCACCTCGCGCTCGCCGGACCACGTCTCGATCACCGGGTCCGGCCGCTGCACCCAGCTCGCATCGGCGTCCGAGACGAGCACGGGCACGCCACCCAGGCGGCGCGACCACTCGACCTGCACGCCGAACATGTGCGGGTGGCTCGCGACGACGGCGACGACCGGCCCGTGCGCGAGGACCGCGGCGACGGCCTCGTCGTCGACGAAGCCGAGCGGGTCCCACAGCAGGGAGCCCTGCGGCGTGACGACGACCTTGGTCGTCGGCCCGATCCCGACCGCCGGCTCGGCCCGGAGCCCGAGGAGGCCCGGCTCGAGCTCGTCGACCACGACGCGCGTGCCGGCGGCCGTCAGCTCGTCGAGCGTGGTCCAGCGCTGACCCTGCTCGGGCACCCACTGCCGCTCGTCGTCGCAGATCGCGCAGACGTCCGGGCGCGAGGCGTGCTCGACCCCGCACGTCGCGCAGACCCACCAGGCAGCCACCGTGCTCACGCCTCCGGACGCGTGGCCCGGCCGTCCAGCCACAGCGTGTCGGACTCGTCGCGGTGGGAGCCGGTGGTGCCGACGTGCTTGTCCCCGATGCCGGGGCCGTTCTTCACGACGTGGACGAGCGCCATCCCGTGCCCGCGGCCGAGGCCGTAGTCGGCCTGCAGCCACGTGAGGATCTCGCCGGCCTTCGTGTCCGCACCGAACCCCCGGGCGTGGGCCTCGTCGACGAGCGCCCGCGGGGTCTTGCCGGTCTTCTCCTCGATCGCGTCGAGGTACGCCTGGAACGACATGCCGGCCACGCTAGCGGGGGCCGCCCACGCCGGGCAGCCCCCGCCGGGGCGTCCGGGTCAGTGCGCGGACGGGTGGGCCGCGACCTCGTCGCCGCCCGGCACCGAGGCGGGTGTGGCCGGCTCCTGGGACGTGCCGCGCCACCGGGCCACCCACCGCATGAGGTGGTAGGTGAGGATGACCGCGGCCGTGCCGAGCGCGATGCCCTCGAGCTTCACCTCGCCGATCGTCCACGCGTAGTTCGCGATGCCCACGATGAGGCCGATCGCGGCGGGGAAGAGGTTCGTCGGGAGCGAGAAGTCGACCTTGTTCTGGATCCAGATGCGCGCGCCGAGCAGGCCGATCATCCCGTAGAGGACGGTCGTCGCGCCGCCCAGGACGCCCGGCGGGACGGTGCGGATCGCCTCGCCGACCCGCGGCGACATCGCCAGCACGAGAGCACCGCCGGCGGCCACCCAGTACGCGGCCGTCGAGTACACGCGCGTCGCGGCCATGACACCGATGTTCTCGGCGTACGTCGTGGTCCCCGACCCGCCGCCGACGCCCGCGAGCGTGGTGGCGAGACCGTCCGCGAACAGCGCGCGGCCCGTCAGCGCGTCGAGGTTCTGCCCGGTCATCGCGGCGACCGACTTCACGTGGCCCACGTTCTCGGCGATGAGGACGAGGACGACGGGCAGGAACAGGCCGAGCACCGACACGTCGAGCTGCGGCGCCACGAACTCCGGCAGCCCGACGAGCGGGGCCTTGCGCACCTCGGTGAAGTCGATCTGGCCCTGCAGCAGCGCCGCGACGTAGCCGACCGCGACGCCGACGAGCACGGACAGCCGCCCGAGGATGCCGCGGAAGAGCACGGTCACGAGGATCGTCGCGGCCAGCGTGACGACGGCGGTGAGGGGCTCCTCCTGGAACGAGCCCCAGGCCGCCGGCGCGAGGTTGAAGCCGATGAGCGCCACGATCGTGCCGGTCACCACCGGCGGCATCAGCACCTCGATCCACCGTGTGCCCGCCCAGTGCACGACCGCTCCGACCGCCGCGAGGAGCAGGCCGGTGGCGAGGATGCCGCCGACCGCGACGCCCTGGCCGCCGGACTGCGTGGCGGCGGTGATCGGGGCGATGAACGCGAAGCTCGACCCGAGGTACGACGGCAGCCGGTTGCCCGTGATGAGCAGGAAGCCGATCGTGCCGATCGCGGAGAAGAACAGCGTGGTCTGCGGGGAGAAGCCCGTCAGCAACGGCACCGTGAACGTCGCGCCGAACATCGCGATGACGTGCTGCAGCCCGATCCCGATCGTCCGGGGCCACGTCAGCCGCTCCTGCGGCCCGACGACCTCGCCGGGCGGCAGCGCGCGGCCCGCGCCGTGCAGCGTCCACCCCCACCGACCGGCGGGTCCCGTGGTTCCCGTCGCGTCCTCGACCTGCTGCGCCATGGTCTCTCCCGTCGTGCGTGGCCGTCGGGCGCACGCTAGCGGTGCCGGGGCCGTCGGCGGGAGGTCCGTCCGTCCTCCGTCCCGGCGGCGCGGCGCCAACACTTACAGGCCGGTAAGTATTCGGGTATCGTGCTGTCTCGCATCGTTTCGAGGCCGCGCCAGGCCCCGCCCCGTCCCGCACGACACCGCCGCCGTCCGCTCGTGAGGTCCCCCGTGTCCGACGTCTCCACCGCCGCCCCGACCGCCCCCTACCTCGACCCGAGCCTGCCCGTGCCGGAGCGCGTCGCGGACCTCGTCGGGCGCATGACCCTGCCCGAGAAGATCGGGCAGATGATGCAGCTCAACGCCCAGGACGGCGTGCGGCACGTGGTGGAGGAGAAGCTGGCCGGCTCGATCCTGCACGCGTCGCCGGAGAACGTCCGGGAGGCCGGCGAGCTCGTCGAGCAGAGCCGCCTGCGCATCCCCATGCTCGTCGCCGAGGACTGCATCCACGGGCACTCGTTCTTCCGCGGCGCGACGATCTTCCCCACGCAGCTCGCGATGGCGGCGACGTGGGACGCCGGGCTCCTCGAGCGCGTCGCCCGCGCCACGGCCGTCGAGGTGTCCGCGACCGGCATCCACTGGACCTTCTCGCCCGTCCTGTGCATCACGCGCGACCTGCGCTGGGGTCGTGTCTCCGAGACCTTCGGCGAGGACCCGTTCCTCATCGGCGAGCTCGCGTCCGCGATGGTGCGCGGCTACCAGGGCGACGGGCTCTCGGACCCCACCGCGATCCTCGCGACCGCCAAGCACTTCGCCGGCTACTCCGAGACGCAGGGCGGCCGCGACGCCTCCGAGGCGGACATCTCGCGGCGCAAGCTCCGCTCCTGGTTCCTGCCGCCCTTCGAGCGGGTCGCGCGCGAGGGCTGCCGCACCTTCATGCTCGGCTACCAGTCCACCGACGGCGTGCCGATCACCGTCAACGACTGGCTGCTCAACGAGGTGCTGCGCGGCGAGTGGGGCTACACCGGCACCCTCGTCACGGACTGGGACAACGTCGGACGGATGGTCTGGGAGCAGCACGTCGCGGCCGACCACACCGAGGCCGCGGAGCGCGCGGTCAAGGCCGGCAACGACATGATCATGACGACGCCGCAGTTCTTCGACGGCGCGCGCAAGGCCGTGGAGAACGGCGTGCTCGACGAGCGGCTGCTGGACGCCGCCGTGAGCCGGATCCTCACCCTCAAGTTCGAGCTCGGCCTCTTCGAGGACCCGCGGCACCCGGACCCCGCGCGCATCGCGGCGGTCGTCGGGGCCGACGAGCACCAGGCGCTCAACCTCGAGGTCGCGCGCCGCTCGGTGGTGCTGCTCGAGAACGACGGCGTCCTGCCGCTGGCCGGCGGGTTCGAGGCCGACGCCTCGGGCCGGGCCCAGGGCGACGGCACCGCCCGCACCCTCGCGGTGGTCGGGCCGAACGCGCACGACCCGCACACCATGCTCGGCGACTGGGCGGGCGCGTCCGGCCAGGTGGACTGGCTGCCCGACGGCCACCCGCGCGACATGACCTCCACGGTGCTCGACGGGCTGCGCGCCCACGCGCCGGCCTCCTGGACGGTCACGTACGCGCCGGGTGCGGAGATCCTCTCCGTCGGTCCCGACCCCGAGGGCACGCACTTCCCGGACGGCCAGCCGCGCCCCCCGGTGGTCCTGCCGGCGGAGCCGGACGAGGCGATGATCGCCGAGGCCGTCGAGGCGGCGCGCGGCGCCGACTGGGTCGTCGCGGTCGTCGGCGACCGGATCGAGCTCGTGGGCGAGGGCCGCTCGACGGCCACGCTGGACCTGCTCGGGGGTCAGGTCGCGCTGCTCGACGCCCTGGAGGCGACCGGCACGCCGATGGTCGTCGTCGTGGTCGCGTCCAAGCCGCTCGTCCTGCCGCCGTCGGCGCACCGCGCCGCCGCGATCCTGTGGGCGGGCAACCCCGGGATGCAGGGCGGTCGCGCCGTCGCCGAGGTGCTGCTCGGGATCGTCGAGCCGACCGGCCGCCTGCCGATCTCGTTCGCGCGCCACGTCGGCCAGCAGCCGACCTTCTACAACCAGATCCCGGGCCAGCACGGCTCGCGGTACGCGGACCTCACGCAGAGCCCGGCGTGGGTGTTCGGCCAGGGCCGCGGCTACACCACGGTGGCCTACGACGACCTGCGGGTCCTCGAGCCGGTCGTCGGCACGGGCGAGACCGTGCGTGCCGAGGTGACCGTGACGAACACGGGCTCGCGGCCGACGATCGAGACCGTGCAGGTGTACGTGCACGACGTCGTCACGTCGGTGACGTGGGCGCGCAAGGAGCTCAAGACGTACCGCCAGGTCGCGCTCGCGCCCGGCGAGCAGCGGCGCGTGGCCGTCGAGGTGCCGGTGTCCGACTGCACGATCGTCGACCCGGAGGGCCGCCGCGTCGTCGAGCCGGGGGCGTTCGAGCTGCTCGTCGGCCCGTCGTCCCGGGACGAGGACCTGCTCGTCGGCCCGTTCGCCGTCGTCTGACGGGCGTCAGCTCCCCGCGGGGGCGAGGAACTCCCGCAGCGCGTGCGCGGTCGCCTCGACGGCGATGCCGTGCCCCTCGCCGCCGGGCACCTCGAGGAAGCGTGCGTCGCGCAGCTCGTCCGCGAGCGCCCGGCCGGCCGCGCGCAGCCCGGGCCACGTGCTCGCCCCGGCGAGCACGAGCACGGGGAGGTCGAGCGACCGCATCGCGTCCGTCGGCACGTTCGGCGCGGCGCAGACCGTCGCGTCGTGGACCACCGTGGGCGCCAGCGCCTCGAGCGCGGGCCAGTACGGCGAGCGCCGCGCGCCCTCGACGGCCTCCGGCGGCAGGCCGATGACGTCGCGCTGCATGGTGGCGACCGCCTCCCCCCGCTCGCCCGCCGCGACGAGCGCGACGAGGCGCTCGCGGACCGCCGGGTCGGGCGCGGGCAGGCCGCCGAGCGCGAACGGCGCCTCGTACAGCGCCAGCGCGCGGACGGACGAGCCGGCCGCGGCGGCGTGCAGCGCGAGGATCGCGCCGGACGAGAACCCGAAGACCGCGGCCGAGCCGCCCTCCGCGGCGATCACCGCGTCGAGGTCCTCGACCTCGCGGGCGACCTCGTACGAGCCGACGTCCGCCGCGGCGATCGCGTCGGTCGAGTCGCCGCGGCCCCGGCGGTCCACGGACACCACGGTAAAGGCGTCCTCCAGGAGCGGCGCGAGCGGCGCACACGTCCGGCGGTCGTTGAACGCGCCCGCGAGGAGGACGAGCGTCGGGCCCGCACCGGACCGCTCGTAGGCGATCGTCGACCCGTCCGCCGACCGCACCGTCCGCAGCTCCGCCATGGGGCCACTCCCTTCGTCGGGCTCACCGTAGACCGGGCTACGTGTGCCGGCTGTGCGTCCCGGCTGCGCGTCCCGCCACGCTCCGTAGGCTGGCGAGGCATGGGACTGGCGAGCACGTACGGGGTCCACTCCGAGGTCGGCAGGCTGCGACGCGTGCTGGTGTGCGCTCCGGGGCTCGCCCACCGGCGGCTGACGCCGACGAACTCCGACGAGCTGCTGTTCGACGACGTGCTGTGGGTCGACCAGGCGCGGCGCGACCACGCGATGTTCGTCGACACGATGCGCGGCCGCGGCGTCGAGGTCGTCGAGCTGCACGACGTGCTCGAGCAGACGCTGCGCGTCCCGGGCGCGCGCGACTGGCTGCTCGACCGCAAGGTCCGGCCGGACCTCGTCGGGCCCGAGCTCGTGGACGCGACGCGCGCCCACCTGGAGACCCTCGACGAGCGGCGCCTGGCGGAGCTGCTCCTCGGCGGCATGACCAGCGACGACCTGCCGGACGCCGCGCCCGACGAGGTGGCGCTCTCGCGCTGGGCGCCCGACCGCGAGTTCCTCCTCCCGCCGCTGCCGAACACGCTCTACACGCGTGACACGACCTGCTGGCTGTACGGCGGGGTCACGCTCAACCCGCTCTACTGGCCGGCCCGGCACGGCGAGACGCTGCTGATGAAGGCGGTGTACCTGTTCCACCCCGACTTCGTCGGTGCGCAGGTGTGGTGGGGCGACCCCGAGACGGACCACGGCCGCGCGACGATCGAGGGCGGCGACGTCATGCCGGTCGGGAACGGGACCGTCCTGGTGGGGATGAGCGAGCGCACGTCGCGCCAGGCGATCGTCCAGGTGGCCCAGGTGCTGTTCGACGCCGGGGCCGCCGAGCAGGTGGTCGTCGCGGGGCTGCCCGCGCTGCGCTCGGCGATGCACCTCGACACCGTGATGACGTTCGCGGACGTCGACCTGGTCACGGTCTACCCCCGCATCGTCGACGGCGTCCGGGCCTTCACGCTCCGGCCGGGCGGCGACGCGGCCGGCGCGCCGGTGCACGTGACGGACGAGGGCGGCACGCCGTTCCTCGACGTCGTGGCGCGGTCGATGGGCCTGCCACACCTGCGGGTCATCGAGACCGGCGGCGACCGGTACGAGTCGGAGCGCCAGCAGTGGGACAGCGGGAACAACGCCGTCGCGCTCGAGCCCGGGGTCGTCCTCACCTACGACCGCAACACGACGACGAACGCGCTGCTGCGCCGCGCCGGCGTCGAGGTGCTCGAGATCGCCGGCGCGGAGCTCGGCCGCGGCCGAGGGGGCGGCCACTGCATGACCTGCCCCCTCGTCCGCGACCCGGTGTAGCCGTCAGCGCCAGGTGTCGGCGAGCGTGAGGGACGACCCGCTCGCCGTCGTCGCGCGGTTGGCGCCCGACTCCCACACCACGTTCCCGGACGCGTCCCGCTTCACGTACTTGTACTCGAACGACGACCCGGCCGGGATCGCCACCGTGCCGCGCCAGACGGGGTAGGCCGCCGACGAGAGCGCGACGCCCGCCGCCGGGTTCCACGACCCCAGCTGCGGGATCGACCCGACCACGACGACGGTCTGCCCCCACGTCGTCGTGGCGTTCACGCCGAACGCGACGGCGGTCGTCCCGGACGTCGGGCTCGGGGACGGCGTCGGGGTGCTCCCGCACGGGTCGGTGGCGGAGACCCCGCCTGACGACGACACGGCGGCCACCGCGCCGCTCAGCGCGTAGTCCTTGCCGCCGTTGTTGTCCCACGTCCCGCTGCCGTTCGTGAACGCGGCGGTGACGGTCGCGCCGTTCGAGTCGATGGTCCGGGCGACCCAGCCCGTGCAGGCCGGGACGAGGTCCTCGCCCGGGACGGTCGTCCACGCGCCGCTGCCGACGCGGTAGTGGACCTTGTAGGCGCTCCAGCCCTTCGCGGTCGAGTAGTAGACGCGGGTGTCGTCCGTGCCGGTGGTCGGCGTGGGGGTCGGGGTCGAGCCGGCGGTGCGGCCGACGTGCAGCGCCAGCGCGCCGTACGCCGGCACCGACGCGGTGAACGTCCCGCCCGCGACGCGGACCGTGCGCGAGCAGTCGGACGCGGCGACGACGTCGCAGTACGTGCCGTCGGGCAGGCTCGTCGCCCAGGTCCGCTGCACCGCGGAGCCGGTGTTGTTGAGCGCGAGGTAGCCCTTCGAGCCGCGGCCGAAGCCGACGACGTTGTTCCCGTCGTCGTACCAGCTCGTCACGCCGGTGCCTGCGACGGCGTTGTGGAACCCGACCATGCCGGCGATCTCGGTCCACCGGTGCACGCACGTCCAGGCCGTGTTCGAGCACGACGCGTCCGGCACGCTCGTCGCGCCGGCGCCCGGTGCGCCCGCGTCCTTGTCGGTGAACCGGTAGCCCTCGTAGACCGACGGCGAGCCGTACGGGTAGGCCAGCATGAAGGCGTTCGCGAGCGTGTACTTCGCGCCCCAGGTGACGTTCATGGTCTCGCCGTTGCGCTCGGTGTCGTGGTTGTCGACGAAGACGCCGGCCTGCGCCGACGGCAGCAGGCCGTCCGCGATCGTCCGGAGCTGGGCGATCCGCCCGTCGAACCGGCTCTTGAGGGTGCGGGCGTAGTCGAACTCGTGCACGTCGCCGGAGCCGACGTACTCCGACTCGGTGATCGGCTCCCCCGCCGCGCCGATGACCTCCTGGACCCAGTAGACGTCCGGCTTCGTCAGGCGCGCCTTGATCGCGGCCAGGTCGGAGGCCGGGACGTGCTTGGCGGCGTCGATGCGGAACCCGACGACGCCGAGCCCGAGCAGGTCGTTCAGGTAGTCGGCGATCTTGCCCCGCACGTAGTTGGAACCGGTGCGCAGGTCCTGCAGCGAGACGAGCCGGCAGTTCTGCACCTGGTACCGGTCGCCGTAGCTGGCGATGTTCGTGCGGCAGTCGTTGAAGTCGTTCGCGCCGAACGGCACGGCCGGGAAGGAGTCGATCCCGAACGACGAGCCGGCGACGCCGGTGCCCGAGCCGCGGTCGGCGCCGGCCATGTGGTTGATCACCGCGTCCGCGACGATCCCGACGCCCGCGCTGCGGCAGGACTGCACCATGGCCGCGAACTCCGCGCGCGTGCCCAGCTTCGACTCGATCCGGTAGGAGACGGGCTGGTACGAGGTCCACCACTGCGTGCCCTGCACGGTCTCGTTGGGCGGGGACACCTGGACGTACGCGAAGCCCGCGTCCCCGATCCGGCCGCACTCGGCGGCCACCGCGTCCCAGGTCCACTGGAACATGTTCAGGACGACGTCCCCCTTCGGGGTGACGGGTGCCGCGGCGTCGCTGCGGCCGGCGGTCGCGACGAGCGCGACGGCGGTGGTGGCGGCCAGGGCGACGGCCGCGACCGCCGCGACGAGCGCCTGGGCGTGCCGGGTCGGTGCGTGTTCCATGCGGTTGCTCCGTTCCGCGCCGGCTCCGTCGCCGGACGCACGATCGGCGTGCGGCCTCCTCGCCGCATCGACTGCTGCTGCAACTTCTCTGCAACTTGCAGTCCGTTTGCAGGACCGTACCAACGCGACGCGGCGGGATCGATGGGATGAATCGGCCACCTCCGCCGGCGGCCGGGAACGCTCCCGTACGCTCACGACGTGCGGATCCGCCTCACCGACCTGGCAGACCAGGCCGGCACGAGCATCTCGACGGTCTCGCGCGTCATCAACGGCAAGCCGGGCGTGGCCGAGGACGTGCGGCGGCGCGTGCTCGCCGCCATGGACCTGCTCGGCTACGAGCGCCCCCGCGCAGGGCGGGGCCGGTCCGCAGGACTGATCGGCCTCGTCGTCCCGGAGCTGTCGAACCCGGTGTTCCCCGCCTTCGCGCAGGCGATCGAGTCGGTGCTCTCCCGGCACGGCTACACGCCCGTGCTCTGCACGCAGTCGCCCGGCGGGACCACCGAGGACGAGTACATCGACGCCCTGCTCAGCCACCAGGTCGACGGCATCGTCTTCGTCTCAGGCCTGCACGCGGACACACGCGCCGACCTCGGCCGGTACCAGCGCCTCACCGAGCGCGGGCTGCCGATCGTCCTCGTCAACGGGGACGCCCCCGCCGTCGACGCCCCGTCCGTCTCTCCCGACGACGCGCGTGCGGCGGACCTCGCCGTCGCGCACCTGGCCGCGCTCGGGCACCGCCGCATCGGCCTGGCCGTGGGTCCCGAGCGCTTCGTGCCGGCGCGCCGCAAGCTCGACGGGTTCGTGCACGCGCTCGTCCAGCGCGGTCTCTCGCCCGACGCGGACGAGGCCGCCACGCACGTCGCCCGCTCGTTCTTCACCGTGGAGGGCGGCCGCGCGGCCGCGAGCGAGCTGCTCGCCACGGGCCACACGGCGATCGTCTGCGCCTCCGACATCATGGCGCTCGGCGCCGTCACCGCCGCGCGGGCCGCCGGCCTCGAGGTGCCCGCGGACGTCTCCGTCGTCGGGTACGACGACTCGCCCCTCGTCGCCTACACCGACCCGCCCCTCACGACGGTCCGCCAGCCCGTCGCCGCGATGTCCGAGGCGGCCGTGAGCGCGCTGCTCGCCGAGATCGGCGGGGAGCGCGTCTCGCGCACGGAGCTGCTGCTCGCGCCCGAGCTCGTCGTGCGCGGCTCGACGGGCACCGCCCGCGCCTGAGGCGGGCGCCGCCGCCCGCGCCGTCGCGCTCACCCGTTCGGGTGACCGACCTTCGGCCCTCACCGAGACCGTCGTCGGGCTGCCACACTCCGAGCGTCCTTCTCGACCCAGGAGCCCCCATGGCCTCGCTCGCCACGCGCCACCGTCGGCGCCTTCCCGTCTCTGTCGTCGTCGTCGCGGGTCTCGCGCTCGGGGGCCTCGTCCTCGCCGCGCCGGCCGCGCTGGCGGCCGAGCCGCCCGCCGCCGCCACGACCACCACGCTGGACGTCCTGCTCACCGACGTGCCCCAGGACATCGAGCTCCCCGTCACGATCAGGACGCTGCCCGACACCAGCGGCGCCGTGACCGGCCAGGTCGCGGTCGAGCTCGACGGCGACCTGCTCGAGGACACGCGCACGACCGCCGCGCCGCTCCCCGGCGGCGGCGTGGGCGCGGAGCTCACGCTCGTCGACCTCCCGGTGGGGCCGCACAGCCTCGTCGGCGTCTTCGAGGGCTCGGACGGCACCGGCAGCTCGCGCTCGGGCGCGACCGCGGTGCGCGTGGCGCCGGCGTCGATCGAGGCGACGTTCACCGACGAGGAGGGCGACCCCCTCACCTCGCCGCTCTCGTCGCCCGTCGTCGTCGCCTCCGGGAGCGGGCAGTACCCCGGAGCCCCGGTCGAGCTGCAGTCCGACGAGGACGGCACGTGGTCGTCCATCGCGGACGGCACCGTCTCGGCGTCGGGAGCGTTCAGCCTCGAGGGCGTCGTGGTCGGCGACCTGTCGCTCGCCGGGAGCCCGGTGGGCCTGCGCGTCGTCTCCACGCCGTTCGCCGGCGCCGAGACGCTCGTCAGCGACGTCGAGGACGTCGTGGTCCCGCCGTTCGAGCTCACCCTCGACCTCGACGTCGACCCGGGCCCGTACCGCCCGGGCGACGGCGCGACGAACCTCGTGCGCGCGAGCGTCTCCTGGTACGGCGAGGAGCTCGCCGTCGCCGGGGCCGACGACCTGCAGGACGCGGTCGACGACGGCTCGCTCGTCGTGTGGGTGGACGGCGTCGACCTCGACCCGCGCACCGTGCGGGTCGAGGACGTCGGCTCCGACTCCGCCGTCCTCACGTTCCCCGTCTCCGACGCGCCGGGCCCGCACGAGGTCCAGCTGACGATGGTGCTGTCGGACGGCGTCGACGCGATCCACGCGGAGTCGCCGGTCGGCACGTACACGACGCTCGCGACCTCGCTCGACCTGAACGTCATCACCGACGGCGGCGGCTTCCCGGTCGAGACGGTGCGGCCCGGCGAGTTCGTCGGCGTGCAGGTGTTCTCGCTCGTGCCCGGCACGGTCGTGCACTTCGCGATGCACTCCGACCCGCTCGACCTCGGGACGGAGACCGCGAACGCCGACGGCTACGCCGGGACCCGCTTCCAGGTGCCGGCGGACACCCCGGCCGGCCGGCACGAGGTGGTCGCGCACGCCGTCGACCCGTACGGCAACCGGCTCAGCGCGAGCTACGCGTTCGTCGTGCTCGCCGCGTCGGACGACCCGGAGGGCCAGCTCCCCGTGACCGGCTCGTCCGCCGGGCCGCTCGGCGCGCTCGCCGCCTCCTTCCTCGTCGTCGGGGCCGGCGCGGTGGCGTTCGCGCGACGCCGCGCCTGACGCCTCACGACGCCGGGCGCCCACCTCCCGAGGAGGGGGCGCCCGGCGTCGTCGCGCGTCGGCGTCAGCGGCCGTCGGCCGCCTGCAGCCACTCGAGCATCGAGGCGGCGTCGTCCGGGCCGTCGTCGAGGATCCGCCGCACCTGGATCGGCTGCTGCGACGGGACCCCGCCAGGGCCGGGCACCGCGGAGACCCGCGCGGCGATCTCCAGGGCGCGCGCCTCGTCCGCGACGTCGACCACCTGGAACCCGGCGAGCCACTCGGTGAACTCGGCGAACGGACCCTCCTGCACAGACGTGCCGCTGCGCCCGTCGGAGCGCACCACCTTCGCCAGGTCGGGCCCCTCCAGGACGAGCCCGCCCGCCAGCTCGCCGCGAGCACGCAGCTCGTCGTTGAGGGCGCCGTAGTAGTCGAGGTGCGCCTGCACGTCGGCGGGGTCCCACTCGGTCATCGGGGTGGCGTCGACGCCGCCCTGGAAGTCGACGATGAGCGCGTACTTCGGCATGGGTGTTCCTCGTCTCGTCGGGTGCCCGGCGGGCACGTCCACCTCGGTGACGCGCGCGGGGGCGCGGTTCTCGACGTCCACCGTGCCGCACCACCGGCCGGGCGCGCACGGGGTCCGCTTCGACCCCTTCGGGCTGAAAGGCGTCTGAGAGTCCTGCAAGTTTCTTGCAGGACGGCCGTCCAGGCGTCTACGGTCGCGCCATGAGAGTGCGGCTCGTCGACGTGGCGGAGCGTGCGGGCGTGAGCGAGGCGACGGTCAGTCGCGTGGCGAACGGCAAGCCCGTGAGCGACCGCACGCGTGCGCTCGTGCTCGACGCGATGCAGGAGCTCGGCTTCGGCCTGGTGGAGCGGCGCCCGGAGAGCGCCCGCGGGCTCGTCGGCGTCATCGTCCCGGAGCTCTCGAACCCGGTGTTCGCCCAGTACGGGCAGGTGCTGGAGGGCGAGCTGGTCCGCCACGGGCTCACCCCCGTGCTGTGCACGCAGGTCGTCGGTGGCGTGCCGGAGGGCGACTACGTCGACATGCTCGTCGAGCAGGGTGCCGTCGCGTTCGTCTTCGTGTCCGGCCGGCACGCCGTCGTCGGCTCCGACCCCGAGCCGTACGCCGCGCTGCGCCGCCGAGGGCTTCCCCTCGTGCTCGTCAACGGCCGGCACCCCGGCGTCGACGCCCCGACCTTCTCGCTCGACGACCGCGCCGCGGTGGAGATCGCCGTCGAGCACCTGGCCCAGCTCGGGCACACGCGGATCGGCTTCGCGTCCGGCTCCCTGCGGTACACGCCGGCGGCGCGACGCGCCGAGGCGTTCGCCGCGGCGGTGACCGCCCGGTTCCCCGGCGACGAGCCGCTGGTCGAGACCATCCACTTCTCCGCCGAGGGCGGCGCGACCGCGGCGCAGCAGCTCGTGCGCCGGGGCGCGACGGGCATCGTCTGCGGCTCCGACGTCATGGCGCTCGGCGCGATCGGCGGCCTGCGCCGGATGGGGCTGCGCGTCCCGGACGACGTGTCGGTCGTCGGCTCCGACGACTCCGAGCTCATGCGGTACACCGACCCGCCGCTCACCACCGTGCGGCACGACGCGGCCACCATCGCGGCCGCCGCGGTCCAGGCGCTCGTCGACGAGCTGGACGGCCGACCGTCGTCCCGCGACGAGGTGCTGTTCGCCCCCGACCTCGTCGTGCGCGCGTCGACGCGCGTGCGGCCCGAGCGGGTCTCGCTCGTCGGCTGACGCCGCCCCGCCCCCGCCCCCGCACCACCACCGGAACCCCTCATGGAAGAGACACCCGTGACCATCACGTCCCCCTCGACCGCCGTCGGCCCCCTGGCCGCCTCCACCCTCGTGCACGCCGGGCAGACCGGCGGCCAGTGGTGGCGCGACGCCGTCATCTACCAGGTGTACCCGCGCTCGTTCGCGGACGCGGACGGCGACGGCGTCGGCGACCTGCGGGGCATCACGTCGCGCCTCGACCACCTGGCCGCGCTGGGCGTCGACGCGGTCTGGCTCTCGCCCTTCTACCGCTCGCCGCAGCACGACGCCGGCTACGACGTGGCCGACTACCGCCAGGTGGACCCGCTGTTCGGCACCCTCGAGGACTTCGACGAGCTGCTCGCGACCGCCCACGGACTCGGCATCCGCGTGATCGTCGACCTCGTCCCGAACCACACGTCGTCGGAGCACGTGTGGTTCCAGGAGGCGCTCGCGGCGGGCCCCGGCTCCCCCGAGCGGGCCCGCTACCTGTTCCGCGACGGCCGCGGCGAGCACGGCGAGCTCGAGCCCAACAACTGGCGCTCGATCTTCGGCGGCAACGCGTGGACGCGGGTCACCGAGGCGGACGGCACGCCCGGCCAGTGGTACCTGCACCTGTTCGACTCCACCCAGCCGGACCTCGACTGGACGAACCCCGAGGTCCACGCGGAGTTCGAGCAGGTGCTCCGGTTCTGGCTCGACCGCGGCGTCGACGGCTTCCGGGTCGACGTGGCGCACGGCATGGTCAAGGCCGACGGGCTGCCCGACTGGGACGGCTCGGTCGCGATGGTCGACGGCTCGGTCGACGGCACCGACCCCGGCGCCCCCGAGGACGGCTCGACCGGCGCGGGGAACTCCGGCCCGGCGTTCGACCAGGACGGCGTGCACGAGATCTACCGCGCGTGGCACCGCGTGCTCGCGGAGTACGACGGCGACCGGGCGCTCGTCGCCGAGGCGTGGGTCGAGCCGCTGTCGCGCCTCGCGCGGTACGTCCGGCCGGACGAGATGCACCAGGCGTTCAACTTCTCCTTCCTCACCACCGCCTGGAAGGCGGGCCCGCTGCGCACCGTGCTCGCGGGGTCGCTCGCGGCGAACGACGCGGTGGGTGCGCCGACCACGTGGGTCCTCTCGAACCACGACGTCGTGCGCCACGCCTCGCGGCTCGGGCTCGGCGTGGACGGCGAGCGCCCGAACGGCCTCTTCGCGACCGACCCGCAGCCCGACGAGGCCACCGGCCTGCGCCGCGCCCGCGCCGCCACGCTGCTCATGCTCGGCCTGCCGGGCTCGGCGTACCTGTACCAGGGCGAGGAGCTCGGGCTGCCCGACCACACCGCCCTGCCCGACGAGGTCCGCCAGGACCCCGCATTCTTCCGCACCGCCGGCACGGAGGCCGGCCGCGACGGCTGCCGCATCCCGCTGCCGTGGCAGTCCGACGCGCCCGGCTTCGGCTTCGGCCCGACCGGCGCCACCTGGCTGCCCCAGCCCGAGTCGTACGGGCGCTACGCCGCCGACGTGCAGACCGGCGTCCCGGGCTCGACGCTCGAGACCTACCGCGCCGCGCTCGCCGCTCGTCGGGCGCACCGGCTCGGCTCCGGGACGCTGGCGTGGCTCGACGCCTACGCGGACGCCGACGACGTGGTGGCGTATCGCAACGGCGACGTCGTCGTGATCGCGAACCTCTCGAACCGCCCGGTCGTCGTGCCGCGCTCCGCCGAGGTGCTCGTCGCGTCGGGCGACCTCGTCCGCGGCCTCAACGACGAGACGTCGGTCCCGACGGACACGACGGTCTGGCTGCGCGCCTGACCTGACCCACCCCGTTCCGCCGAGCTCGTGACCTCGGACCGAGATCGTGACGTCGACGTGCCGATCTCGGGCGGAGCTCACGATCTCGGCGGAACGCCTTCCTCGCTGGTGCATCCAGACGAAGGGCTCGCCCGGAAGAGAGGACGACAGCCTCTCGCCACCCGGGCGAGCCCTCACGGAAGGACGCACCACCATGCGCGCACGACTCCTGGGACTGACCGGCGCCGCCGGCCTGGCCCTCGCCGGTCTGACCCTTGCCGCCGTCCCCGCCTCGGCCGCCGACGGTGACGCCCAGCTCTGGGTGCTGCACGGGGTCCCCGACCTCACCGTCGACGTCTGGGTGAACGGCGAGCGCACGCTCGACGACTTCGCCCCGGGCGACCTCGCCGGCCCGCTCGACCTGGCCGCCGGCACCTACTCGGTCGCGATCACCGCCTCGGACGCCGAGGACGACAGCGACCCCGCGATCGGCCCGGTCGACCTCTCGCTCGAGAGCGGCGGCAGCTACACCGCCGTCGCGCACCTCGACGCCGGCGGTGACCCGACCGCCACGCTGTTCACCAACGACGTCAGCCAGACCGCCGCCGGTGAGGGTCGCCTGACGGTCCGGCACGTCGCGGCCGCGCCCGCGGTCGACGTGCTCGCGGGCGGCGACGCGGTCATCTCCGGCCTCGAGAACCCCGACGAGCAGGTGCTCGACCTGCCGGCCGGCACGGTCTCGGCGAGCGTGGTCGCCGCCGGCACGACCGAGCCCGCGCTGCTCGGCCCGGCCGACGTCGAGGTCGCCGAGGGCACGAACACGATCCTGTACGCATGGGGCTCGGCGACGTCCGACCCGGCCAGCCTGGCCCTCGCCACGCAGGTGATCGACGGGCTGCACGGCGACCCGAGCGGCGTGCAGGCCGGTGAGCTCGGCCTGGCGGCCGACCGCGGCACGGCGCCGTGGGTGTGGGCCGCCGCGGCGGCGGCGCTGGCGCTGACGGCGACGGCGGGCACGGCGGCGGTGCGCCGCGCGTCCGCCCGGTCCACCACGCGCTGACGTGGCCCGACGGCACGACCGGCGCCCCCTCGGCGGCGCCGCACGGCACCGGTGGCACGCCGCCGTGGCGGCGCTCGCCGTGGTCCTCGCGGTGGCCGGGTGCGGCGGCCCCGAGGCCGGTGCGCCGGTCGTGCCTGCGCCGGCGGAGACCGGCACCTCGCCCGCGCCGAGCCCCGCGGGCGACGACCCGGGGGCGCCGTCCAGCGCCCCGGGGCCGCAGGTGCCGGTCCGCCGGGCGACCGCACCGGCCGCGAGTCCTGCGCCGCGGCCGGTGCGGCTCGTCGTCCGTGCCGCCGACGTCGACATGCGGGTCGACCCCGTGGGTGTCCTCGACGACGGCACGATGGAGATCCCGCCGGACGCGCGGCGGGCCGGGTGGTACCGCTTCGGTCCCGGACCCGGCTCGCCGCGCGGCAGCACGGTCCTCGCGGGCCACGTGGACTCGCGCCTCACCGGCATCGGCCCGCTCGCCGAGCTGCGGCGGGCGCGGCCCGGGGACGAGGTCCTCGTGACGACGGAGGACGGGACCGTGCACCGGTACACCACCGTGGAGGTCGAGAAGGTGCCGAAGCAGGACGCGCCGCTCGCCCGCTGGTTCGACCGGGACGGGGACCCGCGGCTCGTCGTCATCACGTGCGGGGGCGCGTGGCGCGCCGAGATCGGGCACTATGCGGACAACGTGGTGCTCACCGCCGAGCCGGTCCGTGGGTAGCCATGACGACGCTGACGGCGCACCCGCGCCCGGCGAGCGCGACGCGTGAGGAGCCCGACGTGACGCCAGTCCCGGCCGACGGCGCGCCGGTGCGCGCGACCGCCGGGCGTGACGGCGAGGGCGTCGAGGAGCTCGGGGCGGCCTTCGCCGCCGGGGACGAGGCCGCGGTCCGCGAGGCGTACCGGCGCTGGTCGGCGCTGGTGCACACGGTGGCGCTGCGCTCGCTCGGCTCGGCGGTCGAGGCGGACGAGGTCACGCAGCAGGTGTTCGTCGACGCGTGGCGCGGCCGGCGCCGGTTCGACCCGTCGCGGGCGCGGCTGCCCGCGTGGCTGCTGGGCATCACCCGGCACGCCGTCGCGGACGCGCACGAGCGACGGGCGCGCGAACGGCGCCTCGTCGAGGCGGCCGAGCCCGCGCCGGAGGTCGCCCGCGGCGCCGACGACCGGGTCGTCGAGCGGCTCGTCGTCACGGACGAGCTCGACCGGCTGGGCGACCCGCAGCGCACGATCCTGAGGCTCGCGTTCTACGAGGACCTCACGCACGACCAGATCGCCACCAGACTGGAGATGCCGCTCGGCACGGTGAAGAGTCACCTGCGGCGCAGCCTGGCCCGGCTCAGGACCCGATGGGAGGTGGACGGTGTCGCCTGACGACCGCACGGACGTCGAGCACGTCGACGACGACGTCCTGACCCTCCTCGCGCTCGGCGAGCCCGCCGGGACGCCGGACGAGCGCGCCCACGTCGCGGCGTGCGCCCGCTGCACCCAGGAGGTCGACGCGCTGGCCGAGGTCGCGGCGCTCGCCCGGGCGAGCGAGCCGCTCGTCGCGCCCGGGCCGCAGGTGTGGGACGCGATCGCGCGGGACCTCGACCTGACCGACCGCACGTCGCCGCTCGACGAGGCGCCGTCCGGCGCACCGCCGGTCGCCGAGGCGACGGCGGAGGCACCCGTCGCGGCGGTCACGCCGCTGCGCCCGCGTCCGAACCGCCGCACGTGGGCGTTCGTCGCGGGAGCGGCCGCCGCCGGCCTCGTCATCGGCGGCACGGGCGTGTGGGCCGCGACGCGGACCGCCGCGCCCGAGGTGCTGGCCAGCGCGACGCTCGAGCCGCTCCCGGGCTGGGACGCCTCCGGCAAGGCGTTCGTCGAGACGTCGGACGGGCACCGCGTGCTCGTCGTCGACCTCGAGGGCGACGTCGGCTCCGCGGGGTTCCGTGAGGTCTGGCTGCTGCGGCCCGACGTCTCGGGGCTCGTCAGCCTCGGCACGCTCGCCGGGAGCACGGGCCGCTTCGACCTGCCCGCCGGGCTCGACCTCGACGAGTTCTCCGTGGTCGACGTCTCCGAGGAGCAGTTCGACGGCGACCCGGCCCACTCGGGCGACTCGATCGTGCGCGGTCCTCTGACCGCCTGACGAGCCGCTGGACCCGTGGGACGCTGGCCCCGACGGGTCCGCGACGCGGCGGCCCTCGCGAGGAGGTGGACGCATGCGCGCCCCGCACGAGGTCCACGCCGCCGCGGCGGCCGAGCTCCGTGCCGTCGACGCGGGCCGCGCGGCGCTGTTCGGGCTGCGGCTCGACCGCTGGTACGCGGACCTGCACGCCGGGCTGTCCGCCGTCTACCCGGGCCGGCCGGGCCAGGAGCTGCTGCTGCGGCTCGTCGGCGCCGCGGCCCGCGCCTACGCCGAGCGGGACCCCGACCTGCACCGCCTCGACCAGGAGCGCACGCTCGCGCCGGACTGGTTCCAGGAGCCCGGCATGCTCGGCTACGCGGCGTACGCCGACCGGTTCGCCGGCGACCTGCAGGGCGTGCGCGAGCACATCTGGTACCTGCGCGAGCTCGGCGTCACCTACCTGCACCTCATGCCGCTGCTGCTGCCGCGCCAGGGCGACAACGACGGCGGGTACGCGGTGGCGGACTACCGGACCGTGCGGCCGGACCTCGGGACCATGGCGGACCTGCGCGAGCTCGCCCGCGACCTGCGCGCCGAGGGCATCAGCCTCGTCGTCGACCTCGTCCTCAACCACGTGGCGCGCGAGCACGAGTGGGCGCGCCGGGCCCGCGCCGGGGAGCACCGGTACCGCGACTACTTCCACGTCTACCCCGACCGGACGCTGCCCGACCGGTACGAGGAGACGCTGTGGGAGGTCTTCCCGGACTTCGCGCCCGGCAGCTTCACGTGGGACGACGAGCTCGACGGCTGGGTGTGGACGACGTTCCACTCGTGGCAGTGGGACCTCAACTGGGCCAACCCGGCCGTGTTCGCCGAGCTCGCCGAGGTGGTGCTGCACCTCGCGAACGAGGGCGTGGAGGTGTTCCGGCTCGACGCGATCGCGTTCCTGTGGAAGCGCATGGGCACGTCCAGCCAGAACGAGCCGGAGGTGCACGCGATCACGCAGGCGCTGCGCGCGCTCGCCCGGATCGCCTGCCCGGCGGTGGTGTTCAAGGCCGAGGCGATCGTCGGCCCGGCGGACCTCGTGCACTACCTCGGCAGCGGCGCGCGGCACGGCAAGGTGAGCGACCTGGCGTACCACAACGCGCTCATGGTCCACGTCTGGTCGATGCTCGCCGCCAAGGACGTGCGGCTCGCGTCGCACGCGCTGCAGGCGCTGCCGCCGGTCCCGACGACCACCGCCTGGGTGACGTACGTGCGCTGCCACGACGACATCGGCTGGGCGGTCGCCGACGAGGACGCCGCGGCCGTCGGGCTCGACGGGTGGGCGCACCGCTCGTTCCTCTCGGACTGGTACTCGGGCGAGTTCGCCGGCTCCGACGCCCGGGGGCTCGTCTTCCAGCACAACCCGGCCACGGGCGACCGCCGCATCAGCGGCACCGCCGCGAGCCTCGTCGGGCTGGAGGCCGCCCGGGCCGCGCACGACGAGGCGTGGGTCGACGCGGCGCTCGGCCGCCTGCTCGCCGCCCACGCGGTCGTCATGTCCTGGGGCGGGATCCCGGTGCTGTGGTCCGGCGACGAGGTCGGGCTGCCCAACGACCCGGCGTGGGCGCAGGAGGAGGGGCACGCGGGCGACAACCGCTGGGCGCACCGGCCCCGGCTGGACCCCGCCGCGGTCGCCCGGCTGGACGACCCGACGTCGCTCGAGTCCCGCGTGTTCGAGGGGCTGCGCCACCTGGCGCGAGTGCGCGCCGGGCTCGTCCACCTGCACGCGTCCGTGCCGGCGCAGGTGCTGGGGCCCGACGACCCGGGCGTCCTGCTCGTCGCCCGGCGCCACCCGGTCGGCACGCTCCTCGCCGCGACCAACGTGACCCCGGACCACCGGCCGCTCGGCGGGTGGCGGCTGCGCGAGCTCGGCCTGGCGGACGCGAGGGACGCGCTCACGGGCGAGCGCGTGCACCTCGGCCCGGACGACCAGCTCTGGCTCCGCCCGTTCCAGGCGGCCTGGCTGACCGCGCCCCCGCCGCCCTGACCGGCCCTCCGCCGAGATCGTGACCGTGGCCCGAGATCGGCACGTCGACGTGACGATCTCGGGCAGACGTCACGATCTCGGCGCTCTGCCGTCAGGGGATCCGCGCACGGCAGAGCCGCGGGTCCGCTCCGCCGCGACGGTGCCAGCGTGGCGAGCATGACCACTCAGCCGTCCCCCACCGTCCTGTCCCGCACCGACGCCCCCACGCGCCCGTTCGACGACGAGCTCGCCGCGCGCCTGCTGCACCAGCGCATCGTCGTCCTCGGCCAGGAGGTCGACGACGTCGTCGCGAACCGCGTGTGCGCGCAGCTGCTCCTGCTGTCCGCCGAGGACCCGCGCGCGGACGTCGCGCTCTACGTCAACTCCCCGGGCGGCTCCGTCTCGGCGGCACTCGCGATGTACGACACGATGCGCCTCGTCCCCAACGACGTGTCGACGCTCGTCATGGGTCTGGCCGCGAGCGCCGCGCAGTTCCTGCTCTCGGCGGGCACCCCCGGCAAGCGGTTCGCGCTGCGGCACGCGCGGGTCCTCATGCACCAGCCGTCCGGCGCGGTGGGCGGCACGGCCGTCGACGTCGCGATCCAGGCGCAGAACCTGCTGCACACGAAGCGGACGATGCTCGGGCTCATCGCGGAGCACACGGGGCACGACCTCGAGACGATCGAGCGGGACGCCGACCGCGACCGGTGGTTCACCGCCGAGGAGGCGCAGGCGTACGGGTTCGTCGACCGCGTCGTCGACCGGCTCGACGACGTGCGGCCGGGCGGCCGTGCACGGCCCGCGGGACTGTGAGGGTCGAGGTCAGGCGGCGAGCAGGACGACGTCGGCGGGGCCGCCGACCGCGCGGCTCGGTGCCGGCACCGCCCGCGCGGTACGCCGCCCCGAGAGCGCGTCGGGCGCCGTGAGGTCGAGCACGACCCGGCCCTCGGCCGCCGCGAGCTCGGCGTGCGCCGCGCCGACCAGGTCGACGAGCCGCAGGTCGAGCGCACGGCAGACCGCCTGCAGCACCTCCGACGACGCCTCCTTGCGGCCGCGCTCGATCTCCGAGAGGTAGGCGAGGGAGACGCGCGCCTCGTCGGCGACGTCCTTGAGGATCCGCCCCTGCTCGCGGCGCCGCCGTCGCAGGACCTCCCCGACGAGCCGGCGCAGCAGCGGTTCGGTGGTCACCTCGAGCACAGGTCCTCCCCTCGCGCGCCGCAGCGCCCTGGTCCGTGCTGCCCACGGTAGGCGCCGCCCGCCGGCCGTGGTCGCTCCGTGGATCTGCCCACAGCAGAACGAACCGGTGCGTACCGTGTCGGGGTGAGCGAGCACCTCTCCCCCCGGACCGCGCAGCGCGTGCGCTCGCACGCCGCGCTGCTCGCCGCCGCGATCGTGGCGCACGCCGACGCCGTGACGAAGGCGGACGGGCCCGACGCCGAGGACCAGGTCGCGCTGGCGCAACGGCGGCTGCAACCGGTCGTCGACGCGTACGTGCAGGCGCACCGCGACCACACGGGGGCGGACCTGCGGCTGCGCTCCCCCCGGCACTGAGCGCTCAGGCCCCCGTCACCATCCACGCCGTACCCCGCGCGCGCCAGCCGGTGGTCAGGGCGCGCGCCGCCATGAAGACGCCGGCGAACGCGGCCCACAGCCACGCCAGCCCCGCGGTGCCGTCCGGCGCCCACGCCCGCAGCGCGAGCGCGAACGGCACGTAGACGACGAGCGTGAGCACGCCCGCCCACGCGAGGAACCGTCCGTCGCCCGCGCCGATGAGCACCCCGTCGAGCACGAACACCCAGCCCGCCATCGGCAGCGTCACGGCCGCGACGACGAGCGCGACGACGGCCGCCTGCCGCACGTCCGGGTCGGTGGTGAACAGGCGTACGTACAGCCAGGCCGTGCCGCCGACGACGAGGCCGATCACCACGCCGGCGCCGACGCCCCACTGCAGCGTGCGGCGCAGCACCGCGCGCGTCCGGGGCACGTCGGCGGCGCCGAGCGCGTGCCCGACGAGCGCCTGCGCCGCGATGGCGAGGGCGTCGAGCGCGAAGGCGGTCAGGCCCCAGACGGAGTTGACGACCTGGTGCCCCGCGAGCGCGACCGCGCCCAGGCCCGTCGCCACCCAGACTGTCAGGAGGATCGCCCCGCGCAGGGTGGCGGTCCGCACCAGGAGGGGGAACCCGGCGCGCGCGTGGGCCCAGATCCCGCCCGCGGCGGGGCGCAGGTCGGCCCCGACGGACCGCGCACCCCGGACCACGACGACGACCAGCACCGCCGCCATGCCGAGCTGCGTGAGGGCGGTGCCGAGACCCGAGCCCGCGATGCCACGGTGCAGGCCGTACACGAACCAGACGTTGAGCACCGTGTTGACGACCGCGCCACCGGCGGCGACCCACAGGGGCGTGCGCGTGTCCTGCAGCCCTCGCAGGGCACCCGTGGCGGCGAGCACGAGCAGCATCCCCGGCAGGCCCGGCGCGGACCAGTGCAGGTAGACGACGGCCTGACGCGCGACCTCGCCGCTCGCCCCCAGCGCGCCGACGAGCCACGGCGCCGCCGCCCACAGCGCGACCGCGAGCACCGCGCCGAGCCCCGCGGCGAGCCACATGCCGTCCACGCCCACCTGCAGGGCGCCACGCCGGTCCCGCGCGCCCAGCCGACGCGCCACCGCCGCGGTCGTGGCGTACGCGAGGAACACGCACAGGCCGACGAGCGTGACGAGCAGCGTCGACGCGAGCGCGAGGCCGGCGAGGGGTGCGGTCCCCAGGTGCCCGACGACCGCGGAGTCCACGAGCACGAAGAGCGGCTCGGCGACGAGCGCGCCCAGCGCCGGCACCGCGAGCGCGAGGATCTGCCGGTCCACGCCGCCGGACGGCTGGCTGCCGCGCACGCCCGTCGCCCCGTCGGCGTCCTCGTGGTGAGCAGGGGTGTCCGTCACGTGGGATGGCCTCCGAACTTTCTTCGTTCCACAGGGGTGCACGGCGTTCGCCCCGGTGGCACGGGTGCTCCGGCGGTCGTCGTCCACCGTATCCACAGGGATGTCCACGACCTGTGCACAGTCACCCGGCGCTCGTCCACAGCGCGTCCCCAGGAGTGTCAACAGGGTCGTTTGGGGACGCGCCGAGGTTGGTCCTAGCCTCGCGTGCGGGTGGAGGTCCACCGTGGGCCGGACAGCCCGCGCGGCCGCGCCCGAGGGTGTGTCGGTGGCCCCTGATAGAACGCATGTTCGACACCGGGGACGAGCAGGATGGGTGGCCAGTGACGATCGAGGAGCTCGAGTACGGGCTGCCGCCGGACGCCGGGAACGACCGCGGCGGGCGGGGGAACGGCGGCTTCGACCGCACCCCGCCGCAGGACCTGGAGGCCGAGCGGTCCGTCCTCGGCGGCATGATGATCAGCAAGGACGCGATCGCCGACGTCATCGAGCAGCTGCGCGGCAGCGACTTCTACCGGCCCGCGCACGAGGTCATCTACGAGTCGATCCTCGACCTGTACGGCCGCGGCGAGCCGGCCGACGCGATCACGGTCGCCGACGAGCTGACCAAGCGCGGCGAGATCGGCCGCATCGGTGGCGCGCCCTACCTGCACACCCTCATCTCCACGGTCCCCACGGCCGCGAACGCGGGCTACTACGCGCGGATCGTCCGCGAGCGCTCGATCCTGCGCAAGCTCGTCGAGGCGGGCACCCGCATCGTCCAGCTCGGCTACGGCACCGACGGCGGCGACGTCGACGAGCTGGTGAACAACGCCCAGGCCGAGGTGTACGCGGTCACCGAGCGCCGGGCGTCGGAGGACTACCTGCCCCTCGCGGAGATCATCGGCGGCACGGTCGACGAGATCGAGGCGGCGGGCCACCGCGGCGAGGGCATGATCGGCGTCCCCACCGGGTTCTCCGACCTCGACCGCCTGACGAACGGGCTCCACCCGGGCCAGATGATCGTCGTCGCGGCGCGGCCGGCCATCGGCAAGGCGCTCGCGCTCGACACCCCGCTGCCCACCCCGACCGGCTGGACGACGATGGGGGAGGTCGCCGTCGGCGACGAGCTCCTCACGGCCGACGGCTCCGCGACGCGCGTCGTCGCCGCGACCGAGGTCCTCGTCGACCGTCCCTGCTACCGCGTCACCTTCGACGACGGCTCGTCCGTCGTCGCCGACGCCCTGCACCAGTGGGAGACGACGACGAGGGCGGACCGTCGCTCGCCGGGGCGCCTTCCCGCGATCCGGACCACGGAGGAGATCGCCGCGACGCTCCGGTGCGAGACCGCGGAGCGTCGGGCCAACCACGCGGTACGGGTCACCGCGCCGCTGGCGCTGCCCGAGGCAGACCTCCTGGTCGACCCGTACGCGCTCGGCGTGTGGCTGGGGGACGGTCACTCGACCTCGGCCCGGTTCACCAGCGCCGACCCCGAGATCGCGATGCGGCTGGAGGGCCGCGGACTGGTGGTCCGCGCCGCGAACCACGACGCGCGTGCGGACCTCTACACGATCACGCTCCCCGTCGAAGAGCGCGGCACGCGCACCTGCGACGTGTGCGGCACCGAGTTCACGCCGGCCCGGGCGCAGGTCCGGACCTGCGGGCGCTCGTGCGGCGGGAAGGTGCGGCTCGTGACGGCGGCTCCCCCGCACCCGACGTGCCCGGACTGCGGCGAGCGGACCTCAGGTCTCGTCCGCTGCCAGAGCTGCCACGACCGGTACGGCACTTTCCAGGGACGGCTGCGCACGCTGGGCGTCCTGGGCGCGAAGCACATCCCGTCGGCATACCTGCGGGCGAGCGAGCAGCAGCGTCGCGACCTGCTCGCCGGCCTCCTGGACACTGACGGGACCGTCAACCCGACGGGGTCGGTCCAGTTCGCCGTCACCGACGAGCGCCTGGCCCGCGACGTCCGCGAGCTCGTCCACTCCCTCGGCTACCGCACCGGATGGGCCACCAAGCCCGTGCGCGGCCGCAGCGAGCAGTCGTCCACGTGCTACACGATCACGTTCACCACGGACGACGACGTGTTCGCCCTCGAGCGCAAGCGGCTCGTGCACAAGGACCGCAGGCGACCCTCCACCCCGCGGCTTCGCCAGCGGATGGTCGTCGCGGTCGAGCGTGTCGCGAGCGTGCCCGTCCGGTGCGTCGAGATCGCGCACCCCTCACACCTGTACCTCGCGGGCGAGTCGATGGTCCCGACGCACAACTCCACGCTGGGTATCGACATCGTCCGGTCGGCGGCGATCAAGCACAACATGACGGCCGTCGTCTTCTCCCTCGAGATGAGCCGCAACGAGATCACGATGCGTCTGCTCTCGGCTGAGGCGCGCGTGCACCTGCAGAAGATGCGCACCGGGCAGATGGGCGACGACGACTGGGCCAAGGTCGCCACGACCATGGGCCGCATCTCCGAGGCGCCCCTGTTCGTCGACGACTCGCCCAACATGTCGCTCATGGAGATCCGCGCCAAGTGCCGCCGCCTCAAGCAGCGTCACGACCTCAAGCTCGTCGTCATCGACTATCTGCAGCTCATGACGTCGGGCAAGCGCGTCGAGTCCCGCCAGCAGGAGGTCTCCGAGTTCTCGCGAGCGCTCAAGCTCCTGGCCAAGGAGCTCGAGGTCCCCGTCATCGCGATCTCGCAGCTGAACCGTGGTCCGGAGCAGCGCACCGACAAGAAGCCGCAGATGAGCGACCTGCGCGAGTCCGGCAGCATCGAGCAGGACGCCGACATGGTGATCCTGCTCCACCGCGAGGACGCCTACGAGAAGGAGTCCCCGCGCGCCGGCGAGGCCGACCTCATCGTCGCCAAGCACCGCAACGGCCCCACCGACACCATCACGGTCGCCTTCCAGGGCCACTACTCACGCTTCGTCGACATGCAGGCCTGACCGCCGCGCCCCACCGGTCGCGCAGCGGAGACGGTCGGCCGAGGCTGGAGGGGTGCCGAACCGTCTGGCGAGCGCCACCAGCCCGTACCTGCTGCAGCACGCCGAGAACCCCGTCGACTGGCGCGAGTGGGGCCCCGACGCGTTCGCGGAGGCGGCTCACCGGGACGTGCCGGTGCTGGTCTCGATCGGCTACGCGGCCTGCCACTGGTGCCACGTCATGGCGCACGAGTCGTTCGAGGACGAGCGCGTCGCCGCCTTCATGAACGAGCACCTCGTGTGCGTGAAGGTCGACCGGGAGGAACGCCCGGACGTCGACGCGGTCTACATGGCCGCGACCCAGGCGCTGACCGGCCAGGGCGGGTGGCCCATGACGGTGTTCACGACCCCGACGGGTGAGCCGTTGTACTGCGGCACGTACTTCCCGCCCCGCCGCGTGGGCCACATGCCCTCCTTCAGCGAGGTCCTCGCCGCCGTCGCTGCCGCCTGGCGTGAGCGCCGGGACGAGGTCACCGCGTCAGCGGCTCGCATCGCGGCTGCGCTCGCGGAGCCGCCGGGCTTCCCGCCGGCCCCCGGTCCGGACGAGGCGATGGCGCGGCGTGCGGTCGACCAGCTGGCCTCGTCCTTCGACGAACGGCACGGCGGCTTCGGCGGTGCCCCGAAGTTCCCGCCGTCGACGGTGCTCGAGTGGCTCGTCCGGCGGTACGCGCGCACGGGGGACGAGCGGGCCTGGCGCATGGCGGCGACGACGCTCGAGGCGTTGGCCCGGGGGGGCATCCACGACCAGCTCGCGGGCGGGTTCGCCCGGTACTCGGTCGACGCGACGTGGACGGTGCCGCACTTCGAGAAGATGCTCGACGACAACGCGATGCTGCTCAGCGTCGCGGTGCACGCCTGGCGGGCCGGCGGTGGGTCGCTCGCGCGGGACGTCGCCGAGCGCACCGCGGGCTGGCTCGTGGCCGAGCTGGGCACGCCCGAGGGCGGTTTCGCGTCGTCGCTGGATGCGGACAGCCCCGGGGGCGAGGGCGCCGCGTACGTCTGGACGCCCGCACAGCTGCGTGAGGTGCTGGGCGACGACGACGCGGCCTGGGCGGCGTCCCTGCTGGGCGTGACGGACGAGGGGACGTTCGAGGCAGGGGCCTCCGTGCTCACGCTGGCCGAGGACCCGCCGGACGTCGCCCGCTGGCAGTCGGTCCGCGCGAGGCTGCTGGCGGCCCGGTCGACGCGGCCGCAGCCCTCGCGCGACGACAAGGTCGTCACGGCCTGGAACGGGTGGGCGGTGGCGGCCCTCGCGGAGGCCGGCGCGGTGCTGGACGAGCCGCGGTGGGTGCACGCCGCGCAGGCCGCGGCCCGCCTGCTCACCACGACGCACACGAGACGCGACGACCGGGGACGGGCGCGACTGGTCCGCGCCTCGCGGCACGGCGTGCCCGGCAGTGCGCCGGCGGTCCTCGAGGACTACGCGGCGACGGCCGTCGGGCTCCTGGCGCTCGCGGCGGTGACGGGCGACCAGCAGTGGACGCTGCGCGCGGGCGAGCTGCTGGAGACCGTCCTGGAGCTCTTCGCCGACGACGACGGCGCGCTGTACGACACGGCCTCGGACGAGACGGACGCGGTGCTGGCGGCCGTCGGCCGCCCGCGTGACGCGGCCGACGGCCCGACGCCGTCGGGTCCGGCGGCGGCGGCCGGCGCGCTGCTGACGTACGCGGCGCTGACGGGCTCGGTGCGCCACCGGGAGGCTGCGGAGGCGGCGCTGCGGCCGGCGCTCGCCGTCGCGGCGCAGCACCCGAGGGCCGGCGGCTGGGCGCTCGCCGTCGTGGAGGCGATGCTCGACGGGCCGCGGGAGGTGGCCGTGATCGGTGCGGCGGGCGACGAGGGGGCGCAGGAGCTGCGAGCGGCCGCGCTCCGGTCCCCCGCGCCCGGTCTCGTCCTCGCGGTCGGGTCCCCCGGGGACGTGGTCCCCGAGCTGCTGCGCGACCGGCCCCTGGTCGACGGTCGGGCGGCGGCCTACGTGTGCCGCGGCTTCGTCTGCGAGCGTCCCACGACGAGCGCGCAGGAGCTGGCCGAGCAGCTGGCCGCCCGCCCCTAGCGCGGTTCGGGAACCGGCCTGGGGTACGTCGAGCAGGGCCGACCGCCGAGTGGACGGCGGTCGTGGTGGCCGGTGACCGCCCGGGACGCGGTGCGACGCGACGGGGATCTCGGCATCGGGCCGGCTCCCGCCCTGCTGCGGCGGCCGCCCCGATCGCGAAGACACTTGCGCTCGGTCTAGAGTGAATGTACATTCACTCACATGCCTCGAACGACGCTCTCCACCGCGGACCTCCGCAAGCCCGTCGTCACCGCTGCGGCTGTCCGGGAGTTCGCCCGCGGCGGGTACCACGGCACGACGATCGCCGACGTGGCCCGCGCAGCGAAGATCTCCCCCGCCTACGTGGCCAAGCTGTTCCCGACGAAGGAGCGCCTGTTCGTCACCGCCCTCGAGCGTTGCTTCGACCAGGTCGTCGAGGCGCTGGCCGCCGGCGCGGACGACGCCGACGACCCGTCGCCCGACGGCGTGCTGTTCGCGATGGGCGGCGCGTACGCCCACCTCATCGCGGACCGCACGCTGCTGATGCTGCAGGTGCACGCGCAGTCGGTGGCGGAGCTGCCCGAGATCGGCGAGGCGTTGCGCGCGGGGCTGCGGCAGGTCGTGGAGTTCGCCAAGATCCGGTCGCGCGCCTCGGACGAGGCCGTGCAGCGGTTCGTGGCCTACGGCCAGCTCTGCCACCTCATCGTGACCGCCCAGATCGTGGAGACCCCCGAGACGTGGGCGCGCCTGCTGACCGAGGGCATCCGACACCCCGACTGACCGGCCACGCCCGCCACGGGCGCGGCTCCACTCCGCGACCCGATTCCTGAGTTCCGCATGTCCAGTTGAGTGAATGACTGTTCACTCTCTCATCGAGGAGGTCCCCGCACCACCGACAGCACCCCTACCACCGTCGACGAGTCGGCCACCGTGGTGGTCCGGCGCGAGGTCCGCATCAAGGCCCCGATCGAGCTCGTCTGGCGGCTGCACACCGACGTCCGGAAGTGGCCCGCGTGGCAGAGCGACATCGACTCGACGCAGCTCGACGGCCCGCTCGCGCCGGGCGCGACGTTCCGCTGGAGCACCCACGGTCTGGACGTCGCCTCGACCGTGTACGCGATCGAGGCGCCGCGGCGCATCCTCTGGGGCGGCCCGGCGCAGGGCATCACCGGCGTCCACGAGTGGACCTTCACGCCGGACGGGGACGCGACGATCGTGCGTACCGCCGAGTCGTGGGAGGGCGACCCGGTCCGAGCCGACGCGGAGAACCTGCGGGCAGCGCTCGACGCGTCGCTCGCCTCCTGGCTCGAGCTGCTGCGGGTCACGGCGGAGGCCAAGGCCGCCAAGCGCGCTCGCAAGGCACGCCGGCGCCGGTTCGGCCGGTTCCTGGCCTGGGCGTCGCTCGCTCTCACGGCCCTCTTCGTCCTGGCGGAGCCGTGGCTGCTGCTCCCCGTCGTCCTGTTCGTGGTCGCCCTGGGCCTGGGTGCCTGACGCCATGACGACGACGATGACGATGCCTCCCCCGAGTCGGGTCGGCACCGACCCCGGCCGGCTCGCTCGGACGGCGGTCCTCGCGGCCGCAGGGCTGACGATCATGGCTCCCGCCCTGATCGCCCCGGGGCTGCCCGCCATGGCCGACCACTTCGGGGACGCCGGCCTGGTCCGGCTGGCGCTGACGATCACGTCGCTGGCCATCGCGGTCGGCGCGCCGGTCGCGGGCGCGCTCGTCGACCGGCTCGGACGCCGCCCCGTGCTGCTCGGCGGGCTCGGCGTGTACGCGGCGGCCGGGACGGCCGGCCTCGTCGTGACGGACCTCGGCACGCTGCTCGCCTCCCGCGCCGCGCTGGGGCTCGGCGTCGCCGGGATCACGACCGCGGTCAGCGCCCTGGTCACCGACTGGTTCAGCGGCTCCCGCCGCGCCACCTACCTCGGCTACCAGCAGGCCGCAGCGAGCCTCGGCGGGGTCGTGCTCCTGCCACTGGCCGGGGTGCTGGCCGACAACGGATGGCGGGCACCGTTCTGGCTGTACGCCGCGGCGGTGCCCGTGGGGGTGATGGTGCTCGCGGCGGTCCCGCAGCGCGAGCAGGTCCGCGCCGCCGCCCCCCGTCCGACGGCACGTGCGCGCACCGCGGGCCGGCCGCGGCGACGCGGTACCGGTCGGATCCTCGGTCTCTACCTGCTCGCTCTCGCGGCGACCGCGGTCTTCTACATGGCACCCACCCAGCTGCCCTTCCTGCTGGGCGGGCTCGGCATCGGACCCGGGCTCGTCGGCATCGCGATCGCCGGGTCGATCGTGACGGCCCTGGCGGGGTCGCTCGCCTTCCCGGTCGTGCGCCGGCGGCTGTCACCCACCGCGATCAGCCTGACCGCGCTGGCCCTCCTGGGTGTCGGCTGGACCCTGATCGGCCGCGCCGCGGGGCTCGGCACGGTCGTCACGGGTCTCCTCGTCGGAGGCATCGGCGTCGGCCTGACGGTGCCGAACCTCAACCTCCGCCTCGGCGAGCTCGCCCCGGACGGCCGTCGGGGACAGGTCCTCGCCGGTCTCGTCACCGGCATCTTCCTCGGGCAGTTCCTCTCACCGCTGGCGGCGGGGCCCCTCGTCGCCGGCCTGGGCCCGGGCGGCGCGTTCGCCGCCGCGGGACTCCTCACCACCGCCGGCGCGGTCGTCGCCGCCCCGGTCCTCCTCCGGTCGCACCGCGGCCACTGACCCACCACCACCGAAAGGAGACGACCATGATCGTCCACGGCAACCGCTTCACCATCAAGCCCGACGTCACCCCCGCCCAGCTCGAGGAGGCCCTCGAGAGCCTGCGCAACCAGGGCCGGGTCATCCCCTCCGTGAGGTCGTTCGTCGTCGGCCGCGACATCGGCGGCGAGTACGAGTGGGGCGCCACCTTCGTCATCGAGGACCTCGAGGGCTACTGGGAGTACCTGATCCACCCGGCGCACCGGAACACCGACCGCGTCGGCCTGCCGCTCGTCGACCGGTTCGCCTCGTTCGACATCACCGACGACGACGACCCCGAGATCGGCGCCAAGATCGCGGCGCTCCACCAGCGCCGCTACGACGCCGACGCCACGCTGACCCAGCTCGTCTCGGACCTCGGCGAGTACACCGGCTCCGCCGCCCCCGGCCGGCACGCGGCGAGCTGACCCACCGCCAGGGCCGGGCCGACGTCACGTCGGCCCGGCCCTGGCCCGCGTCCTGCGTCCAGGCGCGGGCATGCCGCGACGTGCTCATGGTGCCTCCCGGCAGCCGCGAGTACCGTCGGAAGATGCCCGCACCGCAGGCCGACTGGTACCCCGACCCCCTGGAGCCCGCGCGCCTGCGCTACTGGGACGGCGCGCAGTGGACGGGGTACGTGGTGGACCGTGACCGCCCGGCCGCGGTGCGCTACGAGCACCCGCCGTGGCTGCGGACCACGACCGCGACCGGGATCGACGTCCCATTGTCGATCGCGGTGACCTCCGCGTTCTGAGCGCGCGTGGCGGCGGTCCAGAAGGCCGCGAGGGGCCGGCGGCGCGGCCCGCTAGAACAGCCCGATGACGTACCCGACCCCGAAGAGCACGACGAGCACGACCACGATGCCGATGAGCACCAGCGCGAGCCGGTTGCCGCCGTCTCCGCGCGCGGTGGGCTGACGTGTGGACAGCCCTTCGGTCGTGCTCGCCTCGCCCGGAGGCGTGTCGCCCACGGGGACGCCCCCGCCGGGCTCGAGGCCAGGCGTGTCGGACGGATCAGGATCGGGACTCGACATGCTGGGCCTCCCTGGACCACCGTCAGCGGTGCCGGTGGGCTGCCCTCGTGCGGCAGCCGCCCCCGGACCGGTACCGACCCCCAGCGTGCGGCGCCCGCCCGCGGCCCGCATCCCGGGCGACGGTCACCCCGTGCGGACGTCCGCAGCGCACTGGTCCCTCGAGCCACGACCGTGGTCGGCCCGGCACCCCACCGGTAGCGTCGGGTCCGACGACGAGGAGCGACGATGCCCGCAGCGTTCGTGCTGATCCACGGTGCCGGCGACGTCGGCTGGTACTGGCACCTCGTCGAGCGCGAGCTGCGCCGGCGGGGCCACGACACGGTCGCCCCCGACCTGCCCTGCGAGGACGACACGGCCGGCGTCGCGGAGTACGCGGACGTCGTCGTCGGGGCCGTCGACGCCGCGGGGCTCGCGGGGCGCGACGACCTCGTCGTGGTGGCGCAGTCGTTCGGCGGGTTCACCGCCCCGCTCGTCGCCGCCCGGGTGCACGCCCGGTCCCTCGTGCTGGTCGCGCCGATGATCCCGCTCCCGGGCGAGGCGCCCGCGGGGTACACCGACCGCACCCGCTGGTCGGACGACGCGGACCACGACGTCGCCGACCCGGTGGCGCTCTTCTACCCGGACGTCCCGCCGGCGCTGGCCGCCGAGGCGCTGCGGCGCGGCCGGGGGCAGTCGGAGGCGCGCATGGACCGCCCGATCCCCCTCGAGGCGTGGCCCGACGTGCCGACGCACGTCCTCGTCGGCACCCGGGACCGCATGTTCCCGCCGGCCTACCTGCGCCGGGTCGCCCGCGAGCGGCTGGGGCTCACGCCGGACGAGATCGACACCGGGCACACGCCGGCCCTCAGCCGGCCGGTCGAGCTCGCCGACCGCCTCGAGGCGTACGCGCGCGCCGACGTCTGACGGCGCCGCCCGACCCTGGGGCGTAGCCGTCGGGTCCGGGGCGTCGGTAGCGTCTCGCCCGACGAGGGGAGCGACGATGCCCGACGACGAGCAGCGGCCCGACGCCTCGGCAGGCGGCCAGACACCGCGGGCCGGCGCGGCGCCGCGGGTGCCGCCCCGCTGGTTCGTGCGGACTGCGTGGGTGGTGCACCGCGCGATCTACCGGCTCTCCGGCGGGCGGCTCGGCCTCTCGCGTCCCCGGCCCACGCGCTGGGGGATGATGCACCTCACCACGACGGGACGCCGCACCGGGCAGCGTCGCGCGGTGATCGTCGCCTACATGGAGGACGGCCCCAACCTCGTCACGCTGGCCATGAACGGGTGGGCCGACGCCGAACCCGCGTGGTGGCTCAACCTCCAGGCGCAGCCCGACGCGACGGTCACGATCAAGGACGGCACCCGCGCGGTACGCGCCCGCGCCGCCCAGGGCGCCGAGCGCGACCGCCTGTGGGAGGCCTGGAAGCACCTCGGGGACGACCTCGACGGCTACTCGACGCTGCGCACCACGCCGACGACCGTCGTCGTGCTCGAGCCGCGGCCGTCCTAGCCCACGACCGTGCTCCAGCCCTGGTGCCCGGCGTCGACGGACGCGAGCGGTGCGGCGAAGAAGGCGTGCTCGTGCCGGGCCGAGCGGACGAACGCGTCGAGCATCCGGGCCCGGATGTCGTCGTCGACGGAGGCGGCGAGGCGCGTGACCAGCCGGACCGCCTCCCGCGTGGAGGCCGCGAACGCCTCGTCGCCGTAGGTGAGGAGCCAGTCGCGGTACGGGTGGCCGGGCACGGCCAGCGGCACGAGACGCGCACCGACGTCCTGGTAGATCCAGTAGCAGGGCAGCAGTGCCGCCGCCAGCTCCGGGTACCCGCGGCTCGCGCAGCCCGCCAGGTGGTCGAGGTACGCGCGCGTCGTGGCCGCGGCGGGGTGGACGTCGTCCGAGCCCAGCCGGCTCTCGTGCAGCTCCAGCTCCACGACGAGCGCCGTGTGCGCGCCCCGCGCCCACAGGGTCTGCTCGGCCCGCGAGGGCGCCAGCTCGGCCGCACGGGACAGCAGCCGCGCGTACTCGCGCAGGTAGAGCGCGTCCTGCGCGAGGTACCAGCGGAACGCGTCCTCGGGCAGCACGCCGTCCGCGAGACCGCGCACGAACGGCAGGGCGTCGATCTCGTCGCGCACGTGCGCGACCGCCTCCCACCACTCCTGCTCGACCTGCGCGGGCGTCGGCCGGGTCGTGAGGCCGCCGCGCTCCCACAGGCCCGCGAGGTGGTGCACCGGCCCCCGGCCGCCGCCGACCTCCAGCTCCTCGCCGCGGCGGACGGCCTCGCTCAGCCACCCCTGCGCCTCCTGGAGGGCGCGCGGCCAGTCCCCCGTCGCGGCATACCGCGTCGCGAGCGCCGAGGACAGCGAGCACCCGGTCCCGTGCGTGGTCGACGTCCGGACGCGGGGCGCCGTCAGGACGACGCGAGCACCCTCCGCCGCGACGACGGCGTCGCGCACGTCGGCCCCGTCGAGGTGGCCGCCCTTCGCGAGCACGAGCACCCCCGCCCGTGCGGCGAGCACGCGGGCCTGCCCCACGAGCTCCTTCCAGCCCCGAGCCGGCGCGGCGCCGACCAGCACGGCCAGCTCCGGCACGTTGGGGGTGACCACGTCGGCGAGCGGGAGCAGCGCACGCAGCGCGGACTCCGCGTCCGCGTCGAGCAGCCGGTCCCCGCTCGTCGCGACCATCACCGGGTCGAGAACGACCACGGGCGGGCGGACGTCGACGAGCCAGGCGCGCACGACGTCGACGAGCGCCGCCGAGCCGAGCATCCCGATCTTGACGGCGTCGATCGTCACGTCGTCGCGCACGGCGTCGAGCTGCGCGCGCAGGAACGCCGCGGGCGGCACGTGCACGGCCCGGACCCCGCGGGTGTTCTGCGCGACGAGCGCCGTGACGACCCCCATCCCGTAGCCGCCGTTGGCCGCGATCGACTTGAGGTCGGCGTGCAGGCCCGCGCCGCCGGTGGGGTCGGTCCCGGCGATGCTGAGGACGCGCGGCGGCCTCATGCCGCCGCCGCCCATGCCGCGGCGAGCTCCGCGGCGGCCCGGCGCGGGTCGTCCGCGAGGCAGACCGCCGAGACGACCGCCACGCCGGCGGCCCCCGCGCGCCGCAGGGCCGGGACGTCACCGACCGTGAGGCCGCCGATGCCGACCGCGGGCGAGCGGGCGGCGCGCGCCAGCTCGCCGAACGCGGCGAGGCCCATCCCCGCAGGGGCGTCGCGCTTCGTCGTCGTGGTCCGGACCGGGCCGATGCCGACGTAGTCGGCGCCCGCCGCCTCCGCCGCCGCCAGCTCGGCGGGCGTCCGGGCACTGACCCCGACGAGCGCGTCCGCGCCGACGAGCCGCCGCACGGTCCCCACGGGCAGGTCCGCCTGCCCCAGGTGCACGCCGTCGACCGCGATCCCCGCCCGGCGGGCGGCGAGGAGGGCGTCGACGCGGTCGTTGACGACGAGTGCGACGCCCGCCGGCAGCACCGCCGCGACGCGTCCGAGCAGCTCGACCACGGCGTGCGTGGGCGCCTCCTTCTCGCGCACCTGGACGGCGGTCACGCCCCCGCGCACGGCGGCGGCCACGACGTCGACGACGTCGCGGCCCCGTCGGCGGGCCTGCCCGGAGTCGGTGACGAGGTAGACGGAGGGGTCGAAGGAGGGTCGGCCGGCGCTCATGCCACGGCCGCGCGCCGCACGAGCGTCGGCTCGTCGAGCCCCGCGAGCGCGTCGAGCAGGTGGACCGCGAACGTCCCCGGTCCGGCCGCCCGCTCGGCCGCCACCTCCGCGGCGACGGTGTACGCGACGACGGCCGCGACCGTCGCGACGAGCGGGTCGTCCTCCACGGCCAGGAACGCCCCGACCACCGCGCCCAGCGCGCAGCCGCCGCCGGTGACGCGGGTGAGCAGCGCGTCACCGTTCGCGACCCGGACCAGCCGGTCGCCGTCCGTGACGACGTCCACGGCGCCCGAGACCGCGACCACCCCGCCCGTGCGGCCCGCCAGCTCACGCGCCGCCGCGCGCGCCTCGTCCACCGAGGCGGTCGCGTCCACGCCGCGCCCGCCGGCGCCGGCCCCGGCGAGCGCCAGCACCTCGGAGGCGTTGCCCCGGACGACGCTCGGCCGGAGGGCCACCAGCTCCGAGGCCAGCGCCGTGCGGACCCGCAGCGACCCGACCGCCACGGGGTCGAGCACCCACGGGGTGCCGTGCTCGGACGCCGCGGTCGCCGCCTGCCGCATGGCGGACCGCTGCTCGTCGTGCGGCGTGCCGAGGTTGACGAGCACCGCGGACGCGGCGGCGGCGAACGGCCCCGCCTCGCCGGGGACGTCGACCATCGCCGGCGCCGCTCCGAGCGCCAGCAGCACGTTCGCCGTCACGTTCGTGACGACGCCGTTCGTCAGGCACTGCACCAGCGGTGCGGCGGCGCGGACCCGGTGGAGCGCGGCCACCGTCTCGCGGACGTACGGGCCGGCGACGAGGGCGCCGGGGCCGGCCGGGGCCGGAGGGGCGGCATGGCCGCCGGGCAGGACGGAAGACGGACGCGTCATGGCGTCGACATCCCTTCGCTCGTGCTAACGAGAGCAGGTTCGGCGGGTGTGATCTCAGCTCCCCGGTGGGAGCACCCCGTGTCGCCGCCGACTCTAGACCCGGCCCGTGGGACCGGCGCTACCCCCGGACGTCACCGGTCTCGTCATCCGGATCAGGACGGCCGCCCAGGTCAGCGCCCGTCCGGGCCTCGTCCGCGGGCCCACGGGAAGAGAGCAGGCGCGCCCGCCGTTGCGCCTGGCATGCGTGCGATCACCTACTCCCGCTACGGCGGCAGCGACGTCCTCGAGCTCACCGACCTCCCGACCCCCAAGGTCGGCCCGGACAGCGTCCTGGTGCGGGTGCGCGCCGCGTCGGTCAACCCGGTCGACTGGAAGATGCGGCAGGGCTACCTCGACCAGGTCATGGACGTGACCTTCCCGGCGGTCCCGGGCTGGGACGTGGCCGGGGTCGTGGAGCGCGTCGGCCTCGACACCCCCGAGCTCTCCGTGGGCGACGAGGTCTACGGGTACGTCCGCAAGGACTGGGTGCAGGGCGGCACGTTCGCCGAGTACGTCGCCGCGCCCGTGCGCACCCTCGCCCGCAAGCCGGCCCGCCTGTCGTTCGAGGAGGCGGCGGCGGTGCCGCTCGCCGGCCTGACCGCGTGGCAGAGCATCCGCCGCGCGGGCGTGACGCAGGGGCAGATCGTGCTCGTCCACGCCGCGGCGGGGGGCGTCGGGCAGTTCGCGGTCCAGATCGCGCGGGCGCTCGGCGCGCGCGTGATCGGCACGGCGTCCGCGGGCAACCACGACCACCTGCGCGAGCTGGGCGCCGAGCCGGTCGAGTACGGCGACGGCTTGGCCGACCGGGTCCGGGCGCTGGCGCCGGGCGGCGTCGACGTCGTCCTCGACTACGGCTCCGACGACCTGGTCGCGACGAGCCGGGCGGTGCTCGCCCCTGGCGGCACGGTCGCGTCGATCGTCGACGCGAAGGCCCGGGACGAGCTGGGTGGGCACTACGTGTGGGTGCGCCCGAGCAGCACCGACCTCGACGAGCTCGGCGCGCTGCTCGAGGACGGGCGCGTCCGGGTCGACGTCGGTCAGGTCTTCGAGCTCGCCGACGCGGCCGCCGCCCACGACGCCAGCGCGACGGGCCACACGCGCGGGAAGATCGTCGTCCGCGTCGACTGACGCGCGCCGCGGGACCTTGGGCCCTGGCGCCGCGCCCGGCCGCCTCGCGACGCTGGAGGTTCCGGCGGAGGGAGGACGACCATGCGTGCCACGGTCGTGTACGAGTCGATGTACGGGTGCACGCGCGACGTCGCGCTGGCGGTCGCCGAGGGCCTGGCGACCGTCGGCGCCGTCGACGTCGACGAGGTGGGCGACGCGGCGCGCGAGCTGCCCGTCGGCACCCAGCTGCTCGTCGTCGGGGCGCCGACCCACGCCCGGGGGCTCAGCCGTCCGCGCACCCGCGCCGACGCAGGGCACCGGGCGCCCCGAGCCGTCCTCCCCGACACCGAGCGGATCGGCGCGCGGGAGTGGATCGACCTGCTGCGTGGCCAGGTGACGGGGATCCGGGCGGCCACCTTCGACACGCGCGTCGAGAGCCGCCTCGCCGGCTCGGCGGCCTCCCGGGCGGCCCGCCTCCTGGACCGGCGCGGGTTCCAGCTCCTGGACGACCCGCACGGGTTCGTCGTCGAGGGCCTCACGGGCCCGGTGCGCACCGGCGAGCTCGACCGCGCGCGGGAGTGGGGCGCGGCCCTCGGCCGACAGGTCGCCGGCGCGCTCGCGTCGCACTGACCGCGGCGTCGCCCGCGAACGACTCTGTCTACGGACGACTCTGTCCGCGAACGACGAGGTCCGCGAACGACGACGCCCCCGCCCGGCGGACCGGACGGGGGCGTCGTGCGTGCGGCTGTCAGGCCGCGACGACCTTGACGTTCACCTTGGCGGCGACGTCGGCGTGCAGGCGCACGGAGACCGTGTAGTCGCCGAGCGACTTGATCGCCTGGGCGACCTCGATCTTGCGCTTGTCGATCGCCGGGGCGCCGGCGGCCTTGACGGCCTCCGCGATCTCGGCGGTCGTGACGGCACCGAACAGGCGGCCGGAGTCGCCCGCCTTGGCCGTGACGACGACGGTCTTGGACTCGAGCGCGTCGCGCACGGCCTTCGCGTCGTCGAGCGTCGCGATCTCGCGGGCCTTGCGGGCCTTGCGGATCGCGGTGACGTCCTTCTCGGCACCCTTGGTCCACGGCGTGGCCAGGTTGCGCGGGATGAGGTAGTTCCGGGCGTACCCGTCCTTCACCTCGACGACGTCGCCCGGGGCACCGAGGCCGGTGACCTCGTGGGTCAGGATGATCTTCGCCATCTCAGGTCTCCTTGGCTCAGCGCGCCGACGACGAGTACGGCAGCAGAGCCATCTCGCGGGCGTTCTTCACGGCGCGAGCGATCGCACGCTGCTCCTGCACGGACACGCCCGTCACGCGACGCGCGCGGATCTTCCCGCGGTCGGAGATGAACTTCCGCAGCAGGGCGGTGTCCTTGTAGTCGATCGTCTCGACCTTGGCGGTCTTGAGCGGGTTCTGCTTCTTCTTGGGCTTGCGGACAACGGCCTTGGCCATCGTGGTGCTCCTTGTCAGCTGGAGCCCCGGGCGTTGCCATGCCCGGGGATGTGTGTGTCAGGGGTGGGACGAGAAGGTCGGGCGCCGATCAGAAGGGGGGCTCGTCGGAGTAGCCGCCGCCACCGCCGCCGCCCGAGGGCGTGGCCCACGGGTCCTCGCCGCCGGAGGACGCGCCTCCGCCGCCGAAGCCGCCGCCGGACGACCCGCCGAAGCCGCCGCCACCGCCGGACCGCTGGGTCCGGGTGACCTTGGCCGTGGCGTACCGCAGCGACGGGCCGACCTCGTCGACCTGGAGCTCGACGACCGTGCGCTTCTCGCCCTCGCGCGTCTCGTAGGAGCGCTGGACGAGCCGCCCGGTCACGATGACCCGGGTGCCCTTGGTGAGCGACTCGGCGACCGACTCGGCGGCCTCCCGCCAGATCGAGCACCGCATGAACAGCGTCTCGCCGTCCTTCCACTCGTTCGACTGGCGGTCGAACGTGCGGGGGGTCGACGCGACGGTGAAGTTCGCGACGGCTGCACCCGACGGGGTGAAGCGCAGCTCCGGGTCCCCGGTCAGGTTCCCGATCACCGTGATGACGGTCTCACCAGCCATGCCAGCTCCTCGCTCGTCGTTGCTCGTCGGTGCTCGATGGTGCTCGTCGTTCTCGTCCGTGAGGGTGCGCACGGCGTGCGCACCCCGGTGCGTCACGCGTCGGCGCGCAGGACCTTCGTCCGCAGGACGACCTCGTTGAGGCCGAGCTGGCGGTCGAGCTCCTTGGCCGTGGCCGGCTCAGCCGTGAAGTTCACGACGGCGTAGATGCCCTCGGACTTCTTCTGGATCGCGTACGCGAGGCGACGACGACCCCAGATGTCCACGTTGTCGACCGTGCCACCGTCGGTCTTGACGACCGACAGGTACTTGTCGAGCGAGGGAGCGACGGTGCGCTCCTCGATCTCGGGGTCGAGGATGATCATGATCTCGTACTGACGCAGGCTCATACCCACCTCCTCTGGTCTCAGCGGTCACGGTCGTTCCGTGACAGGAGGGTTCACACGCGTCGCCGCGCAGCTCCCGCCCGCCCCCGCCTGGTGCGAGGGCGACCGAAGACAGCGCGGCCAGTGTTCCAGCCTACCGGCCCGGGGCCGCGGGCTGGAAATCGAAGGTGTGGGCGGGCATCGCCGCCCACAGACCGGACGCCGGCTCGAGACCGCTACCGGCCCCGGCCGGCGCCCGTGAGGTCAGCCGCCGCTGCGTCCGGCGGGCCGGTCGGGCCCCGCCTCGCCGCGCGACGCGCCCTGCGCAGTGGCGCTGGGCGTCGGGTTCGGCGTCTGCGGCGGGTTCGTGGGCTTCGGCTTCGGCCCCTGCGAGACGACGACCGTCACGACGCTGCCGCGCGGGACCCTGGCCCCGCCGGACGGGTCGGTGCTGACGACCTGGCCCTTCGGCACCGAGCTCGAGTAGGCCTGCGTCACCTGCGGCGTCAGCCCCGCGTCGACCAGCGCACCGAACGCGTCGGCCTGCAGCGCCCCGACGAGCCCGCCCGGCACCCGCACCTCCGCCGACGGCTCCTGCGTCTGGGTCGGCTCCTGCGTGGGCTTCGCGGTGGACGTCCGCGACGGCGCCGGGGAGGAGGTCGGCCGCAGGTTCGGGCGGTCGGGGAAGTCCACGACCTCCTTGTACTGCGGCATCTCGAACACCTTGGCCATGTACGCGGCCCACAGCTGGGCCGGCACCGAGCTACCGGTGATCTCCGCGTTCTTGATCCCGCTCGGCTTGTACCCGAACTCGTCGATCCGCTCCCAGCCGGAGCCGGACTTGGGCGTCTGGCTCAGCGCGACGACGGTCGCGAGCTGCGGGGTGTAGCCGACGAACCACGCGGACTTGTTCTCGTTCGAGGTTCCCGTCTTGCCCGCGATCGGGCGGCCCAGCGGCTTCACCCAGTCCTTGCCGGACCCGTTCTCGACGACCTGCTGCAGCGCGTAGCTGGTCTCGGCCATGATGTCCGCGTCGAACCGCTTGCTGCTCGTGTCCTGCGCGTTGTACGCCTCGGTGCCGTCCGGGTTGACGACCTGCCGCACGACGAACGGGTCGTGGTGCACGCCCTGCGCGGCGAACGTCGCGTACGCGCTCGCCATGTCCAGCGGACGGACCGCGTCGGTGCCGAGCACGTTCGCGGGGTTGGCGGTCAGCGGCGTGGTGATGCCCGCCGCCTTCGCCGTCTCCACGGTCTTCTCCGGCGTGACGATGTCGTTGAGCTGCGCGTAGACGCTGTTGATCGACTGCTCGGTGGCGTACTTCAGGCTCACCCAGGGGTAGCTGACGCCGCCGAAGTTGACGACCTTCTTCTCGCCCCAGCTCTTCAGCTCCATGTTGCTGCGGCCGCTGAAGGTCTTGGAGAGCGGGATGCCGTCCTCGAGCGCGGCCACCAGCGTGAACGGCTTGAACGTCGACGCCGCCTGGATGGCGTCGAGGCTCACGTGGTTGTACTGGTCCTTGAGGAAGTCCTTGCCGCCGTACAGGGCGAGGATCGCGCCGTCGGACGGGTCGATCGTCGCCATGCCGACCTTGAGCCGGCTGTTCGGCTTGTCGCCGTTCGTCAGGTCGCCCGAGTAGACGCTCTTGCCGGCGCGGACGATCTCGGCCTGCATCGGCTTCCGGATCGTCGTGAGGATCTGGTAGCCCTTGCGGTTGAGGTCGTCCTCGTCGATCTGCAGCGGCTCCTTGGCGAGCTCGCGCTTCACCATGTCGAGCAGGTAGCCCTGGGCACCGGCGTACTTCTGGTTCTTCTTGACCTTGATGGTCTTCGGGAACTCCTGCTTCGCCCGCTCGGACGCGTCGAGGAACCCGTACGTCACCATGTTGTTGAGCACGGTGTTCCACCGCTGCTCGGCGCGCGCGGGGTCGACCGCCGGGTCCCAGTTGTTCGGCGACGGGATGATGCCGGCGAGCAGCGCCGCCTGCGAGACGGTCAGGTCCTTCGCGTCGACGCCGAAGTACGACTGCGCCGCCACCTGGATGCCGTAGGAGTCGCGGCCGAAGTAGATGGTGTTGAGGTACCCGCCGAGGATCTCGGGCTTCGTGCGCTCGCGCCCGATCTTGAGGGCGAGCAGCACCTCCTGCGCCTTGCCCACGTAGTCGGTGGTCGTCTCGCCGACGAGGTAGCGCTCGACGTACTGCTGGGTCAGCGTGGACCCGCCCTGGCGGGAGCCGCCCTTGATGTTGTTGAGGAACGCGCGGCCGAGGGCCTCGACGGAGACCCCGGAGTTGTCCCAGAAGGAGTGGTCCTCGATTGCGACGACCGCGTTGCCGACGTACTCCGGCAGCGTCGAGTACTCGACGATCTGACGGGGCTGCACCGCGAAGGTGCCCATGACGTCGCCGCGCTTGCCGTCCTCGTCGGCGTAGTACACCGTCGAGGTCTGCGCCTTGACGTCGTCGTTGGCGTCGGGCACGTCCGTCATCGCGTACGCCGCGACCACCGCGCCGACGCCGAGGAAGACGCACGTGAGGAACGAGCCGAGCAGGAAGCGCCACGAGGGCAGCCACCGGTGCAGGCCGGTGTACTCCTGGCGCGGGTAGTTCCAGAACTTCCGCCTGCCGTCGGCCCTGCGCGGCGCGGCGGCGCGGCGCGAGCCGGAGCGGGGCGCGGCCGCGGTGGC
>NZ_HE978588.1:850688-858483 GCF_000312005.1 Cellulomonas massiliensis JC225
GCGCGACGACGAGCCCGACGAGGCCGTCCGGGAGCCCGAGGTCGCGGACCGCGGGGTGGACGACGCCGGCCGGGCCGCGCGGCGCGGGGGGCGCGAGCTGGAGCCTGCCAAGGCGGGAGGGCCTTCCTGACGACGACGGGGAGGGCGGGCGCACGGGTCGGGGGTCGACGAGCGCGCAGGACGCCGACGGTCAGTATGGACGACCATCCTGGGCCGGGTGCCAGGGACCACGGCCCCGCGCCCGGACCCTTCACATGATCGGCACGCGCCGCCCGGCGGACGCTCCCACCTGCCCCGACAGACCGTCCGGGATGTGGCGCCGGTCACGGACGGCGGCTGTCGCTTGTGTCCGAGACGTCGACTCGACATACTCCGTTGATGTATCGAGTTGATACATCGCAATCGTCGTCGACGTGATCGTCGCACGGCGAAGGGTCCCGGACGAGGTGAGGAGGTCGTGGTGCGCGGACGTTCCGACGTGCTCGAGCCGGCCATCCTCGGCCTGCTCCACGAGTCGCCCATGCACGGGTACGAGCTGCGCAAGCGGCTGAACCTGGTGCTCGGGTCGTTCCGGGCCCTGTCGTACGGCTCGCTGTACCCCTGCCTGAAGTCGCTCGTCGAGCGTGGCTGGATCAGCGGCGCCGAGTCGACGGACGGGCACACCGGGGCCACCCGGCGCGCCCGCATCGTCTACCAGCTCACGGCGGACGGCAAGGAGCACCTCCAGCAGGTGCTCGCGTCGTCCGGACCGACCTCCTGGGAGGACGAGAACTTCGACGTCCGGTTCGCCTTCTTCGGGCAGACCGACGCCGAGACGAGGCTGCGGATCCTCGAGGGCCGACGCACCCGCCTGACGGAGCGCCTCGAGACCGTCCGTCAGTCCTTCGCCCGCACCCGCGAGCGCATGGACGAGTACACCCTCGAGCTGCAGCGCCACGGCCTCGAGCAGGTCGAGCGCGAGGTCAAGTGGCTCGACGGCCTCATCGACAACGAGCGCGGCGCCCGCCGCGCCCGGACCGCACCGGGTGCCGGCCGCACGGCCGACACCGACCAGAACGCCGACGGCACGACTCCGGAGGCGACCACCACCGAGAAGGAGCGAGGATGACCTCCATCCGCGTCGCCATCGTCGGCGTCGGCAACTGCGCCGCGTCGCTCGTGCAGGGCGTCCACTTCTACGCCGACGCCGCCCCGGACACCAAGGTCCCGGGCCTCATGCACGTCCAGTTCGGCGACTACCACGTCAAGGACATCGAGTTCGTGGCGGCGTTCGACGTCGACGCGAAGAAGGTCGGCTTCGACCTGTCCGAGGCGATCGTCGCGTCGGAGAACAACACCATCAAGATCGCCGACGTCCCGCCGCTCGGCGTGACGGTCTCGCGCGGTCACACGCTCGACGGCCTGGGCAAGTACTACTCGGCCACCATCGAGGAGTCGGACGCCGAGCCGGTCGACGTCGTCGCCACGCTGCGCGAGACGCAGGCCGACGTCCTCATCTGCTACCTCCCCGTGGGCTCGGAGGCGGCCGCCAAGTACTACGCGCAGTGCGCGATCGACGCGGGTGTCGCCTTCGTCAACGCCCTGCCGGTGTTCATCGCGTCCGACCCGGAGTGGGCCGCGAAGTTCGAGGCGGCCGGTGTGCCGATCGTCGGCGACGACATCAAGTCGCAGGTCGGCGCGACCATCACACACCGCGTGCTCGCCCGCCTGTTCGAGGACCGCGGCGTCATCCTGGACCGCACGTACCAGCTGAACGTCGGCGGCAACATGGACTTCAAGAACATGCTCGAGCGCGAGCGCCTGGAGTCCAAGAAGCTGTCGAAGACGCAGGCCGTGACCTCCAACATCGACGACGGCCCGCTGGCCGGCAAGAAGGAGGACCGCAACGTCCACATCGGCCCGTCGGACTACGTCGCGTGGCTCGACGACCGCAAGTGGGCGTACGTGCGCCTCGAGGGCCGCGCGTTCGGCGAGGTCCCGCTGAACCTGGAGTACAAGCTCGAGGTCTGGGACTCCCCCAACTCGGCCGGCATCATCATCGACGCGCTCCGTGCGGCGAAGATCGCGAAGGACCGCGGCATCGGTGGCCCGATCCTGTCGGCGTCGACGTACTTCATGAAGTCCCCGCCGGTGCAGATGGAGGACCAGAAGGGCCGCGCCCAGCTGGAGTCCTTCATCCGCGGCGAGGTCGAGCGCTGACCTGGAGTGCAGCGCAGGGTGAGGGCCGAGCGAAGCGAGGCACTCGCCCGTAGCGGAACGCAAGGTCAGCGCGACCGCGAGGTCGAGCGCTGACCTGGAGTGCAGCGCAGGGTGAGGGCCGAGCGAAGCCAGGCACTCGCCCGTAGCGGAACGCAAGGTCAGCGCGACCGCCAGGAATGGCGCTGACCTGAAGTGCAGCGAAGGTCGAGGCCCCCGGTGCGATGCGCCGGGGGCCTCGGCCGTAGCGGAACGGAGGGTCGGCGGGGTAGCACACCACGCCGACCACCAGCGGGCGTTCATGCCTGTCAGTGACGGCTGACGCCGCCCACTCCCCCTACCCAGGTCCCGGGTCCCCCGGGTGCGAGGATGTGCCCGTGCAGGTGATCGACGACCTCAAGGCGCTGTGGCCGCTGCGGGACTTCCGCCGGCTGTTCGCCGTGCGGCTCGTCTCGCAGTCCGCGGACGGCATGTTCCAGGTGGGGCTCGCGACGCTGTTCTTCTTCTCCCCCGAGAACGCCAGCACCGCGACCGGGGTCGCGTCGGCGTTCGCCGTGCTGCTGCTGCCGTTCACGATCGTCGGCCCGTGGGCGGGCGTCCTGCTCGACCGCTGGCGCCGCCGCCAGGTGCTGCTCGTCGGCAACCTGGTGCGGGTCGGCCTGACGCTGGCGATCGCCACGGTGATGCTGACGCAGGGCGTGGGCCCGGCGGTCTACGTGCTCGCGCTCGTCAACCTCTCGATCAACCGGTTCCTGCTCGCGGCGCTGTCGGCGTCGCTGCCGCGGGTCGTCGACGGTCCGCTGCTGCTGACGGCCAACTCGCTGACGCCGACGCTCGGCGCGGCCGCCGCGGGCGTCGGCGGCGGCATCGGGGTCGTCCTCGGGCTCGTCCTCCCGCCCGGGCGCGGCAAGGACGCCGCGGCGCTCCTGGTCGCGGCGCTCGTGATGGCCGCGGCCTCCGCGCTCGCCACGCGGCTCGGCCGTGACCGCCTCGGGCCGGAGCAGCGCGCGGACGCCGCGCAGCTGCGCGCCGCCCTCGGCGCGCTGGGGCACGGGCTCGTCGACGGCGCGCGCTACCTCGTCGCCCGCCGCACCCCCGCCCGCGCGCTGGCCGTGATGGCCGTGCACCGGTTCCTCTACGGCGCGGTCTTCATCGCGAGCATCCTCATCGCGCGCAACCTGCTCTCGGACCCGGCGGACGCGGGCGAGGGGCTGCGCACCTTCGCGACGATCCTGGGCGCTGCGGCCGTCGGCTTCGCGCTGGCGGTCGTGCTGACACCGGTGCTCTCCCCCCGCACCGGCCCGCACGCGTGGATCGTCCTGTGCCTGCTGCTGGCGACGGCGAGCCAGCTGGTGCTCGTCGTCACCGTCGAGCTCGTCCCGGTGCTGGTCGCCTCCGCCGCGCTGGGGCTCGCGGCCCAGGGCGCCAAGATCGCGGTCGACACGATCGTCCAGCGGGACACCGACGACGCCTACCGCGGCCGCGCGTTCGCCCTGTACGACGTGCTCTACAACGCCGCGTTCGTCGGGGCCGCCGCCCTCGGCGCGCTCACGCTGCCCGATACGGGCTGGTCGCGCGGCCTGTTCGCCGTCCTCGCGGCGGGCTACCTCGCGGCGGCGGTCGTCTACGGCACCGCGGCCCGGCGCGTCCCCGAGGCCGTCCGCGTCCCGGCGGTGGCGCGGTCGTGAGCCTCGAGCCCCCGGACCTGGGCGCCGACCTGCCCTGGCACGCGATCACGCACAGCGACCTGCCGTTCACCGTCTCGGACCCGCGGCTGCCGGACGACCCGCTCGTCTGGGTCAACGCGGCGTTCACGCGCCTGACCGGCTACTCGGCGCAGGACGCCCTCGGCCGCAACTGCCGGTTCCTGCAGGGCCCGGGCACCGACCGCGGCGCCGCGCGCGGCCTGCTCGGCGAGCTGCAGGCCGGCCGCACCGGCGCCGCCGTGCTGCTCAACTACCGCCGCGACGGCACGCCGTTCTGGAACCAGGTGGTGGCGTCGCCGGTCCGCGACGCGGACGGGCGGATCACCCACCACGTCGGCATCCAGGCGGACGTCTCCGACCGCGTGCACGCCGAGCGGGAGCGCGACACGCAGCTCGCGCTCGCGCAGGCGACCACCGCGCGGCTCGACCTGCTCGCGCGCGTCTCGGACGAGCTGGCGACGCACCTCGACTACGCCGAGGCGGTCCGGGCGCTGGCGGACGTGGCGGTGCCGGCGCTCGCGACGTGGGGGTACGTCGTCGTCACGGACGAACGGGGCCGCGTCGAGCACCTGCACGTGACGACCGGCGACGACGAGCGGCGGGCGGCGGCCCGGGCGCTGCAGACGCTCGACACGGGCTGGCTGAGCCGGTCCCCGAGGATGCAGGAGGCGCTCCACAGCCCTCCGGGGTTCATGCCGACGCCGTACGCGATCGACGTGACCGGCCTCCCGGCGCGCACGACGCCGGAGCAGCTCGACGTGCTCCAGCGCCTCGGGCTCGGCAGCGCCCTCGTCGTGCCGCTGCGGGCGCGGGACCGGGTGATCGGGGCGCTCGCGCTGGTGCACGAGAGCCTCGACGCGTTCGGGGCCGAGGCCGTCGTGACCGCCGCGCACCTCGGCCGCCGCGCCGGCCTGGCACTCGACAACGTGCGCCTGTTCCTCGCCGAGCGCGAGGCGGCGATCACGCTGCAGCACAGCCTCCTGCCGGAGATCCCGCCGCTGGCCGGGCTCGACGTCGCGGCCACGTACGTGCCGTCCGCGCGGCAGGCGGAGATCGGCGGCGACTGGTTCGACGTGCTGCGCGTGCGGGACGGCTCGATCGGGCTGGCGGTCGGCGACGTGGTCGGCCACGACCTGCGGGCGGCGGCCACGATGGGTCAGCTGCGCTCGCTGCTGCGGGCGGCCGCGTGGGACGGCGAGGGCCCGGCGCGGGTGCTCGCCCGGGTGGACGAGGTGGTGCGCGGTCTCGACATCGCCGGCATCGCGACGTGCGTCTTCGCGCGCTGGGAGCCGGACGGCGACGGCGCGCGGCTGACGTACGCGCGCGCGGGGCACCCGCCCGGCATGCTCCGGCTGCCCCACGGCGAGGTGCTCCTGCTCGAAGGGGCGCTGCGGACCCCGCTCGGCATCGCGGACCCCGTGGGGCGGACCGCCGACGAGGCGGAGCTCCAGGTGCGCGTACCGGCCGGCGCGACCCTGGTGCTCTACACCGACGGCCTCGTCGAGCGGCGGGACCGCGGGCTGCGCGAGGGCGTGGCCGTGCTCGCCGAGCGGCTGGCGGGCGTCCCGGCCGGGGCGGACGCCAAGGCGGTGCGCGACGAGCTCGTCGCCGCCCTCGCCGGCAGCCACCAGGAGGACGACGTGTGCCTCCTGGTCGTGCGGCCGGCGGGCTGACCGCGCCCGCGCTCGCTCAGGAGCGCGCCGACCACCAGGCGAGGAGCTCCTCGCGGGCGGCGTCGGGGCCGAGCGGCCCGCGCTCCATGCGCAGCTCGAGCAGGTACCGGTACGCCGCACCGACCTCGCGGCCCGGCGGGATGCCGAGGATCTCCATGATCTCCGTGCCGTCCAGGTCCGGACGCACCGCGTCCAGCTCCTCCTGCTCCTTCAGGCGGGCGATGCGCGCCTCGAGGTCGTCGTACGCCTCCGACAGCCGACGCGCCTTGCGCACGTTCCGGGTGGTGCAGTCGGAGCGGGTGAGCCGGTGCAGGCGCTCGAGGAGCGGCCCGGCGTCCGTGACGTAGCGCCGCACCGCCGAGTCGGTCCACTCGCCGTCGCCGTACCCGTGGAACCGCAGGTGCAGCTCCGTCAGGCGGCTGACCGCCTGCACCGTCGCCTTGTCGTAGCGCAGCTCCTTGAGGCGCTTCGCGACGAGCTTCGCCCCGACCATCTCGTGGTGGTGGAAGCTCACGCCGCCGCCGGGCTCGAACCGGCGGGTGCGGGGCTTGCCGATGTCGTGCAGGAGCGCGGCGAGGCGCAGGACGAGGTCCGGCCCGGGGACGGCGCCGTCAGGACCCGTCTCGAGCGCGATCGCCTTGTCCAGCACGGTGAGCGAGTGCTCGTACACGTCCTTGTGGCGGTGGTGCTCGTCGATCTCGAGCCGCAGCGCCGGGAGCTCCGGCAGGACGTGCGCCGCCAGCCCGGTGTCGACGAGGACCTCGAGGCCCCGACGGGGCTGGGCCGAGAGGAGGAGCTTCGACAGCTCGTCGCGCACGCGCTCGGCCGAGACGATCGCGATGCGCTCGGACATCGCGACGATCGCGGCGCGCGCCTCGTCGTCGACCGCGAAGCCCAGCTGGGCGGCGAACCGCGCGGCGCGCATCATCCGCAGCGGGTCGTCGTCGAACGACCGACGCGCCTCCACCGGCGTCCGCAGCACGCCCCGCGCGAGGTCCGCGAGCCCGTCGAACGGGTCGACGAAGGTGAGGTCGGGGACGCGGACGGCCATCGCGTTCACCGTGAAGTCGCGTCGCGACAGGTCACCCTCGAGCGAGTCGCCGAAGACGACCTCGGGCTTGCGCGACGACGGGTCGTAGGCGTCGGTGCGGTACGTGGTGACCTCGACGACGACGTCCGCGGGCGCACCGCGGCGGCCGGCGAACCGCCGCGCGCCGATGGTGCCGAACTCGCGCCCGATGTCCCAGGTCGCGTCGCCCCACTGCCGCAGCAGCGCCTCGGTCTCGTCGGGCGTCGCCGAGGTCGTCAGGTCGAGGTCGTTGCTCGTCCGGCCGAGGAACGCGTCACGCACCGGGCCGCCCACGATCGCGAGCTCGTGACCGGCGGCGCGGAACAGCTCGCCCAGCTCGACGGCGTCGGACGCGAGCTCCGCGATCGACGCCAGCGCCCGCCGCCGCAGCGCGTGCAGGCCGGCCGCCGCGGACGCGTCGCCGGTCGGACGGGAGTTCTCGGTGGCGGGCACTCGTCCCATCCTTCCAGATCGGCAGTCGTTACAGTGGCTCGCATGTCCACCCCGGCGCACCGCTCCCCGTCGCGGGGGGTCCCGGCGCCACCGGGCGGTCACGCCCTGCGGATCGAGGTCCGCAAGCCCGCCCCGCGCGCGCCCAGCGCGCTGCCCGTCGTCGACGAGACGTCGGCCGGAGGGCTCGTCGTCACGCAGCACGACGGCGTCTACGTCGCCGCCGTCATCGCGCGGCGCAACCGTGCCGGCCGGCTCGAGTGGTGCCTGCCGAAGGGCCACCTCGAGGGCGACGAGACGCCCGAGCAGGCCGCGGAGCGGGAGGTCTTCGAGGAGACCGGCATCCGCGGCCAGGTGCTGCGCCGGCTCGGCGTCATCGACTACTGGTTCAGCGGCGACGACCGCCGCGTGCACAAGGTCGTGCACCACTTCCTCATCGGCGCCACGGGCGGCTTCCTCACGGTCGAGGGCGACCCGGACGGCGAGGCGGAGGACGCGCAGTGGGTCCCCGTGGCGGAGCTGCAGCAGCGCCTGGCGTACCCCAACGAGCGACGGCTGGCCGAGGCCGCGCTCGTCGTTCTCCTCGGCGACGCATGACCGGCACGGCTCGGCGGTCGCTCCTCGCGACCGCCGCGGGACTCGTCCTCGCGGCCGGGCTCGCGGCGGGCTGCACCGCTCCCCCGGTCGCCGACGCGGGGTCG
>NZ_HE978588.1:858988-880685 GCF_000312005.1 Cellulomonas massiliensis JC225
CTCGCGGCGGCCGCGCCGGCCGCGAGCGCGACGCCCGGCCCGACCGCGGCACCGGTGGCGGCGGCACCCGAGCCCGGCGTCCGGGTCGCGCTGCAGCAGATCACGCCGCGGGTGCTGCGCCCGGGTGAGGACCTGACGGTGCAGGCCGGGGTGACGAACGGGACGGACGACCCGCTCGACGACGTGACGGTGCTGCTGCGGCTGAGCCGGGTCCGGATCTCCGACCGCGGCGACCTCGCCCGCTGGGTCTCCGACGAGTCCCTCTACCCCGGCGACCCCGTGGCCAGCCACCGGGTGGAGGACCCGCTCGAGCCGACGGCCTCCGTGTCGGTCGAGCTCGACCTCGCGTCGTCGGACGTGCACCTGTTCGACCTGCCGGACACGTCCGGGCCGCGCGGGCTGACGATCCAGGTCCTCGCGCAGGGCCGGGTGGTCGCCCAGGAGCGCACCTTCCTGCTCTGGCAGACGACGGACGCGCAGATCACCCCGGCGCAGGTGGCGGTGCTGCTGCCGGTCACCGGCCCGGCGGTCGACCCGCTCGAGCCGGAGCCGGCACGCACGGAGCTGGAGAGTCTGACCGCGACGGGCGGGCGCCTGACCCAGCTCACGAGCGTCGCCGCGGCCGACTCGTCGGTGTCGCTCGCCGTCGACCCGGCGGTGCTCGACCTCGCCGACGCGTCGGCCGACGGGACGACGGACACCGCGACCCTGTGGGCGTCCCAGGTGCGGAACCTGCAGTCGACCCGGCCCACCGTCTCGCTGCCGTGGGCCGACCCCGACGTCGCCGCCGTCGCGCACGCCGACGCCTCCGAGCTCGTCGATCTCGCCGTCCGCCGCTCCCAGGACGCCGACGACGCCCCCGTGCTGCTGTGGGCGCCGCCGGGCGGCCTCGACGCCAGCGGCGCCGCGGTCGCGGCCGGATCGGGCGCCGCGGCGGTCGTCGGCTCCCCGCGGCGCGCCGGCCAGACGACGCCCGACGCGCACCGGGTCGCGACCACGGACGAGGGTGCGACGACGGTCCTCGTCCCGGACACCACCCTGTCGAACCTGCTCACGGACGCGAGCTCCGCGGGCGCCTCCACCCCGGCCGCCGCGCAGCAGCGCGCGATCGCGGAGCTGGCGGCGATCGCGGGCGCCGGCGAGGCCACGCGCGTGCTCGTCGCCGCGGACCGCGGGTGGACGCCGGACGTCCCCGTCACGCTCCAGCTCCTGCAGGCGCTGCGGGACAACCCCTGGGCCACCACGACCGGCGTCGGCGACCTGCTGACGGGCACGGGCGTGGCCACGCGACCGTCCGCCGCCGTCACCTCTCCCGACGAGCTGCCGCCCGCGCAGGTGCGCGCGCTCGCGAACGCCCGCCGCGACGTCGTCCGCTTCGCCGGCGTCACGCCGGACCCGGCCGCGCTGCTCGACGGCGTCGACGAGGAGACGCTCGCCCCCCTCTCCGTCGCGTGGCGGGACGACGTCGAGGCCCGCACGGACGTCGTCCGGGACGTCGTCGCCGGGCTGCGCGCGCGCACGACCGGGCTCAGCGTGGTGCCCGTGAGCGACGTGAGCGTCGTGAGCGCGACGAGCGAGGTCCGGGTGACCGTGCGCAACGAGCTCACCGTGCCCGCGACCGTCCGGCTGCACGTGGAGCCGCGCAAGGCGTGCCTCGAGGCCGAGGACGTGCCGCTGCTCGAGCTCGACGCGCGCAGCGAGACCGCGGTGCCGGTGCACCTGCAGGCGAACGCCAACTGCGAGGTCGTCGTCACGCTGCGCCTCACGGACGAGGACGGGGCCCGCGTCGGGACCGTCGAGTCCTTCACCGCGCAGGTCCGGCCCACGATCGAGAGCGTGGGCGCCGTGCTCGTCGGCATCCTCCTCGCCATCGGCCTCGTCCTCGGGATCGTCCGGACGATCCGGCGTGGCCAGAGCTCGCGGCGCGGCGCCCGCGTGGACGCGAGCGTCGTCGGGTCGGCCGTCGACGAGCCGGTCCCCGCCACGCCGGCCGGGCGTGAGCCCGCCGACGAGGGACGGGGCGAGCCGAGCGGGACCCGCCCGTGAGCGACGCGGCCGGCAACGACCCCGGCGACAGCGGCCTGCGGCGCGGCGCGGCGCTCATGGCGTCCGGCACCGCCGTCTCCCGGGTGCTCGGGCTCGTGCGCGGCATGGTGCTGGTGGCGGCCGTCGGGGCCACCGGTCAGGCGGCGGACGCGTTCGCCGTCGCCAACAAGCTCCCGAACGTGCTCTACATGCTGCTCGCGGGCGGCGTCCTCAACGCCGTGCTCGTCCCGCAGGTGGTCCGCGCGTACAAGCGCAACGCGGGCCAGGAGTACGTCGACCGCCTGCTGACCTTCGGATTCGCCGCCCTGGCCGTCGCGACGCTCCTGCTCACGGCCGCCTCGCCGCTGCTCGTCCGGCTCTACGCGGACCCGTGCAGCCCGGCGCAGGTCGACCTCGCGACGACGTTCGCGTTCTGGTGCGTCCCGCAGATGTTCTTCTACGGCGCGTACGCCCTCATCGGGCAGGCCCTGAACGCCCGCGGGTCCTTCGGGCCGTTCATGTGGGCGCCCGTCGTCAACAACGTCGTGTCGATCCTCGGGTTCGGCGTCTTCATCGCGGTGTTCGGCAGCGCGGACACGACGCAGGCGGCGTCGTGGACGACGGGCCAGGTGGCGCTGCTCGCCGGCTCCGCGACCCTCGGGGTCGTCGCGCAGGCGCTCGTCCTCATCCCCGCGATGCGCCGCGCCGGCATCTCGTACCGGGTCCGGTGGGGGCTGCGCGGCTCGGGGCTGGGCCGGGCCGGCTCCGTCGCGAAGTGGACGCTCATCGGCCTCGCGATCGGCCAGGTCGGCTTCGTCGTGACCTCGCGCGTCGCGTCGCAGGCCCCGGGCGCGGCGCTCGGCAGCGCGGTCGCCGGGCCCTGCACGCCCGACGGCCCGGTGGCCGGCAACGCCGCGTACGACTGGGCGTTCCTCATCTTCATGCTGCCGCACTCGCTCGTCACCGTGTCGCTGGCGACCGCCCTGTTCACGCGGCTGTCCGCCCAGGCGCACGACGGCGACGTGGCCGCGGTGCGCGGGTCGCTCTCCTACGGCCTGCGTGTGATCGGCGTCTTCACCTCGCTGGCGACCGCCGTGATCATGGTGCTCGCGTTCCCCGTGAGCCGGCTGGTGCTGCTCAACGAGCCCGTCGGCGCCGTGCGCGCCGTCACCGCCGTGGTCGTGGCGATGATCGTCGGCCTGCCGGCGTTCGGCGCCTGGTCGATGTGCCAGCGGGTGTTCTACGCCTACGAGGACGCCCGCTCGATGGTACCGATCCAGGTCGCGATGGCGGCCGTCGTGGTGCTCGGGACGCTCGCCGGTCGGGTCGTGCTGCCGCCGGCCAGCTGGGTCGTGGGCATCGGGCTGTCGATGAGCGCGTCGTACCTCGTCGGCGCGCTCGTCGCCCTGCGGATGCTGCGCCGGCGGCTCGAGCACGTCGACGCCGGACGTGTGCTGTGGCTGCACCTGCGCGCCGGCGCGGCCGCGGCCGCGGTCGCGGTGCTCGGCTTCGTCGTGCGCGTGGCGCTCGACGCCGTGATGGAGCCGACGGTCGGGCGGGCGGTCGTGGAGTGCGTCGTCATCGGCACCGTGATGGCCGTCGCCTACGTGGCCGCGCTGCGCCTGCTGCGCGTCGACGAGCTCGACGGCATGCTCGGTCCCCTGCTCCTGCGGCTGCCGGGCGGGCGGGCGCTCGCGTCGTCCCGGCTAGCATTCGGGAGGAACGAGCAGCACGCACGGACCCGGGTTCAGGAGGCGTCGTTGGCGGAGACGGTCGGACGTGGCACCGTGCTCGCCGGGCGCTACCGGGTGCTCGACGCCCTGCCCTACGACCTGCCCGGCGGCAGCGCGTGGGAGGCCACCGACCAGATCCTCGACCGTCCGGTGCACGTGCGGGTCGTCGAGTCCCGCTCGGTCGCCCAGGCGCTGGACGCGGCGCGCCGTGCCGCGCTCGTCGTCGACCCCCGGCTCGTGCGGGTGCTCGACGTCGGCTCGCAGGGCTCGTCCGGCTACGTGGTGTACGAGCAGGTGGCCGGCCCGTCGCTCGTGGAGCTCGCGGCGCGCGCGCCGCTGACGCCCGAGCAGGCCCGCGCGGTCATCGGCGAGGCCGCCACCGCCCTCGAGGCGGCCCGCCGCCGCGGCGTGCACCACCTGGCGCTGCGCCCGTCGGTGCTGCACGTCAACACCGACGGCCGCGTGCAGCTCTCCGGCCTCGCCCTGGACGCCGCGCAGGCCGGGATCACCGACGCCGACGCCCGTTCCACGTCCCGCGCCGACGCCGTCGGGCTCGTCCGGCTGCTCTACGCGGCCCTCACCGGCACGTGGCCCGCCGACCCGCGGATGCCGGACCTCGCCGGGTCGTCGCTTCCGCCCGCACCCGTCATGGGCGGGGCACCCGTGCCGCCCGCCGACCTGGTGCCCGGCGTCCCGAACGACCTCGACACCCTGTGCACCGTGACGCTGGGCCCCCACGAGGACGGCCCGCACACCCCCGGCGAGGTCGTGCGCGAGCTCGAGCCGTGGGGCAGCATCCGTCCCGCCTTCGACACCGGTCCGACGGCTGCGTCCGTCGCCGCGGTGCAGGGGCCGACGGCCCCGCGCGCCACGGCACCGGTGCCCGCGGACCCGGAGCCCGCGCCCGGACCCTCGCACCCCGACCTGGACCCCGAGCTCGTCGACACCGCGCCGCAGGCGCCGCTCGCGCTGGACGAGCTGGAGGACGAGCCGTACGAGGCCGCGTCCGGCGCCGTCCCGCCCGGGCCGATCGAGGCGCCGCAGCCGGTGCGCCGGCAGTCCGTGCGCGAGTCGTTCGGCCGTCCGACGGCGGGCTCCAACCGACCCGGCACCCCGCCCCCCGCGTTCCCGACCGGCACCGGCGCGTTCAGCCCCACCGGGGCGGGTCCGGCGGCCGGTCCGGCGCGGCAGAGCCTCCTCGGCGCCGGCGGCGCGGCGGCGGCAGCGGCAGCCGCGGCTGCGGCGCCCCAGGCCTCCGACGCGCCCACCGTCCCCTTCTCCGGTGCGACCGGGGACACCTCGTCCGGTGGCGGCCGGACCGACGACGTCTTCGCCGACGTGATCGGCATGCCGGAGGAGCCCCCGCGTCGCAGCCGCACCGCGCTCGTCGTCCTGGCGGGTGTGGCCGTCGTGGTCGTCGTCGTCATCGTCATCGCGTTCCAGGCGCTGTTCTCCAGCCTGGACCGCGGTGCACCCAGTGCCTCGCCCCAGGAGACGCGTCCGTCGGCGTCCGCGTCCGGCTCCCCCTCCACGTCCGAGCCGCCCTCGCAGGAGCCGACCTCGGCCGGACCGCCCCCGCAGATCGCCTCGGCGACCGTCTTCGACCCGTCCGGGGGCGAGGGCGACCACCCCGAGGCCGTGGACCGGGCCTTCGACGGGGACCCGAGCACGTACTGGTACACGATGACCTACAAGCAGGCGAACTTCTCCGGGTTCAAGGAGGCACTCGGCTACCTCGTCACCCTGGAGGAGCCCACCACCGTGGGCTCGGTGACGCTGAACGTCTCCGGTGAGGGCGGCAAGGTCGAGATCCGCGACTCGGACCCGTCGGACCCCGGTGGCGGCACCGTGCTGGCCTCGGGAGCGTTCGCGCCCCAGACGACGCTGACGTTCGACGAGCCGGTGGAGACCGACCACCTGACGATCTGGATCACGGAGCTGCCGACGGCGAACGACGGTGCGTTCCGCCTGGAGCTCAACGAGATCGAGCTGGGCGGCGGAGCGTAGCGGAGGTGGCCGCGAGCGCAGCGAGCGTCCGCCGCAGCGCAGCCGCACGGCGACCGGCAGGACGAGCTGGGCGGCGGAGCGTAGCGGAGGTGGCCGCGAGCGCAGCGAGCGTCCGCCGCAGCGCAGCGCAGCCGCACGGCGACCGGCAGGACGAGCAGCGCAGCGCAGGCGGGCGCGGGGCGCCGTGCCCGGAAGGGAACAGAAGCGCCCTACGATCGGTTAACCGATCAGTCGACCCACCCGCCCGAGGCGTGCCCGCCCGCCGGGCGCCGTCTCACCCTCTTGAGGACTGCCGTGACCGACCAGAACTCCCCCGTGCGCGACCTCGTCATCGTCGGATCCGGTCCTGCCGGGTACACCGCGGCGATCTACGCCGCGCGTGCCGGCCTCGCCCCCGTGGTGGTCGCCGGTTCCGTGACGGCCGGCGGCGCGCTGATGAACACCACCGAGGTGGAGAACTTCCCCGGGTGGCCCGACGGCATCCAGGGCCCCGAGCTGATGGAGAGCCTGCAGAAGCAGGCGGAGCGCTTCGGCGCCGAGGTCGTGTGGGACGACGCGACGTCGCTCGAGCTGACGCAGCCGATCAAGACGATCGTCACCGGCGGCGGTGAGACGTACCGCGCCAAGGCCGTGATCCTGGCGACCGGCTCCGCCTACCGCGAGCTGGGCCTCGAGGACGAGAAGCGGCTGTCGGGCCGCGGCGTCTCGTGGTGCGCGACGTGCGACGGCTTCTTCTTCCGCGACCAGGAGATCGTGGTCGTGGGTGGCGGCGACTCCGCCGTCGAGGAGGCGACGTTCCTGACGCGCTTCGGCAAGCGCGTGCTGATGGTCCACCGCCGTGACCAGCTGCGTGCGTCGAAGATCATGGCGGACCGCGCCGCTGCCGACCCGAAGATCGAGTTCGCGTGGAACAGCGAGGTCGTGGCGATCCACGGGCAGGACAAGGTCACCGGCGTGACCCTGCGCGACACGGTCACCGGCGAGACCCGGGAGCACGAGGCGTCCGGCCTGTTCGTCGCGATCGGCCACGTGCCGCGCACCGACCTGCTGATCGGCCAGGTCGAGCTCGACGACAACGGCTACGTCCAGGTCCAGGGCCGTACCACGCTCACGAACCTGCCCGGCGTGTTCGCGGCCGGCGACGTCGTCGACCACGTCTACCGGCAGGCGATCACCGCTGCCGGCATGGGCTGCTCCGCCGCGCTGGACGCCCAGCACTACCTCGCCGACCTCGGCGTGCCGGACGTGGTCGACCCGCGTCCGACGACCGAGGCCCCTGTTCTCCTGGAGGACGTCCGATGAGCACCACCCCCGTCACCGACGAGACGTTCGCCGACGAGGTCCTCGGCGCCGAGGTCCCCGTCGTGGTCGACTTCTGGGCCCCCTGGTGCGGTCCGTGCCGCATGGTCGCGCCCGTGCTCGAGGAGCTCTCGGAGCAGTACGAGGGCCGGGTGAAGATCGTCAAGCTGAACTCCGACGAGAATCCCAAGGTCACCGGCGACTACGGCGTCGTGTCGATCCCGACGCTGAACATCTACGTGGGTGGCGAGCTGGTGAAGTCCGTCATCGGCGCTCGCCCGAAGTCGATGATCGCGGCGGAGCTCGACGAGCTCCTCGCGTCCGTCTGACGCTCGGCTGCCTCGACGCAGCGTGACGACGGCGAAGCCCGGCCGGTGCTCACCGGCCGGGCTTCGCCGTTCTCAGGTGCGCCTGGTACCGGTCCCCCGTCGCGGCGGCGCCCGCTCCGCTGTCAGCGCCGCAGCAGGCCCGGGTCCTCCGGCGCGAGCAGCTCCAGGATGCGGTTGAGGTCCTGGACGGAGGCGAACTCGACCGTCAGGCGGCCGCGCGACTTCCCGAGCGCCACCTTCACGCGCGTCTCGAACCGGTCCGAGAGTCGGGCGGCGAGGTCGTCGAGCGCCTCGTTCCGCACGCCCGCGCGCGGCTGTGCACGTCGGGCCGGGGCGTCCTCGTCGCCGCCGAGCGCCACCATCTCCTCGACGGTCCGGACCGAGAGACCCTCGGAGACGATGCGCTGCGCGAGCCGCTCCATCGCCGCGCCGTCGGCGAGGCCGAGCAGGGCGCGCGCGTGGCCGGCCGAGATCACGCCCGCCGCCACCCGTCGCTGCACGAGCGGCGGCAGCTTGAGCAGGCGCAGGGTGTTGGAGATCTGCGGCCGGGAGCGGTGGATCCGCGTCGCCAGCTCCTCGTGGGTGCACCCGAAGTCGTCGAGCAGCTGCTGGTAGGCGGCCGCCTCCTCCAGGGGGTTCAGCTGCGAGCGGTGCAGGTTCTCCAGCAGGGCATCGCGCAGGAGGTCGGAGTCGTCCGTCTCTCGGATGATCGCCGGGATGGTGTCGAGGCCGGCCTCCTGCGTCGCGCGCCAGCGGCGCTCGCCCATGATGAGCTCGTAGCCGTCACCCACCGCCCGCACGACGACCGGCTGCAGGACGCCGATCTCGCGGATGGAACCCACCAGCTCGGCGAGCGCCTCCTCGTCGAAGACCGACCGCGGCTGGCGCGGGTTCGGCCGGATCGACTCCACCGGCAGCTCGGCGAACGTCGCCCCGGGCACCGGCAGGAGCCCGTCGAGCTCCTCACCCTCCCGAGGCTGCGAGGCGGTCGCGTCGGCGGGGGCGGTGCTCGCCGCCTGCTCCTGCGTGTCCTGCGGTGCCGCGCCCCCGGGCGCGAGGCCCTGGTCATCCGCGGCAGGCGTCTCACCCGCCGGGTCTCCGGAGGGCGCCGGACGCTCCTCCGTCACCGTGGCGACGGCGCCGGGCGGCCGCTGCTGGGCGGCCTCGTCGCGAGCACGGTTGTCGGGGAAGAAGACGTCCACCGGCCGCTCGGCCGCCGGCTTGTTGTCCGCGCGCCCGTCCAGCCCGGTGGGGATGAGGGCGCCGAGCCCACGTCCGAGCCCGCGTCGCTTCTCGCTCACTGGTCCTCCTGCGCCGGAAAGTCATCGGATGAATCAGGGCTGTGCGTACCGACCGGGACCAGGCGGCCCGACTCGTGGGGAGCGTCGTCGACTGCCGCGACAGCGTCCTGACCTGCGGTTTCACCGCCATCGACGTCGGCGCCGCGCTCCGCGATCTCTCGGGCGGCCTCGAGGTACGCCAGCGCACCGGAGGAGCCGGGGTCGTAGGTGAGGACCGTCTGCCCGTAGCTCGGCGCCTCCGAGATGCGCACCGAGCGCGGCACGGTGGTGCGCAGGGTCCGGTCCGGGAAGTGCTCGCGCACCTCACCGGCGACCTGCTGCGCGAGGTTGGTCCGCGCGTCGTACATCGTCAGCAGGATGGTCGAGACGTGGAGGTCACGGTTGAGGTGCGCCTGGATGAGCTGGATCGTCTTGAGCAGCTGGCTCAGGCCCTCGAGCGCGTAGTACTCGCACTGGATCGGGATGAGGACCTCGCGCCCGACGACGAAGGCGTTGACCGTCAGCAGGCCGAGGCTGGGCGGGCAGTCGACGAAGACGTAGTCGATCCGCTCGAGGCCGTTCTGCTCGCGCCAGCGGAGGTACTCGTCGAGCGCCCCTCGGAGGCGCGTCTCGCGCGCGACCATCGAGACGAGCTCGATCTCCGCGCCGGAGAGCTCGATGGTCGCCGGCAGGCAGAACAGGTTCGGCACGTCAGGGCTCTCCTGCACGGCCTCGTGCATCGGCGCACCGTCGACCAGCACCTCGTAGATCGACGGCGTGCCGGCAGAGTGCTCGATCCCGAGCGCTGTGGAGGCGTTCCCCTGCGGGTCGTTGTCGAGGACGAGCACGTTGAGCCCGGACTGCGCGAGTGCCGCCGCCAGGTTCACCGTGGTCGTCGTCTTCCCGACGCCGCCCTTCTGGTTCGCCACCGTGATGACGCGGGTCTCGGACGGGCGGGGGAAGCGCCGGCCGCGCAGCTCGATGCGCCGCCGCGCGTCCTGACGGAGCTCCGCCATGAGCGGGGTGTCGTCGGAGACCTCAGGGAGGCTCTCGACCAGTGCAGAGCGACGACGCTCGTCGTCGTCCTGAGGCGTGGGCATGGGGTCCTCGTCGTTCCGTGGGGGGAGGTCGCGCTCATTCTCCCCCGCTGCTGGCTCACCTCCGTCCAGCGGACCGCTCTCCGGACGTGTGTCGTTCGCGCCGTCCGGTCCGCCCGAGAGGTCGGGCGTCGGCGACTCGACGGATGGGCCGGCCTGGCCGAGGGCGGCGTCGTCGTGAGGGTCGGCTCTCGAGGGCTCGACATCCACTGCCGGCACCCGAGGGGCCTGCTCGGGGCTTCCCGCACCGGCCGCGTCGGTTTCACGGGGAACGGCCGCCGTTTCACGTGGAACACCGATGGTCGCCATCCGGCTGAGAGCGCCGAACGACGGCTCGTCCCGGTCTGGCGAGTCCAGGCGAGCGCCGGACAGGTCGGATGCCGGCTCCGTCTCGTGCCCGGTGCCCACCGGCGAAGGATCGGAGGCCTGCTCGGTCTCCCCCGCGCTACTGACGTCGCCCCTGAGCGGCGCCTGCACAGCGCGCGATGCGCTGGCCTCCTGAAGGGTGGGCGGCTCCTCGGACGGCGACGCGACCGATGCCGCACCAGCGGTGGCGGAGGCCGCCGGCTCCGGATTGTGGGCTGCCGAGCTTTCGCTGATCGTCAGCGCGCTGCCAGATCCAAGCCACTCCTCAGCGGAGCCGATCGTCCCGTCAGCCGGCGATGCCCCCGAGGGCGATGCGGGGCCGCCGGCAGCAGGCGGCTCTGTTCCACGTGAAACGGGAACCGGGTCCGCCTTGCGCTTCTTCCTACCGAACACTGCGGGTCACCTCCGGACAGCGCGCACGATGGTCGTGGACTCGGCCCCCGGAAGGGTCGACGCGGTCAGCACCTCGACGTCACGGAGACCCAGGCGTGCGGCCAGGCGACTCGACGCCTCCACCTCGTCGGCCGCGCGGGCGCCCTTGAGTGCCACCAACGTCCCGCCCGGCCTCAGCAGCGGAACGGTCCACCGGTAGAGCTTCTCCAGCCCGGCCACGGCTCTGGCGGTGACGACGTTCGCCTGCATCGGGATCTCGGGGGCCCTGCCGCGGACGACCTCCACGTGGGGAAGGGCCAGCGCGTCCACGACCTCCCGCAGCCAGTCGACCCGGCGCTCCATCGGCTCGAGCAGCACGATGCGCTGGTCGGGGCGCATGCAGGCGATCACCACGCCGGGGAGCCCCGCGCCGCTGCCCACGTCGACGACGTCGCCCTGGTCGGGGAGGAACGGCACGACCGCAGCGGAGTTGAGGAGGTGCCGCTCCCAGAGCCGCCCTACCTCCCGGGGCCCCACGAGGCCCCGCAGCACCCCGTCCGACACGAGCATTCGACGGAACGCCGACACGCGGTCCCATGCGGGTCCGAAGTACTCCGGGAGCCGGTCGTCGCCCTCCCACGGGTCGTCCGCAGCCTCGGACTCGTCCGGTGGCCGGGGCGCTTCAGACAACAGGGACTCCTCGGTGCTCGGCGCTGGGCGTCGGGTCAACCCGACGCCGCCACGCTACCGTGCGGCAACCGGGTCCCCGGGCCGTCTCCACAGCGAGCCGCGGCAACCGGCGCGGCGCCCAGGTCCACGCCAAGCGGATGCGCAGGAGCACCTTCGCCTGGTGCATCGCACTCCCCGGCCCCCGGCGGCGCCGCCATGGTGACCGCTCGCCGCACGGGCTCAGGCAGACGATGGCTGGAGGGCTAGGGCTATGCCGGTGGGGCGGTCTCACGCCCGCCCGTGCCGGCCACGGCGCGCGCAGATCAGACCGACCACAACAAGGGCACATCGACACGGGCAGGTCCGCCCGTTGCCCACGCACTAACCGTCTAGCGCCGCGCACGCTCTTCACCTCCCCGGAGGTGCCGCGGGATTCCACGCCGCGTCGGTTTCACGTGGAACGTCGTGCGAGGAGCCCTCCAGGAGGCATTGGCCCTAAGCGAGAGCCGCGCCGGCGGGCTGCTCCCACGCGCCTCTCGATTCACGTGGAACGCCGGGCCACGGCACGGACGCGCGAAGGCTCGCGTCGAGTGCGCGCAATCGGTCGCCTCCCGCACGGTGACGCAGTTCGATCGCTCGTCGGGTAGCGAATGGCGTCGGTGTCTTCTGCCCCCCGGTGCAATCGCCGGGCCACGCGGTCGCGGATCCGGTGTTTCGGCACACCATGCCCGTCGACCACAGACCGCGCGGGCGCCTGCAGGCTGTCGGCGCGCCTCCGACCGCGTCGCCGCCTGGCGGACAGACCGACCACCGTCCAGGCGCCTGCGATTGGATGCGGGGCACAGGCCCGCTTGGGCGCCCGGGCTCCTGCTCGCTCTCCCCGCCACGCCAGCTGCACTCCCTCTGCATACGAGCCATCGATCCGGCGCCCCCCGTGCGCGCGGCCCGCGTCATGCACCCGCGCTACCCACGCTCCCTCCGGACCTCGTCGATCGCCGAGGAGTGCCGGGCACCTTGGCAAGCCCTTGCCGGACGACCGCCAGCGCAGAGCGGCTTCTTGTTCCACGTGGAACGTCGTGCCCGCGAGCGCCCGACAAGGGCTCGGCGCCACCCCGTGAACAGTCGGGCCGACATCGCGTTCCACGTGAAACATGGTCGGCAGCCGACGGGACCCCGCCGTCACGGGTGTGAGCTAGGCCCACAGGAGCGGCGCGGCTTGTCGGAACAGCCGCGTCACCGCTCTGTACCCCCAGAGCGTTCGGTCCGATCGCTGGCGGCTTAAGGGCTTCGCGCTTCCGTCACCTGCACACCCAGCCCTTCAAACGAGGCCTCCCCCGCCCGGCCGACGCAACTCGCCCGGCGCCGCTGTTCCACGTGAAACACCGTCGGCCACAACGCAGGCGGGTGCCGCATCGACCCGGGATGCCCTCCGGCACGCCGCGCGATCTCAGCCCGCAGGAGTGGCGGACGGGTCGTCCGGGCAGGCTCGTCACCCCTGCGCAGCTTCAGAAGTGACGCCTCCCCCTCGCCGACGACGTGGATCCGCCTGGCGGTAGGTGGTTCCACGTGAAACACCGCCGGGCACAACAAGGGCGGGTGGCCATCGGCCACCCGCCCTCGTGACAGCCGCTCAGGCCTGGCGGATCACCACGTGCCGGCTCGGCTCCACGCCCTCGGAGTCGCTGGCGAGGCCGGCCGCCGCGACGGCGTCGTGCACGACCTTGCGCTCGAACGGGTTCATCGCCTCGAGAGCGACCGGCTGGCCCGTCTCCTTCACCCGCGCGATGGCCTCGTCGGCGACGGCGACGAGCTCGGCGCGCCGGGCGGCGCGGTGACCTGCGATGTCGAGCATGAGCCGGCTGCGCTCGCCCGTCTTGGCCTGGACCGCGAGCCGGGTGAGCTCCTGCAGCGCGTCGAGCACCTCGCCGTCACGACCGGTGAGCCGACGCAGGGAGCGGTCGTCCTCCTCCTCCGACACGATCTCGACAGCGGCGCGGCCGTGGTCCACGTCGATGTCGATGTCGCCGTCGATGTCGGCGATGTCCAGCAGCTCCTCGAGGTAGTCGGCGGCGATCTCGCCCTCCTCCTCGAGTCGCTTGGTGGTGGCGCCGCCCTGGGTGGCGTCAGCCTGCGAAGCCGTCACAGCTCTCTCCGATCGTCCTTGGTGGTGCGGCGCTTGCCCTTCGCGCTCGGCGTCGTCGACGACGCCTTGCTCGTCGGGGCGGCGTCGCCGCTGGGCTTGTCCGTGGGCTTCGGCGTCGTCGCCTCCGCGGGGGAGGTCGCGCCGGCGGCCGTGTCGGGCTGCGTCGTCGTCGGCCGGGTGGCGGGAGTGCCCTTGGCGCGGTCCTTGCGCTTCGGCTGCTGGCGCTGGCCGCTCTTCGGGCGGTCCTCGATCACGGCGGCGGTCGGCGCATCCTCGATCGCGGCTCCACCGCGACGGGCGGCCTTGCGCGCCTGACGCTCCTTGAAGGCCTTCTCCGCCTCCGAGCCGGGCGCCGGCATACGCCGGATCGTGTAGAACTGCTGGCCCATCGACCACAGGTTCGTCGTCGTCCAGTAGAGCAGCACACCGATCGGGAAGTTGACGCCCGAGAACGCGAAGATCAGCGGCAGGACGTACAGCAGCACCTTCTGCTGCTGGGCCATCGGCCCCTGCAGCGCCGACGGCGGCATGTTCTTCATCGTCAGCTGGCGCTGGGTGGTGAAGGTCGTCACCGACATCGCGACGATCAGCAGCGCGGTGACGATCTTGGTGTTGAGGCTGGCGCCCTCCTGGAGGAACCAGCTCGACAGCGGAGCGCCGAAGATCGTCGCCGACTCGGCCTGCGCCGCGACGTCGGCGGTCATCGGGCCGACGCCCGGGTGGGTGCCCTCGGCGATCGACGGCAGCTGGTACAGCACGCGGAACAGCGCGAAGAAGATCGGCGACTGCAGCAGGATCGGCAGGCAGGACGCGAACGGGTTCGTGCCGTGCTTGCGGTACAGCTCCATCGTCTCGCGGCTCATGGCCTCGCGGGACGCCGGGTCGGTCTTCCCCTTGTACTTCTTCTGGATCGCCTGCATCTCGGGCGCGAGGAGCTGCATGCCTCGCGACGCCTTGATCTGCTTGAAGAACAACGGGATCAGCACGATCCGGATGACGATCACCAGGCCGACGATCGACAGCGCCCAGGAGGTGCCACCCGCCGGGTCCAGCCCGAGCGAGGTGAGCAGGTCGTGCCAGAGCACCATGATCCACGCGACCACCCACATGATCGGGTGGAGCAGCTGCTCGAACCAGGGCAACGACGCCGGCTGGGCGTCGGCGGACATCAGTACCGCGGACCACTGCATGTGGGGTGGGCTCCTCGTCGTTCCGTCAGTGCGTGGGCTGGGCCACGTGAGAGTGGTGCGTGTGCGCGCGGGGCGAGCGCTCACGGGCGGGCGGCACGTCGTCGACGCCGCCAGGCGCCCACGGGTGGCACCGTGCGACCCGGCGCACGGCGAGCCACGTCCCGCGCACGGCACCGTGCCGGCGCAGGGCGGTCACGGCGTACGACGAGCAGGACGGGTAGTACCGGCACGTCGGGGGCGTGAGCGGCGAGAACACCACCTGGTACACCCGTACCAGTCCGATGAGCGTCAGGACGGGCAGCCGACGGACGAGCCGGAGGAGCCGACGGCCGCTCATGCCCTCCCCCTCTGCTCGCCCCGGCGTCGCGCCGTGGCGATCGCCCGGTCCAGGTCCCGCCCGAGCTCCTCGTACGACGCCGACGCCGAGGGCGCCAGGGCGCGGACGACGACCTGCCCGTCGAGCCGGTCGAGCCGGTCGTGCACGAGTGCCCGCAGCCGGCGCTTCACACGGTTGCGGTGCACCGCCGTCCCGACGGCCTTGGACACGACGAAACCGACCACCGGGCCCGAGGGCCGGTGGTCGGTTCCAGGTGTCATGTGGACCACGAGCGTCGGACGCCCGCCGCGCGCACCGTGCCGCACCGCCTGCTCGAACTGCGCAGCGCGGCGCATCCGGTGCGCGGCGGGCAGCACCGCGGTCGGATCAGGCCGACAGCTCGGAGCGACCCTTGCGGCGGCGCGCCGCGAGGATCGCCCGACCGGCGCGCGTGCGCATCCGGAGGCGGAAGCCGTGCGTCTTGGCGCGGCGCCGGTTGTTCGGCTGGAACGTGCGCTTGCTCACGAGGATCTCCCGTTACTTCTAGGGCGCCACGCGTGCGCGCGACGATGTCTGGCTGCCGAGCTCGACTGCTCCACGGAACACCCGCGTCACCAGGGGACGAGGTGCGGCGTCTGGGCGCGCCAGCAGGAGCCATCAGGAAGGCTGGACAACGGTACGTCGTGCCGGTCGGACCGGTCAAATACATGGGGAGCGCGCGCAAGTACCACCGCCCCGACGCGCCGACCCGGCGACACGCCGGGAGTCGGGCGTCCGTCCAGGACCTCACCCGCTCGGACGCTTGGCGACCACCGTCCCCGCGCCGCTAGCATCGTCCGGTCGCCCCCACCCGACCGCACCGCCGACGCCGTCGGACGGTCGATCCACGCGGGGTGACGAGCACCGACGACGGGCTTGCGACTCGTCGCGTCAGCGCCCAGACTTCCGTCTCACGTCCGCTCACAGGTGTGGACAACTGTGTGGACAACTCATGGCGGCCGCACTCGCCGACCCGATCAGCCGAGGTAGGACGTGGCACAGGACCAAGAGCTCGCACGAGTCTGGGGCCACGTCGTCACCACGCTCGAGTCGAGCCCGGACATCACTCCCCGCCAGCTGGCCTTCGTCCGGCTCGCCCGCCCGCTCGGCCTGCTCGACGGCACGCTCCTGCTCGCGGTGGGCAACGACCTGACCAAGGAGTACCTCGAGACGCGCGTCCGCGCCGAGGTCTCGGAGGCGCTCGGCGACGCACTCGGCCGCGAGGCCCGGTTCGCGATCACGGTCGACCCCGACCTCGCGGACGAGCCGGCCCCGGCGATCACCCTCACCCCTCCCCCGGCCGCGCCGGTGCCCGAGCCCCACCGTGAGACGACCCCCGACCGCGCCGCCGACCACGACGGGCACGACCTCGCTCCCGTCCGCCCCATCGAGACGGCCCGCTCGGCGGACGCGCCCCACCGCCGGCCCGCGACCGAGCCGGCGCGTCTGAACCCGAAGTACCAGTTCGAGACCTTCGTCATCGGCTCGTCCAACCGCTTCGCGCACGCCGCCGCCGTCGCCGTCGCGGAGGCGCCGGCCAAGGCCTACAACCCGCTGTTCATCTACGGCGACTCGGGCCTCGGCAAGACGCACCTGCTGCACGCGATCGGCCACTACGCGCAGAACCTCTACCCGAGCGTGCGGGTGCGCTACGTGAACTCCGAGGAGTTCACCAACGACTTCATCAACTCGATCTCTGAGGGCCGCGCCGGCGCGTTCCAGCGCCGCTACCGCGAGGTCGACGTGCTCCTCATCGACGACATCCAGTTCCTGCAGGGCAAGGAACAGACGATGGAGGAGTTCTTCCACACGTTCAACACGCTGCACAACGCGAACAAGCAGGTCGTCATCACCTCCGACCTGCCGCCCAAGCAGCTCAACGGCTTCGAGGACCGGATGCGGTCCCGGTTCGAGTGGGGACTCATCACCGACGTCCAGCCGCCGGACCTCGAGACCCGCATCGCGATCCTGCGCAAGAAGGCCGGCGGGGAGAAGCTCGCGGCGCCGCCCGAGGTGCTCGAGTACATCGCGTCCAAGATCTCGACGAACATCCGCGAGCTCGAGGGCGCGCTCATCCGCGTGACCGCGTTCGCGAACCTCAACCGGCAGCAGGTCGACCTGTCCGTCGCGGAGATCGTCCTCAAGGACCTCATCACCGACGACGAGACCGCCGAGATCACCGCGACGCAGGTGATCGGCCAGACCGCCGCCTACTTCGGGCTCTCGATCGAGGACCTGTGCGGCTCGAGCCGCAGCCGCGTGCTCGTCACGGCCCGCCAGATCGCGATGTACCTGTGCCGCGAGCTGACCGACCTCTCGCTGCCGAAGATCGGCCAGGCGTTCGGCGGGCGCGACCACACGACCGTCATGCACGCGAACCGGAAGATCCGGGAGCTCATGGCGGAGCGACGGTCGATCTACAACCAGGTCACCGAGCTGACGAACCGCATCAAGCAGCAGTCGCGCGGCTGAGTCGTCCCCAGGTTTTTCCACAAGGCCCCCGGCGCACCTGGGGAAATCGCGCCGGCCACGTCAGGACGACGCCCATGAACGCGGCCGATTGGGCACATCCGCCCACCACAATTCGCTGACCTGCAGTGACGCAGGCAGAGTGCCGCCGGTCGGGCCGAAACGGGACGAACCGGGCTCCCGCCCGCCCCGGGGCGCTGACCTGCACAGAGGCCCGTGGGGCGCTCCGACGCCGTCGAGCCCAACCTTCATCCCCAGGATCAGACATGCATGGGACGAATACGCACACCTGTGCATGCCCCTGTGGACGACGGTGGACGAACGGCCTCCGGTCGTGGACGGCGGGCCTCCGGGCCGTGGACACCGGATGAACACCCGGCGACCGTCCACGGACGTCCACGGCGGCAGCCGCCGCCGTCCCCACGCGACCCACAGCCCGACGCGCGGCGTGACCAGGGACGACACCCGTCGTCCACACGGTCCACAGCACCGATGACGATGACGACACCTTTCTCGTCCGGATGATCCACACACCGGCGAAGGGCTGTGGCGCGCGGCCCGGACGACACAGTCCTTGTCATCCACCCCCGCGCACCACGGCGTCGGACGTCTCGCGTAGTCTTCGCTCCACTGGTCGCGCCGCCGCGCGCCGGCACGTCGAACGACAGGACGCCCCGCAGGCGCGTCGTCCGCACGGGGCCGTGCACGCACGTGGCCGCGACCGCGCCGGACGACGAAGAGGTGACATCCCGATGAGGTTCCGCGTCGAGCGCGACGTCCTCGCCGACGCCGTCACGTGGACGGCCCGCAGCCTGCCGACGCGACCGCCGGTGCCGGTGCTCGCGGGCGTGCGCATCCAGGCCGACGCGACGGGCACGATCGAGCTCTCGAGCTTCGACTACGAGGTCTCGGCCCGCTCGCAGATCCCCGCGGACGTCTCGGAGCCGGGCGTGGTCCTGGTCTCGGGCCGGCTCCTCGCCGAGATCGCGCGCGCTCTCCCCGACAAGCCGGTCGAGGTCGCGCTGGACGGCACGAAGGTCGTCGTCACGTGCGGTGCCAGCCGCTTCACGCTCCTGACGATGCCGGTCGAGGACTACCCGCGCCTGCCGGTCATGCCGCCCACCACCGGGTCGGTCGACGGCGACGACCTCACGCACGCCGTCGCCCAGGTGTCGGTCGCGGCGAGCCGTGACGACACGCTGCCGCTGCTCACCGGCGTGCGCGTCGAGATCGAGGGCGAGAAGGTGACGCTCCTCGCGACGGACCGCTACCGGCTCGCGCTGCGGGAGCTCACCTGGAAGCCGTCGACGCCCGACGTCTCCGCCGTCGCGCTCGTCCGGGCGCGCACGCTCTCGGACGCGGCGAAGTCGCTCGGCTCCGCCGGTGCCGTGACGATCGCGCTGCAGACCGGCCAGGGCGTCGACCTCATCGGCTTCGAGGCGGCCGGGCGGCAGACGACGAGCCTCCTCGTGGACGGGGACTACCCCGCGGTCCGCCGCCTGTTCCCCGACGAGACGCCGATCCACGCCGTCGTGGCGAAGGGACCGCTCACGGAGGCGGCCAAGCGCGTCGCCCTCGTCGCGGAGCGGAACACGCCCATCCGGCTGTCGTTCTCCGAGGGCCAGGTCGTGCTCGACGCCGGGCAGGGCGACGACGCGCAGGCGTCCGAGGCCCTCGAGGCCACGCTGGTCGGCGACGACATCTCGGTCGCCTTCAACCCGCAGTTCCTGCTCGACGGGCTCGGTGCCCTGGACACGCCGTTCGTCCGGCTGTCCTTCACCCACCCGAACAAGCCGGTGGAGTTCACGGGCCAGGACGAGCAGGACGGCGAGGACTTCCAGGAGTACCGCTACCTGCTGGTGCCGATCCGCTTCGCCAGCTGAGGCGGGCCGCGCGAGCCCGCAGGGCTCCGGGGCAGGGCACGACGCGACGCCGCGCCCGGCACGCGGCAGAGTGAGGGGCGGCGGAGCGCGCGGCGCGCCGTCGGGTCAGAGGCGAGGGGCGAGGGAGCGCAGTCATGCACATCGGTCTGGTCGGTCTGGGCAAGATGGGCGCGAACATGCGGGAACGCATCCGTCGCGCGGGCATCGAGGTCACGGGGTTCGACCGCAACCCGGACGTCACCGACGTCGACTCGCTCGACGCGCTGGTCGAGGCGCTCCCGGCCGGGCAGCGGGTCGTGTGGGTGATGGTGCCGTCGGGCCCGATCACCGACGGGGTGATCCGCGACCTCGCCGACCGGCTCACCGAGGGCGACGTCGTGGTGGACGGCGGGAACTCGTACTACCAGGACGACGTGCCGCACGCGGAGCTGCTCGCGGCGAAGGGCATCGGGTTCGTCGACGCGGGCGTCTCGGGCGGGGTCTGGGGGCTCGACGTCGGCTACGGCCTCATGGTCGGCGGCGCCCCCGAGCACGTCGAGAAGCTGATGCCCGTGTTCGACGCGCTGCGGCCGGAGGGGGCCCGCGAGGACGGGTTCGTCCACGCCGGCACGGTCGGCGCGGGCCACTTCGCGAAGATGGTGCACAACGGCATCGAGTACGGGCTGATGCAGGCGTACGCCGAGGGCTACGAGCTGCTCGCTGCGAAGGACCTGGTCACGGACGTGCAGGGCACGATGCGCGCGTGGACCAAGGGCACCGTCGTGCGCTCGTGGCTGCTCGAGCTGCTGGTCCGGGCGCTGCAGCAGGACCCGGGCCTCGCCGAGATCGACGACTGGGTCGAGGACTCGGGCGAGGGCCGGTGGACCGTCGACGAGGCGATCGACCTCGCCGTGCCGGCGCCCGTCATCTCGGCGGCGCTCTTCGCGCGGTTCGCGTCCCGCCAGGGCGAGTCGCCGGCGATGAAGGCCGTCGCGGCCCTGCGCCAGCAGTTCGGCGGGCACGCGGTGAAGCCCGCGGGCACGGGCGCGCCGGTGACCAGCACGACGCCGGTGCCCGACGCGGCCGTCCCGCCGTCCGCCTGAGCGCGGGCCGGGGGACAATGGGCCCGGGCCCGGCTCCCGCCGCGGCCCGCCCTCGTGCCCCTCGACCCTGACCGGACGGCCGCCCTCGATGTACGTCTCGCACGTGACGCTGACCGACTTCCGGTCGTACCCGCACGTCGACCTGCCGCTCGAGCCGGGCATCACCGCCCTCGTCGGGCCCAACGGCCAGGGGAAGACGAACCTCGTCGAGGCGATCGGCTACGTGGCGACCCTCGGCAGCCACCGGGTCCCCTCCGACGCCGCCCTCGTGCGCGCGGGGCAGCCCCGGGCGGTCGTCGGCGCGAAGATCGTGCGCGAGCTCGAGCCCGGGCGGCCGCGCGCGACGCTCGTCGAGATCGAGGTGACGCCGGGCCGGGCGAACCGCGCCCGCGTGAACGGCGGCTCGCCGGTGCGGTCGCGGGACGTGCTGGGCATCCTGCGCTCGGTGCTGTTCGCGCCGGAGGACCTCTCGCTCGTCAAGGGCGATCCCGACGGGCGCCGCCGGTTCCTCGACGAGCTGCTCGTGCAGCTCACCCCCCGGACGGCCGGCACGATCGCGGACTACGAGCGGGTGCTCAAGCAGCGGTCGGCGCTGCTGAAGTCCGCCGGCGCCGCGCGCCGGGGCGGCGGGTCGGGCGCCGACCTGCGCACCCTCGACGTCTGGGACGCCAAGCTCGCGCAGCTCGGGGCCCGCCTGGTGGTGGACCGCCGCCGGCTGGTGACCGCGCTGGCGCCGCACGTCGCGCACGCGTACGAGCAGGTCAGCGGCGGCCAGGGTGCGGCGGTCATCACCTACCGGACGTCGCTCGAGCAGGTGCTCGAGGACCCGGACGCCGTCCGCGACGCGTCCGTCGAGCTCGTCGAGGCACAGCTGCTCGAGGCGATGGGCCGCCTCCGGGGCAAGGAGATCGAGCGCGGGGTCTCGCTCGTCGGCCCGCACCGCGACGACCTCGTCCTCACGCTCGGGGGGCTGCCGGCGAAGGGATACGCCAGCCACGGGGAGTCGTGGTCGTTCGCCCTGGCGCTGCGGCTCGCCTCGTTCACCGTGCTGACGACCGGCGGCGCCTCGGACGACGCCGACGGCCTCCCCGGCGCGGACTGGGGGCCCGACGGCGAGCCCGTGCTGGTGCTGGACGACGTGTTCGCCGAGCTCGACGCGCGCCGCCGCGAGCGGCTGGCCGAGCTCGTGGCCTCGGCGCGCCAGGTCCTCATCACCGCGGCCGTCGCGGAGGACGTCCCGGAGCCGCTCGCCGGCATGCGCGTCGACGTGATGGGTGGCGAGGTGGCGCGTGTCCTCTGACGGCCCGGCCCGTCCCGACCCGCTGCGTCCGGACGTCCCGCTCGGGGACCTGACCCCCCCGCGGCAGGTGGCGGCGGCGGCGCTCGGCCGGGCCCGGC
>NZ_HE978588.1:881136-927996 GCF_000312005.1 Cellulomonas massiliensis JC225
GCGGCTTCCGGCCGGGAGACCCGCCGCGCCGGCGGGGTGCGGCGGTCGCGACGGGGACGGCGGGCCCGGGACCGCGGGACCCCGTGACCGCCGGCGCAGCGCTCAACGCGGTCGTGGGCCAGCTCGGGTGGGCGCCGGGGATCGCGGCCGGGTCCCTGCAGGCGCGGTGGGCGCAGATCCTGGGCCCCGAGGTCGCGGAGCACGCGCAGTACGAGTCGTTCGAGCACGGCGTGCTGCGGATGCGGGCCTCGTCGACGAGCTGGGCGACGAACCTGACGTGGGCCGTGCCGACGATGCTGCGCCGGTTCGCGGAGGAGCTCGGCGAGGGCGTCGTCGTCGAGGTCCAGGTGCTCGGGCCGGGCGGGCCGGGGTTCGGCCGAGGGCCTCGGCGGGTGCCCGGGCGCGGGGTGCGCGACACCTACGGGTGAGGGCGCTGTGAGCCCGTTGCGAACACCCGTCCCGGGAAGCCGTCCCGAGGACGGGCGACGGGTAGACTGGAACCCGTCAATCCTGGCGCATCCAAGGCTGCGTCACGGCCCGAACTCCAGCGTCATGGAGTGATCCGACCTCTTCCGGGTCGGGCGACGCCCTACGACGCGCGAGTGACCTTGAGGAGCACCCCCGCCCGTGGCTGAGCAGACGACCGCAGCGAGCAACGTGTCGACGGGCAGCAACGGCGGGTACGACGCCAGCGCGATCACCGTCCTCGAGGGCCTCGAGGCGGTGCGCAAGCGTCCCGGCATGTACATCGGCTCCACCGGCGAGCGCGGGCTGCACCACCTCGTGTACGAGGTGGTCGACAACTCCGTCGACGAGGCCCTGGCCGGCTACTGCGACCACATCGAGGTGACGCTCCTGGCCGACGGCGGCGTGCGCGTCGCCGACAACGGCCGCGGCATCCCGGTCGAGCTGCACCCCACCGAGCGGCGCCCGACGCTCGAGGTCGTCATGACGATCCTGCACGCGGGCGGGAAGTTCGGCGGCGGCGGCTACGCGGTGTCCGGCGGCCTGCACGGCGTCGGCATCTCGGTCGTCAACGCGCTCTCGACCCGCGTCGAGTCGGTCGTCCGGCGGGACGGCTACACGTGGCAGATGAACTTCGCCGACGGCGGCAAGCCGCAGGGCGAGCTCCAGCAGGGCGAGCCGACGCAGGAGACGGGCACGACCCAGACGTTCTGGGCCGACCCGTCGATCTTCGAGACGGTCGACTACGACTTCGAGACGCTGCGCGCCCGGTTCCAGCAGATGGCCTTCCTCAACAAGGGCCTGCAGATCACCCTGACGGACGAGCGTCCCGCGCACGTCGTCGAGGACGACGAGGTCGCCGGCGAGTCCGACGAGGCGGACGAGGACAAGCCGAAGGCGCGCGTCGTCACCTACAAGTACGACGGCGGCCTGACCGACTACGTCAAGCACCTGAACTCGGCGAAGAAGGTCGAGCTCGTCCACCCCGAGGTCATCGACTTCGAGGCGGAGGACACCGAGCGCAAGATCTCCGTCGAGATCGCGATGCAGTGGACGTCCGCGTACTCCGAGTCGGTCTACACGTACGCCAACACCATCTCGACGACCGAGGGCGGGACGCACGAGGAGGGCTTCCGCGCGGCCATGACGTCCCTCGTCAACCGGTACGCGCGCGAGAAGAACCTGCTCAAGGAGAAGGACGAGAACCTCACCGGCGACGACGTCCGCGAGGGCCTCACGGCCGTCATCTCCGTCAAGCTCGGCGAGCCGCAGTTCGAGGGCCAGACGAAGACGAAGCTCGGCAACACCGAGGCGAAGACGTTCGTGCAGCGCGTCGTCAACGAGCAGCTCGGCGATTGGCTCGACTCGCACCCGAACGACGCGCGCGACGTCATCAAGAAGGCGATCCAGGCATCGGCGGCGCGGATGGCCGCCCGCAAGGCACGCGAGGCGACCCGGCGCAAGGGCCTGCTCGAGTCCGGCGGCATGCCGGGCAAGCTCAAGGACTGCCAGTCCCCCAACCCGTGGGAGTGCGAGGTCTTCATCGTCGAGGGCGACTCCGCCGGCGGCTCGGCGGTCCGCGGCCGCAACCCGCGGACCCAGGCGATCCTCCCGATCCGCGGCAAGATCCTCAACGTCGAGCGCGCCCGCCTCGACCGCGCGCTGGGCAACCAGGAGGTGCAGGCGCTCATCACCGCGTTCGGCACCGGCATCGGCGAGGACTTCGACATCGCCAAGCTGCGGTACCACAAGATCGTGCTGATGGCGGACGCGGACGTCGACGGCCAGCACATCCGCACGCTGCTGCTGACGCTGCTGTTCCGCTACATGCCGGACCTCATCACCCACGGCCACGTGTACCTCGCGCAGCCGCCGCTGTTCCGCATCAAGTGGAGCAACGCCGAGCACGACTACGTCTACTCCGACCGGGAGCGGGACGCGGTCATCAAGGACGGCGTCGCGGCCGGCAAGCGCCTGCCGAAGGACAACGCGATCCAGCGCTACAAGGGCCTCGGCGAGATGGACTACCAGGAGCTGTGGGAGACGACCATGTCCCCCGAGCACCGGACGCTGCTGCAGGTCACGCTGGACGAGGCGGCCGCCGCCGACGAGATCTTTTCGGTGCTCATGGGCGAGGACGTGGAGTCCCGCCGCACCTTCATCCAGCAGAACGCGAAGAACGTGCGGTTCCTGGACGTGTAGCGCCCCGCGCACACCCGGACCCCACGTCACCCCGAGGTAAGGACACCCGTGAGCGAGATCAACGACGGCGTCGAGCACGGCCGGATCGACCAGGTCGACCTGCAGCTCGAGATGCAGCGGTCGTACCTGGACTACGCGATGGCCGTCATCGTCGGCCGCGCGCTGCCCGACGTGCGCGACGGCCTCAAGCCGGTGCACCGCCGCGTGCTGTACGCGATGTACGACGGCGGCTACCGGCCGGACCGCCAGTTCTCCAAGTGCAGCCGCGTCGTCGGCGACGTCATGGGCAAGTACCACCCGCACGGTGACGGCGCGATCTACGACGCGCTCGTGCGGCTTGTCCAGGACTGGTCGCTGCGGTACCCGCTCGTCGCGGGCCAGGGCAACTTCGGCTCCCCCGGCGACGACCCGGCCGCCGCCCCGCGGTACACCGAGTGCAAGATGGCGCCGCTGGCCATGGAGATGGTCCGCGACATCGACGAGGACACCGTCGACTTCCAGGACAACTACGACGGCCGCACGCAGGAGCCCGCCGTCCTGCCCGCGCGCTTCCCGAACCTGCTGGTCAACGGCTCGGCCGGCATCGCGGTCGGCATGGCGACGAACATCCCGCCGCACAACCTGCGCGAGGTCGCCGACGGGGTGCAGTGGTACCTCGACCACCCGGACGCGACGAAGGAGGAGCTGCTCGAGGAGCTGCTCGTCCGGATCAAGGGCCCGGACTTCCCCACGGGCGCGACGATCCTCGGCCACCGCGGCATCGAGGACGCGTACCGCACGGGCCGCGGCTCGATCACGATGCGCGCCGTGGTCGAGGTCGAGGAGATCCAGGGCCGCCAGTGCCTCGTCGTCACCGAGCTGCCCTACCAGGTGAACCCCGACGCGCTGGCGAAGAAGATCGGCGACCTCATCCGCGAGAACAAGATCGCGGGCATCGCCGACCTGCGCGACGAGACCTCCGGCCGCACCGGCCAGCGCCTCGTCATCGTCCTCAAGCGGGACGCGGTCGCGAAGGTCGTGCTCAACAACCTCTACAAGCACACCCAGCTGCAGGACACCTTCGGCGCGAACATGCTCGCGCTCGTCGACGGCGTGCCGCGCACCCTGTCGATCGACGCGTTCGTCCGGCACTGGGTCACGCACCAGCTCGAGGTCATCCGCCGGCGGACGCAGTACCGCCTGCGCAAGGCCGAGGAGCAGATCCACATCTACCGCGGCTACCTCAAGGCGCTCGACGCGCTGGACGAGGTCATCGCGCTGATCCGCCGCTCCCCCGACGCCGACCAGGCTCGCGTGGGCCTCATGGAGCTCCTCGACATCGACGAGGTCCAGGCCAGCGCGATCCTCAACCTGCAGCTGCGCCGGCTCGCCGCGCTGCAGCGCCAGGAGATCCTCGACGAGCACGCGAAGCTCGAGGCGCAGATCGCCGAGTTCAACGCGATCCTCGCCTCGGAGCAGCGCCAGCGCACCATCGTGTCGGAGGAGCTCAAGGGGATCGTCGACAAGTACGGCGACGAGCGCCGCACGCACATCCTCCCGTTCGACGGCGAGGTCTCGATCGAGGACCTCATCGCCGAGGAGGAGGTCGTCGTCACGATCACCCGCGGCGGGTACGCAAAGCGGACCCGGTCGGACAGCTACCGGGCCCAGCGCCGCGGCGGCAAGGGCGTGCGTGGAGCGCAGCTGCGCGAGGACGACATCGTCGACCACTTCTTCGTCACGACGACGCACCACTGGCTCCTGTTCTTCACGAACCTCGGCCGCGTGTACCGGGCGAAGGGGTACGAGCTGCCGGAGGGCGGCCGCGACGCCAAGGGCCAGCACGTCGCCAACCTGCTCGCGTTCCTGCCCGGGGAGCGCATCGCGCAGGTGCTCGACATCCGCGACTACGAGCAGGCCGAGCACCTCGTCCTCGCGACGAAGCGGGGCCTGGTGAAGAAGACGCGCCTGGCGGAGTACGACTCCAACCGCACGGGCGGCATCATCGCGATCAACCTGCGCGAGGACGAGGACGGCCTGCCCGACGAGCTCGTCTCGGCGCGGCTCGTCGACTCGCACCAGGACCTCATGCTCGTCTCCCGCAAGGGGCAGTCCCTGCGCTTCACGGCGACCGACGACGCGCTGCGCCCGATGGGCCGCTCGACCTCGGGCGTCACGGGCATGAAGTTCCGCGCCGAGGACGAGCTGCTCGCGATGGACGTCGTGCGCGAGGACGCGTTCCTGTTCACGGTCACCGAGGGCGGCATCGCGAAGCGGACCGCGCTGACGGTGGACAACTACCGCCAGCAGGGCCGCGGCGGCCTCGGCATCCGGGTGGCGAACCTCCCGGAGGCGAACGGCGACCTCGTGGGCGCCCTCGTGACCGACGCCGACGACGAGGTCCTCGTCATCATGGAGCGCGGCAAGATCGTCCGGTCCGCGACCGCCGAGGTCAACGCGACCGGACGGACGACGCAGGGCGTCATCTTCGCCAAGCCCGACGCCGGCGACCGGATCATCGCGGTCGCCCGCAACATCGAGCGACACCTCGCGGACGATGCAGGTACCGTGGGCGCGGAGAACGGCGTGGATCCGGCCCGCGCGACCGCCGGCCCGGAGGCGCCGACGAGCCCCGACACGGGTGAGACCGCTGCCGACGAGCAGCCGGTCGAGCCCACGGAGGATGCATGAGCGCAGCGACACCGCCGCCGTCGATCCCGCCCCGCAAGCGCCCCTCGGGCGCCACCACGGGCGGGTCGTCGTCGGCGCCGCGCCCCGCGGGCGAGACGTCGGCCGGAGCCATCTCGGTGCCCGGCCGCGGCGGCTCCGGCACGACCACCGCGGAGGCGACGAGCGAGGAGTCGACCCGGCTGGGCTGGCCGAGCTCGTCGTCGCCCGAGTCGGAGGGGCACGACCAGGCTGAGCGCACGACCCGGGTCGCTCCCGCGTCGATCCCGCCCCGCACGAGGACGGGCGTCGGCCCGGACCGGGGCGCCTCGACGCCTGCGGCCGAGAAGCCCGCCGACTCCCCCACCAGCTCCACCACGTCCGGTGCCCCGGCAGCGCGCCCCGCCGGGACCGACGACGACGAGCCCACCCCGCTCGCGGCCGCCGTCGAGTCGGCGACGTCGTGGCTGAAGAAGGCCGGAGCGGCGACCAGCGCCGCGATCTCGTCCGCCGCACGGCCCAAGACCGAGGAACCTCCCGTGACCACGACCGCCTCTGCCGCCGGTGCGGCTGCCGCCGGAGCCGCGCGCCCCGCGGCCACCAACCCGTCGAGCCCGCGTCCGCAGACGGGGCGCATCCCGGTCGGCCAGCCGCACAGCGGCCCCCGGCGCGTCCGCCTCGCGATCTCGCGCGTCGACCCCTGGTCGGTGATGAAGCTGTCGTTCCTGCTGTCGGTCGCGATCGGCCTCATGATCGTCATCGCCACGGCCGTCGTCTGGTACACGCTCGACGGCATGCACGTGTTCAGCAAGGCCAACGACCTCATCACGCAGGTGACCGGCACCGAGAGCACCGTCGACATCCTGCAGTACGTCGAGTTCCGCCGGGTCGTCTCCGGTGCGACGCTCGTGTCGGTCGTGAACGTGTTCCTCATGACCGCGCTCGCGACGATCGGCGCGTTCCTCTACAACATCGTCGCGGCCCTGGTCGGCGGCGTGCACGTGACCATGACCGACGAGTGACGTCGGTTTGGGCGCCGCACCGGCCCTGAGGTAGTCTCGTCCGGCGCACCGAGCACGTCGCACGTCGACTGCCTGGAGCCACGGGCCTATAGCTCAGACGGTTAGAGCGCTTCCCTGATAAGGAAGAGGTCACAGGTTCAAGTCCTGTTAGGCCCACCACCGCATCCCTCGGGAGACGACATGAAGAAGGTCCTCCTCCTGGTCGCACTCGCGGCCGCCGGCTACGTCGTGTGGCAGAAGTACCAGCAGGACCGCGACGAGCGGGACCTGTGGGCAGAGGTCACCGACACCTTCGAGTGACCGCTCCCGGTCGGCACGCTCCGCGTGCACGGGGCCATGGCGCAATTGGTAGCGCACCTGCTTTGCAAGCAGGGGGTTAGGGGTTCGAGTCCCCTTGGCTCCACCACCGTGCCCGTCGACGGACGGGTCGCTCCCCTTGTGCGCCCTCCGCGTCAGCCCTGAGCGCGCGCGACGACCTCCACCGGCAGCCCGTCCGCGTAGACGGGCACCGGCTCGGGCGTGACCGGGCCGTCCTCGAGCGTCGCCCACTGCCACACCGGCGAGACGGTGGACGCGGTGCGGTCGGCCTGCAGCCCGACGTCGAGGACGAGCGCGTACCGGTACCCGAAGCGGCGCTGGAGGCCCTGGGCGGCCGCCAGGTTCGGGCGGTGAGCCGCGGACGCGTCCGCGGCGACGTGGACGAGGAGCAGGTTGTGCTCCGGCCCGAGCAGGCCGCGGTGGTGGACGATGAGGTTCGGCACCGCCCGCCCGCCGTCGAGCCGGACCGCGTCCTCGAGGAGCATGCCGGAGCGGTCGTACTCCGCGTCGACGCTCCACGTCGGGTCGACGGCCCGTCGCAGGTGCCAGCCGAGCTGGAATGCAACCGTGCGCTCGCTCGGGTGGCTCGTCCCGGCCGTGGCCGCGAAGAGCGTCCACTCCTCGACGAGCACGCTCGTCAGGGCGGCGCGGACGCGCGGCTGCAGGTCGGCCAGGAGCATGCGCCGGACGCTCGCGCGCTCCGACCGTGCCGCCGTGGGCCCTTCGACCGCGGCGGGACGGTCAACCCCCCGGGTCAGGGACGGGCGATTCCCAGGAACTCCCGGAGTGCGGGCGTCCCCTCGTAGGAGACGTCGAGGCGCTGCTCGTCGGGACGCGCCAGCCACCGCTCGCGGGTCAGCCGGAACCAGCGCTCCGGCGCCGGCCCTCCCCCGCGCACGGCGATGCTCTCGCCGTTGGGCTCGTAGCCGAGCTTGCGTGTGACGCCCAGCGAGGGCTGGTTGTCGGCGAACGCGCCCGTCGTCGCGACCTGGGCGTCGAGCTCGTCGAACAGCAGGTGCAGGATCACCAGCCGCATGCGCGTGCCGATCCCCTGCCCGTGGTGCGGCAGGCCGAGCCACGATCCGGTCTCCGCGGTGCGCGTGATCGCATAGTCCTTCGCGACGGCGCCCTGGGTGCCGACGAGCCGGCCGTCGACCCACGTCGCGAGCTCCAGCTGCCAGCGCTCCGGCGTCAGCTCGGCGCGCTGCTTCCAGTGCCAGCGGAGCACCGACCGCGCGACGTCCTCAGGCGTGCCGACCGTCCACGGGGTCATGAACGGCATGAAGTCCGCCGGGTGGACGCCCTCGGTCGCGGCCATCCGCGCCAGGGACTCCACCGTCGGGTCGTCGGCGTACCGCAGCTCGAGGTCACCGCTGACGACGCGGAGAGCCGACGGGGGCCACAGGTGCGCCAGGTCCATGGCCGCCACCCTGGCGAGCAGACCCGGCCCCGGTCAACCGACGTCGAGACCGACCGCTCCGGTCCCGAGCTGTGGCGGCCACGACACGATGCCGAGCTGCCGGAGCACGAGCGACGTCCCGAACGACCCGACGACGTAGACGACCGTCACCACGATCGCGACGACGTGGTGGCGGTCGTACCCGGCGAGGCGGTGACCCCGCGCGTCCCGGGCGCCGTCCGCGAGCAGCAGGACGAGGTCGACGAGGTACCAGATGCCCAGGCCGCCGCACGTGAGCACCTTGAGCACCCCGGTGCCGATCTTGCCGAGGTAGAACCGGTCGACACCGAAGTACCCCAGCAGCAGCGCGAAGAGCCACGCCGCGAGGAAGCTCTTGTCCGGGCGACCGCTCTCCCACGTCGGCGGCTGCTCGGCGACGGCCGCCGCGCGCGCGAGGCGGCCGTACGGGTCGGGAGCCGGTGAGTGGGGCGTGGGCGCGTACGGCTGGTACGCCGCCCAGTCGGCACTGTGCGAGGGTCCGAACCGCTCCGGCCCGCGCCGGCGCACGGCGGGCGTCCCGCCCGGGCTCGTCGCCGAGCCTCCCTGCTCCTCGTCCGGCGCACCCGGTTCCTGCGTCATGCGTCCGCTCCCCCCGCATCCGACGGTGACGGGGTGAACGTAGCGAGAGACGAGGTGGTCGCGCGGCCGTTTCGTCGGTCTGTGGACGACGAGAACGGCGCGGCACCCCGAGGGGGCGCCGCGCCGTTCGTCCGGCTGGTGCGAGGTCAGGACTCCGTGGTCGACCCGTCCGTCGGGGTGGTCGGCTCCGCCGGCTCCTCCGTCTTCTTCGTCGTGCTGCGGCGCGTGACCTTCTTCGCGGTCTCCGCGGCGGCCTCGGCGGCGTCCTGCACCTTGTCGCCGAGCTCCTCGGCCTTGTCGGCGGCCTTCTTGGCGGCGTCGCGGCTGCGGGCGACCGCGGCACCCGCGGCCTCACCGACCGCGTCCGCGGCGTCGCCGAGCGTCTCCTGCGCGCGGGTCGCGGGCGACACCGAGTCGACGGGCTCCCACGGCTCGGCCCACGGGTCGACGGTGGAGCGGGAGCGGGCCCAGGCGAACACCGCGCCGCCGGCGGCGACGAGGCCCGCGACGATCCAGAACGCCTTCGCGCCGCCGCCGCTCTTCTGGCTCTGCTCGGCAGCCTTCGCGGCCTCCCGGGCGGCGCGTGCGGCCTCCTTGGCGGCCTTCTTGCTCGCCTTGGCCGACTGTTCGGCAGCCTGCTCGGCGACCGCGCCGGCCCGGATCGCGGCCTCGTTCACGGCGGCGACGAGGCGGGGCAGGTAGTCGGCGACGATCTTCTCGTGCGCGGTGTCGACCGCAGGGGTCACCTTGTCGGCGGCGAGCTCGACGCGCGGCGCGGCGGCCTTCACGCTCTCCTTGTACAGGTGCTCGACGCGCGGCAGGAGCCAGTCGATGAACGCCTCGACCCGCGGGGTCGTCCACTCCTTGGCGTGCACCGCGGCGTCGCTGGCCCTCGCGCCCGCGTCCTTCGCTGCGACCGCCGCCGTCGCGGCGAGCGCGGCGGCCTGCTCCTTGATCCTCTCGGCGTCGACCTCGACGGGCTTGCTGCGGGTGAACGGCATGTCAACTCCCGGTTGCGGTAGGCGGCGATGCTGAGCCCACTCTGCCACCGCGCGGACGCCCGCGCAGTCCCTACCTGCGCGGTCATCACCCTTTCGTCACGTCTGGGCGCGGGGCCCTCGCGCCCGGGCGACGTCCCACGGGCGCGTGGAAGACTGGCGGCATGTTCGCAACCCTGCACACCTCCGCGGGCGACATCCGCGTCGAGCTGTTCCCGAACCACGCCCCGCGCACCGTCGAGAACTTCGTCGGTCTCTCGACGGGCGCCAAGCCCTGGACGGACCCGAAGACCGGCCAGGAGCGCACCGACCCGCTGTACGCGGGCGTCGTCTTCCACCGCGTCATCCCGGGCTTCATGATCCAGGGCGGCGACCCCCTGGGGAACGGCCGCGGCGGCCCGGGATACCAGTTCGACGACGAGATCCACCCGGAGCTCTCGTTCAACGAGCCGTACCTGCTCGCCATGGCGAACGCCGGCAAGCGCCCCGACCCGATCAGCGGCCGCCCGGCCGGCACGAACGGTTCGCAGTTCTTCATCTCCGTCGCGCCGACCACGTGGCTCAACGGCAAGCACACGATCTTCGGCAAGGTCGCGGACGACGCCAGCCGCGCGGTGGTCGACGCGATCGCCGCGGCGCCGACGCAGCCCGGCGACCGTCCCGTCACCGACATCGTCATCGAGTCGGTCACCGTCGAGGACTGATCGCCATCACCGAGCCCACCCTGCCGCCGGCCGACGCGGCCGACGCTCCCCCGGTCTGCCCCCGGCACCCCGACCGGGTCTCGTACGTGCGCTGCCAGCGCTGCGGTCGCCCGGTGTGCCCGCAGTGCCAGGTGCCCGCGGCGGTCGGCGTGCAGTGCGTGGACTGCGTCGCCCAGGCGAACGCCGCGCTGCCCTCGACGCGCACCGCGCTCGGCGGGGTCGCGCGCCGGGGGCGGCCGGTGGTGACCATCGGTCTCATCGCGGCGTGCGTGGTGATGTACGTGCTGCAGCTCGCCGTCGACGGCTGGACGGTGCGCTGGGCGTTCAACCCCGTCGCCGGGTGGTTCGAGCCCTGGCGGTTCGTGACGTCCGCGTTCCTGCACTCGCAGGGCTCGGTGCTGCACATCGCGATGAACATGCTCGCGCTGTGGTTCGTCGGCCCCTACCTCGAGGGGGCGCTGGGGCGCGCGCGGTTCGCGACCCTCTACGGCCTGAGCGCGATCGGCGGCTCGGTCGGGGTGCTGCTGCTGGCCCCGGTGCTCGAGGGCGGCTGGGAGCAGTGGGCGGTGGGTGCGTCCGGCGCGGTGTTCGGGCTCTTCGGAGCCGTGTTCGTCGTCCTGCGGCGGCTCGGCGGGGACGCGCGCGGGATGCTCGCCGTGATCGTCCTGAACGTGGTCCTGGGCTTCGTGCTGCCGGGCATCGCGTGGCAGGCGCACCTCGGCGGGCTCGTCGTCGGTGCCGCTCTCGGCGCCGCGTATGCGTACGCACCGAGGGAGCGCCGCGCCCTCACGGCGTGGGTCGCCCCCGCGCTGGTGGCTCTCGTGCTGGTCGGCGCGAGCCTCGCGACCTACCTGTCGGCGGGCTTCGGCTCGGTCGCCTGAGGCCTCCGTCCCGCCCGCCCGGTCGTCCCCAGCCGTGCTCACAGCTGTGGAACTACACCCGTGTAGTTATCCCCAGGGTTGTGCACCGCTGGGGACGACGAAGCCCTCGCACCGGCGTGGTGCGAGGGCTTCGGCCGGAGGGGGTCAGCGCCAGCGGGTCGTCATCCCGAAGCCGGCGATCACGAACACGGCGCCGATCGCCAGGTTCCAGGCGCGGATGCCGGGGATCGGGTACGCGAAGCTCGACAGGTACGTCACGACGATCCACGCGAGGCCGAGGATCATCAGCCCGAGCATCACCGGCACGAACCACGGCGGGTTGACCTTCGGGCCCGACGACTTCTCGGGGGGCGGGACGTACGCCGGCTTCTTGCGGGACCTCGACTCGGGCACGGGGGCACTCCTGTCCTGCGTGGTGCGGGCGGCCCGCACGATCGGTGGACGCTCACGGCGGGTGATCCGCTGCCGCATCGTCACGGTCGTGTGGCGTCGTGACCTAGCGTAGTGGCCACGTCGCGCGCGGAGGCACGCACGGTACCGCACCACCCCGGAGGACGAGTGAACGAGCACCCGCACCGCGCTCGCGCGCGGTTCACCCGCGGGACGCTCTCCGTCGCCCTCGTGCTCGCGCTCGCGGGCGTGCTCTTCGCCGCGAACGCCAAGTTCGCCCGCGCCGACGGCCAGCGGCACCCGGAGGACCTGGACGACCTCGCGCGCGTCGAGATCGCGCGCGTCGAGCGGCTGTCCTCGACCGTCGACGACCTGCGCGGCGAGGTCGACGACCTGGCGGAGGCGGAGAACGACGCGGCGGGGGCGAGCGTCGGCTCGCCGGCGGCCGGCTACGTCGTCGAGGGCGGCGCGACCCCCGTCAGCGGCCCGGGCCTCACGGTCACGCTCGACGACGCCCCGCAGGACGCGCTGCGCCCGGGCGTGGACCTCGACCGCTACGTCGTGCACCAGCAGGACCTCCAGGGCGTCATCAACGCGCTGTGGGCGGGAGGCGCCGAGGCCATGCAGCTCATGGACCAGCGCGTCATCTCGACGAGCGCCTTCCGGTGCGTGGGCAACGTGCTGCGGCTGCAGGGGCGCGTGTACTCGCCGCCCTACGTGGTGCACGCGATCGGCGACCCGGCGGCGCTGCGCGCGGCGCTCGACGCCTCGCAGGCCGTCTCGTCGTACGTCTCCGACGCCGCGCTCATCGGGCTCGGCTGGAAGGTCGAGGACGCGCAGGACGACCTGCGGCTGCCGGCGTACTCCGGGCCGACCGAGCTGGACGAGGCGGAGGTCCCGGCGGGGACCGAGGTGCTGCCGGGGCTCCCGGACGCGTCCGCGACCGCCACGCCGGGCTCGCCGGACGGCTCCGGCTCCGAGGACGCCGGCACGACCAGGGGCGCGGGAGGCTCGGGTGGCTGAGGTGCGCACCCCGCCCGGCGCGCGGGCCGGCGTCACCGGGCCGCCCCGGCACGGCCGAGGCCCGCGGCCCTCGTCGACCGGCCGGGTCGTCTACGGCGTCGTCGGCGTGGCGGGCGAGCTGCTGATCACCGTCGGCGTGCTGCTCCTGGCGTTCCTCGTCTGGCAGCTGTGGTGGACGGACGTCGAGGGCAACCGGGCGCAGGCCGGCATCGTCGACGAGATCGCCCGCGAGGCGGTGCCGACGGCCGACCCGACCGCGCCGGCAGGGCCTGCGATCGCCACCCGGCACACGGGCGACGCCCCCGTGATGGCCGAGCCGGCGCACGCGACGACGTTCGCGACGATGCGCGTCCCGCGCTGGGAGGGCGAGCCGGAGCGCCCCGTCAGCGAGGGCACCGACAAGGCCGGGGTGCTCGACCGGCTCGGCATCGGCCACTACGAGGGCGCGGCGATGCCGGGCGCCGTCGGCAACTTCGCCGTCGCGGGCCACCGGACGACCTACGCCAAGCCGTTCAACCGCGTCGCCGAGCTGCGCAAGGGCGACGCCGTCGTGGTGCGCACCGCCACGGGCGACGGTGGCGAGGGGTCGGACACCTGGTACGTGTACAGGGTCGTGTCGACGCAGGTCGTCGACCCGTCGCAGGTCTCGGTGATCGCGCCCGTGCCGGGCGACCCGGGCGCGACGCCGACCGAGCGGTACCTGACGATGACGACGTGCCACCCGATGTTCTCCGCGCGCGAGCGGTTCGTCGTCCACGGCGTCCTGGACTACTGGGCGCCGGTCTCCGAGGGCGTGCCGGAGGAGCTGCTCGCCGGCGCCGACGGCACGGTCGGCACGCAGGACGACGTGACGGTCGCGGAGCTGACGCGGTCGGGATCCGGGACGTGAGCGCACGCACGACGCCGGGAGGGCGATGATGTACGGATGGCTGTGGCGGCACCTGCCGGGCCCGGCTGCGGTGCGGGTCGTCCTGCTGGCGCTGCTCGCCGCGGCGGTCCTGGCCGCCTGCTTCCTGTGGCTGTTCCCGGCGCTCGCGCCGTACATGCCGTTCAACGACACGACCGTGGGTGAGTGAGATGACGACGCACGACGGCGCGACGAGGATCCTCGTCGTCGACAACTACGACTCGTTCGTCTACACGATCGTCGGCTACCTCCAGCAGCTCGGCGCGGAGACGGTCGTGGTGCGCAACGACGCGGTGCCGCCGGTGGAGGAGCGCGCGGGGTTCGACGGGGTGCTCGTCTCCCCCGGGCCCGGGACGCCGGCCGAGGCGGGGCGCAGCACCGACGTGATCCGCGAGTGCGCCGCCGACGGCACGCCGATGCTCGGCGTCTGCCTCGGCCACCAGGCGCTCGGCGAGGTCTTCGGCGGGACGGTCACGCACGCGCCGGAGCTCATGCACGGCAAGACGAGCGAGGTCGAGCACGACGGGCGCGGCGTGCTCTCCGGGCTGCCGACGCCGTTCACCGCCACGCGCTACCACTCGCTCGCCGTCGTGGACGGCACGGTGTCGGACGAGCTCGAGGTCACGGCGACCGTCGCGGGTCAGGGCCGGACGATCATCATGGGGCTGCAGCACCGGACGCTGCCGCTGTACGGCGTGCAGTTCCACCCCGAGTCGGTGCTCACGGAGGGCGGCCACCGCCTGCTCGCGAACTGGCTCGAGGTGTGCGGCTCGCGCGACGCCGTCGAGCGCTCGGAGGGGCTGCACCCGCTCGTGCGGCTCTGAGGGCGCTCACGACGAAGGCCCCGTCGGACTCACGTCCGGCCGGGGCCCTCGTCGTCGCTGGGGGTCAGCCGCCCGGGCTCGGCTCGTTGCCCGGCCCGCCGTCGCCGTTGCCGGCCGAGACGTGGATCTCGATGAGCTGGTCGAGCTCGACCTCCTCACCGCCGCTCGGGTTGGTGTAGATCACCGTGCCGACCGGGTCGTTGGACGGCTCGTCGACGCGCGTCACGTTCTTGAGGCCGACCTTGTCGAGCGCCTTGACCGCGTCCTCGTACGTCTGGCCGCGCAGGTCGGTCGGGATCGTCGCGGACGTCGGGGCCGTGGCGACCTCGAGGTTGATGACGGTGCCCTGGGGGACGAGCCCCGGCGCGCGGTCCTGGCTCACGACCGTGTCGACCTCGGCGTCCGCCGTCGGCTTCGGGGTCGTGTTGGCGGACAGGCCGAGCTTGTTGAGGATCTTCCGGGCGTCGTCGATGTTCTTGCCCTTGAGATCCGGCAGCTCGACGTTGCCGGAGGCGACGTACAGCGTGATCGTCGCGCCGTCGCTCACGGACTCGTCCGCGGGCGGGTCGGTCTTCGACACCTCGCCCTCGTCGAAGTCCGGCGTGTTGTCGGTCTTCTGGTCGGCCGAGACCTTGAACCCCTGCCGCTGGAGCTCGTCCGTCGCCGCCTGCGCGGACATGCCGGAGACGTCGGGCACCTTGACGGACGCGGGCCCCGTCGAGACGAAGACGGCGACCGGGGTCGACTTCTCCACCTCCTCGCCCTCGGCCGGGTCTGTCTCGATGACCTGGCCCTCGGGCACGTCCTTGGAGGCCTTCTCCTGGCGAGTGGGCACGAGCCCGGCCTCGGTGAGGATGTCCTCCGCCTCGGCCCACGTCTTGCCCGCGACGGGCGGGACGGGGAACGTCTCGGGCTCCGCCGAGCGGTTCATGTTGGCGATGAGCAGCGCCACGATCGCGCCCACGGCCAGCACCGCGATGCCGATGAGCAGGGGCAGCAGCCACTTGCGGCGGCCCTTCTCCTCCTCGTCCTGCGACGTCTGCTGGACCTCGAGCCCCGTGCTGGCCCACGGCACGGCGGGCGGCATGGCCTGGGTCGCCTGCGTGGCCGGCGTCATGACCTGGGTGGCGTCGGCGCCGGCCGCGACCACCGCGGCGGCGGCCGCCGCGCCGAGCGGCGGCGCGGTGACGGTGCCGCCGCGCAGCACCGCCTCCAGGTCGCCGCGGAACTCCGCGGCGGACTGGTAGCGGACCTCGCGGTCCTTGGCGAGCGCCTTGCCGACGATGCGGTCGAGCGACTCCGGGACGTCGGAGGCGATCGAGCTCGGGACGGGCGCGGCCTCCCGGACGTGCTGGTAGGCCACGGAGACGGGGGAGTCGCCGGTGAACGGCGGGCGGCCGGTCAGCAGCTCGAACAGCAGGCAGCCGGTGGAGTACAGGTCGGAGCGCGCGTCGACGGTCTCGCCGCGCGCCTGCTCGGGCGACAGGTACTGCGCGGTGCCGATGACCGCCTGCGTCTGCGTCATGGTCGCCGCGGAGTCGGCCACCGCGCGCGCGATGCCGAAGTCCATGACCTTGACGGCGCCCGTGGGGGTCAGCATGACGTTCGCCGGCTTGATGTCGCGGTGCACGATGCCGGCGTGGTGCGAGTACTCGAGCGCCGACAGCACGCCCGCGGTGATCTCGAGCGCCTCCTCGATGGGCGCGGCGTGCCCGTTGCGCAGGATGTCGCGGACCGTGTGGCCCTCGACGTACTCCATGACGATGAACGGCACGTGCGCGACGACGCCCGTCGGCTCGGTCACGACGTCCTCGCCCGTGTCGTACACGGCGACGATCGCGGGGTGGTTGAGCGCCGCGGCGGCCTGCGCCTCGCGGCGGAACCGGTTCTGGAACGACGGGTCGCGCGCGAGGTCGGAGCGCAGGACCTTGATCGCGACCGTCCGCCCGAGGCGGGTGTCGTGGCCGATGTGCACCTCGGCCATGCCGCCACGGCCGATGAGCTCACCGACCTCGTAACGGCCGGCGAGGATCCGGGGTCCTTCGTCCACGACTAGGCGTCCTTCGCTCGTGAGGATGTCGTCTGCGGGCCCGTGACGACGTCGCGCAGCCCGTCGTCGGTGCCCGTCCCACCGAGAGGGTATCCGGTCGGTGGCGTCACGCCGCTGACCAGCAGCGACGCGGGTGGCCCGTCGGCCTTGGTGATCTGGTTCGCGAGCCACGCGCCGAGCAGGCCGACGAGCAGCACGACGAGGGCGACGAGCGGCCAGGAGATGCGGCGCGGACCGCTGCGCAGGGTCTCCGACGTGCGCTGCGCGGCGACCTTGCCGGCGGCCGCCATGTCGGAGGGCAGGCGAGGGCGGCGAGCCGTCGGCGGCACCGACGGGGGCATGGGCGCGGCGACCGGTGTGCCGCCGGGCGTCGCCTCGGCCGGCACGTCCTTCGCGGCTGCCGAGTGCCGGCCGGCGACGGCCGTCGCGAACGGGTCGACCGCGCGCAGTGCACGCGTGACCAGCACCGGGACGCCGCTGGGCGGCGTCTTGGGCACGAGCTGGTCGAACATCTGGGCGAGCTCCTCGCCCGACGTCGGCCGATTCGACGGGTCCTTGTCGAGCAGGCGCATGACGAGCGCGGCGAGCGGCTTGTCGACGGCCGCGGGCAGCGGCGGCACGGGGTTGTTGACGTGCGCGACCGCGATGTCGACCGCGGTCGGGCCGGTGAACGGCCGGTGCCCGACGAGGGCCTCGTACGCGATGATCCCGAGCGAGTACAGGTCGGACAGGGGCGTCGCCGCCCGCCCGACCGCCTGCTCCGGCGAGAGGTACTGCGCCGTGCCCATGACCATGCCGGTCGCGGTCATCGTGGCCTGGTTGTGCGCGAGGGAGACGCCGAAGTCGGTGATCTTCACCCGGCCGCCGCGCCCGAGCAGGATGTTGCCGGGCTTCACGTCGCGGTGGACGACGCCCGCCTCGTGCGCCGCGTGCAGGCCGCGCGCGGTCTGGGCGAGGATCGGCAGCAGCTTGCGCGGCTGGAGCACCGGCTCGCGCTCGAGCAGGTCCGACAGCGGCTCGCCGACCACGAGCTCCATGACGAGGTAGCCGGAGCCGTCCGCCTCGCCGTAGTCGAACAGCTGGGCGATGTTCGGGTGGCCGAGCGACGCGGAGTTGCGGGCCTCGGTGCGGAACCGCTCCAGGAAGCCGTCGTCGCCGGCGAACTCCTCGCGCAGCACCTTGATGGCGACCGGGCGCGTCAGCGTCTCGTCGTACGCCTCCCACACCTCGCCCATGCCGCCCACGGCGATCTGCCGGACCAGCCGGTAGCGGTCCTCGAGCACGGCGCCCGTCATCGCCTTCACGAGCCCAGCACCGCCTGCATGACGGCGCGCGCGATCGGCGCGGCGACCCGGCCGCCCGTCGCGTCGCTGCCCATGTCGCCCCCACGCTCCACGATGACCGCGACAGCCACCCGCGGGTCGTCCGCCGGCGCGAACGCCGTGAACCACGCGTGCGGGTCGACGCCCTTGGCGGTCTCCGCGGTGCCCGACTTGCCCGCCACGTCGACGCCGCTGATCTGCGCCGCCGTGCCGGTGCCGCTGCGGACGACCCCGACCATCATCTCGGTGAGCTCGGCCGCGGTCTGCGGCGACACGGCGGTGGAGAGCTCCGACGGCTGCGTCTGCGAGACCACCTCCAGGTCGGCGGACCGGACGGTGTCGACGACGTACGGCCGCATGACGACGCCGTCGTTGGCGATCCCGGCGGCGACCATCGCCATCTGCATCGGCGTCGCGGTGACGCTGCCCTGGCCGATGGCCGCCAGCGCCGTCTGCGGGGTGTCGAGCTCCTCGGGGAACCGCGAGGCGACGACGGGCATGGGGATGGTGAGCTCGGAGGAGTTGAAGCCGAACTTCTCGGCCTGCTCCCGCAGCGCGTCGACGCCCAGGTCCATGCCGACGTTCGCGAAGGCGGTGTTGCACGAGACGCGCAGCGCGTCGGCGAGCGACACCTGCTCGCCGCCGCAGGACTCCCCGCCGAAGTTCGGCAGGTCCGTGCTCGTGCCGGGCAGGCGCAGCGTGCGGGGGGAGTCGACCTTCGTCTCGGGGGTGTAGCCGTTCTCGAGGGCGGCGGCGGCCGTCACGAGCTTGAAGGTGGAGCCGGGCGGGTAGGTCTCGAGGGTCGCGTTGCTGCGCAGCGGGTTGCCCTCGGCCTGCTCCAGCTTGCGGTACTCGGCCGTGGCCTTCGCAGTGTCGTTCTGCGCGATCAGGTTCGGGTCGAACGACGGCGTCGAGACGAGCGCCAGGATCTTGCCGGTCGCCGGCTCGATCGCCACGACGGCGCCCTGCTGCGACCCGAGGCCCTCGAGCGCGGCCTTCTGCGCGGCGGGGACGATCGTGGTCTCGACGGCCGCGCCCTCCGACGAGCGGCCCGTGAGCAGGTCCCGCACGCGCGTGAAGAACAGCTGGTCGCTCTGGCCGGTGAGGACGCCGTTCTCGGCGTTCTCCAGCGCGGTCTTCCCGACGATGGAGTAGAAGCCCGTCACCGTGGAGTACAGCTCGCCCTCGGGGTACTCGCGCTGACGCCCGAAGTCGTCGTCGACCTCCACGGAGCGCGCGACCGCGTCGCCGGCGACGACGATCGGCCCGCGCGGCCCGCCGAACTCGCGGTAGAGCTGGCGGGAGTTGCGCCCGTCCGCGTTGAGCGACCCCGCCTGGTGGTACTGGATCCACGTCACTCCGCCCATGAGGACGAGGAACATGCCGACGACGACCATCGCGACGTGGCGCAGCGGGGTGTTCACGACACGCCCCCGATCCGCTCCGTGGGGTGGTCGTCGCCGTGCGCGTCCTCGTCCGAGCCGGTGCGCGCGGGGCGCGCCGCGGCGACCGACGACGTGCGGGCCGGAAGCGCGTCGGCGGGCACCGCGTCGTCCTCGTCGGGGTCGGGCAGGTCGTCGATCGTCAGCACCTGCATCGCCGGCGCGGGCCGGCGCGCGTCGTCGGAGATGCGCAGCAGGAGCGCGACGATGATCCAGTTCGCCAGCAGCGACGAGCCGCCGTAGGCGACGAACGGCGTGGTCAGGCCCGTCAGCGGGATGATCCGGGTGACGCCGCCGACGACGACGAACGTCTGCCACGCCAGGACGAACGCGAGGCCGCCCGCGAGCAGCTTCCCGAACCCGTCACGCACGCCGATCGCCGAGCGCAGCCCGCGCTGGGCGAGCAGCAGGTAGCACATGAGCAGGGCGAACAGCCCGGTCAGGCCCAGCTCCTCGCCGAGCGAGGCGACGACGAAGTCCGACTGCGCGTAGGCGACGAGGTCCGGCCGCCCCTGGCCGAGCCCGGTGCCGAACAGCCCGCCGTTCGCCAGGCCGAACAGGCCCTGGACGAGCTGCCACGAGCCACCGACCTCACGGTCGTACACCTCGGGGTCGAGCGCGTGCAGCCACACGTCGAACCGGGCCTGGACGTGCCCGAACAGGTTCGCGGCGAGGGCGGCGCCGCCGACGAACAGCAGCACGCCGATGACGACCCAGGAGAACCGCTCGGTGGCGATGAACAGCATCGCGACGAACAGGCCGAAGAGCATGAGCGAGGTGCCGAGGTCGCGCTCGAAGACGAGGACGCCGAGCGAGGCGACCCAGACGATGAGGATCGGTCCGAGGTCGCGCAGGCGCGGCAGCTGCAGCCCGAGCACCTTGGGCCCGGCGAGGGCGAGCGCGTCGCGGTGCGTCACGAGGTAGCCCGCGAAGAAGATCGCGAGCGTGATCTTGGCGAGCTCCGCCGGCTGCAGGCCCGCCGGGCCGAGCCGCACCCAGATCCGCGCGCCGTTGATCGTCTGGCCGATCACGGGCAGCAGCGGCAGGACGAGCAGGACGAGCGAGACGACCATCGCCGTGTACGTGAACCGGCGCAGCGTGCGGTGGTCGCGCAGGAAGACGATGACCGCCGCGGCCAGCGCGATCGCCAGGCCCGTCCAGACGAGCTGGCGGCCCGCGAAGCCGTGCTCCTTGCCCGCGGCCTCGTAGCCGATGTCGATGCGGTAGATGATCGCCAGGCCGACGCCGTTGAGCGCGACCGCCAGCGGCAGCATCACCGGGTCGGCGAACGGCGCCCGCCACCGCAGCACGACGTGCATGCCGACGGACAGCACCGTGAGGCCGATGCTGTAGCCGACGACGTCGGCCGGCACCTCGCCGGACGTGCCGATGCCGACGAGCACGTACGCGCCGATGCCGACCGCGAGGGCCAGCACGAGCAGCACCAGCTCGGTGCCGCGGCCGGCCCGCACGGGGAGCGGCTGGACTGTCGCCATGTCAGCCCTCGACCGGGTCGGTCGTCGGCGGTGGCGGCGTGGACAGCGGGGTGCGGGTGGGCGCCGGGGTGCTCGGCGCGGAGGTCTGCGGCGCCGGCTCGACGGTCTGCTCCTCGAGCTTCGCGACGAGGTCGCGCGCCGAGGCCAGCGACGCGGCGTGGATCGTCTGCTCGAGCCGGTCGGCGAGGTAGCCGGGCTTGATCTCGTCGGCGCGGATGCCCGAGCGCTCGACGACGGTCGAGAGGGACACCGGCCCGACCGACGCGGGGACGCCCTGGAAGATCGCGATCTCGTCGTCGGAGATCCCGACGTAGTACTGCCCCCGGACGGCCACCGCCCCGCCGACGACGACGAGCAGCACCACGACGGCGGCGACCGCCCACCGCAGCCCGCGCCAGCGCCGGCCCGGCTCCTCGTCGGTGTCGTCGTCCTCGTCGCCGGCCGGAGCGGCCGCGCTCTCGTCCTCGCCGTCGTCCTTGGCCTGCTGCGCCGCCGCGGCCTGCGCGGCCAGGCTCGCTGCACGGGCGGCGGGGCCGTCGCCGGCACGCGTCGGCGCGTCCCGGTTCACGGCCGCGGCGCCGACGACGGTGGCCGACGTGCTGGGGCCCGTGCCGTCCGCGACGGAGTCGAGCTCGATGACGTCCGCGACGACGACCGTGACGTTGTCGCCGCCTCCCGCGCGCAGCGCGAGCTGCACCAGACGGTCGGCGCACGAGTCGACGTCGTCGATCGTCCGGAGCGTCTCGCCGATCGTCTCGGCGCTCACGAAGCCCGACAGGCCGTCCGAGCAGAGCAGCCACCGGTCGCCCACGCGCGCCTCGCGCACCGACATGTCGGGCGTGACCTCGGTGTCGAAGTCGCCCAGCACGCGCATGACGACCGACCGCTGCGGGTGGTGCTCCGCCTCCTCCGGCGTGATCCGGCCGATGTCGACGAGGTGCTGGACGAACGTGTGGTCGGTGGTGACCTGCGTGAGGACGCCGTCGCGCAGCAGGTACCCGCGCGAGTCGCCGAGGTGCACCATCGCGAGCTTGTTGCCCGCCCGCAGGATCGCGACGACGGTCGTGCCCATGCCGGCGAGCTCGGGCTCCGTCTCGGTCCGCGCGACGATCTCGTCCCGCGCCTGCTCGAGCGCCTCCTCGAGCCGCCCCAGCGCGTCGTCGGGGCCGTGCGACTCGCCGTCCAGCGGCGCGAACGCGGCGACCGCGACCGACGAGGCGACGTCCCCGCCCGCGTGGCCGCCCATGCCGTCCGCGACCATGAGCAGGTGCGGGCCGGCGTAGCCGGAGTCCTGGTTGTTCGACCGGACCAGCCCCACGTCGGACCGGGCCGCGTACCTCAGCGCGACGGACACCCGGGCTACCTCTGCAGCTCGATGACGTTGCGGCCGATCCGCACCGGCGTGCCCGTGGGCAGCGGCGTCGGGGCGGTCAGACGGCTCTCGCCGAGGAACGTGCCGTTGGTCGAGCCGAGGTCCTCCACGAACCAGCCGCCCTCGTGCGGGAACACGCGCGCGTGCCGGGAGGAGGAGTAGTCGTCGTCGAGGACGAGGGTGCAGGCAGGGGAGCGGCCGATGAGCACCGCGGACGAGCTGAGCGGGACGCCCGTGCCGGTCAGCGGCCCTTCGGTGACGACGAGCCGCCGGGCGTCGCCGCCACCGCGGGCCGGCCGCTGCGGCGGCTCCACGGGTGCGGGGCCGGGCGACGGGGACGGCGCCGGGCCCGCCGAGGCGGCGCGCGCCGTGCGACGACGGGAGATCTTCGTCCCGTACAGGTCGCGGCGCAGCACTGCGATGGAGGAGAGCACGAGCACCCACAACAGCGCGAGATACCCCAGCCGCAGCAGGGTGACCGTCAGCTCACTCATGCGCCCGTCACGCGTCCGGGTCCGGCTCGGGGCCCGTCCAGAACAGGATCCGTGTGCGTCCGATGGTCAGGGTGTTCCCGTCCAGCAGCGTCGCGGCCGGGACCTGGTGGCCCTCGACGTACAGCCCGTTCGTCGACCCCAGGTCGCTCGCGATCACGCCGTCCGGCGTCACGCGGATCTCCAGGTGCCGGCGGGAGACGCCGGGGTCGTCGACGATGATGTCCGCCTCCGAGCCGCGGCCGATGATCGTCACCGGGCCGGTCAGCAGGTAGCGCTGACCGTCGATGTCGAGCAGCGGGTGGCGAGCGCTCGGCGGCTGCGACGTCGCCGGGGCCACCGCGCCGCGCACCGTCGCGCTGTGCACGCGGAACCGGCCGGCCTCCTGCTCGACGTTCTCGCTGAACGACACGGTCACCGGCCCGACGAACGCGTACCGCTGGCTCGCCGCGTGCTCGGTGACGGTCGCGGCGAACTCGTCCGCCATCGCCTCCGCGCCCCACGCCTCCACCTGGTCGTAGTCGGCCGTGGACAGCTCGATCGTGAACTCGTTCGGCACGACCGTCCGGTCGCGCCCCACCACGGCGGCGCGGTCGTCGAGCTCGCGCCGCAGCGCGCTGCTCAGCTCCACCGGCTTCAGCTCGCTCTTGAAGGCCCGGGCGAAGGCGTTGTTCACGGCGCGCTCGACGCCGTTCTCGAACCTGTCGAGGAATCCCATCCCAGCCTCCTTCCTGGCGCGTGCGACCCGACCGTCGCGGGGACGGTCGGCGGGTGGGCCGTGGGCGGTCCGCGTCGATGGTATCCACGCCGGGGCTCCGGAGGGGTCCGACGGGGGGTGGACGCGCTGGCCGTCCTCGTGCGCCCGTGGTCGCGCACGCGGTCTCACCGGCGGATGAGCCCTGCTCACGGGCCTGCTGCGGTGGTCCGGCGTCGCCGCCTCGCGGCCGGACCGGCCGGTTCGGAGGCACCTCGTCGTCGTGCTAATCTTCTGCGGCGCGCGCGAGTGGCGGAACGGCAGACGCGCTGGCTTCAGGTGCCAGTGTCCGAAAGGGCGTGGGGGTTCAAATCCCCCCTCGCGCACACAGTGACTGACTCCCGGTCGGGGCTTCCCGGCCGGGAGTTCGTCGTCTCTCGCTGACCCTGCGGGTTGGCTCTCGAGGGTGAACTGGCGCACGGCCGCGGTCGACGGCGGAAGCGAGGATCAGCATGCGATTCATCGGACTTGAACCGCTCGCGTCCGACGTGGGCATCATCGAGCTCGAGACAGACGACTTCGGATACGTCGACCTCTACAACTATGCCGATCTGCGGTCGGTCTGCGTCGACTACGAGCAACGCGCGCTCGAGCTCGTGTTCGCGCTTCCTGACTCCCGCACTCTCGTCCTGCGGTTCGAGCAGATCTCCCGCTGGTCGGTCTCGAGCGATGGTTACGCGTTTACCGACATGCGGCACAACGAGTTCAACTTCCTCTCAGCGCCACCACCGCCGGTCGGAGACGTGTCGTACGAGCTCGGCGTGGACCTGGTCGACACGAGCTTCCTGTTCGACGCCGAGGTCGTTCGCGTGTTCGCGCCGACCGAGAACCAACGCCGCTGACCCCGTGCACCCGCCGTCGTCGAGCGGCCTCTGCGAACTCTTCGGTGACGCAGAGCGGCCACCTCGCTGCCGCCGCTCAGTCCACGCGGGACGTCAAAGTGCTTCCGGATCGCCGTTGCGCTGACGATGCGGCCCGGGTCGCTCGGTACCTATAGGCCTCGGCGCTCCGGTCTGGCCAGGGAGCGCTCGGGACGTCGAAGGCGCGTCCATCATCATGCGCAACGAGTTGCGCAGCCAACGAGGGAACGGTCCGAGGAGGTGTCGAGTGGTCGGGTGGCCTGTTGTGCCGATGCTGTCGGTCGTTGCGGGCCTGCTCGCTGCCCGGGACCCGCTCCTGCCGGATGAGCGCCGCTGGACTGCTGGGCTCGCGTGGCCGCTCTTCGGCGCCGTGGCGCTCACGGTCGGGACCTCGTTGCTCAACATCGCCTCCATCAACGAGCTCCTCGCCGGTGGATACGTCATCGCCATTGCTGTGACCGGTCTGCGGCCGGCGCTCCTGATGGACCAGCTCTTCTCCGCCGCGTGGCTTCGCAGACCAGCGCAGGCCCGACTTCGCCGCCGCATGCGCATCTCGGTAGCTGCGTTTATCGGCCTCGGCATCGGTTGGGCGCTCTTGCTCGAGATGGCGCCGCCCGAGACATGGTCCGGTCGCTACAGCCCGACCCGGCTAGCGCGCGACAGGCGTCAAGAGGAGAGCGGTCCCGGCTCGGTGCCCTTGAGTGCGAGTCGAGTCTGCAGCCCTACGGGAGCGTAGGGAGTGGGAAGCCGGCCTGGGCGAGCAGGTCAGGTGGCACGAGGCTGGAGCGAGCGGATTGAAGGTCGCCAACGGCCGCAAGAAAGAACGATCCGTCGACATCAGCCAGGTGGGGCCGCGAGGGCGCTTCCGGCGGTCTGGCAGGTCGGCTTCGTGCGACTGGAGGTAGCAGGCGATGCCCAGCCCAGTCGGGTGCACGGTCGTTGTGCTCGCAGTTGCCTCGCTCGCAGCGTGCGCAACGCCGGTCGCCGCTCGCGCAGAGGTCATCGAGATGTACGCCGGGCGCACCGAAGCAGTCGCTCGCGTGAACCCGGAACGGTCCTTGACGGACCTGCTGACGAACAGGCGGTTCGTCATCGACGGCGCACGTCCGGCGCCCTTGACCGCGGGTGTTGTCGTGGGGGTGGTGAGCGACGTCGAGCCGGGCAAGGCGTACATCGCCCCGGGTGAGGGTGCGACCAGTCAGGAGGTCGCCTTCGACGACGAGGACGCACTGTGGCGAACCGTCGACCTGGTCGTGCAGGTCGAGGAGCGTCTCGGCTTCGAGGACCAGTCCACGACGATCCGGCTCACCGTGCCCGTCAACGGGTCGCTGCCGTTCGACACGTACCGCAAGGGCATGACGACGATGGGGCCGGTCGTGTTCGTCGTCGACCACGGGCGAGAGGGCGGATACACCGTCCACTGGGCTGGTGCGTTCTTCGCGCCCGTCGACTCCACCGGGAAGTTCCACTTCGAGGCGCTGGGGGACGAAGGCGGTTCCCTGCAGGGGCTGGTCGACACGCTCGACGAGCTGCGCGCCGAAGCCTCCAAGCCGCCGGTCATCATCACCAGCGACCTCGGTGGCCAACACCGAAGCGAGCCCACACCCGCCCCCGCGCCGTAGCCAGCGCCATGCCGCGTCCAGGCGTCGACTGCTCAGGGACCAGCGTCGACGCCCGCCCGCGCAGCCGGCGCCCTCGCACGTCGGGCGTCGCGCTCATCAGCTCGACGCGGGCCTCGAACCCGCCGTCCCACTCCCCCGGAGGTACAGAACCCCGTCCTCAACCTGTACAAGCCCCTGACCAGCACGAGCATCCCCCGCAGGTCAGAAGTTCAACGAACACGCCACACAGTGACTGACTCCCGGTCCGGGATTGCCGGCCGGGAGTTCGCCATCTACGGGGTGGCTCGCGCCCAGCTCCGACGCATGCCCGCTCCGTCGATCGGGTGACGAGTGCCCGGGTCTGACGGCGACCGGGATGCTCGGCGATACGGTCGGGCGCAGCGCGTCCCTCCACCATCGCGCCGCAGACCTCTCCTGGCAGTACCTCGACGGGGATCGGTGATGATCGCGCTCTCTGTTGTCATGGCCGTCTGCGCGGTGCTCCTGGTCGTCCAAGGCGGCGGGATGTTCCAGCTCGGCTGGCCGGGATACCCGGGAACGGACGACGGCCTCATCGGTGCGGCAGTGCAGACGGCCGGCCTCGCACTGTTCGGCTCTGCGTTCGCGGCGTTTGCCTTCGGGGCGTGGGGGCTGACTGACAAGCCGGTTCCCGCCGGCTGCGTCGGCGTGGGTCTGGCCGTGATGGGAGTCGGCGGATTCGTGATACTGGCGATCCGCAGGGCTTGTCAGCGGCGCCAGCGGGAAGGGCGAAGGCCTGCTGCCGTTCCTGCGGCTCTGCTGTTCGTCGAAGCAGCGACATTCGTGGGCGGGACCGGATCGATCGTCTCCGGCATCGCGATGCTCTCGTAGCCCAGGGTCCTGACGTCAAGCACTCCACCCGCGCCGCCGCGCGGGCTGCGACCCCTGGGATGGCTAAGGTGCGACCGGCGCGTGATCCGGACAGAGGATGGGTCGACCGTGAAGAGGTCAGCGGCGAGCCGCGAGCTCAACGTTGTCGACATGCCGCCGACCACGCCGGCGTTGATGACCTGTTCTCTGTTGGGCATGGTCAGCGCGGCGGTGCTGATCGCCGGCCTGGTGGCCACGTTGCCGGACTGGATCTACGTGGCGGCGCTCGCGTCGTTGATCGCGGGTCTCGTCCTGACGGGCGTTGTGGCTTTCAAACTCGCGATCAGCCGAGGGCACTCCTTCGGCTGCGTCATCGCATCGACGCTGTGCGCCCCGATTCGGTTCTTCTTCGACTGGACCGTGTAGGCGAGGCGGCAACGTGGGGACCGAGATGATCGCCGGACCGCGACCGGCACTGGTGCTCGGACCGGTGACGAGCTCGCCGCGCCGGACAGTCAGCGACGGAGTGCAGGGGCTGCCTGCGGAGGAGATGCACGGTATGAGGTCAGCGGGTCCGTCGAGGCGGAGGAGCGCCGGCACTCGAACGGCTCTCGACGTGCTCAGGCACTTCTTCCGCGGGAGTTCCTCCCCCGACGCTGACGAGGAGCTGATCCGGCAGGGCGGCGAGGTCGTGATGGTGTGCTGGATCGTGCCGGGATCGGGACGGCCCAGACGCTTCGACCTGACGCTCGGCGAGACGGCGCAGGCTGCCGGGCGACTGCGCGACGCTCTCGGGCCGCCGCCCTACGGCGTGGTCTCGGTCTCGCCGGCCGAGTCCGCCTGGATCGGCGGTCTGGCCATGAGCGATGTCACCGGCACCAGCGACGCCGGAGCGAGACGGTGGACCGTGAGCGTGCCGTCCCGGGACGTGAGGACGTTGCGCGGGGTCCTCTCCAGGATCTCGGCAGGTGCGCCGCACAGCGACTGATCGACGGGACGGCCGGCTTCGTCAAGGGGCCCCTCCTTGCAGAGGCATGCCCAGGTGATGCGTCGACGCCCTTCAGGCGCGTCCGACGCGTGACGATGACGAGCGCGTGGATCTGAGCGCGCGATGAAGGGCATTCGCGCGATGGCGCTCGTCTGCGCGACGGCGGCGACGGTGGCTGCGTGCGACCCGGGCCTGCCCACGGCAGGTCTCGCTCTCGTGCATGATCGGGACGGCGGCGTGGTGGTCGTCGTGCAGGCGTGCGAGGAGTTCACCGCGATCGAGCTCGGTCCGGGCGACGACTTCTGGGGGAAGGAGACCGTCGTTCTCCAGACCGGTGAACCTGAACGGCACGCGCGCATCGACCTCGACGACGCGGAAGAGTGGTCGTTCGGCACCGGTTCAGCGACGACGCTCGGGGCCTTGCGCGCGCCGTTCTTCGCCCGGGTCGTGGCGCCCGAGGGCGGGGTCGTCGAGGTCGCTGCCTTCGATCGCACGCCCGAGCCGGGCCGAGCGCTCGCGGTCCAGCCCAGTGAGGACCCGCCTCTCGTCGACGTCCCGGCGGGAGACCTGGCGGACCTGCTCGCGGAGGCGTGCGCGTCTCGGTAGGCAGCGAATCGCACGGTCATGGTGAGACGACGAGGGAGACCAGAGCGGATGGACGACGAGCCGCAGGAGCTGGGTCCCGTGTCATTCGTCCTCGCCGTCCTGCTGCTCCTGGTGGGCGCCGTGGCGACGTACACCTTCTATGCGGGGATGCTGGTGCCGGCGGTGGTGCTCACCGTGGTCGAGGCCGGCGGGATCGGTGCGTTCGCCGTCCGCCACCAGCGGTGGGCAGCGGCGCGTGAGCGAGCCGCGGGAGGCGACGAGGACTCGCCGGCGGGATCGGCTTGAGGAGCTCGTCCACCTTGGGCGTCGCCAGGGCACGCCGGACATCGCCGCGGACAACCGCCGCGCGACGGCCGCGGCGCAGTCGTCGAAGTCGTCGGCGACGGACATCAGCCAGATGACCATGGCGACGAGCACTCCGGCGTGCCCGAGGACCACCCGAGCGCCTGGAGCGTGTCGCGCCGCATGGCGCGAGTCTGCTCCCTCGACGGGCGGCGTCGTGCGCGCTCGGAGGGCGACCTGCGGCCTCAGACCGCGGGTGGGATCGCGACGACCTTCCCGTGGACCTGCCCGGCCTCGGCGCGCTGGTGAACCGTCGGCAGGTCGCTCAGGGGCACCCGGTCGGCGATCGCGACGTGCAGCTCGCCGCTGTCGACGAGCGCGACGAGGTCCGCGAGCACCGCGGCGTCCGGGTGGACGTAGATCGTCACCGCCCGCACCCCGCGGGCCTCGTCGCTCGGCGTCGGGACGCGGGGCGTCGTGGAGACGACGACCCCGCCGTCACGCACCCGAGCGGCCAGGGCGGCGAAGTCGTCCGGCGTGATCGGGGCGAGGTTGAGCAGCACGTCGACGGGCTCGGTCACGGCGTCGAGCAGGGAGGTGGTCGTGTGGTCGACGACCTCGTCCGCGCCGGCGTCGACGACGAGCGAGCGGCTTCGCGGGCTCGCGGTCGCGATGACGTGCGCGCCGGCGCGCTTCGCGAGCTGGACGGCGTAGCCGCCGACGGGGCCGCCCGCGCCGTTGACCAGCAGGCGCTGACCCGACCGGAGCCCGGCGGCCTCGAAGAGCGCCTGCGAGGCGGTCAGCCCGACGGAGGGCAGGCCCGCGGCGTCGGCGAGCGGGATGCTCGTCGGGGCGGGGACGAGCGCGTCCGCCGGCGCGACGACGAACTGCGCCGCCGAGCCGTCCGCCGCCATGGGGATGAACCCGACGACGTCGTCGCCGACGGCCAGCCCGTCGACCTCCGGCCCTAGGGCGTCCACGGTGCCGGAGACGTCGTAGCCGGGGACGTGGGGGAGCGTCACGGGGATGGGGAGGAAGCCGCCGCGGATGCCGCCGTCGGCGGGGTTGAACGCCGAGCCGGCGACGCGCAGGCGCACCTGCCCGGCGCCGGGCGTCGGCACGTCGGCGTCCTCGTACCGCAGGACCTCGGGGCCGCCTGTCTCGTGGAACCGCACTGCCTTCATGGCTCTGTTCCTCTCGGTGGGGTGCGGGCTGGAGCCGCACGGCCTCACCGTAGCGCCTAAGCGGACGATGGCGTCCGGTTTCACCCCGGGCGGAACGCGACCCTCACGCCGGGGCGGCGATCGCGCGCAGGAAGAGCGCGCGCTGCTCCGCCGCGGCCTCGTCCCAGCCGGGGAACGTCGTCATCGGCTGCGCGAGCATCGCCCCGAACCGCACGACGGTCCAGCCGGTCACGTCCGGACGGACGGAGCCGTCGCTGTGACCCCGCTCGATGATCGCGGCGATGAGGCCCTTCAGCCGGTCGCGCAGCGCCGCCGACTCGGTGCCCTCCGTGAGCGGCGCGCCGTGCAGCGGCAGGACGTACTCGTCCCGGTGGGCGAACGTGCGGCTGAGGTAGCGGTCGATCGCGTCGAGCCCGGAGCTCGCCGACGCCAGCGCGTCCTCCGCCTCGGCGACGAGGAGCCGGTAGGCCCGGACCTGCAGGGCCTCGAGCAGGGCCTCACGGTTGGGGTAGCGCCGGTACAGCGTCCCGACGCCCACGCCGGCCTCGGCCGCGATCTGCGCCATCGGGACGGACCTGTCCGCGCCGAGGCCGGCCCGGACGGCGGCCGCGATCAGGCGCTCCGCGTTCTCGGCGGCGTCCTTGCGCAGGCCGGAGGCCGGCTCGGCCGGGGGGACGGCACCGGTGCCGGCCGGCGCCGGCGCAGCGTTCTCGCCGCCCAGCGCACCCTCGAGCAGGCCCAGAGCCGCGAGGGCCTGCCCCTGCTCGGCGCCGGTGAGCTCGCTCGCCGTCCGCTGCTCCAGCTCGCGCCAGGCGTTCTCCACCTTCTCCCGCAGGGCGTGGCTCGCGCGGGTGGGCGCGACGATCATCACCCGCCGGTCGGAGGACGAGGGCGTGCGGGTGACGAGGCCCGCCTTCTCCAGCCGGGTCACGCTGCGGGTCAGGCTGGGCGCGTCCGACTCGACCGCCGCGGCGAGGTCGGTCATCCGCTGCGGGCCGCGCGTCCACAGCGTCATGAGCACGAGCTCCTGGCCGGGGTACAGGCCGGCGTCGCGGAGCAGGCGCCCGGCGATCGCCTTGTGCGCGCGGGCGACCCGGAAGATCGCGTGGCTCACCGGCGCGAGGGACTCCAGCGACCGGTCGACCATCCCCCGAGCCTACCGAGGAGCTTGCTCGAGCAAGGAATGCAGATCGCGCGGAGCTTGTTCGGCTAACGACATCGCCACGCCTCGACCGAAGGACCGACCATGAGCCCCACCGCGTTCGACCCCCTGACCGCCGGCGCCCTCGCGCTGCGCAACCGCATCGTGATGGCCCCGATGACGCGCAGCCGCGCGGGCGACACCCGGGCCACCCCCGACATGGCGACCTACTACGCGCAGCGCGCGGGCGCCGGCCTGATCGTCACGGAGGGCATCCAGCCGTCGGCCGTCGGCCAGGGCTACCCCGCCACGCCGGGTCTGCACACCGCCGAGCAGGTCGCGTCGTGGCGCCGCGTCACGGACGCCGTGCACGACGGGGGCGGGCAGATCGTCGCCCAGCTCATGCACACCGGGCGGATCGGCCACCCGAGCAACACGGAGGCCGTCGGCCACGGCGCGCTCACCCCGGTTGGGCCGTCCGCGGTGGCGGCCGCGGGCCCCCTGTTCACCGCCGCCGGCCTGCAGGAGCACGTCGTCCCCGAGGAGCTCACGGCCGCGCAGGTCGCCGGGACGATCGAGGACTTCGCGGCGGCGGCGCGGAACGCCGTCGAGGCGGGCTTCGACGGCGTCGAGATCCACGGCGCCAACGGCTACCTGGTGCACCAGTTCCTCTCGACGAACGCCAACCGGCGCACCGACGAGTGGGGCGGGTCGGTCGAGAACCGGATCCGCTTCGCGCTCCAGGTCACCCGGGCGGTCACCGAGGCGATCGGGCCGGAGCGCACCGGCATCCGCCTCTCGCCGAACAACGGCCTCGGCGACACCGTGGAGGACGACTACGCCGAGCTGTACCCGGAGCTCGTCCGGCGGCTCGGCGGGTTCGGCCTCGCCTACCTGCACCTCATCGAGGCGGGCGACCCGGCCCTGACCCCGCAGCTGCGGCGGATCTGGCCCGGCGCGCTCGTCCTCAACCCGGTCAGCGGCCCGGACCTCGCGACGCAGACCTCGCGGCTCGACCTCGTCGCGAGCGGCGCGGCGGACGCCGTCTCCTTCGCGCGCCTGTTCATCGCCAACCCCGACCTGGTCACGCGCCTCGCCCGCGGCGCAGACCTCGCGGCTCCCGACCTCAGCAAGGCCTACGGCGGCGACCGCACGGGCTACACCGACTACCCGACTCTCGACGAGCAGGGCGTCGCGACGGCGTCCTGACGACGCGGCAGGCCGGGTCCGCCCTGGGACCCGGCCTGCCGCACCCGACGGTCAGCGGAACGACCGGCGGTACACCCGGGCCGCGAGGACCCACCCGACGACGAGGATCCCGACGCACCAGGCCACGGCACCCCACACGTCGGAGGCCACCGCGTGCCCGTCCAGCAGCCCTCGCACCGCGTCGACCACGACGGTCACCGGCTGGTGCTCGGCGAACACGCGGACCGGCGTCGGCATCGTCTCGGTCGGCACGAACGCCGAGCTGATGAACGGCAGGAAGATCAGCGGGTAGGAGAACGCGCTCGCGCCCTCGACCGACGACGCCGACAGGCCCGCGATCACGGCCAGCCAGGTCAGCGCGAGCGTGAAGAGCACGAGGATCGTCACGACGCCGAGCCACGCCAGCGGGCTCGCGGGGGAGCGGAACCCCATGAGCAGCGCCACGCCGACGACGAGCGCGAGCGACACCAGGTTCGCGGTCACCGACGTCGTGACGTGGGCCCAGAGAACCCCGGAGCGGGGGATCGGCATCGAGCGGAACCGTTCGAACACCCCCGTCGAGACGTCCATGAACAGGCGGTAGGCCGTGTACGAGACGCCCGAGGCGATGGTGATGAGCAGGATGCCCGGCAGCAGGTAGCCGACGTAGGAGTCGGAGCCGGTGCTGATCGCGCCGCCGAGCACGTAGACGAACAGCAGCATGATCGCGACCGGCGTGACGGCGGTCGTGATGACGGTGTCCGGGCTGCGGGTGACGTGGCGCAGGGTCCGGCCCGTGAGGGCGGCGGTCTCGCTGATCGCGTGCGTGGTCATGGCGTCGCCTCCGGGGCGGGCTCGCCGGCCGGCGCGGTCGCGCGGACGGGGCCGACGACGGCGAGGAAGACCTCCTCGAGCGTCGGCTGCTTCTCGACGTACTCGACGCGGGCGGGCGGCAGCAGCCGCTTGAGCTCCGCGATGGTGCCGTTCACCACGACGCGCCCCTCGTGCAGGATCGCGACCTGGTCGGCGAGCTGCTCGGCCTCCTCCAGGTACTGCGTCGTGAGCAGGACGGTCGTGCCCTGACGCGCGAGCTCCCCGACGGCGCGCCACACCTCGGCGCGGCCCTGCGGGTCGAGCCCGGTCGTGGGCTCGTCGAGGAAGATCACGGGCGGGTCGCCGACGAGGCTCATGGCGATGTCGAGCCGGCGGCGCATGCCGCCGGAGTAGGTGGCGACGCGCTTGCCGCCCGCCTCCGTGAGCGAGAACCGCTCGAGCAGCTCGTCCGCGACCGCGCCCGGGTCCGGTACGTGCCGCAGCCGGGCGACGAGAACGAGGTTCTCGCGCCCGCTGAGGATCTCGTCGACCGCCGCGAACTGGCCGGTCAGGGAGATCGCCCCGCGGACCTGGGCCGGCTGCGTCGCGACGTCGAACCCCGCGACGCTCGCGGAGCCCGCGTCGGCGCGCAGCAGCGTCGCAAGGATCCGGACGAGCGTCGTCTTGCCCGCCCCGTTGGAGCCGAGCAGCGCGGTGATGCTGCCCCGAGGGACGGTGAGGTCGACCCCGCGCAGCACGGGCGCGTCGCCGTAGGCCTTCTCGAGCCCGTGGACGTCGATCACGGCGGCGCTCACCGCTCGCCCTCCGTCCCGTCGTGCGCGGCGGCCTCGTCGATCGCCCGGGCGAGACGCACGCGCTCGCGGTCGACCCATCCGCCCTCGGAGTAGTTCCGGACGAACGCCTCGACGAACTCGACCGGGTCGTCGCCGACGACCTCGCGGACGGGCGTGCCGTCGGCGGCGGCCTGCTCGAACAGGTCCGCCAGGTCCTCGAACATCGTCGCCGCGAGCGTCCCGTCGCCCGGGCCGGCGTGCATGAGGTAGCGCTCGATCGCCCCGACCGCCTGCCGGTAGCCCTCGGGCAGCCGGGCGGTGCGGGCCTTGTACTGACGCCAGCGGCGCTTCTCGCCGACCATCTTGCTGATGATCCCCATGGTCATCGCTCCCCTTCTCGGAGCCGCTCCAGCCGCCCGGCCAGGAAGCCCCACGTGGTCCAGAACTCGTCCAGCTGCTCGCGTCCGCGCGCGTTGAGGGCGTACACCTTGCGCGGCGGGCCCTTCTCGGACGGGACCTTCTCGACGTCCACGAGCTCGCGCTGCTCGATGCGCACGAGCACGGCGTAGACGGTCCCCTCGGCGATGTCGGAGAAGCCCTGGTCGCGCAGCCACGCCGTGATCTCCGCCCCGTAGGCGCGGCGGGTGGCCAGGATCGCCAGGACGATCCCCTCGAGGATCCCCTTGAGCATCTCGGTCGCCTGCTTGCCCATCGGCCCTCCCTTCACTACTCAGCATCACTGACTACCGGTACATAGTAACGCTGAGTACTGAACGCGCAAGGGTCTTCTTCGCGGGGGTCGGACGGGTCAGCGCGCGGGGAGCGGGCGCTGCATGAGGACGACCTCGAAGCCCGGGCGGTCGGTCACGCCGACGGGCTCGAAGCCCCACGAGCGGTAGACGTCGTCGAGGTGCTGGTTCGACGACCGGTGGTCGAGCCGGAGCCAGGAGGCGCCCGCCTCGCGCGCCCGGGCGTCGGCCCACTCGACGAGCGCCCGCCCGAGGCCGGAGCCGGACGCGCGCCGGTCGACCATGAGCCCGTGCACGTACAGCGCCGGCGCGTCGTCGTCGCCCCAGTACTCGGGGTCGCTCGTCACGACGCGCGCGCTGGCGACGACGCCCTCGTCGTCCCGCACGACCCACCACTGGCCGTCGGCCACCTGGGCCGCGACGCGCTCGAGCGGCATCGACCCGACGGGCCACTGGTCGATGCCGCGGGCCGCCATCCAGTCCTCGAGCGAGCGCCGCAGCGCGTGGATCGCCGCGGCGTCAGCGGCGACGGCCTGCTCGGGGGTCACGGTCACCCGTCCGAGCGTAGGTGCCCGCCCGGGCACCCGGCGCGCTCAGCCGCGGTGCACGCTCGTCGTCGGCAGCCCGGCCCGGCGCCACGCCTGGAACCCGCCCACGACGTCGGTCGCCCGGTGCAGCCCGAGGTCCTGCAGCGCCGCGGCGGCCAGGCTGGAGGTGTACCCCTCCGAGCAGAGCACCACCGGCTGCACGTCGTAGCCCAGCGCCTGGGGGATGCGTGCGTCGCTGGCCGGGTCGAGCCGCCACTCGAGCACGTTCCGCTCGATGACGAGAGCCCACGGGACCGAACCCTCGGCGGCGCGCTGCGCCGCCGGCCGGATGTCCACGAGCAGCGCCCCGTGCCGCACGGCCTCCCACGCCTCGACGGGCGCGAGCCTGCGCAGGCGGGAGCGGGCGTCGGCCAGCACGTCGTCGATGCTGCGGCGGACCGCCGTCGTCGCGCTCACTCCTCCGGCTCCGTCGTCTCCTTGGTGCGGCTCACGACGAGCCCCTGCGGCGTCTGCCGGTAGTAGGTCATCCGGACCAGCGGCGGCGAGTACGCGTGGATGCTCACCGCCGGCTCGGTGCCGACGTTGACCACGTCGTGGACCTGCCCGGGCTCGACCTGCTGGGTCCGCCCGGAGCCGAGGTCCTGCGGCAGCAGCTCGCCCGCCTCGTCCGGACGCAGCTCGGTGAGCGTGCCGGCGACCACGGTGAAGGCCGCGGCGGAGTCGCCGTGGTCGTGCGGCTCGGTGCCCTGCGCGGGCAGCCACGACAGGATCCAGACGTCGACCCCGTCCGGCGCGGGCAGGCGGGTCCACCAACGGTCGCCCTCGGTGAAGCGGACGAGGTGGCGCCAGGTCTCGGGGCGGGCGGCGATGGCCTCGACGAGGGTGGTGAGCTCGTCGGCGTCGAGCGGGGGGCGGACGGGTCGCGGGGTCAGGACGGTCATGGCAGTGCCTCGGTCTCTCGGTGGTCTGCGGGAGTGGTCCGCCCGCACGTCGTCGTCGACGAGCGGGGACGGGTCAGGGCGACGCCGGCGTGGGCCGGGCGGTCAGTGGCTCTGACAGCAGACCGGACAGGAGGTCAGCGCACGGGCGACGGTCATCGCGGTGCTCCTCTCCTGCCGGGCGCGCCGCGGGGGCGCGGGGACGAGACGGCTCGTCACGGGGGTCGTCACTCGACGACGAGCCCACTGCAGCACGAGCGACGAGGGCGCGTCAAGATACGCGACCGATCTGATCGGATTTCGAGCGCGGCGCCGTCAGCACTGGTCGTACGCGTACGCGTCGTCGCCCTTCGCGACGAGGTCGCGGTCCCGCAGGATCGTGAGCGGCGCGCGGTCCGGGCGGGCGCAGACGTCCGCGAAGGGGTGGGGGAGGGCGTCGGTGTACTCGATCTGCAGCACGTGCTCGCCGTAGACGTCCGTGTACGCCGCGCACTCGTCCCACACCGCGCACTCCTCGGTGACCGCGAAGTCGAACCCCAGCCGGTGGAACGCCTCGGTGTGCTCCGCCGCGTTCTTCTGCGCGATCGCGAGCCCGGCGGCGTGCGCGCGCTCGATGTAGGCGGAGGCGAGCGCGACGGCGCCGGACTCGGGGATCTGGTCGAACCGGGTCCAGGTGTCGAGGTTGTCGATCTCGACGGCGTCGAACCCGTGGGCGGCGCAGCCGTCGATCACCGGACCCATCACCTCGAGGATCCCCGTGCGCTGTTCCTCGGTCGACGGGTCGAGCACGTGCTCGTCGGGCCAGTCCGGGTCGACGACGAGCTCGCCGGACGCGTCGTGGAGCAGCAGGTCCTCCCGCGCGCCGGCCCAGGTGGCCTCGTCGCCGGGCTGGGTCTGGAAGCCGTTGACGTAGCAGATCGAGTACGCGCCCTCGGCGGGCTCCGCCGTCGCGTCCCGGCCGACCACCGCGAGGCCCGGCAGGTCGTAGGCGCCGCCGAGCTGGTAGTCGAAGACGCCCCTCGTCGGCGGCAGCGCGTACGTCGTCGTCGGCTCCGGCTCCGGCTCCGGGGACGCGGACGCGGTCGCGGTCCCCGTCCCGCTCGTCGTGGAGCCCGGCACCGGCGTCGGACCGGCACCGGACGACGACTGACCGCACCCAGCGGCGAGGACGAGCCCGACGAGCGCGGCGGACGGGCGCAGCAGCAGGGCTGCACCCCGGGTGGTCGGCACCGGCTGGCTCCTCGCGTGGCAGGACCGCGCGGGTCCGCGCGTGCGCCCACGGTGCCGGGCGGCCCGCGACGGTGTCCAGGCGGCCGGCGGGAACGCTCGTGCGGGCTGCGCGGTCGGCGCCTCAGGAGCGCGTGCCGGTGACGATCGCCTTCAGCTGCTCGATCGGGAGCTTGGGCGTGCGGTCGGCGGCCACGAGCCCGTTCGTCTCCTGCAGCGTGTCGGCCAGCTGGGTGTAGCAGAAGCCGGCGAGCACCTCGCTCGAGCGGACCGCGTCGAGCAGCCCCCCCAGGCGCTTGGCGAAGTCGTCCGGGTTCGTCGCGGCCGTGTAGCCCCAGGCCTCGTCGACGGCGTCGACGTCGTAGGAGATGCCGCCGAACTCGGTGAGCATCACCGGCGCCTCGTCGACGTCGCCGGAGAGCACGAGCCGCCGGCCCGCGGGGCCGAACCCGGCGACGAGCGCGTCGACGGCCGCGCGGTCGCGGTAGCGCGGACCGACGACCGCCGGGTCGCCCTCGTAGTCGTGGATGGCCAGCACGTCGGTGTCGACCTGCTCCCAGCCGTCGTTCGAGACGACCGGTCGCGTCGCGTCGAGTGCCTTCGTGAGCGCGACCATCGCCCGGGCGTGCTCGCGCATGCGGGCGTCGTGCGCCAGGTGCTGGACCCCCCAGCTCTCGTTGAGCGGCACCCACGTGACGATCGACGGGTGCGAGAAGTCCCGCCGGACGATCTCGAGCCACTCCCGGACGGTCCGCTCGACGGAGGCGGGGGTGAAGGTGAAGCTGGCGGGCGCCTCGCCCCAGACGAGCAGCCCGAGCCGGTCGGCCCAGAACAGGAACCGCGGGTCCTCGAACTTCTGGTGCACGCGGGTGGCGTTGAAGCCCAGGTCCTTGACGAGCTGCGCCTCGGCCCGCAGCGCCTCGGGCGAGGGCGCCGCGAGGTGCGACTGCGGCCAGTAGCCCTGGTTGAGCACCGAGCGCACGTAGTACGGGCGGTCGTTGAGGACGAACCGCCCGCGTGCCACCTCGGCTGAACGGATGCCGAGGTAGGACGAGACGCGGTCCTCGCCGACGTCGAGCGTCGCGTCGACGAGCCGCGGGTGCTCGGGGCTCCAGAGCAGCTCCTCGTACGCCTGGCCGTTCATGAGCGCGGGGACGGGGAGCACGACGGTCGCCTCGGCGCCGGTCGTGACGGTCGTGACGTCCGCCAGCCGCTGGCCGTCGTGCGTGAGGCGCACGCGCAGCGGCAGGTCGCCCTCGGGCCGGGCCGTGAGCCGGATCTCCGCGGTGACGGTCGCCGCCCGCGGGTCGGCGGTCCAGTGCAGGCTGTCGACGGCCACCGCGGGCACGGCCTCGAGCCACACCGGCTGCCAGATCCCGCTCGTGCGGTGGTACCAGATGACGTGGGGCTGCTCGCGCCAGTCCTGCTTGCCGCGCGGCTGCGCCACGTCGTGCGGGTCGTCCTCGGTGCGGACGACGAGGACGTGCTCGTCGCCGTCCCCCAGCGCGTCCGTGACGTCGAACGCGAACGGCGTGTGCCCGCCCTCGTGCTCACCGACGAGCTGCCCGTCGAGCCAGACGCGGCAGCGGTAGTCGACCGCGCCGAACCGCAGCATGAGGCGGGTGCCGGTGCCGTCCTGCCGGACGTGGCCCGCCGCCGCCAGGTGCTCGGCGGTGAGCGTGCGGCTGTACCAGGCGACGGGGTGGAACCCCGTCTCGCCGACGCCCGACGCGGGCGACTCCGGGGGGTACGGGACCTCGATCGCCTGGTCCCCGCCCGGCCACGACTCCCACCAGCGCTGCGTCCGCCCGGCGTCCTCGTCGTCGAAGCGGAAGCGCCACGTGCCGGACAGGTCGACCCAGTGCGCGCGCAGCAGCTGCGGGCGCGGGTGCGTCCCGTCCTGCGTGCTCGCCACGGGGCGCTGGTCGTCGTCGATCATGGCGACAGCATGGCCGATTCTTGCAGCGCTGTAAATCCTTCTCCGAACGAGGCCGTCGAGAGGTGACGAGCGGGGAGGGTGAGGCGCGGGTGCGGTTCAGGGAGCGCTCTCGCGCACGACGACCCGGTAGGGCACGGTCTCGTGCCGCCCGGTGCCGTCGAAGCCGCCGACGCGCTCGAGCAGGAGGGTCAGCGCGCGCTCCGCCAGCGCCTCCAGGTCGGGCGCCACGCTCGTCAGGCTCGGGAAGGTGACGGCGGCGAGCCGGACGTCGTCCCACCCCGTGACCGCGACCTGCTGCGGCACCCGCACCCCGTGCTCCTGCAGCGCCCGGAGGGTCCCCATCGCGGCCAGGTCGTCGCGGCAGACGAGGGCGTCCACGTCCAGCCCCGACGCCAGCGCGGCGCCCACCGCTCGTACCGCGCCCGCCGCGGAGATCTCGTCCGTGGCGACGAGCAGCGCGGGGTCCGGCGTCAGGCCGGCCTCCTCCAGCGCCTGCTGGTAGCCCGCGATCCGCTGGCGCGACGTCTCGGAGAGCCCCGCGCGCTCGTGCCCGACGAAGCCGACCCGTCGGCGGCCCTCGGCGAGCACGTGGCGCGTCACGTCCCTGGCGGCGGCCACGTTGTCGATCATCACGCGGTCCATGGTCAGCGGCGCGGCCGTCTCCCCGAGCAGGACCAGCGGCAGCTCGGCGCGGTGCCGGGCGATCTCCGTCGACGTCATGACGCTCGGCTGGAAGAGCATGCCGTCGACGAGGCCCGACTCCGAGCTCGCGAGCAGCGCGCGCTCGCCGTCGAGCGTCGCGTCGGTCTCCTCGATGAGCACCCGGTAGCCGTGCCGCAGCGCGACCCGGGACACGACACGCGACAGCTCCGCGAAGTACGGGATCCCGATGTCGGCGAACGCGAGGGCGACCAGGCCCGTGCGGCCGGTGGCGAGGCGCCGCCCCATCATGTTCGGCCGGTAGCCCAGCTCGTCGATCGACCGCTGGACCCGCAGCCGCATCCGCTCCGAGACGTGCGGCGCGTCGCGCACCACGTTCGACACCGTCTTCATCGAGACGCCGGCGTGCTCGGCGACGTCCTGGAGGCGCACGCGCCCGCGCTCGCGGCCCATCGCACCCTCCCGCCCGTCGTCGCCGCGGATCACCCTAGCGGCGCGCCGCCCGCGGCGGCACGGGACCGGCCCGTGCGGCTCGCGCGGCAACGCGGGCCCGCCGCGCCACCCTTGACCCGGACATTTCAGCGCTGTAAATTCCGGGGACCGGCCCAGCCCGTCGAGACGTCGGCGGTCGCTCGGTCGCACCCTCACACTCAAAGGAGAGCTCGCATGAGGAAGTCATGGACCAGGGGGATCGGCGCCGGGCTCGCGGCCGTCGTGGCCCTCGCGCTCGCCGCCTGCTCCGGGTCGGGCTCCGGCTCCGGCGGCGGGGGAGGCGCGGTGACCGGCAGCGGCGAGTACGACGGCCCGAAGGTGCAGATCACCTTCTGGCACGGCTGGACCGGTGGAGCCGCGCCGACGCTCGTGCCGCAGCTGATCGACAAGTTCAACTCCGAGCACGACAACATCGTCGTCAAGGCCGTCCCGCAGGAGTGGGCCGACATCGCCTCGAAGCTCCCGCTCGCGATCAAGGCCGGCAAGGGCCCCGACGTCGCCGTGCTGCACGGCGACGACCTCGCCACCTACGCCGCGCAGAAGCTGCTGCTGCAGGCCGACGACATCGTCAAGGCGCTCGGCTACACCGCCGAGGACTTCCCCCCGGGGGTCTTCGACAAGGGCAACTACAAGGACGCGCAGTACGCGGTGCCGTGGAGCGTCACCCCGCTCGGCCTCTACGTGAACAAGGAGGTCATGGCGAAGGGCGGCGTGAAGGACGTCCCGACGGACAAGGCGTCCTACGAGGCGGCGCTCAAGGCGCTCAAGGACGCCGGCGTCCAGGGCGAGTGGGTGGACGGCTACGTCTTCACCGGCACCTTCGAGTTCCAGAGCCTGCTGTGGCAGTTCGGCGGCGACCTGTACAACGAGGACGTCACGGAGGCGACCTTCAACTCCGACGCGGGCGTCCAGGCGCTGACCTGGATGCGCAGCCTCATCGACGACGGCTACAGCCCCGCGAACGTCGCCCAGGACGGCAACATCAAGGCGCTGCTCGCCGGCGACACCGCGTTCAACTGGAACGGCGTCTGGCAGACGACGAACACGGCGTTCGACGGCCTCGACTGGGCCGCCGCGCCCGTCCCGCAGATCGGTCCGGAGAAGGCCGTGTGGTCGAGCTCGACGCACTGGGTGTTCCCTGCGAACAAGGGTCAGGACGAGAACAAGACCTCGGCCGCCGCGACGTTCGTCAAGTGGATGAACGACAACTCGGCCGGCTGGGCCGAGACGGGCGAGCTGCCGGGTGCGAACTCGGTCCGCGACGACCCGGCCCTCGTCGAGAAGTACCCGAACCTCGCCCCGTTCATGGAGGAGCTCGAGTACGCCCACTACGAGACGGTCTCGCCCGGCATCAACGAGGCGAACGCGCTCGTGACCACCGCCATCAACGAGGCCCTGACCGGCAAGAAGACGCCGAAGGCGGCGCTGGACGACGCCAAGGCGAAGGCCGACCAGATCCTCGAGCAGAACCGTGCGAAGTACGGTGACTGACTCCACCGCGACGGCCGCCGTCGCCCCCCGGCAGACCGCCGGGGGGCGCGGCGCCTCGCGCGCCGGCGGACCCGCGCGACGTCGCCGCCGGACCCTGACCGCCTACCTGTTCCTCGCGCCGTTCCTCGTGCTCTTCACGACGTTCGTGCTGGCCCCGGCCGTCTACGGCCTGTGGATCAGCCTCACGGACTGGAGCCCGTTCCGGGACGTGCAGAGCTTCATCGGCCTCAAGAACTACGCCGACCTGTTCACCTCGGGCTCGACGACCCACGACGACTTCTGGCAGTCGATGGGCGCTACCGGGATCTTCGTCGTGGCGAGCGTGCCGCTGCTCGTCGTCATCCCGCTGCTGGTCGCGGTGCTGCTCAACCAGCGCATCCGGGCCGCGACGACGTTCCGGACCATCTTCTTCGCGCCCTACGTGCTGGGCGTGGCCGTGGTCGGGCTGGTGTGGGGCTACGTCCTCGACACCCAGTCCGGCATCCTCAACCACCTGCTGCACAGCATCGGCATCCGCGGCGACATCCCGTGGACCGTGGACACGCCGTGGGTGTGGGTCTCGCTCGTCGGTGTCACGGTGTGGTGGACCGCGGGCCTCAACACCGTGATCTTCCTGGCGGGCCTCAAGGGCATCAACGCCGAGCTGTACGAGGCGGCGGCGCTCGACGGCGCCGGGGCCGTGCGGTCCTTCTTCGCCGTCACGCTCCCGGGCCTGCGTCCGGTGATGCTGTTCATCACGACGACGACCGTGCTGGCCTCGGCCAACATGTTCGGCCAGTCGTACCTGCTGACCGTCGGCGGCCCGGGCAACGCCACCCGGACGGCGATCATGTACATCGCCGACCAGGGCCTCTCGCAGAACAACATGGCGCCCGCCGCCGCGATGAGCTACGTCCTGTTCGCCTTCCTCGCCGTGGTCAGCATCGTGAACTTCCGGCTCCAGCGCGAGCGCGTCGAGAAGGGGGTCACCCGATGAGCACGCCGATCCTGCCCGCCGCCGCGGCCGCCGCCGCCGTCGAGCCGGTCGACGAGCCGCGCCGCACCCGCCGCCGCGGGCCCCGCCGCCCGGTCGCGACGACGATCCTCTACGTCCTGCTGATCCTGCTGGCGCTCGTCGTGATCCTGCCGCTGGTCTGGATGGTCGTGACGTCGTTCAAGACGGACGCCGACGCCATCCGCAACCCGTACTCGCTGCCGAGCCCGCTCTCGCTGGACGCGTACCGGACGCTCGCCGGCGGGCAGCAGCCGATCCTGCTGTGGCTGTGGAACTCGTTCGCCGCGGCGACCCTGCAGACGCTGCTCATCCTCGTCACCGCGTCCATGGGCGCCTACGCGCTCGCGCGCCTCGACTTCGCGGGCAAGAAGGTGATCTTCGGCCTCATCATCTCGACGCTGCTGGTGCCGCCGGTCGTCTTCCTCATCCCGAACTACCTCATCGTGCAGAACCTCGGCTGGCTCGACACGATCCTGGCGATCACCGTGCCCGGCGCGGCCGGCGCGTTCGGCATCTTCTTCCTGCGGCAGTTCTTCGTCGGCCTGCCGGTGGAGATCGAGGAGGCCGCGCGCATCGACGGCGCCGGCGACCTGCGGATCTTCCTGCAGGTCGTCCTCCCGCTGGCCCGGCCCGCGCTCGCGACGCTCGCCGTCCTGTCGTTCCTCAACAACTGGAACGACTTCCTGTGGCCGGTCTACGTGCTGCTCTCGCCGGAGAACATGACGCTGCAGCCGGGCCTGTCGATGCTGCAGGGCGCCTACCGGACGCACTTCGCGATCGTCATGGCGGGCGCCGTGGTGGCGTCCGTGCCGGTGCTCGTGCTGTTCGGCATCGCGCAGCGGCAGATCGTGGAGTCGGTGACCGGCGCGGCGGTCAAGGGGTGAGGCCGCTCGGCGGGGTCGTCGCGCTCGGCATCGGCGCGCTGCTCGTCGTCGCGGGCTGCGGGGCGGACGGTGCGTCGAGCGGCTCGTCCTCCGCGCCGGCACCGGCCTCGTCGTCGGCCGACCCCGACGCGCCGCTGATCGACGAGGACTTCCCCGACCCGGACGTCGTCGCGACCGACGACGGATGGCGGGCGTTCGCGACGGGCATGAACGGCCTCAACATCCGCACCGCCACCACGCCCGACCTGCGCAGCTGGACGGTGGAGCGCCGCGACGTGCTGCCGACGCTGCCCGCCTGGGCCTCGACCGGCCGCACGTGGGCGCCGGACGTCTCGCAGCGCGCGGACGGCACGTGGGTCATGTACGTCACCGCCCTGCACACCGACTCCGGGCGGCAGTGCATCGGCGTCGCGACGAGCCCCACGGCCGACGGCACGTTCACGCCGGCCGACGACGAGCCGCTCGTCTGCCCCGTCGACGAGGGCGGCGCGATCGACGCGAGCACCTTCACCGACGACGACGGCACGCGCTACCTGCTGTGGAAGACCGACGGGAACTGCTGCGGCCTCGACACGTGGATCGAGATCGCCCCGCTCTCGCAGGACGGCCTCGCGCTCGCGGGCGAGCCGACGCGGCTGCTGCACCAGGACCAGCCGTGGGAGGGCGACCTCGTCGAGGCCCCGACCCTGGTCCGGCACGACGACGCGTACGTGCTGCTCTACTCCGCCAACGCCTACGGCGGGGACGCCTACGCCGTCGGTGCGGCGCGCGCGTCCGACCTGCTCGGGCCGTACACCAAGCAGCCGGACCCGCTGCTGGCCTCGCACGGCGACCTGCGGGGGCCGGGCGGCCAGGACGTCGTCGCGACCGACGACGGCGACGTGCTCGTCGTGCACGGCTGGGACGAGCTCTACACCTACCGGGCCCTGCACTCCGTGCCGCTGCGGTGGGACGACGACGGGACCGTCTCGACCGACCCGTGAGACGGGCGCCCGTCCGGCCGCGTGCCTGACCTGCGGTGACGCGTGGGACACGTGGGACGCATGACGTGTTGCGCCCGATTCCTCAGGTTCAGGGCGGAGTCGGCCGATAAGGGAGACACCGCCCTCGAGAGGAGTCCCCTCGTGCCCCTGTCCCGACCCTGGCGAGCCGCCGCGTCGCTCGCCGTCAGCTCCCTGGTCGTGGCCGGGCTCGTGCTGCCGGCCGAGGCCTCCACCGCATCGCCCAGCCCGACGCCGAGCCCGACGTCGAGCGCGACGGCCACGCCGAAGCCCACCCCGACGCCCACGGCCACGGCCACGCCGAAGCCCACCCCGACGCCCACGGCCACGCCGAAGCCGACGATCCCGTCGAAGCTCACGAAGGCCACGGCGCCCGACGGGCAGACGCTCGTCATCCCCGTCGCGACCAAGGAGTACGCGCTCGTCTCCGGCTACGGCCCGCGCTGCATCCCGACGGTCGGCGGCTCGACGTTCCACCTCGGCCTCGACATGTCGGCGCCGGACGGCTACGGCGTCTACGCCGTCGCGGCCGGCACGGTGTCGCACGTCGTCCAGCCCCGCGGCGGCGCGTCCGGCTACCTCGTCGTGCGCAGCTACGTCGACGGCAAGACGACGTACCTCGCGTACATCCACCCGTGGAACCCCGGCAAGTACGTCAAGGTCGGCCAGAAGGTCGCCGCCGGCCAGCGCATCGCCGACGTCGGCGCGTCCGGTCCGGCGTCGGGCCCGCACCTGCACCTCGAGGTCTGGACGGGCGCGTTCTACGGCGTCGGCCGCTCGACGGACCCGGCGGCCTGGCTCCGCGCGCACAACCTCGACGTCGTCAAGGCGTCGACGGGCGACCGCCGGGCCAAGGCGCCCACGAAGTGCGTCTACTACTCGTCGGCGACGCTCAACGTGCGCGCCGCGGCGACGACCGCGTCGAAGGTCGTCAAGGTCGTCGCGGCCAACACGACCCTGGCCAACAAGCCCGGGACGATGGTCAACAAGTTCGTCCCGGTGACCGTGACGACGTCGACCGGCAAGACGTACAGCGGCTGGGTGCACTCCACGTACATCCGCCAGTACAAGACCTACTCGATCGGCGCGACGACCGCGGTCCGCGTGGCCGCGACCTCGAAGGCGCGCTCCGTCGCCACGGTCGCGAAGGGCCGCGCGCTCACCCGCGTCGCGACGTCCGGGACGTGGACCAAGGTGCGCGTGAGCGGCGTGACGGGCTGGGTCCCGAGCAAGAACGTCCGCGCGGGCCTCTGACGCGCGCGAGGGCGGGCCGGCGCTGCGCCGGCCCGCCCTCGTCGCGTCCTCGTCGCCTCCGCGGCTAGAGGACGAGCTCCGGCTGCAGCCGGTTCGACGTCCAGACCCGCTGGCGGCGGGCGACGAGGGTCGTCGCCGCGATCGTCGCACCCAGCACGACGACGAGGACGCCGACGTCCCGCGAGACGGTGGCGAGGTTGCCGCCGTACAGGAGCTGCCTCAGGCCCTCGACCGTGTACGACATCGGCAGCACCCGGTGCAGGGAGGCCAGCGGCTCCGGCAGCGTCTGCCACGGGAAGGTGCCCCCGGCCGTCACGAGCTGCACGAGCATGAGGACGAGGCCGAGGAACTGGCCGGCGGCGCCGAGCCACACGTTGAGGAGCTGCAGCACGGCGACGAACGTGGCCGTCATGAGGACGAGGAACGCCGCGGTGCCGAACCCGTAGGCGGGGTCGATGTCGAGCGCGAACTTCGTCACGGAGAACATGGCCGCGACCTGGGCGACCCCGATGCCGAACGGCACGACCCACGCGCCGAGCACCGTCCACACCGCCGAGCGGCCCGCCGCGAGGGCGCGCGTCGACAGCGGCCGCACGAGCAGGAAGAGCACGTAGGCGCCGATCCAGGTCGCGAGCGAGAGGAAGAACGGCGCCAGCCCGCCGCCGTAGGTGCCGGCGGACGAGAGCGCGTCGGCGTGGACGCCGACCGGGTCGGCGATGGTCGACGCGGTCGCCTCCCGGGTGCGCTCGTCGACGTCCGGGACGCGCTGGACGCCGTCGGCGAGGCCGTCGTGGAGCCGGACGGCGCCGTCCTCGAGCCGGTCCGTGCCGTCGACCAGGTCGGCCGACCCGCCGGCCAGCCGGTCGGCCCCGGACGCGAGCCGCCCCGCGCCGTCGTCGAGCTGACCTGCGCCGCCGGCCAGTCGCGCCGCACCCGTGACGAGACGCCCGGTGCCGTCGGCGAGCCGGCCGGCGCCGGCGGCCGCCTGGTCCACGCCGTCGACGAGGGCCGGCGCCGCGTCCGCGAGGGAGC
>NZ_HE978588.1:928243-931547 GCF_000312005.1 Cellulomonas massiliensis JC225
TCCGCGAGGGAGCGCGCGCCGTCCGCGACCTGCGCGCTGCCCGTGGCGAGGCGGGCCGCGCCGTCGGCGACCTGCTGCGAGCCGTCGCGCAGCTGGTCGAGCCGGCCGGCGACGTCCTTCACCTGGCCCGCGGCCTCGCCGACCCGGCCCTGCGCGGTGTCCAGCACCTGCTCGATCTCGTCCGCCTGCGCGCGCGTGAGCGTGCCGTCGGCCACCAGCTCGTCGAGCCGCGCGGTGGCCTGCCCGCGCGCGCCCGAGACGGCGGCGACGACGTCGTCCGCGGCGTTCGCGGCCTGGTCCCCGTAGCCGGCGACGGTCGCGTTGCCGGCCGCGACCTGGCGCGCCCCGTCGGCGAGCTCGTCCGCGCCGTCCGCGACCTGCTCCGCCCCCGCGGCGAGCCGCTGCGTGCTCCGCGGCAGCGCCGAGGCGCCGCGCTGCAGCCGGTCGAGGCCCGACGCGAGCTGCCGCGCCCCCGTGTCGGCCGTGACCAGCCCGCCGTGCAGCGTCTGCGCCCCCGACGACAGCGACGCGGCGCCGTCCTCGAGCGTGCCCGCGCCGTCGGCCAGGGTGCTCGCGCCGTCGTGGAGCCGGACGCCGCCGTCGTGCAGCTGTGCGGCGCCGTCGGCGAGCTGCGCCGCGCCGTCGGCCGCGTCGGTGAGGCTGCCCCGGATCTCGGCGAAGCCCGCCAGGAAGGTCTCGGCCGCCTGCGTCCCGACCTGCTCCACGATCGAGTCCCGCACCCGGTCGACGATCGTCGTCGCGATCGTGCGGGCGAGGTAGTTGTTCGCGTCGTTGGTGACGAGCACGAGGCTCGCCTGCGTCGGCTCGAACTCGCCGGAGGACGCCAGGTCGGCGGAGAACGTCGGGCCGATCAGCAGCTCGGCGTCGTAGCGCCCGGACCGCACGCCGTCCGCCGCGTCGGTCGACGTCGTGCGCACCCACCCGAAGCCGCCGTCGCCGCCCGCCAGCTCGTCCGCGACGTCGTCGCCGTAGCTGCGGTGCTCGGTGCGCCCGGTCGTCGGGTCGGTCACGTCCGCGCCCTCGTCCTGCACGACGAGCGCCGCCGGCACCCGGTCGAGGCGGTCGTACGGGTCGTGGTTGGCGAACAGGTAGAGGCCCGCGTAGAGCGACGGGATGAGCGCCATCGCCAGCACCGCGAGGCGCGGCAGCGTGCCGGCGGTGAGGCGGCGCAGCTCGGACAGGCCGAGGCGGATGGCGGTCACGGGTGCTCCAGGTCGGTGTCGACGAGCTCGGTGTGGGTGTGGTCGGTGTCGTCCTCGGCCGGTGGGGGTGCGGGCGGGGTCCAGCGCAGCGCGACGGCCGGCGGGGTGTGGCTGTCGCCCGTCGCGGGCGGCAGCGCGACGCCCAGCGCGCGGGCCGACGGGCGCGTGCATCCGACGAGCACGCCGAGCCCTCGCTCGGCGAGCCGCTGCGCGAGGCCCCACCAGTCGTGCGCGGAGCCGCCGTGGCGGTCGGGCAGCGTGAGGACGAGCATCCGGACCGCGGGGTCCGCGGCCGCCAGCTCGGCCAGCACCTCGACGCGGACGGCGGGCGGCAGCTGGTCGATTCGACGGCCGCGCAGCCCCTCGAGGTGGTGCTCGGCGACCCACCCGGTGACGTCGCGCGGGAGCGCCCGCCGCCCGGCGAGCACGAGGCCCTCGGCGACGACGTCACCGAGGGTCAGGGCGTCGTCCGGCTCGTTCACGCCGGGCACGTCCACCACGGCGGTGGCGTCCCGCAGGCGTCGTGGGCGGCCCGTCACGACGCGGTCGGCCGCGCCGTCGACGACGACGCGCCCCGCGCTGGGCTGCAGGCGCCCGGTCGCGACGAGAGCGAGGGCGGTGTGCCCGTGGCCCGGCTCGGCAGCGACCAGCACGCACTCGCCGGTCGACCAGGTGAGGTCGAACGGCTCGAGCAGCGGCTCGCGCCGCCCGGCGACGGCCACGGACTCCAGGGTGATCTGCACGCGGTCCCACTCCCCCGACGGCTTGCTGACTGGCGGTCAACAACGCTACGCCCTTGTTGACCGATGATCAACAGGAGTGGTACGACGGTCCCGTGACCGCCCCCACCCGCGTCCGCCGGGAGCCCGCCGACCGTCGCCGGGAGCTGCTGGCCGCCGCCGACGCCCTCGCCCGCGAGGACGGGCTGGCCGCGCTCGGTCCCGCGGCGGTCGCCTCCCGCGCCGGCGCGTCCAAGGCGCTCGTCTTCCACTACTTCGGCTCGAACGCCGGACTGCGCCGCGCCGTCGCCGAGCGGGCCGTCGAGGCGCTCGAGCACGCGATCGCGCCGCAGGAGGGCCCGGTCGACGAGCAGCAGCAGCGCGTCGTCACGGCGTTCGTCGACGCAGTCACCGAGCGGCGCCGCATCTGGTGCGACATCTGGGAGGGGGCGCTCGCGGGGGACGGGCCCACCGAGGCGGCCCTCGCGAGGGTCCGGGCCGCGCTCGTCGAACGGCTCGTGGAGAGCGGGGGCGCGGCGCGGTCCACCCCGGCCGCGCGCCTCGTCGCCGCCGGCTGGGTGGCTCTCGTGGAGACGATGACCGCCCGCTGGCTCTCCGGGGCCGACGTCACGCGGGACGAGCTCGAGCGCCTCGTCCTGCGCAGCCTCGCGGTGCTGCCCTGCTGAGCGGGCTACCGCACGACCCGGACCTCCTGGGGCCAGCCGCAGCCGACGGCCACCCGACCCGCCCACATCTTGGCGGTCTCCAGGTCCGGCACGTCGATGACCGTGATCCCGCCCAGGTACTCGACCGGCTCGGTGTACGGACCGTCGGTGATCGACACGGTCCCGCTCGTCGCGTCGGCGGTGAACGCCTCGGCCAGGTCCTCCTCGAGCCCACCGGCGAACACGAGGACCCCGGCCGCCTCCATGTCGCGCACGACCGCGGTGCTCGGCTCCACGCGGGACCGGAACCACTCGGGCGGGTGGTCACCGACCCACTGCTGGTTGAAGTAGATGGCGTACCGCGTCATGTCGCCCCTCCCGTCGGGCCCCGTGCCCTGGCACCACTGTGACGGACGAGCCCGGGCCGGATCGACAGGCCGGCGGGCCGTGGGCGTGGTCCCGTGCTGAAGACGGCGCTGCGACGAGCCGATGGAACACGGTGCCGTCCACCCGATCCTCCCGCGCTCGCCGCGTCCCGCTCGTCGGCGTGCTCGCGGTCGTCCTCGGCGGTGGGCTCGCCGGGTGCGTGCCGCCGGCCGCGGACGGCGCCGGGCCCGGGCGGCCGACGCCGTCGGTCACGACGCCCCCGAGCCGGAGCGCGGCGCCGGCGAGCACCGACCCCGCGCCGACCGGACGG
>NZ_HE978588.1:932003-940107 GCF_000312005.1 Cellulomonas massiliensis JC225
ACCCCGCGCCGACCGGACGGCCGTCACCCGCGCCGACCCCCTCCACGCCGCCGGCCCCCTCCACGCCGCCGACCCCGTCCACGCCGGCGGCTGGCTCGGCGCTCGCCGCCGTCGACGCGCTGGCCGTCCGGGGCCGTGCCCCGCGCACCGGGTACGACCGCGACGCGTTCGGGCCGCGCTGGGCCGACGTGGACCGCAACGGTTGCGACACCCGCAACGACGTGCTGCGTCGCGACCTCGCCGGCACCACCCTCAAGCCCGGCACGCACGGGTGCGTCGTGCTGACCGGCACCCTGGTCGACCCGTACACCGGCGGGCGGATCGCGTTCGTCCGGGGTCAGGGCACCTCGCAGGCGGTGCAGGTCGACCACGTCGTCGCGCTCGCGGACGCCTGGCAGAAGGGCGCGCAGACGTGGGACGAGGAGACGCGCGAGCGCTTCGCGAACGACCCGCTCAACCTGCTCGCGGTGGACGGGCCGACGAACGCGAGCAAGGGCATGGGCGACACCGCGACGTGGCTCCCGCCGGCGCGCGGCTTCCGGTGCGCGTACGTCGCGCGCCAGGTCGCGGTGAAGCGCTCCTACGACCTGTGGGTCACGCGCGCCGAGCGGGACGCCATGCGCCGCGTGCTGGCGACGTGCCCGGACGAGCCGCTGCCCGCCCGGGCCGGCGGCTGACCGGCGTCAGCGCACGGGCAGCTGCTGCACCGACCAGGCGTTGCCGTCCGGGTCGGAGAAGCCGGTGAACCGGCCCCACGCGAGGTCCTGGACGGGTGCGGCGTCGACGCCGTGCTCGACGAGGTGGGCGTAGGCCTCGTCCGCGTCGTCCACGACGACCTGCAGCCCCTTGACGGAGCCGGGCGCCGCGTCGGTCAGGCCCTCGCCGATCGCGATCGAGCAGGCGGAGCCGGGAGGGGTGAGCTGGACGAACCGCAGACCCTCCTGCACGCGCTGGTCGTGGTCGACGACGAAGCCGACGCGGTCGGCGTAGAACTCCTTGGCGCGGTCGACGTCCGACACCGGGACGATCACGAGCTCGAGACGGAACTCCACGGGCATGGCGGCCTCCTCCATCGGGTCCGCCCAGCATCCCGCGGGGCACCGACACGCGGCCCCGGCTCAGCGCGGCGCGTGCCGGTCGAGGAACCGGTACACCTCCGTGGTGTCCACACCGGGGTAGGCGCCGACGGGCAGGGCGGCGAGCAGCGAGGCGTGCGGGCGCGCCGAGGGGATGGCGTGGTCGTCCCAGCGCTGCGCGAGCTCGGCGGGGGGCGTGCGGCAGCACGACGGGTCCGGGCACCGGCTCGTCGAGCGCTCCGTGGTCTCGCGGCCCTGGAACCACCGGACCTGCGAGAACGGCACGCCCACGCTCACCGAGAAGGCGCCCTGGGAGGACGGCTGCACGCGGGACGTGCACCAGTACGTGCCCGACGAGGTGTCGGTGTACTGGTAGTACGGCGAGAACCGGTCCGGCAGCGTGAAGACGACCCGCGCGGTCCACTGCCGGCACACCGGCTGCCCCTCGATCGCCCCGAGCGGGTCGGACGGGAACACGACGCCGTCGTTCTCGTACGCCTTGTGCAGCGTGCCGCCCTCGTGGACCTTCATGAAGTGCACCGGGATGCCGAGGTGCCGCGTCGCGAGGTTGGTGAACCGGTGCGCGGCGGTCTCGTACGGCACCGCGAACGCGTCGCGCAGGTCCTCCACCGAGATCCGGCGGTCGGCCTTGGCGGCCTGCAGGAACTCGACGGCCGAGTCCTCGGCCATCATCAGCGCGGCCGCCATGTAGTTCGCCTCGACCCGCTGGCGCAGGAAGTCCCCGTACGACGTCGGCTCGGTGTGCCCGAGCACGTGGCTCGCGAGCGCCTGGAGCAGCGGTGAGCGGCTGTCGTTGACGCCGGTGTTGCCCTGCGGCAGGTAGATCCGGCCGTTCTCCAGGTCGGTGACGCTGCGGGTCGAGTGGGGCAGGTCGGTGACGTAGTGCAGCGAGAAGCCGAGGTGCGCCGCGATCTCCGCGGTCGCGCGCTGCGAGAGCGGCCCGCCCGAGTGGCCGATCGCGGCCAGCAGCTCGCGCGCGTGCTGCTCCAGCTCGGGGAAGTAGTTGTCCTGCGCGCGCATGCGGGCGCGCAGCTCGGCGTTGGCGCGGCGGGCCTCCTCGGGGGTCGCGGCGTTCTCCCGCAGCAGCCGGCGCACCTCCTCCTGCAGCTTGACGAGGGCCTCCAGCGCGTCGCCCGGCAGCGACTTGCCCACCTTGACGGGCGGGATGCCGAGCGACGAGAACAGCGGGCCGCGCTGCGCCCGCTCGAGCTCGACCTCGAGCGACGCGCGGCGGCTCGGCGGGTCGGTGCGCAGCAGCTCGGCGAGCGGCACGCCCAGCGCGTCCGCGACCGTCGCGAGCAGCGAGAGCTTCGGCTCGCGGTGCCCGTTCTCGAGCATCGACACCTGGGAGGGCGCACGGCCGATCGCGCGCCCCAGGTCGTCGAGGGTCATGCCGCGCTGGGTGCGCAGGTGCCGGACGCGCCGGCCGAGGACGAGGGTGTCGATCCCCCCGGCGCTCGTCGTGCGCTCGTCGGCGGCCGTCCCGGCAGGGCCGTGCCCGTGCGTCGGCCGCGGTGCCGTCGTCGTCATGCCCACCACCGTCGCACCGGGCCCGCCCTTCCGTCCAGGAGAAGGACCGCGGATCTTCTTCCGCCGTGACCCGTGAAGTTCGGCCCGTCGGTTGCGAAGGTCGTGGTGAGGCCGCAGCGCCGGGAAGAACCGCAGAACAGCAGGACCGGTCGTGGGACGACTCTCCTGGGACCGGGCAGGACCACCCGACCCGCGCAGTACCAGCAACGGAGGCAGACATGAGCACGCAGACGGACCTGGCGACGACGCCGGGTCGGACGACCCGCCCCGGTGACCGCACGCAGACGGCGGCGGAGCTGGCGGCCGAGTGGGAGGTCGACCCGCGGTGGGCCGGCATCCGCCGTACCCACTCCGCCGAGGACGTCGTCGCGCTGCGGGGCTCCGTCGCCGAGGAGCACACGCTCGCCCGGCGCGGCGCCGAGCGCCTCTGGGAGCTCCTGCACAGCCGCACGCACGTGCCGGCGCTCGGCGCGCTCACGGGGAACCAGGCGGTGCAGCAGGTGCGCGCCGGGCTGGAGGCCATCTACCTGTCGGGCTGGCAGGTCGCGGCGGACGCGAACCTCTCGGGCCAGACGTACCCGGACCAGAGCCTGTACCCGGCCAACTCGGTGCCGGCCGTCGTGCGGCGCATCAACAACGCGCTGCTGCGCGCCGACCAGATCGACGTCTCCGAGAACGGCACGCCCACCCGCGAGTGGCTCGCGCCGATCGTCGCGGACGCGGAGGCGGGCTTCGGCGGCCCGCTCAACGCCTACGAGCTCATGCAGGCGATGATCGCGGCCGGCGCGGCGGGTGTGCACTGGGAGGACCAGCTCGCGGCCGAGAAGAAGTGCGGCCACCTGGGCGGCAAGGTGCTCGTCCCGACCAGCCAGCACGTGCGCACCCTGTCCGCCGCGCGGCTCGCCGCGGACGTCGCGGGCGTCCCGACCGTCATCGTCGCCCGGACCGACGCGCTCGGCGCGGACCTGCTCACGTCCGACGTCGACGAGCGGGACCACCCGTTCCTCACGGGGGAGCGCACGTCGGAGGGGTACTACCGCGTGCGGCCGGGCCTCGACGCGGTCGTGGCCCGCCAGTCGGCCTACGCCGAGTTCGCCGACCTGCTCTGGGTCGAGACCTCGACGCCCGACGTCGGACTCGCGATCGAGTTCGCGGAGCGCATCCACGAGCAGTACCCGGGCAAGCTGCTCGCCTACAACTGCTCGCCGTCGTTCAACTGGCGCTCGACGCTCGACGACCGGCAGATCGCCCGGTTCCAGCGCGAGCTCGCGGGGCACGGGTACGCCTTCCAGTTCATCACGCTGGCCGGCTTCCACGCCCTCAACCACTCGATGTTCGAGCTCGCCCGCGGCTACGCGCAGACCGGCATGACCGCCTACGTCGCGCTGCAGCAGGCCGAGCTCGCCTCCGAGGCCCACGGCTACACCGCCACGCGTCACCAGCGCGAGGTCGGCACCGGCTACTTCGACCGGGTCGCCACCGCGATCACCCCGGACGCCTCGACCCTCGCCCTCGCGGGCTCGACGGAAGCGTCGCAGTTCGCCCACTGACCACCCGTCCCACCCGCCGAGGTCGGCACTTCGGCCCGAGATCGTGACGTCGACGTCACGATCTCGGGCGGGACTCACGACCTCGGCGGGTGGGGATCCTGAGGAGCTCGTCATGACCGTGATCACCCCCGCCCCCGGGCGGACGCTGCTGACCGACCCCTTCCACCAGCCGCACCTCGACGTGACCGGGCCGGACGTCCCGGGCGCGCGCGAGATCCTGACGTCCGAGGCCCTGGACTTCGTCACCGACCTGCACGCCCGGTTCGCGGGCCGCCGGCACGACCTGCTGCTCGAGCGCCAGCACCGGCGCGACCGGTTCTCCAACGGCGCCGACCCGCAGTTCCTGCCGCTCACGGCCGGGATCCGGGCGGACCCGACGTGGAAGGTCGCGGGCCCCGGCCCGGGCCTGGAGGACCGACGGGTCGAGATCACCGGCCCGACGGACCGGAAGATGACGGTCAACGCCCTCAACTCCGGCGCCAAGGTCTGGCTCGCGGACCACGAGGACGCGATGAGCCCGACGTGGGAGAACGTCGTGGGCGGCCAGCTCAACCTGTTCGACGCGATCCGCGGGCAGGTCGACTTCACCAGCCCGGAGGGCAAGGAGTACCGGGTCGGCGAGCAGACGCCGACGATCGTGTTCCGGCCGCGCGGCTGGCACCTGACGGAGAAGCACCTCGACTTCGTCGACCGGGCGGGCCAGCGCTACGCGGCCTCGGGCTCGCTGGTCGACGCGGGCCTGTACCTCTTCCACAACGCGCAGGCGCTCGTCGACTCCGGACGCGGGCCGTACCTGTACCTGCCGAAGCTGGAGTCGCACCTCGAGGCGCGGCTGTGGGACGAGGTGTTCCGGTTCACCGAGACCTACCTGGGCCTGCGGTACGGCACCATCCGCGCGACCGTGCTCATCGAGACCATCACGGCCGCGTTCGAGATGGAGGAGATCCTCTACGAGCTGCGCGACCACTGCGCCGGGCTCAACGCCGGCCGCTGGGACTACATCTTCAGCGTCATCAAGAGCTTCCGGAACCGCGGCCAGCGCTGGGTGCTGCCGGACCGCGGCAAGGTCACGATGACGGTGCCGTTCATGAAGGCGTACACCGAGCTGCTCGTCGCCACGTGCCACCGCCGCGGCGCGCAGGCCATCGGCGGCATGAGCGCCTTCATCCCGAACCGCCGCGACCCGGAGGTGACGGAGCGGGCGCTCGCGCAGGTCCGCGCCGACAAGCAGCGCGAGGCGGGCCAGGGGTACGACGGCACCTGGGTCGCGCACCCGGACCTCGTGCCGGTCGCGCGGGAGGTCTTCGACGAGGCGTTCGGCGACCGCACCGACCAGCGGCACCGGCTGCGCGAGGACGTGCTCGTGACGGCGGGCGACCTGCTGGACGTCCCCTCGGCCGGCGGCGCCGAGCCCGGTGCGGTCACGGACGCGGGGCTGCGCGGGAACGTCTCCGTCGCCCTGCGGTACCTCGAGGCGTGGCTGCGCGGCACGGGTGCGGTGGCGATCGACAACCTCATGGAGGACGCCGCGACGGCGGAGATCTCGCGCTCGCAGGTGTGGCAGTGGGTGCACCACGGCACGCCGACCGACTCCGGCACGACGATCACCGCGGAGCACGTGCGCCGGGTGCTGGCGGACGTCCTGGCCGGGCTGCCCCGCGCCGAGGGCGACCGGTTCGACGACGCCGCGACGCTGTTCGAGCAGGTCGCGCTGGCGGAGGACTTCCCGACGTTCCTCACGGTGCCCGCCTACACGGGCTACCTCGTCGAGCAGCCCTGACCGCCGGACGGCCCGGCCCGGGTCCCGCAGCGCCGCGGGGCCCGGGCCGTCGCCCTGCCGGCCGTCGTCGCGGGCCGGACGTCGCGTCAGGCGGCGCGGAACCGGCCGGGCGTCACGCCGAGCAGGCGGCGGAAGTGCCGGGTGAGATGGGGCTGGTCGTGGAACCCGGCGAGCACCGCGGCCTCGGCGGTCGGCACGCCCGCGAGCAGCATCCGGCGCGCGCGGTCGACGCGGCGCCCGACGACGTACCGGTGGGGCGGCATCCCGTACGCGCGGCCGAACGCCCGGACGAGGCGCGTCGGGTGGGTGCCGAGCTCGGCGGCCAGGGCGACGAGGGTCGTGCGGTCGTCGGCGTCGAGACGGTCCCGCACGTGCCGGGCCGTCGCGTGGTCGGCACGGTCGACGTCGCGGCGCTCGCGGACCGCGCGGCGGTCCAGGTGCGCGACGACGCGCTCGGCGACGAACGCCAGCCGCGACTCCGACTCGAGGTCGTCGCGGCGCCCCAGGCTGCCGTGCAGGGCACGGACGGCGCGGGCGAGCTGCGCGTCGGCCACGTGCGGGGCGTCGGCCGCGGCACCGGCGAGCCGGGCGGGGAGCCAGCGCTCGTCGACGTACAGCACGCGCTTGTCGAAGCCGCCGGGCAGCGCGGCGCGGCCGTCGTGGGGCACGTGCGGCGGCAGGACCGTGAGCGAGCGGGGCGGCGCCTGGTGGCGGGCGCGGTCCAGGGCGTAGTCGACCCCGCCGGTGTCGACGAGGAGCAGGGTCCAGTCCCCGTGCGTGTGCGCCGGGTACGCGTGGTGCGTGAAGTGCGCGTGCAGCACCTCGTTGACACCCGGGACGTCGGGGCGCCACGCCCTCACCCGCTCGTCGTGGCCCACGGCGTCACGCTACGCGCGCAGGAACGTGCAAGACGAGGCGCCTGCGCCGCCCGCACGCTGCCGGCATGGACGAACCGGTGCGCTTCGAGACCAAGATCGCCGTCCTCGTGCGGGACGACCTCGCCCCCTGGCAGGCGCTCAACGTGACGGCGTTCGTCACCAGCGGGATCGTGGGGCGCTCGCCCGAGCTGCTCGGCGAGCCGTACGAGGACGCCGACGGCACGCGCTACCTGGCGCTGGCGGGGCAGCCGATCGTCGTCCTCCAGGGCGACCGGGAGCTCCTGCGCACCGTGCACGCCCGGGCGCTGGCGCGGGAGCTGCCGCTCGCCGTCTACGTGCACGAGATGTTCTCGACCGGTCACGACGCCGCGAACCGGGCCGCTGTCGCCGCGGTGCCGCGCGACGGGCTGGACCTCGTCGGCCTCGCGCTGCACGGGCCGCGCAACGCCGTCGACAAGACCGTCAAGGGCGCCCGCCTGCACCCGTAGCCGGGCGGGGCGTCCCCCGGGCGGCGCTGCTGGGCGGGTCGCCGCAGGCCGTAGCCTGGCCCGAGCCGGCGGACGGAGGACGAGGGTGCGGCCATCGGACCGGCGGGTGCTGCTCGTGGCGGCGCTCGCGGGCGTCGCCGTCGTGGCCGCCGGGGTCGCCGGGCCGTGGCACGTCGTCCTGCGCGACGTGTCGATCCCCCGGTTGCCGCCGGTGCCGCAGGAGCTCGTGCCGCAGCCGTCGCCGACCGCGTCCGCCCTGCCCGAGGCGATGGACGACACGGGCCTCGACCCGCTGCTCGTCGTGCTGGCCGTGCTCGTCGCCGTCGCGGCCGCGCTGGCGCTCTGGTACCTCGCCGCCGCGCTGCGACGCCGGGGCGGGCCGGGGGAGGTCGAGGAGCCGGTCGGGGACGCGGTGCTCGGCGACGCGCTCACCGGTGTGCCGACGGGCCGCGAGCTCAGCGAGGCGGTCGACCGGGCCGCCCGCGCGCTCGCGGACCTGCCGCCGGGCGACGCCGTCGTCGCCGCGTGGATGGAGCTCGAGCGGACCGCCGCGAGCGGGGGCATCGAGCGGGACCCGGCGCAGACGCCGACCGAGTTCACCCTCGCGGTGCTCGACCGGACGCACGCCGACGCCGGGGCGGTGCGCGAGCTGCTGCGCCTCTACCTCGCCGCGCGGTTCAGCGACCACGCGGTCTCGGCCGACGACGTCCGCGCGGCGCGGGCGGCGCTGGCGCGGATCGGCGACGCGGTGCGCCGGGCGGCGAGCGACCCCGACGGGGGC
>NZ_HE978588.1:941033-943528 GCF_000312005.1 Cellulomonas massiliensis JC225
GACCGGGACGACGCGGCGGCGGTCGAGCGCCTCGTCGGCGGCCGGGCGTTCGCGACGCTCACCCGCCGGGGGCACCCGCTGCCCCGCGTGTCCGACCTGCAGCACACGCTCGAGGTGCTGGAACGCCTCGGGCCGGCCCGGCACGACCCCGCCCACCCCGCCACCGGCGGACCCGCCCCCGCCCCCACCAGGAGGACCCCCCGATGAGCGCCGCACCCCTGACCGTCGCCCAGGTCGCCGACGCCGGACGCGCGGTGCTCGACGAGGTCGGCACCGCCGTCGTCGGGATGCGCGAGCCGCTGACGACCGCCCTCGCCGCGATGCTGGCCGGCGGGCACGTCCTGTTCGAGGACGTCCCGGGGCTCGGCAAGACGCTCGCCGCCCGCAGCCTGGCGACCGCGCTGGGGCTGGAGTTCCGCCGGGTGCAGTGCACGCCGGACCTGCTGCCGTCGGACATCACCGGCTCGAGCGTGTACGACCCGTCGTCGACCTCGTTCGAGTTCCGGCCCGGCCCCGTCTTCGCCGGCCTGCTGCTGGCGGACGAGATCAACCGCACGGCACCCAAGACGCAGTCGGCGCTCCTGGAGGCGATGGCCGAGCGGCAGGTGACGACCGACGGCGTGACGCGGCGGCTGCCCGAGCCGTTCCACGTCGTCGCGACGTCGAACCCCGTGGAGTACGAGGGCACGTACCCGCTGCCGGAGGCGCAGCTCGACCGGTTCATGGTGCGGATCGCGGTCGGCTACCCGGACGCGGAGGCGGAGGTCGACGTGCTGGCCCGGCGCATCGAGCGGCGCACCGAGCTCGCCACCGTCCGCCGCGTCGTCGACGCCCCGACGTTCCTCGCGATGCAGGCGGGCGTCGAGGCGGTCCGCGTCGACCCGGACGTCCTGCGGTACTGCGTCGACGTCGCCGCGGCGACGCGCGCGCACGGCTCCGTCGAGGTGGGCGCCTCGCCGCGCGGCTCGCAGGCGCTCGTCCTCGTCGCCCGCTCCCGTGCCGTGCTGGCGGGCCGCGACTTCGTCACGCCCGAGGACGTCAAGGCCGTCGGCGTCGCGGCGCTCGCGCACCGGCTCTCGCTCACCCCGCAGGCGTGGGCCTCCGGGCTCGCGCCCGAGCGGGTCGTGACCGACGTCCTCGCGCACGTCCCTGGGCCGACGACGGCGCGCGCATGACGATGCCCTGGGTGCGGGCCCGCGCCTCCGTCGCCGCGGCGGCGGGCGGCGCGGCGCTCGTGCTGCTCGGGGTGGCGGCCGGTCGTGCCGACGTCGCGGTGGTGGGCGTGGCGCCCCTCGTCGCTGCGCTGTGGGACTGGAGCCGGCGGCCCCGCGGTGCCGCCGGGATCACGCTCGCGCAGCCGGTCGAGCAGCCCGAGCCCGGGCAGATGGTGGTCCGCGCCGCCGTGGACGCGCCGGCCGACGCACCCGCCGCGCTCCTCGCGGTGCGCCGGGGCCGCACCCCCGCGGTCGTCACGCTCGTCCGCCTCGACGACGGACGGCGCACCGTGCAGGTGCGGGTGCGCACGGTCCGCACCGGCCCGCAGGAGCTCGCGACCGCCGAGGCGCTCGCGCTCGGCGAGGGCGGCGCCAGCCTCGCGGAGGCGGCCGACCCCGTCGAGGTCCGCACCGTCGTGCTGCCCGGGACGCCGCGGCTCGGCGAGGTGCCGCTGCCGCCGCGGCTGCGGGGCCTGTCCGGCGCGCACGAGTCCCGCCGGGCCGGGGAGGGCGGCGGGCTGCGCGACGTGCACCCGTACACCTCGGGCGACCGGATGCGCCGCATCGACTGGCGCACGACCGCTCGTCGCTCGCCGCAGCTGCGCGAGCTGTACGTCCGGCGCGAGCACGCGCTCGCCGAGGCCGCCGTCGTCCTCGTCGTCGACTCCCGCGACGACGTGGGACCCGATCCCCTGACGTGGCGGGGATCGAACCTCCCCGACCCGCTCGAGGCCACCTCGCTCGACCTGGCCCGCACGGCGGCCGCCGCCCTGGCGCAGGCCTACCTCGGCCAGGGCGACCGCGTGGGGCTGGACGACCTCGGCGTGCTCCGCCGCCCGCTGCCGCCCGGCGCCGGGCGCCGGCAGCTCGACCGCGTCCGCCACGCGCTCGCCGTCACCCAGCCCGGCATCGACGCGCAGGCCCGGGCCCGCGCGCCGCAGCTGCCCTCGGGCGCGCTCGTCGTCCTGTTCTCGACGTTCCTGGACGACGAGCCGGTCGACGTCGCCGCGCACTGGCAGCGCACCGGGCACCGCGTCGTGGTCGTCGACGTGCTGCCCGACCTGCGCACCCGGCACCTCGACGGGCGCGAGCGGCTGGCGCTGCGCCTCGTGTCCGTCGCGCGCGAGGACCGGCTGGCGGCCCTCGCCGACCTCGGCATCGACCTCGTCACCTGGCGCGACGCGCCGTCGGCCGCCCTCGCCCTCGCCCGCCGCCGCGGCGCGCCCGGGCGGCGGACGTTCGCCTCGGCGGTGCCGCGGTGAGCGGCGTGGTGACCGGCAC
>NZ_HE978588.1:943916-949898 GCF_000312005.1 Cellulomonas massiliensis JC225
ATGGGCGCTGCGCGTCGCGGTGGCGCTCGTGGGGGCGTGCGCGCTCGTGCTGCCGTGGCCCGGCGGGACGCTGCCCGGACCGGCGGCGGGCCTGGCCGTCGCGCTCGCGGTGCTCGTCGCGGCGCGGCCCTGGTCCGGCTCCGGCGGCCTGCTCGTGCTCGTCGCCGGCGTGCGGGTCGCGGTGCAGGGGCCGGCGCCGCTGTGGGCGCTGTGCGCGGTGGTGCTGCTGGTGCACGCGACGGTCTGGCTGTCGACATGGAGCGGTCGCGTGCCGATCGGAGCGCGCGTCGAGCTGGCGGTGCTCCGCCGCGGGCTGCGGCGCTTCCTCGTCGTGCAGGTGCCGGCCCAGGCGCTCGCGGTGCTCGTCGTGACGCTCGCGCAGCCGTCGGTCGGCGCGAGCGACGTCGCGCGCGTCGTGGGTCTCGTCGCCGCGGCGGCCGTGACCGTGCTCGTCCTGCCGCGTGCCGGCGGGCCGGACGAGGGCTGACCTCAGTCCTCGAAGTGGCAGAACAGGTGCCCGGCCGGGTCGACGAGCACGCGCACGTCCGCCTGCGGCTGGTGCTCCGCGAGCCGCGCGCCGCACGCCAGCGCGTGCTCGACCCCGCGGTCGAGGTCGTCGACCCAGATGTCGAGGTGGTCCTGCATCTGCTGGCGCCCGGCGGTGGCGGGCCACACGGGCGGCTCGTACAGCGGGTCGGTGCTGAACCCGAGCCCCGAGCCGCCGGCCGGCGGGCGCAGCATGACCCAGCCCGGCTCCTCGGCCGTCGTGCGCCAGCCGAGCAGGCGGCGGTAGAAGTCGGCGTGGGCGTTCGCGTCGCGTGACTCGAGCACGGTCGTCGAGAGGCTGTTGCGCAGCCCCGCGTGCTCGGTGACCGTGCCGCTGCCCGGCCGGACGGGCGCGCGCGCGTCGTCGGCCGGGACGCCGCCGGCCGCGTGCGAGCGCGCGGTCGCGACCACCGCCTCGAGGTCCGGCACGGGCGTCGGGTGCGTCGGCTCGTAGAGGCCCATGACGAGCCCCGAGGGCAGCGCGATGCGGGCCACGAGCCCGTAGCCCTGGCGCCGCGGCGCGGCGATCGGGTGGACGCCCACCTGCACCAGCTCGGCCAGCGCGCCGTCCAGGTCGTCCGTCATCAGGAACAGCTCGGCGCCCTCCGAGTCCCCGCCCGGGTGCACGCCGACCTCCGTGGGCGGCGCCGCGAAGGTCAGCCAGCCCGGCTCGGTGGCGACGTCGTCGACGAACGGCCAGCGCAGGACGTCGCGCAGGAACGCCCGGTCGGCGACGGCGTCGGGGCTGGGCAGCAGCACGTGCAGTCCGGCGATCATGCTCCGAGCGTCCTCCGCCAGGGGGCGCGGTGCCATCCGTCCGGTCGGGCGGCGAAGGAAGGTCGGCCGGAAACCGTCACATCCGCGCGCGCCCGGCCGATCAGCGGGGCACCGCTGCAGCACCCGTCGCGTCAGCGCCCGCCGTGACAGAGAGGTCCACCGTGCCCACGCCTTCCGCCCCTCCCCGCAACCTCGCCATCGCCGTCCGCACCGGCGCGGCCGTCGGCGTGGCGCTCCTCGGGCTCGTCGTCACCGCGTGGATCGGCGTCGCGGGCGTGCACCGGCTCGCCGGCGACGCGCTCACCGAGCAGGCCGCGCGGCAGGCCGCCGCGGGTCGCACCACGCTGGCGATCGTGCTGGCCGCCCTCGTCGGCGGCCTGCTCACGGTGGTCCTCTTCGGGCGCGTGCTGCGCCGCATCCAGGGCGAGCTCGCCGAGATCCGGACGGCCGCCGCGCGGATGGCCGACGGCGACCTGTCGTCCGAGGTGCGCATCACGTCCGACGGCGAGCTGGGCGAGCTCGCGGCGGACCTCAACGCCGCGCAGGCGTCGCTCGGCGCCGCGCTGGGCGACGCGACGAGCACGTCGCAGACGGTCGTCGGCGTCGCGGGCGCGCTCGCGTCGGCCCTCGGCGAGGTCGCGTCCGGCGTGGAGTCGACGAGTGCGCAGGCGGGTGTGGTGGCGGCTGCGGCGGAGCAGGTGTCGCGCAACGTGCAGGCGGTGGCGGCGGGTGCCGAGCAGATGGGTGCCTCGATCCGGGAGATCGCGCAGAACGCGTCGGAGGCGGCGAAGGTCGCCTCGGCGGCCACGGGTGTGGCGGCGCACGCGAACGACCAGGTCTCGCGCCTGGGGACCTCGAGCGCGGAGATCGGGAACGTGGTGAAGCTGATCACGACGATCGCGGAGCAGACGAACCTGCTGGCGTTGAACGCGACGATCGAGGCGGCTCGTGCGGGTGAGGCGGGCAAGGGGTTCGCGGTGGTGGCCGGTGAGGTCAAGGAGCTGGCGAACGAGACGGCTCGGGCGACGGAGGACATCGCGCGTCGGGTGGAGGCGATCCAGGCCGACACGACCGGTGCGGTGGCGGCGATCGGGGAGATCGGCTCGATCATCGCGAGCATCAACGACTACCAGCTGACCATCGCCTCGGCGGTGGAGGAGCAGACCGCGACCACGAACGAGATGTCGCGGTCCGTCGCGGAGGCCGCGACGGGCTCCGGCGAGATCGCCGGCACGATCTCCGGCATCGCGCACGCGACGGCCGACGCCAACCTCGTCCTCTCGCAGATCGAGTCGTCCGTCGGCGAGCTGACGCGCATGGCCGAGTCGCTGCAGTCCACCGTGGGCGCCTTCCGTCGCTGACCGGCCGCGGTGCGGCGTGCGTCCGTCCGGGTGACACCGGCGGACGGCACAACCTCCAGGGCCCCGGCTGCGTTCTCTGGTGCACTGGGGACGAGGAGGGGCCGTGGCGTGGGAGCCGATGCTGACAGCGGTGGTGCAGGAGCGCTATCCGCGCCTGGTGGCGTACGCGTCGCTGCTGGCGGGCTCGTACGCGGACGGCCAGGACCTCGTGCAGGAGGCGCTCGTCGCCACCTTCTCCGGCCGGGCACGGTTCGACACGGCGGCCGAGGCCGAGCAGTACGTCCGCCGGGCGGTCGCGTCGCGGTTCGTGGACCGCACCCGGCGTCGCCGGACCGAGCGCGCGGCGTGGGCGACCGTGGGCGCGTGGCGCGAGGGAGCGCCGCCCCAGCCCGTCGGCGGGGCGGCCGGTGAGCTGGAGCGCGCGCTGCAGCAGCTGCCGCCCCGGCAGCGCGCGTGCGTGGTGCTGCGGTACCTGGAGGACCTGTCGGTCCGGTCGACCGCCGAGGTGCTCGGCCTGAGCGAGGGTGCGGTCAAGCGGTACACCTCCGACGGGCTGGCCGCGCTCAAGGGGTCGGTCGACGTGACGGTGCCTGCCGAGGAGACCGCGCCGGTGCGGATGACGACGGAGGTGCGGGATGCGTGACCTGTCCGAGCTGCTCGGCGAGCTCGCCGCAGCCAAGACCCACGAGGTCGAGGCCCGCGTGGACCTGACCGCCGCCCTGGCCGGAGCACGGCGGGCGACCCGGCGCCGGCGGACCGTCCGTGCCGTCGGCACCGGCGTCGCCGCCGCCTCCGTGCTCGTCGCGGTCGCGGTCGGCAGCTGGGCCGTCGGCGACCGCCGCGAGCCCGAGCCGGCGGTGACGTCCTCGCCGACGTCCAGCCCGACGCCCAGCGCGACGCCGACCCCGAGCCCCACCCCCGACCCGACGCCCAGCTCGACCCCGGTCGAGACCGCGGACCCGAGCGGCCCGGCCGCCCCGGTGTGGCCGCGGCCGGGCGCGGTCCGGCGCGCGCAGGACGGCGTGACCATCCGGGACGGCGAGGGCCGGACGGTCGTGCCGTGGACGGTGCTCGCCTCCGACCGGGCCGAGGCGGTGGAGGGCGAGGACTACCGCGTGCGCGAGTGGAGCGACGAGTTCTACCGGTTGCACGAGTACGACTGGTGCGCCGACGCCACCGACACGATGCACCTGCGCCTCGACGACGGTCGGTACCTCGGGACCCGGGCGGACGACGCGCCCTGCCCGCAGCGGACGTCACGGATCGGCGTCTTCGACGGCACCGACTTCACGCCGTGGCCGAGCACGCAGGAGCTGCTGCCCGGCACGGGGCGCGAGGTCGCGGACGTCGACCGGGCGGACGGCTGGGTCGCCTGGATCGAGGAGTCGATCGCGCAGCAGTCGCAGGGCGAGTCCCTGGACTCCTGGGCGGTGTTCGCCGCCCGGGAGGACGGCAGCGAGATGCGCGTCCTCCAGTCGTGGAAGGCGGAGGACTCGGAGGACGCCGCGCGGGACTGGCGCAAGCACGGCGCGTCCGACGTGACGCTGCTCGACGGCCGCGTGTCCTGGCTCGTCCTGCAGGACTTCGACTCCGGCCGCTACGGCGTCATGTCCGCCGATCTGGCCGATCCCGGCTCGGTGCACGAGGTGGTCGCCGGACGGATCCACCACCTGGTGGCGGGAGACGGCGCGCTCGTCGGCCTGGTGTCGGACGCGGCCGACCCCCACGCGACCGCCTACCGCATCGTGTCGCTGACCGCCGACGGTCGGACCGAGCCTCTGCTGGACGTCACGGGAGCGATCGAGGGCGTCGTCCCCTGGGCGGCCGATCTCGGCGGCCACCACACGCTGGCCCTCGGCGTCGGCGCCGACCTGTACGTCTACGACGCGGCCCACGACCACCTGCTGCGGGTCGCCGGCGTGGGCGAGGTCGCCTACCGCGGCCTGGCGGCGGACGACTCCGCGGTCGTCTGGTCCGACGGCTCGACGAGCTTCGCCCTCGACCTCGCGTCCGGACCGGTCATGGCGCTCGGCGACGGGTGGGGGAACCCGCCCGACAACCTCCGGTGGCTGGCGACGGGCGACGGCTCCTTCGTGCGCATGCAGCGCGAGTGGACGGCGGTCGACCGGGCCAGGGTCACGACCCGGCTGTACGAGCTGCTCCGCTGACGCCGTGGGCGAAAACCCTTGGCCGGCGCCGGGAGGCGGACGTACGGTCGCAGGACACGGGAAGGAGGTGGTCCACGACATGTACTGCTCTTGGACGCGTGAGGTGACTGTCCGCTAGTCGCCCGAGTACTCGGACGGACTGTCGATCCGCCCGCACGGCTCCGCCCGTGGCCTCGGCCGCGAGCAGGGCGGCGAGCGAATACGCGCAGTCACCGCAGCCCGTGGGAGCCGCGAGCTCGTCCCTCGCGGCAGGGCCCCGTCAGGGGACCCGGCCCACGGGCTGTTCCCTGCCCGGCGCAGGCCGTCGACGCCGCTGTCGACGCCGGCCGCCCGGCGCGGGATGCTGTCAGTCGTCCGGCAACGACGCCCGACCGACAGGGGAGCCCGCGATGAGGTTCGAGATCGTCAAGAGCGAGAGCAGCGGCCAGTTCTTCTTCCGCATCCGCGCGACCAACGGCAACGTGCTCGCGAACAGCGAGCAGTACGCCGACAAGCGCTCGGCCGTCGCCGCGTGCGAGTCGATCAGGAAGAACGCGGGCGACGCGGAGATCGTGGAGCTGTAGCGGCCTGTCAACCGCCCGTTCCCCCTGTCGTCAGAGCCGGACCTCTCGGAACGGCGCGCTCTGCGGCCAGGGGCGGACCGGGCGCACGCGGAAGCGCACGTCGCTGAGGTCGGCCCACGTCACCGTGCCGTAGTAGTAGTCGTCGTTCTTCTCCCAGAGGAACCCGTCGGGGATCGTCCCGAGCCGGTCGGCGTTGTCGCCCTGCCACCACGTCGCGCGGACCCCTTCCGCGCCCGCGCGGGTCAGCTCGAGCGTCCCGCCGTCGCGGTGCTCCGCGTAGGTGGTGACGGCGAGGCTCGCGTCCTCCGTGGGCGCGCGTTCCTGCAGCTCACCGTCCTCGAGGCCGAACCGTCCGACGACGACCCCGCCGCGCGCGGCGCTGAGCCGCGCCAGCGCCGCGTCGACCGCCGCGTCGGCCACCGCCTCATCGTCGTGCTCCACAGCTTCCCCCTCGGCGGCGTCCCGTGGCTGCGCCGGCGGCGCCGGGACCGGGTCGCGGCCGCCGTCGGCGGGCGCGGGCGCGTGGTTCGTCGGCACGGGCACGGGCGGCGCGGCCGCGGACGGGCC
>NZ_HE978588.1:950273-960128 GCF_000312005.1 Cellulomonas massiliensis JC225
GGTTCGTCGGCACGGGCACGGGCGGCGCGGCCGCGGACGGGCCGGGCTCCTCGTCCCGCGGCCGCGAGCGCGCCGCACCGAGGGCCGACGGGGCGACGACGGCCAGCACGCCCGCCGTCACGACGGCCACGACGAAGCCCGCCAGCAGACCGACCAGGGCGCCGGTCCACCCGCGCGCGACGGCCCCGACGGCCAGCCCGGCGAGGGGCAGCGCCCGGATCAGCCACCGCAGGACCGTCGCGCGAGCGGGTGCCGTCATGCCGCGTACGGTACCGAGCGCCCGGCCCCTGACGGAGCGCCGGACCGGGGCCGCCGCCCGGCCCGCGGATGAGAGGGTGGTCGGGTGGCCCTCAAGTCCTCCGCCGAGATCGAGCAGATGCGCCCCGCCGGTCGGTTCGTCGCCGGCGTCCTCTCGTCCCTGCGCGACGTCGCACGCCCCGGCCTGACGCTGGCGGACCTGGACGCGCACGCCCACCGGATGATCGACGAGGCCGGCGCGCGCTCCGTCTACCTCGGCTACCACCCGTCCTTCGGCGCGATGCCGTACCCCGGCGTGCTCTGCACCTCCGTCAACGACGCCGCGCTGCACGGGCTGCCCGGCCCGTACGCGCTGCAGGACGGCGACGTGCTCAGCGTCGATTTCGCCGCCGAGCTGCAGGGCTGGGTCTGCGACTCCGCGATCACGTTCCAGGTGGGGTCGACGACGCCGGAGGCGACGCGGCTCATCGAGACGACGGAGCGGGCGCTCGACGCGGGGATCGCGGCCGCGCGGGTCGGTGCCCGGATGGGCGACGTCTCCGGGGCGATCGGCCGGATCGGTCGGGCGGCCGGGTACGGGATCAACGCGGACTTCGGCGGCCACGGCGTCGGGCGGACGATGCACGAGGAGCCGCACGTGCCGAACCTCGGGCGGCCGGGCACCGGGCTCAAGCTCAGGGCCGGGCTGGTCGTCGCGATCGAGCCGTGGTTCATGGCCGGGGGCGACGGCTACGTCGTCGACCCGGACGGGTGGACCATCCGCACGGCCGACGGCTCGCTGGCGGCGCACGCCGAGCACACGGTCGCCGTCACGAAGGCCGGCCCCGTGGTGCTGACCGCCCGGGACTGAGAGGGTCGGGCCTCAGGCGAGGGCCGCCGTCATCGCCTGGGCGAGGTACCAGGGGTCGACGGTCGCCGTGAGCTCGCGGGCCGAGTGCATCGACAGCAGGGCGACCCCGACGTCGAGCGTCCGGATGCCGAGCCGGGTCGCCGTGATCGGCCCGATCGTCGAGCCGCAGGGCACGGCGTTGTTCGAGACGAACTCCTGGGTCGGGACGCCGGCGCGCTCGCACGCGTCCGCCCAGAACGCGGCGCCCGCAGCGTCGGACGTGTAGCGCTGGTTGGCGTTGATCTTGAGGATGGGCCCGCCCCCGGCCACGGGCGCGACGACGGGGTCGTGCCGCTCGGGGTAGTTGGGGTGGACCGAGTGGCCCACGTCGGACGAGACGCACCAGGACGCGGCGAGCGCGCGGTGCCACTGCTCGTCGTCGGCACCGAGGCCGGCGCGCACGCGGCGCAGCACGTCCTCGAGGAAGGGGCCGGCGGCACCGGAGCGGGACTCCGAGCCGAGCTCCTCGTGGTCGAACGCCGCCAGCACGGTGATGCGGTCCGTCGGCGGGGCGGTCAGCAGCGCGACGAGCGCCGCGTGCGTGGACAGCAGGTTGTCGAGGCGGCCGGAGGCGAGCAGCGCGCCGCCCGCGCCGAACGTGCGGGGCTCCTGGGTGTCGACGACGACGGCGTCGTACCCGCGCACGTCCGCGACGTCGCACACGCCGTCGACGAGCGCGGCGAGCACGTCGTCCTCCCCGACGCCGTCGAGGCCGAACACCGGCTGCGTGTGCCGCTGCTTGTCGAGGGTGAGGCCGTCGTTCACCTGGCGGTCGAGGTGGATCGCGAGCTGCGGGATGCGCAGGAAGGGGCCGGTGCGCACGAGCAGCTCCGCGCCGCCCCGGGTGACGACGCGCCCGGCGAGCGCGAGCTCCCGGTCGAGCCAGGAGTTCAGCAGGGGGCCGCCGTAGACCTCGACGGCCGCCTGGCGCCAGCCGTACCGGCTCGTCGTCGGCCGGGGCTTCAGCTTGAAGCCGGGCGAGTCCGTGTGGGTGCCGAGGACCGTCACCGGCGTCGTCGGGCCTGCGCCCTCGGGCACCACCCACGCGATGGCCGCGCCGTCGCGCACCACGACCCGGCGGCCGGGACCGGAGGGCCAGGGGTCCGCCTCCTCGAGGCGCGCGAAGCCGGCGTCCTGCACGCGCCGGGCCACCTCGTGCGCCGCGTGGTACGACGACGGCGAGGCGGTGACGAACGCGGCGAGGTCGTGGGCGTGGGCGAGGGCGGCGGCGTCGACGGTCACCCGCCGATCCTCCCACCCGCCGCCTGCCGCCCGAGGTCGGCACTCCCGCCCGAGATCGGCACGTCGACGTGCCGACCTCGGGCAGAGGTGTCGATCTCGGCGGATTGGGCGGGCGCGCGCGGGACAGGGAGGATGGCGCGGTGGCGTACCGGGTGATGACCGTGTGCACCGGCAACATCTGCCGGTCGCCGATGGCGGAGATCGTGCTGCGGGAGCGGTTCGCGGCAGCGGGGCTCGACGGGCTGGTCGAGGTGGACTCGTCCGGCATCTCGGACGAGGAGTGGGGCAACCCGGTGGACCGGCGCGCCCGCACGGTGCTGGCCGCGCACGGCTACCCGACCGGCGACGGGCACCGCGCCCGCCAGGTCGAGCGGTCCGACCTGGCCGACCACGACCTGCTGCTCGCGATGACGGCGGTCCACGCGCGGGCCCTGCGGCGGATCGCCGCGACGCCGGAGCAGGGCGAGCGCGTCCGGATGTACCGCTCGTTCGACCCGGCGGCACCCGCGCTCGGGCCTGGCGTCCCCGAGAGCGCGCTCGACGTCGAGGACCCCTGGTACGGCGGCATGGCGGACTTCGAGGAGTGCCTCGCGCAGGTCGAGGCGGCGGCCGACGCCGTCGTCGCCCACGTGCGCTCGCGTCTCTGACCGCCCGGCGCCGGTGACGCCGACGGGCGGACGACCCGAGGGTCGCCCGCCCGTGCGGTGGTCGGGGTCAGTCGACGACGAGCGCGAGCTCCGGCTCGGCGGGCCGCAGCGCGGTGCCGTCGGCCTCCTCCGTGCGCCGGCGCGGGGAGCGGATCGTCGCGAGCAGCGCGACCGTGACCGCGATGAGCCCGGCACCGACGAGGAACGCCCGCTCCGCCCCGACGACGAACGCGTGCTGCGCGATCGCCTCGGGCGTGGTGCCGACGACGGCCGCGCCGCGGGCCGCGTTCTCGGCGATCGTCACGAGCACGGCGAGCCCGAGCGCGCTGCCCACCTGCTGGGCGGCGTTGAGCAGCCCGGACGCGGCGCCGGCGTCCGCCGGGTCGACGCCCGCGAGCCCCGCGGCGGTCAGCGGCACGAACGCCAGCCCGTTGCCGATGCCGAACAGCAGGAGGCCGCCGAGCACGTGCAGGTAGGACGAGCCCGCGTCGAGCTGCGCGAGCACGAGCAGCCCGACGGTCGTCACGGACAGCCCGCCGACCATGAGCGGCTTCATCCCGACCCGTTCCATCGACCGGGCGCTGACCTGCGAGAAGACGAGCAGCATCACGGTGATGGGCAGGAACGCGAAGCCGGTCGCCAGCGGCGTGTAGCCGAGCACGTCCTGCAGGAACTGCGTGAGGAAGAAGAACAGCCCCGCCATCGCGCTCATGAGCAGCAGCCGGGCGCCGAGCGCGGTGGAGCGGGTGCGGTCGGCGAACAGCCGCAGCGGCGTGATGGGCGAGGGCGCCCGCAGCTCGACGAGCACGAACGTCGCGAGCAGCACCCCGCCGACGACGAACCCGCCGACGGCGAGCGCGTCGCCCCAGCTCGTCTCGGCGGCCCGGACGAACCCGTAGACGAGGGCCGTCATGCCGACGGTCGAGGTCAGCGCGCCGGCGAGGTCGAAGCGCCCGCGGTGCGGCTGCGTCTCGGCGAGCACGACGCGGGCGACGAGGACGAGCGCGATGCCGATCGGCACGTTGACGAACATGACCCAGCGCCAGGACGCCCACTGCGTGAGCATCCCGCCGACGATGAGGCCGATGGCCGAGCCGCCGATGGACACGGCGGAGAAGTAGCCGAGCGCCCGGGCGCGCTCGCGGCCCTCGGGGAACCGCCCCATGAGGAGGGCCAGCGCGGAGGGGGCGGCGAGCGCGGCGCCGACGCCCTGCACGGCGCGGCCGACGAGCAGCACGCCGGTGCCCTCGGCGAAGCCGCCGACGAGCGAGCCGAGCGTGAACAGGCCGATGCCGGCCATGAGGACGCGGCGGCGGCCGAGCAGGTCGCCGGCGCGGGCGCCGAGCAGGAGCAGACCGCCGAACGCCAGCGTGTAGGCGTTGACGACCCACGAGAGGCCGGTCGGGGTGAAGCCGAGCGAGCTCTGGATGTCGGGCAGCGCGACGTTCACGATCGTCATGTCGAGCATGAGCATCAGCTGCGTGGTGAGGATGACGGCCAGGACGAGGGCCGGTGAGGCCGTCCGGGCGGTGCGTGCGATGTCGGACACGCGGACCTCCGAGGATCCGAGGGGTTCTGGGTGTGCGCTGGAGCGGTGGGCCGGCGGCGGGCTCCCGCCCGCGGGCCGTCCGGTGTAAAGTGGAGAGCGCCTCCGGTTGTGACTATACGGAGGCTGCCTCCGGTTGTGCAACCGTTTCTCGACGACGAGTCCGGGTGCCGCTCGTCGGAGGCCCGGATCGCCGAGCGCAGGCAGAGGAGGGACGCCGTGAGCCAGGACGCCGCCCCGCGACCCCTGCGCGCGGACGCCGCCCGCAACCGGCAGCGCATCCTCGACGCCGCGACCGCCGCCTTCGACGTGCAGGGCACCGACGCGTCCCTCGAGGACGTCGCCAAGGCCGCCGGCGTCGGCGTCGGCACGCTGTACCGGCACTTCCCGACCCGTCTCGACCTCATCGAGGCGGTCTACCGGAGCAACGTCGAGGCGTTCGCCGCGCAGGCCGACGAGCTGCTCGAGCGGCTGCCCGCGGGGGAGGCGCTCGACGAGTGGGTCATGGGCTTCGTCGGCTACGTCATCCGCAAGAAGGGCATGGCCTCGGCGCTCAAGGCGGGCCTCGGGCCCGAGGCCGCGGAGATCATGAGCCAGTCGCGCGCGACGCTGCAGGGCGCTGCCGGCCGCCTCGTCGTCGCGGCCCAGGCCGCCGGCGCGATCCGCACCGACCTGGAGCCGCCCGACCTCATGCGCGCCGTGAGCGGCGTGTGCCTGGCCGGCGTCGAGTCGATGGACCGGGAGCGCACCGAGCGCGTCCTGCGCCTGCTGCTCGACGGCCTCCGCTGGTCGGCCCCCACCCCCGCCTGACCCGCCCGGCTCGCCGTCGAGTTCGTCGCGCCGCGACGAGTTCGTAGCCGCCACGCCACGAACTCGTCGCGGCGCTACGAACTCGCGGAAGCGCGTCCGGGCGGTGGGGCGACCGGTTGGCGGGAGGATGGGGGGATGAAGGTCAGCCGTCGCGCCGCCGTGCCGCCGTTCGCCGTCATGGAGATCCTCGCCGCCGCCAACGCGCGGCGGGCGGCCGGCGCGTCGGTGGTCAACCTGTGCGCGGGCGAGCCGCAGACCGGTGCGTCGGACGTCGTCCGGCAGCGGGCGGTCGAGCTGCTGACCGGCGGCGACCTCGGCTACACGGAGGCCCTCGGCGCGCCGGGCCTGCGGCGGGCCGTCGCGGGCCACTACGCCGACTGGTACGGCGTCGACGTCGACCCCGGCCGGATCGCGATCACCACCGGCTCGTCGGGCGGGTTCCTGCTCGCGTTCCTCGCGGCGTTCGACGTCGGCGACCGGGTCGCGCTCGCCGTCCCGGGCTACCCCGCGTACAGCAACATCCTCGCGGCGCTCGGCTGCGAGGTCGTCGTCCTGCCGTGCGGGCCCGAGACGCGCTACCAGCCGACCGTCGCGCAGCTCGAGGCCCTGGACGCGCCCGTCGAGGGCCTCGTCGTCGCGAGCCCCGCGAACCCGACCGGCACGATGATCGCGCCGGACGAGCTCGACGCCCTCGCGCGCTGGTGCGGCGCCCACGGCGTGCGGTTCGTCAGCGACGAGATCTACCACGGCATCACGTACGGCGACGCGGTCCCGACGGCGACCGCCGCCCGGTACCTCGACGACGGCGCGGTCGTCGTCAACTCGTTCTCGAAGTACTGGGCGATGACCGGCTGGCGGCTCGGCTGGCTGGTGCTCCCCGACGACCTGGTCGCGCCCGTCGACGCGCTGGCCGGCAACGTCGCCCTGTGCCCGCCCGCGCTCGCGCAGCACGCCGGGGTCGCCGCGTTCAGCGCGGAGGGCTACGCCGCCGCCCGCGAGAACGTCGAGCGGTACGCCGCCGCGCGCGAGCACCTGCTGGCCCGGCTGCCGGAGCTCGGCTGGGAGCGCACGGCGCCGGCCGACGGTGCGTTCTACCTCTACGCCGACGTCTCCGGCTCGGGGCTCGACGCGGTCACCTACTGCGCGCGGCTCCTCGACGAGGCGGGGGTCGCGATCACGCCCGGCACCGACTTCGACCCGGTCGACGGCGACCGCTGGGTGCGGCTCTCCTTCGCCTCGTCCGTCGACGTGGTGCGCGAGGCGGCCGACCGGATCGTCGCCTGGCAGCGCACGCTCTGACCGCCGGCACGGGCGCCGGCACCGTGAACCGGGCACGCCGGCGCGCCCTCGCGCGTTGAGCACGGCGGAACCCGTCCGCCGACGAGAGGCCGTCCCATGAAGTGCCCGGTCGACCAGTCCGACCTCGTGATGTCCGAGCGCCAGGGCGTCGAGATCGACTACTGCCCGACGTGCCGTGGTGTGTGGCTCGACCGCGGGGAGCTCGACAAGATCGTCGACCGCGCCGCCGCCGTCGCCACCCCGGCCGCGCCGCCCGCCCCGGCCCCGGCGGCGCCCCCGGTGCCCACGTCCTACCCGCGCGACGACCGCCGCGACGCCCGCCCGGCGTACGGCTCGTACGACGACCGCGACCGCCGCGACGGCGGCTACGACCCGCGGTACGACTCGCGCGACCCGCGCTACCGCAAGAAGAAGCGCGAGTCGTGGCTGGAGGACCTGTTCGACTTCTGACCGCGATCCGGACGCGCCGCCCACCGCTCGGGACGATCACGCCCACGACCAGGGCCGGCAACGTCCGCGACACGTCCCGCACCTAGGGTCGCCGCATGGACGTGGCGGTGCTGGGGGCGACGGGCGACGTCGGACGACAGGTGTGCACGCAGCTCGTCGAGCGGCGGGTGCTGCCGACCACGTCGCGCCTGCAGCTCGTGGGCCGCCCCGGCGGGCGCTCGGGCCGAGCGGTGCACGGGCTCGCGACCGACCTCGTCGACGCGTACGACGAGCACGCGCCGATGCTCGACGTCGCGCTGGACCCGCGCGACGTCGTCGCGGACGTGGTCGTGGTCTGCGCCGGCCGGACGGTCGTGCCCGAGCCGGGCCAGGTGCCCGACCGCGCGGCGCTGGCCCGGGACAACATGGCGGTGTTCGAGCAGTACGCCGGCGCGCTCGCCGAGCACGGTTCCGGGCGTGAGGTCGTCGTCGTCGTCTCGAACCCGGTGGAGCTCGGCGTCGCGGTGATGAGCCGGTGGCTCGGACGGCACCGCGTGATCGGGATGGGCGCCTGGCTCGACACCCTGCGGTTCCGGCGCGAGGTCGCGGTCTCGATCGGCGTGCGGCGGCACCGGGTCGGCGGCTTCGTCGTCGGGCAGCACGGCGACGACGTGGTCCCGCTGTGGTCGACGGTGCGGATCGCCGGCCTCGACGCGGACGAGCGACGCCGGGCCGTCGACGACGTGCGCGGCCCCCGCGCGCTCGACGCGTTCGACGCCGAGCTGGCGAAGGTGAAGTCCGAGCTGGTGGCGCTGGCGTCGACCGACATGGGCGCGGCCTTCCGGCTCATCGACGCGTGGCCGCCCGACCTGCGGCTCGCCGCGCGGCCGTGGATGACGCAGCAGAGCGGCGCGAAGACGGCCTCGGGCACGGCCAGCGCGACGATCGACCTGGTCGACACCGTGCTCGACGGCCGCGACATCGTGGTGGCGGGGCAGGTCGCGCTGGACGGCGAGGTGAGCCTGGAGGACCGCCCGGTCCGCGGCGTCCTCGGCGTCCCGGTCGTCCTCGGCCCCGAGGGCTGGACCCAGGTGCTGCTGCCGGGCCTGGCGCCCGACGAGGAGCGGCGGCTGGCCGTCGTGGCCGACCGCATCGACGCGGGCCTCGCGCCCTGGCTGGGGGAGGTCTGATGGACGACGAGCGGTGGGTGGCGTTCGTGCGGGGGGCGCACCGGCCGGGCACGCTGACGGCGCTGGCGGCCGTGTTCTCGACCCGCGGCGTCAACTTCGAGTCCCTCGCGACCGCTGAGGTGGACGACACGACGGGCCTCATCGTCGTGACCTTCCGGGCCACCCCGCGGCGCCAGCAGGAGCTCGCCCGGGCGGTCGAGCGGCTCACGCCGGTGCACAGCGTGCTCGTCCGCCGCGCGGCCGACCTCGGCGTGCGGGCCGCCGGCGTCATGCACCTGCCGCGGGGGGTGACGTTCCGGCCGCCGGCGCGGGCCGCGGTCGCGTGGTCGGGCGTCTCGGAGGCCGGGGAGCCGGTGCTCGTCGAGGGACCGCTCGTGGACGTCGAGCTCGTCGTCGCCGCCGCGCGCGAGGCCGGCGCGACGGTGAGCGGCATCGTCATCCAGCCGCCGCCCGCCCCCTGAGCCGGTCGCCTGCCTAGGGTGGGCGTGTGCCGTCAGGTCTGCCCCCGCTGGTCGCACCCGGACCGCCGCTCACGCCCGAGCAGCTCGCGCGCGCGGCGCGCCACCTGCTGCTGCCGGGGATCGGCGTCGACGGCCAGCGCCGGCTGCGTGCGGCGCGCGTCTGCGTCGTCGGTGCCGGCGGGCTCGGCGCGCCGGTCCTGCAGTACCTCGCCGCGGCGGGCGTCGGGACGATCGGGGTCGTGGACGACGACGTCGTCGACACCTCGAACCTGCAGCGGCAGGTCGTCCACGGCGTCGCCGACGTGGGGCGGCCCAAGGTCGACTCGGCGCGCGACGCCCTGGCGGCGCTGGACCCCTCGGTCGAGGTCGTCGCGCACCGCGTGCGGCTGACGGACGAGACGGTCGACGGCGTGCTGGGCGGGTACGACCTCGTCGTCGACGGCTCCGACAACTTCCCCACCCGCTACCTCGTCGACGACGCGTGCGCGCGCCTGGGCCTGCCGCTCGTGTGGGGCTCGGTGCTCCGGTTCGACGCGCAGGTCTCGGTGTTCTGGGCGGCCCCGCCCGGCGGCGTGCCCGGGACGCGGCTGCGCGACGTCTTCCCCGAGCCGCCCGACCCCGCGACCGTGGAGTCGTGCGACCAGGCCGGCGTGCTCGGCGCGCTGTGCGGACAGGTCGGCTCGCTCATGGCGACCGAGGCGGTCAAGCTCGTCACCGGGCTGGGCGAGCCGCTGCTCGGCCGGCTGCTCGTCCTCGACGCGCTGCGCGCGCGGTGGCGGGAGGTGCCGCTGCGACCGACGAGCCCCCGGGCCGACGCGACGCCGGCGCGCGACGAGGCGGCCGAGCAGCGGAGCGTGCCCGCGACGCCCTCCGAGCCCACGGTCTCCGTCGGCGCTCTCGCGGCCGCCCTCGACGACGGCGGCGTGCTCGTGGACGTGCGGGAGCCGCACGAGCTCGCCGCCGGCGCGATCCCCGGCGCCCGGCTCGTGCCCCTGCGCACCGTGCTCGACGGCTCCGCGGTGGCCGGGCTGCCGCGCGACCGGCCGCTCTACGTGACCTGCCAGTCGGGCGTCCGCTCGGCGGT
>NZ_HE978588.1:960734-981155 GCF_000312005.1 Cellulomonas massiliensis JC225
ACGGCGTCCGCGGCCGCCCGCATCATGACCGGCGCCCCGGTGCCGGCGGGCGCGGACGCCGTCGTCCCCGTCGAGCAGACCGACGGCGGGACGGCAACGGTCGAGCTGCGGGCCGCCGCCGCGCCGGGCGCGTCCGTGCGCCGGGCAGGCTCCGACGCGGCGGCCGGCGACCTCGTCCTGGCGGCCGGTACGCTCGTCGGCCCGGGGCACGTCGCCGCGATCGCCGCGCTGGGGCTCGCCGAGGTCCGCACGCACCGGCGCCCCCGCGTGGCCGTCCTCTCCACCGGTGACGAGCTCGTCGCGCCGGGCGCCCCGCTGCGGCACGGGCAGCTGCACGACTCCAACTCCTGGCTGCTCGCCGCGCAGGTGCGGGAGGCGGGCGGCGAGCCGGTGCGGCTCGGGCCGGTCCCCGACGACGTCGACGCGCTGCGCGCGCTGCTGGCCGGGCTCGACGGGGCCGTGGACGCGGTGGTCACGTCGGGTGGCGTGAGCATGGGCGCCTACGACGTGGTCAAGGCCGCGCTCGTCGGGTCCGACCTCGGCGCCGACGTGGAGCTCGTCACCGTCGCCGTGCAGCCCGGCAAGCCGCAGGCGCTCGGCCGGCTCCCCGGCGGCACGCCGTTCGTCGGTCTGCCCGGCAACCCGGTGAGCACGTTCGTCACGTTCGAGCTGTTCGTGCGGCCGGCCCTGCAGCGGATGCGCGGGCTGGCCGACGCGGAGCGCCCGACCGTCGAGGCGGTCGTCGACGAGGGCTGGCGCACCCCGCCCGGCCGCGCGCAGGTGATGCCGGTGCGCTGGGTGGGGACCTCCCCTCGTCGCGTCGCGCCCGCCAGCACGGGCGGCTCGGGCTCCCACCTGGTCGCCCGCCTCGCGCTGCTCGATGCGCTCGCGGTCGTCCCCGCCGAGGTCGACCGGGTCGAGCCCGGCGACACCGTGACCGTCCTGGAGGTCTCCCGATGAGCGACCAGCCCTTCACCCACCTCGACGCCGCCGGGCACGCGCGGATGGTCGACGTGACCGCCAAGCAGCCGACGGTGCGTGCCGCGCGCGCGTCGGGCCGCGTGGTGTGCGCGCCGGAGGTGGTGGACGCGCTGCGCTCCGGCACGGTGCCGAAGGGCGACGTGCTCGCCGTGGCGCGGGTCGCCGGCATCGCCGCGGCCAAGCGGACCCCCGAGCTGCTCCCCCTCGCGCACGTCATCGGCGTGCACGGCGTGGTCCTCGACGTCGAGGTCGTCGACGACGGCGTGCGCGTCGAGGCGACCGTCCGGACGGCGGACCGCACCGGCGTCGAGATGGAGGCGCTCACGGCCGTCTCCGTCGCGGCGCTCGCCGTCGTCGACATGGTGAAGGGCCTGGACAAGGGCGTGCGCATCGCCGACGTCCGGCTCGAGGAGAAGACGGGCGGGCGCTCCGGCACGTGGCGTCGCGAGGACTGACCCGCAGGCGTGCGGGCCGTGCGACCATGACGAGGTCCGCGCCCTCGCGGGCACCCCGACGAGCCACCGCCCGAGGAGCGACGTGATCACCGTCCGGTACTTCGCCGCCGCCGCCGAGGCCGCCGGCGCGGACGAGGAGCGCGTGCCCGCGGGCCGCCTCGCGACCGTGCGCGCCGGGCTCGTCGAGCGCCACGGCGACGCGCTGGACGTGATCCTCCAGCGGTGCGCGCTGCTCGCCGACGGCGTGCGGCTGGGCCCGGACGACGACGTCCCCGACGGCGCGACGCTCGACGTCCTGCCGCCGTTCGCGGGCGGCTGACGCGATGAGCACCACCGACGCCCCGCGGCACACGCGCGCCCCGTCGCCGGAGGCGGAGCCCGACGGCCCTCGTTCGCCGCTGGCCCGCACGCTCGTCCCCGTGCTCGTCACCGTCGCGACGCTGCTCGTCGTCTGGCGCGTGCAGGCCGTGGCCGTCCGCGACCTCACCGGGCTGGTCTGGACGGACGACGAGATGGGGCCGCTCGCGACGTCCCGGCTGCTCGCGGGCGTCGGCGAGCCGCTCGCGCTCGCGCACATGAGCTACTACCCGCTCTGGGCGGTCGTCCTCGTGCCGATCTGGTGGCTGACGTCGGACCCGGCGGAGGCGTACCGGCTGGCCGTGACGCTCTCGGCGCTGTGCGCGACGCTGCTCGTCCTGCCGCTGGCCGCCCTCGCGCGCCGGCTGCGCCTCTCGACGACCGCCGCGGTGCTCGTCGCGGGCGTCGTGGCGGTCGCGCCCGGGCGGACCGTGTACTCGGGCTTCGCGCTCATCGAGAACTTCCTCATGCTCGTCGTCGCGACCGCGCTGCTGCTGGGCGTGCGGTACGCGGAGCGGCGCACCGTCGGGCGGGCCGTGTGGTTCGGCCTCGGGGCCGCCGCGATGTTCGTGGCGCACGGGCGGATGGTCGGGGTCGTCGGCGTCACGGTGGCGTGGTTCGCGCTCGACGCGTGGCTCTCGCGCGGGGACCGCCGGCGGGCGGCCGTCGTGGGCGGGCTCGTGACCGTCGGCGCCGCCGTCGCCGGGTACGTGTTCCACCACGCGCTGGCCGCACAGCTCTACGCCGACGCGTCGGGGCGCGAGTCGGAGGGGCTCAACCGCATCCTGTCGGGCGAGCTCGCCCAGGCGCTCATGTCGGCGCTGGGGCAGGTCTGGTACGCAGCAGCGGCGTGGCTGGGGCTCCCGGTGCTCGGGGCCTGGGTGGTCTGGCGGCTGTGCCGGCGGGAGTGGCGCGCGCGGTCCGTGGGCATGGGCGCGTGGCTCGCCGCGGCCACGCTCGTCACGTACGCGATCAGCGTGCTCACGTGGTCGGCGCCGCTCGACCGCGAGGCCAGCCGGCTCGACATCATCAGCTACGGCCGGTACATCGAGCCGTTCCTGGTGCTGCTCGCGACCGCGGGGCTCGCGCTCCTCGCCCGCCGCCGCACCCCGCCGCGCTCGGCGCTGCTGCTGGCCGTCGGCGTCGTGGTGGGCTCGTGGCTGCTCTTCTGGGTGCTCGTCCTGCCCGGTCGTGACCCGCACGGGTGGTGGGCGCCGATCAACGTGCCCGCCCTGCTGGGCTGGGTCTGGAACGGCCACGAGCGTCCGCAGTGGTACCTCGCGACGCTCTGGTCGTCCGTCGCCGTCGTCGTGTACCTGCTCGTCCGGCGGTGGCTGGTCGCGCGCAGGCTCGTCGTGGCCGCGATCGGCGTGCTCTTCGCGATCGGCTCCGTGCTCGCCCAGACGCAGTACCTGCGGCAGTGGTCGCAGGACACCGGGCGCGCGCCCGGCCTCGTGGGCGTGGTGGAGCAGCTCGACGTCGACGCCGTCGCGTACGACGTGGCCGGCACGGACTGGACGGGGCAGAACCTGTTCCAGTTCTGGCTGCTGGAGGACCACCGCGTCGACGTCTTCGACTCCTCGCTCGGGCAGGCCCCGGCCGACGACCTGGTGATCTCCCGCCGGGAGTGGCCCGCCGCCGCGTCGCTCGGCGCGACGCTCGTCGCGACGAGCGAGCGCAACGAGGCGCTGTGGGTGCTGCCCGGCGCGCTGCACGACGAGCTCGCGGCCGAGGGCCGGCTGCTGGCCGACCCGTCCGGCCGCGTGCAGGGCTTCGCGGCGACCGCCGAGCGCACCGACGCCGACGCCGACGCGCCGCTGCCGCCCGCGGGCGGGTCGGCCGACCTGCGCGTGACGAACACCGGCACCAGCCCGTGGCCGCGCGCCGAGCAGGAGAACGAGCACCCGGTGCGGATCCTGCTGCGCTGGCCGCGGGCCGGCGGCGGCGTGGCCGAGCAGGTCGTCGGGCTGCGCACGACCGTGCTGCCCGGCACCTCGGTGTGGGTGCGGGTCGTCCTGGCGCCACCGCCGGACCCGGCCGGGCCGGCGCAGGTCGTCGTCGCGCAGGAGGGCTACGGCGACCTCGGCGGGCCGCTGCTCGAGCTGCCGGTCGCCGCGGGCTGACCGCGCGGCTCAGGCGCCGTCGACCCGCCGCAGGAACGTCAGGAGCGCCTCGGCGAGACGCTCGGGCGCCTCGAGCGCGACGTGGTGCCCGACCCCGTCGAGCTGCACCGCGGTGACGTCGTCGGCGACCTGCCGCATCGTCTGCTCCGTGAACGCGCCTCCCCCGCCGCCGACCGCCAGCACCGGCACGGTCAGCCGGTGCGCCTCGGCGCGGGCGCGCGTCTCGTCGCCCTCCGTGAGCACCGAGCGGTACAGGCCGCTCGCGCCGCGCCAGGCGTCCGGCCGGGCGTAGGTCCGGACGAGCTCGTCGAGGTCCTCGTCGGTGACGGCGCCGGGAACCGCGGTCATGCCGGCGAACCAGGCGGCGAGGAACGCGCGCTCGCGGCCGGGCAGCAGCAGCTCGGGGACGCCGGGCGCGGCGAGGGCGCCGATGTGCCAGGAGCCGCCGTGCGTGACGTCGGCGAGCGCCTCGAGCCCGAACCCCGCCAGGCCCATCTCGACGGCGGTGAGGCTGCGGACGTCCTCGGGGTGCTCGGTCGCGACCCGGTGGACCACGCCGCCGGCGACGTCCTGGCCGACGAGATGGACGGGACCGAGCCCGAGCTCGACGACGAGCCGGTGCAGGTCGTCGGCGCTCTCGGCGCTCGTGTGCTCCGGCCCCGCGGCGCTGGAGTCGCCGAAGCCCCGCAGGTCGACCGCGACGACGCGGTGCTCGGTGGCCAGCAGCGGCAGCAGCCGGTGGAACGTCCACCAGGTCTCCGGGAAGCCGTGCACGAGCAGCACCGGGCTGCCGGACGCGCCGGTGGTGACGTGGTGGAGCTCGGCGTCGGGCAGGCGGGTCGTGCGGTGCTGCAGGTCGGTGCTCGTCATGTCCGTCTCCGTGGATCGACAACCATGTTGTCCACCCACTCTAGACAACGCGGTTGTCGATGTCGACGGTTAGGCTGCGCCGCATGTCCCGGTCCGGTGCCGACCTCGCCCTGCTCCTGCTCGGCAGCTACCGCCGGCTCGTCGACACGGTGGTGGAGGAGCTCGCGGCACGCGGCCACCCCGACGTGCGGCCCGCCCACGACTTCGCGATGCGCGCCGTCGCCGCCGGTGCCGACAGCGCCTCCGAGCTCGGGCGGCGGCTCGCCGTCTCGAAGCAGGCCGCCGCCAAGACCATCGCCGTCCTGCTCGAGCGCGGCTACCTCGAGCGCGAGCCCGACCCGCACGACGCCCGCCGCAAGCGCCTGACCGTCACCGCACGCGGCTGGGACGTCATGCACCAGGGCGAGGCGATCTTCGACGAGCTGCGCGCGGACTGGGCGCGCAGGCTCGGGGCCGACGAGCTCGCGCGGCTGGAGCAGCACCTGGCGGCCATCGCCGGGGACCGCGCCGTCCAGGTCGGCGAGCCCGGCTGGGCGTCGCAGGCGCTCGACTGACGCCGCCGCCGGCCGGCGGCCGTCAGCCGCCGATCGCGCTCATCGGGCGGTCGGGCTGGACGAACGCCGGCTCGCCGATGTCGTGGCCCGCCTTCTTGCCCGCGAGGCAGTGCACGAACGCCTCGGCCAGCAGCGCGTCGGTGGCGTCGGGGCCGCCGTCGTCCGCGCGCAGGACGACGCGCGTGTCGACCTCCGTCCGGGCGAACAGGCACGCCCGGAGCTGGCCGTCCGCGGTGAGCCGCAGCCGGTCGCACGCGGAGCAGAACGGCGCCGTGACCGACGCGATCACACCGACCGTCGCCGGGCCGCCGTCGACGAACCACAGCTCGGCGGGCGCCGCGCCGCGCCCCGGCACCTCGGTGAGCGTGAAGGCGGCCGAGAGCCGATCGAGGATCTCGGCCTGCGACACCATCGCCGTGCGGTCCCAGGTGTGCCCGCCGTCGAGCGGCATCTGCTCGATGAACCGCATCTGGTAGCCGCGCTCGACGGCGAACCGGGTGAGCGCGACGACCTCGTCGTCGTTGACGCCGCGCATGGCCACCGCGTTGACCTTGACGGGCCACAGCCCGGCGGCGTCGGCGGCGGCGAGCCCGGCGAGCGTGTCGTCGAGCCGGTCGCGGCGCGTGAGGGCGACGAACCGCTCGCGGTCGAGCGTGTCCAGGCTGACGTTCACGCGCTGCAGTCCCGCGTCGCGCAGCGGCCCCGCGAGCCGCGGCAGGCGCAGCGCGTTGGTGGTGAGGGAGAGCTCCGGCGGGCCGTCCGGGCCCTCGAGCGCGGCGAGCCGGCGGACGACGTCGACGACGTCCGGGCGCAGCAGCGGCTCGCCGCCCGTGAGCCGGATCTCCGTGATGCCGAGGCTCACGCCGACGGCGGCGACGCGGACGAGCTCGTCGGTGCTGAGCAGCTCGTCGCGCGGCAGCCACGGCACGCCGTCGGCCGGCATGCAGTACGTGCAGCGCAGCGAGCACCGGTCGGTGAGCGAGATCCGCAGGTCGCGGTGCGGGCGCCCGAACCGGTCGACGAGCCGTGAGGGCGTCCCCCCAGCCTCCGCCGCCGGGCGCGGTGCGGTCGTCGTCACAGCCCGACCCAGACGTGCGAGCCGTCGGCCAGGATCTCGCGCTTCCACACCGGCAGCTCCGCCTTGACGGCCTCGACCAGCGCACGGCACGCGTCGAACGCCTCGGCGCGGTGCTCCGACGAGACGGCCGCGACGATCGCCGGCTCGCCGACCCGCAGGTGGCCGGTCCGGTGGCTCACGGCCACCGCCAGCACGCCACGCTCGGCGGCGACCTTCTCGGCGATCGTCCGCAGGACCTCGGCCGCGTCCGGGTGGGCGCTGTACTCGAGGGCGACGACCGCGCCCTCGACCGCGGGGTCGTGGTCGCGGACCGTGCCGACGAACGTCGCGACCGCTCCCGCGCGCGGGCCGCTGACCTGTTCCACGTGGAACCCCAGGTCGAGCGGTGCCGCGTCGAGCCGTGCGACGACGGTCATGCGTGCGCCTGCGCGGGTGCGTGGTCGCCGCCGCGGACCTGGTCGAGCACGTGGTCCACGAGCGGGAGGACGAGCTCGAGGCCCTGGACCACGCCGCGCGGCGACCCCGGCAGGTTGACGACGAGCGCCCCGCCGGCGGTCACGCCGGCGAGGCCGCGTGAGAGCACGGCCGTCGGCACCGTGCGCGCTCCTTCGCGCCGGAGCGCCTCGGCGATGCCCGGCAGCTCCCGGGCCAGCAGCGGGCGGGTGCCCTCGGGCGTCTCGTCGCGGGGACCGACACCGGTGCCGCCGCAGGTGACGACGAGCGGGGAGTCGGCGACCGCCGCCCGCAGCGCCTCGGTGACCGAGCTCGCACCGTCGGGCACGACGCGCACGTCCGCCGTCCAGCCGGCCTCGAGGAGCCGCTCGGCCGCGGCCGGCCCGGACAGGTCGGGACGGTGCCCGGCCGCGCTGCGGTCGGACACGACGACGACGACCGCACGCCGGGGGATGCCCACCCGGCCAGCGTACGGGCGGCCGCCCGCGCCGGCAGCGCCCGCCGTGGCTCCTGACCCACGGACGCCGACGCCCGGCAACGGCACGGGTAGGCTGTGCGAGGCGCACCCAGCGCCCGACAACTTCACACGCTGCTCGAACCGCGGCGGGAGAGCCCGCCCACGGCGGCGCCGAAGGAGCAACCCTCCCCGGGAATCTCTCAGGCCCCTGTACCGCCGCGGCGAGGCAACTCTGGAAAGCGGCCCGGTCCTCCGGGTCCACCGACGGTGCAAGTCGGCGCGCCCCGGACCTCATGGGTCACGGCGGACCGGCAAAACTCTCAGGTCGCGTGCCCCGGTGCGCGGATGACAGAGCGGGGAGCCTGCCCGTCCGGGCCTCGGACGCGTGCAGCCACCCACCCGCCCCGCCAGGACGACCGACCGCGAGGAGTCCGTGTGACCGACCTGCCGACGATCCCGAAGGACTCGCCCGCGACGAACGGCGCGCACCCCGCCTTCACCGACGCGACCGGCATCGCGGCCATCCCGCACGCCGCCGACGCGGCGCACGCCCCGGACCAGGCGGTGGCGCTGACCGCCGTCGAGCACACGCCGGCCGCGACCGCGTTCGTCGACCGGCACGTGGGCCCGCGCGGCCGCGAGGTGGACGCGATGCTGGAGGCGGTCGGCTACGAGAGCCTCGACGCGCTCATCGACGCCGCCGTGCCCGCCTCGATCCGGACGGGCCGCCCGCTCGACCTGCCGGCCGCCCGCTCCGAGGAGCAGGTGCTCGCGGCGCTGCGCACGATCGCGGGCCGCAACCGCGTGATGACGCAGATGATCGGGCAGGGCTACTCCGACACCGTCACGCCGCCGGTGATCCGCCGCAACGTGCTCGAGTCGCCCGCCTGGTACACCGCGTACACCCCGTACCAGCCGGAGATCTCGCAGGGCCGCCTCGAGGCGCTGCTGAACTTCCAGACGATGGTCTCCGACCTCACGGGGCTGGACGTCGCGAACGCGTCGCTGCTCGACGAGGCCACCGCCGTGGCCGAGGCGGTCGCGCTCATGTGGCGCGCGCAGAAGGGCAGGGCGGGCACCGTCGTCCTCGACTCCGAGCTGTTCGCGCAGTCCGTCGCCGTCACGCTGGGCCGCGCCGAGGCGGTCGGCCTGCCGGTCGTCGTCGCGGACCTGAGCGACGGCCTGCCGGAGGTCGAGGGCGACCTCATCGGCGTCGTCCTGCAGCAGGTCGGCGCGTCCGGCGTGGTGCGGGACCTCGCGCCGCTCGTCGCGCAGGCGAAGGAGCGGGGGGCGACGGTCACCGTCGCGGCGGACCTGCTGGCGCTGACGCTGCTGACCTCGCCGGGCGAGCTCGGCGCCGACGTCGCGGTGGGCTCCGCGCAGCGCTTCGGCGTGCCGCTGTTCGGCGGCGGTCCGCACGCGGCGTTCATGGCGGTGCGCACCGGCCTGGAGCGGACGCTGCCGGGGAGGCTCGTCGGGGTGTCGATCGACGCCGACGGCGCGCCGGCCTACCGGCTCGCGCTGCAGACCCGCGAGCAGCACATCCGCCGCGAGAAGGCGACGAGCAACATCTGCACCGCGCAGGCGCTGCTGGCCATCGTCGCGTCGATGTACGCCGTCTACCACGGCCCGGACGGGCTGCGCCTCATCGCCGAGCGCGTGCACGAGCGGGCCGTCGGGCTCGCCGCCCGCCTGCGCGCGCTGGGCGTCACCGTCGAGCACGCGACGTTCTTCGACACGGTCCGCGTGGCGCTGCCGGGCGGCGCGCGCGCCGTCGTGGCGGCCGCGGCCGAGCGGGGCGTCAACCTGTGGGCCCCGGACGCGGACCACGTCCAGGTCGCGTGCGACGAGGCGACGACCGAGGAGCACGTCGAGCGCGTGGTCCAGGCGTTCGCCGCCGTCGTCGTGCCCCCGGACGCCATCCGGACGCCGGCGCACGAGACGCCGGACCCGGCCCTCCCGGCCTGGGCGCGGCGCACCTCGCCGTACCTGCAGCACCCGGTCTTCCACCTGCACCGCTCCGAGACGGCGATGCTGCGCTACCTGCGGCGCCTGTCGGACAAGGACCTCGCGCTCGACCGGACGATGATCCCGCTCGGCTCGTGCACGATGAAGCTCAACGCGACGGTCGAGATGGAGCCCATCTCCTGGCCCGAGTTCGCGAGCATCCACCCGTTCGCGCCGGCCGACCAGGTGCAGGGCTACGCCCAGCTCGTCGGCGAGCTGCAGGAGTGGCTGGCCGAGATCACCGGGTACGCCGCGGTGTCCGTCCAGCCCAACGCGGGCTCGCAGGGCGAGCTCGCCGGCCTGCAGGCGATCCACGCCTACCACCGCGCGAACGGCCAGCCCGAGCGCGACGTCTGCCTCATCCCCGCCTCCGCCCACGGCACGAACGCCGCGTCGGCCGCGCTCGCGGGCCTGCGGGTCGTCGTCGTCGCGACGGCGCCGGACGGGTCGATCGACCTCGACGACCTGCGCGCGAAGCTCGAGCAGCACGGCCCGCGGGTCGCGGCGATCATGATCACGTACCCCTCGACGCACGGCGTCTACGAGGAGGGCGTGCGCGACGTGTGCGACCTCGTGCACGACGCGGGCGGCCAGGTCTACATCGACGGCGCGAACCTCAACGCGCTGGTCGGCCTCGCGCGGCCGGGCGAGCTCGGCGGCGACGTGAGCCACCTCAACCTGCACAAGACGTTCTGCATCCCGCACGGCGGCGGCGGCCCGGGCGTCGGCCCGGTCGCGGTCGCGGCGCACCTCGCGCCGTACCTGCCGGCCGACCCGACCCCGGGCGCGGCGACGACGACCGGCGCGCCGCCGGTCTCCGCGGCGCCGTGGGGCTCGGCGGGCATCCTGCCGATCTCGTGGGCGTACGTCGCGCTCATGGGCGGCCCCGGGCTGCGGCTCGCGACCGAGACGGCCGTGCTCGCGGCCAACTACCTGGCCACGCGCCTGACCGAGCACTTCCCGGTGCTCTACACCGGCCCGGACGGGCTCGTCGCGCACGAGTGCATCCTCGACCTGCGCGAGATCACCAAGCGCACCGGCGTCACCGCGGAGGACGTCGCGAAGCGGCTCATGGACTACGGCTTCCACGCGCCGACCCTGAGCTTCCCCGTCGCGGGCACGCTCATGGTCGAGCCGACCGAGAGCGAGGACCTCGCGGAGCTCGACCGGTTCGTCGAGGCGCTCGTCGCGATCAAGGGCGAGATCGACCAGGTCGAGCAGGGCGTCCTGGCGGTCGAGGACTCGCCGCTGCGGCACGCGCCGCACACCGCCGCGAGCGTGAGCCGGGACGAGTGGACGCACGGCTACGGTCGGGAGGCCGCGGCGTTCCCGGTGCCGTCGCTGCGGGCGGGCAAGTACTGGCCGCCCGTGCGCCGCATCGACGGCGCGCGCGGCGACCGCCAGCTCGTCTGCTCGTGCCCGCCCGTCGAGGCGTACGCGTGACGGGCCGGGGCACGACGACGAGCACCACCGGCGACGAGCCGAGCGGGACGAGGACGAAGGGCGGACGACGATGACCGGCACCGACCAGTCGACGAGCGAGGACCTGCTGTCCCCGCTGCACGAGGAGCACGTCGCGCTCGGCGCCGCGCTGACGTCGTTCGCGGGCTGGCAGATGCCGCTGCGCTACACGTCGGACATCGCCGAGCACCAGGCCGTGCGGACCGCCGCCGGGCTGTTCGACCTCTCGCACATGGGCGAGCTCGAGGTCGCCGGTCCGCAGGCGGCCGCGGCGCTGGACGCCGCGCTCGTCGGCAACCTCACGGCGCTCGCCGTCGGCCGCGCCCGCTACACGATGATCTGCGCCCCCGACGGCGGGGTCATGGACGACCTCGTCGTCTACCGCATCGAGGACGAGCTGTTCCTCGTCGTCGCGAACGCCTCGAACGTCGAGGTCGTGCGCGACGCGCTGACGGCCCGCATCGAGCCGTACGACGCCTGGCTCGTCGACGCCTCGCTCGGCACCGCCCTCATCGCGGTGCAGGGCCCGCAGGCCGAGGAGATCGTCGCGTCCGTCACGGCGCCGGAGGACGTCGACGCGGTGCGCGGGCTCAAGTACTACGCCTGGGTGCCGGGCACGGTCGCCGGCGTGCACGCCCGCGTCGCCCGCACCGGCTACACGGGCGAGGACGGCTTCGAGCTCTTCGTGCCGGCCGAGCAGGCCGCGGGCGTGTGGCGCACGGTGCTGGCCGCCGGCGCGGACCGCGGCCTGGTGCCCGCCGGCCTCTCCGCGCGCGACAGCCTGCGCCTGGAGGCCGGGATGCCGCTCTACGGCAACGAGCTCGACCGCACGACGACGCCGCACGACGCCGGCCTCGGGCGCGTCGTGCGGCTCGACAAGACCGACGCCGACGGCCGTCCGGTGGACTTCGTCGGGCGGTCGGCGCTGGAGGCGCGCGCCCAGTCCCAGCCCGCGCGTGTGCTCGTCGGGCTGCAGGGCCTCGGCCGCCGCGCCGCCCGACACGGGTACGCCGTCCTCGCGTCGTCCGAGGCGGGCGCCCCGCAGGTCGGGACCGTGACCTCCGGCGCGCCCTCCCCGACGCTGGGCCACCCCGTCGCGATGGCGTACGTGACCCCCGAGGTCAGCGCGCCGGGCACCGAGCTGGCCGTCGACGTGCGCGGCCGGGCCGAACCCGTGCGCGTCGTGGAGCTGCCGTTCTACCGTCGTCCTCGCTGACCTCGTCCGTCGCCGTCCCACCCGAGCCCTGGAGCCCTCATGAGCGAGCTGCCCACCACCCTGCACTACACCGCCGAGCACGAGTGGCTCGAGGACGGCGCCCCGTCGACCGTCGGGATCACCGCCCAGGCGGCCGAGGCGCTCGGCGACATCGTCTACCTCGAGCTGCCGGCCGTCGGGTCGTCCGTCGAGGCGGGCGCGGTCGTGGGGGAGATCGAGTCGACGAAGTCGGTCTCCGAGCTGTTCTCGCCGGTGTCCGGTACGGTCGTCGAGGTCAACCAGGCCGCGGTGGACGACCCCTCGCTCGTCAACTCCGAGCCCTACGGCGCCGGCTGGCTGCTCAAGGTCGACGTCACGTCGACCGGCCCGCTCCTCACCGCGGAGGAGTATGCGGCGCTCTCGGCCGGTTGATGCACCAACGCGGCTGATACACCGTTCGTGGTGAGATCGCCTCGCCCGTTCGGGTGACTTCCGGTGCCCGGTACCGGGCGGGTGTATCTCGCGGGCCGGGTTCCGGTCATTGTGGACGTCAGCGCGATCGGCGACGGCGGGGGAGTCGCGCGGGAAGATTGTCGGCCAAGTGCCGTCATGACTCCCCGGGGGCCCCCTCTCATCCGGTACGCAGCCCACCGTGGTCCCGGGACGCACCCCGGGGCCCGCAGCACCACCGGAGGACCACCATGAGCAGCATCCTCGAGACGAGTGAGCTCCGCACCGCTCACGAGTCGCTCACCCGCCGCGAGCGGGTCGTCCTGGCCGAGCTGGCCGAGGACGTCACGCTGGAGGAGATCGCGACGCGCCTCTTCGTGACCCGCAACACCGTCAAGTCGCAGGTCCGCAGCGTGTACCGCAAGATCGGCGTCTCCACGCGCGCCGAGGCCGTCGCCTGGGCCGTGGCGCACGGCATCCGCTGACAGCTCCAGCACCGTCCGCGGCGTCGGGCACGACGGCGCCGCACCCGGTCCGGCCGCACACCGGACCGCAGGGCCGAGCAGGTCGGGGACGCACGCCCGACCTCGACCGGCCCGAGCGCGGCGCGACGCCCAGGGTGAAGCAGGCGCCCTGGACGGCCGCGCGCGCGCCGTGGCCGCCGACCGGCGGCTGGCAGACTCTCGACCATGACCGCACCCGTGCTCGTCGTCGCGGCCGCGATCGTCGACGACCTCGACGACCCGCGCGAGCTGCTCGCCGCGCGGCGCGCCCGCCCGGCCTCGCTCGCCGGGCGGTGGGAGTTCCCCGGCGGGAAGGTCGACCCCGGTGAGGCCCCCGAGGAGGCGCTGCACCGCGAGATCCGCGAGGAGCTGGGCGTGCGCATCGGGCTCGGTGCGGAGCTGGCGGGTCCCGACGAGGGCGCGTGGCGGCTCTCCGACCGGTACGTGATGCGGCTGTGGCTCGCGGAGGTCGTGGACGAGGGGGTGCCCGAGGCCCTCGTCGAGCACGACGCGCTGCGCTGGCTGCCCACCGGGCAGTGGCACGAGGTCCCCTGGCTCGACGCCGACGTCCGGATCGTCACGGCGCTCGCCGAGCGCATCGGCACCGCCGCCTCGCACCGCTGAGCCCCGCGGCCGCGCGTCGGCCGGTCAGGGGGTCCGGAGCGACGCGAGGCGGGCGACCGCCTCGTCCAGCAGGGCCGTCGACGTCGCGTAGTTGAGGCGCACGTGGCCGGCGCCCTGCGGGCCGAACGTGGTGCCCTGGTTGACCGCCAGGCGGTGGTCCTTCACGAGCCGACGGGACGGGTCCTCGTCGGGGACGACGTCACGCAGGTCGATCCAGGCGAGGTACGTCGCGGCGGGCGGCGTCCACCCGGCCTGCGGGAGCTGCTCGTCCAGGCGGGCGCGCAGGTGGGTCGCGTTGGCCCGCAGGTCTCCCAGCAGCTCGTCGAGCCACGCGTCGCCCTCCCGCATCGCCGCGACCTGCGCGACGACGGCCACGTGCTGCACGCCGTGGCCGACGATCTCCGGCATCCGGGCCAGCGTCGCGGCCGCCTCGGGGCCCGGGACAGCGACGGCGGCGCGCAGGCCCGCGAGGTTGAACGCCTTGGACGCCGAGTGCAGCGCGACCGCGTCCGGGATGACGGTGGTCGTGGGGACGAACGTGCCGGTGAGGACGAGCGGGGCGTGGATCTCGTCGGCGACGACGGCGACGCCGTGCCGGTGCGCCAGCTCGCCGACGGCGGCGAGCTCCTCGGCGGTGTGCACCGTGCCGGTCGGGTTGTGCGGCTGGCAGAGCAGCAGCGCCGGGCGGCGCGACGCGCGGGCGGCCCGCTCGAACGCGGCCTCGAGCGCCGCGAGGTCCAGGCGGTGCCCGGCCGTGAGGGGTGCCGTCTCCACGCGGCGGTCGGCGTGCTCCACGAACGCGTAGAACGGCGGGTACACGGGCGGCGTCACGACCACCGCGTCGCCGGGCTCGGTGACGAGCCGCAGGACCTCGGCGACGCCCGTCATCACGTCGGCCACCGGGCTCATCGTGCGCGGGTCGGGCGACCACCCGTAGCGGCGCTCCGCCAGCTCGGCGAACGCCTCGGCGTACGCAGGGCCGTGGTCGTACCCGGTGTCGCCGCGCAGCATCGCGTCGTGGACCGCCTCGATCACCGCGTCCGGTGGCGTCACGTCCATCTCGGCGACGAACAGCGGCAGCACGTCCGGCGGGTAGGCCCGCCACTTCACGCTCGTCCGGGTACGCAGCTCGTCGAGGCTGAGGTCGAACAGGCTCACGCCCCGACGCTATCCCGGGTGCGCGCCGCCGTGCGCCGGGACGCCGACGGGCGCGCACCCGGTCAGGTGCGCGCCCGTCGGGGAGAGCGTGCTCAGAGGGTCGCGCGGACCGCCTGGGTCGCCCCGATGATGTGCTCGAGCGAGGGGGTGACCTCCTCGTACCGGCGGGTCTTGAGGCCGCAGTCCGGGTTCACCCAGAGCTGGTCGACGGCGATCGTGTTGACCGCCTCCGAGAGCAGCTCGCGGACCTCGTCCTGCGACGGGACGCGCGGCGAGTGGATGTCGTAGACGCCCGGGCCCACCGCGCGGGGGTACCCCGCCTTGGCGATGTCGGTGAGGATCTCCATCTTCGAGCGGGCCGCCTCGATGCTCGTCACGTCGGCGTCGAGGCCGTCGATGGCGCCCATGATCTCGCCGAACTCCGAGTAGCACAGGTGCGTGTGCACCTGGGTGTCCTCGCGGACGCCCGAGGTGGCCAGCCGGAACGCCGCGACAGACCAGTCGAGGTACGCCGCGTGGTCCTCGGCGCGCAGCGGGAGCAGCTCGCGGATCGCCGGCTCGTCGACCTGGATGATCGCGATGCCCGCGGCCTCCAGGTCGGCGATCTCGTCGCGCAGCGCCAGCGCCACCTGGTTGGCGGTGTCGCCGAGCGGCTGGTCGTCCCGGACGAACGACCACGCGAGGATCGTCACCGGGCCCGTCAGCATGCCCTTCATCCACTTGCTCGTCTGCTGCTGGGCGTACTGCGACCACGCGACCGTGATCGGCGCCGGGCGCGACACGTCGCCCCACAGGATCGACGGACGCGTGCAGCGCGACCCGTAGGACTGCACCCAGCCGTGCTGCGTGACGGCGAACCCGTCGAGGTTCTCCGCGAAGTACTGGACCATGTCGTTGCGCTCGGGCTCGCCGTGCACGAGCACGTCCAGCCCGATCCGCTCCTGCAGCTCGACGACGCGGCGGATCTCCGCCTTCATCTCGTCCTCGTACTGCTCCGCCGTCAGCTCGCCCTTGCCGAAGGCGGCGCGCGCCTTGCGGATGTCGGGCGTCTGCGGGAACGAGCCGATCGTCGTCGTCGGCAGCGGCGGCAGTGCGAGCCGCTCGGCCTGGGCGGCCTTGCGCGCGGCGAAGTCGCCGCGGCGGAACGCGTCCGCGTCGAGGGCGGCCAGGCGGTCGCGCACCTCCGGGCGGACGACGCCGGGGGCACCGGCGCGCGAGCGCACCGCGTCGGACGCCTCGAGCAGCTGCTCGTGGATCGCCTCGCGCCCCTCGGTGATGCCCTCGGCCAGCGTGACCACCTCGCGGACCTTCTGGTCGGCGAACGCGAGCCACGAGCGGAGCGTGGGGTCGAGCTGCGTCTCGACGTCCACGTCGTGCGGGACGTGGAAGAGGTTGGTCGACGTGCCGACCGCGACGGCGCCGGCCCCGATCACCTCGGCCCGCTCGAGGACGGCGAGCTTCGCGTCGAGGTCGGCGCGCCAGATGTTGTGGCCGTCCACCACGCCGACGACGAGGGTCTTGCTCTCGAGGCCGGGCACCGGCTCCGACGGGACCTGCCCCTTGACCGCGTCGATCGCGACGGCCTCGACGTCGGTGGACGCCAGTACCGGCAGCGCGGCGCCGAGGTCGCCGTAGGGAGCGGCGACGAGGATCGCCGGCCGCTCGGGGCGCGCGAGCTCGGTGGCCAGCGCACGGTACGTCTCGACGACGGCGGCGAGCAGCTGCTCGGTGGGCACGGCGATCGAGTCGGAGACGAGCGCCGGCTCGTCGAGCTGGACCCAGGTCGCGCCCGCCGCGGCGAGGTCGCGCAGCAGCTCGGCGTAGACCGGGACGAGGTCGGGCAGGCGGTCGATCGGGGAGAAGCCCTCCGGCGCGTCCTCGGTGGCCTTGGCGAGCGCGAGGAACGTCACCGGACCGACGACGACGGGTCGCGTCTGCACGCCGTCCGCGAGCCCCTCGGCGAACTCGCGCACCGGGCGGTCGCTCGCGTAGCGGAACGTCGTCGAGGGCCCGATCTCCGGGACCAGGTAGTGGTAGTTCGTGTCGAACCACTTCGTCATCTCGAGCGGCAGGTCGTCGCCGCGGCCGCGCGCGACCGTCGAGTAGCCGGCGAGGTCCACGCCGCCGCGCTCGTCGACCAGGTCGGCGAAGCGGGCGGGGATCGCGCCGACCACGGCTGCCGCGTCCAGCACCTGGTCGTAGAACGAGAAGGCGCTCGGGATCGCGGGCACGTCGGTGGGCAGGCCGAGCTCGGCGAGGCGGGCGCGGGTGCGGCGGCGCAGGTCGGCGGCGGTGGCCTCGACCTCGTCGGCCGACGACCGGCCGGCCCAGAACGCCTCGATGGCCTTCTTGAGCTCACGGTTCGGGCCGATGCGGGGGTAGCCGAGGACGGTCCCGGTGGGGAACGTCGCGGCGGGCGAGTCGGTCATGGTTCCTCTCGTTGCTTCTCACGGCGAGGGGTGGCCCTCGGTCAGGTCGGACGCCGCGCGGGCGCCCGGGTCAGTCCGTCGGCCGGTCCGCGCGGCGCGGCCCGTCCAGGAGGTCGGCGCCGTCGAGCAGGTCGAGCGCGGCGTCGTGCTTGTTGAACGTGTAGAGGTGGACGCCGGGGGCGCCGCCGTCGAGCAGGCCCTTGATGAGGTCGACGCCCGCGCGCACGCCCCGGCGGTGGCGCTCGGCCTCGTCGTCGGCGGCGCCCAGCAGGTCGAGCAGCTCGCGCGGCACCGGCACGCCCGTGAGCTCCTGCACGCGCAGCAGCCGGGCGGGATCGGTCGACGGGATGAGCCCCGGGATGATCGGGATCGTCACGCCGGCCTCGCGCGCCTCGGCCACGAGACCCAGGTACGCCTCGGCGTCGTAGAACACCTGGGTGATCGCGAAGTCGGCGCCGGCCTCCTGCTTGGCGAGCAGCGACGCGACGTCCTGCGCGCGCGTGCCGCCCGTCGCCGCGTTGCCGCGCGGGAACGCGGCGACCGCGATGGACAGGGGCCGCACCCGGGCCCGCACCGCCTGGGCAGGGCTGGTCGCGCACCGCTCGCGCTCGATCCGGCGCAGCAGGGCGACGAGCTCGCTCGCGGTGTGCAGTCCTTCGGGGTGGGGCTCCCACCCGGCGGACTCGGCCGGCGGGTCTCCCCGCAGTGCGAGGAACGACCGCACGCCCTCGTCGAGGAACTCGCCCACGATGGTCGCGATCTCCTCGCGCGAGGAGGCCACGCAGGTGAGGTGCGCGATCGGGTCGAGCGACGTCTCGCGCAGCAGCCGGCGCACCAGCGCCCGCGACGTCTCGCGCGTGCGTCCCGAGGCGCCGTAGGTGACGGAGACGAAGTCCGGGTGGGCGTCCTCGAGCCGGCGCACCGACTCCCACAGCCGCGGCGCCGCGTCGGGGTTGCGCGGGGGGAACAGCTCGAACGAGATGGTCGGGCGGTCGACCGCCGCGAGCGGGGCGGGAGCGACCCGGCGACCGGACGGGGACACCTCGGCCGAGCCGGAGCCCGCGACGGCGGAGGTCACGGCAGGGGGCGCGGTCACGGCGCTCACGCCGTGCGTCCGGGTGCGCTCGGGCACACGTTCATCATGCACTCCATCGACCCTGGCGGAAGCACCCACACCCTCGAGGAGGGGGGTTGCTGCGGCGTCGGGGAGCCAGGTCTCTCGGCCGCTCTGGATGGTGCGCCGATCGTAGATCCATGTTCACCAGGTGGGCAAGACTGCTCGAAACCTGAGACGGGCCGTCCCGCGCCGGCGCGGGGAACCGCACGCACCTGCGGCGTCGGACGGGGTCGGACCGCGTCCGTGCGGCCGGCCGACGCGAGCCGGCGCGCCGGCGCGGAGGGGTCAGACGAGCCGGCGCGTCGAGAGGCCGTGCTGCTGCGGGCGGGGCGGGCGCTGCGTCGGCACCTCGAACCACGCGGTGGGCGACCCGGCCGGCACGGAGAGCAGGCCGCTGGCCACGGCCTCCAGGATCCGCGCGTCGGGGGTGGCGTCGTCCCGCAGCGCCTCGTGCGCCTCGCGGACGGCGTCGTGCATGCCCTCCGGGTCAGGCGCCTGTTCCATGCGGGGCACCTTAGTTCGGACCGCCCGGCGCTTCGAGGATGAAACGTGCCGGACGACCCGAACGGGCGAATCGCCCGGATTCACGCGCCGCACGCCGCTCCGAGGCGCTCAGCCGACCGCCGACGGGCAGGTCGCCAGGTGGTCGTCGACGACCCCGCACGCCTGCATCGCCGCGTACGCGGTCGTCGGCCCGACGAACCGGAAGCCGAGGGACTTCAGCTCGCGGGCGAGCGCCTTGGACTCGGGCGTGGAGGCCGGCACCTCCGCCCAGGTGCGCGGCCGCGGACGGCCCGGCGCGGGGGCGTGCGACCACAGCACCTCGTCGAGCGTGCGCCCCTGCTCGTGCAGCGCCACGAGGGCCCGCGCGTTGGCCAGCGTGGCCTCGATCTTGAGCCGGTTGCGCACGATCCGGGCGTCCTGCAGCAGCCGCTCCACGTCGTGCTCGTCGTACCCCGCCACGGCCACGGGGTCGAAGTCCGCGAACACCTCTCGGAACGCCGGCCGCTTGCGCAGGATCGTGATCCACGACAGCCCCGACTGGAACCCCTCCAGGACGAGCCGCTCGAACAGCTGCTGCTCGCCGTGCACGGGCCGCGCCCACTCGTCGTCGTGATAGGCCTCGTAGAGGGGGTCGCCGTCGCCGAAGCAGCGCGGCATCACGACCGGCCGCGCGTCGTCCGGAGGGGACGGTGCGGCCGGTGCGGCCGGTGCGTCGATGAGTGGATCCGTGCTCGTCATGCCCCGAGTCTGGCGCGTCCGGCCGACACGTCGGCACCGCCCGCCCGCTCCCGGGGGACGTGCGGCCCGCACCGCCGGCCTGTGGGCGGCTCGTGGCGTCAGTGCGTCCGGCCCGCGAGGAGCGACGCCAGCCCGTCGAGGATCAGCCGCGTCCCGAGGTCCAGCTCGTCCTCCGCCGGGGCGTCGCCCGGCTCGTCGAAGACGCCGGCCGCGACCGCCCTCGCGATGGCCGGGTGCGACTGCGCCGTGACGAGGCGGCCGATGACCGCGTTCGGGTCCACCTGCTCGCCACCGTCCTGCTCCGCGACGGCCCGCCGGCGTGCGGCGTTCGCCTCGACCAGTCGCGCCCACTCGAGCTGGTGCGAGCTGAGCGCGCCGGTGACCTCGAGCTTCTCGCGCTCGCTCAGGGGCAGGCCGTCGAGGGCGGCGACCATCGCCTCCATCCAGGCGAGCCGGTTCGGACCGACGGCGAACAGCACCGAGGTCGTGCGGCTCATCCACGGGTGCGCCGCCAGGACGGGCTGCATGAGGCCCAGCAGCAGCTCCAGCCGGGCGCGCCAGTCGCCGACGTCCGGGCCCACCGCCGGGGGCCGGCCCGCCGCCCGGTCGGACATGAGCATGAGCACCTCGTCCTTCGACGAGACGTAGCGGTAGAGCGACATCGTCGTGAACCCGAGCGACTCGGCGAGCCGCGCCATCGACACGGCGTCCAGCCCCTCGCCGTCGGCCAGGTCGATCGCGGCGTCGGCGATCTGCTCGAGCGTCAGGCCCGGGCGCGGGCCGCGTCGCGGAGCGGCCGGCGGGCGCCACAGGACGGCGATGTCCGCCGGCAGGTCCTGCAGGTCGGGCGCGGCGTCCTCGACGCCCTCGGCCCGCTCGGCCTGGCGCCGCGCGCGGACGGCCTCGC
>NZ_HE978588.1:981607-989020 GCF_000312005.1 Cellulomonas massiliensis JC225
CTCGGCCTCCCGCTGCGCGCGCCCGGCCTCGCGGGCCGCCTCGCGGGCGTGCCGCTCGCGCTCCTGGCGGTCGCGCTCGGCCTGCTTGAGCGCCTCCTCCTCGACGCGCCGACGCTCGCGCTCCAGCCGCTCGGCGTCCTTGCGCGCCTTCTCGGCGTCCTTCTCCCGCTGCCGCTGCGCCCTCTCCTCGTCGCGGCGCGCACGGTCCTGCTCCTTGGCGGCGAGCCGGTCGGCGCGCTCGCGGTCGCGTCGCAGCGCGGCCGCCTCGCGGGCGGCGTCGGGGTCGCGCGGCAGCTCGTCGCGCTCGTCGATCGGCATGGCCACCTCCTTGACGGCCGATCCTACAAGTGTGTATGACATACACACACAGTTTACGACGTACACAGAACCGGAGGGCGTCATGACGAACGACCCCGCCGTCCGCATCCGCGGGCTGCGCAAGGCCTACGGGGACCTCGTCGTCCTGGACGGGCTCGACCTGGACGCGCACGCCGGCGAGGTGCTGGCGCTGCTCGGCCCCAACGGCGCGGGCAAGACGACGACGGTCCGGATCCTGTCGACCCTCGTCGCCCCGGACTCGGGCAGCGCGAGCGTCGCAGGGCACGACGTCGTCCGCGAGGCGCCGGCCGTGCGGGCCGCGATCAGCCTCACCGGCCAGTACGCGGCGGTCGACGAGCTGCTGACGGGCGAGGAGAACATGCGCCTCATGGCCCGGCTCGCCCACGTGCCCCGTGCGCAGGTGCGGGACCGGGCCGCCGCGCTGCTCGAGGCGTTCGACCTCGTCGACGCCGCGCGCCGCCCGGTGCGCACGTACTCCGGCGGCATGCGCCGGCGGCTCGACCTCGCCGTCGGCCTCGTCGGTCGACCGCGCGTCGTCTTCCTCGACGAGCCCACCACCGGCCTCGACCCGCGCAGCCGCGGCGAGGTGTGGGACATGGTCCGCACCGTCGTCGCGGCGGGCGCGACCGTGCTGCTCACGACGCAGTACCTCGACGAGGCGGAGCGCCTCGCCGACCGCGTCGCGGTGATCGACCACGGCACCGTCATCGCGCAGGGGACGACCACCGAGCTCAAGCGCACGATCGGGACCGCGCACGTGGAGCTCGTGCTCGCGGACGGGACGACCGAGCGGGTCCCCACCGACGGCTCGGTGCCGGACGTCCGCCGCATCCTGGACGACGTCGAGCGACGCGACCTGCTCGTCGCCGCATGGCAGGTGCGCGAGCCCACGCTGGACGACGTCTTCCTCACCCTGACCGGCCGCCCCACGGCGCCCGGTGCGCCCGCCCTCGCCACCGCCCAGGAGACCCGATGAGCACCCTCGCCCTCGACCTCAGCCCTCGCGACGACGCGCCCGCGCGCCCGCGCCCCGGCGCCGACACCCTCGCCCTGATCGGCCGGTGCCTGCGCCGGTCCACCCGGCAGGTCGACACCGTCATCCTCGGCATCGCGCTGCCCGTCCTGCTGCTGCTGATGTTCGTCTACGTCTTCGGCGGCGCCATCGAGGCCGGCATGGAGTACGTCGACTTCGTCGTGCCGGGCATCGTGATCCTGACGGCCGGCTACGGTGCGGCGTCCGCGGCCGTGGACGTCGCGAACGACCGGACGAACGGCATCGTCGACCGCTTCCGCAGCATGCCCATCCGCAGCACCGGGGTGCTCACGGGGCACGTCGTCGCCAGCCTCGTCCGCAACGCGGTCGCGACGGTGCTCGTCCTGGTGATCGCGACGTTCATCGGGTTCGACGCCGTGGCCTCGCCGCTCGCCTGGGCCGGCGCGATGGGCGTGGTGCTGCTGTACGTGCTGGCGATCACTTGGGTGTCCGTGGCGCTCGGGCTGATGGCCTCGGGCGCGGAGGCGGCCAGCGGTTTCACGTTCGCGATCCTCTTCATCCCGTACGTGTCGAGCGCCTTCGTCCCGCTCGAGACGATGCCACCGGTGCTCGAGACGATCGGGCGCTGGAACCCGGTCACGCCCGTCGCCGACGTGGTCCGCGGCCTGCTGCTCGGCACGGATGTCGCCGCGTCCACGGTCTGGGCGGCGCTCGCGTGGTCCGTCGGGCTCCTGCTCGTCGGGTGGCTGGCCGCCGCGGTGATCTTCCGCCGCAAGGCCTGAGGGGCTCCAACCGTCCACAGGGTCTGTTCACGCATCGAGCGGGTTTCGGTCCCTGTGGACACCCCTGGTGAGGGTGCCGAACGGATCTAGCGTCACCGTCCATTCACCGGAGCGACGACGGGATGGCGCAGTGACGTTTCACAGAACTTTGAGAGCAATATTCGCGGGAATGGCCGCCGCAGTGCTGGGAGCGAGCGCCTTGTCAGGGTGCTCGGCGTCACTCGGCGGCGTCCGTTGCGACTTCAAGGTCAACCATCCGCACGAGTCGAAGGGTTCGCCGGGTTGGATGGAGGGCAAGGCCACGCTGCGGTGCACAGGCGCGATCGACTCCGCGGAGGGAGTCGTCAAGATGCAGCGCCTGTCCCAGGGCAAGTGGCGTGACGTCGCGGGCACGAGGTTCACCCGCACCATCAGGCCGGTCAAGGCCGAAACGACGTACACGATCATGACCGCGGACAAGCTGTGCAGCGACGGCACGTACCGAGTCGCCGCGAGGGGGTCGGGCGTGCTGAAGGGTCACCCGCGGGCGTCGATCGCCTGGCAGTACGGCGGCGCCGCGAAGATCACGTGCAGGTGACTCGGCATGGCGTGAGCTCGGGTGTGCGTGTTGTTGGGTGCCGCCAGCGCCACGCATCAATGATGCGCCTGAGCGGTGCTCTGGGCGGGACGTTTCCCGCACCGGCGACGCCCGTTCCCGTCGCCCTCGGACATTAGGATCGAAGAATGCACCCAGACCTCGAATCGGTAACCAGCGCTTTCACACGCGTGGTCGGTCAGCGAGGGACGTGCACGGTGAGCTGGCCCACCGTGCTGCTGCTGCCCCACGACCACGGCTGGCCGGTGCGCATCCTCGCGGCTGGCGACCCTGTCAGGGTGCTGACCGGGTCGGCCTGCCGCATCGTCGTCGGGGCCGACGGCGGCGACCCGTGGGGCGCCGTGCGTGACGTCGTCGAGGCGATCGTCGAGGGCCGTGCCGAGGAGTACTTCGGCGCCGGTGACGAGCCCCTGGCGTCGATCGGCTACCGGGTCTGGGGTCCGTCCGGCGAGCGCCGCGCCCTCGACGACGAGTCCGCGGTGGTGGCGGTGCACCGAGCGCCTGCCTGGGGCTGAGTCAGGCCAGCTTGGCGAGGGCCTTGCGGATGCGCGTCGGACTGACCGGCACCGGTGTGCCGAGCTGCTGCGCGAACAGGCTGACGCGCAGTTCCTCGACGAGCCAGCGGACCTCGTCCAGGGCGGCGGTCCGCGCCCGGTCCGGGCTGGCCGCGCGGGACCGTGCGCGGACGGCGGCGAGCTCGGACTCCACGTCGCTCACCTGCCACGCGAGGTCCGCGTCGCGCTGCGGGCTCTCGGCGGCCTTGGCGAGCCGGTGGCGCGCGGCGCGCAGGTAGCGCGGGAGCTGGGGCAGGCGGGCGGCGCCCACCTCGGAGACGAACCCGTCGTGGACGAGGGCCGCGGACTGCTCCCGGACGTCCTGGGCTGTCGACAGCAGCGCGAGGCTGCTGGTGCCGCGCACGTCCGCGTCGAGCTCCCGCCAGGCGGTGAGCACGTCGACGAGCGTCCCGACCAGGCGGTGGACCTCGTCCTCGAGCCCGTCGCGGACGAGCGCGCGGACCTCGCCGTAGGCGTCGGCGGTGCGCACCGCCGCCGGGTCGCGTCGCGCGGCGGCCAGCAGGGCGTCGACGGCCGCGAGCTGCACGTCGTCGACGAGCGCGGCGGTCGACGCGTACGGGCTCGCCGCGAGCGCGAGCGCCTGGGCGCCGGACCAGCGGGTCGTCACGCGCGCGGTCGCGAGGCCGGCGTCCAGGACGAGCAGGCGGCGCAGCCCTCGGCCGTGCGCGGCGGTCGCGGCCTGCTCGTCGGCGAACGTGCGGACGGCGACCGACGTGCGCTCGTCGACGAGCGCCGGGAACGCGCGGACGGTGACGCCCGCGGCGGACGCCTCGACGACGTCGGGCAGGGCGGCCAGGTCCTCGGGCCAGCCGGTCAGGCCGGAGCGCTCCAGGCCGGGCTCCGGCGTGGGCGTGGGCGCGGCGGCACGAGGACGCGGCGCGGGCGCCGCAGCGGCGGCCGCCTCGGGTGCGTCGCCCGGCCCGTCGGCCACGGGACCGGCCGCGCGGCGCGCTTCCTCCATCGCCTGCCGTACGGCGGTCCGGACGGCCGAGTCCACCGCGTCCTGCGTCCGCGACGCGAGCCGCCGCTGCAGCACCAGGAGGTCCTTGCCCTCGTCGACCACGCCGCCGCGCCGCCCCGCGCCCTGGTCGTCGACGACGCGGAACGTCATCCGCAGGTGCGGCGGGAGCTTGTCGTCGTCGAACGCGTCCGGCGGCACGTCGACGTCCCGGACGGCGCGCACGGCCTGGCGGAAGGCGTCGTGGAAGGAGGGCGCGGCGTCGGCGGCGCGCACGGTGTCCTGCCACGAGGCGAGGTGGGCGTCCATCCACGCGTCGACCTCGCGCGCGACGTCGGGCGCCGGGACGAGCTGCACCCGGACGGCCTTCGGCAGCGACCGGATCGTCGCCGTGACGAGCTCCGTGCGCAGGCCCGGCACCATCCAGCCGAAACCCTCGGGTCGCAGGCGGGCCAGCGTGACGAGCGGGATGTGCACCGTCACGCCGTCGGCCTCGGTCCCGGGCTGGAACTGGTAGGTCAGGGGCAGCGACAGGTCGCCCTGCGGCCAGCGCGACGGGAAGCGGGACTCGTCGATGTCGGAGCTGCCCGCGACGACGAAGTCGCGCGTGAACGTCAGCAGGTCCGGCTGCTGCCGGCGGGCGGCCTTCCACCACTGGTCGAAGTGCCGGGCGGAGACGACGTCGTCGGGAACGCGCTCGTCGTAGAAGTCGAACAGCGTGTCGTCGTCCACGACGAGGTCTCGGCGCCGCGCCCGCGCCTCGAGGTCCTCCGCCTCGGCCAGCAGACGCCGGTTGTCGTGGAAGAACCGGTGGTGGGTGGTCCACTCGCCCTGCACGAGCGCGTGCCGGACGAACAGCTCGCGCGCCTCGGCGGGGTTGACCTTCGCGTACAGGACCTTGCGCCCGGCGACGACGGGCAGCCCGTAGAGCAGCACCTTCTCGGTCGCCATCGCGGCGCCCTGCTTCGTCGACCAGTGCGGTTCGGAGTACGTCCGCTTCACGAGGTGTGCGCCGACCTCCTCGACCCACTCGGGCGAGATGCGCGCGGCGTCCCGGGCCCACAGGCGCGAGGTCTCGACGAGCTCCGCGGCCATGACCCAGGCCGGCGGGCGCTTGGCGAGCCCGGAGCCGGGGAAGATCGCGAACCGGGCGCCGCGCGCGCCGAGGTACTCGTTGCGGGCGCGCCGGTCGGGGCGCCCGCGTCGTCCGCCGTCGCGCGCGCCGCTCGCCGCCACCTCCGTCGCCTCCTGCATCCCGACGTGACTGAGCAGCCCGGCCAGGACGCTGACGTGGATGCGGTCCGCGTCCCACGCGAGCGCGAGCGCGCCTCGGCGGGTGGGGTCGCCGTCCTCCGGGGCGAGGTCGCGGCGCGGCGGCTGCACGACGATGCCGAGCGGCTTGGCCAGCTCGCGCAGCTGCGTGACGACGTCCTGCCACTCGCGGATGCGCAGGTAGTTGAGGTACTCGGAGCGCACGAGCCGCCGGAACGCGGAGCCCGAGAGCTCGCGCTGCTGCTCGCGGACGTACTGCCAGAGGTTGAGGTACGAGAGCAGGTCGGACGTCGGGTCGGCGAAGCGCCCGTGCGCCTGGTCCGCCTTGTCGCGCTCCTCCGACGGCCGCTCGCGGGGGTCCTGGATCGACAGCGCCGCGGCGATCACCATGACCTCGCGGGCCACGCCGCGCCGACCGCCCTCCACGACCATGCGCGCCAGCCGCGGGTCCATCGGCAGCTGGGCGAGCGCGCGACCGGTCTCGGTCAGCCGGGTGCGGCCCTCGACCGTCTCGAGCGCGGCGAGCTCCGTCAGTAGCTGCACGCCGTCGCGCACGGCGCGCGTGTCCGGCGGGTCGACGAACGGGAAGCTCGTCACGTCCTCGGGCGAGGCGGCCACGCCGACGGCGATCATCTGCAGGATCACCGAGGCGAGCGACGTGCGCAGGATCTCGGGCTCGGTGTACTCGGGCCGGCCGAGGAAGTCGTCCTCGGAGTAGAGCCGGACCGCGATGCCGTCGGCGACGCGGCCGCAGCGCCCGGACCGCTGGTTCGCGGACGCCTGCGAGATCGGCTCGATCGGCAGCCGCTGCACCTTCGTCGCCTTCGACCAGCGCGAGATCCGCGCGGTGCCCGGGTCGACGACGTACCGGATGCCCGGCACGGTCAGGGAGGTCTCGGCGACGTTCGTCGCCAGCACGACGCGGCGGCCCGGGTGGCGCTCGAACACGCGGTGCTGCTCCGCGGCGGACAGCCGGCTGTACAGCGGCAGCAGCTCGACGGCCTGCGGGTGACGCGGGTCGGTGACGCGCGCTCCGAGGGACGTGCGCAGCGCGTCCTGAGCGTCGCGGATCTCCCGTTCGCCGGAGAGGAACACGAGGATGTCGCCCGGCCCCTCGGCCATGAGCTCGTCGACCGCGTCGGTGATGCCCGTCATGAGGTCGCGGTCCTCGCGCTGGGCGCGCGGTGCGTCCTCCTCGGGCGTGAGCGGCCGGTAGCGGATCTCGACCGGGTACGTGCGCCCGCTGACCTCGACGACCGGCGCCGGGACGCCGTCCGGGTGCGCCTCGTCCGGCGGGCCCGCGAAGTGCCGCGCGAACCGGTCGGAGTCGATCGTGGCCGACGTGATGACGACCTTGAGGTCCGGCCGCTGCGGCAGCAGGCGGGTGAGGTAGCCGAGGATGAAGTCGATGTTGAGCGAGCGCTCGTGCGCCTCGTCGATGATGAGCGTGTCGTAGGCGAGCAGCATCGGGTCGCGCTGGATCTGCGCGAGCAGGATGCCGTCCGTCATGACCTTGACCAGCGTGTCCGCGCTCGACTCGTCGGTGAACCGCACCTGGTAGCCGACGAGCCCGCCGAGCGGGGTGTCGCCGGCGATCTCCTCGTTGATGCGCTCGGCGACGCTGCGCGCCGCGATCCGGCGCGGCTGCGTGTGGCCGATCTGGCCGGCGCGGCCGCGGCCCAGGCCGAGCGCGATCTTGGGCAGCTGGGTCGTCTTGCCGGAGCCCGTCTCGCCCGCGACGACGACGACCTGGTGGTCGCGGATCGCGGCGGCGATCTCGTCGCGGTGCGCGCTGACCGGCAGCTGCTCGGGGTAGGTGATCGGCGGGACGACGACCGCGGCGCGGGCGGCGGCGGCGCGCTCCCGGCGGGCGGCGGACCGGCGCTCGTCCTCGGCCC
>NZ_HE978588.1:989699-994378 GCF_000312005.1 Cellulomonas massiliensis JC225
CCTCGTCCCGCGCGGGCGCCGGCGCGGTCCCGCCGGCCGGGGCACGCCCTCGTCCGCCCCGACGACGACGCGGGCGACCGCTCGGCGAGGAGCCGGCCGGGTCGCCCTGCGGGGTCGTCGAAGCAGTCACGTCGACCCATCCTCGCAAACGCCGCGGCGGGCGCGCGCCGGGATACTCGTGCGTCACGCGGCGCTGGGTGCGGACTTCGTCGTCGTGAGGACGACAAACCCTGCCCGCTGGCCCGCCCGGCGCCGCCGCCTACAGTGGCGCGCATGGGTGAGCAGCGCAGCGAGGGCGAGGTCCGGGCGGGTGACGCCCTCGAGGCGTCGGGCGTCGCGTACACGATCACGCGGCACGGGCGGGTCTCGTCGCTCGCGGAGGCCGCCGCGGCGCGGGGCGTCGAGCCCGCCGACATCGTCAAGACGATCGTCGTGCGGCGCGGCGACGACGACTTCCTGCTCGTCCTCGTCCCGGGCGACCGCACGATCTCGTGGCCCAAGCTGCGCGCGCTGCTCGGCGTCTCGCGGCTCTCGATGCCGGACGCGGCGACCGCCAAGGACGTCACCGGCTACGAGCGCGGCACCATCACGCCGTTCGGCTCGATCACCGAGTGGCCGGTGGTCGCGGACTCCCGGGTGCGGGGGCGCACCGTGTCCATCGGCGCCGGCGCGCACGGCGTCGCCGCGACCGTCGACGGGGACGAGCTCGTGCGCGCGCTGAGCGCGACCGTCGCGGACGTCACCGAGGCCGAGGGCGGCGCGACCGACTGACCCGCTACTTGGTGACGAACGTCGTCGGGCGGACCGTGATGACGACGCGACGGTCGGCGTCGGTGATCGGGTAGACGTTGCCGTAGCGCTCCTGCAGCGAGCGGTAGAACGAGGCCTCGGCGTCGTCCTGCTCCACCGACTCGACGGTGCCGCGGACCTCGAGCGAGCGGTACGGGTCCTCGGGGTCGTGGATCGAGAAGGCGACGCGCGGCTCGTGCTGGATGTTGCGGTACTTCTGCCGGCTGCTCGTGTGCGTGAACCGCACGACCTCGCCGTCGTAGACGAACCACATGACGCTGGAGTGCGGCGCGCCGTCGGGCGCGACGGTCGCGAGGTGCGCGAAGAGCGGGCGGTCGAGCAGGTCGGCGTGGGACCCGGGGAGCGTCGTCGGCATGGCCCCAGGCTAGGACGCGGGCCGGGGTGCGGCGCGCGGGGTCCGCCGCACGCGCGTCACCGGCGGGAACGTCTCGACGGCCCTCGGCGTTCGTGAAGGTGTGGATCGGGGTACCGTGTCGCCGCCGGGCGCGCGACGGGGCGCCTCCCCGGGCATCCCGGCGGACGCCGGAGCACAGAGCGGAGCCTTCCCCAGCATGACCTCGACCAGCGACGAGCAGCCGCCCAGCGGCATCAGCACGGTCGTCTCACCCGAACGCTCCACCATCGTCCTCGTCGGCGAGATCGACGCCGCGCTGCGCGAGCAGGCGAGCGCGTCCATGGCCGCGGCCCTGACGAGCGGGCTGCCGATCGTCGTCGACGCCTCGCGCGCGTCGTTCATCGACTCGTCCGGCATCGCCTTCGTGCTGCAGCTGCACCTCGCCGCGGCCGAGTCCGGCCTGCGCCTCACGCTGCTCGACCCCGCGCGCGTCGTGCGTGACGTGCTCGACATGGTCGGCGTCCCGGGGATCGAGGACGAGGTCGCTGCGGTGCTCGTCGAGGACGAGGCGCCGGCGCCGCTCAGCGCCTGACACCGCCGAGCCGTCCACAGGCGGCCGTCCTGGGCCCGTTCGCACCGCCCTCCGCGCGGTGCCTCGGTCGTGTGGGCGCCGGAGGTTAACGTCCGGCACATGCGGCTCCTCCACACCTCCGACTGGCACCTCGGCCGGTCGCTGCACGGCGTGGACCTGCTCGACCACCAGGCGGCCTACCTCGACCACCTGGTGGAGGTCGTGCGCGACGAGGGCGTGGACGCCGTCGTCGTCGCGGGGGACGTGTACGACCGCGCGATCCCTCCCGTCGAGGCCGTGACGCTGCTCTCCGACACGCTCGCGCGGCTCGCGGAGAGCACCACCGTCGTCCTCACCTCGGGCAACCACGACTCCGCGACGCGCCTCGGGTTCGGCGCGGCGCTGATGCGCGACCGCGTGCGGCTGCGGACGCGTGTCGCCGGGCTGGCCGACCCCGTCCTGCTCGACGGCCTGGCGGTCTACGGCCTGCCGTACCTCGACCCCGACACGGTGCGCGGCGAGCTCGCGGACGACGACGTGGTGCCCGCCCGGTCGCACGAGGCCGTCACCCTGGCAGCGATGCGCCGGGTGCGGGCCGACCTGCAGCGTCGGCGGCCCGCGCGCTCGGTCGTCGTGGCGCACGCGTTCGTCGTCGGGGGCGAGCCGAGCGAGTCGGAGCGCGACATCCGCGTGGGCGGGGTCGACCACGTCCCGGCGGGCGCCTTCGCGGGCGTCGACTACGTCGCGCTCGGCCACCTGCACGGGCCGCAGGGGCTGTCCGCGCCCGACGGGACGGTCCTGCGCTACTCCGGCTCCCCGCTCGCGTACTCGTTCTCCGAGCTGCACCACCGCAAGTCGTCCGTGCTGGTCGACCTCGCCGGTGACGAGGTGCGCACGACCCTCGTCGACGCCCCGGTGCCGCGGCGCCTCGCCGACGTGACGGGCACCCTCGAGGAGCTGCTGGGGGCGGCGGGCGAGCCGCACGCCGACGACTGGGTCCGTGTGACGGTGACGGACGCCGACCGGCCCGTCGACCTGTTCCGACGGGTCAAGCACCGCTTCCCGCACGCGCTCGCGGTGCAGCACCGGCCCGTCGCGACGCCGACCGAGCGACGGGCGCCCGTCGTGACGGCCGGGCTCGACCCGGTCGAGGTGGCCGCGGACTTCGTCGCGCACGTCGCAGGCAGGCCCGCGTCCGAGCAGGAGCGCGCGGTGCTGCGCCGGGCGTACGAGGACGTGCTCGCCGCGGAGCGGAGCGCCTGATGCACCTGCGCACGCTCACCCTCCAGGCCGTCGGCCCCTTCGCCGGGCGCCACACGGTCGACTTCGCCGCGCTCGCCGCCTCGGGGCTGTTCCTGCTCGAGGGCCCGACGGGCGCCGGCAAGTCGACGCTGATCGACGCGGTCGTGTTCGCGCTGTACGGCAAGGTCGCGGCGAGCGACGCCTCCGACGAGCGGCTGCGCTCCGCGTTCGCCGACGACGGGACCGAGACGGTCGTGGACCTCACGTTCGAGGTCCCGTCCGGCGTCTACCGTGTGCGGCGCAGCCCCGCGTACGACCGGGCGAAGCGGCGCGGCACCGGGACGGTGCGCCAGCAGGCGCGCATCACGCTGTGGCGCCTGCCGGAGGGGCACGACGGCGTCGTGGACCCCGACGACGTCGCCGTCGGCGAGGTGCTGAGCACGCGCCTGGACGAGGCCGGCGACGAGCTGCGGCGCGTGGTCGGGCTGGACCGCTCGCAGTTCGTCCAGACGATCGTCCTCCCGCAGGGCGAGTTCGCGCGGTTCCTGCGCGCGGACCCCGAGGAGCGTCGGGCGCTGCTGCAGCGGATCTTCGGCACCGAGGTGTTCGAGCGCGTGCAGCACCGGCTCGTGGAGCTCCGCCGCGAGGCGTCGGCCCGCGTCGACGCGGCGGCGGGGGCGGTGCGCACGGCGGCCGCGCGGTTCGCCGGTGCCGCGGCACTCGACGACGAGGACGCCTTGGCGCTGCGGGAGTCGGTGGAGGCGGCGCTCACGCACCGCTCCGTCGCCGACGTGCGGGCCGTGGTCGACGTGCACGTCGGTCGACTGGGGTCGCTGGCGCAGGCCTGCCGGAGCGCGGCGGGGGCGTCCGAGGCCGCGCACGTCGGCGCCGCCGCGGAGCTGGCGCGGGTGACGGCGCTCGCCGGGCTCGCCGCGCGCCGCGACGCCCTCCGGTCGGAGCGGGAGCGGCTGCTCGCCCAGGGCGAGGAGCACGAGGCGCTGGTCGGCGCGGTGGCGCTCGCGCACGCCGCCCGCGCGGTCCTGCCGGTCCTGGAGGGCCGGGACCGCGCGGCCGTGGCCCTCGAGAGCGCGGTGAAGGCCCTCGACGCGGCGCTGGACGCGGCACCCGCCGAGCTGGCGACGCTGGCGCTCGTGGAGACGGGTGCGACCGCCGGCGCCGAGCCCGCCGGCGACGGCGCGCTGCTGTCCGTCGAGGAGGCGCAGGGCGTCGTCGCGCCGGACCCCCGCGAGGAGCTGCGGCGCGTCCGGTCCGAGCTCGTGGCCGTCTCGGCGGGCCTGGCCCGGGCCGTCGCCGTCGAGGCCGGGCTGGAGGAGCAGCGACGCCAGGTGCGGGCCCAGCACGACCGGGTCGACGACCTCACGACGGAGCTGGCCGGCCACGACGCGTGGCTGGCCGACCGCCCCGCGCAGCGGGCCGAGCTCGACGAGCAGGTCACCGCCGCCCGGGCCGTCGCGGCACGGCTCGAGGAGCACCGGGCGCGGGTGCGCGACCTCTCGGCCCGGGCCCGAGCCGTCGTCGCGCTCGAGGAGCGCCGTACCGAGCGGACAGCCGCGGAGTCGGCGACCGCCGCGGCGCGCGACGCGGCCCGTGCGGCGGCCCTGCACGAGTCCGCCCTGCGGCAGGCGCGCATCGACGGGCTCGCGGCCGAGCTGGCCGAGTCCCTGACCGACGGCGACGCCTGCCCGGTGTGCGGGAGCGCCG
>NZ_HE978588.1:994815-998948 GCF_000312005.1 Cellulomonas massiliensis JC225
CCCGGTGTGCGGGAGCGCCGAGCATCCCGCGCCCGCGACCCGCGGGGCGGGGCACGTCTCCGCCGAGGAGGTGGCGCTCGCGGAGAGCGCGCGGACGGACGCCGAGCGGGCGCTCGAGGCCGCGGCGCACCGGCTCGCCGACCTCACGGGTGCCGTCCGGACCGCCGAGGAGGCGCTCGGCGGGGTCGACCCCGAGCGGCTCGGCGAGGAGCTGGCCGCGGCGGCGCAGGCCGTCGACGAGGCCGAGGCGGCTGCCGGGCGCGCGCGCGACCTGGTCGGCCGGCTCGCCGTGCACGACCGAGGCACGGAGGCCCGTGCCCAGCAGCGCGACCGGACGGCCCAGGAGCTGGCCGCCACGCGGACCCTCCTCGACGTGCAGGTGCAGGCGCTCGCGGAGGCCGAGGCGGAGGTCGTCGCCCAGCGCGACGGTCACCCGACGGTCGTGGCCCGGCAGCGCTGGGTGGACGAGCGTGCGTCGGTCGCCGAGACCCTCGCGGACGCGCTGGCCGCGCGCGACGAGGCGCAGCGCGACGCGACGACCCGCGAGTCCGAGCTGCGCTCCGCGCTCGACGAGCACGCGTTCGGCTCCGCGCAGGACGTCCGCGCCGCCGCGCTGCCCGTGCGGCGCCTGGCGGAGCTCGAGGCGCAGGTCACCGGGTACCGGGCGGCCCTCGAGCGGGTCACGGCCGGGCTGCTCGAGCCCGAGCTCGCGCAGCTGCCCGAGCAGGTGCAGGCCGACGTCCCGGCCGCGGCGGCGCACGAGCGCGCGACGCGGGAGGCCTCGGTCCGCGACGCGGCGGCGGCGGTCACGGCGGAGCGCCGGGCCGACGAGGCGGCGCGCGCCGCGGCCGAGGTCGTCGAGGCGGCGGAGCGGTGCGTGCAGGAGGCGGCGGAGGCGGACCCGGTCAGCCGGCTCGCGGGCCTCGCCTCCGGGACGGGCGGCGACAACACCCGGGCCCTCTCGCTGGCGTCGTACGTGCTGGCCCGTCGCTTCGAGGACGTCGTGGCGGCGGCGAACGACCGCCTGCTCGAGATGTCCGACGGCCGGTACGAGCTGGCCCGCAGCGACCGCAAGGAGGACGTGGGCTCGCGGCGCACCGGGCTGTCGATGCGCGTCCTCGACCACGTGACGGAGACCGAGCGTGACCCCCGCTCGCTCTCCGGGGGCGAGACGTTCTACGTGTCGCTGTGCCTCGCGCTCGGGATGGCCGGCGTCGTGACGGCCGAGGCGGGCGGCATCGAGCTGGGGACGCTGTTCGTCGACGAGGGGTTCGGCTCGCTCGACCCGCACGTGCTCGAGAACGTGCTCGCCGCCCTGGGGCGGCTGCGGGCCGGAGGGCGGGTCGTCGGTGTCGTCTCGCACGTCGAGGCGCTCAAGCAGGCGGTCGCGGACCGCGTCGAGGTGCGCCGGACCGGCGCCGGGCCGAGCACGCTCACGGTGCTCGCCGGCTGACCGCGGCTCCCGCCGCGGGGCGAGCCGTCACCGGGTCAGCGCTGAGCGAGCCGTCACCAGGTCCAGCCGCGCGCGGCGAGCTCGACCTCCTCACGGAACCGCTCGGCGGGGTCGCCCTTCGCGTGCGGCTCGACGGCGACGCCCGCCATCCGGCAGGCCTCCTCGAGCAGCTGGTCGTACGCGAGCTGCGAGGCGATGATCCGCTCGGCGCGCGCGAACGTGCTGTGGTCGACCTCGAGGCGCTGCACGTGGTGGGCCACCGCGCCGAGGCGCTCCTGCACGCGCAGGGCGGCGAACGGGTCGACCACGACCGGCCGCGGGCCGCGGATCCGCTCTGCGAGGCGCTCGAGCAGGCGCGCGACGGCCGCACGCCATCGCGGCGGGTCGTCGGTCGTCGGGAACAGGATCCCCACGAGTCCGAAGACGAGCGCCGGTGCGAACAGGAAAGCCGCGATCAGCACCCACGTCATCGTGCGTCCTTCGTCGAGCGCGCCCCGTGCCGGAGGTGGGACGCGTCCCTTTCAGCGTAGGTCGGCCCGAGCCCGGGTGCCACGGTGAATCGGCCCGGCTCGGCAGGTGCCTCTCGCGCCGCTCTCGTACGGTGGGGGCCGTGGCCTCCCGACACCCCCTGCGCGTGATCTCGGTCGTCGTGTGCGTGCTGCTCGTGCTGGTGGCGGGCCTGATCGTCGCCGACCGCGTGGTGCACGCGCGGGTCGAGCGCGAGGTCCGCGCGGCGATCACCGAGAACCTCGACATCACCGGCGAGCCGACCGTCGACATCGGCGGCTTCCCGTTCCTCACCCAGCTGCTCGCCGGATCGGTCGACGACGCGACGGCCACCGCCGAGGGTGCGACGTTCGAGGGCATCGCGGCGACGGACGTCGAGGTCGAGGCCCACGGCATCTCGACGAGCACCCCGCACACGGTTGAGGACGCGACGCTGCGCGCGACGCTGCCGACCAGCTCGCTCCAGCAGCTCGTCCGGGAGCGCAGCTCGCTCGACGTCGACGTGGAGGTCGAGGGGTCGCTGCTCGCCCTGCAGGGGGACGTGCTCGGGGTGCCGCTCACGGCCCGGCTGCAGCCGCGCGTGGACGACGGGGCGCTGCTGGTCGACGTGCAGGACCTCGCGCTCGGCGGCGTGAACCTCTCGATCGACAGCCTGCCCGGCGGGATCGGGGACCGGCTGCGCGACCTGCAGATCCCCGTGGAGGGACTGCCCGAGGGCGTCACGCTCACCAGCGCGGAGGTCGTGCCGGACGGCGTCCGCTTCGTCGCCGAGGGCACCGACGTCACCATCCCGACCGACGCCGCGTCACCCAGCGGCTCCTGACCCGCCCCCGGACGCGCAGGCCGGCCCGGGCGGCAGCCCGTAGGGTCCGCACAGGCGTCCGACCCGGACGCCCCGACGGACGGAGCACGCGTGGACTGGCTCGGCGAGACCTGGGCGGCGATCACCACCCCGGCCGCGGTGCCGTCGACGAGCGTCGTCGTCGGGACGGCGGTGGCCGCGGTCCTCGTCCTCGGCGTCCCCGCGCTGTGGCACCTGACCCGGCACGCGCTCACGATCGTCCACGAGGCGGGCCACGCCTTCGTGGCGCTGCTCGTGGGACGACGGCTGTCGGGCATCCGGGTGCACTCCGACACCTCCGGGCTGACCGTCTCGGTCGGCAAGCCGCGCGGGCCCGGCATGGTCGCGACCGTCGCGGCGGGCTACCCGGCACCGGCGCTCGTCGGCCTCGGTGCCGCCTGGCTGCTCTCGCGCGGGTACACGCTCGCGATGCTCTGGGCGCTGCTGGTGCTCGTCGTGCTCGTCCTGCTGCAGATCCGCAACTGGTACGGGCTCTGGGCGGTGCTCGTGAGCCTGGTCGTGCTCGTCGGGCTGACCGTCTGGGCGCCCGAGGCCGTCCAGGCCGCGGCGGCCTACCTGCTGACGTGGTTCTTCCTGCTCGGTGCGCCGCGCGCCGTGCTCGAGATGCAGTCGCAGCGCCGCCGCGTGCGCGTGGACTCCTCCGACGCCGCCGTCCTCGGCCGGCTCACCCACACGCCGGGCCTGCTGTGGGTCGGCGTCCTGCTCCTCGTCTGCGTCGCGGCGCTGCTCGTGGGCGCCGCCTGGCTCGTCGGCCTCCAGCTCCCCTGACGGCGGGCGGGTGCCGCGTCACGGCACCGTGCGGCAGGACGCGAGCGTGCGGCGCATCGCGCGGGCCTCGGGCGGGACGACCCACAGGCCGTACGCCGACTTCACGCGCACCTGACGCACGACGTAGGCGCAGGCGTAGCCGCTGACGGGCAGCCACTCGGCGGCGTCCGAGCCGCCCTTGTCCTGGTTCGCGCCGCCGTCGACGGCGAGCAGGTTCGCCGGGTCGTTCGCGAAGGCGAGCCGGCGCGCGGCGTCCCAGCCCTGCGCGCCGGTGCGCCAGGCGTCCGAGAGCGCGACGACGTGGTCGATCTGCACGTCCGCCGAGCCCGCACCCCGCCGGAACGCGATCGTCGTGCCCGTGTACGGGTCGTCCAGGGAGCCGGCGAGGACGGTGCAGCCGTCGGCGTCCAGCGTGAGCGGCCGCAGGTCCCGCGCGAGGACCTCCTGACGGGTGTCGCAGCCGTCGCGGTCGAGGTCCGCCCAGCCGCTGCCGAACCGCTCGCGCGCGTAGCCGGCCTCGTCGGCGGCGTCGCGCACGGGCAG
>NZ_HE978588.1:999510-1001894 GCF_000312005.1 Cellulomonas massiliensis JC225
GCGCACGGGGTAGCGCGCGGCGGCGCGCTGCTGGTCGCGCAGCGGCAGCCCGAGCCCGACGGCCAGCGCGAGGACGAGCACGACGAGCCAGCCACGCCGATCCACACGGTTCCCTCCCCTCGTCGGTCCAGCGTGCCGCCGGAGCCTCGAGCGGACGGGGCGGGCCTCCGGGCACGGGGCCGGGGAGCGCGCGGATGACGCCTGTGGGCGGCTCGAGCCGGGCGCGCGCCGGGCGCCGCGGGGGTGTGCGCCGAGGACGGATGGTGCACAGTGGGCGCGTGGATCCCTCGGTGTCCCTCGGCGTGCGCCTGGCCTGCGAGTTCATCGGCACGGCCATCCTGCTGATCCTCGGCAACGGCACGGTGGCGAACGTCCACCTCAAGGGCTCCAAGGGCTACCGCGGCGGCTGGTCGCTCATCGCCATGGGCTACGGCTTCGGCGTGATGATCCCGGCGCTCATGTTCGGCGGCATCAGCGGCAACCACATCAACCCGGGGTTCACGATCGGCCTCGCGGTGTGGGGCCTCTTCCCGTGGAGCGAGGTCGCCCCGTACGTGGCGGCGCAGCTGCTCGGCGCGATGGCGGGCCAGCTCGCGATCGTCGTCACGCACAAGCCGTACTACGACCAGACGACGGACCCCGAGGAGGTGCTGGGTACCTTCTCGACGATCAACGCGGCCCGCTCCCGGCGCAACGGCTTCGCGAACGAGCTGCTCGGCTCGGTCGTCCTGTTCTCGTGCGCGCTCGCGATCGTGAAGTCGCCGCTCACCGTCGACGAGCCGGCCACCGCCCACCTGGCTCTCGGCTTCCTCGTCTGGGGCCTCGTCGCGGGCCTGGGCGGACCGACCGGGCCGGCGCTCAACCCGGCGCGCGACCTCGGGCCGCGGCTCGTCCACGCGCTGCTGCCGCGCACGGTCCTGCACCACAAGGGCGGCTCGGACTGGCGCTACAGCTGGGTGCCGGTGGCGGCTCCGCTGCTCGGCGGCGTCGTGGGCGTCGGCGGCTGGCACCTGCTGCTCGGCTGAGCACGAGGCGCGCCGGCGCCGGCCGGCCCGTGCGCCGGCTGCCGGACCCCGCGGGCCCGGACGTCAGTGCCCGCGCTGCTCGTCCAGGTAGTCCTTCGCCTTCGCGGCGATCTCGTCGACCTTGCCGTCCGTGCCGTCGTCGGTCCGCGCCTTGACCGCCTCGGCGGCCTTGTCGATCGCGTCCTTGGCCTGCTCCTCGTGGCCCTGCAGCGCGTCCTTCGCCTTGCCCACCAGGTCGTCCAGCCCCATGACCGCTCCCTGCGCCGTGCCGGGGTCGCTCTCGTGCGCCCGGGTCGCCGCCAGTCTGCTCCGCGACCGCCGCCGCCCGCACCCGGAGGCGCCGGCCGCCGGTGGTTACGCTGCCGGACGTGACCGCCGCCCGCTACGCCATGACTGGCTTCGTCGTCCGCGACCACGTCGTCGAGGTCCCCGTCGACTGGTCCGACCCCTCGCGCTTCGGCTCGATCACGGTGCTCGCGCGCGAGCTCGTCGACCCGGCGAAGGACCGCGAGGACCTCCCGCTCCTGCTGTTCCTGCAGGGCGGCCCCGGCGGGCAGGGACCCCGCCCGACGTCGCCGGGCGGGTGGCTGGGCGCCGCGCTCGAGCGGTTCCGCGTCGTCCTGCTGGACCAGCGCGGCACCGGGCGGTCCGGGCGCGTCGACGGCCGGACGGTCGAGCGGCTCGGGGACGCGGCGGCGGACTACCTCGCGTGCTTCCGAGGGGACGCGATCGTGGCGGACGCCGAGCACGTGCGGGCGACGGTGTACGGCGGCCGGTCGTGGTCGACGCTCGGCCAGTCGTACGGCGGCTTCCTCACGCTCACCTACCTCTCGCGGCACCCCGAGGCCCTCGTCGCCTGCTACGTGACGGGCGGCCTGCCGCCCGTGGGTGCGAGCGCGGAGGAGGTGTACCGGCGGACGTTCGACCGGCAGGAGGCCCGCAACCGCGCGTTCGCGGCGCGGTTCCCGGACGACGTCGCGCGCCTGACCGCCGTCGCGGACCGCCTCGGGGCGGAGGCCGTCACGGTGGAGGGGGCGCCGCTCACGGTGCGCCGGCTGCAGACGCTCGGGGCGCCGCTGGGCATGAGCACCGGCGCGGACGAGCTGCACTGGCTGCTCGACACCGCGTTCGACGACGACGGCGGGCTCGCCTCCGGCTTCCTCGCCGCGGCGCACCGGCAGACGTCGTTCACCGGCAACCCGCTCTACATGGCGCTGCAGGAGGTCATCTACCACGAGGGCGAGCGGTCGGGCGGCTGGGCCGCGGCGCAGGAGGCGGCGCGACGGCCCGCGTGGGACCCCTCGGCGCGGCCCCTCGTCCTGACGGGCGAGGCGGTCTTCCCGTGGATGTTCGACGAGC
>NZ_HE978588.1:1003508-1066519 GCF_000312005.1 Cellulomonas massiliensis JC225
CCGGATGCGGCGGATGCGCTCCGCGCCCTCGTGGTCGTCCATCCGCGTGCCGAGGGCGTAGCAGGAGTCGGTGGGGTAGGCGACCACCGCTCCGTCCCGGAGCAGCTGGACGACCTGGGCGATCGCGCGGGGCTGCGGGGTGGTGGGGTGCACGTCGAAGTAGCGCGCCATGCTCAGAACCTACGCGCGGCCGGGTCACCCGTCCCGGTGACCCGCACGCCAGGATCGCCCGAACGGCGGTATCGACCCGCGTGTCACACCGTGTCATACTCGTCATGACGGTGAGTGACCGGGCGCTGACACCGCGTCGGGGCGGACCGGGGGTAGCAACGTCTCGGGGGACCGAGACCCCGCCCCGACCGGTCCGGTCGCTCGAGACCGGGGGTGCTGCGCGGGTGCCGGGCGGAGGGTCGGGCACCCGCGCAGCGGTCTCAGCACGGTCGCCGCGGTGCGGTGGCGCCCGTGGGTCGACGTCGGGCGGGTGGGGTGCGTCCCACCCGCCTCGTCGGCCGTCCAGGCCCGGTCGTCGGTCGAGCACCCCCGCCCGCACCCCGGCCGTACCCCTGAGCCGGATACCGCACGCTCAGGGTGGGCATCCGGGACCTCTCCGATGTCGCCGGCCGCGGGCGGCGAGGACGATCGTCCTCGTGACCCTCACCGATGCCCGCCCCACCGAGACCCCCATCGCGTCCGCCCGCGGCCTCGTCAAGACGTACGGCCGCGGCGCCACGACCGTCCGCGCGCTCGACGGCGTCGACGTCGACTTCGAGCGCGGCCGCCTCACCGCCACCATGGGCCCGTCCGGGTCCGGCAAGTCCACGCTCATGCACTGCCTCGCCGGCCTCGACCGCCCCACGGAGGGCACGGTCGTCGTCGACGGCGAGACGGTGTCGGCGATGTCGGAGCGGCACCTCACGCGCCTGCGGCGCGACCGCCTCGGCTTCGTCTTCCAGGCGTTCAACCTCGTGCCGACGCTGACGGCGCTGGAGAACATCACGCTGCCCCTCGACATCGCGCGGCGGAAGGTCGACCGCGACCACCTCGACGCGGTCGTGCAGGCCGTCGGGCTCACCGACCGGCTCGGTCACAAGCCCGCCGAGCTCTCGGGCGGCCAGCAGCAGCGCGTCGCGTGCGCCCGGGCGCTGGTCACCCGGCCCGCCGTCGTGTTCGCCGACGAGCCGACGGGCAACCTCGACTCCACCTCGGCCCGGGACGTCCTCGGCTTCCTGCGCCGCTCGGTCGACGAGCTCGGCCAGTCCGTCGTCATGGTCACGCACGACCCGACCGCCGCGTCGTACGCCGACCGCGTCCTGTTCCTCGCCGACGGCCGGATCGTCGACGAGCTGCGCGACCCGACGCCGGACACCGTCCTCGAGAAGCTCGGCGCGCTCAGCCGCGACGCCGCCGCGCCCGCCGGGGCGCACTGATGCTGCGGGTGGCCCTGCGGGGGGTGCGCGCCCACGCGGTGCGGTTCGGGCTCTCGGTCCTCGCGGTCGCGCTCGGCGTGGCCTTCGTCGCGGGCACGTTCGCCCTGCGGACGATGCTCGCGGACACCTTCGACGGCATCGTCGAGGCGTCGGCGCCGGCCGAGGCGTACGTCCGCGGGGCGGACGAGGTCGCGGCCGGCGACATGCAGGTCGGCGACAGCCGCAACCGGGTGGCGATGGCGCTGGCCGACGAGGTCGCCGCGGTCGACGGCGTGCGCCTCGCGCTGCCCGACGTCTCGGGCCCGCTCGTCCTCGTCGGCGCCGACGGCACCGCGGTGCAGTCGACCCAGGCGCCGAGCCTCGGGATCGCCTTCGACCAGCGTGACCCCTCGATGTCGCTGCTCGACGGCCGCGCGCCCCGCTCCGCCGACGAGGTGGCCCTGGAGGAGGCGACGCTCGCGTCGTCCGGGCTGGCGCTCGGCGACGCGACGCGCGTCGTCGTCGGCGGCGAGGTCCGCGACGTCACCGTCGTCGGGGAGGTCTCCCTCGGCGGCCCGATGGCGGGCGCGACGCTCGTCCTGCTCGAGCCCGACGCGGCGGCGGCCCTGTACGCGCCGGAGGGCACCGTCTCGAGCATCGCGCTCTACGGCGACGCGGGCCTGAGCGAGCAGCAGCTCACCGACCGCGTCGCGGACGCGCTGCCGGACGTCGCGGACGGCGCCCGCGCGGAGGTCGTCACGGGTGCCGAGCTGCGCGACGGGCTGCAGGAGGACATCGGCGAGATCCTCGGGTTCGTCACGACGTTCCTGCTGATCTTCGCGGCGATCGCCCTGTTCGTCGGCGCGTTCCTCATCGCCAACACGTTCGCGATGTCGGTGCGCCAGCGGGTGCGCGAGTTCGCGCTGCTGCGGGCCGTCGGCGCGTCGCCGGCGCAGGTGTTCGCGACCGTGGTGGGGCAGGCGCTCGTCGTCGGGCTGGTCGGCGCCGGGCTGGGCGTGCTCGGCGGGCTCGGCCTCGTCTCGCTCGTCCGGGTCGTGCTCGGCACCGCCGGGATGGACCTGACGGGCGACGTCCCCCTGACGGCGCCCGCCGTGGTGATCTGCCTCGTGCTCGGCGCGGTGGTGTCCGCGGTCGCGGCCGCGTTCCCCGCCCGCACCGCCGCCCTGGTGGCGCCGGTCGAGGCGATGCGCGGCGAGGTCACGGTGCGCGAGCGGTCGCTGCGGTTGCGGGCCCTGCTCGGCGGCGTGCTCGTCGCCGCGGGAGCCGGCTCGGTCGCCGCCGCCGCGCTGCGGCCGGAGGCCGACTCCGCCGAGCAGCTCTACGGTCTCGGCGCGGCCGTCGTGCTCGTCGGGGCGCTCGTCGCCTCGCCTCCGCTGGCGCGCTCGGTGCTGCGGGTGCTCGCGGTGCCGTTCGCCTGGGCGCTGCGGCCGGTCGGCCGGCTGGCGCAGGGCAACGTCGTGCGCAACCCGCGGCGGACCGCGAGCACGGCCGGCGCGCTGATGATCGGCATGGCGCTGGTCGGGGCGGTGTCCGTCATCGCGTCCTCGGCGCAGGCGTCGCTGCGCACCGTCGTCGAGAGCTCGACGGACGCCGACCTGGTGCTGCGCTCGGCGAACCAGATGGTGCCGGCCGGCGCGGCGTCCGACGTCGCGGCGCTGCCCGAGGTCGGGTCGGCCGACGAGGTCGCGTTCGCGTACGCGGCCGTCTCGCCGGACCCGGGTCAGGACCCGTCGACGGACGACACCGCCGGCGTCGTCGGCCTCGCGCCGGGCGTGCTCGGGGGCGCGGTGCTCGTCGACGAGCGGGACGGCGACGTCGACGACCTCGCGGACGGCACGGCCGTGGTCAACACGGCGGTCGCCGACGGCGACTGGCACGTGGGCGACGCGCTCGTCGTGCGGACGTCCGAGGGCGAGCGGGACCTGCGGGTCGCGGCGGTCATCGACAGCCGGGTGCTCGGCTCGGCGGTCGTCGTCACGCGCGACGTCCTGGACGAGCTCGCGCCCGGCGACGCGCAGATGGTCGACACGGTGTTCGTCGACGCCGCACCCGGCGTCTCGCAGGCCGACCTGCGCGACGCCGTCACCGCCGCCGTCGCGCCGTACGTCGTCGTCTCGGTGCAGGACCGCGACGAGTTCGTCGACGGGATGGCCGCGCAGGTCGACCAGCTGCTGGTGATCCTCTACGCGCTGCTCGGGCTGTCGCTCGTCATCGCCGTGCTGGGCATCGTCAACACGCTCGCCCTCTCGGTGATCGAGCGCACCCGGGAGATCGGGCTGCTGCGCGCCGTCGGCCTCGGCCGGGTCCAGCTCGCCGGGACCGTGACGGTCGAGTCGGTGCTCACCGCGCTGTTCGGCACGCTCGTCGGGCTGGCGGTCGGCGTCGGGCTCGCGTCGGTCCTGCCGACGGTCTACGCCGACGACGGGCTGGACCAGCTCGTCGTCCCGTGGTCCGGGCTGGGCGTGATGGTCGGGCTGGCGGTCGTCGTCGGGGTGCTCGCGGCCCTGTGGCCCGGGGTGCGCGCGGCGCGGATGCGGGCGCTGGACGCGATCGCGAGCGAGTAGCGGCAGACGAAAGGCGGCCGGCGACCCGACGTCGCCGGCCGCCCTTCGCCGCGGCGGTCAGGCCGGGACGAGGTGGTCCGGGCAGACCTCGAACCGGTCGGGGCGGATGGTCAGCTCGGCCCGCCCGCCCGTGATCGAGCGCAGGTCCAGCACGTACCGCGCGAGCTCCTTCTCGGGCACGCTGGCCTCGATCGTCACGGAGCCGTCGTCGCGGGAGGTGGTCGCGTTGATGCGGCCGCGCCGCGACGAGAGGTCGCTCATCACGTCCCCCTGCGCGTGCGACGGCACCGTGACCTCCACGTGGCTGATCGGCTCGAGCACGATCGACCCGGCCTGCGCGAGCGCCTCGCGGACGCCGACCGAGGCGGCGGTGCGGAACGCCATGTCGGACGAGTCGACCGAGTGCGACTTGCCGTCGTAGACCTCGACGCGCAGGTCGACGACGGGGTAGCCGTGCGGCCCGCCGTGCTCCATCGCCTCCAGCACGCCCTTCTGCACCGCCGGCAGGTAGGAGCGCGGGATCGCCCCGCCGACGACCGAGTCGACGAACTCGAACCCGGACCCCTGCGGCAGCGGCGAGACCCGCAGCTGCACCACGGCGTACTGCCCGTGCCCGCCGGACTGCTTCTTGACCTTCCCCTCCGCCTCGACCGACCGGCGGATCGTCTCGCGGTAGCCGACCGGCACCGGCGAGGTCGACACGTGCACGCCGAACACCCGCGCCAGGCGCTCGATCGCCACCGTCAGGTGCGTGTCGCCGAGCCCGCGCAGGACGGTCCGGTCGCCCGAGCGGTCGACCGAGAGCGTCGGGTCCTCTGCGGTGAGGCGGGTGAGCGCCGCGGAGAGGCGGTCGTCGTCGGACTGCGTGACGGGCTCCAGGGCCAGTGCGTAGACGGGCGGGCGCTCGCGCGCGGGGACCGCCGTCATGCGCGCGCCGGGGCCGGCCTTGTCGGCGAGCAGCGATCCCGACGGCGTGCCGGTGAGCTTGGCGACGGCCACGACCTCGCCCGCGGCCGCGGACTCCACGGGCACGTGCTCCTTGCCGAGGAGCCGGAACAGGGCGGGGACGCGCTCCTCCGTGCGGGTCGTCGTGTTCACCAGCCGGTCGCCGGGCCGCAGGGTGCCGGAGAGGACGCGCAGCAGCGTGACCTGCCCGACGAACGGGTCGGCGGTCGTCCGGAACGCGTGCACCAGGAGGGGCCCCGCCGGGTCGGCGACGACGTCGACGCGCGTCTCGCCCGCCAGGACCGCCAGCGTGCGGTCGGCCGCGGCGGGCGTGAGCTCGCACAGCAGGTCGGCGAGGCGGTCGATGCCGACGCCGGTCGCGCTGGAGACGACCAGGACGGGGAACGCCTCGCCGTCGCGGACCTCGTGCGCGAGCGTGCGCTCGAGGTCGTCCGCGCTGGGCACCTCGCCGGACAGGTAGCGCTCCAGCTGGTCGTCGTCGTGGGAGACGATCTCCTCGGTGACCTCGTCGTGGAGCCGGTGCTCCTCGTCGGCCACGTCGTCCGGGAGCGCCGCGTCGTGGTGGGTCCCGTCGCCGTCGTACTCGTAGCCGTGCTCGGTGAGCACGTCGGCCACGCCGCGGAAGTCCTGCTCCTCGCCGAGCGGCAGCTCCAGCGGGACGAAGCCGTCGCCGAAGGCCGCCCGCAGCTCGTCCAGGACGTGCCGGAAGCTCGCGCGCGCCTTGTCCTCCTTCGTCACCACCACCATCCGCGGGACGCCCGCCTCGGACGCCAGCCGCCAGGCGGTGCGGGTGCCGGCCTGCACGCCGTCGACGGCCGAGACGACGACGAGCGCGAGGTCCGACGCGCTCACCGCGGCGTCGACCACCCCCACGAAGTCGGGCGACCCGGGTGTGTCCAGGAGCGTGACGTCGTACCCCGCGGCGCCGCAGCGCCATCGAAAGGGGGCGACGCCGAGGCTGAGCGAGACGCCGCGGGCGATCTCCTCGGGCTCGTGGTCGCTGACCGTCGACCCGTCCTCGACCCGGCCTGGCCGGGTGAGCACGCCGGCGCGGTGCAGCAGCGCCTCGACGAGGGTGGTCTTGCCCGCCCCGGCGGCGCCCAGCAGCGCCACGGTGCGGACCCTGGGCGTCGTTGCCTGGTCCATGATCGTCTCCCGGCCGCCGCGTGACGCGGGCACCGGCGGTGGTACCCCGCGGCTGCTGCCCACACTAATGACGGGCCCGCGGCGGCGACAGGACGTGGGTCCCTGGCGACCCCAGGGGCGCAGGACGGCTCGGGGACGACGACGGCGCGCGACCCCGAGGGGTGCGCGCGCCGTCGTGCCGGAGCGGGTGCGGTCAGTACGCGTCGACGATGTCGACGACGAAGACCAGCGTCGAGTTGGCCGGGATCGAGCCCTGCGCGGTGTCGCCGTAGCCCTGGTCAGGCGGGATGACGAGCATGACCTGGCTGCCGACGGTCTGGCCGACGAGGCCGGTGTTCCAGCCCGCGATGACCTGCGCCTGGCCGAGCGGCTCCACGACGAAGACCGACTTGTCGTCCCACGACGAGTCGAACGCGGTGCCGTCCCACAGCCAGCCGCTGTAGCGGACGACCACCGAGTCGCCCTCCGCGACCTTCTTGCCGTCGCCCTTGATGAGCGGCTGCGCGACGAGCTCCTTGGGCGCGTCGCCGGACGCGGGCTCGATCGACGGCGTGCCGTCGTCGGCGAGCGTGACCGTCGGCAGGCCGTCCTTCGGCGCGACGGCCTCGCCCTCGGCGCGCGCGGCGGGCGTGCGGGCGTCCATGACCTCGATCGCGTAGACGGCGGTGCCCTGGCCGTTGTCGACCGCCATGGCGATCCGGGCGCCGACGTGTGCGCCGGTGAGCGCCGTCTCGAGCGGCTCGATCTGCGTCTTGCCGGCGACGAGCGACTGCGGCGAGGCGTCGTAGGTGCCGCCCTGCTCGGAGCCGTCCGCGCCGCTGACGACGAGGATGTGCATCGGCAGCACGTCGCCGGTCTCGATGGCCTTCCCGTCGCCGTCCTCCACAAGGCGCGCGACCGGGGTCGTCACCGTGAACGGCTCGCTGGGCAGCGTGATGGTGGGCTTCTCGCCGGACTTGCCGGAGATCTCCACCTTCTCGAGCGCGGCCTGGTCGGCGACGGCGTTCGCCGAGGCGGACGCGGACGCCGAGGCGGACTCGCCGGGCTCGGGGGTGTCCTCGCTGCTGCAGGCGGCGAGGCCGAGGCCCAGGGTCAGCGCGAGGGCGGTCGCCGTCAGGCGCGCGGTGGTCGTGCGGCGCACGGGGTTCCTCCGTCGAGTCGGGGACCGCCGATCCACGCGGCGGACCGGGTCACGGTACGCGACCTTCCTGGGAGGCTGCCGGGAACGTCCGGCACCCGAGGTCCTAGACCGCCGCGGGGGTGCGCAGCGCCGCCACCCGCTCGAGGATCCGGTCCAGCACCGTGCCGCGGTCGAACTGCAGGGCGTGCAGGCGGGCCCGGTCGGCGAGGTCGGCGCGCTCGTCGTCCGACATGCCCAGCACGGCGCGGTCGATCGCGGCCGCGAGCGAGTCCGGGTCGCCCGTCGGGACGATCAGCGCGCTGTCGCCGACCGCCTCCGGGATCCCGCCGGTGTCCGTGGTGATGACGGGTCCACCGCCGGAGAGCATCTTCTCGACGAGCGCGATGCCGAAGGTCTCGACGAACTCGGGCCGCGGCTTCGACGGCAGCGCGAACGCCGCCGCACCCGCCATGAGGTGCGGCTTCTCGTCGTCGTCCACGTCGTCGAGGAACCGGATCCGCCCCGCGACGGCCGAAGCCGCCGCCTGCTCGCGCAGCGCCGCGGCCTGGGGCCCGGTGCCCGCCACGACGAGGTCGACCTGCCGCGCCGCCTCCGAGCGGGCGTACGCCTCGATGAGGTCGTCGACGCCCTTGGCGTGCGCGAGCCGCGACAGGAACAGGACGTACCCGCCGTCGGTCAGCCCGCGGGCGGCGAGCACGCGAGCGGTCTCCTCGTCGTCCCGCCGGACGTACGCGCCGACGTCCACGGCGGGGTAGGAGATCGCGACGCGCTCGCGGATGCGCTCGGCGAACCGGGTGCCGTGGCGGGCGTCGATCGCCTCGGCCTCGACGACGACGAGGTCGCGCGTGTACTCCGACACGGCGAGGCAGACGTCGTGCTCGAGGTAGGCCGTGAGCACCTGCGCGGCGGCGCCGAACTCGTCGCGCTCCACGCACGCGCGCACGACGTTGGTGACGTCGGAGCCGACGGCCTCGGCGACCGTCGTCACGTCGACCGGCAGACCCGTCGCCCGGGCGATGCGCGCCGCGTCCGCGACGACGAACGCGTGCGGGCTCAGGTACAGGGACATGGCGACGGTGGGGACGCCGTCGGTGAACAGCTCGACGAGCCGCCCGGTGAGACCGGCGATGTAGCGGCCGTCGACGACCTTGTAGTCCCCGACGGGCTCGGGCCGCTCGACGACGATCCCCTCGCGGTAGGGCAGGAGGGTGTCGAGCGGCTTGAGCGGCAGGCCGGAGCGCTGCAGCACGTCGATCGGCCAGGTGACGATGCGGACCTCGTCGAACCCGCGGTCGAGCGCGGCCTCGGCGAGGTTGCGGGCCTCGCCGGAGTGGCCGCAGATGACCGGGTCGGCCCGGACCACGACGACGAGGCGGCGGGTGGGGCGGCTGCCCGTGGTCGTGCTCATGGGGTCGTCCCTCCGGTCGGGGTGGGGAGCTGGGGGCGTCGGGCCGGGGCGGTCGACGAGGGCGGGCGCTCGGCCTTGCCCCACGGCGACGGGTCGGGGCCGAGCTCGACGAGGAGCCGGCCCCCGCGGTGCACCTCGTGGCCGCTGAGCCAGGTGCGGTCGAGCGGGTGCCCGTCGAGCCAGACCGCCTGCACGTACTGGGCCGGCCGGTCGGGCGCGGGCTCCCGGAAGCCGGCGGTCTCGAGCGTCAGCGTGCCGCTCGGCACGTCGATCGCCGCCTCGCGCCACGTCGGCGCGTTGACGAGGAACGTGTTCTGCCCGGCCACCGGGAAGAGCCCGAGGCTGGCCCAGACGAACCACGACGAGAGCCCGCCGGAGTCGTCGTTGCCCGGCAGCCCGCCGCGGCCGGTGCCGAACTGGTTCTGCACGACCGCCTGCACGACGTCGGCCGTCCGGTCCGGCCGCCCGGCGTAGTGGTACGCCCAGGGCGCCTCCATGTCGGGCTCGTTGTTGAGGCCCTCGAAGCGCTGCAGCGCGTAGCCGGCGGTCATCTCCTCCAGCGTCGGGTGCACGCCCGGCTGCGTGACCGCCGGTGCCCCGAAGCCGAAGAAGCGGTCGAGCAGCCCGACGAACGCGTCGTCGCCTCCCGCGAGGCCGATGCGGGACGCCATGTCGTGCAGCAGCCGGAACGAGTAGTTCCAGCGGCCGCCCTCGTAGAACTCGGAGTCGTGCAGGAGCCCGGTGCGCTCGTCGTAGGCGTTCGCCCAGCGGGCCGCGAGCGGCTCGAACTGCTCGACGAGCGTCGCGTCGCCCAGGTGCCCGGCGACCACCGCCGTGCACCAGTACCCGAACGCGAGGTCGAGCGTGTGGCTGATCGGGTGGGCGCGCCCCCGCAGCAGGAAGTCCTCGCCGTACGTGCGCCGCAGGTCGTTGTGCATGTGCACGAGCGCCCAGTCCCAGTCGACGCCCGGCAGCCCGAGCTGGCACAGGTCGGCGAAGAACGTGTGCGCGAGCGCCGAGCCCTGCCGGCTGAACCGGTCGGCGCCGCGCGCCATCCGGTAGCCGATCGGGAGGTTGCCCTCCTCCTCGGCGATGTGCAGGAGCGCGTTCGCGAGCTCGACGGCGCGGTCGGGGACGAGGGCCGTCAGCAGCGGCAGCTGCGTGCGGTAGATGTCCCACATCGTCGAGATGTCGAAGACGAACGGCCCGGGCGTCGGCCAGAACGGCGACTCGTCCGCCGCCAGGCACGGCTTGACGAGCGAGTGGTACAGCGCGGTCGAGAAGACCGTGGACGCCTCGCGCGTCGGCGCGTCGACCCGGACCTTGTCGAGGTGCTCGCGCCAGGTCGCGGCGGTGTGCGCGCGGCGCCGCTCGAAGCTCGACGGGCCGGGGCCGCAGTCGTCCTCGAGGTTCCGTCGCGCCTGATCGACGCCGCGCAGGCTGAACCCGATCCGGATCTCGATCGTCTGGCCCGGCTCGCTGGGCCCGGCCCACATGAGGCCGAACGTGCGCAGCGTCGTCGGGCGGATGCGGTCGAAGTCGAGCCGCGTGCCGCCGGGCATGAGGCGCCGGTCGTACCAGAGCATCTGGCGCCACTGCGCGGCGTCGCACTCGACGTGCACGGCGAGCGGCGCACCCTCGACGACGATCTCGCCCTGCGCGACGCCCGGCGCGACCGAGTGCAGGTGCGCCCGCAGGGGGACCGTCCGGCCGTAGGGGATCGTCAGGCCGCCCATCGAGAAGTCGATGACCACCCGGGCGTCCCGGTGCGCGGGGAACGTGTACCGGTGCACCGCGCTCTTCGGGCCCACCGTCAGCTCCGCGCGGATCCCGCTGCCGAGCGTCGCGGCGTAGTAACCCGGCTCCGCGTACTCGTCGTCGACGTCCCACGTCTGCCCCAGGTCGTCCAGCGGCTGCAGCATCGGCGTGACGCGGAAGTAGTTGTAGTACTTGCGGATCGCACCCGTGCCCGACTGCTGGAAGTGCGTGAAGCCAGACGCGACGGTGCGCTCGTGCAGGACGGGCGGCAGGCCCTCGGTGGACAGGTCGTAGCGGCCGTAGCCCGTCGGGTAGGCGCCGCTGTACGCGCAGGCGCTGACCATGCCGAGCGGGTGGGTCGCGCCCGGGTGGGTGTTGCCCACCTGCGGCTTCGGCCACCACCACGAGGCGGCGAGGCCCTGCGGGGGCGGCAGGTGGGTCGCCTCCGTGCCGATGAAGGGGTCGACGAGGTCGTACATCGCTCGCTCCCTTCCGTCCGCCCGGGACCGGGCGACGCCGCCGTGATCCGCCGGACGGTACGGCAGGAGTGTGTCGCGCACGTTGCACGACCGTGAAGGGTGCGGCGGCGCCCGGCTCAAGCCGGTCCCGGCCGCCGCCGACATACGGGGCATGAGCGACACGCGGAACCCGCCGCCCGGGTGGTACGCCGACGGCGTGACCGTCGGGGCGCTGCGCTGGTTCGACGGCGAGCGGTGGACCGAGCACCTGCAGGTGCAGACGCCGCCCGCACCGTACGGCCAGGTCCCGTCTCCGCACGCGCCCGTGCGGCAGCCGGCGAACCCGGGCGTGGGGGCCGACCCGTCCGACGCGGTGCACTGGCTCATCCCGACGGGCCGCTCCTGGCAGTCGATCGCCTCCGGCTACCTCGGCCTCGTCGGCCTGCTGCTGTGGCCCCTGGCGCCGTTCGCCGTGTGGACCGGAGCGGTCGCGCTGCGCCGCGCCCGCGACGGCGGGCACGGTCGCGGCCGGGCCGTGTTCGGCATCGTCGCCGGTGTCGCGGGGAGCGTCATCGGCGCCCTAGTGCTCGTCAACGCGTTGCGCTGACGGTCAGTCGGTCGCGCCGCCGACGAGGGCGCGCCGGCGCATGCGGCGGTCGACCAGGATGATCAGCAGTCCCAAGGCGTAGAAGCCGACGCCGTACATCAGCACGTTGAGCAGGAAGCCGCCCCAGCCGAGCTCGCCGAGGTCGATGAACCCGTATGGGTAGTCGAGCCCGAAGACCGTGCCGCGGATCGTCGTGAAGGTGACGTACGCCAGCAGGTAGCCGAACCAGTACGCGGCGTAGCGCCAGCGCATCCGGCGGTGCGCGTCGAAGAGCAGGAAGTCGAGCACCGCGAACGCCGGGTTGATCTGGTGCTCGATCTGACCGGACGTGAGTCCGGGGAAGATCTGCGGCGCGTCGGCGGCCTCCGGCGCGAGGACGAACGCGGCGACGAGCCCGGTGATCGCGAGGAACAGCGTCACGCCGCCCTTGAACCAGGCCGGCGGCTGCCCCTTGCCGCGGATCGACCCCACCGCGCCCCAGACGAGGACGATCGCCAGGAGGAAGCCCGACTGGTTCGTGAAGTAGAGCAGCCCGTCGACCTCGCCGTGGAGCCAGATCTCCTGGGTCCCGATGAGCGCGAGCATGGCGACGAACAGGCGCAGCAGCGCCACGACGTAGTTCACGTTCTCCCCTTCGACCAGCGGCTCCGTCGCCGCTGGGCGTCACGGTGCCATGAAGCGCCCGGTCCGGGCGAGCACCCGGGCGGGTTGCGCCGACGTGTCGCCGGGGGTCTGTCCGGGGCCAGTCCGGGGTCGGGCCCGGGTCCGACCGGGGTGCTCCCGGATACCCGCACGAGCGTCGCGGGGCGAGGCTGGTGCTGTCGGCGAGATCCGCCGCGAAGGAGGAGGACCATGAACGACTACCACGCACCCCTCGGCCGCCAGGGCCTCATCCGCCCGCGGTACGGGCGCGTCCTCGGCGGCGTGTGCGCGGGCCTGGGCCTGCGCTTCGGCCTGAACCCGTGGATGGCACGGCTGCTGTTCGTGCTGATCCTCATGCTCGTGCCGGGCAGCCAGATCCTTGTGTACCCGATCCTGTGGATCCTCATGCCGTCCGAGTCGGCCACCTGGCGCCCGCGCACGGCGACGACCGCGTAGCCCCTCGGAGCGTGGCTCAGCGGGCCGGGCGGGCGACGATCTCGTCGGCGTGGTCGGCGACCCAGCCGAGCAGCGGCAGCAGGTGCGCCGCGAGGTCGGTGCCCAGCGGCGTGAGCGAGTAGTCCACGCGGGGCGGGATGCTCGCGGTGACGTCGCGGTGGACGAGGCCGTCGGCCTCCAGGGTCCGCAGGGTCTGGGCCAGCATCTTCTCGCTGATGCCCTCGACCGTCCGGCGCAGCTCGCCCCAGCGCATCGTCCGCTCCGAGAGCGAGGCGAGGACGAGCACGCCCCACTTGCTCGTCACGTGGTCGAGGACCACCCGCGAGGGGCACGCGGCGGAGAGGACTCCGTCGGTGAGGAGGCGGTCCAGGACGCTGACCTCGTTGCTTACCGTCACGTCCGTACCTTACGCCGAAGTGGGTACGGCGGATCGGGAAGTGATCGCGTTGCCTGCTCGTTGGCGCCGACCGAGAGGGTGGGCACCGGCCCGCCCGGCCACGAAGGAGCACGCGCATGTCCATCGCCGTCACCGGCGCCACCGGTCACCTCGGTCGTCTCGTCGTCGAGCACCTCCTCGCCGGCGGCGTCGCGCCGGGCGAGGTCGTCGCACTCGGCCGCCGCCAGGACCGTCTGGACGAGCTCGCGACGCAGGGCGTGCGGACCGCGGTCGCCCCGTACGAGGACGCCGACGCGCTGCGCCGCGCCCTCGACGGCGTCGAGACGCTCGTCCTCGTCTCGGGCAGCGAGGTCGGGAAGCGGGTCGAGCAGCACCGCGCCGCGATCGACGCCGCGAAGGCGGCCGGCGTGACGCGCGTCGTCTACACGAGCGCCCCCCACGCCGACACGAGCACGCTCGTCGTCGTCCCCGAGCACAAGGCCACCGAGGAGCTGCTGCGGGAGTCGGGGCTCGCCGTCGTCGTGCTGCGCAACAACTGGTACACGGAGAACTACGTCGGCACCGTCCAGCAGGCCGCGCAGACCGGCGTGATCCTGGGGAGCACGCACGGCGGCCGCGTCGCCAGCGCGTCGCGCACCGACTACGCCGAGGCGGCCGCGGTGGTCGCGCGCGGCGGGCACGACGGGCGGACCTACGAGCTGTCGGGCGACGTCGCGTGGAGCTACGACGACCTCGCCGCAGCGGCGTCCGAGCTGCTGGGCCGTCCGGTCGAGCACCGCGACCTGTCGGCCGACGAGCACCGCGCCGCGCTCGTCGCCGCCGGGCTCGACGAGGGCACCGCCGGCTTCGTCGTCCAGATGGACGCCGACACCGCGAACGGCGACCTCGCCGACGCCACGACGTCGCTCCGCGAGCTCGTCGGCCGCCCGACGACCCCCCTCGTCGACGGCCTCCGCGCCGCCCTGTCCTGACCCCTCCCCGCCCGCCCGCCCCCTCCCCGCCCGCGAGTTCGTAGCGCGGCGACCGGTTCGTGGCTCAGACGCTACGAACCCGTCGGCCCGCTACGAACTCGTCCGGACGGCGCGAGGGCGGGCGGGCCGGCCCGGAAAGAGGTTCGGGGGGCGGGCCGGCTCGGGGGAGGATGGGGCCGTGAGTGCGACGGTCCAGGCCCGAGGTGTGTCCGCAGGGTTCGGGGACCGGGAGCTCTTCTCCGGTCTCGACCTCGTCGTCGCGCCGGGGGACGTCGTCGGGCTCGTCGGGCCCAACGGCGCCGGCAAGTCCACGCTGCTGCAGATCCTCGGCGGCCGACGAGCACCCGAGTCGGGGACGGTCGTCGTCAGCCCGCCCGACGCGCCGCTCGGCTACCTCGCGCAGGAGATCGAGCGCGACCCGGACGAGAGCGTGCGGGCGTTCCTCGAGCGTCGGACGGGTGTCACGGAGGCCCAGCGGCGGATGGACGAGGCCGCGGACGCGCTCGCGGCCGGCGAGCCGGGCGCCGATGACACGTACGCCCACGCCCTGGAGCGGTGGATGGCGCTCGGCGGCGCCGACCTCGACGCCCGCCTCGGCACCGTCGCCGACGACCTCGGCCTGACGGTGGACCTCGACCTGCCGATGACGGCGCTCTCCGGCGGCGAGGCCGCGCGCGTCGGGCTCGCGGCGCTGCTGCTCTCCCGGTTCGAGCTGTACCTGCTCGACGAGCCGACCAACGACCTCGACGCCGACGGCCTGGCCCGCCTGGAGCAGTTCGTCGACGAGGTGGACGCGCCGGTCGTCGTCGTCAGCCACGACCGCGAGTTCCTCAGCCGCACGGTGACGACGGTCGTCGAGATCGACCGCTCGCTGCAGCGGGTGGCCACGTACGGCGGCACGTACGACGCCTACCTCGACGAGCGCAGCACCGCCCGCCGCCAGGCGCGCGAGGCGTTCGAGGAGTACTCGGCCCGGCGCGAGGCGCTGCAGGCCCGGGCCCGCCGGCAGCGCGCGTGGATGGAGAAGGGCGTGCGCAACGCGCGCCGCAAGGCGACCGACGGCGACAAGCACGTCAAGCACCACCGCGGCCAGACGTCCGAGAAGCAGGCCGCGAAGGCGCGGCAGAGCGACCGGATGCTGGAGCGGCTCGAGGTCGTCGAGGAGCCGCGCAAGGAGTGGCAGCTGCGCATGACGATCGCGACGGCGGGCCGCTCCGGCGACGTCGTCGCGACGACCCGGGCGGCGACGGTGCGGCGGGGTGACTTCGTGCTCGGCCCGGTGGACCTGCAGCTCGACCGGCAGGACCGCGTGGCCGTCACCGGGCCGAACGGCTCGGGCAAGTCGACGCTGCTCGCGCTCCTGCTGGGCCGGCTGGCTCCGACCGAGGGGGCGGCGAGCCTGGGCTCCGGCGTGCTCGTCGGCGAGGTCGACCAGGCCCGGGCGGCGTTCGAGGGGGACGAGCCGCTGGGCACGGCGTTCGCCCGCGAGGTGCCCGACTGGCCGACCGCGGACGTCCGGACGCTGCTGGCGAAGTTCGGGCTCGGCGGCCACCAGGTGCCGCGCCCGGCGTCCTCGCTCTCGCCGGGCGAGCGCACCCGTGCGGCCCTGGCGCTGCTGCAGGCGCGCGGCGTGAACCTGCTCGTCCTGGACGAGCCGACGAACCACCTGGACCTGCCCGCGATCGAGCAGCTCGAGCAGGCGCTCGACGCGTTCGACGGCACGATCCTGCTCGTCTCGCACGACCGCCGGATGCTCGAGACGGTCCGCCTCACGCGCCGCTGGCACGTCGAGGACGGCCGCGTCACGGAGGTCGTCCCGGACTAGGGTCGGCAGCATGGCTCCCCTCCCCTTCGGTGTGGTCGGCAGCGGGTGGCGCGCCGAGTTCTTCGTGCGCATGGCGCGGCTCATGCCCGAGCGGTTCACGTGCGTCGGCGTCGTCACGCGGTCGGCCGAGCGCGGCGAGCAGGTGGAGCGCGCGTGGGGCGTGCCGACGGTCCGGACGATCGAGGAGCTGATCGTCGCGACCGGTGCGACGACCGACCGACCGGAGCTCGTCGTGACCGCCACGCCGTGGCCCGTCACGCCGGACGCGGTGCGCGAGGTCGCGGCGGCGGGGGTGCCCGTCCTGGCGGAGACGCCTCCGGCGCCGGACGTCGAGGGGCTGCGCGAGCTGTGGGCGGACGTGGGCCCGACAGGGCTCGTCCAGGTCGCGGAGCACAGCCCGTTCATGCCCGCGCACGTCGCGCGCCGCCAGGTCGTGCTCTCCGGCGCGATCGGCGAGGTCACGCACGTGCAGGTCTCGTCGACGCACATGTACCACGCGGTCGGGCTCGTCCGGCACCTGCTCGGCGTCGGCCGCGGCGAGGTGACGGTGCAGGCGGCGGCGCTCACGGCCCCGTTGATCGACCCGATGGACCGCAACGGGTTCACCGGCGACGACGAGCCGCACCCGGCCCGCACGCTGCTCGCGACCCTCGACTTCGGCGGCGGCCGCTCGGCCCTCTACGACTTCACCGACAACCAGTGGCACAACCCGCTGCGCACCAACCGCATCGTCGTCCGCGGCTCGGCGGGCGAGATCGTGAACGACACCGTCACCCGCTGGGCCGGACCCCGCACGGTGCTGGAGTCGACGATCCGGCGGCGCGTCTCGGGGCTCGAGCAGAACCTCGACGGCTTCGACCTCGAGCACCTCAGCCTCGACGGCCAGGTGCTCTACCGGAACCCGTTCCACGGCGCCCGGCTCGCGGACGACGAGATCGCGGTCGCGGCGCTCCTCGACGCGACCGGCGCCTGGGTCCGCGGCGACGCCCCGCCGCCCTACCCGCTCGCCGACGGCTGCCAGGACCACCTGCTCGGCCTCGCCCTCGACGCGGCGACCGACGGCGCGATCACCACCGCCCGCGAGGCCTGGGCGGACGCCTGAGGGCGGTACCCCGCCCCCGGATGCGGGCCCGCCCGACTCGGACGACGGTAGGACCGTGACCCGATTCGGCTACACCCTCATGACCGAGCAGTCCGGCCCGCGCGAGCTCGTGGGGTACGCCGCGGACGCCGAGCGGCGCGGCTTCGACCTCCTCGTCTCGAGCGACCACTACTTCCCCTGGCTCGACAGCCAGGGGCATGCGCCGAACGCCTGGACGCTGCTCGGCGCGGTGGCGCAGGCGACGAGCGACGTCGAGCTGATGACGTACGTGACGTGCCCGATCCTGCGCTACCACCCGGCCGTCGTCGCGCAGCAGGCGGCGACCCTGGGGGTGCTGTCCGGCGGGCGGTTCCTGCTCAACCTGGGCGCGGGCGAGAACCTCAACGAGCACGTCGTGGGCGAGCGGTGGCCCGCCGTCGGCGAGCGCCACGAGATGCTCGAGGAGGCGGTGGAGATCATCCGCGACCTGCTCACGGGCGAGCGCGTGACGCTCGAGGGCTCGTACTACCGGGTCGACTCCGCGCGGGTCTGGGACCTGCCCGACGACCCGGTCGAGATCGGCGTGGCCGTCTCCGGCTCGCAGTCCGTCTCCCGGTTCGCGCCGCTGGCCGACCACCTCGTCGCCGTGGAGCCCGACGCGGACCTCGTCCGCGGCTGGGCCGAGGCCCGGCCCGCCGACGCCGGACCGTCCCGCACGATCGGGCAGGTCCCGATCTGCTGGGACCCCGACCGCGACGCCGCCGTCGCGCGCGCCTACGACCAGTTCCGCTGGTTCGCCGGCGGCTGGCACGTGAACGCCGACCTGCCGACCACGGAGGCCTTCGAGGCAGCGAGCCAGTTCGTGCGCCCCGAGGACGTCGCGGAGCAGATCCCCTGCGGCCCCGACCTCGACCAGATCGTCGAGACCGTCTCCGCCTACTGGGAGGCGGGCTTCACCGATGTCGCGCTCGTCCAGGTCGGCGACGAGGGCCAGCAGCGCTTCCTCGACGAGGCCGCGGGGCCGCTGCTCGAGCGCCTGCGCGCGGCGGCGCCCGCCTGACCCTCGTCCCCTCCCGGAAGGAGCACCGCCGTGTCCGTGACCGCGTTCCAGGACCTGCCCCTCGCCGACCGCGACCGCGAGTGGGACGGCGCCGCCGCCGAGAGGCGCGTGCGCGCGTGGGCGAAGGCCGAGGACGAGCCGAACGAGCGCTACCGCGACGCGCACGTCTGGTACGACGCCGAGGCCAAGGAGAACTTCACCGCGTACAAGCTGCTGATCGCCGACGTCGTCGACGGGCGGCTCGTCGCCGTGCCCCGCGGCGTGTTCGCGGCGGCCGCCGTCATGCAGGGCAGCCGGGGCGGCGTGGACGTGCCCGACAAGGACCGCGACCGCATCAGGAGCCACCTCGCGAAGTATTACGCGAAGCTCGACGACACCCCGCCGTGGGAGTCCTGACCGGCCGGACGGGCGCCCGGCACGCGCCGAACCGGGTCCTCTGACCTGCGGATTCGGGCGTCCGAAGACCGCCGGATGTCCGGATTGCGCAGTCATGGGATGTCACGATGGAGCGCGTGCCACCCACTTCCGCCCAGATCCGCCGCTGGCGCCGGTACCTCGCCGACGAGCGCGCCGAGGCCGCCGTCTACCGCGACCTCGCGTCCCGTCGCACCGGTGAGGAGCGCGCGATCCTGCTCGCGCTCGCGGACGCCGAGCGCCGGCACGAGCAGCACTGGCTCGACCTGCTCGGCGACGACGTCGGCCGCCCTCTGCGGGGCGACTGGCGCACGCGGTTCCTCGGGTTCCTGGCCCGCCGGTTCGGCTCGGTCTTCGTCCTGGCGCTCGCGCAGCGGGCGGAGGCGCGGTCCGAGTACGGCGACGAGGCGGACGCGACGCCGCGCATGGCCGCCGACGAGCGGATCCACGAGGAGGTGGTGCGCGGGCTCGCCACCCGTGGCCGCCAGCGGATCTCCGGCACGTTCCGCGCGGCGGTGTTCGGCGCGAACGACGGGCTGGTCTCCAACCTCGCGCTCGTCCTCGGCATCGGAGCGAGCGGGGCGGCCCAGCACACGGTGCTGCTGACCGGCCTGGCGGGCCTGCTCGCGGGCGCCCTGTCGATGGGCGCAGGCGAGTACGTGTCGGTCCGGTCGCAGCGGGAGCTGCTCGAGGCGTCCCGCCCGGCGCAGGCGGCCGGTGACGCGCTGGCGTCGCTCGACGTCGACGCGAACGAGCTCGCGCTCGTCTACCGCGCCCGGGGCATGGACGCCGACGCGGCCCAGGAGCGCGCGGACGTCGTCCTCTCCTCGCTGGAGCGCTACCAGGCGCAGCAGCAGGTGTCCGGCGCGCTGCTGCGCACCTCGGTCGCCCTGCCCGGCGGCACCCCCGCGCCCACGGCCGACGACGAGGAGGCCGAGGCCGCGCCCGAGGTCGACGAGCACGAGGCGATCGGGACGGCCTGGGGTGCGGCGAGCGCGAGCTTCTGCTTCTTCGCGTCCGGCGCGATCATCCCCGTGCTGCCGTACCTGTTCGGCGCGAGCGGGCTCGCGGCCGTGGCGTGGTCGGCCGGGCTGGTCGGCCTCGCGCTGCTCGGCACGGGCTCCATCGTCGGGCTGCTGTCGGGCACGTCGCCGGTCAGGCGCGCGCTGCGCCAGCTCGCGATCGGCTGGGGCGCCGCCGCGGCGACGTACCTGCTCGGTCTCGCGTTCGGGACGAGCGCGGCGTGACCGTCCGGCGGTGGACGTGGGGTGCGTCACTCCCTCTTCACAGGTGAGGGTTGCCTTCCCTTATGCTGCTCGCGTGACGACGACCACGACGACGCCCGACGCCTCGGCGCCCGCTCTCGAGGTCGCCTCCCCGTTCCGGATGTTCGCGGTGACGGTGTCCCGCATCGACCGGGTCTGCGAGAGCGTCCTGCGGGTCACGTTCACCGGCGAGGACCTCGACCGGTTCGCGGACAACGGGTTCGACCAGCGCATCAAGTTCTTCCTGCCGATGGAGTGCGGGTACGGCGAGCTGCTCGACCTCGCGTCGACCGCCGACTGGTACGGCCGCTGGCGCGAGCTGCCCGACGACCGTCGCCACCCCATCCGCACGTACACCGCACGCGGCGTGCGCCCGCACGCCCGTGAGCTGGACGTCGACATCGTCCTGCACGGCGACGGCGGCCCCGCCTCCCGCTGGGCGCGGTCCGCGCGGCCCGGCGACGAGCTCGTCGTGCTCGGCCCGAACGCCGACGCCGTCGGCCCGCACGGTGGCGTCGACTTCGTCCCGCCGGCGACCACCGACCGGCTGCTCATCGCCGGCGACGAGACGGCCCTGCCCGCGATCGCGGGCATCCTCGAGCGCCTGCCCGCCGACGCGCGCGGCGAGGTCGTCATCGAGATGCCGACCAGCCTGGACGTGCTCGAGCTGACCGCCCCCGAGGGCGTGACGGTGCGCTGGCACGGCCGCGACGGCGCCGCGCACGGCAGCTACCTCGTCCCCGCGGTCCAGGCCGCGTGCGCGCGCCTCATGCCGGGCGAGGCCCCGGAGGCCGAGGTCGTCCTGGAGGACGTCGACGTCGACCACGGGCTGCTGTGGGAGGTGCCCGTCGACGCCGAGGGCCACCCGCTGCGGGCGTCCGCGTCGCTCTACGCGTGGCTCGCGGGCGAGGCCGGGGTCATCAAGGAGCTCCGCCGCCACCTCGTCACCCGGTGCGGCGTCGACCGCAAGGCCGTGGCGTTCATGGGCTACTGGCGCGAGGGGCGCAGCGAGCACAGCTGAGCGCCCCCTGCGTGCCGAGGCTCGCCGACCGTGAGAACGGGACGTGACGGTGAGAACGGTGAGAACGGGATCGTCCGCAGTGGTGAGCGTGAGACCAGATGCGTCCGTACAGGTCCTTTCGCCGCCGTTTGAGGCGCAACCGCTGCGGCCGTCGCGTCCAATCCGGGGCCGTGGCGACCAGCTGCGGGCGCAACCCCGCCTCCACGTCCGCCTCGTGGTCTCGCCGCGGCACTGGCTAGCCGGATTGGTCGACGAGCTCGCCGGAGACGCACACCGACCGTGGGGCGTTCTTTGGGCGTGGCGCTCGGCGATGCTCGAGGTGGCAGACCGACGCTGTCCTGACGCATCGCGGGGTGACAAGGGGTACCGCAACGTATAGACAACGGTGTCCATGATCGACTCGGTCCTGGCAGTGCCGTACCGTCCGGGTGTGCAGAACGACGACCGCAAGGCCGAGCGCCGCGCGGCGGTCGGCCGGCGAATCCGCGAACTGCGCCAGTCCCGGGGCCTGACCCAACAAGACCTGGCGACGCGGTCCGGTCTTGCCCGCAGCTACATCGCGAGCCTTGAGACCGGCGACCGGAACATCTCCAACGACGCGTTGTGGGCGCTGGCCGACGCGTTCGGTCTGACTCCCGCCGCGTTCTACCTCGGTTCGGAGCGGTAGCCCTCCCTTCCATCACTGTGCGTCCCAACCGTTCGCCCGGTGGACATCGCGTCCAGTATGGCACGAACAGAGTGTTCCGCATAGTGTCATCCATTCGATGCCCGGCGTCGGCATGGAGGCGGTGCGTCCAGCATCTCGGACTCCGGTGATCATGCGGCATCGCCACGCCAAACACTCCCGTGCTTGACGCCTCTGGCATCGCCCTGCTTCGCTAGGTATGTATCGGATAGTAGACATGCCTCGTGTCCGGTGAAAGGAGTGGTCGATGTCAACAGCCAGCAGCGAGTGGGGCCCGAACCTCAGCCCGCGCCTCGCCGGCGCGCGCTGGTGGGGTGGCGCCATCGTCACCACGGCCCTCGGCGTCGCCGCCGGCGCGTCGACGCTCCTGGCTGGCGGGCCGACCGGTGCGTCAGTCGCGATCTTCGCGCTGACCGCCACCTGCGCCGCGTACAAGGTCGGCGCCCGGCTGGAGTCCCGACGAGGTTGGCGACAGGGCTACGAATCCTCAGCCCGCGTCATCATCGAACGCGTCCAAGGCCGCGTGTCCGACATCGAGACACGCGCCGTCCTTCTCGGGGACCCGACACCTGAGCCCTGGGACCCGCACGTACCCATCAAGATGCCGCCGGGCTGGCGCCGCAACGAGGCGCAGCATGGGTGACGCAGCCGTCCCGACGCTCACCCTGGCGAACGCGATGAGCACGTGGGCCGTGCGGTCGATCGACCGGCGCCCGTACCTCAGCAGTTGGTGGTGCCAGGACGCGGCCATCGTCACCGAGCCAGGCACCGGCGACGTCCAAGCGCACCTGCCGCCGCGGCTGTCAGCGATGCCCCGCACCGGTCCGTGTTCGTCGACGGGGCCGGCTGGCGACCGCTGGGGGCCGCTGGTGCGTCTCCCGCGGTGGCTTACCACGGAGTCGTCGTGAGCAGCGGGGTCGTCGACGACGACAGCGGCGACGCGTTCGTCGGTGCCCGACGAGCGGCCGCCGACAACTTCAGGCCCGGATGGTCGCTGCCGCGGACACGTGGTTGGTGTGGTGCGCCACCGCTGGTGTGCATCCCCTCAGCGGTGACGTCGGGGACCTGGAGCGCGCCGCCCGGCAGCTGCGCGGCTCGGGCGCGACGGAGCGGGACGTGCTGGACCTCGTTGACCAGGTCGGCTTCATGACGGGGATGTGGCGTACCGCGGCCTGGGTCCAGCTCCGGCGAACGATCTAGGCGGGGGCTGCGGTGCGTGTCGTCGAGGAGCTCGTGCTGGCGGAGGCGTCCGGGTCGTGGCTGGTGCGGTCGGGGTTGCAGCCGCCGTTCGTGATGGACGCCGACGTGATGGCGGTCAGCCGGGTGCCGTACGTCGCCGGCCCGACGGCGGTGATCGACGGGGTGTGGTTGCGCATCGGGTGCGTGCTCATCCCCGGCCGGGACGGCTGGAACGACATCCGGGTTGGTGCACGACACCTCTACCACCTGAGGTCGGGTTAAGGCAGAGGTGACTACAGCTCGTGGTGGCAGGAGCCGGTCACCCGGATCGACGCCGTCACCGAGGACGACCTGGCGGTACTCCCCGGCTGGCTCCCGGCCAGGGCCGAGGGTCAGGACATGCCGATCTTCGAGGTCGTACTCGCGGACGTGGTCGGTGTGCTGGCGGTGTACTCGACCACCGCGACTGTCTACTACCTGGACGCGGATGTTCCGGCGTTGTTGCGGGTCCCGGGCGCGAGCTCGCGCACCGGGCCGAGTGACTTCAGGTGGGTGCCGCTGCTCGAGGTCGAGTCGGCCACCCGCGGCGGCCTCGGTGTGCTGCGGGTGGGTGACCGGCACCGCTGGTCCTTCGCCTACCAGGACTCCAACCACCCGCAGGCGCCGGCGCGTGGGTGGTGGCTGCAGCAGACGGCGGTCCGCATCGAGCCGGTCACGGACCCGGACCTCGCAAGACTCCCGCCGCGGATCGGGGCCTGGTGATGGACGAGAACATTCGGGACGTCGAGGCGCTCACGCTCGCTGACGCGACGGGCATCTGGGCGCTGGGCACCCACAAGGGACAGCTCTGGCTGCTCGACGCTGACGACCACCGGCTCGCCCTCGTGGCCGCGCCCGACCAGGGTGCCGAGGGGTCCTCGGCGGCGATCCGCTGGTCGCGGGTGGTGCTGGTGCTCCGGGCGCCCGACACCGAGACCGGGGTCCTGCACGTCGGTTCCCTGCACCTGGTCGAGCTGGACCACGACAACCAGACCGGCACCCGGACGCACTTCGTACCGATGCGAATCACGTCGATCTCCCGCCTGACACCCCCCGGCCTGGTCGCCCCGCCATCGCCCCCAGCGCGTGCCAGCGCCGCGGCGCCCGGACAGGCCAAGGCGAGCGCGCGTGAGCGGCGTCACGCCGAACTGCGGGCGCGCGCACTGGCGGGTGACGCGGTGGTGGTTCTGCCCGACGGGGAGCACGTCGTCATCAAGGACCTGGACGAAGAGCCCATCGTGCTCCCGGACCGCGCCGTCCAGGACCTGTTCGCCGTGGGTCTGGCACTGGGGCCGACGCCCCGCGTCCGCAAGCGAGACCGTCCCCGGCTCGTCGTCGATGACCGGGCCGAGTTCCGCGCGGGCGGCGTCGACCTCTCCGTGAAGGAAGGGCTACGCGCCGTCCGGGACGGCCTGGCCTACGCCGTGCGTCGCGGGCTGGAGGACGCCCGGGCCGACGTCGACCAGGTTCTCGAGCCGGAGCCCGCCGCGGATCTCCCGGCGACCGCCCACGACCCTCCCGTACCCGGCGAGGCTGGTGAGTTGACGGTCGACCTGACCGAGCTCGGTGCACCGACGGACGACCTGCTCGACCAGGTCACCGAACACGGGCGTCGCATCGTCCTGACGAACGAAGGACACCGCTCTGCGGTGCTGCTCCCGTGGCCGCAGTGGCGCGACCTCAACCGCCCTCCGGACCCCGCCGGCCGGTCGACGTGACCCCCGAGTGCCTCGACCCCTTCACACACCCGGGCCGGCTCATCGTCACCACGGAATCGGGTGCGACGTACCTGTTCGACTCCCGCAACGACGACCGCCCCGTCACCGTCACCCGGGTCATCGCTCACAGCCTGGGCGAACCGGCGGACCTTCGCCGGGACGGCCGACCGATCGCCGTGCTCGCGGTGGCGCACGAGAGTGACGGGAGGTACGCGGCGGGGATCCGCGTCGGTTCGCCGATGTGCCTGTCCCTCGAGCCGCTCGGCCCGCACGCCGAGATGACGATGCGGATCTCGACTCCCGTCACACAGATGACCCACCTGCCGGACGGCTCACCCGGCCCTACACCCCCAGGAGCCTGACGTGCCCGACGGCGAAACGGCCGACCGGCCCGTGGCCGACGAGCGCCAGCCAGCGGCCGAGCGCGAACGAGCCAAGCGGATCGCGGCCCGCCGCGCCCTGCTCGAGCTGCTGCCGGTGGGCCCGCAGGACCTGGACGCCGCCGCACGGCGCTGGTGCTCCTGCCACCCCCAGCCGGCAGGCGACCCCCATCACGGCGAGACGTGCGTCTGCCAGCTCACCGAACCCGAACGACGCCAACGCACCGCACGCGCTCGCGAGACCGTCCGGCAGATCGCCGAAGGGTCACGGCCCGCGCGCGAACAGCACCTACGCGAACTCCCGGCGACCGCCGCCGAGCTCGGCGTCGACGCCCACGAAGAAGTCATCGCCGCACCCTGGGTCCTCACCGGCACCGTCGACGGCGTCGCCTGGTACATGAGGGAGCGGTGGGACACCTACGCGATCGCCATCTCCAGCGGTGAGGACCCGAGCATCCAGCCCTGGGGCGCACGGGGCGTCCAGACCACCACCATCCGCGAAGGCGACGCCAACGACCTCTACCAGGGCACCCCGCCCGACTACGGTCACGCCCTGCGGTTCATCGTCGGCGTCATCCGCGAGCACCTCACCCGGGCCAGCTGCGAGCACCCGCACCGCGACGGCGACCGCTACTGCCCACGATGCGGCGTCGCTCTCACCGACCCCGCCCAGACCCGGTGAACGACGGCACGCCATGAACGACGACTCCAGCGGCCAACCGAACGTCGAGCACGGCCCGACCAAGCCCGCCAAGCAACAGGCGCGCGTCACCGGCAGCACATGGGCCGAACAGGTCGGACCGTCCCTCACCGAAGCCGACACCGCACGGCTCCTGGATAGGGACGTGTGCGCCGTCGCGGACGACCCCGGCCTGCTGCGGCTCCGCACCGACAACGGCCGACTCGTCTATCCGTTCTTCCAGTTCCACGACGGCCACCAGATCGACGGCATCGCCGACGTCGTTCGAATCCTGCCACCGGTCCTGTGCCCAACCACCATCGCGTCCTGGCTGACACACCGGCAGCCGTTCACCGGTGGGCGGCGTCCCCTTGACGCGCTCATCGACGGCGACAGGACGCTGGTCCTCGACGCCGCAGCCGACCTGGCCTCCACCGCCGCGGGCTGAGCGGAAGTCGCCACTCGTCGGGAGTGGTCCCGCGCGTTGGCCACGAGACCCTCGGTCGCGGACCGCCCGGCGCACCTATCACGCCCCCAACAAGAGCTCTCAGAGCACCACCCACAGGGGACGGACCGAAGATCGGGGCCGCACGACAGCGTCAACCTCAAGGTGTACGGACGAGCGTGTCACGCTCGGCGGCTTCGTCCGCTCAGGGCCCGCTATGAAGGGGCCGAGAAGGTTAGGGGATGCGCGAATAGCGGGTTCGTCGAGGGTGCTTCCGCTTGTAGCGCGCCCACCACGACTCGGGCAGCGGAGGTGGCAGCACCGCCCCAGTCTCGCGAACTCCGCGACCCGCACGATGCCCTCGGCCGCCCACGGCTCCACGGATCTCGAGTTTCGGTGTACTCGGCGCGCTCAAGGCACCATACAGCCCGCTGACCTGGGGCGACACCGCCTCCGCGCCCACGCCGCACCACGCTCACCACAGCGAACATTATGAGAATCGCCAAAGCGCGTTATGAGGCACTGACGCGCAAGCCTCGGATCAGGACCTTCATGATTTGTGCTAGGTCCCTTCCAAGCGCGGATGGTGATCGCGGTGAACGCTGGCTCGTGTGGTGCGCGAGCAACGGTGTGAACCCTTTGGACGCGACCCTAACCGACTTGGAACGCGCTGCCACACAGCTCCGCAGCGCCGGGGGAACGGACTCGAATGCTCGACCTTCTCGACCAGGTCGGCTTCATGACGGGACTGTGGCGCACGGCAGAATGGCTTTAGCTCCGTCGCGCCCGCTAGTTCGCCCGGGCTGGCCGACGTGGAGTTCACGATGCGCACGCCTCGTGCGCGCTGCCAGCTCAGTCACCATCGCGCGCGCCACCAATGGTGAACACCCGCAACGGGCTCGCCGTCATGGGTGGGGACTGATATCCACACCCGACGAACGCCGCGCGCTTCGGCGAGCACGTGAACGCGCCGACCGGATTCTCAAAGCTACCTACCGAGACGACCCCGTCAGCCCTGGCCAGCGACGGCCGCCGACTTCCCCATGAACCCGACGACCGCTGCTCGAAGGCGCCACGCCAGTCGCCGGTGCCCGAGCGCGCGCGCCCGCGAGACCGCGCGGTGTCGCCGGATGGTCCGCCTGGGGCATCAAGCGTCGCCGCCACCGCACGACGGGGGATCGGTGGCATGAGCCGTCAAGCGCTGCGCCCCACTCGAAGCTGAGGTCCTGGACTCGCTCGCCGACTGACCCCGGCGCACTGACCCGTGGGTGCCCTGCGGTACGTTGCCGGAGGTCCAAGCCTCGAGGGAGAGCGTGTGCACGAGCAGGAAGTCCACTGGCGCACCGACGGCCATCAGCTCGACCCCACGGACGACATCGGGATGCTCCGGTTCGAGGTCGCGGACCTGAACGTCATCATCAAGGCGGCCGCGGCCGCCAGCCCGCTGTACGACGACATCGTCGCCGCGCGAGGCCTGCCGGGCGGCACGAGCGTCCTCCCGCTGAGCTGCTTCGCCCTCACCGACGAGTGGACACCGGAGCGTCTCGCCGAGGGCACCCGGTTCCGGATGTACCGGGAAGCGCCCGCGCACGTCCTCCTCGACGCCGGGTTCGAGCTGTGGCCGACGGCCGTCTCCGACGAGAACGGCCCCGACCCGCGCAACGAGGTCCACTTCGACCTCATCGTCGCCGCCAGCACCGACCTGCGGCTGGAAGAGCTCGGCATCGACCAGCCCAAGCAGACCCGCGCGAACGCGCGCGAACGCCTCGCCCCGGCATTCCGGCGTGCCCTCGACCTGCTGGGTGATCCTGTGGACCTGCCCGGGTAGTTGCCTACCCGCGCGGGTAGAGTTCAGGATGAACCGGAAGAGGAGGTGCACGATGGCAACGCTGGTCCGCATGCAGAGCATGCTCGAAGTGCCTCCTGCCGCGCGCCCGAACGGGTTCGTGCACGTCCACTCCGTCCAGCTCGACGAACCTCTCGACGTCGGCATGTGCGTGGAGTTTCAGGACGAGGGCGGCAACTGGCTGACAGGCGACGTCGTGGCCGTCACGACCGACCGGCTCGGCCCTCGGTACACCCTGCGCCTGCAGGGCTGACCGCTTCCCGTTTCTCCGCAACAGCCGGGGCGGCCGCATCATCGTGCCCCCGAGCCATCCTGCGACTCCGCCGATCGACTCCCTCACAGCGCTGCGGTCCTATTCAGAGTCGATCGACGGCTAAGCGCAACGAGAGCTCGGTACAGGTGTCCGGCGCGATCGGCGGCGGTCAATCCCGCGCCCCAAATCCGGAGAAGTGGTCAGATTCCGCGGTGGGGACCCCGTCGTCACCTTAGGCGCGCCGGGCGGCTCCTCGCCCGTTCGCCCCAAGCAGTGGGCTCGGGAGAGACCACCCGCGCTTCCGGGGCGAGTTCGTGCATCGCTGCGGTGTCAGATGCGGGAGCGGGTCTTCAGCAGAGTGGCGACACGCTGCGTGCTTGTGAGCCAGGTACGAAGTTCGGGGTCGATCCATCCGGCGACGTCGTACGCGGCTTTAATCTGCCGTTGGGTGCGTCCCGCGTTAAGTAAGGGCTCGAGGTGCGCGACCCGGTTCCTCAACTGGTAAACGCGGTCGACCTCATCCGTCACCGCTTGCCCGCTGTAGCCGGTCGGCAAGTGCGGGAACGCATGCGCGATCTCGGCCTTCCACAGGAGTTGGCGGCCTGCGTCCGTGTCGGGCAGCAGGAAGCGCCAAGTCCCGAACGACGTCTGCGCGAGCACGTCAGCGTGTCCTACCGTCGGATTCGGCCGCCCTGCGGCCGCAGTGGCAGCTCGGTCAGCGGCCTCGGTCACCGCCCGCTCGGCGAGTCGTGCCAGCAATGGAGCTGGGTCGAGGAGCCAGTCGCTCCCGTAGCTCCGATTGGTGTCTCGGTCGCGCTGGGTCGCGTTCCAGATGCACAGGCGCGCGTCGATCGCGTTGCGCAGGATCACCTCGAACCTGTGGAGGATTCCGTACACGCCGGCTGACAGGTCGATGTTCCACTCGTACAGTCGCAGGGCCCGAGTTGGGTTGCCGCCCGTGCATGCGAGGTACGGCGCGAGCCTCGGTGCTGCGATCGACGCCATGCGTGCCGCGTGAGGGGCGACCCCCGCTTGAGCCGGTGTGGACACGTTGGTAGACTAGATGACGAAAGCGGAGACAGGTTCTTCGTTATGCTCTTGTCCAGTGGTCCGCCCGGTTCAGTCCGGCGGGCCATTGGCGTTATATAGGCGGTTCGTTGCCTGACTGGCTCGCATCGATGCGTCGCGTGACGGCCTGGATTCGCCGACGGTGGGTAAGCGGTCGATCCCGCTGCCTCCATGGGCGCGGACCGGCAATGCCCGAGGCGTCGGCTTCAGATTGTCAGTGCGAGAGACCAACTCCGTCGGCGGTCACCGCTTCCACTCGACCTTCCGCTGCTGGCAGTTCGTTCTCTTCCAGCCGGCGCGAACGCAGTTCGATGGAACCCAGTTCGGCTCGAATCGACTGCACGCGCGGATCGTTGCCGCGCGCATTCGGAGTTGCCTCGGACGAGGCGCTGCTCAGCGGCCCCGCGACGGCGCAATCCGAGCGACACCCTTACCCGCTCGGCAGACGCTTCGACGCTCCGGGACCATGCCACGTCGCGAGTTCACACTTCACGGCAGTCTCGATGTGTGGTGTGAACTGACTTCGACGCTTGACGGGTGCTGGGGTCTGTTCTACGATCGCCTCAAGGGGTCGGAGTCGCCGACTCAAGAACGCGGAGGACTACCAATGAACCGGCAGCACATCCCGCATGGGACTGCCCAGGCCCGTGCACTGTGCACCGGCCGGACTCTGTACCTGATCGACATCGAGAACATGGCAGGCTGCAGCAGCCTGGCGACTGCCGAGGTGGCCACCATCCAGGCGCGCATGCGGGCGATGGGCATGCTGGCGACCGGTGACCCGGTTGCCGTGGCGAGCAGCCATCACAACGCTCTCGCAGCACATTTCGGTTGGACAGGCTCGGCTCAGCGCCTGGTCCGTAGCGGGCCGAGCGGCGCCGACCAGGAACTGCTGAGTGTCATCGCCGACGTTCGCTGGATCTCGGCCCGCTACTCGCGTGTCGTGCTCGCATCTGGGGACGGCATCTTCGCCAATGCGATCGCTGAGCTGAAGCGGGCGGGTTGCCGGGTGACGGTCGTCCCTCCAGATCAGGGGCTCTCGAAGCGGCTGCGCCTGGCTGCCGGCCAGGACGTCACGCCGATGCCCGCCACTGCGCCGAGCAACGTAATCTCGCTCTTCCCTATCCACAAGGACGTGATGTGAACGCCCGGGCGCACGAAGCAATCCTCATCACCAAGAGCGACATCGCTGAGCTCGCTGGGGTCGGGCGCTCCACCGTGAGCAACTGGACGAGCCGACACAAGGACGATTTCCCGGCACCCGTCGCCGGCACCGCGACGAGTCCCCGCTACGACGAGGCGGCAGTTGTCGCCTGGCTGAACGCGCGCGGGCGGACGGTTGACACGTTTCAGATCGACCGGGCACTTTGGAGTTCCCTTGATGCTTGGCGCGGCTTCGGACGCCCCGAGGCAGTATCGGCGCTAGCGGGCTCAATGGTTGCCTGGCGGTTCCTGAGCGACCCCGACTCGCCCGGCTTTGACCCCGGCGTCGCCCCTGGGGCGCGATGGCACGCCGTCGCAGAGGAGCAGGACGCGTCGCTCGGGCCCCGACTTCGAGCGGCGATGGAGAGCTACGACGAACGTCAGCCGACCGAGTACAGGCTGTTCGGCTCAGTGACCTCGGGCCTGTACACCACACTCTTCGACGAGCTCGAACGACGACCCGATGCACTGCGTGCCTTCGTCGTGGCGCTGAGTTCGATCGACGCCAACAGCCTCGCTCGGGCGTACGAGGCGTTCCAGGACCGACTCACCACGTCCGTGCTTCGCGGATATGACGACAACGCGACGAGCGAGACGCTCGTGGATCTGATCGCGTCGGCAGCGGCCTCCGTGAGTGGGCCGGCACATGACCCGTGCGTCGGCTCGGGGCGCCTCCTGCTCGCCGTCGCCGAGCGCGGAGAGGAGCGTCAGCCGCTGAGCGGACAGGAGTTCGCCACGTCGGTCTGCATGCATGCCCGGCAACGCGCGTTGCTCACGGGCTATAGCGTGACTGTTCGAAACGAGGACGCCTTCGAATCCTCGAGCTCGGCCGACGCTGCGGTCGTCGTCCTCGATCCGCCTTTCGGACTGCGTTCGCACGACCCCCAGCGCCTCGCTCTCGATGCCCGTCTTCGGTTCGGCATGCCTCCCGCCTCGAACCTCGACACCGGGTGGCTTCAGCTGGCCATCTGGCATCTGCGGGAAGGGGGGCGTGCGTTCGTGCTGCAGCCCACGGGCAGCGCGTACCGCGGCGGCCGGGAGGCGGAGATCCGAGCCGAGATGGTTCGCGCCCGCGCGGTCGAAGCTGTCGTCGCGCTCCCTGGAGGGCTCGCCGCCCGCACCAACATCCCGTTGAACCTCTGGGTCCTGGCGCGCCCAGGCGAGGCCGCCCACCCCTCGCGCGTGCTGCTGATGGACCACAGCACAGATGCGAGCCTCGACATTCCGGCGATCGCCGCCGCGCTCAAGGATTGGCGCGAGCGCCGGATCAAGCCGGCCGGCGCGCGCGCCGTCGCTGTGTCGTTCGACGAACTCGCGACGGAGCAGTTCAACCTCGGCCCACAGAGGTGGCTAGCCGTCGCCCAGCCCGCGCCGACCGTCGACAAGATCCGTCAGCATCTCGAGAGCCTGAAGTCGAGCCTCGCCCGGCTCGAAGAGCTGCCAGTACCGCCCGCAGCAGACCTCGATGCGCCACCCGCACCACCGCGTATGGCGACTATCAAGGACCTCGGGCAGTTGGGGGTCGTCACCGTGATACGTCCACCGGCACGGCCGATCCGAGACCTGCTGAGTGCGAGCGGCACCCTCGTCGCGACATCCCGCTGGATCCGTGACGGGGCAGACTCCGTGCGCATCGACACTGACCGCCTGAAGGGAACGCCCAGGATCACCGAGCCCGGTGATGTCGTGGTTGAGCTCGCCCATCGCATCGCCGCACGAGTCGACACCGAGGGCGGCCGCGTCGTGGCAGCCCCTCACACGTGCTTACTGCGGATCATGTCGGCAGACCTCGACCCGCACTACGTCGCGGCGATGCTGACCAGTCGCGCGAACGACTCAACTATCGCGGGCGCTACGGTCCAACGCGCTAGCGTGCTCGGATTCAGGGTTCCCGTTGTACCGATCGCGCAGCAGCGGCAGATCGTCGAGACGCTGGCCGCGCTCGACGAAGTCACCAATGTGACAGAGGACGTTCTCGACGCGGCTCGTTCAAGCCGCTGGGCGCTGGTCGAAGGCGTCTCAGCCGGCACCGCGGCCCCGGCGGAGGCGTGATGCGCCCAACGGCACCCGCCGACCATCCCGACCAACCCCTCAACGCACCAGCTTCGAAGACGACAGGACGACCATGACCGACCGCGTCACCCAGCCTGAACTCGAGCAGTACCTCGCACGTGCGGCCGACCTCCTGCGCGGCAGCATCGACCAGGCCGACTTCAAGGCGTACATCTTCCCGCTGATGTTCTTCAAGCGGATCAGCGACGTCTACGTCGAGGAGTTCGAGGCCGCTCTCGAGGAGTCCGGGGGCGACCACGAGTACGCCGCCTTCGCCGAGAACCACCGCTTCACGATCCCGGACGGCCACCTGTGGTCCGACGTGCGAGAGCGCACTGAGAACATCGGCACCGCGCTTCTGACGGCGTTCCGCGAGATCGAGAAGGCCAACCCCGAGACGCTGTTCGGCATCTTCGGTAACGCCAACTGGACGAACAAGCACAAGCTCCCTGACCGCAAACTCGCCGACCTGATCGAGCACTTCTCGACCAGGACCTTGTCGAACGCAACCGTTCCTCCAGACGTGTTCGGAAACGCGTATGAGTACCTCATCAAGCGATTCGCGGACCAGTCGAACAAGAAGGCGGGCGAGTACTACACGCCGCGCTCAGTGGTCGGTCTGCTCGTGAACATCCTCGACCCGCAGGAGGGCGAGAGTGTCTACGATCCCGCCTGCGGAACCGGCGGCATGCTGATCGAGGTCATCGAGCACGTCAAGGAGCACGGCGGCCACGTCAACACGCTGTGGGGCAAGCTCTATGGCCAGGAGAAGGTGCTCGCCACCTCCGCGATCGCGCGTATGAACCTGCTGCTGCACGGCGTCGAGGACTTCAGGGTCGTCCGCGAGGACACCCTGAGGAACCCTGCCTTCTACTCCGGCAACCGCCTCGCCCAGTTCGACTGTGTGGTCGCCAACCCGCCCTTCTCTCTGAAGAACTGGGGCGAGGACGAGTGGGCCTCGGACAAATGGGGCCGCAACACGCTCGGCGGGGTGCCACCGAAGGGGTACGCCGACTGGGCCTGGGTCCAGCACATGCTTACCTCAGCGCGCTCGACGACGGGCCGGGTTGCTGTCGTCCTGCCGCAGGGCGCGCTCTTCCGGCAGGGGGCCGAGGCGCGTATCCGCTCCCACGTCCTCAGGCACGACATGGTCGACGCCGTGATCGGCCTCGCCCCGAACCTGTTCTACGGCACAGGGCTTGCGGCGTGCGTGCTGGTCCTGCGCCACACCAAGCCCGCCGAGCGGCGCGGCAAGGTCCTGTTCATCAATGGCGAGTCCCTGTTCAAGCGCGGGCGCAACCAGAACACTCTCGAGCCCAAGCACGCCGAGCGGCTCTTCGAGCTCTACCAGGGGTTCGACGAGGTCGACGGCCTCGCCCACGTCGTCAACCTCGCCGAGATCACCGGCAACAACGACAACCTCAACATCCCGCTCTACGTCGCCCCCGCTGACGACGGCGAGAAGGTCACGCTCGCCGATGCGCTCGCCAACCTCGAAGCCGCGCACGCCCGCGCCGCCGAGACCCGCGCAGCGCTGGAGCAGGAACTTGCGAACTGGGGATTGGAGGCCAGCGCATGAGCACGCGCATTACCCAGCGCGAGCTGGAGTCCTACCTGTGGGGCGCGGCGATCGTGCTCCGCGGCCTCATCGACGCCGGCGACTACAAGCAGTACATCTTCCCGCTCGTGTTCCTCAAGCGGATCTCCGACGTGTATGACGAAGAGCACGCCACGGCGATGGAGATCTACGGCGAGAAAGCACTCGCCGACCTTCCGGAGAACCACCGCTTCGCCATCCCCGCGGGCTGCCACTGGGACGACATCCGCTCGACGACGGAGAACATCGGCGCCACGATCGTCAAAGCCATGCGCGCCATCGAGTCCGCCAACCCCGACACGCTCCCCGGTGTGTTCGGCGACGGCGACTGGGGCAACAAGAACCTCCTGCCAGACTCGACACTCGCCGACCTCATCGAGCACTTCTCCACCAAGACGCTGTCCATCGCGAACCTGCCCGAAGACGAGCTCGGCAACGGCTACGAGTACCTGATCAAGAAGTTCGCCGACGACTCCGGGCACACCGCCCAGGAGTTCTACACCAACCGCACGCTCGTGCACCTGATGACGCTGATGCTCGAGCCCCAGCCCGGCGAGTCGGTCTACGACCCCACCTGCGGCACCGGCGGCATGATCATCTCCGCCGTCGCCGAGCTCAAGCGACAGGGCAAGGAGTGGCGCAACCTGCGCCTCTACGGCCAAGAACTCAACTACGGAACCTCCGCCATCGCCCGCATGAACCTGTTCTTGCACGGCATCACCGACGGCCACATCGCCCACGGCGACACCCTCGCCCGGCCGGCCTTCCTCAACGCCAAAGGCGGCCTGGAAACCTTCGACGTCGTGCTCGCCAACCCGCCCTACTCCATCAAAGCCTGGAACCGCAACACCTTCGCCAAGGACCCCTACGGCCGCAACATGTGGGGCGTCCCGCCCCAGGGCCGCGCCGACTACGCCTTCTTCCAGCACATCGCCAAGAGCCTCAACCCCAAGACCGGACGAGCAGCAATCCTCTTCCCCCACGGCGTCCTGTTCCGGCGCGAGGAAGCAGCGCTGCGCGAGGCACTCGTCAAGTCCGACCTCATCGAGTGCGTCCTCGGACTTGGCGCCGGCCTGTTCTACAACAGCCCGATGGAGGCTGTCGTCGTCACCCTGCGCGCCAACAAGCCCCCGGACCGCGAGGGGAAGGTCCTGTTCATCAACGCGGTCAACGAGGTAGCCCGCCAGTCCGCGCAGTCATTCCTCCGGGAGACTCACCAGCAGAAGATCCTCGACGCCTACCGCGCGTTCGACGACGTCGACCAGTTCGCCGCCGTCGCGACCCTTGACGAGATCGCCGCGAGATCGCACAGCCTCGCGATTCCTCTCTACGTCGCGGGAGCCAAAGCCTCAGGCGCCGGGGAACAGATCGACGTCGCCGATGCCGTCGGCGAATGGCGAGCCGCAGCAGACACGTCCGACGCCGCCATCGCCGACGTCCTCGAGCTTCTCCGATCGGAGGTCAGGGCATGACCCTGAACCTCGACAAGTCCACGTGGAAACGCGTCGCGTTCGGTGACGTCGTGCGCAATGTCAACGAGACCGTCCGCTACCTCGAATCCACAGGACTCGACCGGATCATCGCGATGGACCACATGGACCCAGGCGAACTGAAGATCAGTCGCTGGGGCACAGCCGAAGACGGCACAACATTCACGCGGCGCGTGAAGCCCGGCCAGACCTTGTTCGGCAAGCGCCGCGCCTACCAACGCAAGGTCGCCTACGCGGAGTTCGACGCCATCTGCTCTGGAGACATCTACACCTTCGAGGCCGACGAGACTCAGATGCTCGGGGAGTTCCTCCCGTTCCTCGTCCAGTCGAACGAGTTCTTCGACCATGCCCTCGGAACCTCGGCTGGCTCGCTGTCACCACGCACCAACTGGCGTGACCTCGCCAACTTCGAGTTCGATCTTCCACCGCTTGACGAGCAGAAGCGCATCGCCGAGCTCCTCTGGGCCGTCGAGCTGCACCGGCTGGCCGTCCTCGGCCTTTCGGCGTCGCTGCAGAGCGCGCTCGACGCCCGTCTCGGTGAACTGTGGGATGCCGATGGGGGCAAACTGGCGATCGGCGAGATTGCCGACTGCGTCACAGGCACCACGCCTTCGAAGTCCAACGCGTCCTATTGGGACAACGCTGAAGTGCCGTTCTACACACCGTCGGAGATTGATGGGGAAACGATCCGCATCGCGCGACAGCGAGTAAGCGAGGCGGGGGCCAAGTGCGGCAGGCGTCTTGCGCCTTTCTCCGTAGCTGTTGCATGCATCGGCGGCGACATGGGCAAGTCCGCAGTCATCCAAGAACCTGGGATTTCTAACCAGCAGATCACCTCGATCATTGGGCTCGGAGAAGACGACGCGTACTTGGTGCAGTCGCTCCTTGCGCATCCTCGGGGTCGGCAAGCCATGGAGGCGCGCGAGACGACCACGATCGTGAGGAAGCTCAACAAGAGTGACCTCATGAAGGTAGAGGTGCCCTGGCCTGACGATCGTTTGGCCCTGCGCCAGCTGGTCGCAAAGAGGCGAGCGGGATTGGCCGGGGCGGACGCGGAGCGCGACGCTCTCCGCCTCCTCACCTCAGCACTCGAGTCAGCTGTCTTCGGAGGCGAGTGATGGCCCCCCAGTTCAATGAGGCGAACACCGTCCGGGACTTCGTGCGCGATCTGGTTCAATCTGTCGATGTCCAGTTCGTGCCGGGGAACGAGCTTCCGCGACGCACGGACGAGGTGCTGCTGGAGGGCTCAACCAAGGCTGCGCTCGCGCGCCTGAACCCTGAGATTGCAGCCGACCCCGCCAAGGCGGACGAGGTCATCTACAACCTCCGGGCGATCCTGCTCTCCGCTCGTACGTCTCCGCACCCGGTGCCGGCGAACGAAGAACTCATGGCGTGGCTGACCGGCCAGAAGTCGATGCCGTTCGGCCCGAACGGTGAGCACACCACCGTCCGCCTGATCGACTTCGACCACCCCGAAGACGACTCGTCGAACCAATGGATGGTCTCCACCGAAGTCACGTTCGCCCAGGGGCGCGTGGAGAAGCGGTTCGACATTGTGCTGTGGTGCAACGGCCTCCCGCTCGTCGTCGGCGAGGCGAAGACCCCGATCCGATCGGCGTACACGTGGATCGACGGGGCCGCGCAGATTCACGACGACTACGAGGCGTCCGTCCCCCAGTTCTTCGTCCCGAACGTCTTCTCATTTGCGACCGAAGGCAAGGACTTCCGGTACGGCACCGTTGGCATGCCCGTCGAACTGTGGGGTCCATGGCGGGAAGACCCCACCGACGAGGACGGGCCGGTCAAGATCGGCCTCGAAGCGGTCCGCGAGGCCGTCCAGGGCGTCCTCGCGCCCCGCGCCGTGCTGGAGTTCCTGCGGTTCTTCACGCTGTACGCGACCGACAAGAAGCACCGAAAGATCAAGGTCATCGCGAGGTTCCAGCAGTTCCAGGCGACCAACCTCATCGTCGAGCGCGTGCTGCACGGGCGGATCAAGCAGGGTCTGATCTGGCACTTCCAGGGGTCGGGCAAGTCGCTGCTCATGCTGTTCACCGCGCTGAAGCTGCGGGCCATAGCCGAGCTGACGAACCCGACGATCCTGATCGTCGTCGACCGGATCGACCTGGACACCCAGATCACCGGCACCTTCAACGCCTCCGACGTCCCGGGACTCGTGTCGACCGACTCGCGCGCCCAGCTCCAGTCGCTGCTGAGTACCGGCGCGCGGCGGATCATCATCACGACGATCCACAAGTTTGGTGAGGCTCCCGGCGTCCTGGACGACCGGCACAACATCATCGCGATGGTCGACGAGGCCCACCGCTCCCAGGAGGGTGATTACGGGCAGAAGATGCGCCAGGCGCTGCCGAACGCGTTCCTCTTCGGTCTGACCGGCACCCCGATCAACCGGCGCGACCGCAACACCTTCATGTGGTTCGGCTCCCCCGAGGACGAGGGCGGCTACCTGTCTCGGTACTCCTTCCACGACTCCATCCGAGACGGCGCAACCCTGCCGCTGCACTTCGAGCCGCGCCTGTCGGAGATCCACATCGACCAGGAGGCGATCGACACCGCGTTCGCCGAGCTCGCCGAGTCAAGCGACTTGTCTGAGCAAGACAAGACGACGCTGTCGAAGAAGGCAGCCTCGCTCGAGGTGCTCATCAAGGCGCCGAACCGAGTCGCGCAGATCGCCGCCGACATCGCCGAGCACTTCCGCACCAAGGTCGAACCCGAGGGGTTCAAGGCGCAGGTCGTCGTCTACGACAAGGCCTCGTGCGTTGCGTACAAGCACGAGCTCGACAAGCACCTCGGGCCCGAGGCGTCGACGATCGTCATGTCCAAGTCGCGCGGCGACTCACCGGAATGGGCGAAATGGACGCCGAACGCCGAGGAGCTGGAGCAGGTCACCGCACGGTTCAACGACCCAGCCGACCCGCTGAAGATCATCATCGTCACCGCGAAGCTGCTCACCGGCTTCGACGCCCCGATCCTGTACTGCCAGTACCTCGACAAGCCGCTCAAGGAGCACACGCTCCTGCAGGCCATTACCCGCACCAACCGGGTCTACCCGCCCCGCAAGACCCACGGCCTCATCGTCGACTACCTCGGCATCTTCGACGACGTCGCCAAGTCTCTGGCATTCGACGAGAAGTCGGTCCTCCGGGTCATCTCGAACATCGCCGAGCTCAAGGCGCAGTTCGCGCCGGCGATCACCGCCGCGCTCGCGTTCTTCCCCGGCGTCGACCGTACCGTCGGTGGCTACGAGGGTTTGATCCAGGCGCAGGCCGCGATCGCCGACGACGCCCAGAAGGACGCGTTCGGTCTCGCGTACAGCGTCGTCTCCCAGCTGTGGGAAGCGATCAGCCCGGACCCGATGCTGGCAGAGTTTGGCCACGACTACCGCTGGCTCACCGACGTCTATGAGTCAGTCCGGCAGCCCGACATCACCGGCCGGCTGGTCTGGCACGCGCTCGGGGCCAAGACGCTCGAGCTCATCAATGAACACGTCGAGGTCGAACTTCCGCAGGCCGCCGACACCATCGTGCTCGACGCACAGACCATCGAAGACCTGATGGCCGGAAAGAAGGACGCCACCCCGGAGGAGATCGAACGGCAGATCACCGCCCGGATCGCCCGCCACCTCAACAACCCCGTCTTCGTCGAGCTCGGACAGCGGCTCAACGCGCTGCGAGAGAAGTACGCCGACATCCAGCACTCAAGTCTCGACTTCCTCCGACAACTACTTGAGCTGGCACGGGACACCGTGGCCGCCGAGAAGGCCATCAACGAGGTGCCTCGTGAGGAACGCGGCCGGGCCGCGCTCACCGAGCTTTTCGACGCGCTCAAGGGAGACCAGACGCCAATCATCGTGTCCAACGTCGTCGACCGGATCGACGAGGTCGTTCGCGCCGTCCGGTTCGAGGGATGGCAGTCGACGATCCGCGGCGACCAGGAGGTCCGCAAGGCACTGCGCTCGACGCTCTACGTGCAGTTCAAGATCCGCGATAACGACGTCTTCGAGAAGGCGCTCGGCTACGTGCGGGAGTACTACTAGTGGGGCGCGAACGCTGGTACGCGCTTCGTCGAGGGCCGATCCGTCGGAGAGTGGCGGCTGAAGCCCTCAAGGCCTGCGATCTGATCGGCCGTGAGCGGTAGCGCGCCACGCCCTCGCGAGGGACCGGCCGTAGTACGTGCCAGTGAGGCGTGGCGCGCTCTGCACTTCGTGACGCTCTGACCTGCACCTTCTCAGGTTCGACGAGCCAGCGGATCTCACGTTCGCTGATCTGAGCGCACCAAATCTCATCTCCGCAGGCCCTCGGCATGCGGGCATCGGACGGTCACCGGACGAACCCGGCCGCGACCTTCAGGCGCTGCACCTGGTACCTCCAGGGCGCCAGCCGCGGCGCGTCCAGCGTGAGGCCGGCGTCGGCGGCGATCCACTCGACGACCTCGTCCGTCGTCCGGTCGTCGGTCTCCACGTGCGTGGCGTAGTGCTCCTGGGCGAGGGCGGCCACGCAGCGCGGGATCTGCTGCACGGCCCAGGTCTCGCGACGCAGGCCGGTGCGCCCGAGCGTGACGCGGGTGCGGAGCCGCGCGCGCAGCGTCTCCGGTCTGGCGACGAGGGTGTAGTGGCGGACGTCCACCCCGCGGGCACGCAGACCGCCGACGATCTCCTGGAAGTACTCGTCACGCACGATCGTCATCGGCACGAGCACCGGGCCGGCGTGGGTCGCCTCGGCCTCCTGGAGGATGTCGACGACCGCGGAACGCCACGGGGCGAGGTCCTGGAAGTCCTCGGGGCGCACTGCGGGCGGGAGCGTCCGCCGGAGGGCGAGACCGACGGGCTCGGGGTCGGCGACGTGCGCGTCGGCCGACCGGCGGCGGAGCTCGACGGCGGTCTGGCTCTTCCCCGCGCCGAACGCGCCGTTGATCCAGACGATCACCCGTCGGAGCCTAGAGCGCCTGACGTAGCACGGCCCGTCAGTGGCGGCCGGCGGCGCCGTGCCGCGCCCAGCCGTCGTCGAGGAGCCGGAAGCCGGCGTCGACCGTCGCGCGGGGGTCCTCGCTCCTGGTCGCGAGCAGCTGGATCTGCAGCGCGAAGCGCACGTACAGGCGGATCGCGTCGTCCGGCTCGGCGAGCCCCGCCTCCGCGGTGAGCTGGTCCACGAGCGCGTCCTCGTGGCGCAGCCACATGCGCTCGGCGTGGTCGACCAGCGACGGCGTGCGGGACATGAGCGCGAGGACCTGCCGGTAGGGCTCCGAGGAGAGCTCCGCGATCTCCGCCAGGTAGTGGTCCCGGAGCGCGGCCGAGACGCTCGTGCCCGCCCGGCGGTCCCGGACCGCGGCGACGAGGCGCTCGTGCCGCTCGGCCTCGTCCGAGAACGCGAGCGACTCCTTCTGCGGGAAGTACGCGAACACGGTCGTCGGGGAGACGTCCGCCCGGTCCGCCACCTCGCGCACGCTCACGGCGTCGAAGCCGCGCTCGAGGAACAGCTCCAGGGCGGCGTCGCGGATCGACTCCCGCGTCGCCGCCTTCTTGCGCTCCCGTCGGCCTGCGCGGGGTGCCTCGCTCACGACGATCAGCATAGGACCGAACTCGAACTGACACCAATACTGTATTGACTACACGTTTGAACCGGGTCCAGACTCGGCGTTCTCCGACGGAAGAGAGGCGTCCCATGACCGACATCGCCACCCAGGAGCACGCCGGCTCCCCGGGCGCTGCCCCGCCGGGCACCGGGCGCGACGGCCAGCGGCGCGCCGCCGGCGCCTGGCTCGTCGCCGGGCCGGCGATCTTCCTCGTCGCCGAGCTCGTCACGGCGGCGGCGTGGACCGACCCGCCCTACAGCTACACGTACGACTTCATCAGCAACCTCGGCGTGCGAGGCCCGTCGACGCTCTTCGGCCAGGCCATGGAGTCGCCTCTGTACTGGCTGATGAACGCTGGCTTCTTCGCGTTCGGGATCGCGATCCTCGTCGGCGTCGCGCTGCTGCGCGGGGTCTCCGGCTGGAGGCGGTGGGCGGCGCTGCTCCCGGCCGCGCTGCTGGCCGGCGGCGGGGTGCTGCTCGGTCTGTTCCCGGGCTCCGGCGAGGCGCTCGAGAACGGCACCGGGGACCTGCACAGCACGGGCGCGTTCGCCGGCTTCCTCGGCGGCAACGCCCTGGCGATCGTCCTGGGGCGCTTCCACCGGCGGCTCGGCCTCTCGGCGGGGATGGGCCGGGCGCTCGTCGTCGTCGGCGTCGTCGGTCTCGTCTCGACGGTCGCCTACCTCACCCTGATCATGCTGTCCGCCGGCAGGTCGACCGTCGGCGTCATCGGCCTCGTCGAGCGCGGGGCCGTGCACCCGTTCCTGATCGGCACGCTGTGCGCCGGGGCGTCGATCCTGCGGAGGCCCACCCCGACGAGGCGGCGCGACTGAGCCCGCGCCGGTGAGCCCGTGCCGTCAGGCCGCCGCGCGTCGCGCCCGGACGACGAGCGGGATGCCGACCCCTGCGCCGACGGCCACGATCCCCAGCAGCCACCACACCCAGGCCGGGGTGCCGCCGTCGGTCTGCTCCGGCGACGGGGTCGGCGTCGGCGTCGGTGTGGGCGTCGGCGTGGGCGTCGGTGTCATCGTGGGCGTGCTGCTGGGCGTCGGGCTCGGCGTGGGAGCCGCCTCGGTCCCGGTCGGCTGAGCCGACGGGGGTGTCGCGACCGGCGGCTCGGCGGGCGTGGTCGGCGCGGGCGTGACGACGGACGTCGGCGACGGACGGGCCGGTGTCGTGGCCGTGGCCGTGGCCGTGGCGGTCGGCCGAGTCGGGACCGTGGCGGTCGGCGTCGGCCGTGCGGGCCGGGTCACGGTCGGCGTCGGCCGTGCCGAGACCGTCGGCAGGGTCGCCGTCGGCGACGGCACCGTCCTCGTCGGGCTCGGCCGCTCGCCGCCGTCGCCGCACGCGGCCAGCAGCAGCAGGGCGACGAGCGCACCCAGCACAGCGGGTGTCCTCCACGTGCTCCGCCTCGCAGGTGCGGCCACGGCGCGTCCCTTCCGGCAGCTGCGCGGCGGCAGCTGCCGCCCAGGACGCCGCACGAGCCGCGCCCGTCAGAGCCGACGGTAACGGCGGCGGTGCCCGCGCGGAAGGCCCACCCGGCGTGCCGCCGCTGCCCGGGGCGCGGTGCCCCGCGGTCCCCGGGCAGCGGACGCCCGACGGGGTCAGGGCAGCGGCCGAGCCAGCCTGGCCGCCGGCGCCAGGGCCCTCGCCGGGACGCGGGTGGAGCGGAGCGAGTCCGCCGCGATGAGGGCGGCGGTGTCGAGCTGTCCGTCCCCCGTGTCGGCGACCGCGATGCGGACGGCGACACGTTGCCCCGGGGTGACCCGGGCGGTGCAGGTGAGCGACCAGGTGAAGGCGTTCAGCTCGGTGTCGTAGTCACCGGCCCCGGGGTCGTTCGCTGCGAAGTTGGCCTCGTAGTAGCGGCGGTTCGTGTCGGCGTTGACGGTGTCCGTCCCGACGAGGACGCGCGTGGACGGGACGTAGGAGCACGGCGCCCCGCCCACCCAGATGGCGAACGCGTCGGAGTAGCCGCGCTCCTGCCAGACCGCGTACTCCTCCGAGCCGAGCGCGTACGTGAGGCGCAGGACCCGACCTCGCGGCACGACCTGCATCACCAGCACGGCGGCGTCGTACGTCGACGTCTCGAACAGGCGCGTCAGCCGACGGTCGCCCGCGCCGCCGAGGTCGCCCGTCGTGGTCAGCGACGCGTTGGGACCGAGCAGCGACGAGCGCGTGAAGTCGACGTCGTCGTCGGAGTCCGGGTCGGCGTCGACCACGGAGCCGGTGGACAGCACGACGCCGTCCGCGTCGAGGTCACCGACCTCGACGCCGGAGTACGTGCCGGCCTGGAAGGGCTGCCCGACGAACCTGGCGCTGCGCAGCGTCACGTTGCGTCCGACGAGGGTCGACGCGAGCTCGAAGGCGGTCTGGTCCCGCAGTGAGACGACGTCCTGCCCCGGGGACGCGGCGGCGGACTGCCCCCCGGCGGCGAGCCCCGCCGCGAGCAGACCCGAGATGGCGACCGTCGCGAGCGCGCGACGGGCGTGTGGCTCTTTCATGATGCTCCAGGTGACTTCGGGCACCACGTGCCGCATGGCGCATGGTGCGACGTGTGCGCTGACGCGATGGGGGAACCACCTGTGTCGCCCGAAGTGGCGGCGTCGCTGCCGCCGGAGCGCGGCCCGGGAGCGGGCCCGCCTCGTCCCTCCTGATGTGTCCGGTCGTCCACCGGACGGAGTGGCGGTCTCCTTGCTGAGGCCATGTGGCCGACCGTGGGTCGGCGTGGTCGGGGGCTGTGCGGCGCATCCCGACGTGGTGAGTCCTTCCTACTCCCGCTCCCGGGCACGGTGTCAAGGGTTGTGTGATGCCCATCGCCGTCTCCGTGACTGCGGCGTGCCCAGGTGGTTGACACCGCGACCGACCGCGGGTCTACCGTCGGATCGCTGGGGGAACAGCTGGTCGCTCGAAGACGTCACTCCCGCAAGGAAGCGAGATGACCTTGATGTCTTCGACCCCGGCGCGCCGTGCGCGCCGTTCCTTCGCCGTCGCGACCGCGACGGCACTGCTGATCGGTGGGGCCGCCGTCGCGGCGCCCACCTCGGTCGCCGCGGACGACCCGTCCGACGACGTGACGATCCTGCGCGAGCCGGGCTTCCCGGCGCCGTCCCTGCACAGCCAGAAGGCGTTCGACATCGAGTCGGACTTCACGGCCAGGTGGACGCGCGCGGACGCCCTGCAGATCAGGGCGATGAGCGATCCCGGCGCGCCCGCCGGTGCGAACTCGCTGCCCGAGGAGTACACGATGCCCGACATCCCGCAGGACTTCCCGGTCCTGACCGAGGAGGACGGCACGCAGATCTGGGTGTGGGACACCTGGACGCTGACGGACGGCCGGTCGAACCAGGTGAGCTTCAAGGGCTGGGAGGTCATCTTCGCGCTGACCGCCGACTCGACCGCCGGGTACACCTTCGACGCCCGGCACACCCACGCCCGGCTCGGGTTCTTCTACCGCAAGGCGGACGTGCCGGCGGACCAGCGCCCCGAGAACGGTGGGTGGATCTACGGCGGCCACGTCTTCCCGGACGGCGCAGCGGGGGCCATCTTCGAGGACCAGTCGTTCTCGACGGTCACGGAGTGGTCCGGCTCGACCCGCATCATGGACGGGAACAAGCTCCGGATCTTCTACACCGCGGTGGCCTTCTACCGGGACGCGAACGACGAGGAGATCCAGCCCGCGGACCCGCGCATCGTGCAGTCCGAGGGTCGGATCTTCGCCGACGAGGACGGCGTCTGGCTCACCGGCATGCGGGACCAGCACCAGCTGCTCGTGCCCGACGGCACCTACTACCAGACCCGGGAGCAGAACGCGTTCGTCAACTTCCGCGACCCGTTCACGTTCGAGGACCCGAAGCACCCGGGCAAGACGTACATGGTGTTCGAGGGCAACACCGGAGGCGAGCGGGGGTCGGTCCCGTGCACCGAGGCGGACCTCGGCTACCGCGAGGGGGACCCGTACGCGGAGGACCCCGACACGGTCACGGCGTCCGGCGCGAACTTCCAGATGGCGAACGTCGGCCTGGCGGTGGCGGACAACAAGGCCCTGACGAAGTGGCACTTCCTGCCGCCGATCCTGTCCGGGAACTGCGTGAACGACCAGACCGAGCGCCCGCAGATCTACCTCAAGGGCAACAAGTACTACCTGTTCACGATCAGCCACCGGCACACCTACGCCCGGGGCGGCGAGAACGACTCGGCGGACCCGCGCTTCTGGTACATGGACGGACCGGACGGCGTCTACGGCTTCGTCGGCAACGGGGTCCGCTCGGACTTCCAGCCGCTCAACGAGGGGAGCGGGCTCGCCCTCGGCAACCCGACCAACCTCAACTACGAGGTCGGGACCCCGGCCTCCCCGGGGAACGGCCAGACGGCGCGCTCCTTCCAGGCGTACTCGCACTACGTGATGCCGAACGGGCTCGTGGAGTCGTTCATCGACGCGATCGGCAACCCGGACGTGCGGCGTGGAGGCACGCTCGCCCCGACGGTCCGCCTCGACATCGCCGGGACGTCCGCGGTCGTCGACCGTGACTACGGCGACAACGGCCTCGGAGGCTACGGCGACATCCCGGCGAACCGGGCACAGGCCGTGCCCGCGACGCCGGACCCGCGTCCGCTGCCCTGAGCACGGCGCCGTTCCCTGCCCTCACAGCACCCAGGGTGCTGTGAGGGCAGGGCCGTGCCGCCAGGGCGCCCGCGCTCAGTCGCTGAGCACGACGTGGTCGACCATGAGATGGCCCCAGGAGCCGGTGGCGTCGTCGAGCACCTGGAGCTGGGCGGTGCGGCCTCGCAGCTCCCGCACGTCCCACGTCACGGGGCGCAGGTGCGGTGAGTCGTCGCCCGTGGCGGTCCGCACGGGCCGGCCGTCGACCAGCAGCTGGACCGAGGTCGCCGGTTCGGAGCCGAGCGGGTGCCGGCCCCCGGCCACGAGCAGGTGCACGGTGCGGCGGTCGATCGTGAAGGGTGCGGAGGTCAGCACCCCGGTGGCGGCGTCACCGGGTCCCACGAACGTGTCCGCGACCCGCGCACCCACCTGACCGAGCAGGTCGCCGGCCGTCGGCGCCGCGGACGCCAGGTCGCCCGTCGCCGTCCAGCCCTGCGGCCACCCGTCACCCTCGAAGTCCGCCAGGACGCGCGCGGGCCTCTGCTCCGGCGCCGCGAGGTCGGTGATGCGGACGTCGTGGAACGTCGCCCGACCGCCCACCGAGTACAGGGCGAGCCCGTCGTCCGAGGGCCCGGCGAAGACCTGCGAGGAGTGGACCTGTCGGCCGTCGTCGACGAACACCTCGACGCTGGTGCGGTCCACCAGGATCCGCAGGTGCACCCGCCGTTGCCCGGGGTCGAACGGCGCCCTGCTCTCCACCCGCTCTCCGGTGGCGTCCGGGTGCCCCGTCCCGCCGCGGTTCAGGTAGCTGTAGCCACCGTGGACGCCGGCGTCGGCATGCCGGGTCCCGTCCGCCGAACGCCGGAGCTGGACGCCGACGTTCGTCGCCTCCTCCCACGTGACGTCGGCCTCGAGCTCGTAGGCCACGCCCCGGTGGTCGACCGGCAGGTGGCCGTCGACCACCACGTCGCCCAGTGCGCGCGTGCCGGTCGCCAGCGAGTGCAGCGACGACACCGGGCGGGAGGCGAGCGCGTACGAGGCACCGGTGCGCTCCAGGCGCAGCTCGCGGACGACGGAGTCCGTGCCGTTGAAGCCGTCGGCGTCCCACGTGGGTGTGGTGTACGGGTACGCCCAGCTGTTCATCCACGCGACCGCGTAGCGCCGCTCGTCCGGTGCGGTCGGGTCCTCCCAGGTCACGGCTCCGTACCAGTCGAACCCGTGGTCGAGCCAGCGCGGCCGGGCCTCGTCCTCGCGGAAGGCCGTGCCGTCGAACGAACCCGTCCAGTATGCGAACGTCGCGGGGTCACCGGTGGCGTACCCGTTGGCGCTGACGCCGAGCACCCACCTCCACGAGCCGTCGTCGGCACGGATCCGGAACAGGTCCGGGCACTCCAGCAGGCCCAGCCCGGGCTGCTCGAACGACGAGCGGTACTCCCACCCGTGCAGGTCGCTCGACGTCCAGACGCTGACCGCGTCGCCCTCGGCGACCAGCGCGACCCACCGCTCGCGCTCGGCGTCCCACACCACCTTCGGGTCGCGGAAGTCGCGCCGGCCGCCGTTCGCGATGACGGGCTCGTCGCCCGCGGGCCGGAAGGTCCGCCCTCGGTCGGTGGAGTACCAGAGGAACTGCGCCTGCGGGCCGGAGGCGTCGACGATCTGGCCGGGGGTGGGGTGGTCCATCTGCGTCACCATCATGACGACGGCGCCGGCTCCGAACCCGGCGGTGCCCCTCTCGTCGACGACCGCTGAACCGGACCACAGGTCGTAGTTCGCGTTGGTGCCCTTGGGGGCTGCGACCCCCTGGTCGGCCCACCGGACGAGGTCCGTCGACGTCGCGTGGCGCCACGCGGTGCCGATCCGCGCGGGGTAGTCGGCGTTGTACAGGTAGTAGTAGTGGAACTGCCCGTCGAGCCACAGGGGCCGTTGCGGGTCGTTCTTCCAGTGGTCGGGCACCGTGAAGTGGTACGCGGCGCGGTACGAGTCCGGTGGGCCGGCCGCTGCTCCGGGTGCGGCGGCGGCCGTGGTCGCGAGGGCGCCGACGGCGACGAGCGCGGTCGCCAGGGTTCGTCTGTGCATGCGGTCTCCGTTGACCTCTGAGCGATGGGGGCAGGCTCGGGCGCCGCCACGTGCCGGCGCCCGAGCCGGGTTCAGGACCGCGACGCGTCGCCCTCGGGCGCCGTCGCCGTCGCCGCCAGGTCCTCCGCGTCGAGGACGAGGGTGGCGCCCTCGCGGCGGACCGGCATCGGGTCGCTGATCGTCCCGACGAACCGGCCGTCGGCGTCGTCGTGGTGGAACGCGAGCAGCGCCCACGAGCCGTCGCGACGCCGCACGAGGCGGCCGCTGTACAGCGAGGAGTCGGTGAGCTGCGCCGCCCCGGCGATGTCGTACGGACCGAGGAGGTCCGCGGCCGAGGCCGCCCAGACCCCACCCGTGGTACCCGTCGCGCGGCGGGAGCCGGACGCGTCCGTCGCGAGGCAGGAGAAGAGCAGGACGGGAAGGCCGTCCACGAGCTCGACCTGCATCACCTCGAGCTGACCGAACCCCTGACCCGGCTCGCTCAGGGGTGGCCGCACCTCCCACGTGCGCAGGTCCGGCGACCAGGCGTGACCGACGACGCCGCGCTCGTCGGCAGGTCCGCGCCCCGCCCGAGCGGTCACGAGCATGTGCCACCCCTCGCCGCCGGGATCGGCGAACACCCACGGGTCGCGGAACGCCTCGTCGTGCCACTGCCCGTCCTCGAGGCGCTCGTACCACCGCGGGTCCGCGCTCAGCACGGGGTTGTCGGGGGACTTGTGCCACGTCAGCAGGTCGGCCGAGGTCGCGTAGCCGATGCGCTGGACGTTGCCCGCGGGGGTCAACGTGGAGCCCGTGTAGAACAGGAACCAGGTGCCGTCGGGGTGGCGCACGACCGACCCGGTCCAGGTCGCCAGGTCGTCCCACGCGCCGGCGTCGCCGCGCACGAGCGCGTCGGGCAGCCGCTCCCACGCCACGAGGTCGTCGGACACGGCGTGCCCGATCGACGCCCGGTAGTGCCGCGCGTCGGGGTCGTGCAGCGCACGCGAGGCGTACAGGAAGAACAGGTGGTGGCGCTCGCCGTCGTCGGCGAACCAGAAGTCCCACACCCACGAGTCGGGCAGCTTCAGCATGTCCTCACCCCTTGACGCCGCTCGCGGCGACGCTGCTGACGAATGCGCGCTGGAAGGCGAGGAACACCACGAGCACCGGGACGGTGATCATCGAGGTGTAGGCCATGATCTCGCCCCACGCGGTGTTGAGCTGGAAGAAGTACTGCATCCCGACCATCACCGGCCGCAGCGACTCCTGCTGCACCGTCATCAACGGCCACAGGTAGGAGTTCCACGCCGGCAGGAAGGTCAGGATCGCCACGGTCGCGAACGCCGGGCCTGCCAGGGGCACGACGATCCGGCGGTAGATCGTGAACCAGCCGGCGCCGTCGATGCGGGCTGCCTCGTCCAGCGACCGTGGGATGGTCGAGAAGTACTGCGTGAACAGGAAGATCGAGAACGCGTTCGCGATGAACGGGACGATCTGCACCTGGTAGGTGTTGAGCCACCCGAAGTCGTACTTCGGCACACCGTTCTCGAAGACCAGGGTCGGCAGCTTCGAGACCCAGTAGACCATCGGCACCGCGATCGTCTCGAAGGGCACGATGAGCGTGGCGATGACGACGCTCAGCACGAGACCGCGGCCTCGCCAGCGCAGCCGCGACAGGGCGAAGCCGCACAGGCTGTTGACGAACAGCCCCAGCACCACGATCGCCGTCGTGACGATCACCGAGTTGAGCATGAACCGCCCGACGGGGACGCGGTCGAAGACGTCGGCGTAGTTCTGCAGGCTGATGTCCCCGACCGGCAGGAACGCGCGCCACGAGTCGGTGTCCGACAGGATCTGGCTGTCCGGCTTCAGGCTGGAGACCACCATGAACACGAGCGGGAACAGGAAGAAGACCGCCAGGGCCGACATGGCGAGGTAGGACCACGTGCGCCGGCGCCGGCGGAGCCTGCGCTCGCTCGGCTCCGCGGCGCGGCGGGCCGGGGCGGCGGTGGGTGCGGTGACGGTGGCCATCAGCTGTCCTTCTCCCGCGTGAGGGCGCGCTGGACGAGGGCGATGACCAGGACCAGGACGAAGAAGATCAGGGAGATCGCCGCGCCGTAGCCGGTCTCCTGCTCCCGGTAGCCCTTGCGCACGGCGTGGTAGACGATCGTGGACGTCGAGTTCACGGGGCCGCCCTGCGTCATGACGTCGATCTGGACGAACAGGCCGAGCGCGGCGATCGTGATGGTGACGAGCACGAACACCGTCGTCGACCGCAGACCGGGCCAGGTGACGTGCGTGAACTGCTGCCACGGGGTGGCGCCGTCCATGCGCGCGGCCTCGTAGAGCTCCTCGGGGATCGTCTGCAGCCCGGACAGCCAGATGAGCATGTGGAACCCGACGGCCTGCCAGATCGAGAGCACGATGATCGCGCCGAGCGCGGTGTCGGGGTCGTTCAGCCAGGCCTGCCCCTGCCACGCACCGAAGGTCACCGTGTCGATGAACGAGTTGATGAGCCCGTCGGGCTGGTACATGAACTTCCACAGGATCGAGACGACGACGATCGACGTCACGACGGGCACGAAGTAGACGACCCGGAACCACGTCACCCCGCGCAGGCGCTGGTTGACCAGGACGGCGAGCAGGAGACCGAAGCCCGCCTGGACCGGCACCACGACGACGGCGAACAGGAACGTGTTGAGGACCGAGCGCAGGAAGACGGGGTCCGACGTGAAGGCCCGGACGAAGTTCTCGAGCCCGACGAACCGCGGCGGGTTCGGTGAGATCAGCCGGGCGTTCGTGAACGAGAGCACGAACGCGAGCAGGACGGGGACGACGAGGAAGAGCACGAGCAGCACGACGGCCGGTGCGGCCATCGACAGGCCGGCTCGGCCTTCGCGCCGTCGCTGCGAGCGTGGTCGCCGCGGCGGGTTCGCGCGCTCGCGGACGGCAGGGCTGGGGGACCCCAGCGTGGATGTGTTCATGGCGTGTCCGTAGGGGTTCGGCCCGGCCGGGGCTCCGTCGAGGACCGACGGAGCCCCGGCCGGGCTGGCCGGCTCAGAAGCCGTAGCCGTCGTTCGACTGGATGTTGGTGTCGATCTCGCTGACCGCACCGTCCAGCGTCGACTGCACGTCGGCGCCGTTCATGATGTCCTTGGCCGCCTTCTCGAACGTGCTCGAGATCACCGGGTACGCCGGGGTGGCGGGCCGGGCGAGGGCGAGCTCCTGGGACAGCTCGACGAACGGGCGCAGGTCGCCGTCCTCAGCGAAGTACTTCGACGCCCCGAGCGCGGACTCGGTCGCCGGGATGACCACCTGACCGTCGCTGAAGGCGACGAGGTACTCGTCCTTGAAGCTGAACTCCAGGTAGGCGCGCGCACCGGCGGCCTGCGCCTCCGAGCACCCGGTCGAGATGCCCCACTGCCAGGAGCCGCCGCCGATCCTGGGGCCCTGGCCGAAGTCCGGCGGAGGGAGGATCAGCAGGTCGTCGCCGACGGTCTGCAGCGACTCGAGCGCGTTCCAGACCCCGGTGTAGCTCAGGGCCACCTCGTCGTCGTTGAACTCCTGGTTGCCGATCGTCCCGCTGTTCGACGTCAGGCCGCGCGCGAACGCGTCCTGGAACCAGGTGAAGAAGGCGACCGCGCCGGGGCCGTTCAGCCGGCCGTCCGCCGACAGCATCGTGTCGCGGTCGATGAGGTCGCCCCCGGCGGACTGCAGCATCGGTGAGTACGCGTACGACCACCACTCCCCGGTGTCCTCGGCGCCGATGTCGAGCGGGGTGTCGTAGCCGGCCGCCTTCAGCGTCTCGAGCGCGGCGGTGAACTCCTCGACGCTCCACGGCTGGTCGACCGTCGGGATGCGGATGTCGTTCTTCTCCAGCACCGAGCGGCGGGCGAACACCGACAGCGCGGCGTCCCAGTACCCGGCCGAGTAGATCTCGTCCTTGTAGGTGCCGACCGCGGTGGGCAGCAGGCTGTCGGTGATCTCCGACGAGATCCCGAGCGGCTGGATGTACTTCGCCCACGCCCAGTTGGGGACGATGGGCCCGTCCATGTCGAGCAGGCACGGCAGGTCGCCCGACGCCGCGGCGGCGACGATGGCGTCGTTGTACGCGCCCTGCGGGAACGACTCCTCCGCCACCTCGTAGTCGTCCTGCGAGGCGTTGAAGTCGCTGATGATCTGCTGGTAGACCGCCAGCTCGGCCGGGTTGCCGGCCGAGTGGGTCCACATCGTCACCGTGGTCGGACCGTCACCGGCCGCGTCGTCCTGACCGGCCTGGCCGCACGCGGCCAGGCCCATGACGGTCACTGTGGTCGCCGCTACCATCGCGGCGAGGGATCTGCGCTTCATCTCGGGGTTCCTCTCCTGGTGACCGACCTAGCCCGTCGGGCACCGCTCTGTGACCGCCCTGACCGGCGGTCGTGGGGGTTGCCTAGCGCCCGTCGCCGGCCCCAGGTGTCACTGAGGTCGGCGGCGGGCCCACCGAGGCCCGGCGGACGATCGGGCACGGCATGAGGTGGGCGGCGCCGTCCCCGGGTGCGGGGCGGGCGCCGACCACGACCTCCATCGCCCATCGCCCCATGTCGTAGTGCGGCAGCGCGACGGTGGTCAGCGGAGGGTCGAGCTCGGACGCGACCAGCTGCTGGTCGTCGTACCCGACCACCGACAGGTCACGGGGCACGTCCATGCCCCGGCGGTGCGCGGCGACGTAGGCGCCGACCGCCACCCGGTCGTTGAAGCAGAACAGGGCTGTCGGGCGACGCCCCGGGGGCAGGTCCAGCAGCGCCTCGGCCGCCTCCCGTCCGCCGGCCGACGTGCGGGCGTGCCGGTGCAGCGCCGGGTCCGGCTCCAGGCCGGCCGCGCGCAGCGTGTCGACGTAGGCCTGGTGACGCAGGCCCGCGGCGATGGGCTTCTCCGGCTCGTCCACGTCGACGTACGCGATCCGCGTGTGCCCGGCGGCCACGAGCTCGCGCGTCGCCGCCACACCGCCGGCGTAGTCGTCGGGGACCACGGCCGGGAAGCCGCCGCCTGCCGGGCGGCAGTCGAGGAACACCGTCCTCGACGGCAGGCCGGCCGGGACCTCCTCGAGGACCCGGTGCCACATCGCGGCGTAGATCATCGCGTCGACCTGCTGGGCGGCGAGCGCGGCGATGGCCCGGGACTCGACGTCGCTGTCGGCCCCGGTGTCCACGAGGAACACGAGGTAGCCGTGCTCCCGCGCGACGTCCTGGGCGCCCGCGAGCATCCGGCCCGCGAAGGGGGTCGTGGCGATCTGGTCCGAGATCAGCCCGATGGTCCGGGTGCGCTGCAGACGCAGGCCCCGCGCCACCGAGTTGGGCGTGTAGCCGATCTCCGCGGCGGCGCGCCGGACCCGCTCGCGCGTCTCGGCCGGGATGCGGACGTCGCGCTCGTTCAGCACGAGCGACACGGTCGCCGTCGAGACGCCGGCGGCCGTCGCGACGTCCGAGATGCGCACCCGAGCCATGGAAGAGCCTCACTTCGTCGTGAGTGGTAAATCGATTGAACGCATAGAACTGGATGGGTGCGGGCGCCGTCAAGCACGCGCGTCGACGCGCTCGCGGGTCGAGCGCGGGGGCCTCCGCTAGGGTCGCCGTCATGGCGACGGCGGGTGGCGAGGCTGCCGGCCGGCCCCACCGGTCGGTCCGTCGCCGCCCCACGATGCGGGACGTGGCCGCTCGGGCGGGCGTCAGCTTCAAGACGGTCAGCCGCGTGTTCGACCCGAACGGCCGCGTGTCGGAGGAGAAGCGCGAGGCGGTGCTCATGGCCGCGAGGGAGCTGCGCTACCAGCCCGATCCGGCGGCGCGGAACCTCCGGCAGAACCTGCGTCGGTCGCACAGCCTCGGGGTCGTCCTCTCGAGCGTCGACAACCCGTTCGCGTCCGCGGTGCACCGCGCCGTGCAGGACGTCGCGGAGGAGCGCGGCTTCGCGGTCTTCAGCGCCAGCACCGACGACGACCCGCAGCGCGAGCGACCCCTCGTCGAGGCGCTCATCGCACGGCGCGTCGACGGCCTGGTGCTCACGCCCACGGCGGACGACCAGGGCTACCTGGCCGCCGAGCTGCGCGACGGCACACCCGTCGTCGGCATCGACCGGACGGCGCACGGCCTGGAGCTCGACACCGTCGTGGTGGACAACATCGCGGGTGCGCGGCGCGCGACCGAGCACCTGCTCGATCACGGGCACTCCCGGGTCGCGTACCTGGGCGACCTGTCGACGATCACGACCGCGCGCGATCGCCACGCGGGGTACGAGGCCGCGCTCCGGGGTCGCGGCATCGCGGTGGACTCCGCTCTCGTCCGCACCGACCTGCACGACGCGGAGGCCGCTCGGCGCGCGGCGTCGGACCTCCTGGCGGGGCCGGGCCGCCCGACGGCCTTCTTCGCGAGCCAGAACACGATCACCATCGGCCTCATGCGCGCCCTGCGGGACCTGGGCCTGGACGGCCGCGTGGCCCTGGTCGGCTTCGACGACTTCCCGCTGGCCGACCTCGTCGTGCCGGCCGTGACCGTCGTCGCCCAGGACCCACGGGCGATCGGCCGCGCGGCCGCGGAACGACTGTTCGAGCGGATCGGCGGCCTCGACGCCCCCGCCGCGCGCATCGTCCTGCCGACGACGTTCGTGGTCCGCGGCTCCGGGGAGATCGCGCCGGCGCAGTCACCGGCTCCCTGACAGCCGTTCCCCGACGGCGCACTGGCCACCCCCTGCCACCTGCAGGAACGCGCGCACGGCGGGCCATCCCCGCTGGCCGGTGCGCGACAACGTTGCCAAATCGTGATGTGGGCCGGTGGTCCCGGGCTCTTGACGTCTGTGACTCCCCTCACCTAGACATGGCGCGACAACGTTGTCGCGACGGCGCGACGACGCCGGTAGAGGGGAACCGCCATGACACACGTCCGCACACGTCTGCCCCGCTTCGCGACGGCCACGACAGCTCTCGCCGCCGCAGGTCTCCTCGTCAGCGGCTGCTCGTCCGGCGGCCAAACGGGCGGCGCGCCGACGGTCGGCGCCGACGAGCCCGTCGGGGTCTCGCTGATCGTCAAGACGACGACCAACCCGTTCTTCGTCGCGATGCAGGAGGGCGCGAAGGCCGCGGCCGAGGCGGCGGACGTCGACCTCACCCTGGCCGCCGGCAAGGAGGACGGGGACGAGGACAGCCAGATCCAGGCGATCGAGAACGCGATCTCGCAGGGGCAGCAGGGCATCCTCATCACGCCCAACGGCCCCGCGGTCGTGGACGCGATCGACCGGGCGCGCGACGCGGGCCTGTACGTGATCGCCCTCGACACCCCGCCCGACCCGGCGGACGCCGTCGACATCACCTTCGCGACGGACAACCGCGACGCGGGCCGCCGGATCGGCGAGTGGGCCGCCGCGCACCTCGACGGCGAGAAGGCGACGATCGCACTGCTGGACCTCTTCGACGACAAGGTCGTGTCCGTCGACTACGACCGCGACCAGGGCTTCCTGCAGGGCATGGGCATCGACGTCGCGGACGAGAACGCGAACGGCGACGAGGCACCGACCGGCAGCTACAGCGGCGGGCAGTACGAGATCGTCTGCAACGAGGCGACGAACGGGGCCGAGGACGGGGGGACCTCGGCGATGGAGACGTGCCTGTCCAAGAACCCCGACATCAACCTCGTGTACACGATCAACGAGCCGGCCGCCTATGGTGCCCACCAGGCGCTCACGAGCGCGGGCAAGGAGTCGGGGGTCACGATCGTGTCGGTCGACGGCGGGTGCGCCGGCGTCGGGTACGTGGCCGACGGGGTCATCGGCGCGACGTCGCAGCAGTACCCGGTGAGGATGGCCGAGGAAGGCGTCAAGGCGATCGCGGACCTCGCGCGCACGGGCACCAAGCCGTCCACGTCCGCCGGCCTCGACTTCTTCGACACCGGCGTCGCTCTGGTCACGGACCAGCCCGCCGACGGCGTCGAGTCGATCACGACCGACGAGGCGCAGAAGGTCTGCTGGGGCTGACGATGACCACCGCCGCCACCGTGCCGCCCGAGGTGGACCCGGCCGAGGAGTTCCTCGACCGGCAGACCCCCGGCCGCCGCGTCCATGCCCTGCTGCGTCGCTACCCGGCGCTGTCGCCCGCACTCGTGCTCGTGCTGTCGGTCGTCTTCTTCGGGATCCTCAACGACCGGTTCCTGGCGCCCGCGAACCTCTCGCTGGTCGTCCAGCAGGTCGCCGTCGTCGGCGCGCTCGCCGCCGGTCAGACGCTCATCATCCTGACGGCCGGGATCGACCTGTCGGTCGGGGCCGTCATGGTGCTCTCCTCGATGGTCAGCGCCCAGACCGCCACGGCGAACGGCGTGCCCGCCGCGGTGGCCCTGCTCCTGGGGCTGCTGGTGGGCCTCGGCGCCGGGCTCGTCAACGGGCTCCTGGTGACCAAGGTCAAGCTGCCGCCGTTCATCGTCACGCTCGGCACCCTGAACATCTTCGTGGCGCTCACCCTGCTGTACTCCAAGGGCGCGACGGTCCGTGGCCGGGAGATGCCCGCGCTCCTGACGTGGACCGGCACGACGTTCTCCGTGGGTGGGGTGCGCGTGACCGTCGGCGTCCTGCTGATGCTCGCGCTCTACGCGGTCCTCGCCTACGTGCTGTCCCAGACCTCGTGGGGGCGGCACGTCTACGCCGTCGGTGACGACAAGGATGCCGCGCGGCTCGCGGGCATCGCGGTCTCCCGCGTGCTGCTGAGCGTGTACGTCACGGCCGGCGCCGTGTTCGCCGTCGCCGGCTGGATCCTGATCGGGCGGATCAACGCCGCCAGCCCGAACGCGGGCGCCGACGCGAACCTCGACTCGATCACCGCCGTCGTGATCGGCGGCACGAGCCTGTTCGGAGGTCGCGGTGCGATCTGGGGGAGCCTGCTCGGCGCCCTCATCGTCGGGGTGTTCCGCAACGGGCTGTCGCTCGCGGGCTTCGACGTGCTCTACCAGACGCTCACGGTCGGCGTCCTCGTCATCGTGGCCGTCTCTGTCGACCAGTGGATCCGCAGGGGGCGAGGATGAACACCACCCAGACACCCGTGCTCCAGGCGCGGGGCCTCGTGAAGACGTTCGGCCGGGTGGTCGGGCTCGACGGCGTCGACCTGGACCTGTACCCGGGCGAGGTCCTGGCCGTGATCGGCGACAACGGGGCGGGCAAGTCGACCCTGATCAAGTGCCTGTCCGGCGCGCTGCGCCCGGACCGGGGCGAGCTGCTGCTGGACGGGCGGCCGGTCACGTTCGACCGACCGCAGGACGCCAGGGCCGCCGGCATCGAGACCGTCTACCAGAACCTGGCCGTGTCGCCCGCTCTCGACATCGCCAGCAACCTCTACCTCGGCCGGGAGCGGCGGTGGCCGGGTTGGCAGGGCTCCCTCCTGCGGCGGCTCGACCACCGCGGGATGCGGGAGTCCGCACGCCAAGCCGTGCGCGACCTCGGCATCACGACCCTGCAGGACGTCACCCAGCCGGTCGAGACGTTGTCCGGCGGCCAGCGGCAGGCCGTGGCGGTCGCGCGCGCCGCCGCCTTCGGGTCGAAGATGGTGATCCTGGACGAGCCCACCGCCGCCCTCGGGGTGCGGGAGTCCAACCAGGTGCTGCAGCTCGTCAAGGACCTGCGCGAGCGGGGCCTGCCGGTCATCCTGATCAGCCACAACATGCCCCACGTGTTCGAGGTCGCCGACCGGATCCACATCCAGCGCCTCGGACGGCGGGCGGCGGTCGTCACACCGGAGACCCACACGCCGAACGAGGCGGTCGCCATCATGACGGGAGCCGCGACGGCGGCCTGACCGCCTCCCCGACCGGCGCGAGGCCGCGACCCGTGCGGGGGCGCGGCCTCGCGTCATCGCGGTCACGGGGAGCGCAGCGGCCGCACCGTCAGGGACCGGACCGTCGCCGCGCCGCCGACCGCGGACACCGCGATGCCGTTCGCCCCTTCCGGGGGGTACACGAGACTCGTCGCGACCAGCGCGCCGTCGTCAACGAACGCCTCCACGGTCGAGGCATCGACGAGCACCCGCAGGTGCACCACGCCATCGACGGGTCGGTAGCCGGTCGTGCGGCGTGGCACGAGAGCGGGGCCGGAGCCGTCGCGCGCCCCGATCACGGGACTGCCGGCCCCCGACCGGTCGACGAAGAGCTGCGGGTCGTCGCCGCTCGTGACGCCGATCGCGACGCCCCCGCGGGCGCCGTCACCGGTGCGCACGTGCACGGCCACCTCGCGGGCGGTGCCGACGTCCAGCTCCGCGTCGAGCTCGTACGCGGTCCCGCGCCAGTCGACCGCCCACGTCCCGTCGACGGAGCGAGGCCGCCAGGTGGTCGGGCTGCCCCACAGAGTCTCGAGCTCGGCGGCGGGCGTCTGCACGAGCCGAGGCAGCCCGTCGACCGTGCGCAGGGCGAGCTCGCGCGGGACCGACATCTGCCCCTGCCACCCGACGGTCGGCGCCGAGTACGGCGCACGCCAGTTGCCGGCCCACCCGAGCCAGAGACGACGCCCGTCGGGTGCGTTCTCCCAGGTCTGGGCCGCGTAGAAGTCCTGACCCACGTCGGTCACCTGCACCAGGTCGGCCGGCCCCCGCCGGGTGAACGTCGTGCCGTCGAAGTCGCCGACGAAGTACTGAGCCGTCGAGCCGCTCGTCTCCGGGCTGTCCCCGACGCTCACGGTCAGCACCCACGCGACGTCGTCACCCCCGTCGACCGGCAGGGGGAACAGGTCGGGGCACTCCCAGACGGCGGTGTGCAGCCCTTGCCCGTCCCCGAACCGCGAGAGGAACGACCAGTGCCGCAGATCGGTGGACGCGAACAGCTCCACGGCGTCCCCCACCGAGACGACCATGACCCACCGGCGCGTCGGCGCGTGCCAGAACACCTTCGGGTCGCGGAAGTCGGCCCGTCCGTCGTTCGGGATCACGGGGTTGCCGTCGTACCGCGTCCACGTGCGTCCCCGGTCCGACGACGTCGCCAGGCTCTGCGCCTCTCCTCCGGCGGTGCTCGTGTACAGCGCCGCCAGTCCTCCGCCGGGCAGCAGACCGCTGGTGTTCGCCCCGTCGACGACGGCGCTGCCCGACATCGCGAGGCCGAGCTCGTCGTGCTCGAGCGCGGTCGGCAGCGTCTGCCAGTGCACGAGGTCGGCGCTCACGGCGTGCGCCCACGTCCCGTCGGCCTGGTGGAACAGGTGCCACTCGTCGTCGTACCAGACGAGGCCGTTCGGATCGGCGAGCCGGCCCGTCGGCGGCGCGTAGTGGAACGCCGGGCGCCACGCGTCCTCCGGGTCGGGCGACGGGCCGACGGACGGCGGAGTCGGTGAGGGCTCCGGCGGCGTCGTGCAGGCGCCGATGCCCAGCACGACCGCCGCGCACATGACGGCCACGACTCGTCGCCGGGCCCGCTCCCCCCGCGAGCGCATCCTCCACGGTACGCCGCGCCGCCCCGACGAGCACCACACGCTCGGACCGTGCGGGCACGCGCGCGCACGCGCTCGCGGTGCACGGCGGGGCCTCCCATCGGACGATGGGACCTCCGCCACGGGCGTCTCGGTCCCACCCACGGCCGACCCGAGGGCGCGGAGGAGACGGCATGACGGACGCGGCGGCCCCCCGGGAGCGCGCGGACCCGGCGGAGTCCCGGCGCCGGTCGGCAGGGGTGCTCCTGGCGGACGCGGTGCGGGTGCTGGCTGTCGTGAGCGTCGTCGTCGGCACCTGGCGGTTCGGACTGGTCGGCGCCGCGCTGTTCGCCCTCGTGCTCGGCGGCACGGCGGTCCCGCGACTCGTCGGCGTCCCGCCCCTGCTCGACGCCGCCTACTCGGCCACCCTGCTGTTCGCCGCCTGGGCCGCGCAGCTCGGCTGGTACGAGGCGGTCGGCTGGCTCGACCTCGCGGTGCACGCCGTGGCGACCGGCCTCGTCGCGCTCGTCGCGACGCTCGCCCTCGCCCGGTGGGGCGCGGTCGGACCCTCGTCGGCCCCGCACTGGCGCGTGGGGGTCGGCGTGCTCGTCGTCGGGCTCGGGGCGCTCGGGTCGGTGCTGTGGGAGGTCGGCGAGTGGTACGGGCACACGCAGCTCGACCCGACGATCCACGTGGGCTACGACGACACCCTCGGCGACCTCGTCGCCGGCGTGCTCGGCAGTGTCCTCGCGGCGGTGCTCCTGGCCCGCAGCGCGCTCGTCGAGCGTGGTCTCCGGCCGGGGCACGGCTGACGCACCGCGGCCGTTCCGCCGTGTGGTGGGCCGACGGGTCCGGACTTACCGTCGACCTGGCGCGTCCGACCGGCGCGCACCTCGTCCGCCCAGGAGGAAGCCATGCCCACCGCCACCCTGCACGGGACCGTCCTCGCGGAGGCGCCGGAGTCCGACGTCCTGCACATCGAGGGCAACGTGTACTTCCCGCCCTCCTCCGTGCGGACCGAGCTGCTCGAGGAGTCGCCCACGCCGTACACCTGTCCCTGGAAGGGCGAGTGCCAGTACTACTCGGTCCGCGACGGCGACGACCTGCTCCAGGACCGCGCGTGGAGCTACCCGCAGCCGTACCCGACCGCGTTCGAGCGCGTCGGCGCGGACTTCAGCGGGTACGTCGCGTTCTGGAAGGAGGTCCAGGTCGCCTGACGGTCGAGCCGGGTGCCACCCGGCGGCTCGGCTCGGTAGGGTCGGGTCGTGGTGGGTTCCGAGGCCGGACAGGCGCGGGACGATCGTGCGGACGCCCGTGACGGGACCGCGCGTGCGCGGGACCAGGCCGCCACCCAGCGGGACGACGAGGCCTCCGTCCGGGACGCGGACGCCGCCGCGCGCAGTGCCGAGGCCGGCCGGCGCGACCAGGCGCTGCGGGACCGGCTGTGGGCCGCCACCGAGCTCGAGGACCGTGGCGGGACGTCGGACGAGAGCCTGCGGGCGCGGTACGAGGAGGCGGTCCTCGCGCGTGAGCTCGCCGACTCGCGCGCCCAGCAGGCTCACGACGAGCTGATCGACCTCCTGGACAGGACCCGGGACGACCGCCGGCGCGACGACCGCGACCGCCGAGCCGCGGCGGCCGACCGGAGGTACGCCGAGGCGGACCGGCAGGCGGCGGCGCAGGACCGCGCCTCCTCGCACGGCGACCGCGACCGCGCGGACGCCGACCGGGAACAGGCGGAGATCGAGCGCAACGTCGAGTGGCCTGCGCCCGGGACCGCCGCGCCCTGACCTCTCGCCTCAGCCGTCGAGGCGCGCGGCCACGTCGGCGGGGAAGCCACCCGTCGCGATCGGCCCCCAGCGCGTCGGCGTGACGCGGATCAGCGACTTGCCCTGGAGCCGCATGGCCGCGCGGTACTCGTCCCAGTCGGGGTGCTCGCCGGCGATGCAGCGGTAGTAGTCCACGAGCGCGTCCTCGGCCTCCGGCATGTGCAGCACCTCCGCCTCGCCGTCGACCTGCACCCAGGCGCCGTCCCACTCGTCCGAGAGCACGACGACGGAGACGCGGGGGTCGCGCTCGGCGTTGCGGGTCTTGGCTCGCGCGGGGTACGTGGAGACGACGATCCGGCCCTGGTCGTCGACGCCGCCGGAGACGGGCGAGACCTGCGGCCGGCCGTCGCGCCGCGTGGTGACGAGCAGCAGGTGGTGGCGGGGACGGACGAAGTCGAGCAGCTCGGCGAGCTCGACGGTGCGGGTCGTGGCGATCGATCGGGCCATGCCGTCGAGGCTAGGCCCGCACCGCCCTCAGCGCCCGGGCCCTGCGCCGAGCCGCAGGAGCCGCAGCGTCGTCGCCGTGGCGCGCTCGAGGTCCGGCTCCGCCTCGCGCAGGGCCCGTGCCACCGGGACGGGGCCGGACGAGATGGGGACGACCGCCGCGACGCCGCGCGCGAGCAGCGCCTCGGCGGCGGCCGCCTCGACGCGGCCCGCCAGGACGACGACGGGGACGTCGGCGTCCCCGGCCGCGTCGGCGACGCCGACCGGGACCTTGCCGGCGAGCGTCTGGGCGTCCACCGAGCCCTCGCCGGTGAGGACCAGGTCCGCGTCGCGCAGGTGCCCGCGCAGGCCGACGGCGTCGGCGACGAGCTCGACCCCGCTCCTCCGGTGCGCGCCCAGAGCGAGGAACGCCGCGCCCAGACCGCCCGCCGCGCCCGCCCCCGGCACGTCGCGGACGCGTCGGCCCGCCGCCTGCTCCAGCGCGTCGGCCAGCGTGGCGAGCGCGCGCTCGAGCTCCTCCACCTGCTGCGGCGAGGCCCCCTTCTGCGGTCCGAAAACCGCGCTGGCGCCCGACGGCCCGAGCAGCGGGCTGGTCACGTCGCAGGCGAGCTCCACGCGCACGTCGCGCAGGCGGCGGTCCAGCCCGGTGAGGTCGACGGCTGCCACCCCGCCCAGGGCACCGGGGCTCGGGTCGACGTGCCGCCCGCCGGCGTCGAGCAGGCGCGCGCCGAGGCCGACGAGCAGGCCGGCGCCCCCGTCGTTGGTCGCCGAGCCGCCCAGCCCGACGAGGAGCCGGCGCGCGCCCGCGTCGAGCGCGGCCCGGACGAGGTCCGCGACCCCCCGTGAGGTGCCGGTGAGGACGTCCCGCTCGTCCGGGCGCACGAGCCCGAGACCCACGGCCGACGCCACCTCGAGCACCGCCACACCGCCCGGCGCGACGCCGACCGCGCCCGTGACGGCACGCCCGAGCGGATCGAGCGTGGGGACGGCGACGATCCGGCCTCCGAGCGCCGCGACGAGCGCCTCGGTGGTCCCCTCGCCCCCGTCGGCCATCGGCACCTCGACGCACGTCGCGTCGGGGACGGCACGGCGCACGCCGCGCGCCATCGCGGACGCCGCCCGCGCCGCCGTCAGCGACTCCTTGAACGAGTCCGGCGCCAGCACGACCTTCATCCGGGCATCCTCGCGGAGGAGAGGGCGGAGCGGGAGCGTCAGCGCCGGCGGCGGGCCGTCAGCGTGCGCAGCGCGTCCGTCGCGACCAGCGCGCCCGCGACCAGCACCGGCTGGAAGAGCAGGCGCACGGCGCGCTTGGTGTCCGTGTCGAGCCCGAACCCGTCCTTGTGCTCGACGTACTGCGCCACGTTGCCCGGGAAGATGACGACGAAGAACGCGGCGGCCGCGGCGCCCACCCACGCCCGGGCGGGCTGCCGCCACGTGCCGACGAGCGCCGCCCCGAGCGCGAGCTCGGCGACCCCCGAGACGAGCACGACGGCGTCCGCGTCGGCGGGGAACCACGACGGCACCTGGGCCTGGAACTCCTCGCGGGCGACGGTCAGGTGGGTGGTGCCCGCGCCGAGCAGCGCGGCGCCGAGCGCCACCTGCCCGGCGGCACGGGCGATCCGGGCGACGGGTGCGGTCATGCGTCGATCGTCACCGACGGCCGCCGAGGGCGCGAGGCGGCTCGTCCGGGGCTGAAGGTCCCACCGCCGGAGGTGTCCTCAGGACGGGCCGTGCGGCCCTTGACCGCGTCGTCCGACGGCGGTATTTCCGCGCCCGTCCGACCCGAGGAAGGGCGCTCCTAGTGTGACCTGGCTCATAGGGGGCCGGGACTCTGGTCCCAGGTCAGGGCCCTGGTACGG
>NZ_HE978588.1:1067046-1079593 GCF_000312005.1 Cellulomonas massiliensis JC225
GCCACCGCCACCGCCACCAGCACCACCGGCGCCCGCCAGAGCGCGACCGCCTGACACCCCAGAACGCCGGGCCCCCAGGTCCGGCCCGGTCGACGACACCCCCCGGAGGGATCCCCCGGGGGGTGTCGTCGCGTCCGAGGACGGCCCACGGGGCCGCACTAGGGTGGACGCGTGACGGTGAGCCAGGGACGCGGTGGACCCTGGGTGACGACCCCTCCGGCGCCGCCGGCCCCGTGACGGGTCCCGCACCGACCGGCCCCGCGCCGGCCGCCGGGCCGTGGTGGCGACGCTGGCTCGACCCGCTCACGGCGATGATCGTCGCCGCGCTCGTCCTCGGCCTGCTGCTGCCCGTCACGGGCGCCGCCGCCGCCGCGGTCGACGCCGTCCGGGACGGTGCGATCGTCCTGCTCTTCCTGCTGTACGGGGCGCGGATGCCGACGCGCGACGTGCTGCGCGGCCTGCGCCGCTGGCGGCTGCAGGGCTCGATGCTCGCCGCGACGTTCCTCGTCTTCCCGCTGCTCGGCCTGGCCACCCAGCTGCTGCCCGACGCGGTGCTCGCGCCCGACCTGCAGCGCGGGCTGCTGTACCTGTCGCTGCTGCCCTCGACCGTGCAGTCGTCGGTCGTGTTCACCTCCGTCGCGCGGGGGAACGTCGCGGGCGCGATCACCGGCGCGACGATCTCGAACGTCGTCGGCGTCGTCGTCACGCCGCTGCTCGTGACGGTGCTCATGAGCGCCTCGGCCGGCGGGCCGCAGGCCGGGGGGATCACCGGCGTGCTCCTGCAGGTGCTGCTGCCGTTCGTCGTCGGGCAGTGCGTGCAGCCGTGGGCCGGCGGCTGGCTGCGCGCGCACGCGAGCCTGACCCGGGTGACGGACCGGGCGACGATCGTGCTCGTCGTCTACGCGGCCGTCAGCGAGGCCACCGCGACGGGGGCGTGGAGCCACGTGACGCTCGGCGCGCTGCTCGTCCTGCTCGCGGTCTGCGGCGTGCTGCTCGCGGCGATGCTGGCGCTGACGTGGCGCGGCGGGGCCTGGCTCGGGCTCGACCGGGCGGACCGGATCGCGCTGCTCATGTGCGGGTCGAAGAAGAGCGCCGCCACCGGGCTCCCGATGACGGTCGTGCTCTTCACGCCGGCCGTCGCCGCGAGCGTCGCGCTGCCCGTGATCGTCTTCCACCAGCTCCAGCTCACGGTGTGCGCGCTGATCGCCCGGCGCCTGGCGGCCTCGGCGCGCTGACGTGCGGTCCCGCGGCACGGGCGTCACACTCGCGCCGTGGACGACGTCGTCTCGACCCTGACGGTCGAGCGCCGCGCCGACGAGCTGCGCGTCGTGCTCGTCGGCGACATCGACCTGCGCGTCCGCGACGAGCAGGGGCCGCGGCTGTGGTCCGCGCTGGCGGAGCCGGGCCTCGCGCGGGTCGTCGTCGACGCGGGACGCGTGCGGTTCGCCGACTCCAGCGGCATGTCGGTGCTCGTCCGGCTCGTCCGGGACGCCACCGAGGCCGGCCTCGGCGTGGAGGTGCTCGCGTGGTCGGACGCGCTGTGCGACGCGCTGGCCGTCACCGGGATCGACACGTGGATGCGCGAGCACGGCGTGCGGGTGCCCGGCTGACGCTCGTCTCCACGCCCTCGTCCCCACGCCCCGGCCGGCGTGGGCTGCGAGCGCTAGCCTCGGCCCGGGGGCCACGACGGGAGGACGCCGGTGCAGGACGCGCTCGACACGATCAGCAAGCTCGGGCCGGTCGCGACCGGCCTCGCCGCGGTCGTCGCCCTCGTCGTCGGGCTCGTCGCGTGGCGCCAGCGCCAGCAGGCCGACCGGCTCGCGGAGTGGTGGCGGCGCACGCAGTGGGCGCTCGACCGGGCGCTGTCGCCCGACCCCGGCGCGCGGGTCGTCGGCCTGGACGTGCTGGCCCTGCAGGCCACCTCCGTGCTCGCGTCCGCCGAGGACCTGCGGCTGCTGCGCGGGCTCACGCTGCCGCGCCTGCCCGACGTGCCCGACGGCTTCGAGCCGGAGCTCGTCGGTCCGGACGAGCAGCCGCACGTGACCGAGGTGCCCACGCCGACGACGCCCGACCGCGAGCCCGTCCGGCCCCAGGCCGTCGGGACGCTGCACGTGACCCGGGAGCAGGTGGCGGCGGCCCGGCTCCTGCTCGTCACCGACGCGCGGCTCGGCGAGGCGACGCCGCCCTGGGTGCAGCGGGTGGCCGCCCTGACCTGAGCCGCCGAGCGGCGCTGGACGCGCGCGGCGGGCCGATCCTGCCTACGGTCGTGCTCTCGGACCAGGAGGAGGCCCCCATGAAGAGCAAGCTCGCGTTCGTCCTCGGCGCCGGCGTCGGGTACGTGCTCGGCACCCGTGCCGGCCGTCAGCAGTTCGAGAAGATCAAGGGCTTCGCGTCCGACCTGTGGAGCGACCCGCGCGTGCAGGGGTACGTCCAGGACGTCGAGGGGCAGGCGAAGGACTTCGCACGCCAGCAGGGCTCCGCGCTCAAGGACAAGGCCGTCGACGCGGCGAAGAGCGCGTTCTCGTCGAGCTCGTCCTCCGGGGGGTCGGGCACGTCGTCCGCCTCGTCCGCGCTCGACGACGACATCCCGGTCTCGCCCATCACGGACCCGGACGGCCCGCCCCAGACCCGCCCCTGACCTCCCACCCCCCACCGCCTGACCCCCCGCCCCGGCCGAACCCCCCGGCGAGTTCGTAGCGCGGCGACCAGTTCGTGCCGTGCGCGCACCGAACTCGTCGCGCCGCTACGAACTCGTCGGATCGGGCGGCTGACCGGGGGTCGCCGGGCCCGGGTGGGCCGGGCCACGGGGGTCCCGTGACCGGCGGCGCGGGCAGCGCGCGAATCGGTTCGATCCGGCAACTACGATCGCTCGGTGCCCTCCCTGTTCGTCGACACGACACCGCTGCGCGTCAGCCCGGCGTACCGGCGGCTGTGGTGGGGGCTGACCGTCTCGAACCTCGGCACGCAGCTCACCGTCGTCGTCGTCGGCCTGCAGGTCTACGAGATCACGCGCTCGACGTTCTCCGTCGGCGTCCTGGGGCTCTGCGCGCTGGTCCCGCTCGTGGTGTTCGGGCTGTACGGCGGCGCGATCGTCGACCACTACGACCGGCGGACCGTGGCGCTCGTGTCGTCCACCGTGAGCTGGGTCGTCACGCTCGGCCTCGCGGTGCAGGGCTTCCTGCTCGGCTCGGACGCACCCGTCGCGCTGCTGTTCGCGCTCGTCGCGGTCCAGTCCGCCGCCAACGCGGTCAACTCGCCCGCGCGCGGCGCGATCGTCCCCCGCCTCCTCGAGCCGCAGCTCATGCCCGCCGCGAACGCGCTGCAGACGGCCGCCTTCAGTGCCGCCCTGATGATCGGCCCGCTGCTCGGCGCGGCCATCGCCGGTGCCGTCGGGTTCGGCTGGGCCTACGCCACGGACGCGGTGCTCTTCACCTCCGCGCTCACCGCGCTGCTCAGCCTGCCGCCCGTCCCGCCCGAGCACTCGGACACGCGGCGGCGGCGCGTGGGCCTCGCGTCGGTCGTCGACGGCCTGCGCTACCTGGGCACGCAGCGCAACGTGCGCATGACGTTCGCGGTCGACCTCGTCGCGATGGTGTGCGCGATGCCCCGCGTCGTGTTCCCGGCCGTCGGGCTGCTGTACCTCGGGGGCGGCGAGACGACGACCGGTGCCCTGACCGCCGCGCTCGCGGTCGGCTCGGCGCTGGCCACGCTCTTCTCGGGCGGCCTCGCGCGCGTGCGGTGGCAGGGGCGGGTCATCACCGGGGCGATCACCGCGTGGGGCCTGGCCGTCGTGGGCTTCGGCCTGGTGCTCGTCGCCGTCGGCCGCAGCGAGCCGTCGTCGGTCCTGTGGTGGGCCCTCGCGGCGGCGTTCCTCATGCTCGTCGTCGCGGGCGGCGCCGACGCGATCAGCGCCGTGTTCCGGCAGACGATCCTGCAGACCGCGACCCCCGACGACATGCGCGGCCGGCTGCAAGGCGTGTTCATCGTCGTCGTCGCGGGCGGCCCGCGGCTGGGCGACCTGGTGGTCGGCGGGCTGTCGAGCCGCGTCGGGGAGGCGTGGGCGGTCGTCATCGGCGGCCTGCTGTGCGTGGTGCTGCTGTGGGTGCTCGTGCGCGCGCAGCGGTCGTTCTGGCGGTACGACGCCCACCACCCCGAGCCCTGACGCGCCGCAGACCGGCGGGCCCGGGTCAGCGCGGCACGTTGCGCAGGTTCGAGCGCGCCATCGCCATGACCTCGCCGAGCCCGCCGCCGAGCACCTCCTTGCTCATGGCCGCCGTGAAGCCGCCGACCTGCTTGCGCGTGATCTTCGGCGGCAGCGAGAGCGCCCGCGGGTCCGTGACGAGGTCGACGAGCGCCGGGCCGTCGTGGGAGAACACCTCGCGCAGCGCGGTGCGGATCTGGCGCGGGTCCTCGACGCGCACGGACGGGATGCCGACCGCGCTCGCGATCGCCGCGTAGTCGATCGGCGGGGTGTCCGTCGCCCACGAGGGCAGGCCGTCGACGAGCATCTCCAGGCGCACCATCGCCAGGCTGGCGTTGTCGAACAGGATGATCTTGACCGGCAGGTCGAGCGCCTTGAGGGTGACGAGCTCGCCCAGGAGCATCGACAGCCCGCCGTCGCCGGCGATCGCGACGACGTGCCGGGGCGAGTGCTGCTCCGCCGGCTCGCCCTCGGGGTGCGCGGCGTCCGCGGGGGTGCGGCGTCCGGCCATCGCCGCGCCGATGGCGTGCGGCAGCGCGTTGGCCATCGAGCCGTGCAGGAAGGAGCCGATGACGCGCCGCCGCCCGTTGGGCGTGATGTAGCGCGCGCCCCACACGTTGCCCATCCCGGTGTCGACGGTGAAGACCGCGTCGTCGGGCGCCTCCTCGTCGAGCAGGACGGCCGCGAACTCCGGGTGGATCGGGCGCATGTCCTCGACGTCCTTCGTGTACGCGCCGACGACGCCCCCCATCGCCTTGCGGTGCCGGGCCAGCATCGAGTCGAGGAACCGCCGGCTGCGCCGCTGCTCGACCATCGGCAGCAGCGCGCGGATCGTCTCGCCGACGTCGCCGTGGACCGCGACGTCGTTGCGGGTGCGCCGCCCGAGCCGGCGGGCGTCGATGTCGACCTGTGCCGTGCGCACCTCGCTCGGCAGGAACTGGTCGTACGGGAAGTCGGTGCCGAGCAGCAGGAGCAGGTCGGCGCCGTCCATCGCCGCCTGGCAGGCGCCGTACCCGAGCAGGCCGGACATGCCGACGTCGTTCGGGTTGTCGTACTGGATGACCTCCTTGCCGCGCAGCGAGTGCCCGACGGGGGCGTGCAGCCGCTGCGCGAGCGCGAGCACCTCGTCGCGCGAGCCGCGCACCCCGACCCCGGCGAAGATCGTCACCTTCTTCGCGGCCGCGATCGCGTCGGCGAGCTCCTGCACGCTCGTCGCGTCCGGCACGACCCGAGGCGCCGGCGGCGGGGTGAGGACGTCCACGCCGTCGGGCTCGGCCTCGAGGTCCGCCACGTCGCCGGGGATCGTGAGGACGGCGACACCCGGCGCGGCGTACGCGTGGTGGATCGCCGAGCGGAAGACGCGGGGCGCCTGCGCGGCCGACGAGACGAGCTCGGAGTACACCGAGCACTCGACGAACAGCCGGTCGGGGTGGGTCTCCTGGAAGTACTGCGTGCCGATCTGCGCGCTGGGGATGTGCGACGCGATGGCGAGCACGGGCACGCGCGAGCGGTTCCCGTCGTAGAGCCCGTTGATGAGGTGCAGGTTGCCGGGGCCGCACGACCCCGCGCACACGGCCAGCCGGCCGGTGATCTCGGCCTCCGCCGCCGCGGCGAACGCCCCTGCCTCCTCGTTGCGGACGTGCACCCAGGCGATGTCCGCACCGTCCGCCGCCGCGCGCCGGATCGCGTCGACCACCGGGTTCAGCGAGTCTCCGACGATGCCGTACACGTGCCGCGCGCCGGCGGCGATGATCTGCGCGACGAGCTGGTCGGCGACGGTGCGGCGGCGTGCCATGGGTCCTCCCGGGGACGGACGGTCGTTCCCCCACTCTCACGCCCGGGCGCAGCCCCCGCACCCGGGGAGCGCGCCGCCGGCGGGTCAGGCCAGGGCGGCGAGCGCCGAGCGCAGGAGGGCGGCGACCGACGCCCGGTGGCCCGCGACCCAGTCGCCCGCGTACCCGCGCGGAGCCACCTCGACGGTCATCACGAGCCCCATCCACATCCGGTAGAGCTCGAGACGGCGCCGCGCGTCGGCGTCGAGCGTGAGGCCGGCCGCAGCGACGAGGCCGGGGTGCGGCTCGGCCGGCCCGAACGCGTCGACGCCGGACAGCTCCAGCACGGGGTCCCCCCACACCGCGCGCTCGGGGTCGATGACGCCGAGCAGGGCGCCCGTCGCCTCGTCGACGAACAGGTTGCCGGGCCACAGGTCGGTGTGGACGAGCGAGGGGCGGGTCACCTGCGCGAGCGCGTCGCCGTGCCGGACGAGCGCGGCCCGCACCTCGTCGGCCGGCACCTCGACCCGCCAGCGCGCGGCGTCCGCGAGCAGCGCTTCGACGACGAGCCGGAACGCGTCCGGCCACGACGGCGCCTGCAGCGCCGGGCGCCCCGGGTAGCCGAACACCGGCCCGGTGACGCTGCGCAGCTCCGCGACGACCGCGCCGAGGTCCCGCACGAGCCGCCCGACGCGGGCGTCGTCGGCGGAGGGGTACAGCCCGAGCCGGTCGGCGGGCGTCCCGTCGAGGTGGCTGGCCACGACGACGTCGCCCTCGACGACGGTCCGGCTGAGGTCGACGTGCAGCAGCCGGGGCATCCGCAGCGCGGGCCGGTCGGCCGCGAGGCCGTAGACGAGCGCCTCGGTGCGCAGCAGGTCGTGCTCGTGCGTGAGCAGGCGCGAGTCGCCGGCGGGGGCCTGCTTGACGACGACGCGCGTGCCGTCGTCCAGGGTGACGCGGTGCGTCGTGGCGAACATGCCGCCGGAGAGCGGCTCGGCCCCGACGGCCCGGCCGACCGGTGCGACGAGCCGCGCCAGCACCTCGAGGTCGGCCGTCGCCGGCGCGCTCGTCATGGTCATGCGTCGTCGCGCGCGCGCCGGTCGGCGGCCGCGACGGCGGCGCCGCCCGTCGGGCTCGCCGGCTCCTCGTCGCAGGTGGACCGGTGCTCCTCGTCGGCGGGCGCGTCGGAGGTCTCGTCCGTGCCCTGCCAGCGCGGCGTCGCGCGCAGGGTCGGCAGCGCCGCGAGGGTCGCGACCACCGCGACGGCCGCGGAGAGGACGACGACGAGGAACCCGCCGTGCGACCCGACGGCGTCGATCCGCACGCCGGCGACGGACGACCCGACCGAGACGCCGATCCCGAGCGCCGTGCCGATCCACGTGAGCCCCTCGGTCAGCCGCGACGGAGGCACGAGCGCCTGCACCAGCGCGTTGCCGTTGATGATCGTCGGCGCGATCGCGAAGCCGGTGACGAACATCGCCCCCGCCAGCAGCCACAGCGAGCTCGCGACGAAGAACGTGCACACCCCGAGCGCGAGGGCGACCATCCCGATCGCGAAGCGGGTGGACAGCGGCCGGACCCACTGCCGGGCGCCGTACAGCAGCCCCGAGATGAGCGACCCGGCGGCGAACACGGCGAGGATCACGCCCGCGATCCCCTTGCGCCCGACCTCCTCGGCGAACGCGACGGTGGAGACGTCGGTCGCGCCGAAGATCGAGCCCATCGCGACGAACACGAGGATGAGGACGAGCATCCCGGGAGCCCGCAGCACGGACCCGCGGTGCCGCGGCGCCCCGGGCGCGGAGACGGGCGGCTCGGTCGCGCGCTGCGCGAGGAACCACAGGCCGCCGAGCACCATCGCGACGACCGGCACGACGAGGCCGGCGACGGGGTGCACGCCGGTCGCGAGCAGCGTCGCCGCGACGGGCCCGACGATGAACACGAGCTCGTCGAGCGCCGACTCCAGGGAGTAGGCCGTGTGCATCCGCGCGGCGTCCCCGCCGAGCACGTGGGACCAGCGGGCGCGCACGAGGGAGCCGAACGACCCGAGCGTCGCGCCGGAGACGACCGCCAGGAGGTACAGCACGATCGTCGGGGCGTGGGACGCGGCCGCGGCGACGAGCCCGACGACCCCGAGCGAGCAGACGACGAGCGCGGGGCGCATGACGCGGGCCTGCCCGTGCCGGTCGACGAGGCGCGCGAGCGGCGGCGAGCAGACGGCCTGCGCCACGACGAACGCGGCGGACACCTTGCCGGCGAGCCCGTACGAGCCGTAGATGCCGGAGACCATGAGCACGATGCCGATCCCGACCATCGAGATCGGGAGGCGGGCGACGACGGCGGCGGCGGAGAAGCTCAGCGCCCCCGGGCGCGACAGGACGTCACGGTACGGCTGGAGCACGTCGCTCATCCTCGCATCGATTCGACCCCGCGCTCGACCCCATATCCGGGCGGTGGGCTGCCGGGCCCGAGGGCGGGCCGAGCGTGGCCGAGGGTGGACGGCGGCGCGGCGGTGCCCGACGATCGGCGCATGGGCATCCCCGTCGAGGTCGTCGAGAACACCGCCGAGCACCGGTTCGAGGCGCGCGAGCCCGGCACCGGCCGCGTGATGGGCTTCTCGCAGTACCAGGACGTCGAGGGCTACGTCGTCTTCCTGCACACCGAGACCACGCCCGCCGACGAGGGCAAGGGCGTCGCGTCGGCGCTCGTCGCCGGGGCCGTGGACCAGCTCCGTGCGTCCGGCCGCCGCGGCGTCGCGCTGTGCCCGTACGTCCGCGCGTGGCTCAAGCGCCACGTCGACGCGGCCGACGTCATCGGCCTCGCCATGCCGTCCGCTCGCTGAGCCGGCGCCGCAGCCGGCGACGACGCCGCGCGGGGCGCGGCTCGGGACGAAACGGGTCGAACGGGCGAAAGCCGGGAACCCGTCATAGCAACTGTTACTTGCTGTTAACCGGCAGGACCTTCCAGCCGCGTCGGCGCCGTGTGCAGGGTGGAGGTGCCGCCCTCGCCAGAGCCGAGGAGCCGCACCGCCGCCGGGTCGAGACCAGCGCCCGGCTCCCCGACGACGGACGCACGACTCGAGCGTGCCCGGACGTCCACGCCTGCCGCCGACGATGCCGCGCAGAGTCCACGCTGCCCGCACCGTCAGGAGACCCGCGTGTTCGTCTTCGTCCTGCAGCTCCGCCACATGGCCACCTACCAGAACGAGTTCTACCTGTTCGCCGTCTTCTCATGCCTCGTCTGGGCGCTGTGGCTGCTCAAGGTGCTGCTGTCGCGCCGGTACCGGCCGGTCACCGCGCCGTACGCCGTCACGACGAGCGTGGTCGTCCCGGTCGTCGACGAGCCGCTCGACCTGTTCCGCGACGTCCTCACCCGCATCGTCCGGCAGCAGCCCGACGAGGTGATCGTCGTCATCAACGGCGCCCGCAACCCCGCGCTCGAGCAGGTGTGCGACGAGCTCGCGCCCGCCGTGCGGTGGGTGCACACCGCGATCCCGGGCAAGCGCAACGCCGTGAAGATCGGCACCCAGCTGTCCACCGGCGACGTCACCGTGCTCGTCGACTCCGACACGATCTGGACCGAGGGCACGCTCGCCGAGCTGGTGAAGCCGTTCGCCGACCCCGCCGTCGGCGGCGTGACCACCCGGCAGCGCATCCTCGAGCCGACGCGCTCGTGGATCACCCGCTGGGCGGACTGGCTGGAGAACACCCGGGCGCTCTACTCGATGCCCGCGCAGTCGGTGCTGGGCCAGGTGGGCTGCCTGCCCGGCCGGACGATCGCGTTCCGCCGCCGCATCCTCATGGAGGTCATGGACAAGTTCATGACCGAGCGGTTCCTCGGCGTCTTCCTCGAGGTCTCCGACGACCGCACCCTGACCAACCTGACGCTCAAGGCGGGGTACCGCACCGTCTACCAGTCGACGAGCCTCGTCTACACGGACGCGCCGTTGCAGGTCCGCAAGCTGTGGAAGCAACAGCTGCGCTGGGCGCGCGGCAGCCAGTACAACACGCTGCGGATGACGCCGTGGATGCTCGGGCACGCGCCCGTGCTGGCCGTCTTCTTCCTCACCGACATCGTCCTGCCGTTCCTGCTGTTCGGGACGATCGCGGGCTGGGTCTACCGGGCCGTGACGCACACCGGCACCAACCTGTACGCCGCGATCCTCGACACCTACACCGGCCTGTCCGGGTGGGCGTGGGTCGTCGCGCTGATGATCGTCTCGTCCGTGCTGTCGATGGCGATCCGGCAGGTGCGGCACCTCGCCGAGAAGCCCTCGGACTTCCTGCGGCTGCCCGTGTTCATCATCGTCTCGACGTTCTTCCTCATGCCGATCCGGCTCATCGGCTTCCTGCGGATGGCGCACGTCGCCGGCTGGGGGACGCGCGCCGGTGCGTACCAGGCGGGCCAGGACGACGCGGGCGACGAGCCCGCGGCCGTGACGCCCGGCGCCGGCCTGACCGCCGACGAGGTGTGGAGCCGGCTCGAGGCGGACGACGCGCCGCGCGACCTCGTCGACCGCACGCCGCCCTCGGGCGTCCCGTCGGTCGACCCGTCCGGGAGCCGCCGCGGGGGCGTCGCCACGAGCACGCGGCGCGAGACGCGTCCCGCCGCGACCGCCCGGACGTCCCGCCGGACCCGGTCCGGTCGGCGGCTCAACCCGCTCGCCGCCGTGCCCTACGGCATCGCCGTCGCCCTGCTCGCGCTGGAGGCCCTGGCTTATGTCTGACCGACTCTCCCTCGTCGCCGCCAGCCGCGGCGCCCGCTGGGCCGCGCTGGCCCTGTCCCTGGCCCTCGGCGTCGTGACCCTCGTCGTGTGGCTGTCCCCCGCGAGCGACTCGGAGGCGCAGGGCACCGCGCACGAGCAGGCGCTGCAGCGGCAGATCGACCAGCTCGAGGCGGACCTGGCCTCGACCCAGCACACCCTCGACGCCCGCCGCACGGAGCTCGCCGCGCTCCAGGCGTCCAACGCCAAGGCCGCGCGCGAGCGGGCCGAAGGCCAGGCGCGCGGCGAGGCCAAGGCCGCCGCCGAGAAGCAGGCCGCGCAGGAGCGCGGGGCCGCGAAGGCCCAGGCCGAGCGCGACGCCGCCGCGCAGCAGGGTCGCGAGCAGGCGGCGGAGCAGCGTGCCGTCGCCGCGGAGCGCGGCCAGCAGAAGGCCGCCTGGGAGCGCGCGGCGGCCGCGGAGGTCGGGCGCGCCAAGGCCGCCGCGGCGCGCGAGGCGGCCCGGGCGGCCGAGGAGGCCGGCCGCACGAAGGCCCGGCTGGAGAAGGACGTGGCCGCGGCCGACGGCAGGGCGAAGGGCGCCGCGGAGCGGGAGCGGTCCGCGCGCGACCTCGTCGAGAAGCTCAAGCAGGACCTGCGCGACGCGACGAACCCGAAGCCGGTCAAGCCGACCGCGCCGCCGCTGTCGGAGCTGCTCGCGCCGACGAAGCGCCAGTTCGGGCTGTACACGACCCAGTCGCCGTTCAACTGGGCCGAGCTGGACGACGTCGCGGCGAAGGTCGGCGCGAAGCCGACGATGGCCGGCTACTTCCAGGGCTGGGACGGCGACTTCCGGGCCGACGCGGTCAACCGCTCGTGGACGAAGGGCATGCTCCCGCTGCTCACGTGGGAGTCGCGACCGCTGAAGTCGGGCAACGACCAGCCCACCGACCCGGACTACTCGCTGCCGGTCATCATCGACGGGAAGTACGACGACTACCTGCACCGGTACGCGCGGGACGTCGTGAAGAACGGTCTGCCCCTGGCGATCCGCCTGGACCACGAGATGAACGGCTCCTGGTACCCCTGGGGCGAGCGGACGTGGGGCGGGGGCCCGCTCAACGGCAACGGCAAGGGCGACTTCGTGAAGATGTGGCGCCACGTGCACGACATCTTCGAGGAGGAGGGCGCGAACCAGTACGTCATCTGGATCTGGGCCCCGAACATCGTCAACGCGCTGCCGGACTACGCGAAGTGGTCGAGCTGGTACATGAAGAGCCTGTACCCCGGCGACGAGTACGTGGACTGGGTCGGGCTGTCCGGCTACTACCGGCCGCCGTACCGGTCGGACCAGACGCCGACGTTCGAGTACACGTACGACGCGTCGCTCGACCAGCTCCGGGAGATCACCGACAAGCCGATCCTGCTGGCCGAGATCGGCGCCTCGGAGATCGGCGGCAGGAAGCCGCAGTGGGTCAGCAGCCTGTTCGAAGGGCTCGCCAAGCCCGAGAACGCCGACGTCATCGGGTTCGCGTGGTTCCACCACACCGTGACGACGATCAGCGGCGGCGAGCGGGTGACGAACGACTGGCGCATCGACTCGCGGCGCGACTCGCTGCAGGCGTTCGTCGACGGCCTGCACGACCCCGCCCTCGGGTTCCTCACCGACGGGTCGAGGTCGAGGGCGGCGCTCCCCGCGTCGCCGACGACGAGCCCGGTGGCGACGCCGGCCCCGAGCCCCACGGCCCCGAGCCCGACGGCGACCGCGACCCCGCAGGCGACCGGCGTCCCGCGGGGCCCGGGGACGACCGCCACGCCGTCGCCCACCCCGACGGCCTCGCCGCCGCCGGACGAGGCCGCCGAACCGGCGGCGAC
>NZ_HE978588.1:1080092-1114744 GCF_000312005.1 Cellulomonas massiliensis JC225
CGAGGCCGCCGAACCGGCGGCGACACCCACCCCGGCGGCGACCCCGTGAGCCGCCGGACGCCCGCGCGGGCGCGCCGCGCCCCCGCCCTCACCGCCTCTTCTCCCGCCGCACCCACCCAGGAGGACCCGATGGACGCTCGTGAGACCACGCCGGACGCCGCCGCCCCGCAGGGCGCCCCCCCGCGGATCGCCGTGCTCGGCACCGGCTACCTCGGCGCCACGCACGCGGTCGCCATGGCCCAGCTCGGCATGGAGGTGGTCGGCGTGGACACCGACCAGGGCAAGGTCGACGCGCTCGCGGCCGGCAAGGTGCCGTTCTTCGAGCCCGGGCTGCCGGAGCTGCTCGAGCAGACCCTCGCGACGGGCCGGCTGCGGTTCACGACGGACGTCGCGGAGGCCGTGGCCTGGGCGGACGTGCACTTCGTCTGCGTCGGCACCCCGCAGACGAAGACGAGCCACGCGGCGGACCTCCGGTTCGTCGAGGCCGCGACGACGGCGATCGCGCGGCACCTCACGCACGACGCCGTGATCGTCGGGAAGTCGACCGTGCCGGTCGGGACGGGTGCGCGGCTGCGCGAGCTCGTCGCCCGCGAGGCCCCCGCCGGGGTGGCCTGGGAGCTCGTCTGGAACCCCGAGTTCCTGCGCGAGGGCAAGGCGGTCGACGACACGCTGCACCCCGACCGCATCGTGCTCGGCGGCACCACGCCCGCGTCCGAGGCGCTGCTGCGCCGCGTGTACGCGACGCCGATCGCCGAGGGCTCTCCCGTGGTCGTCACCGACCTGCCGACGGCGGAGCTCGTCAAGGTGAGCGCGAACGCGTTCCTCGCCACGAAGATCTCGTTCATCAACGCGATCGCGGGCGTGTGCGAGGCCGCGGGGGCGGACGTCACGGTGCTGGCCGACGCGCTCGGGCACGACGTGCGCATCGGCCGCCAGTTCCTCGACGCCGGGCTCGGCTTCGGGGGCGGGTGCCTGCCGAAGGACATCCGGGCGCTCATGCACCGGGCCGGCGAGCTCGGGGCCCACCGGGCGGCCGGGCTGCTGCAGCAGGTGGACGAGATCAACATGGGCCAGCGGGAGCGGGTCGTCGACCTGGCGGTCGAGGCGTGCGGCGGCTCGGTGCTCAACCGGCGCATCGGCGTGCTCGGCGCGGCGTTCAAGCCGCTCACGGACGACGTGCGCGACTCGCCGGCGCTCAACGTCGCCGCCGCGCTGCACCTACGGGGCGCGCAGGTGACGGTCTACGACCCGGAGGCGGGCGACACCGCGCGGGCGACCTTCCCGACGCTCGGCTACGCGACGAGCACGCGCGAGGCCGTCGAGGGGTCCGACGTGGTCCTCGTCCTGACGGAGTGGCGCGAGTTCGTGGACGCCGACCCGGCGGCGCTGGCGGCCCTCACGGCGACGCCGCGCGTCATCGACGCCCGTGGACGGCTCGACGCGCCCGCCTGGCGCGAGGCGGGCTGGGCGCTGCGCGCGCTGGGCCGCGCCGCGTGAGGGCGGCCCGGCCGTCCCCGGTCAGGGGGCGACCGGAGGTGCCCAGCCCGGGCGCCTGATGAGGCAGAAGGGGTGGCCGGCGGGGTCCGCGTACACGTGGTCCCCGCCGGCCAGCCGGCGCGCGCCGAGGGCGAGCACCGCCGCGTCGGCCCGCTCGAGGTCGTCGACCATCACGTCCACGTGCGCCTGCTGCGGCACGGCCGGGTCCGGCCAGGTGGGCGCGGGGTTCCCCGGCGCCAGCTGGAACGCCATGCCCGAGCTCGTCGCGTCGGGCGCCACCACCACGAACTCGTCGTCGGCGTAGGTGACCGGCTCGCCCAGCACCGCGCTCCAGAACCGGGCCGCCGCCATCGGGTCGGGGCAGTCCAGGATCAGGTGGTGCCGCCGCCCGACCGGCCGCCCCGCGACCCCCGGCCCCGCCGTCGCGCCCGCACCCGCCGCGCTCACGCGGACCCCGCTCTCCCGCGGGACGCCGGCCCCCCAGCCCGCGCGAGTTCGTAGCCCGGCGACGAGTTCGTGGCGCGCACGCTCCGAACCCGTCGCGCCGCTACGAACTCGCGGGGGTGGGGACGGGCTGAGGGCGTCGGGGCGTCAGGAGCGGAGGGCATCCGAGACGACCTGCTTCGCCTGCTCCTGGACCTGCGCCAGGTGCTCGGGCGAGACGAACGACTCGGCGTAGATCTTGTAGACGTCCTCGGTGCCGGACGGGCGGGCCGCGAACCACGCGCGCTCGGTGGTCACCTTGAGGCCGCCGATCGCCGCGTCGTTGCCGGGGGCCTTCGTCAGCCGCGCCGTGATCGGGTCGCCCGCGAGCTCGGTCGCCGTGACCTGGTCGGGGGAGAGGCCCGCGAGGGTCTTCTTCTCCTCGCGGGTCGCGGCCGCGTCGACCCGCGCGTACCAGGACTCGCCGAACTCGCCGACGAGGTCCGCGTGGTGCTGCGACGGGGTCTTGCCGGTCGTCGCGAGGATCTCGGAGGCGAGCAGCGCCGGCAGCATGCCGTCCTTGTCGGTCGTCCACACCGTGCCGTCCGTGCGCAGGAACGACGCGCCGGCCGACTCCTCCCCGCCGAACCCGACGGTGCCGTCGATGAGCCCGGGGACGAACCACTTGAACCCGACGGGCACCTCGACGAGCCGCCGGCCGAGCCGCCCGGCGACCCGGTCGATGAGGGACGACGAGACGAGCGTCTTGCCGATCGCGGTGCCGGCGGGCCAGTGCGGGCGCGCGCCCCCGTAGAGGTAGGAGATCGCGACCGCGAGGTAGTGGTTCGGGTTCATCAGGCCGGCGTCGGGCGTGACGATGCCGTGCCGGTCCGAGTCGGCGTCGTTGCCGGTCGCGATGTCGAACGGCGCGGGCCCGCCGTCCGTCGTCGTCATGCGGGAGACGAGCGACGCCATCGCATAGGGCGAGCTGCAGTCCATGCGGATCTTGCCGTCCCAGTCGAGCGTCATGAACCGCCACGTCGGGTCGACCTCGGGGTTCACCACCGTGAGGTCCAGCCCGTAGCGCTCGCCGATCGCCGCCCAGTACTCGACCGACGCGCCGCCGAGCGGGTCGGCGCCGATCCGCACGCCGGCCGTCCGGATCGCCTCGAGGTCCAGCACGTTCGCCAGGTCGTCGACGTACGCGGACAGGTAGTCGTGCTTGCGGGTCGTCTCGGCGGCCAGCGCGCGCTCCAGCGAGACGCGCGGCACGTCGCGCCAGCCGCCCCGCAGGATCGCGTTCGCCCGGTCGGCGATCCAGCCCGTCGCGTCCGAGCCGGCGGGGCCGCCGTGCGGCGGGTTGTACTTGAACCCGCCGTCGCGCGGGGGGTTGTGCGAGGGGGTCACGACGATGCCGTCGGCGAGCCCCGGCCCCTGCGTCCGCACGCCCTCCGAGGTGCCGGCGCCGTTGTGCCGCAGGATCGCGTGGGAGACCGCGGGCGTCGGCGTCCAGGAGTCGCGCGCGTCGACGTGCACCTCGACGCCGGCCGCCGCGAGCACCTCGAGCGCCGTGCGCCAGGCCGGCTCGGACAGCGCGTGGGTGTCCCGCCCGATGAACAGGGGCCCGTCCGTGCCCTGCCCCCGGCGGTACTCGACGATCGCGGCCGTGATGGCGACGATGTGCGCCTCGTTGAAGGCGGTGTCGAGCGACGAGCCGCGGTGGCCGGACGTGCCGAAGACGACCTGCTGGAGCGGGTCGTCCGGGTCGGGGACGAGGTCGTGGTACGCGCCGAGCAGGGCGTCCACGTCGACGAGGTCGGACGGCTGGGCGGGTGTTCCGGCGCGCGGGTCCATGCCCCGATCCTTCCGCACCCGCCCCGCCCGCGCACCAGGCCGGACGGCCTGCGGTCGCCGCCCGGACCGGTAGCCTGGGCGCCATGGCTTCCAGGACGTCCGACTTCGTGCTGCGCCCGTTCGAGGGCCTCCCCGGCGAGCCCGACTGGGTCGCCCTCAAGGAGGTCGTCCCGGCGGCGACGGCGACCGTCCGGACGACGAAGGAGCACGGCGGCCGCGACGTCCTCGTCACGACGATCCTGCCGAACGAGTGGGCCGCGCTGCACCGCGCCGACGGCGTCGTCCTCGTCGCCCTGCAGACGCCGGGGAGCAGCAACGACACGAGCCGCGACGTCGCGGCGGCGCTGCTCGAGGCGCTCGAGGTCGAGCCCGGCACGGCCGTCGAGACGGTCGGCCTGCCCGAGCCGGGCCCGCGCCTGCAGGACGTGCTCGACACCACGGTCCCGTTCGAGGTCACGGTGCTCGACTCCTTCGCCTACTGGCTGGCTCCGGACGTCGAGCGCACGCCCGACCTGGAGGCCGCGATCGAGGACGCCGACGCGGGCATCGTCGAGACCGTGAAGCTGCCGGGCGTCGAGTCCGCCTACTGGTGCCGCATGGGCGGCCGGGAGTTCCTGCGCTGGGCCCAGCCGCACGAGGAGCAGACGGTGCTCGACGCGCTGGCCCGCCTGCACGCCCGCCGGGCCTCGGGCTTCGACGGCGCCAAGCTCATCGGCTACTTCCGCAGCAGCGGCCTCACGATCCCCGTGTGGGAGCTCGCGCGCGGCACCGAGGCCAAGGAGGTCGAGCCGGCCCTGGCCGCGTTCGCGCCCACCTTCGCGGAGGCGCTGGCCGCGACCGACCCGCTGGGCCCCGACGAGCGCCGTGCCCGTGCCGGGCTCGTCGCCCGCCAGGTCACGCTGCGCTGAGCGCGACTCACTAGGCTGACCGACGTGCCGCGCAACGACGTGCCTGCCCGCCAGCGCCAGCGTGTCGCGGTGGTCATCCCCGCCAAGGACGAGTCGCGCCGCATCGCCGCGACCGTCCGCTCGGCCAAGGCGATCCCGTACGTCGACCTCGTCCTCGTCGTCGACGACGGCTCGGAGGACAACACCCAGCACGTCGCCCGCGAGGCGGGCGCCGTCGTCGTCCGCCACCCCCACAACCGTGGCAAGGCCGCCGCGATGGAGACCGGCGCGGCCGTCGTCGCGATGCGCGACAACCCCGACCGCCCGCCGCGCATCCTGCTGTTCATCGACGGCGACCTCGCGGACACGGCCGTCAACACGGCCCCGCTCGTCCCGCCGGTGATCGACGGCCACACCGACCTCGCCATCGCGCTCCTGCCGCCGCAGCCCGGCGCGGGCGGCCGGGGCATCGTCGTGGGCGCGGCCCGCCGGGCGATCCAGTCGATGACGGGCTGGACGCCGACGCAGCCGCTGTCGGGCATGCGCTGCCTCACGCGCGACGCCTTCGAGGCGGCCACGCCCCTCGCCCACGGGTGGGGGGTCGAGGTCGGCATGACGATCGACCTGCTGCGCCAGGGGTTCCGCGTCGTCGAGGTGCCGTGCGACCTGCGGCACCGGCCGTCGGGCTCGGACCTCAAGGGGCAGCTGCACCGCGCGGCGCAGTACCGCGACGTGCAGCTGGCCGTGAACGCGCGCCGGATCTCGGCCGCGGGCCGCGCGGTGCGGCGGGCGGTCAGCCCGCCGAAGCAGTCCCCGACGCACCGCTGAGCGCGGGCGGCTCCGCCACGGCGGGCCGCTCCCCGAGCCGGAACTGCGCGGCCGCGGCGACGAGGCACGGCACCGCCATCGCGATGCCGGTGGCCGGCACGACGATCCCCGAGTCGTTCATGAGGAAGCCGACGAGCAGGCCGGTCCCGAGGGCGGCGACCCCGGTGCGCAGCAGGGGGACGGCCTCGGGGAGGCCGGCGAGCGGGCTGGACGAGCCCATGAGGGCGCCGCGGCGCGTGCGGCCGCCGGTCATGACGACCCAGGTCAGCGCGACGCCGCCGATGGCGAGCACGAGGTAGCGCCAGTTCGTCAGCACCTTGAGGTTGACGGAGACCTTGCGCCACACCACGTCCCACAGCCCGCCGTCGAGCACGGTGGCGAGGAACCGGCCCAGGTGCGTGCGGGCGTCCGGGGGGCGCAGCCAGTCGAGCACCGCGAACCCGCCGATCACCAGCACGCCGGCGCCCAGCACGAGCAGCAGCGTCCGCCAGGACACCTTCCGCCCGGTGACGGCGACGGCGAGCATGCCGAAGGCGAGCAGGATCGCGGGCGGCCCCCCGAAGTCGGAGCCCAGCCCGGGCGCGCCGTCGACGACCGCGACGAGCAGCCCGAGGCCGACGACCGTCCACAGCGCCGCCCGGCGCCGGTGCCGGCGCAGCAGCTCGTCGGCGATCGCGACGGCGAGCAGCACCCCGCCGGCGAGGACGAGCGCGAACGCCTGGTTGCTCATGCCGTAGAACCGGGCGGCGAGCGTCCGGTGGGCGCCCATGGGGGAGTCGATGACGAGGTTCGAGCCCGTGCACGCGTCGACGAGCAGGACGAGGACCGTGACCGCGGCGACGACGCCGGCCGGCCCGAGGATGCGCCGCCGCCAGGGCCCGAGGAGCGCGACGGCCGTGACCAGTGCGACGACGCCCAGCAGCGCGACCCAGAACCCGGTCACGCCCCACCGCCACCAGGGCACGACCCCGACGAGGAAGGACGCGACCGGCGCGGTGCCGAGCGCGATGCCGGCGACCTGCAGCACCCGCAGTCCCGGCCGCATCCGCCCGCGGTCGGTCCGTCCGGCGCGCGTGAGGACGAGGGCCGCGGCGACGAAGAAGATCGCCTGGACGACGACGAGCCGCGTCGAGAAGGAGCCCGCGACCTTGCCGACGTACGTGGACTCGTCCTGGATGTCCGCGAGCAGCACCCGCCGGGCGGCCGCGCTCGCCGGCCCGTCGGAGGGCACGATCGTCGCGCCGACGAGCGCCGGCGCGGACAGGTCGAGCGCGTCGAGGAGGGTGGGCGCGACGTCGAGCGTCTGGATCAGCGCCTGCTGCCGGGTCGCGCCCGACGTGAGCATGCCCGCGTCGTACGGCTGCCCGTTCGGCGCGGTGCCCGTCGCGGCCGCGAGCTGGAGGGCGACCCGTCCGGAGTCGGCCAGGGAGACGACGAGCACGGTGGCGTCGTGGGCGCGCGCCGCCTCCAGCGCTGCGCCCACCCGCGCGTCGACGGCCTGCACCTGCTCGTCGCGCGCCGGCTCGGCGATGGTGTCGGGGTCGACCTCGGACGTGGGCTCGGCGGGCCCCTCCTCGTCGTCGGGCGGCACGGCCTCGTCGGACGAGCGGTCGCGCGTCGCGAAGCCGGGGTCGCGCACGGTGCCGGCGTCGACCACGACGAGCGGCGAGCGCTCGAGAGCGGTGCTGACCGTGTAGCGCAGCGCGTCCGTCGTCCCGGGACGGTCCTCGTGCGTGCCGACGGGCCGCCCGTCGCGGTCCGACAGCGCGATGGCCGCGCCCGGGCCGATGCCCGTGACAGGGGTCTCGGCGGCGGCCAGCGTGTCGCCGAGCAGCCCGGGGACGGCGCCGTACGACTGCGCCCGCGCCGAGGCGAGGTAGTCGTCCCAGCCGGGCACGAGGCCGTCCGCTCCGGGCTCCTCGAGCGTGCGGCACGTGCGGTCCTCGGCGGGCAGGTCGGACGCGCGGTTGCCGGACGAGACGGCCAGCCAGCCGTCCGCGGGGCAGGAGCGGTTCGTGACGCTGCGCGCCGCGACGAGCCCGACGGAGCCGGTGCGGGACAGGCCCCACAGCGCCGGGGTGGTCACCGAGGTGACGTCGTCCCACCGCACGCCGGTGACGCCGACCAGCACCAGCGGCGTCGGCTGCCCGGCCGGCTCCGCGTCGGGCGAGGGCGCCGCCGAGGCGGGCGCGGCGACGGCGAGCCCCGCGACCGCGACCAGCAGCCCGGCGAGCAGGCGCCTCACGGCACGCGTCCGGGCAGGGCGGGGCGACGCAGGGCGGACGGGCACCGCGCCAGCCTAAGCGCCGCACTACCCTCGACCCGGCGGTCCCGACGGCCGGGCCCGGCCCCCGCACGCGCCGTGCACGGGATCTGCACGCCGGGAGGCAGCGATGACGATCGACGCGACCGAGGCGGCCGCCGCGCCGCTGCCGCGCTACGCCTACCTCGGGCCCGCGGGCACCTTCACCGAGGCGGCCCTGCGCCAGGTCGTCGGGCCCGACGAGGCGCAGTACCTGCCCCAGACCGACGTCGGCTCCGCGATCGAGGCGGTGCGCTCCGGCGCGGCCGACCGCGCCGTCGTGGCGATCGAGTCGACGGTCGAGGGCGGCGTCACGGCGACGCTCGACGCGCTCGCGGGCGGCGAGCCCCTCGTCGTCCTGCGGGAGGTGCTCGTCCCCGTGCAGTTCGCGCTCGCCGCCGCGCCGGGCGTGCGGCTCGCCGACGTCACGCGGGTCGCCGCGCACCCGCACGCCTGGGTGCAGTGCCGGCGGTGGCTCGCCCGCACCCTGCCCCGGGCCGTGCACGTCCCCGCGACGTCGAACACCGCGCCGGCGGCGCTCGTCGCCGAGTCGCTCAGCCTCGCGCCGTCCGACGCCCCGCGCCCCCAGCTCGGGTTCGACGCGGCGCTCGTCCCGCCGGCCGCGCTGGAGACCTACGGCCTGACGGCGCTCGCGACCGACGTCGCGGACAACCCCTCGGCGGTCACCCGGTTCGTCGTCGTCGGCCACCCGGGCGAGGTGCCCGCCCCGACCGGCGCCGACAAGACCACCCTCGTCGTGCACCTGCCCGACAACGAGGCGGGTGCCCTGCTCGCGATGCTCGAGCAGTTCGCCGCCCGCGGCGTGAACCTGTCCCGCATCGAGTCGCGCCCGATCGGCGACGCGCTGGGCCGGTACTCCTTCTCGATCGACGCCGAAGGGCACATCACCGACGAGCGCGTCGGCGAGGCGATCATGGGGCTGCACCGGCGCTGCCCGTACGTGCGGTTCCTCGGCTCGTACCCGCGCGCGGACGCCGTCGCCCCGACGGTCCACGTCGGCACCGCCGACGCCGACTTCGTCGCCGCGCGCACCTGGCTGCGCGAGCTGCGCGAGGGCCGCGCGACCTGAGCGCGGTCAGCCGGCGGGCACGCGGACGACGAGCGCGCCCGGGTCGACCCGTGCGCTGACCTCCGCGACCCGACCGACCACCTCGCCGTCGACCTGCGCGTACTCGCCGCCGCGCACGACGATCCGGACGCGACGCGCCCGCGTGTGGTCGATGCGGCCGATCTTGGCGGGCAGGTCGTTGCGCACGCCGACCCCCTGCAGCACGACCTCGCCGAACAGCTGCGCCCAGCCCGCGATCCCCGCGCGCGTGTCGATGGCCGCGACGTCGAGCCAGCCGTCGTCGACCACCGCGTCGGGCAGCAGCGTGAGCCCGCCGGGCAGCCGGCCGCAGTTGCCGACCAGGATGCTGCGCAGCCGCGTGCCGGCCGCGGGCTGGTCGTCGATGCGGACCCGCACGCGCGTGCGTGCACCGTGCAGGTGCCGGAAGCCGGCGACGAAGTAGGCGAGCCAGCCGACCCGCGCCTTGAGGGTCTCGTCGGTGTCCGCGACCATCGCGGCGTCGAAGCCGAGGCCCGCGATGACGAGGAACAGGTGGTCGCGGACGTCGTCGGTGAGCTCCCGCTCCTCGTCGTCGAACCGGTCGACGTGCAGCCAGCCGACGTCGATCGTCCGGTCCCGCCCCTCGACCGCGACCTGGATCGCCGCCAGCGCGTCGCCCACCGGGAGGTCGAGGTTGCGGGCCAGCAGGTTGCCCGTGCCGAGCGGGACGATGCCCATGGGCACGCGCGTCCCGACGAGCGCCTCGGCGACCGCCCGGACCGTGCCGTCGCCGCCGATCGCGACGACGACGTCCGCCCCGGCCGCCACCGCGGTGCGCGCCTGGCCGACCCCCGGGTCCTCGACGGTGGTCTCGAACCACAGCGGCACGCCGAGCCCCTGGCTCGCCGCGGCGTGCTCGATCGCGACCTTGAGCGCCGGGACGTCGGGCTTCGTGGGGTTGGCGACGAACGCGAGCACGGTGCCGTCGCGCGCGACGGTCTCGGCGACGTGCCGGCCCGGGGGCCGGTCCTCGTCGGGCCACCCGACGAGCCGCCGGTCGCGCACCCGGCGCCACGCGGCGAGGCCGAGCGCGAGCGCGACCAGCGCGAGGACGCCCGCGACGATCGCGACCCACCCCTCCCACGCCATGCGCCGACCCTACGGCCCCGGGCGCACCCGGCCGGCTGGCTTCGCCCTCACGACGTCGTGGTCCGCCGGCGCGGCCGGCTCGCCGGCCTCCGACCGCCACGAGTTCGTAGCCCGGCGACGAGTTCGTCGCGTGCACGCTCCGAACCGGTCGCGCCGCTACGAACGCGCGGGTGCGGGCCCGGGAGCGACCGCGGGCGGCGCCGTGGCGTGCGGTGTCGTGGGCGGGACGCGCGGCGGGGGTCGGTAGCCTCGGGGGGTGATCGATCTGCGGCTCCTGCGGGAGGACCCCGACCTCGTCCGGGCGAGCCAGGTGGCTCGCGGCGACGACCCCCACCTCGTCGACGAGGTGCTCGACGCCGACGCGCGCCGGCGCTCCGCGCTGACGGAGTTCGAGACGCTGCGGGCGGAGCAGAAGTCCCACGGCAAGAAGGTCGCGCAGGCCCAGGGCGACGAGAAGCAGGCGCTGCTGGCGCACGGGCGCTCGCTCGCCGAGCGCGTGAAGGCGCTGCAGTCCGACGCGGACGCCGCCGAGCAGCGCGCGACCGAGCTCGCCCGCCGGATCGGCAACGTCGTCGAGGACGGCGTCCCGGCGGGCGGCGAGGACGACTACGTGGTGCTGGAGCACGTCGGCACGCCCCGCGACTTCGCGGCGGAGTACGGCGCGGACTTCGCGGTCCGTGACCACCTGGCGCTCGGCGAGGGCCTCGCGGCCATCGACACCGAGCGCGGCGCCAAGGTGTCGGGCGCGCGGTTCTACTACCTCACCGGCATCGGCGCGCGCCTGGAGCTCGCGCTGCTCAACGCCGCGGTCGCGAAGGCGCTCGAGGTCGGCTTCACGCCCGTCATCACCCCGACGCTCGTGAAGCCCGAGATCATGGCCGGCACCGGCTTCCTCGGCGCGCACGCGGACGAGATCTACCGGCTGGAGGCCGACGACCTCTACCTCGTCGGCACCTCGGAGGTCGCGCTCGCGGGCTACCACTCGGGCGAGATCCTCGACCTGTCGTCCGGGCCGAAGCGGTACGCCGGCTGGTCGGCCTGCTACCGGCGCGAGGCGGGCTCGTACGGCAAGGACACCCGCGGGATCATCCGCGTGCACCAGTTCCACAAGGTCGAGGCGTTCTCGTACACGACCGTCGAGGACGCGGCGGACGAGCACCGCCGGATCCTCGGCTGGGAGAAGGACATGCTCGCGCTCGCCGAGCTGCCCTACCGCGTGATCGACACCGCCGCGGGCGACCTCGGCAGCAGCGCGGCCCGCAAGTTCGACTGCGAGGCGTGGCTGCCGAGCCAGCAGCGCTACCTCGAGCTGACGTCGACGTCGAACTGCACGACGTTCCAGGCCCGCCGCCTGGGCATTCGCGAGCGCACCGCCGACGGCACCGTCCGCGCCGCCGCGACGCTCAACGGCACGCTGGCGACGACGCGCTGGATCGTCGCGATCCTCGAGAACCACCAGCAGGCGGACGGGTCGGTCCGGGTCCCGGAGGGCCTGCGGCCGTACCTGGGCGGCCTCGAGGTGCTGGAGCCGGTGCGATGAGCCGCACGCACCTCGTCGCGCTCGACGTCGACGGCACGCTCATGAGCTACGACGGCGTGGTGTCCGACGAGGTGCGCGCGACGCTCGCGGAGCTCGTCGAGGCAGGGGTGCACGTGGTGCTCGCGACCGGTCGGGGCGTGCACTCCGCCGCGGTCGTGGCCCACGACCTCGGCCTGCACGATACGTGGCTGGTGTGCTCCAACGGCGCGGTGACGGCCCGGACGGACGCCGACGGCGGCTTCCAGGTGCTCGACACGGTGACGTTCGAGCCGGGGCCGGCGCTGCGGACGATCCAGCTCGAGGTGCCGGACGCGCTGTTCGCGACGGAGGACGTCGGCCGCGGCTTCCTCGTCACGGGCGAGTTCCCCGAGGGGGAGATCTTCGGGGTGCTGACGCAGGTCCCGTTCGAGCAGCTCGCCTCGACGCCGACGCCGCGCGTGGTCATCCGGCAGCCCGGCGGCACGGAGCAGGAGTTCCACGAGCTCGTCGAGCGCGTCGGCCTGCACGAGGTCTCCTACGCCGTCGGCTACACGGCGTGGCTCGACCTGACGCCCGCGGGGGTGACGAAGGCGAGCGCGCTGGAGCAGCTGCGGCGCGAGCTCGGCGTCGAGCCGTTCGCGACCGCCGCGGTCGGCGACGGCGGCAACGACGTCGAGATGCTCCGCTGGGCGGCGCGCGGGGTCGCGATGGGCCACGCGAGCGAGGCGGTCCGGGCGGCGGCGGACGAGGTCACGGGCACGATCGACGACGACGGCGTGCTCGCCGTGCTGCGCAGCCTGCTGCCCTGACGCCGGGCCCCCTGGAGGGGTGCGGCGGGCGCCGGGGGTCGCCCTCGGGCCGCCGGGTCGTGTTCAATGCCGGACCGTGGCAGGCATCGAGGAGGTGGCCCGGGCCGCGGGGGTGTCGACGGCGACGGTCTCCCGCGCGCTGCGCGGCCTGCCCAACGTCAACGACGAGACGCGCGCCCGGGTGCGCCGGGTCGCGCTCGACCTCGGCTACGTCGCCTCGCCGTCCGCGGCGAGCCTCGCGTCGGGGCGGACCCGGACCATCGGCGTGCTCACCCCGTGGGTCAACCACTGGTTCTTCGCGAACGTCATCGAGGGCGCCGAGCGGGCGCTGCGCGCGGAGGACTTCGACGCGCTGCTGTACACGTTCGAGCTGTCCCGCCGCTCCCCGCGCCGCAGCGTCGACCCGGGGGTGCTGCGGCGCCGGGTGGACGGCGTGCTCGTCGTCGGGCTGCCGCTGCACGCGTCCGAGGTGCGGGCGCTGGAGTCGCTCGGCCGGCCGATCGTGTTCGTCGGCACCGGTGCCCCCGGCCACGTGACGGTACGGCTCGACGACGAGCTCGCGGCGCGCTCCGCGACGGAGCACCTGCTCGGCCTCGGCCACCGCCGGATCGGCCACCTCACGGGCTCGCCGGACGACACCGACACGTGGTCGCCGCCGATGGCGCGCCAGCGGGGCTGGCAGCGCGCGCTGGAGGTCGTCGGGGTGACGCCCGACCCGGCGCTGGAGGTGCACGGGTACTTCGACGTGCAGGGCGGCGGCGAGTCGCTGCGGCGACTGCTGCGCGAGGTGCCCGACGTCACGGCGGTGTTCGCCTCGTCCGACGAGATGGCGATGGGCGCGATCCTCGCGGCGCGCGAGCTCGGCCTGCGGGTGCCGGAGGACCTGTCGGTGGTCGGCATCGACGGCCACGACCTCGGCGCGCTGGTCGGGCTCACGACGATGGTGCAGGACGCCGTCGACCAGGGCCGGCTGGCCGCCTCGCTGCTGCTCGACATGATCACGGGCTCCCCCGTGCCGGCCGACGTCGTCTACCCGACGAGCCTGCTCGTCCGGACGTCGACCGGCCCCGCACCCGTCCGCTGACACGTGCCACGCTGCGAGTTCGCTGTGCCGCGCCCCACGGGGAACGCCGGGGCCCGGTCCTGACGTGCGGGAACGCAGTCGGACGTGTGACTCAATCGTTACCTCATCGTGGTGGTGCCGGTGTTGCCAGCCCTCGATGTAAACGCTTGCATAGCCCAGGAGATCCCGAACGCCCGGGATCGTCCCGTGCTGCGCGCCCCGTGCCGCAGCCCGACGGACGCACCGACGGACCTGCTTCACCCAGTACCACGACGATGTGGAGGATCCGCATGACCAGCATCCGTGCACGCCGCACGAGCGCTGCCGTCGCCGGCGGTCTCGGCCTCGCCCTCGCCCTCGCCGCCTGCTCGGGCGACAACGGCGGCGGTGGCGGTGGCGACGAGACCGGCTCGACCGACTGCGCCGCGTACGAGCAGTACGGCGACCTCAAGGGCAAGACGATCAGCGTGTACACGTCGATCGTCGAGCCGGAGGCGAAGCAGCAGACCGACTCCTACAAGCCGTTCGAGGAGTGCACCGGCGCGAAGATCGCGTACGAGGGCTCCCGCGAGTTCGAGGCCCAGCTGCCCGTGCGGCTCCAGGCCGGCAACCCGCCGGACATCGCGTACGTCCCGCAGCCCGGCTTCCTCAAGTCGCTCGTCGCGGACTACCCGGACTCCGTCGTCGCGGCGCCGCAGGCGGTCATCGACAACGCGAACAAGTACTACACCGAGGGCTGGGTCAACTACGGCACGGTCGACGGCACGCTCTACGCCACGCCGCTCGGCGCGAACGTCAAGTCGTTCGTCTGGTACTCGCCGAAGGCGTTCGCCGACAACGGCTACACGGTCCCCACGACGTGGGACGACCTCATCACGCTGACCGACAAGATCGCCACGGACCACCCCGAGGCGAAGCCGTGGTGCGCGGGCATCGAGTCCGGTGACGCCACCGGCTGGCCGGCCACCGACTGGCTGGAGGACGTCGTCCTGCGCGAGGCCGGGGCCGACGTCTACGACCAGTGGGTCAACCACGAGATCCCGTTCAACGACCCGAAGATCGTCGCGTCGCTCGGGACCGTCGGCTCGATCCTCAAGAACGACAAGTACGTCAACGGCGGCATCGGCGACGTGAAGTCGATCGCCACGCAGGCGTGGAACGAGGCCGGCAACCCGATCCCGGACGGCCTGTGCTACCTGCACCGCGCGGCGAACTTCTACCAGGCCAACTGGGGCGACGACGTGACCGTCAGCGAGGACCCGTCGGTCGACCGCGGCGTCTACGCCTTCTACCTGCCGAGCAAGGGGAGCGACAAGCCGCTGCTCGGTGGTGGCGAGTTCGTCACGGCGTTCTCCGACCGGCCCGAGGTCCAGGCGTTCCAGGCGTACCTCTCCAGCCCGGAGTGGGCGAACGCGAAGGCCAAGGTCACCGGCCAGGGCTGGATCAGCGCCAACAACGGGCTCGACAAGGGCCTGCTGCAGTCGCCGATCGACCAGCTGTCGTTCGACCTGCTGACGGACGAGAGCTACACGTTCCGCTTCGACGGCTCCGACCAGATGCCGGGCGCCGTGGGTGCGAACGCGTTCTGGAAGCAGATGACGGCGTGGATCGGCGAGAACCAGTCCGACCAGGCGACGCTCGACAACATCGAGGCAGCCTGGCCGTCCTGACCGGTACGTCTGACTAGGGTCCGTGGTGGGGGCTCCGCGAAGGAGCCCCCACCACGGTTCGTCTCAGCCCGGGCAACGCCGCCCGGTGCCTCGCGGAGGTGGGCATGGACTGGTTCCTCAACGCGGAGAGCGCAGGGCACAAGTTCGCCCTGATGGTCGTCGCGATCCTGCTGTTCGTCCTCGTGATGGGCCTCATCCTGTTCGGGCTCGAGCGCATCCGTCGGCTGCCGGTCTGGGTGACGGTGCTCGGGTTCCTGGGGCCGACGGTGCTGTTCCTCGCATTCGGCCTGCTGTACCCGGGCATCCGGACGATCTGGACGTCGTTCTTCGACGCGCGGAGCGACAACTACGTCGGGCTCGACAACTACGTCACGGCGTTCACGGAGCCCCAGTTCCAGATCGTCCTGCGCAACACCCTGCTCTGGGTGGTGCTCGTGCCGCTGGTCTCCACCTTCATCGGGCTCGTCTACGCGGTGCTCATCGACCGGACGCGGTTCGAGTCGTTCGCCAAGACGATGATCTTCCTGCCGCTGTCGATCTCCCTCGTCGGGGCGTCGATCATCTGGAAGTTCGTCTACGAGTACAAGCAGCACGCGGTGAACCCGGTGACGGGCGAGGAGCTCGTGCACCAGATCGGCATCCTCAACCAGGTGCTGGTGTGGCTCGGCCTCCCGCCGCAGCAGTTCCTGCTGAACCAGCCGTGGAACACGCTGTTCCTCATCGTCGTGATGATCTGGATCCAGGCGGGCTTCGCGATGACCGTGCTCTCGGCGGCCGTCAAGGCGATCCCCGACGACATCGTCGAGGCCGCTCGGCTCGACGGCCTGCACGGCATCGGGATGTTCCGCTACATCACCGTCCCGAGCATCCGGCCGGCCCTCGTGGTCGTCCTCACGACGATCGCGATCGGCACGCTGAAGGTGTTCGACATCGTGCGGACGATGACCGGCGGCAACTTCGGCACGTCCGTGGTCGCGTACGAGTTCTACACGCAGAGCTTCCGGGCGCAGAACGCCGGCCTCGGTGCCGCGCTGGCGACGATCCTCTTCGTCCTCGTCATCCCGATCGTCGTCTACAACGTCCGCCAGCTGCGCCTCTCGGAGGAGATCCGATGACCGCCCTGCCCCCGCCGGCACCGCTGACCGAGCAGGTCGCGGACGAGCCGCTGCGCGCCGAGCGTCGGCTCAGCCGAGCGGAGAAGCGTGCGATCGCCGTGAAGGGCAAGCTCAGCTCGCCCTGGGCGTCGGGCATCGCCATCGTCATCGCGGTGCTCTGGACCATCCCGACCTTCGGCCTGCTGGTCACCTCCTTCCGGCCGAAGGAGGACATCCGCGCCACCGGCTGGTGGACGGTGTGGCAGGACCCGACGTTCACGCTCGAGAACTACCAGGAGGCGCTGTTCGGGAGCTCGACCAGCCTCGCGACCTACTTCGTGAACTCGGTCGTCATCACGATCCCCGCGGTCGTCATCCCGATCTCCATCGCCCTGCTCGCGGCGTACGCGTTCGCGTGGATCGACTTCCGGGGCCGCAACCTGCTGTTCGTCGCGGTCTTCGCGCTGCAGGTCGTCCCGATCCAGGTCACCCTCATCCCGCTGCTCACGCAGTACGTCGACTGGGGGCTGGCCGGGTCGTTCTGGACGATCTGGCTGTCGCACTCGATCTTCGCGCTGCCGCTGGCGATCTTCCTCCTGCACAACTTCATGAAGGACATCCCGCCGTCGCTCGTCGAGGCGGCCCGGGTCGACGGCGCGGGACACGTGAAGATCTTCTTCCAGGTGCTCCTGCCGCTCCTCACGCCGGCCATCGCGTCGTTCGCCATCTTCCAGTTCCTGTGGGTGTGGAACGACCTGCTGGTCGCTCTCACGTTCGCCGGGGGGACGCCGAACGTCGCGCCGCTGACGGTGCGCGTCGCGGAGCTCTCGGGCACCCGTGGCAGCGCGTGGGAGCTGCTGTCGGCCGGCGCCTTCATCATGACCGTCGTCCCGCTGGTGGTCTTCCTGGCGCTGCAGCGGTACTTCGTCCGCGGCCTGCTCGCGGGCTCGGTCAAGGGCTGACCAGGCAGACGACGAGACGTGCCGGCCTGAGGCAGCGGGGCGGCGCGGGCGCCGGGCTGGTCACCTAGCCTGGGCGCGTGCCCGCCCCGCTGCTGTTCGTCCTCTCCGGGCTGACGCAGTACCTGGGCGCGGCGTTCGCCGTCTGGCTCTTCGCGTCGGTCGCGCCGCCCACCGTCGCGTGGCTGCGCGTCGTCGTCGCGGCCGTCGTCCTGGTCGCGTGGCGTCGGCCCTGGCGGACACCGGGCGGGTGGACCCGCCGCACGCTGCTCACCACCGCGGCGTTCGGGGTCGTGCTGGCCGGGATGAACGTCGCCTTCTACGTCGCGATCGCGCACCTGCCGCTCGGCACGGCCGTCGCCCTCGAGTTCGCCGGCCCGGTCGCCGTCGCGGCGGTCACCGGCAGGACGTGGCGCGAGCGCGCGGCGATCGCCGTCGCGGCGGTCGGCGTCGTCCTGCTCGCGGGCGTCTCGCTCGACACCGGGCCCACCGCCGCCGTGGGGCTGGTGGCGATCGCCGTCGCGGCGGCGTGCTGGGCGGGGTACATCCTGCTCGGGCGCCGCGTGGCCACGTCGCAGGTGGGCGGGCTCACGGGCCTGTCGGTCGCGATGGCCGCCGGCGCGGTCGTGTTCGCGCCGTTCCTGGCGGGCGGCGCCGGTCCGGTGCTGCACGACTGGCGGCTCGCGCTCGCGGTGGTCGCCGTCGGGGTGCTCTCGTCGGTCGTGCCCTACGCGATCGAGCAGGTCGTGCTGCGGCGCGTCTCGGCGGCCACGTTCGCCGTGCTGCTCGCGCTGCTGCCGGTGACGTCGGCGGTCGTCGGCGCGGTCGTGCTGCGGCAGGTGCCGCACGGCCTGGAGGTCGTCGGCCTGCTGCTCGTCTCCGGTGCGATCGCCCTCACCGCGCGCAGCACGCCGCAGGACGAGCGCGACGCCGAGGCGCCGCCGCCCGCCTGAGTGCCGCCCCGACGGGGGTCTAGAGGTACTGACCGGTGCCGGGCGGGTGCTCCTCGCCCGGCTCGACCGCCGCACCGGGCACGACGAGCCCCGGGCGCCCGCCCGGGCCGGGCGGCAGCGCGCGGCGCATCTGCGACAGCTGCGCCTGGGCCGCCATCTGCTGCGCGACGAGCGCGGTCTGGATGCCGTGGAACAGGCCCTCGAGCCACCCGACGAGCTGCGCCTGCGCGATGCGGAGCTCGGCGTCCGAGGGCGGGGTGTCGCCGTCGTCCACGAAGGGCAGCGTGATGCGGTGCAGCTCCTCGACCAGCTCGGGGGACAGGCCCTCCTCGAGCTCGGCGAGCGACCGCTCGTGCACCTCGGCCAGGCGAGCGCGGGCCCGGTCGTCGAGCGGGGCGCTGCGGACCTCGTCGAGCAGCTGCTTGATCATCGTCCCGATCCGCATGACCTTGGCCGGCTGGTTGACGAGTGACCCGACTCCCTCGTCCTGCGGTCCCTGGTCGTCGTCCGTCGCGGTCTCGTCGCCGAGCACCACGACGCGCGGCGCGCGGGTCTGCTCGGCCTGCTCGCGCTGCTCGTCCTGCTCCGGCCCCGGTCGCTCGCTGCTGTCCGTCACCCCGGCATTCTCGCCCGGACGACGGGCCGGCGGCACGTCGGGGCCTCACTAGGGTGAACGCCATGTGGCTCACCGCTCCCGCCCACGCTCGCTGGCTCGAGTCCGAGACGGACCGCCTCCTGGAGTTCGGGCGGCGCTCGCTGGTCCCGTCCGGGGGCTTCGCGCGGCAGGGCGAGGACGGCACGGCGCAGGACGGGCCGCTCGAGCTGTGGATCGCGTGCCGCATGACGCACGTCTACGCGATCGGCCACCTGCTCGGCCGGCCCGGGATGGCGGCGTTCGTCGACCACGGCGTCGAGGCCGTCCGCGGGCTGTTCGCGGACGACGAGCACGGCGGGTGGTTCGCCGAGGTCGAGCGCGACGGCACGCCACGCGACGACGTGAAGGCCGCCTACCCGCACGCGTTCGTCGTGCTCGCCGCGTCCTCCGCCGCGGCGGCCGGGCGGCCCGGCGCCGCCGAGCTGCTGGACCGGGCGCTCGAGGTCTCGGAGCAGCGCTTCTGGGACGAGGACGCCGGCATGGTCGTCGAGGAGTGGGACCGCACGTTCACGACGCTCGACGGCTACCGGGGCGTCAACGCGAACATGCACACGGTCGAGGCGTACCTCGCCGCCGCCGACGTCACCGGCGACCGCGTGTGGCTCGACCGCGCGGTGCGGGTCGTCGAGCGCGTCGTCCACGGGTTCGCGCGCGGGAACGGGTGGCGGCTGCCCGAGCACTTCGACGACGCGTGGAACCCGCTGCTCGACTACAACCGCGCGACGCCGGCGCACCCGTTCCGCCCGTTCGGCGCGACGATCGGCCACTGGTTCGAGTGGGCGCGCCTGACGCTGCACGCCCGCGCCGCGCTGCAGGCCCGCGGCGAGAGCGCGCCGGCGTGGATGCTCGACGACGCGGTCGGGCTGTTCGACGCGGGCGTCCGCGAGGGCTGGGCCGTCGACGGCGCGGACGGCTTCGTCTACACCGTCGACTGGGAGGGCACGCCGGTCGTCCGGGAGCGGATGCACTGGGTCGCGGCCGAGGCGATCGCGGCGGCCGCCACGCTGCACGCGGCGACGGGGGACGACCGGTTCGACGACCTGTACGCGCAGTGGTGGGACTACGTCGGCCGGTACGTCCTGGACCGCGAGGGCGGCTCCTGGTGGCACGAGCTCGGCACCGACAACACGGTGTCCCGCACGGTGTGGGCCGGAAAGGCGGACCTGTACCACGCCGTGCAGGCCACGCTGATCCCGCGGCTGCCGCTCGCGCCGGTCATCGTCCCGGCGCTCGCGGCGGGGCTGCTCGACTGAGCGGTCAGGGGACCAGCAGCACCTTCCCGAACACCTCGCCGGACTCCAGCATCCGGTGCGCGCGCGCCGCGTCGTCGAACGGGACCGTGGCGTGCACGACCGGGCGCACGCGGCCGTCCGCGACCGCGGGCCAGACGTGCTCCGCCACGCCCGCGACGATCGCCGCCTTCTGCTCCGGCGGGCGGGCGCGCAGCGTCGTCCCGATCACGGCGGCGCGCTTGGCCAGCAGCAGACCCAGGTCCAGCTCGCCGCGCCGCCCCTGCTGCATGCCGATGACGACGAGTCGCCCGTCGTCGGCGAGCATCCGCAGGTTCGCGGCCAGCGCACCGGCGCCGAGCACATCGAGGACGACGTCGACGCCGCCCCCGCTCGCCTCGAGGACCTGCTCCACGAGGTCGTCGGCCCGGTGGTCGAGCGCGACGTCGGCGCCCAGCCCCGCGACGCGCGCCACGCGCTCCGGCCCGCCCGCGGTCGCCAGCACCCGCAGGCCCAGCGCCGCGGCGACCATGACGGCGGCCGAGCCGACGCCGCCCGAGCCGCCCCGCACGAGGAGCTGCTCGCCGGCCCGTGCGTGTGCGGCCTCGAGGTTCGACCACACCGTCGCCAGGGCCTCGGGCAGCGCCGCCGCGGCCACGAGGTCGAGCCCGTCGGGGACGCGCAGCGCTTGGGCGGCGGGCACGACGACCCGCTCCGCGTAGCCGCCGCCGGCGAGCAGGACGGCGGCGCGGTCGCCCTCTGCCCAGCCGCTCAGCCCGCCCCCGACGCGCGCGACGACCCCGGCGGCCTCCAGGCCCGGCCACGCCGGAGCGCCCGGGGGCGGCGGGTAGTGGCCCTGGCGCTGCAGCAGGTCGGCACGATTCACGCCCGCTGCGGCCACCTCGACGAGGAGCTCCCCGGGGCCCGGGACGGGGTCCGGGGCCTGCTTCACCTGCAGGGCGTCGGGCCCCGCTCCGGGGCCCGCGGCCGCCGCCACGTCGACGATGCGCACGAAAGCACCCTAAGCGCCCTCGGCGCGTCGCTCCGGGCCGTATCCCAGTGGGTGAGGTACATGGCAAACTCTGCCGCGGGCTAATGGTCTCGTGTCCAGCAGCCGATGAGAGGCGAACGGGGAACCCCGTGCATGCGCCACCACGCGTGCGTTCGGCCGCAGGACATCCCCGACCGGGGAAGACGAAGGGATCGACATGCTGCGACGGCTCGGCATTCGTGCCAAGATTCTCGCCGTTCTCGCCGTCCCCATGCTCGTTCTGATCGGGGCTGGTGCGTGGATCTCGTGGGGCGCGATCCAGGACCTGCGCCAGGCGAACGCCGCCGAGGCCGTCATGGAGACGCTGCAGGCGTACGCGCCGCTGTCGGCCGCGCTGCAGAACGAGCGCATCGCGTCGCAGACGGGCGGCTCGAAGGACGAGATCGCGGCCGCGCGCGAGAAGGTGGACGACGCGCTCGACGAGACCCGTGAGTACACCGGGAAGCTCGACCTGTCGCTGTTCCCCGCCGTCCTGGTGAGCCAGTTCCGCCAGGTGCAGGAGAAGTACGCGACCGACCTCCCCCGCGTGCGCGCCGAGATCGACCGCGGCGCCGCGGGCCCGTACTCGGAGAACGCGTACTCCGCGATCGTCTCCTCCCAGCTCGACCTCGTCACCGCGATCGGCAACTCGATGCCGAACCGCGAGGTCGCGCGGTACATCGACGCGAACCAGGCCATCGGTGAGACGGCCAACCAGCTCATCACCGAGATGATCCAGGGCATCCGGATCATGGGCGCCCGCGGCGAGGCCACCGAGGCGATGCTCCAGGCCTACGCCAACATGTCGACCGCCAGTGAGCTCTCGCGCCTCGAGACCGGCACCTCGGTGCGGTTCCTCGACGACACGAACCTCACGATGCCGGCGCAGGACCCGTCGGCCACGTTCTCCCGCATCCGCGCCTACGTGGCGGACGGCTCGGGGCAGGCGCTGAGCCAGTTCAAGCCCGAGGAGTACCCGGTCGAGTTCCAGGGGCAGCTCGAGCGCCTCTCGACCCTCAACACGGGGATCCTCGTCAAGGGCGAGAAGGTCGCCGCGGCCGCCGCGAGCGACGCCCGCAGCCAGACGTTCCTCACCATCGCCGTGACGATCCTCGCGGCCGCCCTGTCCTTCCTCTTCGCGATGGTCGTCTCCCGCGCCATCGTCGTCCCGCTGCGGCGCCTGACGCGTGCCGCCGCCGACGTCCGCGAGCAGCTGCCGCGCATCGTCGAGCAGGTGGCCGTCCCCGGCGAGGGCCCGGAGCTCACGCTCGAGCCCATCCCCGTGACGTCCCGCGACGAGGTCGGCCAGCTGGCCGCCGCGTTCAACTCCGTGAACTCGACCACCGTCGAGGTCGCACAGGAGCAGGCCGCCCTCCGTGGGTCGATCGCGGAGATGTTCGTCAACGTCGCCCGCCGCGACCAGGTGCTCCTCAACCGCCAGCTGTCGTTCATCGACTCGCTCGAGCGGTCCGAGGAGGACCCCGGCACGCTGGCCAACCTGTTCCGCCTCGACCACCTCGCGACCCGCATGCGTCGTAACGCGGAGTCCCTCCTGGTGCTCGCGGGCATCGACTCGGGCCGTCGTCTCCGCGACGCGATGCCGCTGTCCGACGTCATCCGCACCGCCTCGTCGGAGATCGAGCAGTACGACCGCGTCGAGCTGGACCTGCACGTCGACCCGCACATGCTCGGGTTCAACGCGCTCGGCGCCGCCCACCTGCTCGCCGAGCTGCTCGAGAACGCCACGGTGTTCTCCGAGCCCGAGACCCCGGTGACGGTGTCGACGGGCGTCTCGCAGGGCTCCGTGATCGTGCGCATCGCCGACCGCGGCCTGGGCATGTCCGACGAGGAGATCGACGCCGCCAACGCGAAGATCTCGTCGACCTCCGCGGGTGACGCGCTCGGCAACCAGCGCCTCGGCCTCTTCGTCGTCGGCCGCCTGGCCGTGCGCCTCGGCGCGCAGGTCCGCCTGCAGCGCGGCGCGTCCGGCTCGGGCACCGACGCCGTCGTCTACTTCCCGGCCGCGCTGTTCGCCGCGACCGAGACGCCGCTCTACACGCCGAGCGCGCCCGCGTCGGGCGAGGTGCCGGTCGTCGAGGCGCCCGTCGTGCAGGAGGTCGACCTCAACGCCCTCACCGACGGCGCCACCGACGGCGGCCTGCCGCGTCGCCGCCGCGGCGACAGCACCGAGGTCCCCGCGGTCGCCCCGGCGGCCCCGGCCGCGCCGGTCGCGCCCGCCGCGCAGGGCGGCAGCCAGCTGCCGACCCGTCCGCGCAAGACGTTCGACGAGGACAACCTGGTCCTGCCGGCCGCGCCGACGCCGGTCCTCTCGTCCGACCTCGGCTCCGGTGCGTCCGAGTGGACGCCGCCGGCCATCGCGCCCGCGGCGAACGCCGGGCTGCCGAGCCGCACGCGGACCTCCGCGTGGGCCGCTCCCCAGCCGGAGGCCCCCGCGGCGCCGGCTGAGGTGCCCGCCCCCGCCGCTCGCGCGGGCCTGTTCTCCGGCTTCCGCGGCCGGTCGGTCGTCGAGGGCGAGGGTGGCGACCTGCGCGCCACCGGCGTCGGCGGCGACGAGGTCGTGCGCGCTCCCTGGATGTCGCTGGGTGCCCACGCGGCGCCTCCGCAGCCGATCGTCGTGCCCGAGGTGGCCGAGGACGAGGAGCCGTGGACGCCGCAGCTCGCCGAGGACGAGGACGACGCGCCGGTCGCGGCGGCCGAGCCCGAGGCCGTCGAGGAGCAGGTCGCGCCGATCGGCTTCGCGTCCGACGAGGACGAGACCGAGCAGCCCTGGGCGCCGGCCGAGCCGCTGGCCGCCGCCGCCGAGGCCTGGGCCCCGGTCGAGGTCGAGCCCGAGCCCGCGCCGCAGGCCGAGGCCGCGCAGGAGGAGCCGTGGGCTCCGGTGCAGGCTTCCGAGGAGCAGGCCTGGGCGCCGGCCCAGGCCGCCGACGAGCAGCCGTGGGCTCCGGTGCAGGCTGCTGAGGAGCAGCCGTGGGCGCCGGTCCAGGCCGCCGACGAGCAGCCGTGGGCTCCGGTGCAGGCTGCTGAGGAGCAGCCGTGGGCTCCGGTGCAGGCTGCTGAGGAGCAGCCGTGGGCTCCGGTGCAGGCTGCTGAGGAGCAGCCGTGGGCCCCGGTCCAGGCGGCCGACGAGCAGCCCTGGGCCCCGGCGCAGGCTGCTGAGGAGCAGCCGTGGGCGCCGGTCCCGGCCGCCGAGGAGCAGCCGCTGCCGAGCCGTGCCCAGCACGCCGCGCAGTGGGCCGCTGCGCCCGAGGCCGACCCGGTCGACCACGCGTCGGCCGACGTCGAGCCGGTCGCCGAGCAGCCCGTCGCGTCCGACGAGCCCGCGTTCACGCCGTCCTACGAGCCGGCGCACGACGAGGTCGAGGCCCCCGCCGCGCACTGGACCGAGTACACGACGTCGTCCGAGGCCGCCGACGAGGCCCCCGTGGCCGAGGTCGCGCAGGCGGAGCCGACGGCCGAGGCGGCCCCGGCGGCGCGCACGCCGATCTCGCAGGCGTTCACCTCCTACAGCGGCTACGCCGGCTGGGCCGGTCGCCGCGCGGCGGCTCCGACCCCGCAGACGACGTTCGCCGAGTCGCTCGCTGCCGCCCGCGCCTGGCACTCCCAGGAGGAGCAGCCGGTCGCCGAGACGCCCGCGTTCGAGGCCCCCGTGGTCGAGGAGGAGGCGCCGGCCTGGCAGCCGCAGGCCGTCCAGCCGCCCACCTTCGAGCCCGCCGCGGAGGCGCAGGACGAGCCGGTGTGGTCCCCGCAGACCGCGCAGGAGGCCTGGCCGCAGCTCGAGCCGGACGTCGACGCGACGCAGCTCGTCGAGCCCGTCGTCGAGGAGCCGATCGAGGAGCCCGTGGCCCAGGCCCCGGCCGTCGAGACGCCCGCGTTCGAGGCCCCGACGTACGAGGCGCCCGCGTTCGAGGCCCCGGCCTACGAGGCCCCGGCCTTCGAGCAGCCCGCCGCCGTGGCCCCGTCCGTCGCCGAGCAGGCGCCCGTCGTGGCCCCCGACCCGGTGGTCGCCCAGGCGCCGGCCCAGCCCTCGTGGGCGCCGACCGCGTCGGGCGCGGAGACGCCCGCCGAGGAGCCGCGCCAGCGCAAGCTGTTCGGGATGTTCGGCCGCCGCAAGCAGGTGACGGCCCCGGTCGCCGCCGAGGCGGCTCCGGAGCAGCCGGTGCGCGAGTCCGCGTGGGGCGCCCCGGCAGCCCCCGTCGCCCCGAGCGCCCCGGCCCCGGCCGCCGGCTGGCAGGCCCCGGCGTGGCAGGCGCCCGCCGCGCCGGCCCCGGCCCCGCAGACCTCCGCCGCGGAGCAGAGCCCGGTCTCGGGCTGGGCCCCGCCGGAGTGGGCGACGCGCCCCCAGAACGGCGCGCCGCACGTGTCCACCGTCCCCCAGCCGTCGCTGCCGCCCTCGGTCGCGCCGTCGGTGGGCGCACTGTCCGACGAGGTCGCCGCGATGCTGGCGCTCCGCTCGGACATCCAGGAGCAGGCGCTGTCCGAGCTCAGCCAGCTGTCGGCCTACCGGCCGGCGGCGATGGGCTCGCCGAACGCCTCGCTCCAGAAGCGCGTGCCGACGGCGATCCCGCGGCAGGCACCCGTCGAGGACGCCGCCACGCCGATCGAGCGCGACGCCGACCAGCTCCGCTCGCGTCTGTCGAGCTTCCAGTCCGGGACCACGCGCGGCCGCCGCGCGTCCCTGGACGAGAACCAGACCAGCACCACCCCGTGATGTCCCGGAACCCCCACAGCCCTGTGGAGAAGAATCAGAAGGCAGTCGGCCCCGACTGCACCAGCAAGGAGGAAGTGTGACCGCGCTCAGCACCGAGGCAGCCAACTTCGGCTGGCTCCTGGACAATTTCGTCCGGACCGTGCCCGGCACCCGCCACACTCTGGTGGTGTCGGCCGACGGTCTCCTGATGGCGATGTCCGAGCAGCTCGACCGCACCAGCGGCGACCAGCTCGCGGCGATCGTCTCCGGCATGTCGAGCCTGACCCGCGGTGCGTCGCGGCAGCTGCGTGCGGGGGAGGTGCGTCAGGCGATCATCGAGATGGACAACCTCTTCCTCTTCCTCATGAGCGTCTCGAACGGCTCCGTCCTCGCCGTGGTCGCCGAGGCGAGCTGCGACGTCGGCCTCATCGGCTACGAGATGGCGATGCTCGTCTCCCGCACCGAGGCCACGCTCACCCCGCAGCTCATCACCGAGATGCGTGGCCAGCTGCCCGTCGACGGCGCGACCCGCGCCCCGGTGGCCTGACCCGAGACCCGAGGCGTCCATGGACGAATACATCGAGTACGAGGCCAGGACGGTCCGGCCCTACGCCGTGACCGGTGGCCGCGTGCGCTCCGCACGGTCCGACCTGCCTCTCGAGGCGCTGGTCGAGGTCATGCCGGGCGCCGTGGCCGGAACGGGCCTCACCCCGGAGAAGCGTGCGATCCTCCAGCACGCAGCCCACACGTACGTGTCGGTGGCAGAGCTCTCCGCCCTGCTCCACCTCCCGCTCGGCGTGGTTCGGATCCTCGTGTCCGACATGGCCGACCAGGAGTACGTGCGCGTGCACACATCGCAGCCGGTCGAAGTCAACACCGGCGAGTCCCCCGCCCTGTCCCTGAGCGTGCTGGAGAGTGTTCTCAATGGCATTTCCGCCCTCTGACGCAGCGGTGGCCGCTCCCGCCGGCACCGCTCCGTCCGTCGCCCCCACCGTCGTCAAGATCGTCGTCGCCGGCGGGTTCGCCGTCGGCAAGACGACCTTCATCGGTTCCATCTCGGACATCGAGCCCCTCAACACCGAGGCCGCGATGACCGAGCACTCCGTCGGCGTCGACGACGCCGGTGGCGTGTCGGACCGCAAGACCACCACCACGGTGGCGATGGACTTCGGTCGCATCGCCCTGCCGGGGTCGCTGTGGCTCTACCTGTTCGGCACCCCTGGCCAGGACCGCTTCCTGTTCATGTGGGACGACCTGGTCCGCGGTGCCATCGGCGCCGTCGTCCTCGTCGACACCGACCGGCTGGACCAGTGCTTCCCCGCCGTGGACTACTTCGAGAGCCGTGGGATCCCGTTCGTCGTGGGCGTCAACTGCTTCGACGGCGTCGCCAAGCACCAGCTGGAGGACGTCCGCGAGGCGCTGGCCATCCCGGCGCACGTGCCGGTGATGTACACCGACGCGCGGTCGCGGGCCGCCACCAAGCAGGCGCTCATCTCGCTCGTGCAGCTCGCCATGGAGCGTCTGCGCAACCGGGCCTGAGCCCGTACCGACGCAAGGCCGGCCCCGCACGCGCGGGGCCGGCCTTCGTCGTCCGGGTGACGTGCGGAGGGCTCCTGCCGCGGCCCGCGACGAGTACGGGACAATGACCCGGTGCTCGTGCAGCCCCCGCCGCCGGTCGAGCACCCCCGTGTGTACGCGGACGGCTCGGCGCTGACCCGCTACCTCGACGGCGCACCCGACGGCTCGGCCTGGCGCGCCTGGGCGGCCCGGCACGAGGCCGAGCTCGTGACCACCCCGCTCGGGATCAGCGAGCTGCGCGGCACGGCCCGGCCGCTCGGACCGGCGGCGGGCGGCGTCGCGCACGAGGTCGCCGAGCGGGTCGAGGTCGTGCGGTTCTCGGACCAGTCGGTGCGCCGGGCCACCCAGGTCGCGGGCGTCCTGCCGCCGTTCGTCGCCCTCCACGTCGGCGCCGCGCTCGCGCACCCCGACGTGACGACCGTGGCGACGTACGACGTGCACCTCGCCCGCGTCAGCGCGCTGTACGGCCTGCGGGTCGTCTCCCCGGGCCGCGCGCCGACCTGGTGGCGCGACGACCCGACGCCGTGGGAGTGACGCGTCGGCGCTGTGGGAGACTCGTCCCCGCCGTGGCCGGCGACGGCGCGGCGAGGAGGGCTGGCTGAGCGGCCGAAAGCGACGGTCTTGAAAACCGTTAGTGCGGTGACCCCGTACTCAAGGGTTCGAATCCCTTGCCCTCCGCGATGACGTGCGGGCGACGAGCATCGAGCACGGCCCGGACGGCGACATGACGCCACGGTCGGTTGACGAAGGGATGCGCGTCGGTGTCCGGTGACGAGCGGTGGGCGCAGATCATCACGGCAGAGACGCCTCGTGATGGCAACTGGATCGACCTCCCGGAGGACCTCAGGTCGACCCTCGTCGCCTTCGCCGCCGGGCCGGGCCTCGTGAGGGCGGACGAGGTGCGGCCGGGCACGGGACGCGTGCGGGTCGAGGTCCGGACGTCCGACGGCGGGGCGCGACGGTGGGAACGCCATCTGGACGAGGACGACGTCGCGGAGACGTACGCGGAGCTCGTCACGTACCTGCACGAGGCGGGCGTAGCGCCGCCGCCGCGCTGGTACCGCTGGTCGTTGCTGGCTCCGGAGGAGCTGACGGCTGAGGACCTCGAGCGCCGTCTGAACCTCCTGCCGGAGCAGGGCGGCGACCGGATGACGTCCGCGCAGTACGCGGCCCGGGTCTGCGACCTCGTCACCGGGCTCGTCCGGCCCTCGGTGCCCTAGGTCGCTCCGGCCCCGCGGACTCCCGCGGACCGGCTGCCCCGCGCCGGGGATCAGAACGGGTGCAGGAGGCGGTGGACGAACTGCCGCGTGCGCTCCTCGACGGGGTCGCGCAGCACCTGGGAGGGCGGCCCGGACTCCAGGACGCGCCCCTGGTCGACGAAGACCACGGTGTTCGCCACCTCGCGGGCGAACTGCAGCTCGTGCGTGACGATCACCATCGTCCAGCCCTCACGGGCGAGCTCGAGGATGAGCGAGAGGACCTCGCCGACGAGCTCGGGGTCGAGGGCCGACGTCGGCTCGTCGAACAGCAGCAGGTCAGGGTGCAGGGCGAGCGCCCGGACGATGCCGACACGCTGCTGCTGCCCGCCGGAGAGCTGCACGGGGTACGCGTCGCGCTTGTCGGCGAGCCCGACGCGCGCGAGCAGCGCCTCGGCCTCCGCGGTCGCCTCGGCGACGGGCCGCTTCTGGACGACGAGCGGTCCCTCCAGCACGTTCTGGATCACGGTGCGGTGGGGGAACAGGTTGTGCTGCTGGAAGACCATCGCCGAGCGGTCGCGCAGCGCGTGCACGACCTTCCGCGAGGGCCGGGTCGCGAAGTCGACGCGCGGCCCGCCGTCCATCTCGACGACGCCGCGGTCGGGGGTCTCCAGCCCGTTGAGGCAGCGCAGCAGGGTCGTCTTGCCCGAGCCGGACGCCCCGATGACGGCGACGACGTCGCCGCGGTGCACGGTCAGGTCGACGCCGCGCAGCACCTCGGTCGAGCCGAACGTCTTGTGGACGTCGGTGACCGTGAGCAGCGCCTCGCGCCGCTCGTCCTCAGGTTGCGACATGACGCTCCAACCGGGTCTCGAGGCGGCTCTGCACCGCGGACAGCGCGAGGCAGATCACCCAGTACACGGCCGCGGCCTCGACGTACAGGAGCATGAACTCCTGCGAGAACGCGGCGATCTTCTGCGCCTCGCGGAACAGCTCGGTCACGAGGATGAGCGACGCGAGCGACGTGTCCTTCACGAGGCTGATGAACGTGTTCGACAGCGGCGGGACGGAGACGCGCGCCGCCTGGGGCAGGATCACGCGGACCAGCGCCGTGCGGTGGGACATCCCGACGACGTAGGCCGCCTCCCACTGGCCCCGCGGCACCGAGAGGATCGCCGCCCGGACGATCTCCGCCGCGTAGCCGCCGACGTTGATCGAGAACGCGACGACGGCGCTCGGCCACGGGTCGATGAGCAGCCCGATCGACGGCAGGCCGTAGAAGATGACGAAGAGCTGGACGAGCAGCGGGGTGCCGCGCACGACCGACACGTAGGCCCGCGCGAGCCACGAGACGAACCGCCGGCGGGACAGCCGCATGAGCGCGACGACGACCGCGATCACCATCCCGCACGCGAACGACATGATCGCGAGCGGGATGGTGCCGCGGACGGCCCCCGTGACGAGCGGCAGCAGCGAGTCGATCGCGAGCTGCCAGTCGGGCGCGGTCATCCGGTGCTACTCCTGCGTGACGTCGGCGCCGAAGTACTTCTCCGAGATCGACTTCAGGGTGCCGTCGCTCGCCAGCGCGGCGAGCGCGTCGTCCACGGCCTTCGCGAGCGCGTCCGAGCCGCCGGCGAACGCGAACGCCTGCTTCGAGACGTCGTCGGTCTCGGCGGCGACCTTCAGGCCGGCGGCGCCGGTCTGCGTCTTGTAGTCCAGGAAGGTCAGCTCGTCGTTGATGGTCGCGTCGACGCGGCCCTGCTCGACGAGCGCGACGGCCTGCGCCCAGCCCTCGACGGGCTCGACGGTCGCACCCGAGTCCTCGGCGAGCGTGTACCAGTTGCTCGTGAGCGACTGGGCGGTCCGCTTGCCCTTCAGGTCGTCGAACGACGTGATCGCGGAGTCCGAGTCCTTGGTGACGATCACGCCGCGCGAGTAGGTGTACGGCGTGGAGAACGTGTACTTCGCCTCACGCTCGGCGTTGATCGAGACCTGGTTCGCGATCGCGTCGAACCGGCCCGCCTCGAGGCCGGCGAAGATCGCGTCCCACTGCGTCTCCTCGAACGTCGCCTCGACGCCGAGCTTCTCGGCGACGGCGCGGGCGATCTCGACGTCGAAGCCGGTGAGCTCGCCGGAGCCGTCCTCGTGGTACGAGAACGGGCGGTAGGTGCCCTCGGTCCCGAAGACGATCTTCCCGGCGTCCTGCACGGCGGACAGCGAGTCGTCGGACCCGGCGCTCGCGGACGGCGTGCCCGAGCCGGACGAGGAGCACGCGGCGAGCGCGAGCCCGACGGCGGCGACGAGGAGCCCGGAGGCGAGGCGGCGGTGGGTGGGGCGGCGCATGGAGAGACCTCTCTTGCTGCTGGTTCGTGAGTCTGCCACGGGTGGCGGGGGACCGCCGGGGCGCGCGGCGAGGCCCGGGGGGCGGGGAGGGGGTCGCCGGTCAGCAGGCACCCGGGGCGCACGTGCTGCTCACGGCGCGGCCGTCACGGGGACGGGTCGCCTCAGCGGCGACGACAACAGCGCAGGCCGGACGCGACGACCGTCGCGTGCGGGGCGTGTGCGCTGCTCATGGGTCGAATGGCACCACGTCGGCGGGCGCGGCCGAGCACGCGTCTCGGCCAGCGAGACGCCGCGTCTTGCGTCGCCGGGGACGACGACGGCCGGCCGGTCGTCGGACCGGCCGGCCGTCAGGTCGGTCGTCTCACGCGGCGGCGCGCGCGACCAGCTCCGCGATGCGGTCCGCGACCTCGTCCGTGATCGAGGTCAGCGCCCACACGGTCGGCCACATCGTCCCGTCGTCCAGCGCGGCCGGGTCCTCGAAGCCGAGCGTCGCGTAGCGCATCTTGAACTTCTCGGCGGGCTTGAAGAAGCACAGCACCTTGCCGTCCTTGGAGTAGGCGGGCATGCCGTACCAGAGCCGGGGCGCCAGGTGCGGGGCCGCCGCCACCACGATCTCGTGGACCCGCTGCGCCAGGGCGCGGTCGGGCTCACCGAACGACGCGATCTTCTCCAGCACCTCCGCAGTCTGGTCGGCGGCGGCGCCGCGCCGTCGCTCCGCGCGGACCTCCGTCGAGCGCGCCTTCATCGCTGCGCGCTCCTCCTCCGTGAACGTCGGCTCGTCCGCCGCCCTCGTCGTCGCCGCCATCGTGACCCTCCTCGGTCGGTGCAGGCCCTCGCTGCCCTCGACCACCACGCTAGGCGCGGGGTGCGCCCGCGGGCTTCTCCGTTCCTGACGGGCTGCGCGGGACGGCCGCGGCGCCGGTACGGGCTCGGCAGAGGGCTGGTCCGTCGGGCACACTGGACGTGGACGGCTGCCCGGAGCAGCGGTCGGAGCGGCCCCACGGGCCGGCGGACGACGAGGGGCGCACGCGCACGCGGCGCAGGAGGAGAGGTGGCCGGCATGGCCTGCTCGGTCCTCGCGCTCCCGAGCGCCCCCACCCGCTGACCCGTCCCGACGTCGAGGTCACGGAGGCGGCGCCGATGCGCCCTGCCCGCCTCCCGACGCGCCGCAGCCGCCCCCGGGCCGGCCGCGCGGTGGAGGAGCGCGGGCTCCGACCGAACCCACCGGAGACCGAGATGCACCCCCTGACCGAGAAGCAGATCCGCGAGTCCTTCGTCAACGCCTCCCGCCGCGAGGCGGCCCAGGCCACGCTGCCCGACCTGTCCGCTCTGGACTGGTCGCGCCTCGACTACCTCGGCTGGCGCGACCGCCGTGCGCCCCTGGCCGCGTACGCGGTGGTCGAGCTCGACGGCACCCCGACCGGGGTGCTGCTGCGCTCGACCGACGCCAAGGAGCGCGTCCGGCGGCGGGCGATGTGCGCCTGGTGCGAGGACGTCCACGCGACCGACGACGTGAGCCTCTACGTCGCCCGGCGGGCCGGGGCGTCCGGTCGCCGCGGCAACACGGTCGGCACCCTCGTCTGCACCGAGTTCGCCTGCTCGCGCAACGTGCGCCGGCGGCCCACGCTCGCCGAGTCCGGCGTGGACGACGACGACGCCCGCGCGCTCGTCGTCGAGCGTCGCATCGCCGGGCTGCGCGAGCGGTCCGCGCGCTTCGTCGCCGAGGTCCTGCGCGAGGCGTGACGCCACGGGCGCCGGCCGGTCCACGGCCGGCCGGCGCCCACGCCCACCCCGCGCAGGGCGGTGACGCGCCCGTCCTCCCGGTCGTAGGTTCGACCCATGACGTCGCCCGAGCGGGAGGCGAGGACGGCCGCAGGCGCGCGCGCCCGCGGCCGGCTCCCGCTCGAGGGGCTCGCCGAGGTCGGCGCGCCGCCGGGCCGGGACGCGGTGTCGCTCGTCGCCCGGCAGGAGGTCGGACGCGTCGAGACGCTCCTGCCCCTGCGGCGGGACCGGATGGCCGCGTCGCCGTTCGCCTTCTACCGCGGCACCGCGCTGGTGATGGCGGCCGACCTGGCGGCGACCCCGCACTCCGGCCTCACCGTGCAGCTGTGCGGCGACGCGCACGTCGCGAACTTCGGGCTCTTCGGCTCGCCGGAGCGGCGGCTGCTGTTCGACCTCAACGACTTCGACGAGACCCTGCCCGGACCGTTCGAGTGGGACCTCAAGCGGCTCGTCGCGAGCCTCGAGCTCGCGGGCCGCGCGATCGGCCTCCGGCGCAAGGAGCGGCGCCGGGTGACCGTGCGGGCCGTGCGCTCCTACCGCCGGTCGATGGCCGAGTTCGTCGCGATGAGCGACCTCGACGTCTGGTACTCCTCGGCGGACGTGGAGGAGGCGACACGGCTGGCGCGCGCGACGCAGGAGGCGGCGCGCGCCACGCAGCGGGTCGCCGCCCAGGCGCGCCGGCGCACGCAGCTGCGCTCGCTCGCGCGGCTCTCGGAGGTGCACGAGGGCACCCGGCGGTTCGTCGCCGACCCGCCGCTCGTCCAGCCCCTCGCTCACCTGCAGGCGACGGGCACCGTCGGAGCCGACGCGGTCGGCCTCACCCGGCTCATCGACGACTACCGGGCCTCGTTGCAGCCGGACCGCCGGCGCCTCCTGTCCGGGTACACCGTCGTCGACGTCGCGCTCAAGGTGGTCGGCGTCGGCAGCGTCGGCACCCGGTGCTGGATCCTGCTGCTGCAGGGGGTCGACTCGGACGACGCGCTCGTCCTGCAGGCGAAGGAGGCGTCGGCGTCCGTGCTCGAGCCGTTCCTCGGCGCGAGCGGGTACGCCCAGCACGGCGAGCGCGTGGTGCAGGGGCAGCGCCTCATGCAGGCGTCGAGCGACCTCATGCTCGGCTGGCAGCGCGGCGGCGGCGGGACCGGCGAGCGCGACTACTACGTGCGGCAGCTGCACGACTGGAAGGGCGGGGTCGACGTCGGGGCGCTGCGGCCCGAGGGGCTGCTGGGCTACGGGCGGCTGTGCGCCTGGGTGCTGGCACGCGCGCACGCGCGCTCCGGCGACCGGTTCGCGGTGGCGGGGTACCTCGGCGCGGACGCCACCGCCGACGAGGCGCTCGCGGACTTCGCCGCCGCGTACGCCGACCGCGCGGAGCGGGACCACGCGGCGTTCGTCGCGTCGCCCGCCCCACCGGCCGGCTGAGCCGGCCCCGACGTCTCGTCGTGCGGCGCGGTCCGGGCGGGCCTAGCGTCGAGGCGCCGACGACGGGAGACAGCCATGGCGCAGGACGACGACGTCACGAAGGTCGCGGAGCTGATCCGCGACGTCTCGATCGCGATGGTCACGACGGTCGACGCGAGCGGTGCGCTCGTCAGCCGCCCGATGGGCACCCAGGAGGAGGAGTTCGACGGCGACCTGTGGTTCTTCGCCGACGCGGAGAGCCACCTCGTCGCGGAGGTGGGGGCCGGGAGCCCCGTCAACGTCGCGTACGCCGGCGGCTCGTCCTGGGTGAGCGTCTCGGGCACCGCGGAGGTGGTGCGCGACGTGGCGAAGCAGCGCGAGCTGTGGGGCGCGACCGCGAAGGCCTGGTACCCTGACGGGCCCGAGTCACCCGGCCTCGTGCTGGTGAAGGTGCATGCGCGCACGGCTGAGTACTGGGACAGCCCGGGCGGCCGCCTCGCGACGGCGATCAGCTTCGTCAAGGCGACCGTCACCGGCCAGCGCTTCGAGGGCGCCGAGAACGAGACGGTCCGGCTGCCCCGGGAGTGACGCCTGCGCGGGCCCGGCCGCCCGTCACGCGGGCGGGCCGGCCTCCGCGCCGGCGGCGACCGCGGGTGA
>NZ_HE978588.1:1115194-1122542 GCF_000312005.1 Cellulomonas massiliensis JC225
CGCCGGCTCCAGGCGACCGCGCCCGCGGTGACCCCACCGGCGAGCAGGAGCCACGGCAGGAGCACGCCGAGGACGACGAGCAGCGTGCTGACGGCCGCCGTGAAGGACGCCCACCCGACGGCCAGGCCGCCGAGGAACGACGACGGCCCCGGCTCGTCCGCGGGCGCGCCCGCCGGGACAGGCCCGAGCACCTCGATCCGCAGGGTCGACAGCGAGACCTGCTCCGCGAGCGCCGCGCGCTGCGACTCGAGCTGCTCCAGCTCCGTCTGACGGTCGGTGAGCGCCTTCTCGGCCTGGACGATGTCGGCGTGGGTCCGGGCGCTCGCGAGCAGCGCGGTCATCCGGTCCACCGAGAGCTCGAGGCCGGCGATGCGCGCGTCGAGGTCGCGTGCGGTGCCCGTGACGTCGGTCGCCTTCAGCTGCACCGAGCCCACGGTGCCGAGGGTGCGCAGGGCGTCGATCGTCGCGTCGAGCTCCGCGGAGGGCACGCGCACCGTGAGCGACGCGCTCGCGCGGGTCCACTCGTCCCCGGCCTGCTCCGACCAGTCGTCGACCCGTCCCTGCGAGCGCGAGACGAACGCGACGATCGAGTCGACCGCGGCGCGCGCGTCCTTCACCGTCATGCTGACGTCGCCCTCCTGGACCACCTGGCGGTCCTCGGCCGTCTGGGCGGCCGGCCGGCCGACGGAGCCCGGGGCCTCCTCGTCCACCACGGCGGCGCCGCCGCCCGCCGGCGCGCGGTCCGCGCCCGACTCGTCCGCGCCGGAGCCGGCGCTGCAGCCGGCCAGGAGCGCGGCCAGGAGCGTCCCGGTCGCGACGAGCGCCGTCAGGGTCCTGGGGAGGCGACGCCGGGCCGCCGGGGTGCTGGTCATGACGGTGACGCTAGGGCGGCGGGCGCCGGGCGCACCGGCGGTTCACAGGATCGTGACCGGACGGCCCGCGATCGTGACCTGCGCACACGTCCCGTGACCGGGACGTGGCCGAACCGCGACCGTCCGGCCCGCAAGCGGCACGTGCGCCGCGACAGGTCCGGCGCCGTGCCGCTCGCGGTGCGGGCCCGCGGGGGCCGCGGGTAGGCTCGACCGCACCTCGCGAGCACCCTCGCGGGCGCCCTCACGAGCACCGCACGCCGCCGCGTGGCCCCGGGACCGGCGCCGCAGCGGCACCCGACATCCCCGAAGGGACGGCTCATGGCAGACCTGGACTCCCTGAAGCAGCTCGCCAAGGACGCGATCGACCGCGGTACCGAGGTCGTCAAGAGCGAGGAGGTCCGCGACTCGCTCAGCAAGGTCGGCAAGAACCTCGTCGACGCCGGCAAGGACCTCATCGACACGGGCAAGGCCGCGGGCCGCGCCTGGTCGCAGGCGGCCCCGGCCGCGAAGCACACGAGCACCGCGCCGGTCGCCGACGCGCCCGTGGACTCCTCCGACCCCAGCATCTGAGGCGGGCCGCCGGGCGGCGCGCCGGCGGGGGACCGTCAGCGCGCCGCCGGGCGCGGCACGACCAGCACCGGCACCGGCGCGTGCCGCAGGATCTTCGCCGCCCGTGCGCCGAGAAACACACGCCGCAGCGTCCCGCCGGTGGACGAGCCGACGACGAGCACCTCGCCCGGCAGCCACTCGACCGCCGCGAGCGACGCCTCCCAGCTCGGCCCGCTCGCCACGACGGTCTCGACGTCCGCGGGCAGGTCCAGCGCCGTGCGCAGCGCGCGCTGCGCCGTGGCCATCTGCTGCGTCCACTGCTCGTCGACCTGCGCCTCGATGTCGAGCCCCGCCTCGGGCGGGTACATGTCGCCCGCCCGCACGCCGAACGACGCGACCCGCAGGCCCACCTCGATCTCCCGCGTCACGTCGGCCGCCCAGCGGACCGCGGGCGCGTCCGCCGTGACGCCGGAGTACGCGGCGGTGAGGCGGCGCGTCGGGACGTCCGTCGAGGCCACGTGCTCGATGCGGTACCCCCGTGGCGCGACCGTCACGGGCACCGGGCTCGAGTGCAGCAGGTAGTCCGCGGTGGAGCCGACCGACGTGGTGCCGCGGCGCGCGTCACGCGCCGAGCCGACGACGAGCGCGGCGGCGTCCCGCTCCTGCGCGAGCTGGGCGAGCTCGCGGGAGACCGAGCGCCCGCGCCGGTGCACGATCTCCACGACCAGCTCGTCCGCCCACCCGGCCAGGTGCTCGCGGACGTCGTGCTCCAGCTCCTCGACGCGCTCGCGGGCGAGGCGCTCGAGCTCCGTGCGCCGCCCCGACGAGGCGCCCCACGCCGGCGGCACGACGGTCGCGACGACGAGCGTCCACGGCCCGGACGGCTCCGGGAGCGTCCGGACGACCCCGACCGCGAGGTCCAGGGCGCCGTGCGACGGCGCGAGGGGGTCGAGCCCCACGACGACGGTCATCGCGCGCCCCCGTCCGCGTCGGGCGCGGGACCTGGCCCGTGCCCTCCCGCCCGCTCCAGGGCCGAGTGCCGCCGCCCCCACAGCAGGTAGAACGCGACGCAGACGGCGAGCCACACGAGGAACCAGGCGTACGTGTACCAGTGCAGCCCGGCGAGGATGTAGACGCAGGCGGCGATGGCCAGCAACGGCGTGACGGGGTACCCGGGCATCCGGAAGCCGCGCGGCAGGTCGGGCGAGCGGCGCCGCAGCACGATGACGCCCACCGAGACGACGATGAAGGCGACGAGCGTGCCGATGGACACGAGGTCCCACAGCGAGTCCAGCGGCACGAACGCGGCGAGCAGCCCGACGACGAGGGCGACCACCACCGTGTTCTGCACGGGCGTGTGCGTGCGCGGGTGGACGCGCGCGAACCGGCGGGGCAGCAGGCCGTCGCGCCCGATCGCGAACAGGATGCGCGTCTGGCCGTACATGACGACGAGCGTCACGGAGAAGATCGAGATCACGGCGCCGGCGGACAGCACCGTGCCGGGCCAGCTGCTGCCTGTCACCTGCTCCAGGATCTGCGCGAGGCCGGCCTCGCCCTGCTCCGGGTCGGAGAACGCCTGCCAGGGCTGCGTGCCGAGCGCGGCGACCGCCACGAGGACGTAGATCGACGTGACGATGACGAGCGCGCCGAGGATGGCGCGCGGCATCGACCGCTGGGGGTCGCGCACCTCGTCGCCCGCCGTGCTCACCGCGTCGAGCCCGATGAACGTGAAGAAGATGGTGCCGGCGGCGAGCGTGACGCCGCCGACGCCCTGCGGTGCGAAGTCCGCGAAGTTGTCGGCGTCGAACGCCGTGAACGCGACCGCGACGAACAGCGCGAGGACCGCGAGCTTGATGACGACCATGACGGCGTTCGCGCGGGCCGACTCGCTCGCCCCGCGGATGAGCAGCACCGCGCACAGCGCCACGAGCACGACCGACGGCAGGTTGACGACCCCCGGGTCCGCCGCGAAGGGGCCCGCCGAGAGCGCGTCCGGCACGCGCCAGCCGGTGAGGTTCTCCAGGAGCTGGTTGAGGTACCCGCTCCACCCGACGGCGACGGCGGCCGTCGACACCCCGTACTCGAGCAGCAGGCAGGCGGCGACGCCGACCGCCACCACCTCGCCGAGCGTCGCGTACGCGTACGAGTAGGTGGAGCCCGACACGGGGACGGCCGAGGCCATCTCGGCGTACGACAGCGCCGAGAGCCCGGCGGCGATCCCGGCCAGCACGAACGAGACGATCACCGCGGGCCCCGCGTCGGGCACGGCCTCGTGCATCACGAAGAAGACGCCGGTGCCGACCGTGGCACCGACGCCGAACATCATGAGCTGGAACGTCGTCAGCGACCGCGTCAGCCCGTCGTCGCCGCGCTGCTGGATCGGGGCGATCGGCTTGCGACGCCACAGCTGGGTGCGCAGCGAACGCTCGGTCACGGTGCTCACCCTGCCCATCCTGGAGCACGGTCCGGCCGGGCGCGCGGCCGTTCGTCCCGGCTCCGTGCGCGTCCGGCGCGCCGCAGCACCGCCGCCCCCTCCCCGCGAGAGGTGGGGAGGGGGCGGCGGCGTGGGCGAGGGCCGGCCGGGGATCGGCGGACCGGCCGGCCCCCGGGCTCAGGCGTACCGGTTGTACGTCCACAGGCTCCAGGCGTCGTCGTCGAAGTAGCCCGTGCGGACCACGGTCGGCGAGGCGTAGGAGTCGACGCGGCTGTTCACGCCGTTGAGGTAGCCCCAGCTGCCGTTCCAGCCGGTCCACCACGGGCCGCCGGACGCGCCGCGGTTGAGGCCGCACGGGATCTGCACGGTCTGGCTCCACGTGATGAGCAGGTCCCACTCCGGGCTCGTCGAGCCGTAGCACCCGAGGACGTTGCCGCCGTCGTAGCCGCCGTAGGACGTGTACCCGAAGGCGTACTCGAACGTCCCGGACTTGCCCTTGTTGACGGTGATCCCCTGCCCGCCGAAGTAGTTCACGATGTGCCACCCGTTGAGGGTGTTCATCACGGCGACGCCGAAGTCCTGCGAGAAGTCGGAGCTGTTGATCCACGCGGTGCGGGACGTCAGGTACGACGCCGACCAGTAGCCGTACGGCGCGGGGTTGGCGAGGTCGTCGTCGTACGCCGGCACGAACGTCCAGTTCGTGGCCCACTGGCCACCCTGACCGCCGTGCACGCAGTGCCCCGCGGTCCAGACCTGGTCGGCGCCCTCGGAGTTCACGATGCTCGCGGAGCAGACGTACCCCGCGCCGCCCATCGAGAAGAACACCTTGCCCTGGGTGTACGCCGCCGGCGTGTTGTACGCGAAGTTCGGGTTGTAGACGAAGCCCGCCGCGATCGCGCCGCCGGCGAGCGCCTGCGTGCTCGCCCTGCCGGTCGCGGTGAGCGTGCCCACCCGTCCGGTCGTCCCCGGCGCCGAGCGCTGCGGCCCGTCGTTGGTCGCCGGCTTCTCGCCCGCCTGCTGCTGACGCTCGATCGTCGCGGAGTACGTCTTCGCCGCCGCACGGACCTGCGGGTTCAGGTCGGCCGGGACCGCGGCGCGCATGCGCGCCGGCGTCCAGTAGGCGGCCAGGGCCTCGGCCTTGGTCGCGTCGGCGCCGAACGCGGCGCGCCCGGCGGCCAGCGCCGTGGCGCTGACCTGCGACGTGCCCCGCGCGTTGCCGGTGGTGTCGGCGGCGGCCGGCGCCGGCGCGGCGCTCGCGCCGGCGGCCGGCAGCGTCACCGCTGCGACGATCGTGGCGACGACCGCGGCCGCCCGCCAGGACCTGCGTGTACAGATGCTCATCTCGTGCTGCCCCCTGTCTCGGTCCCGCGCCCCCTGCGGCAGGACTCGACCAGGGAGGAGGCGGCGGCCGGGGCGCTGATACGCGCCGGGCGGGCGTCGGCGCGCGACCCTAGGCTCGCCTCGTGCCTCGTCGACACGTGCGGCTGCAGCAGCCGGATCCCGCCGTCCGGGCGGGGCTCGCCGCGCTGCGCCGCGAGCTCGACGTGCCGGACGCGTTCCCCGCGCCCGTCGAGCAGGAGGCCGCTGCGCTCGCGACGGCGCCCCCGTGGCGCGGCGACGAGCGGCGGGACGCGACCGACGTCCCGTTCGTGACCGTCGACCCCGAGGGCTCTCGCGACCTCGACCAGGCGGTGCACCTGGAGCGCCGGGGCGCCGGCTACCGGGTCCGGTACGCGATCGCCGACGTCGCCGCCTGGCTGCCGCCGCTCGGGGCGGTCGACGACGAGGCCCGCGAGCGCGTCGTGACCCTGTACGCGCCCGACGGCCGCACGCCGCTGCACCCGCCGGTGCTCTCCGAAGGCGCGGCGAGCCTGCTGCCCGACCAGGACGCGCCCGCCGTCGTCTGGACCGTCGACCTGGACGGTGACGGGGAGCCGACGCGCGTCGAGGTCGTGCCCTCCGTCGTCCGCAGCCGGGCCCAGCTGACGTACGAGGGGGTGCAGCGCTCGTTCGACGACGGCACCGTCGACGGGCCGCTCGCGCTCCTGCGCGAGGTCGGGGAGCTGCGCGTCGCGGCCGAGCGGGCGCGCGGCGGGATCACGCTGCCGACGCCCGAGCAGGTGGTCGAGCGCTCGGGGGGCCGGTGGGTGCTGGCGAGCCGCACGACGCTGGCCGTCGAGGACTGGAACGCGCAGATCTCCCTGCTGACGGGGATGTGCGCGGCACGCACGATGCTGGACGGGCGGGTCGGCGTGCTGCGCACCCTGCCCCGCGCCGAGGAGCGCGACGTCGAGCGGCTGCGGCGCACCGCGCGGGCGCTCGGCGTGGCGTGGCCCGAGGGCGCGGGAGTGGGCGAGGTCGTGCGCGCCCTCGACGCGAGCGTGCCGCGGCACGCCGCGTTCCTCGCCGAGGCGACGAGCGTGCTGCGCGGGGCGGCCTACGTCGCGTTCGACGGCGAGGCGCCCGCGGACCCGTGGCACGGCGCGATCGCGGCGCCGTACGCGCACGCGACCGCACCGCTGCGCCGGCTCGTCGACCGGTTCGTCTCCGCCGTGTGCGTCGCGCTCGCCGCCGGGCAGGAGGTGCCCGACTGGGTGCGCGCCGCGCTGCCGGAGCTGCCGGCGCGCATGGCGGAGGGCAACCAGCGCGCGGCCGCCTACGAGCGCGGGGCCCTCGACCTCGTCGAGGCGGTGCTCCTCAGCGGCCGGGAGGGCGAGGAGTTCCAGGGCGTCGTCGTCGACGTGCGGGAGGGGCGCGGCGTCGTGCAGCTCGCCGACCCGGTCGTGACGGCCCGGGTGGACGGTGACGGCCTGCCGCTCGGCGAGAGCGTGACCGTCCGGCTCGTCGAGGCGGACGTCGCGCGCCGGTCGGTACGGTTCGTCTGGGGGTGAGCCTGTGCCCGGTGCGGACGACGAGGCGGTCGGCGACGTCGCGGACGAGCTGTACGGCGTGCCGCCGGAGCAGTTCGTCGCGACGCGGGACGAGGCCGCGCGCGCCGCGAAGAAGGACGGCGACAAGGCGCTGGCCGAGGCCATCGGGCGGCTGCGCAAGCCCACGGTCGCGGCGTGGGTCGTCAACCTCGTCGTCCGCGACGACCCCTCGCTCGCCGACGGGCTCCGGGGGCTGGGCGACGCGCTGCGCGAGGCGCAGGACCAGCTCGACGGCCCCGCGCTGCGCGAGCTCGGGAAGCAGCGCCGCGAGCTCGTCGCCGCCCTGGTGGCGCGTGGCCGCCGGCTCGCCGCCGCGGCCGGGCACAAGGTCGGTGAGGGCGTCCGCCAGGAGGTGGACGAGACGTTCACGGCGGCGTTGGCCGACCCGCAGGTCGCGCAGGAAGTGACGTCGGGGCGGCTGGTCGTGGCGCGGGAGTTCGTCGGCTTCGGGTCCCAGGTCGCGCCCTCCGACGTGCCGGCGGTCGCCCCCCGGCTGCCCGCGCCGCGGGCCGAGCGGCCGGCGCGGGCCGCGCGGTCGACGGTGCGTGAGCTGCCGGCGCGCG
>NZ_HE978588.1:1122908-1127148 GCF_000312005.1 Cellulomonas massiliensis JC225
TCGAGGCGCGTCCGTCACGGACCTGGCCGCCGAGCGCGCGCGGCGGGCGCGGCGCCGCGAGGCCGAGCGGCGGCTGGCCGCGGCGGAGAAGGCCTGGAGCGCCCTGGAGAGCGTCGCGGAGCGCGCGCGGGCACGCCGCGAGGAGGCGCAGGGCAAGCTCGACGACGCGGGCGACCGGCTCGTCCGGGCGCAGCAGGACGCCACCGAGGCGGAGGCCGAGCAGGAGGAGCGCGCGCGCGAGCTCGTCGAGGCGCGGCGCCGGCACACGGCCGCCCAGGCGCGCGCCACCCGGGCGCAGGAGGCCGTGACGAAGGCCCGGACCCGCGAGAACGACCGGCGCAAGACCCTCACCGCCGCCGAGAAGGAGCTGCGGCAGGCCGAGAAGGAGGCTGCGCGCGCCCGCGCGGAGCGGGACCGGGTACAGGCCCAGGTCGACGAGGAGGACGGCTGATGGCGGCTCGGGACGACGCGCCCCTGGTGCACGCGGAGACGACCGCGCAGTGGCGCGCGTGGCTGGAGGAGAACCACGCCGGCCCGGTGCCCGGGGCCTGGCTCGTCTTCTGGAAGCCCGCGACGGGTCGGCCGCGGGTGTCGTACGACGACGCGATCGTCGAGGCGCTGTGCTTCGGCTGGATCGACTCCCAGGCCCGCTCGCTCGACGACGAGCGCTCGGCGCTGTGGTTCACGCGCCGGCGCCCGGGCAGCGGGTGGTCCGCCTCGAACAAGCGCCGGCTCGAGCTCATCGCCGAGCGCGGCGGGATGACGCCGGCCGGCCAGGCGGTCGTGGACGCGGCGAAGGCCGACGGCTCGTGGTCCGCCCTCGACGACGTCGAGAACCTCGTCGTCCCGGACGACCTGCGCGCGGCGCTGGACGCGCACGGCGCCCGCGCCGCGTGGGACGGGTTCACGGAGTCCGCCCGCCGCCTCGTCCTGCGCTGGGTGCTCGACGCGCGCCGTCCCGAGACCCGCGCCGCCCGGATCGAGGAGACCGCCCGCCTCGCCGCGCAGGGCGTCCCGGCGCGCGCCCAGCGCTGAGCGGGCGCACCTCACAGCCCACCCGGGACCGCCGACCCGTGCGCCCGCGCGGGCGCACGCCATGATGGGCCCGTGGCGTCCACCGTCCCCGACCACGACGAGCTCGAGCTCATCCGGCGCTCCGGCCTCGCGCTGCGCGTCGGACGCCTGAGCCTGTCCGCCGGGACCGGGTCGTACCGGGTCAAGGCGTCGATGCTGCGGCTCGCCCGCGCGATGGGCGTCGACCGGCACGAGGCGCACGTGACCCTCACCGAGATCACGACGACCTCGCACCGCGGCCGGTCGTTCCGCACCGAGGTGACCGAGGTGCGCGCGGTCGGCATCAACGCCGACCGGCTGTCCGAGATCGAGCGCTCGGTGTCGCGCTTCGAGGCCGAGCGCGTGGCGACGGGGCGCGAGGTCGATCCCGACGACGTCGAGGCGGAGCTCGACCGGATCGCCACCAAGCCGCTGCTGTGGCCGACGGTGCTCAACGCGCTGTGGGCCGGCGTCGCGTGCGCGGCGTTCGCGTTCCTCAACCACGGCGGCGCGGTCGAGGTGCTCGGCGCGCTCGTCGGGGCCTTCGCCGGCCAGTACCTGCGGCGGACGCTGCTGCACCGCGGGCTCAACCAGTTCGGCGTCACGATGCTCGCGGCGGCGCTCGCGCTGCTCGTCTACCTCGGCTTCGTCGAGCTCGTCGACCTCACCGGGGCGGTCTCCGGCCCGCACGAGGCGGGCTACGTCTCCGCCGTCCTGTTCCTCGTCCCCGGGTTCCCGCTCGTCGCGGGCGCGCTCGACCTCGCCCGGCTGGACTTCTCCGCCGGGATCTCCCGCCTGACGTTCGCCGTGATGATCCTCGTCTCCGCCGCGCTGGCCGTGTGGGCGTTCTCCGCCGTCGCCGGGCTCGCGCCCGACCCGCCCGCGGCCCCGACGCTCGAGCCGGGCGTCCTGCTGCTGCTGCGGTTCGTCGCGAGCTTCGTCGCCGTGCTCGGGTTCGCGCTCATGTTCAACAGCCCGTGGGCGATGGCCCTGGCGGCCGCCACCGTCGGGATGCTCGCCAACGTCGCGCGCGTGTACGCGGTCGACGCCGGGCTCGTCCCGCAGGCCGCCGCCGCGGGGGCGGCGCTCGTCGTCGGCGTCCTCGCCGCGTGGTGGGCCCCGCGCATCGGCGTGCCCCGCGTCACGCTCTCCGTGCCCGCGGTCGTCGTCATGGTGCCCGGCGTCGCGGCCTACCGAGCCGTCTTCCACCTCTCGAACGGGGAGACGACGCGCGCGCTGGTGTACGGGTTCGAGGCGGCGCTCGTCGTCGTCGCGCTCTCGATCGGGCTGGCCGCCGCCCGCATGCTCACCGACCGCTCGTGGGGCTACGAGCACTGACCGTGGAGGGTCCCGCCGCAGGTCGGAGGCCGCTTTGGAGACCGGCCCGCTGCCCGGGTACCCTGTGCTACCACCTGGGAGACGTCGCATAGCCAGGTCTAGTGCGCGGCCCTGCTAAGGCCGTGAAGGGGTCAACCCTTCCGTGGGTTCAAATCCCACCGTCTCCGCGTCGCGAAGGCCCGGTCCACGAGGACCGGGCCTTCGTCGTGCCCGGCGCCGCGCGCGACCGCGACGGGCGTCACGTCCGATCGAGTTGGGAGAAGGCGGCCGGTCCCCGTATAGTCGTCCCCGGCCGATGGCCATGCGCCCGTAGCTCAACGGATAGAGCATCTGACTACGGATCAGAAGGTTGGGGGTTCGAATCCCTTCGGGCGCACTCGTTGAGACAGCGACGCGAAGAGCCGCACTGCCCAGCAGTGCGGCTCTTCGCGTTCCTGCGTGCGCGGGCGCCCGGCCGCCCGCGCCCGCCCTCCGCCCTCCCGTCCGCCCGCGCATCCGCTCGGTGTGGGGTTTGTCGTCCTGAGGGCGACGAACCCCACACGTAGCTTGGTCGCGGGCGCGCAGGGCTGTGGACGGCGGGCTTCGAGAGGTCCGGGGGCGGGACGATCGGCGGCGTGACGTACGCCCGCGGGTCCGAGGCGGTGCCGCTCGGGCGGCTGGCGGCGGCGATCGCGCCCGACGCCGCTGCGGTGCTGCGCCGGCAGGACGGGGTGGCGACGACCGCGCAGCTCGCCGCGTGGGGGGTGTCCCGGCAGGTCGCCGCGGCGCGCGTCCGGACGGGTGAGTGGCAGCGCCTGCACCAGGGCGTGCTCGTCGTGCACGCCGGCCCGCTCGCGTGGCGCCAGCGGGCCCGGGCGGCGCTGCTGTACGCGGGGCCGGGCGCAGCGCTCTCGCACCGCGCGGCGGGGCACGTGCACGGGGTCGTCGCGGCGCCGGCCGTCGTCGACGTCGCCGTGCCCCGGGCTCGCACGGTCGAGCCGCAGGCGGGGGTGCGGGTGCGACGTCGCGAGGTGCCCTTCGCCGGCGGGCGGCTGCGCGCGATCAACCAGGACGACACGGTCGTGGACCTCGTGGCGGCCGCGGCGAGCGACGACGAGGCGGTCGGGCTGCTGTGCGACGCCGTCCGCGCGGGGGTGCTGCCCGGTCGCGTCCTCGTCGCGGCGGGCGAGCGGCAGCGGCTGCGGAACCGCCGCCTGCTGCTCGAGGTGCTCGACGCCGTCGGCGAGGGCGTCGAGTCGCCGCTGGAGCACCGCTACGCCCGCGACGTCGAGCGGGCGCACCGCCTGCCGCGGGCCCGGGCCCAGCGCCGGGAGCGCGTGGACGGCCGATGGATCCGGGCGGACCGCGTGTACGAGGGCCTCGGCGTGCGCGTCGAGCTCGACGGCCGGCTCGCCCACCCGTCCGGGCGGACCGACGCCGACGTCTGGCGGGACAACGCGGTGGTCCTGGCGCACGCCGAGCTCACGCTGCGGTACCGGTGGTCGCACGTCGCGGTGGAGCCCTGCCGGACGGCGCGCCAGGTGGGCGCGGCCCTGCGCGCGGGCGGCTGGCGATCGGCGCCGTCCCGCTGCTCGGCGGGGTGCCCGGTGCGCGGCGGGGACGCTGTGTGAGGACTTCGTCGCCGCTACGGCGACGAAGTCCTCACACAGGGCGCGAGAGCGGCGTCAGACGCGGCGGCGGCGGGTCGTGACGACCAGCGCGGCGCCCGTCGCGAGGAGCGCCAGCGCGACGAGGGCCAGCGGTGCCGCCGGCAGGCCGGTGGCGCCGAGCTCGGCCGGCCCGGAGGCGCCGGGCGCCGCTGCGCCGTCGTCGCCCGCGGAGCCGCCGTCGTCGGAGCCGCCGTCACCCG
>NZ_HE978588.1:1127417-1141080 GCF_000312005.1 Cellulomonas massiliensis JC225
CCGCCGTCACCCGACGTGCCGTCGGGGTCCGTGCCGTCGCCGGGCGTGGACCCGCCGGGCGTCGAGCCGCCGGGGGTGGTGCCGCCGTCGTCCGGTCCGGAGTCGTCGCCGGCGACCGTGATGACCAGCGTCTGCGAGTCGCCGAGCGCGAGCGGCGCGCCGGCGAGGGCGGCCGCGGCGAGACCGGACCGGCGCAGCACAGGCGCGGGGACGGCCGCCACGGCGGTGATCGTCACCCGGTACGTCCCGGCGGAGCCGGGAGCGGGGGTGCCGGCGATGACGGCCGTGCCGTCGCCCTCGTCGGTGAACGTCAGGCCCGCGGGCAGCGTCCCGGTCAGGGTGAGCGCCGGCAGCGGGGTGCCGGTGGCGCGCACGACGAACCGCCCGGCCGAGCCCTCCGCGAACGGCGCCGCGTCCGGGCTGGTGATGACGGGCGCCCGGGTGACGAGCACCCGCAGCGTCTGCGTGCTCGTGCCCGCCGCGCTCGTCGCGGTCAGCTCCACGGTCACGGGCCCGTCCTCGGTCGGGGTGCCGGCGATCGTCGCGGTGCCGTCGCCCTGGTCCGTGAACGTCAGCCCGGCCGGCAGCGTGCCGGCGAGCGTCAGCGCCGCGTCCGGGTAGCCGGACGTCGTGACGTCGAACGACGACGCCTCGCCGACGGGGAACGTCACGGTCGCGGCGCTCGTGAACACCGGCTCCGAGACGACGTCGAGCGTGAGCACCTGGTCGTCGCTGCCCGCGGCGTTCGTCGCGGTGATCGTCACGTCGGACGAGCCGGTCACCGTCGGGGTGCCGGTGATGGTCGCGGTGCCGTCGCCCTCGTCGGAGAACGTCAGGCCCGCGGGAAGCGTGCCCGTCAGCGTGAGCGCGGGGGCGGGGTGGCCCGTCGTCGTCACGGTCCACGAGCCGGGCGTCCCCACCGGCAGCTGCGCGGTCGACGCGCTCGTCACGGCGGGCGCCTCGCGGACGACGACCGACAGGTGCTGCTCCTCAGTCCCTGCGTCGTTCGTCGCGAGGACCACCACCGGGAAGGTGCCGGAGACCAGCGGCGCCCCGGCGATGACCCCGGAGCCGTCCGCGAACGCCTCGAACTCCAGGCCGGGAGGCAGCGAGCCGACGAGGCTGAGCGTGGCGGTCGGGGTGCCGGACGTCATCAGGCTGTGCACGTCGAACGCGCCGCGCGTGAAGGTCGCCGTCGCGGGGCTCGAGAACTCGGGCACGGTGTACATGAGGATCTCGAGCCGCGTCGTCACGCTCCCGGCGGCGTTCGTCGCGGTGACCGGCACGTTGGCGTGGTCGGTGGTCGTCGGGGTGCCGCTCAGCGTGCCGGTGCCGTCGCCGTGGTCGACGAACGTCAGGCCGGCGGGCAGGGTGCCCACGCTGAGGGCCGGGGCCGGCGAGCCCGAGGCCGTGACGAGGAAGGTCCCAGCCCGGCCCGTGACGAACGTCGTCGTCCCGGGGCTGGTGACGGCCGGCGTCGAGGCGACGTCGAGCGTGACGGTCTGCGTCGCGACACCGGAGAGCGGGTGCTGCACCGAGAACGTGCAGGTCGTCGCGCCCGGGTGGGTGGGGGTCCCGGCGACCCGGAAGCCGTGCACGCCGAGCGGCGTCACGGTGAGGCCGTCCGGCGCCGTGCAGGTGGCGCCCGCGCTCAGCGGCGCGGGGTAGCCGTCCGAGAGCACGTCGAACGTCGCGGGCTGCCCGACGACGAGCAGGACGTGGTCCGGCGTCGTGAACCGCAGCGGGTCGACGACGACGAGCGCGAGCACCTGCTCCTGGGACCCGGCGGCGTTCGTGGCGCGCAGCGTGAGGCTCGTCGTCCCGGAGGTCTCGGGCGTGCCGGAGAGCGTGGCGGTGCCGTCGCCGTTGTCCGTCAGGCTCAGGCCCACCGGGAGGTCGCCGTCCACGAGCGTGAGGGCGGCGGCCGGGGAGCCGGTCGTCCGGACGACGAAGGACCCCGGCTGGTCGACGGTCATGGTCGCGTCCGTCGCCGAGGAGAACGCGGGGGCCTGCTGCACCACCACGGTGAGGGTGCGCCGCGCGGAGGGCGAGACGCCGTTCGCGGCGGTGACGGTCAGGGTGCTCGTGCCCGCGGTGGTCGGCGTGCCCGCGAGCGTCGCCGTGCCGTCCCCGTTGTCCACGAAGGACAGCCCGTCCGGCAGCGTCCCGGTCGCGCTGAGGGACGCCTGCGGGAAGCCCGTGGTCGTGATCGTGGTCGACCCGGCCCGGCCGACGACGAACGTGGCGTCGCCGTCGCTCGTGATCGCGGGCGCGTCGAGGCTGGTGACCCACAGCTGCTGGGTGGCCGTGCCCGCCGCGTTCTGCGCGCGCACGGTCAGCAGCCTGATCCCCGACGCCGTCGGGGTGCCGGAGATCGTCGCCGTCCCGTCGCCGTTGTCGACGAACGTGAGGCCCGCGGGCACCGTCCCTGCGGTGATCGTGAGCGCCGGCGCGGGCACACCCGTCGTGCTGACGGTGAACGAGCCGGCCGCGCCGCGCACGAACGTCGCGTCGTCCGAGCTCGTGATCGACGGTGCCGACTGGACCGTCACGGCCAGCGTGCTCGTCCGGGTGGCGACGGAGTTGGTCGCCGTGAGGGTGACGGAGGTCGTGCCGGCGACGGTCGGGGTGCCGGTGATCGACGCGGTGCCGTCCCCGCGGTCCGTGAGCGTCAGCCCCGCCGGGAGGCCGGCCGCCGTGATGGTCGGCACGGGGTACCCGCCCGCGGTCACGCCGAACGAGCCGGCCTGGCCGCGCGTGAACGTCGCGGTCGGCGCGTGGTCGAGCACGGGCGGCCCGGTGACGGTCAGGGTGGAGGCCTGCGTCGCCGACCCGAGCGCGTTCGTCGCCCCGACGGTGAACGTGTACGTGCCACCGGTCGTCGGCGTGCCCGCGAGGCGGCCGCCCGACGACAGGGTGAGGCCCGGCGGCAGCGAGCCCGCGGTCACCGAGAAGGTCGGCGCCGGCCGGCCCGTGGCCGCGAGGTCGGCGCTGAACGCCGTGCCGATCGTGGCGGCGGTGGGCAGCGCGCCGGTGATCGCCGGGGGGACGCTGACGTAGAACTCGACGCTCGCCTCGGCGGCGGTGCTGTCCTGGCCCCAGGCGTCCTGCACCACGCCCGCCGGCAGGCGGACGCCGACCGTCCCGTCACCCGTGATCGGGCCGACGCGGACGACGTACGACGAGCCGCTGCCGGTCAGGCTCAGCTGGCCGCTGCCGGGCGCGGTGCCGGTCGCGACGACGTCGGCGGCGCTCAGGCCCGTGACGTCGACCGCCGCGCCGTCGCTCGCGAAGCGGACCGGGAACTGCAGCGTCGTGCCGGTCGCCGCGTAGACCGTGCCGCCCGTCGTGGCGGGCTCGGTGATCTCGGGGGCGGGAGGCGTCGGCGCGACGCCTCCCGTCGGGGTGGTGCGCAGCGCGTCGATGGTCACGACCGTCTCGTGCGCGGGGTCCTGGTTGCGCGGGTAGAGCACCAGCAGGCTGAGCGCGGTCACGCGCGTGAAGTCCACCTGCGGCGAGAAGCAGACGGGCGACGACGTGCACTCGAAGTTGAGGACGACGTCCCAGTCGCCCGTGTTGCCGATGCCCGTGTTGTAGACGCCCGTGCGACCCGAGGAGTCGGTGACCGAGATCGAGATGCTCGCGGCGTTCTCGCCGAGCACCTCGGGCGTGCGCTGGATGCCGGTGAACTCGACGAAGAACTGGGTGTTCGAGCCGCCGACCGTGAGGTCGGTCTGCGGGAACGCGTAGTCGAGCTGGATCCCGGTCGTCGAGTTGCCGCTGCCGTTCAGGCGCATCGTGCCGATGCCGCCCGACTGCGTGAACGTCGGGTCCGGTGACGTGCCGCTGTTGACGACCTGCACGGTCCGGGTGCCCCGCACGGTGCCGCCGAAGTCGTCGACGACGACCGGGGCGCCGACCGCCTGGGCGGAGGGCACGGCACCGACCCCGACGCCCAGGGCGATGAGGGCGAGGACGAGGAGCGCGCGCAGGGCGGCGCCGCCCCGGCTGGGCAGGGCGAGGGCAGGCAGCACGAGAGGGACCGTCTTTCGTCGACGACGCGCGCTGGAGGCGGGCGTACGAGGGGGTCGGCTCCATCCTCGCGGCACCTGGGCGCCCGTCCAAGACATCGGCCGGGTGACTCTGACCTGCGCAAACGGACATCCCGGGACGATCCCGGCGACGACTGAGCGCCCGCTGGGGTACGCCGGACGAGTGAGGGGCGGGCGGCGCGTCACCCGGCCCGTGGGCGACGCCGATGCGAGGGCATCAGGGGCGCCCGGCCGCTGCTCACCGAAGGACGACGATGCGCTTCAACCCGCCCCCGAGCTGGCCGACCCCGCCTGCCGGCTGGACGCCGCCCGAGGGCTGGCAGCCGGACGCGTCGTGGCCCGAGCCGCCTCCGGGGTGGCAGCTCTGGCTGCCGGACGAGGAGCCCGCGGGCGGCGGGTGGCCGCCGGCCGAGGTGTGGGTCGGCTTCGCGATCTTCGTCGCGGGCGCCGTGTCCCTCGTCGTGTCGTCCGGGGCCAAGGGCGGGTTCATCTGGACCGGCGGCCTCATCTTCGGCGTCGTCCTCGTCGTGCGCGGGCTGCTGCGCCAGCGGGCGCAGAGCGGGACGACCCGCGCGCCGCTCGCCGCGGTGGCGAAGGGCGCCGTCGCGGTCGCGGCCGTCGTGGCGATCGGCGTCGGCGGGTACGCGGCGACGAAGTTCGTCGAGGCGGAGAGCCTGACCGCCACGGCGGGCTCGTGCTGGAACGAGGAGGACGGCCAGGCGCTGCTCGTCGCGTGCAGCGGAGCCCACCAGTACAAGGCGGTCTCGGAGGTCGCCACGCAGGAGGACTGCCCGCTCACCGCGGTCGCGTCGGTCGACTCCGACCACGCGGGCCGGGTGCTCTGCATCGAGGAGGACTGACGGCGCCGCCGCCGGCGCGCCTCAGAGGCGCCGGCGGCGGTCGCGTGCCTTGACGTACGCGGCGTCGAGCGGGGCGGTCCACACGCCGCTCGTCGGGCCGTCGTAGTACCCCATCCGGGCCAGCGCGGCCTGCAGCCGCCGGACCGCGGCGTCGTGCGCGTCGCGGCTGCGCGCGTCCCAGACGTCGCCCGACGGCAGCCCGAGGACGCGCCGGGTGTAGGCGATCCCGTGCGGGAACGTCGTGCCCTTGAGCAGCGACGCCGCGCGCACGGCCTCCAGCCTCTTGTGCGTGTCGCGCCCCCACACCTGGTCGGGCGTGGCCCGGACGACGCGCTGGAGGCGCTCGGTGAGCACGTCGCCGCCGCCGCGGGCCCGCGCGTCGCCCTTCCCGAGGTTCGCGTAGGTGCCGACGTCGACGTGGGCGTGGTCCTCGTGGTGGCCCGCCGGGCCGACGGTGCCGTCGCGCGCGAAGATCACGCCGAGCCCCAGCTCGAGCGCGAACGCCGACGCGCTGGTGAGCTTGCGCCGCTCGCTGGAGTTCGGGCGGCGCCAGTTGAGGTCCATCCCCTTGCCGAAGCCCTTCTCCTCGTCGTAGTGCCAGGAGCCGGGTGCGTGCACGTCGTGCACGCGCGAGAACCCGTGCATCTCGTCCACGGAGAACCCGCACCGCTGCGCCCAGAGACAGAACGTCACGAGCGTCTGCACGGGCGAGACCTGTGTTCCGATCGCCACCGCGACCACCCCCCGGGGACCGCGGCGCACGGGCGGCGCCCGGACGGTCCTCGTGGGAGAGGACCCGCCGGGGAGCCCGCGGATACCTCTGTGCGTGTCCGCCGTCCCGCCCCGCGTCAGAGGGCGGCGAGCTCCTGGTCGTACGCGCCGAACGTCGTGTACCCGTCGCGGCCGTGCCCGAACACGGGGGCGTCACCGACCTGGGCGAGCGGCCAGCCGTGCCGCAGGCGCTGCGGCAGGTCCGGGTTGGCGATGAACGCGCGGGCGAAGCCGATCATGTCGACCAGCCGGGACTGCAGGGCCACCTGCGCCCGCTCGGCCGTGTAGCCGCCGGTCACGACGATCGCGCCGCGGAACTGCTCGCGCAGCAGCCGGCGGAACGCGAGCGGGACGGGCGGCGCCGCGTCGCCGTCCGCCTCGGCGAGGTGGACGTAGGCGACGTCGAGGCCCGCGACGGCGCCGAGCGTCGTGCGCATCGCGTCGTCGTCCTGCATGCCCTTGGCGGTGAGGAACGGCGAGAACCGGACGCCGACGCGGTGCGCGCCGACGATCTCGGAGACGGCCCGCACCACCTCGACGAGGAAGCGGGCGCGGTGCGCCGTCGAGCCGCCGTACGCGTCGTCACGGTGGTTCGAGCCGCTGCGCAGGAACTGGTCGACGAGCTGGCCGGCGCCGGCCTGGATCTCGACCCCGTCGAAGCCGGCCGCGACCGCGTTGAGCGCGGCCGACGCGTACTGCCCGACGACGCGCGACACCTCGGCGGTCGTGAGCGCGCGGGGCACGGGGCACTCGCGCAGCTCCGCCGACCCGTCCGCCTGCGCGACCCACACGGACGCTCCGGGCGCGAGCGCCGACGGCGCGACCGGCAGCTCGCCGGCGAGGAGCTCGGGGTGCGAGACGCGCCCGGCGTGACCGAGCTGGGCGACGACGCGCCCGTTCGACGCGTGCACCGCCTTCGTCACCTCGTGCCACCCGGCGACCTGCGCCGCGGTGTGGATGCCCGGTGCGAACGCGGTCCCCTTGCCGAGCGCGTCGACGTGCGTCCCCTCCGTGACGATCAGCCCCGCGCCGGCCCGCTGCCCGTAGTACCGGGCGGTCATCGCGGTCGGCAGGTCGCCCGGCTGGGCGGCGCGCGCCCGCGTCATGGGCGCCATCACGACGCGGTTCGGCAGGGTCTGCCCGAGCAGGTGGACGGGCTCGAAGAGGGAGGTCATGGCTGGAGGCTCCGTGGTCGGTGTGTCCCTTCAGCGTGCCGCCCGGGCGGGGCCCGTGCGTGGGTCGTTCGTCCTCGCCCGCAGGTCAGCGGGCCCGCGCCTCGTCGGCGTGCTGCGCGAGCGCGCTCGCCCGCGCGTCGGCGGTCGCCCCGGGGTCGTCGCCGAGCCGCGCGAGCACCTGCTCGTGCAGCGCGGGCGCCCGGCCGGGGGCGATGTCGAGCATCGCCGCCATCGTCGTCCAGGCGGCGAGGGCGGCGCCGTCGGGGCGGCCGTGCGCCCGGCGACGGCTCAGCTCGGCGACCCCGTCGAGCACGTCACCCCCGGGGCCGGCGGGGTCCGTGAGGCGGCGGACGGCGTCGACCTGCGCGGCGGCGTCCTCGTCCCAGCCCTCCAGGTGCCCGAGCACCAGGGGGTGCAGCGACGGGTCGCCCAGCGCCCCGGCCGCCAGCAGCGCGAGCAGCCGCACCGAGCCGTCCGGGCGCGCCAGCGCCGCGCGCACCCGCGGCAGCGCCCGCTCGTCCTGGCGGTGCGCGAGCCCGAGGAGGGCCTCGTCGCGGGCGTCCTGGTCGGCGTCGTCGAGCCGCGCGGCCAGCGCCTCGCGGACCGCGGGCGTGTCGACCTCCCGCCACTGCTGCCCGAGCACGAAGCACGCGTGGTCGCGCACGCGCGCGTCCTCGTCGCTCGTCAGCGCGACCACCGCGGCCACGACGCCGGCCGGCACCGGCTCCCCGACGAGGAGCGGCAGCTGCATCACCGCCGCCGAGCGCACGCGCGCCGCGGGGTGCGCGAGCAGGGCGACCACGACGTCGACGTCCGGCGGCCCGGCGCCCTCGATCGTGTGCAGCGCCTCGTCCGGGTCGGGCTGCGGGCGGGAGTCCACCGGCCCAGTGTGCCCGCGGCCCGGCCGCGGGCGGGAGGCGTGCAGGACTTCCGTCCGACATTCGCCCGTCACGCGGCATGGCTACGGTGGGACCCGTGACTGACACTCCCATCGCCAAGCGTGAGCACACCGTCGAGGGGTTCGTCCGCGAGTTCCTGCGCGAGGTGAACTTCGGGCAGGGCGTCGACCTGTCCCGTGCGTCGGCCAACGACAAGTACCTCGCCATGGCGCGGACGGTGCGCCACTACCTGATGACCCGCTGGATCGAGACGCTGAACCACCAGTCGAAGGTGCAGGCCAAGTCGGTCGCGTACCTCTCGGCGGAGTTTCTGCTCGGGCGCCAGCTCGACAACAACCTCCTGGCGGCGGACCTCGGCGACATCGTCGAGGAGGGCCTGGCCAGCCTGGGCATCGACCTGGACGAGCTGCGTCAGCTCGAGGTCGAGCCGGGCCTCGGCAACGGCGGGCTCGGGCGGCTCGCGGCGTGCTTCATCGACTCGCTCGCGACCATGAACCACCCGTGCATCGGGTACGGCATCCGCTACGAGTACGGCATCTTCCGGCAGACGTTCGTCGACGGGTGGCAGGTCGAGCAGCCGGACACGTGGCTCGAGCTCGGCTCGCCGTGGGAGTTCCCGCACCCCGAGGCCGCGGTGCAGGTGAACTTCGGCGGGCACGTCGAGCAGTACCAGGCCGAGGACGGCCACGTGCGCCGCCGCTGGGTGCCGGGCTGGTCCGTGCAGGGCACGCCGTACAACTACATGGTGCCGGGCTACCAGAACGGCCGCGTCAACACGCTGCGCCTGTGGTCGGCGCACGCCACGCAGGCCTTCGACCTGCAGATCTTCAACTCCGGCGACTACGCCGAGGCCGTCCGTGCGCAGACGTTCGCCGAGAACATCTCGAAGGTGCTCTACCCCGAGGACTCCACGCCGCAGGGCAAGGAGCTGCGCCTGCAGCAGCAGTACTTCTTCGTCGCCTGCTCGATCAAGGACTTCCTCGACCAGGTGCTGCCGAAGGACTTCGACCTGCACGACCTGCCGGACCGGATCATCTTCCAGCTCAACGACACGCACCCGGTCATCGCGGTGCCCGAGCTCATGCGGATCCTCGTCGACGAGAAGGGCTGGGAGTGGGACGAGGCCTGGGACGTGACCCAGCGCTGCTTCGCCTACACCTGTCACACGCTGCTGCCCGAGGCCCTCGAGGTCTGGCCGGTCGAGCTCCTCGGGCGCCTGCTGCCGCGGCACCTGGAGATCATCTACCGCATCAACGACGAGTTCCTCGCCGGGCTGCGCGAGCAGCACCCGGACGACGAGCTGCGCGTGCGGCGGATGTCGATCATCGCGGAGTACCCGGTGCGGGCGGTCCGGATGGCGTACCTCGCGACCGTCGCGAGCACGAAGGTCAACGGCGTCGCCGAGCTGCACAGCGAGCTGCTGCGCGACAAGGTGCTCGACGACTTCGCGGCGTTCTACCCGGAGAAGTTCACCAACGTCACCAACGGCGTCACGCCGCGGCGCTTCCTGCGCGAGTCGAACCCCGGCCTGTCCGGCCTCATCACCGAGGCGATCGGCGAGGGCTGGGTCACGGACCTCGACCGGCTCAAGGGGCTCGAGCCGTACGCGGACGACCCGGACTTCCGGCGGCGGTTCCGCGAGGTCAAGCGGGCCAACAAGCTCCGCCTGGTCGACGTGCTGCGGGCCCGCGACGGCATCGAGGTCGACCCCGACACGATGTTCGACGTCATGGTCAAGCGGCTGCACGAGTACAAGCGGCAGACGCTCAAGCTGCTGCACATCGTGTCTCTGTACGACCAGGTCCGCTCCGGCGAGCTGCCGCTGGAGCAGGTCACGCCGCGCACCTTCGCGTTCGGCGCGAAGGCGGCGCCCGGCTACCTCATGGCGAAGCAGATCATCGGCCTCATCAACGCGGTGGGCCGGACGATCAACGCGGACGCGTCGCTGCAGGGACGCCTGCACGTCGCGTTCCCGGCGAACTACAACGTCACGCTGGCCGAGACGCTCATCCCCGCGGCCGACCTGTCCGAGCAGATCTCCCTCGCGGGCAAGGAGGCGTCCGGCACCGGGAACATGAAGTTCATGCTCAACGGCGCCCTGACGATCGGCACCGACGACGGCGCGAACGTCGAGATCCGCCGGCTGGTGGGCGACGAGCACTTCTTCCTGTTCGGCCTCACCGAGCCGGAGGTCACGGCCGTGGTCGAGAAGGGCTACCGGCCGTCCGAGCACTACGAGTCGAACCCGCTGCTGCGGCGCGCGCTGGACCTCATCACGTCGGGCGTGTTCTCCGACGGCGACCGGCACGTGTTCGAGCCCGTCGTCGCGAACCTGCTCAACGAGGACCGGTTCCTCGCGCTCGCGGACTTCCAGGCGTACATCGACGCGCAGGCTCGCGTCGACGCGTACTACGCCGACGAGGAGGCGTGGACGCGGTCCGCGATCCTCAACGTCGCGCGGGGCGGGTTCTTCTCGTCCGACCGCTCGATCCGCGACTACATCGACCGCATCTGGCACACGACGGCGGTCGACCCCCGGACGAGCGCGTAGCTCCGACGAGGGACGGGCCCGGCGGACGACCGCCGGGCCCGTTCCCCTGCGGGGCCCCTGCCCGCCTACCCTGGGCCCGTGAGCGCGAAGAAGCCCCAGGAGATGAAGCCCTCGACCGCGGCGGCCAAGCTCGGCGTCTACCTGCCGGCGACGCCCGAGGACTTCCGGTCCGGGACGGTCACGCGCGACGAGCTCGACGAGCTGCAGCGCACCCCGCCGGAGTGGCTGACGACGCTGCGCCGGGAGGGCCCGCACCCGCGCGGGGTCGTGGCGGCACGGCTGCGCGTCTCGACGAGCGGGCTGGCGCGCGCCGGCATCACCGAGCCGCTGACGACCGCGCAGATCGCCGAGCTCATCGCCGCGCCGCCGGAGTGGCTGCTGCGCGAGCGCCGGACGTTCGAGCAGGTGCGCCGCGAGGAGCAGCGCATCGCGGAGCGGGACGCGGCCCGCGCGGCGGGCGACGCCGCCGAGTAGGCGGAGCGCCGGCCGGCTCAGCGCCGGCGGCCCCGCCCCGGTGGCGGCTTGCGTCTCCCCGACCCCGGGCCCGACGAGCGACCACGCCCCGTCGAGCCGCGCGCGTCCTGGCGACCGCCGGTGCCGGAGGCCCGGGAGGCCGAGCGGCCCGCGTCCGCAGCGGCTCCCACGCCGCGCGACGAGGCGGCCGTCCGGCCGCGGGCGATCCCGACGAGCTCCTCGACGAGCGGCGAGTACCGCTCCTCCACCCACGCGAGCCCGACGGCGGAGCCGGGCGCGTCCGTCACCGGTCGGCTGGTCAGCCCGGGTCGGGCGTGCAGCCGCCACACCGACAGCGGCAGCAGGACGACGCCGGCTCCCGCGGCGACGAGGTCGAGCGCCTCGTCGGTCGTCGCCGGGGCGGCGCCGGCGAACGGCTCGCCCGGGGCGTCGGTCCAGCGGAGGAGGTCGTCGGCCGGCACGACGAGCGTCTCGTCGGCGAGGTCGGCGGGGGAGAGCTCCTCCGCCGCGGTGAAGAGGTGGTCCTTCGGCACGGCCGCGACCGTCACCTCGGTGTACAGGGGCACGAGCGCCAGCCCGTCGCGGTCCACGGGCGCGCGCAGCAGCGCCGCGTCGCCCTGGCCGTCCCGCAGCCGCCGCTCCGCGTCCGCGGGGGACGTGACGACGAGCTCGAGCGGCACGTCGGGCAGCCGCTGGGCCCACACCCGCAGCCACCGGTCCGGGTTGACGCCCGGCACGAGCAGCAGCCGGAAGCCGGTCGCCGGCGCGCTCGCCCCGGCCGGCACGTCCTCGGCGCTCACCGGACCCTCCGCGCGACGACGTCCCGCGAGACGTGACCCAGGGCGAGGCCGCGCCGCTCGAACTTCGTGACGGGCCGGTGCGCGGGGCGCCCGACGAAGCCCGGCGGGTCCTCCAGACCGGGGTCGGCCGCCACCACCGCGAGCATCTGGTCGGCGTACTCGGCCCAGTCGGTCGCGCAGTGCAGCACGCCGCCGACGCGCAGCCGGTCGCGCAGCAGGGCGACGTGCTCCGCCTGCACGAGCCGGCGCTTGTGGTGGCGCGGCTTGGGCCAGGGGTCGGGGAAGAACACGTGCACGGCGTCGAGCGAGCCCGTCGGCACCGCCCGGCGCAGCAGCTCCAGCGCGTCGCCGTGCGCCACCCGGACGTTCGTCAGCCGCTTCTCCTCGACGAGCAGCAGCAGGTTCGCGACCCCGGGCACGTGCGGCTCGACGGCGAGGTAGTCGCGGCCCGGGTCGGCCGCCGCCATCGTGGCCGTCGTCTCCCCCATGCCCGGGCCGATCTCCAGCACGACCGGGGCGCGCCGGCCGAACAGGCGGTCGGTGTCGAGGGCCCCGTCCGCGGTGCGGGGGAAGGGGGCGTCCTCGTCGTGGACCGAGAACCCCAGGCGCGGGAAGAGCCGCGCGAGCGCGTCCTGCCGGTCGCGGCCGAGCGGGGCCTTCCGGGGGTGGAACGTGCGCAGCGGCTCGTGCGGCCGCGCGGCGACGTGCCGGAAGGTCTCGGAGGGCAGGCTCACGCCCCGAGCCTACGGACCCCGCGCCGGAGCGGGGCACCCGGGCTACTGTCGCGACATGGCCTCGGCGACCGGCCCGTCCGCAGCGCCGGCCCCGGCGATCGTCCCGCGCGACCTCGCGCGGCTCACGCTCCTCGGGGCGCTCGTCGGCGTCCCGGCGGGGCTCGTCGCGTTCGCGTTCGTCTCGCTCGTGCACCTGCTGGAGAACCTGCTCTGGACGACGCTGCCGGAGAGCCTCGGTGCCGACGGGCCCCCGTGGTGGCTCGTCGTGGGCCTGCCCGCGCTCGGCGGGGTGCTCGTGCACCTGGCCCGGCGCCTGCCGGGCGACGGCGGCCACCCGCCGATCCAGGGCCTCGCGGGCGGCACCCCGCGGCCGAGGGACGCCGCGGGCATCGCGCTCGCCGCGCTCGCCACGCTGCCGTTCGGTGCGGTGCTCGGGCCCGAGGCGCCGCTCATCGCGCTCGGCACGGTCGTGGGGGTGTGGCTGACGTCGTGGGCGCGGCTGCCCGAGCGGGGCCGCGCGGCGCTCGGGGTCGCGGGGGCCGGCGCGGCGATGTCCACGCTGTTCGGAGGCCCTCTCGTCGCGGGGCTCATGCTGCTCGAGGGAGGCGTCGGCGCGGGCGCGCTCGTCATCCCGATGCTGCTGCCCGCGCTCGTCGCCTCGGCGGTCGCCTACGTCCTGGTGACCGGGCTCGGCGGCTGGACCGGGCTCCCGGTCGCGGGCCTGTCGCTGCCCGGGCTGCCGGAGTACGAGTCGGTGCTGGTCGCGGACCTCCTCGTGGCGCTCGTCGTCGGCGTGGTCGCCGCGCTGCTCGCACGCGTCGTCCGGAGGGCGGCCACGCGCCTGCAGCGGGGCGAGCCTCGCGGTGGCCGGCTCGCGCTGCTCGTGGGCGGCGGGGCCGTCGTCGGCCTGTGCGCGCTCGTCGCCCAGGCGCTGGGGGCCGACCCCCAGGACGTCCTGTTCTCCGGCCAGGCATCCATCCCGGTCGTGGTCGGCGCCTCGTCGGCCGCCGCCGTGCTCGTGCTGCTCCTCGCCAAGGCCGTGGGGTTCGCGGTGAGCCTGGGTGCCGGGTTCCGCGGCGGGCCGATCTTCCCGGCCGTCTTCCTCGGCGTCGCGCTGGCGTCCTTCGGCGTCGTCGCGTTCGGGATGTCGCCGACCGCCGCGGTCGCGGTGGGCACGGCCGCGGGCATGACGGCCATGACGCGCATGGTGCTCGCGCCGCTGCTGTTCGCGGCCCTCCTCACGGGTCGCGAGGGGCTCGACGCGCTGCCGCTCGCGGTGCTCGCCACCGCGACGGCGTGGCTGACCTCGGCGGCCGTCGACCATCGGCTCGCGGGGCGGACCGTCGG
>NZ_HE978588.1:1141472-1154743 GCF_000312005.1 Cellulomonas massiliensis JC225
CGCCGCGCTGCCCGCCCACGGGGCGGACGACCCCCTTCCCGGCGACGACGAGGGGGCGCGCCCGTGACCGACCGCGCCGCCCGGATGCGCCCGATCCTCGCCACGGCGCAGGAGGACGAGGGGCACCAGGAGAGCGCGCTCACCGTCGTCGTCGCGTTCGCCGCCAACCTGCTCATCGCGGTCGCGAAGACCGTCGCAGCCGTCGTCACGGGGGCGGCGTCGATGCTCGCCGAGGCGGCGCACTCGTGGGCGGACGCGGGCAACGAGGTGTTCCTGCTCATCGCGCAGCGCAAGGCCGCGCGCCCGGCCGACCGCACGCACCCCTTCGGCTACGGGCGCGAGGTGTACGTCTGGTCGCTGTTCGCCGCGATCGGCCTGTTCGCCGTCGGCGCCGGGGTCTCCATCACCCACGGCATCCAGGAGCTGCAGCACCCGGAGCCGGCGCAGAGCTTCGGCGTCGCGTACGTCGTCCTCGCGGTCTCGTTCGTGCTCGAGGGCATCTCCTTCCTGCAGGCCCGGCGGCAGGCCGCCGCGGACGCGCGCCGGCGCGACGTCCCGCTGATCGACCACGTGCTCGGCACCTCGGACCCCACCGTCCGGGCGGTGTTCTTCGAGGACGCGGCGGCGCTCGTCGGGATCCTCATCGCCGCGGCCGGCGTGGCGGCGCACGAGGTGACGGGCTCGACGGTGCCGGACGCGGTCGGCTCGATCCTCGTCGGGCTGCTGCTCGCGGTGGTCGCGGTGGTGCTCATCCAGCGCAACCGCCGGTTCCTCGTCGGCGAGGTGGCCGACCAGCGGGTCTGGGACGCGGCGCTGCGCACGCTGCTGGAGCAGCCGGAGATCGCGCGCGTGACGGAGCTGCGCCTGGAGCTCGTCGGGGCCCGCCAGGTGTTCCTCACGGGCGCGGTCGACCTGACGGGCGAGCCGTCGGAGACCGACGCGTCGCACGGCCTCGCGGCGCTCGAGCGGCGGCTGGCGTCGACGCCGGGCGTCGTCGGCGCGCTGCTGTCCCTCTCGGAGCCGAGCGAGCCCGCGCTCCTGCCGCGCGAGGCGTGACGGCGGGGGTCAGCCCACCCGGGCGCGCAGGAACGCGACGACCTCGTCGAGGTAGCGCTCACGGGCGGGCGACGGCGACAGCGCCAGGTCGTGCGCCCCGCCGGGGACCTCGACGAACGTGACGTCCGGCCCCAGGCGCGGCGCGAGCGACGCGATGTGCCGCACCTCGAGCACGGAGTCGGTCGTGACGAGCGCGTCGTGCCAGCGGTCGTCCGGGCCCGAGGCGTCGGAGGCCAGGACGAGGACCGGCACGTCCACGGCCAGCCCTCGGCGCACGCGGCGGTGGCCGCGGCGGACCGACCGGGCGAAGCCCGCGGTCGCGGGGAACCCCGTGTGCGGCTTCCAGGTGAGGTCGTAGTCCCACTCGCCGCCGGAGCCGACGTGCAGCGCCTGCCCGTAGTGCTCGCCGATGCGCCCGACGACGAGGTGCGGCGCGAACCCGCCGACGACGTCGATCAGCGCCGTCAGGGCCGTCCGCTCCAGCAGGTTGCCCCGCAGGTCGAGCCAGGGGCTGTTGAGCACGAGCGCGTCGACGAGCCCGGTGCCGCGGCGCGCGTCCGCCCAGAGCGCGGCGACGAGCCCGCCGGTCGAGTGGCCGAGCAGGACGAGCGCGTCGTGCTCCTCGCGCAGGTGCCGCACGGCCGCGTCGATCTCCTCGGCGTAGCGGCCGAGGTCCGTCGTGTCGTTCGGCGGGCGGCCGTGCCGGATCGACCGGCCGTAGTCGCGCAGGTCGAGCGCGTACAGGTCGTAGCCCGCGGCGTCGAGCGCGTCGGCGACGTGCGGGTGGAAGAAGTAGTCGACGAAGCCGTGCAGGTAGAGCACCGCGCGCCGGTGGCGGGGCGCCCGCCGCACGAGCGTCGCCTCCGGCGGGACGCCGGTGCGCGCGGCGACGTCGTCGGGGCGCAGCGCGATCGTCGTCGCCTGCCAGCCCGGGCCGAGCACGTCGTCATGCCACTCCACGCCGTGATGCTCCCACGCCGGCGGGACGCGTCCCGCGCGGGACGCGCCCACGCCGGCGGGGCGTGGGGCGCCGGCTCAGGCGGCGGCCGGCGGCGCCGGCGCCTCGCGCGCCGCGAGCAGGCCCTGCCCGGCGACGTCGACCGCGATCGACGTGATGCGGGCGGTCCCGTCCCGCTCGACCTCCACCGTCGAGACCGACGCGTTCGGCAGGGCCACGAGCCCGACGGGCTCGACCGTCGCGAGGTAGGCACCGAGCGCGAGGCCGTGCCCGACCACGAGCACGCGCTCGTCGTCGTCGTGCTCGGCGGCGATCCGGGCGAAGACGTCCCGGGTGCGGCCGAGGAAGTCGGCGGCGTGCTCGCCGCCGGGCAGGCCGGGGTGGGTCCCGGCGAGGACGCCGGCGACGAGCTCCGGCCACGGGACGTACGCGTCGAGCACCGTCTCGGGCTGCCGCTCGAACGCGCCGAAGTGGTACTCGCGCAGCTGCTCGTCCGTGCGCAGGGGCACGTCCGGGTGGTGGCGCAGGAGTTCGACGGCCGTCGCGACGGCCCGCCCCGACGGTGACGCCCAGGCCGCCGTGAACGGCGTGCCGGCGAGGTGGGTCGCGGTGGTCCGCACCCCGGCGCGGCCGTCGCGCGTGAGCGGGGAGTCGCAGCGGCCCTGCAGGACGCGCCGCGCGTTGTAGTACGTCCGCCCGTGCCGCACGAGCGTGAGTTCGAGGGTCATCGTCGCCCTTCCGTCGTCGTCTGGTCGCTGCCGACGCTACGGACGGCGGATGTCGGGGCGGGGGCGCGCCGGTGTCCGGGCGGTGAAGAGGTCCGACGAAGCGGACGCACCCGCGCGCCGGGTGCGCGCCCGGCTGGACGACAGGGTTGAGCGGAATAGACTCAAGTTTGCTCGCGGTTGAGGAGAGCAGATCCCGTCGTCGACCGCGCGGGTGGTCGCGCACCGCCCCGCACCAGGAGGAACAACCCGTGGACATGAAGCTCACCACCCGCTCGCAGGAGGCGCTGGGCGACGCGATCCAGCAGGCCTCCGCCGCCGGCAACCCCCAGCTCGAGCCGGCGCACGTGCTGAACGCGCTGCTCCAGCACGAGGGCGGCGTCGCGAACGGCCTCCTCGACGCGGTCGGTGCCGACCGCGGCGCTCTCGGCCGCTCGGTGCGCGGGATGCTGGTGAACCTGCCCTCGTCGTCGGGCGACTCGGTCGCCCAGCCCACCCCCTCGCGGGCGACGACGTCCGCGCTGCAGGCCGCGAACGACGAGGCGCGCACGCTCGGCGACGACTACGTGTCCACCGAGCACCTGCTCATCGGCCTGGCCGCCGGGCAGTCCGGCGTGGCCGACGCGCTGCGCGGCGCGGGCGCGTCGCGGGAGGCGCTCGTCGCGGCGCTGCCCACGGTCCGCGGCAGCGCGCGGGTCACGAGCCCGAACCCCGAGGGCACCTACAAGGCGCTCGAGCAGTACGGCACGGACCTCACGCAGCGCGCGCGCGACGGCCGGCTCGACCCGGTCATCGGCCGCGACGCCGAGATCCGGCGCGTGATCCAGGTGCTGTCGCGCCGCACCAAGAACAACCCCGTGCTCATCGGCGAGCCGGGCGTCGGCAAGACGGCCGTCGTCGAGGGGCTCGCGCAGCGCATCGTCGCCGGCGACGTGCCGGAGTCGCTGCGGGGCAAGCGCCTCGTCGCGCTCGACATCGCCGCCATGGTCGCGGGCGCCAAGTACCGCGGCGAGTTCGAGGAGCGCCTCAAGGCCGTGCTCGCCGAGATCACCTCGTCCGACGGCGAGGTCGTGACCTTCATCGACGAGCTGCACACGGTCGTCGGCGCGGGCGCCGGCGGCGAGGGCGCCATGGACGCGGGCAACATGCTCAAGCCGATGCTCGCGCGCGGCGAGCTGCGCCTCGTCGGCGCGACCACGCTCGACGAGTACCGCGAGCGGATCGAGAAGGACCCGGCGCTCGAGCGCCGGTTCCAGCAGGTGTTCGTCGGCGAGCCCTCGGTCGAGGACACCGTCGCGATCCTGCGCGGGCTCAAGGAGCGGTACGAGGCCCACCACAAGGTGACGATCTCCGACGCCGCGCTCGTCGCGGCCGCGGCGCTCTCCGACCGCTACATCACCGGGCGCCAGCTGCCCGACAAGGCCATCGACCTCGTCGACGAGGCCGCCTCGCGCCTGCGCATGGAGCTCGACTCCTCGCCCGTCGAGATCGACGAGCTGCAGCGCGCCGTGACGCGCCTGGAGATGGAGGAGGTCGTGCTCTCGGAGGCCGACGACCCCGCATCGGCCGAGCGCCTCGAGCGGCTGCGCCGCGACCTCGCCGACCGGCGGGAGGCGCTCGCGTCGCTCACGGCGCGCTGGGAGAAGGAGAAGGCCGGGCACAACCTCGTCGGCGACCTCAAGGCGCGGCTCGACCAGCTGCGCTCCGACGCCGAGCGGCTGCAGCGCGAGGGCGACCTCGCCGGCGCCGGCCGGATCATGTACGGCGAGATCCCGACGCTGCAGCAGCAGATCGCCGAGGCGGAGGCCGCCGAGGCGACCGAGGACACCGGGCTGTCGGAGCTCGCGCCGACGACGCCGATGATCGCCGAGAAGGTCGGGCCCGACGAGATCGCCGAGGTCGTGGCGGCGTGGACCGGCATCCCCGCCGGCCGCATGCTCGAGGGCGAGACCGCCAAGCTGCTGCGCATGGAGGAGGTGCTCGGCGAGCGCCTCATCGGCCAGCGCACCGCGGTCGCGGCGGTCTCCGACGCCGTCCGGCGCGCCCGCGCCGGGATCTCCGACCCCGACCGTCCGACCGGCTCGTTCCTGTTCCTCGGGCCCACCGGCGTCGGTAAGACGGAGCTCGCCAAGGCGCTCGCGGACTTCCTGTTCGACGACGAGCGCGCCATGGTGCGCATCGACATGAGCGAGTACGGCGAGCGGCACTCCGTCGCGCGGCTGGTCGGCGCGCCCCCCGGGTACGTCGGCTACGAGGAGGGCGGCCAGCTCACCGAGGCCGTGCGGCGCCGCCCGTACTCGGTCGTGCTCCTCGACGAGGTCGAGAAGGCGCACCCCGAGGTGTTCGACGTGCTGCTGCAGGTGCTCGACGACGGCCGCCTCACCGACGGCCAGGGGCGCACCGTCGACTTCCGGAACGTGATCCTGGTGCTCACCTCGAACCTCGGCTCGCAGTTCCTCGTCGACCCGCTGCTGGACGAGGCGGCGCGGCGCGACGCCGTGATGGGCGCCGTCCGCGCGGCGTTCAAGCCGGAGTTCCTCAACCGGCTCGACGACGTCGTCCTGTTCGACCCGCTGTCGATCGACGAGCTCGGCCACATCGTCGACCTGCAGGTCGCCTCGCTCGCACGCCGGCTCGAGGGCCGTCGGCTCACGCTCGACGTCACGACCGCCGCGCGGGAGTGGCTGGCGCTCGAGGGCTACGACCCGGCGTACGGCGCGCGGCCGCTGCGGCGCCTCGTCCAGCGCGAGATCGGCGACCGGCTGGCGCGGCGCCTGCTCGCCGGCGAGGTCCACGACGGCGACACGGTGCGCGTCGACCGCGGCCCGGACGGGCTGACGGTCGAGCCGCTCGGGGCACCGGCGCCGGCCTGAGGCCGGTGGGTCACACCGGCCCGCAGGAGGACCGCTCGACCAGGGCCGTCGGCAGGCGCAGGTGCGTCGTCGGCGGCTCCTGGCCGTCGAGCACGGCGACGAGCATGCGCAGCGCCTCCTCGCCCATCTGGCGCAGGGGCTGCTCGATCGTCGTCAGCGGCGGCACGGCGACGGCCGACTCGGGCACGTTGTCGAACCCGATGACCGACAGGTCGCCGGGCACGGACAGGCCCAGGTCGCGCGCGACCTGCATCGTGCGGATCGCCGAGAGGTCGTTCGCGGCGAAGATCGCGGTCGGGCGGTCCGGGAGCGAGAGGAGCTCGCGCGCCGACTGCTCCGCGCCCTCCGGCCGGTAGCCCCCGATCCGGACGAGCCGCTCGTCGACGGAGACCCCCGCCTCGGCCATCGCGTGCCGGAAGCCGTCCTCCCGCAGCCGGGACGACTCGAGGTCGGCGCGCCCGGACAGGTGGGCGATGCGCCGGTGGCCGAGGCGCAGGAGGTGCTCGGTCGCCAGGACCGCCCCGGCGAAGTTGTCGGAGTCGACGGTCGGCACGCCGGACGGGCCGGTGTGCGGGTCGACGGCGACGACGGGCACGCCGGGGCGCGCGTCCATGACAGTGGGCGTCACGATGATGGCGCCGTCGATGAGCGTGCCCCCGAGCCGGGACAGCGAGCGCCGCTCCCAGCCGACCGCGCCGCCGCGGTGGCCGCCGGAGTAGGCGAGCAGCTCGTACCCGGTGCCGGCGACCGCGTCGGACGCGCCCTTGAGCAGCTCGGTGCTGAACGGCTCGAACTCGGCGAGCAGGACCCCGATGACGTTCGTCTTGTGGGAGCGCAGGCTCTGCGCCCCCAGGCTGGTCTCGTAGCCGAGCTGGTCGATGACGGTGGACACCCGCTCGAACGTGGCGCGGGAGACGCCGTAGCGGCCGTTGACCACCTTCGAGACCGTCGCGACGGACACGCCCGCGGCGCGGGCGACGTCCTCCATCTTCACGCGTCCTGCGGTCTGCACGGCGTGATCCTAGCCGCACCGAAAACGTTATCGATAGTTTTCGGCCCGCGCGTTCGCGCACCGTGGGCGCGTGCCGCCCCGACGGGTGCCGTCCGATCGGCTCAGCGCGGGAACGACGCCCAGACGTGCTTGGTCTCGCCGGTGGCGTACCAGCCGACGTCCGCGGCCAGCAGGTGCGCCAGCTGGAGGCCGAACCCGCCGTCCCCCGGCGCGCGGTCGGAGTCGACCTGCGGCACCTGGTCGAGGGCGCGGTCCGCGACGTCGAGCACCCACGCGCGCTCGGCCCGGACCAGCCGGACGGTGGTTGGCGGGTCGCCGTGCCACAGGGCGTTCGTCGCCAGCTCCGACGCGATGAGCACGAGCTGTCCGACCCACTCCGGGGCGCCGGCGCGGCGCGCGTGCGCGTCGGGCGACAGCACCTCGGTGAGCTGTGCCCGCATGACCCCGAGCTCGGTCACGCCGACCAGCGTCCACTCGCGGACGGTGGTCCCCTTGGGGGGCGACGCGGCGGCGAGGGCGCGCGCGACCGTGTCGCCGACTCCTCGCTCCTGCGTCACTGTGACCTCCTGAACGGCCGTCCGGTTCAGCCGCCTCCTGCGTCGAGGGTAGGAGGGCGGCGGCGCTGCGGCCACTGCAGGTTAGTGTGTCGGGCGGATGATCTCGTCCGCCGGTCCACGATGAGGAGCCCCGTGACGCAGCCAGAGCCCGATCCCGCCCCGCTGGGTTCGGGCGCCGCACCGCTCGCCGACGCGCGGCTCGACGAGCACGACGGCCGCCTCGTCGTCGTGCTGACCGGGGAGGTCGACGCCGCCCTGTCGGGGACCCTGGCGCAGGTCGTCGCGGCGGTCGAGCAGCGCGCGGCCGCCGGCGACGTCGCGGTCGACGTCGACGCCGGCGCGGTGACCTTCATGGACTCGTCGGGCCTGCGCTTCCTGGCCCGCCTGTCCACCCGGACCCCCCACCGGGTGCGCGTCCTGCACGCGCCCGAGGCCGTGCGCTTCCTCCTGCAGGCGACCCGGATGGCGGACGTCGTCGACGTCGTCGGCTGACGACGGCGCGGTCAGCCCACCCGTCGCAGCACCACCAGCGTCACGTCGTCGACCGACCCCTCGTCGCGGCAGGCGGCCAGCACGTCGTCCACCGTCGCATCCGGCCCGAACGCCGCCGCCAGCCGCTCGAGGCCCGCGCGCAGCCGCGTGTCGCGCGAGTCGACCAGCCCGTCGCTGAACAGGACCAGCCCGCCGCCCGGCGGCACCGACGCGCGCGTCGTCGGGGGCAGGCCCGTCCCGACCCCGACGGGCGGGTCGATGTCGGCGTCGAGCACCGACGCGCGCCCGTCCGTGCCGAGCAGCAGCGGCCGCGGGTGCCCGGCGAGCGCGAGCTCGACCGCACCCGTCGCGGGCTCGACGACCGCGACGGCCACCGTCGTGAGGTCGTCCGGGAGCGTGCGCCGGGAGAGGCGGTCGAGCCAGCCGAGCGCCTCGGCAGGGGAGTCGCCCCGCAGCAGGTGCGCCCGCAGGGAGGTCCGCAGCTGGCCCATGGTCGCGGCCGCGGGCAGGCCGTGCCCCGCGACGTCGCCGACGACGAGGGCGAGGCGGCCGTCGGGGAGCTCCAGCGCGTCGTACCAGTCCCCGCCGACCTCCCCGGCCGCGGCGGGCTCGTACCGGGCGTCGATCGACCACCCGGCGACGGCGGGCAGCGCGGCGGGGCGCAGGGCGCGCTGCACCTCGCGCGCGGCGTGCACCTCCCAGCGGCCGCGCAGCAGCAGCGTCTCGACGAGCCCGGAGCGCAGCTCCTCCGCCGACAGCCGCTCCCGGTCCGACCAGGGGTCGCCGCGCCCCCGCACCACCTCGGTCCACTTCTCGAACGACTTGCGGGGGGACAGGCGCACGGTGTCGCCCTCGCGGCGCGCGATCGCCTTGTTGTGCGGGTCGCCACCCCAGTCGACGTCCTGCACGGCTTCGCTGCGCAGCCAGGCGACGAGCTGGTCGTCGGGCAGCCGGACCGCGAGCAGGCCCGCGACGCCCGGCAGGGCCGCCGCGAGCGCGGGCTCCTGGACGGTCAGCGCGTCCCGCGTGACCACGTCGCCGTCCTGCCGGGCGAGCCAGCGCCCCAGCGCCTCGGCGTCGCCGTCCACGGCCAGCGGGCCGAGCCGGGTGGTGGTGCCGCCGAGCAGCGCGAGCACGCCGTGCGCCGGCACGAGGTCGAGCAGCGAGCGGCGCCGGCGCGACCGGCCCACGAGCGCGTCCGCGACCGAGCGGTCGGCGTCGCGCGAGGCGGTGAGCAGGGCGTCCAGCGTCTCGGACGCGGCGATCGCCGCCTGCAGCTCGTCCTCCTCGGAGCGGGCGACGAGCCGCAGCGAGAGCGCCGAGCCGAGGAACTCCGCGGCCGCCCGCACGCCGTACGGCGGGTGGTGCGGACCCGAGTAGTGGTGGCACGCGACCAGTCCCCACAGCCGGCCGTCGCGCAGCAGCGAGATCGACATGGACGCCGCGACGCCCATGTTCGACAGGTACTCGCAGTGGATCGGGGAGACGCTGCGCAGCACCGAGTACGTGAGGTCGAGCGGCTCGCCCGTCACCGCGTCGAGCCCCGGCACGATGCGGGCCGGCGTGTAGCGCACGTCGGAGATCAGGCGGATCCAGTTCTTCTCGTACAGCGCGCGGGCCTGCACCGGGATGTCCGTCGCCGGGTAGTGCAGCCCGAGGAACGAGTTGAGGTCGGGCCGCCGCGCCTCGGCGACGACCTCGCCGTTGTACTCGGCGTCGAACCGGTAGACCATCACCCGGTCGAAGCCGGTGAGCGTGCGCACCTCCTCGGCCGCCACCGCGTACAGCTCGTCGAGGGAGTGGGCCCCGTTGAGCCGCTCCACCGACCCGCGGACCGCCTGGTACGTGTTCGGGAACGAGAACGGGCGCGGGCCCAGCGCCGCCTCGATCTCGACGACGAGCAGCGTCCGCTCCCCGACGGCCGTCCGGTGCAGCACGACGTCGACCTCGACCTCGCCGTCCGGCGTCGGCACGGGCAGGACCAGCGGGTTGCGCGAGCGCAGGTCGCCGAACGTGCGCAGGTGGGTCCGGATCGCGCCGGCGGCCTCGGCGCCCAGCACCTCGTCGAGCGTCGCACCGAGCGCCTCCTCGGCGCTCGTCCCGAGCAGGGCGGGCAGGTTCTCCGACGCGTGCTCGACGACGAGATCCGGCTCGGTGACGGCCAGCAGGACGCCCCGCGGCTGGATGCTGCCCGGCACGTGGATCGGCTCGCGCGCGCAGTTGTCCAGGTCGACCGGTTCGTCCGGCGCCAGGAAGGTCGTGTCGGTCACGCGTGCGGCTCCTGTCGCGCGGGGACGTCGCGGGCGCGACCCGTCGACCGTACGGCAGCGGCGGGGCCGTGCACGACCACCCGGTGGGGCGCCGGGGGCCCGACCCGCGGGCGCCGCTCGCGGGGATGGTGGGGCGTGCGTGCCATCCTGGGCGCGTGTCCACCCCCTCGCCCCGTGGGTACGCCAGGGGCCGGGCGACGCGCGAGGACATCCTCGCCGCCGCGACGGCGCTGTTCGGCGAGGTCGGCTACACGTCCGCGTCCCTGCGCGAGATCGCGGCGCGCGTCGGCATCTCGCACCCGGGCCTCCTGCACCACTTCCCGAGCAAGGAGGCGCTGCTGGCCGCGGTGCTGCAGCGCCGGGACGACGCGGACGCGGCGGACGTGCGTGCCGACGTGGAGTCGGGCGCCGGCTACGTCGACGCCCTGCTGCGGCTCGTCGAGCGCAACGCCGCGCGGCCGGGGATCGTCGAGCTGTTCACCGTGCTCTCGGCCGAGGCGACGAGCCCCGAGCACCCGGCGCACGAGTACTTCCGCGGCCGCTACGCCCGGGTCCTGCGCTCGGTCGAGGACGACCTGGACCGGTTCGGCGCGTCCGGACGGCTGCGTGCGGGCGTCGACCCCGCCGCCGCGGCACGCCTGCTGGTCGCCGTGCTGGACGGCCTGCAGGTCCAGTGGCTGCTCGAGTCGGGCTCGCCGGACCGCGTCGACATGGTCGCGGCGGTCCGCCAGTTCCACGACGTCCTCGTCGGCCCGGCGTAGCTCGGCGGCGACGGGGCCCGCCTCCGCAGCGGGCGGCCCCCGTCGCCGCCGGCTCAGCGGACGGCGGCGTTCGCCCGCGCCGCGAGCGCGGCCAGCTCGTCCTCGTCGACCGGCGCGATCCCGAAGTCGATGAGCACCCGGACGGGCATCTGCATCATCATCGCCCGCATCGAGTCGTCGAGCTCGCGACCGTCGGCCTCGAGCATCGGGCCGACGACGTCCCGGCCCGCGGGGTGCTCGAGCCACTCCGCGATCGTCGACATCCCGTCGAGCGGCGCCCACAGCGGCTCGCCCTCGACCTCCACCGCGGCCGCCGCCCGGACGTCGCGCGAGGACGCGCCGACCTCGACGACGAACTCGCCGCCCTCGACGACCCACCGCCGCAGCCCGGGGTGCCAGTAGGACAGGTCGCGCGCGTCGAGGGTGAACGCGACCTCGCGCTGCTCGCCGGGCTCGAGGTGCACCTTCGTGAACGCCTTGAGCTCGCGCACCGGGCGCAGCACCGACGCCTGCGGGTCGCGCACGTACAGCTGCACGACCTCGGCGCCGGCGACCGCCCCGGTGTTCGTCACCGTCACGCGGACGTCGACCGACACGTCCGGCCCGGTGCCGCTCGCGGCGGCGACCACGTCGCCGTACCCGAACGTCGTGTACGTCAGCCCGTGCCCGAACGGGTACGCGACGTCGATGCCCCGGGTGTCGTACCAGCGGTAGCCGACGAGCACGCCCTCGCCGTACCGGACGTGGCCCGCCTCGCCGGGGAAGTTGCCGAAGGCCGGGGTGTCCTCGAGCCGGTGGGGGATCGTCTCGGTGAGGCGCCCGGCGGGGGCGACGCGGCCCAGCAGCAGGTCCGCGACGGCGGAGCCGCCCGCCTGGCCGCCGAGCCACGTCTCGAGCACGGCGGCCACGAGCCCACGCCACGGCATCGAGACCGCGGAGCCGTTGGCGAGCACCACGGCCACGCGCGGGTTGACCGCGGCGACGGCCTCGAGCAGCGCCACCTGGTTCTCCGGCAGGCCGAGGCGCGGGCGGTCGTAGCCCTCCGACTCGTCCGGGCCGGGGAGGCCGAGGAACAGGACGACGGTGCCGGCGGTCCGCGCCGCCTCGACGGCCGCCGCGCGCAGCGCCTCGTCGTCGCCCTCGGGGCCGCCCTCGATCGTGAAGCCCGGCTCGAAGGCGACGTCGCCGAGGGCGCGCAGCGCGGTCAGGGCGTCGTCGAGCCGGGTCGGGTTGACCTGGGACGAGCCGGCGCCCTGGTAGCGCGGCGTGCGCGCGAACTCGCCGACGACGAGCAGGCCGTCGGTCCCCGCGAGCGGCAGCACCGGCGAGCCGTCGACCGGCTCGTTGCGCAGGAGCACCGAGCCGGCCGCGGCCGCCTCGCGGGCGAGCGCGTGGTGCGCGTCCACGTCGACGGTCCCGCCGCCCACGGGCTGCGCGCGGGCGACCAGCCGCAGCACCCGCCGCGCCGCGTCGTCGAGGACGCGCTCCGGGAGCCGGCCCTCGCGGACGGCCGCGACGACGGCCTCGTCGGGCCGCGGCCCGGACGCCGGCATCTGCAGGTCGAGCCCGGCCGCCAGCGCCGGCACCCGGTCGTGCACCGCGCCCCAGTCGCTCACGACGAGCCCCTCGAAGCCCCACTCGTCGCGCAGCACCTCGGTGAGCAGCCAGTGGTGCTCGGAGGCGTACGTGCCGTTCACCTTGTTGTACGCGCACATCACGGTCCACGGCTGCGCGCGCGTCACGACCCGCTCGAACGCCGGCAGGTAGACCTCGCGCAGCGTCCGCTCGTCGACGTCCGCCGAGACCCGCATGCGGTCGGTCTCCTGGTTGTTCGCCGCGTAGTGCTTGAGCGAGGTGCCGACGCCCTGGCTCTGGATGCCGGCGACGAGGGCCGCCCCGACCTCGCCCGCGAGCACCGGGTCCTCCGATACGTACTCGAAGTTGCGGCCGCACAGCGGCGTGCGCTTGATGTTGACGCCGGGGCCGAGCAGGACGGCCACGTCGTTCGCACGGGTCTCGCGGCCGAGGGCCTCGCCGACGCGGCGCACGAGGTCGACGTCCCACGACGAGCCGAGCGCGGCCGCGGTGGGGAAGCACGTGGCGGGGACGGACGCGCCGATCCCCAGGTGGTCCGCCTGCTGGGCCTCCTTGCGCAGGCCGTGCGGCCCGTCGGTGACCATGACCGACGGGACACCGAGCCGCTCGACGGGCTTGGTGTGCCAGAAGTCGGCGCCCGACGTGAGCGAGGCCTTCTCCTCCAGCGTGAGCCCGGCGAGCACGGCCTCGACGTCGATCGTCCGGTCCGGCTGCCCCGGCTCGTCGTGCGGGCCCGGCGTGGGCGCGGCGTCCGACATGGCACCTCCTCGTGCGGCGGAAGGCTCCAGGCTAGCGAGAAACCGACCACCTGGTAGGCGAACGCTCACGGGCAGATGACAGCTCTCTCATGGACGCCTCACGGTCCGCCCACGCGCGACCGGTCGGATGAGGGTCATGAGCACCAGCACCGACGGGCCCGCGGCCGACGCCGCGGAGCGTGGCGCGAGCGCGTCGCCGCGGGGCGGGCACCG
>NZ_HE978588.1:1155211-1159453 GCF_000312005.1 Cellulomonas massiliensis JC225
CGACGCGCCCAGCCCGGAGGTGACGAGCCCGGAGGTGACGAGCCCGGAGGTCGTGAGCCCGGACGTCGCGGCGGCCGTGCGCCGTGCCGCGCGTCCCGCCGACGCGGCGCACGTCCTGCTCGGCGAGGGCGCCGGCGAGGTGCTCGCGGCGGCCGCCGCCGCATCGGGCCGCACGCTCGTCGAGTGGCAGCGCCACGACGTGCACGCCCGGCCCGGCGCGGAGACGAGCGTCGGGTACGCGACCGTGATGGACGACGGCAGCACCCCGTACCTCGTCGCGTCGACGTGGGCCGCCCCCGAGGGCACGCCGGGCGTCGCGACCCTGCGGCAGGGCGGCACGGCCGTCACGGTGTGGGCGCACCCCGACGACCCCCGCCTGCCCGCCCTGCGGACCGCCTGCACGCCCGAGCTCCTCGAGCGGGTGCTGCGGGAGCACGGCGACGACGTCACCGTCGAGCAGCTCGACGTGGTGGGCTACCGCCCGCTGCGTCGCGCGGTCGTCCGGGTGACGACGGCCGACGGCGGCGAGCGCTGGGCGAAGGCGCTGCGCCCGCAGGTCGCCGAGGGGCTCGTCGCCCGGCTGCAGCTGCTGCGCGAGGCGGGCGTGCCGGTGCCCGGCACCGTGCTGCACGAGCCCGGTCTCGTCGTCCTGGACCGGGCCGCAGGGCGGCCCGTGACCGAGCACCTGCTGGACGGTGCCGCGCCGGACCCCGACGCCGTCGTCGCGCTGGTGCGCCGGCTCCCGGCGGCCGCGCTCGAGCTCCCCGGCCGCGCGGCCGTCGCGGACCGGGTGCGCGCCTACGCCCACCAGCTCGTCGAGCGGATCCCGGCCGTGGCCGCGCCCGCCGCGCTCGTCGTCGACGCCGTCGACCGGCTGCACCCCGAGACGCTCGGCCCCGTCGTCGCGACGCACGGCGACCTGCACCCGGCCAACCTGTGGTGGCAGCCGGACGGCGCCGCCCCCGGCGACCTCGCCCTCATCGACGTCGACACCCTCGGCCCGGGCCTGCTCGTCGACGACCTGGCCACCCTCGTCGCCCACCTCACCGTGCTGCCCAGCCTGGACGCGGGCTACCGGGCGGCGCCCGTCTGGAAGGACCTGTGCCTCGCGTCGTTCGACCGGGTCGTCGACCCGCTCGCGCTGCGGGCCCGGGCCGCCGCCGTCGTCCTGTCGCTCGCCGCCGGCCACCTCGACGAGGACCAGGCCCTGCAGTGGGCCCACCTCGCGTACGACCTGGTCCAGGCCCCCGCCCTCGGACCTCTCACCGATCCGGCCCCCGCCGGTCCCCACCGAAGGAGCACACCATGAAGCGCAGCACCGCCGTCTGGGTCGTCACCGGAGTGATCGGCCTCGGAGGCATCGCCGGTGCGTCCGGCGCCCTCGCCGCCGGGTCGGACGACCCCCGGCCCCTGCCGTCCGTCGCCGCGCCTGCGGCCGGGGACGACACGAGCCCGGAGGGTGCGCGCCCGAGCGCGAGCCCGACGCACCCGTCCGCGTCCCCGACGCCGCGGCCCACGCCGCACGCCGAGGACAAGGCGGAGCGCAAGGCGGAGCACGCTGCGAAGAAGGCCGCGCACGAGGCGGCCGTCGCCCAGCACCACGCGACGAAGGCGGCCGAGAAGGCGGCCAAGAAGGCGGCGAAGGCGGCCGAGAAGGCGCAGAAGGCGACCGACAAGGCCGCGAAGAAGGCCGCGCACCACGCGTCGAAGGGCTCGCAGGGCTCGCACGCGAACACCTCCCACAGCCCGCGCACCGCGGCGAGCCCCGTCTCGTCCGTGAGCGTGCGGACGGCGGCGTCGGCCCCCTCGGTCGTGACCCCGGCGTCCCCGGTCAGCGTCCGGTCGGCGGTCTCCCCCCGCACCTCCGACTGACGCTCGTCGCCGGCCCCGTGCCGGCGGCCGCCCGGCCCGGTCCGTGTCCCCCGGCACGGACCGGGCCGGTTGCGTTCCCGCACCGGCCGGCCGCGCCCCGCCGAGGTCGGCACTGCCGCCCGAGATCGGCACTGCCGCCCGAGGTCGGCACGTCGGCCTCACGACCTCGGGCCGAGGTCACGATGTCGGCGGCGGGCTCAGGCGGGGGAGGTCAGGCGGTAGCCCATGCCGCGGACGGTCTGGACGCGGTCGGCGCCGACCTTGTTGCGCAGGTAGCGCACGTACACGTCCACCACGTTGGACGAGGGGTCGAAGTCGTACCCCCACACCTGCGAGAGCAGCTGCTCGCGGCTGAGCACCTGCCCGGGGTGGCGCAGGAACGCCTCGAGGAGGCCGAACTCCCGCGCCGAGAGGTCGACCTGCCGGCCCGCCACGTCCGCCCGCCGGGTGCGCAGGTCGAGCGACAGGTCGCCCGCGGTGAGCGTCGTCGTCTCCGCCGCGGGCTCCGTGCGCAGCCGCACGCGGATGCGGGCGAGCAGCTCCTCGAACCGGAACGGCTTGGCCATGTAGTCGTCCGCGCCGCCCTCCAGGCCCGTGACGGTGTCGGTCACGGACGAGCGCGCGGTGAGGATGATGACGGGCACCCGGCTGCCGGTCTCGCGCAGGCGGCGCAGCACGCTGAGCCCGTCGCCGCCCTTGAGCCCGAGGTCGAGCACGACGAGGTCGAACTCGCCGCTCGCCGCGAGGTCGAGCGCCTCGAAGGCCGTCGCCACCGTGGTGCTCCCGTACCCGGCCGACTTCAGCCCCTTCGCGACGAAGCGCGCGATGCCGGGCTCGTCCTCGGCGATGAGGATCTGCGTCACTGCACCCCTTCCGTGGCGGCCGCTCTCCCGGCGGCCTCGTCGTGGTCCTGCACCGGCGCGCCGGCCGGCCCCGCGACCGGGCCGTCGACCGGCACCCGGACGGTGAACGTCGAGCCGCGCCCGCGCAGCGAGGCGACCTCGACGTGCCCGCCGTGCGCGTGCGCGATCGCGGCGACGATCGCCAGGCCCAGCCCGGCACCCGGGCGGGCGTCGTCCTCGTCGACCCGGGCGAACCGCGTGAACACGCGGTCGAGCTGGTCGGGCGAGATGCCGAACCCCTCGTCGCGGACCCAGAGCTCGAGCATCCCGGCCGGGGTGACCCGCGAGCCGAGGACGATCGTCGACCCCGGGTCGGAGAACTTCACGGCGTTGGCGGCGAGCTGCAGCCACGCCTGCGTGAGGCGCTGGGCGTCGACCAGCGCGGTCCCCTCGGCGCGCTCCTGAACGCCCCAGCGGCGGTCGCCGAGCGGCCGCACGTTGCCCGAGACGGAGTCGGCCAGCGCGCCGAGGTCGGTCGGCGCGGGGCGCACGAACCGGGCGTCGCCCGCGGTCGCGAGCGTCATGAGGTCGCTCACCATGCGGCTCATCCGGTCCAGCTCGTCGAGCGTGAGCTCGCGGGTCTCCGCGACGTCGACGGCGTCGTCCGCGTCCATCACCTCGAGGTGGCCGCGGACGACCGTGAGCGGCGTGCGCAGCTCGTGGCCGACGTCGTCCAGCAGCGCGCGCTGGGCGTCCACCGCCTGCTCGATGCGGTCCAGCATCGCGTTGAAGGCCCGGGTGAGGTCGGCGACGTCGTCGTTGCCGGTCACGGGCAGCCGCGCGGTGAGGTCGGTCCGCGTGATCGCGCGCGCGGTGGTGCCGAGGTCGCGCACCGGCCGCAGCAGGCGCCCGGCGACCACCCAGCCGACGAGCGCGACGAGCGCGGCCGCGAGCGCCGCCACCACGGCGTAGATGGCGAACGGGCCGGAGAAGTCGCGCTGCTCGGCGCCCCGGTCGTACGCGAGCACGAACGTCGAGGCGTCGTCGCTCGCGCCGACGGCCTGCACGGGGACCACGGCGACGCGCCAGGTGGTGGTCGCGGTGGTGATGCTCCGCAGCGCCGGGCGGTCGGCGACGCCGGGCCGGGCCAGCGCCGCGACCAGCTGGGCGTCGTCCTCGGGCCGGACGCGCACGGAGTCGGCCGCGACGAGCGCGACGCGCCCGTCCTCGATCGCCAGCATGCCGGCGCGCGGGGCGGGGACCGTGCGCGACAGCGCCCGGGCGACGAGGTCGTGCGCGCTCGCGAACGGCGCTCCCGTACGCGGGTCGACGCCGTCGGAGGCGAGGACGCGCACCTGGCCCGCGGACCGGGTGAGGTCGTCGTCCACGCGCGCGTCGACGCGGCTCGTCGTGAGCAGCGCGGCCGTGAGCCCGGACAGCGCCAGCGCCGCCACGGTGGTCGCCACCACGACGGCGACGATGCGGGTGCGGACCGTCAGCAGGCGGCGCGGCGCGGCCTCGGGCTCCG
>NZ_HE978588.1:1159613-1161416 GCF_000312005.1 Cellulomonas massiliensis JC225
GGCGTGCCGGGCTCGGGGTGGCGCCCGGCGTCGGGTCCGCCGGCGTCGCCGTGGCGTCCGGGGTCGGGCTGGGCGCGGTGGTGACGACGACCTCGCCGCCCAGCTCGCGGTCCGCGGCCGGGGCGGCGAGCGCCCGCGCGCCGACGGCGAGCCCCAGGACGACGAGCAGGAGGCCGACGAGGGCGGCGATCCGGCGCGGTGCCACGTCCACCACCTCCGGGCCGTCGTCGTCGGCCGCGCCCCGTGCGCGTCCGCCCCCAGCATGCCGGGCGCGATCGTCGCGCGCGGGGATGAGACCAGGATGAGAACGCCGCCGGTCCGTGGCCGCGAGGCGTCCGGCGGGCGCGGGGGACTACGGTCGACGCGAGGCCACCGGGCGTCCTGCCCGGTGGCCGGCGTGAGCCGACGAGCGCCCGGAGGTGCCGCAGTGACCGACCCGTCCACCCCGCGCGTGGCGGTGTACGTCGACTTCGACAACATCGTCATCTCCCGCTACGACCAGGTGCACGGGCGCAGCCAGTGGCAGCGCGACGACGCCCGCTCGCACGCGCCGGGCCGGGGCACGGACGTCGGCGAGCGGCTGCTCGAGGCCCAGGTCGACGTCGGCGCGGTGCTCGACTACGCGTCGTCCTACGGGCCCGTCGTCATCGCGCGGGCGTACGCGGACTGGTCCCTGCCCGCGAACGCGGCGTACCGCCAGCAGCTCGTCAACCGGGCCGTCGACCTCACCCAGCTGTTCCCCGTCACGTCCGGCATGAAGAACGGCGCCGACATCCGCCTCTCCGTGGACGTCGTCGAGGACCTGTTCCGCCTCCCCGACCTCACGCACGTGGTCGTCGTGGCCGGCGACTCCGACTACATCGCGCTCGCCCAGCGCGCGCGGCGGCTCGGCCGCCAGGTGATCGGCATCGGCGTCGCCGGGTCGACGAGCCGGGCGCTCATGGCCGCGTGCGACGAGTTCGCGGACTACGACGAGCTGCTCGTCACGCAGGCCGACGACGAGGTCGACGACGAGCCGGACGCCACGGGGGCCGAGCCGTCGGCCGCGCTGCAGCCCCCGGCCACGCCGGGGGGCGCGACGGCCGCGGAGGCCGCAGCGGGCGAGAGCGCCGACCCGGCCGCCGCGCCCGCGGCCGACCTCGCGCAGGAGGACCGGATCCGCCAGCGGGCCGGCACGCGGCTGCTCATGCGCGCGGCGCGGCTCGTGCACGACAAGCACCCCGACGACGCCTGGCTCCCCTTCAGCGAGGTGAAGAGCCAGATGATCCGGCTCGACCCGGCGTTCTCCGAGCGGTCGCTCGGGTACTCCTCGTTCAGCGACTTCGTCGCCGGCCGCAAGAGCGTCGTCGAGGTGGACAAGCCGAAGGGGAGCGGGCAGGCGCGCGTGCGGCTGCGGCCCAACCACTGACGCCCGTCAGGGCGTCGCGACGAGGCAGAGGCCGGTGCGGTCGCCGCGGCCCCAGCTCTCCTCGCTGGGTGCCCACGTGACGAGCCGGTCGCCCGCGGCGGCCTCGTCCGCGGAGAGCACGCACCCGGCGGCGACGCGCTCGTCGGCGGCCTGCTGACCGGGCCAGACGGCGTCCTGGTCGAACGCGTACTGGGAGACGACGCGCGCGGCGTGCTCGTCGTCGCACGGCACGACGCGCACGGTGTCGACGGGACCGTCCGGCGGCAGCTGCGCGAGGCAGTTGCCGGTGACGAGCTGCACGGCGTGCGCGTCGACGGGAGCCGAGACGTCGGGGGGCAGCGGCCGGCCGGCGAGCGCGGTCCCGACCAGCAGGGCGCCCGCGACGAGCAGGCCCA
>NZ_HE978588.1:1161436-1201347 GCF_000312005.1 Cellulomonas massiliensis JC225
GCCGGGGCGGCCGTGCCGCGGGGCGCGTGCGCACGAGCCCCCCGACGCCGAGCCCGAGGGCGACCGGCCCGAGGCCGAGCACGCCCGTGACCAGGGACGCGACGGAGACGGGGTCGAGCGGGGGAGCGGCCGGCTGCCAGCCCGGCGCGTGGTACGGCTCGGGGTTGGCGTAGAGGTCGGGCCGGCTCATGAGGGGAACGCTAACGCCGCCGCCGACGCACGAGGCGTCGACGGCGGCGTGGCGTGCCGGCGGGTGGGACCCGCGTCCGGTCAGACCGAGACGGCCTTGGAGCTCACCCGGATGAACGTCGGGTTGCTCTGCCAGATCGAGCGGACCTTGATGGACTTGCCCGGACGGGGCGCGTCGATCTGCTTGCCCTTGCCCACGTAGATCGCCACGTGGCCCGGGGTCCAGATGAGGTCGCCCGGCTTGGCGTGCTTGCGGGAGACGACCTTGCCGGCGTGGCGCTGGGCCGACGAGCTGTGCGACAGCGTCTTCACGCCGGCCTTCTTGTAGACGTAGCGCGTGAAGCCGGAGCAGTCGAAGCCGCGCGGCGTCGTGCCGCCGGTGCGGTACGGCGTGCCCGCGAGGGACTTCGCGATCCGGACGACCTTGGGCGTGCCCGAGACGATGACGAGCTTCGCCTTGCGCTGCGAGGAGGCGACGGTCGAGGTGCCGCGGTACAGCGCCTTGACGTTGTAGCGGCCCACGGGCAGGGAGCCCGGCAGCGTGGTGCGGGCGATGCCGTCGCGGATCGCGACCGCGCGCAGCTTGTGGTGCGTCGCGTTCACGAAGACCTTGCCGCTGCGCACCCGCTTGCCGTGCACGTGCACGACGACCTTCACGCGGACGCGCTTGCCGCCCTTGACGTCCTTGTGCTTGGACAGGGTGATCGACGTCGAGCTGGCGGCCTTGCCGGTCGCGGCCTTCGCGGTCACGGCCGGGACGGTCGCCGCCTGGGCGGCCGCGGGGGCGGCCAGCGGGACGGCGACGGCGATCGCCAGGCCACCCGCGAGGGCGGTCAGGCGGTGGCGGAGGGGCGAGCGGGGGGTGCGGGTGGTGCTGGTGTCCTCGGGCGCGCTGGAGGCACGACGAAGACCGGAGGGGGTGTGCGTCATGGATTCGACCTCGACGCCTGCGAGCTGAGCTGTCGGATGCGACCGGGCGCCGCACAGGTCGGTGCGCGCGCCGGTGAGAGGAGCCCGGTCTCTCACGGGCCTGCTCTGCTGGGCACCCCGAGCGCGGTGGTCCGCGCGGATGGTGGTTCGCCCGTCGCTGCCGTGGTGTTCGGGGGACCCGGGGCGGCGGCAGCGCTCGGCGTCCGGCCCGGGGCTCGACCGGGGTAGGGCCGGTTGGAGCGGTTCGACGCTAACCCGGCGCGCGTGAAGATCACGATTCGATCACGGGGTCTGAGGTGAAAGGGTCGTGAAGATGACCACGCAAACCGGGACAACCCGCGCGAACCGGTCGGACGGACGTCCAGCACCGAGCCGCCGGGCACGGTGAACGGCCGCCCCGCGGCGTCGGTGGCGCCCGGTAGCGTCAGGCCCCATGCGGCTCGCGACGTGGAACATCAACTCGATCCGTGCCCGCACCGACCGCGCGCTCGCGTTCCTCGAGCGCGCCGACGTCGACGTGCTGGCGCTGCAGGAGACGAAGGTGAAGGACGAGGCGTTCCCGCGGGAGCGGTTCGCCGAGCTCGGCTACGAGGTCGTCACGTCCGGCTTCAGCCAGTGGAACGGCGTCGCCATCGCCTCGCGCGTAGGCATCGAGGACGTGGAGGTCGGCTTCCCCGGGATGCCGACCTGGGGCGACCCGGCAGCGGCCGAGGCCCGGGCGATCGGCGCGACGTGCGGCGGCGTGCGCGTCTGGAGCCTGTACGTCCCGAACGGTCGCGAGATCGACGACCCGCACTTCGCCTACAAGCTGCAGTGGCTCGCGGCGCTCCGGGAGGCCGCCGCCGGCTGGCTCGAGGCCGACCCGCAGGCGCAGGTCGCGCTCGTCGGCGACTGGAACATCGCGCCGCTCGACACCGACGTCTGGGACATGGGCTTCTTCGCCGGTCGCACGCACGTGACGCCCGCCGAGCGCGAGGCGTTCGCGGCGATCGCCGAGGCCGGGTACACGGAGGTGTCCCGGGTGCACGTGCCGGCCGAGCACACCTACACGTACTGGGACTACCAGCAGCTGCGCTTCCCGAAGAACATGGGGATGCGGATCGACCTCACGTACGCCAGCCCCGCGCTCGCGGCCCGCGTCACCGGGGTGACGATCGAGCGCAACGAGCGCAAGGGCAAGCAGCCGTCCGACCACGTGCCGGTGGTGCTCGACATCGCCTGACGAGCGCCGCCGTCGCCCCACCGGGTGAGGTCGCGGGGCGGCCGTTGAGCCGCGGCCGCGTGCGGGGGTACGTTCCGTCCAGCATCCGGACGAAACGGACAGAAGGGACCTCGCCGTGGACGGACCTCTGGCGGGACGCCGCGCACTCGTGACGGGCGGCGCCGCCGGCATCGGCGGGGCAATCGCCGTCGCGCTGGCGCGTGCCGGCGCCGACGTCGGCCTCACGTACCTCACGCACGACCCCGCCAAGGTGGTCGCCCAGATCGAGGAGGCGGGCCGGCGGGCCGCGCCCCGCCAGCTCGACGCGCGGCGCTCGTGGGAGGTCGACGAGGCGGTCGCCGGGGTGGCGGACGAGCTCGGCGGCCTGGACGTCCTCGTCAACAACGTCGGAGGGCTGGTCCAGCGGCGCGCGTTCGCGGCGACGGACGACGCGGCGCTGCACCGCGTGCTGGACGTCAACCTCGCGTCCGCCCTGTACACCAGCCGGTCGGCGCTGCGGTTCCTGCCGGACGGCGGCCGCATCGTCTCCGTCGGCGCGCAGGCGGGCCGCGGCGGCGGCGGCACCGGGTCGGTGGTCTACGCGACCGCGAAGGCGGCGCTCGAGGGCTTCACGCGTGCGCTGGCCCGCGAGCTCGGCCCGCGGGCGATCACGGTCAACCTCGTCGCGCCGGGCTTCGTCGCCGGCACGCCGATGCACGCCGAGCACACGCCCGACGCCGCGCAGCGCGCCGCCGTCGCGACCACCGTGCTGGGCGCGCCCGGCACGCCGGAGGACGTCGCCGCCGCCGTCGTCTACCTCGCGTCGCCGGGCGCCCGGTACGTGACGGGCACCGTACTCGACGTCAACGGCGGCGCGCGCTTCTCCTGACCCGTCGCACCCGTCGCACCCGTCGTACCCGCCGCGCCCCCTGCACCCGCCGCACGCACGGCGGAGGGCCGGGCGCCTCCCCGCGGCCCGGCCCTCCGTCGTGCTCGGCCGCCGGCTCTCCCCTGCCGGCAGCCCTCCCCCCGCGCGGACGGCCCCGGCGTGCCCCGGGACCGTCCGTCGTCGGCTCGGCTGACGTGGTCAGCTCACGTCGTCGTCGACCCAGTCGAACGTCTTCGTGACGGCCTTCTTCCACAGCCGGTACTGGCGCTCGCGCTCGCCCTGCTCCATGGACGGCGTCCAGCGCTTGTCCTCGGCCCAGTTGTCGATGACGTCCTGCTCGCCGCTCCAGTAGCCCACCGCGATGCCCGCGGCGTAGGCAGCGCCCAGGGCGGTCGTCTCGGCCACCTTCGGCCGGACGACGTCCACGCCGAGGATGTCGGCCTGGAACTGCATGAGCAGCTCGTCCTGGACCATGCCGCCGTCGACCTTGAGCTCGGTGAGGTCGACCCCGGAGTCGGCGTTCATGGCGTCGAGCACCTCGCGGGTCTGGAAGGCCGTGGCCTCCAGCGCGGCCCGCGCGATGTGCGCCTTGTTGACGTACCGCGTGAGCCCGACGAGCGCGCCGCGCGCGTCCGAGCGCCAGTACGGCGCGAACAGGCCGGAGAACGCCGGGACGAAGTAGGCGCCGCCGTTGTCGTCGACCGTCTTCGCGAGCTCCTCGATCTCCGGGGCGGACGAGATGATCCCGAGGTTGTCGCGCAGCCACTGCACCAGCGAGCCGGTCACCGCGATCGACCCCTCGAGCGCGTAGACCGCGTCCTGGTCGCCGATCTTGTAGCAGAGCGTCGTCAGCAGCCCGTTCTTCGACGGCACGATCTCGGTGCCGGTGTTGAGCAGCATGAAGTTGCCGGTGCCGTACGTGTTCTTGGCGTGCCCCACCTCGAAGCACGCCTGGCCGAACGTCGCGGCCTGCTGGTCGCCGAGGATGCCGGCGATCGGGACGCCGGGCACCATGCCGCCCTCGCGCCCGTGGCCGTAGACCTCGGACGACGAGCGGATCTCGGGCAGCATCGAGACGGGGATGCCCATCTCGCCGGCGATCTCCTCGTTCCACGTGAGCGTGTCGAGGTTCATGAGCATCGTGCGCGACGCGTTGGTGACGTCGGTGACGTGCACGCCCCCGTCGACGCCGCCCGTCATGTTCCACAGCACCCACGAGTCGGTGTTGCCGAACGCGAGGTCGCCGCGCTCGGCCGCCTCGCGCGCGCCGTCGACGTTGTCGAGGATCCAGCGGATCTTCGGGCCGGAGAAGTAGGTCGCCAGCGGGAGGCCGACCTTGCTCTTGTACCGGTCCGCGCCGCCGCCGAGCGCGCCCAGCTCGTCGGCGATCTTCTGCGTGCGGGTGTCCTGCCAGACGATCGCGTTGTAGACGGGCTTGCCGGTCGTGCGGTCCCAGACGACGGCGGTCTCGCGCTGGTTGGTGATGCCGACCGCGGCGATGTCCCGGTGGCTGAGGTTGGCGCGGGTGAGCGCGAGGCCGACGACCTCCCGCACGTTCGTCCAGATCTCCTCCGGGTCGTGCTCGACCCAGCCGGCGCGGGGGAAGATCTGCTGGTGCTCGAGCTGGCCGACCGAGACGATCTGGCCGCCGTGGTCGAAGACGATCGCGCGCGAGCTCGTGGTGCCCTGGTCGATGGCGAGGACGTACTTGCTGTCGGGCATGGTTCTGCTTCCTCCGGGAGGGTCGTGTTCAGGGGTGGGGCACCGGGCCGGCCGCGCACCGTCGCGCGGCCGGCCGGGCGCCGTCAGAGGATGTAGGCGTTCGCGAGCAGGCCGGCGAGCACGCCACCGACGATCGGGCCGAACACCGGCACCCAGGAGTACGCCCAGTCGCTCGAGCCCTTGCCCGGGATCGGCAGGACGGCGTGCGCGATGCGCGGGCCCAGGTCACGGGCCGGGTTGATGGCGTAGCCCGTCGGACCACCGAGGCTCGCGCCGATGCCGACGACGAGCAGCGCGACCGCGAGGGGGCCGAGGCCGCTGGGCGTCTTGCCGAACGCGATGACGATGAAGACGAGGACGAACGTCGCGATCGCCTCCGTGACGAAGTTCCACGCGTACGACCGCAGCTCCGGGCCGGTGGAGAACACGGCCAACTTGATGCCGGGCTCCGCCTCCTGGTCGAAGTGCTTCTTGTACGCGAGCCACGCCAGCACGGCTCCGAGGAACGCGCCGATGAGCTGGGCGATGATGTACCAGACGGCGTTCATGACGGTCGGGAGGATGCTCAGGGTCACCTGTCCCTCGGGGCCCGTCACCTGGTAGAACGGCTGGTCCGCCGTGAGCAGGCCGATCGTCACCGCGGGGTTGAGGTGCGCGCCGGACTTGAACGCGACGTACACGCCGGCGAAGACCGCGAGGCCCCATCCGAAGTTGATGAGGAGCCAGCCGCCGCCGTTCCCCTTCGTCTTCGGCAGGATCACGTTGGCCACCACACCGGCACCGAGAAGCAGCAGCATCGCGGTGCCCAAGATCTCCGACCAGAACGCGTGTTGCATCACTGTGTCCACGGCCTATCCCTTCTACGGACTTCGTTGTCTCGAGTGCCCCCGCCGTCGTGGCGGGGAGTCGGGGGACGCCGGAGCCCCTGGCGGCGTCGGTGGGCAGGTCAGGTGCCCGCGGGTCCGGAGGCCCCCTTCCCGTACGGCGAGCCGGGCTTGGTGCCGGCTCCGACCGGGTGGTCGAGCGGGAGCATCGGGGCGAGGTCGTCCGCCTGCAGGCGCACGCGCTCGGCCGCGGAGTCGTCGGTCTCCCGGGCCGCGGCGTCCTCGGCCTCGGCGCGCGAGCGGTAGGCGGCGATCTCGCGGGCGCGGGTCTCCGCGTCCCAGCCGAGCACCGGCGCGACGAGGTCCGCGATCTCCTCCAGCGCGCCGACGCCCTTGTCGGGCTGCTCGTAGTTGAGGCGCGTCCGGTGCATGAGCACGTCGTCGAGGTGCAGCGCGCCCTCGTGGCTCGCGGCGTAGACGATCTCCGCACCGATGTACGCCGGCGCGTTCGCCAGCGGCTCGCCGAGCGACGGGTCGGCGTCGACCATCTCCAGCAGCTCGCCGATGAGCGACCCGTAGCGGTGCAGCAGGTGGTCCATGCGGCCGCGGTCCCAGCCGTACTGCTGGGCGATGTGCTTCGCGCGGCGCTGGAACACCGCCAGCCCCTCGGCGCCGACGAGCGGCAGGTCGTGCGTGAGGCTCGGCTGCGTCGTCGCGCGGGAGCCGATCGCGAAGTCCACGGCGTCCTTCGCCATCACGCGGTAGGTCGTGAGCTTGCCGCCGGCGATGACGGTGAGGCCGGGCGTCGGCGACGCGACCGTGTGCTCGCGCGACACCTTCGCGGACGAGGTGCCCTCCTTGACGTCGGGCTGCAGCAGCGGCCGCAGGCCCGCCCACGTGCCGATGACGTCCTCGCGGGTGATCGGCCGCGACAGCACCGTGTTTGCGTGCTCGATCACGTAGTCGATGTCCGCGCTCGTCGCGACGGGGTGGACGAGGTCCTGCTCCCACGGGGTGTCGGTCGTGCCGATCACCCAGTAGCGGCTCCACGGGATGATGAACAGCACGGACTTCTCGGTCTGCAGGATCAGGCCGGTGTCCCCCGCGATGCGGTGCCGCGGGACCACGATGTGGATCCCCTTGCTGGCGAGCACCTTGAGGCCGCCCTCGGAGCCGGCCAGCGACTCCGTCTGCTCGGTCCAGACGCCGGTGGCGTTGATGACGTGCCGGGCGCGGACGTCGATGCGCTCGCCGGTCTCGAGGTCGACGACCTCGGCGCCCGTCACCGCGCCGCCGCTCGTCGTCGTCATCGTGAGCACCTGCGTGCGGCTCGCGGCGTGCGCGCCGTAGCTGACGGCCGTGCGGACGAGCGTCTCGACGAGGCGCGCGTCGTCCACGCTGGCGTCCCAGTACCGGACCGCACCGACGGCCGCGTCGTGCCGCAGGTCGGGGAACAGCCGCTCCATGCCCTTGCGGGACAGGTGCTGGTGCCACGGCATCGCGCGCTTGGAGCCGGTGACCGAGGCGAGCGTGTCGTACAGGGCCACGCCCGCGCCGACGTACGCCCGCTCCCACCAGGCGTTCTCCAGCGGGTAGAGGAAGCTGACCGGCTTGACGAGGTGGGGGGCGAGCCGGTTGATCAGCAGGTCGCGCTCGGTGAGAGCCTCCCGGACGAGGTGGAAGTCCAGCATCTGCAGGTAGCGCAGGCCGCCGTGGACGAGCTTGCTCGAGCGGCTCGACGTGCCGCTGGCCCAGTCCTGCGCCTCGACGACCGCGGTCGACAGGCCGCGCGTGACGGCGTCGAGCGCGATGCCCGCGCCGGTGACGCCGCCACCGATCACCAGCACGTCGAGCTCGTTGCCCCGCTCCGCGCTGGCACGCATCGCGTCGAGCGCCGAGCTGCGGGCCTGCACCGTCAGTGGGGCGGTCCTCATGTGCACTGTCCTCCTGCTGCCGGGGCGTCGGTCGTCGGGCCGCCGGTGCGTCAGGGCGGCCGAGAGCGTCGTCGCGGTGCGTCGTCATCCCCCGATCCGCCCGGTATCGCCCCGTTCGGACCTGGTCGCTATCGTTTCCATCGACGCACAGACGCGCAACCGGAGTGCACATACGTGCAACGGCGGCGGCTGCGCGGCACGGCGGGGCTCTCGACCGGGGAGGGGCGGATGTACGTCGAGCGGGAGCAGGACGTGCTGCGCGCGGCGTCCATGTACTACCTGCAGGACCTCAAGATGGAGGTCATCGCGCGGCACCTGGGCACGTCGCGCTCGACCGTGTCGCGGCTCATCAAGCGCGCCCGCCAGTCCGGGCTCGTCGAGATCACCCTGCGCCCGGCGAGCACTCGTGCACCGGGCATCGGTCGCTCGGTGCAGGCGACGTTCGGCATCGACACGTACGTCGTGCCCGTGCCGGACTCCGCGAGCCAGATGGAGCGCCTCGACCAGGTGTCGATGACGGCGGCCAAGCTCCTCTCGTCCTGGTTCGACTCCGACATGGTGATGGGCGTGGCCTGGGGCACCACGCTCGCGTCGGTGTCCCGGTTCCTCGTGCCCAAGCCGACGCGCGGATCGGCGATCGTGCAGCTCAACGGCGCCGCGAACATGCGTACCTCGGGCGTCGACTACGCCAGCGACCTCATCTCCAGCTTCGGCTCGGCGTTCGGTGCGGCCGTGCACCACTTCTCGGTGCCGGCGTTCTTCGACTTCCCGGACACCAAGGCCGCCATGTGGCGCGAGCGCTCGGTGCGCCGCGTGCTCGACATGCAACGACGTGCGGACATCGCGGTGTTCTCCGTCGGCGCGGTGGCCGGCGCCGTGCCGTCGCACGTGTACTCGGCCGGCTACCTCGACGAGGACGACGTCACGCTGCTGCACGACGAGCAGGTCGTCGGCGACGTCTGCACGGTCTTCCTGCGCGGCGACGGCTCGTGGCGGGACGTCCCGCTGAACGAACGTGCGACCGGCCCGACGCCCGACGAGCTCCAGCACATCCCCCGTCGGCTCTGCATCGTCGCCGGCGACAACAAGGTCGCCCCGCTGCTCGCCGCGCTGCGCGCCGGGGTCGTCACCGACCTCGTCGTCGACGAGCTCACCGCCACCACGCTGCTCGAGGCCGCGGAGGGCATCCCGCGCCGCGCACGGTCGCGCGTCTGACTCCCGGGTCCGGACGCACGGGCGGCGCGCCCCGGCCCCGGCAGTAGGGTCGCGCCGTGAGCGGTGGCGGGAGCGTGCGGGTGCGGTCGGCGCTGCCCGCGGACGTGCGGCGGATCCGTGAGCTGGTGCAGCCCTACTCGGAGCGGCGGATCCTCCTGGAGAAGGAGTGGGTCGGCTACTACGAGGCCGTGCAGGAGTTCGTCGTCGCGGAGCAGGTGGACGACGACGGCCGCCCCGGCCCGGTCGTCGGCTGCGGGGCGCTGCACGTCATGTGGCAGGACCTGGCGGAGATCCGCACGCTCGCCGTGGACCCGGCCCTGCGCGGGCAGGGCGTCGGGCACGCGCTGCTCGACGCGCTCGTCGGGCGCGCCCGCCGGCTGGGCCTGCGCCGGCTGTTCTGCCTGACGTTCGAGGTCGACTTCTTCACGGCCCACGGCTTCGACGAGATCGACGGGACGCCCGTGACGCCGGACGTGTACGGCGAGCTGCTGCGCTCGCACGACGACGGCGTCGCCGAGTTCCTCGACCTCGCACGCGTGAAGCCGAACACCCTCGGCAACACCCGCATGCTGCTCGAGCTCGAGCCGCCCGCGTCGGCGGGCTGACGTACCCTCCCGGGGTGCCCGAGGGTCATACCGTCCACCGCATCGCGCGCCAGTTCCGTCAGGACTTCACCGGCGTCCCGCTGGCCGTCTCCTCGCCGCAGGGGCGGTTCGCCTCCGGGGCGGCCCGGCTCGACGGGCAGGCGATGGTCGACGTCCGGGCCGTCGGCAAGCAGCTGTTCGCCGGGTTCGAGCGCGGCGACGTGCTGCGCGTGCACCTCGGGCTGTACGGCGCATGGGACTTCTACGGCCGCATCAGCCCGATCGTCGAGGGCCAGGCGGCGCTCGGGAGCATGGGCGCGCCCCGCCTGCGGCGCGCGGTCCGCATGGGCGAGGGCGAGCGGGACCTGCCCGAGGCGGAGGGTGACGTCGCGCTCGCGCTGCCGGCCGCCTTCCCGCCCGAGCCCGTCGGCCAGGTCCGGGTGCGGCTCCTGACGCCCGAGTCGGTGGCGGACCTGCGCGGCCCGACGGCCTGCGAGGTGCTGGACCCGGCGCAGGCGCAGGTCGTGGTGGACCGACTCGGCCCCGACCCGGCGAGCACCGACGACCTGGAGGCAGCCGCCGAGGTCGTCGTCGACCGGCTCACGGCGCGGTCCGTCGCCGTCGGGCAGCTGCTCATGGACCAGGCCGTCGTCGCGGGCATCGGCAACATCTACCGCGCGGAGCTGCTGTTCCGGGCGCGGCTCGACCCCTGGACGCCGGGGCGCGAGGTCCCGCGCGAGGTGGCCCGCACGCTGTGGGACGACTGGGTCGGGCTGCTGGCCGACGGCATCCGCACGGGCGTCATGATCACCCGGGAGGACCTCGACGAGGAGGGCCGGGCGCGCGCGCTCGCGGACCCCGACGAGCGGCACTGGGTGTACGGACGCGCGGGGCTGCCGTGCCGGGTGTGCGGCACGCCCGTCGTCGTCGAGGAGATGGCGACGCGCAAGCTCTACCGGTGCCCGTCCTGCCAGGCGCCGCGCCGGCGACGGGGCGGTACGCGGGCCGCCGGTCGCCGCGCTCAGGCCGGCAGGGCGTAGGACGGCCCGTCCGCGCCGTCCGCCACGGTGACGAGCCCGTCCACGAGCAGGCCGTCCAGGCACCGGGCGCGCTGCGGCCCCGCCGGCCAGGCCTCGTCGAGGACGTGCTCCGGCACCGGGCCGGGGGCCTCCCGCAGCACCGCCATGAGCCGCCCCCGCACCTGGCGGTCCGTGCCGGCCCACGCCTGGGTGCGTCGCCGGTGCGCGTGGGCGTCGCCCGGGAAGCCGGCGGCGCGCCACGCGCACGCGTCCGCGACGGGGCACGCGTCGCACCGGGGTGAGCGGGCGGTGCAGACGAGGGCGCCGAGCTCCATCGAGGCGGCGGCCCAGCGGGCGGCTGCCTCGTCGTCGTCCGGCACCAGGACCGCCGCGCGCGCGTGCTCCGCGCGGCTGAGCGCCGGCGCCGGCAGCGCGTGCCCGTCGACCGCGCGGGCCAGCACCCGCCGGACGTTCGTGTCGAGCACGACGGACCGCAGGCCGTAGCCGAAGGCGCGCACCGCCGCCGCCGTGTACTCGCCGACGCCGGGCAGCGCCCGGAGCTCCGCCTCGTCGCGGGGCACCACGCCGCCGTGGCGGTCGACGAGCGCGCGGGCGCACTCCTGCAGCCGCAGCGCGCGGCGGGGGTAGCCCAGCCGGTCCCAGGCGCGGAGCACGTCGGCCGGGCTCGCCGCCGCCAGGTCGGCCGGCGTCGGCCAGCGCCCCATCCACGCGCGCCAGGCGGGCTCGACGCGCACGACCGGCGTCTGCTGCAGCATCACCTCGCTGACCAGCACGCCCCACGGCGTCCGGTCGCGGGCACGCCACGGCAGGGCGCGGCGGTGGGCGTCGAACCAGGCGACGACCCGCCCGACGAGCTCCGCCCCGCCGGGCGCGGGCGTGGCGTCGAGGGCGCCGGCACGATCCACGCGGCGAGTGTAGGTGCCCGTCCCGTCGTCCCAGCGTGGCGCTCGGCCGACGTTTGACCCTCTCGTGACCGAGCCGATACGGTCGGCGACGTCTGATTTGTCCACCATCCTGACGAATCGCTCGGAGCCACCCATGGCGGACGAGAGCGTGCCGACCCGGCCCCGCCGGGTGGCGCTCGCGTCGCACCACGCCGGGGTCGGCGTCCCGCCCGGGCACCGGCCGAAGGAGGCCTGCCCATGCGCCCACCCCTGTTCCGTCGCGCCCGCACCGCCGTCGTGACCCTCGCCGCCGCGGCGCTCGCGGCGGGCGTGGCCTACGCCGTGACCGCGCCCTCGGCCTCGGCGGCGACCGGCGACGTCATCTGGTCCCAGGAGTTCAACGGGGCCGCCGGCTCGGCGCCCGACCCGGCGGTGTGGAGCTACGACACCGGCGCGGGCGGCTGGGGCAACAACGAGCTGCAGACGTACACGACCTCCCGGAGCAACTCCCAGCTCGACGGGAACGGGAACCTCGTCATCACCGCGCGCCGGGAGGGCAGCGGGTACACCTCGGCCCGGCTGCACACCAACGACAAGGTGGAGCTGAAGTACGGGCGCATCGAGGCGCGCATCCAGATCCCGCGGGGCCAGGGCATCTGGCCGGCGTTCTGGATGCTGGGGGGCGACTTCCCGCAGACGTCGTGGCCGTCGTCCGGCGAGATCGACGTCATGGAGAACGTCGGCTACGAGCCGCACCGCGTGCACGGCACCGTCCACGGGCCGGGGTACTCCGGCGGCAGCGGCATCACCGGCATGTACCAGCACCCGCAGGGCTGGTCGTTCGCCGACACCTTCCACACGTTCGCGATCGACTGGCGGCCGGGGCAGATCACCTGGTTCGTCGACGGCGTGCAGTTCCACCAGGTCACCCGCGCGAGCGTCGGCTCGAACGCCTGGGTGTTCGACAAGCCGTACTTCCTCATCCTCAACGTCGCCGTCGGCGGCAGCTGGCCGGGGTACCCGGACGCGAGCACGACGTTCCCGCAGCAGATGAAGGTCGACTGGATCCGTGTGCTCGACAACGGCGCGACAGGCGCAGGAGGCGGCGGCGGGACCGGTGCCCTGCCGACCGGCACCGGCCCGATCAAGGCAGGCAACCTGTGCCTCGACGTCCCGTGGGCGCAGGCGACCGACGGCAACCCGATGCAGATCGTCACCTGCAGCGGTAACGCCGCGCAGCAGTGGACCCGCGGGTCCGACGGCACGGTCCGCGCCCTGGGCAAGTGCCTCGACGTCGCCGGCGGCGCCACCGCGGCCGGCACGCAGGTGCAGCTCTGGACGTGCAACGGCACGGGAGCCCAGAAGTGGGAGTACCAGGCGGCGACGCAGTCGCTGCGCAACCCGCAGTCCGGGACGTGCCTCGACCCGTCGGGCGGCTTCCCCCTGCACGACGGTCAGCGCGTCATCATCTGGACCTGCCACGGCGGCAACGAGCAGCGCTGGACCTTCTGACCCTCCCCTGACGGCCCGGGACGCCCGGCGCGCACGCCCTCCGGCGGCGGCGCGCGCCGGGCGCCGTCGTCGGGGCCGGCGCCGGCCCGCCTGGGTGTGGGCCTTGTCGCGCTGGTGACGACGAACCCCGCACGCAAGGGCCGGGCGCCGGCGGCGTGCCACGGGGCGTCCGCCCAGGAGGCGCACGTACCGTGTGCGGGGGCCGCGGGGCGGCCCGTGCTCGACCGGGGGAGGTCCGTGATGCCGGGGCGGCAGCCGCTGCCGCGACGGGTGTACTGGGTGCGGCGGCTCGTCGTGCTCGGCGTGCCGTTGCTGGTCGTCGCGATCGTCGTCGCGTTCCTCACCCGGGGCGGTGGCGCCGAGCCCGAGGCGGGCCCGACGCCGACGCCACCCGAGCGCACAGCCTCGGCCGGGCCGACGCCCACGCCCTCGCAGACGAGGACCGGGCCGGCCGCGCCCGTGCCCGACTGCGCCGACTCGGGCCTCGCGGTCGCCGTCGAGGCGACGAAGGACTCGTTCCACGCGGGCGAGAAGCCGTCGTTCGCCGTGACGCTCACGAACACCGGCCCGACGGCGTGCGTCGTCGACTCCGACCAGGTCTCCCGGACGGCCGTCGTCCGGTCGGGCGACGAGGTGGTGTGGAGCGAGGACCCCTGCGTGGGCAAGCGGCAGGGCAGCCGGCCGCTGCTGCTCGCGCCTGGCCAGGACGACACCAGCACGTTCACGTGGCCGCGCGTGCGGTCGGCGGAGGGCTGCCCGTCGGGGCTGCCCGCGCCGAAGAGCGGCACGTACCGGCTGGACTACGCCGTCGACGGGGTCGCCGCGAGCCGCGTGGTCTTCACGCTCGGCTGAGCGGGCCCCGGCCGGGCCACGGGCTCAGACGTAGCGCTCGAGGATGCTCGACTCCGCGAGCCGGGAGAGGCCCTCGCGGACGGCCCGCGCGCGCTGCTCGCCGACGCCCTCGACGGCCATGAGGTCGTCGATGCTCGCCGCCAGGAGCTTCTGCAGCCCGCCGAAGTGCGCGACGAGCCGGTCGACGATCGTCGCGGGCAGGCGGGGGACCCGGGACAGCAGCCGGTAGCCGCGCGGGGCGGCCGCCGCGTCGAGGGCGTCGCCCCCGCCGGGCAGGCCCAGCACGCGGGCGATGTGCGCGATGTCGAGCAGCTCGGTCGAGTTGAGCTCGGCGAGCGCCTCGAGCACGACCGGCACGTCGCGCCGGCCCGTGTCGACGTAGTCGCGGATGACGAGCTCGCGGTCCGAGCCGATGCCGCCGACGAGCTCGTCGAGCTGCAGCGTGAGCAGCCGGCCGTCTGTGCCGAGCTCGACGACGTAGCCCTCGATCTCGTCGGAGATGCGCCGGACCATCTCGAGCCGCTGGACGACAGCGGACACGTCCCGGACGGTGACGAGGTCCTCGATCTCCAGCGCGGAGAGCGTGCCGCTGACCTCGTCGAGGCGGGACTTGTAGCGCTCGAGCGTCGCGAGGGCCTGGTTGGCGCGGGACAGGATCGTCGTCGAGTCCTCGAGCACGTACCGGGTGCTGCCGACGTAGAGGGCGATGATCCGCATGGACGCGGACACCGAGATCACGGGCAGGCCGGTCTGCTTCGCGACCCGCTCCGCGGTGCGGTGCCGGGTGCCGGACTCCGACGTCTCGATCGTCGCGTCCGGCAGGAGCTGCACGGCGGCGCGCACGATGCGCGACAGGTCGCGCTCGACGACGACGGCGCCGTCCATCTTGGCGAGCTCGCGCAGGCGGGTCGCGGAGAACTCCACGTCCAGGACGAACCCGCCGGAGCAGATGCTCTCGACCGTCCGGTCGTACCCGAGGACGATCAGCGCGCCGGTGCGCCCGCGCAGGATCCGCTCGAGGCCGTCGCGCAGCTCGCCGCCCGGCGCGACCGCGGCCAGGGTCGACCGCAGGAGGTCGTCGGGGCTCGGGGCGTGTGCGGGCACAGCGCAAGGGTAACGAGGCGACGCCCGAACGGGTGCGGACGCGCTGGGCCGGTCGGGTGACGGCCGGGGCTCAGCCCCGCTCGGCCAGCACGGCGCCGACGGCCTCGGCGAGGTCCGCGGCACCCACGACCCGCAGGCCGTCCGGCACCTTGAGCCCGTCGAGCGAGCGCGTGGGGACGATCGCGCGCTCGAACCCGAGCCGGGCGGCCTCGGCGAGCCGCCGTCCGACGCCGGACACGCTGCGGATCTCGCCCGCGAGCCCGATCTCGCCGATCGCCACCAGCCCGCGCGGCAGCGCGAGCTCCTCGCGCGACGACACGGCCGCCAGCGCGAGCGCCAGGTCGGCCGCGGGCTCGACGACGCGCGCCCCGCCAACGGTGGACAGGTACACGTCCTGGTCGGCGAGCCGGGCGCCGAGACGGCGCTGCAGCACGGCGAGCACCATCGCGAGCCGGGAGGAGTCGATGCCGCTCGTCGTCCGGCGGGGGTTGGGCACGGCCGACGGCGCGACGAGCGCCTGCACCTCGGTCGCCAGCGGCCGGCGGCCCTCGAGCGTCACGGTGAGGCACGTGCCGGGCACGGCGTACTCCGTCGACGAGAGGAAGAGCCCCGAGGGGTCGGCGAGGCCGACGATGCCGTCCTCCGACAGGTCGAAGCAGCCGACCTCGTCGGTCGGGCCGTACCGGTTCTTCGAGGCGCGCAGCATGCGCAGCCGCGAGTGCCGTTCGCCCTCGAACTGGCAGACGACGTCGACGAGGTGCTCGAGCGTGCGGGGGCCCGCGACGGAGCCGTCCTTGGTGACGTGGCCGACGAGCACGACCGGCAGGTCGCGCGACTTGGCGGCGGCGATGATCGCGGACGACACCTCGCGGACCTGCGCGACCCCGCCCGCGGTGCCCTCGACGGCCGCGGACGCGACGGTCTGCACCGAGTCGAGCACGAACAGGTCGGGGTCGGACGCCTCGATGTGGCCGAGCACGGTCGCGAGGTCGGTCTCGTCGGCGAGGAGCAGCCGGGGGTCCAGGGCGCCGATCCGCCCGGCGCGCAGCCGGACCTGCGCGGCGGACTCCTCGCCCGTCACGTACAGGACGGTGCGCCCCGTGCGGGCGGCGCGGGCGGCGACGTCCAGCAGCAGGGTCGACTTGCCCACGCCCGGCTCGCCCGCCAGCAGGACGACCGCGCCGGGCACGAGGCCGCCGCCGAGCACCCGGTCGAGCTCCGGCACGCCGGTGGGACGCGCGGTGGCCGCGTCGACGTCGATCTGGTCGATCGGGCGGGCCGGAGCGCGCGTGGGGGCCACGGCCACGGTGCGCGGGGCACCGCCGCCCGGCCCGGAGTCCTCCAGCACCGAGCCCCACGCCTGGCACTCGCCGCACCGGCCGACCCACTTCGCGGCCGTCCAGCCGCACTCCGAGCACCGGAACGCCGGGCGGTCGGCCTTGGTCGCGGGTCGCCGCGCGGTCGTCGTACTCACGTTCGAGACGGTAGCGGCGGGGTCCGACAGTGCGTCCCCGACCCGCCCTCTTGCACGAGACTGAACGACTGTTTAACGTGGTGAACGTGCGTTCAGCCGACGACCTCACCGCCCGCGCCCGCATCCGCGACGCCGCCGTCGCGCGCTTCGGTCGCGACGGCTTCGGCGCCAGCGTGCGGGCGATCGCCGACGACGCGGGGGTGAGCCCGGCGCTCGTCATCCACCACTTCGGGTCGAAGGCCGCGCTGCGGGACGCCTGCGACGAGCACGTGCTGCGGGTGCTGCACGACGCGAAGAGCGCCGCCCTCGTCGACCAGTCTCCGGCGGAGGTCGTCGCGAGCATCGCGACCGCCGAGCAGTACGCGCCCCTGTTCGCGTACGTGCAGCGCTCCCTCACGGGCGGCGGCGCGCTCGCGGTGCGGTTCGTCGACGACCTCGTCGCCGAGACGGTCGCGTACCTCGAGGACGGGGTGCGGGCAGGCACGGTCCACGCCTCCCGCGACCCGGAGGGCCGCGCGCGCCTGCTCGTCACGCTGATGATCGGGATGCTCGTCTCCGCCCGCATCGACGCCGAGGCCGGCCGAGGCCCCGACCCCGCCGAGGACGCGGCCGCGACGATGCGGGCCGTCTACGCCCGCACCATGCTGCCCGGCCTCGAGCTCTACACCCACGGGCTGTTCACCGACAGCGCGTACCTCGACGCGTACCTGGCGTACGCCGACCAGCAGGAGGAGCCGTGAGCGACGCGATCACCGTCCGGGGGCTCGTCAAGACGTTCGGGCGCACCCGTGCCCTGGACGGTCTGGACCTCGTCGTCCGCACCGGGGAGGTGCACGGCTTCCTCGGGCCGAACGGCGCGGGCAAGTCGACGACGATCCGCGTGCTGCTCGGGCTGCTGCGCCCGGACGCCGGCGAGGCCCGGCTGCTCGGCGGCGACCCCTGGTCCGACGCCGTCGCGCTGCACCGGCGCGTGGCGTACGTGCCCGGCGACGTCACGCTGTGGCCGACCCTCTCCGGCGGCGAGTCGATCGACCTCCTCGGGCGGCTGCGCGGCGGCGTCGACCCGGCCCGCCGCGACGCGCTCGTCGAGCGGTTCGAGCTCGACACCCGGGTCAAGGGCCGCGCCTACTCCAAGGGCAACCGGCAGAAGGTCGCGCTCGTCGCGGCGCTCGCGGCCGACTGCGAGCTGCTGCTGCTCGACGAGCCGACCGCGGGCCTGGACCCCCTCATGGAGGCGGTGTTCCAGGAGGTGGTCCGGGAGGCGGCGGACCAGGGGCGCACCGTGCTGCTGAGCAGCCACATCCTCGCGGAGGTGGAGGCGCTCGCGGACCGCGTGACGATCATCCGCCAGGGGCGCGCGGCGCTCTCGGGCTCGCTCGCGGAGCTGCGCAGCCTCACCCGCACCAGCGTGACGGTCGGGGTCGGCGACGCGGACGACGCGCTGCGCCGCCTCGGCGGCCTCGCGGGCGTGCACCACGCGCGCCGCGACGACGGGCACGTGACGTTCGAGGTCGACGGCCCCGCGCTCCCCGGGGTGCTCACGGCCCTCGCGCCCCTGGGGGTGAGCTCGCTGCTCGCGCACCCGCCGACCCTGGAGGACCTGTTCCTGCGCCAGTACAGCGACGAGCTCGCCGGCCTCGGGCTGGGCCCCGCCGGTGGCGACGGCGACCGGGCAGGCGTGCGGTGACCGCCGTGCTGGCGCCGTCGCCCGCGCCGGCGCCGTCACGGTCCGCCGGGGCGCTGGCCGGCACCGGGGGTCTGGTCCGCCTCGCGCTGCGCGCCGACCGGTGGACGATCGCGGTGTGGGCGGTGGCCGTCGCGTACCTCGTCCGGACGTCGGTGGTCGGCTTCGCGGCGCTCTACCCGGACGCCCAGGCGCGGCAGGCGCGGGCGACGCTCATGTCGTCGCCCGCCGCGACCGCCCTCGGCGGCCCGGGGTACGGCCTCGACGACTACACGACCGGCGCGATGACCGCGAACGAGCTGGGGCTGTGGATCATGCTGCCCGTCGCGATCATGGCCGTGCTGGCGGTCACCCGGCACCTGCGCGCCGCCGAGGAGGACGGGCGCCTCGAGCTCGTCCGCTCCCAGCCCGTGGGCCGCTCCGCACCGGTGGTGGCCGGACTGGTCGCCGCCGCGGTGGCGACGCTCGCGGTCGGAGCCGCGACGTTCGCGCTGCTGCTGACGACGGAGCTGGACCCGGCCGGCTCCGCCCTGCTGTGCGCCGGTGTCGTGGTGGCCGCGCTCGTCCTCGCCTCCGCGGCCGCGGTCGGGGCGCAGCTCGTCGGGCACGCGCGCACGGCCAACGGCGTCGGGATGGGCCTGGTCGGCGTCGCGTTCGTGCTGCGGGCGGTCGGCGACGTGCAGGCGCCCGAGAGCGGGTCCCTCTGGTCGTGGCTGTCGCCCTTCGGGTGGTCGCAGGCGACGGCGCCGTACGTGCTGGACCGCTGGTGGCCGCTCCTGCTGGGGGTCGCCGCCGTCGCGGTGAACCTCGCGGTGGCGTTCGCCCTGGTCTCCCGGCGGGACCTGGGCACGGGCCTCCTGCCCGAGCGCGCGGGGCGCGCGACGGGGCGGCTCGGCGGCCTCGCGGGGCTGACCTGGCGCCGGCAGCGCACCTCGATCCTCGCGTGGGGCGTCGCGACGGCGCTGTGCGGTGCGCTCATCGGCCTGCTCGCGGACGCCGTCGTCGAGTTCGCGGCGAGCGACCCGCAGGTGCTCCAGCTCTTCGGGGAGACCGACGACGTGCTCGACGGCGCCTTCGCCGTCTACGCGGTGTTCCTCGGCGTCCTCGCGGCGGCGTACGCCGGGACGGCGGTGGGTGCGGCGCGCGCCGACGAGTCGAGCGGGCGGGCCGCGGTGCTGCTCGCGCTGCCCGTCGCGCGCACCCGGTGGCTGGGCGCGCAGCTCGCGGTCGCCGTCGCCGCGGTGCTCCTCATGCTGCTGGCGGCGGGGCTCCTCATGGGCGGGTCGGCGGCGGCGACGCTCGGCGACGCCGACCAGGTCGCGCGCCTCACGGGCGCCGTCCTGGTGACGGCGCCGGCCGCGCTGCTCGTCCTCGGCCTCGCGGTGCTCGTGCTCGGCGCGTGGCCGCGCGCGTTCCCCCTCGTCTGGGCGTACGTGGCCTACGTCGGCGTGATGGGCATGTTCGCCGCGGTGCTGCCCGACGGCGCCGACCTGCTGTCGCCGTTCCGCTACCTGCCCCGTCTGCCCGCCGAAGGCATGGACCCCGGGGCCGTCCTCGCGGTCACCGCGCTCGCGGTCGCCCTGGGGTCGGCCGGGCTCGTCGCGTTCCGGCGTCGGGACACGCTCGCCTGACGGTCGGGTGACGAGCCGGCGGCGGCCCGTGGTTAGGCTGCTCGCGGCCTGCCGGACGCACGAGGGGACACGCGCCGATGACCAGCACGGGGACGACGCCCGACCCGCAGCCCGCCGAGGGCGGCACGCGCCGCGCCGGGCGCCGGTGGCTCGTGCCGGTGGTCGTGGCGGCCGTCGTGGTCGCCGCCGCCGTGGTCGTCGCCGTGGTGCTGGGCAACCGCTCGTCGGGGACCGCCGCGGAGCCCACGCCCGCCGCGACCGTCGTCCTGCCGGTCCCCACGCCGACGGTCGAGCCGGCCGAGCGCGACGCGCGGACGGCCCTCGCGCGGTCGCTGCCGACGGCCGTGCTGCAGTACGCGCTGGCGTCCTCCGCCGCGGACGAGGGCTGGGTCCGCGACGGCGCGCTCGAGGCCTGGTCGGAGGAGTACACCGACGGCGGGTCCGCCACGCTGGCCGTGCGCGCGGGGCAGTTCGAGAAGGCCGGTCAGGCCCGGGCGTTCGCCCGCACCCTGACGAAGGCGCTCGGCGACGCCCCGGCGACGCCCGCGCCGGGCACCGGCCTGCCGCAGTCCGGCGACGTCGTCGCGGAGGGCGAGCCGGTGGGCACGTTCACGGTCGTCGACGCCGGGGACGGGACCGGTGTCGCCGTCTGGACGAACGGGACGACGGTGCTGCGCCTGCAGGGACCCGTGGCGGACGTGCTCGACGCGTACCGCGCGTTCCCCCTCTGACGGGCCGCGCCGCCTCAGTCGTCCGCGACGACCGACAGGACGTTGCCGCCCGGGTCGGTGAACCACGCGATGAGCGGGCCGCCGCCGCGGAAGACGAAGTCCTCGTCCGTCTCCACGGGCGTGCCCGCGTAGCGCTCGAACCGCACCCCGCGCGACCGCAGCTCGGCGACGGCGGCGGGCACGTCCGGCACGGGGAAGTTCAGCACCGTGAACGACGCGGGCGTGTGCGCGTCACCCTTCGGGTACACGAGCACGTGGGCGCCGCTGCCGAGGTGCAGGTGCAGCATGCCGTCGCGCACGTCCGCGTCCAGGCCGAGCACGTCGGCGTAGAACGCGCGCGCTTGCTCGACGTCCGGGGTGGAGAAGCCGCTGAACGCGCGGCTGAGGTCGACCATGGGGCCCTCCCGAGGTGGCTGCCTGACCGGGCACCAGCGTCCTCCCCGTGGCGACCCCGCGCTAGTGCGCGGGCACCGGCTGCGGGGACGGGACGGGCTCGGTCACCGGTGCCGTGCGCGCCGCCGGCAGCCGCACGACGAACGTGGCGCCCGGGCCGTCCTCGGTCGTGATGGTCCCGCCGTGCGCCGCGACGACCGCCTGCGCGATGGACAGGCCGAGCCCCGTGGACCCGGAGGCCCGGTGGCGTGAGCCGTCGCCCCGTGTGAAGCGCTGGAACAGCCGTCCGCGCAGCGACTCGGGGATGCCCGGGCCGTCGTCCGCGACCCGCAGCAGCACGGCGCCGGGCTCGCCCGGGCCACCCGCCGCCCGCTCCAGCGACACCGTGACGCGGGTGCCGGCGGGGGTGTGGACGCGCGCGTTCGTCAGCAGGTTCGCCAGCACCTGCCGCAGCCGGTGCTCGTCGCCGGTGACGCAGAACGCGTCGTCGTCGGTGCCGTCCTCGGCGGGCTCCGGGAGGTCGAGCTCCCAGCGGTGCCCGGGCCCGGCGGCGTGCGCGTCCGCCAGCGCGTCGACCGCGAGCAGCCGCAGGTCGACGGCCTCGCGCTCGAGCGGGCGGCCCGCGTCGAGGCGCGCCAGCAGGAGCAGGTCCTCGACCAGCACGGTCATCCGGGCCGACTCCGACTCCACCCGGCCGAGCGCCGCGAGCGTCGTGGCGGGGAGCGCGTCCGGCGAGCGGCGCACCAGCTCGGCGTACCCGCGGATGGACGCCAGCGGCGTGCGCAGCTCGTGGCTCGCGTCCGCGACGAACTGCCGCACCTGCGACTCCGACTCGTGCCGCGCCGCGAGCGCCTGCTCGACGTGCCCGAGCAGCTGGTTGAGCGCGGCCCCCACCTGCCCGACCTCGGTCGCGGTGTCGGTGTCCGCGTCCGGCACGCGCTCGGCGAGCACGACCTCGCCGCGGTCCAGCGGCAGGGCGCTCACGCGGGTCGCGGTCGCGGCGATGCGGTCGAGGGGCCGCAGCTCGCGGCGGACGAGGACGAGACCGACGGCCCCCGCGCCGAGCAGCGCGACGACGACGATGGCGCCCTCGGTCAGCAGGTACGTGGTCACGGTGCGCGTCGCGCTCGCGGTGGGCAGGGCGGTCACGGCGGTGGCGCCGCCGGCGGTCGTCGTGGCGACGGCGCGGTAGTCGCCGAGAGGGCCGAGGTCGACCGCGTGGGGCGCGCCGTCGGTCGGGAGCGCGAGGAGCGCCGCCACCTGCTCGTCGTCGAGCGGGCGCAGCGCGCCCTCGTCGTCGATGTAGTCCGCGCGCACGTCCTCCTCGTCCGACCCGGCCGGGACGAAGGCGTTGACGGTCCCGGTCGCCTGCCCGAGCTGCGAGTTGCCGGGGGACGGGCGCCGGTCGTCGCCGTCGGGCGGGAAGGCGTGCTCGGGAGCGTTCGCGGCCCGGCGGTTGGCGGCCTCGAGCTGCTGGTCGATCTGCGTGACGAGCGACGTGTGCAGCCCGACGGCGGACAGCGCGCCCATCCCGACGGCGACGACCCCGACGAGGCCGACGAGCACGGCGACGAGCCGGCGGCGCAGCGTCCAGCGGGCTCGCGCGCCGCGAGGGCGCCGGGGCAGCAGGGCGGGCACGGCGGGGTCAGACCGCCGGCTTGAGCACGTAGCCGACGCCGCGCAGCGTGTGCAGCATGGGCGTCCGGCCCTTGTCGATCTTGCGGCGCAGGTAGGAAACGTAGAGCTCGACGATGTTCGCCTGCCCGCCGAAGTCGTACTGCCACACCCGGTCGAGGATCTGCGCCTTCGACAGGACGCGCCTCGGGTTGCGCATGAAGTAGCGCAGCAGCTCGAACTCGGTCGCGGTCAGCCGGATCTCGTCCTCGCCGCGCATCACCTCGTGGCTGTCCTCGTCCAGCCGCAGGTCGCCGACGACGAGCACGGCGTCCTGCTCCTGCGCGACGGCGCCCGCGCGCCGCAGCAGCGCGCGCAGCCGGGCGACGACCTCCTCCAGGCTGAACGGCTTGGTGACGTAGTCGTCGCCGCCGGCCGTCAGCCCCGCGATGCGGTCCTCGACGGCGTCCTTGGCGGTGAGAAACAGGACGGGCACGTGCGGGTGCGTCTGCCGCACGCGGCGCAGCACCTCGAGCCCGGTGAGGTCGGGGAGCATGACGTCGAGGACGATGACGTCGGGGTCGCTCTGCTGCACGCGGCGCAGCGCGGTGTGGCCCGTGAGGGCGTGCTCGACCTGCCAGCCCTCGTACCGCAGGGCGGTCGAGAGCAGCTCGGCGAGCGTCGGCTCGTCGTCGACGACGAGCGCGCGCACCGGCGCACCGTCGGCACGGGTGAGGGGCTGGGGGCGGCGCTGGGTCGTGGTGGCCATGACCCCACTGTGGCGGCGCATCCTTGCCGTCCCCTGGGCCGCGCCTGGGAGCTTCCTGTGCCCGGGCCAGGTGAGCGCGCGTGCCGGCGACCGTTGTCCACCCGCGCGCGACGTGGGACTCTCGAGGGGTGCGCCTGCTGCACCGCACCGTCGCCGTGCCAGCGATCCTCTTCGGCGGTTTCTGGGCCGCCGAAGCCTCCGCGCTGCAGCGGTCCCTGGTCGCGGCGCTGACCTCACGCGAGCAGGTCGCACGCGTGCCCGTGCCCGCCGACCTGCGCATCAGCCGCGGCGCGGGCGACCTCCTCGTCGTGACGTGGCGGAACATGATCGTCGGGTTCGTCCCGCAGGACGAGGCTCCGCTGCTCGGCCCTCAGCTGCCGCCCGGCCGCCGCGACGAGCTGGAGGTCACCGGCGTCGTCGACCACTCGACGGGGCTGTGGCGGGTGTGGGTCGGGACGCCGCCGGAGGGCGGCTTCCCGCTGCCGGGCAGCGAGCTCGACACGCTCCCGCCGCCCGAGGACCTCGTCGCCGGCGGCTTCCCGCTGCGGCGCTCGGCACGTCGCTAGCGGTCAGCCCAGCGGGGGCCGGCGGCGGTCGCCCGACAGCGCGGCCTGGAGGATCGACTCGATCGCGAAGCGGGTGGACTCGGCGAGGTCCACGGAGTCGTCGAGCAGCCACTGGACCTGCAGGCCGTCCATGACGCCGATGATCGCGCTCGCGGCCTGCTCGGCGGTCGCGCGCGAGACCTCGCGGCCCTCGGCGGCGGCGACCTGGTCGATCGCGTCGGCGATCTCGCCGCGCAGCACCGCGAACCGGTGCGTGACCCACTGGCGTGCGGGGTGGTTCTCGGTCACCGACTCGCCCGTGAGCACGGAGTAGCCCTGCACGATGCCGGGCCGGTCGACGTTCATCCGGGCGGTGCGCACGAGGTGGTGGAACAGGTCGATGCCGCCGGGGATGTGCTGGCCCTCGAGCTCGCGCACGTCCTCGGTGTCGCGGAACTCCAGCACCTCGACGAGCAGCTGCTCCTTGGTGCCGAAGTGGTGGAGCACGCCGGCGTGGGTGATGCCGACCTGCTCCGCGACCTCGGCGAGCGAGCCGTTCTTGTAGCCCTTCGAGCCGAAGGTGTTCGCGGCGGCGCGCAGGATCTCCGCGCGGCGCTCGGCGGTGGCCTGGCGGGGGCGGCGCTTGCGGGGCCGCGGCTCTGCGGCAGACGCGCCATCGGCGTTCATGGCCGAAACCATACTGTGACCTTCCGGCTTACTGACAAGTCAGTAAGTTGTGGTTGTATGTCGTCACCTCGCCGGCACGGACGCCGGCGGACCCGGGCCACCGGGGTGCACGACCCGCCTGCATCGCTTGCAACGACGACGTTGGAACGGAGCACGAGTGTCGCTCGACACGGCAACGCAGCCGCCCGCGGCCGACGACCAGGACCTCACCGCCCTGGCGGCCCAGCTGCCGCTCGAGGACAAGGTCCGCCTCGTCGTCGGCGCCGGCCTGTGGTCGACGATCGCGCTGCCCGAGGTGGGCCTGCGGGCGATCCAGGTGTCCGACGGCCCCGCCGGCGTGCGGGGCGTCTCGGAGGACGGCGTCGAGACGTCCGCGTCCTTCCCCGCGCCGTCCGCGCTGGCGGCGACGTGGGACGTCGAGCTGGCCGACGAGGTCGGCGCCCTGTTCGCCGCCGAGGCGCGCCGGCACGGCGTCGACGTCGTGCTCGCGCCGCAGGTCAACATCCAGCGCACCCCGGTCGGCGGCCGCCACTTCGAGTGCTACTCCGAGGACCCGCACCTCACGAGCGAGATCGCCGTGCACGTCGTGCGGGCCGCGCAGGACCGCGGCGTGGGGATGTGCGTCAAGCACTTCGTCGCCAACGACTCCGAGACCCAGCGCACGAGCTACGTCAGCCGGGTCGACGAGCGCACGCTGCGCGAGGTCTACCTGCAGCCGTTCGAGCGCCTGGTGCACGACGCGCACGCCTGGTCCGTGATGGGCGCCTACTCCGGCGTCGACGACGGCACGCTCGCGGCGCCGGTGCTCGAGCACCGCCCGCTGCTCACGGGCGTCCTCAAGGACGAGTGGGGCTTCGACGGCGTCGTCGTCTCGGACTGGGTCGCGACGAAGTCCGTCGAGGGCGCCGTGGAGGGCGGGCTGGACCTGCAGATGCCCGGGCCCGACGGCCCGTGGGGCGACGGCCTGCTGGACGCGGTCCGCGCGGGCCGGGTCGACCAGGCCGCGATCGACGAGAAGGTCGTCCGGGTGCTCCGGCTCGCACGGCGGGTGGGCGCGCTCGCGGGGTCCGACCCCGCGGGCTCCCACCGTGCGGCCGGCACCCTGCCCGATGCGCGCGAGGTCCTCCGTCGCCTCGTCGCGCGCTCGATGGTCGTGCTGCGCGACGAGGCCGGTGCGTGGCCCGTCGCGCAGCACGGCCCGGCGACCATCGCGCTCGTCGGCCCGAACGCGGTCGACCCGTTCGTGCAGGGCGGCGGCTCCGCCTACGTCCGCCCCGACCGTCGCTCGACCGTCGAGGAGGGCCTCGCGGAGGCGTTCCCCGGCGCGACGATCACGGTCCGCCCCGGCGCCGTCTCGCGGCTGCACCCCCCGCGCCTCGACCTCCTCGCCCGCTGCGCCGCGCCGGACGGCTCGCGCGGCGCGCTCGTCGAGGTGCTCGCGGCGGACGGCACCGTGCTCGCGGCCGAGGTCGTCACCGACTGGTCGGGGTGGCTGCGCGAGCCGCAGGCGGACGCCGCCGCGGTGCGGATCCGTGCCGAGATCCGGCTCGACGAGCCCGGGCGGCACGAGGTCGGCGTCGGCACCGTCGGGGCGCACCGGCTGGTCGTCGACGGCCAGGAGCTCTCGACGAGCACCCACCGGGTCGGCGCGGAGGTCATCCTCGACTCGTCGGTGAACCAGCCGGCCCCCGTCGTGCTCGCGCTCGACGTCACCGAGCCGCGCGTGGTCGCCCTGGACGCCACGGTGCAGGCCGTGCACCCGGTCGGGTACGCGTCGTTCGCCCGCGCCGAGCTCGTGCACCGGGTGCCCGCGACGCCGGCCGAGGAGCTGCTCGCGGACGCGGTCGCCGCGGCGCGCGACGCCGAGCTGGCCGTCGTCGTCGTCGGGACCAACGAGGAGATCGAGTCGGAGGGCTACGACCGGACGTCGCTCGCCCTGCCGGGCACCCAGGACGCGCTGGTCCGCGCCGTGCTCGCGGCCAACCCGCGCACGGTCGTCGTCGTGAACGCCGGCGCCCCGGTCGTCCTCCCGTGGCTCGACGAGGCGCCCACCGTCGTGTGGGGCTGGCTCGGCGGCCAGGAGTGGCCCGAGGCCCTCGGCGACGTGCTCGCCGGCCGCACCGAGCCCGCGGGCCGGCTGCCGTGGACGCTGCCCGCCGACGAGGCCGACGTCCCGGTGCCCCACGCGGTGCCGGTCGACGGCGTGATCGACTACGCCGAGGGCGTGCACGTCGGCTACCGCGGCTGGCTGCGCCTCGGCCGCACGCCCGCGGCGCCGTTCGGCCACGGCCTCGGCTGGACCACGTGGCGCTACGACGAGGCCGACGCCCGCACCACCCCCTCCGGTGACGTCCTCGTCGACGTGACCGTGACGAACACCGGCGCTCGCGCGGGCCGCGAGGTCGTCCAGGTGTACGTCGAGCCGCCCGCCGACGACGCCGGCGACCCGCCGGCCGACCGGCCCGTGCGCTGGCTCGGCTCCTTCGCCGTCGTGCACGCCGAGCCCGGCGCCCGCACGACCGCCCGGGTGCGCGTCGACGCGCGCGCGCTGCGCACCTGGGACCCGGTGCGGTCCGGCTGGGTCGTCCCGGCCGGCACGTACCGCCTGCGCGCGGGCCGCTCGTCGAGCGACCTGCGCCTCGACCTCGACGTCACCGTGGCAGGTGCGTCGTGAACCGGCACCACCCCGCCCCGTCCCCGCCGTCCCGCCCGACCTCGACGTAGGTCCCGACCGGCCGTGGCCGCCGCCAGGCGTCCCCGGCGCACCCCGTGCTCGGGGCAGTCCGCAGTTGCCCCGAGCGCTCAGCACCTCGATACCGTCCAGAATCACCGCAGTAGTGCAAGGAGGCACTCGTGAGAACGCGCAAGCTCGCTACGCTCGCCGCCGGTCTGGCGTCGGTCGCGCTGCTCGCCACCGCCTGCTCGTCGAACCCGGGCAGCGACCCGTCGTCGACGAGCAGCGGCAACGGTGAGGTCAGCAACAAGGTCCTCACGGTCGGCATGCCCAACGGGACGCTGACCGAGAACCAGAACCCGCTCGCGCCCACCGGCTCCGCGGCGAAGTCGCTCGGCTACGCCTGGGCGATCTACGAGCCGCTCATGCAGACGAACGACGTCAACCCGCTCGACAACCCGACGCCGTGGCTCGCGACGGCGGTGGACTGGAACGACGACTACACGGTCGCGACCGTCACCGTGCGTGACGGCGTGAAGTGGTCGGACGGCGAGGACTTCACGGCCGACGACGTCGCGTTCACGTGGAACCTGCTGCTCAACAACAAGGCGCTGAACGCCAACTTCCCCGAGACGCTGCAGAGCGCCGAGGCGGACGGCAACACCGTCACCATCACGTTCAACGCGCCGCAGTACGTCAACCAGATCAAGCTCCTGCAGCAGGTCACCGTGCCGGAGCACATCTGGAAGGACGTCGACAACCCGGCCGAGTTCCCCGACAAGGAGCCCGTCGGCACCGGCCCGTACACGCTCAAGTCGTGGACGCCGCAGGCGGCGACGCTGGTCCCCAACCCCACCTACTGGGGCACGAAGCCGGTCGTCGGCCAGCTGCAGTACTCGTCCTACAACGACAACAACGCCCTGACGACCGCGCTCACCACGGGCGAGGCGCAGTGGGGCTGGACGTTCATCGCCGACTACGAGAACGTCTTCATCGCGCAGGACAAGGACCACAACGCGCAGGTCGCCGGCGGCGGCTTCGGCGTCGACGTGCTCTACCTCAACACCGAGAAGAAGCCGTTCGACAACGTGGCGTTCCGCAAGGCGCTCAACATGGTCGTCGACCGCGCGAAGATCTCGCAGGTCGCCGGCTCGGGCGTGTGGCCGGTCATCACGTCGGTCACCGGCATGCCGATGCCGTCGGGCGAGAAGTGGCTCGCCGACGAGTACAAGGGCCAGGACCTCAAGGTCGACGTCGACGCCGCGAAGCAGGTGCTCACCGACGCCGGGTACACCTACGACGGCGACAAGCTCGTGGACCCCGACGGCGAGGCCGTCTCCTTCGAGCTCGTCAACCCGGCCGGGTGGAACGACTACCTGACCGCGCTCGACATCATCAAGGACGCGGCGGCGCAGCTCGGCGCGACCGCCACGGTCAACGCGGCGAACCAGGACGCCTGGTTCAACGACATCATCCCGAACGGCAACTTCCAGGCGACCCTGCACTGGGTCGACAACGGCGCGACGCCGTGGAACATGTACGCCGACGTGATGGACGGGCAGTTCTACAAGAAGCTCGGCGAGACGGCGAGCTGGAACTTCGGCCGGTTCAAGAACGAGGACGCGACCAAGGCGCTCGCCGACTTCGCGGCCGCGACCGACGACGCCAGCCGCAAGGCCGCGATGGACACCGTCCAGAAGGTCTGGGTCGACGAGGTGCCCGGCATCGTGATCTGGGGCCGCCCGGCGGTCGCCCAGTACTCGACGAAGAACTACACGGGCTTCCCGACGGCCGAGGACCTGTACGCGAACCCGCAGCCGACCGGCCCGCAGGCGTCGCTGATCCTCACCAAGCTCAAGCCGAACAGCTGAGCACCACCGGTGCGGCGGGCGTGGCCACCCACGCCCGCCGCACCGGCACCGCCCGAGTCCCGCAGCGAGCGAGCCCGACCCCAGGTGAACCGATGACAGCACCCGCCCGTCCCCGGCCGGAGGACGCCCCCGTCCTGCAGGCCGTCGACCTGCGCAAGCACTTCCCCGTCCGCGGGTTCCGCTCGAACGCGGTGGTCCACGCGGTCGACGACGTCAACCTCGAGCTGCACCGCGGCCGGGTCGTCGCCCTCGTGGGCGAGTCCGGTTCCGGCAAGTCGACGATCGCCCGGCTGCTCGCGCAGCTCATGCCGGCGACGTCGGGCCGGATCCTGCTGCACGGCGAGGACGCCACCGCCCGCCGACGGCGCGACTTCCGCGCCTACGTGCGGCGCGTCCAGATGATCTTCCAGGACCCGTTCGGGTCGCTGAACCCGGTGCACACCGTGCGCTACACGCTCACCCGCTCGATCCGCATCCACCAGGGCGCGCTGCGCGGGCAGCAGCTCGAGGACGCGCTGACCTCGCTCCTGGAGCGGGTGCAGCTGACGCCCGTCGAGCGGTACGTCGACAAGTTCCCGCACGAGCTGTCGGGCGGCCAGCGCCAGCGCGTCGCGATCGCGCGCGCGCTCGCGGCCGACCCCGAGGTGCTGCTCGCCGACGAGCCGATCTCGATGCTCGACGTGTCGATCCGCCTCGGCATCCTCAACCTGCTGCGCGACCTGCGCGACCGCCTGCACATCGCGATCCTCTACATCACGCACGACATCGCCTCGGCCCGGTACTTCGCGGACCGCACGATGGTGATGTACGCCGGCCGCATCGTGGAGCAGGGCGACAGCGAGTCGGTGACGCAGGACCCCAAGCACCCGTACACGCAGCTGCTCGTCGCGTCCGCGCCCGACCCGGACGACCTCGACGCCCGCGCCCGCGGCGCGCACGGCGAGGCGCCGAGCCTGGTGCGGCCGCCCTCGGGCTGCCGGTTCAACCCGCGCTGCCCGTTCGCGAACGACCTGTGCCGCGCCGAGGTGCCGCCGCTGCTGCCGGTGGGCGAGGGCCGCGAGGCGGCCTGCTGGGGCTACGCCGACCGTCCGGACCGGCCGACGCTCGGCTCGGTCGTCGAGGAGTTCGGGGACCGCCCCGCCGTCGACGCGGGGCTGCTCGAGCAGGCGACCGGGACGGGATCGGAGGTGGCGTCGTGAGGTTCTTCGTCCGGCGCGGGATCTTCTACCTCATCACCCTCTGGGCGGCGGTGACGATCAACTTCATCATCCCGCGCCTCATGCCGGGCGACCCGGTCAAGGCGATCATGGCCCGCAGCCAGGGGAAGCTCGACTCGTCCGCCGAGGCGGCGATCCGCACGCTGTTCGGCCTCGACACCGACAAGAGCGTCTTCCAGCAGTACCTCGACTACTGGGGCCTGCTGCTGCACGGCAACCTCGGCACGTCGTTCATGTTCGGCGTCCCGGTGGTCGACATCATCCGCCAGGCGCTGCCGTGGACGATCGGGCTGGTCGGCATCGCGACGATCATCAGCTTCGTCGTCGGCACGCTCATCGGCACCGGCATCGGCTGGCGCCGCGGGACGTGGGCGGACAACCTGCTGCCGATCTCGACCTTCTTCTCGGCGGTGCCGTACTTCTGGCTCGGGCTGCTGTGCGTCGCGCTGTTCTCGGTCACGCTGCAGTGGTTCCCCTCCAACGGCAGCTACGACCGCGCGCTCATCCCGCACCTGGACATGGAGTTCATCTCGTCCGTCCTCTACTACGGGATGCTGCCGGCGCTGACGATCGTCATCTCGTCCGTCGCGGGCTGGATCCTCGGCATGCGCAACATGATGGTCACGGTCTCCTCGGAGGACTACGTGACGGTCGCGCAGGCGAAGGGGCTCGGCGAGCGCAAGGTCCTGTTCGGCTACGCGGCGCGCAACGCGATCCTGCCGCAGGTGTCGAGCTTCGCCCTGTCCCTCGGGTTCATCGTCGGCGGGACGCTCGTCATGGAGATGGTCTTCTCCTACCAGGGCATCGGCTACGTGCTCTACCAGGCGGTGTCGACGTACGACTACCCGCTCATGCAGGGCTGCTTCCTCATCATCACGATCGCGGTGCTGCTCGCGAACCTCGTCGCGGACGTGGCCTACGCGTTCCTCGACCCGCGCACCCGGCAGGAGGGCTGACATGGCTGCCGTCGAGTCGACCGTTCTCGAGACGACGCCTCCCGACGTCGTGCCGCAGACGACGTCCGCGCCGGGCGCGCGGCGACGCCTGCTGTTCCTGCGCAACGCGAAGGCCCTGACGGGCCTGAGCATGCTCGCGTTCTTCGGCGTCATCGCGGTCATCGGGCCGTGGATCGCGCCCTACGACCCGAGCGCGATGAGCGACGCGCTGCTGCAGCCGCCCTCGGCCGCCCACTGGCTCGGCACGACGCACACGGGCCAGGACGTGCTGAGCCAGATCATCGTCGGCACGCGCGGCGTGCTCGTCGTCGGGCTCATCTCGGGCGTCCTGGCGACGCTGATCGGGATGCTCGTCGGGGTCACGGCGGGCTTCGTGGGCGGGGTCGGCGACGAGACGCTCTCGGCGCTGTCGAACGTGTTCCTCGTCATCCCGCAGCTGCCGCTCATCATCATCATCGCGGCGCAGGTGCCCGGGGCCGGCGGCGTCACGGTCGCGTTCATCATCGCGATCACCGGCTGGGCGTGGGGCGCTCGGGTGCTGCGCGCGCAGACCCTCTCGCTGCGGCGCCGCGACTTCGTCGAGGCCGCGCGGGCGAACGGCGAGCGCACGATGCGCATCATCTTCGCCGAGATCATGCCGAACCTCACGGCGATCATCGCCGCCGGGTTCGTCGGCACGGTGACGTTCGCCGTGCTCTCGCAGATCACGCTCGCGTTCCTCGGCGTCACGCCGATCAGCGAGTGGAACTGGGGGACGATCCTGTTCTGGGCGCAGAACAACCTGGCGCTCCAGCGGGGCGCGTGGTGGTGGTTCGTGCCGGCCGGCCTGTGCATCGCGGCGCTCGGCATGGCGCTGACCCTCATCAACTTCGGCATCGACGAGTTCGTCAACCCGCGGCTGCGCAGCACGGGCCTCAAGGCGCGCGAGCTCAAGCGCCGCGGCATCCGCCCGCGCATCGGCTTCACGCCGGTCGTGGACGAGCCGCGCGCGGACGACCGACCCGGCGAGGTGGACGCGGCCCGTGCCGTCGCCGCCCCCGCCGCCCCGACGACGCAGGAGGCCGGCCGGTGAGCGCCGCGACCACGACGTACGAGGACTTCGCCGCCGCGCCCCCGGCCCGCGAGCCCGTCCTGGAGATCCGGAACCTCTCGGTGGAGTACGGCTACGACGAGAGCCCGACGCGCGTGCTGCGCGACGTGTCGCTCACGCTGCACCGCGGGGAGGTGCTGGGCCTCGCCGGGGAGTCCGGGTGCGGCAAGTCGACGCTCGCGTACGCCGCGACGCGCCTGCTGCCGCCGCCCGGCCTCATCACCGGCGGCGAGGTGCTGTTCCACGACCGCGACGGCGGCACGCGCGACATCCTCCGGCTGTCCGACCGGGACCTGCGCGCCTCGCGCTGGCAGGACCTCGCGATCGTGTTCCAGGGCGCGATGAACTCGCTCAACCCCGTGTACCGGGTCGGCAAGCAGCTCGTCGACGCGATCCAGGCGCACCTGCCCGGCGTCGGGAAGAAGGAGGCGTACGAGCGCGCGGAGCACCTGCTGGAGCTCGTCGGCATCTCGCCGGACCGCGTCCGCTCGTACCCGCACCAGCTCTCGGGGGGGATGCGCCAGCGCGTGATGATCGCGATGGCGCTCGCCCTCGAGCCGCAGGTGCTCATCATGGACGAGCCGACGACCGCGCTCGACGTCGTCATGCAGCGGCAGATCGTCGAGCAGATCGCGGAGCTGCGCGAGCGGCTCGGCTTCTCGGTCGTGTTCATCACGCACGACGTGTCGCTGCTCATCGAGATCGCCGACCGCATCGCGATCATGTACGCGGGGGAGATCGTCGAGGACGCGAACGCCCTCGACGTCTACCGCCGCCCGCGCCACCCCTACGCCAACGGCCTGCTGCACTCGTTCCCCCCGCTGCGCGGCGAGCGTCGCGAGCTCGGCGGGATCCCCGGCTCGCCGCCCGACCTCGGCCGCCTGCCCAGCGGGTGCCCGTTCCGCGCCCGGTGCGAGTTCGCGTTCGACGCGTGCGCGACCGTCCGGCCCCGGCTCACGCCGCCGGCCGTCCCGGGCGACGACCCGCGGCGGCGGGTGGCCTGCCTGCGCCACGACCCCGAGGCAGTCGCCGCCGCGGGCTTCGACCCGGTGCCGGTGCCGCCCGAGCTCGCGGTGCGCTGACGCGCGAGGGGGTCACCCGGTTGGCCTACGGTGGTCCGGTGCAGCACGCCCCGGCCACGACGCCCGCGCGGCCGGGGCCTCCCGGCGGCGTCGCCGCGCGCCCGGTCGTGGCGGTCGTCGCCGCGCTGGTCGCGCTCGCGTCCGCCGTCGGCGTGTGGCTGCTCTGGCGCCTGTTCGTCGACACGTTCACGGGCCAGCTCGTGGAGCAGGCCGCGCTGCGCGGGGCCGACTACCACGAGAGCGGCGTCTGGGTCGTGACCGAGCGGGTGCTCGAGGTCGTCTCGGTGACGTTCATCGCGGCGGTGCTGCTGGCGGCCGTCGTCGTCGCGTTCCTGCGCCGGCGCGCGGACCTCGCGGTGCAGGTGGCGGTCGTCATGATCGGCTCGAACGTCACCACCCAGCTCGTCAAGAAGGTGCTGCTGCAGCGCGAGGAGCTCGGCGTCGAGGGCGTGTACGGCAACACCCTGCCCAGCGGGCACACGACCGCCGCCGCGTCGGCGGCCGTCGTCCTGCTGCTCGTCGTCCCGCCGCGCACGCGGCCGTGGGCCGCCGTGCTCGGCGCCGCCTACGCGGCGGTGACGGGCGTCGCGACCCTCGCGCGCCAGTGGCACCGGCCCTCCGACGTGGTCGCCGCGATGCTCGTCGTCCTCGCCTGGACCGCGCTCGCATGCGCGTGGGCGGCGACCCGGCGCACCGCGCGGCCGCGCTCGCGGCAGCGCGGCGCCGCCCTGGCCGCGTCGGTGCTCGTCGCGGTCTCGGCGGGTGCTGGAGCCGTCGGCGGGGTCGTCCTCGTCCGCACCTGGGACGTGCTGGCCGCGGACCCGCAGTCGCTGTGGCGCCCGCGCGTGCAGCAGGAGGCGTTCGTCGGGGGCGTCGCGGCCGCCGTCGCGGCGTGCGCGCTCGGCTTCGCGCTCGTCCTGGCGCTGCGGCAGGCGACCGCCGTCGACCGCGAGGCCGGCGTGGAACGCGGCGCCGGGCAGTTGCGTTCGGCTTGACGGAAGGTCGTAGAGTCCCCACCCGGGGACGGTCCGCTCGAGCAGGCCGCGTCGTCACGCGGGCCGGGAGCGGCCGCTGAGGGAAGGCATGTCATGTCAGCAGGGCGCAAGCTCGTCATCGTGGAGTCGCCGGCGAAGGCGCGCACGATCGCGGGGTACCTCGGCGAGGGGTACGACGTGGAGGCGAGCGTCGGTCACATCCGTGACCTGCCGCAGCCCTCCGAGCTGCCCGCCGACATGAAGAAGGGCCCGTTCGGCAAGTTCGCGGTCGACGTCGACAACGGCTTCGCGCCGTACTACGTCGTCGACGCCGACAAGAAGAAGAAGGTCTCCGAGCTCAAGCGCCTGCTCAAGGAGTCCGACGAGCTCTACCTCGCCACCGACGAGGACCGCGAGGGCGAGGCCATCGCGTGGCACCTCCTGCAGGAGCTCAAGCCCAAGGTCCCGGTCAAGCGCATGGTGTTCCACGAGATCACGCGCGAGGCGATCGGCCGAGCGCTGGAGAACACGCGCGAGCTGGACGACCGGCTCGTGGACGCGCAGGAGACGCGGCGCATCCTCGACCGGCTGTACGGCTACGAGGTCAGCCCCGTGCTCTGGCGCAAGGTCGGCAAGGGGCTGTCGGCCGGCCGCGTGCAGTCGGTCGCGACGCGGCTGGTCGTCGAGCGCGAGCGCGAGCGCATGGCGTTCGTCTCCGCCGAGTACTGGGACGTCACCGGCACGTTCGCGGTCGAGGCGGCCGACGAGCCGACGTTCGGCGCGCGCCTGACGTCGCTCGACGGCACGCGGGTCGCGTCCGGCCGCGACTTCACCGACCGCGGCGTGCTCCGCGGCGAGGCCGTGCACCTCGACGAGGCCGCCGCGGGGGCGCTCGTCACCGCGCTGGCCGACGCGTCGTTCACGGTCCGCTCGATCGAGACCAAGCCGTACACGCGCCGCCCGGCCGCGCCGTTCACCACCTCGACGCTGCAGCAGGAGGCCAGCCGCAAGCTGCGCATGTCCTCGCGGCAGGCGATGCGCACGGCGCAGACGCTGTACGAGAACGGCTACATCACCTACATGCGCACCGACTCGCCGGTGCTCTCGTCGCAGGCGATCGACGCCGCGCGGCGCCAGGCGGCCGAGCTGTACGGGCCGGAGTTCGTGCCCGACAAGGCGCGCGTCTACACGAGCAAGGCGAAGGGCGCCCAGGAGGCGCACGAGGCGATCCGTCCGGCGGGCGACCACTTCCGCACGCCGGCGCAGGTGGCCCGCGAGCTGTCCGGCGACCAGTTCCGGCTCTACGAGCTGATCTGGAAGCGCACGGTCGCGTCGCAGATGGCCGACGCCCGCGGCTCCACCGCCTCCGTGCGGCTCGGGGCCGTCGCCGCCGACGGGCGCGACGCGGTGTTCTCCGCGTCCGGCACGGTCATCACCTTCCGCGGGTTCCTCGCGGCGTACGAGGAGGGCCGCGACGCCGGCCGGTACGACGCCGAGGGCTCCGGCGGGGGCGGGGAGGAGCGCGACGCGCGCCTGCCGCAGATGGCCGAGGGGGACGCGCTCACGGCGTCCGACCTGCTCGCCGACGGGCACCGCACGAGCCCGCCGCCGCGCTACACCGAGGCGAGCCTGGTGAAGGCGCTCGAGGAGCGCGGGATCGGCCGCCCGTCGACGTACGCGGCGACGATCGGGGTGATCCAGGACCGCGGGTACGTGGTCAACCGCGGCCAGGCCCTCGTGCCGACGTGGCTCGCGTTCGCAGTGACCCGCCTGCTCGAGGAGAACTTCGACCGCCTCGTCGACTACGACTTCACGGCGGAGATGGAGGAGGACCTCGACGAGATCGCGGCCGGTCAGAAGGACCGGGTCGAGTGGCTCACGCGGTTCTACTTCGGCGACGGTTCCGGCAGCGAGGACGGCGAGGGGCTGCGCGACCTCGTCGCGAACCTCGGCGAGATCGACGCCCGCGAGGTCAACTCGATCGAGATCGGCGACGGCATCACGCTGCGCGTCGGCCGGTACGGGCCGTACCTCGAGGCGCCGGGCGACGGCCCGGACGCCGAGCCCCGCCGGGCGTCGGTGCCGGACGACCTCGCCCCCGACGAGCTGACGGTCGACAAGGCGCGCGAGCTGCTCGAGACCCAGCCCGACGGCGACAAGGTGCTGGGCGTCGACCCGGCCACCGGGACGCAGGTCGTCGCGCGCAAGGGCCGCTACGGGCCGTACGTCACCGAGGTGCTGCCCGAGCCCGAGCTCGACCCGAACCTCTCCGCCGCCGCGCGCAAGAAGGCGCTCGCCGCCGCGCCCAAGCCGCGCACGGGGTCGCTGTTCCGCACGATGTCGCTGGAGACGATCACCCTCGACGAGGCGCTGCAGCTGCTGTCGCTGCCCCGCGTCGTCGGCACGGACCCCGCGACGGGCGAGGAGATCACGGCGCAGAACGGCCGCTACGGCCCGTACCTCAAGAAGGGCACGGACTCGCGCACCCTCGCCTCGGAGGAGGCGCTGTTCACCACGACGCTCGACGAGGCGCTGGCGATCTACGCCCAGCCGAAGCGTGGCCGCGGCGCGACGGCCGCACCGCCGCTCGCCGAGCTCGGCGAGGACCCGACGAGCGGCACGCCGATCGTCGTCAAGGAGGGCCGGTTCGGCGCGTACGTCACGGACGGCACGACGAACCGCACGCTGCCGCGCGACACGACGCCGGAGACGCTCACCCGCGAGCAGGCGATCGAGCTGCTCGCCGAGAAGCGGGCGGCCGGCCCGGCCAAGAAGCCGGCGCGCCGCACCGGCACGCGCTCCAAGGCGGCCACCAAGAAGTAGCTCGGGCGGGCGCCGCGGGGCCGGTCAGTCGAACACGACCCGCTGGCCGCGCTCGCGCACGAGCGTGCGGGCGTGGTCGATGATCCGCGCGGCCGCGGCGTCGGAGACCCCGGGCAGCGCGGCGACGTCGGCGACGTCCGCGCGGCTGAGCGCCACGACGTCCGCGAACCCGGCCTTGCGCAGCGCCTGGGCCCGGGCGGTCGCGACGCCGTCGACGGCCTCCAGCGGCTCGCGCAGCTCCACCCGGGACACCACGGCGGGGCCGGGCACGGCGCGGGCGAGCTGCTCCGGCGCGCGGTCCTGCACCCGGTACTGCCGCAGCGCCACGGGCTCGGCCCGCAGCGCGACCCGTCCGCCCAGCCGCACCCGGTCGGTGCCGCACGTCGGGCAGGGCGTCACGGTGACCGGCCGGCCGGCCGGTGAGAGCGCTGCGCGCGCCTGCCGCACGGGACCGTCGGAGCCGCAGCGCTGGCAGTGGCACGCCTCGCCGTCCGGGCCGTCGCCCGCCGGGGTGACCGGGCACAGGCCGCCGGTGGGCACGGGCACGGGCGTCGGCGTGCCGTGGTCGAGCGTGACGCCGACGTCGCTGAGGCGCAGGTCCCCGGGCGTCTCGGACGCGAACACCAGCGTGACGTCGACGCGCGGGCCGACGGAGAGGCTGAGCGCGCGCAGCACGACGACGGCGCCGGCGGGCAGCACGACGCGCAGCTGCGCCTCGGCCGCGCCCGGCGGCACGGTCCCGGCGGCCGCGTGCGCGTCGAGGTCCAGCGCGTCGAGGCCGACGCGCACCGTCGCGCCGACGGGGGCGCCCGCGTCGTCGGCGAACGCCAGCTCGACGGCCGCACCCGGCTCGCCGTCCGGCACCGCGACGACCTCGAGCGCGTACTCGTCGCCCGCCTGCACGGGCACGGCCTGCGCGACCGCGGAGGGGACGACGCCGGTGTTGGACAGGGTCACGTCGCCGGTGCCCGGCGTGACGGTCGTGCCCGGGTCGGCGGGCGTCCAGGTGCCGGTCGCGACGTCGGCGGAGGCGAGCAGGCTCACCTTGTCGACGGCCAGCGCCGTGTCGGGCACGAAGAACCGCACCTCGGCCTGGACGGCGGCGTCGGGGGCGACGAGCACGGCCTCGTGGTGGGGGACGACGGCGACGGAGCGGTCGCGCTCGACGTCGAACGTCGTCACGGGGACGCGGTCCACGCGGCCGGGGGCGCAGCGGTCGCCGCTCCAGCGCACCTGCGCGACGCCGCCGTCGGCGAACGAGAGTCCGTCGAACGAGAACCGGTAGCGGGCGCCGGCCACGACGGGCACGACCTGCGCCATCGAGGACGGGCCGCTCGGGCGCTTCCCCTGGCGGTCGGAGCCCTCGCGGACGTCCCCGAGCAGCGCGAGCACCTCGCCCGTCGTGGGCAGGCTGACGGGACGCACGGTGCCGGCGGTGATCTCCCACTCGGCCGGCAGCGCGTCCCCGATCGACAGCACGTCCGCGTCGGTCAGCCACAGGCCGGTGTGCACGGCGTGCGTCCCGGCCGGGCTGACGACGAGCCGCCCCCCGCCCTCGGCGACCGTCACGGAGAACCCGGGCGACGGGAGCCACCGGCGGTTCGGCACGTCGAGCAGCTCGACGCCCTCCTGCCGCACCACGACCGCGACGTCGCCCTGCGGCGCGAGGGCGAACGCGTACCCCGCCGCGGCGTCCTGCGACGCGAAGGGCAGCTCCCGCAACAGGCCCAGGTCGCCCGGCCGGCGGTACTGCACCGCGGTCCGGGTGAGCACGAGCACCGTGCCGTCGGATGCGACGGCCACCTGCACCGCGTCGGGCACGGCCACCGACACGTCGTCGTCCGCCTCGACGGCGGACAGGTCCGGGAACGTGACGACGTGCTCGGCGGACGGCTGCGAGCCGTCGGGCGTCTCCTCGCGCACGACGAGCACGAGGCGGCCGTCCCGCCCCACGGCGGCGTGCCGAGGGCGGCCGAGCACGTTCGCCGACGGCGCGGTCGACCACGGGACGGGCGCGCCGGCCGCGGCGTCCCGCAGCTGCGACCACGTCGCGTGCCGGACGAGGGTGCGGGGACGCCCGTCGGCGAACACCAGCCCGAGGACGTACACGCCGAGCCCGTCGGCCACGACGTCCGCGACGAGCTCCGGCGTGGCGACCTCCCCGCCCACCGGCCGCGCGGTCGCGGTGTCGACGAGCACGAGGCTGCCGCCGTCGCCCCCCGCCGCGGCCAGCCCGATCACCGCCGGGCTCTCGAGCCCGAGCACCGCCGTGGCGCCGGTCGGGTCGAGCGCGAGGCCGACGGGCGTGCCGGCGCCGACGAGGCCCTGCTTCTGGGGTGCCGAGGAGAGCACGTCGTAGCGCAGGTACCGGGTCTCGGGCGGCCCGTCGCCGCGCTGCCCGCCGGCCACGGCGTGCACGACGTCGCTGCCCGGGCCGAACGCGGCGGCGGCGAAGCCGAGCCCGAGCGCCGAGGGCAGGCGCAGGGACCGGACGGGCGCGAGCGCCGTGCCGACGCGGTACCAGTCGACGAAGTCCCCGTTCGCGACGCGCTCGCCGCCGCCCGCGGGGCCGCCGGCACCGGCCGTCGCCAGCGCGGCGTTGACCGCCTGGGCGACCTCCGGGGCGTCGAGGCCGAGGTCCACGGTGCCGGAGGCCGCGAACCGCTGCAGGTCCACGGCGACCGTCGGGCCGCCCGCGTCCACGTGCAGCTCGAGCGGCAGGCGGAAGCCGCTGAGGGTGTGCCGCAGGCGCAGCGGCGCCCGCAGCGGCGCGGCGGCGACGGTCCCGGCCACGGCCCGCCACGAGAGGCCCCCGT
>NZ_HE978588.1:1202026-1208904 GCF_000312005.1 Cellulomonas massiliensis JC225
CGGCCGGTCGGGCGGGACGAGCGGCGCTCCGCTGCCCGGCCCGGCGCCGCCGCTGCCGTCGTCCGGCCCGGCGCTCCACGCGGCCGACCCGGTGCGTGCCTGGACGACGACCCAGCGCGCCACGCCGGCCGTGAGCTCGCGCTCGCTCGGCAGCGGCACGTTGACCCAGGTCGGCGCGCCGGCCGTGTCGCGGGTCAGGCGCAGGTCGGCGGGCCGGGGCAGGAGCGAGGTCCGCCCCGGCTTGCCGTCGAGGTCGTCCACCACGTCGACGACGAGCGCGGTCTCGGCGGTGACGGCGGTGAGCAGCAGGTCGAGCGACGACGCGACCACGGTCTCGGGCGGCACGAGCTGCTGCGCGAGCGACTGCCCGGCCGCCACGGTGACGAGCTCCGGCGGCACGCTCGTCGTGAGCGGGCCGAGCACCACGCGCGACTCCGCGAAGGCCCCCTGCGCGCGGCCGGTCGTGGCGACCGCGACCATGCCGGGCGGCACGCTGACGGCGAGGGCGCCCTGGCCGCCGACGGGCGCGCCGCCGTAGGCGTACGACGCCTGCACGGAGCGGACGCCCTCGGGCGTCGCGCTCGCCGCCAGCGCGTACTCGACGTCGAGGGCGAGGTCGAGCCGGGCGATCGAGCCGGAGTGCACGACGAACGGCACCACGTGGCAGCCGTTCTCGACCGGCAGCCCCGGCAGCATCGCGGCGAGCACCGCGCTGAAGTCCGGCGTCGTCACGGCGGCCATGAGCTCGCCGAGGTGCGCGAAGAACACGGGCCCGCCCTCGACAGCCACGGTCACGTCGCTGGGCGGCGACGAGACCCGCAGCTGGGTGACGTCGGGCTGCGAGCCCGCCGCGCCGGGCGCGCGCAGCCCGGTCACGGACAGCCCCGGCAGCGTCGTCGCGTTCGCGAGCGTCAGGGCCGTCCCCTCCGCGAACGCCCCGTCGGCGTTGACCGGCAGGAACCCGCCGCCGAGGTCGGCGAGCAGCGGGACGCCCCCGAGGTTCGTGCCGGTGAGGGAGGCGAGGCGGCGCCGCGCGTGCAGCGCCACCTCGACCGACGAGGACGTCGTGACCTTCGTGGCCCCCCAGTCGCCCTGCCCGCCGGAGAACGTGATGCTCTCGAGGAACTGGCCGCCGGTGTCCGTGCTCACGGGCGTGATCGTCAGGGCCGCGCGCGTGACCACCGCGCCGACCGGCAGGCGGCGCAGCACCAGCCGCCGCTCCCGCTCGAACGGCAGCTGCCGACCCACGTGCCGTGCGCTGACCCGCATCGCCCCTCCTCCCGGTCCTGCCTGACGCCGTCGGCCGCTCAGATCTTGAGCAGCACCATGAGCTTGAGCTCGTCGCGGAACCGCTCCTCGCCGATGTAGTCGACGGCCTCCTGCTCGGCGTCGTCGCTCTGGGCCTGGCCCAGGAACCAGACCGCCGTGCGGTTGTCGTCGAGGTGCTGGACGAACGTGTTCGCCGGCCGCGGCACCACCCGGCGGTCGTCGCCGTCCTGGCCGAGGACCGTGCCCGAGGGGAAGTTCACGGTCTTGCGCGGGCGCACCTGCAGGAGGATCTCGTCCCAGTCGCCGTTCTGCTTCAGCCGCCGGACGGTCTGCTGCTCCTTGCAGCAGCGCTCGAACCACGGCGAGTGGCAGTACTGGTCGTCGTTGAAGCGGTCGTTCGGCTCCTTGAAGAACGCCTGCCAGAACTCGGTCTCCAGGTCGTCGAGCGTGGACGTGTCGGTGTACTGCACGTCGTAGCGGGCGAGCAGGTCGGCGAACGGGATGCCGAGCTCGGGCCCGTCCGGCGGCTGGACGTCCACGGAGACACGCTTGCCCTCGTCGTCGGTAACGCGCACGCGCCGCTCCTCGGAGTGGTGCAGGTAGAACGTCGCGTACGCCAGGCGCGTCTCGTCGTCCTCGCGGCAGACCACCTGGAAGTAGTCGAGCCGGTAGAGGTCGACGAGCGGCATCCGCCCGAGCTTGTGCTCGATGACCGACGGCTCCCCGGCGTGCAGCACCTTGAACAGCTGCTGGTAGCCGGACTGCCCGCGCAGGTCGTCGCGCACGCGCTTGACGATCTCCTCGGTCAGGGCCTCGAGGTCCTTGCCGTCGATCGTCGCGGCGTCGTCGGCGGACGCGACGTGCGTCACCGACTCGGCGGCCTCCTGCGAGCGGGTGCGGATGTCGTCCTGGATCTTCGTCTGCACCGTGTTCCAGTCCTCCGCGGTCAGCAGGTCGCCGGGGTCGCGGGGGACGTACGGGGTGGTCGTCTCGCTCATGGTGTTCCTTCCTCGTCCGGGCTGGGCCCGTCCTCACTGGTGGCGGGCCCGGACGTCCGGTCCCTGGTGACTGCGGCACGGATCCCGGCGGCCTTGGCCGTGCCCACGCCGAGCGGGCGCGGGGCGAGCAGGTCGTCGGCGAGGGTGGGCAGGGGCGGCCCGAGCACGACCGAGCGCGCGCTCTCGAACCGGCTGCCGGTGAACTGGATCTCGAGGTCGTAGATCGCTGGCCCGGCCGTGCGGGCGCTGAGCGTCACGCGGTTGCCCCAGGTGCCCGGCTCCGCGGTCTCGAGCAGCAGGAACCGCGCGCCGAAGCCGGGGTCGGCGAGGTAGAGGCGGGCCGGGCGCTGCGCCGTGCCGCCCGTGAAGGGCACGGGCTGCCGGAACGGCAGGGTGACGGGCTCCCAGCCGATGGGCACCTGCGTCACCGGGAGCGGGCGGACCTCGACGAGCCGGGACTCGGCGTTGACGCGCGTCGTGAGGTGGTCCGGGTCGCCCTCGGGCTCGGTCACCACGCCGGCGACGCGCTCGGGCTCGGCCGCGCCGAACCGGGTCTCGCCGAGCCCTTCGCCGAACCGGACGTCGAGCTCGCGGGGGAGGTTCACGACGAACGCGCCGGCCGCGTGCGAGTCCCACGAGACCTCGACCTGCGCCGTCGCGGGGCGGTCGCCGCCGCGGGCGAGCACCGCGGGCACGGCCGTCGGCGCGAACCGCGACAGATCGAGGACGGCCTCCTCGGTGCACCGGCCGCCGGCGAAGTCGTCCTCGTCGAACACCGCCTCGTCGAACCGCGCCGCGAGGCACTCGGTGTACGTCCACCGGCTGCGACCCCGCCGCACCTCGAGCGGCCGGTCGCCGGTGACGTGCACCCGCGCGTCGGGGACGCGCTGCGGCGCCTCGCCGGGGCGCTCGAGCGTCGCGACCACGGTGTCGCCGTCCCGCTCGAGCACGAGCCGGCTGCCCGCACCGACCGCGGTCTCGACGTGCACGGACCAGCCCGCCGCGGCGTCCGCGACGCGGGGCCCGAACACGCCGTGCACGGTCGACACCACGACCCGGCCCGGTACCGCCGTCGCGCCGACGTGCTGCAGCGGCACGGACGCGCCGTTGCGCACCGCGGCCGTCGCGCGGTCGGTGGCGGGCGGGTACTCCTGGACCTCGAGGAACCGGACGGGCAGGACGTCGACGCGGCTGCCGGGCCCGGTCGTCGGCGACGTGAGCCGCAGGCGGTCGGCGTCGGTGCGGCTCGCGACGCCGGGCAGCACCGCGTCGAGGGCGGCGACGACCTCGCCGATCGTCGTCGTGGCGGGCGCGACCCCGGCGACGTCGACGTCCACCGGCGGGCCGCCGTCGACGGACAGCCGCAGCACCGAGCGGTCGGACAGGTCCGCCGGGCCGAGCAGGTCGACGTCGCCGTCGACGACCGCCGGTCCCGGGTCGCTGCCCTGCGCGCTGCGCGGCGCGGAGCCGAGGACGAGGGCGGCGGCGTCGCCGTCGTGCGCGAGGCCGAGGACGAGCCGGCTGCTCGGCCCGGTGGTCGGCGACGCGATCCGCACGCCGGTGCCGAGCGGCAGCGCGACGGTGCTCGCCACCGCCGTGGAGCCGGCGTTGACGGCCGCCGCCACCTGCTGCGCCGAGACGGTGGTGCGCTCGTCCGGGGGGACGTCCCGCGTGAGGTCGACCGTGACGGGCGCGCCGCCGTCGACGGCGAGCACCAGCAGGTGCGTGACGGACAGGTCGAGGGACGTCGCGTCGACGACGCCCGTGACCTGGGCCGACGCCGCCGCGCGCCCCCGGTACGCCCGCGGCACCGAGACGCCGAGCAGTGCGTCGGTGGCGTCGGTCCCGGTGGTCGGCGCCTCCAGGACGAGCGCGCTCGTGCCGCCGGGCGTGGGCGACTGGAGCCGCAGGTGCGTGCCGTCGTGCCCGGCGACCGAGGCGCCGAGCGCGACGTTGACGCGGGCCGCGAGCTGCGTGAGGGAGAAGGGCGCCGGCCCGCCGCCGTCCGTGAGCGGCACGTCGACGGGTGCCGCGCCGTCCACCCCGAGCCGCAGCGCGGCGTCCCCGGGCAGCGTGACGCCGGCCGCGAGGTCGACCGTCCCGACGAGGAGCACGCCGACCGGGCCCGCGCCGCGCGCCTCGGCGGGCACCTGGGCGGGCACGGCGCCGAGCACGGTCTCGCGCGCGTCCCGCCGCCGGGTCTCCTCGACGGCGACGAGCGAACCCGCGCCCGTCGCGTGGTCGTGCAGCGTCACGGTGCGGCCGTCCGTCGTCGCGACCGGCTGCGTCACGCCGGCCACGCCCTCGAACGCGGCGTTGACCGCGGCCGCGATCTCGGCGGGCGTGGTCGCGCGCGGGCGGGGGCCGGCGATCTCCACCTCCACCGGCGCGGCCGGGCCGACCCGCACCCGGAGCACGCCGCGCTCGCGCACGTCCGCGCCGCCGGACAGGTCGGACGTCCCGGCCAGCCGCGCGCTCGAGCCCGGCGTGCCGTGGGCGGTGCGGGCGGTGAAGCCGAGCAGCGTCGTCGCCGCGTCGTCGGTGACGCGGGCACGGGTGACGAAGCGGCGGTGCAGGGTCGCGACGTGCGGCCGGACCGCCAGCCGCCCGCCGGCGCCCTCCGTGGGGGAGACGAGCACGAGGTGCGCGCCGTCGTCGGACGCGACCGGGTCGTCGTCGGGCCGGCCGAGCGCCTCGTTGATCGCGCGCGCGACCTCCTCCAGGGTGGCGTGCGCGGGGTCCGCGGCGGCGGCGCGCAGGTCGACCTCGACCGGGCCGTGGCCGTCGAGCTCCAGGACGAGCACGTGCCGCGCGGAGAGGTCGACGGTGCCGGCGAGGTCCGGCCCGCCCGTGAACGCGGCGGTCACCGGGGGAGCCCCGCGGCCCGAGCGCGGGCGCAGGCCCATGACGGCCTCCGCGGCGTCGCCCTCGACCTCCTCCAGGACGAGCTGGCCGGTCTCGCCCTCGGTGCTCGAGCGCAGCGTGACGCGGTCGCCGTCGTGCGACGCGACGGTCGCCCCCAGCCCCTCGTTGAGCGACGTGACGATCTCCTGCGGCAGCGTCGTCGCGGGGTCCAGCCCGGCCACGTCGACCGAGACGGGCGCCTCCGCGTCGACCGCGACGCGCAGCACCGACGCCTGCGAGAGGTCCACGCCGAGGCCGATCCGCCGGTCGGACGCGACGCGTGCGCTGCGCGGCGCCTCGCCGACCGCGGTGCGGGGCGCCTGGCCGAGCAGGCGCTCCGTGGCCGGCTGCGCCGCGGGGTCGAGCAGCACGAGCGAGCCCGCGGCGCCGGGCGTCGGCGACGTCAGGGTGAGGAACCGCCCGTCGTCCGACGCGACCGTCGTGCCGAGGGCCGCGTTGATCGCGCCGGTGACGTCCGCGAGGTCGACCGCGGTGACGTCCGCCGCGAGGGCCGCGCAGTCGACCTCCGCGAGCAGCGTCCCGTCGACCGTCAGCCGCAGGTAGCGCTCGTCCGTGAGGTCGAGCGCCGTCGACAGGTCCGCCGTCCCGACGATCGTCGCCCGGGTGGCGGCCGTCCCCTGGTACGTGCGGGGGCGCAGGCCGAGCACCAGGTCGGCGGCGTCGCGCGGCCCGTCGACGACCTCGAGCGACGAGGAGGCGCCGGACGTCGGCGACGTGAGCACGAGCCGCCCGCCGTCGACCGTCCCGACGCCGGCCACGGGCAGGTCCCGGTCCAGCGCGTCGAGCAGCTGCTGCGGCGTCACGTGCGCGGGGTCCGCCAGCCCGGCCGTGAGCTCGACCTCGGTGGCACCCGCGCCGTCGATCGCGACCCACAGCGAGCCCCGCGCGGCGAGGTCGACGCCGGCCGAGAGGTCCACCTCGCCGGCGACCGTGCCGTGCGCCGCGTCGCGGCCCTCGCGCAGCAGCTCGGGCACCCCGAGCACGAGGGTCGCGGCGTCGGAGCCCACCGGCTGGGTCGTCGTGAGCACCGGCTCGCCGAGCCGCTCCCGCTCCCACCAGGTGTCGAGGTCCTCGTCGAGGTGCAGACCGAGACCCTCCGCGGCGGTGCGCAGGATCCCCGGCACCGTGACGGTGCTGTCGAGCTGCGAGCGTACGTAGCGGCGCAGGTGCTCGCGGAACTCCTCGACGCTCTCGTCGGCGCGCGGCTGCAGGCCGTAGAGGGCGGCGAACGCGGCGAGGTCGAGGATGCGGTCCTCGCCCGCGTCGGCGAACTCGACCCAGTGCGCGCGCATGACGGCGACGAGCGCGTTCTCCGCCGCCTGCAGCTCGCCGCCGTAGGCGTCCACGAGGGCGCGCAGCGCGGACGGGTCGCCCCGGAGCCGGAACGTCGGCGGGAGGTTGTCGAGGATGCGGTCAGCCTTGGGCACCGTCGGCCTCCGTCCCCACGTCGGCGGGCGTCATGTCGAGCGCGACCCACCACTGCTCCCCGGAGACCGTGGCCGCGACCTGGAACAGGCCGGCCTCGAGGTCGGCGTCCGTCGCCGGCTGGCCCGTGCGGCCCTCGGCGGTCGAGAGCAGCAGCGAGCGGTCGGGCACACGCGCGCCCGAGGGTGCCGGGCTGCCGGTCTGCGCGAGCGCGGCGGCGAGCGCGGCGCGCAGCGCGTCCGTGCCGCCGCTGCCGCCCGT
>NZ_HE978588.1:1209141-1219742 GCF_000312005.1 Cellulomonas massiliensis JC225
GCGCGTCCGTGCCGCCGCTGCCGCCCGTGCCCGGCGGCGTGAGCGTCGCCGCCTGGACGAGCGCGTCCAGCAGCGCGCCGTCCCCGTCGCCGCCGGCCAGGTCGGCCCGCGCGACGACGACGTCGACGATCACCGCGGCCGTCACGTCGGGCACCGCCTGCACCGCCGCGAGCATGGCCGCGCCGTCGGCGGCGTCCCCCCGGCCGAGGCCGTCGACGTACGCCTGCAGCGCCGCGACGACGTCGCGCCGCACCTGCTCCTGCCCGGGGTTGGACAGGTCGGCGGAGATCGTGGCCCGCACGCGCGGCGTCATGAACACGTAGCGCGCGACGAGGGTCGCCAGGACGCCCGCGGCCCGGGTGGTGTGCACGGCGTCGAGCAGGCTCGGCAGCCGCTCGGGCTCCGCGTCGACGACGACCGTCACGGTGCCGGGCTCCGAGCGTCCCGTCACCGGCCCGTTGGGGTCGAAGAACTCCACCGGGGTGCCCCGCCCCTCGCGGATGACCCGGTCGAGCGCCGCGAGCGTCGCCTTGCCGAGCCCGCGCAGCACGGCCTTGGCCCGCAGGCGCAGCTCGTCGTCCGTCTCGTCGGCGGCCGCCCGCTGCGTCGGGTCGAGGTTGCTCACCCGCGCGATGCCCGCGACGGGCTGGGTCATCTCGGTGATGGTGCCGGCGGCCACGAGCCCCGCCTCGCCGGCGAACGCGACGTCCGCGCGCACGGGCACGTCGATGCGCACCTGCCCCCGCTGCAGGGTGCGCGGCTGCGTCGTCACGAACAGCACCGCGCCCGTCGTCGTCGCCAGGCCCGTGCCCGCGGGGATCGTGATGTTGCCGTCCAGGCCCTCGACCCGGAAGAACGTGACGAGTCCTTCGGCGTGGTCGGCGGTCTTGCGCGTGACGTCGAGGATCGCGACGACGTAGTCGAGCGACTGCCCCGTCGCGGTGTCGACGAACGCGGACAGGTACGCGAGGTTGATCTGCTGGTAGACCGTCGCCACCTCGCGCCCCACCGCCTCGGTCAGCGTGCGCGTCACGCTGCCCACGTTGACGTCGCTCAGCGGCGAGCGGCTGTCCACACGGGCGTAGTCGACGTAGAACGCCGTGTCGTCGTCGGGCAGCGTGCCGTCCTCGAGCCAGACCACGACGTTCGTCGTCGCCCCGAACTCGAAGTCGATGTGCAGCAGGAACGTGCGGGGCTGGCCCGCGGCCGTCCCGGTGATGCTGCGCACCCCCGACGACGGCTCGGCGAGCGGGTACGTGAGCACCTTGAGGTCGAACAGGATCTTCTCGTTGACCACCCCGCCCACGACGGACGTGAGGATGTCGTCGACGAGCTCGCCGTACGGGCGGTGGACCAGGGTCGCGGTGTCGACGTTCACGGCGTGCTCCCCTCCAGCGGCACGGGGAAGACGAGGTTCAGCTCGGTCACGCCGTCGATGGCGACGACGGAGGCCCGCACCTCGACCCACGTGGGCCGCCGACGGTCGGTCTCGACGGTGATCTGGCGGACGCTCTTCACGCGCGGCTCCTCGAGCAGCGCCTGGAGCGCGTAGAGCCGGGCGCGGTTGCGCGTGGTCGGCGTGTTCGGCTCGCCGACGAGCTCGTGCAGCCGGCTGCCGTACGTCGGGTGCCCGAGGTGCGCCAGCTCCCCGGCCTGCGTGAGGAACCGCAGCTGCAGGGCCTGCACGAGGTCGGCCACGCCCTCCACGCGCTGCAGGTCCTGCGGCGAGGCGTCGGGGGCGCCGGGCACCTCCACCTGCGGCCGGGGGGCCGTGAACAGGTCGCTGCCGCGCTCGCGCTGCTCGGTCAGCAGCAGCTCGCCGAGCAGGCGCAGGTCGGAGCCGAACAGCGCGTCCCGGAAGCTGCCGGCCGAGCCGATCGTCGGCGTGCTCATCGGTCCCTCCCCCTCGTCGGACGCAGGCGCGGCGTCGTCGCCGTGCGGGCGGTCACGGTGCCCACCCGTCCGTGACCCACATGGCCGCCGGCGGCCCGATGACCGTGAGCACGCCGGGAGGCGACGGGATGGAGTCCCCCATCCGGACGAGCGCCCGACCACCCACGCGGATACCTGTCGAGCCGAGCGGCCCGATGACCAGCGGGTAGGGCACGCCGCTGACGGAGTTGACCATGAGGCAGATCGAGCCGGACGTGGCGAGCGGCATCCCGCCCGCGGTCACCCACGGCGGCAGGACGACGAGGATCGTCCCGGTGTCCGGCGGCCCGGCGGCACCGGGCGTCACCATGACGCTGCAGCCGATCGAGACGGGCATCCCTGGCACGGTCGTTCCTCCCTGGCGGACGGGGCGCCGGCGCGGCCGGCGGGCTGGTGCGCGGCGGCGTCATGGCGAGAAGGAGGTCATGCCCTTGACCGTCACCATGGCGCCCTGGACGGTGGCGCCCGCGCTGCCCTCCAGGGACGCGCTGAGCGACCCCTTGAGCGTCGCGGTGGTGCCCGCGGAGGCGGTGAGGCCGGTGCCGGCCTTGATGTCGACCGACGTGCCGGCCTCGAGCGTGAGGTCCTGCGACGCCTTGAACGTCACGGACCCGGCGGACTCGACCGTGACGTCGCCGTCCTGGTCGAGGACCATCGACGAGGTGCCGGACCGGACGGTGACCTTGCCGCCGCTGGAGCCCTGCTGGTCGAGCACCATCTCGGTCTTCCCGGCCGTGACGGTCACGACGCCGTCGACGATCCGCACCGTGATCTTGGGCGGCAGCTCGATGACGAGCTCGCGCGTCGGGTCCTGGTCCTGGTGGTTGCGCAGGGCGGCCAGCACGCTCTTGTCGTCGTCGGCCGCGAGGGGCAGCCGCATCACCATCTCGTCGGTGGTGGACAGGGGCGGCCGGTCCTCGTCGTCGTACAGGCGACCGAGCACGACCGGCGCGTTGACGTCGCCGTGGTCGAAGCCGACCAGCACGAGGTCGCCGACGTTGGGGATCGCGACCGACCCGACGTGGCCGGTCGCGACCGGCACCCGGACGAGCGCGAGGCCGCTGCTGCGCAGCGCGACGTCGACGCCGTAGTTGTCGTCGTCGTCCGCGTCGCTGTGCGGGTGCACGTCCGTGACCACGCCCAGCTCGGGGACGCGGACCGCGGCCAGCTCGTGCCGGACGATCGCCGCGATGGTGTCGACGAGCGTCATGACCCCACCCCCGTCCCGGTGGTGCCGCCGAGCGCCGCCGCGGCCGGCCCGGCGAGCCCGCGCAGCGCGACGTCGGTGAGCAGGCCGTCGGCCTTGGTGATCCGGTGCTGCACGCCGCGCACCTGGTAGTTGCCGTCGAGCCGGTCGACGCCGGCGCGCTCGGGGAACCGCTCGAGGCGCACGAGGTCGCCGAGCGCGACCTGCGGCCGGCCCTGGATCCGCACGCGCACGCGCAGCGACGACGCGGTGAGCGCGTCCGCGGCCGCCCGGGCGGCGTCGGACGCGACCCGCGCGCTGCGGGCCACGGTGCGCTCCAGCAGCAGCGTCGGGCTGCCGGTGCCGGACGAGCCCTGCCGGGTCGTCACGTCCTTCGTCAGCCACGCCCACGACTCGTCGCCTCGCGAGGACCCCGGGCTGTCGCCGACGACGACGACCGTGCCGGCGACCGGCCGGGCCCGCCACTGCTCGGCGGCGAGGACGTGCTCGCCGTACTTCACGGTGTGCACCGTGCGGCTGCCGCCGAGCGCCTCGAAGACGAGGGCGCCCTCCGGGGTCGTGTACGTGTCGAAGCCCGCGAGCGCCGCGAGGTCGCGCACGTGGCGGGCCGCGTCGCGCCGGCCGTCGACGACGTACGCCGGCAGCTGCGGGCCGTCCTCGGCCCGGTCGACGTCGAGCCCCGCCTCGCCGGCGAGCGCCCGGACGATCTCGCCGGCGGTGGTGTCCTCGAAGGTCCGGTCGACGCGCGTCCGCAGGAGCGCGTCCGCGGTCGAGTGCCCGACGACCCGCTCGGTGCGGATCCCCGGCTCGGTCGTCACGACCGTCCCGGTGAGCACGCGCAGCAGCCCGTCGTCCTCGTCGGAGTACCCGAGGTCGACCGAGACGTCGTCGCCGGGAGCGGCGCGCAGGCCGCCGACCTGCCCCTGGACGATCGTCACCGAGTCGGCCGGGGTGTCCATGTCGAGCCGGACCGTGAGCTCGACGACCGTGCTCGCGCGGGGCTCGACGGTGGTGTCGACGACGTGGTCGCCGATCGTGACGCGGTAGGCGGGGCGCAGCATCACGGCCTCCCCTGCAGCCACGCGAGCAGCGCGGGGCTCGTCGTCGCGGGATCGCGCGGGTCGGCCAGCTCGGCGGCCACGGCGTCGCGCAGGGCGGCCCCACGGGGTGCGGGCTCGGCGTCGCCCGCACCCGGCCCGTCGGCCGCTCCGGGCGGGCCGAACACGTCGTCGGGCGTGAGCGGGAGGGGCAGCGGCGCACCGACGAGGTTCGGGGCCCACGTGCCGAGCAGCGTCGGGCGCAGGTCGCGCAGCCGGGGGTCGAGCGCGCTGCGCAGCATCGCGCGGACGAGGCGCGCGCGGGCGGGTGCGGGGAACTCCCCCGTGACGGTCATGTCCTCGTACGCGGCGACGAGGTACGCACGCTGGGCGTCGAAGCGGGTGGCGGGGTCCTCGGCCGTGGCGAGCAGCCGGTCGAGGCGGCCGGCATGGGTGCGCAGCGCCTCGCGCGCGGTCGACCAGACGTACCGCGCCCAGACCTCGCCGGCGGTCGCGCGGCGCTCCCAGGCCTCGGCGAGCAGCCGGTCGGTCGTGGGGTGGCGGCGCTGCGCGGCCCGGACGGCGCGCACGTCGTCGACGACGTCGCCCTGCGCGAGCTGGCGGCACCGGCCGGCGGCGAGCAGCACGGCGGGATCGTGCGGGCCGGCGTCGCAGAACGCGACGTAGCGCCGGCCGGGTGCCGCGTCCGCCCACAGGTCGGCGTCCGAGCGGATCGCGACGGGCACCTCGACCCGGTCGCCGGCCGAGGCGTCGACGCGGCCCTTGAGCACCTCGGTGACCTCGACCTCGACCGTGCCGAGGCGCAGGGGCGCGCCGTCGCGCGGGTCGGGCTCGGGCGGCCCGAGCCGGACGGCGACGACCTCGACGGCGACGACGACGGCCGCCTCCGTCACCTCGCTGGTGACCGGGCTGACCGGGCTGACGGGGCCCGTGGGGACGGTCGCGGCGCTCATGCCCGTGCGTCCTGGACGAGGGTGTTGAGGGCCGTCGGCGGGCGGACCTCGGTGCCGGAGGTGGTCGCCGCGACCGCGGGCGACGAGGGCACGCGCGCGACGATCGTGGTCGCGGGGGCGGCGACGACGGCGATGGCGCCGTTCGCCGGGTTGATGCTCCACGTGCCGTCGAGGTTCCAGTCCACGCGCTCGAGCGCGCCGTAGAGCCGGTCGGCCGGGTCGCCCGTCGCGCCCGGGGCGGCCGTCGCGTTCGTCCAGAGGGTGAGGGTCGCGTCGAACCGGATGCGCAGGACGAACTGCGTGAGCTGGGCCGTGGCGACGATCGGGTGCGTGCCGCCGATCGTGATCCCGGGGCTGTCGACGGCCTCGACGACCCACCGCTGGCCCAGCGCCTGGGGGGTGCGGGTGCGGATGCGCGACGAGGTCAGCGACGACGTCTCGCCGCCCGACCCGCCGCCGGGCCGGCCCGTGTCCAGCAGGGGCGGGGCGAGGATCGAGGGCGCGGCGTCGCCGGGCTGGAAGCGGCCGCCGGGGCCGGTGCCGCGGTCGGACGCGAACACGAAGGGTGCGGGGTGCACGGTCGGCGGCGCGGTCGTCGGGTCGGTGAACGTCGGTGAGAACGACGTGCTGTCGTGGATGTCGTTGGTCCACGAGCCGAAGAACCGGGCGATGTCCCGGCGCCCGTCCGCGCCGCCGGTGACGACGTCGACCTGCGCGTTGAGGTGCACCGCCGCCGTCCCGGGCGCGGCGATGTTGAACACGCCCGAGCGCACGTTGATCCCGTTGCCCGGCACCGGGTTCACCGCGAAGTTGGCGGCGGTCGCGGCGGAGCTGTCGAGGAACAGCGTCGCGTGCCCGAGCACGACGTTGCGCACGATGCTCGGCTCGCGGTCGACGTGGTGCTCGTAGAGGCCGTTGCCGTTGCCGTCGACGAACGCCCGCACGTGGAAGGTGCCGGAGTTGTCGGCGAGCATCGTGGCCAGGAGCGGGTTCCCGCCGTCCGGCACGACCGTCGGGGCGGCGGCGGCGTGCAGCGCGACGATCCCCGCCGCGTCGTCGCCGCCGTCGGCCGCCGGGATGCCGACGGCGCGCTGCGCGGACCAGAGCACGGGCACGCCGGCCGGGCGCACGGTGACCTGCAGCCGGATCGGGTCGGCGGCGAGCACCGAGCCCTCGAACAGCGGGACCGCCGGGTTGACCCGCGGGTTCTCGTCGAAGTCGGCGGGCACGGGCGCCGCGGGGGCCGCGGGCACGACGTGCGGCGCGACGGGTCCGTTCGGCGGCGGCGGGACCAGCCGGCCGGTGCGCGGCGCGGTGCCGGGGATCGTCATGGTGAGGTCGCGCAGCTCGACCACGGTGAGCTGGGCGTGGTCGCCGTCGGGCTCCACGCCGTCGATGCCGAGCTGCACCGTCGCGTCGCGCAGCGCCCCGCTCACGGCGGCGCCCTCGACCCAGAACCGCGTGCCCCCCGCGGGGACCGCCGCGTTCGGCAGCTGCTGCGGCGACGGCACCACGGCCTGGCCGGGCGCCGCCACCTCGTCGGCCGCGGCGAACAGGCGCGTGCGCGCGTCGGCGGTGAGGACGAGCGTGCCGGTGAACGCGGCGGGCACCGCCTGGCGGACCGTGAGCATCGCGCGCCCGGCGTGGTTGCCGGCGTCCTGGACCTGCACGAACCGGCCGGGGTTGACCTTCTGCGCGTCGGTGAGGGCGGCCGGGTCCACGCCGGCGGCGGTGCGGCTCGCGTGCAGGTCGAGGAACAGCTCGACGCAGGTCAGCGCGTGCGTCGTCGACAGCCCGGGCGTGCCGCCGACCGTCAGGGCGAGCGTCAGGACGACGTCCCCGAGCGCGGCGCTCGCGGCCCGGCCCTCGGCGAACAGGGTCACGCCGGCGGCGAGCTGCGCGTCGGTGAACACGTTGTCCACGCCGTCGAACGTCAGCTCCGTGCCGCCGACCGCCGCGTCGAACAGCCGCACGCGGTCGCTCGAGCGCGTGAGCGTGCCGCTTCCGGTGAACGGGCCCGACGCGCCGAGCGTCACGGGGCGGCGCGCGGGCGCGGTGTGCGGCTTGCGGACGACGACGACGTCGGGACCCGCGAGGGTGGGCTGCACCGACGCGACGGCTCGGTTGACGACCACGACGTCGGCGGGCGCCGACCCGTCCAGCCGGAAGCAGGTGGCGTTGCCCTTCACGTCGGCGAGCGTCTGGGCGCGGGTCCGGACGAGGAACGGCCCGTCGACGGAGATGACGAAGGTGCCCGGGCCCTTCTGCGGCACCGGTCCGGGGAACGTGAACGACCCGTCCGCGGCCGAGCGGCTGGCGACGGGCGTGCCGGCGCGCTCGGCGCCGGTGACGGGCACCTCGCCGCCCAGGTACTCGCCGTCGGGCGCCATCAGCACGTAGGCGCCGTCCGCGAACGGCGTGCCGTCCTCGAACGTGATCCGCCCCTCGACCGGGAACGTCCCGGTCTCGGCGGGGACCCGGCACCAGGGCCGGTTCGCCGGCGGCGGCCCGCCGACGCCCGGCGGGTTGGTCGGGCAGGGGCTGCCCCACGGCACGACGAACCCGTCGACGCTCGTCGCCGTCCCGTCGTCCAGGCACCACCCGCCGCCACCCGCGCCCTCGGGCACCTGGTCGAGCGTGACCGGCCGCGGCACCGCGACCGGCATGGTGTCCTCCTTGACGAACATCAGCTCGGTGCGGCGGTTCGGCCGCCAGGCCGTCTCGCGCCCGTCCACCGGGTCCTGCTCGCCGCAGCCCAGCCACCGCAGCGGACCGCTGTCGCACCCGGTCGCGTTCCGGTTGGGGAACAGCGAGGCCTGCGGCAGGTCGACCACGTCGTGGCGCAGGTACTCCTCGATGAGCACGGGCCACGTCGCGTCCCCGACCACGCCGTCGTCGACGAGCCCGTGGTCGCGCTGGAACTGCCGGACCGCGGCGTCCGTGAGCTCGGGGTCCTTGCCGACGTTGCCGCGGAACCGGCCGAGGTCCTGCAGCATGTGCTGCACCTCGCGGGTGCCCCAGGTGTCCTTGACGGTGCGGACCGTGCCGGTCGGGCGCGCGCGTCGCAGCTCGTCCCACTCCGCGACGGACCGCGCGAGGTCGCTGCCGGCCGTGAGCATCGCGTACGTCGCGCGGCCCCGGCGTTCGGACAGCGACTGGTTGTACTCGTCCGACCCGGCCTTGTCGGTGTTCCCGACGACGAGCAGCCGCTCGTCGGGGTGGTCGAGCGCGTACTGCCGCACCTGGTGCAGGACGTGCCGCTCGCACGGCTCCACGAACGCCTTGTCGAAGTGGAACGTGATGACGAAGACCGTGCCGATCTTCGAGCCGCGGCGCAGCACGATCGTCGCGTGCGCCTCCTGCCCCTCGACCACCGTCACGGGCGAGGACCCGGTGAGGGTCTCGTGCTGGCCGGTCGGCGTGCGGTCGTCGTCCACGAGCGCGGACGCCGTGTACTGCCCGGCGGGGAACGGGTCCTCGAACCAGGTGTCCGGCCGGATCCGGTTCGTGAGGTCGCGGCGGAACGCCGGGTCGCCCTCGTCCGTGCGCCCGGCGACGCTGACGTGCACGCGGTCCATGTCGAACGCCGGGTCGCCCTCGACGACGACCGTGACGGACAGCCGGCCCTCGTCGACGCGCGGCGGCGGGGGCGGCGGGATGATGACGGGCGTCTCCTCGATCGGCTCCGCCTCGGTGAGCTCGCGCAGGGTCAGGACGTACTCGTAGGCGCTCGGGCGTCCGGCGAGCTCGCGCACGTCCATCCGCTCGACGACGACCTGGTCGACGAGCGTCGCCTGCGTGATGTCCGAGACGAACGGCAGCGGGTCGCCCGCCAGGAAGGCCTCGCGCAGGTCCTTGAGGCTGTCGGCCACCTCGGGCCGGGTGAGCACGCCCGCGAGCGAGATCCGCGCGCCGCGCCGGCCCAGGTCCTGCAGGAAGTCGGTCTCCAGCACGGGCACGGGGTGACGCACGACGAGCTGGTCCTCGTCGGCCTCGACGACCTGGACCTGCTCGAGCTCCAGGTCGCCCAGCATGGGTCGGACCATCGTGCGTCACCCCCCTCCCGTGCGTCGGTCGTGCGGTGGTCGGTCGTGCGGTGGTCGGTCGTGCCGTGGTCCGGCGGGTCGCGTCAGGCCGGCTTCAGCGAGACGAGGTGCGCCTTGACGGCGTCGATGAGCCCGACGAGCTCGTCCTTGACGGCGTCCACCGATGGCAGGCCGGTGACGACGTCCGCGATGTCGCCGATCGCGCCGATGCTCGACGCCTCGTCGGGCAGCAGCTTCTTCGCCGCGTCGAGGAACGCCGGGATCATCCCGGTGAACGAGGCGACCTCCCCGAGGCCGGGGATCGCGCCGACGTCGAGGTTCTGGATCTCGGTCTTCAGCTTGTCGAGCAGCCCAGTGAGCTCGTCGAGGAGCTCGACCACCTGCGGGACGAGGCTCGCGATCGCCTGGATCGCGGGCTTGATGGTGGGGACGTTGTCGTCGAGGAACGTCTTGAAGTCCGTCAGCACGCTCTTGAGCTGGTCGAACAGGCTCTGGTCGGCCATGGGTCTGCCTCCTCCGTGGGTTCTGCGCGGATCGCCTCTCGGGGTGCGGGTACCGGCTCAGGGACCGGACCCGTTGGCCTGCTGGAGGCGTCCGAGCAGGTCAGTGAGGGGCCCGACGAACTGCTCGAGCCCGGTCGCGAAGGGGACTGCGATGTCGAGGCCGTCGAGCAGGCCGTCGAGGAGGTCGCCCGCGTCGGCGAGGATGTCCGCGCCCAGCGGGTCCGTCGCGGCCGGCTCGACGGGCTCGACGAGCTCGTGGAGCGCGATCGCGTAGGCGTAGCGGTCGGGCCGGCCGGCGAGCTGGCGCACCTGCACGTCGTCGAGGAGCACCTGCTCGATCGTCGTGTCGGCCGTGATGTCGGCGACGAACGTGACGGGCTGCCCCGCGCGCAGCTGCTGCTTGAGCCGCTCGACGACCTGGAGCGCGTCCGGGTCGGTCGCGACCCCCGTGACGGTGACGCCCGTCGGCGCGCGGCCGAGGTTCTGCAGCATCGACCCGTCCTTGCCGGGCGCCTTGTGCTCGGCGATCGCGCGCAGGTCCACCGTCGTCAGGTCCTGGACCTGCGGCAGCTCCTCGCCGGCCAGCATGGGGCGCATCGCTCACACCTCGATCCCGTGCCGGCGGGCGGCGTCGTCGAGGATCCGGGTCATGACGAGCTCGAGGTCGGGCTCGGCCAGCCCGAGGGACGTCGTCGCCGCCCGCACGTCGGCCGTCGTCGGGCCGGTGCCGGTCCAGGCGAGCCCTCGCGCCGCGGGCCTGTCGTCGGCGAGCGGGCCGTCGCCCAGCCGGGGCGGGCGCGAGGTCGGCTCGGCCCAGTGGGCGACGGTGTGCGGCTGCCGGCCGTCGGTGAGCGGCTCCGCGTCGGGCTCGTGGCGCCGGGCGGACCGCGGCGTCGCCGGCT
>NZ_HE978588.1:1220606-1230596 GCF_000312005.1 Cellulomonas massiliensis JC225
CGCACGGTGCCGCGGCACCACGCCGCCGGCCCGCCGGCCGCGTCGAGCGGTCCGGCGAGCGCGCGGGGCCGGCGGGTGCTCATGCCACCTCCGACGCGCGGCCGGCCATCTCGAGGTACAGCAGGATCTGGCCGACGGTCATCCCGGTGACGTCCTCGGCGGTCCAGCCGAACTCGTCGGCGAGGACGAAGCACGCCTTGGCGAGCGGCGCCTGGACCAGCTCGCCGAGTCGGTCGCGCGGGGTGTCGATGCCGGAGAGCTCGTTCACGGCGTCGACGAGGAAGCGGGCGAGGCCCGCGGGCAGGCGGCCCGCCTGGTCCGGCGTGAGCGCCGGCTCGACGAGCGCGCGGGAGATCATCAGGGCGGCGGCCAGCTCCCGGTCGTCCTTCGCCGCGTGGGCGACGAGCTGGACGTCGCGGACCGTCAGCGGGCGCAGCCGTACCGACCCGGGCGCGGGGAGGCCCCCCGCGTCCGGGTCGGTCGTCCCGGCGGCGCCCACCAGCGCGGCGGGCACGTCGACGTCGTGCGTCAGCGCGCTGCCGGCCAGCAGGTCCTCCGCGGTGAGGGGCGTGAGCGCCACGGTCGGCACCTCAGCCCTGCTGCTCGGCGAACACGACGTTGCCGGCGTTGTCCGCGCCGACGTCGAGCACGCCGATGGTCAGCGCCCGGAAGCACAGGTTCTCGATGACGAACTCGTCCTCGGGGACCGTGAGCTTCCAGTTCTCGAACTTCACGCCGCCGAGCGTCAGCGACAGCGCCTCGGCCGGCCGGGCCGGGTCCGCGAACATCATCGTGATCTCGAACGTCGGCTGGACGTACGGCTCGGCGACCGCCGTGAACGAGGCACCACGCCCCAGCAGCAGGAACAGCAGGGCCCCGTTGACGTACGCCCGCTGGGCGCTGCCGTGGATGGCGATGTCCCCGGGGCTGAGCGACACCGGGTGGCGGCGCCCGACCTCGTAGAACTCCTTGAGCGCCGTGTCGACGCTGATCCGGACGTCCGTCAGGCGGCCGACCGTCTGCAGTGCGTACCCGTCGAGCACGGCCTTGGCGTCGGCGCCCTCGGGCGTGTCCGCCGTCGCGAGCGACAGGGCCGCGGTCGAGCCGGTGTAGACCTCTGTGAGAGCCATGGGTGCGGTCCTTTACTCGAGGAACATCGTGACTTTGATGAAGTCGATGGAGAATGTCGGCCGGATGACGAGGTCGACCCGGGCAATGCCGCGGATCTCGTCGTCGCGGCTCGCGTAGACCGTCAGGTCGTAGCTGACGAGCATCTCGTCGAGGACCATCCCGTTGAGGAAGCTGTTGATGGTCGCCCGCAGGGCCCCGCGCACCCGCTCGTTGTTGAGCAGGCCGATGTACGGCGTGGCCGCGCTGCGGACCCCGTACTTCGCGTAGTCGACGATCCGGCGCGTGGTGATCTGGGTCCACGCCGTGTTCGTCGACGTCGTGACGCCCTTGACCAGCCGGAAGCCCTGCCGGTTCTCGATCGCGAGCACCCGCGAGAGCACGAGCTGCTTGAGCTCGGCGTTCGTCAGGTCGTGCTCGAGGCCGTCGACCGCGAGCCCCTTGTTCGTCAGGCTGACGTGCGGCGGGTACGAGGCGAGCAGCCCCGCGACCGCGGCGGCCGCGTACGAGCCGGGCAGGACGACCGTCGCGGGCGGCTGCTGCGAGCGGTCCGCGGCCTTGATGCCGGGGCCGACGAGGATGAGCCGGTCGCTGTTGAGCGAGTGCCCGCCGGCCGCCTGGACGAACTGCGCGCGGTCGTCCTCGAGCGCGGTGCCGGTGACGGCGATGCGCTCGCGCTTGACCTCGTCGCCCGACGCGAGCGCGGCGTGCGCCGCGAGGTCGTCGCCGAACGACAGGTCCTGGCCCGCCGCGACGACGATGTGCGCGTCGACCTCGAGCAGCGCGTCCAGGCCGCCCTGGTAGTCCGCGCCCGCGGCCCCGTTGGCGCCCCCGGCGAGCGGCGTGGCGCCGACCGGCGACAGCACCTCGGACGCGTTCGCGCCGGCCGTGGCCCGGACGAGGGCCGAGCCGGCGGCGAGGTCGGCGACGAGGTCGTCGCCGGAGACCACGCTGAACGACTCCTCGGCGGAGACCCCGAGCTTGACGGTGACCTTGACGGCGGAGGACTTGTCCACCGTGTAGGTCGCCAGGACGGTGTCGCCCGCCGCCGGCGCCGTGCCGAAGGTGAGCGCGCCGCTCGCGGTGTCGAGGCCGACCTGGGTCGGGCCGACGTCCGTGGGCGCGGCCGGGTCGTAGACGATGCCCGGCACCCGGTCCGCGCCGCCGGCGCCGGGGCGCACGACCACGCGGTTGACCGCGCTGCGCAGCACCGTGGTGTGCGCCAGCGTCAGCGTGCCCGCGTCGACCTCCTCGTCGCGGACGACGGCGTTCGCGTCGGCCGTCGAGACCGACACCGTCAGCTCGTTGCCCCACGTGCCGGGCGTGAGGGCCTCGACCGTCACGTTCGGCCCGCCGGCGGAGGCGAGGTCGGCCGACGCCTTGGCGGCGTTGGTGTCCGCCACCCGCACGGCCCACACCGTGGTCGCGCCGAACTTGTACGCCTGCTCCAGCGCGCGGGTGAGCGTGAGCTCGCCCGACGCACCGTCGACCCACCGGTCGTACGCGCCGAAGCGCGCGAGCGCGTCCGAGTAGCTGCCGAGCAGCTGGGGGGTGCCGACGGGCCCCTTGCCCGCGGTGCCCACGACACCCACGTTCCCCACGGTGATGGCACCGGGGACGATGAGCGCCTCCGGTCGCACCTCGATGAGGACGCCGGGCAGGACCTGTTCAGTCATCTTTCGTCTCCTCCGACCGGTCGGGCGGTTGCTGCAGTGGTGTGTCCGGTGCTGTGGCCGCGGGCCGTGCTCACGGCGGGTTCACCCGCAGGTAGACGACGGCGCTCTGGTCGAGGCCCGGCGTCGGTCCGGGTGGCGGGGTGTAGGTCACCGTGAACCGGTCGGCCGCGGTGGCGAGGACCAGCGGCTCGTCGAGCCGGCGGTCGTGCGCGTCGTAGGCGTCGGTGACGCCGTCGGTGTCCCAGTCGCCGAGCGACAGCGCCGGCGTCGCGGGGCCGAGGGCGGCCAGCGCGGCCGCCGGGTCGAGCGCGACGTCCGCGTCCGTCTCGGCCGGGTCGCTGCCGCCGACGGCGTCGAGGAACGAGGTGAGGTCGGGGTGGTGCACGGGGGCGGCGCCCGTGCCGGACGTCCGCGCGAACGTGACGGTCCCGCCGAGCGCGGGGCCGGCGACGAACGCCAGCGCCGCGACGCGCGCCACCTGCAGCGGCCCGCGGACGACGAGCGGGTTGGCCTGCTCGTCGTCCCACCGGACCAGGTCGTCGCTGATCGTCGCGCGCTCGCGCCCGGGCCCGTCCGGCTGCTCCGGGTCCACGGTCACCGGGATGCGGGCGATGAGGCTCGACGCGTCGTCGCTGTCGACGTAGCGGTACTCGTAGAGCACGTCGTAGCTCGTCGTCTTGCGCCACCCGCCCGCCGAGGGCACGGGCTCCGAGAGCGTCGTCTCCGCCGCCGCCATCCGCAGGAACCCGGCGGCCCGCAGCGTCTCCGTGTCGTCGAGGAGCGTCGTGTGGAGCGTCTGCACCGCCCCGTCGACGTCCGACGACGTGAGCCCCCACAGCTGGAACCGCACCCGCGCGTCGAGCCGCCCGCCGCGCAGCGTGCGCGTGCCGAGCGTGCCCGTCGGCTCGTCGCCCGCGTGGTTGCCCAGCCCGACGACGCGCTCGCGGACGCGCTCGAGCGAGACGTTCGGGTCGGGCATGCCGGCGCTGGCCGCGGGCAGCCGCTGGCCCAGGACCGTGAGGAGGTCGGTGACGACGTCGGTCAGCGTCGGTGCGGCCACGGCGAGCCCTCCGATCCGGATGCCCAGCGCGCGCGGCGCGGCCGGGGCGGCGTCCAGGAGCGCGGTCGGGGCGGGTGCGGCAGCCCGGCGCGGCTCGAGGGCCGGCGCCGCGACGGGTGCGCCGGTGCGGGGGAGGACGACCCGGGGCGGTGCCGCCGCCAGCGCGTCGAGCTCGGTCGCGAGCCGGCGCTCGATGAAGCGGGCCACGTCACCGACGCGGTCCCACGCGAGGCGCTCGCCGGTCTCCGCGTCGGTGACGTAGCCGTGCCAGCGGTCGTGCCCGCGCCGGCCGAACCGCCGGTGCTCGGGCGGCTCGAGCAGCGCCCGGACGACGAACGAGCGCGCGACGAGGTCGGCCTCGTCGATCGTCGGCTCGCCCATGTCACGTCGTCCCCCTGCTGCCCCGGCGCCTGCTGCACCGCGTCCTGGAAGGCTGCGGGGGCCGCGTCTCTGCCCCGTCTCGCAGGCGTCTCGCGAACGTCTCCACCGGCGGCCGGCCCCGTGGGGCGACCCGGCGCGGCGGTGTGACCTGCGACGACGCGGCTGGTGCGGCCCGCGCTTTCACCCGTCCGGCGCCGGCGCGCGGTCTAGCGGGTGGTCGCCTCGACCTCGAGGTGGCGCCGCATCGCCTCGACGCTCTGCCGCAGCGCGGTGAGCTCGGCGCCGAGCGCGCGCAGCGTCCGGGAGGCCTCGGGGGAGTCCCCGGCAGGCAGCGCGTCGGTGGCGGGGGCGACCGGCTGCCACGCGTCGCCCGTCGGGTCGACGGCGAGCGCACGCTCCTCGACGAGGCCGGCCGCGTCGTCCGCGATCGCGGCGCCGAGCGCCTCGGTCTGCGCGGACGGCCGGACGCCGAGCTCGTGCTGCAGGACCCAGCGGCACTGGTGCAGCTGCCGCAGGGCGCGCGTGCGGTCGCCGGAGCGGTAGTGCAGCCGCATGAGCCGGCGGTGGGTGCGCTCGTGCGCCGGCTCGACGTCGAGCAGCCGCTGCGCCCATCCGATGGCCGCGGCGAGGTCGCCCCGGTGCTCGTGCGCGCGGCTGAGGGTGTCGAGCAGCGTGAGGCAGCGGTCCTCCAGCCGGGCGCGCGGTGCGAGGCACCACTCCTCGTAGCACCCCTCGAGCAGCGGTCCCCGGTAGAGGTCGGCCGCCCTCGTGAGGCGCGCGAGGGTCGCCTCGTCCGGCTCGACGCCCGTCTGGGCGACCCGCGCGGCGCCGACGAGCACGTCGACGTCGACCCACAGCCGCCGGCGGGGGTTCACCCGCAGCGCCTCGCCCTCCGTCAGCACCAGCCGCGGGGAGTCGGGGCCCTCCGCGTCGGTCGCGTGGTGGATCTGCCACAGCGCCTGGCGCATCGCCTTCTTCGAGGCGTCGGCGCCGGTGTCGGGCCACAGCTCGTCGGCCGCGTGCTCGCGCAGGACCGTGCGCTGCGGGGACAGCAGGACGAGTGCCAGGAGGTCCTGCGCGCGGCGCAGCAGCGGCGCAGGGCCATCCGGGGCGTCCGCGATCGTGAACGCCCCGAGCATCGAGATCCGCAGCTCGCGCAAGGCCGCACCCCCCGAGCCTCCCCCAGGCTCCCTGGCCGTCCAGCGGCGGCTCGTCCTCGATGGCGAGCCTCGGGCGTCCCGGGCGTACGGCTCGTGCCGATATGTCCAGGATGCCCCGCCTCCGTACCCGAGGAAAGAGCCGGGCGGAGGGAAGGTGATACCCGGCCGGGAACACCACGCACCGGCTCGGGCGTTGAGCACGGGTCGACCCGAGGAGGAGCCGTGCCCGACGCCGCCGCCCTGACCACGCCGTCCGCCCCCGCCGCCACCCTCTCGCCGCTGCCCCCGCTGCCGTCGCTGCCCGACCAGGCCGACCGCCTCGTGGCGCTCGGCGTGCACGAGCTCGCGGGGCTCGCGCCCGCGGAGCTGCGGGACGCCGCGCGCGCCCTCGCCGGCGTCGCCGAGCGCACGCACCCCGGCCGGCGTCCGGGCGGCACGCTCCTCGTCGTCGACCACCGGCTCGCCCCGGCGTCCGCGCTGGCACCGCTGCTGCGCCGCGGCGAGCGCCCGGGGTTCGTCGTCGAGGACATGACGGACGTCGACGCGTTCGTCCCGGCCGACGGCGTCACCGTGCCGGACGGACCGCTCCTCGCGCTCGTCGACGTGGAGCGCGGCGACGAGCTGGCGAACGCGTCGCCCGCCGAGGCGCAGGCGACGCTCGACGCGCGCGGCCGCACGCCGATGCTGCTCACCGAGGGCGTCCACTGGGCGCTGCAGGCTCCCGCGGTCCTCGAGCGCAACCGCTGCTACATGACGATCGGCTCGCGCGTGCGCCGCCCCGACGGCCGGTACGACGCCCGCACCCCCGCGGTCTGGATCTCGAACGGCACGGGGCGGGACGGCCGCGACGCCCCCAAGGTCGGCTGGTGCTGGTGGAACAACCGGCACACCTGGCTCGGCTTCGGGTCCGCGGCCGCGCGGGTCGCCGCGCCGCTCTGAGGGGCATATCCCCGTGACCAGCACGGACGCCGGCTGCCAGGCTCTCGCCCCATGACTCGCGAGCACCTCTCGAAGACCCTGGTCTCGTGGGCGTCGATCCTGGAGGAGAAGACGCTCGCGCAGGCCCGGGCCACCGCGTCCCTGCCGTTCGTGTACCCGCACGTCGCGCTCATGCCCGACGCGCACCTCGGCAAGGGGGCGACCGTCGGCTCGGTCATCCCCACGCTGGGCACGATCATCCCCGCCGCGGTCGGCGTCGACATCGGCTGCGGCATGATCGCCGTCCGCACGCAGTGGACGGCCGACGAGGTCCGCGCCGCCGGCGAGCTGTCGCGCCTGCGGCGCGCGATCGAGGCGGCGGTCCCGCTCTCGGCGGGCGTCTCGAACCGCCGGCTCACGCCGAGCGCCGCGGCGCGCGTCGCCGAGCTCGAGGACGCCGCCGTGCAGGCCCGGTTCGAGCCGGACCAGTACACGGGCAGCTGGCGGCTGCAGCTCGGCACGCTCGGCTCGGGCAACCACTTCATCGAGGTGACGGCCGACGAGGCGGGCACCGTGTGGCTGTTCCTGCACTCGGGCTCCCGGGGGATCGGGAACAAGATCGCCCAGCACCACATCGCCGTCGCGGCCCGGCTCGCGCGCCAGTACTGGATCCCGCTGCCCGACCCGGACCTGGCGTACCTCGCCGAGGGGACGGACGAGTTCTGGGCCTACGTGCGCGAGCTGCGCTGGGCGCAGGAGTTCGCCCGGCTCAACCGCGAGGAGATGATGGACCGCGTCGTCGCCGTCATGGCGGAGCACATGGGCGCGGACGTCGTGGAGGCGGAGCGCGTCAACTGCCACCACAACTTCACCGAGCGCGAGCACCACCACGGCAAGGACGTGTGGGTGTCCCGCAAGGGCGCGATCCGGGCCCGCGCGGGCGAGCCGGGCCTCATCCCGGGCTCGATGGGCACGGCGTCGTACGTGGTCGTCGGCAAGGGCGACCCCGTGTCGCTGTGCTCGAGCCCGCACGGCGCGGGCCGCAGCCACTCGCGGTCCGCCGCCCGCCGGCTGTTCACCCGCGAGCAGCTGCGGGAGGCGATGGCGGGGATCGAGTACCGGGACACCGACGCGTTCCTCGACGAGATCCCCGCCGCGTACAAGGACATCGACCAGGTGATGGCCGACGCCGCCGACCTCGTCGAGGTCCGGCACGTCCTGCACCAGCTCGTCAACGTCAAGGGCGACTGAGAGGCGCCCACGGCCGGGCACGCCACCGCGTGCCCGGCCGTCGTCGTATCGGGCGCGGCACGGCCGATCAGGGACGTCGATCCGGGCTAGGTTGCTGCCCATGGCTCGCACCCCCGACCCCCGTACCGCCCCTCCGATCCGCTGGGGCATCCTCGGCGCCGGCGGCATCGCCGGGACCTTCGCGGACGCCGTCGCCGAGCACACGCGGGCGCAGCTCGTCGCGGTCGGCTCGCGCCACCGCGACCGGGCGGAGCGGTTCGCCACGGCGCACCACATCCCGACGACGCACGTCGGCTACCGCCAGCTCGTCGAGGACCCGCAGGTCGACGCCGTCTACGTCGCGACGCCGCACTCCGAGCACAAGGAGCACGCCCTCCTGGCGATCGCCGCGGGCAAGCACGTGCTCGTCGAGAAGGCGTTCACGCGCAACGCAGCCGAGGCGCAGGAGGTGTTCGACGCCGCCCGCAGCGCGGGCGTGTTCGTCATGGAGGCGATGTGGACGCGGTTCCTGCCGCATGTCGCCGCGCTGCACCAGGTCGTCGACGCGGGCGAGATCGGCGACGTGCTGAGCCTCATCGCGGACCACGGGCAGCTGCTGCCGCACGACCCGCGCAACCGCCTGTACGCCCCCGAGCTCGCCGGCGGCGCCCTGCTCGACCTCGGCGTCTACCCCGTCTCGTTCGCGCACGACTTCCTCGGCGTGCCGGACTCCGTGACCGCGGTCGGGCAGCTCACCGAGACGGGCGTCGACGGCCAGGTCTCGATCGTCCTCGGGTACGGCGAGCGGACGCAGGCGTCGCTGACGACGACGATGTGGGCGCGGACGCCCACGGTAGCCGCGATCTCCGGGACCGAGGGGTTCATCTCCGTCGCGGGCAGCTTCTACGCGCCGACGTCGTTCCGCCTGCAGCGCCACGACGGCCGGGTGTGGACGTTCGAGAACCCGGGCCGCAAGGGCCTGCAGTACGAGGCCGCCGAGGTGGCGCGCCGGGTCGCCGAGGGCGTGACGGAGAGCCCGCTCATGACGTGGGACGACACGATCCAGGTCATGCGCACGCTCGACGAGGTCCGCCGCCAGGTCGGCGTGGCGTACCCGGGCGAGTGAGCGGGGCGCGCTCGTCGTCGGACCGGCACCGGCACGCGGAGCTGCTGGGTCGGCAGCACACGGACGTGTCGGCCGCGACGGGTAGCGTGCCGCGCGTGCACCCGGGCCTGTTCGTCTCCTTCGAGGGCGGCGACGGCGCCGGCAAGACGACGCAGTCGCAGCTGCTCGGCACGTGGCTGGAGGGCCAGGGGTACGAGGTCGTCCGGACGCGGGAGCCCGGCGGCACCGAGCTCGGGCGCACGCTGCGCTCCGCCGTGCTGCACGGCGACCACGTCGACGCCCGCACCGAGGCGCTGCTGTACGCCACCGACCGCGCGCACCACGTCGCGAGCGTCGTGCGGCCGGCCCTGGCGCGGGGCGCGATCGTCGTGACGGACCGCTACCTCGACTCGTCGGTGGCGTACCAGGGCACCGGGCGCGAGCTCGGCGCGGACGAGATCGAGCGCCTCAACCTGTGGGCGGTGGACGGGCTGCTGCCGTCCGTGACGGTCCTGCTGGACCTGGACCCGGCGGCGATGGCCGCCCGGCTCACGGGCGAGCCGGACCGGCTCGAGCGGGCCGGGGACGAGTTCCACCGGCGCACGCGCGCCGCCTTCCTGGAGCGGGCCGCCGCCGACCCCGGGCGCTGGCTCGTCCTGGACGCCGCGCGGCCCGTCGAGGAGCTCGCCGCCGCCGTGCGCGCCCGGGTGGCGCTGCTGCTCGGTGCCGCGCCGGAGGGGAGCGCGCCGTGAGCGTCTGGGACGACCTCGTCGGGCAGGAGCCCGCCGTCGAGGAGCTGCGCCGCGCGATCGACGAGCCCGCGCGCATGACGCACGCCTGGCTGCTCACCGGCCCGCCCGGATCGGGCCGCTCGAACGCCGCCCGCGCGTTCGCCGCGGCGCTGCAGTGCGCCCAGGGCGGCTGCGGCCGCTGCCACGACTGCCTCACCGTGCTGGGCGGCACGCACCCCGACGTGACGGTCGTCGCGACGGAGGGCGTGTTCATCCGCGCGGACACCGCCCGCCCGCTCGTCGAGCTCGCGCAGCGCTCGCCCTCGCAGGGCCGCTGGCGCGTCATCGTCGTGGAGGACGCGGACCGCCTCAACGACACCAGCGGCAACGCGCTGCTCAAGGCCATCGAGGAGCCCGCCGCCCGCACGGTCTGGATGCTCTGCGCGCCGAGCCCGGAGGACGTGCTGGTCACCCTGCGCTCGCGCAGCCGCGCCGTCGCGCTGCGGGTCCCGCCCGTCGACGCGGTCGCGCAGCTGCTCGTCTCCCGCGACGGCGTCGACCCCCGCCTCGCCGAGGTCGCGGCGCGCGCGGCGCAGAGCCA
>NZ_HE978588.1:1230889-1235874 GCF_000312005.1 Cellulomonas massiliensis JC225
CGCGCGCCCGCCGCTCGGCGGTCCTCGCGGCGGCCGGCCGGATCCGCGGCGTCGGCGATGCGGTGCTCGCGGCCGGCGCGCTCGTCGAGACGGCGCAGGCCGAGGCGAAGGCGTCCACGACCGAGCGTGACGCGGCGGAGCGCGCGGCGCTGCTGCGCAGCCTCGGCGCGGAGGGCGCGACGACGCTCCCGCCCGCGCTGCGCTCGCAGGTCAAGGCCCTGGAGGACGAGCAGAAGCGGCGCGCGACCCGCGCCCAGCGGGACGTGCTCGACCGGGCGATGGTCGACCTGCTGTCGCTCTACCGCGACGTCGCGGTGGTCCAGCTCGGCGCCGGCGTCGACCTCGTCAACGTCGAGCACGCCGACCTCGTCGACGAGCTGGCCCGCACCTCGACGCCCGAGCAGACCCTGCGCCGCATGGACGCCATCGGGCAGGCGCGCACCCGGCTCGAGGGCAACGTCGCGCCGCTGCTCGCCGTGGAGGCGATGGCCGTCGCCCTGCGCCCCCAGGGCTGAGACGCGCCTCAGCCGGCCTGGTTGATCCGGACGTGGTTGCCGGCCGGGTCGCGGAACGCGCAGTCCCGCAGGCCGTACGGCTGGTCGGTGGGCTCCTGCATGACCTCGGCGCCGGTCGCGGCGATGCGGTCGAACGTCCCGTCCAGGTCGTCGCTCGACAGGACGATCGTGGCGTAGGTGCCCTTCGCCATCATCTCGGAGATCGTGCGGCGCTCGTCCTCCGTGATGCCCGGGTCGGCGAACGGCGGGTGCAGGACGACGCCGGTCGTCGGCTGGTCCGGCGAGCCGACGGTGATCCACCGCATCTCACCGTAGCCGACGTCGAGGCGCACCTCGAAGCCGAGCACGTCGCGGTAGAAGGCGAGCGACGCCTCGGGGTCGGGAGCGGGCAGGAACGTGTTCTGGATGGTGAGGCTCATGCGGGTCACGCTAGGGGCGCGTCCGCGGGGGCGGCTTCTCGATTCCTGACCGGTCGCATGACCTTCTTGGCGACGCACGTCGGGATGCCGCGCCCGTCCTCGGCGGCGAGGCGCCGGTAGGCGCTGGGGGACATCCCGACGAGCTCGGAGAACCGGGAGCTGAAGCTGCCGAGCGAGGAGCACCCGACGGCGAAGCACACGTCGGTGACCGTCAGGTCCCCCCGGCGCAGCAGGGTCATGGCCCGCTCGATGCGCCTCGTCATGAGGTAGCTGTACGGCGACTCGCCGTACGCGGCGCGGAACTGGCGGCTCAGGTGCCCGGCGGACAGGTGCACGCCGCGCGCGAGCGCCTCGACGTCGAGCGGCTGGTCGTACTCGCGGTCGATGCGGTCGCGCACGCGGCGCAGCAGCACGAGCTCGCGCAGCCGCGGATCTGTCGTCGTGCCGGTGGTCACCAGGACACCTTGCCGCGTCCGGTGCGCTCCTGCCCAGACCCGAGCGCGGCGGGCCGTGGGCCACGGGTGCGCCGACTACCGTGTCCCCGTGCCGAGCCGCCCCTCCCGTCGCCTGTCCGCCCTCGCCGCGCTGGTCGCCGTCGTCGCGCTCGTCGTCGCCGGCTGCACCGCGCCGAAGAACCAGGCGTCGCCGACCGCGCTGCCCACCAGCACGCTGCCCTCCGGCGGCGGGCTGGACGCGTTCTACGGCCAGCAGCTGGAGTGGCGCACCTGCGACGACCTGCAGTGCGCCTCGGCGCAGGTCCCGCTCGACTACGCCGACCCCGACGGCGAGCGGGTGACGATCGCGCTGCGCCGCTCGACCGCCACGGGGGAGCGCCTCGGCTCCCTGTTCATCAACCCCGGCGGCCCGGGCGCGTCCGGCTACGACTTCCTCGACTCCTTCCTCGCGATCGCGGGCAAGGGCGTCCTGGAGCACTACGACGTCGTCGGGTTCGACCCGCGCGGGGTCCAGCACTCCGACCGCATCCGCTGCCTCGACGGCCCCGAGATGGACGAGTTCACCGCGCACGACCCGTCGTACGACACCGACGCGGACATCGCGCACGAGGCCGCGCGCTGGGCGGAGGTCGGCAAGAAGTGCCTGGAGCAGACGGGCGACCTGCTCGCGCACGTCGACACCGTGAGCGCCGCGCGCGACCTCGACGTGCTGCGGGCGTCGGTCGGGGACGAGAAGCTCACGTACGTCGGGTTCTCGTACGGCACCGACCTCGGGGCCACCTACGCGGCGCTGTTCCCGACCACCGTCGGCCGGATGGTCCTCGACGGCGCGCTCGACCCGACGCTGTCGGCCGACGACGTCACGGTCGGCCAGGCGAAGGGCTTCGAGGGCGCGCTGCGCGCCTACGTCGCCGACTGCCAGGCGGGCGCGAGCTGCCCGCTCGACGGGTCGGTGGACGACGGCATGCGCCAGATCGAGGACCTCCTCGACCGCGTCCGGGCCCAGCCGCTGTCGACGGGCACCGACCGGCCCCTGACGCAGGCGCTCGCGTTCACAGGCATCGCCGTCACGCTCTACTCGCAGGACAGCTGGGGCTTCCTCACGCAGGCGCTCACGCTCGCCCTGCGCGGCAACGGCGCCGGCCTGCTGCAGGCGTCCGACGTGTACTACGACCGCGACCCCGACGGCACCTACAGCACCAACGCGACCGAGGCGTTCTGGTCGATCAACTGCGTCGACGACCGCTCCGACGCCGACCCGGCCGCCATGCGCGACCAGGCCGAGCGGATCGAGGAGGTCGCTCCGACCGTGGGCTTCTTCTTCTCCTACGGCGGCGTCCCGTGCGAGGACTGGTCCGTGCCGCTCGTGGGCGGCCTCGACGACTACTCCGCGAAGGGCGCCCCGCCCATCGTCGTCGTCGGCACGACGAACGACCCCGCGACCCCCTACGCCTGGGCCGAGTCCTTGGCCGAGACCCTCTCGACGGGCGTCCTCGTCACGCACGTCGGGGAGGGCCACACCGCCTACGCCACCGGCAGCACCTGCGTGCAGGAGCTGGTGGACGCCTACCTCGTGGACGGCACGGTGCCCGAGGACGGGGTCCGCTGCGAGAGCTGACCCCAGCGCTCGCGGGCCCCGCGGCGCTCGCTTTGGAGCCTGCCGCCCGCGCCGGGTACAGTAGGCGCGCTCGCCGGGCCAGCGTCCGGCGATGCCGCCTTAGCTCAGTCGGCAGAGCGTCTCACTCGTAATGAGAAGGTCTGGGGTTCGATTCCCCAAGGCGGCTCCGGCACGAAGGCCCCGTCACCGCGGTGACGGGGCCTTCGTCGTACTGCGGCCGGGCTGGGCCGGGCTGGGTCAGGACAGCACGAACACCCAGGCGGCGTAGCTGACGACGACGGACACGACGGCGCCCAGGGCGGCCAGCGCGTACGCGGCCCGCACCATGCCGCGCCCCCGCGGCGGCAGCAGGAAGGCCTCCAGGTCGTCCGCACGGCGCGCACCCTGCCGGGCGCGGACGACGGCGACGACGGACGCCAGGAGCAGCGGGTTGAGCACCAGCGCGACGAGGCCCCAGGACAGCGCCGCGACCGCGGGGACGTTGCTGCCGTCGGCGAGCTCGGGCGGCACCGCGACGAGCGTCCGGGCGGGCGCCGCAGCGCCCGGGTACGCCGGCGCGGCGCCGACGTGCTCGGTCCATCGGGTGCCGTCCCACCACCGCGCCTGGGGCGCGCCCTGCGGGTCCGGGTACCAGCCGGGGGCCGGCGCGGGTGCGGTGCCGCTCATGCCGGCATGAGCGGAGCGCCCTGGCCGAGCAGTACCGGTCCGCCCAGGGCGACGGGGTTGGGCGCGCCGGGGGCCACGCCGAACCGGTGCGCGACGACGAGGGTCGGCCGTCCGGGCTCACCGGCCTCGACGACGACCGCGCGGGCGACGGTCGCCGGGTCGAGGGTCGCCGCGAACGCGTCGTCGACGAGACGGTCGCGCTCGTCGATGCGCGCCGCCCAGGCCAGCGCGCCGCGGGCCGACCGGCTGTCCGCCAGCCACGCGCGCGCCTGCGTCACCGCCGCGCGCGGCTCGACGCCGTCGAAGCGCACGACCCGCAGGCCGAGGCTCTCGACGAGCACGAAGGGCGCGACGTCCGTGCCGGTGAGCGCGGTGCCGAGCGCGTCGTCGAGCGCCCGGATCGCGAGGTCCTGGACGGCGGGGGACGGCGGGTCGGGCAGCTCCTGGGGCGTGCGCGGGGCGCGACGCCGCTCGCGGGAGCGCCGCGGCTCGGCGCGGTCGGCGCGGTCGGCGCCGTCGTCCGACGCCGGCACCACCGGGGTCGCCTCGGTGCGCTGCGTGGGCACGTCCGGGGTCTGGCCGAGGTGCGCGGCGGCGGCCGCCACGTAGCCCGGCAGCCACTCCGTGTCGCCGTGCGTCCACCGCTTGCGCAGGTCGTCGAGGGGGACGACCGCGTGCAGCCCCGCGGCGTCGAGCAGCGCGGGCGTCGGCGCGCCGGAGCCCGTGCGGATCACCCATCGGGCGCCGGTGCTCGCGGCCAGGACGAGGTCGCCGACGCCGACGCCGAGCGCGACGAGCAGGGCCTCGGTCGCCGCCGGGGCGGCCGCCCAGCGACGCGCGGTGGCGTCGACGAGCGAGCCCAGCGCGTGCACGTCGTCGACGCGGGCGCCGCTCGAGCGCAGGTGCTCGCGCAGCCGGTCCAGGTGCGCGGACTCGGCGGGGAGCAGCGCGCGCATGCCCGCCGCGACGGGTCCCGACGCCGGCGCGGGGGTCGGCGGCAGGACGTCGGTCATGCGTCCAGGATCGGCCGGGGCGGCCCCGATCTTGAGCGGCTCGCCGTCGGCGCTGGGCCGGACGGGTGGCTCCCGGCGTGTCGCGCGCGTGTCGTAGCCTGGCCGACGTCCCCGCCCCGGGAGGTCCGTCATCCGTCCCCCTCGCCGCGCCCTGGCCGTCGCCGTCCTGTCCGCCGTCGTCGTGGCGGGAGCGGGCGGTGCGTGGGGGTGGTCGGAGCACCAGGACGCCGTCGCGGCGCAGCGGGTGCGCGCCGAGCAGCAGGCGTCGGCCGACGCCGCCGCGGCGGCGCGCGCGGCCT
>NZ_HE978588.1:1236492-1240112 GCF_000312005.1 Cellulomonas massiliensis JC225
ACCTCGCCGAGGCGCGCTCGGACGCCCGGCGCGCCCACGCGGCGTGGCAGGAGGCGAAGGAGGCGCAGGCGGCGGCCAGCCCGGAGCCGACGCCGCGCCCGAGCGCCTCCGCGACCCCGCCGTCGTGCCGCACGACGTACGACGGGCCGCCCTTCTCCACCTCGCCCCCGACCGAGGGCGGCGACGGCTCCAACGGCCGCCTGCCGGCCTCCGCGCTCGCCGAGGTCCCGTGGCAGCCGCGCGACTCGCAGGGCAACCGCTTCTACCTGCGCACCGAGGCCGCCGCCGCGCTCGGCCGCCTCGACGCGGCGTTCCGTGCGCGGTTCGGCCACCACCTGGACCTCGACCTCGCATACCGGGACTACGCGACGCAGGTGGCGATGCGCGAGGCGCTGGGCGCGGTCGCCGCGGTGCCCGGCACCTCGAAGCACGGCACCGGCACCGCGATCGACGTGCCCGAGCTCCCCTGCGACTACGGGTACGGCACCGCCGAGTACCGGTGGCTCCTCGCGAACGGCCCGCGGTTCGGCTGGGTGCAGCCGTCATGGGCGCGCGAGAACGGCTCGTCGCCCGAGTACTGGCACTACGAGTACGTCGGCTGACCGTCAGCCGGGCGGTCGCACGTCGGCCGCGCGCGTGGGGATCGTCAGCGCCGAGACCAGGCCGCCCGCCGCGAGCAGCGCCGCGCAGACGAGCATCGCGGTGCGGTGCGCCGGCTGCAGCGTGGCCGGGTCGGTGAGGGCCGCGCCCACCCCCGCGGCGAGCGGCAGAACGGCGACCGCGAGCAGCCCGGCGACACGCGCGACGGCGTTGTTGACGCCGCTCGCGGCGCCGACGAGGTGGTCCGGCGCCGCCGACAGCGCCGTGGTGGTGAGCGGCGCGACGACGACGGCGAGGCCGAGCCCGAACAGCAGCGTGCCCGGCAGGACGTGCGTGAGGTACGGGGTGTCCTCGCCGACCGCGGTGAACCACAGCGTCCCGGCCGCGGCGAGCAGCGGCCCGGCCGTCATCATCCAGCGCGGCCCCCAGCGCTGGCCGAGCGCGCCGGCGGTCGGGGAGAGCAGCAGGAGCAGCACCGTCACGGGCACGGGCGCGAGCCCGGCGGCGAGCGGGGAGTAGCCCGCGACCACCTGCAGCGCGACGACGAGGAAGAACATGACGCCCGACAGCGCCGCGTACACCAGCAGCGTCGCCAGGTTGACGCCCGCGAACGGCCGCCAGCGGAACAACCCCGGCGGCAGGATCGGCGCGCGCGCCCGGGACTCCACGGCGACGAACGCGACGAGGGCGGCCACGCCGCCGCACAGCGTCGCCACGACGACGGCGTCCGCCCGTCCCTCGCTCGTCCACGCCGTGAACCCGTAGGTCAGCCCGGCCAGCCCCAGCGCGCCCAGCACCGTGCCCGCCACGTCGAGCCCGCGCGCGGCGGACGGGTCGCGGCTCTCCGGCACCCACCGCAGCGCCACGGCGACGACCACGGCCGCGAGCGGCAGGTTGATGCCGAACACCCAGCGCCACGTCGTCACCTGCACGATCCAGCCGCCCAGGAACGGCGCGAGCGCCCCGGCGACGCCGCCGAGGCCCGACCACATGCCGATCGCCCGCCCGCGGTCCTCCCCCGCGAACGTCGACTGCAGGATCGCGAGCGACCCCGGCGTGAGCAGCGCGCCGCCGACGCCCTGGAGCACCCGCGCCGCGACGAGCAGCCCGAGCGTCGGCGCGAGCGCGCACGCGAGCGAGGCCACCGCGAACCACACGACCCCGACGAGGAACAGCCGCCGGCGCCCGTACCGGTCACCGAGCGAGCCGCCGAGCAGGAGGAACGCGGCGAGCGTCAGCCCGTAGCCGTTGACCACCCACTGCAGGCCGGCGGTCGAGGCGCCCAGCTCCTCGGCGAGCCGGGGCAGCGCGATGGTGACCACCGTCGCGTCGATGAACGCGATCGCCGAGCCCAGGACGGTCGCGAGCAGCACCCACCGCCCGCGGGCGGAGGCGTACGCGACCGGGGCCGGGTGGGGGGCGAGCGGCGCGTCAGCGGGGCCGGTCACGGTCGCGGCTCGGCTGCACCCGCTTCGGCTCGCCCGGCATCTTGGGGTACTCGGGCGGGTACGGCAGGTCGCCCTCGCCGTGGTCGGCCTCCTGCCGGTCCGCCAGCTCCAGGAGCGACTCGATCGAGTACCGCGGCGTCTGGTGCGCGACCAGCGGCGCGAACAGGTCGCCGACCTCCGCGAACCGGGCCGGCATCGTGAGCACGTCGAAGTCGTCGGGATGGACGTCGCTCACCTCGTCCCAGCGCAGCGGCGCGGAGACGGTGGCCCGCGGGTTCGTGCGGATCGAGTACGCGGAGGCGATGGTGCGGTCGCGCGCCATCTGGTTGTAGTCGACGAAGATCTTCGCGCCGCGCTCCTCCTTCCACCAGCGCATCGTGACCTCGTCGGGCATCCGCCGTTCCAGCTCGCGGCCGAACGCGATCGTCGCCCGCCGCGCGTCGGTGAACGACCACCGCGGCTCGATCGGCACGAAGATGTGGATCCCCCGGCCGCCGGAGGTCTTGGGCGTCCCCTCCAGGCCGTGCTCCGCGAGCAGCTCGCGCACCCGAGGGGCGACCCGGGCGGCGTCGGCGAAGTCGGTGCCGGGCTGCGGGTCGAGGTCGATCCGGATCTGGTCGGGGGAGTCGACGTCGTCCCGCGTCACCGGCCACGGGTGGAACGTCAGCGTGCCGAGGTTCGCGGCCCACGCCACGACGGCGAGCTCCGTCGGCGCCACCTCGTCCGCGGTGCGGCCCGACGGGAAGCCGATGCGCGCCGTCTCGACGTACGGCGGCGCGCCCTGCGGCACGCGCTTCTGGTAGAACGCGTCGCCCGAGGAGTCGGTCCGGGTGGCGAGCTTCGCGCCCTCGAAGACGCCCTTCGGCCAGCGCTCGAGCGTGGTGGGGCGGTGCAGCAGGGCGCCCAGGATGCCGTCGCCCACGGCGACGAAGTACTGGACGACGTCGAGCTTGGTGAGCCCGCGCTCGGGGAACACGACCCGGTCCGGGCTGCTGACGCGCACGGTGCGTCCGCGCACGTCGAGCTCGACCGCCGGGGTGGACGACGCTGCCATGGCGCCCACGCTAGGGGTGGGAGCCCACACGCGCAGCCGTCAGTGCGTCCCGATGAGCCCGCGCTGGTGCGCGATCGAGACGGCCTCGGCCCGCCCCGACGCGCCGAGCTTCGCCAGCAGGTTCGAGATGTGCACCGAGACGGTCTTGCCCGAGATGAACAGCTGCTCGCCGATCTGCCGGTTCGACAGCCCCTGCGCCACCAGCGCGAGGACCTCCGCCTCCCGGGCCGTGAGCACGTCGGCGGACGACGTCCGCTCGCCCGGCAGCGCCAGCCGGCCGCGGCGCCCCAGCGAGCGCACGGCCTCCGCGAGCGGGCGCGCGCCCATCCCGTCGGCCTCGGCGAGCGCCTGCGCGGCGTGCTCGCGCGCCTCGTCGCGCTCGCCCAGCAGCAGCAGCGACTCCGCGAGCCGGTACCGCGTGCGGGCGACCTCGTACCGGTACCCGTAGTCGAACTCGTCGAGGGCGGCCCGCCACAGCGCCGGGTCGTTCGCGGCCCCGCCGAGCGCGCGGCCGTGCT
>NZ_HE978588.1:1240488-1243955 GCF_000312005.1 Cellulomonas massiliensis JC225
CCACGCCCGGCCCTCCGGCCCGAGCCGCCCGCCGCGCGGCCGCCCGCGGCGCGCCGTCTCGACCGCCCGCGTGAGCATCTCGTCGGCGTCCGCCGCCAGCGGGCCGAGCTCCTGCCCGGCGAGCCGCCGCTGCTCCGCGGCGTCCGCGATCGCCGCCAGCGCGAGCGCGGAGAGCCAGATGCCGCCGAGGAAGAAGTCGTTCCACACCTTCTCCAGGTGGGCGATGGCGCGGCGGGCCACCTCCACCGCGTCGTCGAGCTCGCCGCGCCACGTCAGGGCGTCCACGGTGCAGCCGCCCCCGACGAGCGCGATCATCCCGTCGCGGTGCCAGCCGGGCTCCAGCGAGCGCCCGCGGGTGAGCGCGTCCTCGTCGCCGCGCGCCACCGCGGAGTACAGGCTCACCGCCGTCAGCGCGCCCGAGAGCTCGTCGGAGACCCCGGGTGCGCCGCCGGGCGTCAGGTCGCCCAGCGTGTACCGGACGAGCTCCGCGAACAGCCACAGCTCGGCGGCGTACAGGCTCGAGGACAGGCCCAGCTCGCGCGCCCGCTCGAGCCCCTCGTGCGCCAGCCGCCGGGCCGTCAGCAGGTCGCCGGCGTAGTAGCGGTTGGACGCGAGGTTGTGCCGCGAGCGCAGCTCCGTGACGAACTCCCCGGCGGCCTGCGCGCGCTCGACGGCCGTGGCCATGAGCTCGGCGGCGTGGTCGCGGTCGTCGGCCGAGACGACCGCGAGCGTCGTCAGTGCGTCCGCCTCGGCGCCCAGCGCCCCGACCGCGCGGGCCATGTCGACCGCGCGCCGGCCCCACTCCAGCGCCTCCTCGTCCAGGTCGAGGTTGAGGCTGGTGCGCGCGTACGTCGCGAAGGCCCACGCGCGCGCCGGGCACGGCGTCTCGTCGGGCAGCTCGTCGATCGCCGCGGCCGCCTCGCGGTGCGCCGGCTCGAGGTCCTCGACGTCGAGCAGGTGGCGCGCCAGCACCGTGCGCAGCTGCGCCCGCCGCATGGGCTCGAGCCCGGGCTCGTCCACCGCGGCCCGGGCCAGCTGCACGGCGCGCTCCATGCGCCCGGCGTTGCTCGCCGCGCGGGTCGCGGCGGTGAGGACGTCCACGTGCTCGACGTCGAGCTCGCCCGCCGGCACCGCGTCCCACAGGCGCAGGACGACCTCGAGCTGGTCGAGCTCCTCCGCGGGCGCGAGCAGCTCCCCGGCCTGGCGCGCCGCCTCCCACGCCGCGCGCAGCGCGACGGGCAGGTCGGGCGCCCGCAGCGCGTGCGACGCGAGCTGCGACGACGGGCCGAGCGTCGGGTCCGCCTGGAGCGCGCGCAGGTACGCACGGTGCAGCCGCGCCTGCTCGCCGGGCAGCAGGTCGGTGTAGACGGCCTCGGCGAGCAGCGCGTGCCGGAAGGCGAGCAGATCGTGCTCGACGCCGAGCACGTGGTGGGTGATCGCGTCGCGCAGCGCCGCGTCGACGGCCCCGGGCGCCCCGAGCGACGGCAGCTCCGCCGCCTCGACGGCCGCGCGCAGCAGGCGCTCGTCGACCCGCCGCCCACCGACGGCCGCGACCTGCACGAGCTCCTGCGTCGCGGGCTCGAGCTGCTCGACGCGGGTGCGCAGCACGTCGCCGAGCGACCAGGGCAGCTCGCCGTCCGCGTCCGCCTCCAGCAGCTCCTCCGCGAAGTACGCGTTGCCCTCCGACCGGGCCACGACGCTGCGCAGCTCGGCCTCGGGCAGGGCCGTCCCCGTCACGGCGACCGTGAACTGCGCGAGCTCCGCCTCCGTGAACGGGGGCAGGTCGAGCCGGACCACGCGCGGGTGCCGGGTCAGCTCGGCCAGCAGCGGGCGCAGCGGGTGGCGCCGGTGCAGGTCGTCCGTCCGGTAGCTGCCGACCAGCAGGATCCGCTGCGAGCGCAGCCGCGAGACGACGAAGCGCAGCACCTCCCGGCTCGAGACGTCCGCCCAGTGCAGGTCCTCCAGGACGAGCAGCAGCGGCGCCTCGGCGGAGCACGCGTCCAGCACCTCGACGATGCCCTCGAACAGCTGCAGCCGCGTGGACCGGTCGTCGGCCTGCTCGTCGGCCGGCTGGCCGCCACCGGGCAGCAGGCGGGCCAGCGCGGGCCGCGACCGCGCGACCTCGCCGACGGCCTCGGGGGCGAGCGCCTGCAGCTGCGCCAGCGCCTCGGCGAACGGCAGGTACGGCAGCCCGATCTCGCCGAGGTCCACGCAGTGCGCGACGACCGCGCGCGCGCCGGCCAGCTCGGCCCGCTCCGCCACGTGCCGCAGCAGGCGGGTCTTGCCGACGCCCGCGTCCGCCGCGACGAGCACGGCACCCGGGGTGCCGGCGCGCGCGCGGTCGAGCGCCTCGGCCAGGGCCGTGACCTGCTCCTCCCGCGCGACGAACGGGGTGCTCGTGCTCCTGGACGCCATGTGCGCCAGTGTCCCAGCGACCACCCACGCGCGTCGTGCCGGATTCCCACCCCTCGGACACGATCCGCCCGCCGGTGCGGCAGGCGGATCGGGCGACCGTCGGGCACCCTGGTTCCCGTGGGTGACGTCCGGCACATCGCAAGCGCGGCGAGCGTGCGGCGTCGCGCGTCCCGTCTGGTCCTCGACGAGGAGCGCGTCGTCAGCGCCGAGACCAGCGCGCCGCGCGCGATCCGGCACTGGGTGATGCGCGCGATCGCGGCCGCGGAGATCGTCGGCGCGCCCAACCAGGTCGTGGAGCTGCTCACCGGCGAGCTCGTCTCCAACGCCGTCGTGCACGGGCCCGAGGGCGGCTCCGTGCGCGTCCGGCTGACCGTCGACGGCTACCTCGTGCGCGTCGAGGTGACGGACGAGGGCGGCGGGCACCCCACCGTGCTGCACCCGGAGCCCACCGCCCCGCACGGCCGCGGCCTCGCGCTCGTCGAGGCCCTCGCGACCGGCTGGGGCACCTGGGCCGACGAGGCCGGGACGACCGTCTGGTTCGAGGTCGACGCCGACGAGTGAGCCGACGGCGCGGCCCGTGCGGGCCGCCCGTGCGCCCTCCCACCGCTCCCACGTGGGGGTTCGCGGAGTTTTCGCGTAGTTTCGGTGCATGCGCCGGGTGAGCCGGCGTCACGGAGGGGCGAGGACGATGAGCGACGACGACGCGCGCGACGGGCGGGTGGCCACGCGGCTGCCCGAGATCCGGGCGGAGGTCCGGGCGGACGGCACGGGCGAGCTGTCGGTCGACGGCGTCGTCCAGCACATCCGCACGACGACGCTGTCCGACGCGGGCGCCGCGGTGACGGCGCGCATCGCCGCGCTGGCGCAGGCCGCGGGGCAGGCCCTGCCGGCCGAGGTGCGCGACCCCGACGGGCTCTGGTCCCTGCTCATCTACCCCGACGGCGCCGTCGACGAGGCGCCGCCCGGCACCGGCGCCCAGGCGGTGGTCCCCCCGGCCGCCGCCCCGGAGGCGCCGGGAGCGTCGCCGGCCGCCGAGGCCCCGTCCTCGCCCC
>NZ_HE978588.1:1245284-1249844 GCF_000312005.1 Cellulomonas massiliensis JC225
CCGACGCCGGTGCGTCCGGCGGCGCCGCCGCGGACCGGGACGCCACGGCGACGTGGGAGGGCGCGCCCGTCGACCCGCTGACGCCGGGCGGCTCCGCGCCCAGCGCGCCGGGCAGCCTGTCGGGCATGGGCACCGCCGAGGGGCGCAGCTCCTTCGTCGGCTACGGACGGACGGTGTTCACGGCGTCCGGGCTCTCGTCGGAGGGCGGCTCGCGGCACGTCTACGGCTTCGACGCGGCGGGCACGGTCTCGCAGGACACCGCGGTGCGCGTCGCGCACGCGCTCGGCATGAACGGCACGGCGCGCGAGGAGTACGGCGTCTGGTACGTCGAGGACGGGGCCCGGACGCTCAGCCTGCAGCCCGACGGCATCGGCAGCCTCTCGTACTCCGACGCGGCGCACGACCCGTGGGCGTGCGAGAAGCTGGTCGCGCCCGACCGGGCGACGACCGACGACGGGGGCGACGGGCCGTCCTCGAGCCTCGCCACCCCCGAGCCGCTGCCGCAGCCGGCGTGCGACGACGCGACCGGGGCGACCGTCACCGCGGCGCGCGCCCGGACGCTCGTGGCGGAGTTCCTCGACGCGGCGGGCCTGGACGCGGCCGACTTCCAGGTCGAGGTGGCCACCCAGGGCGTGACGACGGCCACGGCGGCGCTCACCGTTGACGGCGCGCCGACCGGGCTGTCCTGGTCGTTCACGCTCACCGACGACCGCGTGCAGTCGGCCTGGGGCGGGATCGCCCCGCTGGTGGACCTCGGCGCCTACGCCACCGTGAGCCCGCGCACGGCCGTCGACCGGCTCGCCGACCCGCGGTTCGGCTCCTCCTGGGGCTGGGCCGCCACGGCCCGCGGCGGCGTGGCGGCGGCGGACGACGCGGCGAAGGCCGCCGAGCCCGGCGCGGCGGCGGTCGAGCCGTCGGTCCCCGCGGCGAGCGTGCCGCCGACGCCGCGGTCCGGCGCCGACCTCGCGTGGCCCGTGCAGCGCGTGACGATCACGTCGGCCACGCTCACGTCCCAGGTGACGTGGCTCGGCGACGGCTCCGCGGTGCTCGCGCCGACGTGGACGCTGCGCTCGGCGGACGGGGGCGAGTGGGCGGTCGTCGCGGTCGCGGACGACCGGCTGGACTTCTCCGCGCGCTGACGCGGGGACGGACGTGAGGCCGGCCGGTGCGGAGGGGCACCGGCCGGCCTCATGACGTCGGCGCCGTGCCCTACCGTGCGGGTATGCCCGACGCCGGCCGGCTGCTGCTGCTCGACTCCGCCTCGCTGTACTTCCGCGCGTTCTTCGGCGTGCCCGACTCCGTGAAGGCGCCGGACGGCACGCCGGTCAACGCGGTGCGCGGCCTGCTCGACATGATCGCCACGCTCGTGACCGACCGCCGTCCCACGCGCCTGGTGGCGTGCTGGGACGACGACTGGCGCCCGGCGTTCCGCGTCGAGGCGATCCCCTCGTACAAGGCGCACCGCGTGGCCACCGAGGTGCCCGGCACGACGGGCGTCGAGGAGGTGCCGGACCTGCTGACGCCGCAGGTGCCGGTCATCGCCGCGGTGCTGGCGGCCCTCGGTATCGCCCGCGTCGGCGCCCCGGGGTACGAGGCGGACGACGTGATCGGCACGCTCGTCGCGCGCGAGCAGGCCGCCGCCGCCCCGCACCCCGTCGACGTCGTCACGGGCGACCGGGACCTGTTCCAGCTCGTCGACGACGCGACGCCCGTGCGGGTGCTGTACACCGTCAAGGGGATCCGGGACCTCGACGTCGTGGACGAGGCGCGGCTCGCGGACCGCTACGGCGTGCGCTCGGGCGCGGCCTACGCGGACCTCGCGACGCTCCGCGGCGATCCCAGCGACGGACTGCCGGGGGTGCCCGGGATCGGGGAGAAGACGGCGGCGGCGCTGCTGGCGCGCTACGGCTCGCTCGACGGGGTCCTCGCGGCCCGCGACTCCGGCGACGCGGGGCTCACCGCGACGCAGCGCCGTCGGCTCACCGAGGCGGCCGACTACCTCGCCGTCGCGCCGACGGTGGTGCGCGTCGCTCGCGACGCGCCGGTCGGCGACGTCGCCGACGCGCTGCCGCGCACGCCCGCCGATCCGGACGCGCTCGTCGCGCTCGCGGAGCGCTGGGGCCTGACGTCGAGCGTCACGCGGGTGGTCGACGCGCTCGCGCGCTGACGGCTCAGCGGGTCCAGACGAGGTCGCCGGCCGCCACCCAGCCGTCCTCCGCGTCGGGCTGCGGGCCGCCCGCGGTCACGAGGCGCAGGGTGTCGTCGACCGGGATCCACGCGCCGGGCGCGGCGGGCACGCACAGCCGGGACGGGAGGTCGCCGCGCGGCACGGTGACGACGCACAGCTGGCCCTGCGTGCCGACCGCCGCGTAGTGGGCGCCCGTGCGGGTCGTGGCGATCAGCCGGGTCGAGCCCGGCCGCACGTCGAGGTCCTGCAGGTCCGTGCCCGAGACGGCGTCCTGCGCGGTCGCGGCGGCGGCGAGGGCCGGGACGAGCTCCTCGGCGGTGACCGCGTCGGTGGCGGGCCCCGAGCGCAGGGCGAGGGCGCCGACGACCCCCGCGCCGACGAGCAGGGCGGCGACCACCGCGGCGAGCAGGGCGCGCCGCCCGCGACCGTGCCCGCTGCGCTCCTGGCCCGCGTCGTCCTCGCGCTCCGCGTCGTCGAGGAAGGCCGCCTCGAAGGTGTCGACGTCGTAGGTCGTCATGCCTCCATCATCGGCCTCCCGGGCCCCGGACCTGAGCCGACGCGCCCGGATCGTCCCGTCCGGGTGGACGCCTCCGGGTGGATCGCGGCGGGTCAGGCCTGCGCCGGCCGGGCGAGCTCGGCGAGCGCGTCCGCCCGCAGCAGGCGCACGCGCGCGGTGAACCAGCCGGGGCGCGCGTCCGGCCACGCGGCGACGACCAGCGGGAGGGGCGCCACGACGTAGGCGGCGGCGCGGTCGGCGACGACGAGCTCGCCGTCGGCGGCCCGGGCGCACCAGTGCAGCGAGCCGACGTGCCACACGAGGAGGTCGCCGAGCGCGACGCCGAACGCGTCGGTCAGGGGTGCCGGGTCCGGGCGGTCCTCGAGGCCGTCCCAGGCGGCGTGCACCTGGTCGAACAGCGTGCCCACGGCGTGCTCGTCCACCCCGTCGCACAGCTCCGCGACGAGCTCGCGCTGCAGCGCCGTCCACGCCTGCTGGGCGGCGTCGAGCGGCCGGTTCCCGCTCTGCGACCCGTCGGCAGGCAGGTGCGGCGAAGGCACCAGGGGCATGTCGGACGCATCGGGAGGAAGCGGTGGCGACTTGACCTGCGGCCCGGTGACGGGGGCCGCTGTCGCCCGGACGGGCGCGGCGGCGCGGCGTGTCGGGCCGCGGGCGTCGCCCGGACGGGTGGCCGGCGGCCCGGTCAGCGCCCGGTCAGCGCAACGGCACGAACGAGTACGTGCCGTGCTGCGAGACCTGCACGCCGTCGGGGGTGCGCACCACGAGGTGCATGGTGGACCGGACCGGCACGACCATGCGCCCGCCGGGCGCGAGCTGCGCGACGAGGGCGTCCGGCAGCTCGGCGGCCGCCGCTGAGACGAGCACGCGGTCCCAGCCGCCCGGCACGGGACGGCCGAGCTCGCCCGGCGTCGCCACCTCGAGTCCGGCCCACGGCACGTCGTGCGCCGCGACGTTGCGCGCGCCCCACGCGGCGATCTCGGGGTCGAGCTCCAGCCCGAGCACGCGCCCCGACGGGCCAACGAGGGTCGCGAGGAGGACCGTGGTCCAGCCCGAGCCGGCGCCGACGTCGAGGACCCGCGCGCCCGGCGGCACGTCGAGCAGCCGCAGCATGGCCGCGACGGTGGTCGGCTGGCTGCAGGTCGACCCGTGCCACAGCGGCAGGGCCTGGTCGACGCCGGCGCGGCGCCGCTGCGCCGGCGGCAGGAACCCGACGCGCGGGACCGCGCGCATCGCCTCCGCGACCGCGTCGGACGGCGCACCGGTCCGGTCCATCCGTCGACCCTACGGAACGGGGACGGCCGCCTCGACCGGGGCGGGCCCGCTCGCCCGGACCAGCGGGGGACGCCCCGGGCGGCCGGGTGCGCGGCGCGACTCGATGCCGTCGAGGGTGCTCGCGCGCCAGACCGCGCCGCCGTTGAGCCGACCGTCGGGCGCGGGCAGCCAGGCCACCCGGCGGGAGAGCCAGGCGCGCACCGTCGAGGGTCCGACGCCCAGCCGCGCGGCGAGCCGGCCGACGTCGTAGAGGTCGTCGAGACCGCCCGCCGCCGGCGCGTCGAGGTCCGGGCGCGTCACGGGGGCAGGGTAGGCCCCGGACGCTCGATGTGACGAGCGCCACGCCGTTGCAGGTCAGCGCGTCGCGACGCCAACGCGAGGCGACTCGTCCGGGTTTGCCACGGAACGCGGTGATCTGCAGCGCATGCGCGACAGAATCTTCACAAGACTTGCCCCGCCCCCGGGCTCAAGTCGTCCAGGACGGTCGTCCGAGACACCTACCGTGAAGAGCGTGCGTGCCTTGCCCGAGCGGCGGCGGTCCGCCGGCGGCAGGCACGCCGCCGCGCCCACCGCGCCCACCGAC
>NZ_HE978588.1:1250871-1256495 GCF_000312005.1 Cellulomonas massiliensis JC225
GACGCCGGCCGCCCCGTCCACGGCTCCCGCGACGGACGAGCCGGCCGCCGACGACGCGCTCTCGGCCCTGCGCTCCGCGACGGCGGCGCCGACGCCCACCGCGACGGCCGACGCCGGCGCGGACGCGGACGCAGCCACGCCCGAGCCGGAGGCCACGAGCCCGTCGACGACGGACGTCGCGACCGACGAGCCGACGGAGCTCGCGGACGACCAGCTCGAGGAGGTCGCCCCCGAGGACGTCGTCGTCCCCGTCGCGGACGGCCCCGAGGACGAGGTCACGCAGCAGCTGCGCGAGGCCGCCCAGGCCCTGCTGGCGCTGACGGCGCAGGTCGCGGACGACACGGCGCAGGCCGAGGAGGCGGCGGCGAAGGCCGCGGCCAAGAAGGCGGCGCAGCGCAAGAAGGCGGAGGCCGCCGCGCGCGAGAAGGCGGCGGAGGAGCGGGCCGCGGCCCAGCGCGAGGCGTGGAAGCGCTCGCTGGTCGGGTACGCGAACGGCCGCATCCCGTCCTCGGCGCTGTGCGACGTGTCGTTCGACGCCTCGGTCCAGCTGCGCTGCGACGCCGCGGAGTCGTTCGACCGCCTCAACACCGCGTTCCGGCAGGAGTTCGGGCACGACATCGCCGTCACCGACTCCTACCGCTCGTACGCCCAGCAGCTCGTCTGCCGGGCCACCAAGGGCTTCTGGTGCGCGCAGCCGGGCACGTCGAACCACGGCGGCGGCGTCGCGGTCGACCTCTCGAGCGGCATCGACTCGTTCGGCTCGGCGACGCACCGCTGGATGGTCGAGCACGCCGGCGACTACGGCTGGGTGCACCCGGACTGGGCCCGCGCCGGCGGCGGCAAGCCGGAGCCGTGGCACTGGGAGTACGTCGGCTGACGCCGCGCGCGCGGGCCGGGCGGGCCGCGCCTACGGTGGGAGGCGTCCGTCGTCTTCCCTCGTGAGGAGCAGCCATGCCCACCCGTAGCGCACGCACGTCCTGGACCGGTGGCCTGCAGGACGGCTCCGGCACCGTCGAGCTCACCAGCTCCGGCGCCGGCAGCTTCGACGTGTCGTTCCCGAAGCGCGCGGCCGACGAGGCCGGCGGCACGACGAGCCCCGAGGAGCTCATCGCCGCGGCGCACACGTCCTGCTACGCGATGGCGCTCTCCGGCGAGATCGCCTCGGCGGGCGGCACGCCGCAGTCGCTCGACGTCTCCGCGGACGTCACGCTGCGGCCCGACCCCGCGGGCGGGTTCCGGATCTCGGGCGTCGCGCTCACCGTCCGCGGCACGGTCGAGGGCCTCGACGAGGCCGGGTTCGTGGCCGCCGCCGAGGCCGCCAAGGCCGGCTGCCCGGTGAGCAAGGCGCTCACCGGCACGACGATCACGCTCGACGCGTCGCTCGCCTGAGGCCGCGCGTCCACACCTCGGAGGTCCCGTCGGCGCACCGGTCCACGGTGGGAGGATGCCGCCCGTGAGCGCCCCCACCGTGACCGGCGTGCCGACGGACGTCGTCGCCGCGCTGCGCACCGCGGTGCGCGGCCGGGTGGACGACTCGTCGCGTCGCCGCGCCGAGTACTCGACCGACGCGTCGAACTACCGGGTCGTCCCGCAGGTCGTCGTCTTCCCGCTCGACACCGACGACGTGCTCGCCGCGCTCGAGGTCGCCCGCGCGGCGGGCGTGCCCCTGACGTCGCGTGGCGGCGGCACGTCGATCGCCGGCAACAGCATCGGGACCGGCGTCGTCCTCGACTTCTCGCGGCACGTCAACCGCGTGCTCGAGGTCGACCCGGGCTCCCGCACCGCACGCGTCGAGCCGGGCGTCGTCATGGCGGCCCTGCAGAGGGCCGCCGCGCCGCACGGGCTGCGGTTCGGGCCGGACCCGTCGACGTGGACCCGGGCGACCCTCGGCGGGATGATCGGCAACAACGCGTGCGGCCCCCGGGCGGTGGCCTACGGGCGGACCGCCGACAACGTGCTCGCCCTCGACGTGGTGGACGGCACCGGCCGGCGGTTCGTCGCCGGCGCCGGTGCGGGCGCGCTCGACGCCGTCCCCGGCCTGGACGCGCTCGTCCGCGACAACCTCGACGTGCTGCGCACCGAGCTCGGCCGGTTCGGGCGCCAGGTGTCCGGCTACTCGCTGGAGCACCTGCTGCCGGAGCGCGGGACGGACCTCGCGAAGGCGCTGGTCGGCACGGAGGGGACGGTCACCACGCTGCTGGAGGCGACGGTCCGGCTCGTGCCGATGACGGCCGCCCCCGTGCTCGTCGTCCTCGGCTACCCCGACATGGCCTCCGCCGCCGACGCCGTGCCGGCGCTGCTGGCCCACCGTCCGATCGCGATCGAGGGGATGGACGCCCGGCTCGTCGACGTGGTCCGGCGGGTGCGCGGCGCGTCCGCCGTGCCGGATCTACCGCCCGGCGCGGGCTGGCTCATGGTCGAGGTCGGGGGCGACACCCTCGACGAGGCGCTCGAGCGCGCCCACGCCCTGGCGTCCGCCGCCGGCACCGGCAGCATCGGGGTCTTCCCGCCCGGGCCCGAGGCGACCGCGATGTGGCGCATCCGGGAGGACGGCGCCGGGCTGGGCGGCCGCACGCCGGCGGGGCGCCAGGCGTGGCCCGGCTTCGAGGACTCCGCGGTGCCCCCCGAGCGGCTCGGCGCGTACCTGCGCGAGCTCGAGGCGCTCATGGCCGAGCACGACGTCGACGGCCTCGCCTACGGGCACTTCGGCGACGGCTGCGTGCACCTGCGGCTCGACATCCCGCTCGAGCGCTCCGGCGCGGCGCTGCGCTCGTTCATGACCGACGCCGCGCACCTCGTCGCGCGCCACGGCGGGTCGCTGTCGGGCGAGCACGGCGACGGCCGGGCCCGCTCCGAGCTGCTGCCGGTGATGTACTCCGAGCGCGCGCTCGGGGTGTTCGCCGCGTTCAAGGACCTGCTCGACCCGGACGACCGGCTCAACCCCGGCGTCCTCGTGCGCCCGCGCCCGCTCGACGCCGACCTGCGGCGGCCCGCCGCGCGGCCCGTGCCCGCGGCCCGCGGCTTCGCCTTCCGGCACGACGACGGCGACCTCACCAAGGCCGCCCACCGGTGCGTCGGGGTGGGCAAGTGCCGCGCCGACAACACCGCCGCGGGCGGGTTCATGTGCCCGTCGTACCTCGCGACGAAGGACGAGAAGGACTCGACCCGCGGCCGCGCCCGGGTGCTGCAGGAGACGATCAACGGCCGGCTCGTCGACCACGGCTGGTCGTCGCCCGAGCTGCACGAGTCGCTCGACCTGTGCCTCAGCTGCAAGGCGTGCTCGTCCGACTGCCCGGCGGGCGTCGACATGGCGATGGTGAAGTCCGAGGTGCTCGACCGGACCTACCGCGGCCGGTTGCGGCCGGTGAACCACTACGCGCTCGGCTGGCTGCCGCGCTGGGCCCGGCTCGTCACGTCCCACCCGCTCGTGGCCCGCGCGGCGAACGCCGTCCTGGGCGTCCGGCCCCTCGCGCGGCTGGTCCTCGCGGCGGGCGGGATGGACACGCGCCGGCGCATGGTGACGTTCGCGCCCGAGCCGTTCCGCGCGTGGTCGCGAGGCCAGGAGCGGGTCACGGTGGCGCGGTCCGACGACGCGCCGGACGGGGCCGCGTCGGACGAGCGCACGCGCCCGCGCGTCCTGCTGTGGGCCGACTCCTTCAGCGACTCCCTCGCGCCGCAGGTGCCGCAGGCGGCGGTCGAGGTGCTCACCGCCGCGGGGTACGACGTGCTGGTGCCCGGCGACCAGGCCTGCTGCGGGCTCACGTGGATCAGCACCGGCCAGCTCGACGGGGCGCGCCGGCGCCTGGAGCACCTGCTCGAGGTCCTCGGGCCGTTCGCCGTCAACGGCGTGCCGATCGTCGGGCTGGAGCCCTCGTGCACCGCCGTCCTGCGGTCCGACCTGCTGGAGCTGCTGCCCGACGACCCGCGCGCGCACGCCGTCGCGCGCGAGACGCGCACGCTCGCGGAGCTCCTGACCGCCCCCGCGCCGCTCGGGCCGGGCGACCGCTGGCAGCTGCCCGACCTGTCGGACGTCACGGCCGTGGTGCAGCCGCACTGCCACCACCACGCGGTGATGACGTGGTCGGCGGACCGCCGGCTGCTCACCGAGGCGGGCGCGCAGTTCTCGGCGCTGGCCGGGTGCTGCGGCCTCGCCGGCAACTTCGGCATGGAGAAGGGCCACTACGACGTGTCCGTCGCCGTGGCCGAGAACGCGCTGCTGCCCGCGCTGCGGGACGCGCAGCCGGGGGACGTCTACCTCGCCGACGGCTACTCGTGCCGGACGCAGGCCGACCAGCTCGCCGGCGTGCAGGGCGTCCACCTCGCCGAGCTGCTCGCCTCGCGCCTCCCCGGCTGAGACGCGGGTGGACGCGGGCGCGCGCCGCGGGTGAGGGTGGGCGCATGCTCGTCGCCTTCTCCGTCTCCCCGCTCGGCGCGGGGGAGTCCGTCAGCCAGGCCGTCGCCGACGCGGTGCGCGTCGTGCGCGAGTCGGGGCTCCCGAACCGCACCGACGCCATGTTCACGACCCTCGAGGGCGAGTGGGACGAGGTGATGGACGTCGTGCGCCGCGCGACGGAGGCCGTCGGGCGCCACGGGGACCGGGTGAGCCTGGTGCTCAAGGCGGACATCCGCCCCGGCTGGACCGGCCAGCTCACCGCCAAGGTGGAGCGCGTGGAGGCGGCGCTCGCCGACGGCTGAGCCGGGCGGGGGTCACCGGTTCGGAGGAACCGTGCCCGGGCGGCGCGCGCCGTTCGTCCGGGATGCCCCGATCCCGGCGCGGGTGTGCAACAGTGTGCCCGGACCGGTGAGGGGCGCCGCCGGCCCGTCCGCACGGTGGGTCGGACGCCCGTCGCGTCCGGGGAGGGACGTCGCGCCGCGATGGCGATGTTCGAGGTCGAGGACGGCCGTAGCCGCCTCGTGCAGCCGTTGCGGCCCAACGCCGCCTCGTTCGTCCACGAGTGCCGAGCGATCGTCTCCCAGCACCTCGTCGCGGTGCTCGGCGAGCCGCTGTTCGTCGTCCGCTCCGCGCCACCGGACCTGGAGGCCGACGGCCCGGACGCGCTCGCCGTCGACGCCCAGGGCGCCCTCGTCGTCGTCGTGGTCGCGCCCGTGCTGGACGAGCCCACGCTGGTCGGCGCCGCCCGGACGGCCGGCGCCGCCTCCCGGCTGACGGCCGCCGACCTCGCGCGGGCCTACCCCGACTCCGCCCGGTTCGCCGACGACTACGCGGCGTTCCGCGACCGGCGCCCGTTCGTCGGCGACGCGGCGCCCGCGCGCGGCACCCGGCTCGTCGTCCTGTGCGCCGAGGTGGCCGCCGACGCGCGCGACCCGCTGGTCTACCTGCGTGCGCCGGGCCGGCGCATCGACGTGCTCGAGGTGGGCGTGGTGCGCGGCACGGGGGAGCGCCGCGTCCTCGACGTCTCCCCGCTGCCGGTCGCGGAGCTGCCCCGCCGCTCGCTGGAGCAGCCCGCGCTGCGTCTGGTCCGGCCGCCCGCCGCCAGCGTCACGCTCGCGGCGTACGACACCGAGCGCACCCGTCCGGTCGCGCCGCGCCGCCGCCCGCCCGCGCCGTCGCGGACGACGCTGCCGTCCGTCGCGACGGGGCCGATGTCGGCCCCCACGCCGAT
>NZ_HE978588.1:1256913-1270170 GCF_000312005.1 Cellulomonas massiliensis JC225
GGAGGGCGTCCCCGCGGTGCCGCGGCCCGACCCGACGCTCGCCCGGCTGGCGGCCGCGCGCGGAGCCGACGAGCCGCTCGTGTGGGTGCGCGAGCGTCGCGGCGAGCGCCACCAGGCGCGGCTGCGCGCCGACGGCCTCGTCGAGCTCGCCGACGGGCGGGTGTTCGCGGACCCGGACGCCGCCGCCGCGGCCGCGATCGACGCCGAGAACGGCGCGGACGGCTGGCGGTCGTGGCGGCTCGGCGACACCGGTCCGTCGCTGCTGGAGGCGACGCGGCCGTGAGCCGACGCCCGGCGCGGGCCGCTCAGGACCAGCCGTACGTCGCGGTCCAGCGGTCGAGCTCGGCGTAGAACCGCGTGCGGGCGGGCAGCGCCGACAGCGTGAGGTCGTGCAGCCCGTCGGGGATCCGCACGACCGTCACGACGGGGCCGAGCTGGACGGCCCGCCGCGCGATCTGGTCGACCTCGAGCACGATGTCCGCGCTGCGCATCTGCTCGTTCCAGCGCGGGCTGATGAGCGAGCGCGCGGACAGCTGCACGAGCACGGGCGTCGTGATCGAGAGCCCCCGGGCGACGAGCGCGTGGCCGGTCATCACGGCGGCGAGCCAGCCGGCCCGCACGGGGAACGACGGCGTCGGGCGCCACGTCGTGTCGTAGGTCCACTCCCCGCCGGTCGTCGCGTCGAGCGTGCGGGCGTAGAACCCGGGGTCGATGTTCGGCAGCGGCGCCTTCGGCTGGAACCGGGCGAGCTGCGCGACGGCCGGCGCGGACAGGTGCCGGAGGAGCGAGGAGCCCTGGAGCTCCAGCCACGGGCTGTTGAGCACCAGACCGCTGAGCCGGCCCGGGTTCCGGTCCGCCCACAGCGCCGCCACGAGGCCGCCGGTCGAGTGGCCCATGAGCATGATCCGGCCGTGCTGGCCGACCGCGCCGCGCACGACGTCCAGCGCCGCCTCGATCTCCTCGTGGTACGTCGACAGGTCGTCGACGTACCCCGGCGTCTGGTGCCCGCGCAGGCTGCGGCCGTACTTGCGCAGGTCGAGGGCGTAGAACGCGGCCCCCGTCGAGCTCCAGTGCTGCGCAAGCCCGGTCTGGAAGAAGTAGTCGGACCACCCGTGCACGTAGAGCACCGCGCGCACGGGCCGCAGGGTCTCGTCGGTCGGGGGCCGGTAGCGCACGAGCGTCGCGACGACGTCGCCCTCGTCGTCCGGCCGCAGCGGCAGCAGGAGCGCCTCGAAGCCGTCGCCGAGGACGTCGGGGCGCCACTCGTCGGCGCTGAGCGTGCCCGCGGACCACGCGGCCGCGGCGTCGACGCCCGTGGGTGCGGTCACGGCACCTCCCTCACACCACCTCGACGACGACCTTGCCGACGTGCTCCCCCGAGGCGAGGCACGCCATGGCGGTCCGCGCGTCGGCCAGCCGGTGCACCGAGTCCACGGGCGGCCGGACGCCGGTGCGTGCGACGAACGCGAGCAGGTGCTCCAGGTCCTCCTTGCGCCCCATGGTGACACCGAGCACCCGGACCTCGTGGAAGAAGACCCGCGTGAGCTCCGCCGGGGAGGGGTCGCCGGTCGTCAGCCCGGCGACGACGATCGCGCCGCCCGCCTTGACCGACCGCATGGAGTGCGACCACGTCGCCCTCCCCACGGTCTCGAGGACGATGTCGACGCGCGGGACCCGCGCTCCGGGCTCGACGGCCGCCGCGGCACCGAGGCGCAGCGCTCGCTCGCGCCGCTCGGGGTCACGACCGGTGACGATCACCTCGACGCCGGCTGCCGCCCCGAGCACGACGGCGGCGGTCGCGACGCCGCCGCCGGCACCCTGCACGAGCACGCGCGAGCCCGGGGTCGCCCCGCCGACGACGAACAGCATCCGGTACGCCGTCAGCCAGGCCGTCGGCAGGCACGCCGCCTCGTGCCACGACAGCTCGGCCGGCTTGTCGACGAGGTTCCACGTGGGCACCGCGACGCGCTCCGCCAGTGTGCCCGGGTACCGCTCGGACAGCAGCGTGCGCGGCTCGTCGGGACCCACCCCGTGGCCGTCGACCACCCCGTGGACGACGACCTCCCGCCCGTCCGGGGTCACGCCCGCCGCGTCGGTGCCGAGGATCATCGGCAGCTGCTGCTCGCGCAGGCCGACGCCGCGCAGCGACCAGAGGTCGTGGTGGTTGAGGGACGCCGCGCGCACGTCGACCGTCGTCCAGTGCTGGCGGGCCTCCGGCTCGGGGCGCTCACCCACCTCGAGGGCGGACACCGGGTCGTCGGGCGCGAAGCGGGCGGCGTAGGCGGCGATCACGTCGCCACGGTAGCCGTCGGCACCTCGGTGCTCACCTGGGACTTCCCGGTACCGCCGCCGCCGGCTGCCGCGGCATGATCGGGTGAGGTCCGGCGGCGAGGAGGTGCGCGTGGCGACGATCGCGGACGTGCGACCCGTCCCGGTGACGGTCGCCGGGCTGCTCACCCTGCTCGCCGGGTTCGTCTCCGTGTGGAGCGGCATCGGCCCGCTGGACTCGGACCTCACCGACCCGTCGGCGTGGCTGTCCGTCGCCGCCGGCGTGGTGACCGTGGTCGTCGCCTACGGCGTGCTGGCGGGGTGGCGCAGCGCGCGGGCGCTCGTCACGCTCGTCGAGCTGGCGCAGGTCACCGTGGCGGTGCGGGCGCTGGCGGGCGGACGCGTCGACGCGTGGACGATCGGCGACCTCGTCCTCGGCGTCGTCGTGCTCGTGCTGCTGTGGCTGCCCGCCTCGCACGCCTTCTTCCGGGCCGACGCGCACGCACTCGTCGCCGCGCGGCGCGAGGCGGCTCAGAGCAGCGGCAGGACGCGCCCCAGGTCGGGCACGGCGTCGGAGGTGTAGCGCGGGCGCAGGGCCCGCGCCAGCAGGTCGACGTCGTACGACTCGCGGCCCGTCGCCAGGCGGACCCACGCCCGCGCGTCGTCGACCTCGAGGTCCCAGCCGCCGCGCTCGTGCACCAGGGTCAGCAGCGCGCCCGCGACGAACGCCAGCGCCTCCCGGTCGACGGGGTCCTCGCCGGGGCCGGCGCCCGGGATGCGGCGGACCGAGCGCCACAGGTCGTCGGCGTGCACGACGAGCTCGACGACGCGGGACGTCGTCATGGTGCTCAGCAGGACCGGCCCGCGCCGCGCCTGCACGACGAGGTCCGACGGGCCGAGGGCGTCGAGCCGGGCGAACGCCGCGGCGGCCTGCTCGTCGGCCCACCGCAGCGGGTCGCCGGCCACCTGCGCCGCCAGGGTGCGCGTCGTCTCGGCGATCTCCGCCGCCCGGCCGGCGTAGGTGCCGAGGTACTCGCCGAGCGAGAGCGGGACCGTGCCCGCCGGCAGGGGAGAGCAGGCGGTGAGCGCGTCCATCGCCCGGCCGACGTGGGCGACCAGGTCGGCCACGCTCCAGCCGTCCAGCACCGAGGGGTGCGCGGCCGCGTCGTCGTCGACGACGTCGCGGAGCCACGGGCGCAGCCGGTCCCACTGGGCGCGCAGGGCCTGCGACGCGGCGCGGAGCTCGGCGGCGCCCATCAGCGCGTCCGGACCCCTTCCGAGAGGAAGTCGGCGACGTGCCGGCCCACCTGGTCCTCCTCGATGAGGAAGCCGTCGTGGCCGAACGCCGAGCGGACGAGGCGCACCGGCCCGGCGCCCGGGATGCCGGCCGCGATCCGCTCCGACTGCTCCACGGGGAAGAGCCGGTCCGAGTCGACGGCGACGACGAGCGCGCGGGCGGTCACCTGCGCGAGCGCGGCCTCGACGCCGCCGCGGTCGCGACCGAGGTCGTGGGTGATCATCGAGCGCGTGAGCACGACGTAGGTGTTGGCGTCGAACCGCCTCGCGAGCTTGTCGCCGTGGTGGTCGAGGTACGACTGCACCGCGAACCGGCCGCCCTCCAGCGGGTCCTCGGCGCCCTGCGGGATGCGGCCGAAGCGGGCGTCGAGCTCCTCGGCGCTGCGGTACGTCTGGTGCGCGATCTGCCGCGCGATGCCGAGCCCGACGTGCGGGCCCTCGCCGTCGCCGGCGTCGTAGTAGTCGCCGTCGCGGTACCCGGGGTCCGCCCGGATCGCGGCGAGCTGCGTGTGGAAGCCGGCGATCTGGTCGCCGGAGGTCTGCGCCGTGGTCGCGATCGCCGCCAGGGACTCCACCCGCTCGGGCGCGGAGGCGGCCCACTCCAGCACGCGCAGCCCGCCCATCGACGCGCCGATGACGAGCGCCCAGCGGTCGATGCCCAGCAGGTCGGCGAGGCGCAGCTCGGCGGCGACCTGGTCGCGCACGGTGAGCAGCGGGAACCGGCTGCCCCACGGGCGCCCGTCGGGCGCCGTCGACGCCGGGCCCGTCGAGCCCTGGCAGCCGCCGAGCACGTTCGGGGCGACGACGAAGTACCGGTCGGTGTCGATGGGGGCGCCGGGGCCGACCATCGACTGCCACCAGCCGGGGGTCGGGTGCCCCTCGCCGGCGGGGCCCGTGACGTGCGAGTCGCCGGTGAGCGCGTGCAGGACGAGCACGGCGTTCGAGCCGTCCTCGTCGAGCTCGCCCCACGTCTCGTACGCGAGCCGCACCGCCGGCAGCCGGCCGCCCGACTCCAGCGCGAAGGGGCCGAGGTCCGCGAACTGCCGGCGGCCCACCGCGTCGCCCTCGCGCCACGCCGCGGTCGCGCGGACCGGCGGGCGAGCGGGCAGCGGGTCGCGCGAGCCGATCGTGCGGCTGCGGGCAGCCCGGCCACGGGGGCGCAGGGCGGCGTCGAACGGGTCCTGCGCGCGCTCGTCAGACATCGCATCCCACTGTAGGGAGCCGCCGCCGGCGGCCCGCGCGGCGTCCGGGACCTGGGACCCGACGACGAGGTCGTCGGCCCCTGCCCGGGCGTGCGGCGAGCCGCCGGCGGTCACGGTCAGGCGCCCTTGGCGGCCCGGAAGCCCGCCTCGAGGTCGGCCAGGATGTCGTCGATGTGCTCGATGCCCACGGCGAGCCGGACGAGCCCGGGGGTGACGCCGGACAGCGCCTGCTCCTCGGGCGTCAGCTGGCTGTGCGTCGTCGACGCCGGGTGGATGACGAGCGAGCGGACGTCGCCGATGTTCGCGACGTTCGAGTGCAGCTCCAGGGCCGAGACGAACGCCTGACCGGCGTCGGCGCCGCCCTCGATCTCGAACGCCAGCACCGCCCCTGCGCCGCGCGGGGCGTACTTGACCTGGTGGGCGTGCCACGGGCTCGACTCCAGCCCCGCGTAGTGCACGTGGTTGACGTCCTCGCGCGCCTCGAGCCACTCGGCGACCTTCTGCGCGTTCTCGACGTGCCGCTCGACGCGCAGCGAGAGCGTCTCGATGCCCTGCGCGATGAGGAACGCGTTGAACGGGCTGACCGCCGAGCCGAGGTCGCGCAGCAGCTGGACGCGCGCCTTGAGGATGAACGAGAGGTTGACGCCGAAGATCCCGCCGACGCCCAGGTCGCGGGCGAAGACGAGCCCGTTGTAGGAGGGGTCCGGCTGGTTGTAGTTCGGGAACCGGTCGGGGTACGCCGCGTAGTCGAACGTGCCGCCGTCGACGATGACGCCGCCGATCGCCGAGCCGTGGCCGCCGAGGTACTTGGTGGCCGAGTGCACGACCACGTCGGCACCCCACTTCAGCGGGTTGATGAGGTAGGGCGTGGCGACCGTGTTGTCCACGACCAGCGGCACGCCGTACTCGTGCGCGACGCCCGCGACGGCCTCGATGTCGAGCACGTCCGACTTCGGGTTGGGGATGGTCTCCGCGAAGAACAGCTTCGTGTTCGGGCGGATCGCGTCCTTCCAGGCCTGCGGGTCGTGCGGGTCGGTGACGAACGTCGTCTCGATGCCCAGCTTGGGCAGCGTGTAGTGGAGCAGGTTGTACGTGCCGCCGTACAGCGACGGGCTCGCGACGACGTGGTCGCCCGCCTCCGCGACGTTGAGGATCGCGAACGTCTCCGCCGCCTGGCCCGAGGCCAGCAGCAGCGCGCCGACGCCGCCCTCGAGGCTGGCGATCCGGTTCTCGACGACCTCCTGGGTGGGGTTGCCGATGCGCGTGTAGATGGGGCCGAGCTCGGCGAGCGCGAACCGCTTGGCCGCCGTCGCGGCGTCCGGGAAGACGTAGGAGGTCGTCTGGTAGATCGGCAGCGCGCGGGCGCCGGTCGTCGGGTCGGGCTGCTGGCCGGCGTGGACCTGACGGGTCTCGAAGTTCCAGTTCTCGTTGCTCATCGGGTGCTCCTTGGGGCGGGGTGGGTCCGCGGGGAGCACGGGCAGCGCCGACGTCCGCCCCGCGAGGGGTGCAGTGGCGCACGGGTGAGTGGCTGGGCGGGTCCCTCAGGGACCACGCCGGCCCTGCGGCGACCTGGCCGCGGGCACAGCCGAGCGTGCGCTGGTCAGCGACACATTCGGCGGGACATGTCGGCGAGCATAGGGCGGCCGTCCCTCACTGTGGAATCGACGTCTCGCATGACGAGATCTCGTCCTCCGGCGCTGGTCCGGGGCCGTCGCGGTGCCGATGTCCGGAGCAGGGTTTCCCCCGGCTTGCGGTGGTTGGGGCGTTCCGCGCCCCGTCGCGACGGGGCCGGAGCCCGCCGCGCTCTCGGCCGAACGGGTGATGAGGGCCGCAGGATGTCCGTTTGGTCCAGAAGCACACGGATGTGACTCCTGGGACTGCTGTGACAACTGTTCACTTCTGAGGTTCGCGCCGGTAGCGTCCACGGCGGCGGCAGGTGACCACCCGCGGCCCATCCCGCCCGAGCTGGAACGAGGAGCACCGGTGGCACGACGCACCCGTACGACGAGAGGTCGCGCGCTCGCGCCGGCCCTGCCCGGGCGACGGCTGCCGGCCGGCCTCGCGGCGCTCGTCCTCGTCGGTGCCCTCGCGACCGGTGCCGCCGACGTCGCCGCGGCCGACCCGACGCCCCCCACGACCGACCAGGACGTCCGCGACGCGCGCCAGGCGGTCGACGACGCGACCCGGTCCGTCGCGCAGGTCGAGATCCGGCTCGCGGAGCTCGCCGCCGAGCAGGACGCCGCCGAGCAGGACGTCATGCAGGCCGGCGAGGCGTACACGCAGGCGACCGTGGACGCGCAGGCGGCCCGCGAGAGCGCGGAGGCCGCCGCGGCGCGGGCGCAGCAGGCCGAGGCCGACGCGGAGCAGGCCCGGCGCGAGCTCGTCGCGCTCGCGCGCGAGATGGCACGGTCCGGCGGTTCCGCCGACCTCATCGAGTCGTTGCTCTCCGCGGACGGGTTCGCCGACGTCGCCAACCGCACCACCGCGCTCGACCGGCTCACCGGCAAGGCCGACCAGACGGTGCAGCGCTACCGCGCGGCGCAGCTGGTCGCGAGCACCATGCAGGAGCGCGCCGACCGCGAGGCCGCCGACGCGGACGCCGCCGAGCGGAGGGCGTCCGACGCGCTCGTGCACGCCCAGCAGCTCGCGGACGCCGCCGACGACGCCGCGCGCGCCGGCCGCGTGGAGCGCGACGAGCTGATCGACCAGCTGGCCGCCGCCCGCCACACCTCCGCCGAGGTCGAGCGCGACCGCCAGGACCAGGTCGACGCCGAGCGCCGGGCCCGAGCGGAGGCGGCTGCGCGCGCCCGCGCGGAGCGCGAGCAGCAGCAGCAGGAGGAGGACGACCGCGGCTCGGGCGGCTCCAGCTCCGGTGGTTCCCACTCGGGCGGCTCGGGCGGTTCGGGTTCCGGCGGTTCCGGCTCCGGTGGGTCGGGTGGCTCGGGGTCGGGTGGTTCCGGCTCGGGTGGTTCCGGCTCGGGTGGTTCCGGCTCGGGTGGTTCGGGCTCTGGCGGCTCCAGCTCGGGCGGCTCGGGTTCTGGTGGTTCGAGCTCGGGTGGCTCGGGTTCTGGCGGTTCGAGCTCAGGCGGTTCGGGCTCGGGTGGTTCCGGCTCCGGTGGCTCGGGTGGATCCGGCTCGGGTGGTTCCGGCCCGGGCGGCTCGGGTGGTTCCGGCTCCGGCGGCTCCGGCTCGTCGTCCGACCCGTACGGCCTCGGCACCGGCCGGAGCGTCGCCTCGGCGGCGCAGGCCAAGGCGGCGCTCGCCTGGGCGAAGACCAAGATCGGGCTGCCCTACGTGTGGGGCGGTGCGGGCCCGGACGGCTACGACTGCTCGGGGCTGACGATGATGTCGTACCGGGCGGCGGGCGTGAACATCAACCGCACGAGCCGTCAGCAGTACGTCGGCGTGAAGAAGATCGCCTACGACGACATGCGCCCGGGCGACCTCGTCTTCTGGACGACGAACCCGAAGGACCCGATGGCGATCTACCACGTCGCCATGTGGGCCGGGAACGGCCAGATCGTCGAGGCTCCGCGCCCGGGCGTGCCGCTGCGCCTCACGGCCATGCGCTGGGCCAACACCATGCCCTTCGCCGGCCGCGCCTGACCAGCCGCTGCCGCCCGACGGCACGGCCCCGTCAGGCTGGACCGGCGCCGCCCCGCCGGTCGGTCGGCGCGGCAGCGCCGAGCGCACGGAGCACCACCGCCTCGAAGGCGTCGTGCACCGCTGAGCGCTCGTCCTCCCGGGGGCGGGCCGGTGAGCGGAGGGAGCGCCCCGCGTCGCTCCGAGCCCGTCCGGGTCGGGCACGGCCCGCGGGTCGGCGCCTCGCTCGGCGCCGCGGCCGGGACGAGTGGTGGTCGACCGGGTGGATCGGGAGGGGCGCCGCAGGAGCCACCGAACGGTGGACGGTGCCGGACGCTGTCGTCGTCACCACCGTGTGCCGCCCTCCGCCCGGTTCGACGCGTGCCCGGAGCCCGGCCACCTCCTTGGCGAGGTTGCACGCCTCGCAGAGGCCCTGAGCGTTGTCGGCGCTCGTGGGACCGCCCGACGCGGCCGGCCGGACGTGGTCCACGTGGCGTGCGGGCGCGTCGCAGTACGGCATCCGGCAGATGCCCTGGTCGCGTGCCCGCAGCAGGCCGGAGAGGCCGTCGCGGTGGAACCTGCGGCGTGACGACGCGGCGACGAGGTCTCCCTCGGGCGTCGCGTAGAGACGCCGGAGCCAGGCGGCGTCGGCGTCGAGCCCGTGGGCCACCATCGTGCGCGCGACCTGCGCGGGAACGGGCCCGTACCCGTGCACGACCGCCGGCTCGCTGCCGGAGCCCAGCAGCGCGGAGTCGGAGATCACCAGGTTCACGGTCACGGGGACGGCCGCTGCGTCCGAGCGCCCGGTGAGGCGTTCGACGAGCAGGTCCGCCATGGCCTGGCCGCGTCCTCGCGGGTCCGCGCCCGTCGCGCGAGCGGAGTCGGCCGCCGCGCGCAGGGCGGCGAACACCTGCACCCCTGCCGCCACGGGCAGCAGCGCCGTGAGGTACACCATCGCGTCGGGCGCCGGACGGACGGTGACGCACCGCTCGGACTCGGCCCGCCGGGCGCGGCGCACGAGCGAGGCCGGCTCCAGCCGGGCGCCCAGGCGGCGCGCCTCGGCGACGAGCGCTCGCGAGCCCAGGCCACGGGCGCGGGGAGGGGTCCGGCAGACGGCGGCGTCCACGTCGGCACGGGCCTCGACGGAGAGGCAGGCGGTCTCGCGGACGAGCTGCACCGCCTCGTGCTCCGTCACCTCCCCCGCCGCGAGGGCGGCGAACGTCCAGGGCATCTCGCGCACCAGCGCCTTCGCCGCGCCCAGCAGGACGCGGCTGCGGTGGTGCGACTCCCCGCGAGCCAGCGCCAGCTCGAGCGCGACGCCGCGACCCCGCCGCCCGGACGGGATCCCGCCGCGCGCCTCCTGGCATCGGCGGCTCGCGTCGACGGCGACGGCCAGCCGTGCCTGCAGGGCGCTCGCCGCGCCCTTGAGCCGCTCCAGCTCGTCGACGAGCTCCAGGTGGCGCTGGACCTCGTCCGCGGCGCTCGTCGTTCCCGGCGGGACCGGCGCAGCGGCGCGGCCGGCCGGCGACGGGAGCGCGTCGGCATGACTCCCGCGGGCGAGCAGCGCGCGGAGCGCGCGCACCTCGTCAGCGAGCCCCGTCATCATGCATCGACCCTATCGAACACGTGTTCGAAAAGCGAGGTATGTCCGGATCGCGGGCACCCGCCGGTGCACGTCGGACGCGCACCGGCAGCGCCGCCTCAGTGCTGCGTGTGCCCCTCGTCGATCGCACGCTGGCGCGACCGCTCGATCTCGGCCTCGGCCTCGGCGCGGCCGACCCAGTGCGCGCCCTCGACGGACTTGCCCGGCTCCAGGTCCTTGTAGACCTCGAAGAAGTGCTGGATCTCGAGGCGGTGGAAGTCGGAGACGTCGTCGATGTCCTGGCGCCACGCGGCGCGCTGGTCGCCCGTGGGGACGCACAGCACCTTGTCGTCGCCGCCGGCCTCGTCGCGCATGCGGAACATGCCGAGCGCACGGCAGCGGATGAGGCAGCCGGGGAACGTCGGCTCCTCGAGCAGGACGAGGGCGTCCAGCGGGTCGCCGTCCTCGCCGAGCGTGCCCTCGATGAAGCCGTAGTCGTCGGGGTAGCGGGTCGAGGTGAACAGCATCCGGTCGAGGCGGATACGACCGGTGACGTGGTCGACCTCGTACTTGTTGCGCTGACCCTTGGGGATCTCGATCGTGACGTCGAACTCCACTGCTCTCCTCGCCCCTCGTCGCCCGGGGCCTGGAGCGCCGGCGACGCATCGTGGTGGCGCGCGCCGTAGTCGGGGCGCCGTCGTCTCGGACAGTAGTCTGACGCACCCGGGGGCGAGCCGCGCCCCCCGCTCGGACCCGTGAGCAGGTGATCATGGCCACAGCGGGGCGCGTCGTCGCGACGGGTGCGCTCGTGCTCGTGCTCGCCGCCGGCGCCTACGCGACCGCCGACGTCCGCGACCTGGTGCCGGGCGTCCTGACGCTGGACCCGCCGCCCGCCGACCCGGCGCCGTTCCCGACGGCCCCCGGCGCGGTGACGCCCGTCGAGCCGGCCGCGGCGCTCGACGCCCTCGACCCGCAGGCGCCCGTCCCGGCCGGCGCGGAGCTCCAGCGGCTCGTCGACGCGCTCGTCGAGGACGAGCGGATGGGCCGGCGGACGGGCGTGGTGGTGGCCGACCAGCTCACGGGCGAGGTCCTCGCGCAGCACCGCGGCGACGTGGCGCACGTGCCGGCGTCGACCGCGAAGCTCGTCACGGCCGTCGCGGCCCTCAGCACGCTCGAGCCGACGGCGACCTTGCGCACGACCGTCGTGCGCGGCTCGGGGGACGAGGTCGTGCTCGTCGGCGGCGGCGACATGATGCTCGCGCCCGGTGCGGGCGACCCCGCCCTCGTCGACGGGCACGCCGGCCTCGGCGACCTCGCGGAGCAGACGGCCCGGGCCCTGCAGCTGGAGGGCGTCACCTCGGTGCGCCTGCGCGTCGACGACACCCTGTTCTCCGGCCCGCGCGTGAACCCGCGGTGGGACCCGGACAACCTGGCGCTCGGGTACGTCGCGCCGGTGAGCCCGCTCGCGGTGCACATCGCCAAGATGCGTGACGAGGAGTACCCCCCGCGGTTCACCGACCCCGCGATGAGCGCCGCCCGGACGTTCGCGCAGCAGCTCGAGAAGGCGGGCGTCCGCGTCTCGGGCGAGCCGTCCCGCGGCACGGCCCGCACGGGGGCGCGCCAGCTCGGCGCCGTCGAGTCGGCGCCGCTCTACCGGATCGTGCACTACTTCCTCGACACGTCCGACAACACGATCACCGAGGTCGTCTCGCGCCTCGTCGCGATCGGCGCGGACCTGCCCGCGAGCTTCCAGGGCGGCACGCAGGCCGTCCTGCACGCGGTCAAGGCGAAGGGGGTCGACGTCACGGGCGCCCACCTGGAGGACGCGTCCGGGCTGGCGGACGGATCAGTGCTGCGCCCGACGACGCTCGTCGGGCTCCTGCGCCTGGCGACGGACCCCGCGCAGCCCCTGCTGCGCGACGTCGCGACGGGGATGCCCATCGCCGGCCTCTCGGGGACCCTGTCGGACCGCTACACGCAGTCCGACGCGCGCGGGTTCGTCCGCGCCAAGACCGGCTCCCTCCCGCACGTGACCTCGCTGGCGGGCACCGCTCTCGACGCCGACGGCCGCCAGCTCGTGTTCGTCGTCATGGCCGACAAGACGCCCGACGGCGGCCAGTGGGGACCGCGCGCGGCCATCGACGGGTTCGTCTCCCGCGTCCAGGGCTGCGGCTGCGCCTGAGCGCACGGTGGCGCACGGTTACCGTGAGCACGTGGACGTGAGCACCGGGCCGGCCGAGCACGACCCCTCTGGCGGCGCGCCCGAGGATCCGGCGCGCCCGGACCCCTCCCGCGGACCGGTCGACTGGGAGGCCGCCGCCCGGTTCGCCGCACGCCTCGCACCCGCCGGACGCACCGCGGACCGGACCGAGCTCGAGGCGCTCGTCGCCGAGCTGCGGGACGTCGCGGGTCGCGCCGCGACGCACGCCTCCGAGACCACGGGCCTCACCCCGGCGGACGGGTCCGCGCCCGCCGACGTCTCGCGGGTGCTCGTCGTCGACCGGGCCGGCTGGGCCCGCGCCAACACCCAGATGTTCGCGACGATGGCCGGGCCGCTCGCCCGGGCCGGCACGCCGTCGGCGGGTGCGCGCCTCGCGGCCGCGGCGCAGGTCGGTGGCGTGCTCGCGCTGCTGTCCGGCAAGGTGCTCGGGCAGTTCGACCCGTGGACCGAGCCCGACCAGGGCCGGCTGCTGCTCGTCGCCCCGAACGTGTGGCAGCTCGAGCGCCGGCTGCAGGTGGACCCGTCCGACTTCCGCCTGTGGGTCGCGCTGCACGAGCAGACGCACGCTCTGCAGTTCGCCGCCGCGCCGTGGCTCGCCGGTCACCTGCGCGACCGCGCCGCGCAGCTGCTCGGCGACCTCGCGCCCGACGACGAGGGGGGCGCGGGCCCGCAGCTGGGCGAGCTGCTGGCCGCCGTGCGCGCGGCGCTGCGCAACGGGGGCGGCGGCGTGCTCGACGTGCTGAACCCCGACCAGCGCGACGTGCTCGAGCGGGTCGGCGCCGTCATGGCCCTGCTCGAGGGGCACGCCGACGTGGCGATGGACGACGTCGGCCCGTCGGTCGTGCCCACGGTCCGCCAGATCCGTCGGGCGTTCGAGGCCCGCCGGGACGAGGGGGCGCGGTCCAAGGGCCTGGACCGCCTCCTGCGGCGCCTGCTCGGGCTCGACGCGAAGCTCGCGCAGTACCGCGACGGCGCGGCGTTCGTCCGGGGCGTGCGGCGCCGGGTCGGGCGCGACGGGCTCAACGCGGTGTTCGCCGGCCCCGAGCACCTGCCGACGCCCGCGGAGGTCTCCGACCCGGCCGCGTGGGTCGCGCGCGTGCACGGCT
>NZ_HE978588.1:1270900-1275815 GCF_000312005.1 Cellulomonas massiliensis JC225
GCTGCGGCGCGAGCACGTGCTGGCGCTCGACGCGCTCGTCGTGGCGTGGACCGGCCAGGGCCCCGTCGACCTGCCGGGCGCGCGCAGGGGCTCGCGGGCGTGTGGCAGGCTGGTCCTCGGCGCGGCCCGGACGGCGGGCTCGACGATCGACGGGAGTGCGCGTGGACCCGGCTGACCTGGGCGACCAGCTGCAGGACGTCCTGCTGACCGAGGAGCAGCTGCACACCCGGCTCGACGAGATCGCCGTCGAGATCGACCGCGACTACGCCGGCAAGGACGTGCTGCTCGTGGGCGTCCTCAAGGGCGCCGTCATGGTCATGGCGGACCTGGCGCGGCGGCTGCACACCCCCGTCGCGATGGACTGGATGGCGGTGTCGTCATACGGCTCCGGGACGAAGTCCTCGGGCGTCGTGCGCATCCTCAAGGACCTGGACACCGACCTGTCCGGCCGTCACGTGCTCATCGTCGAGGACATCATCGACTCCGGCCTGACGCTCTCGTGGCTGCTGTCGAACCTGCGCTCGCGCGGCCCGGCGAGCGTGGAGATCGCGACGATGCTCCGCAAGCCCGACGCGGCGAAGGTCCAGGTCGACGTCCGCTACGTCGGCTTCGACATCCCGAACGAGTTCGTCGTCGGGTACGGGCTCGACTACGCGGAGCGCTACCGCAACCTGCCGTTCGTCGGCACGCTCGCGCCGCACGTGTACGGCGGCTGACCGCCGCACCGCGCACGGCGGCTGTGCCCTGGGCGAACAGGAGCGGGACCCCTCAGGGACACCGTGTACTTTCGAGGTCTGCTGTCGAGGCGGCAGCCTGATCGACCGGAGGATGAGGGGCCCGGCCCCGTGCCTATGAACGCCAAGCGACTGGCCCGTGGGCCGTACCTGTGGATCGTCATCGCGCTGCTGCTCGCGTGGGTCGGCGCCTTCGCGCTGCGCACCCCGAGCGTGCAGACCATCGACACCTCGGACGGCCTCGCGCTCCTCCAGCAGGGCAAGGCCGAGCAGGCCAAGATCACCGACGGCGTGCAGCGCGTCGACCTCACGCTCGAGGACGCGTTCGTCAAGGACGACCACGACTACGGCAAGCGCGTGCAGTTCACGTACGTCGCGCCGCAGGGCGAGAGCGTCGTCCAGGCCGTCCAGGACGCCGACCTGCCCGGTGGCTTCACGTCGGTCAACCCGCAGCAGTCGTGGTGGGTCAGCCTGCTGAGCCTGGTCCTGCCCTTCGTCATCATCCTGGGGATCTTCTGGTTCCTGATGTCGAACATGCAGGGCGGCGGCTCGCGCGTCATGAGCTTCGGCAAGTCGCGCGCCAAGCTCGTGAGCAAGGAGTCCCCGCAGGTCACGTTCGCCGACGTCGCGGGCGTGGACGAGGCGGTCGAGGAGCTCCAGGAGATCAAGGACTTCCTCACCGAGCCCGCCAAGTTCCAGGCCGTCGGCGCCAAGATCCCCAAGGGCGTGCTGCTGTACGGCCCGCCCGGGACCGGCAAGACGCTGCTGGCCCGCGCGGTCGCCGGCGAGGCGGGCGTGCCGTTCTACTCGATCTCCGGCTCGGACTTCGTCGAGATGTTCGTCGGCGTCGGCGCGAGCCGCGTCCGGGACCTGTTCCAGCAGGCCAAGGAGAACAGCCCGGCCATCATCTTCATCGACGAGATCGACGCCGTCGGCCGGCACCGCGGTGCGGGCCTCGGCGGCGGTCACGACGAGCGCGAGCAGACGCTCAACCAGATGCTCGTCGAGATGGACGGCTTCGACGTCAAGACGAACGTCATCATGATCGCCGCGACGAACCGCCCCGACATCCTCGACCCCGCGCTCCTGCGACCCGGCCGCTTCGACCGCCAGGTCGCCGTGGAGGCGCCGGACCTCAAGGGGCGCGAGCGGATCCTGCGCGTGCACGCGCAGGGCAAGCCGATGGCGCCTGGGGTGGACCTCACCGCCGTCGCCCGGCGCACGCCCGGCTTCACGGGCGCCGACCTGGCCAACGTCCTCAACGAGGCGGCGCTGCTGACCGCGCGCCAGAACGGCCAGCAGATCGACGACCACGCGCTGGACGAGGCGATCGACCGCGTCGTCGCCGGGCCGCAGAAGCGGACCCGCGTGATGAACGTCAAGGAGCAGAAGATCACCGCGTACCACGAGGGCGGCCACGCCCTGGTGGCGGCGGCGCTGCGCTACACGGACCCGGTGACGAAGGTGACGATCCTGCCGCGCGGGCGGGCGCTGGGCTACACGATGGTCATGCCGACCGAGGACAAGTACTCGACGACGCGCAACGAGCTGCTCGACCAGCTCGCCTACGCGATGGGCGGCCGCGTCGCCGAGGAGCTGGTCTTCCACGACCCGACGACGGGCGCGAGCAACGACATCGAGAAGGCCACCGCGACGGCCCGCAAGATGGTGACGCAGTTCGGCATGAGCAGCCGGCTCGGCGCGATCCGCCTCGGCCAGGAGAGCAACGAGGTCTTCCTCGGCCGCGACGTCGGCCACCAGCGCGACTACTCGGAGGACGTCGCGGGCGCGATCGACCTCGAGGTCCGGGCGCTCGTCGAGCACGCGCACGACGAGGCGTGGGAGGTGCTCGTCCAGTACCGCGACGTGCTCGACCACCTGGTGCTCGAGCTGCTCGAGAAGGAGACGCTCAACGCGCAGCAGCTCGCCGAGATCTTCCGGCCGGTCGAGAAGCGCCCGCCACGCGAGGTGTGGCTCTCGAGCCAGCAGCGCACGGTCTCGGACCGGCCGCCCGTCATGACGGCCGCCGAGCGCAACGGCCACAACGGGCACGTCGTCCCGCAGGACGAGGCCGCGGCCGCGAACGCGGAGCACCCGGCCGTCGGCGCGGTCGAGCTGCCGCCGTCGCAGACGCCGGACGCGTGACCGCGATGGGCGTGGACCCGGTCTCGGGCGGCGGCCGGGCGGTGCGGGAGTACGACCAGCCGCGCGCCGAGGCCGCGATCCGCGAGCTGCTGCTCGCCGTCGGCGAGGACCCGGAGCGCGAGGGGCTGCGGGACACGCCGGCCCGCGTCGCGCGCGCCTACCGGGAGATCTTCGCCGGGCTCTACCAGGAGCCGCAGGACGTCCTGACGACGACCTTCGACCTCGGCCACGAGGAGATGGTGCTGGTCAAGGACATCGAGGTGTACTCGACCTGCGAGCACCACCTGGTGCCCTTCCACGGCGTCGCGCACGTGGGCTACATCCCCGGCCCGACGGGCGAGATCACCGGGCTGTCCAAGCTCGCGCGGCTCGTCGACGTGTACGCGCGCCGGCCGCAGGTGCAGGAGCGGCTGACGACGCAGGTCGCGGACGCGCTCGTCGAGTCGCTGCACCCGCTGGGCGTGCTCGTCGTCATCGAGTGCGAGCACCTGTGCATGTCCATGCGCGGCGTGCGCAAGCCGGGCTCGCGGACCGTGACGTCCGCGGTGCGCGGTGCGATGCGCGACGCGGCGACCCGCGCCGAGGCGATGAGCCTCGTGCTGGGACGCTGACGCGACGACCGTCCGCGTCCGCGCCAGCACCTAGGCTCGCCCCGTGAGCGTCGTCGGACCCGCAGTGCTCCCGCCCGCGCTGAGCCGGCCCGGGCGCACCGTCGTGATGGGCGTCGTGAACGTCACGCCGGACTCGTTCTCCGACGGCGGCCGGTGGTTCGCCCCGGACGCGGCCGTCGCGCACGGCCTGCAGCTGCTGGACGAGGGCGCGGACCTGCTGGACGTCGGCGGCGAGTCGACGCGTCCCGGCGCCGCGCGCGTCCCCGTCGACGAGGAGCTCGCCCGGGTCCTGCCGGTCGTCGAGCAGCTCGTGGCGCGCGGCGCCTCCGTGAGCGTCGACACGACGCGGGCCGTCGTCGCGCGCGCGGCGCTGGAGCGCGGGGCGGTCCTCGTCAACGACGTCTCCGGCGGGCTCGCCGACGAGGCGATGGCGGAGGTGGTCGCGAGCAGCGGCGCCGCGTACGTGGTGATGCACTGGCGCGGCCACTCCGACGTCATGGACGCGCTCGACGACTACGAGGACGTCGTCGTCGACGTGGCGCGCGAGCTCGGCGACCGGGTGCGGGCGCTGCGTGCCGCGGGGGTGCGGGACGAGCAGCTCGTCCTCGACCCGGGCCTCGGCTTCGCGAAGCCCGGCGCGAGCAACTGGCCGCTGCTGGCGCGCCTGCCCGAGCTGACCGCCGCGGGGTACCCGGTGCTCGTCGGCGCCAGCCGCAAGCGGTTCCTGGGCCACCTGCTCGCCGGCCCGGACGGCACGCCCGCGCCACCGCAGGAGCGCGACGCCGCGACCGCGGCCGTCAGCGCCCTCGCCGCGGCGGCGGGTGCGTGGTGCGTGCGCGTGCACGAGGTGCGTGCCAGCGCCGACGCCGTGCGCGTGGCGCGGGCCTGGGCGGACGCGGGTGACGCGCAGGGCCCCACGGACTGGCAGGGTGGTGCCGGCACGACGGCGCGCACGGCCGACGGCACGTCGACAGGAGGACGCACATGACGGGCGACGCGCTCGCGCTCGACGGCCACGGCAGGCCGCTCGACCGGATCAGGCTCACCGGGATCTCGGCGACCGGCTACCACGGCGTCTTCGCGCACGAGCGCCGCGAGGGCCAGACGTTCGTCGCGGACGTCGTCGTGCACCTCGACACCCGCCGCGCCGCCGCGCGGGACGACCTCGAGCAGACTGTCGACTACGGCGCGCTCGCCCAGAGCGTCGCCGCCGTGCTCTCGGGCGAGCCCGCCGACCTCGTCGAGACCGTCGCCGAGCGCATCGCCGCCACGGTGCTCGCGGCCTCCCGCGCCGTCGAGGCCGTCGACGTCGCCGTGCACAAGCCGCAGGCCCCCATCACGGTGCCGTTCGACGACGTGGTCGTCGCCATCCGCCGGGACCGCTCGAAGCTGCCTGCGGCCGAGCCCTCGCCGCCCCCGCCGCGC
>NZ_HE978588.1:1279078-1280864 GCF_000312005.1 Cellulomonas massiliensis JC225
GGGCTCGCCGCCGGCGGCGGGGGAGCCGGCCGGCTCGACCGCCTCGGGGGCGCCCGCCGGCGCGGCCCTGCCGGACGAGCCGGCGGCGCCGGTCGTGCCCCTCGACGGTGCCGGCCCGGGGGCCGCGGACGCGTACGGGCCGTTCCCGGCAGCGACGGCGGCGACGGGTCCGTCGGTGCCCTCGGCCTTCGAGGACGCGCCGGAGCGGTTCCTGTACGAGGTGCCCCCGCTGCGGGTGATCCTCTCGGCGCTGCGCTCCACCGCGTTCGTCGTCGTCGCGGTGGGGCTCGTCGCACTCGGGGTCGCGATCGTCCAGACGGGCGACCTGGAGATGGTGTTCTTCGCGCTCCCGGCGCTGCTCGGCTCGGCCGGCGTGCTCTGGAACCGCGTCAACCGCGGCGTGGGCTTCCGGGGCGCGATCTCCCCGGACGGCATCCGCCTGCGGCACGGCCTCACGGAGACGCGCTCGCAGACCGTGCCCCCGGGGCGCATCCAGGCGGTGCGGATCAGCCAGGGCCCCTGGTGGCGAGGGCCGGACTGGTGGCGCGTGGAGATCAACGTCGCGGGTTACGCCGGCGAGGGCGAGGACCACTCCGACACCGTGCTCCACCCGGTCGCCACGCGCGAGGAGGCGCTGCTCGCGCTCTGGCTCGCGGTGCCCGACCTCGGCGTGGAGGACGCCCGCGGCCTGGTCGACGCGGGCCTGACCGGCGTCGACGACGAGGGCGGCTTCCTCCCCTCGCCGCACGCGGCCCGGTGGGTCGACCCGGTCGGGCGCCGCCGCCGGGGCGTGCGCGTCACGCCGACGGCCCTCCTGGTCCGCTCCGGCCGGTTCTGGCGGCGCCTGGACGTCGTGCCGCACGAGCGGACGCAGTCGCTGGGGCTCCAGCAGGGGCCGCTGCAGCGCCGCCTCGGGCTCGCGTCGTTCGTCGTCCACTCGACGCAGGGCAAGGTGCAGCCGCAGGCCGACCACCTCGACGGCCGGGCGGCCGCCGCGCTCCTGGACGAGCAGGCGGCCCGCGCCCGCAGCGCCCGCACGACCGCGGCGCCCGAGCAGTGGATGCGCGGCCGATGACGCCTCCCGGGCGGCTGGAGGTCGGCGTCGTCGGCGCGGGGCGGGTCGGGGCGGTGCTCGGGCACGCGCTCGCGGCGGCCGGCCACCGCGTGCGCGCCGTCAGCGCGATCTCGCAGGAGTCGCTCGACCGGGCCGCCGCGCTCCTGCCGGGCGTGCCGGTCCGGGACGTGCCCGACGTGGTCGCCGGCGCGGACCTCGTCCTGCTCGCGGTCCCCGACGACGTGCTCCCGGACCTCGTCGCGGGCCTCGCCGACGTGGCCGCGTGGCGCGCCGGGCAGATCGTCGTGCACACCGCCGGCCGGTTCGGCACCGGCGTGCTCGCGCCGGTCCGCGCGGTCGGCGCCCTGCCGCTCGCGATCCACCCGGCGATGACGTTCACCGGCACGTCGCTCGACCTCACGCGGCTCGTCGGCTGCGCCTTCGCGGTGACGGCCCCGGAGCCGGTGCTGCCGATCGGCCAGGCGCTCGTCGTCGAGCTCGGCGGCGAGCCCGTCGTCGTCGCCGAGGAGGCACGCGGGCTGTACCACGCGGCCCTGGCGCACGGCGCGAACCACCTCGTCGTGCTCGTCGCGCAGGCGGCGCAGGCGCTCGCGGCGGCGGGCGTGCCGGACCGGGCCGCGTCCTGACGCCGCTGCTCGAGGCGGCGCTGGACGGCGCCCTGCGCGCCGCGTCGACGGCCGACGGCACGGGAGCGATCGCCGCCCTCACGGG
>NZ_HE978588.1:1281000-1288368 GCF_000312005.1 Cellulomonas massiliensis JC225
AGCGATCGCCGCCCTCACGGGCCCCGTGCGGCGGGGCGACGCGGGCACGGTGCGCGAGCACGAGCAGGCGCTGACGGCGTTCGCCGCGGCCAGCGGCGCGGTCGACGTCGTCACGGGGTACCGTGCCCTGGCGCGCGCCGCGACGGTGCGCGCTCTCGCCGCGGGCCAGGTCGACGCGACGGCCGCGGCGCAGCTGCTCGACGCGACGGGGCCGCTGCCCGGCCCCGACCAGGCCGGGCCCGCGGGTGCGGGCATGCCCGGCGGTGCGGGATCGTTGAACGACGAGGGTGCAGGGCCCGACGAGGGCCCCGACGACGACGCGGGCGAGCGCGGCCGCGAGGAGGACGCATGACGGCGACGGCGACGCTGGCGCGCACGCGGGACGAGCTCGCGGACGCGCTCGCGCGGCAGGACGCACGGGCGCGCGGCGAGCGTCCGCACCGCCGCGCGGTCGTCATGACGATGGGCGCGCTGCACGACGGCCACCTGTCGCTCGTCCGGCTCGCGCGCGAGCTGGCCGACACGGTCGTCGTCACGATCTTCGTCAACCCGCTGCAGTTCGGGCCGTCGGAGGACCTGGCGCGCTACCCGCGCGACCTGGAGGGGGACCTGGGCCGCCTGAGCGGCGCCGGGCTGCTCGGCCCGGCCGACGTCGTCTTCGCCCCCACGCCCGACGTCGTCTACCCGCGGGACCCGGTCGTGCGCGTGCGCGCCGGAGCGGTCGGCGACGTGCTCGAGGGCGCCTCGCGGCCCGGGCACCTGGACGGCGTGCTCACCGTCGTGCTCAAGCTCCTGCACCTGACCCGGCCCGACGTGGCGGTCTTCGGCGAGAAGGACGCCCAGCAGCTCGCGGCCATCCGCGCGATGGTGGCCGACCTGGACGTGCCCGTCGACGTCGTCGGCGCGCCGCTCGTCCGGGAGGGCGACGGGCTCGCGATGTCGAGCCGCAACGCCTACCTGTCCGCCGACGAGCGGGAGCGCGCTCTCGCGCTGTCCCGGGCGCTGCGCGCCGGCGCCGACGCGGCCGGCCGGGGTCCCGAGGCGGTGCGCGCGGCCGCGCGCGGCGTGCTCGAGCCGGCGGCCGACGTCGACTACGTCGCGCTCGTCGACCCCACGACCTTCACCGAGGTGGCGCCCGACGCCACCGGCCCGGCGCTGCTGCTGCTCGCGGCGCGCGTCGGCGCGACCCGCCTGATCGACAACACGGCCCTGGTGCTCGGAGGTGCCGCATGACCGCGCCGCGCTCGCTGATGCGCACGATGATGACCGGCAAGATCCACCGCGCGACCGTCACGCAGGCGGACCTGCACTACGTCGGCTCGATCACGGTCGACGCCGACCTGCTCGCGGCGGCGGACCTGCTGCCCGGCCAGCAGGTGGACGTCGTCGACGTGACGAACGGCTCCCGGCTGACGACCTACGCGATCGCGGGGGAGGCGGGCTCGGGGCAGATCTGCATCAACGGCGCCGCCGCGCACCTCGTCGCGCCCGGGGACATCGTCATCCTCATCGCGTACGGGCAGATGTCCGACGAGGACGCCCGCACGTACACGCCGCACGTGGTGCTCGTCGACGCGGACAACCGCATCGTCGAGCTCGGCGACGACCCGGGCCGGGTGCCGGACGAGTGGACCGAGCAGGCGGGCCTCGTCAGCAGCGGGGTGCCGTTCCAGCAGGGCCGCGAGCTCGTCGAGCACCCGCACGAGATCGCCTTCGGCACGGGCCCGCGCGGCCCGGTGCGCGACGGCGGTCCCGTCCTGTGACGACGACCGTCGTCGGCGAGCCGCTGGCCACCAGCGCACCGACGCGGCTCGCCACGCGGCTGGCCGCGCCGGAGCCGGGGTGGACGGTCGAGGCCGACGCGGTCGTGGTGGGCTCCGGCATCGCGGGTCTCACGGCGGCGCTCGAGCTCCGGACCCGGGTGCCGCGGGTCCTGCTGGTCACGAAGGACGTGCTCGCGTCCGGCTCGACGGTGTGGGCGCAGGGCGGCATCGCCGCGGCGCTCGCCCCGACCGACACGCCCGCCGCGCACCTGCACGACACGCTCGTCGCCGGGGCCGGCGTGTGCGACCCGCGCGCGGTCGAGGTGCTCGTCACCGAGGGTCCCGCCCGCGTGCGCGAGCTCGTCGCGCGCGGCGCGCAGTTCGACCTCGGCCCGGACGGCGCGCTCTCCCTCACGCGCGAGGGCGGCCACCACGCCGACCGGATCGCGCACGCCGGCGGCGACGCGACGGGCGCCGAGATCTCCCGGGCGCTCGTCGCGCAGATCGAGGCGGTCCGCGACGACCCGGGCATCGAGGTGATCGAGCACGCGCTCGTCCTCGACGTGCTGACGGGGCCGCCCGGGCCCGACGGCTCGCCGGGCCGGGCGTGCGGCGTGACCCTCCACGTCATCGGCGAGGGGCAGCGCGACGGCGTCGGCGCCGCTCTCGGCAAGGCCGTGGTGCTCGCCACGGGCGGCATCGGGCAGGTGTTCCGCTCGTCGACGAACCCGCCGCAGGCGACCGGCGACGGCATCGCCGCCGCGCTGCGGGCAGGCGCGGTCGTCGGCGACGTGGAGTTCGTGCAGTTCCACCCGACCGTGCTGTGGCTCGGCTCCGGCGTGAAGGGGCAGCTCACGCTCATCTCGGAGGCCGTGCGCGGCGAGGGCGCGTACCTGCTCGACACCGACGGGGTGCGGTTCATGCCGGACGTGCACCCGATGGCCGAGCTGGCGCCGCGCGACGTGGTGGCCCACGCGATCGTCCGGCGGATGGCGGCGACCGGCTCGGACCATGTGTGGCTGGACGCGCGGCACCTCGGCGGCGACCTGCTGCGGCGGCGGTTCCCGACGATCGGTGAGCGCCTCGCCGAGCACGGGCTCGACCTGGCGACGGACCTCGTCCCCGTGGCCCCCGCGCAGCACTACCACTCGGGCGGCGTCGTGGTGGACCTCTCGGGCCGCACCAGCGTGCGCGGGCTGTACGCGGTGGGCGAGGTGGCGTGCACCGGCGTGCACGGCGCCAACCGGCTGGCGTCGAACTCGCTGCTGGAGGGCCTGGTCTTCGCGACGCGGGCGGCGCGCGACATCGCGGCCCAGGTCGCGGTCGGCGTCCCCCGGTCGGAGCCGGAGGCGCGCGGCGGGGACGAGGCGCTCGTCGCCGCGGCCGCCCGCTCGCGCCTGCAGCGGGTCGCCACGGACGGTCCGGGCGTGCTGCGCTCGGGCGACGGCCTGCGCCGCGCCGCCGACCAGCTCGCGGCGGTGCCGACGGACGCGCACACCCGGCGCGACGACGGGCGGGCGCTCGCGGCCCCGCAGGTCGCGGAGTGGGAGACGACGAACATCCACCAGGTGGCGAGCGTGCTGACGCAGACCGCGCTCGCGCGCGAGGAGAGCCGCGGCGGGCACGCGCGCAGCGACTTCCCCGAGCAGGACGAGCGCTGGCGGGTCCGGATCGAGGCGTCGCTGGCCGGCGACGGCACGCTGACGATGCGCACGGTGCCGGTCGCATGAGCGCCGTGCTGCGCGGCGTCCTGCCCGGCGACCCCGGCCCGGACCCGGCCGCGGTGCGTCGCGTCGTCGCGACGGCGCTCGACGAGGACCTGGGGCCGGCCCCGGGCCGGGACGTGACGACGCAGGCGACGATCCCGGCCGGCGAGCGCGGCACGGCCGACCTGGCGGCGCGGGCGGACGGCGTCGTCGCCGGCGTCGTCGCCGTCGACGTCGTGCTCCGGGAGGTTGCCGACCGGCTGGGCCTGCCGGGCGCGGAGGTGGTCGTGCACCTCCCGGACGGCTCGCGCGTGCGCCGGGGCGACGTCGTCGCGACGCTCACGGGCCCCGTGCAGGTGCTGCTCGTCGCCGAGCGCACCCTGCTCAACATCGCCTCGCGCGCGTCGGGCGTCGCGACGCACACGCGGCGGTGGGCCGACGCGCTGGCCGGCTCCGGCGCGCAGGTGCTCGACACCCGCAAGACCACGCCCGGCCTGCGCGCGCTGGAGAAGTACGCCGTGCGGTGCGGCGGGGGGACGAACAAGCGCATGGGCCTGTACGACGTCGCGATGGTGAAGGACAACCACGTGGTCGCCGCCGGCTCGGTCGCGGCGGCCGTCGCGGCGGTGCGCTCGGCGTTCCCGGACGTGGCGATCCAGGTCGAGGCGGACACCACCGCGCAGGCGCTGGAGGCGGTCGACGCGGGGGCGCGGTTCCTGCTGCTCGACAACATGCCCACCGACGTCCTGCGCGCCACGGTCGAGGCGGTGCGCGCGCTCGAGGACCGGGTGGGGCCCGTGGAGCTCGAGTCGACCGGGAACCTCACGCTCGAGCGCGCGGCGGAGGTCGCGGCGACCGGGGTCGACTACCTCTCGGTGGGCGGCCTCACGCACTCGTCGCCGATCCTCGACCTCGCGCTCGACCTGCGCTGAGGACGGGCGGGCGTCCCAGCCCTCGTAGACTCGTCCGGTGACCGAAGCGCCCCCCAGCACCGCGCCGTCCGAGGCCCCCGCCGGCGACGACGTCCCCGAGCAGATCGCGATCCGCCGCGCCAAGCGCGAGCGGCTGCTGGCCGACGGCCAGGAGGCGTACCCGGTCGGCGTGCCGCGCACGCACACGATCGCGCAGGTGCGCGCGGCCTACCCGGAGCTGCCGGCGGGCGAGGAGACCACCGACGAGGTCGGCGTGGCGGGCCGCGTCGTCTTCCTGCGCAACACCGGCAAGCTGTGCTTCGCCACCCTGCAGGACGGCGAGGGCAACCGGCTGCAGGCGATGCTGAGCCTCGCGAACGTCGGCGAGGAGCGGCTCGCGGCCTTCAAGTCCGACGTCGACCTCGGCGACCACCTGTTCGTGCACGGCCGCGTGATCTGCTCGCGCCGCGGCGAGCTCTCGGTGCTGGCGGACGCGTGGCAGCTCGCCTCCAAGGCGCTGCGCCCCCTGCCCAACCTCTACGAGGGCACCGAGATGTCGGAGGAGGCGCGGGTCCGCCAGCGCTACCTCGACCTCGTCGTGCGCCCGGCCGCGCGGACGACGGTCCGCCGCCGCGCCGAGGTGATGCGCTCGCTGCGCGCCCGCTTCCACGAGCGGGGCTTCGTCGAGGTCGAGACGCCGATGCTGCAGACGCAGCCCGGCGGTGCGGCGGCGCGGCCTTTCGTCACGCACATGAATGCGTTCGACATCGATCTCTACCTGCGCATCGCGCCCGAGCTGTTCCTCAAGCAGGCGGCCGTCGGCGGCATCGAGAAGGTGTTCGAGATCAATCGCAACTTCCGTAACGAGGGCGCTGACTCCACGCACTCGCCGGAATTCGCGATGGTGGAGGCGTACGAGGCGTACGGCGACTACGACACGATGGCGGAGCTGACGCGTTCTCTCGTGCAGTCCGCGGCGCAGGACGCATTCGGCACGACGCTGGTGACGCTCGCGGACGGGTCCGAGTACGAGGTCGGCGGCGAGTGGGCGCAGATCTCGATGTACGAGTCGCTGTCGGAGTCGCTGGGGGAGCCGGTCACGCCGGAGACGAGCGTCGAGCGGCTCACCGCGATCGCCGACGGGCTCGGCCTCGAGGTGGACCCGGCGAAGGTGAGCCACGGCAAGCTGGTCGAGGAGCTGTTCGAGCACCGCGTGGCGGACCACCTGTGGGCGCCGACGTTCGTGCGCGACTTCCCCGTCGAGACGAGCCCTCTCACGCGCGCGCACCGTACGAAGCGGGGCGTCGTCGAGAAGTGGGACCTCTACGTGCGCGGGTTCGAGCTCGCGACCGCGTACTCCGAGCTCGTCGACCCGGTGGTCCAGCGCGAGCGCTTCGAGGCGCAGGCGCTGCTCGCCGCGGCGGGCGACCCCGAGGCCATGCGCGTCGACGAGGACTTCCTCACGGCGATGGAGTTCGCCATGCCGCCGTCAGGCGGGATGGGCATGGGGGTCGACCGCCTGCTCATGGCCCTCACCGGTCTCGGCATCCGCGAGACCATCCTGTTCCCGCTCGTGAAGCCCCAGGTGTGACGATGGACGGCATTCTTCCTGTTCTCGCGGCGGTCGTGCCGTCGATCGGCGTCGGCCTGATCTTCTGGTTCGTCATGCGCGCCGTCGTGAATGCGGACCGCAACGAGCGGCGGGCAATCGCGCGTTTCGAGGCGCAGGAGCGCGCGGGGGCCGCAGCGGCGGCCCGCGAGAAGAAAGAAAACGCGGGCCCGACCGTTTGACGGGTGCATTTCACGGGTGCGATGCTGAACGCGTCCCCCGAAAATGTTTCCCGCACATCGTGGAGCCCACATGGCACAGAAGGTCCAGGTCCTGCTCGTCGACGACATCGACGGCGGCGCGGCCGACGAGAGCGTGACGTTCGCGCTCGACGGCATCAGCTACGAGATCGACCTCTCGACGGCGCACGCCACGGAGCTCCGCGAGACGTTCGCGCAGTGGGTGGGCCACGCGCGCAAGGTCGGCGGCCGCACCGCGCCGCGCTCGTCGGCGGCGCCCCGCTCGCGGTCGCGCGGCGGCAGCGACGCGCAGGCCATCCGTGAGTGGGCCAAGGAGAACGGGCACCACGTGTCGGAGCGCGGCCGCATCTCGGCCGAGGTGAAGGCCGCGTACGACGCGGCGCACTGACGCTCCCTCCGCAGACGACGAGAGCCGGGACCCCGACGGGGTCCCGGCTCTCGTCGTCGGTGCGACAGGGGTCAGCGGGTGCCGGTGAGCTCCCGGACCGCCGCGTACTGCTCGCGCACGCGCGGCGCGGGGTCGGCCGAGTACGTCTCGACGTCGCTCGCGCTGCTCCACGCGGGGGCCTCGTCGGCGCCGGAGAGCACCCACGCGGCCTGGCGGGCCGCACCGTCGGCGACGTACTCGCCGGGCGTCGGCACCTGCACGTCCAGGCCGAGCACCGAGGGCGCGACGCGGCGGACGGCCTCGGACTGCGCACCGCCGCCGATGAGGAACACCCGCTCGACCGCGACGCCCTGCGCGCGCAGCGCGTCGATCCCGTCCGCGAGGGCGCAGAGCATGCCCTCGACGGCCGCCCGGGCCAGGTGCTGCGGCGTCGTGTTCGCGAGCCGCAGCCCGTGCAGGGCCCCGGTGGCGTCGGGCTTGTTCGGCGTGCGCTCGCCCTCGAGGTACGGCACGAGCACGAGGCCGTCGGCGCCGGCGGGGGCCTCCAGCGCGAGCCGCGACAGCCCCGCGTGGTCGACGCCGAGCATGCGCGCGGCCGCGTCGAGCACCCGTGACGCGTTGAGCGTGCACGCGAGCGGCAGGAACAGCCCCGTGCAGTCGGCGAACCCCGTCACGAGCCCCGAGCCGTCCGCCGTGGGCTTCGACGTGACCGCCGAGACGACGCCCGAGGTGCCGATCGACACCGCGACGTCGCCGTCGCCGAGCCCGAGCGCGAGCGCCGCGGCGGCGTT
>NZ_HE978588.1:1289069-1292015 GCF_000312005.1 Cellulomonas massiliensis JC225
TCGTGCGGGCGCAGCACGCGCGGCAGCACCGCGTCGTGGCCGAGCGCCAGCTCGAGCAGGTCGCGCCGGTAGTCGTCGGTGGTCGGCGACCAGTAGCCGGTGCCGGACGCGTCCGACCGGTCGGTGACGAGCGCCTCCAGGCCCTCGCGCCCCGAGCCGGGGCCGTACCCGGCGAGCCGCCACGTCAGCCAGTCGTGGGGCAGCGCGACGGCGGCCACGCGCGCGGCGTTCTCCGGCTCGTGGTCCCGCAGCCAGCGCAGCTTGGTGACCGTGAGCGACGCGACGAGCACCGAGCCGCACGCGTCGGCCCACGCCTGCGGGCCGCCGAGCTCGTCGACGAGGTCGAGCGCGGACTGCGCGGAGCGCGTGTCGTTCCACAGCAGCGCCGGCCGGATCACCTCGCCGTCCTCGTCGAGCACGACCATCCCGTGCTGCTGCCCGCCGACGGAGACCGCCTCGACGTCGTCGAGGCCCCCCGCGTCGGCGATCGCGGCCTGCAGGGCGTCCCACCAGTGGCGCGGGTCGACCTCGGTGCCGTCGGGGTGCGACGCGCGACCGGAGCGCACGAGCGCCCCGGTCGCGGCGTCGCGGACGACGACCTTGCAGGACTGCGTCGAGGAGTCGATCCCCGCGACGAGTGCCATCAGCGTCTCCTTCGTCCCCGTGGAGCGGCGGGCGTCAGCCGCGGGCGCCGAGCGCGTGCTCGAGCGCGAGCTGGTTGAGCCGGACGAACCCGAAGCCGCGGGCGGCGACGGCGTCGACGTCCAGGTCCTCGTAGGCCGAGGTGTCGGCGAGCAGGTCGTCGAGCGTCTCGCCCTCGGCGAGGGTCGGCTGCGCGAGCTCGAGCACGCCGGACGCCTCGAGCGCCTCCTGGACCTCCGGGTCCTCGCGGAACGCCTGCGCGCGCTCCTTGAGCAGGATGTAGGTCGCCATGTTCGCGGCGGCCGAGTCCCACACGCCCTGGAAGTCCTCGGTGCGCGAGGGCTTGTAGTCGAAGTGGCGGGGGCCGTCGTAGCGCGGGCCGCCGCTGGGGAAGCCGTTCTCGACGAGGTCGACCGTCGCGAACGCGGAGAACAGGTCGCCGTGGCCGAAGACGAGGTCCTGGTCGTACTTGATGGACCGCTGGCCGTTGAGGTCGATGTGGAAGAGCTTCTCGGCCCACAGCGCCTGCGCGATGCCGGACGTGTAGTTGAGGCCCGCCATCTGCTCGTGCCCCGTCTCCGGGTTGAGGCCGACGATGTCGCCGTTCTCGAGCTTGGCGATGAGCGCGAGCGCGTGGCCCACGGTCGGCAGGAGGATGTCGCCGCGGGGCTCGTTCGGCTTGGGCTCGATCGCGATGCGCAGGTCGTAGCCCTTGGACTTGATGTACGCGGCGACGGTGTCGATGCCCTCGGCGTACCGGTCGTGCGCGGCGTTGAGGTCCTTGGCGCTGTCGTACTCGGCGCCCTCGCGGCCGCCCCACATGACGAACGTCGTCGCGCCGAGCTCGGCGGCGAGGTCGACGTTGCGGACGACCTTGCGCAGGCCGTAGCGGCGCACGCGGCGGTCGTTCGAGGTGAACGCGCCGTCCTTGAAGATCGGGTGGCTGAACGTGTTCGTCGTGACCATCTCGACGGTGATGCCGGTCTCGGCCAGGGCGCCCTTGAAGCGCTCGAGGATCCGGTCGCGCTCGGCCGCCGACGAGCCGAAGGGGACGACGTCGTCGTCGTGGAACGTCACGTGCGCGGCGCCGAGCTCGGCGAGCTTGTGCACGGACTCCACGGGGTCGAGCCAGGGGCGGCTCGCGCTGCCGAACTGGTCCTGGGCGTTCCAGCCGACGGTCCAGAGACCGAAGGAGAACTTGTCGTCGGGCGTGGGCTTGCGGACCATCGTGAGGCCTCTCGTCGTCGAGCAGCGGGTGGGACCGACCGGGCGCCACCAGCGGCGCACGGATTAGTTGTACGGATGAACTTAAAGCGGATGCGCGCTAGGGTCAAGCCCATGCGCGCCACCGCCGCCCGCCAGGGGACCCTGCGCGAGCACAACCTCGAGCTCGTGCTCCGGTACGTGCTCGACGCCTCGACGGTCGGCGCCCGTCCACCGTCCCGCGCCGACGTCGCCGCCGCCACCGGGCTGACCCGCGCCACCGTCTCGGCGCTCGTCGACCGCCTGGTCCAGGCCGGGCTCGTCGCCGAGCTGCCGCCCGCCCCCGCGGTGCGCGCCGGCCGGCCGGCGGTGCCGCTCGCCGCACCGTCCCGCACGTTCGCGGCCGTCGGGGCGGAGGTGAACGTCGACTACCTCGGGGCGCGCGTCGTCGACCTGTCCGGCGCCGTGCTGGGGGAGCGCCAGCTCGCGGGCGACTTCCGCGGCTCCGACCCGCGCACCGTCCTGCGGCTGCTCGCGCGGCTCGTCGACGAGCTCGTCGAGGAGGTGTCGGCGACGCAGCCCGCCCCGCGCGTCGTCGGCTCCGCGCTCGCGCTGCCCGGCCTCGTCGACCGCGCGACCGGCTCGCTGCTGCTCGCGCCCAACCTCGGCTGGCGCGAGGTCGACGTCGTCGGCCTGCTGCCGCCCGCGTCGGTGCTCGGCGAGCACCCCCCGCAGCTCGCGAACGAGGCCGACCTCGCGGCCCAGGCCGAGGCGGACGCGCGCCGCACGCACGGCGGCGCCGCGTCGTTCCTGTACGTGTCCGGCGAGGTCGGCATCGGCGCGGCGCTCGTGCTGGACGGCGTGCGCTTCGACGGCCGGCACGGCTGGGCCGGCGAGATCGGGCACACGGTCGTGGACGGCGAGCGGTCGCTGGAGGAGGTGGCGGGCCAGGACGCGATGCTGCGCGCGGCCGGCCTCGACCCGCACGCGCGCGCCGACCGCCACCGCCGCGAGCATGGCCGCGCCGTCGGGCGGCGTCCCCCCGGCCGAGGCCGTCGACGTACGCCTGCAGCGCCGCGACGACGTCGCGCCGCACCTGCT
>NZ_HE978588.1:1292103-1294122 GCF_000312005.1 Cellulomonas massiliensis JC225
TCGACGCCGCGGGGCGCGGCCTCGGCGTGGCCCTGGCCAACGCGGTCAACCTCCTGGACGTGCCGGACGTCGTGCTCGGCGGCGTGTACGCGCGGCTGGCCGACCACCTGCGCGGTCCGGCGCTCGAGGTGCTGCGGCGGCGGGTGGTGGCCGGCCCGTGGGCGACGCCGACCGTCGAGGTGGCCGTCGCGGGCGAGCTGCCGGCGATGACCGGGGGAGCGCTCGCGGTGCTCGAGCGGGTGTGGCGTGCCCCGTCGGCGTGGCTGGTGGACGAGCCGGCCCCGGCCCCCGTGGGGGCGAGCGCCCCGTAGGCTGCGGGCTCGTGACAGGCGCGCGCACCCCGCTGTGGATCGGCACCTACCCCGACGCCGGGGCGGGCTCGCCCGTCGGCCAGGGCGAGGGCGTCTGGTCGGTGGACCTCGACCCCGGCACCGGCGCGCTCGTCGACGCGCGCCTCGTCGTCGCGACGCCCTCGCCGTCGTTCCTCGCGCTGCACCCCTCCGGGGGCGTGCTGTACACGACCGAGGAGCACGCGGACGGCCGCGTCGGCGCCTTCGCGGTGGACGACGACGGCGAGCTCACGCTGCTGGCGCGCGTCCCCTCCGGCGGCGACGACCCGTGCCACGCGCTGGTCGCGCCCGACGGCCGCACGCTCTACGTGGCGAACTACTCCAGCGGCACGCTCGCGGTGCTGCCGCTCGACGAGGGCGGGACGCCCGCGGACGAGCCCGCCCAGGTGCTCGCCGGGGTGGGCGGCGGTCCGGAGGAGCGCCAGGACGGCCCCCACGCGCACTTCGTCACCCCCACGCCCGACGGCGCGCACGTGGTCGTGGTCGACCTCGGCACGGACGAGCTGCGCCGCCACCGGGTGCGCCCGGACGGTCTGCTCGACGAGGACGGCGTCGCGGTGCTGTTCGCGCCGGGCACCGGCCCCCGCCACCTCGCGTGGTCGGCCGACGGCGCGTTCGCGTACGTCGTGGGCGAGCTCGACGTCACGGTGCAGGTCGTCGCCTGGGACGCCGCCACGGCGACGGGCGAGGTCGTGCAGGTGCTGCCCGTCACGGACGCGCCCGCGGTCGACGAGAGCCGGCGCCCCGGCACGTCCGGCCGGCGGCTGCCCGCGCACGTCCTGCTCGACGGCGACCGGCTCGTCGTCGGGGTCCGCACCGCCGACGTGCTGGCGACGCTCGTCGTCGGCCCCGACGGCCGGGTGCGCCACGAGCGGGACCTGGCCCTGCCCGGGTCCTGGCCGCGGCACCACGAGGTCGTCGACGGTTGGATGCTCGTCGCCCAGCAGCGGCACGGCGGGCTCGTCGCGCTGGCGCCCGACGGCACGGTGACCGGCCGGGCCGACGTGCCCGTCCCCACCTGCGTGCTGCCCGCGCGGGGCTGACCCGGCCGACCCGTCAGCCGACGAAGCGGGCGCGCCGGCCCCGGTCGGCGAAGCCCAGCGCGCGGTACAGGCGCGCGGCCGGGTTGTGGATCTCGACGCACAGCCACGCGCCCGCGTCCCCGGCCGCGCGCAGCCGCCGGGCCGCCTCCAGGACCAGCGCCCGGCCCAGCCCGCGGCCGCGCGCGGCGGGGACGACGCCCACCTGGATCACCCACCCGTCGCCCGCGGTGACGAAGCCCGCGTCGCCGAGGCCGGGGAGCGCGGCCAGCAGGCACGCGCCCGTGCGGCCGGCCGTGTCGTCCTCGACGTCGTCGACCCAGGCGCGCGCGTCCGACGGCGCGAACCCCGGCCGGTCGGCGAAGGCCGCCTCGTGCAGCGCGTGGAACCGGCCGGCCGAGCGGGCGGACCACGGCTCGAGCGCGGTGCCCGCGGGCCACGCCGGCGGGGGCGGCTCCTCGGCGAGGTCCAGACGCAGGACGTCCTCCGCGAACACCTGCCGCAGGCCGCGGCTGGCCAGCAGCGCCTCGGCGTCGGCGGTGAGCCCCTCGGACTCGACGGTGACCGGGCCGTCGGTGGTGGCGCGCGCGGCCGCGAGGCCGTGGTCCAGCAGCGCGGCGCCGAGCCCG
>NZ_HE978588.1:1294142-1314982 GCF_000312005.1 Cellulomonas massiliensis JC225
CGTCCGGACCCCAGCGCCCTGGTGAGGAAGGCGGCGTCCGCGACGAGCGGCAGGCCGCCGTCCGCCTCGAGGCACCGGCGCTGGAGCGCGAGCAGCTCGGGGTCGTCCGTCCGCAGCGGCGTGAGCACGCCGCGATCGTAGGGCGCTGCGCCGACCGGGGGTCGCGACGGGCGGTCCGGCCGCGCGTCGGGCGACAATGGCCGCGTGAGCCCCGCCCGCCGCCCGCGCATCGCGATGCTGTCCGTGCACACGTCGCCGCTGGAGCAGCCGGGGACGGGCGACGCGGGCGGCATGAACGTCTACGTCCTGGAGCTCTCGCGCGCGCTCGCGGCCCGCGGCGCCCGCGTCGAGATCTTCACGCGCGCCGTCTCCTCCGAGCAGCCGGAGACGCAGGTGCTGCCGGGCGTCGCGCCGGACGGGCGCGTGCTGACCCGCGACGAGTGCCGCGAGGTCCTGCTCGCCGAGGACGTCGAGGACGGCGTCGTCGCGCCGGTGCTCGTGCACCACGTGCCCGCCGGTCCGTTCGAGCGTCTCGACAAGAACGACCTGCCGGGCGTGCTGTGCGGCATGGCGGCGGGCGTGCTGCGCTGGGAGGCCGCGCGCCGGCCCGGCTGGTACGACGTCGTGCACGCGCACTACTGGCTGTCCGGGCAGGTCGGGCGCATCGCCGCCGACCGGTGGGAGGTGCCGCTGGTCCACACCGGCCACACGCTCGCGCTCGTCAAGAACGCGTCGCTCGCGCCGGGGGACACCCCGGAGCCGCAGGCGCGCGTGCTGGGCGAGCGGCTCGTGGTCGCGGAGGCGGACGCGCTGGTGGCGTCGACGCCCGGCGAGGCGCGCGACCTCGTCGCGCTGTACGACGCGGACCCGCAGCGCGTGCACGTCGTCGAGCCCGGGGTCGACCTGGACCACTTCGTGCCCGTCAGCCCCGCGGCGCGGGCGCGCGCGCGAGCGGAGCGGGGCCTGCCGGCCGACCGTCCCGTGGTGCTGTTCGCCGGCCGGGTGCAGCCGCTCAAGGCGCCCGACGTGCTCGTCCGGGCGCTCGGCGAGCTGCGCGCCACCGGGCGCGACGTCCCGCTGCTGGTCGTGCTGGGCGGGCCGTCCGGACGCGCGTCGTCCGTCGACGACCTGCGCGCGCTCGCCGCCTCGTGCGGCGTCGCGGACGACGTCGTGCTGCGCCCGCCGGCGGACCGGGACGCGCTCGTCGGCTGGTACCACGCGGCCGACGTCGTCGCGATGCCCTCCCGCTCGGAGTCGTTCGGGCTCGTCGCGGCCGAGGCGCAGGCGTCCGGCGTGCCCGTGGTGGCGGCGGCCGTCGGCGGGCTGCGCTCGATCGTCGACGACGGCGTCTCCGGACGCCTCGTGCCCGGCCACGACCCGGCGCGCTGGGCGGACGTGCTGGACGACGCGCTCGCGGACCCCGAGCGGCTGGCGGCGTGGGGCTACGGCGCGCGCGAGGTCGCCGAGCGCTACGGGTGGGACACCGCTGCCGACCAGATGCTCAAGGTCTACGAGGTCGCCGCGGAGTCGCGCCGCGCCTGAGCCGGCGCGAGGATCTGCGGCCGCGGCACGCCCGGGCCGACTCCGGTCACCCGGGCACGCAGCGCGTGGGCGAGCAGCCGCGGGCGCAGCAGCGTCGTCGGCGGGGCCGCCAGGTGGTAGACGGCGGACAGCGAGCGCTGCACCGTGCGGTCGCCGTGCGCGGCCAGGCGCGTGAGCTCCTGCGTCCACGACGAGAACGCGGCGTCGAGCCCGGTGAGCCGCCCCTCGGTGGTGGGCAGCCGCAGGTCCGTGCCGGTCGCGATGCCCCACGGCACGTCGACGACGGACGCGAACCGGCCCAGCAGGCGGCGGGCGCCCCCCGGGCGCCCGAGGCGGCCCGAGGCGTCCGCGTCGCGCAGCTCGACGGCCTCGAGCGCCGCGACGGCGATGCCCTGGCCGTAGACGGGGTTGAAGCAGCAGAGCGCGTCGCCGAGCACCAGGAGGCCGTCCGGCCAGTCGTGCACCCGGTGGTAGTCGTGGCGCAGGTTGCCGGTCTGCCGGTGCACGGCCACGTCCCCGACGAGGTGGCCGGCGTCGACGAGCTGCGCGAGCGCCGGGTCCGGGACGAGGCCGAGGAAGGTCCGCAGGTCGGCGCGCGACGGGCGCAGCTCGCCCGCGCCGACCCCCGCGACCAGCCAGCGGTCGCCCTCGACGGGCAGCGCCAGCCCGCCGCGCGCACCGGCGCGCTGCAGGACGACCACGCCGGCGGCCGCCACCCGGTCGTGCGGCAGCTCGAGCACCTGCGTCGCGTACCCGACGCGCGCGTCGACCTTGTGCCGTCGCGCGGGCTCGACGCCCAGCTCCGAGAGCCACAGCGGCAGCCGCGACGCCCGGCCCGAGGCGTCGACGACGAGGTCCGCCTCGAGCCGCTCCCGCCGGACGACCGCGTGCCCCTCGCGCCGCGTCGTGTCGACGGACCACGCCCGCCCGCCCACCCCCCGGGCCAGCCCCTGCACGCGGGTCCCCTGCACGAGCCGGACCCCCCGCAGGGCGAGCACGCGCTGCCGGACGACGTGCTCGACGAGCGGCCGCGTCGCGGACACGACGCCGTACTCGCGCACCGGCGTCGCCCAGCCGGGCTCGTTCAGCCAGGCGAGGTCGCCGGTGTCCAGGGCGACCGCGCCGGCGCGCAGCAGGTCGTCCCGCACACCGGGCAGGAGCTGCTCCATCGCGACGAGGCCGCGGTGCAGGAGCACGTGCGGCTGACGGCCCTGGGGCACCCCCGCGCGGGGCGCGGGGTGCTCGGGCAGCTCGTCGCGCTCGACGACCGTCACGCGGGTGCCGGGCCGCGCGAGAGCGGCCGCCGCGAACAGCCCCCCGAGGCTCGCGCCGACCACCACCACGTCGCGCGGTGAGGCGCCCATGGCGCGACCGTAGCGAGCCCGGTGCGCCGGTGCCCACCGGTGCCGGCGAGCGTCACCCGCAGGGCCGTCCCAGGGACGGACGTCCCTGCGCCCGCCTGGTCCGGCTGCGGCAGGATGGCCCCATGACCTACACGCTGGTGCTGCTCCGCCACGGCGAGAGCGAGTGGAATGCCAAGAACCTGTTCACGGGCTGGGTCGACGTGGCGCTGTCCGAGAAGGGCGTCGAGGAGGCCAAGCGCGGCGGGACGCTCCTGAAGGACGCCGGCGTGCTGCCGGACGTGGTGCACACGTCGCTGCTGCGGCGCGCGATCACGACCGCGAACTACGCGCTCGACACGGCCGACCGCCTCTGGATCCCGGTCAAGCGCAGCTGGCGCCTCAACGAGCGCCACTACGGCGCCCTCCAGGGCAAGGACAAGAAGCAGACGCTGCAGGAGTACGGCGAGGAGCAGTTCATGCTCTGGCGCCGCTCGTACGACGTCCCGCCGCCGGACATCGAGCTCGGCTCGGAGTTCTCGCAGGACAGCGACCCCCGCTACGCCGGCGAGCCGATCCCGCGCGCCGAGGCGCTGGCCCAGGTGCTCGACCGGGCCCTGCCGTACTGGGAGTCGGACGTGGTGCCGGACCTGCAGGCCGGCAAGACCGTCCTCGTCGCGGCGCACGGCAACTCGATCCGCGCGATCGTCAAGCACCTCGACGACGTGGACGCCGACACGATCGCCGGCATCAACATCCCGACGGGCATCCCGCTGCTCTACGAGCTGGACGAGGAGACGCTCGCGCCGACGAAGCGCGGTGGCACCTACCTCGACCCGGAGGCCGCCGCCGAGGCCATCAAGGCCGTCGCGAACCAGGGCCGCTGACCCGCCGGTCGCACCGTCGACGAGGCCGCCGTCCCACCCGGGGCGGCGGCCTCGTCGCGTCAGGACCCGTCGCCCAGCTCCTGGAACACGGTCACCGCGACGCCGTCGGGGCCCTCCAGGCGGGCGTTCGACGAGCGCCACGGCGTCGTCGTCGGCTCGGCCACCACCCGGGCGCCCGTCGCCTCGAGCCGCCGGGTCGCGCCCTGCGCGTCCTCGACCTCGAACGCGACGCGCAGCGTCGGCACCGGCTCGCCTGCGACGCCCTCGACGCGGTCGACGTACCCCGCGTGCGGGGCATCGGTGAGCTCGACGGTCGCCCGGCCGGCGTCGAGGATGAGCACGCGCCCCTCCTGGTCCTCGAACCGCCCGGTCTCCGGCATGCCCAGCGCGTCGCGGTAGAACGCCACCGCCGCGTCGAGGTCGCTCGCGTTGACCACCAGCCGCAGCTGGCGCACCCCACCCCGCTCGATCGTCATGCCTCGCCCAACAGCGGCCGCCCCCGCCCGCTTCCCCTGCGCCGGCGCACGTGCGAACCGTGCCAGGCTGGGGCGGTGAGCACCTGGGAGCAGCGCGTCGAGCAGTTCTGGGCCGAGGTCGACCTGGACGACCGGGAGGGAGCGCTGGCCGGCATGCGGGCGCTCGTGGACGAACGGGACGAGGACGACGCGGTCGCCGTCGCCGAGTGGGGCGGGATCCACGACTCGCTCGGCCTCGAGGACGAGGCGATCCCGCTGTACCGGCGGGCCCTCGCGCTCGGGCTCGACCCCGAGCGCCGGGTGCAGGTGACCATCCAGCTCGCGTCGTCGCTGCGCAACGTCGGCGCGCTCGACGAGGCGGTGGCGCTGCTGGCCGAGGCGCCCGACGTCCCCGCGCTCGGAGGCGCGCGCCGGGCGTTCCTCGCGCTCGCCCTGCACAGCGCGGGACGGCCCGACGAGGGGCTGCGCGAGGCGCTGCTCGCGCTCGCGGACACGCTGCCGCGCTACCAGCGCTCGGTGCGCGGGTACGCGGACGCGCTCGTCGAGCCGTCCTGAGGGCGGCGCCGGCTACGGCACCTGCTGCGGGGTGCTCTCCTCGCCGAACACGCCGGTGACCAGGTAGACCACGCGGCGCGCGACCGAGACGCCGTGGTCGCCGAAGCGCTCGTAGTAGCGGCCGAGCAGCGTCACGTCGATCGTCTGCTGCGGCGAGCCGTCCCACGCGCCGCCCAGCATCGCGGCGAACGTGTCCTCGTGCAGGGCGTCGAGCAGGTCGTCGTCCTGCTGGATCGCCTCCGCGACGGACAGGTCGCGGTCGCGCAGCAGGGTCGTCACGCGGCGGGCGACGCGCACCGCGGCGTCGTGCATCTCGGCGAACGTGCTCTGCAGCTCCGTCGGCACGGCGGGCAGCGGGTAGCGGCCGCGGGCGACCTGCGCGACGTGGCGGGCCAGGTCGCCCATCCGCTCGAGCGACGCGCTCAGGCGCAGGGCCGAGACGACGACCCGCAGGTCCGTCGCGACGGGCTGCTGCTGGGCGAGCAGCAGGACGCTGCGGTCGTCCAGGTCGCGCTCGATCGCGTCGATGGCCAGGTCCGCCTGGATCACGGACTCGGCGAGCGCCAGGTCCGCCGTCATGAGGGCGACGCCCGCGTCGGTGACGGCGCGCTCGACGCGGCTCGCCAGGTCGACGAGGTCGTCGCCGAGCTGCGTCAGCTCGGCGTCGAAGATGGCACGCATGAGTTCCTCTCCCGCGCGGCCGGAGCGCCGCGCGGTGGTCAGGGTCGCACCGGGAGGTGAACGGCTGCGGGACCGGAGGTGAACGCCGGGAGGCGGTTGGGCGAGCCGACCGGCGACCGACCACCCGCCGACGACCGGCGACAAACCACCCGCCGACGGGTGGTGCGGCTCGTCCGCCCGCCGGCCTACCGTGCACACAGGGACGGCGACGACCGTCCCCCGTGCGGGTGGGGGCTCCCATGGTGCAACGCGGCAGGGTCACGGCGTGGGTCGGCTGGGTGTGGTTCGCCGCCGTGTGCCTCCTGGTGGTCGGGCTCTTCAACATCGTGGCGGGGTCCGTCGCGATCTGGTCGCCCAAGAACGTCCTCGCCGTCAGCGGCGAGGGCGTCGCGGTGGTCGACGTGTCGACGTGGGGCTGGGTGCACCTCGTGCTCGGCGTCGTCATGACCGCCGCCGGCGGGGCGCTGTTCGCCGGAGCGCGCTGGGCCCGGCTCGTCGCGATCGTGCTCGTCACGATCAACCTGCTCGTGCAGTTCGTCTCCCTGCCCGTGACGCCGTTCTGGTCGCTCGCGGCGGCGGCGCTCGACGTCACCGTGCTGTGGGCGCTCATCGTCCACGGCGACGAGGTCGAGAGCGCCGCGGGCCCCTGACGGGGCCCGCACGGCCGGAGCGCGCCGCCACCGCCTCGGCGCGACCGCCGGCGTGGTGCAGGCGGGCGCTCGGGGCACGACGGAGGGGTAGCAGATGACGACGTTCACGGCGTGGAAGTTCGACTCGCCCGACCAGGCGCAGCGGGCCGCGGGGGTGCTCAAGACCGCCGCGGGTGAGGGGCTCGTGACGATCCTGGACGTCGCGACGGTGAGCTGGCCGAAGGAGAGCAGCAAGCCCGAGGTGCACCACGGCCACGAGGAGCAGTGGCGCGGGACCGGGTGGGGCGCGTTCTGGGGCCTGCTGTTCGGGGCGGTGTTCTTCGTGCCGCTGCTCGGGGCGGCGGCGGGCGCGGCGCTCGGTGCGATCGGCAAGGCGGTCGAGGCCGTGGGCATCGGCGACGACCAGATCCAGCGGCTGCGCGACTCGGTCGTGCCCGGCACGTCGCTGCTGGCGGCGGTGACGCAGGACGGCGACCTCGACCGGCTCGCCGAGCGCTTCTCGATGCGCCACGCCACGCTCGTCACCACCAACCTCACGGAGGCGGAGCGGTCGGCGCTGATGGAGGCGTTCGCCTGACCCGCAGGCGGCGGGCGCGGCCGGCCCGCCGGCCCGCGGTGAACGGCGCCCGACCGCGCGGTGAACTCTTGCCGCGCGGCCGCGTCGGGGCGCCCGCGGTGCCACGCCGGTGCCTGGTCGTCGGCCTACTGTGGGAGGCGTGAACGGGACCGACGGCCTCCTCGTGCTGCTCGCCGGCCTCGTCGGCGTGCTCCTCGGGGTCGGCGCCGCGTTCGCGTTCCGCGCCAGCGAGAGCGCGCAGCGCACCGTGCCGCCCCAGCCGGAGCCGGAGCTCGACGACGGACTGGTGCGCACGCTCGCCGTGCTGCGCTCGGCCGCCGTCGTGCTGGACTCCGACGACCGGGTCGTGCGGGCCAGCGCGCCCGCGTACGCGATGGGCCTGGTCCGCGACGGACGCGTCGTCCCGGCGGCCATCCGCGACCTCATCGCCGCGGTGCGCCGCGACGGCGTCATCCGCGACGAGGAGCTCGACGTCCCGCGCGGCCCGTTGGGCCCGGGCACCCTGCTCGTCCAGGTCCGCGTCGCGCAGCTGAGCGGCGAGCACCTCGTCGTCCTCGCGGAGGACCAGACCCAGGCGCGCCGGCTCGAGGCCATCCGCCGGGACTTCGTCGTCAACGTCTCGCACGAGCTGAAGACGCCCGTGGGCGCGCTCGCCCTGCTGGCGGAGACGGTGGAGGACGCGGCCGACGACCCGGAGGCGGTGCGCCGCTTCGCCGGGCGGATGCAGCAGGAGGCCACCCGGCTCTCCGCGCTCGTCCACGAGATCATCGAGCTCTCGCGCCTGCAGGTCGCGGGGGCGCTGGAGCAGGTGCAGGTCGTCGACGTCGACGCGGTCGTCGCGGAGGCGGTCGACCGTGCGCGCGTGAAGGCCGAGGCGAAGTCGGTGCGGCTCGACGTGGGCGGCGCGACGGGTGCCCGGGTCCCGGGTCAGCACGACCTGCTCGTCACGGCCGTGCGCAACCTGCTCGACAACGCGGTCGCGTACTCGGGGGAGGCGTCGCACGTCGGCGTCGGCGTCCGCGTGCAGGACGACCTCGTCGAGATCGCCGTCGTCGACGAGGGGATCGGCATCTCCGCGGCGGAGCAGGAGCGCGTCTTCGAGCGGTTCTACCGCGTCGACCCCGCCCGCTCGCGCGACACCGGCGGCACGGGCCTCGGGCTGTCCATCGTCAAGCACGTCGCGGCCGACCACGGCGGCGACGTCACCGTGTGGTCCCAGCCGGGGCGCGGCTCGACGTTCACGCTGCGCCTGCCGCGGGCGGGCAGCGAGGCGGACGACCCGTCCCGGCCGCTGCGGTCGACCGACGCCCCGGCGCCCTCGGGCGCCGCCGAACCCGCCGAGGCCGCGGTGCTGCCCGGCCCCTACCCCGCCCGAGGAGCTGCCGTGCGCCGGAGCGCGTCGTGACCCGCATCCTGGTCGTCGAGGACGAGGAGTCCTACCGCGACCCGCTCGCGTACCAGCTGGGGCGCGAGGGCTACGACGTCGTGACCGCCGCGACCGGCCCCGAGGGGCTCGAGCGGTTCGAGGAGGGCGGCGTCGACCTCGTCCTGCTCGACCTCATGCTCCCGGGCATGCCGGGCACCGAGGTGTGCCGCCGCCTGCGGCTCACCAGCGACGTCCCGGTCATCATGCTCACCGCCAAGGACGACGAGATCGACAAGGTCGTCGGGCTGGAGCTGGGCGCGGACGACTACGTGACGAAGCCGTACTCCTCGCGCGAGCTGCTCGCGCGGGTGCGGGCGGTCCTGCGCCGCCGGGAGGCGGCGGTCGCGGCGGCGGTCGGCGCCGGCGGCACGGGCGCCGCGCCGGCCTTCGACGACGAGGTCGACGACGTGCTCGTCTCCGGGCCGGTCCGGATGGACGTCGAGCGGCACACCGTGCAGGTGCGCGGCGCGTCCGTCGCCTTCCCGCTCAAGGAGTTCGAGCTGCTGGAGCTCCTGCTGCGCAACGCGGGGCGCGTGCTCACCCGCGGGCAGCTGATCGACCGCGTCTGGGGGTCCGACTACGTCGGCGACACCAAGACGCTCGACGTCCACGTCAAGCGCATCCGGGCGAAGATCGAGGCGGACCCCGCGAGCCCCGAGCTGCTCGTCACCGTGCGCGGGCTCGGGTACAAGCTCGTCGACGAGGACTGACCGCGCCGGACGACCCCCGCTCCGGACGGCCGTCCGACTCGTCGGCCAGCGTTCACCTGGGGTTCACCGTCCGCCGTCCGTCCGGTCACCGGCGCTGCCTACCGTCGGCCACGCCGCGCACACCCCGGTGCGCGACGACACCGAACGGACGGATCACAGTGAAGCGCACGCATGCAACCGTCGGCGCGACCCTCGCCGGGCTGCTCGCCCTCACGCTGGCGGCCTGCGGCTCCGACGACCCGACGGGCACCGGCAGCACGCCGGCCTCGGGCTCGTCCCAGACCTCTTCGTCCCTCAGCGGCACGCTCAACGGCGGCGGCTCCTCCGCGCAGGAGAAGGCCCAGCAGGCGTGGGTCGCCGGGTTCCAGACCGCGAACCCCGACACCACCGTGAACTACAGCACGACCGACTCCGGCGCGGGCCGCAAGGGCCTGCTCGACGGCTCGCTCGACTTCGCCGGCACCGACTCCGCGCTGACGGAGGAGGAGCTCGCCTCGGCGACCGAGCGCTGCTACGGCGGCGCCGCCATCGACCTGCCGGTCTACATCAGCCCGATCGCGGTCGCGTTCAACATCGAGGGCGTCACGGAGCTCAACCTCTCGGCCGACGTCGTCGCGAAGATCTTCGCGGGCACGATCACGACGTGGGACGACCCGGCGATCACCGAGGCGAACCCCGACGCGACGCTCTCCGGCGCGATCACGGTCGTGCACCGCTCGGACGACTCGGGCACCTCGAAGAACTTCCAGGACTACCTGTCGAAGGCTGCCCCGGACGTGTGGTCCTACGAGGTCTCGAACACCTGGCCGGTGAGCGTGGGCCAGGGCGCGAACGGCACCTCGGGCGTCGTGCAGACGATCCAGTCGGCCCCGGGCACCATCGGCTACGCGGACGCGTCCGCGGTGGGCTCGCTCGGCAAGGTCTCGCTCGGCGTCGGCGACGACTTCGTCGCCCCGACGGCCGACGCGGCCGCGAAGACGGTCGACGTCTCGCCGCGCGACGACTCGCGCGCCGAGGGCGACATCGTCATCGAGGTCGACCGCACCACGACCGAGGCGGGCGCCTACCCGGCGATCCTCGTCTCGTACCTCGCGGTCTGCGACACCTACGACACGCAGGAGAAGGCCGACCTGGTGAAGGCGTACGCGACGTACGCCGCGGGTGACGGCCAGGAGCAGGCGGCCACCGCCGCGGGCTCCGCCCCGATCTCGGACACGCTGCGCACGGACGTGCTCGCCGCGATCGACGCGATCAGCACCCAGTGACGCCCCGCCGCCGCCCGGTGGCCCCCGTGGTCACCGGGCGGTGGCGCCGCACCGTTCCCCGACAGGAGAGACCGTTGGCCTCGCCCACGACCGCGACCACGCCCCCGGCGGCACCCGCCCGCGTGGCCCGGACCCGCACGAAGCCCACCGACCGTGGGCTCGACCGTGCCTTCCGCTACCTGTCCGTCGGCTCGGGCGTCCTGATCCTGGCGGTCCTCGCCGCGGTCGCGATCTTCCTCGTCCTCGAGGGCCTGCCCGCGCTCACCGACAGCGAGCTGGCCGACAAGGTCCAGTGGATCCCCGAGGGCGGCACCCTGTGGTCGCTCGTCGGCCCGCTGATCTTCGGCACCGTGCTCGCCGCGCTCGTCTCGCTGGCGATCGCCGTGCCCGTCGCGGTCGGCATCGCGCTGTTCATCTCGCACTACGCGCCGCGCCGGCTGGCGAGCGCGCTCGGCTACCTCGTCGACCTGCTGGCGGCGATCCCGTCGGTGGTCTTCGGCCTGTGGGGCGTGCTCGTGCTGGCGCCGCGGCTGCAGCCGGTCTGGCAGTTCCTCGCGGACTACCTCGGCTGGATCCCGCTGTTCGAGGGCGACGCCCACGGCAACGCCTCGAACCCGCCCCGCGTCCTCATGACGACGGCGGTCGTCCTCGCCGTGATGATCCTGCCGATCATCACGGCGGTCAGCCGCGAGGTGTTCCTCCAGGTGCCCCGCCTGCACGAGGAGGCCGCGCTCGCCCTCGGCGCGACGCGGTGGGAGCTCGTGCGGATGGCCGTCCTGCCCTTCGGGCGCTCGGGCGTGATCTCCGCCGCGATGCTCGGCCTGGGCCGCGCGCTCGGCGAGACGATGGCCGTCCTGATGATCCTGTCGCCGGGGCTCCTCTACTCGTTCCAGCTCCTGGTCGCGAGCCAGCAGCAGACGATCGCGGCGAACATCGCCGCGAAGTTCAACGACGCCGACGACATCGGCCGGTCCACGCTCATCGCGACGGGTCTGGCGCTGTTCGTCATCACGATGCTCGTCAACATGGCCGCCCGGTGGATCGTCGCCCGGCGCAAGGACTTCTCGGGAGCGAACTGACGTGCCCGCCACCACCACCCTCGCCCCCGTGACGGAGAGCTCCCAGGAGCTGCGCCGCGCCCTCACGGCCGTCGACCCGGGTCGCCGCCGCAAGGACCGCGCCATGCGCGGCGTCATCTACGGCGCGTTCGCGCTCGCGATGATCCCGCTCGTCTCGCTCGTCTGGAGCGTGCTGACCAACGGCCTCGGCCGGTTCGACCTGTACTTCCTCACGCACTCGATGCGGAACGTGTTCGGCGGGATGGACGCCGGCGGCGTCTACCACGCGCTGCTCGGCACGGTGCTGATCACGCTCGTCACCACGCTCATCTCGGTGCCGATCGGCATCCTCACCGCGATCTACCTCGTCGAGTACGGGCAGGGCCCGCTCGCGCGCGCGGTGACGTTCTTCGTCGACGTCATGACGGGCATCCCGTCGATCGTCGCCGGCCTGTTCGCGTTCGCGCTGTTCTACCTGCTCGTCGGGCCGACGCGCAGCGGCCTCGTCGGCTCCGTCGCGCTGGCCGTGCTCATGATCCCGGTCGTCATCCGCTCGACCGAGGAGATGCTGCGCCTCGTCCCGCACGAGCTGCGCGAGGCGTCGTACGCGCTCGGCGTGCCCAAGTGGCTGACGATCGTCAAGGTCGTGCTGCGCACCGCCGTCGCCGGCATCACGACCGGCGTGATGATCGCCATCGCCCGCGTCATCGGCGAGACCGCGCCGCTCATCATCACCGTGGGCGTCACGGACTCGATCAACCGCAACGTGTTCGAGGGCAACATGATGACGCTGCCCGTGTACGTCTACCGGCAGTACGCGGCCGGCCTCGTGCCCTGCGCGCCCGGCGACGCGTCCTGCATCGCGACGATCAACTACGACCGGGCCTGGAGCGCCGCGCTCGTCCTGATCCTCGTCGTCATGCTCCTCAACCTCGTGGCGCGCGGCGTGAGCCGCTGGTTCGCCCCCAAGACCCGCGCCTGACCGCGCCCGACCCCGCCTGCACGAAGGAGGCCCCGATGGCACAGCGCATCGACGCCAAGGACCTGAACATCTACTACGGCTCGTTCCTGGCCGTGTCCGACGTGACCATGTCGATCGACCCGCAGAGCGTGACCGCGCTCATCGGCCCCTCGGGCTGCGGCAAGTCGACGTTCCTGCGCTCGCTCAACCGCATGCACGAGGTCATCCCCGGCGCCCGCGTGGAGGGCACCGTCGCGATGGACGGCGTGGACCTGTACGGCGCCGACGTCGACCCCGTGGCGGTCCGCCGCCAGGTCGGCATGGTGTTCCAGCGGCCCAACCCGTTCCCGACGATGTCGATCGCCGAGAACGTGCTCGCCGGCGTGCGGCTCAACAACAAGCGCATCAGCAAGGGCGACGCCCAGGACCTGGTGGAGCAGTCGCTGCGCCACGCGAACCTGTGGAACGAGGTGAAGGACCGCCTCGCCAAGCCCGGCTCGGGCCTGTCCGGCGGCCAGCAGCAGCGCCTGTGCATCGCGCGCGCCATCGCCGTGAAGCCGCAGGTGCTGCTCATGGACGAGCCGTGCTCGGCGCTCGACCCGATCTCGACGCTGGCGATCGAGGACCTCATCGCCCAGCTGAAGTCCGAGTACACGATCGTCATCGTCACGCACAACATGCAGCAGGCGGCGCGCGTCTCCGACCGGACCGGGTTCTTCAACCTCGCCGGCGTCGGCCAGCCCGGGCGGCTCGTCGAGATCGACGCGACCTCGACGATCTTCTCCTCCCCGACCCAGCAGGCGACCGAGGACTACATCTCGGGGCGCTTCGGCTGACCGTCCCCGGCACGACGACGCCCCGGTCCCCCACGAGGGGGCCGGGGCGTCGTCGCGCGCGCGGGTGGCGTCAGCTCGTGGCCGACGGCGTGGGCATGGGCGTGGCCATGCGGGTCGGGACCGCCGTCGCGTACTCCGGCAGCGTGGCGTCGAGCACGGGGACGGGCAGCGACGCCGAGCCGTCCTCGGTCGCGAACGTGGTGGTCACCGAGCCGCCGGGTGCCGCGGAGACGGCGGGGATGACGACGTCCTTCTGCTCGACGCCGTCGTCCTGCGTGAGGTCGACGCCCTGGAAGAGGACCGTCTGGTGCGCCGCGACCGGCACCGTGATCTCCGGCGCGCCCTCGAACGTGAGCGTGACCGTACGGTCCTCGTCGCCCCGGTTGGTGATGCCGCCGCGCAGCGCGCCCGGCTCGCCCTCCGCCTCCGACACGACGAGCAGGTTGATGCCCGCGACCTTGCCGACCGACACCGAGGCACCGTCGGACGCGTTGTAGGAGCGCTGCGTGAGGATCGGGCTGCACGCGGCGACCGCGAGCCCGGCGACGGCGAGGCCGGCGGCGGCCAGGGCGAGCCGGCGGGGGCGGGGGCGGGACGAGCTCACGGCAGGGTCCTCCGAGGATCAGGGGTGCGGCTGCGTGCGCGGTCGCGCGCGTGCAGCGGTGACGGCGCAGGCCACAGCCTAGCCGCCCCCGGGACCTTCGACCCTCGCGCGCGGCCTGCCCGGCGTGCGTCCGCCGGCGGCGGCGTGCGCTCCGGGGACGCCGCCCCCAGGTCGTCCGACGACGCGGCCCTGACCAGCGCGAACGGGCGGCTCGGGGCCGGTTGCCGCCCGACATGTGTCGAAATCGTGCGTGTTAGAATGGGTGTCTGCGAAAGGGGACACCCTCACATGACTTTCACCGTCGGGGAGACCGTCGTCTACCCCCACCACGGGGCCGCTCTGATCGAGGAGATCAAGACCCGCACGATCCGTGGCGAGGACAAGACCTACCTCAAGCTCCGCGTCCAGCAGGGTGATCTGACCATCGAGGTCCCGGCCGAGAACGTCGACCTCGTCGGCGTCCGGGACGTCGTCAACCAGGAGGGCCTCGACCGCGTGTTCGAGGTCCTGCGTGCGCCGTACACCGAGGAGCCGACCAACTGGTCGCGCCGGTACAAGGCGAACCTCGAGAAGCTCGCGTCCGGCGACGTGATCAAGGTCGCCGAGGTCGTCCGCGACCTGTCGCGCCGTGACGCCGACCGCGGCCTGTCCGCGGGGGAGAAGCGCATGCTCGCCAAGGCCCGCCAGATCCTCGTCTCGGAGCTCGCGCTCGCCGAGCACACCGAGGAGGAGAAGGCCGAGGCGATCCTCGACGAGGTCCTCGCGTCCTGAGCGTCGCCGTCGTCGTGACGGCTGCCGGCACCGGCAGCCGGCTGGGGCGCCCGGTCCCCAAGGCGCTCGTCGAGCTCGGCGGTGAGCCGCTGCTCGTGCACGCGGTGCGGTCGATGGTCGCCGGCGTGCGCGCCGCGGGCGACGAGCCGGTGCTCGTCGTGACCGCGCCGGCGGCCGCCGCCGACCGCGTGCGCGACCTCGTCGCTGACGCCGCCGACGGCTGCCCGGTGGCGGTCGTCGCCGGGGGCGTGTCGCGGCAGGCCTCCGTGGCGGCGGCGCTCGCGTCGCTGGCGGAGCACGGACCCGACGCGCGGCTCGTGCTCGTGCACGACGCGGCGCGGCCCACCGTGCCGCCCGAGGTGGTGCTCCGGGTGCTGGACGCGCTGCGCGCAGGACGCGGCGCCGTCGTGCCGGCCGTGCCCGTCGCGGACACGGTCAAGCGCGTCGGCGCGGGCGAGGACGGCGCGGAGCCGGTCCGGGAGACCGTGCCGCGCGCGGAGCTGCGGGCGGTCCAGACGCCGCAGGGCTTCGACCTGGCGCTGCTGCGGCGCGCGCACGCGGCGGCCGCGGCGCACGCCCACGACGAGCAGCTCGCGGCGTCCGACGACGCGGGCCTCGTCGAACGCCTGGGCGGTGAGGTCTGGTGCGTGCCCGGTGACGCGCGGTGCGCCAAGATCACCACCGAGCGCGACCTCGCGGTCGCCGAGCTGCTCCTGGAGGGACGATGACCGGACCCGTCCTCCCGCCGTTGCCCCGCACCGGCATCGGCGTCGACGTGCACGCCTACGAGCCGGACCCGCAGCCCGGTGCCGTGCTGCACCTGGCGGGACTGTCCTGGCCCGGGGAGCGGCCCCTCGCCGGGCACTCGGACGCCGACGTCGCGGCGCACGCCGCCGCCGACGCGCTCCTGGTGGCCGCCGGCCTGGGCGACCTCGGCTCGAACTTCGGCACCTCGGAGCCGCGGTGGGCCGGCGCGGCCGGCACCGCCCTGCTCGCCGAGGCCGCCGCACGCGTGCGCGCCGCCGGGTTCGCGGTCGGGAACGTCGCGGTGCAGGTGGTCGGGAACCGTCCCCGGGTGGGTCAGCGGCGCGCCGAGGCGGAGTCGGCGCTGTCGGCGGCCGCCGGCGCGCCGGTGACGGTCTCGGCGACGACGACCGACGGCCTCGGGCTCACCGGTCGCGGCGAGGGCGTCGCGGCGATCGCGACCGCGCTCGTCGTCCCCGTCGTCCCCGTCGGCCCCGTCGGCCCCGGCGCCGGCGGCTGACGGCGCAGGCTCGCCACCAGCACGCCGGCCACGACGAGCGCGCCCCACGCGAGCTCGGCGGGTGCCGTGGGCTCGCGCAGCAGCAGCCACGACGACGCGATGCCGACGACCGGCACGAGCATCGAGAACGGCGCGACGACGCTCGACGGGTTGCGGCCCATGAGGGTGGTCCAGATGCCGGAGCCGCCCACCGTCGCGACGAGGACCGTGAACGCGAGCCCGGCCAGGGCGAGCAGCCCGCGCGGCTCGGTCAGCCCGTCGAACGCGGCGCCGATGCGCTCGGGCCCCTCGACGGCGAGCGAGAGGACGAGCAGCGGCACCGGCGGCACGACCGACATCCACAGCATGAGGCGCAGCGGCTCGCCGGGGGCGGCCTGCACCGCGAGCCGGTTGCCGAGGTTGCCGAGGGCCCAGCCGAGCCCGCCGCACAGGGTGAGGACGACCGGCAGCAGCGTGGCGCCGCCGTCGAGCCCTGCGCGGTGCACCGCGATGCCGCTGAGCCCGACGACCGCGACGAGCACCCCGGCGCCCTGCCGCGGGGTGATCCGCTCGCGCAGCAGCGCCGCCGCCAGCACCACCGTGAACGGCGCGGAGCTCTGCAGCACGAGCGACGCGAGCCCCGTGGGCATCCCGGAGTCCATCGCCAGGTAGAGGAAGACGAACTGCAGCACCCCGAAGCCGGCGCCGTACAGCAGCACCCAGCGCCACGGCGCCGACGGCCGCGGCACGAGGAGCAGCGTCGGCACCGCGAGCAGCGCGAACCGGAGCGCGACCAGCAGGAACGGCGGGAACTGCGCGAGCGAGAGGTGGATGGCCGGGAAGTTGAGGCCCCACACCACGGCGACGAGCACGGCGAGCAGGCGGTCGCGGGTGGTCATGCCCCGAGTCTGCGGGTGCGCCACCGTTCAGCACCAGCGACATCAGGTGAACCGTCGCTGTAGCGTCGCTTCATGGACGTGGACGGCCTGGAGGCGCTGCGGGCGGTCGGGACGCACGGCGGCGTGACCGGCGCGGCGGCCGCGCTGCACCTGACGCCGTCGGCGGTGTCGCAGCGCCTCGCGGCGCTGCAGCGCACGGTCGACGTGCCGCTCACCGAGCGGGTGGGGCGCGGGCTGCGCCTGACGGCGGCGGGGGAGGCGGTCGCGGCCGCGGCCGTCGAGGTCTCCGTCGCGCTGGAGCGCGCCCGGGCCGCTGCCGACGAGCTGCGTGCCCGCCCGACGGGCACCGTGCGGGTCAGCGCGTTCCAGAGCGCGGCGCAGCTGCTGCTGCCCGGGCTGCTCTCGCGCACCGCGAGGCTGGACGGCGTCGCGGTCGAGTGCTCCGACGAGGACGTCGCGCTCGACGAGTTCCCGGCGCTCACCGACCGGATCGACGTCGTCGTCGCGCACCGCCCCGACGCGGGCTCCCCGTGGCCCGCGGGCGTGCGGGTGGTCCCGCTGCTGCGCGAGCCGCTCGACCTCGCGCTGTCGCCCGCGCACCGGCTCGCGGGGCGGACGAGCGTGGACCCGCGCGAGCTCGCCGACGAGGCCTGGGTGTCCGTCCGGGCCGGCTTCCCCGTGGCGACGGTGCTCGACGCCGTCGCGGGCGCGGAGGGCCCGAGGGTCGTGCACCGGATCAACGACTTCCACGTCGCGGCGGCCCTCGTCGGCGCGGGCCACGGGGTCGCGCTGCTGCCCCGGTACACGTTCGGCTCCGCGCCCGGCATCCGGCTCGTGCCCCTGACGGGGGTGCGGGCGGGCCGGCGGATCGACGCGCTGCTGCGCCCGGACCGCGCGGAGCGGGTCGTCGTCCGCCGCGTGCTCGACGAGCTCGTCGCGCTCGCGCGCGAGATCGCGGCCTGAGCGCTCGGCCGCTCAGCCGAGCGGCCCGAGGACCCGGTCCAGGTGCGGGTTGGTGAAGACGCCGGCGGGATCGGCCTCGGCGCGCACGCGCTGCGCGTCGCGGAACCGCGGGTAGAGCGCCGCGAGGCGGTCCGCGTCGAGCGTGTGCAGCTTGCCCCAGTGCGGCCGCCCGCCGACCTGCGCGACGATGCGCTCCGCGGCGGCGAAGTACCGCCGGAACGGGCTGCGCAGGTACTGGTGCACGGCGACGTAGGCGGTGTCGCGGCCGTGGGCGGTCGACAGCCACAGGTCGTCGGCCGCGGCGAACCGCACCTCGACGGGGAACGACACCGGCTCGGCCGTCGCGCGGACCCACGCGTCGAGCTCCTCCAGCACGCCGCGCAGGTGCTCGCGGGGCACGGCGTACTCCATCTCCCGGAAGCGGACGCGGCGCGGGGAGATGAACACCTCGGCGGAGGGCGCCGTGAACCTGCGGTCGGACAGCGTGCGGGCGGCCAGCCGGTTCAGCTGCGGCGTGACGCCGGGCACGGCCGTCGCGAGGCGGTTGGTGAGCCCGAACGCGCCGTTGGAGAGCACCTCGTCCTCGACGAGGTACCGCCAGCGCGGCAAGGGGCGGCCGGTGCCGGCGGGGACGCGGTTGTTGCGCTTGGTCAACGTCCGGCGCGTGTGCGGGAACCAGTAGAACTCGAAGTGGTCGTTGCCCTCGACGAGCCCGTCGGGGCCGTCCAGCGCGTCGAGCACGTCGCTCAGGTCGGCGCCGCCCTCGACCGCCTCCAGCGTGAACGCCGGCACCACCTCCAGCGTCACGGCGACGAGGACGCCGGCGCTGCCGAGGCCGAGCCGCGCGAGCTCGAACAAATCGGGACGCCGGTCGGCCGACGCCTCGACCACCTCGCCGTCGGCGCCCACGAGGCGCACGCCGACGACCTGCGTCGCGAGGCCGCCGAGCCGCGCGCCGGTCCCGTGGGTGCCGGTGCTGACCGCGCCGGCCACCGACTGGCGGTCGATGTCCCCGAGGTTGCGCATCGCGAGCCCGTGCTGCGCGAGGAGCTCGTTGAGCTGCCAGAGGCGGATGCCCGCCCCCACGGTCACGTGGGTCGTGCCGTCCGGCTGCGGCTCGACGCGCTCGAGGGCGCTCACGGCGTCGAGGCGCAGCTGCACCCCGTCGGTGACGGCCACCGGGGTGAACGAGTGGCCCGCGCCCACCGCGCGCACGCGCGTCCCCGACGCGGCCGCGGAGCGCACGAGCGCCGCGACCTCGTCGGCGTCACGGGGGTGCGCGACCCGGCTCGGCGTGGCCCGGGCGGTGCGCGCCCAGTTCTGCCACGTGCCTCCCGGGCGCTCGTCTGCCATGCTGGCCAGGGTGACCTGGGCGGTTGTCCAAGTCAAGTGCCGTCGCGTCTTGACTATCGTCATCACGCGCAATGAAATTGCGGGTGGGGGGCGTGTCCGGCCTGTGGCACGCTCTGGTCCGGTCATGCTGGTGGTGACCGGCCCGAGGGGAGGGGACCCGACCATGAACCGACTTCCGGTGGCCGAGCGCCGCGGGCAGCTCGTGGAGGCGGCGCTCGCCGTCGCGAAGCGGGACGGCATCGACGCCGCCACCGTGCGCGCGGTGGCGGCCGAGGCCGGCGTCTCGCTCGGCGTCGTGCACTACTGCTTCCAGGACAAGGACGAGCTGCTGCGCGCCATGGCGCACGCCATCACCTCGACGAACTCGCCGCCCGACCTCGACCAGATCCCGGATGGCCTGCCGGTGGCGACGGTGCTCGAGCTCGCGATGGCCGGGCTGTGGCAGACCATCACCAGCAACCGTGGGCTCCAGCTGCTCAGCTACGAGCTCACGTGCTCGTCGCTGCGGCACGAGGAGATCAACCAGGTCGGCATCGACCAGTACCGCGGGCAGTGGGCCAGCGCCGCGGAGGTGCTGGAGGCGATCGCCGCCAAGCTCCGCATCCGGTGGACCGTCCCGGTGGCGATGCTCGCCCGGCTCGTCATCGCCGCGGTCGACGGGTACTCGCTCGCCTGGCTCGTCGACGACGACGAGGCGGCCGCGGGCGACGGGCTGCGCGCCTTCGCCCGGTACGCCGCGTCGCTCGCCGAGCCCCTCGACGGCGAGCACGCGCCCGAGGACGACCACGCGCCGGTCACGGCGGGGCTCGACGGACTGGCGACCTCCGCGTGAGCGCACCGGCGGCGCGGGCCGTCCGCGCGCGCGTCGCGACGTCCGTCGCGTTCGGCTCGCAGGGACTCGTGTTCGCCCTCGTCATCACCAGCCTGAGCCAGCTCAAGGCCCGCTACGGCCTCACCGACCTGCACGTCACCCTCGTCGTCCTGGGCGTCTGCGTGTTCGCCGCACTGGGCACGGTCGTCGCCGACCGCGTCGCGCGCACGGGCGGCAGCCGCGTCGCGCTCGCGCTCGGGCTCGGCGTCGTCGGCCTGGCGGTGGCCGGCGTCGCCGTCTCGCCGACGTTCGCGGTGCTGGGCGCCGCCTTCGGCGCCTACGGCCTCGGCCTCGGCCTCGTCGACGCGGGGACCAACATGCAGGCGGTGGCGGTCGAGCACGCGTACGGTCGCTCGCTGCTCACGGGGTTCCACGCGTCGTGGTCCGTCGGCGGCATCGTCGGTGCGCTGGTCGTGTCGGCCACGGCCGGCCGGGCGCCGGACGACCCGGTCGCGGTCGTCCTGCTGCTCGGCGTGCTCGTCGCCGCGGCGGCCGCCGCGGTCGTCCTGCGCGGGGGCTGGCGCGGCGCCGGCGAGGTCGTCGACGTGGACGTCCCGGCGCTCGCCGCGGGACCGGCGCGGCCGGCCGTGCCGTGGGGCCCGGTGCTCGTGCTCGGCGTGGGGGTCGTCGCGTACTACGTCACGGACCAGGCCGTCTCCACCTGGAGCACCATCTACCTCGACGGGCCGCTCGGCGCCGCCGTGCAGGTCGCGCCGCTCGGCTACGCGGCGTACCTGGGCACCACCCTCGTCTCGCGGCTGGTGGGCGACCTCGCCGTCCGTCGCCGCGGGCGGGGGTTCGTCGTGCGCACCGGCGGGCTCGTCGGCCTCGTCGGGCTCGCCCTCGTCGTCGCCGCGCCCTCCGTGCCCGTCGCGCTGGTCGGGTTCGCGGTCGTCGGCGCCGGCCTCGGGGTGATCGCGCCCCTGTGCTTCGCGGCCGCCGGGGCGCTCGCGCCGGACGGCGCGGACGCGGTCGTGGCACGGCTCAACGTCTTCAACTACGTCGGGGCGGTCCTGGGCGGCGTGCTCGTCGGCGCGATCGGGTCGGCGTCCAGCCTGCGCGTCGGGTTCGTCGTGCCGATGGTGCTGGTCGCGGTGGTCGTGGTCGTCGCCGGCCGGTTCGACCGCGGGCCCGTGGCCGCCGCCGCGCCCCGGGTCGAGGCGGGCGCCGCG
>NZ_HE978588.1:1315576-1319659 GCF_000312005.1 Cellulomonas massiliensis JC225
GACCGGCACCCTGGGCGCGCGGCTCGACGCCGCCACCGCGGGGCTGCCGGCGCCGCTCGTCGTCGTCGACCTCGACGCGCTCGACGCGAACGCCGACGACCTGGTGCGGCGCGCGGCGGGCGTGCCCGTGCGCGTCGCGAGCAAGTCCGTGCGCGTGCCGGAGGTCATCGAGCGCGCGCTCGCCCACCCGGGCTTCGCCGGCGTGATGGCGTACTCGGTGCGCGAGGCGACGTGGCTCGCCCGGCGCGGCGTGACCGACGTGCTGCTCGGCTACCCCAGCGTCGACACCGGCGCCGTCGACCAGCTCGCCGCCGACCCCGTCGCGCGCGAGCGCGTCACCCTCATGGTCGACGACACCGCGCAGGCCGACCTCGCCGCGCACGCCGCGCGCTCCCACGGCGCCGAGCTGGCCGTGTGCCTCGACGTGGACGCCTCGCTGCGTCTGCGCCTCGGCCCGTTCACCGCGCACCTGGGCGTGCGCCGCTCGCCCGTGCACAGCGCGGCGGACGCGCACCGGCTCGCGGCCGCCGTGGCGCGCCGGCCGGGGCTGCGCGTGCGCGGGGTGATGTTCTACGAGGCGCAGGTCGCGGGCCTGCCGGACTCGAGCCCCGCGGTGCGGATGGTGAAGCGGCTGTCGATCGCCGACCTGGCGCAGCGCCGCGTCGCGGTCGTCGACGCCGTCGAGGACGCGGTCGGGCACCCGCTGGAGCTCGTGAACTCCGGCGGCTCCGGCTCGGTGCAGACGAGCGCCGGCGCGGCGGCCGTGACCGAGGTGACCGCCGGCTCGGGCCTGTTCGTCCCCACCCTCTTCGACGACTACCGCTCCTTCTCCCCGCGGCCCGCCGCGTTCTTCGGCCTGGACGTCGTGCGCGTGCCCCGCCCGGGGATGGCGACGGCCTACGGCGGCGGCTACATCGCGTCGGGGCCGCCGACGACGTCGCGCCAGCCCCGCCCCGTGTGGCCGGTGGGGGCCACCCTCACGCCCCGCGAGGGCGCCGGCGAGGTGCAGACCCCGCTGCGCCTGCACGGCGCGGACGTCCGCATCGGCGACCGCGTGTGGTTCCGGCACGCGAAGGCCGGCGAGGTCATGGAGCGGTTCACCGAGGTCCACCTCGTGCGCGGCGCCCAGCGGGTCGCGACGGTGCCCACCTACCGGGGCGAGGGGCTCGCGTTCGGCTGACCGGCCCGGCCGGTAGCCTGGGCGCGTGACCCTGCGCCTCTACGACACCGCCACGCGTGCGGTGCGCGACTTCGTCCCCCTCGTGGCAGGTGAGGTCGGGATCTACCTGTGCGGCGCCACGGTGCAGGGCAAGCCGCACGTGGGGCACGTGCGCTCCGCGGTCGCGTTCGACGTGCTCGTCCGCTGGCTCCAGCGCACGGGCCACCGCGTGACGCTCGTGCGGAACGTGACCGACATCGACGACAAGATCCTCGCCAAGGCGGCGGACGCCGGCGAGCCGTGGTGGGCGTGGGCCATGACGCACGAGCGCGCGTTCGCCTCGGCGTACGACGCCCTGGGCGTGCTGCCGCCGACGTACGAGCCGCGCGCGACCGGTCACGTGCCGGCGATGGTGGACCTCCTCGAGGTGCTCGTCGAGCGGGGGCACGCGTACGCGGTGGAGACCGGCGACGTCTACTTCGACGTGCGGTCGTGGCCGCAGTACGGCGAGCTGACGAACCAGCGGGTCGACGACATGGTGCCCGCGCCCGACGCCGCGCCGGAGGTCGGCGAGAAGCGCGACGTGCACGACTTCGCGCTGTGGAAGGCCGCGAAGCCCGCCGAGCCGGAGACGGCGTCGTGGGACACCCCGTACGGCGCCGGCCGCCCCGGCTGGCACCTGGAGTGCTCCGCCATGGCCCGGCGCTACCTGGGCGACAGCTTCGACATCCACGGCGGCGGCCTGGACCTGCGGTTCCCCCACCACGAGAACGAGCTCGCGCAGTCGCGCGCGGCCGGCTACGGGTTCGCGCAGTACTGGCTGCACAACGGCTGGGTGACGCAGGGCGGCGTCAAGATGAGCAAGTCGCTCGGCAACGGGCTGCTCGTCGAGGTCCTGCTCGAGCGCACCCGCCCCGTCGTCATCCGGTACGCGCTCACGGCGGTCCAGTACCGCTCGATGCTCGAGTGGACCGAGGACACGCTCGCGGAGGCCGAGGCGACGTGGGACCGGCTCGCCGGCTTCGTCGAGCGGACGGTCGAGCGCGCGGGGGCCGCGGACGACGACGAGGTCGCGAAGGCCGAGCTGCCGGCGGCGTTTGCCGACGCGATGGACGACGACCTCAACGTGCCGGCCGCGCTCGCGGTCGTGTTCGAGCACCTGCGCGCCGGCAACACCGCGCTGGCCGCGGGCGACGTGGACGCGGCGCGGACCCACATGGTGCTCCTGCGCGCGATGCTCTCGGTGCTCGGCCTCGACCCCGGCAGCCCGCACTGGGCGGGCCGTGGGGAGGACCGGTACGCCACCGCGCTCGACCGGCTCGTCGCCGGCGAGCTGGAGGCCCGCGCGCAGGCCCGCGCCGCGCGCGACTGGGCGACGGCCGACGCGATCCGCGACCGGCTCGCGGCCGCGGGGGTCGTGGTCGAGGACGCGCCGTCGGGCGCCCGATGGTCTCTGTCGAGCAGGAACGAGGACGACTGATGGCGGGCAACTCCCAGCGCCGCGGCGCGACGCGCAAGGTGGGCTCCAAGAAGGGGGCCGTCAAGGGCACCGGCGGCCACAGCCGCAAGGCGCTCGAGGGCAAGGGGCCGACCCCCAAGGCCGAGGACCGGGTCTACCACCCGGCGCACAAGCGCAAGGTCGCGGCGGAGCGCGGCGCCGGCCGGGCGGCCGTCGCAGGCACCTCCGGGCGCCCCGCCGCGTCGGCGTCGCGCAGCGCCGCGGGCGGCAAGGGCGGGCGGACGTCGTCGACGCACGAGGTCGTCGCCGGCCGGAACTCCGTGCTGGAGGCGCTGCGGGCCGGCATCCCGGTCGCGACCGTCTACCTGGCCGCGCGCCTCGAGGCCGACGACCGCACGCGGGAGATCGTCTCGATCGCGGCGGACGCGGGCTACCCGCTGCTCGAGGTCGGCCGCGCCGAGCTCGACCGCCTCACCGACGGCGCCGTGCACCAGGGCGTCGCCATCCAGGTCCCGCCGTACGCGTACGCGGACGACGAGGAGCTGCTCGACCTCGCCGAGGCCAGCGGCCGCCCGCCGCTGGTCGTCGCGCTCGACGGCGTGACCGACCCGCGCAACCTCGGCGCGGTGCTGCGGTCCGCCGGGGCGTTCGGCGCCCACGGGGTGCTCGTCCCCGAGCGCCGGGCCGCGGGCGTGACCGCCTCGGCGTGGAAGGTCTCGGCCGGCGCCGCCGCGCGCGTGCCCGTCGCCCGGGTCACCAACCTCACCCGCACGCTGCAGGAGTGGAAGAAGGCCGGCGTGTTCGTCGTGGGCCTCGACGGGGGTGGGGACACCGAGCTCGCCGCGGTGCCGTTCGCGACGGACCCGCTCGTGCTCGTCGTCGGGTCCGAGGGCAAGGGCCTCTCCCGGCTCGTGCGCGAGGAGTGCGACGCGATCGCCTCCATCCCGATCGCGTCCGCCGTCGAGTCGCTCAACGCGGCGGTCGCGGCGGGGATCGCGCTCTACGAGGTGGCGCGCCAGCGCTCGTCCTGACGCTGCCCGCCCCGGCCGCCGCCGGTCAGGCGACGTCCTCCTGCAGCAGGAGCTGCTCGAGGGCGTCCAGCGAGCGGACCGCGTCGTCGTCGTCGGTGCTGGTGGCCAGCACGACCTCGTCGCCGCGCGTGACGCCGAGGGTCATGATGCCCAGGATCGACGCCGCCGAGACGGGCGTGCCGTTGCCCTTCGCGATCGTCACGGGCGCCGGCTGGCCGGCCGCGGTGGCGACGAACTTCGCGGCCGGGCGGGCGTGGAGCCCCTCGGTGAGGGCGACGACGACGGAACGCTGCACAGGAACCTCCAGAACGACGATGGTCTAGACCAGGAACTCTAGAGCCCGAGCTCCTCGAGCACGGGCAGGGACGCGCGCACGGCGGCCCGGGCGCGCGCCGCCGTGGGCTGGGCCCGCGCGACGGCGGCCAGCTCGCGGC
>NZ_HE978588.1:1320959-1330845 GCF_000312005.1 Cellulomonas massiliensis JC225
CCCGACCCGTCGCCCGGTGCCGACGCCGACGCCCGCGACCGTCATCGGGCGGAGGCCGGGTCGGCCGTGCCCGCGTCGCGCGGCGCCGTGGTGGCGGGCCGCTCGACGGTGTTCGGGTCCGCGGTGACGTCGGCGCCCACGAGCGCGTCGTCGTCCTCACGGCCCGGCGTCTTGAGGTTCCAGCGCTGGATGACGAACCGGAACAGGAAGTAGTACACGACCGCGTAGGCGAGGCCGATGGGCAGCAGCAGCAGCGGCTTCTGGGCGATCGGGAAGCTGAGCAGGTAGTCGATCGCGCCGGCCGAGAAGCTGAAGCCGCTGTGGATGTCGAGCCAGTTGGTCAGCGCCAGCGCCGTGCCGGTGAGCACCGCGTGGATCGCGTACAGCGGGTAGGCGACGTAGACGAACGCGAACTCGAGCGGCTCCGTGACGCCGGTGACGATCGAGACGAGCGCGGCCGAGCCCATGATGCCGGCGATGATCTTGCGGTTCTTCGCCTTGGAGGTGTGGACGATCGCGAGCGCGGCGGCGGGCAGGGCGAACATCATGATCGGGAAGAACCCGGTCTGGAAGGTGCCCGCGGTGGGGTCGCCGGCGAGGAAGCGGTTGATGTCGCCCATGACGACGGTGCCGTCGGCCTTGGTGTACTCGCCGAACTGGAACCACGGCAGCGAGTTGAGGATGTGGTGCAGGCCGAGCGGCACGAGCAGGCGGTTCAGGGTCCCGAAGACGAAGGCGCCCAGGACCGTCGAGCCCGTGACCCACTCGCCGACGGCGGTGAAGCCCGCGTCGAACCAGCGGTAGATCAGCGCGGCGACGACCGCGATGACCACGGCCGCGCCGGCGGTGACGATCGGCACGAACCGGCGCCCGCCGAAGAAGGCGAGGTAGGGCGGCAGCTTGATGCGGTAGTACCGCTCGAACAGCAGCGCCGTGACGAGGCCGATGACGATGCCGCCCAGGACGCCGTAGTTGATGAGCTCCTGGGTCTTGCCGGGCTCGAGCGGCAGGACGCGCGGCGAGAGCGCGTCGGTCACGCCCTTGAAGACGAGGTAGCCCACGACGGCGGCGAGGCCGGTCGACCCGTCGGACTTGCGGGCGAACCCGACCGCGACGCCGACCGCGAACAGCAGCGGCAGCGCGGCGAACAGCGCGTTGCCGGCGGCCGCCATGACCTCGGCGACGGGCACGAGCCAGGGCAGCGACTTGCCCGCGCCGTTGGCGCCGAGCACGTCGGGCTGGCCGAGGCGCAGCAGGAGGCCGGCGGCGGGGAGCGCGGCGATGGGGAGCATCAGCGAGCGGCCGATGCGCTGGAGCTGGGCGAGGCCGGGGAACCCTCGGCGGCGGGGGGCCTCGACGGCGACGGTGGTCATGAGCACTCCTCGTTGCGTGTCAATCACATCTGGGAGGATGTCCGGCCAGGGCTCCGGGGGACATCGGTGGGAGTTTCCGAGCAACTTCGCGGGCCTGGTCTGGACCAGTTGCGGCCAGAGTGGTCTAGACCTCATGATGTGTCAAGAGTCACAGCGGACGCGCGTCCAGGTCGGGTCGCGAACGGACGGACCGGACGGAAGGTGCAGGGGTGGAGCAGGTCGACGACGACACGGGCGAGGTCCCGGCCGTCGGCGCGTCCGAGGACGGTGCGCCCTCCGCGCACAAGTACCTCGCGGTGCGCGACCACCTGGCGCGGCTCGTCGCGCACGAGCTCAAGGTCGGCGACGCGATCCCGTCGGAGCGCACGCTGAAGCAGGAGTTCGGCGTCTCGCGCATGACGATCCGGCAGGCCGTCGACGCCCTCGTCACGGAGGGGGTGCTGGTCCGCGAGCAGGGCCGCGGCACGTTCGTCGCCCCGCAGCGCATGGACTTCGAGATGCGCCTCACCACGTTCGGGGAGGAGATGCGCCGCCGCGGCCTGGAGCCGACGACGACCGTGCTCGCCGCCCAGACGGTCGAGGCCACCCCCGACATCGCCACGGCGCTCGAGATCGACCCGGGCGACGAGGTGCACTTCCTCTACCGGGTCCGGTCCGCCGACGGCACGCCCGTCGCGATCGAGCGCGCGTGGATGCCCGTGGCGCTCGTCCCCGAGCTGCTGGCGGACGGTGCGCCCACGAGCGTGTACGACCGGCTGCGCGAGCTCGGCGCCGCCCCGGAGTGGGGCGAGGAGACGCTCGCCGCCGACCTGGCGACCGACGTCGAGGCGTCGCTGCTCGGGCTCAGCGCCGCGCCGGCCGTGATGCGCGCGGAGCGCCGCACCTACGCCGCGCAGGGCGCGGTCATGTTCTCCCGCGGGTGCTACCGCGGCGACCGGTACAGCGTGTGGGTGCCGCTGCGCGCGCCGCGGCCCGCGCTGGTCCCGCGCCGGCGCGGCGACGCGGTGACGGAGGAGGACTCGACGGAGCGCGCGCCCGTCGGAGCCGGAGGAGGACGGGCATGAGGTCCGACGACACCACCGGCCAGGCTGCGGCGATCCTCGCCGCGCTCGGCGGCGTGGACAACATCGACGAGATCGAGCCGTGCACCACGCGGCTGCGCTCGCTCGTGCGGGACGCGGGCCAGGTCGACGTCGGCGCCCTGCGCGCCGCCGGCGCCTACGGCGTGATGATCAACGGGCGGGTCGTGCAGGTCGTCGTCGGACCGCACGTCGACCTCATCGCCTCCGACCTCGACGACCTGATGTGACGAGCTGACGAAGAACCCGGCGACCACCGGGAGACAGGAGCAGGCCATGGCCAACGCAGAAGGCATCCTCGCGGCCCTCGGCGGCGACGCGAACATCGTCGACCTCGAGCCGTGCATCACGCGGCTGCGCGTCGAGGTCGAGGACCCGTCGCTCGTCGACGAGCCCGGGCTCAAGCGCGCCGGCGCCATCGCCGTGGTCCGCTCCGGCGACGCCGTCCAGGTGATCGTCGGCCCGGAGGCCGACACGCTGGCGTCCGACATCGAGGACCTGCGCTGATGGCGCTCACGGTCCTCGCGCCCGTCGCGGGGCGGGTCGTCGCCCTCGCCGACGTGCCGGACCCGGTGTTCTCCGCCGAGCTCGTCGGCCCCGGCGTCGCCGTCGACCCCGACGAGGTCGCGTCGTCCGAGGTCGTCTCGCCCGTGGCCGGCACGGTCGTCAAGCTGCACCCGCACGCGTTCGTGGTCCTCGCCGAGGGCGGCGGCGTGCTCGTGCACCTCGGCATCGACACCGTCCAGCTCGGCGGCGAGGGGTTCACCCTGCACGTGACGGAGGGTGACACCGTCGCGGCCGGGCAGCCCGTCGTCAGCTGGGACGTCGCGGCCGTCGTCGCGGGCGGCCGGGCGGCGATCTGCCCCGTCGTCGCGCTGGAGGCGAAGCCGGACGCGATCACCCGGCTCGCGCAGCCGGGCGACGTCGTCGCGGCCGGGGAGCCGCTGCTGTCGTGGGGGTGACGCTCGAGATCGCGGTCCAGGACGTCAGCGGGGCCGCCGCCGCGGTCGCGTCCGGCGCCGACCGGCTCGAGCTGTGCTCCGCGCTCGCGGCGACCGGCGGGCTGACGCCCAGCCAGGGACTGCTGGACGCGACGCTCGCCGCGGTGCCGGGCGTCGGCGTGCACCCGCTGGTGCGGCCGCGCCCGGGCGGCTTCGTCTACGCGCCGGACGAGCTCGACGTGCAGGTCCGCGACGTGCGGGCCGCCGTGCGGGCGGGCGCCCGGGGCGTCGTCGTGGGCGCGCTGACCCCGGCGGGAGCGATCGACACGGCGGCGCTCGAGCGGCTCGTCGAGGCGGCGGACGGTGTCGAGGTCACGTTCCACCGGGCGTTCGACGTGCTCGACGACGTCGCCGCCGGCGTCGGGGTGCTCGCCGCCTTCGGCGTCACGCGCGTGCTCACCTCGGGGGGCGCGCAGCGCGCGGGCGACGGGCTCGCGCGCCTGCGCGAGACGGTCGAGGCGGCCGACGGACGCGTGCAGGTCATGGCCGGCGGCGGCGTGCGCGTCGAGGACCTCGTGCGCATCCTCGGCACCGGCGTCGACGCGGTGCACCTGTCCGCGTCGCGCGTGGTCGCCGGGGACGGGGGCCCGGGCGGCGGCGGCGACGCGGGCTGGACGACGACCGACCCGGGCGTGGTCGCGGCCGCACGGGCGGCGGTGGGGACGCCTCGCTAGCCTGGTGCCGAGGTGAGCGGCGATGGCGAACGTCGGTGACAGGGTGGTCATCCACGGCCGGACCGTCGGCACGGCCGACCGTGGCGGGACCGTGGTGGAGGCGCGGGGCGAGGACGGCGGGCCGCCCTTCCTCGTCCGGTTCGACGACGGCCACGAGGTGCTCGTCTACCCCGGCCCGGACCTGCAGGTGACGCACCCGGCGGGCGAGGAGCACCCGCAGGCCTGAGCGTCGCCGGCCGGGCTACTCCGGGACGACCGGCAGCTGGTCGGTGTGGTCGCGGGTGTCCCCCTCGACCCCGCCGAGGATGGCCTGCTCGTCGGGGCGCAGCGGCAGGATCGTCCCGACGTAGCTGGCGACGACCTCCTCCATCGGCACGTCGCGCCCCTGCTGCTGGGACAGGTACCACCGGTGGTCCAGCAGCTCGTGGAAGATCTGCGCCGGCTCCAGCTTGCCCCGCAGCTCGCGGGGCACGGCGCGCACGGCGGGCTCGAAGACCTCCGTCAGCCAGTCGTGCGCGACGAACGACTCGTCCTCCGCCTGCCGGTCGGTGACGGCGCGGTACTCGTCGAGGTCGTTGAGCAGCCGGCGCGCCTGGTTCTCGCCCACGTCGAGGCCCGTGAGGCGCATGAGCCGGCGCGAGTGGTGGCCGGCGTCGACGACCTTCGGCTGGATCCGCACCGTCGTGCCGTCGACGTCGGTCGTGATGTCGAGCTCGCCGACGTCGAAGCCGAGGTCGTTGAGCCGGTCGATGCGGGCCTGCACCCGCCACCGGTCGCCGTACGCGAAGGACTCGACCTCGGTGAGCGCGCGCCACAGCTCGCCGTACCGCTCGGCCAGCGCGTCGCCGATCGCGACGGCGTCGACGTCCTCGTCGAGGAACTCGCCGGCCTGCAGGTCCATGAGCTCGCCGATGATGTTGACCCGCGCGACGTCGAGGTCGTACGCGCGCTGGCCGTCCGACAGCTTGTCGTGCAGGTCGCCCGTCTCGGCGTCGACGAGGTACGCCTCGAACGTCTCGGCGTCCCGCCGGAAGAGCGTGTTCGACAGCGAGACGTCGCCCCAGTAGAAGCCCGCGAGGTGCAGGCGCACGAGCAGCACCGCGAGCGCGTCGATGAGGCGGGTGGCGGTGTCGGGCCGCAGCGACTGGCTGAACAGCGCGCGGTACGGCAGCGAGAACTGCAGGTGCTCGGTGACGAGCACCGCCTCGAGCGGCTCGCCCGACGGGTCGCGCCGGCCCGTGATGACGCCGACCGGCTCCACCGACGGCACGTCGATCTTGCTCAGCTGCCGCAGCAGCTCGTACTCGCGGTACGCGACGGTCTCGCCGATCTCCTTGACCGCGATGACGCGGCCGGACAGCCGCGCGAAGCGCACGATGTGGCGCGAGATGCCGCGCGGGAGGGCGGCGAGCACCGAGGCCGGCCACTCCTCCAGCGGCACGTCCCAGGGCAGGTCCAGCAGGCCCGGGTCGGGGGACGCGGCCGTGATCTGGAGCCTCTGGGGGGTGGTGCTCATGGGGTCGATCCTCCCAGGTCCGTGCGAGACGCGACGAGGGGCGGGCCGCCGTCGCGGCCCGCCCCTCGTCGGAGATGGTGCTGGGTCAGCCGATGCGCTCGCCCGAGCCCGCGTGGAACAGGTGCGACTCGCCCGGGCGGATCCGCACGCCGATGGTCTCGCCCTTGGCGGGGACCTGACGCGGGTCGACGCGGACGATGACCTGCGCGTCGCCGGCACCCGAGTGCACCGCGGCCGCGCCGCCGAACTCGTTCGTCAGCGAGCCGTACACGAACGCGTCGGAGCCGAGCTCCTCGACGATGTTGACGACGACCGGGATCGCCTCGGGCGTGCCGCCGGGGACGACGTCGAGCGCCTCCGGGCGGAAGCCGATGGTGATGTGGTTCTTGTCGTCCTCGGTGAACTGCGAGATCGCCTCGCGCGGCACCGCGACCTTGGCGCGGCCCAGCTGGGCGTAGCCGTCGAGCACCGGGAAGGTGCCGATGTTCATGGCCGGCGAGCCGATGAAGCCCGCGACGAACACGTTGGCGGGCGTGTCGTACATCTCGCGCGGCGTGCCGACCTGCTGCAGGAGGCCGTCCTTGAGGACCGCGATGCGGTCGCCCATCGTGAGGGCCTCGGTCTGGTCGTGCGTGACGTAGACCGTCGTGACGCCGAGGCGGCGCTGCAGCGACGCGATCTGCGTACGGGTCTGGACGCGGAGCTTGGCGTCGAGGTTCGACAGCGGCTCGTCCATGAGGAACACCTGCGGCTGGCGGACGATCGCGCGGCCCATCGCGACGCGCTGGCGCTGGCCACCCGAGAGGGCCTTCGGCTTGCGGTCGAGGTACTGGGTGAGGTCGAGGATCTGGGCGGCCTCCTCGACGCGCTGGCGGATCTCCGCCTTCGGGGTGCCCGCGATCTTGAGCGCGAAGCCCATGTTGTCGGCGACCGACATGTGCGGGTACAGCGCGTAGTTCTGGAACACCATCGCGATGTCGCGGTCCTTCGGCTGGACGTCCGTGACGTCGCGGTCGCCGATGAGGATGCGGCCGGCGTTGACGTCCTCGAGGCCCGCGAGCATGCGCAGGGAGGTCGACTTGCCGCAGCCCGAGGGGCCGACGAGGACGAGGAACTCGCCGTCCTCGATGTGGAGGTTGAGGGCGTCCACCGCGGGACGCTCGGTGCCCGGGTACACCCGGGTCGCGTGGTCGAAAGTGACCGTGGCCATGAGTGACCAATCCCTTCACCGGCAGGTACGTGCCGGACGATCCGTCGTGGAGGGTGTCGAGTGTCTTCACTGACACGTGGGCGACCGCTGGTGCGGTCGTCCGCGGACAGTGTCGCACATACCGGGCGCGACCCGTCCAGGACCTCCGCCCCGTCCCCCGGACGGCCGCTCAGCCCAGCACCCAGACGGGCTCGCCCGCGTCGCTGTCGGTGCGCTGCAGGACGAGCACCCCGGAGAGCTGCTGGGTGACGGCGAACGACAGCCGGGCCGTGCCGCCGCCACCGGCCGGCGCGAGGTCGTCGGGGGAGAGCAGGTCCGACAGGGCGACGCGCTCGACGACCGAGCCGTCGTCGAGGTCGACGAGCGCGAGGCCGTCGTCGCCGGCCGCGACCAGCCGGCGCCCGTCGGTCGAGACGGACCACGGGACGAACGGCAGCGCGGCGCGCCAGAGCTCCTCGCCGGTGCGCACGTCCAGCGCGGCCACGCCGCCGGAGCGCGCCGTGTAGACGGTGCCGTCGAGGACGAGGGCGGTCTGCCAGCCGCTCGCCTGCTCGGCCGACCACAGCACCCGGCCCGTCGCGGCGTCCACCGCCTGCAGCCGCTCCGCCTGCTGCGCGAGCACGACGCCCTGCGCGGACCCGTCGTCGACGGTGAGGACGAGCGGCCAGGGCGGGTCGTCCGGGTCGCCGAAGGACGAGCCGTCCGGCAGGAGGAGCGGTCCCGCGTTCTCGCCGTTGTACTTGTCCACCTGCACCGCGCCCCCGGTCACGAGCCGGGCGCCCGACTCGGGGCCGGTCGCGACGTCGACGACCGGCCGGCCCTGCTCGTCGAGGACGAACGCCCGCACGCCCGTGTTGAGCAGCGTCCAGCGGCCGTCGGTCGACACGCCCCGGGAGTACCCGCGCGAGCCCTCGTCGTCGGTGAGCCGGCGGACCGGGCCGACGTCCGCACGCCACACCTCGTCGCCCGCGAGCGTCTGCTCGACGACCTCGAACGTCTCCTGGTCGTCGGCGCTGCGCGGCGTCGCGAGCAGCAGGTGCTCGCCCCGGACCGCCCACGACGCCTCGGGCACGGTGCGCCGGTCCCGGACCTCCCCGGCGGGGTCGACGGCGACGAGGAACGCGTCGTGCTCCTTCTCGTCGCGCTGCCCCGCGGGGTACGGACCGACGACGCACACGGCCCGGGCCGCGGTGCCGCGCGGGCCGACGCTCGCCTGGCACTCGACGCTGCCGTCGAACTCGTCGCCCTCGCCACGCTGCAGCGCACCACGCTGCGCCTCGGGGAGGGCGACGTCCGTCGTCCAGACCTCGTCGCCCGTGAGCAGCCCGTAGCCGGTGAGCGTCACGGTGCCGGTCTCGTGCACGCGGGCGCCGACGAGCACGTCGCGCACCCGCACGGTCCACAGCCGCGGGTCGTCCCACGTCGCCTGCCACCGCGCCTGCACCTGGTCGATCGGCCACAGCACGCCGGGGACGCCGTCGAAGCGTGCGTCGCGCGCGCGGGCCCGGGCGTCGAGCACCGCCTGCCCGCCGAGCAGCAGCCCGACGAGGGCGACGGCGGCGCCGGCGAGCACCCACGGCGCCCGGCGCCGGCGCGGCGCGGCGTCGGGGGCGGGGGCGTCGCCGCCCTCGTCCAGCTCGACGCGATGCATGGTGGCCACGCCCGGACTGTACGACGGCGGCGAGCGGCGGCGGGGCGTCCGGCCGCCGCGTCACCCCTGGACGACCACCGTGGAGCCGTCGCCGGCCAGGAGGTAGCGGTCCCAGCGCTGCAGCGGCCCGCCGCCGCCGACCGTGTCGAGGGGCGGCGCCGCCTGCGCGTCCCAGCGGCGTGCGCCGTCGGTGAGCCCGAGCGCGAACCAGTGCCGCGAGATCGACAGGACGAGCAGCGAGCGGCCGTCGGTGACGACGAGCCCGGCCTGGCGGCCGACGTCGGTGCTCCAGTGCTGGCGGCCCGTGCGCGCGTCCCACGCCGCCGCGCCCGTCGCCGTGCCGGCGTAGACGACGCCGTCGAGCACGACCGGAGGCGTCGTCGCCGGGGCGCGCCACAGCGTCCGGCCCGTGGCGGCGTCGAGCACGACGAGCTCGCGGTCGTCGGAGTCCTCCACCCAGAGCACTCCCGGCGCGCTGCCGTCGTCCACGTCCGGCTCCACGGGGTAGCCGTCCGCGTCCACCTGCGTGCCGTCCGGGAGCCACAGCCGGGGCGCGGGCGCCATCGCGCCGTACGGGCTCCACCCGACGGTGCCGTCCGCCGTCAGCGAGGTCCACCCGTCGAGGCCGACCTGGATCGTCCGCTCGACCGTGCCGTCCCGGCCCAGCACGGTCACGTGACCGCTCTCGGTGAGCATCACCCGGCCGCCCGCGGCGACGAGCGACGCGGTGACGCCGACGACCTGCGAGCCGAGGTTGACGCGCTCGACCCGGCGCACCGCGGGCAGGGGCGTCGACCAGACCTGCGCGCCCGTGCGCGGGTCCTGCGCCGCGATCGTCCAGGCGACGTCCGTGTCCTCGCGCCGCGACGTGCCGACGACCAGCAGGTCGCCCGCGACGACCGACTGCTCGGCACCGTCGACCTGCCGCAGCAGCCGCCCGTCCGCGAGGTCGAGCAGGAACGACGTCGTCACGGTGCGCGTGCCCGCGGGGAACTGCGACTCGCACCGCACGACGCCGGAGCGTCCGACGGCCTCGCACCACGTCGCGGGCGGCAGCGCGGGGGAGGCTCCGGGCTCCAGGGGCAGCGGCGTGCTCCACCGCACCTCGCCGGTGCGGGCGTCCATGCCGCGCACCGTCCGGTCGCCGGCCACGCGCCGGACCACCACCGTCGTCCCGGCGACCGGGTCGGTCGGCCAGCTCGGCTGGTCGCCCTCCGCGTCGGCGGCGACCGTCCACAGCGTGCGAGGCGGGCCGTCGAGCGGGGCGAGGACCCCGGGCACGCCCGCGAGGTCCGCGAGCCGGGCGCGCTCGCGGGCGTCGAGGACGAGCTGCGCGGTCACCAGCGCGACCACCACGCCGGCGGCGACGAGCACCCAGGGCA
>NZ_HE978588.1:1331181-1348289 GCF_000312005.1 Cellulomonas massiliensis JC225
ACCCAGGGCAGGCGCGCGCGGCGGCGCCGGGCGGCGGGCGGCCGCTCGGGCGGCGCGTCGTCGAGCTCGACGACCGTCATCCGCGCGCGGGACACCCTCGCACGGTACGTCCGACGGTGGGCCGGCGCTCAGGCGGAGGCGTCCGCCAGGACGTCCAGGGCGGCGGCCACGGCCTCGGCGTCGTCGACGCGGAACCGGGCGACGGTCTCGCCCGGGCCGACCTTCACCGTCACGTCGTCGTCGCCGAGCACCTCGAACGCGTGCTCGTCGGTCACGTCGTCGCCGGCGTAGAGGACTCCGCGCGCCCCCACCTCGTCGCGCAGCGCGGCGACGGCCCGGCCCTTGGACGTCTCCAGCACGGAGATCTCGACGACGTCCTTGCCGTGCAGGACCGTCGACCCGAGCCGGTCGCCCAGCCGGAGGGCCTCCTGCTCCGCCGGCCCGGCGACCTGCGGCCCCGCCCGGCGCGTGTGCACGACGACGGCGGTGGGCTTGGACTCCACCCACACGCCGTCGCGGCCGTCGGCGAGGGCCTGCGCCGCGGCACCCAGGTCGGCGAGCCGCGCGCGCTGCTCGTCGTCGAGCCGCACGGCGTCGTGCTCGAGGCCGTGCTCGCGGACGTGCGCGCGCTCGGCGCCGTGGCTGCCGACCAGCGACGACCCGGGCGGCATGGCCGACAGCTCGTGCAGCTCCACGACCGAGCGGCCCGAGACGAGCGCGAGCACGGGGGCGTCGTCGCCGTCGAGGGCGGCGAGCCGCTCGAGCGCGGCCCGCGCGGCCGGCACCATCCGGGAGGCGGCGGGGTCGTCCTGCAGCGGCGCGAGGGTGCCGTCGAAGTCCAGCGCGACGAGGGGGCGGCCGCGGCGGGCCAGCGAGCGCAGCGCGTCGACGAGGTCGGCGGGCAGCTCAGGCACGGGCGGCCTCCGGGTCGGCCTGCTGCCGCTCCGGGTGGGCCAGCGCGTCGAGGAACTCGCGGGACCACGCCGTCACGTCGTGCCCGAGCACCCGCCGGCGCAGGCGCCGCATCCGCTTGCGGGACTCGCGGGGGTCGAGCTGCGCGGCGTAGGCGATCGCGTCCTTCATGCCGTCGATGTCGTGCGGGTTGACGAGGACCGCGCCGGAGAGCTCGTCGGCGGCGCCGGTGAACTCGGAGAGCACGAGGGCGCCGCGGTCGTCGGAGCGCGCGGCGACGTACTCCTTCGCGACGAGGTTCATGCCGTCGCGCAGCGCCGTGACGAGCATGACGTCGGCCGCGAGGTAGAGCGCCGCCATCTCCTCCATCGGGAAGCTCTGGTGCAGGTACTGCACCGGCGCGTGGCCGACCTGGCCGTAGTCGCCGTTGATGCGGCCGACCAGCAGCTCGACCTCGTCGCGCAGCTGCGCGTAGGCGCCGACGTTCTCGCGGCTGGGGCTCGCGACCTGCACGAGCGTCGTGCTCTCCGCGGAGAGCCGGCCGTCCTCGAGCAGCTCGCCGTACGCCTTGATGCGGTGCCGGATGCCCTTGGTGTAGTCGAGCCGGTCGACGCCCAGCAGGACGACGGACGGGTCGCCGAGCTCCGCGCGGATCTGGCGCGCCCGCTCCTGCACCGCGGGGGTGCGGGCGAGCTCGTCGAACGCGTGCGAGTCGATCGAGATCGGGAACGCCGCGGCGCGCACGACGCGCCCGTCCGGCTGCAGCACCGACTGGCCGCGCGTCGCGAGGTCGGTGAACCGGCGGGTGACGCGCACGAAGTTCGCGGCGTCGCCCTGGCGCTGGAAGCCGACGAGGTCGGCGCCGAGCAGCCCCTCCACCACCTGCCGGCGCCACGGCAGCTGCGCGAAGATCTCCAGCGGCGGGAACGGGATGTGGTGGAAGTAGCCGATCCGCAGGTCGGGCCGGCGCTCGCGCAGCAGCCGGGGGACGAGCTGGAGCTGGTAGTCGTGGACCCACACGGTCGCGCCGTCCGCCGCCTGCTCCGCGACCGCCTCGGCGAACCGCTCGTTGACCCGCCGGTACGCGTCCCACCACTGCCGGTGGAACGTGGGCGGGGCGATGACGTCGTGGTAGAGCGGCCACAGCGTGTCGTTCGAGAAGCCCTCGTAGTACCGCTCGACGTCGTCCGCGGTGAGCAGCACCGGGACGAGCTCGGTGCCGTCGACCTCGAACGGCTCCAGCTCGACGTCCGGCGAGCCGCCCCAGCCCACCCACGCGCCCGACGTGCTGGCCATCACCGGCGCGAGCGCCGTCACCAGCCCGCCGGGGGAGCGGGTCCAGCTGACCTTCCCGTCGTCGTCGACGCTGACGTCGACGGGAAGGCGGTTGGCGACGACGACGAAGTCGTAACGGCCGGACGGCACGGGTGCATCACTCCTCGTGGGGTTTCGTCCGACCCTAGCCGCCGACGTGCGGCGACGCCCGGGATCCGCCCGCCCGCTCGCGGCCCGGCGCCGGGCCGTCGGGGCGGGCGGCGGCTACGGTCCTCGTCATGGAGCGGATCGGCCTGACGCCGGGGTCGGAGATCGGCGGGTACACGATCGTCGCGCCGCTCGGCTCGGGCGGCGCAGGGGCGGTCTACCGCGCGGTGGACGGCGGCGGGGACGCGGTCGCGCTCAAGCTCCTGCACCCGGCGATCGGCGCCGACTCCGAGGCGCGCGAGCGGCTGCGCCGGGAGGTCGCGGCGCTGCAGCGGCTGCGCCAGCCGGGCGTCGTGCGCGTGCTGGACGCGGAGGCGGACTCCTCCGAGGCGTTCCTCGTCACCGAGCTGGTGGAGGGCAGCACGCTCACGGAGCACGTGCGCCGCCGCGGGCCGCTGCCGGCCGACCACCTGCTGGTGCTGGCCGAGAAGCTGTACGCCGCGCTCGACGCCGTGCACGCCGCCGGGGTCGTGCACCGGGACGTGAAGCCGTCGAACGTCATGGTCACCGCCAAGGGTCCCGTGCTCATCGACTTCGGCATCGCGCAGTCGGCCGGCGACGAGCGGGTCACGAGCCACGGGCTCGTCATGGGCACGCCGGGGTACCTCGCCCCCGAGCTGCTGGAGGGCCAGGAGCCCACGCCGTCGAGCGACGTGTGGGGCTGGGCGGCCGTGCTGGCCTTCGCGGCCACGGGCCGCCAGCCGTTCGGCTCGCGCCCGGACGCCGCGGTGCTCGCCCGCTCCCGGGCCGGCGACGTCGACCTCGACGGGGTCGGCGCCCTCACCGCCCGCGCCCTGCGCGGCGCCCTGGCGCCGGACCCGGACGGCCGCACCCCGCCCGAGGACGTCGTCGCGGCGCTGACCGTGGCCGCTCGCGACGGCGACCTGCCGCCCGAGGACGACGAGGACCGCACCGAGGCCGTCGCCGGGCCGGGCGCCGCCCCCGCGGTGGTCGCGCCGACGGCGCGCTTCGCGCCCCGGGACGGCCGCACCCGCGCGTTCGAGGCGGACGGCGCGACGCCGACCGTGGTCGTCACCGAGGACGACGAGCCCGACGAGGACGGCCCGACGCCGGCGGCGGCGACCCCCGGGCGCGGCCTCGACGTGATCGCCGACGACCTCGACGCCTCCGAGGGGCCCGACGACGACGAGGGCCCGCTGTACGAGCGGCCCGTGGCCGCGTACCGGCGCGTGAGCGTGCTCGCGCTGGGGCTCGCCGCCGCGTGCCTCGCCGCGCTCTACCCGGTGGTCACCTGGGTGGTCGTCGGGCTGCTGCTGGTCGTGGCCCGGACGGTCGGCCTCGTCGTGGAGTCGCTGCACTCCCGGCGCGAGCGCGTGGGGGTGCGGCGCGGCGACAGCGCGCTGGCCGCGGCGGCCGGACCCTGGTACCTCGTCCGGGCCCTGCTGGGGCTGGTGCCGTCGCTGCTCGTCGCCGCGAGCGTCGTCGTCATCGGGCTCGGGCTCGTGTGGTGGCTCGTGGACGGCGGCTCCCTGGTGCTCGGCGACCTCGCCACGGGCGACCCGCTCACCGGGGCGCACGCCTCGGTGCTGCTCGGCGTCGCGAGCGGGGTCGGTCTGCTGCTCGTCTGGTTCGGGCCGCTCTCCGCGATGACGCGCATCGGCGCGCGGCACGTGCTGGCCGCGGTCACGCCCGGCCGGTGGGCGCGCGTCGGGCTCGTCGTCGCCTGCCTCGTCGTCGTGCTCGTCGTCGTGCTGGCGGTCCGGACCGGGGCCACCGTGCACTGGACGCCGCTCGACACCCCGGTCATCCCCTGACGCGGAGCGTCCCCGTCCTGGCCCGGCACCCAGCCCCGGGCCCTACTCTGTGCGCATGACGACTGCCGGACGGCCTGCCCTGCGCGCCCTCGCGCGCCGGGCCGTCGTCCCCGCGGCGGCCCTCGCCGGGCTGCTCGGCCCCACCGCGGGCGCGCTGTCCGGCCGGGTGCTCGTGCACCAGTGCGTCGAGGCGGGCGCCGCCTCCTGGCTGGGCCTGCGGCTCGCGGTGCTGCAGACCGCCGCCGACTGCCCGGAGGGCACGCTCGGCCTCGGTCCGACGACGTCCGGCTCGGTGATGCTGCTGAGCGTCGCGCTGCCCGTGCTCGCGCTGCACGTGGTGCTCACCGCCCTCGGGCTCGGCGGCGGCGCCGTCGTGGTCCGCGCCCTGCGCACCGCGTGGTCGGCGCTCGTCGCGTCGCTCGGCACCGTCCCCGGCGCGGTGGCCTCCGTGCCGCGGGCGCACCGCGCCGCCGTCGTCGGGCCGCGCGTCGTCGTCGCCGCGGGGCTGCCGCGGCACGCGCTGAGCCGTCGTGGGCCGCCGCTGCCAGCCTGACCGCCGCAGCACGACCCCACGACCTCGTCAGGAGACAGCAATGCCCACGAACGACCCGCGTCAGAACAAGACGCAGCGCCGCGAAGAGGCGCGACTCAAGGCCATCGAGCTCCGCAAGGAGCAGGAGCGCCGCGCCAAGCGGAACCGGATCTTCGCGATCAGCGGCATCGGGTTCCTCGCGCTCGTGCTCGTCGGAGCCGTCGTGTTCGTCATGCAGCAGGACCGCGCGAACCGCGTCAGCTACGCGCAGGTCGTCTTCGGCGGCGACACCGCGGACGTCAACCCGCCGACGCTCGCCGACGCGGCCCCGACGCCGTCGGTCGCGGACGACAAGGGCGGCATCCCGGTGAGCCGCGGCGTCGTCGGCCAGGCGACCGAGGGCGACACCGTCGTGTCGCTGTACTTCGACCTGCAGTGCCCCGCGTGCGCCGCCTTCGAGCAGGTCAACGGGGCCGACATGGAGTCGTTCGGGGAGCAGGACGGCGTGACCGTCGAGTACAAGCCGCTCAACTTCCTCGACGACCGGTCGAACAACACGCACTACTCGACGCGCGCGCTCAACGCCGCGCTGATCGTGGCGTCCGAGGACCCCGACCACTTCATCGCCTTCCTCGAGGCGCTGTACGCCGGCCAGCCCGCCGAGGGCACGAGCGGCCTCAAGGACGACAAGATCGCGGAGATCGCGACCGGCGTCGGCGTCCCGCAGGACGTCGCCGACACCTTCACCGACACGGTCGAGGGCACCTTCACCGCGGGCGACTCCGACGAGGAGAAGACCGGCACCTGGCGCACCTACGCGGAGTGGATCGCCGCCGCGAACGCGCAGGGCGCCGTCGACCTCGGCCAGGTCGGCACCCCGACCATCCTCATCGACGGGAAGAAGTGGGAGGGCAACTGGCAGAACCCCGGTGAGCTCGCCGCCGCCGTCGACGCGGCCGTGGCCGCCCAGGGCTGACGCCACCCGCCTGCACGTCCGGGCCGCCGGTCGGGGATCCCCCGGCCGGCGGTCGGCGTCTGCGGCCGGGAGCGCCCCGGTACGCTGACGCCCTCGCCTCCTTAGCTCAGCTGGCCAGAGCAGCTGTCTTGTAAACAGCAGGTCGTCGGTTCGAATCCGACAGGGGGCTCCACGACCTCCCCGGCGCGCGGCTCAGTCGCGCAGGTGCTCCCCGCACCCCACGGCGTACGCCTCGCGCAGCCAGGACCGGAACGTCTCGTCCAGCTCGTCCGGCCCGCCGAGCCGGAACTGGTGCACGAACAGCCGGCGCGTGTACGGCGACGCCCGCAGGATGCGCGGGTCGTCGTCGAGCCGCCGCGTGAGGTCGAGGTAGCCGCGCACGCCGCGCGGCGTCGGCCGCGCGCCGGCGAAGCCGCGGCGGGGGCCCTTGAACGTGATCGTCGTCTTGCTCACCGAGAGGGTGACCGGCCCGCAGGCCGCGATCGCGTCCGCCACGTCGCGGTAGAGCGCGACCGCCCAGTCGGGTCGCCCTCGCAGGTGGTCCTCCTCGGTCCAGACCGCGTCCGTCGTCACCCGCCGCTCCCTCTGCCGTGGTGCGCGCCGACCCGGCGCGCGTCCCAGCGTGCCACCACCTGGCGCGCGGGTGACGAGCAGGCATTCGCGTTCGGCGGTCACTCGCGTGCTGCCAGGATGACGCGATGAGCGCCCCGCACCAGGCACGCGTCGTGCTCGAGGACGCCCTGGCGGTGTGGTGGGTCGCGCGAGGGGATGCCGCAGGGGACGTGGTCGACGCGGCAACTGCGGCGCTCGTCGCCGGTCTGGACTCGCCAGCGCTGCGCGAGCTCGCCGGCATGCCCCGGCGCTCGCCGCGGTCGGAGCTGCTTCCGGTCGTGGAGGCGGCGGTCGACGAGCTCGGCCTGCGTGCGACCAGCGGCGGTGCCGAGGTGGCCGCGATGGCGGTCATGGCGCGCAGATTCCTGACGGGGACTCTCGATCGTCGGTCGCTGCTGCTCTGGGCCGCCGAGCACATCGGGGAGGAGGGGGATGTGTCCTGCGACGGGTTCGTCGAGCTCGCGGAGCTCGAGGGCGGGGACCAGGAGGCTTCCGAGGCTCAGCGCGACGAGTGGGCGCGCGAGGAGGCCGAGGCGTTCCTGGCCGGCGCGCCGTCGCCCGTGCAGGCACGGTGGGCGACGGGGTCGAACCGCCCGGCCCGGTCGGCGCGGTGGCCGGCGCTCCGGGCTCGCCTGCGCGGTCGCCGTCTCGGCGGGCGCTCAGCCCGGCGGTCGTCGTGACGGGAGCAGCAGCGACAGGGCCGCCGCGGCGGCGGTGAAGGCGGTCGCCCACCAGAAGGCGACGTCGAAGGCACCGGCGAGCGCGGGCAGCGAGGTCGCGCCCGCGGCGGCGGTCACCAGGACGACCGCCAGCACGGCGGTGCCGAACGACCCGCCGACCTGCTGGGCGACGCGCGTGAGGATGCTCGCGTGCGGCATCTCGTCGTGCTCCAGGCCGACGAACGCGCCGGTCATGAGGGGGATGAGCACCGCGCCGAGCCCGAACCCGCGCACGAGGAGCGTGCCCATGAGGAGCGACGTGCTCGTGTGGTCGGTCGACAGGGCGAACGGGACGGTCGCGAGGGCCAGCACGGCGAACCCGCCGGCCGCGACCCAGCGCCCGCCGATCGCGTCGGTCAGCCGCCCGGACAGCGTGCGCGACGCGAGCGCGCCGATGCCCTGGGGGACGAGCAGCAGCCCGGCGCCCAGCGCGTCCTCGCCTCGGACCTGCTGCCAGTAGAGCGGGAGCAGGAGCATCGCCCCGTAGAGCGCGACGCCGGTGAGGAAGAGCAGCAGCGTCGACGTGGCGAGCGTCCGGTGCCGCATCAGCCGGACGTCGATGAGCGCCCTCTCGCCGCGCCGCAGCGCCCACAGGGCGAGGGCCGCCAGCAGCACGGCGCCCGCGAGCAGCGGCGCCAGCACCTCGGCACGGCCGAACCCGCCGTGCGTGCCCACCTGCGTGAGCCCGAAGATCACCCCGACGATCCCGGGCGCGACCAGCAGCGCGCCGACGACGTCGAGCGGGACGCGCCGCCGTGGCCCGTCCGCCGGGATGAGACGGACGGCCAGGACGAGACCCACCGCGCCGAGCGGCAGGTTGACGAGGAAGAGCCAGGGCCACGAGAGCTGGTGCAGGATCACGCCGCCGAGGACGGGCCCGAGGATGGGTCCGAGCGCCGCGGGCAGGCTCACCGTCGCCATCAGGCGGCCGAGGTTCCGCCCCCGGGCCGCCTGCATGAGGATCGTCGTCATGAGCGGCATGAGCACGCCGCCGCCGACACCCTGGACCGCGCGGAAGGCGACGAGGCTCGTCGCGTCCCAGGCCGCGGCGCACAGCGCCGAGCCGACCAGGAAGACGGACAGCCCGAGCAGCCAGAGGCGCTTGCTGCCGAGCCGGCCCTGCGCCCAGCCCGACAGCGGGATCGTCACGAACATCGCGAGCAGGTAGGCGGTGCTGACCCACTGGATCGTTCCGACGCTCGCGTGCAGCGCCGTGCCGAGCTCGTGGAGCCCGACGCTGACGATCGTCGTGTCGAGGATCACCGCGATGCCGCCGACGATGACCGCCGCGGCGAGGCGCTTGAGCTCGGGGTCGATGGACGACGCCGTGCTCGGGTCCGCCGCGGTGGTCTGAGACATGGGTGCTCCCCGTAAGATGCGAGATCGCTTCTTAACGCACGCTACGTCGTTCGCGCTAAGATGCGCAAGTGCATCCTGAAGCGACGCGACGACGCGGCGCCGCGCTCGAGGCCGCGCTGCTCGAGGCGGCCTGGGCGGAGCTCGTCGAGCGTGGCTACGGCGCCCTGACGCTCGAGGGGGTCGCCCAGCGGGCCGGCACCAGCCGGCCCGTCATCGCGCGCCGCTGGGCGGGCAAGGCGGAGCTGGTCAGTGCTGCCGCGGTCCACGTGCTGTGGCAGGAGCGGATGGAGGTCCCGGACACGGGCAGCCTCCGCGAGGACACCATCACGCTGCTCCGCGAGGCGAACGAGAAGCGCGTCGACGCCACCGCGCTGCTCACGGCCCACCTCGGCGACTACTTCCGGGAGACGGGGACCAACCCTGCCGAGTTCCGCGACGCGGCGATCGGCGGGCGCACGACGTCCGTCGACGTCATCGTCGACAGGGCGGTCGCGCGGGGCGAGGTCGACCCCGAGCTCCTGACGCCCCGGCGGCGCACGCTCGCGTTCGACCTCTTCCGCCACGAGGTGCTCATGCGGCTCGGCCGGGTGCCGGACGAGGTGATCGTCGAGATCGTCGACGACCTCTACCTGCCTGCGCTCGGCCTGCGGCCGCCGCGGGCGCGCGAGGCGTAGACAGCCGCGCTCGCGGGCGCCATCGTGCTCGGCAGTGCGCCACGGCCGGTGCGGGCGACGAGAGGCGGTGGCGGGTGACCGGACGGACGGCGGGGCGCGCCCGCGCGGGCGACGAGGGGCCGGCGCCGGCGACGCCTCGCCGGCGCGCGGCGGACCTCGTCGTGCTGATCGCCGGCGCGGCGGCCTTCCTCTGGCTCGCCCGGCGAATGGGGACCGACGTGGCCCAGGCGACGGCCAACGCGGAGGCGTTCCAGTCGCTCGAGCGCGCCGTCGGCATCGACGTCGAGCCGGCGGCCAACCGGTGGCTCGCCCAGCGGCCGCCGCTGGCCGTGGCGGCCGTCGCCTACTACCGCCTGTACTACCTGCCGCTGGCCGCGGTGCTGCTCGGGGTGGTGCTCGCACGCAACGACGCCTACCGACGGCTGCGCGTCACGGTGCTGGCGGTGGCGGTGATCGCGCTGCTCGCCTACTGGGCCGTGCCGCTGTCGCCGCCGCGCTTCGCGATGCCGGGCATCGTCGACGTCGTCGCGGAGCACGACCCGATCGCGGGCGAGGCGTCGCGCGACCTGGAGAGCCGCACCCACCTGACGGCGTTCCCCAGCATGCACACCGGCTGGTCGGCGCTCGCCGCCTACCTCGCGTGGTCCGCGCTCCGGACGAGCCGCCCGCGCCTGGCCCTGCTGGTGTGGCTCTTCCCCGTCGGGATGGTGCTCGTCGTCGTCACCACGGGCAACCACGACGTGCTCGACGTGATCGGCAGCGCGGCGCTCCTCGCGGCCGCGATCGGCGTGACGCGGCTCTGGGAGCGGCGCCGCCGAGCGGGGCAGCGACGCCCGTCGCGCCTCCCGCCGCCGGGTCAGGACGGCCGGGACGCCACGGCGTAGGCGGTCACCCCCACCACGGCCACGACGAGGTGCATCGTCATGAGCGCGACGACGCCCGCTGTCGTCGTGCCCGGGATGAAGCGCTGCGTGAGCAGGGCGACGTCCGGCACGAAGGACGCGACGACGACGGCGGGGACGAGCACGCGCAGCACCGCGGCGGGCCGCGACGAGCGCCGCTGGACGAGCCGCCAGCCGGCCCAGCCGGCGAGCAGCCCGAGGACGGTGAACGAGCCGTACACGGGGAGCGTGAGCGGCGGGAACGGCTCCGCCCCGGCGCGGACGGCGATGGTGGCGACGAGCGCGTTGAGGCCGACGGCGACGACGGCGGCAGCGGCGAGGACGAGCGCGGTGCGGCCCGCGGTGGGGCGGGTGACGACGGGGTCGGCGGTGCGGGCGGGAGCGGACATCGGTGCCTCCTGGAGTGGGCGTGCCGCGAAATTCCGGTACCGAACGGTTCCGTTATCTGTTTACGGTACTGCTCGGTTCCGGAACCTACAATGACCGCGTGCGCACCGAGGCGGCCCCCACCACCGGACGACCGCGCGACCCCGCGCTCGACGCCGCGATCCTCGCCGCGACCCGTGACCTGCTCGTCGAGCACGGCTTCGCGGGCACGACCGTCGAGGCCGTGGCGCGCGCGGCCGGGAGCGGCAAGGCGGCGGTGTACCGCCGCTGGCCGAGCAAGACCGCGCTCGTCGTCGCGGCGGTGCGCGACCTGTACGACCCTCCGCCGACCCCGGACACCGGGTCCCTGCGGGACGACCTGCTGGAGTGCGCCCGGCAGTACACCCGGGGCGACGCCACGGCGGCCCGGGTGCTCGCCAGCCTGCTGAGCGAGATCGGCCGGGACCCCGAGCTGCGGCAGGCCGCGTACGAGTCCATCGGCGGGCCGGCGGCGGCGCCGTTCCACACCGTGCTGGAGCGCTGGCGCGCCGCGGGCGCGATCGGCGACCAGGTCCCCCTCGACCTGCTGGAGGGCCTGGTGCCCGCCTACGCGTTCCGCAGCGTCACGCTGCGGGGCGCCACGCTCGACGAGGCCACCGTGACGTACCTCGTCGACCACGTGCTCCTGCCCGCGCTCCAGCCCCGCTGAGCGCTGAGCGCGCGGCGCCGGTGCGCGTGCCTCACGGGAGCCGGCCGGCGACCAGCGCCTTCACCCACTTCTGCTTCGCCTTCGAACCGCAGCTGGCCGTGTAGTAGGTCCACCGCGCGCCGAAGGAGCGCGCGACGCAGTCGGCCGCCTTCTCGTGCGGGTTGGCGCCGAACGCCGGACGCATCCGCCGGCCGAGCTGGTCCCACGTCAGGCCGTACCGCTGCATCACCTGCCCCTGGTAGATGTGCGCGACCTCGTGCCGGACGACGTCGCGCATCTTGGCCTGGTTGCCGACGAGCTTCTTGTCGTTGACGAGGATCTGCGAGGTGCTGCCCTTGCGGACGGCGCCGAGGTGCCCGCCAAGCGCGGGGTGGCTCCACGCGATCGAGACCTTGCTCGTCCGCGGCATCTTGCGCATCGCGGCGATGCCGGCGGCGCGCGTCGCGGCGACGCGGCTGGACACCCGGGCCGCCACGACGACGGTCGGCCCGGCCGGGTCGGCGGGTGCGAGGAGCGGGGTCGTCGGCTCGGGCTCGGGGGCGACGGCCGGGGTCGGCCACGGGCCGGGCTCGACGACGACGTCGGGCGCGCTGGTGCGCGACGGCTCGTCCGCGCGCGCGGCGGGGTTGCCGCTGACCCCGACCGGAGACGTCGGCAGCAGCCCGGTGCAGCCGGCCAGGAGGATGACGCTGGTGGACGCGACGAGCCCGAGGCGTGGGGGACGTCGTCGTCGCCTGTCTCCAGACGCCCCCTGCACATGCGTGTCCTGGGTCTGCCCATCCGTGGGCGGGTACTTCTCCATGTCCGCCTGATCGACCAGGCGTCCCCGACGGTGAGGAATGACACACCTTCGGGCGAACCGCCTCACCCGTCGGCACCAGCGAGGGGCCAGTGAGGGGCTCCGTCGCGCGGCGTCCGGCGCCGTCGGCGTCCGCGGGGGCCGCGTCGTCGAGGCGGACCGCGCCCAGGCGCTGACACGGGCGCCGGTCGCGAGGGACGATGCCCCCGTGACGACGACGAGCACCCGCCTCGACACCCCCGAGCAGCAGTCCCGCCCGACGATCCTGTCCGTCGACGACGACCCCGCGGTCTCGCGGGCCGTCGCGCGCGACCTGCGCCGCGAGTACGGCTCGCGGTACCGGGTGGTGCGCGCCGAGTCCGGCCCGGGCGCCCTGGAGGCGCTGCGCGAGCTCAAGCTCCGCGGCGAGCAGGTGGCGGTGCTGCTGGCCGACCACCGGATGCCCGGCATGACCGGCATCGAGTTCCTCGAGCAGGCCATGGACCTGTTCCCCCGCGCGCGCCGCGTGCTGCTCACGGCGTACGCCGACACGGAGGCGGCGATCGACGCCGTCAACGTCGTCGACCTCGACCACTACCTGCTCAAGCCCTGGCAGCCGCCGGAGGAGAAGCTCTACCCGGTCATCGACGCGCAGCTCGACGCCTGGGCGGTCAGCGCGCCGCCGCCCGTCCCGCAGGCGAAGGTCGTGGGGCACCGCTGGTCGGCCCGCTCGTCGCAGGTGCGGGAGTTCCTCGCCCGCAACCAGGTGCCGTACCGGTGGTTCTCGTCCGACTCGGCGGAGGGCCGGCGGCTCCTGGAGGCGGCCGGCGTCGACGAGTCCGCCGTGCCGCTCGTCGTCACGCACGAGGGCGAGCCGATGGCGGCCCCGGACGACGCGACGCTCGCGGCGCGGGTCGGCCTGGCGACCTCGCCGGCGACCGACTTCTACGACCTCGTCGTCGTCGGCGGCGGCCCGGCGGGCCTGAGCGCCGCGCTCTACGGCGCCTCGGAAGGGCTGCGCACCGCCCTCGTCGAGCGCGTGGCCACCGGCGGGCAGGCGGGGCAGAGCTCGCGCATCGAGAACTATCTCGGCTTCCCGGACGGCGTCTCCGGCGCGCAGCTCACCGAGCGGGCGCGCCGCCAGGCCCAGCGGTTCGGTGCGGAGATCGTGCTCGCGGCCGACGCCGTGGGCCTGGAGATCCGCGGCGCGGCGCGGCACGTGCGGCTCGCCGACGGCACGGTCGTCGGGGCGCACACGGTCCTGCTCGCGAACGGGGTCGCGTACCGGGAGCTCGACGGGCCTGGCCTCGGCGCCCTCACCGGGCGCGGCGTCTACTACGGGTCCGCGCTCACCGAGGCGCCCGCGTGCCAGGACCAGGACGTGTTCGTGGTCGGCGGCGCCAACTCCGCCGGGCAGTCCGCGATGTACCTGTCGCGCACCGCGCGGTCCGTGACGATGGTCGTGCGCGGCGAGGGCCTCTCGTCGACGATGTCCCACTACCTGGTCGAGCAGATCGCCGCGAACCCCCGGATCCGGGTGCGCACCTGCAGCGAGGTGGTCGAGGCGGAGGGCGACGAGCACCTCGAGCGGGTCGTGCTGCGGGACTCCCGCACGGGCGAGAAGGAATCAGTCGCCACCTCCCACGTGTTCGTGTTCATCGGGGCCGTCCCACGCACGGACTGGCTCGACGGCACGGTCGTCCGCGACGAGCGGGGGTTCGTGCTCGCCGGGCACGACCTGCTCGACGAGGGCCGACCCCCGGCCGGCTGGCCGCTGGACCGGCCGCCGTACCACCTGGAGACCAGCCGACCCGGTGTCTTCGTCGCAGGAGACGTCCGGGCCGACTCGGCCAAGCGCGTCGCGTCCGCCGTCGGGGAGGGCGCGATGGCGGTCATGCTCGTCCACCGGTACCTGGAGCAGCTGTGACGATCACCGAGCCCGCACCCACCCTCGTCGGCGAGTCGATGCCGTGCGACGTCGACGAGCTGCGCCGTCTCTTCCTGTTCGAGCGCCTCGACGACGAGCAGCTCGCGTGGCTGTGCGAGCGTGGCCGCGTCGAGCGCCACGAGCCGGGCTTCCTGCTCCGGGAGGGCGAGCCCGCCGCGGCGTTCTACGTCCTGCTCGAGGGGTCGCTCGCGCTCTACCGCCGCGTCGGCGCGGACGACGTCGAGGTCAGCCGCACGTCCCAGGTCGGCGTGTACGCCGGGGCGTGGAACGCCTACCTGGACGACCGCGAGGAGACCCGCCGCTACCTGCACTCCGTGCGGGTGCTCACGCCGTCGCGCTACTTCGTGCTCCCCGCCGCGGACTTCACCGAGCTCATGCACGAGTGGTTCCCCATGGCTCTGCACCTGCTCGAGGGCCTGTTCTTCGGGCAGAAGAGCATGCAGGTCGCGACCGCCCAGCGCGAGCGGCTGCTCGCGCTCGGCGCGCTCTCGGCCGGCCTCACGCACGAGCTCAACAACCCCGCGTCGGCCGCGACCCGGGCGACCGCGACGCTGCGCGAGCGCGTCGCCCGGATGCGCGACAAGCTCCGGTTCGTCGCCTCGGGCGCCTACGACCGCGACGAGCTCGTGCAGATCATCGAGCTGCAGGAGAAGGCCGTGGCCGCGCTCGCGGAGTCGCGCAGCCGGCCGCCGCTGTCCGCGCTCGACGCGTCCGACCGGGAGGACGAGGTCGCCGACTGGCTCGCCGAGCGCGGCGTGGCCGACGACGCGGAGATGGCCCACTCGTTCGTCGAGGCCGGCATCGACCCGCAGTGGCTCGACGACCACGTGGGCTGCGTCCCGCAGAACGTCGTCGCGGGCGCCGCGCACTGGCTCGGCTACACGCTCGAGACCGAGCTGCTGATGAACGAGGTCGAGGACGCGACGACCCGGATCTCCACCCTGCTCGACGCCGCGAAGCAGTACTCGCAGATCGGCCGCGCCGCGCAGCAGGAGACGGACGTCCACGTGCTGCTCGACAGCACCCTCACGATGCTCGACGGCAAGCTCAAGGGCATCGAGGTCGTGCGGCACTACGACCGCAGCCTGCCGCCGGTGCTCGTGCACGGCGCAGAGCTCAACCAGGTCTGGACGAACCTCGTCGACAACGCCCGCCAGGCGCTCGCCGAGGTCCCCGAGGGGCAGCGGCGGCTGACGATCACCACCCGCCGCGTCGACGACTGGCTCGAGGTCGAGGTCGCCGACACCGGCCCGGGCATCCCGCCGGAGGTCGTCGGGCGGGTGTTCGAGCCGTTCTTCACGACGAAGCCCGTGGGGTCCGGCACCGGGCTGGGGCTGGACATCTCGTGGCGCATCGTCGTCGGCAAGCACCACGGCGACCTGTCGGTCACGTCCTCGCCGGGGGACACCCGCTTCCTCGTCCGGCTCCCGTACACGCACCAGGAGGACCAGTGAGCGAGCCCACCACCGACACGATCGACCCGAGCGTCCCGCCCAGCGGCACGGGGTGCGCGGAGTGCGACGCCGACGGTGGGTGGTGGGTGCACCTGCGCCGGTGCGCCACCTGCGGGCACGTCGGCTGCTGCGACACCTCGCCCGCCCAGCACGCGACCGCGCACTGGAAGCAGACCGGCCACCGCTTCATGCGCAGCTTCGAGCCGGGCGAGGACTGGTGGTGGGACTACGCGACGGACGACTACGCGTCGGGCCCCGAGCTCGCGCCGCCGGTGAGCCGCCCGGACGAGCAGACCGTCCCCGGGCCGGCCGACCGCGTGCCCGAGGACTGGCGCCGGCTCATCCACCGCTGAGCGCTCACTTCGCCTCGTCGTAGGACGCGACGGCCGCGACCTGCAGCGCGAACTCGACGGGGAAGCCGCCGAACAGGAGCCGCCCGGCCTCCGCGGCCGCCTCGCGCACCGCGGCCGCGACCTCGTCGGCGAGCGCGGCCGGCGTGTGCACCATGACCTCGTCGTGCAGGAAGAAGACGAGGTGCGGACGGCCCTCGTCGCCCTCGAGCGCCCGCAGCCGCCGCCGCAGCGACGCCATCCAGCACAGCGCCCACTCCGCGGCCGTGCCCTGCACGACGAAGTTGCGCGTGAAGCGGCCCCAGTCGCGCGCGTGCCGGCGCGCCGCGCGGACCTCCTCGGCGCCCGCGCCCTCGCCGGCCGCCGCGCGCAGGTCGCCGAGGAACGACTCGCCGGGCCGTGGCGACGAGCGGCCGAGCCACGTGGTGACGACCTCGCCGCGCTCGCCCGCGCGTGCGGCCTGCTCGACGAGTGCGACGGCCCGCGGGTAGGCCCGCTCCAGCCGCGGCATGAGCGCCGCGCTCGCGCCCGTCGTCGCGCCGTAGATGGCGCCGAGCATCGCGTACTTCGCCTCCGAGCGGGTGGCGACGATCCCCGCGTCGACGACGCCCTGGTAGAGGTCGGCGCTGCGGCCGGCGGCGGCCATCGCCGCGTCGCCGGACATCGCCGCGAGCACGCGCGGCTCGAGCTGTGCGGCGTCGGCCACGACGAGCCGCCAGCCGGGGTCGGCGCGCACCGCCCCGCGGACCTGCGCCGGCAGCTGCAGGGCGCCGCCGCCGCTCGTCGCCCATCGTCCGGAGACGACGCCCCCGACCACGTAGTCCGGGCGGAACCGGCCGTCGTGCACCCACTGGTCCATCCAGGCCCAGCCGTTGGCGGACAGCAGCCGGGACAGCGCGCGGTACTCCAGCAGGACGTCGCGCACGGGGTCCTCGATCGTCCGCAGCTCCGAGCGGCGGGTGCTGGCCACGTCGAACCCGGCCAGGCGCAGCGCGCGCAGCAGGTCCGGCTGGGAGTCGGGGTTGAGCGTCGGCGCGACGAGCGCCCGGCGCAGCTCCGCGGCGAGCGCCTCCAGCCGGGCGGGCCGCGCTCCGGCCGGCGGTCGCGGGCCGAGCAGCTCCGTGAGCAGGGCGTCGTGCGTCGCGGCGTCCCACGGCATGCCGTCGGCGTGCATCTCGGCGGCCAGCAGCGCGCCCGTCGACTCGGCGGCGAGCAGCAGGCGCAGGCGGCCGGGCTCCGTGCTGCGCGCGACGGCGTCGAGCTGCGAGCGCAGCTCCTCGACCGGGTCGGCCTCCGGCGCGGGGGCGTGCGCCTCGGGGAGCTCGTCGAACAGGCTCGTCGCCGCGGCGGGCGGCTCGTGCGGCGGCGGCGCGTCCCAGGGGCCGGGCGCCTCCGCGCGCAGGGCGGTCCCGGCCGCGAACGTGCTGCGCCGCAGGATCGCCCGGCACAGCCGCAGGTCGTGCGCCCGCTCGACCCGGACCCCGGCGCGCAGCAGCGTCCGGTAGACCCGGCCGGTGTCGGCCCAGACCCAGCGGACCGCGTCGCCGCGCGCCTCGCGGG
>NZ_HE978588.1:1348793-1362404 GCF_000312005.1 Cellulomonas massiliensis JC225
GCCGCCGCCAGCCCGCCCGCCGGGGCGGTCCAGGCCTGCCCGGGCGTGCCGTCGTCGGCGACCTCGCGCAGCACCGCGGCGTCCTGCGGCGTGCGGCCGGGGTGGACGACGACGAGCACCTCGCCATTCTCGCCGGACCCGCCCACATCCCCGGCCGGGGACGCAGCAGCGGGCGGCCGCCGTCCGGCGACCGCCCGCTGCCGGTGCGTCAGCGGTTGCGGATCGTGACGTCGACCGTCTTCTCGGTCGTCCGCCCGTCGATGCCGACCGCATCGATCTGCAGCGTGTAGGCGCCGTTGGGGAACTGCCGGGTGTCGAGCACGAGCGTCGGCCGCGTGCCGGCGTTCGTCGAGCCCGCCGCCTTCGTGTTGTCGGTCTTCCACACGCCGCCCTGGTTGAGCTCGACGTACGTGTACCGCGGCTCGTCGGCGAGCGTGACACGCACCGTGACCCTGCCCGACAGCACCGCGCCGGGCCGGACGGAGACGTCCTCGATCTCCGGCGCGCCGGGGGTGGGCTTGCGGGGGTCGAGGCGCAGCGCGTCCCGGATCGTGAAGAACAGGTCGGTCTGGTCGGTGAGGCCGACGACGTTCGCGCCCCGCGGGCCGTACGCCGCCACGCGCACCTGCGAGCCGGTGTGGCCCTGCGAGGCGCCCGTCTCGGCGGTGCCGTAGGCGATCGTCATGGGCTTGCCGTCCGCCGTGAGCAGCGTGCGCGTCAGGCCGGGCGTGGTGGTGCCCGGGTACACGATCTGCGACGAGTGGGCGTGGTCCGCCGTCACGACGACGAGCGTGTGCCCGTCCTTCTTCGCGAAGTCGAGCGCGACCTGCACCGCCTCGTCGAGGTCGACGGTCTCGCCGATCTGCCCGCAGGGGTTGGCCGCGTGGTCCTGCTTGTCGATGCTGGCGCCCTCGACCTGCAGGAAGAAGCCCTTGCCGGCGCGGCGGTCGAGCAGGTCGATCGCCTTGTCGGTCATCTCCGCCAGCGTCGGCGCGGACGAGGCCGTGTACGCGGGGTTGTCGGTGCAGCGCACCGCGGGCTCGCCGCCCCCGGTGTGCGTCGCGAGCGGGCCGACCCAGCGGGTGGCCATGTTGCCGGGCGCGAACAGGCCCAGCACGGGGCGGCGCTGGTCCGCCGAGCGCACGCCGTCCAGGCCGGCCTCGTCGGTGACGACCTGGTAGCCGCGGTCCTTCGCCTGCTGCAGCAGCGTCCGGCCCTTCCACTGGCCGGCCGCCGCCTGCTCGGCGAACGAGGTCGCACCGCCGCCGAGCGTCACGTCGGCGCGGGCGTCGAGCAGCTGCTCGGTGATCGAGCCGAGGCCGCCGTTCTGCAGCGCCGAGGCCGGGCACTTCGCGAGCGTCGACGAGGGTGCGTAGCAGCCGCGGTCCGGCACGTGCGCGACCTGCACCGCGGGCGTCGCGTCCTGCAGCTCCGCGGTCGAGACGTTGCCGGTGCGCAGGCCGTTCGCCCGGGCGAGCTCGAGCAGCGTCCGCTGCGGCGCCCCGTCGAGGTCGACCGAGACCGCGCCGTTGTACGTCTTGGTGCCGGTGGCCCAGCCCGAGCCGGACGCCGCCGAGTCCGTCACGTAGTCCGGCAGGCCGTCGGCCTTGTCCAGCGCGTACGTCGTGTACTGGCCCGTCAGCGGCAGCGCGTCCAGGCCGGCGAACCGCCCGGCGGCCCCCTCGGCGTAGTTCCGCGCGACCGTGATCTCCGAGTCGCCCATCCCGTCGCCGATCAGCAGGATCACGTTGCGGGCGGCGCCGCCCTTGACCTGCGCCCGCACGGTGGAGGTCTGGTCGCCGTGGATCCGCTGGGCGCCGCCGTGCGACGCGAGGCCGCCGTTCGCCGCCGCGAGCCCCGCCGCCCCGCCGAGCACCATCGCCGTCGCGACGACGCCGACGGCGAGCGGCCGCCGCAGTCCTGATCGAGTAGCCATCGTGGTCCTCTCGCTCCCGGACGGCCGTCCGCCGCCCGGAGCAGTCGACTGCCTCCGGGTGACGGCCCGGTGGCCACGCGGTGAGGCGCAGGTGAGTCGGCGCGGAACAGGAGGAACCGGGCAGGCCGGGGCCGGCCCGGAGCGCCGGCGCACGGTCGGTGCGCGGCGGGCGTCCGCGGGTCAGGCGCCCCGGCCGGTGCCCTCCAGCAGGCGCAGCGCCGCCGAGACGCGCGGGTTGCGCTGCGGGTCGGCGTCGATGCCGAGCGTCGCGTACATCGCGTTGACGTGGTTCTGGACCGACTTCTCCGCGATGCCGAGGCGCTCGCCGATGCCCGAGTTCGACAGGCCGGTCGAGAGCAGGCGCAGGACCTCGTACTGGCGGTCCGTGAGCCGGGCGACGTCCGAGCCGGCCCGCGGCCGCATCCGGTCGAGGAGCGCGGGGTCGAGCACGGTCTCGCCGGCGGCGGCGGCCTGCACCGTCCGGATGAGCAGCTCCTCGCTCGTCCCGGAGTTCTTCGACAGGTAGCTCCAGCCGGCCGCGACGTCGGGCGGCAGGTCGAGCAGCAGGTCCATCGCGTCGTGCGAGGACAGCAGGATGATGCCCAGGCCCGGCTGCCGGCGCCGCAGCGTGACGCCCAGGGCGATGCCGTTGCCGTCCGGCAGGTCGATGTCGAGGACGACCACGTCGGCGACCCCGGGGACGAGGTCGCGCTGCGCGTCGCGCGCACCGCCGTACGCGCCGACCACCCGCAGCTCGGGGGAGCCGGAGAGCGTGCGCTCGAGCATCGTGCGGTAGAGCGGCTGGTCCTCGACGACGGCGACCCGGGTCGGGCCGGGGGGCGTGGTGGTGGACATCGCCCCCAGTATGGAGCGCCGCCGCGGGCGCGGCACGGGGACACGCGCCGGGCCGACGCGCGTCACACCCGCCCGGCGACCGGCGCGCCGCGGGGACCGTGACCGGCGCCAGGCGCTGCGTCCGGGAGGATGGGGGCGTGCCGCCGACCTCCGCCCTCCAGGGCCCCCTGCCGGGGGACCGCCCGGACGACCTGCGCGGCGACCGGGTCTCCGCCGTGCGGGCGACCGGCATCGTCGCCACGGGCTACGGTCTCGGCGCCGCGATGCAGTCGTCGTACATCTACGCCTCGCTCGTCCCGCAGTGGGAGCACGTCTCGATCTGGGCGCGGCTCGGCGCCAACCTCGTCGCCGTCCTGGCGCTGGTCGGCGCGCTCTGGTTCGCGCGGGTGCACCTCGCGCGCGGGGTGCTGCAGCTCTCGCTGGTCGTGGTCGTCGCCGCCACCGTGGCCGCCACCGCCCGCGTCGGGGCGCAGCTCGTCCTCGGCGTGTACGACGACCCCGACGCCGCGACGACGGAGGCCGAGCTCGGCTCCGGCTTCGCGGCCGCCGCGATCGCCGCGTCCATCGGCGCCTGGGGGCTGATCGCGCGCCGCCTGGCCCGCGTGCGGGTGCGCGCCGCCGAGCGCGACGCGATGCAGGTCGAGCTCGCCGTGCGGGCGCTGGAGCAGGAGGAGATCCGGGTCCGGGGCGAGGTGGCCGAGGGCTTGCACGGCACGTTCCAGGGGCGGTTCGTCGTCGTCGAGGCGCGGCTGGGCGACGTGCTCGCGCGCGGCAGGCTCGACCTCAAGGACGCGGCGGACGTCGCGTTCGCGCGCGACGAGATCCGGCAGGCGCGCGACGTCGACGTGCGGGAGCTGAGCCGGGCGCTCTACCCCGACCGGCTCGAGCTCGGGCTCGTGCCGGCGGTGCGCAGCGTGGTCGGCCGGATCCCGCCGTCCGTGGCGACCCGGCTCCAGGCCTCCGACGCGGTGCGCGAGCTCGACGACCCGGCCGAGGGCCGCATCACGCAGGCGGACCGCCTGCTGGCCGTGCGCGTCGTCGAGGAGGGCGTGACGAACGCGCTGAAGAACGGCCCGGCGACGCGGATCGTGGTGGACCTCGACGTGGCGGACGGCGAGCTGCTCGTCTCGGTCGAGAACGACGGCCAGCTCTACGACCCGGAGCACGCCGGGCGCGAGTCCGGCACGCAGCGGCTGCGGGGTCGGCTGCAGCTCGTGGGCGGTACCGTCACGCTCGAGCCGGGGGCCGAGCGCGGGGCCGTGCTCCGGGCGCGTCTTCCGCTGGATCATGCGGGTTCCGAGATCTGAGACGTCACGTCGGGGGAGACCACAGTCACGACTGGACATGCGTCCAGGTGAGTCCGGATCAGGGCGTTTTGTCCGCGGGTGAAAGAACCGGGCAATTCTCATGGGGTGGGTGCTAGGGCCCGGTCCACGGCCCATCGACGGGCCGATAACTGGAACCGTCACGTTGCGGCTCCCGAGCACGGAGCCCCCCCAACGAGTCCGTCGGCTGCTTGGCCCGAGGGCTCATCTCATCGCCCTTGGAGACGTCATGACCACGACCACCCCTGCCCCCGAGACCACCGAGCGCAAGAAGCGCAAGCGCGCCGCGATCATCAAGTTCTCGCTCGCCGGCGCCGCGCTGCTCGGCATCGGCGCCGCCGCCACGTCGGCCGCCTGGACCGACCAGGCCTGGTTCCAGGCCTCCGCCACCGGTGCGACCTTCGAGCTCCAGGGCCAGAACTTCGCGACGCCGGCGACGTACGTCGACGCCGACGACGCGAGCGGCACCATCGTCGTCCCGGCGTCCTCGCTCGCCAACCTCGTCGCGGGCGACAGCCGCACGCTGACCCTGAAGATCAAGAACTCCGGCAGCGTCGGGATGACCGTGACGCAGGCCAACACGTGGGTGTCCGGCACGACGAACTTCACCGCGACCCCCACGGTGGCCGTCACCGGCGTCCCGGCCGGCACCTTCGCCGCGGGCGCGGAGGCCACGGTCACCGTGACCGTCACGACCCCCGCGAACTGGGCCGTGACGAACCAGGGCAAGGCCCAGGACCTGCAGCTCACCTTCACCGGCACGAGCCTCTGACCCTGACGAGTCGCCGCGGCCGCTCCCGAGCGGCCGCGGCACCCGTCGGTCGTGGGGAACGACGATGCGCGTCCTGAGTGCCGTGGGCAACGCCGTGCTGTGGCTGCTGGCCGCGCTCGGCGTCGCCAGCCTGCTCGTGTGGGGCGCCGGCAAGGCCGGCCTGCTCCAGCCGCTGGTGGTCGTGTCCGGCTCGATGGAGCCGGGCATCATGACCGGCGACCTGCTCGTGGACGTCCGCGTCCCGACCGAGCAGGTCGAGGTCGGGGACGTCGTGTCCCTGCAGAGCCCGATCAACGAGAACCTCGTGACCCACCGGGTCGTCGCCGTCGAGCGGACGGGCGAGGGCACGTGGGGCATCCGCCTCAAGGGCGACGCCAACGACGTGGAGGACGGCGGCGTCTACGAGGTCGGCGACCACGTCTGGCACCCCGTGCTGCAGCTGTCGGGCGGCGGGAACGTCGTCGCGGCGCTGTCGCGGCCGTCCGTCGTCGTCCCGCTCGGCGTGACGCTGCTCGCCCTCGTGGGGCTCGCGCTCATGCCGTCCGACCCCCCGCGGCGCCGGGAGCCCGACGAGACCCAGCCCGACCCGACCCCGACCCGAGAGAGCGTCCCCACCCCGTGACCCGTCGCCTGCGTGCCGCCGGAGCGGCGAGCATGACCCTCGCGGTCGTGCTCGCCGGCGCCGGCCTGCTCGCGGGCGCCAGCGGCGCCGACGCGCTGCCGCAGCGCGTGCCGGTGTCGTTCTCGTTCGAGGGGATGCTGCCGGGGGAGCAGCGGACGCAGACGCGGACGACGACGATCGCCCGGGACGCCCGCGTGAGCGAGGCGCGCGTCGTGGCGTCCGGCGGAGACGGTGTCACCTGGACGGCCGAGCTGTGCCGGGGGCGCACGTGCGTCGACCTCCTCGCGGCGCGCCGCGGCACGCCCCTGGCCGCGGGCACGTACGACCTCGTCGTCTCCGCGACCGCGGGCACCCTGGCGCCCGGCGCCACGGCGGCGCTCGACGGCCGCCTCTCGCTCGTCGAGAACGACGACCTCGCGTTCACGGGCGGCGACGACCCGGAGGGCGACGGCCCGGACGACGGCGCCGACGGCGACGACGGCACCGCCACCGGGCCCGGTGGCCCGGGGCTCGCGTTCACGGGCTCGACGGCGGGGCCGCTCGCCGGCCTGGCCGCAGCGCTGACGGCGCTGGGCGCCCTGCTGGTGCTCGTCGGGCGCCGGCGGCGCGAGGACGAGGAGGAGGCGGCGTGAGGCGCCGGCTGACCCCCCGCCGCCTCGGCGTGCTGCTCGCGCTCGTGGTGGCCGGCGCCGCGGCGCTCGGCGCCGTGCAGGGCACGACCGCCGCCTGGACGGACCAGGCGCGCGTCACCGCGAGCGCGAAGGCCGGGATGTGGCGTCCGTTCACCGGGCAGCTGCGCCTCGCCGGCACGTCCCTGTGCCTGGACATCCCCAACCGGGACTACGGCAGCAACCTCAGCCTGCAGCTGTACGCCTGCAACTCGACGCCCGCGCAGGTCTGGAACCTCCCGACCGGCAACCAGCGGATCCAGGTGTACACGGTCGGCCGCAACGCGCCGGGCGACGTGACGGCGCTGTGCCTGCTGCGCAGCGGCGCCACGGTGCTCACCGGGACCTGCACGAACGGGGCCGCGGGCTCGTGGCAGACGCTGGCGGACGCCGCCGGCGGGTACCGCCTACAGTCGAACGCCGCCGGCACGTGCATCGACGCGGCCTCGGCGACGCAGGGCGCCGCGGTGACGCTCAAGACGTGCTCCACCGCCGACACCACGCAGCTCTGGGTGCCTGAGCTCGTCACCGTCTCCTACGCCTGACCCACCCCTCGCACGACCACCGCCCTGGAGGGCCCTTCCATGCTGCTGCGCCGCCCCGACCGCCTCGGGCTCGCCCGTGCCGTCGGGCTCGTCGCGCTGTTCCTCGCCGCCGTCGTCGCGCTGCCCGCCGGGGTCGCCCCGACGAGCGCCGCCTGGACCGACGACGTGCGCGTGCGCGCGACCGCGACGGCGGGCACGTGGGCCGCGCCCGGGGCGAGCACCTGCACCGTCCGCCACGCCAACGGGACGCTCGACGCGAGCAAGCCGTGCACGGTCACGTGGACCTCGGTGTCGTTCTGGGGCTCCGCGGGCCGGGGCGAGGGCAACGCGCTCGCCGACTTCTCGGCGCCGGGCATCGCCAACAACCAGTACGTCGCGTTCGACCTCACGCTGCCGAGCACGGGGGCCCCGTCGTGGTGGTCGTGGACGAGCGCCGCCGTCCGGACCGTCAACAACGGCGCGACCGTCACGTCGTCGTGCGCGCTCCTGCCGCGCCTGACCGGGCGGCTGGCCGGCAACCTCGGGACGACGCCAAACCTGTACGTCGCGTTCAGCGACTACCGCACCGGCGCGACCGCCTGCTCCTGACGCGCGCCGGCGCCGCTCACTCGACGGGCGCCGGCACCGGCCGCTTGGGCCGCAGCCCGTCGCCGGACGAGCGGCCGCGCAGCCGCCGGGTGGCCCACGGGTACGCGTGCTCGCGCAGCCAGACGGCGTTCGCGCGGGCCTGCGCCAGCCGCGGGGTCGGGGGCTGCGGCGCGAGCGGGTCGTCCCAGTCGGCCCGGTCGGGGGCGAGCCCGAGCCCGACGAGCGCGCCCTGTGCGACGCGCGCGTGGCCGTCGGTCGTCAGGTGGATGCGGTCCTCCGCCCACATCCGCCAGTCCCGCAGCGACCGCATGCCCCACAGGTCGACGACGAACGCGTCGTGGCGGCGGGCGATCGACCACAGGTGCGCGTTGAACACCGCGACGCGCGAGCGGGTGGCGCTCACCAGCGGGCCCACCGCGTCGAAGCCCGTGCCGAGCAGCACGTCGGCCCCGCTCTCGCGCACCCGCACCACGGCACGCTCCAGCTCGCGGGCGAGGCGGTCGACGTCGGCCGCGGGCCGCAGGATGTCGTTGCCGCCGCCGACGAGGCTGACCAGGTCGGGCTCGAGCGCGAGCGCGGCCGGCACCTGGTCCACGACGATCGCGTGCAGCTTGCGCCCGCGGATCGCGAGGTTGGCGTACTCCAGCGGGGCCAGCCCGGCCTCGACGCGCCGTGCGGACAGGCGCGAGGCGAGCACGTCGGCCCAGCCCCGCAGCGGCGCCTCCCGACCGTCGGGCGCGTCCCACAGGCCCTCGGAGAAGGAGTCGCCGATCGCGACGTAGCGGGTCCAGCGCGGGGCGTCGGGGACCAGGGTCGAGGTGCTCACGGCAACCATTCTGTCCCCGTCGGGCCCGTCCCGAGGACGTCAGGGCAGCGACCAGTCGATCCCGGGCGCCCCCTGCGCCTCGAGCAGCCGGTTGACGGCGGAGAACGGGCGGGAGCCGAAGAACCCCCGCGACGCGGACAACGGGCTGGGATGGACGGACGCGACGACGGGCACCGGGCCGAGGGCGGGGCGCAGCTGCTGCGCGTCGCGCCCCCAGAGCACGGCCACCAGCGGGCCGCCGCGCTCGACGAGCGCCTCGATCGCCCGGTCCGTCACCGCCTCCCACCCCTTGCCCCGGTGCGAGGCCGGCGCGCCGGGTCGCACGGTGAGGACCCGGTTGAGCAGCATGACGCCGCGGTCGGCCCACGGGGACAGGTCACCGCTCGTGGGCCGCGGCACGCCGAGGTCCTCGACGAGCTCGCGGAACACGTTGTCGAGCGAGCGCGGCAGCGGGCGCACGTCCGGCTGCACGGAGAACGACAGCCCCATGGCGTGGCCGGGCGTCGGGTACGGGTCCTGCCCGACGACGAGCACGCGCACGTCGGCGAGCGGCCGGCGGAACGCGCGCAGCACGGCGTCGCCCGCGGGCAGGTACCCGCGCCCGGCCGCGACCTCGTCGCGCAGGAACTGGCCCGCCGCCCGGATCCGCGGCTCCACGGGCGCGAGGGCTGCGGCCCAGTCGGGCGCGACGAGGTCGGCGAGCGGCGTCGGGGTCACGCGGGCAGGCTAGTGCCGCTGCCCGGGTGAGGTGCGGGGCGCCGAATGACACGCGTGTCATTCGGGTCCTACGATGGCGCCCATGGACGCAGCGCTGACCCTCACGGCCCCCGACGCGGACGACCGCGGGGCGAGCGGGCTGTCCGAGCGCGACGAGAAGGTGCTGGAGTTCGAGCGCCAGTGGTGGAAGTACGCGGGCGCGAAGGAGCAGGCGATCCGCGAGCTGTTCGACATGACCGCCACCCGGTACTACCAGGTGCTCAACGCGCTGATCGACGACCCGGCCGCGCTGGCGCACGACCCGATGCTCGTCAAGCGGCTGCGCCGGATGCGGTCCTCCCGTCAGCGCGCCCGCACCGCCCGCCGCCTGGGCGCCGAGGCCTGAGCGCTTCGTCCCGGTTCGCCTCGGAGCCGTGGCGGACGACACCCCGGGCTCCTGGACGGGTGTGACAGTTCCGCACGGGTGGAACGGCTAGCCTGTCCGCCGTGGCCCAGCGCGACTACCCCTACGCCGACGACGAGTTCGACGCGCCGGCGGACCCGGACGCGCCCCGCGGCGTGCACCGGGCGCCGCGCTCGGCGTGGAGCCGCTGGTGGCCGTTCCTGGCCGTCCTGATCCTCGCGCCGGCCCTCGCGTTCGCCGCCGTGACGTACCTGTCCGGCACCCGCGGCGGCGACGGCGCCTCCGACCAGCCGGGGAGCAACCCCAGCGCGTCCGCCCCGACGCAGGGCGGCTCGGCCTCGCCGACGGAGGGCGCCGAGGGGCAGGAGGAGCCCTCGCCGGGCGACACGGAGGAGCAGCCCACCGCGGAGCCCGAGCTCGGCACGCCCGTGGTCGTCCTCAACGCGGCCGGGGTCAACGGGCTCGCCGCCCGCATGTCGGAGAAGCTGCAGGGCGTCGGCTTCACCTCGGTCGAGGCGCAGACCTTCACGGGCACCCCGCCGGCCTCGTCGGTCGTCTACTACGACAGCGAGGACCTCGAGGCGACGGCCCGGCTCGTCGCCGACACGCTCGGCATCGACGCCGTCGAGCTCTCGCAGGCGGACGCCGGCGGCGGCGTGACGGTCGTCCTCACGACCGACCCCGACGCCTGACGGCGGCCCCCTCGCCGCGGCCGGCGTCCGACGCGTGGACCGGCCGCCGGAAAGCCTGTCGCGCGGGTGACCTGCACCACTAGGCTTCGGCGCACCGTGACGTCACCGGAGCGCCGCGGTCACCGTGACGTTCGAGGAGTTCCGCATGGCCCAGGGCACCGTCAAGTGGTTCAACGCCGAGAAGGGGTACGGGTTCATCACCCCCGCCGGCGGCGGCCAGGACCTGTTCGTGCACTTCAGCGCCATCCAGGTCGACGGCTACCGCACCCTCGAGGAGGGTCAGCAGGTCGACTTCGAGGTGGGCCAGGGCACGAAGGGCCCGCAGGCCGAGCAGGTCCGCCCCGCCTGACCGGGCGGCGCCGCCCGGCGCCCAGCCGCCGCAGCAGCGCCTCCGCCGCAGCACCGACCCCACGACGCGGGGCGGCCCACCCCTCGACGGGGCGGGACGCCCCGCGTCGTCGTGCGTGCCCAGGGCGAACGCGCCTTGCACTCTCAGGGGTCGAGTGCTAACCATTGACTTAGCACTCCCCGGTGGAGAGTGACAGCACCATCCGGCCGCACGGTGAGGGACGGGCGCTCGCGGGACCTGACCGCGGAGCCCGGCCCGTCCGTCGCGGGCACCAGCGGCCGACCCCACGAACCGAGTGAAGGATCACCGCCACATGGCCAAGATCATTGCCTTCAACGAGGAGGCCCGCCGCGGCATCGAGCGCGGGCTCAACACCCTCGCCGACACGGTGAAGGTCACCCTCGGCCCCAAGGGCCGCAACGTCGTCCTGGACAAGAAGTGGGGCGCCCCCACGATCACCAACGACGGCGTCTCCATCGCCAAGGAGATCGACCTCGAGGACCCGTACGAGAAGATCGGTGCGGAGCTCGTCAAGGAGGTCGCGAAGAAGACCGACGACGTCGCGGGTGACGGCACCACCACCGCGACCGTGCTCGCCCAGGCGCTCGTGCGCGAGGGCCTGCGCAACGTCGCCGCCGGCGCCAACCCGATCGCCCTCAAGAAGGGCATCGAGAAGGCCGTCGAGGCCGTGACGACGCAGCTGCTGTCGCAGGCCAAGGAGGTCGAGACCAAGGAGGAGATCGCCGCCACGGCCGCCATCTCCGCCGGTGACACCGCGATCGGCGAGCTCATCGCCGAGGCCCTCGACAAGGTGGGCAAGGAGGGTGTCATCACCGTCGAGGAGTCCAACGCGCTGGGCCTCGAGCTCGAGCTCACGGAGGGCATGCGCTTCGACAAGGGCTTCCTGTCGGCGTACTTCGTCACCGACCCGGAGCGCCAGGAGGCGGTCCTCGAGGACGCGTACGTCCTGCTCGTCGAGGGCAAGATCTCGAACGTCAAGGACCTGCTCCCGCTGCTCGAGAAGGTCATCCAGGCCGGCAAGCCGCTGTTCATCGTGGCGGAGGACGTCGAGGGTGAGGCCCTCGCGACCCTCGTCGTGAACAAGATCCGCGGCCTGTTCAAGTCCGTCGCCGTCAAGGCCCCGGGCTTCGGCGACCGCCGCAAGGCGATGCTGCAGGACATGGCGGTCCTCACGGGCGGCCAGGTCGTCTCCGAGACCGTCGGCCTCAAGCTGGACACGGTCGGCCTCGAGGTGCTGGGCACGGCCCGCAAGGTCGTCGTCACCAAGGACGAGACCACGATCGTCGAGGGTGCCGGCGACGCCGCGCAGATCGCCGGTCGCGTGAGCCAGATCCGCGCCGAGATCGAGAACTCGGACTCGGACTACGACCGCGAGAAGCTCCAGGAGCGCCTCGCCAAGCTCGCCGGCGGCGTGGCCGTCATCAAGGCGGGCGCGGCCACCGAGGTCGAGCTCAAGGAGCGCAAGCACCGCATCGAGGACGCCGTGCGCAACGCGAAGGCGGCCGTCGAGGAGGGCATCGTCGCCGGTGGTGGCGTGGCGCTCATCCAGGCCGGCAAGACGGCGTTCGAGGGCCTCAAGCTCGAGGGCGACGAGGCGACCGGTGCGCAGATCGTGAAGCTCGCCATCGAGGCCCCGCTCAAGCAGATCGCGGTCAACGCCGGTCTCGAGGGCGGCGTCGTGGCCGAGAAGGTCCGCAACCTGCCGACCGGCCACGGCCTCAACGCCGCGACGAACGACTACGAGGACCTGCTCGCCGCGGGCGTCAACGACCCGGTGAAGGTCACGCGCTCGGCGCTGCAGAACGCCGCGTCGATCGCCGCGCTGTTCCTCACCACCGAGGCCGTCGTCGCCGACAAGCCGGAGAAGGCCCCCGCGGCCCCCGCCGGTGGCGGCGAGGACTTCGGCGGCGGCTTCTGAGCCGACGCGTCTGAGCCCCTCGGGCTCGCGCTGCACGACCCACGACGGGCCGGTCACCTCCGGGTGGCCGGCCCGTCGGCGTGCCCGGCCGGGCCGGCGGCTCACACGGACGGGTGGTCCGTCCGGTCCCGGCGGTTCCTCCGCAGTGCCCGGCTCTTGACAGTTCGTCCGGGCGGCGCCAGCCTGTGCGCAGGCAGGTGACACGAGTCACTAGCCGAGGTCCTCGACGACGAGGGCCCTCGGACCCGACTCGCCAGTGCCAGGACGCGCGGCCCGTGACGGAGCGGGCGGCACGTCCGCACCCGTCCGCGCCGGTTCAGCGACGAGCCGCCGCGCGCCCGGGCCCGGAGGCCGACCCCCGTCGGCCACCCCCGCTGGACCGCAGAGGAGACGCGCATGCGCACCGCACCGCTCCGGGTACGAGCCGCACGACCCCCGCACCGCCGCCCGGCCGCCCGCGGCCGCACCGCCCTCGTCGCGACGGCCGTCGTCGCCGCGGTGATCGCCGCCGCCACGCCCGTCGTGCTGGCGCAGAGCGCCGGCGCCGTCGCCGTCGGCTCCGGCAGCTACGCCGAGGGCACGCCCGCCGGCGGCGCGGTGCCCACCGAGTGCAACGGCACGCCGGTGACCAACCCGCGGGCGCACGTCACGTCCAGCTTCCCGGCCGGGGCGATCCCCACCAACGACTGGTGGACGTCGCTGCTGTGGCGCAAGTTCAACTGCGACGCCATCTCCGAGAACCTCATGGCGCACCCGCTCGCGCTGCGCGCGTTCACGAACGGGCTGGGCCTGAGCTACCCGACCAGCGCGACGATCTCCGGCACCTCGACCGGTGTCGGCGAGTACCACTACCCGTACTCGGAGGACGTGCGGATCGGCATCGCGGGCCTGACGGCCGACGGCAAGGTCGACGGCTACAGCGACTGGACGGTCAGCGAGCTGTGGAGCAACGGCTCGAGCAGCCTGCGCACCACGTTCGGGCACGGGCTGCCGTTCGTGTACGCGACCAAGACGGGCGGGAACGCCACCCTCACGACGACCGGCGTGCCCACGGTGTGGCGCAACGCCGACGCCGCGATCGGGTTCACGGTCAACGGGCACGACTACGCGGCGTTCGCCCCGACGGGCTCGTCCTGGACGGTCTCGGGCGGCACGGTGAGCTCGTCGCTCAACGGCGGCACGTTCTTCTCCGTCGCGGTGCTGCCGACCGGCCCCGGCTCGACGAACGCGCAGCGCGCCGCCGCCCTCGACGCGTACGCGCCGTACGCGCACCGCCACGTCACGGGCACGAAGGTCTCCTGGTCGTTCGACGAGGCGAGCTCGCGGATGACGGCGACGTACGCGTTCACCACGACGAACCGGCAGGGCAGCGGG
>NZ_HE978588.1:1363074-1389374 GCF_000312005.1 Cellulomonas massiliensis JC225
GTACGGGGCCGACACCGACCTCAACGACCACCACTTCCACTACGGGTACTACGTGGTGGGCGCGGCGACGCTCGCGGAGTTCGACCCCGCGTGGGCCGCGGACTCGGCGTACGGCGCGATGGTGGACACGGTCATCAAGGACGCGGCGAACTGGGACCGCGCGGACACACGCTTCCCGTTCCTGCGGGACTTCGACATCTACGCCGGCCACGACTGGGCGTCCGGGCACGGCGCGTTCGGCGCGGGCAACAACCAGGAGTCGTCGTCCGAGGGCATGAACTTCGCCAGCGGGCTCGTCCAGTGGGGCCAGGCGACGGGCGACAAGGCCGTCCGCGACCTCGGCATCTACCTCTACACGACGCAGGCCTCGGCGATCGAGAACTACTGGTTCGACACCGACGACGAGGCGTTCCCGGCCGCGTTCGGGCACTCGACCGTCGGCATGGTGTGGGGCGACGGCGGGGCGTACTCGACGTGGTTCAGCGCCGAGCCGGAGATGATCCAGGGCATCAACCTGCTGCCCAGCACGGGCGGTCACCTCTACCTCGGCTACGACCCCGCGTACGTCCGGCGCAACCTCGCGGAGCTGGAACGCAACAACGGCGGCCCGGCGACGGTCTGGCAGGACATCGTCTGGGAGTTCCAGGCCCTCGCCGACGCCCCCACCGCGCTCGCGCAGTTCCGCGCGCAGGCCGGCAGCTACACGGTCGAGGAGGGCGAGTCGCGGGCGCACACCTTCTACTGGCTCAAGAACCTGGCCGGGCTGGGCACGGTCGACCGGTCGGTGACCGCGAACACCCCGCTGCACGCGGTGTTCGTCAAGGACGGGGTGCGCACGTACCAGGCCGCGAACACGGGCTCCACGGCGATCACGGTGCGGTTCTCCAACGGCGTCACGCTGTCGGTGCCGCCGCGCTCGGTGGCGAGCTCCACCGGCTCGACGCCGGGGGACACCACCGCGCCGTCGGCGCCCGGCGGGCTGCGCGCCTCCGGGACGACCGCGGCGTCGACGACCCTCGCGTGGTCGGCGTCGACCGACGACGTGGGGGTGGCGGGCTACGAGGTGCTGCGCAACGGCGCCGTGGTCGGGACGACGAGCGGGACGAGCTACACCGCGACGGGGCTGTCGGCCTCGACGACGTACTCGTTCACCGTCCGGGCCTACGACGTGGCGGGCAACCGGTCGGCCGGCAGCGGCGCCGTCTCCGTGACGACCTCGTCCTCGGCCGACACGACCGCGCCGTCCGTCCCCTCCGGTCTCACGGCCTCGGGCACGACGTCGTCCTCGACCACCCTCGCCTGGTCGGCGTCGACCGACAACGTGGGGGTGGCGGGCTACGAGGTGCTGCGCAACGGCGCGGTCGTCGGGACGACGAGCGGGACGAGCTACACCGCGATGGGGCTGTCGGCCTCGACGACGTACTCCTTCACCGTCCGGGCGTACGACGCGGCGGGGAACCGGTCGGCCGCCGGCGGCGCCGTCTCCGTCACGACGCCGGGGACCTCGACGGGTCGTGACGCGACGTCGCGCATCGAGGCGGAGTCCTACGACGGCATGTCGGGCGTCAGCACGGAGGCCACGGCGGACACCGGCGGCGGCCAGGACGTGGGGTGGATCGCCCACGGCGACCACCTGCGCTTCGACGGGGTCCGGTTCGGCAGCACGCCGCTGCGCACGTTCAGCGCGCGCGTCGCGTCGGGCGCCGCCGACGGCGTGAGCGGGCTCGTCCAGGTGCGGCTCGACAGCCTCACCGGCCCGGTGGTGGGCAGCTTCGCGATCGCGAGCACCGGCGGCTGGCAGACGTGGCGGACCGTCCCGGCGAACATCACCGGCACCACCGGCACGCACACCGTGTACGTGACCTTCGAGTCGGGCCAGCCCGCCGACTTCGTCAACGTCAACTGGATCACGTTCGGCTAGAGACCCCGTGGGCGCGGCGGCCTTGCGGGAGGACCGCCGCGCCCACGGTCATGCCCGGGGCGACCCGCCTGCGGGTGCGCTCAGGTGGACGAGCGGACGACGACGTGGAAGACGTCGTCGGGGCGCGGCGGCTCGTCCGTGCCGTCGAGCGCGGCCATCACCGAGGCCGCGAGGTACGTCGCCTGGGCGTCGATCGCCTGCCAGACCGTCGTGAGCGGCGGGGAGGCGAGCCGAGCCGCCGGGACGTCGTCGACGCCGATCACCGCGACGTCGTCCGGGACGCGCAGCCCGGCGGCCCGCACGCCCGCCACGACGGCGAGGGCGACCTCGTCGTTGTACGCCGCGACGGCCGTGACGGGCTCGGGCGCGGACCGCCAGCTGCGGACGACGTCCGCCGCCGCGGCGACGTCCAGGCCCAGCGCGGCCGAGACCGGGGCGGCCAGGCCGAGCTCCTCGCACGCCGCCGCCACGCCGGCGCGGCGGCGGTCCGCGAACGGCGCGAGCCGCGCGTCGTCGGGTCCGGCGTAGGCGACGACCCGTCGACCGCGTGCGACGAGGTGCTCGACCTGGAGCCGCCCGATGGCGATCTGCGGTACGGAGAACGTGCCCGGGTCGGTGTTCGCGTCCAGCGTGCTGCCGACGACCTGAATGCCCGCCTGGCGCATGGCCCGCTCGTCGTCCGGCGCGAACGGCACGAGGCCGAGCACCGCGCGGGGCGTGACGGCGCGCCACAGGTCGGCGAGCGGCCGCGAGCCGCGGGCGTGGTGGACGAGCAGCGACAGGCCGCGGCCTGCGAGCTCGCCGGTCAGCTGGTCGAGCAGGGTGTCGATGACGGGCCCGATCGGCCAGTCGGGCAGCACGAGCAGCACGAGGTCGCTGCGCCCGCGTCGCAGCGCCCGCGCCGCGGCGGACGGCGTGTAGCCGAGCCGCGCGGCGGCCTCGCGCACGCGCTGGCGCGTCGCCTCCGGGATCGCGTCGCCGCCCTTGTCGTTGAGGACGTAGCTGACGGTCGTCCGGGAGACGCCGCTCTCGCGCGCGACGTCGGCGCTGGTGACCCGAGTCACGCGCGTGCCCGCGCTCAGGCGAGGTGGCGGAGCATGAACTCCGTCTCGGTGTCGCGCCCGCCCCGGGGGTCGCGCTCGTCGGACGCCGCGACGAGGGCGACGGTGTCCTCCAGACGCACCGGGTCCGGCAGGGAGCGGAACCGGGCGGCGGGGTCGGTCGCGCCCTCGACCGTGGTCTCGTCGCTCATCGGTGTCCCTCCTGGGGCCGGGTCGGGCCGCCTCCCGCGGCTGGTCACAGCGTAGGACCGGCGCACCCCCGCGGGGCCACCATCTCGCTGCTCGGTTGCCGCGCGCCGCCGGCCGGGGTGGAGTAGGTCCGTGCAGACCCCGGACGCCGCGTGACGGCCGTCGACCGCGCCTCCGTCGGCTTCCGCTCCGAGCGCGGGCCGGTGCTCGTCGCGCTCATGGTGACGACGGGCCTCGTCGCGATCGACGCGACCATCCTCGCGACGGCCGTGCCGACGATCGTCCGCGAGCTCGGCGGGTTCTCGTCGTTCCCGTGGCTGTTCTCCGTGTACCTGCTCACGCAGGCGGTCACCGTCCCGATCTACTCGAAGCTCGCCGACGTGTGGGGCCGCAAGCCGGTGGCCCTCGTCGGCATCGCGCTGTTCGGGGTCGGGTCGGTGCTGTGCGGCGTGGCGTGGTCGATGCCCGCGCTCATCGCGTTCCGCGCGGTGCAGGGGCTGGGCGCGGGAGCGGTGCAGCCGATGGCGGTGACGATCGCCGGCGACATCTACACCGTCGCGGAGCGCGCGAAGGTGCAGGGGTACATCGCGAGCGTGTGGGGCGTGTCCTCGGTCGTGGGGCCGACGCTCGGCGGGGTGTTCAGCCAGTGGGCCTCGTGGCGGTGGATCTTCTTCGTCAACGTCCCGCTGTGCCTGCTCGCCGCCTGGCTGCTGTGGCGGCGGCTGCACGAGGACGTCGAGCGGCGCGAGCACCGGATCGACTGGGCGGGCGGCGCGCTGCTCACGGGCGCGCTGAGCCTGCTCATCCTCGGCATCCTCGAGGGCGGCGAGGCGTGGGCGTGGCTGTCCGGGCCGAGCCTCATGGTGCTGGGCCTCGGGCTGGCGCTCCTGGTCGTGTTCCTGCTCGTCGAGCGCCGGGCGGTCGAGCCCGTGCTGCCGCTCGACCTGCTCTCGCGCCGCCTGCTGGCGACCACCGCACTGGTGTCCGTCGGCGTCGGCGTCGTCCTCATCGGGCTCACGTCGTACGTGCCGGCCTTCCTGGAGGCGCTGCTCGGCGCCACGCCCCTCGCGTCGGGCCTGACGCTCGCGCTGCTCACGATCGGCTGGCCGGTCTCGGCCTCGCAGTCCGGGCGGCTCTACCTGCGGTACGGGTTCCGGAAGACGGCGCTCGTCGGCTCGGCGGTCGTGGTCCTCGGGTGCGCCTGGCTCGTCGTCGCCGTGAGCCGGCCGTCGCTCGCCGCCGTGGGAGCCGGCTGCTTCGTCGTCGGCATGGGCCTCGGCCTCACCGCGTCGCCCACGCTCATCGCGGCGCAGTCGAGCGTCGACTGGGGCGAGCGTGGCGTCGTCACCGGGGCCAACCTGTTCGCCCGCTCGATCGGCTCGGCGGTCGGCGTCGCGGTGCTCGGTGCGATCGTCAACGGCGCGCTCGCCGGGCAGGACGCCGACGCGCAGCCGGAACTCTTCCAGGAGGGCGTGCGCGAGGCGCTGCTCAGCGTGCTCGTCGTCGCCGTCCTCATGCTGGCCGCGGCAGCCGCCATGCCGCGCGACCGTCCGGCGCGCTGACGGGCGGCGCGCCCGCCGACCGGCGCGCCCGCCGACCGGCGCGCTACTGCCGGTAGCTCGCGAGGAAGTTGCCGAGCCGCTCCACCGCGTCGGCGAGGACGCGTGCCTCCGGCAGCGTGACGATCCGCAGGTGGTCGGGCGTCGGCCAGTTGAAGCCGGTGCCCTGCACCAGCAGGATGTGCTCGCTCACCAGCAGGTCGTACACGAGGCGCGCGTCGTCGTGGATCTCGTGCACCTCGGGGTCCAGCCGCGGGAAGAGGTACAGCGCGCCGTCCGGCCGCACGCACGTGACGCCCGGGATCGACGTGAGCCCCGTCCAGGCGACCTCCCGCTGCTCGTGCAGGCGCCCGCCCGGAGCGACGAGCCCCGCGATCGACTGCACGCCGCCCAGCGCGGCCTGCACCGCGTGCTGCGCCGGCACGTTCGGGCACAGGCGCGTCGACGCCAGCAGCGTGATCCCCTCCAGGAACCCCTTCGCGTGGTCCCGGGGGCCGGTGATGACCAGCCAGCCCGAGCGGTACCCGGCCACCCGGTACGTCTTCGACAGCCCGTTGAACGTCAGGCACAGCAGGTCGGGGGCGACCGAGGCCATGGGGACGTGCTGCGCGCCGTCGAACAGGATCCGGTCGTAGATCTCGTCCGAGAGCAGCAGCAGGCTGTGCTCACGCGCGATCTCGGCGATGCCCTCCAGCACCGCGCGGCTGTACACCGCGCCGGTCGGGTTGTTCGGGTTGATGACGACGATCGCCTTGGTCTGCGGCGTGATCTTCGCGCGGATGTCCTCGAGGTCCGGCTCCCAGCCGTTCTCCTCGACGCACCGGTAGTGCACCGGGCGGCCGTCGGACAGCGACGTCATGGCCGTCCACAGCGGGTAGTCCGGCGAGGGGATGAGCACCTCGTCGCCCTCGTCGAGCAGCGCCTGCATCACCATCGTGATGAGCTCCGAGACGCCGTTGCCGAGGTAGACGTCGTCCACGTCGATGGCCGGGAAGCCGGGCTCCGTCTCGTACCGCGTGACCACGGCGCGGCGCGCCGACAGCACGCCCTGCGACTCCGAGTAGCCGTGGGCCTGCGGCACCGCCGCGATGACGTCGCGCACGATCTGGTGCGGCGCCTCGAACCCGAACACCGCCGGGTTGCCCGTGTTGAGCTTGAGCACGGCGTGGCCCTCTGCCTCGAGCCGGGCGGCCTCCTGCAGGGCCTTGCCCCGGATCTCGTACAGGACGTGCTTGAGCTTGGAGGACTGGTCCAGCGACCGCAGCGGCATGCCCGCAGCGTAACCGCGGGCCCGGGCGCCTAGGACGAGCGCTCGCGGGCCGGGACGCGCAGCCCGCTGGCCCGCAGCCGCCGGATCAGCTCGTGGGCCGAGACCGGCACGGCCCCCAGCCGGACGAGCTCGTCGTAGCGCGCGTCGGGGACGTCGTAGTGGTCCAGGTCGAACCCGCGCTCCGGGATGCCGGCGCGACGCGCGAAGGCGTGCAGCTCGTCCAGCGACGCGTCGCTCACGAGGTGCGCCCAGAGCATGCCGTGCCGCGGCCACATCGGCGGGTCGACCAGCACGCTCACGCCCGCCAGCGTAGGCGCCGCGCGGCGTCCGCGCGGTCCGGGGCGTGCGCGCGCCGGCGGCAGGACTCCTACGTCGTCGTGAAGAGCCGCGACGCCTGCGCCTCGGCGTCGGCGTACGTCGTCGCCGCCGCCTGCATGGCCCGGCCGATCTGGCCGAGCGACTCCTCCAGCCGCGCCTGCGTGGCCGTCCAGTCCGCGAGCACCCCCGCGAAGGCGGTCGCCGCCGACCCGCGCCACGTGCCCTGCAGCTCCGTGAGCTGGCGGTGCATCGCGGCCACCTCCGACCGGATCGTCGCCGCGCGCGCCGTCACGGCACCCGCCGCCGACGCCACGTGCGCGCTGTCCACCTCGAACCGCGTCATCGCTGCCCTCCCGCTGCCTGCCGGGCGGCTCTCGCCCGGGACCACGGACGCTAGGCGCGGCGGGGCGGGTCAGGGGCGCGCGGCGGGAGCGCCCGGGACGGGCGACGCGGAGCCGGAGCCTGGGGACGGCTCGGCACCGTCGCCGTGCTCGGCCTCGATCCGCGCGAGCTCCTTCTCCAGGCGCTGCAGCTCGGCCGAGACGTTCTGGCGTGCGGGCTCCTCCCACATCGCGCCGAGCGGCGACGAGAACAGCGTCGGCCGGGCCAGCAGCTTGCGCAGGATGCGCACGCGGGCCCGCACGTAGTCCTCGGTGGGCAGGTGGGCGTACTCGGCGCGCACGTCGTGCAGGTAGGACTTGTAGCGCTGCGGCTCCGACGCGAGCATCGCGAGGTCGGCGTCGCAGAGCACGGCGCAGTCGAAGTCGGACGGGTTCGGGGCGTGCCGCACGAGCGCGACGACCAGGTCGTGCACCCGCGACGCCCGCTCCGGCGGCACGCCGAGCGCCGTGAGCTCGTCGCGCGCGAGCGCCGCGCTCGCGGCCTCGTCCTCACCGCCCTTGGCGGCGTACGCCTTGCGCTCCGCGGAGTCGAAGATCGCCCCGTGGTACCAGGCGGCGAGGCGGACGAGGTCGGGCTCGTGCGTCTCCTCCGAGAGCTCGTCGACCCGGACGAGGACGTCGACGAGGTGCTTGAGGTTGTGGAAGTCGCGCCCGGGAGCCGTCCACCGGTCGATCAGCGCCTGACCGACGTCCTTGATCTGCTCCGGCGAGGCCGTGGCACCGGCTCCCACCGCGCTGCGGTAGAACGCCGACAGCAGCCACTGGGGTGCGTCGTGGACGCCCATGTATCGACCTTACGACGACGACGAGGACGCGCCATCGTACGTGACGGGCGCGCCGCCCGTGCCCGGTTCGTCACCGGGCTGGGCACCGGGCTCGGCACCGGGCTCGGCGACGGGCTCGTCGCCCGCGGGCGCCTCCCACGACGGGACCTCGACGCGCACCGTGGTGCCGCCACCGTCCGTCCGCGCGATCCCCACGACGCCGCCGTGGGCCTCCACGATCGCGGCGACGATCGCCATGCCGAGGCCGGCGCCGCCGCCGGACGCGCGACCGCGCGAGGCGTCCACCCGGTAGAAGCGCTCGAACACCCGCGCGGCGTGCTCGGGCTCGATGCCGGGGCCGTGGTCGCGGACCTCGACGACCCCGCGCCCGTCGCGCACGCCGACGGCCACCTCGACGGGCGTGCCGGGGGGCGTGTGCTGCACGACGTTGCCGACGAGGTTCGCGAGCACCTGCCGCAGCCGCGCCTCGTCGCCGTCGACCGGGCACGGCGCGACCCGCCCGCCGGCCTCCAGCGGCTCGACACGAGCGGGCCGGCCGGGGTCGAGGGCGTGCAGGTCCGCCACGGCGTCCGCCGCGAGCACCGTGAGGTCGACGGCGCCGCGGTCGAGCGGGCGGCCCTCGTCGAGCCGGGCGAGCGACAGCAGGTCCTCGACGAGCACGCCCATGCGCCGCGCGGAGTCCTCGATGCGGCGCATGGTGTCGTCCACCTGCTCGGTCGTCGTCAGCGCGCCCATCCGGTAGAGCTCGCCGTAGCCGCGCACCGCCGCGAGCGGCGTGCGCAGCTCGTGCGACGCGTCGGAGACGAAGCGCCGCATCCGCGCCTCGGAGGCCGTCCGCACGGCGAACGCCTGCTCGATCTGGGCGAGCATGGCGTTGAGCGCGGCGGACAGCCGCCCGACCTCGGTGTGCGGGGGAGCGGGCGGGACCCGCTGCGAGAGGTCGCCCGCCGCGATCGCCTCCGCCGTGGTCTCGATCTCGCGCAGGGGGCGCAGCGAGCGGCGCACCGCCCAGCCGCCCGCCAGCACGCCGACGAGCAGGATGGCGCCGCCGCTGAGGACGAGCACCACCACCATGTCGTGCACCGTGTCCTGCGCCCCGCCCAGCGGAAGCGCGATCGCGACGGAGCCGACCACGCGCCCCGAGAAGCGGTCGGCGACGGGCAGGACGACCATCCGCCAGCGGGCGCCGTGGACGGTGGAGCCGACGGTGAAGGGCTCGCCGGCCTGGGCCGCGACCTGCGCGTCCGTCAGGGTCGGCACGGTCGGCAGCCCGTACTCCGTCACGACGGAGCGGCTCGCCCACTGCTGCGGCTCCGAGCCGGACGCGCTGATCTGCACGTAGTAGTCCGACGGGGCGCGCTGGTTGGTGCCGCGGTCCTCGAGGCCGTCGCCGTTGACGAGGTCGTCCGCGAGCGCCTGCCCCTCGTCCTGCAGCTTCTCGTCCACCTGCGCGACGAGCGTGCGGCCGAGCAGCGCGCCCGCGACGAGCCCGGCGACGAGCAGCCCGACCCCGAGCAGCACGGTCGTGATGCCGACGAGGCGGGCGCCGAGCGGCACGTCGGCCCACCAGCGCGCGACGCGGTCGCGGCCGGCGTCCCAGGGCCGGCGCGGCGCGGGGCGCTCGGGCGCGTGGTCCGGACCCTGCTCGGGCGCGTGGTCCGGACCCCGCTCCGGCCCCTGTTCCGGGCCTCGTGCCGGACCGGGCGCCCGCTCGTCGCTCACGACTGCTCGCGCAGCAGGTACCCGACGCCGCGGCGGGTGTGGATGAGCGGCGGAAGCCGCCGGCCGTCGGCGTCGGTGAGCTGGTCGATCTTGCGCCGCAGGTAGGAGATGTACGACTCGACGATGTTGGCGTCGCCGCCCCAGTCGTACTGCCAGACGTGGTCGAGGATCTGCGCCTTGGACAGCACCCGGCCCGCGTTGAGCATGAGGTAGCGCAGCAGCTTGAACTCGGTCGGGGACAGCTCCACCGGGTGCCCGGCGCGGCGCACCTCGTGCGAGTCGTCGTCGAGCTCGAGGTCGGCGTAGCGCAGCACGCTCGCGTCGTCGTCCACCGCCGGCGCCGTGCGCCGCAGGATGGCGCGGATGCGCGCGACGACCTCCTCCAGGCTGAACGGCTTGGTCACGTAGTCGTCGCCGCCGACCGTCAGCCCCTGCACCTTGTCCGCGGTGTCGTCGCGGGCGGTGAGGAACAGCACCGGCATGTGCTGGCCCTTCTCGCGCAGCCGGCGGGTGACGGTGAACCCGTCCATGTCGGGCAGCATGACGTCGAGCACGACGAGGTCCGGCTCGGTGTCGCGGGCGAGCTTGAGGGCGCCGTTGCCGTCGGCGGCGGCGTGCACCTCGAAGCCGGCGAACCGCAGCGAGGTCGCCAGGAGCTCGCGGATGTTCGGCTCGTCGTCGACGACGAGCAGGCGCGCCTCGGGCTCGGTCATGACCCCAGTGTGTCCCCGCTCGCTGGGAGTCCGCTGGGTGCCGGCTGCACGCGCGCACGGCGTGTCGGCCACGGCGCGGCGGTCGGCGCCGTCGGGGCCGGCGGGAGCGGGTGAGATGTCGGCGGAACCGGTCCGGACGCCCGTCCGGGTCGTTGTACCGTCGGGCGCGTGACTGCCGACCGCAGCGGCGCCCCCCGCGCCCGTGCCACCGTCGTCCAGAGCTCGCCCGACGTCCCCCTCGACCGCCTCGAGGGCTGGCTCGCCGAGCTCGACGTCCGCCTCGTCCGCGCCGACCGCGGCGAGGCCGTCCCCCCGCTCGACGAGGTCGGCGACGCGCTCGTCGTCCTCGGCGGGCACATGAGCGCGTACGACGACGAGGCCGCGCCCTGGCTGCCCGCGCTGCGCGCGCTGCTCGCCGACGCGTCGCGCGCGGGCGTCCCCACGCTGGGGATCTGCCTCGGCGCGCAGCTGCTCGCTGTCGCGCGCGGCGGTCGCGTGCAGGTCGCCGCGCCGCCCGGGCCCGAGGCCGGCGTCGTCGACCTGTGGTGGCGCCCCGAGGCGGCCTCGGACGCGCTCGTCGGTCCGCTGGTGGCCGGCCTGCCCGGCCCGGCCGACCGGCGCTGCGCGCCCCAGCCGACGCTGCACTCGGACGCGGTCGTCGACCTGCCTGCGGGCGCGGTGTGGCTCGCGTCCTCGAACCAGTACCCGTACCAGGCGTTCCGCGTCGGCTCGGCGTGGGGCCTGCAGTTCCACCCCGAGGCCTCGGCGGCCACGCTGCGCGGCTGGGCCGAGTGGGACGGCACGGTGGACGTCGAGGACGTGCTCGCGCAGTACGAGCGGCGTCAGGACGAGTGCGTCGCCGTGGGCGCGACGCTCGTCGCGTCGTTCGTCGACCTCGTGCGCGAGCGCACGGCCGCCCGCGTCTCCGCCTGAGCGCGGCGACCGCGCCCGGCCCGTGCCGTCCTACCGCGTCCAGGCGTTCGTCGGGCTGCTCCGGCCGGGCACGTCCGCGCCGGACCTGCTGCCCGACGCCGTGCGCGTCGCGAGCGGGCTGGTCACGGTCGAGGCGCACGACCTGGCGGTCGTGCGCGGGCAGGCGCGGGTGACGGTGCGGTTCCAGGCCGACGACGACGCGACGGCCCGGCGCGCGGGGTGGGCGGTGCTGCACCGCCTCGACGAGCTCGCCGAGATCGAGGGGCGCAGCGTCACCCGGCGCTTCGGGAACCGCTGGCACCCCGTCCGCACCTGAGGCGCGCGGGGGAGCCCGCCGCCGTCAGGGGCGGACGTCCTCCGCGTCGACGATGCTGTAGGCGTACCCCTGCTCGGCGAGGAACCGCTGCCGGTGGGCCGCGAACTCCTGGTCCACGGTGTCGCGCGCGACGACCGTGTAGAAGTGCGCGGTGCGGCCGTCGGCCTTGGGCCGCATGATCCGCCCGAGCCGCTGGGCCTCCTCCTGGCGCGAGCCGAACGAGCCCGAGACCTGGATGGCGACCGCCGCCTCCGGCAGGTCGATGGAGAAGTTCGCGACCTTGCTGACGACCAGCTTGGAGATCTCGCCGGCCCGGAACGCGTCGAACAGGCGCTGGCGCTCGCCCACCGGCGTCTCGCCCGTGATGACGTCGGCGCCGATGTGCTCCGCGAGCTCGTGCAGCTGGTCGAGGTACTGGCCGATGACGAGCGTCGGCTCGCCCTCGTGGCGCGCGACGAGCTGCTCGACGACGCGGTTCTTGCCGCCCGCCGTCGCCGCGAGCCGGTAGCGGTCCTCGGGCTCGGCGGTGGCGTACGTCATCCGCTCGCCGTCGGGCAGCGTGAGCCGCACCTCCACGCACTCGGCCGGCGCGATGTAGCCCTGCGCCTCGATGTCCTTCCACGGCGCGTCGAACCGCTTCGGGCCGATGAGGCTGAACACCTCGTCCTCGCGGCCGTCCTCGCGCACGAGCGTCGCCGTGAGGCCGAGCCGGCGGCGCGCCTGCAGGTCGGCGGTCATCCGGAAGATCGGGGCGGGGAGCAGGTGCACCTCGTCGTAGACGATGAGCCCCCAGTCGCGCGCGTCCAGCAGCTCGAGGTGCTGGTACACGCCCTTCCGCTTCGTCGTGAGCACCTGGTACGTCGCGATGGTGACCGGGCGGATCTCCTTGCGGGCGCCCGAGTACTCGCCGATCTCGTCCTCCGTCAGCGACGTGCGCCGCACGAGCTCGTCGCGCCACTGGCGCGCGCTCACGGTGTTCGTCACGAGGATGAGCGTCGTCGTCGACGACCGGGCCATCGCGCCCGCGCCGACGAGCGTCTTGCCCGCGCCGCACGGCAGGACGACGACGCCCGAGCCGCCGTGCCAGAAGCCCTCGACCGCCTGCTCCTGGTACGGCCGCAGCTGCCAGCCGTCCTGCGCGAGCGCGATCGCGTGCGCCTCGCCGTCGACGTACCCCGCGAGGTCCTCCGCGGGCCAGCCGAGCTTGACGAGGACCTGCTTGAGGTGGCCGCGCTCGGACGGGTGCACGACGACGTCCGTCTCGTCCACGCGCGCGCCCAGCAGGCCCGCGGTGCGCTTCGAGCGCATGACCTCGGCGAGGACGGCGGCGTCGAGCGCGTGCAGGACGAGGCCGTGCACGGGGTGCTGCACGAGCTGGAGGCGGCCGTAGCGGGCCATCGTCTCCGCGACGTCGACCAGCAGCGCGTGGGGGACCGGGTAGCGGCTGTACTCGAGCAGCACGTCGACGACCTGCTCGGCGTCGTGGCCGGCCGCGCGCGCGTTCCACAGCCCGAGCGGCGTCAGCCGGTAGGTGTGGACGTGCTCGGGCGCGCGCTCGAGCTCGGCGAACGGCGCGATCGCGCGACGGCAGGCGTCGGCCTGGTCGTGGTCGACCTCGAGCAGCAGGGTCTTGTCGCTCTGGACGATGAGGGGGCCGGACATGGGGGCGGGTGACCTCCGCAGGTAGGGAACCGTCCACCCTCAGCATCGCAGGCCCCCGCGGCATTCCCGCGGGGGCCTGCGTGAGCCGGCGGGCGGTGCCCGGCCGACCGTGGAGCGGAGGCTCAGGCGGCCGCCGGCACCGCCCGGATCGCGGAGTCGAGCGCCTCCGCCGCGGCGGTGATGTACGTGCGGGAGACCTGGCCGGGGTCGAACCCGACGGCGCGGACCCCGGACTCGTCGGCGTGCTCGTGCGCGAGCGCCGCGAGCAGCGGGGCGGCGTACGGGCCGCCGAAGCCCAGCAGGGCCGCGGCCACCTCGTCGGAGACGCCCGACTGCGTGACGACGGACTCGACGGACAGCCCCAGCGCGCCGATGACGCCCGAGAGCAGCCCGACCGTGTAGCCGACGTCGTCGCCGGCCATCTCTCGCGTCGCGAGGGCGCGGGTCACGACCGTCCAGAGCAGGTCCATCGGCGCGGCGGTGTCGGCGAGGGCCGCCGACGAGACGACGGTGGACAGCCGGCGCGGGCCCAGGATCGCCACGGCCTGCGTGAGCGAGTCGATGTGCCGGCGCATGCCCGTCGCGCCGGAGTTCACGGTGCGCAGCACGCGCATCGACAGCTCCGGGTCCATGGAGACGAGCCGGACGATCTCGGCGTGCTCGGGCAGGTCGAGGGACAGCAGGCGCAGGAGCTGCATGTGCACGGCGGCGCCCGCGCTCATGGTGCGGTCGCCCTCCTGCAGCGGCGAGCCGACCAGCGGCGCCTGGACGAGCGCGACGCCCAGCTCGCGGGCGAGGGTGCGGCGCTCGGTGTTGTCCGCGCGCCGGCCGATCACGTGCACGCCGTGCTCGTGCACCATCGCGACGAGCTCGGCGACGCGCTCGTGCGGCTGGCGCAGGTCGACGACCGCGAGGTCCGCCTGGTCGAGCAGGGCGACCTGGGTGTCGAGCCCGCTGAACGAGCCGAGCGCGATGCCGTGGCCCGCGCCGCGCAGCTGCGCGACGTGCTCGGCGGCGCCGGCGAGCCGGCTCGAGCCGGGGGAGACGTCGACGACGAGGCGCGCGGGCACCGGCGGCAGGGGCGCGTCGCCGCGCACCATCGCGTCCGTCGCGCCGAGCAGCGTGGTCGCGCCGCCCACGAGCTGCGCGATGTCGATCCGATCGAACTCCTCGGAGACGAGGCGGTCCTCGGCGGCGGGCGTCAGGAGGCTCTCCGACAGCACGCGGGCGTGGACCGAGTAGCCGAACAGCGAGCCGTCCGGGTAGGTGACCGCCTGTCGTCGGATGACCACGGGTCCATTCATGCCGCCCCAGCTCCCTGTCGTTCGTCACGGCCGTGCCCCCGACCTATCGGCAGGGCGGGCCGCGACGTGAGGGGTCAGCCGAGGGGTGCGCGCAGGGGCCAGTCCTCGTCGAGCACGACCTGCTGGGCCGTGCCGGCCTCGACGTCCACGACGAGCGGCGCCAGGAGGTTCGCGGTGGCGGGCGCGTCGGCGGTGGGCGGGTGGACGACCACGAGCACGCAGCGGTCGCCGCCGGGCGGCAGGGTCGGGGCGTAGCCCTCGAAGTACGCGTCGGGGTCGACGACGAAGAGGCGGACGGGCGGGCCGTCCTGCGAGCGCAGCGTGAACAGCGACGGTGCGTCCTCGACCGGCTCGAGCCGGTACGTCGTGCTCCCGCCGATCCCCGGCAGGGGCTCGGTCAGCCGCAGCGTCGAGGGCAGCGTCGCCGCCCCCACGGTCACCGTCGTGTCCATCACCGGAGGAAGTCCAGCAGAGTCGGCTGCAGAACCTTGGCCGCCGCGCCGAGGGCGCCCTGGTAGGCGACCTCCTGCGTCTGCAGCTCGAGGATCACCTCCGCGAGGTCGATGTCCTCGATCGACGACAGCCGGGACTTCGTCTCGACCTGCTGCGCGGTGAGCGTCTCCTGCGTCTGCAGCACGGTCTTGTGCCGCGCGCCGACGCTCGCGAGCTCGGTGAGCATGGCGCCCATCCGGTCGTCGACGGCGGCGAGGTGCGTGGTGGGGTCGCCGCCGGCGCGCAGCGTCGCCGCGATGTCGTCCAGCAGCGCGAAGACGGAGCCCGTGCCGGTGCCGAAGACGGCGGCGCCGTCCGCGTCGACCCGCACGGACGAGGTCGGGCCGATCGGGCGCTCGACCGTGCCGCCCGGGGTCCCGGACCACGCGTAGGTCGTCGCGTCGAACGCCTCGTCCACCGAGGTGCCCGCGAACACCGACCGCCCGACGTACGTCGCGTTGGCCTGCGAGAGCAGCGTGTCGCGCAGCGACTCCACCTCGTCGGCCAGCGCGTCCTTCGACGTCTGGCCCATGGCGCCGCTGCCGCCCTGGACGACGAGGTCGCGCGCCCGGCGCAGCGAGCTCAGCGAGCCGGTGATCGCGGTGTCGACGGTCTGCAGCCACGAGGCGGCGTCGGCCGCGTTGCGCTGGTGCTGCGTGCTCGCGTTCTGCTCCGTGCGCAGGCGCAGCATGTCGGAGGCGGCGGCCGGGTCGTCGGACGGCAGGTTGACCTTCTTGCCGCTCGACATCTGCGTCTGTAGGTCGGCCATGGCGCGCAGGTTGGTCTGCAGGTTGGCGAGCGTGCTGCGCTGCACCGTCAGGTGCGTCACCCGGGAGATCATGCGTCCTCCTACCGGCCGACCACGCCGGTGCGGTTGATGAGCGTGTCGAGCATCTCGTCGATCGCGGTGAGGACGCGGGCCGCGCCCTCGTACGCGCGCTGGAACGCGAGCATGTCGACGGTCTCCTGGTCGGTGTCGACGCTGGCCTGCGCGAGCTGCTGCTGCTCCGCGGTGGAGCGGGCCGCCTCGGCGACCTTCGCGCGGGACGCCGCGCTGGACGTGCGCACGCCGAGGTCCACGACGACGGCGTTCCAGCGGGCGTCGGGGCCGTCCTCCGCCGTGCCGAGCCGGCCGATCGCGTGGCCGACCGAGCCGTCGAGCGCGCCGGCGCCGGACGTCGCGACCGCGACGTCGGCCGGGTCGGTGACCGCGACCGTGAGGCCCTGGGCCGCGGGGCGCCCGGCGGCGAACGTGAAGAAGGCGCCGCCGGGGTCGCCGGCCGTGGTGAGGGCCGGGCCGTGGAGCGCGTTCACCTGGTCGGCGAGCGTGCGAGCGAAGTCGTCGTAGCGGGCCGCGGTCTCGGCGAGCACGCCACCCGTGCCGCCGGCGGCGGCGGGCGCGAGGACCGACAGCAGCCCGGCGACGCGGCCGCCCGAGAGCGCGGCGTCCTGGTCCGGACGGTCGGCCCACACGACGGCGACGGCCTGCGGCGGGGTGCCGGTGACCTGGCCGAACGACGTCGCACCCGCGACCGCGAGGGCCGACGAGCGGCTGCCGCTCACGAGGGCGTTGCCGCCGACGAAGACGTCGATGCCGCCGTCCGCGCGCACGTCCGACGTCGCGCCGACGAGCTCCGACAGCTGCGTGACGAGCAGGTCGCGCTGGTCGCTGAGCTCGTGCGCGTTCGCGCCCGACGCCGTGATCGCGGCGATGCGGCCGTTGAGGTCGGCGATGCTCTCGGCCGCGGCGTTCACCTGGTCGACGAGCGCGACGGTGGAGGACCGCGTCTGGGTCCACTGCGTCTGCACCGCGCCGTAGAGCGTGCCGAGGCGGTCCGCGACGGCGCGGGACGACTCGAGCAGCACCGCCCGGCTCGCCTCCTTGCCGGGGTAGTTCGCCACGTCCTGCCAGGCGGCCCACATCGTCGAGAGGGTGCCGGACAGGCCGGTCGCCTTCGGCTCGCCCGTGGACGACTCGAGCTGGGCGTACGCCTCGGCGCGGGCCGCGAGGAACGAGGAGCTCGACGTGGCGACCCGGAGCTTCGTGTCGAGGAAGACGTCGGCGAGCCGGTCGACGCTGCCGATGCGCGTGCCCTGGCCGACGCCGTTGCTGGTGGAGAACATGGAGGGCACCTGCGCCGCCGAGACGGAGGAGAACGTGACGCGCTGGCGGGTGTAGCCGTCGGTGTTCGCGTTCGCGACGTTCTGCCCGGCCACCTCGAGCGCCTGGCGCTGCGCGATCAGCGAGCTCAGCGCGGTGCCGAGTCCGGCGAACGTGCTCACGGTCGTCCTCCTGTCGCGCGTCGCGCGGGTCGTGTGGGGCCTGCGTCCTCGTGCCGGTCGGTGCCGTCGGCGGCGTCCGGCGAGGACCTGTCGGGTCCGGTCAGGGCATCCGGTCAGAGCGTACGGTCGACGAGCAGCGCGCCGGCGTCGCCGCCGGAGGACCGTCCCGTGTCGTCGTAGGTGTGCACGTCGTGCAGGGACGCGAGCGTCTCCTGCGTCGCGCGGTGCGACATCGCGAGGAGCTCGCGGTTGCCGTCGGCGAGCTGGGAGATCTCGGCGGTGAGCGCCGCGAACCCCTGGCGGTGCTGCAGGAGCAGCTCGTCCCACGGCGCGGGCGCGGCGGCGGCGAGCTCGGCGAGGCTGGCGCCGTCGGGCAGGCCGAGCCGTGCGCAGGCGGCGCTCGCCTCGACGGCGCGGGCGAGCTCGGACTCGCGGATCTGCGCGAGCACGCTCTCCACCTCACGGGTCGCGTGGGCGAGCCAGCGGGTGCGGCCGCTCGTGAGGAGCAGCTGCTCCTCCTCGAGCTTGAACAGCAGCAGCTCGAGCAGGGTCCGCTCGTGCCACAGGACCTCGGACAGCTTGTCGAGCGTCATCCGGTCACCTCCTTCGTCGTGCCGCACCGCGGGGGCGCGGACGACCTGTCGCTCGCATCTATCGGCAGCGGCGCCGAGATGATGAACGGTCGCGGGATCGCTCCCACCATTGTTCCGTCGCCGAGAACGCGCTGGAAGTACCTGGCGCCCAGCATGTGGACCGTGGTAAGCGCTTCCGACCTGGACACTTGTCCGGAAACATGCGGGCTGCTCCGGTCGGGTGTGATCTGCATCACATACCCTGTCGAACCGCTTCGACCGGTCGAGTGTCTATGACTGCTGTCATGGCAGGTCACAGCGCCTGGCGCGAATGTCAAGTTCGGACGTATCGATTCGAATCGCCGCTGGGCCGGTTTACCGAGGACGTGGAGTATCAGATTCAAGCCAGGGGCAACGGGCGCCGACGGCACTGTCGTGAGCACGGACATCGATCGGGACGCCCTCGTCCTCGAGAACCTCGCCCTCGTCGGGTACGCCGTCAGCGAGCTGCTGCGCCGGGTGCCGCCGACGGTGACCCGGGACGACCTCGCGTCCGCCGGCAGCCTGGCCCTCGTCCTCGCGGCGCGGTCCTACGACCCGGCCACCGGGGTGCCCTTCGCGCGGTACGCCTCGCTGCGGATCCGCGGGGCGCTCGTCGATGCGCTTCGGTCGATGGACTGGGCCAGCCGCGGCGCCCGCCAGCGGGTGCGCGAGCTCCAGCACACGACCGAGCAGCTCACCGGCGCGCTGGGCCGCCCGCCGTCGCGGCAGGAGATCGCGTCCGCGATGGGCACCGACGTGCACGCGGTCGACGAGACGCTCGGCGACGCGACGCGCACGGTGCTGTCGCTCGACGTCAACGACGGCGTCTCGATCGCCGACCTCGTCGTCGACCGCGACCGGACGCCGGAGCAGGCGCTGCTCGCCTCCGAGCGGGTGCAGTGGCTCGCCGCCGCCGTCGACGTGCTCCCCGAGCGGCTGCAGGTCGTCGTGCGCGGCATCTACCTCGAGGACCGCTCGGTCGCCGAGGTGGCCGACGAGCTCGGCGTGACCCAGTCGCGTGTCAGCCAGCTGCGCACCGAGGCGCTCGCGCTCCTGCGCGACGGCCTCAACACGCACTTCGACCCGGAGCTCGTCCCCGCGGCCGAGCGCCCGGACGGGGTCGCCGAGCGCCGCCGCCAGGCGTACTTCGCCGCCATCGCGAGCCGCACGGCGCAGCGCGCGTCGGCGCAGCGCCTCTCCTACGTGCCCGAGCCGGCCCCGGCCGCGGACACCCGCACGGGCGCGCGCACGCACCAGACCACCGCGTGAGGGGGGCCGGCGAAATCTCTCGCCGGAACTCCTCAGCACCGGCCGACCGCGCCCGATCGACAGGGCGTGCCCACGGATGGGCCGGCCAGGACCCGACTCAAGGAGGAAGATCAACATGGGTCTCTCGATCAACCAGAACATCGCGGCGCTCAACTCGTACCGCAACCTGTCGAGCACGCAGAACGACCTGAGCAAGTCGCTCGAGAAGCTCTCGAGCGGTCTGCGCATCAACCGTGCGGCCGACGACGCGGCGGGCCTCGCGATCTCCGAGGGTCTGCGGTCGCAGATCGGTGGCACGAAGCAGGCGGTGCGCAACGCGCAGGACGGCATCTCCGTCGTCCAGACCGCTGAGGGCGCGCTCACCGAGACGCACTCCATCCTGCAGCGCATGCGCACCCTGTCCGTCCAGGCGGCCAACACCGGTGGCCTGTCGGAGAGCGCCAAGACCAACATCCAGGACGAGATGGAGCAGCTCAAGACCGAGCTGACCCGCATCTCGGACACCACGCAGTTCAACGGCACCAAGCTGCTGGACGGCTCGTACAACGGCTCGTTCCAGGTCGGCGCCAACACCTCGGCGTCCGACAAGATCGACGTCAAGCTCAACACGGTCGCCATGGGCGCCGCCGGCCTCGGGGTCGACGACGTCAGCGTGAACAACGTCAAGGCGGCCGCGGGCGGCGCGATCACCGCGCTCGGCGCCGGTGACGGCTCGACCGCGGACACGGCGCAGACCGTGACCGTCGACGGCACGGCCTACACGGTCCGCGCCTCCACCACGGACGGCTCCGCGGCGGCCATGACGAAGGCGCAGATCGCGTCCGCGCTGACGACGGCCGGTGCCGCCGACGGCGTGGCGGCCTCGGTCGACACGGACGGCAACCTGGTCGTGACGAAGGCCGGGCACGACGGCGCCCTCACGGTGTCCTCGACGGCGGGCATCGGCTTCACGGCCGACACCGACCTCGCGGTCGACGGCGTGGCCGGCGACGCGGACGCGGCGATCAACGCGATCGACAAGGCCATCACGACGGTCTCGTCGGTCCGCTCGCAGCTCGGTGCGGTCCAGAACCGGTTCGACCACACCATCAACAACCTCAACGTCGCGGTGGAGAACCTGTCCGCGTCGGAGAGCCGGATCCGCGACACGGACATGGCCCAGGAGATGGTCGCGTTCACCCGCTCGCAGATCCTCTCGCAGGCGGGCACCGCGATGCTGGCGCAGGCCAAGTCGCTCCCGCAGAGCGTGCTGCAGCTCCTGCAGTGACGCCCGCGTGACCCGGGTACCGGGTGCGTGACCGTGATCCTCCGTCGTCGGTCGCGCACCCGGTGCCCGTTCCGGGACGCCGTCCGGCGTCCCCTCGGCCCGATGACGAGGAGGCGGCCATGGGCTCGACGATCGACGGACTGGTCAGCGGTCTGAAGACCACCGACCTCATCGACAGCCTCATCACCCTCCAGGCCGGCACGCAGTCCCTCCTCAAGGCGAAGCAGGGCACCGCGAGCTCGCTCGTCACGGCGCTCCAGTCGCTCAACACGAAGGTCGCGTCGCTGGCCGAGCAGGCCGCGAAGACCGCGAAGGCGTCCTCGTGGGACGCGGTGAAGGCCACGTCCTCCGCTCCCGGCGTCTCGGCCACCGTCGCCGACGGCGCCCAGCCCGCGAGCCTCAACCTCCGGGTGACCGCGGTCGCGGCGTCGCAGACCTCGCTCGTCACCCTGCCCTCCGCCGGCGAGCTGGGGGCCAAGCCCTCGTTCACCGTGACGCGTGGCGGGCAGACCACCACGGTCACCGCGGCCACGGGGGCGATGGCCGACGTCGTCGCCGCGTTCAACGAGTCGGGCACGGGCGTGCGTGCCACCGCGATCAAGGTCCCCGACCTGGACGCGCAGGGGCAGCCCACCGGCACCACGTCGTACCGTCTGCAGCTCACCGGCACCGAGACCGGCACGGCGAACGCCTTCACCGTCGCCCTCGCCGGTGCCGACGGCGCGCAGCCGCTCGCGCTCGAGACCACCCGGTCGGCGTCCGACGCGGCGATCACGCTGTTCGCGGGCACGGCCTCGGCGCGGACGCTCACCTCGTCCAGCAACACGTTCGACGACCTCATGACCGGGGTCGACGTCACGGTGTCCGCGGTGACGGCGTCCGACGCCTCCGACGTGACGCTCACGGTGGCCTCGGACGGCGCCGCGCTGCGGTCGCTCGGGTCCAACCTCGTCTCGAACCTCAACCTGGTGCTCAACGAGATCGGCTCGCGGACGAAGTCGACGACGTCGACCGCCGCCGACGGGGGCACGGTCGTCACCGGCGGCCTGTTCTCCGGCGACGCCACCATCCGCTTCCTCCAGCAGACGCTGCAGTCCGAGGCCTCGGCCCCCGTGGGCGGCGTCTCGCCGGCCGACGTCGGCGTCGTCATCGGCAAGGACGGCACCTTCACGTTCGACCAGGAGAAGTTCGACGCGGCGCTCGCCGCGGACCCGGCGAAGGTGCAGACCATCCTCACGACGGTGGCCGACCGCCTGGCGACGACCGCCAAGGGCGCGTCCGACACCGGCACCGGCAGCCTCACCCTCACGATCCAGTCGCAGCAGTCGCTCGTGAAGGACCTCGGCACCCGCATCTCGGACTGGGACGACCGGCTCGCCGCCCGCCGCGAGTCGCTCGTGCGGACCTATGCCGCGCTCGAGACCAGCCTGTCCAACCTGAACTCCCAGTCGAGCTACCTCGCGAGCCAGATCGCGGCGCTCACCTCGCAGCAGAGCTGACGCGCCACCCCGAGGAGGACCCATGTACGACGCCCGCTCCGCCTACGTCGCCACCGCGGTCGAGACCGCAGCGCCGGCCCGCGTGATCACGCTCCTGTTCGACCGCCTGCTGCTCGACGTGGACCGCGCCGCCACGGCGCTGGCCGCCGCCGACGCGCCCGGCGCCACCGGCCACCTGCAGCACGCCCAGGACATCGTCGCCGAGCTGATGTCCAGCCTCGACGAGCACGCCTGGGACGGCGGCCCGGGCCTGATGTCGCTGTACGGCTACCTCTTCTCCACCCTCGTCGAGGCCGGCGTGCACGCCGACGCCGAGAAGGTCGCGGAGTGCCGCTCGATCGTCGCCCCGCTCGCCGAGGCGTGGCACGGGGCGGCCGCCTCGCTCACGCAGACGGCGCCCGCCCCGGCGCCCGCGGCGTCCGGGCTGCTCGGGGTCGGATGACATGGGCGCGGCGACCGTGCAGGACGTGTGGGTCGAGCGCTGGCACGCGGCGCTGACGGCGCTCGAGCTCGACGTCGACGCCGCCGAGGAGCTGCTGCGCGTCGCCCACCTGCCGGACGTCGCCGAGGTCGCGCGGGTCGCCGCCTGGCGCCCGCCCTCCGACCTGGGCCCGCTGCCCGCGCCGCTGCTGGTGCGCGCCCAGGCGCTGCTCGACCGCCAGCTCGACGTGGCCCGGCGCACCGCCGAGGCCGCCGCGGTCTCGCGCCGCCACCTCGCGGCGACGCAGGCCCTGCGCCCGGCCGTCGCCGAGGTGCCCGTGTACCTGGACGCGCAGGGCTGACGCCCGGCCCCGGCGAACCGCCCGCGCCGCTCGTCCTCCGAACGGGTGAGCCGCCAGGTCCGGCCGGCAGAAACCCTCACGGCCCGGCACCGCCCGCCGATGGGCGGGTCGAGCACGGATCGCTCGACCCTGAGGCCACGGAACGGCCGCCCCCTCTCGTGGATGAGGCGAACCTCGTGGGCCTTTTCGACTCCGTGAGCTATGTCGCGGTCGGTTCCGCGCTCGACGCGCTCGCGCTGCGGCAGCGCGCCATCGCGGACAACGTCGCGAACCTGCAGACCCCCGGCTACCGGGCGCGCGTCGTCGACTTCGAGCAGGCGCTCTCGCGTGCGGTGGCGACGGGGTCGGGCGACGCGTCCGCCGCGGTGAGCCGTTCGCTCGCCGCCACGCGGGAGGACGGCAACAACGTCGACCTCGACGAGCAGACGCTGCTCAACGTCGAGACGAACCTGCGCTACCAGCTCGCGACGCAGGCCGCGTCCGGCCAGTTCAGCTCGGTCCGCGCCGCGATGAGGACGAGCTGATGGGCATCTTCGGCGCCATCGGCATCGCGGGATCCGGCCTCACCGTGCACCGCGCGTGGCTCGACGCGGTCTCCGACAACCTGGCCAACCTCTCCACGGTCCGCCCGACGTCCGAGGCCGCGTTCCAGGCGCGGTACGTCGTCGCGCAGGAGACCCCGGGCGAGGAGGGCGGCGTCCGCGTCGCCGCCGCCGCGTTCGGCTCGGCCGAGGGCCGGCTCGTGCACGAGCCCGGCGCCCCGCTCGCCGACGAGCAGGGGTACGTGCGCTACCCGGACATCGACATGTCGAGCCAGATGACGCAGCTGATCATGGCGCAGCGGGGGTACCAGGCGAACGCCGCCGTCGTCGACCGCGCCAAGGAGACCTACACCGCAGCCCTGCAGATCGGACGGTCCTGATGCCCGCCCCCGTCGCCGCCGTGGGAGCCGTGGGCTCCGCGGCCGCCGCCTTCTCCGTCGCCCCGACCACGGCGGCCGGAGCCGCCGGCGCGTCCGGTGCGTCCGCCGCGAACGGCGCCGCCTTCGGCTCGGTGCTCGGCTCGATCGACTCGCTGCAGCAGCTGCAGTCGCGCTCGTCGGACCTCGCGGTCAAGGCCGTCACCGGTGACCTCGAGAACGTGCACGACTACACGATCGCCGCGGCCGAGTCGTCGCTCGCGCTCGAGCTCACCGCCGCCGTCCGGAACAAGGCCGTCGAGGCGTTCACCGAGATCATGAGGATGCAGGCCTGATGCCCGCCACGATGCAGGCCGCCGTCGGGCGGCTCACCGACGCCGTCAAGCAGTTCTCGGTCGCACAGCGCACGCTCGTCGTCATCGGCATCGCCGTCCTGCTGCTCGGCGGCGTCGCGCTCTCGTCCTGGCTCAGCCGGCCGGCCCTGAGCCCGCTGTTCACGAGCCTGTCGGGCGCGGACGCCGCGGCGGTCGTCGACGAGCTCGACGCGCAGGGCATCTCCTACCAGCTCGCCGACGGCGGCTCCACCGTGCTGGTGCCCGCCTCGCAGCTGTACACGCAGCGCATCCACCTCGCCGCGGCCGGCATCCCGGAGAACGCCGACGGCGGCGGCTACTCGCTGCTCGACGACATGCCGATGACCTCGAGCGAGTTCCAGCAGCAGAAGACCTACCAGCGGGCGCTGGAGGGCGAGCTCGCCAAGACCATCGGCGCGATGGACGGCGTCGAGAGCGCGACGGTGCGCCTCGCGATGCCGGAGGAGACGGTCTTCACCGACGTCAAGCAGGAGCCGACGGCGTCCGTGTTCGTCCGCACGCGGGCCGGCAAGGAGCTCACCACCGACCAGGTCGAGGCCATCACCCACCTCGTCTCCGCCGGGATCCCCGACATGACGACGACGGACGTCTCGGTGGTCGACGCCTCCGGGAAGGTCCTGTCCGCGGTGGGCGCGGGCACGACGGGCACCGCCGCCGGCGAGGCGAGCGACTACGAGACGCGGGTAGCGGCGTCCGTCCAGCAGCTGCTCGACCGGGTGCTCGGCGCCGGGCGGTCGGCGGTCACGGTGACGGCCGAGCTCGACTTCGACGAGAGCCAGCGCACCACCGAGACGTTCGGCTCGACCGAGGGCACGCCCCCGCTCGCGTCGTCCACCAAGACGGAGAGCTACAACGGCACCGGCGGCACCGCGACCGGCGTGCTGGGGCCCGACACGGACGTGACCGGCCCCTCCTCGACGACGGACGGCGGGAAGTACACCTCGAAGTCGGAGGACGTGACGAACGCGGTCAACAAGACGACCGAGGTCGTGAAGGCTGCCCCGGGCTCCGTCGAGCGGCAGTCGGTGGCGGTCGTCGTCGACGCCAAGGCCGCCGCCGCGATCGACCTCGTCGAGCTGCAGGCGACGATCGCCGCGGCCGCGGGCATCGACACCGAGCGCGGCGACACCCTGGCGCTGCAGGCGGCGCAGTTCGACACCTCCGGCGCGGAGGCGGCGGCCGAGGCGCTCGCCACCGCCGACGCGGCGGCGAAGGCGCAGGCGCAGCAGGACCTGCTCAAGCAGGCGGGGATCGCCGGCGTCGTGCTGCTCGTCGTCATCGTCCTCGTCGTCGCCGCGGCCCGCCGCTCGCGCCGCTCGCGCCGCGAGGCCGTCGACCTCGGCATGCTGCCGGTCCTCGACGGCCCGGGCGGCGCCGCCGCCGCGATCGAGGGCGTCGACGCCGACGACCTGCCGGTGCTGCCGCCGGCGCCCCTGCCCACCACGCCCGACCCCGTCGCCGTCAAGCGCGCCGAGCTCTCGGCGCTCGCCGACGAGCAGCCCGAGGAGGTCGCCGACCTCCTGCGCAGCTGGCTCGCCGTCCCGAGCGGGCGCCGCTGATGACCGTCGCCCTGCCCGGCCCGCAGAAGGCCGCGATGCTGCTCGTCCAGCTCGGCCGCGACCGCGCGGCGCGCGTCATGCAGTCGCTCGACGACGCGGAGATCGAGGAGCTGACGGCCCAGATCCTGCGGCTCGACCGTGTCGACCAGGCGCTCGCCGACGCCGTGCTCGAGGAGTTCTACGACGCGTCCGTCGTGGGCTCGGGCGTCGGTGGCGGGCTGGGCCTGGCCCAGCAGCTGCTGGAGGCGTCGCTCGGCGCCGAGCGCGCGGCCGACGTCATGGAGCGCCTGCAGGTGCACCTGGCCGGCCAGCCGTTCGAGTTCCTGCAGCAGGCTGACGCCCGCCAGGTCGTGTCGCTGCTGTCCGGCGAGCACCCGCAGGCGATCGCCCTCGTCCTGGCGCACCTGCGCCCCGACCACGCGTCGGCGATCCTGGCCGGCCTCGAGCCGGCCCTGCAGGGCGAGGTCGCGCACCGCATCGCCCTCATGGAGCGCGCGTCGCCCGACGTCGTCGCCGTCGTCGCCGAGCAGCTGCAGCGCAAGGCGTCGACCGTGCTGGCGCCGCGCGAGCTGGCGGCCGTGGGCGGCGTCCAGCCGCTGGTCGAGATCATCAACCGCGCCGACCCGACGACGGAGAAGGCGATCCTCGAGGGCCTGGCCTCGCGCGACGAGACGCTCGCCGAGGAGGTCCGCAGCCGGATGTTCGTCTTCAACGACATCGTGCTGCTCGAGGACCGGGCGATGCAGATGGTGCTGCGCCAGGTCGAGACCCCCGAGCTCTCGCTCGCGCTCAAGGGCGTCTCCGACCCCGTGCGCGAGACCGTGCTGCGGAACCTGTCGGAGCGGGCGCGCGAGAACCTCGTCGAGGAGATCGAGATGCTCGGCCCCGTGCGCCTCTCGCAGGTCGAGGAGGCGCGCGCGGGCATCGTCCAGGCGATCCGCAAGCTCGAGGAGAGCGGGCAGATCGTCATCCGCCGCGAGGGCGAGGACGAGTACGTTGCCTGAGACGATCGAGCTGCCCGCGCTCGGCGCCGCCGCGGCGGCCGACGAGCGGGCGCGTGCCGAGGGGTTCGCGGCGGGCTACGCCGC
>NZ_HE978588.1:1389853-1392541 GCF_000312005.1 Cellulomonas massiliensis JC225
CGGGTGCGCATGCACCCGGCGGACGCCGCGCTCGTCCGTGCCGCGGCGCCGGCGCTGCCCGACGGGATCGAGCTCGAGGACGACGCGGCGCTGCGCCGCGGGGACGCCGTCGCCCACCACGCCGACGGCCACGTCGACGCGCGGATCGCCTCGGCCCTCGACCGCGCGCGCGACGCGCTCGAGCGGGCGCAGGAGCACCCGTGACCACGCTGACCCCCGCCCCGGTGCTCGACGCGCTGCGCCCGCAGCACGTCGGCACGCTGCGCACCGTCGTCGGCCTCACCCTCGACGTCGTCGGCACGCGCAGCGCCGTGGGCGACCTCGTGCGCGTGGGCGAGGGTCCGGACGCGGTGCTGGCGGAGGTCGTCGCGACCGCCGAGGGCACCGCGCGCAGCATGCCGCTCGGCGGGACCCGAGGCCTGCGCGCCGGCGCCGCGGTGCGCCCGGCGGGGGCGCTGCGGGTGCCGGTCGGCCCAGGCCTGCTCGGACGCGTCCTGGACGGCCTCGGCCGCCCGATCGATGGCAAGGGCCCGCTGCGGGCGCAGGCGTGGGTCCCCGTCGACGGGCACGCGCCGCACCCGCTGGAGCGCTCGCGGGTCGACACCCCGCTCGACCTGGGCGTGCGCGTGCTCGACACGCTCGTCACGGCCGGCCGCGGCCAGCGCCTCGGGCTGTTCGCGGGCTCGGGCGTCGGCAAGTCGAGCCTGCTGTCGATGATCGCTCGGGGCACCGAGGCCGAGGTGTCCGTCATCGCCCTCGTCGGCGAGCGCGGCCGCGAGGTCCGCGAGTTCCTCGAGGACGACCTCGGCCCCGAGGGCCTCGCGCGCAGCGTCGTGGTCGTCGCGACCTCCGACGAGCCGCCGCTGGTCCGGATGCGCTCGGCCTTCGTCGCGACGCGCATCGCCGAGCAGCTGCGCGACGAGGGCCGCCACGCGGTGCTGATGATGGACTCGCTCACGCGCGTCGCGATGGCGCAGCGGGAGATCGGCCTCTCGGTCGGCGAGCCCCCGGCCACGCGCGGGTACCCGCCGAGCACGTTCGCGCTGCTCGCCCAGCTGCTGGAGCGCGCCGGCACCGGGCCGACCGGGTCGGTCACCGGCCTCTACACGGTGCTCGTCGACGGCGACGACCACAACGAGCCGATCGCGGACGCGGCCCGCTCGATCCTCGACGGCCACGTCGTGCTCGACCGTGCGCTCGCCGTCGCCGGCCACTTCCCGAGCGTCGACGCGCTCGGCTCCATCAGCCGCGTCGCGTCGCGGGTGACCACGCCCGAGCAGCGGGCGCTCGCGCAGGGCCTGCGCTCGGTGATGGCCGCGCGGCGCCGCGCGAAGGACCTGCTCGACGTCGGCGCGTACGTCACGGGCTCCGACCCGCTGGTCGACGCCGCCGTCACGCACGGCGACGCGATCGACGCGTTCCTGCGCCAGGGCATGGGCGAGGCCGCCCCGGCGGCGCAGTCGTGGGCGCACCTCGGTGCCCTCGTGCAGGTCCTGGGGGAGCAGCGATGACCCGACCGTTCCCGCTGGCCGGGCTCCTGCGCGTGCGTGCACGCGCCGAGGAGCAGGCGGCCGCCGAGCTGGCGGCCTCCCGCCACGAGGCCGAGCGCGCCCGCGCCCGCAGCCGGGACGCGCGCGAGGCGCTGCAGGGCTCGGAGCTGCCCTCGGGGGGTGGCGAGCTCGCGTGGACGGCCGCCGTGGCCGGCCGCACGATGCTCGCCGGCCTGCTGGCGGAGGCGGAGGCCGCCACGGTCCGCGCCGACGCGCGGGTGGGGGAGCGCACGGCGCACTGGTCGGCCGCCCGTCGCGACCTGCGGGTCGTCGACCGGCTCGCCGAGCGCCACGAGACGGCGGAGCGCGTGCGCGAGGAGCACGCGGAGCAGGTCGTCCTCGACGAGGTCGCCTCGCGCCGCGCCGCCGTCGCGCAGCCGACCCTCGGGGAGGTCCGGCCGTGACCGGGCTCGCCGCCGTGCAGGCGCGCGTCGCCGAGCTGCGGGCGCTGGTCGAGCCGGCCCGCTACCCGGCCGCCCTCCCGGCGACCGGGACGGCCGCGGCGTCGACGAGCGCGTCCCAGTTCGCGGCGGCGCTCGCGGACGCCGCGCCCGGGGCGTCGGGCGCCACCGCCGGCGCCGTCGCGACGGCCTCCACCGCGACGGCGACGTCGCCGCGCCTCGACGAGTCGCGCAGCATCGCGCCCGGCTCCGGCGTCACGGCCCAGGACCTCGTCGCCGCCGCGAAGAAGTACCAGGGCGTGAAGTACGTGTGGGGCGGGGAGTCGCTCTCGGAGGGCGGCCTCGACTGCTCGGGCCTCGTGCTGCGCTCGCTGACCGACCTCGGCGTCGCCGACGGCGTGCCGCGCGTGGCGCGCGACCAGCAGCGGCTCGGCACCAAGGTCCCGTCGCTCGACGACGCGCTGCCGGGCGACCTGCTCGTGTTCAACGGCGGCACGCACATCGCCATCTACGTGGGGAACGGCAAGATGATCGACGCTCCGAAGCCCGGCGGGCACGTCGGCGTCCGCGACGTGTGGGCCGAGCCCACCAACATCCGGCGGATCCTGCCGCAGGAGCCGGTCGCCGCGGCGCCCGCCACGCACGCGGACGCGTCCAGCGCGTCGCGCGCCGCGTTCGAGCTCCTCGCCGGGGGTGCCGCGTGAGCGTCCTGACTGCCGCCGGCCTGCCCGCCCTGC
>NZ_HE978588.1:1393613-1399493 GCF_000312005.1 Cellulomonas massiliensis JC225
GCCCGGCGCACCGGCCGCGCCGCCGCGCGACGTCCCGCCGCCACCTCCCGTCCGCACGCCGTCCGGTCGCCTCGACCTCGTCGTCTGACCTGCCGTCCGAGCCAGCACCCAGGAGCACCGATGTCGATCGACACCTCGTACACCGCCGCCGCCGGCGGTGCCGCCGGCACGACCGGCACCGCGCCGGCGACCAAGGACCTCGACAAGCAGGCCTTCCTCGAGCTGCTCGTCGCGCAGCTGCGCAACCAGGACCCCTCGTCGCCCATGGACTCGTCGCAGCTCATGGCCCAGACGACGCAGCTCACGACGATGGAGCGGCTCATCGAGCTCTCCGACACCTCCCGCGAGGCGTTCGGGCTCCAGATGCGGGTCGCCGCCGCGACGCTCGTCGGCCAGACCGTCTCGTGGACCGACGCCGAGGGCGCCGAGCACTCCGGCGTCGTCGGCTCGGTCTCCTACGCCGGCTCCGTCCCGACCGTCACGGTCGGCGACGAGGAGATCCCCCTCGACCAGGTCGCGGCGGTCCGCCGCACGGCCGCGAGCTGACCGCCGCCCGCCTCAGCACCCCACCCCAGCCCCCAGACCCGCACCACCGCGCCGCCCGGCGCACCGCCCGAAGGGACCCACCATGCTCCGCTCGCTGTTCTCCGGCATCAGTGGTCTGCGCAGCCACCAGACCATGCTCGACGTCACCGGCAACAACATCGCCAACGTCAACACCACCGGCTTCAAGTCGTCGCAGGTGCAGTTCCAGGACACGCTCAGCCAGGTGCTCACCAACGCGGGCGGCGCGCAGGACGGCGTCGGCGGCACCAACCCGGCGCAGATCGGCCTCGGCGTGCGCGTCGCGGGCGTGACGACGAGCTTCACGCAGGGCGCCTCGCAGGTGACCGGGCGCAGCACCGACATGATGATCCAGGGCGACGGGTTCTTCGTGGTCCGCAAGGGCAACGAGACGTACTACACCCGCGCCGGCTCGTTCGACTTCGACGCGACGGGCCAGATGGTCCTGCCGGGCGAGGGCGCCCTCGTCCAGGGCTGGATGGCCGTCAACGGCGTGATCGACACCAACGGCCCGCTCAGCGACCTCAAGGTCCCGGCCGGCTCCGTGATGGGCGCCGTCGCGTCCTCGTCCGCCACCTACGCGGGCAACCTCGACTCCGCGGCGGCGGACGGCACGGTCCTCAACCGCACGATCGACCTGTACGACGCGACGGGCGCCTCGCGCACGCTGACGCTCACGTTCACCAAGGCCGCGACCGGCTGGTCCCTCGCCGCCGGCGACGGCACCGCGACCGTCGCGTCGACCCCCGTCACGTTCGCCGCGAACGGCCGCATCACGTCGCCCACGTCGCTCACGGTCGGCGGCGTCGCGGTCGACCTGTCGACGCTGACGGGCTACGCGGGCCTCGACACGGTCAAGGCGACGGCGCAGGACGGCCAGGCGGCCGGCACGCTGCAGTCGTTCGCGCTGGGCGCCGACGGCACGATCACCGGCTCGTTCAGCAACGGGCTCAAGCAGGTCATCGGCCGGATCGCGCTCGGCGCGTTCACCAACCCGGCGGGCCTGGAGAAGGCGGGCGGCTCGCTGTTCCGCACGACCGTCAACTCCGGCGACCCGGCGATCGGCACGGCCGGCACCGGCGGGCGCGGGTCGCTCGCGGGCGGCGCGCTGGAGATGTCGAACGTCGACCTCTCGTCGGAGTTCACCAGCCTCATCGTCGCCCAGCGCGGCTTCCAGGCGAACTCGCGCGTCATCACCACGTCGGACGAGGTGCTGCAGGAGCTCGTCAACCTCAAGCGCTGACGTCGTCCCGCCCGGCGGCCGCGCCACGCGCGCCGCCGCCGGGCGGGTGAAGTGCAGTCCTCACATCGGGGCCGGACCGGCCGATGGGAGGCGTGAAGGCCCACGGACGGGCCGCGCGGCGCGAGCCGCACGTAGGACCAGGGACGGGTGCAGCCATGATCGTCGTGACACGCCTGACGGGCGAGAAGTTCGGGATCAACCCCGATCTGATCCAGCGCGTCGACAGCGCGCCGGACACGATCGTGACGCTCATCGACGGCACGAAGTACATCGTCGCCGAGCCCATGGCCGAGATCATCGCCCGCATCAACGAGCGCTCCGCGCAGGTGCTCGCGCGCTCGCAGGAGCTGCGCTCGACGGCGGTGCTGACGGCCGTGCCCGACCTGGCCGAGCCCGAGGACGACGAGCAGGCCGGTGACGGCCCGCTCGTCCAGCCCCTTCCGCTGAGGCCGAGGAGCGTCTGATGGATCCAGCAGGGATCATCGGCATCGTCGTCGCGTTCGTCGCGATCTTCGGCGCCCTCTTCCTCGAGGGCGCCAACCCGCTGTCGATCATGCTGCCCGCGCCGCTGCTGCTGGTCTGGGTCGGCACGATCGGGGTCGGCGTCGCCGGGCACACGCTCAAGGACGTGAAGAACGCGTTCGCGGCCGTGCCGCGGGCGCTGCGCTCGAAGGCGCCGGACCCGTCCACGACGGTCGACACGGTCGTGTCGCTGGCCGACAAGGCGCGCCGCGAGGGCCTGCTCGCGCTGGAGGACGCCGCGCGGGACATCGACGACGAGTTCCTGCGCTCCGGCCTCCAGGCCGCCATCGACGGCACGGACCCCGAGGACCTGCGCGTCATCCTCGAGGACCGCATCGCGACGAAGCGGACCCGCGACCGCGTGAACGCCAAGTACTTCCAGGACATGGGCGGCTACGCGCCGACGATCGGCATCATCGGCACCGTCATCTCGCTCGTCCACGTGCTCGAGAACCTGTCGGAGCCGGAGACCCTCGGGCACTCGATCGCCGCGGCGTTCGTCGCGACGCTGTGGGGCATCCTCTCGGCCAACGTCGTCTGGCTGCCGCTCGGCACCCGCATCAAGCGCATCTCCGACCTGGAGTGCAGCCAGATGGAGGTCACGCTCGAGGGCCTGCTCGCGGTGCAGGCGGGCGCGAACCCGCGCGTCGTCGGCGAGCGGCTGCGCAGCCTGCTGCCCGACGCGCCCGCGGGCGACAAGAAGGCCGACGAGAAGAAGGCGGCCGCGTGAGCGCCCACGGCGCCCGCAGCCGCCGGCGCGGCGGCGGGCACGAGGAGGAGCACGTCAACCACGAGCGCTGGCTCGTGAGCTACTCCGACATGATCACGGTGCTCATGGCGCTGTTCATCGTGCTGTTCGCCATCAGCCAGGTCGACCAGGACAAGTACATCCAGCTGCGCGAGTCGCTGGCAGCCGGCTTCAAGGACATGACGGGCAACGAGTCGGTGCTCGACGGCGGCGCGGGCACGCTCGACGGGCAGTCCGCCGTGCCGGAGGACGCGCCCGTGGACGGCACCGCCGGCCTCGTCGACGCGGACGCCGAGCTGGGCCACCAGGCCGCGAGCCCGTCGCCCGCGGCGACGTCGGACATCGACCCGGACACCCTCGAGGCGGCGAAGGCCGAGGCCGCGCACCTCAAGGAGATCAAGGCGGGGCTGCTCAAGCGGCTGCGCGAGGAGCGGCTCGACTCGTCCGTGCGCTTCCGGATCGACGAGCGCGGCCTCGTCATGGCCCTCGTCGCCGACGACGTGTTCTTCGCCCCCGCGAGCGCGCAGCTCACGCCCACGGCGGGCAAGGTGCTCGACGCCGCGGGCCCAACCCTGCGGCGGCTGAAGGAGCAGATCTCCATCGAGGGCCACGCGAACGTGCTGCCCGTCTCCGGCCGCTACGCGACCAACTGGGAGCTCTCCGCCGACCGCGCGACCCAGGTCCTGCGCCACCTCGTCGAGAAGGACCGCATCGCCGGCAGCCGGATCATGGCGATCGGGTTCGGCGACGAGCGCCCGCTCGTGGCGGGCCGCTCGAAGCAGGCGATGGAGACCAACCGGCGCGTGGACCTCGTGATCCTGTCCGGCGCCCCCGAGGCCGTGCGGGACCTGCTGCCCGCCCTGACGAAGGAGTGAGTGCGATGCCCGTCGAGCAGCGCGTCATCGGCGGCCCCAAGATCGGGGCCCCGAAGATCGGTGGCGGCACGATCGGCGCCTCCGCGCCCGAGCCGGAGCCGGAGAAGAAGCCGCGCTCGCGCAAGCCGCTCGTCGTCGTCGCCGCGGTGCTCGTCGTGCTCGTCGCCGCGGCCGCCGCGTGGTTCTTCCTGCTGCGCCCCGACCCGGGCGCCGAGCCGGCGCCCGAGCCGACGCCCGAGAAGGGCGAGGTGCTGGCGGTCGAGCCGGTCAGCCTCAACCTCGCCGGCGGGCACTACCTGCGGCTGGGGTTCTCGATGCAGCTGACGAAGGACGTGCACGAGGCGCCGGACCCGTCGGTGGCCGTCGACCACGCGATCGCGATCTTCTCCGGTCGCACGGTCGACGAGGTCTCCGACCCGCAGACGCGCGAGAAGCTGCGCGACGAGCTCGCCGCCGAGCTCGCCGAGGCGTACGAGGGCGAGGTGATGGGCGTCTACCTGACGAACTACGTCACGCAGTAGGCCTGCCAGCAGACCTGCGCTGCGCCGGCTGAGGCCGGCACGTCCAGGGCGCCACGGAGGGCGCCGCACCGCTGCACACCGACGACCGGCCGACCGGGCCGGGCACGGACCTGCCCAGGACGGGCGGGGTGCAGACAGCACGACGGCACTCGTCACGACGAGTTTGCGCGCGACCGCTCACAACCGCGGCGCGCCCGCCGATGGGTCGGCCGTGACCGTCCTCGATGCCGCGACCTCTGCTGCGCCCGTGCGGCGCCCCGGCGCGCGCGGCCGCGTCGGTGCCCCGCAGGTGGAGACCTACGACTTCCGCCGCCCGCTGACGCTCGTGCGCGAGCACGCGCGCCACCTGGAGATGGCGTTCGGCCGGTTCGCGCGCCAGTTCGGCACGCAGCTCACCGCGCGGCTGCGGATCGTGAGCCGTCTCGAGCTCGACGGCGTCGCGCTGCACACCTACGACGAGTACGTCAGCACGCTGCCCACCCCGACCGCGATGGTGCTCTGCACCGTCGACCCGACGCGGCAGAACGCCGTCCTGCAGCTGCCCGTCGGCGCGACGATGGTGTGGGTCGACTACCTGTTCGGCGGCGACGGCCGCGGCGACGACCGCCCCGGCCGCGAGCTCACCGAGATCGAGCTGACGCTCGTGCGGGACCTGCTCCAGCACGCGCTGGCCGACCTGGAGTACGCGTTCGCCGGCATCACGAAGCTCGGCCTGGACGTGCGTGGCGTGCAGTACAACCCCCAGTTCGTGCAGGCGGCCGCCGCCTCGGACACCGTGCTGGTCGCGTCGTTCACCCTCAGCGTCGGCGAGCGCGAGGACGCGCTCACGCTGATGCTCCCCGCCGAGCACCTGGTCACGGCGCTCAACGCCGCGGACGGACCGGTCGCCGCGAGCGACGAGGACCGCGTGCGCGCCGTCGCCTCGCGCGTGCAGGTCGAGCACGCGGTCGGCGCCGTCCCCGTGCCGGTCGGCGTGCGCCTCGCGCCGATGACCGTGCAGCCGCGCGACGTCGTCGGCCTGGCCGTCGGCGACCTGCTGCCCCTCAGCCACCCCGCGGCCGAGCCGCTCGACGTCGTCGTCGACGGCGTCGTGCTCGCCCGTGCCGCCCTCGGCAGCCACGGCCCGCGCCTGGCCTGCCGCATCGTGTCCGTCGCCTCGGAGGAGAACCCCGCATGAACGCCCAGACGCCCCTCGCCGCCCGGGTCGACGCCCGCGCGGCGGCCGACGCGGCCGCGGCGCTCGTGCCGTCCTCCGTCCCGCTCGTCGCGGTGCCGTGCGACGCGACCGACGTCCCGGCCGCGGCCGAGGCCGTCGTCGTGACGTTCGTCGGCGCTCCGAGCGCCGACCTGGTCGTGGTGGCGGGCGCGGTGCTCGCCGACGTCGAGGCGGCGGGCCGCGCCGCCGGC
>NZ_HE978588.1:1400496-1406026 GCF_000312005.1 Cellulomonas massiliensis JC225
GCCCGCCGACGCGCTCGCGGTCGCCCGTCCCGGGCGGCTCGAGGGCTCGGTGCTCTCGCCCGCGACGTGGCGCGCCACCGTGCGGGCGCTGCAGGACCGGACGGTCCGCCGATGACGCTGGTCCGCCGCGCGCTCGCCGTGCTGGCGACGACGCTGGGGCTGCTGCTGGTCGGCGGCGCGCTGGCCGGCCCGGCCTCCGCCGCGCCCACGCCACCGACGCCGCCGGCCACGCCGGCGTCGCCGACCGTGTCGATCGCGGTCGACGGGGTGAACGGCGTCAACGGCTCGCCCAGCTCCTCGATCGTCGTGCTGCTGGCGATCACGCTGCTCTCGGTCGCGCCGGCGCTGATCCTCATGACGACGAGCTTCACGAAGATCTTCGTCGTCCTGGCCTTCACGCGGAACGCGCTCGGCCTGCAGGGCGTCCCGCCGAACCAGGTGCTCGCCGGGCTCGCGCTGTTCCTCTCGCTGTTCGTCATGGCCCCGGTGGTCTCCGACATCAACACCGACGCGGTGCAGCCCTACCTGTCGGGGGACATGACGTTCTCGCAGGCCGTCGACGTCGGCTCCGGCCCGCTGCGGGAGTTCATGCTCGACCACACGCGCGAGCAGGACCTCGCGCTGCTCACGCGGGCGGCGGACCGGCCCAACCCCGCCACGCCCGACGACGTCGAGATGGCGACGCTGGTGCCCGCGTTCCTGCTGTCCGAGCTGCGCTCCGCGTTCATCATGGGCTTCGTCGTCTTCGTGCCGTTCCTCGTCATCGACCTGGTCGTCTCCGCCGTCCTCATGTCGATGGGCATGATGATGCTGCCGCCGGTGATGATCTCCCTGCCGTTCAAGGTCCTGCTGTTCGTGCTCGTCGACGGCTGGGGCCTCGTCGTCACGGCGCTCGTCGGCTCCTACACCGGGAGCGGCTGATGGACGCCTACGCCGTGCTCGACGTGGGCGTCGACGCCCTCGTCCTGGCCGCCAAGCTCTCCGCGCCGGTGCTCGTCACCGCGCTCGTCGTCGGCTTCGTCGTCTCCCTCGTGCAGTCCGTGACGCAGATCCAGGAGATCACGCTCAGCTTCGTGCCCAAGGCCGTCGCGGCGGCGCTCGCGCTCGTCGTGTGCGGGCACTGGATGATCACCGAGGCGGTCACGTTCACCCAGGAGCTGTTCGAGCGCATCCCCGCGCTGGTGGGCGGCTGACGTGGGGCCCGTCGCGCTGAGCCTGCCGCTCGCGACGATCGAGACGACCATGCTCGCGGGCGTGCGGTTCATCGCGTTCCTCGTGCTCGCGCCGCCGTTCTCGCACCGCGCCGTGCCCGGGACCGTCAAGGTCGCACTCGGCCTGGGCCTCGCGCTGGCCGTCGCGCCGCGCCTCGAGCCGCTCGCGGACGACGGGATCGCGACGTTCGTGCTCGCGCTGGTCGGGCAGGCGCTCGTCGGCGCCGGGCTGGGCTTCGTCGTGCAGCTGGGGTTCGCCGCGGTGCAGTCGGCGGGCACGCTGCTCGACGTGTTCGGCGGCTTCCAGGTGGCCACCGGGTACGACCCGCTGTCGATGACGAGCGGCGCCCAGCTGCAGCGGCTCTACCAGTTCGCCGCGCTCGTGCTGCTCTTCATGACGGACGGCTACCTCGTCGTCGTCGCCGGGCTCGTCCGGACGTTCGACGCCCTCCCGCTCGGGACGTCGCTGCAGCCCGGCGCGCTCGCGTCGACGCTCGCCGACGGGCTCGGCGAGATGTTCGTCGCCGCGCTGCAGATCGCCGGGCCCCTGCTCGTCGTGCTGTTCCTCGCCGACGTCGGCCTCGGGCTGCTCACGCGCGTCGCGCCCGCGCTCAACGCGTTCGCGCTCGGCTTCCCGCTCAAGATCCTGCTCACCCTCACCCTCGGCGGGTTCGCGCTCGTCGGGCTGCCGCACGTCGTCGAGTCGATCACCGGTCGCTCGGTCGCCGCGATGCTCGGGGTGCTGCCGTGAGCGACGGTCAGGACCGCACCGAGAAGGCCACCCCGCAGCGGATGAAGGAGGTGGTCCGCAAGGGCCAGCTCGGCCGCTCGCAGGACCTGCCGGCGTGGCTGGGGCTCGGCGCCGCCGCCCTCATGCTGCCCGGCGTGCTCGCGCGCGCCGAGGACGCGGCGCGCGACCAGGTCGCCGCCGTGCGCGACGCCGGCCGGGCGCCGTCGGCCGACCTCGCCGTCCGCGCGCTGGGCGACGGGCTCGGCAGCGTCCTGCCGACGCTCGCGCCGCTGCTCGTCGTCGTCGTGCTCGTCGCGCTCGCGGTCGGCATGGCGCAGGGCGGGTGGCGGCCGCGCCGGTTCCGGCTCGTCTTCGACCACCTCAAGCCCGGTCCGGCGGTCAAGCGCTTCGTCGGGCCGCAGGCGTGGTGGCAGGCCGCCAAGACCCTGCTCAAGACGGCGGTCGTCGGGCTCGTGCTCTACACGGCGGTGCAGGGCCTGGTCCCGCTCGTCACGGCGTCCGGGCGGCTCCCGCTCGACGTGCTGCTGCACACGGCCGGGTCCGGCGCGACGCAGCTGCTGCGGCTCGGCATCGGCGCCGGCCTGCTGCTCGCGGTCGTCGACGTCGTCGTCGTGGTGCGGCGCAACCGCAAGCAGACCCGGATGACGCTGCGCGAGGTCAAGGAGGAGCACAAGCGCACCGAGGGCGACCCGCAGGTCAAGGGCCAGATCCGGTCCCGGCAGGTGGCGATGAGCCGCAACCGGATGCTCGCCGAGGTCGCCCAGGCCGACGTGCTCCTCGTCAACCCGACGCACGTCGCGGTCGCGCTGCGCTACGAGCCGGGCACGGGTGCGCCGCGCGTCGTCGCCAAGGGGGCCGGGGAGGTCGCGGCACGGCTGCGCGCGCTGGCGTCCGAGCACCGCGTGCCGATGGTGGAGGACGTGCCGCTCGCGCGCGCCCTGCACGCGTCCTGCGAGCTCGGCCAGGAGATCCCCTCGCACCTGTTCACCGCCGTCGCGACCGTGCTCGCGTTCGTCCTGCAGCTGCGCCGCCGCGGCGCCGCCGCCGGCCGCCACCGGCTCGCCCAGGGCTCCACGCTCGCCGACGACGAGCTCACCGACCACCGCGCGCTCGCGCGCGCAGCCCGCCGCCCGGTGCGCACCGGCGCGGCCCCCGTCCCGTCCGGGAGGACGACATGAGGAACCGCTCGCTCGCCCCCATGGCGGTGCCCGCCGGCGTCGTCGGCGTCGTGCTGCTGCTCGTCGTGCCGCTGCCGGCGGCCCTGCTCGACGTGCTCATCGTCGTGAACATCACCGGGTCGCTCGTCGTGCTGCTCACCAGCATGTACGTCAAGCGGCCGCTCGACTTCTCGGTGTTCCCGTCGCTGATCCTCGTGCTCACGCTGTTCCGGCTGGGCCTCAACGTGGCCTCGACGCGGCTCGTGCTGCGCGACGGCTACGCGGGGCAGGTCATCGACGCGTTCGGGCACTTCGTCGTCGGCGGCTCGCTCGTCATCGGCCTCGTCATCTTCCTCATCCTCGTCGTCATCCAGTTCGTCGTGATCACCAACGGCGCCGGGCGCGTGGCCGAGGTCGGCGCGCGGTTCACCCTCGACGCGATGCCCGGCAAGCAGATGGCCATCGACGCGGACCTCAACTCGGGGCTCATCGACGAGGACGAGGCGCGCCGCCGCCGTGCCCAGGTCGCGGCCGAGGCCGACTTCTACGGCGCGATGGACGGCGGCTCGAAGTTCGTCAAGGGCGACGCGATCGCGGGCGTCGTCATCACGGTGATCAACCTCGTCGGCGGGTTCGTCATCGGCATGATGCAGATGGGCATGTCGCCCGCCGAGGCGCTCGAGCGGTTCAGCCTGCTGACGATCGGCGACGGCCTCGTCACCCAGATCCCGGCCCTGCTGCTGTCGGTGTCCACCGGCATCGTCGTGACCCGGTCCACCGCCGAGGGCGACATGGGCACGGCGGCCGCGAAGCAGCTCACCCAGTCCCGGACCGCCCTGCTCATCGCCGGCGCCGGCGCGTGCGCGCTCGCGCTGCTGCCCGGCATGCCCAAGGTGCCGTTCCTGCTCGTCGGCTCCGTGCTCATCATCGCGGCGCAGCGCGCCAAGGCGGCCGAGAAGCGCGACGCCGAGCAGGCGCAGGCCCAGCCCGCGCCCGACGCGCAGCCCGCCGGCCCCGAGACGCCCGAGCAGCTCATCGAGCAGATGCGCGTGCACGTGCTGGAGATCCTGCTCGCGCCCGACCTGGTCTCGCTGGTGGGGGAGGGCCCCGACGGCGACCTGCTGGGCCGCGTGCGCAGCCTGCGGCGGAAGATCGCGATGGAGCTCGGCATCGTCGTGCCGCCCGTGCGCACGCGCGACAGCGTGGACCTCCCCGCCTCGACGTACGCCGTGCGCATCGCCGGTGTCGAGGTCGGCCGGGGGACCGCGCCGGCGGGGCGGGTGCTCGCGCTGGGCGACGAGCTGTCCGCGCTGCCGGGCACGCCGGTGCTCGAGCCCGTCTTCGGGCTGCCCGGCAAGTGGGTGCCCGCCGAGCTGCGGCACGCCGCCGAGATGGCCGGCGCGACGGTGGTCGACCGCGTCTCCGTGCTCATCACGCACCTGTCCGCGCTCGTCTCGCAGAACGCCGCGCGGCTGCTCACCCGCGAGGACGTGCGCGTGCTGACCGACGGCGTCAAGCGGGTCAACCCGTCCGTCGTGGAGGAGCTCGTGCCCTCGCTGCTGAGCCTCGGGGAGGTGCAGCGCGTGCTGCAGGGGCTGCTCACGGAGCAGGTCCCGATCCGCGACCTGGGCCGCATCTACGAGGCGCTCACGCTGCGCGCCCGCACGAGCACGGACCCCGAGGGCCTCGTCGAGGCGGCGCGCGCCGCCCTCGGCCCGGCGCTCGCCGCGTCCCACGTGCAGGACGGCGTGCTGCGCGTCGTCACCCTCGAGCCCGTGCTGGAGCAGCAGCTCGTCGAGTCGCTGCGCCCGGGCGAGGGCGGCACGCAGCTGCTCGTCGACCCGCACCGGATCGAGGCGGTCCTCGCCCAGCTGCGCGAGGCCGTCGGCCAGGCGGAGGCGAGCGGGCGCTCGGTCGTGCTCGTGTGCGCGCCGGTGCTGCGCCCCGCGCTGCGCCGCCTCGTCGCGCTCGGCCTGCCGCGGCTGCCGGTGCTCTCGTACGGCGAGGCGACGGGCGGCGGCATCGACGTCGAGACCGTGGGGACGGTGAGCGGTGGCCACGCGATTGCAGCTTGAGGGCGGCGACCTCGCCGCGCTGCTCGCGCAGGTCGGCGAGGACCTCGGCCCCGGCGCGAAGGTGATCCGGGCGGAGCGCGTGCGCACCGGCGGGGTCGCCGGGTTCTTCGCGCGCGAGCACTTCGAGCTCACCGTCGAGGTGCCGGACCCGCCGGTCCCGCGACCGCGCGCGAGCCGGTTCGCACGGCCGGCCGCGGGCGGCCCCCCGTCCGCCCTGAGCGGGCTCGACGCGCTGCTCGGCGCCGCGGACGCCGCGGACGACGACGGGCGCCCCCGGCCGGCGCACGAGCCCCCGGTCGTCTCCACGGGTGGCTCCGCGTTCGCCGACGTGCTGGC
>NZ_HE978588.1:1407812-1411103 GCF_000312005.1 Cellulomonas massiliensis JC225
CCCGCCCCGGCGCCGCCCGCCCCGACCTCGGTCCCCGCACCCGCGTCCGGCGTCCCCACACCGCGCTCGCCCGAGGGCTCGGCCCCGACGGCGGCGGAGACGCCCGCGTCGCTCGACGACACCGGCACCCTGCGCGGCGCCGCCGACTCCTCGATCCGCGTCGACGTCGAGCTGCTCGACCAGCTCATGCGCCAGGTCGGGGAGCTCGTGCTGGCCCGCAACCGGATCAGCCGGCTCGCGTCGTCCACGCAGGACGTCGACCTCGCCCGGTCCGCGCAGCAGCTCAACCTCATCGCCTCGGAGCTGCAGGAGGGTGTCATGCGCACCCGGATGCAGGCGATCGAGCACGTCTGGTCCAAGATGCCGCGCGTCGTGCGCGACCTCGCCTCGCTGTGCGGGCGCGAGGTGCGCCTGGAGATGGTCGGAGGCGACACCGAGCTCGACCGCAGCCTCCTCGAGGCGGTCAAGGACCCGCTGACCCACCTCGTCCGCAACGCCGTCGACCACGGCATCGAGCCGCCGCACGAGCGGCTCGCGGCCGGCAAGCCCGCGCAGGGCCTGCTCGAGCTGCGCGCGTCGCACGCGGGCGGCCAGGTCTCCGTCGAGGTGCGCGACGACGGCCGGGGCATCGACCCCGACGCCGTGGCGGCCAAGGCGGTCGCGAAGGGGCTGCGCACGCAGGCTCAGGTCGAGGCCATGTCGGCCGCCGAGCTGCTGCAGCTGCTGTTCCTGCCCGGCTTCTCGACGGCCGAGCGCGTGACGAACGTGTCCGGCCGCGGCGTCGGCATGGACGTGGTGCGCACGCGCATCGAGGCGATCGGCGGGACCGTCGACGTCGAGTCGACCGTCGGCCAGGGCACCGTCTGGCGCCTGCGCATCCCGCTGACGCTCGCGATCATGCCGTCGCTCACCGTGGAGTGCGCCGGCGACCTGTACGCCCTCCCGCAGGTGCACGTGGTCGAGCTCGTCGCGCTCGACGCGCAGCGCTCGGACTCGGGCGTCGAGTACGTGCACGCCGCGCCGGTGTACCGGCTGCGCGGCGAGCTGCTGCCGCTCGTGTCGCTCGCGGGCGTCCTCGGGGTCGAGCCGTCGATCTCGGACGACGAGTGCGTGATCGCGGTCGTGCAGTCCGACCAGCAGCGCCTCGGCCTGCTCGTCGACCGCGTGCTGACCACCGAGGAGATCGTCGTCACGCCGCTCGCCGCCCGCCTCAAGGCGATCGGGGTCTACTCCGGCGCGACCGTGCTCGGCGACGGGCGCGTGGCGCTCATCCTCGACGTGCAGGCGATCGCGCGCCGCGCCATCACGCGCGACCCGGAGCTGACCTCGCGCGGCACGTCCGAGCAGGCCGGCACCCGGGCCGAGGTCGAGCAGGTGCTCGTCGCCGGCATCGGCGGCGGCCGCCGGGTCGCGATGCCGCTCGCGTCGGTCGCGCGCCTGGAGCACGTGCGCGCGCAGGACGTCGAGCTCGTGGGCGGCCGGGAGGTCGTGCAGTACCGCGGCACGATCCTGCCGCTGGTGCGCATGGACCGGCTGCTCGGCACCGCCGCGCGCCCGTCCGACGAGCTGCTGCTCATCGTCTACACGCGGGGCGAGCGGTCCGTCGGCCTCGTCGTCGAGGAGATCGTCGACATCGTCGAGGACGAGGTCGGCAAGCACTCGTCGATCGACGACCACGGCCTCGTCGGCTCGACCGTGCTCGGCGAGCGCGTCACCGAGCTGCTCGACGTGCGCGCGGCGATCCTCGCCGCCGACCGCGACTTCTACCGTGAGCCGGCCGAGCTGCCGGCCGACCTCGAGCTGGCGGGAGCGCAGCGATGAGCAGCTACGTGACGTTCATGATCGACGGCGGGCTGTACGGCATCGACGTGCAGCGCGTCCAGGAGGCGCTGCGGGCGCACGCCCGCACCCGCGTCCCGCTCGCGCCCGACGGCGTCTCGGGCCTGGTCAACCTCCGCGGCCAGGTCGTGCTCACCGTGGACCTGCGGCCGCGGCTCGGCATCGCGCCGCTGCCCGACGACGCCGAGCAGATGATGGTCGTCGTCCAGGTCGGCGGCGAGACCGTCAGCATGCTCGTCGACGAGATCGGCGACGTCGTCGACGTCGAGCCCGAGCGCGTCGAGGCGCCGCCGGACACCCTCGACGCCGCGATCCGGCCGCTCATCCGCTCGGCCTGCACGCTCGACGGCCAGCTCTTGCTGGTCCTCGACGTGGACGAGGCCGCCGCCGCCTGATCCGCAGGATCACCCGCATCCCCGGGCCTCTCGCAGGCCCGCACCCCTCACGACCGGCCACCCCCGGCCGATCGGACGGTCGACGGCGCAGCCCCCGCGCCCGCTCGAAGGAGACCCCCCATGACCTCGCCCACCGACGCCTCCCGCCGGGGCGGCTGGTTCGCCCGGCTCGGCGTCCAGGCCAAGATCCTCACCGTCTTCGTCCTGCTCGGCGCGGTCGCGCTCGGCTCGGGCGTCTACGCCGTCGTCGCGCTGAACCAGTCCAAGAGCGACCTGCAGATGGTCGCGATGATCCAGTCCACGATCTCGGACGTGCGCTCCCACGTGCACCAGAACCAGCTCAAGGGCCGCATGATCATCGCGCAGATCGCGGCGTCCGCGGACGCCGAGGACAAGGCGGCCTGGACGCAGAAGCTCGCCGACAACGACGCCGAGCTGAACGCGGACATCGAGGCGTACACGAAGACCGAGGCGGCCGAGTCGGAGACCTGGCAGCACTTCCTCACGTCGTACGCGGCGTTCCTCACGATCCGCGACGAGCAGCTCGTGCCGACGGCCCAGGGCGACGACCTGGCGGCCTACGGCGAGGTCCGCGACGAGATCGCGCAGCCGGCGATCGACGCGTACGTCGCCGACCTCGACGCGGTCGCCGAGGAGATCACCGCCTACGTCGCGGGCGTCGCGGACACGGCCGGCGACCGCACCGCGCGGGCCGTCGTCATCCTCGTCGCGAGCCTGCTCGTGGCGCTCGCCGTGGCGCTGACGCTGGGTGTCGTCATCGCCCGGCGCATCCGCCAGTCGGTCGTGCAGGTGCAGCGCTCGCTCGACGCGATGGCGGAGGGCGACTTCACGGTCGGCGCCGACGTCCGCTCGCTGGACGAGCTCGGCCGCATGGCGCAGTCGCTCAACCTCGCGCAGGTCTCGGTGCGCGGCACCCTCGCGGGCGTCGTCGAGACGGCCGAGACGGTCGCCGCGGCGGCCGAGGAGCTCGCGGCCGCGTCCCGCCAGGTCGGCGCGTCGCAGGACGAGACGAGTGCGCAGGCGGGTGTCGTCGCTG
>NZ_HE978588.1:1411809-1414157 GCF_000312005.1 Cellulomonas massiliensis JC225
TGCGGTGGCGGCGATCGGGGAGATCGGCTCGATCATCGCCTCGATCAACGACTACCAGCTGACCATCGCCTCGGCGGTGGAGGAGCAGACCGCGACCACGAACGAGATGTCGCGCGGGGTCGCCGAGGCCGCCACCGGCTCGGGCGAGATCGCCTCCAACATCACCGGCGTCGCCACCGCGTCCGCCACGAGCTCCGAGGTCGTCGGCCAGATGGGCTCCTCGGTCGACGAGCTCGCCCGGATGTCGGCGGACCTGCGCTCGCGCGTCACCGCCTTCACCTACTGACCCCCTCACCGCTCTGCACCGTGCGTGCCACGGACTCTTCGAAGGACGGACGACGATGACCGGACGCAGGACCCCCGCGCTGGCCCTGGTGGGCGTGCTCGCGCTCGCCGCGGGCTGCGCGGGACCCCAGGCGCAGGACGAGACCCCGCTGGTCGGGATCGCGATGCCCACCACGGTGCAGACCCGGTGGGTGGCGGACGGCGAGAACCTGTCCGCGCAGTTCGAGTCGCTCGGCTTCGACGTGGACATGCGCTATGCGGACGACGACCCGCAGGCGCAGGTCGACCAGATCCAGGCGATGCTCGACGCGGGTGCGGACGCGCTCGTCGTGGGCGCGGTCGACTCCAAGCCGCTGGGCCCGGTGCTCGCCAAGGCGCACGACGCGGGCGTCAAGGTCGTGTCGTACGACCGGCTCATCCGCGACACGGGCGACGTCGACTTCTACGCCTCGTTCGACAACCGCCGCGTCGGCGTGCTCCAGGCGACCTCGCTGCTGCAGGGCATCGGGGTGCTGGACGCCAACGGCGAGCGGACCAAGGCGAAGGGGCCGTTCGCGATCGAGGTGTTCGCCGGTTCGCCCGACGACAACAACGCCACCGTGTTCTACGACGGCGCGATGTCGGTCCTGCAGCCCTACCTCGAGGAGGGCGTGCTCGTCGTCCCGTCGGGGCAGGTCGAGCGCGAGGACGTCGCGACCCAGGGCTGGAAGGCCGAGGTCGCGGGCGAGCGCATGACGTCGCTGCTCGGCCGCTACCAGGGCGGCACGCGCCTCGCGGCCGTGCTGGCGCCGAACGACGGCATCGCGCAGGCGGTCCTCGCCGCGACGGCCGACCTCGGCTACACGCCGGTCGTGCCGGGCCAGGACGCCGAGGTGCCCGCCGTGAAGTCCGTCGCCGCCGGCGTGCAGTTCTCGACCGTCTACAAGGACACCCGTCAGCTCGCCGAGGTGACGGTGGAGATGGTGCAGGACCTGCTCCGCGACTCGGAACCGGAGGTCAACGACACGACCTCGTACGACAACGGCGTGACCGTCGTGCCGTCGTACCTGCTGCCGCCGCAGCTGGTCACCCAGGACAACTACCGCGCCGTCCTCATCGACAGCGGCTACTACTCGGAGAAGGAGATCGGCTGATGGGCACCACCCCCGTGCGCCGGCGCGCGGCCTGGTTCTGGGACCGGTCGATCGGCGCGAAGTTCACGGTCGTCCTCCTCGTCCTGGGTGGCGCGTTCGCCCTCGTCGGCGGCGCCGGCGCCTACGCCCTGTGGAACAGCGCGCAGGACCTCGACCACATGTCGCAGCTCAACACCCAGCTGCAGCGCGCCTTCTCCCAGCTGTCGGTCGACCAGCAGCGCAGCCACCTGCTGGTGCGCCGCGCGGTCGGCGTCGACGAGGACACGCGGCGCCAGCTGCTCACCTCGGCCGACTGGGTCGACCAGGACGTGACGTCGCAGATCGCGGTCATCGAGCAGTTCCCGCAGTCCGACACGCCGCAGTGGCGCGACTTCCGCGACCGCTGGGACGCGTGGGTCGCGCTGCGGGCGAGCACCCTGGTGCCGCAGATCGAGGCGGGCGACGTGGCGGGCTTCGGCGCGACCGTGTCCGCCGAGGTCGCCGCGAACCCCGACTGGGCCGGCCGTGCGCTCGCGCTGGCCTCCGCCCAGACCGACGCGGACGTCGTCGCCATCCAGGAGGCCGGCGAGGCCCGGGCGCGCCAGATGATCGTCGTGCTGGCCGTCACGTTCGTCGTCGCGACCGCGGTCGCGGCCGCGCTGGCCGCCGCGACGATCCGCCGGATCTCGCGCTCGGTCCGCGACGTCGGCTCCTCGCTCGACGCGATGGCCGCGGGCGACCTCACGGTCGGCACCGAGGTGCGCGAGCGGGACGAGGTCGGCCGGATGGCCGCGTCCCTCACGAGCGCGCAGGAGAGCCTGCGCGCGACGCTGCAGGACGTCGCCCGCACGGCACGCGAGGTCGCCGACTCGGCGCAGCGCCTGGCCGGCTCCAACCAGGAGGTCTCCGGCGCCGCCGGCGAGACGAGCGCGCAGGCGGGTGTCGTCGCGG
>NZ_HE978588.1:1415516-1418988 GCF_000312005.1 Cellulomonas massiliensis JC225
GGACGCGGCCCGCCCCGCCCGCGCGGCGCGTGCGGCTCGCGGTCGTCGGCTCGTCGACCGGCGGCCCGGAGGCGCTCTCGCGCGTCCTGTCGTCGCTCACCGCACCGCCCCCGGTGCCCGTGCTCGTCGTCCAGCACATGCCGCCGGTGTTCACGCGGCAGCTCGCGTCGCGGCTGGACCGGCTGGGCCCGGCCGCCGTCGTCGAGGCCGCGGGCGAGCCCCTCGTCGCCGGCACCGTCTACGTCGCCCCCGGCGACCGTCACCTCGAGGTGCGGCGCACGGGCAGCGGCTTCGAGACGGTGCTCACCGACGCGCCGCCGGTGAACTTCTGCCGGCCGTCCGTCGACGTCCTGTTCACCTCCGCGGTCCAGGCGGCCGGCGGCGAGCTCGTCGCGACCGTGCTCACAGGCATGGGCGCCGACGGCCGCGTCGGCTGCCAGGCCGTCGTCGACGCCGGCGGCACGGTGCTCGTCCAGGACGAGCCGACCAGCGTCGTCTGGGGCATGCCCGGGGCCGTCGCCCAGGCCGGCCTGGCGCACCAGGTGCTTCCGCTTCCCGAGATCGGTGCCGCCCTCGAGCGGTCCTTCACACCCCAGGGGGTGCCCGCATGACGTTGTCCCCCGAGTCCTTCGCGTTCGTCGCGGACCTGGTCCGCCGTCGCAGCGCGATCCAGCTCGCCGACGGCAAGGAGTACCTCGTCGAGAGCCGGCTGCTCCCGCTGGCGCGGGAGGCGTCGCTCGACGTCGACGCGTACGTCGACGCGCTGCGCCGCCGCTCGGACCCCGGCGAGATCACCCGGGTCGTCGAGGCGATGACCACCAACGAGACGTCGTGGTTCCGCGACGGGCTGCCGTACGTGGCCCTGCGCGAGCGTGAGCTGCCCCGCCTCGTCGAGGCCCGGCGGGCCGCCGGCCGCCTGCACGTGTGGTCGGCCGCCTGCTCGACCGGCCAGGAGCCGTACTCGGTCGCCATGACGATGGCCGACGTGCTCCCGCCGGAGATGACCGGCCGCATCCTCGCGACCGACCTGTCCGAGCAGGTGCTCACCCGCGCCCGGGCGGGCCGGTACTCGCAGCTCGAGGTCAACCGCGGCATGCCCGCGGGGATGCTCGTGTCGCACATGCGCCGGGTCGGCACGGAGTGGGAGGTCGACGACGCGGTCCGCGCGATGGTCGAGTTCCGGTCCCACAACCTGCTGGACCCCGCGCCCGCCGGACCGTTCGACGTGGTCCTGCTGCGCAACGTGCTCATCTACTTCGACCTGCCGACCAAGGCCGCGATCCTCGAGCGCGTCCGCCGGGTGATGCGACCCGACGGCGTGCTCGTGCTCGGCGCCGCGGAGACCACGCTCGGCGTGCACGAGGGCTTCGAGCGCCTCAGCGTCGGGCGCACGTCGCTCTACCGGCCGCTGGCCGTCGACGCGTCGGGGGCGCCCGCCCCCGCGGTGGTCGGCCCGCCGCCCTCGGTGGCCGCGAGCGGCGTCCCGCTGCCGCGCCGCACGGCGACGCCGGCGGCCGCCACCCTTCCTGCCGCCACTGCCACCCCCGGGCGCATCACGAGCGCCCTTCCCCGAGGAGCGACCCGATGAGAGCACTGGTGATCGACGACTCCCGCACGATGCGCCGGATCGTCTCCAGCACGTTGCAGCGCATCGGGTTCGACACCGTCGAGGCGGAGCACGGGCGCGACGCGCTCGACCACCTCGAGGCGGGCGAGCGCGTCGACCTGGCGTGCATCGACTGGAACATGCCCGTGATGGACGGCCTCACGTTCGTCACCGAGGTCCGGGCCAACCCGGCGTGGCGCGACGTCACGCTCATGATGGTCACGACCGAGAGCGAGCAGAGCCAGATCGTCCGGGCCCTGGCGGCCGGCGCCCACGAGTACCTGATCAAGCCGTTCACGGCCGACGCCATCCGCGACAAGCTCGACCTGCTCGGGCTCGTCCCTGCCGAGGAGCTCGCATGACCACGACCGTCGCGCACGACCAGGTGCACGCGATCGCCCAGGAGGTGTTCGCCGCCATGGTGGACGGCGACCTCGGCCTCCTGCTGCCGTGGGAGGGCGAGCTGCCCGCCCTCGACGACGCGCTCGTCGCCTGGGTCGACCTGTTCGGCGACTGGTCGGGGCGCGCCGTCCTCGTCACCGCCGAGGGCACCGCGCAGGAGCTGACGCGGGCGCTGATGGGGCTGCACCCCGACGAGCCCGTGGAGCGCGCGGACCTCGAGGACGCGTTCGGCGAGATCGCCAACGTCGTCGGGGGCAACCTCAAGGCGCTGCTCCCGAACCCCGGGACGCTGGGCCTGCCCCGGATCGGCTCGGACCTGCCGCCCCTCGAGGGCGCGGTCCGGGCGCTGCACCTGCCGCTGTCGTGGCGGGGGCGGCTGTTCGTCGTCGACGTGTGGGTCACCACCGCGGCCGGTTCCACCACGGAAGGAGCATCATGACCATCCGAGCCATCGTGGCGGACGACTCCCGCGTCATGCGGCAGATCGTCATCCGCACGCTGCGCCAGGCCGGGTACGACTGGGAGGTCCGCGAGGCCTCCGACGGCGCCGAGGCGCTCGAGGCCGTGCGCGCCGACGAGCCCGACGTCGTCCTGTCGGACTGGAACATGCCCAACATGACCGGCATCGACCTGCTGCGCGCGCTGCGCAGCGCGGGGTTCGGCACGCCGTTCGGGTTCGTCACGTCCGAGGGGTCGCCGGAGATGCGCGCGACCGCCGAGGCCGCGGGCGCGCTCTTCCTCATCGCGAAGCCCTTCACGCCCGAGTCGTTCCGCGAGGTCATCGAGCCGGTGCTGGCATGAACGAGCAGACCCCGCTGCCGTCCGCGAAGGACGTGCGCGAGCTCGTCGAGGGGCTCGTGGGCCGCGAGGTGACGGTGACGACGGGCGGCGCGATGGTCGACCCCGCCGGCGGGGCGTTGGTCGGCGTGTACGTCGACCGGCGGATGCGCCTCGTCGCGATGGTGCTGCTCGACCTGCCGCTCGCGGCGGGCGTCGGCGCGGCGCTCGGCCTCGTGCCGGCGCGCGCGGCCGCCGAGGCCGTCGAGCTGCGCGAGCTGCCGACGAACCTGTCCGAGAACGCCGCCGAGGTGCTCAACGTGACGGCGTCGCTGTTCAACGCGGAGGGCGCGCCGCACGTGCGCCTCGACCGCGTCTACCAGCCGTTCGAGCCCCTCGCGTCCGACCTCACGCCGTGGGTGCTCTCGTACGTGCGCCGGACCGACCTGACGATGGAGGTCGCGGGGTACGGCGAGGGGGCGTTCTCGCTCCTGGTCGTCTGAGGCCGCCGGTCGTCCGGCGCGCCCGCGGGGGAGCGGGGCGTCAGGCGACCGGCGCGACCGACGAGATGCGGTGCACCGCGACGGTGATCTCCGCCTCGCGGTCGAGGTCGAGCACCCGCACGCGGCCGGCGTCGACGCGCACGGGCCGCACGCGGCGGCGCTGCGGTCGGCCGTCCGGCCCGAC
>NZ_HE978588.1:1420838-1423951 GCF_000312005.1 Cellulomonas massiliensis JC225
GCCTCCAGCACCTGCAGGACGCCGGCGTCGACCCCCGCGAGCGCCCGCTGCAGGCTCGCGCGGCTGGTCGCGCGCACCGCGAGGGACGCCAGCGTGGACGGCGACGGAGACGCGAGGTCCGGGCGCGCGCGCAGCAGCGCAACGAGCTCGTCGTCGCCGCGCGCGCGCAGGTACCCGGTGAAGGCCATCCGCACCACGATACGTGCGCGGGCCCGCCGGCCGGCCCGGCGGGAAAAGAGCACGCGCAGGCCGGTAGCCTAGGAGGCCGGGACGGCGGCCCAGCCGGCGGCCCGACGAGAGCGACAGTCGACAGACAGGGGTCTGCCGTGCCCACGGGCAAGGTCAAGTGGTTCGACGCCGAGCGCGGCTTCGGCTTCATCGCCGACGACAGCGGCGGCGAGGTCTTCCTGCACGCCTCGGCGCTGCCCGCGGGCGTCCAGGCGCCCAAGCCGGGCACGCGCGTCGACTTCGGCGTGGCCGACGGCAAGCGCGGCCCCCAGGCCCTCTCGGTCACGGTGCTCGACCCCGTGCCGTCGGTGGTCAAGGCCCACCGCCGTCCGGCGGACGACATGGCGGTCGTCGTGGAGGACCTCATCAAGATCCTCGACCGCGTCGGCAACGACCTGCGCCGCGGGCGCTACCCCGAGCGCACCAAGGCACAGACGTACGCCAAGGCCCTGCGCGCCGTCGCCGACGACCTCGAGGCCTGACCGTGGCCAAGGACGCCGTCCTCGAGGCCGCCGTCGACCTCGCGCGCGAGGTCGCGGTGAGCATCGCCGAGGACCCCGCGGACGTCGGGGAGTACCTGGGCGCGACGAGCGAGGGCGACCGGCTGGTCTCGCACCGCTTCGCCAGCAACGCCCGCGGCTACCGCGGCTGGGCGTGGACCGTCACGGTCGCGCGCGTGCCCCGTGGCCGCACCGCGACGGTGTCCGAGGCGGAGCTGCTGCCCGGTCCGGACGCCGTGCTGGCGCGCTCGTGGGTGCCGTGGTCGGAGCGGCTGCGCCCCGGCGACATCGGCCCGGGCGACGTGCTGCCCTTCCGTCCGGACGACCCGCGGCTCGAGCCCGGCTGGACGCCGTCCGGCGACGACGAGGTGGACCAGGTGGCGATCGGCGAGCTCGCGCTCGCCCGCGCCCGGATCCTCTCGCCCGAGGGCCGCGACCAGGTGGCCGAGCGCTGGTACCGCGGCCCGCAGGGCCCGACGAGCGCGGGCGCGCTGGCGTCGGCGGCGGCGTGCGCGACGTGCGGCTTCCTCGTCCCGCTGCAGGGCGCGCTCGGCCAGGTGTTCGGCGTGTGCGTCAACGAGTGGTCGCCCGACGACGGCAAGGTCGTCTCGTTCGACCACGGCTGCGGGGCGCACTCCGAGACCGACGTGGACCCGACGCCGACCGAGTGGCCGGACCCCGACCCGCTCCTCGACGACCTGCGCCTCGACGTCGTGCCGGCGGCACGCTCGGCCGAGGAGCCCGCGTCCGGCCCGGCGGTCGAGGAGATCCAGGCGGCCGAGGCCGACGACGACACGCGCCCCGAGGAGGCCGACGCCGTCGAGCCGGTCGCCGACGAGCCCACCGACGAGGCCACCGACGACGAGCAGAGCTCCGACGAGCAGAGCTCCGACGAGCAGATCGACGACGCGCAGGGCGACGACGAGCTCGCCGTCGACGAGGACGCGGCGGGCACCCCCGTCGCCGAGGACCCCCAGCCCGACCCCGAGCCCGACGCGGAGCGGTGAGCCCCGACCCGTTCGGGACGGCGGCGCTGCGCGCGGCCGCTCTGGACGCGTGGCGCGCCTCGCCCGCGCGGCTGCGCGAGGACGCCAACGTCGAGGAGGACCACGCCCGCGGCTACTACCGCGACCGCGTCGTGGTCGAGCTCGCGCAGAACGCCGCCGACGCGGCGGCGCGCGCCGGTGCGCCGGGCCGGCTCCTGCTCCGGCTGGCCCGCGTCGAGGGCGGCGGCCCTCCGGGCGGCCCCGTGACGGTGCTCGTCGCGGCGAACACCGGTGCGCCGCTCGACGAGGCGGGCGTCGCGTCGCTCGCGACGATGCGTGCCTCCGCGAAGCGGGACGGCGGCCTGGTCGGCCGGTACGGCGTCGGCTTCGCGGCGGTCCGGGCCGTCGCGGACGAGGTCTCCGTGCTCTCGACGAGCGGCGCGGTCCGGTTCTCCCTGCGCGACACGGCCGAGCTGCTGGCCGAGGCGGGCTCCGGCGTGCCGGCCCTCGCCGAGGAGGTGCGGCGCCGCGACGGGTCGCTGCCGGCGCTGCGGCTGCCGCTCGCGACCGACGGGGAGCCGCCCGGGGGGTACGACACCGCCGTCGTGCTCGAGCTGCGCGACGAGGTCGCGGCGGACGAGGTGCGGGCGCTGCTGCGCGACGTCGACGACCCGCTGCTGCTCGCGCTCCCGGCGCTCGCCGAGGTCCGCGTCGAGGACCTGACGGGCCCCGAGCCGCAGGTCCGCGTGCTGGCGGACGTCGAGCGCCGCTGGCTCGTCGCGCGCGCCGAGGGCACCGTGCCCGACGTGCTGCTCGCCCACCGGCCGGTCGAGGAGCGTGCCGCGGACCGCTGGCAGGTCGCGTGGGCGCTGCGCCGCGACGGCCGCGTCGACCTCACCGAGCACGTCGTGCACGCGCCCACGCCGACGGACGAGCACTGCGCGCTGCCGCCGCTGCTCGTCGCGACCCTCCCGCTGGACCCGACGCGGCGGCGCGTCGCCACGGGGGCGCTCACGGACTTCCTGCTCGACCACGCGGCGGCCGTCTACGTCCAGCTGGCCCAGCTCGTCGCCCGCGAGGGCGGGGACGCGCTCGCGCTCGTGCCCCTGGGTCTGCCCGGGGGCGCGGTCGACTCGGTGCTGCGCACGCGCGTCGTCGACCGGCTGGCGCACGCCCCACTGCTCCCGGCCGCCGACGACCCGGCCCGGCTGGTCGCGCCGGCGCGCGCGGTCGCGGTCGAGGGCACGGCGGGCCGGGACGCGGCCGCGCTCGTCGAGCTGGGCCGCCGGGTCTCGTCGCTCGTGCGGGTGCCCGCGGGGCGTGACGGCCAGGCGCGGACCGTGGGCGTGGAGGTCCGGGCGCTCGCGGACCTCGTCGAGGAGCTCCCGGCCGTCGCGGG
>NZ_HE978588.1:1425222-1435455 GCF_000312005.1 Cellulomonas massiliensis JC225
GCTCGACCTGCCGCGCGTGGACGAGCTCGCGCCGGGACGGCTGGAGGGCGCCGGGACGCCGGTGCCGGTGCCGCGCGCCGTCGCCGCGCTCGTGCCCGGCGTTCCCTCGTGGCTGGAGCACGAGGACCTGCGGGTCGACGGCGTCCCGGTCGAGTGGTGGGTGGACGAGGCGGGCCGCCCGCACGCCGTGCACCTCGCCGGCCTCGCGGCCGCGCTGGCGCAGCGGACCGGCCGCTGGTCGCTGCGGCACGCGCTCGAGGTCGCGCTGGTGCAGCCGGGGCGCGCCGCGGAGGTCGCCCTCGACGCCGCCTGGGAGGGCTGAGCTCAGGCGCGCCGCGGCCGCGCGGCCAGGCGCAGCGCGAGCACGCCCAGCAGGGCGCCGAGCGTGTTCATCGCGACGTCTTGCAGGGTCGCGACGCGCGTCGGGAGGAACGCGAGCTGCAGCGTCTCGATGAGCGCCGACGTGAGGCAGCCGGCGACGACGACCAGCCACGTGCGCCGCTGCAGCGCCCCCACGAGCAGGCCGAACGGCACGAACATGACGACGTTCGCGAGCGCCTCGACCAGCGCGAACGTCACCGCCACGCCCCGCGCGCGCAGCCACGCGGCGGCAGCCCGGACGGCGTCGAACGCGGAGTCCGGCGCGAGGTCGGGACGCAGCGTCACCCAGGCGACCGCGGCGAGGTAGACCACGAGCAGGGCGACGAGCGTGCGGCGGCGCGGCCCTCGGCGCATCGGGTGGGGAGGCGTCGGGTCAGGGGGTCGGGCGGCGGGGCGCCGACGCGTCGGCCTGCTTGCGGCGCGCGAGCGGCACGCCGACGAGGCCGAGCACCAGGCCCGCGACGCAGACCTGCGCGGGCTCCCAGCCGGTCGTCCCCGTCGCGGCCAGCAGCACGGTCACGACGAGCGCCACCAGCCAGGCGCCGCACCCGACGAGCATGACGCGCGCGAGGTCCACCGCGACCGGCGGCGGGGGCGCGTGGGTGTACTCGCGGCGCAGCAGGGTGGGCACGGGCCGAGCCTACGCGCCGCTCAGCGGCGGGCCGCCGCCACGATCGCGCGGACCGCGGGCGCGAGCTGGTCGAACGAGCGCCGGTAGAGCGCGGCGCTGCCGCCGTACGGGTCGACCACGTCGTCGTCGCCGGCGGGGAAGCCGCGCGCCGCCGCCGCGGCGGGCACCAGGGCCGCGAGCCGGTCCGCCGTCGTCGAGTCGGCGCCCGGCAGCTGCGCGGGGTCGACCGCGGTGACGAGGCGGGCGAACTCCCGCAGGGTGAACGCGCGCCGGACGGCCGACGGCACGAGCTCGACCGCCGCCGCGCGGTGCCGGCGCGTGAGCGCCAGGACGAGGTCCGCCTCGGCGACCATCGCGGGGGTCAGCCGCCGGGCCACGAAGCCGTCCGTCACCGCGCCGTGCTCGCGCAGCAGCGCGGCCATGGGCGGGGCGATGGGGGAGCCGACGAGGGCCCCGGTGCCGGCGGAGGCCACGACGACCGCCGGCGCGAGGCCGCCGCCCTGCCCGCCCGGGTAGGCGGCCCCGAGGCCGAGGGCGAGCAGCCGCTCGACCGCCGGCGACCGGCAGATGTTCCCCGTGCAGACCGCGAGCACGCGCACGGGAGCGTGCGCGTCAGAGGGGGACATGCGTCCATCATGCCGAGCGCCGCGTCCCGCGGCCCGCCACGTCCACCGGTCGGCCCAGGCGCCCCACCGGCGGGTGACGGACGGACCGGGGCCAACCCGACGAGTCGCAGCTGGACGCGCGTCCGGCTCTGCGCCGAGCGGTGTACACGTCGGAAACACAGGTCTGCCACACTCCGCGCATGGCTTCCACCACCGACCAGGCGGCCCCGCGTAGCGCGCCGCCGACGAACGCGATCGACCGCTTCTTCAAGATCTCCGAGCGTGGCTCGACCATCGGCACCGAGATCCGCGGCGGTCTCGTGACGTTCTTCACGATGAGCTACATCATCGTCCTCAACCCGCTCATCATCGGCACGGTCCAGGACAACGGCTTCCAGGGCTCGTTCCTCGGCGGCGGTGCCGAGCCGAACCTGGCGAAGGTCGCCGCCGCGACGGCGCTGGTCGCCGGCGTGATGTCGATCCTCATGGGCGTCGTCGCGAACTTCCCGCTCGCGCTCGCCGCCGGCCTCGGCCTCAACGCGGTCGTCGCCTACTCGATCGCCGCGCTGCCCGGCATGACGTGGGCCGACGCGATGGGCATCGTCGTGCTCGAGGGCCTCATCATCCTGGTGCTGGTGCTCACCGGTTTCCGGCAGGCGGTCTTCCGCGCCGTGCCGCGCGAGATCAAGACGGCCATCAGCGTCGGCATCGGCCTGTTCATCGCCTTCATCGGCTTCGTGGACGCCGGCTTCGTGCGCATCCCCGCCAGCCTGGCCACGCCCGTCGAGCTGGGCATCGGTGGCTCGCTCGGCAGCTGGCCGCTGCTCGTCTTCGCGTTCGGCCTGCTGCTCGCGATCATCCTCATGGTCCGCAAGGTCAAGGGCGCGATCCTCATCGCGATCGTCGCGAGCACGATCCTCGCGCTGGTCGTCGAGCTCGTCGCCAACGTGGGCCCGAAGGTGCTGCCGGACGACGGCGGCGTCAACCCCGAGGGCTGGGCGCTCAACGTCCCGAAGCTGCCGGAGGACGGCGTCCTCGGGCTCGTCAGCACGCCGGACTTCGGCCTGCTGGGGCAGTTCTCGCTGTTCGGGTCGATCGAGAAGATCGGGCTCGTCGCGGTCGTCCTGCTGGTGTTCTCGATCATGCTGGCCGACTTCTTCGACACGATGGGCACCATGGTCGCCATCGGCGGCGAGGCCGGCCTCCTCGACGAGGAGGGCAACCCGCCCCGCACGCGCCAGATCCTCGTCGTGGACTCGATCGCGGCGGCCGCGGGCGGCGCCGGCAGCGTCTCCTCCAACACGAGCTACATCGAGTCGGCGGCGGGCGTCGGCGACGGCGCGCGCACGGGCCTGGCGGCCGTGACCACGGGCGTCGCGTTCCTGCTCGCCACGTTCCTGTCGCCGCTGGTCGAGATGGTGCCGTTCGAGGCCGCCACCCCGGCGCTCATCGTCGTCGGCTTCCTCATGGTCATGCAGGTGACCGGGATCGACTGGAAGAACTACGAGCTCGCGATCCCCGCGTTCCTCACGATCGTGCTCATGCCGTTCACCTACTCGATCACGGCCGGCATCGGCGCGGGCGTCATCACGTTCGTTGTCATCAAGCTCGCGGTCGGCAAGGTGCGCCAGGTGCACCCGCTCATGTGGGTCACCGCGGCGCTGTTCGTCGCCTACTTCCTGCTCGGGCCGATCAAGGCCCTGCTGGGCGTCTGAGCCACCGACGAGGGCGCGCCGACCGGCCGGTCGGCGCGCCCTCGTCGTCGCGCGAGGCGTCGTGTCAGACCCGTCACATCACCCGACGGCGGCGTGCCCGCGCCCACTACGCTCGGGACCCCGTCCGATTTCTCCAACGCTGGAGCGTCCCGTGCGTGTCTCTGTCATCGGTTGCGGTTACCTCGGCGCGGTCCACGCGGCCGCGATGGCGTCGCTCGGCCACGAGGTCGTCGGCATCGACGTCGACGAGCGCAAGGTCGCCGCGCTGCGCGAGGGTCGCGCCCCGTTCTACGAGCCCAGCCTGCCCGAGCTGCTCACCGAGGCGGGGGCCGGCGGGCACCTGACGTTCAGCACCGACATCGCCGACGCGCACGGCGCGGACGTGCACTTCGTGTGCGTCGGGACGCCGCAGATGACGGGCGAGTTCCGCGCGGACCTGTCGTACGTCGACGCGTCGGTCGGCTCGCTGGCGCCGTACCTGCGCCCGGGCGACGTGGTGGCGGGCAAGTCGACCGTGCCCGTCGGCACCGCCGAGCGGCTCGCCGAGCAGCTCGCGCCGACCGGGGCCGTGCTCGTCTGGAACCCGGAGTTCCTGCGCGAGGGCTTCGCGGTGCAGGACACGCTGCACCCCGACCGCCTCGTCTACGGCCTGCCGACGGACGACGACGGGGAGCCGACCGCCGAGGGCCGCAAGGCGCGCGACGTGCTCGACGAGGTGTACGCGACGCCGCTCGGCGAGGGCACGCCGCTCGTCGTGACGGACTACGCGACGGCGCAGCTCGTCAAGGTCGCCGCGAACTCGTTCCTCGCGACGAAGATCTCCTTCATCAACGCGATGGCCGAGCTGTGCGAGGCGACGGGCGCCGACGTGACCCGCCTGGCCGACGCGATCGGCTACGACGCGCGCATCGGCCGCCGCTTCCTCAACGCGGGCCTCGGCTTCGGCGGCGGCTGCCTGCCGAAGGACATCCGCGCGTTCATGGCGCGTGCCGGCGAGCTCGGCGTCAGCGACGCCCTGGGCTTCCTGCGCGAGGTGGACTCGGTGAACATGCGCCGGCGCGTGCGGGTGGTCGACCTGGCGCGCGAGGTGTGCGACGGCTCGATCGTCGGCCGCCGCGTCGCGGTGCTCGGGGCCGCGTTCAAGCCCGACTCCGACGACGTGCGCGACTCCCCGGCGCTGTCGGTGGCCGCGCAGATGCAGCTGCAGGGCGCGCACGTCACGGTGACCGACCCGCAGGCGATCGAGAACGCGCGCGCCAAGTGGCCTGACCTGCACTTCGCCACGACCGCGGTCGAGGCCGCGCAGGGCGCGGACGTCGTGCTCCTCGCGACGGAGTGGCAGGAGTACCGCGAGCTGGACCCCGACGCGCTCGCGTCCGCCGTCGCCCACAAGCGGATCCTCGACGGCCGCAACGTCCTCGACCCCGCGCGGTGGCGCGCCGCGGGCTGGACGTACCGCGCCCTCGGCCGGCCGTAGCGCCTCACCGCGACCCCGACGGGGCCCGTGCAGCGACCGCTGCACGGGCCCCGTCCGCGTGCGCGCCCGGCGGGAATGCGGCCGTGCGCGAGATCGTTAGCAGAAGTAATGAGATACGCTCACCATGTGCCCGCCGCCCCCTCCTCGCCCCAGCTGGCAGGAGAGCTGCGTGCCGCCGTGATCATGGCTGCCCGGCGCATCCGCGCCCAGCGAGGCGCGGCCGATCTCGCCGACCCGCAGTACTCCGTCCTCGTCCACCTCGACAAGCGCGGGCCCCTGACGCCCGGCCAGCTCGCCGACGCCGAGCGCGTCCAGCCGCCGACCATGACGCGCACCGTCAACTGCCTCGTCGAGCGCGGCCTCGTCGCGAAGGCCCCGCACGAGACGGACGGGCGCGTCGTCGTCGTGACGATCACGGACGCCGGCCGCCAGGAGATCGCCGAGACGCGGCGCCGGCGCACCGACTGGCTGGCCGCCCGGCTGCGGGCGATGACGCCCGAGGAGCGCGCCGTGCTGGCCGACGCCGCCCAGCTGCTGCGGGGGATCGCCGAGGCATGAGCACGTTCGCCTCCCTCTCCTTCCGCAACTACCGGCTCTGGTTCGCCGGCGCCCTCGTCGCCAACGTCGGCACGTGGATGCAGCGCGTCGCCCAGGACTGGCTCGTCCTCACGCAGCTGTCCGACGAGAGCGGCGTCGCCGTCGGTGTCACCACCGCGCTGCAGTTCGCGCCGTTCCTCGTCGTCGCGCCGCTCGCCGGCGTCATCGCGGACCGGGTCGACCGCCGCAGGCTGCTCATGGCGACGCAGGCCGCGCAGGGCGTGCTCGCGGCCGCGCTGGGCGTGCTCGTCCTGCTCGGGCACGCGCAGCTGTGGCAGGTGTACGTGTTCGCCGGGCTGCTCGGCGTGGTTTCCGCGCTCGACGCGCCCGTCCGGCAGACGTTCGTCGCGCAGCTCGTGCCCGCCGCCCGCCTGTCCAACGCCGTCGGGCTCAACAGCGCGTCGTTCAACGCCGCGCGGCTGGTCGGCCCCGGCGTCGCGGGCCTGCTCATCGCCTGGGTCGGCACCGGCTGGGTGTTCGTCATCAACGCCGTGAGCTTCGCCGCGACGATCGGCGCGCTGCTCGCGATGCGCGTCTCGGAGCTGCAGCCGATGCCCAGCGCGCCGCGCGCGAAGGGCCAGCTGCGCGCCGGCGTGCGCTACGTGCGCCGCCGCAGCGACATCCTGCTCATCATGGTCGTCGTCGGCGTGGTCTCGACCTTCGGCCTCAACTTCCAGCTGACGAGCGCCATGATGGCGCGCACCGAGTTCGGCCGGGGCGCCGGCGAGTACGGCGTGCTGGGCTCTGTGCTCGCGATCGGCTCGCTGGCGGGGGCGCTGCTCGCCGCGCGCCGGGAGCGCCCGCGGGTGCGGCTCGTGATCGGGTCGGCGTTCGCGTTCGGCCTGGCGACCGGCGCGATGGCGCTCATGCCGTCGTACCTCACGTACGCGCTCGCCTCGATCCCCGTCGGGCTGGCGTCGCTGACGATGATGACGGCCGCCAACGCCACCATCCAGATGAGCACGGACCCCGCGATGCGCGGCCGCGTCATGGCGCTCTACATGATGGTGTTCCAGGGCGCGACGCCCGTCGGCTCGCCCGTCGTCGGCTGGATCGGCGAGGCGTTCGGCGCCCGCTGGGCCATCGGCATCGGGTCGATCACCGCGCTGCTCGTCGCCGCGGGCGCCGCCCTGTGGGCCCGCCGCGCGTGGGACGTGCGCGTCCGGTACCACGTGATCGAGCGCCCCCACCTCGAGGTCGTCCACGGCGCGGGCGCCCGGCGGGCCGAGGTCGCGGTGGGCAAGGTCGCGGTGCAGGACGAGGCGGAGCGGCAGTCCGCCGCGTGAGCCGCCCGGGCGGCCGCGGGTGCGGACGGCACGGCGCCCGGGTGAAAGCCGCCCGGGTGGGGCCGCATCGGATGTCCGACATGTGACGATCGTCCCGTGACGAGCCCGACGACCGACGACCGGCCCGACGAGCGCGACCCCGCCGCGGCGGAGCCGCCCGCGCCGTCGGCCGCGGTCCGGCGCCGGCGCCGCACCGGGCGCGTGGTGCTCGTCGTCGCACTGGTGTTCGTCGTCGTCGTGCTCGCGCTCGGCTGGGTCGCGTTCCGCGCGGTGCAGGCGGCGGCCGCGCTGCAGGACGCGCAGGACGTGCTCGGGGACGCGGGCACGGACGTGACGTCCGGCGACCTCGACGCCCTGGAGGCCGCGCTCCCGGCGGCGCAGGACGCGACGGCGCGCGCCCGCGCGGCGTCCTCCGACCCGGTGTGGACGCTCGCGCAGCACGTGCCGTGGCTCGGGGAGCAGCTGCGGGCCGTCCGGACGGTCTCGGTGGCGGCCGACGATCTGGCGCAGGACGCCGTCCCGACGGTGGTCGAGGTGTCCCGCCTGCTCACGGCACCGACGATGCGCTCGGACGACGGGCGCCTCGACGTCGAGGCCCTCGCGCAGGCCGCGCCGCGCATCGCCGCGGCGTCGCAGGTCGCGCAGCGCGCCCACGAGCAGGTCGCGGCCCTCCGGACGGACCGCCTGGTCGACCAGCTCGCCGGGCCCGTCCGGACCGTCGACGACGGCCTCGGCCGGGTGGCCGCGGCCCTCGACGGCGCCCGCACGGTGAGCGCCCTGCTGCCCGGGATGCTCGGCGCCGACGGGGAGCGCACGTACCTCGTCCTCGCCCTCAACTCCGCCGAGCTGCGCGCCGCGGGCGGCATCGTCGGCACCGTCGTGGAGGTGCACGCCGACGACGGGCGGCTCTCGCTGGGGCGCACCCTCAGCACCGCCGACCTGCGCCCGCTGCCGGAGCCCGTGCTGCCGCTCAGCGACGCCGAGACGGCGCTGTACGGCGAGCGCCTGGGCCGCTGGGTCCAGAACGCGGTCTCGAGCCCGGACTTCCCGCGCGCGGCCGAGCTGGTGAGCGCCCGCTGGGAGCGCGAGACGGGGGACCGCGTCGACGGCGTCGTCGCGACCGACCCGGTGGCCGTCGCCGACCTGCTCGGCGTGCTCGGCGCCGTCCGGGTCGAGGGCGGTCCCCGCCTGACGCAGGACAACCTCGTCGAGGTGCTGCTGCACGACGCGTACCTCACCTTCCCCGACCCGGCGGACGCCGACGCCTACTTCGGCCGCGTCGCCGCCGCCGTCTTCGGCGACCTGACGACCGGCCGGGGCGACACGGTCGACCTGCTGCGCGTCGCGGGCGACGTCACGGCGGACGGGCGCGTGCGGGTCTGGTCGGCCCACGAGGACGAGCAGCGCGAGCTCGCGCGCACCGTGGCCGGCGCGGCGTTCCTCTCCGGCGACCACCCGGACGCGACGGGCCTGTTCCTGGACGACGCGACGACCGGCAAGCTCGACCTCTGGCTGCGCTCGCGCGTCACCGTCGAGGACCTGCGGTGCACGGGTGACGCGCCGACGGCGACCGTGCGGCTCGACCTGTCGTACGACCCGCCGGCCGACGTGGCGTCCTTCCCGACGTACGTGACGGGCTCCCGGGGCGACGACGTCCCGCGCGGCTCGCTGGTCACGACGGTCACGGCGTACGCGCCGCAGGGGGCGCCGCTCGGCGGAATCCGCCGTGGCAGCGCGGTCGTCTCGGCGGCGTCGGCGACCGTCGGCGACCGGGCGGTGCAGGCCGTGCAGGCGCGGCTCGAGCCCGGCGGATCGCAGCGGTACACGTTCGAGGTGCCGGTGCGGGACGGCCGCGTCGAGGTCTGGACGACGCCGACGACGTCCTCGACCGGCTACGTCACCGCGACCTGCGGCGACGCCGCGGGGGACTGACGCGCGCAGCGCCGCGCCGCCGGGCATCAGATCGGGTGAAACGGACAAAATCACCCGATCGGAGACGGCCCGAACGGCCCCGGAGGGGCGAGGATGAGGGCCTGAAATGTCCGGATCATCCGTTAACCGGGGAGCACCATGAACAAGCACCTCCGCGCGTGGGCGACGGTCGCCGTGGCGATCGTGGTCGGCGTCGTCGCGCCGGGTGTCGCTCACGCCGTGTCGCCCGCCGACGTCAGCCCGACGGCGAGCGCCAGCGCGACGGCCACACCCAGCGACGACCCGTCGTACGGCTGCCTCGGCGACACGGACGACTACGGCAACGACCTGCCCTGCGAGCTCACCGTCGAGTACGCGACGCCGGTCTGCGACGGCGACGTCCCGAAGCTCCAGTACAAGGTCACGGCGGTCGGCACGCCGAACACCACCGTGACGCTCACCTGGTCCGGCAACGGCCAGACCTACCAGCAGGCGGACCTGCCGCTGCAGGGCACGGTCCTGTGGCCCGGCGCCGTGGTGGACGAGAGCGGCAACGCCGTCGACTGGCCCGGCTGGACGCAGCTGTCCGACGGCACGTGGGTCGAGGGCGACGAGTTCGACTGGGTCCGCCCCGAGGTCGACGTGACGTTCCAGGTCAACCCCGAGGCGACGGTCCACGTGGCCTACCCGCCGTCGAGCCCCAAGTGCGCCGCCCCTCCGGGTGAGGAGGTGCTCCCCGTTCCTCCGGGCGAGGAGCCCCCGGGCGAGGAGGTCCTCGCGGCCACCGGCTCGACCGTCGGCCCGCTGGCCGCCGTCGGCGGTGGGGCGCTCCTGCTGGGTGCGCTGACCGTCGGGCTCGTGGCCTGGCTGCGCCGCCGCCACGCGGACGCCTGAGCCGTAGCACCAGCACGACGCACGAGGGCCGCCGGGTGATCCCGGCGGCCCTCGTCGCGTCCCGCTCCGGGCGGGAGCGGCGGGTGGTCAGTCGGCGAGCTGCTCCACGACCCAGTCGACGCACGCCGTCAGGGCGAGGACGTCCTCGGGGTCGACCGCGGGGTACATGGCGACGCGCAGCTGGTTGCGGCCGAGCTTGCGGTAGGGCTCGACGTCGACGACCCCGTTCGCCCGCAGGACCGCGGCGACGGTCGCGGCCTCGACGCCCACGAGGTCGACCGTGCCCACGACGGACGAGCGCACGGCCGGGTCGGCGACGAACGGCACGGCCCAGTCCCGGGCCTCCGCCCAGGAGTACAGGTGCCCGGCGGAGGTGGCCGTCCGGCGCGCGGCCCAGTCGAGGCCGCCCTGCTCGAGCATCCAGTCCAGCTGCTCGGCGAGCAGGACGAGCGTGGCGATCGCCGGGGTGTTGAGCGTCTGGTCCAGCCGCGAGTTGGCCACCGCCGTCGTCAGCGAGAGGAACTCCGGCACCCAGCGGCCGCCGCTCTCCAGCTCGGCCGCCCGCTCGACGGCCGCGGGGGACAGCGCGGCCAGCCACAGGCCGCCGTCGGAGGCGAACGACTTCTGCGGCGCGAAGTAGTAGGCGTCGGTCTGGGCGACGTCGACCGCGAGGCCGCCGGCGGCGGAGGTGCCGTCGACGACGACGAGCGCCCCCTGCTCGCGCGAGCCGGTGACG
>NZ_HE978588.1:1436173-1441215 GCF_000312005.1 Cellulomonas massiliensis JC225
CCCGGTCGCGGCCAGCGCGGCCACCTGCTCGGCTCGGATCTTCGACGGCCCGGAGCCGAAGCGGCCGTCGGCCGGCAGCAGGTGGGCGGGGATCGTCAGCGTCAGGGGCTGGTCGGCAGGCACGAGCCGAGGATAGGCCGTGGCCGGACCCGCCCGTCGGGGCGACCAACTACCCTGTGACGAGCACGCGCGGGGACCGTGCGCGTGGCCGGGCCGAGCGGGAGGCAGTGCGGTGAGCGACCTGATCGACACGACCGAGATGTACCTCAAGACGATCTACGAGCTGACGGAGGAGGGGATCACCCCCCTGCGCGCCCGGATCGCGGAGCGTCTCGGCCACTCGGGTCCCACGGTCTCCCAGACGGTCGCCCGCATGGAGCGCGACGGGCTCGTCGTCGTCAGCGGGGACCGCCACCTCGAGCTCACCGAGGCCGGTCACTCCAAGGCCACCCGCGTCATGCGCAAGCACCGCCTGGCGGAGCGCCTGCTCACCGACGTCGTCGGGCTGGAGTGGCCGTACGTGCACGAGGAGGCGTGCCGCTGGGAGCACGTCATGAGCGAGCGCGTCGAGAAGCGGCTGGCCGCCCTGCTCGACCACCCGCACTTCGACCCGTACGGCAACCCGATCCCGGGCCTGGCGGAGATCGGCGAGGAGCAGACGCCCGTGCGGTTCCTCGACGGCGTGACGCCGCTGACGGCGCTGGCCGTCGACGTGGAGTCCGTGGTGGTCGCCCGCATCGCCGAGCCGCTGCAGGTCGACGTCGAGCTGCTGCAGCGCCTCGACGAGGCCGGCGTGCGGCCCGGCGACAAGGTCTCGGTGCAGCGCGCCGCAGGCTTCGTCACCGTGGGGCGGCCCGGCGCGGAGATGGTGCTGGACCTGCCGCTGGACGTCGCGCGGCACATCTTCGTCGGCGTGGCCTGACGCCCCCGGCTGCCGAAGGCGCCGAGGCGCCTCCGTTGCTGGGCGGCGCCTGGACGTGCCCTGTGCGGACCCCCGCCGTGCGGCGCCCGGGGCCCTCGCCGTGGCCGAAAAGTGATCCAGGTCACCCGTCCAGGTGACCCCGGCGCGCGAGTTTGCGAGGGTTCCTCACACGACTCCACCTGCGACGTCGCAGGTCAGCGGCCCGGCATCAGGACGTCCGTTCAGCACCGCGCCGCCACGTCGTGATCGGAACGTGACAATCCCCGAGGGCCTCATGTACGTTCGTCCTGCTTCTCGGTCCCCTCCTCCGGGAAGCCCTCGAGCGGACGCCGAGCCCTGCCGCCGCCACGAGGTCCGCACGAACCGCCGGCAGGGGCGGGGGACCCAGATCTGGGCACCGGAACCTCGGTGTCCTTGGGGTGAAGCCCCCGAGTCCGATCTCGATCGGTCTCGAGGGCCGGGTGCACTCCCACCCGAACCCGACAGCTCACCTCGTAGGCGCATGGAGACCAGCGTGACCATGAGCACCACTCATGCCCGCCACCGTGCGGCGCGGCGTCCCACGACGCCCCTGAACGACCTCGCCTCGGCTGCATCGGAGCAGCTCGGCACCTTCGGTCGTCGTACCGCCGTCGTGGCGGCCTCGTCCGGCCTGGCCGTCTCGCTCATCGGCGCTGCGCCGGCGAACGCGGCGCCCGGCGACGACGCCACCGCCCTGCCGGCCGTCGACACCGCCGCCCTCACCGCCTCCGCCCGCGCGGTCCTGCAGACGGCCCCGGTCGTCTCGGCCCCGGACGACGCGACCTGGGACCTCGACGTCAAGGCCGTCAAGATCGTCAAGGCCGAGAAGCGCGAGGCGCCGCAGCAGGTGCAGCGCAGCACGGCGACCGCCTCGCGGTCCGCGGCCCGGACGACGTCGACGCCGGCCGTCTCCAAGGCGCTGCCGCAGTCGGTCTCCGGCAACGCGGTCCTCGAGATCGCCGCGCGCTACGTGGGCGTCCCGTACGTCTACGGCGGCTCGACGCCGGCCGGCTTCGACTGCTCGGGCTTCGTCTCGTACGTGTACGCGCAGCTCGGCATCTCCCTGCCGCGCTCGTCGTCGGCCTACCCGAGCGCCGGCCAGCGCGTCTCGCGCGCCGAGGCCAAGCCGGGCGACATCATCTGGAGCCCCGGCCACGTCGCGATCTACGCGGGCGGCAACCAGCAGATCGACGCGCCCCGCCCGGGCAAGACGATCCAGTTCCGCAGCATCTGGCAGAGCAACCCGATCTTCATCCGGGTCAGCTGAGACCAGCCTTCGCCATGAGGCCCCGACGACATCGCGTCGTCGGGGCCTCATGCGTTTTCCCGGCTCGTCCCGGCAGGCGGGCCTGGCCGGACGACCCGGACGGCCGACCAGCAGCGGCGGGTGCGCCGCGTACCTCGTCCCGGATCTCGGTGGACCACGTGGTTACGCTGATCCCGCAGTCGCCACGCACGGGCCGGCAGCCAGTCGGTCCGCTCGACGAGGTCGGGAGGCCGTCGTGCTGATGGAGGGGACGTTGACCGCGGGGCAGGGCCCCGCCGCCGCACCGCACGCTGCCCGCACCGACGTCCGGTCGCTGCTGCTCAACGCGAGCATGGAGCCCCTGTGCATCGTGAGCCTGCACCGCGCGGTCGTGCTCGTCATGACCGGCAAGGCCTCGGTGCTCGAGTCGGACGGCCAGCTCCTGCACTCCGAGCACGCGGCCGTCCCCGTCCCGCTCGTCCTCGTGCTCACGCGCTACGTGCACGTCCCGCAGCGCCGGCCCGTCCCGCCGACCCGGCGCACCGTGCTGCAGCGGGACGACCACCGGTGCGCGTACTGCGGCGGCGGCGCCGACACCGTCGACCACGTGCACCCGCGCTCCCGGGGCGGGCGGCACGAGTGGACGAACGTCGTCGCGGCGTGCGTGCGGTGCAACCACCGCAAGGCCGACCGGCTGCTCACGGAGATCGGCTGGGAGCTGCCGTTCACGCCGCGCCCGCCGCGCTGGTCCGTCGCGTTCGGTGCGTCCTCGCGGTGCGAGCCGGCGTGGACGCAGTACATGACCGCCTGACGGACCGCCACGCACCGCGCGTCGCCCCCTGCTCCTGCGCCTGCCGTCGTGGCAGGGTGGAGGGGTGGTGAGACCGCCGGCGCGCCACCGGCGGTCCCGGCCGCGGGAGCCGAGGAGGGGTCAGCGATGACGCGTCGGGACGAGGTGCTCGTCGGGGTGGACGGCTCGACCGCGAGCCTGCACGCGCTCGACTGGGCGGCGCAGCACGCGCGGACCCGCGGGTGGGGCCTGCACCTCGCGTGCGCGTACACCCTGCCCGCGTTCACGGCGGCGTCGCTCGACGGCGGCTACGCGGCGCTCGACGACTCCGCGATCCAGGAGGGGGCCGCCGCGGTGCTCGCCGAGGCGACCGCCCGGGTGGCGGACGTCGGGGTGCCCGTGACGTCGAAGGTCTACACGGGCGACGCGGGCGGGGTGCTCGTCGAGCTGTCGCGCCAGGTCCGGCTCGCCGTGGTGGGCACGCGCGGGCGCGGCGGGTTCGCCGACCGGCTGCTGGGCACCGTGTCCTCGGCGCTGCCGGCGCACGCGTACTGCCCGACGGTGGTCGTCCCGCTCCGCGACGCGCAGGGCCACCTCGTGCCGGAGGGCGCGGAGGTGCCGGTGACGCGGCCGGTGCAGCGGATCGTCGTCGGCGTGGACGGCTCGGAGCAGGCCGAGAAGGCCCTGCGGTGCGCCATCACGGAGGCCGAGGCGTGGAACGCGTCGCTCACCGCCGTGGCCGGCGTGCCGCTCGGGGCGATGACAGGCGTCCTGTCGTGGCTGCCCGCGGCCGTCGACCACGAGCAGGTGCTGCGGGACATGGAGGAGGGTCTCGACGTCCTCGTCGACAAGGCGCTCGTCGAGCACCCGGACCTCACGGTGCGCCGCATCGTGCTGGACGGCACGGGCGCGGAGCTGCTCACGGAGTTCTCCGTCGCCACCGACCTCATCGTGCTCGGGTCGCGGGGCCGGGGCGGGTTCCGGGGGCTGCTGCTCGGCTCGACGAGCCAGGCGGTGCTGCACCACGCGTCGTGCCCGGTGATGGTCGTGACGAACCGCTGCGAGCCGCCCGCCGGATGAGGCCGGTCGGTCAGTCCGCCGCCTGCGGCACGTCCGGACGGCGGACGAGCGCGGACAGCACGACGGTCGAGCGCGTGCGGGAGACGAACGGCTCCGCCGCCAGGCGCTCGACCACCCGCTCGAGGTGGCGCATGTCCCGCGCGCGGACCTGCACGACGAGGTCCACGTCGCCCGTCACGGTGCTCGCGGCGACGACCTCGGGGTACTGCTCGACCGCCTGACGCATCGTGGCGGGGCTCGTCGAGCCCTGGCAGAACAGCTCGACGAACGCCTCGGTCTGCCAGCCCATCGCCGCGGGGTCGAGCCGCACGGTGAACCCCCGGATGACGCCGCGCTCGCGCAGCCGGTCGACGCGGCGCTTGACCGCGGGCGCCGAGAGGGAGACCTGCGCCCCCACCTGCGCGAACGTGGCCCGCGCGTCCTGCGCCAGCACCCTGAGGATCGCGGCGTCGAGGTCGTCCAGCCCTGCCTCCGTCATGCGCCCATCATCTCGGATGGCGGGACGGCGACGGGTGTTCGAGGTGCGCGCGCCGCCGACGAGGAGGACGGTGCCCCCAGGACGGACGGCTTCGGACCGACGAGAACTGTTCGGGCGAAGTCCCTCAAGTCGGACGTCCCGCCTGCCGATGCAGGGGTTCCACGCAGGTCGTGGGGCCGGTGCACGAAGCAGGGACCGGATCAGGGGAACCGGAAGAGGGAGCAGGGTGTGGTGAGCGGGCGCAGGCACGAGGCCGGGTCGGTGACGGCGGAGATCGCCGAGGGGCACGGGACGCCGGCACCGGCGCCGACCCTCGCAGGCCGGATCCCCACGCAGGGCAGGCGGGACGCGGGCCCGCGTCCGGGACGCCGTCGGGTGACCCCCGTCGTCGTCGTCTCGGCGCTGCTGCTCGCCGCGGGCGTGCCGACCGCCGTCGCGGTCGACCACGCCGCGGACCAGCGGGCCGCCGCCGAGGCGCACGCGCAGCAGGAGCAGGCCGAGGCCG
>NZ_HE978588.1:1441251-1442833 GCF_000312005.1 Cellulomonas massiliensis JC225
GGCCGTGACGGACCTGCAGGCGGCGCTCGCGACGGCGCGCCGGGCCCTCGGCGCGACGAAGCACGGCGGCAAGGCGCACGACGACGCGCTGCAGGCGGCGGTGACCACGGCGGCGCAGCACGTTGCCGACGACGACGCCAGCATCGCGACGCTCGCGAGCACGACGGCGGCGCTGCCGACGGCCGTGACGGCGGCCCAGAAGGCGGAGCGCTCCTGGGTCAAGGCGAAGAAGGCCGCCGCCAAGGCGGCGGCGGACAAGGCGGCCCGCGCGAAGGCCGCCGTGCTCACGACGCCCCGCTCGACGGCGACGACCACGACCCGGACGAAGGCGGCCACGTCGCGCTCGACCGGCACGAGCACGACGACCAAGCCGACGACGGTCCGGACCGTCGCCACGTCGAGCCGCGTCAAGGCGATCCCGTCCGGCGGTCTGCGGTGCCAGGGCTCGGGCGGCGCGGGCGCGTACCAGAGCGGCTCGTCGGCGATCGGCCGGGCGATCAACGCCTACCGCGCGAAGAAGGGCCTCAAGAAGCTGCGCATCGTCGTCTCCAGCACGATGGTCAGCCACTCGAAGGACATGGCGACGCGCGGCGGCATCTGGCACTCGGGCCGCGACAAGATCGTGGGCTGCACCTACACCGGCAGCGCCGCGCGCCTCGTCACGCTGTGGTCCCGCTCGCCGGGCCACAACTACTGGCTGACGAAGAAGGGCCTGTCGACGATGTACGTCGGCGGCGCGAGCAACGACGGCTTCCTGTTCGGGGCGGTCAACTTCACCTGACCCGCGGACGTCGACGACGCCGCCCGGCTCGTGCCGGGCGGCGTCGTCGCGTCAGGATCAATGGCGGGTCGGACGGGCACGGGGGCGTGATGGACGCGTGGTGGCAGCCGGTGGCCGCGGTCGCGGCCGGGCTGCTCCTCGTCTGGGCGCTGCTCGTCGTGGCGCTGCTGGTCGCGGCCCGGCGCACGGCCGACCCGGTGACGCTGCGGGAGGCGCTGCGCCTGCTGCCCGACGTGGTCCGGCTGGTGCGCCGGCTGGCGGCCGACCCCGCGCTGCCGCGCGGCGTGCGGTGGCGGCTGTGGCTGCTGCTGGGCTACCTGCTGCTGCCGTTCGACCTCGTCCCGGACGTGCTGCCGGTGGTCGGGTACGCGGACGACGCGGTGGTCGTCGCGCTCGTCCTGCGCTCCGTCGTGCGCCGGGCGGGAGCCGGCGCGCTGGAGCGGCACTGGCCCGGCACGCCGCAGGGGATGGCGGTGCTGCGGCGGCTGTGCGGGCTGGGACCGCCGCCCGCCGCGGGCTAGGCGCGGCGGGCGGCGTCGGTGGTCAGCCCAGGGCGTCGACGAGGCGGTCGGCCGCGAGGTCGAGCTCGTCGGCCGTGATCGTCAGCGGCGGCGCGAGGCGGATCGTGCGGCCGTGCGTGTCCTTCGCGAGGACGCCGCGCTCGAGCAGGCGCTCGCACAGCTCCCGGCCGGTGGCGGGGCCGCCGGGGACGCCGGGCGCGACGTCGAGCCCGGCCCACAGCCCGACGCGGCGCACCGCGGCCAGCCGGCCGGCGGCGACCAGCGCGTCGAGCCGGGCGCC
>NZ_HE978588.1:1443056-1475109 GCF_000312005.1 Cellulomonas massiliensis JC225
GCGCGTCGAGCCGGGCGCCGAGCTGCTCGCCGCGGACCTGCGCGAGCCGCTGCGGCTCGCCGGTGGCCAGCAGCTCCACCACGGCGAGGCCGACCGCGCACGCGAGCGGGTTGCCGCCGAAGGTCGAGCCGTGCGTGCCCGCCGTCAGCCGGCCGAGCACGTCCGCCCGTCCGACGACCGCGGACACGGGCAGGATCCCGCCGCCGAGCGCCTTGCCGAGCGTGACGAGGTCCGGCCGGACGCCGAAGTACTCCGACGCGAGCGTGGTGCCCGTGCGGCCGAGGCCGGACTGCACCTCGTCCGCGACCAGCAGCACGTCGGCGGCCGTCGTCACGGCGCGCACGGCCGACCAGTAGCCGTCGGGCGGCACGACGACGCCCTGCTCGCCCTGGATCGGCTCGAGCAGCACGGCGACCGTCGTCTCGTCGATCGCGGCCTCGAGGGCGGCGGCGTCACCGTAGGGGACGACGCGGAAGCCGGGCGTGAACGGCCCGAAGCCGGTGCGCGCGTCGGGGTCCGTGGAGAACGACACGATCGTCGTCGTCCGGCCGTGGAAGTTGCCGTCCGCGACGACGATGGTCGCCCGGTCCGCCGGGACGCCCTTGACCTCGTAGCCCCACTTGCGCGCGGCCTTGATCGCGGTCTCGACGGCCTCCGCGCCGGTGTTCATCGGCAGCATCATCGGCTCGCCCGCGACGAGCGGGCCGACGAGGTCGGTCAGCGCCCGCGCGAAGGGGAGCAGCAGGTCGTGGTCGAAGGCGCGCGACGTGAGCGTCACCCGGTCGAGCTGGTCCTTCGCCGCGGCGACGAGCGCCGGGTGGCGGTGGCCGAAGTTGAGCGCCGAGTACCCGGCGAGCAGGTCCAGGTAGCGGCGGCCGTCGACGTCCGTCACCCAGGAGCCCTCGGCCGAGGCGACCGTGACGTGCAGCGGGTGGTAGTTCGGCGCGAGCACGCTCGACGAGTGGGCCGCCGGCGTCGTCGCGTCGGTCGTCAGGAGGGTCATCGCCGCACCGCCTCTCGGATCTCGAGCGTGCAGCACTTGGCGCCGCCGCCGCCCTTGAGCAGCTCGCTGGTGTTCACCGCGAGGGTTTCGAACCCACGCTCCCGCAGCTGCGCGGCGAGGTCCACCGCGTCCGGCGCGTGCACGACGTGCGTGCCGTCGCTGACCGCGTTGAGCCCGAGCGCCTCGGCGTCGCGCTCGGAGGCGATGACGGCCTCCGGGTACAGCTGCTCGAGCACCCGTCGGCTGCCGGGGGAGAACGCGGGCGGGTAGTAGGCGACGTTGTCGGCGGTCAGCGGCGCGAGCGCCGTGTCCAGGTGGTAGAACCGCGGGTCGACGAGCTCCAGCGAGATCACCGGGCGGCCGAACAGCTCCTGCGCCTCGGCGTGCGCCGCCGGGTCGGTGCGGAAGCCGGTGCCGGCGAGGACGACGTCGCCGACGACGAGGAGGTCGCCCTCGCCCTCGTTGGTGCGGGCGGCGGTGTGGGTGACGTACCCGCGGTCGGCGAACCACTTCTGGTACGCCGGGCCCTCGGCCTCGCGCTCGGGGTGCCGGAAGCGCGCAGAGTAGACGACCCCGTCGACCACCGTGGCGCCGTTGGCCGCAAACACCATGTCCGGCAGGCCGTCGATCGGCTCGATCTCGTCGACCGTGTGCCCGAGGTCGCGGTAGGTGTCGCGCAGCCGCTGCCACTGGCGGACGGCCAGGGACGCGTCGGTCGGGCGGGTGCGGTCCATCCACGGGTTGATCTCGTAGGACACCGTGAAGAAGCGCGGCTCGCACATGAGGTAGTGACGTGCCATCGGGCTCTCCCCTCGAGGCTCGGTGGGACGCACCCGGGGGTGAGTGCGTGCGCCGCGCGGCGGCTGGAGCGCCGCGGCGGTTGGCTTGAGCGTAGGGCTCGGGGTGGCGCACCAGATCAGCGTTGCGTTGCGGATCGAGGCGCGATCCGTTGCGTGGCGCGCGGCCTCAGCGCTGATCCGTTGCGCGTGCCTCGCGGGCGGCCCGCGCGAGCGCCCACCACGTCATGACGACGAACGCCGGCCTCAGCACCGGAGCCGTCAGCCGCCGCGGCAGCCGCGCCAGGTGCACGTCCTCCACCCACGTCACCAGGGAGCCGGGGCCCTCCGCGCGGACCTCCAGCCGCGCCTCGCCGAGCAGCACCGGCCCGACCTTGCGGTAGACCGCGACACGCTCGGAGCCCCCCGCCGGGTCGGCCCGCTCGACGACCATCCGGTCGACGAGCCCGTGCCCCCGAGCGGCGAACGGGCCCGAGATCCCGACGATGCGCCCGCCCGCCCGCAGCGGGCCGTCCGCGTGCACCACCGTGAGCGGGATCCACCGTGAGTGTGCCTGCGGGTCCGTGACCAGCGTGAACGCGTCGTCGACGGGGAGGGGGAGGTGTCGGCGCACGACAGCGGGACCCATCACCTCACGGTAGCGTCGGAGCCATGCAGGAGCGCGTGCTGGGCAGGACGGGCAAGGCCGTCGGGATCGTGGGTCTGGGCTGCTGGCAGCTCGGGGCCGACTGGGGGAGCGTCGACGAGGACGACGCGCTGGAGGTGCTCGCCGCGTCGGTCGACGCGGGCGTGACGTTCCTCGACACGGCGGACGTGTACGGCGACGGCCGCTCGGAGCGGCTCATCGGCCGGTTCCTGGCCGAGCGGGGCCGCGAGGGGATCACCGTCGCGACCAAGATGGGCCGTCGCGCCGACCCGCACGTGCCCGAGGCGTACACCCTCGACGCGTTCCGCGCCTGGACCGACCGGTCGCGCGAGAACCTCGGCGTGGACACGCTCGACCTCGTCCAGCTGCACTGCCCGCCGACGCCGGTGTTCTCCGACGACGCGGTGTACGACGCGCTCGACACGCTCGTCGAGGAGCGGCGCATCGCCGCGTACGGCGTCTCGGTGGAGACCGTCGACGAGGCGCTCGCCGCGATCGCCCGGCCGCACGTCGCCACGGTGCAGATCATCCTCAACGTCTTCCGCCGCAAGCCGCTCGAGCAGGTGCTGCCGGCCGCGATCGACGCGAACGTCGGCATCATCGCGCGCGTCCCGCTCGCGTCCGGGCTGCTCTCCGGCAAGTACGACGAGACGACGCAGTTCGCGCCCGACGACCACCGCTCGTTCAACCGCCACGGCGAGGCGTTCGACGTGGGCGAGACCTTCGCCGGCGTGCCGTTCGAGGTGGGCGTCGCCGCGGCGCGCGAGGTGGCGCAGCTGCCGCCCGCCGGCGTGACGACCGCGCAGCTCGCGCTGCGGTGGGTCGTCGACCAGCCGGGCGTCAGCGTCGTCATCCCGGGCGCGCGCAACCCCGAGCAGGCGCGGGCCAACGCCGCGGCGGCGGACGTCGCGCCGCTCGACGACGTGCGCCTGAGCGCGCTCGAGCGGATCTACGACGAGCGCATCCGGGAGCACGTGCACGACCGCTGGTGACCCGCCGGGCCGCCCACGCGTCAGCGCGTGGGCGGCAGCAGCGGGCGGCCCGGCGCGTCGATCGTCAGCGGCGACGCGTCGGTCTCGATCGTGCGGGGGAAGTGCGGCGGCGGGGGTCCGAACGCGGCGCGGGCGCCCTTGATGACGGTCTTGCCGAGCGCGCGGGCACCGCCGATGCCGACGACGAACCCGACGCCGTACGGCAGCATCCGCCCGAGGGCGACGCCGGTCTGCTTGCCCAGCTGGGTGCGGATCATCTTGCGCGTGAGCGCGGTGTTGACCCGCTTCACCGTCGAGATGGGCAGCCGCGTGAGCAGCAGCCGCGCCGTGGAGCCCGCGCGCATCTCGGTGATGTCCGCGACGGCCTTCGCCCCGGAGTCGCCCAGCACGGTCGTCAGCAGCAGCGAGCGGCGCCGCTCGTGGTCCTCGATCTCGATGCCGTGCACGCTCGCGACCCCGAGCGCGAAGGCGGCGGATGAGGCGAAGAACGTCGCGACGTCGCTCGACGTGAGCACGAACGCCGCCGTCGTCCCCACCGCGGGGGCCGCCGCGGCGGCGCCGACCGCGCCGCCCGCGCTCTGCACGACGAGCAGGTACTCGCGCTCGAGCAGCCGGATGATCTCCTCCGGCGTCGCCTCGGGGTTCTTGCGCCGCAGCCGCTCCACGTGCGCGTGGATGGTCGCGGACGGCACCGTCACCGCCTTGGCGAGCGCCGCCTCGATGATGCGGGGCACCGCCTCAGCGCTCCCCGGCGATCGTCAGCTGCACGTCGGCGCCGGCCTTGAGGGTGTTGCCGACCGTGCAGTGCTCGTCGATCGCGCGGTGCAGCACCGTCAGGAGGCGGTCGCGCTCGGCGGGCTCCAGGCCCGAGAGGTCGACCTCGAACGTCTCGGCGAGCGCGGGGTAGCGGTCGCTCGCCTCGTCGGCCAGGCCGGTGACCCGGATCGTCACCGCGGCGTCGTCGCCGAGGCGCCGGCGCACGGCCTGGTCGGTCGCGAAGCCGGAGCAGGCGGCCAGCGCGATCTTCATGAGCTCGCCGGGCGTGAACGCGCCGGGCTGGGAGATGTCGGCCAGGCGCACCTCGCCGCCGCGGCTGCTGTGGCCGACGTACTCGCGCACCCCGGTGCGCTCGACCCAGAGCTGGGTGCCGTCGGCGTTCTTGGTGATGTCCGGAGCCGCGTCGGCCGCGGCCTGCTGCTGCGTCGTCATCCGGCGATTCTCACACGTTCGGGCGACGCGGACCCGGAGAAGAGGCGGCAGCATCGGGAGGTTGACGGCCGTAGCGCTTTCCGTGCAGGTGCCGGGCTCCTTATCGTGAGTGCCGTGTCGCCGCTGAGCCGTCGGATCCGTGAGGCGCGCGAGCGTGCCGGGCTGAGCCAGTCCGGCCTCGCTCGCGCCGCCGACGTGCACCAGAGCTACATCTCCCACGTGGAGCGCGGCACGCGTGCGCTGGGCCCGGACGCGCTCGAGCGGGTGGCTCGCGCGCTGGGTGTCTCGGTGGAGTACCTGCACGAGGGCGTGGACGCGCCGGGGTACAAGCAGGCGGAGCAGGCGCTCGCCGAGGGGCGCCGGCTGATGCGCCAGGACCGGGCGGCGGACGCCGTCGCGGTGCTCGCGTCCGTCGAGCTCGCGCGGGTCGACGTCGACGAGGCCACGAAGGTGCGGCTCGCCCACGCCGAGGCGCTCGACCTCGCGGGCCGGCTCGAGGACTCGGTCGAGGTGCTGCAGGACGTCGTGGAGCAGCTGTGCGCCGCCGGCCGGTACGCGCGTGCGGCGTACGCGTCGATGCGCGCCGTCATGGCGCTCACGGAGGCCGCGGACCTGCAGCGGGCGATCGAGAAGGGCGAGGAGGACCTCGAGCGGCTGCGTGAGCACGCCGAGGGGTCCGACGAGGTCGTCCGGCTCGAGTCGACGCTGCTGTGGGCGTACATCGCCCGCGGTGACACCACCTACGCGCGGTTCCGGGGCAACCAGCTGCTGGAGCGCACGCGCGAGGTCGGGTCGGCCCGCGCCGTCTCGTCCGTGCACTGGAACCTCGCGTTCATCGACGACGCGCTCGGGCGCTCGGACGACGCCCTGCACCAGCTCGAGGCCGCGATCGCGCTCGCGGGCGCCGACGAGGTGGACCGCGACCTGCCGCGCCTGCGGCTCGACCGCGCGCTGCTGCTCGTCACCGTGGACCCGCCGCGGCCCGCCGAGGCGCTGGCGGAGCTCGACGCGGCGCAGGCCGCGCTGGAGATCGGCGAGTCGGAGGTCGAGCTCGCGCGGGCCGCGTCGGTGCGCTCGCGGGCGCACCTGCTGCTCGGTGACGCGCGCGAGGCGCTGCGGTACGCGTCCGAGGCGGTCGAGATGCTGCGCGGCGGCGTCCGGCGCGACGCGGCCGCGGCGCACGAGGCGCTGGGCGACGCGCTGCTCGCGCTGGACGCGCGCACCGAGGCCGTCAAGGAGTTCCGCTCCGCCGCCGAGCTGCTCGACATGATCTCGTCCGGCCGGAGCGCCGCGACGGTCTGGCGCCGCATCGGCGACCGCCTGCGCATCGCCGGCGACGAGGACGCGCGCGTCGTCGAGGCGTACTCCCGCGCGCTGTCCGCGGCGGGCATCCGGACCACGCTGCCGGTCCCGCCGCGCTGACGGCGGGCCCGCGACCTCGTCGTCGCGGGCGGCGCCGAGCGCGCTGACCCGGTCACCCGGTTGGGTGAACCGGGCCGTCGTCGTGCCCGGACGACGACGGGCCCCGATCGGGCGCCGCTGAGCCGCCTCGCGACGGTTCGCCGCCCGTGCGGCGGCCCGCATCGCCCCTGATCGCCCCGTTCCTGCCCGCCCGGACCCGTCGGTCACGGTGCGCGACCGGCAACGTCACAGCGTGATGTCTACCCCGTCGTTGCCTGCGTCATTGCGCCCTAGTACACGGCTAGGGACGATCGTCTTGCGTCCGGGACGGTCCTGGACGCCCGACCAGGAGGTCACCCCCCGTGAAGAAGCTCACCGCCCTCGTGCTCGCCGCCGTCGCCGTCATCGGTCTGGCCGGTGCCACGTCCGCCTCGGCCTCCGGCGAGGTCACCGCCACGCCGTGCTGCAAGGCCCAGTTCTGAGCTCCCGCTCGTCCCGTCACCCCCACCACGCACACCAGGAGAACCCCATGTCGAAGAAGCTCACCGCCCTCGTCCTCGCCGCCGTCGCCGTCCTCGGGCTGGCCGGCGCCACCTCCGCCTCGGCGTCCGGCGAGACCGTCGCCGCGCCCTGCTGCAAGACCCAGTTCTGACCCGCCCCCGAGACCGGAGAACCGTCATGTCGAAGAAGCTCGCCGCCCTCGTCCTCGCCGCCACCGCCGTGCTCGGCTCGGCCGGCGTCGTCTCGGCCACCGCCGCACCGCAGACGCAGGTGCTGGCGGACGCGCCCTGCTGCAAGTGACCGCGTCGCGGTCGGAGCCCACCCCCGGTGCACCGACGGCGACCGATGCCCACCCGAACGACCCTCGTCGCAGACACCTGGAGAACCCCGTGAACAAGAAGCTCACCGCCCTCGTCCTGACCGCCGCCGCCGTGCTCGGCCTCGGTGGCGTCACCGCCGCGTACGCCGCTCCCGAGGCCCCAATCTCGGCCGCCGCACCCTGCTGCAAGTAGGAGGTGTACGCGGCCGCCCCGCGCGGCCAGGATCGCCCTATGACCAGCAGACCCCTCGCCGTCACGCTCGCCGTCTCCGCGCTCCTCGGGCTGGTCGCCGCCGGCCCGGCCGCCGCGGACGACGACCCCGAGGTCGCACGGCTCGCGCCGTGCTGCAAGACCATCGAGAGCTGACGCCCGTGTGACCCGACCCGCCCGCCGGCCCGGCGCCGGCGCGGTCGGGCGTGCACGAACGACGGTTCGGGTCTGGCTTATATAAGCGCGGGCTGATTCAATGGGCTCGTGCACGCGTTCGACGTCCTCGGCGACCCCGTCCGTCGTCGGCTCCTGGAGCTGATGGCCGACGGGGAGCGCCCGGCCGGTGAGCTGACCGACGCCGTCCGGGCGGAGTTCGGCATCAGCCAGCCGGCCGTGTCGCAGCACCTGCGGGTGCTGCGCGAGAGCGGCTTCGCGCGCGTGCGGCCCGAGGGTGCCCGGCGGCTCTACGCCGTCGACCCCTCGGGGCTGCAGGACGTCGACCGGTGGCTGGAGCCCTTCCGGGCGTTCTGGTCGCAGCGGCTCGACGCCCTCGGCACCGAGCTCGCCCGGGGGCGCCGGGAGCGGCGCCTCGCCGACCCCGAGAGGACCGACCGATGACGCTCATCTTCGACCTGCTGCCCGAGCTGGAGGCCATCCGCCGCGACGTGCGGCCCGGCGACGGCACGGTCGTCGTCTCGCTCACCCGCACGTACGACGCCCAGCCGGCGGACGTGTGGGACGCGCTGACCACGCCCGACCGCCTGGCCCGCTGGTTCGCCCCCGTGAGCGGCGATTTGCGCGAGGGCGGCACGTTCCAGATCCACGGCAACGCGGGCGGCGAGATCCGCCGCTGCGAGCCGCCGGCGTCGCTGAGCCTCACGTTCGGCGGCCCGGACAGCATCGTCGACCTGCGCCTCACGCCGGAGGGCGACCGGACCACCCTCGTGCTCGCGCACGAGGTGCCGCTCGCCATGGCCGGCTCGGGCGCGGGCGCGCTCTACCCGGGCCCGGGCTGGGACGGGGCGTTCCTCGGGCTGGCGATCCACCTGCGCGGCGGGGTGATCGGGGACCCGTTCGAGGCGGCGAACACCCCGGAGGTGATCGAGTTCAACGCGGGCTCGATCGACCGGTGGACGGCCGCCGTCGAGGCGTCGGGTACCGCGACCCCCGAGCAGGTCGCCGAGGCGCGGGCCGTCGCGATCCAGCAGTACACGGTGCTGCCGGAGGCCTGACGGGCGTCACGCGCGGCCCTGCGGCCCCGCCCCGTGGGCGGCGCCGCCCTGCGGGTTGCCGTTGCCGGCGGCGAGGTCGACGGGCACGGCGGGCTCACCGTCCGCGACGTCGGCGCCCGCGTCCGGTGCGCCGTCGCCCCCCGCGGCGAGAACCGGCCCTGCCTCGTCGGCGTGGTCCTCGCCCGGTTCGTCGACGGCCTCGTCGACCGGCTCGCCGACGGGCTCGTCGACCGGCTGGACGACCGGCGCCGGTCCCGGCGCCGGCGGTGCCGGTGCCGGGGCGGCGGGAGGCTGCGCTGCCGCCGCCTCGTCGCCCGCCGGCTGCGGCTGCTCGGTCGTGACGGTCGTCGTCGTGGTCGCGCCGGGAGTGGCCACCGGCGTGGTCGGCGCGCCGGTGGGACCGGCCGCGGTCGGGCCCGTGCGCTGGGCGGCGAGGAGGGCGAGTCCCGCGATCGACGTGTCGACGGCGAACGCCCACACCGCGACCTGGCCGAGCTGAGCGTTCGTGCCGAGCCAGTCGGGCAGGAACAGCGCGTAGCCGGTGACGAGGACGAGGACGACGGCGACGAGCGTGTGCAGCCCGACGGCGCCGAGCTGTGCCAGCGCCGCGGCGGCGGGCAGGGACAGCGTGCGCGGCGTCAGGACGGGAGGCCCGACGGTCGTCACCTGGCTCGTCTCGCCGCTCAGGTCGACCTCGACCGGGCCGGCCGCGTCGTCGCCGCCCGCTCCGAGGTGCTGCGACGCGAGGGCCGCGACGTCCCCTCGCGCGACCCGCGCCGCGACCTCCGCGCCCAGGGGAGCCGCGGCCGCGTCGTACGCCTCCTGCAGGCGGCGCAGCACGGGGGCCGTCGAGGCGCCCTCACCACGGTCGACCGCGGTGCGCAGCGCCTGCGCGGACGACTCGACGTCCGGCGCCGGGACCGGCGGAGTCCGCTGACCGAGCGCTCGGGCGGCGGACGCCGCCTCGGCGGCCACCTGCCGGACCGCCGCGTCGACGGCCCTGAACCGCGACGCCAGGCTGAGGCCGTCGAGGTACGTGCCGAGCTGCTCGACCGTCGCGTCGGCCGCCGGGGCGGCGGGGACCGCGCTCTGCAGCGTCGCGACGACGCGCGCGAGCTCGCCCTGCGCGCCCTCGGTCCGTCCGGTGAGCGCGTCGGCCAGGTCGGCCAGCGGCGCGGCGCTCGCCTCGCCTGCACCCTCCACCAGACGGCGCAGGGCGGCGGTGGCGTCGCGCACCGCGGACGTCGCCTCGTCGCCGCGCAGCCCGGCGATCGCCGCGCGCGCCGCAGCGACCTGCGCGCGGACCGTCGTGAGCTGCGCGTCGAGCGACTCGAGGCCGCGCCGGTGCCGGGCGGCGACCTCCAGCGCGTTGGCGCTCGCGGACAGCTCGGCCAACCGGGTCTCGAACGCAGTGAGCGCGCTGCGCACGCTCGCCTCGGCGGTGGCGAGCGCAGCGGCGTCCGTCTGGCGATCGAGCGTCCGGCGCGCCGCCGCGACCGCCTCGTGCACGGCGCGGTCGTCGTAGGCCGCCTCGGTGTCCGCGAGCCAGCCGTCGACGGCCTGGCGAGCCCGCAGGCGCTCGGCGCGCCGGGCGGCGAGCGGGAGCACCGAGCGGACGAGCCAGCCGAGCAGCACGCCGCCGACGAGGATCAGGCCGATGAGCGAGTTCGGGCGGCGGGTGACGACCGTGACGGTGACGGGCGTCGCCGTGCCGACCTGGTCGGACACCAGCGCGGCGGTCCGCTCGACGGACCCCGGCGCGGCCGGGCCCGCGGAGTAGGGGAGCGTCACGTCCTCGTCCGGGCCGAGCGGGAGGGTGCCCGCCTTCGGGGCGCCGACCTCCAGCCGAGGCGCGTCGCCCTGCGCCGGGCGGGCGCGCAGGTCGAGCACGCGGCTGTCGGTGCCGGTCGAGACGACGAGCGGCGGCTGGTCGGCGGGCGTGCCGAGCCAGGGGATGTCGACGAGGCAGGCCGAGCCGAGGCACAGCGGCGTCGTGCGGGTCCACGTCGTCGTCGCTGGGACGGTGAGCGTCGCCGCGGGACGCACGAGCGACACCGTGACGGACTGCCGCTGCCCGCCGCCGGCCGTCAGCCGCACGGTGACGGCGTAGGTCGCGACGTCCGGCAGCTCGTCGGTGCGCACCTCCAGGACGAGCGCGGGCGTCGAGTCGTCGTACCGCGCGGTGACCGCCGAGGGCGCGACCACCTCGAACCCGTCGGAGGTGATGCTGACGACCTCGGGGGTGAGCACCGCCTTCGGGTCGGTGGGGACGACGGGGAAGCGCGCGGAGGCGACCTCGACCGCCGGCAGCGTCGCCGAGGTCGTGCCGCCGAGCGTCACCAGGTCGTCGTCCGCGGCGTGCGCGGGCGCGACGGCGCCGACGACGAGCCCCGCCCCGAGCGCGAGGCTCGCGGCGAGCCGCACGCGGCGGCGCTCAGGCGAGGACGAGGTCCGCCGGACCGAAGGCGTCGAAGACCATGCCACGGAGATCTCCTTGCTGTGCGTAGGCGAGCCGGGTGGCCCGGACCGCCTGGGCGAGCGTCAGACCGGCGCTGCCGTCGGCGGGGCGCATCGCCTCGAGCAGGCGGGCGGTGAAGTCGGCGGCGAGGTCGGCGTGCAGGTCGACCTCGGCGCCGACGAGCGCGCCGGCCGAGGACGCGTGCAGCGCCCCGAGGATGCTCGTGAGGTCCCGGGGGCTCGTCGCGAGCGTGCTGCAGGACAGCAGCACGACGAGCGGCCCGGACGCGTCCCACGGTCGAGCGTTGCGCCGGTACGCCTGCAGCACGGCGCTCTGCGTGAGCCACCTCTCCGCGACCGTCAGCTCGATGCGCTGCGAGCGGGGCTGACCCTGGATCACGACGTCACGGCCGTAGCTGGGCCCCAGGAGCACGACGAGCCCGGCGTGGTTGGCCGCGAACAGCCGGTCCATGAGGCGAGTTGTCGCGTCCGGCCGGTCGTGGGGTCCCGCCGTGAACAGCGCCTCGATGCGCCGGGTCAGGGTAGCCAGCGCGGGGTCGGTGACGCCCGCAGCGACGAGAGTCCCCGTCGTCGACACCGGCACCTGCAGGACCCGGTCGCGGGTCTCCGTGTCACCGAGGATCTCCTCCACCAGGTGGCGGATGGACCAGAAGCCGCGCAGGCACACCTCCTCGGTCGAGCCGTCGTGCGCGCACGGGTGCCCGTCGACGGTGCCGAGGCACCCCGGCGGGTCGTCCACGCCGGCGATCTCCTCCGAGAGCGGCCAGTCGTAGACCGCGCTCCACGGCAGCGCCTGCTGCACGTCGACCCGGACGACCTGGATCGTGCGCTCCTGGCCGTCGAGCAGCGTGTCGAGCTTCCGCTGCGCGGCCGGGTCGAGGCGCTGGAGCAGCGCGAAGTAGAGCGTGTGGCCCGCGCGGGCGAGCCGCGGCAGCAGGGCGGCCGCTTCGGCGGGCGCGTCGATGATCGCCGCCAACGCCTCACGCACCGCATTCGCACCCTCGGCGAGCGCCGTGTCCGTGAGCTCGACCGTCTCCGCGAGGCCCTCCGACGTCACGTACAGCCGGTGCGCGCCGCCCGCGTCGTTGAGCGCGAGGCTGACGTCGCGCTCCGGCAGGTCGTCGAGGTTCGTCCAGCGGTGGGTGTTGACATGGTCGACGGTCGCGACGAGGCGGGCCGGGGCGCTGGGGTCGACCGCGGGCTCGCCGTACTGCGGCACGCGCGGGAGCTCCCTCGACACCTCTGCCGTGACCAGGACCGTCTGCACGAGGTTGTTGCGGTGGTGGACGAGCACCCGGAACCACGTCGGCCCCAGCGAGCGCGTGACGATGCGGAGGGTCGCGATGCGGCTGGCGCCCGTCGGCGGGAGCCAGAGCGTCGTCGTCGGCTCCGGCACGTCCACCGCGTCGCTCAGCACGTGCACCTGCAGCTCGTGCCCCTCGCGGTCGTCGGGCAGCAGGGGGTCGATCGGCGGCCGCTCGCCCGTGACGATGCTCTGCTCCCACGCGGGGCCGATCTGCACGTCGACGTCGTACGGGGTGTGCGGGCGCAGCACCGCCGTCGGCGCGAGGTAGGCGGGGGAGGCGGGCGCGCCGCCGGCACCCCCGACCTCGCGGACGCCGACCTCGAGCAGCCGCACTGGGGCGGCCTCGACGTCCACCTCGTCGAGGAGGTCCTGGTACGTGGGGTCCCGCGAAGCGTCGTGGATGAACTCCTCGGCGCGCTCGAGGCGCCTGCGCAGGTCCTCGAGCGGGAACAGGCCGCGGCTCTCACGCTCGAAGGTGATCCAGGAGACGTCCGACTCCGCGACGGGCGCGGAGGCCACCATGGCGCGCTCCCACCACGGGTCGGAGATGTGGCGGCCGACGTAGAGGCCGCCGTAGGCCTCGGTGAAGGGCTCGCTGAAGGGCTGCGTCCGCGCCAGCGCACCGAACGCGCTCGACACCTCCCGGTACCGCCGCTCCAGCTCGCTCCACGCCGAGGTCAGCCGCAGCGCGTGCACCGACTCGGGGTTGGCGGCCAGCCGGATGCCGGCGGTCGGCGCCAGCCCGCGGTACGCCACGAGATTGCGGGCGTCGTGGACCGCGTCGTGCAGCGGGCGGTCGTGGCTGAGCGCCCACAGCAGCGCGTCGACGAGCTCGACGACGCTGCCGTAGTCGCCGCGGACCTCGACGACGGCGGGCGCGCCGCGCGTGTCGACGGGGGCGTCGGAGCCCTCGTCGTCGTCGAACCGGCCGAGCACGACCAGGCCGGTGCGCGCAGCCACGGCCGGGTCCACCTCCTGCCAGGAGTACGGGTCGACGACGAGGAGGTCAGGCGGGTCCGCCTCGTCGGGAACGCCGGCGCTGCGCCTGCTCGGCGGGGTGCGGTGGTCCTGGCCGAGCCACGGGTTCTGCCGGGCGGTGAGGTCGTCGACGAGCGACCCGGCGTGCCCGCCGACGGCCGCGACCCGCAGCGGCAGCGTGAACTCGCCTCGTCGGGCGGCCAGCGGCGTGAGCTGGACGACCTCGATGTCGCCGGGCGGGACGGAGACGAGCAGATGCTCGACGAGTCGCCGGCCCTCGTCGTCGTCCGCCCGCACGAACACCGGGAGCCACTGCTGCTCGAACGACTGCGTCGTCTCCCGCAGGCGTTGGAGGCTGCCCAGGACGGCGTCGACGGCCGGGCCACCCCCGAACCGCGCGGCAGGGCCGGGGCGCTCCGCGAGCAGGCTCGGGAGGTCGGCGTCGGCCAGGTCGGCGTCCGACGAGGACCAGACCTCCCCGTGGGCGGCGGTGATCCCCACCCAGACGCGCGGGTCGTGCCACATCGCTGCCCCCTCGCTGGAGCGTGATGGCGTGATGCCCGATATGTCCATCGTGGCCTCGTCCTGATACCCGTGGACAGGATGAAGGTGAGGGGGCGAGGCCCACCCGCACGAACGACTCGGCGAGCGCTCCCTCCGTCGGGGTTGCCGTCGCAGCTCGGAGGCGATGCCAGTCTGCAGGCGCACGCAGGTCAGCGCCGGACGCCGGTACCCTGGGCCTGCACCGAGCCGCGCTCGCAGCCGGACCGGTGACGCACGGGATCGGCGGTGCAGTCGCACATGGCGGTCCCGAGCGCCTGGGGACCTGGCACAAATGGCAAGGGGCCTGATCAGGGCATCGCCGACAAGAGGCCCATAACGCGAATCGGTGATCTCATAACGCCGAGGAGCGCCGTTGCTCGTTGCTGCGCCGGGTCGGGCGGCGGTACGAGGCGCCGCTGGCGAGCGAGCACGGGAACGCTGGGAGGGGCGCGCCGCCCGCTTCAGACCCGGTGCTGGTGCTGTTCGCGTTGCAATGGGGGTCGCGCGCACGTGAAGGCAGCGCGCGCCGCGCTTCCCTCTTAACGACGGACATTCGCACGCCTGGAAAGGCGAGCGGGAGTCCTCGGTGACCTATCCGCGTCTGGCGGGCTCGTAGGTTCGATGACGGTGTTGACGCTACTCAGAAGGCACCTGTCCGGAGAGCCCCGACGTAGGACAGCGCGAGAACCACATAGAGGATCCCCGAGAACACGGTCTGGCGCTGGACCGCGTCCGCGAAGCCCTCGCCCTCCTTCCGGTGAGCGACCTTCCAAGCGATGTGCACGGCCAGCAGGGCAGCTGACCCATAGAAGAACACCAGCACGTCGCTAGCCTGCACGGTTGCGAGCGGCACGTCGAGGTGGCGGCGCAATGTCCGGCACCAGCGCCAGAGGGCGGTACGCGGACCGGGCATCCTGCGGCGCTTTTCGAGCGGCGCATAGGGGCATGAGGTACTCGTGCCTCACCAGGCTGCGGCGGCGATCGGCGCAGGTGCAGCTGGACGTCGGACGGGACACGCCGCCCACCTAGTCCCGGTGGCGGCCGCCTGCGCCCCTCACCACCCACGTCACCAGCGCCACGAGGGAGGTCGCAGCCAGCACGAGGGCGGCTGCGCGATGCCAGCGGCTCAACCCGGAGTCGGTCGCGATGGCGATGCCCGCTGGGCACAGGACGGCCATCACGACGAACCCGACGCGTGCAGTCGCAGAGTCTCGCCAGTCTCGCATCACGACCACCTTCAGCTCCCCGTGCAGCCGAACCCCCCGCCGACACCGGTCGACCTGCGCCGCCGGCCGCACCGGCTGCCTCGCGGGCGACACCGACGTGGGCGCGGGTTCGACGCTAGCGTCGGCACTGTTGACCCCCGGCCTCGACCTCGTCGCTTCGTTGTCGTTGCCCGTCGACGACATACGTGTCATCAGGCAGGCCGCGGAACTCGTCCAAGTCGTCGATGACTGTTCCCAGGTACCCCCGATCAGTGGCCACATCGATCGAAATCGCCCCGAGATGCTCGTAGCTTCCCCGCGTCTCTCGCCAGCCCTCGCTCGACAGCGTCAGCACGTTGCCGCCGGCGAGGTCGCCGGATGCTCGCCAGTCCGCAGCAGGCCGATCCTCGGGCGTGACCGCCCGAACCTCCACCGCCTCGACCACCTCACCGGCACACAACGGGACCAGCATGGTGATGACGCCGTCGTCCAGCCGAACCCCGACGCTGCGACCCTCGGGTTGGGTGGGAAGGCAGGCGGAGGTCGCGAGGAGAGCGGCCACGCCGAGAACGAGCACGCTCCCGCGCACCGCCTGGACCATGTTGTTACCCCGCCATCACTCAGGTCCGGCCGGACCTCGCATCGAGCTCTGCCCTAGAGCTCCTGCCCAGAAAGAACCGCACCGATCAGATCGACCGCGCCGTAGCAGACCAACGCGGCGAACCCGAGCAGGACGGGAACCCACATCGCCACCAGAACCGCCCGGGCCGTTCGCGGATTCACACCCAAGTCTTGCGCGACGAAATACGTGTACCCCTTGGCGTGCAACGCGACGTTGCTCCCTGTTCCGCCACGTCGTTCCCACTCGTCAAGCGAACGGGACGAGAGCTTCACGGCGAGCATGACGGCAGGGCCGCACAACCCGAACAGCCAGCTCTGCCACCGCAGCCCGGCTGCGACCGCCACGATCACAGCGAACGGTGGAACGTACATGCAGAGGAACGCGCGGCGCATGTCGCAGCGGCTCGCGGAAATCGTCGCTCCGATCCCGTGCGGTGGCAACGTGTGCCACAGGTTGATCACCCGATGACGGCACCCTAGGCGTTCGCGGAGGGCCAGCCACAGGACCCTGGGCCACCGTCACCTGCTCGGCCGAGCGGACACGCACCGGGGCGCCATGGCGCGCGTAAACGTAGTCCAGCCCAGCGCCGTCGTGCCCCGATTTCGGCGCGCGGAGCTTGCCGCTCAGTTGCTTGCCTCCATGGTTTGCGAGCCAGGCGCGGCTAAGCAGCTTCGTCGGAGAACCTTGGCGGGAGATGTCTCGACCTCTAGCAACGAGCGTTCACACGACGAGCTGGTACAGCCAGGGCACCGCAAGCCAGAGTAGAAAAACATATAGCTGGAGCGCCGCGATGAGGCAGGGCGGTGCCTACTTCCAGTAGGGCCGCATGCCGGTCAGACAAACAGTCCTGGCCGCGTGTCACGCAAAGCTCCTTTTCCTACGAAACTCTCGAGCACTTTCCCTGCTGCGTGGTACCGGGCACTGGGAATGAACTCCTGCAGGAGCGACGAGCCGTAGGCAAACGATTCGATCTGCCGGCCCCTGACCGTGACGGACACGCCGTTTGTCGCATCGACCCCTGCACGAACGCGAGAGGAACGATGGATCGCGTGAAGAAGTTGATGAGTTCGGTATGCGCGCCTCGCCTGCCAGCGATTCGGGCTTTAGCGGCCGCACCTAAGGCACTCATTGCCGCGCCAGCGGCCAACCCGCCAAAGAAGAAGGCCGAGTAATCCGCCCGGCTTCCTTGTGATTCGCTGACGGGCACAAGGGTCGCCACAGCCAGCACGCCTAGCGCGGCAGCTCCTAGGCCAAGAAGGATTGAGGGTCGAGGTCCTGCGATCGTCTCGCCCGGCGCCCACTTGAAGGGATTCAAAGCGTTCACCGGTTCCTGACGTGGTTGTGCCAATGGTAGGCGGAAGCCCAGCCCTCAATGGTGGCGATGCATCCTTCGGGCGTCTTATCACGGCCGCGGACTAGGGCGTGGGCAGGCGGCCGTGCGTCTGCGGTCGCCAGAACGCATCCCGCCACAGTCGAGACCCGCTGACGACAGGTACTCCGTCAGGGCAGTGGCTTCCAGATACTGAGTCGCGTCTCCTGTGCCGCACCCTTCGCCGCCGAGGGTAATCCCACGCACGGCACCGGATGGTTCGTAGACCGGGGAACCACTGTCCCCGAAGCACGAGGTGCTGGCGTCGTCGCGCCCGACAGCGCATAGATAACTCACGCCCGGCGCGCGCGGGAAACCATCGCACTGTTCGTCGTCCACAAGGGCCAGTCGGGTCTTCGGGACGCTGCAGTCCGTGGTTGCGCTGCGGGCGACCCGCGACACGAGGGGCGCATTTAAGAGTGCCGCGGGTTCGTCCGAGACGCTGAACTGGGGCATGGGCCCCGGGAGCTCAGCGTCCAAGATCAGCAGCGCCAGGTCTACGCCATCTCGCTGCCGCTCGTCGACTATCCGATTCACTCCGGTTCTGCGGAGGTTTGCCCCGCAAGATCCGTCAGCGAGGAGAACGACATCGACCGAGCCCGGGCCCATACCACTCACGCAATGGGCTGCGGTCAGAACGACATCAGCAGAAGCCATCACGCCTCCGCAGCGCAGACTCGCCTGAGCCGCTGAACTTGGCGTCGAGTGGTTGATGAGTCCGACAAGTCCAGCGAAGCGAGCCGACGATCCAACTGAACTTCCGGACGACGCAAGGACGAGGCCGAGCGCGGCTACGGCCACGACGCCGCGCGAGAAGACTAGCCGCCGCACACCGAGCCCACGGGCACAATCTTCAGGTCGTTACTCGACCGCGCCTCGTAGCGACGTCCGTCGAGCGTGTATTCGACCTCAACCGGCTTCGATGTTCCACCTGTGGCGTCGGCACTCACCACCAACACGAGGCCGAGGTTCTGTCCGGCGCCTACGCTAGCTCCTTCGGCGCGTTCGGCCCCGACCCATGCCGGGTCGTCGGCATCAAACACGTCGCCTACGACGACCTCAGACCATTGCTCAAGGGGTAGCAGAAGCGCATCTTCCAGGCGAATCCCCTGACTATCTTCCAGCCGCACGGATTCGATATTTGCCGCAACGTCGTGAGTGTTCCGGATAACCGTCATGTTGATTTGGACCGGCTTTCCGGCTGTCTGCGGGAAGCAGCCCTCACCCGGGTCTTCCTTGATGAGATCGCCAGCACCCGGGGCCGTGGAACATCCGGTCAGGACAGCGCTCATGAAGAGTGCAGCAACGAATCGTACGCTCAGACGCATTGGGGTTCCTATCAGGCTGAAAAGAGGGAGCTGGGCCGCTCGAACCCGAGCGGCCCAGCTGCCGTGCTAGACCTTCGACACCAGTCGAACAGGTGAGTCGCCCGGATATCCCTTCGTTCCGCAGAGTCGCCGCTTTTCCATGAAGGCATACGTCACCTTCACCGTGCTGGTAAAGCCGCTCTGTGCCGACAGATCGATCCCGATCGCGGGACCCAAGTGGGCGCCGTTCGACCACTCAACGGCGGTGGACGAACTCTTCGTCAGGCCCGATCCCGCCACGTAGGAGGCGCAGTACGTCGCACTCGGCGGCGTCGGCGAGCTGTAGTCGACGCCAGTGACGAAGGCGGTCGGCCGCACCTCGTAAGCCTGACTGTTGGGATCAACGCAGACCACCAGGAACTTCTTGTACTCGTACTGCGTCGCCCATTGCCGGTTCTGACCATCACTGGTGGCCGGAAAGTTGACTTCCGACTCCGCTGACTTCTTCACGGTGCTCGTGCTCTTGTACGAGCCGTACGCGCCGCTGCCCGAGACACCCACGCCAAGCGTGGATGTGCCCCCGGCCAGGAGGTGGAAGTCGGAGTGCACGCCGGACGCGTTGTACGTCTCACCCACCGCAACCCATCGCGGTCCGAGGTTCTGCTTGACCTGGGAGTTACAGACGAGCGCCTTCTCGTGATAGCCGCTCCAGTCGACCGTCGCGCCAGCGGCCGCTGCCTTGCTCAGGCCGAGCGCGATGCGGCGCTCAACGCCCGCCGCCTTGTCACGCGTGCGGCTCGCCGCCTCGACACGAGCGGCGTTCTGAGCGCTCTGGAGCTGCGCACGCTCGAGGCTGAACTCGTGGATCGCGCTCGGGCCCGCGTCCGGAACCATCACCGACAAGTCAGCCGCGTCGTCGCCAGTCATGAAGCGGTCGAGGACGCTCGGGTCGTCGAGCCGCAGCTGAAAGGCGCCTGAGTCGTCCGTCACCGTGGCGGCCACGGGCACGAGTGGAAACTGGTCGCCGACCTGCGCCGCTCCCAGCACGTCCTCGTCCGGCCACGCGAAAAGGAACACCGGCTGGCCGGCGCTCGGCTTGCCAGCTGGGGTGGATACGTCACCTGCCGCGATTGCGGGCCCAGCGATGTCGCGGGAGTCGCTCAAGCCGACCAGCGAACGAACGTCGATCGCCTTCTCGGTCGTGCCGCCGGACGGAGAGGCCGACGCGACGGGAGCCAGGGCAAGGGCCGCGACGGTTACCCCTGCGACCCATAACGGCCTTGTCCAGCGTCCTGCGGGTACTTTCGACATTCGCGCCTCCCGTGATCTGTGGCTCTCCTGTGGCCAGTGCCAGTGCAGGCCGACCCTAGGGAGGCGAACCGCGTCCTGTCCGGCGAACGGGACGTCTAGGCCAATTATGTCACCCGTTAGGACGACCGTTACAGCTCGACCCTCGACGGGAGGCTGCCGCGAATCGGTCCACGCGCGCGACGGCGCTAGTTCGACGGGACAGGTGCGATGACGGTTTCACGCGGGCTTTCTGCCGGCCAAATCTCCGGCATCGAAGAGTGCGCCCGGTGGGACGCCTGATGCGCCTATTTGTGCACAATCCGCGGGTCCTGGAAATCGCTGCCCTGCTGCCGGTCAAGGAGGCGGGCAGCCCGGGCCGTCCTCGCGAGAACCCTGAGGCGCTGACCGCGTTGGCCTGGTGTGCCAAGGGTGCCTTCCCTTCGATGCGGAAGGTGGCGCATTGGTTCCGCGACGAGGCCAACTGGGCTTGGCTGCGGCAGACCTGGAGGGAGGAGTACGGCATCGAGCTGAACGCTTACCCTCCCGCCCGCAAGACGCTCGTGCAGCAGCTCCACCGGATGCGGCCGCTCGTAGCTAGCATCGCGACGCGTGTAAGCGAGATGGCGCTTGACGAGGCGCGACGCCAGGGCCGGTTCAGCGGCACTGCACAGACCGCTGCCACGCCGAACCGCGGGAACGTCGTCGTCGCAGACGGAACGGTCCCGAAGCTCCGAATGAAGCCGGAGACCATCAAGCGACTCACTGCCGACGGTGCGCAGCCGCGCAAGCGCAACGGGCACCGGATGTCCGTCCCGAACGGCCACCTGTACAAGGAAGGAACGGGGGAGTGGGTGCAGGGAGTGAAGTTCGTCATCGCGGTGTCTCGCCCTGACGTCGAGGACGATGACACGAACCTGCGCCTGGTGCTCGACGCGCGCCCCGTTGCGCCGGGGGAAGGCGGCGAAGCGGCGGTGTCGGTGGACATGCTCCTTGGCTTGCGCGAGATGTGCGCGCAGTTCCACGGCGTCCGCTACGACGGTGCGTTTCGCGGGGCGCACCTGTCGCCGCTCATGCGCTCCGGACTCTCAGTCTTGTCCAACCCTGGCGAGACGAACTCGATGGAAGCACGCCCGCTGGAACTCATCGAGTGCGGCTGCCCTGGCCGTAGCCACCAGCTGTACAGCGAAGCCGGCTGGCTGTGCGTCGGTGAGCACCTCGATGACGGCACCCTGCACCTCGAGCGCCTTCCCGGCCGCCACGTCACCTTCGTCAAGAACCCCAAGCGGAACGACTACCGCTGCTACCTCACCGTGACCCTGCCGTGCGAATGCACCCACCGAACGCGCCTCGACACGACCGATGAGGCCGACGAACGGGGCCTGAGCACGTCAGAGCGGCTGCGCCAGTTCCCCCCCGGCACCCCCGAGTACGACAACACCTACGGCTGGCGGAACGACGTCGAGAGTCACAACAACAACCTCGACTCCACGCACTACCGCGGCCGGCTCGTCGTCGACGACCCCACCGACCAGTACCTGCTCGTCCTCGCGCACGGGTTCGCCCGCAACCTCCTCGCCGAAGCCGTCTACAACGACAAGCGACGAGCGCAGGCCACCGAACGCGCCGCCTGAGAAGACTCCTCCCGCACCACCCCGCAACACGACGACGCCGGCTGCCCCCGCAGCACCCCCGGGGGCAGCTGGCGTCCCTGCTGTAGCATCCACACGGGCCTCACGCCGCTCGATCCGAAGCACGAAGCCCACACCAGCGTCCCGACAGAGACCACCGACAGCGCCACCGACCGGCGCTTGGGTTTGTGCCCGGATTTCTGCCAAGACGCGAGCGCCTGTAGCTCAGGGGATAGAGCACCGCTCTCCTAAAGCGGGTGTCGGCAGTTCGAATCTGCCCAGGCGCACTGCACGCTCCCGCAGGTCAGGGAGGCGCGGGCTGGCGCGAGGTCCGGCGCATCGCCTCCGGTTGGCAGCCTCCGGGTCACGGTCTTGACCTGCACTTGCAGTCCTCCGCAGTCTCCCTGAGCCCCCACGGAGCCCCCAGCGATGGAGCCGCGCCGCAGCCCCGAGCAGGTCCTGGCCGCTGCGCGCGCCATGGACGAAGCCCGGGCCGCGGGCCTCCCCGGCGACCTGCTCGTCGTGATGGTGGCCGCGCGGGCAGCGTGGTGGGGCGAGGGTCAGTGGCCTGCGCGCGACGAGCTCACGGCGGCCATCGCGCACCCAGCGTCGCGGCTCGTCGACGAGGTGATCTGGCGGGTGATCCGGGACCGAGTCGCACCCCGCGCGTAGCGTTCCTGTTGTCGGGGGTGGATGGGATCGACGTCGGCGTAAGGCCCCACGAGGGACCGCCGGCGGACTGGGGTTCGACTCCCCACACCTCCACGGACGCAGACGCGCCCCCACCCCTGCCTTGAGACGAGGCGTGGGTGGGGCCGCTTCCGTCGTCTCCGGGCCGCGAGTACGTTCCCGACCATGACGCCACCGCCGACGCCGGGGACCTGGGAGTTCACCTTCGGCGCCTTGAGCTCCTTCGTGGCGGTCGCGGCGATCGCGCTATCCCTGATCCTCGCGAGGATCGAGACGCTCCGGCGCCGCGAGGCCGAGGAGCAGCGCCGCAAGGCGGAGGAGCAGCGCGACGATGAACACCGGGCGAACGTGGCGGCAGCCGCAGAGGCGGCGTCCAGGGAGCAGCTCGCGGCCGCTGTCATGGTCGCGGTGTGGATCGAGATCCGCCCTAGCGGCTCAGAGGCGTGGGATCCGGTCACCGCGACGATCCACGTCCGCAACGGGCACACCATGCCGATCTTCGAGCTCGCCATCGCCGCCCGCCACGGCAACGTGCGCCATGTCAACATCACCAACCGCGTGGACGTCCTGGCTCCCAATGACACGGTCAGGGCCATGCACACGGGCCACAACAACGACGGCGGGCTCGGCGCGGCCATCCGGTTCCGAGACCTGCAGGGCCAGTGGTGGCAGCGGCTCGACGGCGGCCAACTCCCCGTCAGGATCGACGGCCCGGATCACCGGTGGAACGACGACAGAGACGAGACGTGGTTCAGCGTGCCGTAGTCCGCGGGGTTGCTCTGGGGGCGCGGACGGCGTCGCGCTGAACGACCCAGGTCGTGCCGATCTTCTCGCCGGCGAGCGAGCCGCTCTCGAGGCGCTGCAGGATCGCCTGCCGCGAGACACCGGCGATCGCGGCCGCCTCGGTGACCGACACGAGCGCAGGCATCGGCGCGGTGCCAACGCGCCGGTCGAACTCGGCGGTCGTGGTCGCCGCGACCGCGAGCACGTCGACCGCGGCCGGCGAGGCCGCCAGGACCGCGGTCGCGGTCTGCACGGCCGTCGCGAGGTCGCGTGCCGGGACGGTGAGGATGAGCTCGACGTTCCCGAACGGGCTACGGCCGGTCGCGGGCGCGTACCCCGGCAGGGCGTCGAGCAGCTGCTCGTCGACGCCGTCGCGGGTGTCGAGCTCGAGCGTGACGTTGTAGTCGGTGGCCATGGTGGTGCTCTCCTGTCGTGAGGCGGGAAGATGGACGGGCCCGCCGGGGCGGGGAGGCACTTTCCCTGCCTCCCGTCCCGGCCCGGTCACCGCGGGGGCGGCCACCGAAACCCCGCTCTCTTGAGCGGGGCCAGCCCGTTGCGGATCGACCGCCAGTCGCTCGCCGTCCCCGAGAACGTCGCGATCATCCGACCCTCGGGCGTGACCACGATGTGGCCGCGGCGGGTAACGGAGAAGAAGAGCCATGAACTGGGAGACTCGCCGCGTGGACAGGCTCGTGGACCGGTGGCCGATCTTCGCCTCCGAGCTACGCGCCGCGCTCCTCGATGCGGACGAGCGGGCTCTCGCGGACGACGTGGACGACATGGTGGTCGTTCAGGTGTGCGGTTGCGGCGACGACTTCTGCCGAAGCTTCTACACAGCGCCGCCACCGGACGGAACGTGGGGGCCGGGGCACCGGAACATCTCACTGTCCCCGCCATGGCCGGGGATGCTGGTTCTCGACGTGGTGGACGGCTCGATCACCTACGTCGAGGTCTCGGGCCGTCCGCGACCACTCGACTGAGGGGCGTGATCGATGGTGCACAGCCACGTCCGGAGGCTCGAGGGGTGCTCGTGAGCGCGGCGGTTGCCGGCGAGCTTGTCGGGGCGCATGCCAGACCGCCCCACCGAGTTGGCGCCCGAACCCGCTAGGGCGTCTCTCCTCATCGCTCGGACCACGTCGACTGCTGGCTGTACCTTCGGGGCCGAACCCGCCCAAGGCGCGTCTACCCGGTAAGGGCGCGCCCGGCCTGCAGCTGGTGAGGGTGGTTGCCCGTTCGAGCCGGGCCGGGTCCGAGAGAGGCCCTCGTGCTGCAGGCGCGATGGGCCTCTCGCGCGCCGGCATGTCTTCCGTCGCGCGCCGCCGTGTTGCTGCGTGTCAAGGCTTCTACTGCGGAGCCGCGCGGTGGATCCGCACACCGAGTGCGTGCGGTGTCCGGACGACGTCGTCCATCCGCAGGCGCACATCTCCGAGAACCGACAACCCGCGCGTCCGAGGAACAGCGCGACCGGCCGGCAGCTCGGCGGCATGGCGTCGGCGAGCATGCCCCGTCGGTCGCCTCCCCGAGAGGCACACGGTGTTCGACTGCTGCGCGGCATCGACCACCGCGACGGCATCGCCGGCTCAGACGAGCTGCGCGGCCCGATCGGCTGACTGCGCCACGGTGGCGCAAAACCCAGGGGCGGCGCCGTTCGGCGGTACGCTGCACGGGTCCGTGGCCGTTCAGGCCACGTTCGTCCCGCACGGTGTGCTCGCGGTGACGTGCAGCGCCCGACCGTCGAGGTCCGGGCGGACCGCTGGCGGAGCAGGCCCCGGCAGAGGTGGCAGGGCGCGTGATCCCCGCGTCGTGTCCCGGCCGCATGGTGTCCGAGGCCCGCTCGCCGCCCGTCGCACGGGCACAGCGCTGCGCCGCCGCTTGCGGTGCGGGCAGGTGAGGAGGAGATGTGGCACGAGGTGGGCAGCGGGCGTCCGGACGCTCGCGCTCGGACGCCGGTACCCAGCGGCGTCGCCCGTCGCGCCCTTCGGAGGAGGGGATCATCCCGGTGCTCGCCGGGATCGCGCGCGACATCGACAACGTCGTGCGCCGCCCCCCGACCCGCCCGGCCCTGCGCACGCAGTTCCAGGTGGTGGCGCTCCTCGTGCGCGAGGAGAAGGCCCGCGTGATCGCCGACGAGTCGCTCAGCGCGGCCAAGCGGTCGCAGGAGCTCAAGCGACTGGACGGCATCGCGACGGTGCTCGCCAAGATCGCGGTGCGGGACACGTCGCTGCTGCAGCTGCTCGGCGAGGACGCACGCGTCTCGGAGGCCGCTCGCGCCTACAAGGCGACCGTCATGCGCGCCGGCGGGCTGGAGCCGCCCGAGGAGCCGGAGCCCGAGCCGAGGCCGGAGCCCACGTCCGGCGCCGAGAACCGCGTGATCCCGCGGTCGGTGATCCAGCGGCAGCTGGCCAACCCGTTCCTGGCGCCCGACTTCGAGGCGGCGGCGGAGCGCGCGGCCGCCAAGCCGCGTCGTCTGGCCGGCTGGGAGCTGCTCGAGCCGCTGTTCCAGTCGTTCGAGCGCGCCGCCACCGGCCAGCCCGCGTGCATGGAGCTGCCCGACCCGCGGCCGGTGCCCCTCCCGGCGGGCCGCGAGCTGATGCCGCACCAGGCGAAGGTCGTCACGGCCGCCGCCCGCGGGCACCGCACGTTCCTGCTCGCCGACGAGCCCGGCCTCGGTAAGACCGCGCAGGCGCTGCTCGCCGCGCAGGCCGCCGACGCGTACCCGCTGCTCGTCGTCGTCCCGAACGTCGTCAAGACGAACTGGGCCCACGAGGTGAGCATGTGGACGCCGCTGCGGCAGGCGACGGTCGTGCACGGCGACGGTGAGGAGGTCGACGCGTTCGCGGACGTCGTCATCGTCAACTACGACATCCTCGATCGGCACGTCGGCTGGCTCGGCGACCTCGGGTTCCGCGGGATGGTCGTCGACGAGGCGCACTTCATCAAGAACAAGAGCTCGCAGCGCTCGCAGCACGTGCTCGCGCTGTCCGAGAAGATCCGCACCCGCACGGCCCGGCCGCTGATGATGGCGCTCACCGGGACGCCGCTCATCAACGACATCGAGGACTTCCGCGCGATCTGGCAGTTCCTCGGCTGGATCGACGACAAGCAGCCGCTCGGCAAGCTCATGACGGCGCTGGAGGACAGCGGCCTGACCCCCGCCGAGCCCGGCTTCTACGCCGCCGCGCGGTCCGCCGTCATCGACCAGGGCATCGTGCGGCGTCGCAAGGCCGACGTCGTCGCGGACATCCCCGCCCGCCGCGTCGCGGACCTGCCCGTCGAGCTCGACGGCGCGGTCGCCCGCTCGATCCGCGCGGCCGAGGAGGTGCTCGCCCGGCGGCTCGTCGAGCGCTACCGCGCCGCCCTGCAGGCGCGGGGCGACGACCTCGCGACGAACCGCGTCGACGTCGAGCTCGCGCGCCGCGTGGCCGCCGCCGAGCTCAAGGACTCGAGCGAGAAGTCCGGCGGCGAGAACGTCTTCACGATGGTCCGGCGCATCGGCCAGGCCAAGGCCGGCCTCGCCGCCGACTACGCGGCCCAGCTGGCGCGCAACGTCGGGAAGGTCGTGTTCTTCGCGCGGCACGTCGACGTGATGGACCAGGCCGAGCAGACGTTCGCCGACCGCGGCATCACGTACGCCTCGATCCGGGGCGACCAGACGACCCGAGTGCGCGACAAGAACGTCAAGGCGTTCACCGAGGACCCCGACGTGTCGATCGTCGTCTGCTCGCTCATGGCGGCCGGCGTGGGGCTGAACCTGCAGGTGGCGTCCAACCTGGTTCTCGCCGAGCTCTCCTGGACGGCCGCGGAGCAGACCCAGGCCATCGACCGCATCCACCGCATCGGCCAGTCCGAGCCGGTCACCGCCTGGCGCATCATCGCCGCGCAGACGATCGACTCGAAGATCGCCGAGCTCATCGACGCCAAGTCGGGCCTCGCCGCCCGGGCGCTCGACGGTGTCGTGGCGGAGGACACGTCGTCGACCGACGTACAGCTGGAGGCGCTCGTCGGGCTGCTGACGGACGCGCTGGCGCGGGAGGGCGTGGTCTAGGCCGAGCCGCGCTCGCGGCGAACTCGCCTCGCGCTAGGAGCAGTGCGTCCGGGGCGGCTCGGCCGACATGGGAGCATGCCGTTCATGGATGCCGTGGACCTGCGCGGTCGACTCCTCGGCGCGCTGATCCGGCTGGAGGATCGTCTCCCAGCCGATCAGGTCACTTTCGTTCACGAGTACGTCGACGCCGGCGAGTGGGTCCTGGCCCTGGAGCAGCTCGCCGACGTCCTCTCGGAAGACGAGATCGGACTGCCCGACGACGAACGTGCGGAGTTGCTCGCGCTCAACGACGCGATGGGATTGGGCGGCCGCGTGGCGGATGCGCTCGAAGCCTGCCCATCCGTCCGCTGACGGCTCGCGCCAAGCTCGTCTCAGCCACGCCCTAGCGCCGTGACGCGTCTGCTGCTGTCGTCAGCCGTTCGGAGACGCGTGCGAAGGCGTCGACGAGCTCGGGCGGTCGCGCGTCGGAGATCGCCGCGTCGAAGCGGACGACGAGTGTCGCCAGCGCCACCCACGACCACGACCCAGCCTCGAGCCGGCACCGGCCGTCGCCGAGGTCCTCGACGACGCCGTCGCCGGCGAACGGCGCGACCTCGTGCGCCGGGAGGTCGAGGACGACGCTCCCGCGGCACGGCCAGGCGTCGTCGCTCGTCGAGCCCTTGAAGCGGGCGGCGAGGAACCGGCCGACGTCCCCGCCGGGCAGCGCGCGCGGCGTGAAGCGGGGGCCGGTCGGTGTGCGGGGCGTCAACCGGTCGACGCGGAAGACGCGCCAGTCGTCCCGCGTCAGGTCCCACGCGACGAGGTACCAGCGCCCGCGCGCGGCGACGAGATGGTGCGGCTCGACCGGCCGCGGCGGCACGGGCGCGGCGTCGGCAGCGGGCCCGTCGCCGTAGTCGATCCGCAGGACCTCCCGCGCGCGCACCGCGGCCGAGAGCGCCAGCAGCACGTCCGTGGAGACCGCAGCGGACCGCGGCGGTGCCGCCTCGAACCGCACCGCGTCCGCCCGGCGGCGCAGGCGCGGCGGCATGACCCGGCGGATGGTCTCGAGCGCGCGGGCAGCGGCTTCGTCGGCCCCGGTGCCGAGCAGCGGGACGGCCTGCAGCGCGACGGCGACGGCGGTGACCTGGTCCTCGTCGAGCAGCAGCGGCGGGAGCTGCGCGCCGGCCTCCAGGCGGTAGCCGCCGGCCGAGCCGCGGTCGGCGTGGATCGCGTAGCCCATCTCGCGCAGCCGCTCGACGTCCCGCCGCACGGTCCGGTGGCTGACGCCGAGCCGGTCGGCGAGCAGCGAGCCCGGCCAGTCGCGCGGGGTCTGCAGGAGCGAGAGCAGCGCGAGCAGGCGCGTCGTCGTGGCGGACGAGGTCGTCATGTTGCTGAACCTAGACGACTGCTAGGACCGAATCTGGCCTAATGCCGCGCCAGAGTCGCTCCGACCGATCGACGACAGATCACGAGGAGCAACGCCATGTCCGTCACCACCACGACCCACCTCAACTTCCGCGGCCAGGCCCGCGCGGCGCTGGGCTTCTACCGCTCGGTGTTCGGCGGCGACGTCGTCGTCGTCACCCACGCGCAGGCGTACGGCACCACGGCGCCCGACGAGGTCGACCTCGTCTCGTGGGGCCAGGTCGTCTCCGACGCGGGCTTCCGCGTGATGGCGTACGACGTCCCGCCCGCGCAGCCGTACGAGCCGGGCATCGCCCCTGTCTTCGTCTCGGTGCGCGGCACAGATGCTGACGAGCTGCACGGCTACTGGGACCGCCTCGCCGACGGCGCGACCGTCGTCGCCCCGCTCGCGCCCTCGGCGTGGGCGCCGCTGTACGGGATGCTCACCGACCGCTTCGGGGTGACGTGGGTGCTCGATGTCGAGGTGCCCTGGAACGGCTGAGCGCCACCATCACGCCGGCGGGTGGTGCAGCCTGCCACCCGCCGGCCTTGCCGCGAGCGCCGACGACGCGGTCCGATGGACACCATGACGACGAGCGAGCCGACTCCGTTCGACGGCCCCGACCAGGGACCGTTCTTCCACGGCACGAAGGCGGACCTGGCGGTCGGCGACCTGCTGGTGGCGGGCCGCAGCTCCAACTACGGCAAGCGGGCGGGCGCGGCCTTCGTCTACGTCACCGCGACGCTGGACGCGGCGGTCTGGGGCGCGGAGCTCGCCGTCGGGGAGGGGCGCGGGCGGATCTACCGCGTCGAGCCGACCGGCCGGTTCGAGGACGACCCGAACCTGACCGACCAGCGGTTCCCCGGCAACCCGACGCGCTCGTACCGCACGCGCGAGCCGGTGCGGGTCGTCGGCGAGGTGACGGACTGGGAGGGCCACCCGCCGGACGTGCTGCAGGCGATGCGCGACCACCTGGCCCAGCTCGAGCGCGACGGCGTCGAGGCCATCAACGAGTAGCGGACGTCAGTCGTCGAAGACGTCCCAGCAGATCGCGCTGCGCCGGCGCTGGTCGTCGAGGACGAGCGGCAGCAGGTGCGGCGGCACCTGCGCGCGCTGCCAGTCGCGCTCGGCTCGTCGGGCGGGCTCCGCCTCGTCAGGAGCCGCGGCTGCCTGCACCGCCCGGATGGCGTAGGCCGCGGCGCCCAGGTCGTGCGCCGCGACGTGCGCGACGGCGACGGCCTGGCCCGCCGCGAGAGCGGCGAACCGAGCGGGGTCCGGCAGGCCCTTGCCGGCGGCGTTGGCGACGAAGGCGGTCTGGTGCGCGACGCGCATCGGCACTTCGCCGCGGATCCACGCGCGGCACGTGGCGAGCGCGTCGCGCGGGCGGGTGTCACCGGGGGCGGCCTGCTCGAACAGCGGCAGGACGTGCTCGACGCAGACCGCCGCCCACTCGGCGAGCAGCCGGTGGTCCTCGTCGGTCAGCGACCCGCCGCGCCGGACGGTGATGAGCCGGGGGTCACGCTCGGTCGGCAGGATCGGCACCCGCCCACCGTAGGCGCGTCGTCAGGACGTGAGCCGGACGGTCTCCACCCGGCACTGCACCGGCGACGACTCGGCGCAGCCCGTCCGCTCGTCGACCCACACCTCCACCTCGGTGCCCGCGACGAGGACGGACGCGTCGACCGGGTCGCCCTCGGCGTCCAGGACGCGCGTCGCCGGGGTGAGCAGCGCCATGCCCTCGTAGTACGCGTCGCTGGACTGCACGATCCGCGGCGTGCCGTCGGTGACCTCGACGACGCCCGTCGTGCTCGGGCCGGGCGACGAGCAGGCCGCGAGCAGCAGCAGCGGCACGACGAGGAGCCATCGGCGGACCATGCCCGATGGTCCCATCCGGGCCCGGCCGGCGACAGGGCCTCCGGTCGCCGGTCGGCGGGCCCCTGCCTAGCCTGAAGGCGGATCCAGAGAGGCGGTCCCGCCCGCGGCCCGTCCCGTGGGCTCGCAGCCCCGGGCGTCGCACGACGAGGCGCCGGCGGGGCCGAGCGGGAGGAGACCGCCCATGGCATCGTCACCCGACCGGCAGGACCTGCCCATCCCGGACTACGACGGGATCACGACCGGCGACCTCGGGCACCGCATCCGCTCGCTCGAGCCGGCCCAGCTCGACCAGCTCGTCGACTACGAGCGCGAGCACGCGCACCGCCTGCCCGTCCTGCACGTGCTGCAGGCGCGCCTGGAGGAGCTCGCGGCGGGGGAGACGCCCTCCGGCGGCGACCCGACCGGCCCGAGCCGCTCCGGCCAGGCGCCGGCCGGCGGCAGCCAGGTCAGCCCGCAGACGCAGGGCCCGCCGATCAACCCCGCGCCGCAGACCGAGAAGAGCGGCCCCACGGCGCCGCTGCCCCGCGGCAACACCCGCTGACCAGCACCACCCGTCCCGGCCGACCGGCCACGCACCAGCACCGACACACAGGAGGAGCGACGATGAGCACACCCATCCCCGACCCGGGCGCCGTGCCGGACGAGCCGAGCTTCACCGACCTCCCGCCGGACGAGGCGGACCGCTCGCAGCCGGCCGTGCCGGGCCCCGACGAGGCGCCGGACCCGGTGGCCGAGGACGAGGAGGAGTCGCAGGAGTACCGCGACGAGACTCAGGACGGCACGTCCGACGACCCGACGGTCGTCATCCCCCCGCGCCCGACGAGCGGGTTCTGACCCCTCGCCGGACGGCGCCTCACACCGCGTCGAGCCGCGCCCGCAGCTCGTCCGGCAGGTCGAGGTCGGCGGCGTCGAGGAGCTCGTCGAGCTGCTCGACGCTGCTGGCCCCGACAATCGGGACCACGGGCACGTCGCCGCCGAGCAGCCAGGCCAGCACCACCTGGTGCGGGGTCGCGCCGAGCTCGGCGGCGACCTCGTGCAGCGTGCGGATGCGGGCGTGCGTCGTCGGGTGGTCGAAGCCGGCGAACAGCGGCTTGTCGGGGCGGACGTACGCGCCCTGCAGCAGCGGCGAGTAGGCGACGACGGTGAGCGACGGGCGGCCGTCCGCCCCCGTCGAGGCCGCGTAGTCGAGCAGCTCGGGCGACGCCCAGTTGTGCCGCCCGGGGTCGGGCGTCGGGTAGGCGTACGTGAGGTTCTGCTGGACGAGCGCGTACGGCGCGACGCCCTGGCGCAGGGCCTCCTCGCGCGCCTCGACGAGCCGCCACAGCGCGACGTTCGAGATGCCGGCCAGCCCGACGACACCCTCGGCCTGGAGCTTGCCGAAGGCGGCCACCGTCTCGGCGAGCGGCGTGCCGAGGTCGTCGACGTGCCCGTACAGGACGTCGATCCGGTCGACGCCGAGGTGGCGCAGGCTCTCGTGCGCCTCCCGGTCGACCACCTCGGCCGACAGGCCCTCGAAGTTCGTCGGCGGCGTGTTCGACAGCGGCAGGGTCGGGTCCTTCTTGCCCGCGCCCAGCTTTGTCGCCACCCGGACCTGGTCGCGCACGCCGCGGCTCGCGAGCCACCGGCCGAGCAGGTCCTCGCTGTCGCGGCCGTGGCCCTCGCCCCAGGCGTTGTAGTTGTTCGCGGTGTCGACGAACGTGCCGCCGGCCTCGACGAACCGGTCGAGGATCGCGAGCGACGTCTCCTCGTCGGTCCGGGTGCCCATGAGCATGGTGCCGAGGCAGAGGGTCGAGACCTCGACGGCCTGGTCGCCGTCGCCGATGGTGCGGTAGCGCATGGGTCCTCCTGTCGGTAGGGCGCGGGGAGCGTCCCCGCACGGACGACGCTACGGACCCGGCGGACCGGGTGTACGGTCCGATCCGGTGGCGATCGACCAGACCAATCCTCGCCTCGCGTGGGAGACCCTGCTCGTGCTCGACGGCCGCGGGAGCCTCGTCGAGCAGCTGGAGCGCGCCCTCCGGGAGGCCGTGCGCGCGGGTCGCGCGCCCGCCGGCTCCGCGCTGCCGCCGAGCCGCCGCCTGGCCGAGACGCTGGGCCTCTCCCGGTGGGTCGTCACCGAGGTGTACGGGCAGCTCGTGGCCGAGGGCGTGCTCGCGGCGCGCACCGGCTCGGCGACGCGCGTGGCGGCGGGCCTGCTGCCGTCCCCACCGCGCGCGGAACCGGCGCCGGCCGCGCCGCC
>NZ_HE978588.1:1475440-1496919 GCF_000312005.1 Cellulomonas massiliensis JC225
CCCGCGCGCCCGCGCGGCGACAGCGTCCCATCTGCGCCGGGCCCGCCTGGTCGACGCGCCCGACGAGGCGGTCGTGCTCACGCACGGGGCGACGCACGGCATGGCCCTGGTCGCCGCGGCGCTCGTCGCGGCCGGTCACCGGCGGCTGCTCGTCGAGGACCCGAGCTGGCCGGTGCTGCGCGACGTCGCGCGTCGCGCGGGGCTGGAGCCGGTGCCGGTGCCGGTCGACGACGGTGGTGCCGACGTCGACGCGCTCGTGGCGGCCTCCGCCCGCAGCGGGGCCCGCGCGGCGCTCCTCACCCCCGCCCACCAGTTCCCCACCGGCGTGGCCCTCGCCCCGGAGCGCCGCCAACGGGTCGTCGCGTGGGCGCGGGACGTCGACGGGCTCGTCGTCGAGGACGACTACGACGCCGAGTTCCGCTACGACCGCCGGCCGGTCGCGGCGCTGCAGCGCCTGGACCCGGGCCGCGTGCTGCTGCTCGGCTCCCTGAGCAAGACCCTCGCACCCGGGTTCGGCACCGGCTGGGCCGTGGTGCCGCCGCGCTGGCGCGAGGCGCTCTCCCGGGCGGCCCGCGACGCGCCCCCCGGTCCGTCGGTCGTCGACCAGCTCACGTTCGCCCGCCTCCTGGAGGGCGGCGCGTACGACCGGCACCTGCGCGCCACCCGCGTGCGGTACCGGCGCCGCCGGGACGCCCTCGTGGCGGCCCTGGGTCGCGAGCTGCCCGGCGCCGACGTGCGCGGCCTCGCCGCCGGCCTGCACCTGCTCCTCGTCCTCGGCCCGAACGCGACCGACGCGGCCGACGTCCCGGACGCGGCCGACGTCGTGCGCGAGGCCGCCGCCCGGGACGTGGCGGTCGTCGACCTGCGCCGGTACCAGGCGCGCCCCGCGGACCGTTCGCGCACGCTCGTCGTCGGCTACGGCAACCTGGCCGACGCCCGGGTGGACGAGGCCGTGGCCCTCCTCGCCCAGGCGGTGGGCGCCGCGGCCGGCTGACGCCCGTCAGGCCGCACGCAGGCGGTCGAGGTCGACCAGCACCTGCGGCGGCAGCGGGCGCCGCTGGAGCAGGGCGGCGGGCAGCCGCGCCAGCACGCCGAGCAGCGCCCGGCGGGTGGTGCCGTCGCGCGCGACGCCGACGACCCGCTCCCGCACGCGGCGCCACGGCAGCCGCAGCACCGCGGTGAGGACCGCGGAGCGGGCGACGGCGACCGACCGGCGGTCGCCCGAGCGGTCGACGCTGCCGGGCGCGTGCCAGGCGACCACGTCGTCCCGGTAGACCAGCGCGCGGCCCGCGGCGGCGAGGTCCCACGCGACGCGGTCCTCCTCGCCGGGGAAGCGGACGACGCGGTCGAACCCGCCGACGGCGAGCAGGTCCGACCGCCGCAGGACGGTCGCGCAGGCGACGAAGCCGAGCACGCGGGGGCCGGGCAGCCCGTCGCGGTCGAGGGGCGAGTCGCGCAGGAGCTCGCAGATGCCGTCCGTCCGGCCGTCCGGCGCCAGCGCGATGCGCGCGCACACGCCGGCCACGCCCGGGTGCTCGTCCAGCACCTGCGCGGCGGCCGTGAGCGCCCCCGTCTCCCACCAGGAGTCGTCGTCCGCGAACGCCACGTACGGCGTCGACGCGCACGCCGCGCCGATCGTCCGGGCCGCCGCGCCCAGGTTCCGGCGCAGCCGGACCACCTCGACCGCGGGGAACGCGGCCGCCACCGCCGCCGCGGTCCCGTCGCGCGACGCGTTGTCGACGACGACCGTCGCCGCGCGCAGCCGCGGCAGGTTGGCGAGCAGGCTGGCCCGGCGGTCGCGCGTCATGACGACGAGGGTGACCCGCTCGTCCTCCGAAGCCCGGCCGTCGGGACAGGTGCGCATCGTCCCGTCGTACCCCGCCCCGCCGCGACGCGCCCGCGGTGGCGCTCAGCTCACGTAGGCGTCCGCCGCGAGGTCCGCCAGCAGCGTCGGGCCGGTCGGCTCCCAGCCGAGCCGCTCACGCGTGAGGGTGCTCGAGGCGGCGAGGTCCTGGCCGAAGAACCGTGCGAGCCAGCCGAAGTGCTCGGCCGCGTCCTCCTCGCTGATCGACGCCACCGGCAGCCCGAGCCGCTGCCCGATCGCCTCGGCGATCCGCCGGGTCGCGACGCCCTCCTCCGCGACCGCGTGCCACGCCGTGCCCGCCGGTGCGGCCGTCAGGGCGCGCGCCGCGAGCCGGCCCGCGTCGGACACGTGCACCGCCGCCCAGCGGTGCGAGCCGTCCCCGACGTGTGCGCTGACGCCGCGCTCGCGGGCGATGCCGACGAGAGCCGCCGTGAACCCGTGGTCGCCGGTGCCGTGCACGGTGGGCGCGAACCGCAGGCTGACCGTGCGGACGCCGCGGCCGGCCCACGACAGCGCGAGGTTCTCGCTGCCGCCGCGCGGCGCGTCCGGGCCCTCGTGCGGGGAGCGGTCCTCCTCGGTGGCGAGCCGGCCGGGCGTCAGGCCGGCGACGCCCGCGGCGAGGGCGAACCCGCGGCCGGTGCCCTCCAGCGCGGCCAGCATCGTCTCGACCGCCTGGCGCTCGAGGCGGGCGGCGCCGGCCATGTCGCCGAAGTCGTGGTGGAAGCCGAGGTGCAGCACGGCGTCGGACGCGCGCGCCTCGCGGTCGAGGACGTCGAGGTCGGCCAGGCCGCCCGCGACGGGCTCGACCCCGGCCGCGCGCAACGCGGCGGCGGACCGGTCGGAGCGGGCGAGGCCGGCGACGTGGTGGCCGGCGGCGAGCAGGTGGGGGACGGTGGCGACGCCGATCCAGCCGCTGGCCCCGGTGACGAACACGCGCATGAGCGCTCTCCTGACGAGTGATGACAGTCGCTGACATCGCGACTGTACGCCTCGATGTCAGCAACTGTCATCACTAGGATGGCCGGCATGGTCCGATGGGAGCCCGGCGCCCGCGACCGCCTCGTGGCGGCCGCGCTCGACCTCTACGCCGAGCGGGGGTTCGAGCAGACGACCGTCGACGACATCGCCGAGCGCGCCGGCGTCACCCAGCGCACCTTCTTCCGGCACTTCACCGACAAGCGCGAGGTGCTGTTCGACGGCTCGTCCGAGCTGCTCGCGGTGCTCGAGCGCACCATCGCCGAGCTGCCCGACGTCGCGTCGCCGGCCGGGGCCGCGGCCGAGGCGTTCGCCCAGGCAGCCGCGGCGCTCGACGAGCGGCCACCGGGCTTCCCGCGCCGCCGCGCCGCCGTGATCGCCCAGAACGCCGCCCTGCAGGAGCGCGAGCTGCTCAAGCTCGCCACGATGTCGGCGGCCGTCCGGGACGCGCTGGGCCGCCGCGGCGTGGAGCCGGCCGTCGCGGACCTGGCCGCCGAGCTCGGGACGACGGCGTTCCGCGTCGGCTTCCAGCAGTGGATCGACGACGAGCGACCCGGATCGCTCGTCCCGCTGGTGCGCGGAGCGTTCGCGGCCCTGCGGAGCGTCGCCGCGAGCTGACCGGCCGGAGCTCGGCGTCAGGCGAACGCGACGTCCGTGACGCGCGCCCGGAAGAACTCGCCCTCGTCCTGCTGGTCGGTGCCGGCCCACCACCCGGCCCGGTACACCGCCGGCACCGCCACGCCGTGGAACGTCGCCTCGCGCTCGACGGTCACGCCGAACGGCACGCGGCGCCACCCGGTCCCGTCGGGGTCACCCCAGCGGTCGATCCGGACGGACAGCAGGCGCCCCTCGTCGTCGACGCGCAGGTCGACGTGCTCGGTGCCGGCGCCGACCTGCCACGTCGCCCGGCAGGCGCCGTCGTCCTCGCCGGCCGACCACGAGGCGAGGTCGAACGTCGTCGGCACGCACACCCCCTCGGCCGCGAGCCGCCCGCCGGCGCTGCGCGTGACGTCGGGCCCGTCGGAGGTCATCACCGGGACCAGGCCGGCGAGCCGCCAGCGCATCTCGCCCGTCCCGCCGCTGCGTCGGTCGAAGCCCGTGACCGGCAGGCCCGCGACGCGGGCGGTCGCCCGCCACACGAACCCGTCCGGTGGGGCGAGCACCTGGCGGGCGCGGAACGGGCGCCAGGCGCCGAGCCGGATCTCGCCCTCCATCGTGACGACCGCGGACCGGTGCAGCGGCGTGCCGGGGGCGATGCTGTAGCGCAGCCACCGCCGTGCGGCCGCCGGCAGGTCGGCGACGAGCTCGGGTGTGAACGTCCCCGACGGCGCGCCCGAGGCGGACAGCTCCTGCCACGCCTGCGCGGCGCGGTCGCGGGCTCCCGACGGCCGACGCACGGCGCCTCCTCGGGGTCCGGGGCGGGCGCGGCGACGGCGCCCTCCCTCCGGAGGCTAGGAGGTCGCGCCGGCCGGCGCCTGGACCGATGGTCCCGGTGTCAGGCCGACGTCAGCGTGCCGGGCGCGGGGAACGGCAGCGTGAACGTCTCGGGGCGCGAGCCGACGGCCGACGCGGCGCCGAAGTCGTCCGCGACCACGACGACGCGCTCGGGCGTCACCTCGGAGAGCCGGACGAGCCGCTCGCTGCCGTCGTCGAGCGTGAGGCGCCAGCGGTCGGCGAGCCAGCGGATGCCGCGGGCGTCGAGCGCCTGCTCGGCCTCGACCCAGTCGACCGGGCCGGACACGTCGCGCCCCAGCCGGTCGACCGCGACGAACGCGTCCCCGTCGGGGCGGACCCAGCCCAGGAGCTCACGGTCGTCGGGGCGGCGGTGCTCGATCCAGTCCGAGGGCAGCATCCGCCGATGGTAGGCAGCGGCGCACGGGCAGGTCAGGCGGTTTGCCGGGCCGCGTGGGGCTTTCGCCCGATCCCGCTGCGCGGAAGACTGGCGTCATGACGGACCACACGACGGAGACGGCGCCGGTGCGGCCCGTCGCCGAGCCGGCCCCCGTGCGCCCGTGGGCGATCGTCGCGTGGGCGGTCGCGGGCGCGTGTCTCGCGCTCGTCGTGAGCGCCATCGGCGTGTTCACCGTGCCGGTCGGCGTGCTGCTCGTCGTCGTCCTGCTCGTCGCGCGTCGCTTCCCCGAGTCGCCCGCCGTGCTCGTCGGGGCGGGCGCCCTGCCGCTCTACGTCGCGTGGCTGAACCGGACGGGCCCGGGGCGGGTGTGCTCGACGACGGCCACGACGGAGTCGTGCTTCGACGCGACGAGCCCGTGGCCGTGGGTGGCGGTCGGGCTCGTCCTCGTCGTCGGCGGGGCGCTGCTCGCGGTGCGTACCGGCTGGCGTCGGCTCGCTCACGCCTGAGCCGGGACGGCTCGCGCGCGACGGGCCGCACGGACGGCCGGCGACGCCGGCCCCTGGTCCCCCCGGGGCGGCGCCGCCGACGTCCAGGACCTCAGGCGGAGGTCGACGCCTCGATCGCCGTCGGCGCGCCGTGCTGGACGGAGATCTTGCGCGGCTTGGCCTCCTCCGCGACCGGGATGGTCAGCGTGAGGACGCCGTCGGTGTAGGTCGCCTCGATGCGGTCGAGCGCGAGGCCCGACCCCACCGCGAGCTGGCGGGCGTAGGTGCCCGACGGGCGCTCCTTGGCGAGCCACTGCACGTCCTGGTCGGTGCGCGGCGAGCGCTGCGCGCGGATCGTCAGCGTGCGGTCCTCGACGGCGACGTCGATCGTGCCCGGGTCGGCACCCGGCAGGTCGACGTGCAGGACGTAGTGGTCGCCGGACCGGTACAGGTCCATCGGCATGGTGGCCGACGCGCGGTCGGCGGCGAGCACCTGCCCGAACAGGCGGTCGAGCTCCTGGAACGGGTCGAAACGCGTAGCCACGGACCCTCACCTCCCTCGCGGCGAGCCCGGACCGTCCGGGCTCGGGTGCTGCCCGGCGGAGTCCGTTCCGCCGGGGCGGCTACGCCTCCAGGATTAGCACTCGCGACGTGAGAGTGCCAACCGATGTTCGCTCTGAGCGAACGACTGACGAAGGTCCTGCGCCAGGCCACGCCGGCCCTGTGGACGGACGCGCCCACCCCCTCCTCGGGGCTTACCCTGTGCGCGCGGGCAGGCGGGGTGCTAGACCGGAGGACGACGGCGCGCCGGGTCCCGGCCGCCGTCGTCCTGCGCGACCCACCGCCCCCGCTCACCGAGGAGAACCCGCGTGGCCGACCTGGCTGACCTCACCCTGAACGACGGTCACACCCTCCCCGCGATCGGCTTCGGGACCTACCCGCTGGACGACGCGCAGGCCCGCGACGCCGTCGTCAGCGCCGCGGAGGTCGGGTACCGCCTCGTCGACTCCGCCGTGAACTACGGCAACGAGGCCGGCGTCGGCGCCGGCGCGCGCGACACGGGGATCCGCGAGCAGCTCGTCGTCACCACCAAGGTGCCGGGCCGCGACCACGGCTACGACGAGACGCTGCGCTCGCTCGACGGGTCGCTGCAGCGGCTGGGCCTCGACCGCGTCGACCTGTACCTGATCCACTGGCCGAACCCGAGCGTCGACCGTTACGTCGACACGTGGCGCGCGATGGTCGCGGCGCGCGACGCCGGGAAGGTCCGCTCGATCGGCGTCTCGAACTTCACCGAGGCGCACCTGCGCCGGCTCGCCGACGAGACGGGCGTGCTGCCCGCGGTCAACCAGGTCGAGATGCACCCTTACTTCGCGCAGGCCCGGCTGCGCGCCTTCCACGACGAGCACGGCATCGTCACCGAGGCCTGGAGCCCGCTCGGCCGCCGCAGCGACCTGCTCGACAACGACGTGCTCGCCGGGCTGGCGCGCGACAAGGGCGTCTCCGTCACGCGCCTCGTCCTCGCCTGGCACCGTGCGCTCGGCTCCGTCCCGCTGCCCAAGGCGGCGTCGCGCGAGCACCAGGCCGAGAACCTCGACGTCGCGGGCATCGAGCTCACCGACGACGAGGTCGCGGCGATCTCCGCGCTCGAGCGCGGCCGCATCGGCGGCGACCCGGACCACCACGAGGAGATGTGAGCCGCACCCCGGCCGCTCGCACCCCCCGCCCAGCCCTCATCGCACCCCCGGAAGGAACACCCGTGCAGCAGCGCACGCTCGGCCCCCGCACCGTCTCCGCGATCGGTCTCGGCGGCATGCCCATGTCCATCGAGGGCCGGCCCGACGAGGACCGCTCCGTCGCCACGATCCACGCCGCGCTGGACGCGGGCGTGACCCTGATCGACACCGCCGACGCCTACCACCTGCACGCCGACGAGGTCGGCCACAACGAGGAGCTCATCGCCCGTGCGCTGCGCTCCTACGGCGGCGACACCTCCGACGTGCTCGTCGCGACCAAGGGTGGCCACCTGCGCCCGGGCGACGGCACGTGGACGATCGACGGGCGCCCGCAGCACCTCAAGGAGGCGGCCAAGGCCTCGGCCCGGCGCCTCGGCGTCGAGGCGATCGGCCTCTACCAGTTCCACCGCCCCGACCCGGCCGTGCCGTACGTCGACTCGGTGGGCGCGATCCGCGACCTGCTCGACGAGGGCGTCATCCAGCTCGCCGGCATCTCGAACGCGACCGTCGCGCAGATCGACGAGGCGAACGAGGTGCTCGGCGGTCGGCTGGTCTCGGTGCAGAACCAGTTCTCGCCGCGGTTCCGCTCCTCGCTCGCCGAGCTCGAGCACTGCGCCGCGCTCGGCATCGCGTTCCTGCCGTGGTCGCCGCTGGGTGGCATCGCCCGCGCGAGCGAGGTGGGCACGAGCCACTCCGCGTTCCAGGAGGTCGCCGACGCGCACGGCGTCAGCCCGCAGCAGGTCGCGCTCGCGTGGGAGCTCGCGCTCGCGCCCGTCGTGATCCCGATCCCGGGCGCCTCGCGCCCCACGAGCATCCAGGACTCGGTGCAGGCGGCCGAGCTCCAGCTGACCGACGACGAGATCGCGGCGCTGTCCGCGAGCGGGGAGTGACCGTGAAACGACTGACCCTGGCCGGCACCGACATCGAGGCGCCCGAGGTCGTCCTCGGGCTCATGCGGATCGCCGACAAGAGCGACGACGAGGTCCGCGAGCTGCTGCGCACCGCGCGCGACGCCGGCATCGACTTCGTCGACCACGCCGACGTGTACGGCAACGAGCTGCACGGCTGCGAGCGGCGGTTCGCGGAGGCGATGCAGCTGACGCCCTCGGAGCGCGACGCGCTGACCATCCAGACGAAGTGCGGCATCGTCAAGGACGGGCCGTACTTCGACTTCTCCTATGAGCACATCGTCGAGTCGGTGCACGGCTCGCTCGAGGCGCTCGGCACCGACCGCATCGACGTGCTGCTCCTGCACCGCCCGGACGCGCTCGTCGAGCCCGAGGAGGTCGCGCGCGCGTTCGACGAGCTGCACGAGGCGGGCAAGGTCCGCGCGTTCGGCGTCTCGAACCACACGCCGCGCCAGGTCGACCTGCTGCGCGCGCACGTGCGCCAGCCGATCGTCGCGAACCAGGTGCAGCTGTCGATCACCCACGCGCCGCTCGTCGCGCAGGGTGTCGCGGCGAACATGCAGGGCCAGGAGCAGTCGATCACCCTCGACGGCGGCGGCATCGTCGACCACTGCCGCCTGCACGACATCGCGCTGCAGGCGTGGTCGCCGTTCCAGGCCGGCTTCTTCACCGGCGTGTTCCTCGGCTCGGACGAGTACCCCGAGCTGAACGCCGCCATCGACAGGCTGGCGGCGCAGTACGACGTCGAGCCGATCGCCATCGCCGTCGCCTGGATCACCCGCATCCCGGGCCGCACCCAGGTGGTGCTCGGCACGACGACGCCGGCCCGGGTGGCCGCGGCGGCCGCCGGCTCGGAGGTCACGCTCACCCGCGCGGAGTGGTACGAGCTCTTCCGGGCGGCCGGGTACACGGTGCCCTGAGGGCGGCCCGCCCGACCCGCGTCCGGGAACCCGGTGCGCGCGGCGGGCGACGGGGCTAGCGTCGGCCTCGTCGCCGGCCGCGCGCCGCCGCCCGCCGTCGCTCGTCCCGACCCCACGCACCACCGCCCCGACCCCGCCTGTGAGGAGGCCCCCGTGGACGTCCAGCTCGAGACCGAGCCCGACCGGCTCGTCGCCGTCCTGCGCGAGAAGGTCGCGATGGACCGCCTCCCCGAGTTCTACGACCGGGCCTACCGCGCCGTCGGCGAGGCCGTCGCGCAGGCGGGCGGCGCCGTCGCCGGGCCCGCGCTCGGCTGGTACCACGGCGGGCCGTCGGCGACCGTCGACGTCGCGGCCGGGCTGCCCGTCATCGGGATGTCGACCGGCTCGATCGGCGGCGGCGTCCACGTGGTCCGCATCCCCGGCGGCAGTGCCGTCACCGCGGTGCACACGGGCCCCTACGACGGGCTGCCCGCCGCGTGGCAGGAGCTCGAGAGCTGGCGGGCCGCGAACGCGGGCGCGGGCCGGGGCGACTTCTGGGAGGAGTACGTGAGCGACCCGTCGCCCGGCGGGGACCCGGAGCTCACGGAGACGCGGCTGGTGCTGCCGCTCGCCTGACCGCGGCGGGCGTCAGGCGGTCGCGCCGCGGACGAGGTCCTCGCGGACGACGCGCCGCAGCACCTTGCCGACGAGCGAGCGCGGCAGGTCCGGCACCACGACGAGGCGGCGCGGCAGCGCGTAGCGGGCGAGGTGCTGCTCGCACCAGGCGCGCACGCCCTCCAGGTCGACGCCCGCGGGCTCGTCCTCGTCGAGCACGACGGCCGCGACGACCTGCTCGCCCAGGTCGCCCTCGGCCGGCACGCCGACGACCGCCACGTCGCGGATGCCCGGCATCGCGCGCAGCCGGTCCTCGACCTGCGACGGGTACACCTTGAAGCCGCCGGTGATGATCATCTCCTTGATGCGGTCGACGAGGACGACGTAGCCGTCCTCGACGCGCACCACGTCGCCGGTGCGGAGCCAGCCGCCGGGCAGGAGCTGCTCCGCGGTCTCCTCCGGACGGCCCCAGTAGCCGGCGAACACCTGCGGGCCGCGGACGAGCAGCTCGCCCTCGTCGGCCTCGCGCGTGGGGTCGTTCTGGTCGACCACGCGGATCTCCGTGCTCGGGAACGGCATGCCGAGGGTGCCCGGTCGCCGGTCGGCCGACAGCGGGTTGCCGAGCGCGACGGGCGAGGTCTCGGTCATGCCGTAGCCCTCGACGACAAGGCCGCCGGTGAGCCGCTCCCAGCGGGCGGCCGTCGCCGCGGGCAGGGGCATCGCGCCGCTGATCGCGTACCGGAACGACGAGAGGTCGGCGCCCGCGGCCTCCGCGGCGGCGCTGAGCCGGTCGAGCATCGGCGGGACGGCGGGCAGGAACGTGCCCGGCCGGCGGCGCTGGGCGGCGAGCACCGTCTCGGCGTCGAACTTGGGGAACGCGACGAGCGTCGCGGCGATCTGGACGGCGTACGTGAGGCACAGCGTGAGCCCGAACGCGTGGAAGAACGGCAGGACGCCGTAGACCGTCTCCTCGCCGTCGCGCGCCTGGGTCCAGGCGCGGCCCTGGATCGCGTTCGCGAGCAGGTTGCGGTGCGTGAGCACGGCCGCCTTCGGCGTACCCGTCGTGCCGCCCGTGTACTGCAGCAGCGCCACGTCGGTCGGCGCCGGCGCGGGGTGGTCGGTGGGCAGGGGGGAGGCCGCCGCGACGAGCCGGTGCCAGACCGGCACGCCCGCCGGGACCGGCGCCCGCAGGGCCGCGCGCGCGGTGCGCGCCGCCGGCACGGGCAGGCGCAGCGCGAGGCGCGAGCGCCACGGCAGGTCGGCCGAGAGGTCCACGGCGACGACGGTCCGGTCGCCGCCCGCCGCCAGCGCGGCCTCGACGACGTGCTCCCACGCGAGGACGACGCTCGCGCCCGAGTCGTCGAGCTGGTGCGCCAGCTGGGCGGCGGTGTACGTCGGGTTCGTCTCGACGACGACGGCGCCCAGGCGCAGCGTCGCGTAGAACGCCACCACGTGGCTCGTGCCGTTGGGCAGCGCGATCGCGACGCGGTCACCCGCCCGGACGCCGAGGGCGTGCAGCGCCGACGCGGCACGCGCCACCCGATCGGCGAGCTGCGCGTACGTCGTCGTCGCGCCGAGGAAGTCGATGGCGACCCGCTGCGGGAACCGCTCCGTCGCCCGCTCCAGACCCGCGCCCAGCGGCTCGTCCGGCACCTCGACGGTGCGGGGGACTCCGGGGGCGTACGGGTACGTCGTCACGCCATCAGCCTAACCTACGGTTGCGTAGGTTACGGCTCCGTAGGTGGACGACCTGCCGACGTCCCGGACCCGTTCGGCCGGGTCGCGCCGCCTGCACCAGGCGAGCGGCGCGACCCGCGGTCCGAGGGGTCAGCGGCGAACGGTCACCGGCACGGACCGCGACGACGACCCGGTCGACGACAGGTCGCCGAGGTACGACGCCGTCAGCACGTGGCGCCCGGCCGGGAGCGGCAGCCGCAGGGTCACCGCGCCGCGGTCGGCCGCGCGCAGGAGGGTGCGCGCGACGTCGCGGCCACCCTCGCGGACGACGACGAGGCCGGTCGGCCGCCCGCGGGGAGCGACGACGTGGACGACCGCGGACGCGCCCGGGCCGCGGGTGTCGGCGGCCGCGAGCACCGTCCGGGTCGCGGCGCGCCGGCCCGGCGCCGACGGGTCCGGCGCGAGCTCGGCCGCGGCGGGCAGCAGCCGCCCGTCGAAGTCGAACAGCGCCTGGTTCTCCCACGCGTTGCCCGACGACGGGTCGGCCGGGTCCCAGCCGTTGCCGGACACCGACGTCCACGCGGGCTCCCACCACACGGTGCCGAGCCCGCGGCCTCCGGGTGCCGACGCGACCGCGTCCTGCACCGCGCGCAGCGCCGCCGCCTGGCCCGCGGGCGTCGCCGGGTAGCCGGCGACGAGCTCGTCGGGCCGGTCGATGACGTTCTCCCACGCCGGCGCGTCGTCAGCGAGCGTGAACGGGTACGCGGTCTCGACGACGAGGACGTCCCGGTCGTAGCGCTCCGAGAGCGTCGAGACGGCCCCCTGCAGGTCGGCCAGGCTGCCGTGCCAGTACCCGTAGTAGGACAGGCCGATCACGTCGAAGGGCACCGAGCGCGCCGTGACCTCGTCGAACCACCACGTCAGCGACCCGATGCCGTTGTTGATGTTCGTGAGGTGGAGGATCACGCGCGTGCGCGGCGAGACCTCCCGGACCGCCTGCGCGCCCGCGGTGAGGAAGGAGGCGAGGGCGTCGTCCCACTGGGCGCCGTCCACGCCGTCGCCGGGGACGACGTCCCACGTCTGGCCGTACGGCCACAGCATCCCGGGGTTGATCTCGTTGCCGACCTGCACGTAGTCGGCGGTGATCCCCGCGGCTGCCAGCGCGTCGAGCACCTCGCGGGTGTGGTCGTGCACGTCCTGGGCGAGCCGGGCGACGGAGTGGCCCTCCCACGCGGCGGGCACGCCCTGGGCGCCCGGGTCGGTCCAGCGGTCGGAGTAGTGGAAGTCGACGAGCAGCCGCATCCCCGCGGCCGTGATCCGCCGGGCGGTCGCGACCACGTGGGTCACGTCGTTGTAGCCGTCGGCCGGGTCGACCCAGACCTTCAGCCGCCCGAGGTTCATCCCCGCGTCCGCGAGGATCTCGACCGCGTCGCCGCGCCGGCCCCGCGCGTCGGCGTACGTCGCGCCGTGGTCCTCGTTCTTCGCCAGGCCGGAGAGGTCGCCGCCGCGCACGTCCCGCGTCACGCGACCTCGCTCGAGCGTGACGTCGTCGACGTTCACCCAGGCGCCGCCCGGGCCGGCCGTCCGGATCCGCAGCTCGCACCCGCCGCCCACCACGTACGCCGAGACCGCGACGCGCACCCAGGCGTCGTCCTGCTGCGTGAGCGGCGTGGTGGTGGCGTCGTCGACGCCGCACCCGGCGAGCGCGACCGTGGTCGCGTCGAGCGCCCCGCCGGAGCGCACCCACGCGGCGGCCGTCCACCAGCCGTCGGCGAGGCCCTCGACGCGCTGCGACGTCGTGACGTCGAACGCGGTCGCGGACCAGTGCGTCAGCCGCGCGGCACCGGTGCGGCCGTCGGCCTCGGTCTTCGCCGCTCCCGGGGTGCCGGAGACGGTCCACCCGGCGAGCCCGTCCTCGAACCCGGCGCCGTCGACGACGCCGGGCGTCGGGTCGGCGGGCGGGACCGCCCGGGCGGACCCGGCCGAGGCGGACACCGCGGTCAGGCCGAGGGTCAGTGCGGTGGCGAGCGCGACGGCGCCGGTGCGGCGCCGCGCGCGGGAACGCGTGCGTGCTGTCATGACTCCTCGTCCTCCTTGACGGGGGCCTGCCCGGGTGGCGACCTGCCGCCCGGTGGTCGCCGCCGCGGTCCTCCCCGCGGCGGCGGGGATCAGCTCGTGGGGGCGACCCGGACGACCGCGACGCCGCCCGCCGGCACCTTGACCGACGAGCCGGTGGGCTCGCCCGTGAGCAGGTCGACGCCGTCCGCGGGCACGGCGACCGGCTGGTCGCCGTGGTTGACGACGACGAGGTGGTCGGCCTCGGCGCCCCGGCGCCGCACGACCTCCACGTCCTGCGGCAGCCCCGCCGGCGCGAGCCCCGCGTCCGCGTACGCGCCGGCGAGCACCGTGGCGAGGGCCTCGACGTCGAACCGGGTCGAGACGTACCAACCGGTGCCCGCGCCGCGGCGGTGCCGCGTCACGGCTGCCCGCCCCGCGGCGGGCCCGTCGAGGTACGTGGCGACGACCTCGGCCCCGGCCAGGACGAGCTCGTCCGACCACACGTCGGCCGTGAGCTCGTGCTCGCCCTCGGCGGACCGCGGACCCTCCCAGGCGACCCGGACGCGCTGCCCCTCCCGCAGCGGCAGGAACTCCTCGACGCCGACGCCGAGCAGGTCCCGCAGCGGAGCGAGGTAGCCGCCCGGGTGGACCGCGTCGTGCTCGTCCACGACGCCGGAGAAGTAGGAGACGACGAGCGTGCCGCCGCCCTCGACGTACCGCGTGAGGTTCTCCGCGGCGGCCCGCGAGAGCAGGTACGACGCGGGTGCGACGACGATCGGGTACCCCGACAGGTCCTGCTCCGGGTGCGCCATGTCGACCGTGATCCCGTCGCGCCACAGCCGCTCGTAGAAGGCGCGCACGCGCTCGCGGTGGTCGAGGTCGACGCTCGGGCGCCACTCGAGGTCCTGCGCCCAGAACGACTCCCAGTCCCACAGCAGGGCCGCCTGCGCACGGACGCGCGAGCCGCGCAGCTCCCCGACGCGGGCCAGGTCGGCGCCCAGCGCCACGACCTCGCGCCACACGCGCGACGAGGTCCCCGCGTGCGGCAGCATCGCCGAGTGGAACTTCTCGGCGCCGGACCGGGAGGCCCGCCACTGGAAGAAGAGCACGCCGTCCGCGCCGCGGGCCACGTGCTGGAAGGCGTTGCGCGCCATCTCGCCGGGCCGCTTGGCGACGTTGCGCGGCTGCCAGTTCACCGCGGACGTCGAGTGCTCCATGAGGATCCACGGGGTGCCGCCGGCGACCGATCGCGTGAGGTCGGCCGCGAGCGCGAGCCCGACGTGCGCCCGTTCGTCGGCAGCCGTCAGGTAGTGGTCGTTCGAGACGACGTCGACCTCGCGGCCCCACGCCCACAGGTCGGTGGCGGGGCACTCGGCGGCCATGAAGTTCGTCGTGACCGGGCGGTCGGAGTACCGCCGGATCGCGTCACGCTCGGCGACGAAGCACGCGCGCAGCTGGTGGTCGGTGAACCGTGCGAAGTCGAGCCGTTGGGCGGGGTTGACGACGCTTGGCGCGAGGGCCGGGACGCCGACGTGCTCCCACGCGCCGTACGTCTGCCCCCAGAACGCGGTGCCCCACGCGGCGTTCAGCGCGTCGAGCGTGCCGTAGCGGTCCTGCAGCCAGGCCCGGAACGCCGCCGCGGAGGTGGGGGAGTAGTCCTCCGAGACGGGGGCGCCGTACTCGTTGTGCACGTGCCACAGCACGACGGCCGGGTGGTCCCCGTAGCGGCGGGCGAGCTCGGTCGTGATGCGGAGCGCCGCCGCGCGGTAGGCCGGAGAGCTGGGCGACGCCATGCCGCGCGAGCCGAACCCGAGCACGGTGCCGTCGCGCGTGACGACCCGGGCCTCGGGGTGCGCGTGGAAGAACCACGCCGGTGGGGACGCGGTGGGGGTCCCAAGGTCGACGGCGATGCCGGCGCCGTGCAGCAGGTCCAGCAGCTCGTCCATCCACCCCAGGTCGTACTCGCCCTCGCGCGGCTCGAGCAGCGCCCAGGAGAAGATGCCGACGCTGACGAGGGTGACCCCCGCCTCGCGCATGAGGGCCACGTCCTCCTCCCACACCTCGCGCGGCCACTGCTCGGGGTTGTAGTCGCCGCCGTAGGCGATCGAGCCGAGCCGCTCGTCCCACCGGCGCGTCCCGGGCCGTGGCTGCGGCCCCGGCGGCGGGGCGGGGTGGGACGAGGCAGGGGGCAGGGACGTCATGACGCTCCGTCGGGTCGTCGGGCTCGGCCACGAGGGCCGGCGGCGGCCGCAGAGGTGCGGCCTCACCGCGTGCCTCGGGGCGTCGTCCGGGTGAAGAACTGTGTGCGCTCTCAGCCTGTGAGCGTGCACAACGAACAGATAACACCACGAACCGCGACGTTGACAACCCTCGCTGCCGTGTGCGTACTGTGAGCGTGCACAGGCAGTCGCGCCGCACCGGCGCTTCCCGCCGCACGGTCGCGGCGGGCGTTGACGAGGAGGTCACATGCGCCTGCACTCAGGCATCCGTGCGGCGGTCGCGCTGACCGCGACGGCGTTGCTCGCCACCGCGTGCTCGAGCGGCGGCACGTCGTCCGAGGGCGAGACGGGCTCCACCGGGTCCGGCGGGAAGGTCGAGCTGTCGTTCTGGACGTGGGCGCCGGGCATGGAGGAGGTCGTCGCGGCCTGGAACGCCGCGCACCCCGACGTCCAGGTGACGGTCAACAAGCAGGACGGCGGTGACCCGGCCGTCACCAAGCTGCTGACCGCGATCAAGGCCGGCTCCGGGGCGCCGGACCTCATGCAGACCGAGTACCAGAAGATCCCCACGCTGGTGTCGGCGGACGCGCTGGCCGACATCAAGGGCGACCTGCCGGGCGACGTCCAGAGCCACTTCGCGGACGGCACGTGGCAAGCCGTCACCCTGGGCTCCGACGCGGTGTACGGCGTGCCCCAGGACTCGGGCCCGATGGAGTTCTACTACCGCGCCGACCTCTTCGAGAAGTACGGCCTCGAGGTGCCGACGACGTGGGCGCAGTACGCCGAGGTGGCAGCCGAGCTGCGTGAGAAGGACCCGAAGGCGTACCTCGGCACGTTCTCCGCGACCGACGCCGGCTGGTTCACCGGGCTCGCCCAGCAGGCCGGCGCCTCGTGGTGGGGGATCGACGGCGACGCGTGGACGGTCGACATCGACTCGGCCGCGACGCAGAAGGTCGCGCAGTACTGGGGCGACCTCGTCGAGAAGGGCGTGATCGACAACAAGCCGATGTACACCCCCGAGTGGAACGCCGCGCTCAACGACGGCACGCAGATCGGCTGGGTCTCCGCGATCTGGGCGCCCGGCGTCCTCGCGGGCAACGCCGCCGACACCGCGGGCAAGTGGAAGATGGCGCCGCTGCCGCAGTGGGAGGAGGGCGGCCAGGCCACGGGCAACTGGGGCGGCTCCGCCACGAGCGTGACGTCGCAGTCGAAGCACCCGAAGGAGGCGGCCGAGTTCATCGCCTGGATGAACTCCTCGCAGGAGGGCGTGAACATCCTCGCCCAGGAGGGCGGCCTGTACCCGGCCGACATCCCCGGCCAGGCAGAGGCCCTGTCGGAGCCGCCGGCGTTCTTCCCCGAGCAGGACGACTTCTACACGATCGCCGCGCAGATCGCGCAGACGGTGCAGCCGTTCACCTACGGCCCGAACGTCAACGTGGCCTACTCCGCGTACAACGACGAGTTCGGCAAGGCCGCCGAGGCGAAGAAGGCCTCCGCGTTCACCGCCGCCGTCACGGCGATGCAGACCGCGACGGTCGACGACCTGAAGAACTCGGGCTTCACGGTCAAGGACTGACCGGACGGGCCGGCCTCGCAGGCCGAGCCCGTCGCCCACGGTCGCCCGGCTCTCCCCCTGGAGCCGGGCGGCCGTGCCCTTCGAGGCACCGACCGGGGCCGTTCAGGCCCGACGAAGGAGGACCGGTGGCCACGCTCACCGACACCCCGACGACCGCCGCCGCGGCGACCCGCCGTCCCCGCCGCCGGGGCCGCCTCGCGCCGTGGGTGTACCTGTCGCCCGCGCTCGTGCTGTTCGCGCTGTTCCTGGCACTGCCGATCCTCTACTCGGTGTACCTGAGCTTCCGCACCGTCAAGGTCAGCGGACTGGGGCTGGGCAAGGGCGCCCGGACCGAGGTCTGGGCCGGGTTCGACAACTACGCCCGCGCCCTGTCCGACCCGGACTTCCTCGCGTCGGTCGCACGCGTCGGGCTGTACGGCCTGGTGCTGGTCCCGACGATGCTGGGCCTGGCACTGCTCTTCGCGCTGCTGCTCGACGCGCGGCGCACGCGCGCCAAGGGCTTCTCGCGCGTCTCGATCTTCCTGCCGTACGCCGTCCCCGCCGTGATCGCCTCGCTGCTGTGGGGCTTCCTCTACCTGCCGCGGGTGAGCCCGTTCTTCTACGTGTTCGACCGGCTCGGCTGGGACGCCCCCGAGCTGCTCTCCTCGCAGTGGGTGCTGTTCGCGATCGCGAACATCGGGCTGTGGGGCGGCGTCGGCTTCAACATGATCGTCATCTACACCTCGCTCAAGGCGATCCCGACGGAGCTGTACGAGGCCGCGCGCCTCGACGGCTGCTCGGAGGTCGCGATCGCCTGGCGGATCAAGATCCCGGTGGTCATGCCGTCGCTCATCCTCACGTTCCTGTTCTCGATGATCGCGACGCTGCAGGTGTTCGCCGAGCCGATGACGCTGCGGCCGCTGACGAACACCATCTCCACGACGTGGAGCCCGCTCATGAAGGTGTACCGCGACGCCTTCACGCGCGACGACATCTACTCCGCGGCCGCGACGTCCGTCGTGATCGCGCTCGCGACGTTCGTGCTCTCGTTCGGCTTCCTGCGCCTCGTGCAGCGCCGCGCCTTCAGCCAGGAGAACGCCTGATGACGACGACGACCTCGCCCGCCCTGTCCGTGCCCGTGCCGCACCGCGCCGAGCGGGCCGTGCGGCCCGCACGCACGCACCGGGAGCGGCCGAGCCTGTGGGGGACGCTGATCCTGCTCGTCGGGGCCGCCTACTGCCTGTTCCCCGTGCTCTGGGTCGTGATGGCGTCGACGAAGAGCGCGTCGGAGCTGTTCTCGACGTTCACGCTCGCGCCCTCCACGCACCTGCCCGAGAACGTCGTCGACCTGTCGCAGTACCGCGGCGGCATCTACTGGCGGTGGATGGCGAACACCGCGCTGTACGCCGGCGTCGGCGGGCTCGCCTCGGTCGTCGTCTCCGCGATGGCGGGCTACGGGCTCGCGAAGTTCCAGTTCCGCGGCAAGAAGGCCGTCTTCAACGTCATCCTCGCGGGCGTGCTGGTGCCCGGCGTGGTGCTCGCCATCCCGCAGTACCTGCTGCTCGCGCAGGTGGGCCTGACGAACACGTACTGGTCGGTGCTGCTGCCGAGCGTCATCAGCCCGTACGGCATCTACCTCGCGCGCATCTACGCCGCGGCGTCGGTCCCCGACGACGTGCTGGAGGCGGCCCGCACCGACGGCGCACGCGAGGGTCGGATCTTCACCTCGATCGCCGTCCCGATGATGGTCCCGGGCCTCGTGACCATCTTCCTGTTCCAGTTCGTCGCGATCTGGAACAACTTCATGCTCCCCTACATCATGCTCGGCGACGACCGGCTGTTCCCGATCACGGTCGGGCTGTCGGGCCTCCTCAACCAGGGCGCGTCCCAGCCGGCGATGTACACGTCCGTCATCACCGGCGCGCTGCTGTCGATCGTGCCGCTCGCGGCGCTGTTCCTCACCCTGCAGCGGTTCTGGCAGGTCGACCTCGCCGCCGGGGCCGTCAAGGCGTGAGCAGCCCTAGAGTGCGACCGATGGACTCCTCCACCGGGCAGCGCAGACGCCCCACGATCCTCGACGTCGCCGCGGCCGCCGGCGTGTCGCGGGGCACCGTGTCGCGGGTCCTCAACGGCGGCCACTGGGTGTCGCCGGAGGCGCTGACGGCCGTCGAGCGCGCCATCCGGGACACCGGGTACACGACGAACCACCACGCCCGCAGCCTCGCGACGGGCCGCTCCAACTCGGTCGCCTTCCTGCTCACCGAGCCCCAGCAGCTGCTGTTCGACGACCCCAACTTCTCGATCCTCCTGCGCGGCGCCGCCCAGGAGCTCGCGACGAGGGGGATGCCGCTGCTGCTCATGGTCGCGGGCACCCGCACCGAGCGGGAGCAGGCCGTGAACTACATCGGCGCGGGGCATGTCGACGGCGTCCTGCTCATCTCGTCGCACGCGGGCGACCCGGTGGCCGACGCACTCGTCGCGCAGGGCACGCCCGTCATCGCCTGCGGCATCCCGCTCGGGCACGAGGGCGCGGTGGGCTACGTCACCGCCGACGACCTGGCGGGCGGCCGCCGGATGACCCGGCACCTGCTCGACCGGGGCCGCACCCGCGTCGCACACGTGACCGGCCCGCTCGACACCCCGGGTGGCCGTCTGCGGCTCGAGGGCTACCGGCTCGAGATCGGCGACGCGTACGACGAGTCGCTCGTCGAGCACGGCGACTACACCCGCGCCGGGGGCGCCGCCGCGATGCGGGCCCTGCTCGAGCGCCGACCGGACCTCGACGCGGTGTTCGTCGGCTCCGACCTCATGGCCGCCGGCGCGCTGCAGGTGCTGCGCGAGGCCGGCCGCTCCGTGCCCGGCGACGTCGCGGTGGGCGGCTTCGACGACTCCGGACTGGCCGTCAACCTCGAGCCGCCGCTCACGACGATGCGGCAGCCGTTCGAACGGATCAGCCAGGAGATGGTGCGCCTCCTGCTGGAGGTCGTCGAGGGCCGCGAGCCCGCCGCGATCACGCTCCCCGCCTCTCTCGTCGAGCGCTCGAGCACCTGACGCGTGACGCCGCTCCGCGGGCGGGCTGGCGCTCGCGGGCCGGCGAGCGGACGATGCCTGCGTGGGTGCGCTCGGATCGGTCGCGCGGCTCGCGCGCGAGACGGGCTGGCGCGCGGCCGACTACGCCTACGCCGGCTGGCGGCAGGTCGCCGGGACGCTCGCGCGCGACGACCCGCACCGGTACGAGCACCCGGACCGTCCGGTCGGCCGCCCGGTCGTGCTCGTCCCCGGCGTCTACGAGCCGTGGGCGTTTTTGCAGCCGCTCGCGTCGCGCCTCGCCGCGGAGGGGCTCGCCGTCCACGCCCTGCCGGAGCTGGGCACCAACGCCCGCCCGGTGCCGGAGTGCGCCGAGCTGCTCGGCCGCGTCCTGCAGGAGCGCGACCTGCGCGACGTGGTGCTGGTCGCGCACAGCAAGGGCGGGCTCATCGGCAAGCTCGCGATGGTGCGGCACGACCCCGAGCGCCGCGTCGCGCACATGGTCACCGTCAACACCCCGTACGCCGGCTCGTCGCTCGCCCGGCTGTTCCCGACCCGCGCGGTGCGCGCCTTCCTGCCCGACGACCCGACCATCGTCGCGCTCGGGCACGAGCGGGACGTCGACCGGCGGATCACCGCGGTCCGCAGCGTCTGGGACCCGCACATCCCGGGCGCGCGCGAGCTGGGCGGTGCCGCGGACGTCGTGCTGGGCACGCACGGGCACTTCCTGCCGCTGGAGGACCCCCGCGTCGTGCGCATCGTGGTGGCGGCGGCGCTCGCGCCCGCCGACGCCGACGAGGCCGGGCCGTCGTCCGGCTCAGTCGTGGGGGACGCGCACCACCCGTGACGCCGCGGGCGCGGGCGGTGCCGCGTCGGGGCCGTCGCCCCACGACGCGACCAGGTGCGCGACGGCCTCCGCGTGGCTGAACAGCATGCCGTGCGCCGCCCCCTCGACGGCGGCGACCGTGAGGTGCCGGGGCCCGCGCCTGCCGAGCCGGACGAGCCGCGCGGCCGGCGGCGCGAGCGGGTCCCGGGTGCCGACGACGACGAGCGTCGGGTGCGGTCCCCGCCCGGCGCGCTCGAGCGTCGGGAAGCGCGTGGTCTGGGCGAACAGCCGGACCACGCCGGCCGGGCCGAACCGCAGGTAGTCGCGCAGGACTCTCGGCAGAGCAGGCGGCGGCTCGTGCAGCCCGTCGCGGAGCAGCTGGCCGACCGCGCGCAGCAGGGGCTCGTTGTGCGGCCCGCCCGTCGGCGAGGTGAGGACGAGGCGCCGCACGCGCTGCGGCGCCACCCGTGCCACCTCCAAAGCGACGGCGCAGCCCATCGACGTCCCGACGAGGTCGACGGTCCCGAGGCCGAGCGCGTCGAGCGTCTCGAGCAGCGCGTCGGCGAGCTCGTCGACGGGCAGCGCGCGGGCCCAGGGCGGGCTCGCGCCGTGGCCCGGCAGGTCGGGCACGACCGCCGTCGCGCGGGCGCCGAGCAGGCGCGCGGTCGGCAGCACCGACCAGCCGGCCAGGGCGAAGCCGTGCAGCGCGACGACCGGCACGCTGCCGGGGACGGTGGGCCCGAGCCGGACGTGCACGGGCCGGCCGCCGACCTCGACCGAGCG
>NZ_HE978588.1:1497329-1508449 GCF_000312005.1 Cellulomonas massiliensis JC225
GTGCACGGGCCGGCCGCCGACCTCGACCGAGCGCAGCCGCCAGCCGGAGGGGAGGGACGCGTCGGGCACCGCCCGATCCTGGCACCCGGCGCGGCCGTCCGCGCGGCCGGGCCCCGCACCGGCCCGGCACAGGGCTGCCACACTGGGCGCGTCGGCGAGCGGTGGACGAGAGGGGCGCGGGGACGTGCAGCAGGCGCGGCAGCAGGGCACCGGCGGTGACGCGGCCCCGACCCGGCGCGGCGGGCCGGCGCGGTGGTGGGCGACCGCGATCGGCACGGCGCTCGTGCTGTCCGTCGCGGCGCTCGCGGTCTGGTTCGCGACCGGGGCCGAGCGCGTCGTCGGGGCGCCGGTGGTGGGCTGGGCGGCGGGCGCGACGGCCGAGGAGCTCGTCGTGACGGTGCAGTCCGGCGGGTGCCTGCACGACGAGCGCGTCGCGGTCCGGGAGACCGCGGACCGCGTGGAGGTCTCCGGCTCGGCGCGCCTGCCGGGAGGCGACGTCGCCTGCACCGCGGACATCCGGGAGGTCCCCGTCACCGTCCGCCTCGCCCGGCCGCTCGGCGAGCGCGTCGTCGTGACCCCCGACGGCGCGGAGGTGCCCGAGCGAGCGGTGGCCGGCGCCGGCTGACCCGGCCCGGGCGCGCCCCGCGACCCGCGCCCCCAACCCCGCGGGCACCGGCAGGCGTTGTCCTGGTGTTGGTCGGGTCGAACGAGGGGAAGTGCAGTGCCAGGACGGTGGGAGGGCCTGCTCGAGCAGGTGGTGCGCGAGCGCTACCCGCGCCTCGTCGCCCACGCCACGCTCGTGTCCGGATCGAGTGCCGATGCGCAGGACCTGGTCCAGGACGCGCTGATCACGGTGTTCTCGGGACGCGCACGGTTCACCACGGCCGCTCAGGCCGAGGCGTACCTGCGCCGGACCATCGCGTCGCGTGCGGTCGACGAGCACCGGCGCAGGGCGCGGCAGCGCAAGGTGATGGACCACGCGGCGGGCCTCGCGGTGCCGCCGCCGGAGGTCGAGGCGCGGGGGCCCGGCGCGGACGTCGTCGCGGCGCTCGCCCTGCTCAGCCCGCGGGAGCGTGCGTGCGTGGTCCTGCGGCAGATGGACGACATGTCGGTGCACGACACCGCGGTGACGCTCGGCCTCAGCGAGGGCGCGGTCAAGCGGTACACGGCGGACGGGATCGCGCGGCTGAGCGCCGCACTGGGGACGACGACCACGCCGGACGGCCCGGACGAGCGCATCGCGGTGCGCCCCGTGCCGCTGCGGCCGCAGGAAGGAGGAGCACGATGAGCTCGGAGCTGGACGCCCTGCTGGCACGTGCCGCAGGAGAGATCGAGGGCTCGACGGGCCCGCTGGGCGGCACGGCGCTCGCCCAGGTGCGGCGCCGGGTGCACCGCCGTCGCGTCGTGCGGCACGTCGGGGAGTCCGTCGCCGGCGTCGCGGCCGCCGGGGTGGTCGGCACCGCGGTGTGGCTCGGCAGCGACCGCGCGCCCACGCCGCCGGCGTCCCCGACGCCGACCGTCACGAGCCCGGCTCCCACGGCCGAGCCGACGCCCGACCGGACGCCGACGGCGCCCGCCGGACCGGTGGAGCGGGCGGCGAGGCTGGACGACGCCGACGTGGTGGCGCACCTGGCGAACCCGCGCACCGGCGAGACGTGGCACGCGCCGGAGCAGGCCCCGGCCGACGTCACGGCGCTGCTGGGCTCGATCTCGGGGCTCAACACGGTGCTCTCGGTGGGTCAGCGCGGCGACGCGACGATCTACGCGGTGGTGCTGGGCGACCGGCAGTCGGCGGACATCACGGCCGACCCGGCGTTCGCGGCGAGCGTCCTGCTGTTCGAGGTCGACGCGGACGGGGCCCGGATGATCCTGTGCCCGAGCGCCCGCACGGGCGACCGCTGCCAGAGCGGCGACACGTACGGCGTGCCGGACGGCGTCGAGCTGGACGAGGACACGTTCTACGACTCGCTGACCCTGCCCTCGCGGATCACGGTCGGCGACTGGACCGCGTCGACGGCAGCCACCCGCGACGAGGCGTTCGGGACGGTGTACGGCGACGGTGCGGCCATGGTCGGGGCCTCGGTCCAGACGAGCGCCGTCGCGGAGCTGGGCGCCTCGGCGCTCGTCGAGATCCGCACGCCGGGCGCTCTCGGCACGACGAACGTGGCGTACGCGGTGGCGTCGCCGTTCGGCTCGCTGCGCGTGCTGTCCGAGCGGGACCTGCCCGGCGGCGACCTCGCGGACATCACCTGGTCGGACGGCGTGAAGGCGCCCGACGACGACGTGCTGGCCCGCTCGCCCGGCGCGCCGCGCTGCACCAGCGCGACGGTGTTCGGCCTGGTCGACGCGCTCGACGCCTCGGCGTGGACCCCCGGCGGCACCACGTCGGACGGCGCCACGGTGTACGTGCCGACGGGTGCGGGCCTCACGTTCGCGAAGCAGGTGCGCGACCACCAGGAGAAGCAGTCCGGGACGATCGCGGACGGCGGCGCGGAGGTGACCGGCGCGGACGCGTACGGCATCGGCGAGCAGGAGTTCCTGGCCGGCCACGGCGTCTACGCGGTCGACGGCCCGGACGGGCAGCGGCTCGTGGCGCTGCGGTCGGACATGGCGCAGGTCGTGTTCGAGTGCGTGTGACGTCCTGACGTCGCACGTCACGACGAGGGGCCGGGCAGCAGGGGAGCAGAGGCAGCACGGTCCGGACGGCCGGTCCACCGGCGGGGTGAGCAGGGGCACCCCGGCGGCGGGCCGGCCGTCGCCGTGCGTCAGGACCGGTCGAGCGCGACCCCGGCGCGCGCCAGGTCGGTCAGCGCCGCGACGGTCGTGGGCGCCGCCACGGCGGCGGTGAGGTCGGTGAGCACACGGACGTCGAACCCGGCGCCGCGAGCGTCCAGCGCCGTGGCGCGCACGCAGTGGTCGGTGGCGAGGCCCACGACGTCGACCTGCGTCACGCCGCGGGCGCGCAGCAGCTCGGCCAGCGCCGTCGGGCCGGAGTCGGCGAGCGCCGTGCCCTCGAACCCGGAGTAGTCCTGCCGCCCGTCCCCCTTGACCACGTGCACCGTGTCGCCGGGCAGCCGCAGCGCGGGGTGGTACGCGGCCCCGGCGGTCTCCTGCACGCAGTGCACCGGCCAGGTGGTCACGTAGTCGGGCTCCTCGTCGAGGGCGAAGTGCCCGGCGTTCGTGTCCGGCGGCGGCCGGTGCCAGTCCTGGGTCGCGACGACGACGGCGTACGCGTCGCCCCGCTCGTCCAGGAGCTCGGTGATGCGCCCGGCGACGGCGGCGCCGCCGGCCACCGCCAGCGCCCCGCCCTCGCAGAAGTCGTTCTGCACGTCGACGACGATGATCGCGCTGCTCATGGGTCCATCGTGCCTCGTCCGCCGGCCGCGCGGAGGTCGGCGGCGGGCGGCGCGTAGGGGAGACTGGTCCGGTGATGGACGCGACGACGCGACGGCCGGCCCGCCCCCTCGAGCCCCGGTGCGACCGGTGAGCGCCCGCCGCACGGTGGCCCGCGCGTTCTGGGCCCTCAGCCGCTGGACGCTGCGCACCGAGCGCGTGCCGCAGGACGGCGCCGGGATCCTCATCGGCGCGCCGCACACCTCCAACTGGGACTTCGTCTTCATGCTCGGGATCGCCGGCGAGGCGGACCTGCCGATCCGGTGGCTCGGCAAGCGGGAGCTCTTCCGCGGGCCGGCCGGGCCGCTCATGCGGGCGCTCGGCGGCATCCCCGTGGACCGGCGCGACCCGTCCGGGCTCGTCGCCGACCTCGTCGCCCGCGTGCGGGCGGGGGAGCGGTTCTACCTCGTCGTGACGCCCGAGGGGACCCGCTCCGGCTCGGGGTGGAAGTCGGGCTTCTACCGGATCGCGCGGGAGACGGGCCTGCCGGTCACCCTCGGCTACGTCGACCGGACGACGATGACCACGGGGCTCGGGCCGACGCTGGAGCTCACCGGCGACGTCGCGGGCGACATGGACCGCATCCGCGCGTTCTACGCCGACAAGGCCGGCGTGCGGCCGCACAAGCGGACCGAGCCGCGGCTGCGCGACGAGTCCGGGACGACCGACCGGCCCGCCTGAGGCGCGGCGCGTCCCCGTCCCGCCGGGCTGCGCCGTGTCGGTGCCGGCGGGCAGGATCGTCGCGTGACCTCGATCGACGTCGCCCAGCGCCGGGCGCGCCTGGCCCGCCGCCACCTGCTCGCCGGCCCGCCGTCGCCCGACGTGGAGGCGGCGGCCGCCGCGATGGTCTGCCTGCACGCGACCGACCCGGCGGGGCTGTTCCTGTCGGCGTGGGCGCGCGTGGCCGGCTTCAAGGTCGGCGACTTGGAGCGGGCGATGTACACCGACCGGACGCTGGTCAAGCAGCTCGCCATGCGCCGCACGCTCTTCGTCTTCCCGCGTGCGGACCTGCCCGTGGCGCTGGCCGGCGCGAGCGCGCGGGTCGCGCGCACCGAGCGCGCGCGGCTGGCGAAGACGGTCGAGGCCGAGGGGATGGCGGCCGACGGCGAGGCGTGGCTCGCCCGCGCGTCGGCGGAGGTGCTCGCCGAGCTCGACCGCGAGGGCCCGCTCAGCGCCGCGGCGCTGCGGGCACGCGTGCCGCACGTCGAGGCGGCGGTCGAGCACTCCCAGGGCAAGGCGTACGCCGGGCGGTTCGCGGTCGTGGGGCGGGTGCTCACGGTGCTGAGCGCCGAGGGGCGGGTGATGCGGGTCGCGAACGAGGGGCGGTGGACGTCCTCGCGCCCCCTGTGGGGGACGACCGAGCGGGTGATCGGGCCGCAGCCCGCGCTGGACGAGGACGCCGCCCGGGCGGAGCTCGTCCGGCGGTGGCTGCGCACCTTCGGCCCGGGCACCGAGGCGGACGTGCGGTGGTGGCTGGGCTCGACCCTCACCGCGGTGCGCCGCTCGCTCGCCGACCTCGGCGCCGTGGAGGTCGACCTCGACGGCCGCACGGGCTGGGTGCTGCCCGACGACACGGAGCCGGTCGAGCCCGTCGAGCCGTGGGCGGCGCTCCTGCCGGCCCTGGACCCCACCGTCATGGGCTGGTCGGAGCGCGACTGGTACGTGGGCCCGTACAAGGCGCAGGTGTTCGACTCCGTGGGCAACGCCGGGCCGACGGCCTGGTGGGACGGGCGCATCGTCGGCGGGTGGGACATCGCCCCGTCCGGCGAGGTCGAGGTGCTGCTGCTCGAGGACGTCGGGGCGGAGGCCAGGGCGGCGATCGACGCCCGCGCCGAGGAGCTCACGCGGTGGCTCGCCGGCACGCCCGTGGTCCCTCGGTTCCCCTCCTCGCTGACCGCCACGCTCCGCGCCGCGCGCTCCTGACGCCCGGGCTCGCGCCCGCCCTCGCGCCGCGCCGGTCCTGAGGCGCCCGCGCGCGCCCGATCGATGTCACGAGTTGTTATGACGGCGTTCGTCTGTCACGAGAAATGTGACCCGTTATCCCTGGTGAGCCCGTCGAATCGTTTCGCGCGTGGTGATGGGCGTCACGACTCCTCTTGACCGTGCCGTTCACTTGCGGTTAGCGTCATTCCGGGGGGATTAGTACGCAGTCCTTACATATTCGCCCGACGAGCGAGCACTCGAAGGAGAGCAACCGCATGGGAACTGCTGGACCCACCTCCACCGCGTCGGCACGATGGCGTGATCGACGCGTCGCCGTGATCGCGTTCGCCCTCGCGAGCGCCCTGGTCGCCAGCCTGGTGATCTTCATGCCCTCGAGCGCGAAGGCCGCCGGGACGTTCACCGCGACCTTCACCTCCGCCGGCGACTGGGGCACCGGCCACCAGGTGAACGTCACGGTCACCAACGGCAGCACCAGCTCCGCGGCCGCGTGGACCCTGGAGTTCGACCTCCCGGCGGGGACGACCATCTCGAGCAGCTGGGACGCCGACGTCACGCGCAACGGCAACCACTACACCGCCAAGTCGAAGAGCTGGGCCGGGCCGTTCGCGCCCGGCGCCTCGCAGACCTGGGGCTACATTGCCTCCGGCGCCTTCAAGGCGCCGACCGGCTGTACGGTCAACGGCGCCACGTGCGCCGGCGGCGGCACCCCGACGTCCACCCCGACGACGACGCCGACCACGACCCCGACGACCACCCCGACGCCGACGGTCACGCCGACGCCGACGCCCACGGCGACCAACCCGGCCGGCAAGCGCGTCGTCGGCTACTTCACCGAGTGGGGCATCTACGGCCGCGGCTACCTGCCGAAGAACATCGCGACCAGCGGCTCGGCCTCGAAGCTCAACACCATCCTGTACGCCTTCGGCAACACCACGGGCGGCCGCTGCACCATCGGCGACTCGTACGCGGACTACGACAAGGCGTTCACCGCGGCGGAGAGCGTCGACGGCGTCGCCGACACGTGGGACCAGCCGCTGCGCGGCAACTTCAACCAGCTGCGCAAGCTGAAGGCGGCGAACCCCGGCCTCAAGGTCATCTGGTCGTTCGGCGGCTGGACCTGGTCGGGCGGCTTCACGGAGGCGGCGAAGAACCCGGCCGCGTTCGCCGAGTCCTGCTACAACCTCGTCGAGGACCCGCGCTGGGCCGACGTGTTCGACGGCATCGACGTCGACTGGGAGTACCCGAACGCGTGCGGCCTGTCGTGCGACAGCAGCGGCCCGCAGGCGTTCAACAACGTCATCACGGCGCTGCGGAACAAGTTCGGCTCCAAGAACCTCGTGACGGCGGCCATCACGGCCGACGGCTCGAACGGCGGGAAGCTCGACGTCACGGACTACGCCACCGCGATCCAGAAGCTCGACTGGGTCATGCCGATGACGTACGACTACTTCGGCGCGTTCAACCCGCAGGGCCCGACCGCACCGCACTCGCCGCTGACGTCCTACTCGGGCATCCCGCAGGCCGGCTTCAACTCCGAGGCCGCGGTGAACAAGCTCATCAGCAAGGGCGTCCCGGCCTCGAAGATCCTGCTCGGCATCGGCTTCTACGGCCGCGGCTGGACGGGCGTGACCCAGTCCGCCCCCGGTGGCTCGGCCACCGGTGCGGCTCCGGGCACGTACGAGGCGGGCATCGAGGACTACAAGGTCCTCAAGACGAAGTGCCCGGCGACCGGCACGGTCGGCGGCACCGCGTACGCCTACTGCGGCAACCAGTGGTGGAGCTACGACACCCCCGCGACCATCGGCACCAAGATGACGTGGGCGAAGAACAAGGGCCTGGGCGGCGCCTTCTTCTGGGAGCTGTCGGGCGACACCAGCAACGGGGAGCTCATCAGCGCGCTCTCCAACGGGCTCCGGTGACCTGACCGGAGACCCCCACGGGCGGGGCCCCGGGTCGTACCAGCGGGAGGACGACCCGGGGCCTCACACACCACGGCGGCGGCGGGAGCCGCGTCAGCCGACGGGACGAGCGGGCCGACGCCCGGCGTGCACCGCCGCGAGACGGTGCATTGTCCGGGCCGTCGGTCCGCTCGGCCGCGCCCTTCCGTGCGTCATTTCCGGCGCATTCCTCGAACGCGCCGGCCGAGATCTCCGTCGCCTTTTCCGCGGCCGGCGAGTCACGACGCGCGCCGGAGTGCGCGCGTGACCGCGGGACGTCTCCCGTGCTCCGGCGGCGGAGTTGACCGTGTCCGACTTGTCCGGTTACGGTGCGTGCCGGGGAGGGGCCGGAGCGCCGGGCTGACTCGTGTCAGCTGGAGCGGTCCGTGAGTCGCCGTCGACGTCCCTGGAGGAGCCGTCCCCGTGCCAGCCGAGGAGTCCGTGAGCGTGGAGCAGGTGCTCGTGAGCCCGTTCGCCGCGCTCGCCGCCCGCACCCGCGTGCTGCGTGCCGCCGCCGTGCGGCCGGCAGCCGACCGGGCGGCGGGCGCCGTCGTCGGCGCGGATCCCGTCGTCCCCGTGCAGCAGCGCCGGCGGGCGCTGTGCTGCCACGACGGCTCGGGCGTGCCGGGCACCGGGCCGGGGAGGCTCGTCGCGCGCTGACCAGCCTGCCGGGCGGCGCCCGGCCACGAGCGCGCCGCGCTCCACGAAGCCGGCCCCGGGTCGTACCAAGCGGGAGGACGACCCGGGGTCTTCGTGCGTCCGGGCCCCGGCACGGCGAGCCGGGCCTCGCCCGGACGCGCCGGACGGGCGCCGCGCTCACGTTCGTCGAGGTGCGGTGCTCGGACGCCGCCCTGCACCGCCGCCGGCTGGAGGCGCGACGCCGTCCGCTCGTCGGGCTCCCGGAGCCGACCTGGGCGCAGGTCGAGGACGTCCGCCGCGCCTACGCGCCCTGGGCGGCGACTCCGGTGCAGGTCGACTCGGTGCGGCCGCTCGCCGAGCTCGTGGACCACGTGCTGGCGCGACTCTCCGCCTAACGTTGTTTTGCGCTCGGTCACGTAACTTCTTGCAGGCACCGGTGAACTCTTGTCGTCCGGTTTGTCTCTCCCTACCGTGGGTGCTCCATGCGGCGCGGCGCCCTCGCCCGCCGTCCCGGAGTCGCAAGGAGGCGTCCCCGTGACGAGCACCCCCGCCCCCACCACCCAGGCCGGGCCACCCGGCCCCGACCGCCCCGCGGCGCCGCCGCCGCGACGCGACGGGTCTCGACCATCACCGCCCTCGCCGTCCTCGTCACGGCCGTCGCCGCGCCGGCGGTCGCGTCGTCGCCCGCCCGTGGTCGCGGCGACGCCCCGAGGCCCGGGGTCGAGACCGTCGCCGGCATCGACCCGAGCCTGCTCCTGGGTCGCGGCGCCGACGTGGCGTACGTCGAGCAGGAGGCGGAGAACGCCGCCTACACCGGCGCGCTCGTCGGCCCCGACCGGGACGCGTTCACGTTCGCCTCGGAGGCGTCGGGACGCACCGCCGTCGAGCTGGAGCCCGGGGAGCACGTCCGGTTCACGCTGACGCGCGACGCGAACGCACTGACCGTCCGGTACGCGCTGCCGGACGCCCCGCGCGGCGGCGGCCTGAGCGGCACGCTCGACCTCACGGCCGCCGGGGTCTCCCGCAGCGTGCCCGTGACGTCCCGCTACTCCTGGCTGTACAACCAGTACCCGTTCACCAACGACCCGACCGCCGGGCTCCTGCACCCCGACTGGTGGGTCGCCGAGTGCGGGTGCGTGCCCGCGCAGACGACCCCCGCCCCGGTCTTCGACACCCCCTTCCGGCCGTCGCACGCCTACGCGGAGCAGCGGGTGCTGCTCGGACGCACCGTCCGGGCGGGCGGCACGGTGACCCTCACGCTCCCGCGGCGCTCGGCCCTGCCGTGGGCGGTCATCGACCTCGTCGACCTCGAGAAGGTGGGCCCGCCCCAGGCCGCGCCGCGCGGCGCGGTCAACGCCTGGCTCCTCGGCGCGGACCCCACCGGCCGTCGCGACGCCGCGCGGCCGCTGCGCCAGGCCGTCGCGCTCGCGAAGAAGCTCGACCGGCCCGTGTACGTGCCCCCGGGCACCTACCGGCTGAGCGAGCACCTCGTCGTCGACGACGTGACGATCGCCGGCGCCGGCAGCTGGTACACCGTCTTCCGGGGTCGCGAGGTCGCGCTCAGCGAGCCGGCGCCCGACGGCTCGACGCACACGGGCGTCGGGTTCTACGGCAGGCCGGCGGCGCAGGGCGGCAGCCACGACGTGCACCTGCGCGACTTCGCCATCGTCGGCGACGTGGCCGAGCGGATCGACGACGACCAGGTCAACGGCATCGGCGGCGCCATGAGCGACTCGTCGATCAGCGGTCTGTACATCAAGAACACGAAGGTCGGCCTGTGGTTCGACGGGCCGATGTCGAACCTGCGGGTGGAGCGCAACGTGGTGGTCGACCAGATCGCCGACGGGCTGAACTTCCACCGCGGCGTCACCGACTCGGTGGTGCGGGACAACGTCTTCCGGAACACCGGCGACGACGCGCTCGCGTCCTGGTCGCAGGACGTGCCGAACGCACGCAACGTGTTCGACTCGAACACCATCCAGGTGCCGACGCTGGCCAATGGCATCGCGCTCTACGGCGGCACCGACCTCACGGTGTCGAACAACGTCGTGGCCGACCCGGTGCGCGAGGGCAGCGCCCTGCACCTCGGGTCCCGGTTCGGGGCGACGCCCTTCGTGGGCACCATCAGCGTGCGGGACAACACGACCGTCCGCGGCGGCCCGCTCGAGCCGAACTGGAAGATCGGGACCGGGGCGCTGTGGGTCTACGCGCTCGAGCGCTCGATCGACGCCGACGTGCAGGTCGTCGGCGACCACTTCCTCGACAGCACCTACAACGCCGTGATGCTCGTGGCGGAGTGGGGCGTCAAGGACCAGTACTCCATCGAGAACGTGCACCTGCGGGACGTGCGGATCGACGGCACCGGGACGAACGCGATCAGCGCCCGGGCGATGGGGTCGGCGACGTTCGAGAACGTCGACGCCCGGAACCTGGGGTCGTACGGCGTGAACAACTGCGGCGCGTTCCACTGGGACTGGGAGCACGGCTCGGAGTTCACGCTCGTCGACCTCGGCGGCAACGACGGGACCAGCGGGAACCCGTGGGACGCGTCGACGAACAACTGGCTCACGCGGTTCACCCCGAACACCATCACCTGCAACGACACGCCCCCGGTCGTCGCGCCACCGGCTCCCTCGCCGTGGCAGCAGCCGGTGGGCTGAGCGCACCCGCGCTCGCGGCGCGGCCCGGGGTGCGTCCCGGGCCGCGCCGTCTCACCCAGCGGTCACGCGGGTTGCGACCCGCGCGGCGACCTGCGCACGGTGGAGGCGTCCGCACGACGTCCGGTCGCCTCGACGGCGGCCGGGCGCACCCGGCCGGTACGAGAGGAGCACCCATGCTCACCCTGACCGAGAACGCCACCAGCGCCGTCCGCACGCTCACCGAGCAGGCGGGCCTGCCCGACGACACCGGGGGTCTGCGCATCGCCGGCGAGGAGTCGGGCGGGTTCGGGCTCGCGATGGTCCCCGAGGCCGTCCCGGGCGACGACGTCGTCTCGGCCGACGGCGCGACGGTCTACCTCGACGCGAGCTCGTCGCTCGCGCTCGCGGGCCAGTGCCTGGACGTCGAGCCGACCCCGACCGGGTCGAGCTTCACGCTGTCCCCGCAGGCCTGACGGGAGCGCCCCGGGACGGGGCCCCTGGGGCGAAGGGCGCGGTCCGCACGGGCCGCGCCCTTCGTCGTGGCTGCGGCGCCGGGCCGGCCGCCCGG
>NZ_HE978588.1:1508872-1523951 GCF_000312005.1 Cellulomonas massiliensis JC225
ACGCGGACGCCCGAGCGCCCGGGCGTCCGCGTGCCGGGACGGCCGGCCCGGCCGGTCAGGCCTCGTCGTCGAGGACGCCCGCGGGTCGTGGCGTGCGCCGCCGGGGGAGGCTCTCGCGGAGGATGTCGTCCAGCCGGTGCGCGCTGCGGTACGCGGTCCACGCGACGACGCCGAGCACGAGCCCGAGCGCGGCGACGAAGAGGCGGGCGTACGCCGGCGGCACGAGCGCCACGGCGTACACGGTGGGCAGCAGCAGCATGAGGCTGAGGTAGCAGACGAGGAACTGCGTGTCCCTGCGGTACTCGAGCTCGGCGCGCACGGCGTCCTCCCGGTCCGGCGGAGTGTCCCCCACTGGATCGGCGCCCGCGGGCGCGGCCTGACGCCGCCGGCCCGGAATTCAGCCGGACGGAGGCCTGCACGCACGACGAGGGGCCGTGCACGTCGGTGCACGGCCCCTCGTCGGCGGTGGTCAGCCGCCCAGCAGGTCCTCGAAGGACGGGACGGCGTCGTACAGCCCGACCGGCTGCGCGGGCTCGCGCTCGGCCATCGTCTCGGCCAGCTCGCGCCCGGCGCGGCGGATGCGGTCGGGCAGCGGCTTGACGTCGTCGCCGCCGCCGTCGGACCAGTCGTCCGTCGCGGCGAACACGCCCGTGCCGACCACGTCGGCGTGCAGGTAGGAGAACAGCGGGCGCAGCGCGAACTCGAGCACGAGGGAGTGGCGGCCCGTGCCGCCCGTCGCGCCGAGCAGCACCGGCATGCCGGCGAGCGCGTCCTTGTCGACCACGTCGACGAACGACTTGAACAGGCCCGAGTACGACGCGGAGAACACCGGGGTGACGGCGATGAGGCCGTCGGCCGCCGCGACCTTCGCGAGCGTCTCGCCGAGCGCGCCGGAGGCGAACCCGGTCAGGGTCGTGTTGACCACCTCGTGCGCGAGGTCGCGCAGCTCGACGGTGTGCACGTGCGCGGTGATCCCGCGCGCGGCGAGCTCGGCCACGGTCGCGTCCGCGAGCCGGTCGGCCAGCAGGCGCGTCGACGAGGGCTGCGAGAGCCCGGCCGAGAGGACGACCAGCGTGCGCTCGGTGCTCATGAGTCCTCCGGTGGTCATCGGGTCACCTCGACGTCGTCCTCGGCCGTGCGGCCGGTCCAGGTGTCCTCGCCCGCGACGTGCTGCTCGCCCACGGTACCGGCGGCACGCGCGGCGGCCACGCGCTCCGCGTGGCTCGGCGGGTTCGCCGGGACGTGCGCGGGGCGGGCCTTCTCGGCCTCCTCGCGCAGGACGGGCACGACCTCGCCCGCGAGGAGGTCGATCTGCTCCAGGACGGTCTTGAGGGGCAGCCCGGCGTGGTCGATGAGGAACAGCTGGCGCTGGTAGTCGCCGACCTGCTCGCGGAACGCGGCGTACCGGTCGATGACCTGCTGCGGCGAGCCGACGGTGAGCGGCGTCTCGCGCGTGAAGTCCTCCATCGACGGCCCGTGCCCGTAGACCGGCGCGTTGTCGAAGTACGGCCGGAACTCGTCCCAGGCCGCCTGCGAGCTCGCCCGCATGAACACCTGGCCGCCGAGCCCGACGATCGCCTGGTCCGCCTGCCCGTGCCCGTGGTGCTCGTAGCGCTGGCGGTAGAAGTTCACCATCGCCGCGGTGTGCTCCATCGGCCAGAAGATCGCGTTGTGCAGGAAGCCGTCGCCGTAGTACGCGGCCTGCTCGGCGATCTCGGGCGAGCGGATCGAGCCGTGCCACACGAACGGCGGCACGCCGTCCAGCGGGCGCGGCGTCGAGGTGAAGCCCTGCAGCGGCGTGCGGAACTTGCCGGACCAGTCGACGACGTCCTCGGTCCACAGGCGGCGCAGCAGCGCGTAGTTCTCGATCGCGAGCGGGATGCCCTGGCGGATGTCCTGCCCGAACCACGGGTACACGGGGCCGGTGTTGCCGCGGCCCATCATGAGGTCCATCCGGCCGTCGGAGATGACCTGGAGCATCGCGTACTCCTCGGCCAGGCGCACCGGGTCGTTCGTCGTGATGAGGGTGGTCGCCGTCGACAGCGTGATGTGCTGCGTGAGGCCGGCCAGGTAGCCGAGCATCGTGGTGGGGGACGACGGCACGAACGGCGGGTTGTGGTGCTCGCCGGTCGCGAAGACGTCCAGCCCCGCCTCGTCGGCGTGGCGCGCGATCGTGAGCATGTTCCGCACGCGCTCGGTGTCGTCCGGGGTGCGGCCGGTGGTCGGGTCGGTGGTGACGTCGCCGACGGAGAAGATGCCGAACTGCATGGTGCGCCTCGCTCCAGGTCTCGATTCATGCGTTTGCATGTACTTGCCTCCCAACAGGGTAGCCCCCGCCGGTATTCCGGCGTCGCCCGGGCGCCGCCCGTCGGGGGCCCGCCCGCGCCGCGGACGGGCGGCGGCGCTACCGTGGGCCGCAGTCCAGGGGAGGGGCGCGCATGGGGGACGAGCAGCTGACGGTGCTGGTGGTCGAGGACGACCCGGACACCGCCCAGTTCGTCCGCACGGTCCTCGAACGGCGCGCCGGCATGGCCGTCACGGTCGTGCACGAGCCGATGTCCGCGCTCGCCGAGGTGGCGCGGCAGACGTTCGACGCCGTGCTCACCGACATCCAGATGCCCGGCATGAGCGGGCTCGAGCTGCTGGGGGAGCTGCGGGCGCACGCCGCGGGCGTCCCCGTCGCCGTCATGACCGCGTTCGCGAGCGTCGACTACGCGGTCGAGGCGCTGCGGCGTGACGCCGACGACTTCCTCGTCAAGCCGGTCTCCGCGGCGGCGCTCGTCGAGAAGGTCACCGCGCTCGCCCGCCTCGGGCGCACGCGCCGGGAGCAGGCGGCCCCCGCGCAGACGGTGCTCGCGATCGGCGCGCACCCGGACGACGTCGAGATCGGCGTGGGCGCGACGCTCGCCGCGCACGCGGCCGCGGGCGACGCGATCGTCATCCTGACGCTGTCGAGCGGTGCCGTCGGCGGCGACGTCCAGCAGCGCCGCCACGAGGCGCTCGCAGCCGCGGCGCACGTCGGCGCCCGCCTGTTCCTGCACGACTTCGCCGACACGCGGCTCGACCCGGCGGACGGCCTCATCACGACGATCGAGCAGACCATCCGCGAGGTCGAGCCGGCGGTCGTCTACACTCACTCGGCGGCCGACCGGCACCAGGACCACCGCGCGGTCCGCGAGGCGACGGAGGTCGCCGCCCGCCGGGTGCCGACGCTCGCCTGCTACCAGAGCCCCTCGTCGACCATCGCGTTCGCGCCCAGCCGGTTCGTGCCCGTCGACGCCTACCTCGACACCAAGCTGGAGATGCTCGCGGCGTTCTCGTCGCAGGCCCACCGCGACTACCTGGACCCGGAGCTGGTCCGCGCGACGGCGCGGTACTGGTCCCGCTTCGGCGCGGGGGCGCGGTACGCCGAGCCGTTGGAGGTGCTGCGGGAGGGCGCGGTCGTGCGCGGCGCCGCCGGCCCCGGGGCGCGTGCGGCCGGCGTGCCGCGGCCGGCGACGGGCGCGACGACGGGACCGACGGGGGAGGACGAGGGATGACGCGGGTGCTGGTGACGGGGGCCGGCGGCCCGGCGGGGGTCGCGGTGATCCGCTCGCTGCTGCGGCGCGACGACGTCGAGGTGCTCGCCGCCGACATGGACCGCTGGGCCAGCGCCCTGTACCTCGTCGACGCGGACCACCGCCGCCTCGTCCCGCCCGGCCGCGACGAGGGGTTCGTCGACGCGGTGCGGGAGCTGTGCGCCCGGGACCGCGTCGACGTCGTCTTCTGCACCGTCGACGTCGAGCTGCCGCGGCTCGCCGCCGCGCGCGACGACCTCGGCGCGCTGCTCGCGTCGCCCTCGCTCGCGACCCTCGAGACCTGCCTGGACAAGCTCGCGCTCGCGCGCGCCTGCGCGCGGACGGTGCGCGTGCCGAGGACCGAGCTCGTCGGGACCCCGCAGGCGACCTCGGGCTGGGAGTTCCCGGTGATCGTCAAGCCGCGCCGCGGCGCCGGTTCGCGCGGCGTGCGGGTCGTCGCCTCGCAGGCCGAGCTCGACGCGGTGCACGACGAGGAGGACCTGCTGGTCCAGGAGCTGCTGCCGGGCCAGGAGTACTCGGTCGACGTGCTGGCCGGGCTCGACGGCCACGTCGTCGCGGCGGTGCCGCGCGCGCGGCTGCGCGTCGACTCGGGCGTCGCGGTCGCGGGCGTCACGGTGCACGACGAGGAGCTCGTGGCGACCGCGTCCGCGGTGGCGCGCGCGGTCGGCCTCACGACCGTCGCGAACGTGCAGCTCAAGCGCGCGGCGGACGGCACGCCTGCGCTGCTCGAGGTCAACCCGCGGTTCCCGGGGGCGATGCCGCTGACGATCGCGGCGGGGGTGGACATGCCGTCGCTGGTGCTCGACGCGGTGCTGGGGCGTCCCGTGCCCGAGCGGGTGGACTTCCGGGAGGTGGCGAACGTCCGCTACCTCGAGGACGTGTTCCTCGGCGTCGCCGACGTGCTGCCCGCGCGGTGAGGAGCATGCCCGCCGACCTGCGCCGCGGCGACCACCACGTGCACTCGACGTTCTCCGACGACGCCGTCAGCACCCCCGCGGAGAACCTCGACGCCGCCCGCCACGCCGGGCTCGAGGTCGTCCGCATGGTCGACCACGTGCGGGTCTCGACGACGTACGTGCCGGACTTCCTCGCGGCCGTCGCGGCGCTGCCGGCCGTCGAGGGCCTGCGCGTGCTCACTGGCGTGGAGGCCAAGATCCTCGACGTCACGGGGCGGATCGACGCCCCGCCGGAGGTCCTCGCGGCGCTGGGCAGGCCCGGCGGCGCCGACCGGGTGCTGCTCGCGGACCACCAGCTGCCGGGCCCGGACGGCCCGTGGAGCCCGCGCGTCGTGCGCGAGCGCCGCGAGGCCGGGCTCGCGGCGGCGGACGTCGTCGAGCTGCTCGTCGTGGCCACCGTCGCGGCGATGCGCGCCGCCGGCCGCGCGCAGCTCGCCCACCCGTTCTCGATCCTGCCCAAGGTGGGGCTGTCCGAGGAGGACGTGAGCGACGAGCACCTCGACGCGCTGGCCGCCGCCGCGGTCGCCACCGGCACGACCGTCGAGGTCAACGAGAAGTGGCGTTGCCCCGGCCCGCGCGTGCGCGAGCGGCTGGCGGCCGCCGGCGTCGTGCTGGTCGGCTCGACCGACGCGCACGAGGCGGGCGACGTCGGCGTCTACCGGTGGGTGGGCGCATGAGCGTCACGCACGACGTCCTCGTCGCGCTGTGCGTCGCGAGCGTGACGCTCGCGATGGTCCCCGTGGCCGCCGGCGTGTACCAGTACGTGCTCGTCCCGGTGCACGCCTTCCGGAACCACCTCGACCGCGCCGCGCCGTCCCTGCCGCGGGTCGTGGTCGTGGTGCCGGCGTGGAACGAGGGCGCCGTGATCGGCGCGTCCATCGACCGGCTGATGGCCCTCGAGTACCCGCCCGACCGGCTGCGCGTCGTCGTCGTGGACGACGCGAGCACCGACGACACGCCCGACGTCGTGCGGGCCAAGGCGGCCGCCCACCCGGGCCGGGTGGTCCACCTGCGCCGGGAGCAGGGCGGCCAGGGCAAGGCGCACACCCTCAACCACGGCATCGCGCACGCGCTCGCGGACGACTGGATGCAGGCGCTGCTCATCATGGACGCCGACGTCATCTACCGGCCGGACTCGCTGCGGCGGATGACCCGCCACCTCGCCGACGAGCGCGTCGGGGCCGTGACCGCCTTCATCCGCGAGGGGAGCGCCCACCCCGGCGCCGTCTCGCGGTTCATCGGCTACGAGTACGTGACGGCGCAGGCCGCGGCGCGCCGCGCGCAGAACGTCATGGGAGCGATGGCGTGCCTGGCGGGCGGGGCGCAGCTGCACTCGCGCGCGAACCTGGAGGCGATCGGCGGCGCGGTGGACACCTCGACGCTCGCGGAGGACACGTTCACCACGTTCCTCACCCAGCTCGACGGCCGCCGGGTCGTGTTCGACGGGTCGGCGGTCGTGCTCGCGGAGGAGCCCGACTCGGTCGCCGCGCTGTGGAAGCAGCGGGTGCGCTGGGCGCGCGGCAACGCCCAGATCACGAACCGGTTCTCGCACGTGTGGATGCGGCCGGGCAGCCCGCTCGGCCGGTTCGACTTCGGCCTGGTCTGGTTCTCGGTGTTCCTGCTGCCGCTGTTCATGACGCTCGCGACGCTCGGCTTCGTCGGGCTCTACCTGCTGGAGCCGGACGTCGCGCGCGCGACCTTCGGCCGGTGGTGGGCCGTGGGCGTCGTCGCGTACGTGTTCATCACGACGACGGGCCTGCTCATCGACCGGGACACGGCCCGACGGTCGTGGTTCGAGGCGCTCACCTTCCCGGGTCTCGGGGCGCTGGTCGTCATCTCGGCCGCGTTCTGGCCGATGTGGTGGACGGAGACGGTGCCGGGGTGGTTCGACCTGCACCTGCTGCCGGTCGGCGTCACGGCGTGGACGCTCGTCTTCTACTCCTGGCCCGTCCTCGCGATGGTCCTGGCGTGGGGCGTGCGGGCCGCGGAGACGACGCGCGCGCTGCGGTGGCTGTCGCGGCCGCTGCTGTACGTGGTCGGGTTCGGCCCGGTGCTGTGCGCCATCACGCTCGACGCGTACGTGCGCGAGTGGCGCGGGGCGGCGGCGGTGTGGGACAAGACGGAGAAGACGGGACGGGTGCTCGGGTGAGCGCGCGCGAGGAGGCAGGCCGATGACCGACCAGGAGCGGTACTGGGCGACGCTGACCGACGAGGCGCTGCGCGACGAGATCGAGGCGAACCGCCGCTCGGAGCGCTGGATGCTGGGCGTCGGCCTCATCTCGCTGCTCGTCACGGGCGCGGTCGTGCTCGCGCGCCTGGTGCTGGCGTGACGCGCGCCCTCGTCGTCGACGACGAGCCCGACGAGGCCGCCCTCCTGGCGACGCACCTGCGCCGCGCGGGCTGCGACGTCGACCTCGCGGCGAGCGGCGAGGAGGCGCTGGCCTCGGACGTCCTCGACGCCCTCGACGTGGTGTTCGTCGACCTGCGGCTGCCCGGCATGGGCGGCTGGGAGCTCGTGCGCGCGCTGCACGAGCGGGCCCCCCGCCTGCCGGTCGTCGTCGCGTCGGTGCTCGACGAGCAGGACTACCCCCCGGCCACCGTCGCGCTGCCCAAGCCGTTCACGGGCTCGGCGGTCCAGCGGGCTCTCGACGAGGCGCTCGGGGGCGAGGCGGCGGGCGGCGATGCCTGACCGCCGCCGCGGCGTCAGCGCGCCCGACGAGACGCCCGGCGGGACGCCCGGCGGGGCGCCCGACGGGGCGAGGCCGGACGAGGAGCGCGCGGGCACCGCGGGATCCGGCACCCGCGACATGACCGCCCCGGCCCGGCCCGCGCCCGACGAGCCGTCGCCCGGGCCCGCCCTCCCCGCCGACGCCGAGACCGCGCCCGCCGGTGCGGCCGGGGCGATGGTCGACCGGCTGTCCCGGCTCACCGACGCGCTGACCACCGGGCTGGGGCGCAACGGCGACGTGGTGCTGCGCCAGCTGCCGTTCACGGGCCTGTTCCTCGTCGCGCTCGTCACGCTCCCGGTGCTGCAGGACGTCCGGTCCCTCGGCGTGGGTGCCGCCACGGTGCTGGCCCTCGGCCAGCTGCTCCTCGCGGTGCTCCTGCCGTGGCGGCGGTGGCCCGACTGGTGGCAGGACGCGCTGCCCGCGCTCCAGATCGTCGCCGTCGCCGTGCTGCGCGGCGCGACCGGCGGCCCGCAGTCGCTCTACACGTCGATGGTCTTCGTGCCGGTCATCGCGCTCGCCGCCCGGCCCGGCCGGCGCGGCCCGGTGCTGGGGGCGACCGGCGCCGCGGCGGTCATCCTCGGGCCGGTGCTCGTCGACCCGCGCCTCGAGCTCACTGCGTCGGTGCTCGTCCGGGGCGCGTTCGTCACGCTCGTCGCCGGCGTCATCGCCCTCACCGTGCACCGCGTCACCGACCGCCTGCGCGCGCAGACGGACGAGGCCCGCGCGCTGCGCGACGTCGAGCAGGACCTGCGTGCCCGTCTCGAGGCGGACGCCGTGGAGCTCGCGCGCGTGTCGGACCTGCGCCGGCAGGCGCGCGACCAGCTCGTCTCCGTCATCGACTCCGCGACCGAGCAGGCCATCATCGCGACGGACGCGGCGGGCGTCGTCGAGGTCTTCAACCGGGGCGCCGAGCGGCTGCTCGGGCGGTCCGCCGCCGAGGTCGTCGGCGTGGTGTCCCTGACCGACCTGCACCGTCAGGACGAGCTCGAGGCCCGCTGGAACGCGATGTTCGCGGACGCCGCGCCGGCCGACGACCCCCACCTGCTCATCGAGGCGCTCGTCGCGCCGGCGCTCGCCGGCCGCCCCGAGACGCGCGACTGGACGTACGTGCGCCGGGACGGCTCGCACGTCGTCGTCCGGCTCGCGATCACCCGCCGGGTCGACGTGGACGGCACCGTCGTCGGCTACGTCGTCGTCGCCACGGACGTCACGGCGGAGCGGGAGGCGTCGGCGCTCAAGGAGCAGTTCGTCTCGCTCGTCAGCCACGAGCTGCGCACGCCGCTCACCTCCGTGCTCGGCTACCTCGAGCTGCTCGCGGACGAGGACCTCACGGACGAGCAGCGCGAGTACGTCACCGTCATCGAGCGCAACGCCCGGCGCCAGCTGCGGCTCGTCGGGGACCTGCTGCTGACGGCGCAGGTCGACGCCGGCACCTTCTCGGTCTCGCCGCAGCGGGTCGACGCCGCCGACATCGCCCGGGCGTCCGCCGAGTCCGCGGGCCCCCAGGCGGCGGCCGCCGGCGTCGCGGTCGAGACCGACCTCACGCCGTCGCCGGTCGACGCCGACCCGGTGCGCCTCGCGCAGGCCGTCGACAACATCCTCTCCAACGCCGTGAAGTTCACGCCGTCGGGCGGGACCGTGCGCCTCGTCGTGGGCCCGGACCGGCGCGGCGAGCCCGGTGGCGTGCGGCTCACCGTGACCGACACGGGCATCGGGATCCCGCCCGACGAGCTCGAGCGGCTCACCCAGCGCTTCTTCCGCGCGTCGACCGCGACCCGCCGCGCCATCCCCGGGATCGGCCTCGGCCTGTCCATCGCGAAGGCCGTGGTGGACGCGCACGGCGGCGAGCTGCAGATCACGAGCACCGTCGGCGAGGGGACCGCGTTCACGATCGCGCTGCCGCCGCCGGTCTGAGGCGCGGGACGCGGGCGGCCCGCCGCGCGCGAACGGGATGTATCGGACGGGCGTCCGGCTCCTCCTCCTGGATCGTGCGCCCCGCCTCGGGGCGCTGCCCAGAGCCCGGTGCGCCCCGCGCACCCGTCCCGAAGGAACGCCATGACCGTCCTCACCCCCGACACCGACCGCCGCCCGCGCACCGCCGACACCCTCGTGCGCGCGCTGGAGGAGGTCGCCCCGCTCGTGCACCGTCCCGGCAGCGACCGCTACGCCGCGCTGACGCGCACGCTCAACCTCGCCGTCGCCGTCCGCCCGCTCGCCGTCGTCGAGGCGGCGGGCCCGGCCGACGTCTCCGCCACCGTGCGCCTGGCCGCCGCGTTCGGCGTGCCCGTCGGCGTCCAGAGCACCGGGCACGGTGCGACCGAGGAGATGGCCGGCGCCGTGCTGGTGCACACCGGGTCGCTCGACGAGGTGACGGTGCACGCCGACGAGCGCTGGGCGCGGGTCGGCGCGGGCGTCCGGTGGCAGACCGTGCTCGACGCGGCCGCGCCGCACGGGCTCGGCGCGATCTGCGGCTCCTCGCCCGACGTGGGCGTGGTCGGGCTGCTCACCGGCGGCGGCGTCGGGCCCCTGGTCCGCTCGCACGGCCTCTCGGCGGACTACGTGCGCGCCTTCGAGGTCGTCACCGGCGACGGCGTCGCCCGCCGCGTGACCGCGACGGACGAGCCCGACCTGTTCTGGGGCCTGCGCGGCGGCAAGGGCACGCTCGGCATCGTCACCGCGGTGGAGCTCGACCTCGTCGAGCTGCCGACGTTCTACGGCGGCACCGTGATCTACGACGGCGACGACGCGGCGGCGGTCGTCCGGACGTGGAGCGCGTGGTCCACGCTGCTGCCGCAGGAGGGCACCACGTCCGTCGCCGTCATGCGCCTGCCCGACCTGGAGATCGTGCCCCCGCCGCTGCGCGGCCGCACCGCCGTCGCGCTGCGGTTCGCGTGGGTGGGCGACCCCGTCGTCGGCGAGGAGCTGCTGCGCGCGATGCGGGCGGTCGCCACGCCGATCCTCGACGACGTCGCCGTGCTCCCGTACGCCGCGGTCGGCGCCGTGCACAAGGACGCCGTCGAGCCGATGCCGCTGCACGAGGCGTCGATGCTCCTGGAGGACTTCGACCTGGACGTCGCGGACCGGTTCCTCGAGCTCGTCGGCCCGCAGGCGCCGTGCCCGCTCGCGCTCGTGGAGGTCCGCCAGCTCGGTGGCCGCCTGCGGACGGGCGACGACTGCGCCTTCGCGCACCGGGACGCCCCGTTCCAGGTGTTCGCCGCGGGCATCGCGATCCCCGAGATCGCGCAGGCCGTGATCGGTGCGACCGCCACCCTGCAGCAGGGGCTCGCGCCGTGGGCGCGCGACGGCGGGATGCCGAACTTCACGGTCAGCGCCGGACGCGCGTGGGCGGAGCGGGTGTTCACGCCGGCGGTGGTCGACCGCCTCGCGGCGCTGTCGCGCGCGCACGACCCGGCGGGCGTGCTGCTCGCCGCGCGGGGCGTGCGAGCCTGAGCGGGCCGCCCCGCGGCGCCGCACGGTGCCGCGGGGCGCTCAGCCGCCGTCGCGCAGCACGAGGTCGTCGTAGGGACGCTTGCGGCTCGAGCGCTCGGCGCGACGGCGGCGCGCGTCGTACAGGGACAGCACCTCGAGCGTCGCGAGCGCCAGCAGCGGCGGCACGAGCATCGTCGCCCGGCCCGCGGGCGAGGTGGCCCACTGCAGCACCCAGCCCCAGCCCTGGTACCAGTGCAGGACGATCCCGCGGACCCGCGTGAACGGCGTCATGTTGACGTCCTCGGTGGGGTTCGCGTCGCCCTTCGTCTTGATGTACTGGATCTGGACGGGCTTGCCGTCCGGGCCCTCCACCGGTTCCGAGCGTCCGGTCGCCTCGTTCGTGCGCAGCTGCGGCAGCGTGTGCAGCGCGGTGATCTTGTGGGTCACGAGGTGGTTGGAGTCCACCGGCCAGAACGAGACGATCTGGCCGACCTTGAGCTGCGACGGGTCCGTGAGCTGGCGCATGACGACGAGGTCGCCCGCGTCGAACGTCGGCGCCATCGAGCCGGACGTCACGATCATGAGGCTCTGGTTGCGGACCTGGAACGACAGCGGCACCAGCAACGAGACGAGGTACGCGCCGACGCCCACGCCGACGACCGTCCAGAGCACCGCCGTCAGCGCGCGCCGCCACCACGGGCGGGGAGGGCGCGGCGGGGCCTTGGGCTGCACGTGCCGCCACGACGGGTCGGACGGGCGCGCGCGGCGCTCGATGGCGGCGGCCGTCGGGTGGAGCGGTGCGCGGGGCACGACGCGTCAGTCGCCGAACGCGTGCTGCACGGCGTCGAAGGTGAGGACGACGTCGGACGTCGTCGCCTGGAACGCGTTGCCGGCGTCGGCCATGTCGACGCGGAAGCACAGCGACTGGCTGGCGCGCGAGGCGAGGGAGCGGCTGCCCGTGCCGGCGATCACCCCGGGCTCGCCGAACAGCACGGCGTCCGAGCCCGACAGGCCGACGCCCGTGTCACCGAGCGGCGTCGCCGTCTCGGTCGTCGCGAGCGTGCACTGGCCCCCCGACAGCGCGTAGGCCCGCAGGCGCAGCACGTCGGAGAGGTCGGCGGTCTGCCCGGCGCCGTCGTCCGCGCGGTACGAGACGGCGTACCAGTACGCCAGGGAGCCGGAGTTCGTCACCGTCACCGGCGCGACCACGGCGCCGCCCGGGAGCATCCCGCCGGTCGGCATCGTGAAGGACAGCTCGCTCGCGGTGATGTCGATCGTGCCGGTCTCGATCGGCGCGCTCGTCGTGGCGTTGTCCGTGAACAGCGCGTTCGTGGTCAGCACGCTCGCACCCGCGACCGCCATGGCGATGATCGCCGCCGACGTCCAGAGCCGACGACGGCGCCCGCGGTCGTGCGCGGGCGGGGCCGGGTCGATCATCTCCTGGAGGATGTCGTCCATCATGGCGGGCTCCTGGCGTCGGGTGCGGGGGCTCGGAGGTCGGGGGTCGGCGCGAGTCGCGCCGGGTGCTGTCCGGTCGGCGGTGGCCTGGACAGGGACTGGGCTCGGGAGTCCATCGGCACCCGGGCCGTGAACCTTGAGGATTCTGCCGCGAGATCACCCCGGCGCGGAGCCGGCGCGCCCGGGGCGTGACGCGACGGCCGGGTCCAGCGGACGGCCCGCGCGCGGCGGCTCGTCGGCGAACAGGCCCTCGGCCGGGCGGGCGTGCGCGTACAGGAAGCCCTGCGCGCGGTCGACGCCCAGCCGCCGCAGCGTGCGCGCCGTCTGCTCGTCCTCCACGCCCTCGGCGACGACCTGCATGCCGAACGAGTGGGCGAGGTCGACCATCGCCTTGACCACGGTCTGCGCGCCGCGCCGGCCGCCGTCGCGCAGGTCCGCGACGAACAGCCGGTCGATCTTGAGCTCGTCGACGGGCAGGTCGCGCAGCTGCGAGATCGAGGTGTTGCCGATCCCGAAGTCGTCGATCGCGACCTTGACCCCCAGCTCGTCGAGGCGGTCCAGCACCGGCACGACGCGCGAGGGGTCGGAGACGAGCGCCGTCTCCGTGATCTCGACCGTGAGCAGGCTGGACGGCAGCGCGTGCCGCGCGAGCAGGCCCTCGATGACCGCGACGACCTCGTCGGACGCGACGTCGTGCGCCGACAGGTTGACCGCGACCGGCGTCTCGCGGCCCTCCTCGCGCCAGCGGGCCAGCTGGGCGCACGCCGTCGCGAGCGCGAACCGCGTGAGCTCGTGGATGAGGCCCGACTGCTCGGCGAGCGGGATGAAGACGTTGGGGGAGAGCAGCCCGCGGGTCGGGTGCTGCCAGCGCATGAGCGCCTCGTAGCCGATGGTCTCGCCGGTGCCGAGCTCCAGCTTGGGCTGGTAGTGCAGCACCAGGCCGTCCTCCTGGCTGCCCTCCGGCTCCAGCGCGCGGTGCAGGTCCCCGAGCAGGACGAGCCGCGACGGCGAGGAGTGGTCCTCCTCGGAGGAGTAGACGGCCACGCCGGTGCGGTGGTGCTTCGCGGTGTACATCGCGACGTCCGCGGTCCGCATGAGGGACGAGGGGTCGTCGGCGTGGTCGGGCAGGCACGCGACCCCCACGGACGTCTCGACGTGCAGCCGCATCTCGCCGAGCTGGAACGGCGGGCCGAACAGCGCCCGCACCCGGTGCGCGAGCCGCTCGGCGTTGCGCACGCTGCCGACGTCGGGCAGCAGGATCGCGAACTCGTCGCCGCCGAGGCGCGCCACGACGTCGTCGTCGCGCAGCGCGCCGCGCAGGCGCTCGGCGACCTGCTCCAGCAGCTCGTCGCCGTGGTCGTGCCCGAGCGAGTCGTTGATGTCCTTGAACCGGTCGATGTCGAGCAGGACGAGGCCGACCCGCCCGCCCGAGGTCTGCTCGGCGGCGGCGACGGCCCGCGCCATCCGGTCGGCGAGCAGCCGGCGGTTCGGCAGGCCGGTGAGGGAGTCGAGGAGCGCGAGGCGCGCGTTCTCCAGCGCCGTGGCCTGCAGCCGCTGGGAGGTCGAGTACACCGTGCGGAACAGCACCAGCCACAGCAGGACGAGCCCGCCGGCCGCGACGAGCGTGACGGTCCGCACCGCCTGGTTGAGCGCCCGGGCCGACGCGGTGTGGTCGAGCTGGACCTCGGCGGCGCCGATGACGGCCCGCTCGCCCACCGGGCCGTCGTCCGGGGCGAGCGTGTCCGCGCTCGTCACCGGCACGTACACGTCGAGCACCGTGCGCTCCACGCCCTCCTGCTCGTCGGCGGAGTGGCTCTGCACGTCGACCAGGACGCGCGCGTCCGTCTCGCCCTCCGTGACGACGTGGTTGAGCCGGTCGGTGTCCGGGAAGGCCGTCTGGTCGCCCTGCGCGCTGTACAGCAGCTCGCCCGAGGCGCTCCACAGCCGCAGCTCGACGAGGCGCGACCCGAAGCCCGAGATCGCGCGCGTCACGTCCTCGCGCTGCTGGGACGTGAGCGGCCCGGTGGTGAACACCTGCGCGGGCAGCGGGGCGGCGGCGTAGGCCATGGCGGCCTCGGCGGACGCGGTGCCGTCGCGGATCGCCTGCTGGCTCATCACGCGGCCCGTCACCCACACGAGGGCGCAGCCCAGCAGGGTCATCGCGACGAGGCTGATGACGGCGAACTGGCGCGTCAACGACCAGCGCCGACGCCTCGTCCTCGCCACGGTGCCTCCGTCCGCCGGTGCGCCGCGGGGGTGCGCACCTGCGTCGAGGGTAGGCGCACGCCCGCCCGCGGGGCGACGCAGGTCGCCCGAGCGGCCGCGGGCGAAAAATCCTGACCCGTCCGGCGGCGCCCCGGGAGGACCCGGACGAGCCGGGCGCCGCGCGTGCCCGGCGCCGGGAACGCCCGCCGGTCGCCGACGGTTGAGGAGCGTGCGGCCCGGCGACCGTGCCGGCCGCAGGAGGAGGGGCGATGGCGTACGAGGTGACCAAGACCGACCAGGAGTGGGCCCTGGAGCTCGAGCCGCAGGAGTTCGCCGTGCTGCGGCGGGCCGGCACGGAGCGGCCGTGGACCGGCGCGCTGCTCGGCGAGCACCGCGAGGGCGTCTACCGGTGCCGCGCGTGCGGCAACGAGCTGTTCCGCTCCGACACGAAGTTCGACTCGCACTGCGGGTGGCCGAGCTTCTTCACGCCGCTGGCGGCGGACCGCGTGGAGCTGGTCGTCGACCGCTCGCTCGGCATGGTCCGCACGGAGGTGCGGTGCGCCCGCTGCGGGTCGCACCTGGGGCACGTCTTCGACGACGCGCCGCAGACGCCGACGGGGGACCGGTACTGCATGAACTCGGTGAGCCTGACGTTCGAGCCGGCGGCCGGCTGACCTCGGGCGGGCCCGCGCGGCGCCGGTCGCGCGGGCCTCGGCACGTCGGG
>NZ_HE978588.1:1524302-1536582 GCF_000312005.1 Cellulomonas massiliensis JC225
CGGGCCGCGGCGCGCGTCCGCCCGTCGGACCGTCCGTGGCCGGCGCGGGCGTGTCGTGGCCGGACACGCCGGGACCGATCACCCGGTCGTGGGACAAGTCTGAAGAAGCCCTGTGCGGCTGCCGATAATGACGTCGTGGATCATCTCCTGACCGTGCGGCGGTGGCAGCGCTACGGCGCCGACCGTCTGTTCGTGACCCAGGAGACCGGTGCGCCGATCGGCTCCGTCGACCTGCAGTCCGGCGAGGTCGTCGTCGCTGACCCGAGCCTGGAGGACCGCCTGCGCCGGGCGGCGCAGGCGTGGCTGCGGGCGGACGTCCCCGAGCTCGTGCTCGAGGTGCCGCAGCAGGCGACGCTCGGCCCTCTCGACGACGAGGAGCGGGCCGCGCTCGAGGCGTGGCTGGGCCCGCAGGGCGACGAGACCGCGCCGGCGGGCGTCCGCGTACGCGCTCCGCTGCGTGCCCGGCTCGACGGCCTGGAGGCGGACGGCTGGCAGGTCGTGCACGACGTGCCGCTCGGCCGGCAGGGCACGACGGTCGACCACCTGCTGATCGGGCCCGGCGGCCTGTTCACCGTGCGCGAGCGCAGCCACCAGGGGCGGGTCGTGCACGTCGAGGGGCGCTCGATGCTCGTCGACGGCGAGCCGGTGGCCTGGCTGCGGGACGCGCGCCTCGAGGCGGAGCGGATCCAGGGCCTGCTGACCTCGATGGGCGTCAGCGGGGTGCGGGTGCGGCCCGTGCTCGTCGTGGGCGGGCAGATCGAGTACCCCGAGGGCTGCACCGACCGGCCCGTCGTCGGGCCCGCCGCGGTGCCCGCGCTCTTCCGCGCGATGCCGGCGCGCCTGGACGGCCCGCGCGTGACGTCGCTGGCGAAGCTCGCCCGGCGGCGGACCACCTGGACGCGCTGACGCCGCCTCGCGGCTCCTGCCGGCCGGCGGCCGGCCGCCTGCCAGGATGTCCCCATGGCACCCGCTGAGTCGTTCGGCCCGCTCGAGCGCGAGCTCGGCCTGCTGCTGCGCCGCTCGCACGCCGCCTCCGGCCGCCTCTCGCGGGACCTGCACCCCGACATCGACCCCGCCGCGTACGAGCTCCTCGCGCTCGTCGCGTCCTCGCCGGGTGTGCGGGCGAGCGACCTGGCCGCCTACATCGGCGTGGGCCGCGGCACGATGTCGCGCCAGCTGAGCAAGCTGCACGCGACCGGGCTGCTCGCGCGCCGGCCCGACCCGGACGACTTCCGCGGGCAGCTGCTCGAGCTCACGGAGCTGGGCGCCCAGCGGCTCGCCGCGGCGCAGCAGGCGCGCCGGGCCCGCCTGCGCGAGGCGCTGCGCTCCTGGGACCAGCGCGAGGTCGACGAGCTCGCCGAGCACCTCTCGCGGCTCAACCACGTGCTCGGCAACCCCGAGGGCTGAACGACGACGAGCCCCGGCCCGCGCAGGCGGACCGGGGCTCGTGGGCGTGGTGCGTCAGCCGGCCGTGCGCCCGCCGCGCCCGGGACCACCGGCGAGGTCGCCCGCCGCGGGCGTGGCCGCGGCGACCGCGACCTCCGCGTCGCGCTCGAGGTCGGCCCGCTCGAGGTCGGCCGGCTCCGCCGGCGCGTCGGTCGCTGCCGTCGCCTCGTCCGTGCCCAGCCGCTGCTGGATGCCGCTGCGGTTGCCGAGCGGCACCTCCTTCATGAGCAGCACGGTGACGAGCGAGATCAGCGCGATCGGCGCCGCCACGAGGAACAGGTCGGCGACCGCGTCGCCGAACGCCTGCTCCACGACCGTCCGGACCGGTGCCGGCAGGGTCGCCAGGTCGGGCAGCTGCGAGGTGCCGCCGGTGCCGCCGAGCGCCGAGGGGTCGATGCCGATCGACGCGAGGCCCTTGACCAGCAGGTCGGACACCCGGTTCGTCAGCACCGCGCCCAGCGCGGCCACGCCCACCGCCCCGCCGAGCGTCCGGAAGAACGCGACGGAGGCCGTGCCGGAGCCGATCTCGGAGACGTCCAGGGTGTTCTGGACCGCGAGCACGAGGTTCTGCATGAGCATGCCGACGCCCGAGCCCAGGATCACCATGTAGAGCGCGACGAGCACGAACGACGTGTCGTAGTGGATGGTGCCCATGAGCGCGAGGCCCGTGGTGAGCAGGATCGCGCCGGCGATCATGAAGCGCTTGTACCGGCCCGTGCTGCTGATGATCCGGCCGACGACGGTCGAGGAGACCATGACGCCCACGATCATCGGGATGGTGAGCAGGCCCGACTCGGTCGGCGTCTTGCCGCGCGCGAGCTGCATGTACTGCGAGATGAACACCGAGGTGCCGAACATCGCGATGCCGACGGCCACCGACCCGACGATCGACAGCACGAGGGTGCGGTTGCGGAACAGGTGCAGCGGCAGGATCGGCTCGGTCGCCCGGGACTCGACCCACACGGCCACCGCGAGCGTGAGGACGGAGCCGCCCACCATCGCGGCGGTCTGCCACGAGGCCCAGTCGAACGAGTGGCCCGCGAAGGTGATCCACAGCAGCAGCAGCGCGATGCCGACCGAGATCAGCGTGGCGCCCGCGTAGTCGATCGTGACCGTGCGCTTGCGCAGCGGCGGCAGGTGCAGAGTGCGCTGCAGCACGATGATGGCCGCGACGGCGAACGGCAGGCCGATGAAGAAGTTCCAGCGCCAGCCGAGCGAGCTGTCGGTGATGACGCCGCCGAGCAGCGGGCCGCCGACCATGCCGACGCCCATCACGGCGCCCATGTAGCCCATGTACCGGCCGCGCTCGCGCGGGCTGATGATGTCCGCGATGAGCACGGTGCCGAGCGCCGTGAGGCCGCCCGCGCCGATGCCCTGCAGCGCGCGCATGCCGATGAGCATCCCGACGCCGTGCGAGAGCCCCGCCAGGGCGGAGGACACGACCGAGATGACCAGCGCGAGCTGGATGAGCAGCTTGCGGTCGACGAGGTCCGCGAGCTTGCCCCACACCGGCGTCGAGACCGTGGTCGTGAGCAGGGTCGCGGTGACGACCCACGTGAACGCCGACTGGGCGCCGTGCAGGTCGGTGATGATCCTCGGGAGCGAGGAGGAGACGACGCTCGTCGCGAGGATCGAGACGAACATCCCGAGGAGGATGCCCGAGAGCGACTCGAGCACCTCGCGGTGCGTCATGCCGGCGGGCTCGCCGGCGGCGCCCTCGGGCCGGGTGGTGGCGACGTCGCCGCCGCGCGTGGACTGGTCGGTCACGTGTTGCTGCCTTCTCTCGTGGTGCCGGGCTGGAGGGGCACCGCGCTGTGCCGTCGGGTGGTGGTGCTGAGGGGTGGTGCCGGTGGGGCGGGCGCGGACGTCAGGACGAGAGCGCCGGCTCGGCCGGCCGGGGTGGCGCCGCGTCGTGGCGGCCCTCGCCGAACGGCGCGATCGCGGCCGTGAGGCGACCGATCACGCCGGTCGCCGCGCGCAGCTCGTCGTCGGACCAGCCGACGAAGAGGTCACCCGCCCGTCGGGCGAGCTCCGCCTCGAGGTCCCGCGCGCGGGCGCCCCCGGCCGCCGTGAGGCCGAGCCGGCGGACGCGGCGGTCGTCCGGGTCGACGACGCGCTCGACGAGACCCGCCTCGACCAGCTCGCCGACCTGGCGGCTCGCCACCGAGATGTCGACGCGCATCCGGTGGGCGAGGTCGCCCACCTGCATCGGCCCGTGGAAGTCGAGGATGCGGACGATCGTGAGGGTCGCCCGGCTGCAGTCGACGTCGCGCGCCAGGGCGGCGCTCGCCTCGCGCAGCGTGCGGGTGAACGCCTCGGTGGCGCGCAGCAGCGCGAGCGGCGCGGTCTCGGCGGTCGTGCCCTGCATGGTCCCCTGCCTCCTACAGATGTTGCATCGAGCAACTTACATCGGTTGCCCAGTGCAAGCAATCCGTGCCCGCAGGTATTCCCCCGGACGCGGGACGGGGCCGCACCTCCACCGAGGCGCGGCCCCGTGGGCCGGTGCGAGCGCGCGTCAGGTCGTCGCGCGCTGCCGCCGCTCGACCTGCAGGCCCTCCATGTCCTCCAGCTCCACGCCCTTCGTCTCCGGCACCTTGCCGAGCACGAAGAAGAAGGAGATGGCGGCGAACACCGCGTACATCAGGTAGGGGATGGACGCGCCGAACCTGTCCAGCAGCGGCGGGAAGGAGATCGTGATGAGGAAGTTCGCGATCCACTGCGCCGCCGCGGCCACGCCGAGGGCCGCCGCCCGGATCCGGTTGGGGAACATCTCGCCGAGCAGCACCCAGACCAGCGGGCCCCAGGAGGCGCCGAAGAAGACGACGAACGCGTTGGCCGCGACCAGGGCCGTCGTGCCCCACGCCGCGGGGAGCGACACGTCCTCGCCCGTCCCGGTGGACTGCGTGAACGCGATCGCCATGAGCCCCAGGCACACCGCCATGCCGGCCGACCCGACGAGCAGGATCGGCCGTCGGCCCACCTTGTCGACGAGCGCGATGGCGATGAGCGTCACGACGACGTTCGTCACCGAGGTGATCGTCGAGATCGTGAACGAGTCCGACTCGTCGAAGCCGACGGCCTGCCACAGCGTGTTCGAGTAGTAGAAGATCACGTTGATCCCGACGAACTGCTGGAACACCGACAGCAGGATGCCGACCCAGACCACGGGCTTGAGCCCGAGAGCCGGCCCCCGCAGGCTCGACTGCTCCGCGAGCGCCTCGTCCGTGCGGATCGTGTGCTCGATCTCCCGGACGCGCGCCTCCGGCTCCTCGTCCGGGCCGAGCACGGACTCGAGCACCGACACCGCCTCGTCGCGGCGGCCCTTCGAGACCAGGTAGCGCGGCGACTCGGGGATGGAGAGCGCGAGGATGCCGTAGACCGTCGCCGGGATCACGGCGACCATGAACATCCAGCGCCAGGCCTCCAGGCCGAACCACAGCTCGCCGCTCGCGTCGGCGCCGGCGCCGGGGGTCGCGAGGGCGAGCAGCTGGTCGGACAGCAGCGCGGCGAAGATGCCGAGGACGATCGCGAGCTGCTGCAGCGAGCCGAGGCGACCGCGGATGGACGCCGGGGCGATCTCCGCGATGTAGGCGGGCGCGATGACCGAGGCGATGCCGATGCCGACGCCGGCCATGAACCGCCACAGGATCAGGTCCCAGACGCCGAACGCCAGCCCCGACAGGATCGACGACACGAAGAACAGCACCGCGCCGAGGAACATGACGCGGGTGCGGCCCCAGCGGTCGGCGAGCTTGCCGCCCACCCAGGCGCCGAGGGCGCAGCCCAGCAGCGCCACCGCCACCGCGAACCCGCTGAGCGCGCTGCCCAGCTCGAACTGCTCCGTGAACGCCGCGACGGCCCCGTTGATGACGGAGCTGTCGAACCCGAACAGGAAGCCACCGACGGCCGCGGCGACCGCGAGGGCGACGGCCTTCCTGTGATGCGCGCGAGCGGGCCCCTGCCCGTGGGCCGCGGACTGCGACCCGGTTCCGTCCGCCATGACTCGACGTCCCTCCGTCCCAGGCCCCGAGCGCCGTCCCCGGGGATCGGTTCCCACAGTGGCCCCGCTCGCGCGCGCCCGCACCTCGAGAGCGCGCGGCCCGCTGACCTGCACCGGCGTGACGTCCGCCACGCGCCGTCACCGCCGGGCGGGCCGCCTCGCCCCGGCCGGCGTCGGGTGGGTGGCACGATGGCGCGGCGGGCCCTGCGCGCGCAGGCCGGGGCCGGGCGTGCTGGGCTGGGCGGGAGCCACGACGCAGGACGGAGGCAGCACGATGCCGGACGACGCAGCACGACGCCCACGACGGCCCGCGATGCTCGACCCGGTCGCGGCCGACGCGCTGCCCGGTGACCTCGACCCCGCGCTCCGTTCGGAGATCGCCCACACGACCGCGCAGGCCCTGGTCCACCAGGGACGCGCGACCGAGGACGCGGACGTGGTGCGCCGTCTCGTGGCGCTCGTCGAGACGGAGGGGCTCGACGTCGTGGCCGCGCTGTGGTCCGACAGCCCGCCCGAGACGCTGCCCGGTGCGCTCTGGCGGCTCTACGTGCTGCGCGAGTGGGTGCGCCGCGACCCCGCGACCGTCTCGGAGCGGTACCGGCTCGGCGTCGGCGCCGCACCGGTGCACGAGGTGGTGGCCGGAGTGGCCGACACCGCGCGGCCCGAGGACGTGCGCCGGGTGGCCGACGCGGTGCTGTCGGGCGTGTACACGGGGGACCTCGCCGTCGCGCTGGAGCGGGCCGCGTCGTTCTGCCAGGTGCTCGCCGCCGGCGCCGCGTTCGACGCCGACCACCTCGACGTCGTCGACCCGCAGGGCGCCGACCGGATGACGCGCGGCGCCGCGTCCCTCGTCCGGACGGCCGAGGAGCTGGTCGCCGCCGCCGCCCTCTGGCGCGCGGGCCGCCTCGACTGAGGACGCGGACGGAGTGGGGACGCCGGACCGGGTGGGCCCACGGGCGCGCGGCCGAACGGAGTGAGGACGCCGGACCGGGGAGCGCCTCTCGGCGCGTGGCCGCTCGAAGCGGCTTGAGATGGAGCCCGGGGCTACCGCCGGCCCGGCGTCTCCCTCAGCGTACGCTCCGCTTCCCCGAGCGGTCGCGCCAGGACGGACGTGACGCGCGCCTCGTCGCGACCCAGGGTCGCCACCTGCGCCCGGGCGACGGCGGCACGGTCGGGCGGGTCGCGCCGATCTGCCTGGTCACCGGCCTGACCGCCGCACCGGGGTGCGCTCCCGGGGCTTCACGCGCCGTTGGGGTCCAGGACCACTGTCGTTAGGCATACGGTTCCTCGTGTCCTAGCCTGTTCTCGTCCCACCGCCCCTTGACCGGAGCCCGCCGTGCGCCTGCGCCTGACACCGCGCGACACCACGTACTTCGACCTCTTCGCCGCTCTCGCGACGCACCTGGTGACCGGAGCCAACCTCCTGGGCCAGATGCTCGGTGCGGACCACGCCACCCGTAAGGCCATCGGCAAGCAGATCGCCGACGCCGAGCACCAGGCGGACGAGGCGACCCACACGATCATGCGTCGGCTGAACCAGACGTTCGTCACGCCGTTCGACCGCGACGACATCTACGACCTCGCGTCGAGCCTCGACGACTGCATGGACTTCATCGACGAGGCCGCCGACCTCATCGTCCTGTACAAGGTCGACGAGCTGCCGCCGCGGGTCGCGGACCAGGTCCAGGTGCTCCAGCGCGCGGCCGAGCTCACGGCCGAGGCGATGCCCCGGCTGCGCTCGATGGACAAGCTCTCGGAGTACTGGATCGAGGTCAACCGCCTCGAGAACCAGGCCGACAAGTCCTACCGCAAGCTGCTCGCGCAGATGTTCGACGAGCTGACCGACCCGATCCTCCTCATGAAGCTCAAGGAGATCGTCGAGAAGCTCGAGGAAGCGGCGGACGCCTTCGAGAAGGTCGCCAACACCGTCGAGACGATCGCGCTCAAGGAGTCCTGAGCTCCCGTGGAGGTAGCGCTCGTCATCTTCGTCGTCGCGTTCGCGCTCGGCTTCGACTACACCAACGGCTTCCACGACGCGGCGAACGCGATCGCGACCTCCGTCTCCACGCGGGCGCTGACGCCCCGTGCGGCGCTCATCATGGCGGCCGTCATGAACTTCGCGGGCGCCCTGCTGGGCACCGAGGTCGCGGAGACGATCGCGAAGTCGATCGTCGACCTGCAGGACGCGTCGTCGCACCAGGCGCTCGTCGTCGTCCTCGCGGGCCTCGTCGGCGCCATCACCTGGAACCTCATCACGTGGTGGTTCGGCCTGCCCTCGTCCTCCACGCACGCCCTCATCGGCGGCCTGGTCGGTGCGGGCGTCGCCTCGAACCTGGGCGTGTTCTGGTCGGCGATCGTCGACAAGGTCGTCCTGCCGATGATCATCTCGCCGCTCGTCGGCTTCGGCCTGGCCTTCCTCGTCATGGTGGGCCTGCTCTGGCTGATCCGGAACGGCTCGCCGACGCGCGTCACCCGGCGCTTCCGCCTCGCGCAGACCGTCTCCGCCGCGGCGATGGCCCTCGGCCACGGCCTGCAGGACGCGCAGAAGACCATGGGCGTCATCTACATGGCGCTGCTGACGGTCGGCTGGGCGAACGCCGACGAGGGCATCCCGCTGTGGGTCAAGCTCGCCGCCGCGGCCGCGATCTCCGCGGGCACCTACTCCGGCGGGTGGCGGATCATGCGCACGCTCGGCCGGCGCATCATCGAGCTCGACCCGGCGCGCGGCTTCGTGGCGGAGTCGGTCTCGGCCGTCGTGCTCTACGTCAACGCGTTCGTGCTGCACGCGCCCGTCTCGACGACCCACACGATCACCTCGGCGATCATGGGCGTCGGCGCCACCAAGCGCCTGTCGGCGGTGCGCTGGGGCGTCGCGAAGAACATCGGCCTCGCGTGGGTCATGACGATCCCCGCCGCGGCGCTCGTCGCGGCCGTCATCTACTGGGTGCTGCACCCGCTGCTGGGCTGAGCGCCCGCCACGCGCCCGCCCGCTCCGGTCACTCGACCGGCGCGTGCGTCTCGGTCGCGACGACCCGCGGCCCCTTCGGCGTCGTGGCGACGTGCGCGACGAGCAGCTGGCCGGGGTGCAGGAACGGGTCGTGCCGGGGCAGCGCGTCGGCGACCCGGCGGCCCGCGTGCTGCGCGAGCACGTCCACGACCGTCGGCAGCACCGGGCGGTGGGTGCACAGCACGCTGTCGACCTGGTCGGCGAGCAGCTCGACGACCTCGCCGGCCACCCGCGCGGGCGACGCGTCGTGGTCCGCCTCGGTGAGGATCGGCAGCACCTCCGGCGCCACCTGGGCGGCCTCGGCGTAGGGCTCGACGGTCTGCCGGCAGCGGGCCCAGGCGCTGGTCACGACGCGCGAGACCCCGAACCCGGACAGCAGCGGCACGAGCTGCCGCGCCTGCCGGGCGCCCACCTTGGTGACGGGCCGGTCGAGCTCGGTGCCGCCCCAGTCGGACCGCTTGGTGGCGGTGCCGTGACGCTGCACGACGAGCGCGCGCGTGTCGAGCCGGCCCTTGCCGAACGCCTCCACGAGCTCGACGAGCGGCTCGCGGTCCGCGTCCCGCGTGAGCCGCTTCGCCGCGGCGTCCACGTCGAACCAGCGGACCTGGTCGATCTCGCCCCGCGAGGCGCGGGGGACGGGCGGGCGCGCGCGCAGCGCGGCCGCGTCGGGGCGTCCCGCCACCTGTGCCGCCCAGTAGTGCACGCGCTTGCGCCGGCCGTCCGACAGGTCGTACTCGAGGCCGGGCAGCGGCATCCCGAGGACGACGTCGTGGCCCGTCTCCTCGGCGACCTCGCGCCACGCCGCGGTGACGACGTGCTCGCCGGGGTCGACCTTGCCCTTCGGCCAGGACCAGTCCTGGTAGCGGGGGCGGTGCACGAGCGCGACCTGGAGGCGGCCGGTGCGCACGCGCCAGACGAGCGCCCCCGCGGCCTCGACGACGACGGGTGCCTTCGCCCTCACCGGCCGGCGCCCGGCCGGCGGCGCTGGCGCTGCACCAGCACGCTCTGCAGGTCGACGAGCGGGCCGTCGGTGCCGAGGTGGTGCCGCTCCCACGAGCCGTCGGGCAGCAGGTGCCAGGACGACGTGCCGTCGGCGACCGACTCGTCGACGAGGTCGACCAGCTCGGTCACCTGGTCGGGGTCGGCGATGCGCACGAGCGCCTCGACGCGGCGGTCGAGGTTGCGGTGCATGAGGTCCGCCGAGCCGATGTACACCTCGGGCCCCTCGAAGCCGGCCTCCGGGTCGGGCCGGCCGTTGGCGAACGCGAAGATCCGCGAGTGCTCGAGGAAGCGCCCGAGGATGGAGCGCACGCGGATGGTCTCCGAGAGCCCGGGCACGCCCGGCTTCAGCGCGCAGATGCCGCGCACGACGATGTCGACCGGGACGCCGGCCTGCGAGGCGCGGTAGAGCGCGTCGATCGTCGCCTCGTCGACCATCGAGTTGACCTTGATCTTGATCCAGGCGGGCATCCCGGCGCGCGCGTTCGCCGCCTCGCGGTCGATGCGGGCGACGAGGCCCGCGCGGACCGAGCGCGGCGCGACGAGCAGCCGGTGGAACCGGCTCTTGGGCGCGTAGCCGGACAGCTGGTTGAACAGCCGCGTGAGGTCCTGGCCGACGTCCGGGTCGCTCGTCAGGAGGCCGAGGTCGGTGTAGAGGCGGGCCGTCTTCGGGTGGTAGTTGCCGGTGCCGACGTGCGAGTACCGCCGCAGGCCGTCGGACTCCTGGCGCACGACGAGCGAGAGCTTGCAGTGCGTCTTGAGGCCGACGATCCCGTAGACGACGTGGACGCCGGCCTGCTCGAGCTTGCGGGCCCAGGAGATGTTGTTCTGCTCGTCGAACCGCGCCTTGATCTCCACGAGGGCCAGCACCTGCTTGCCGGCCTCGGCGGCGTCGATGAGCGCGTCGACGATGGGGGAGTCGCCGGACGTGCGGTACAGGGTCTGCTTGATGGCGAGCACCTGCGGGTCGGCGGCGGCCTGCTCGAGGAACGTCTGGACGCTCGTCGAGAACGAGTCGTACGGGTGGTGCAGCAGGATGTCGCGCTCGCGGATGCGCGCGAACACGTCGGACGGCGTCGCCGACTCGACCTCGGCGAGCTGGCGGTGGGTCGTGGGGACGAACCGAGGGTACTGCAGCTCCGGCCGGTCGAGGTCGGCGATGAGGTTGAGGCCGGTCATGTCGAGCGGCGCGGGCAGCTCGTACACCTCGTCCTCGGCCATGCCGAGCTCGCGCACCAGCAGCGAGCGGATCCGGGGGCTGATGCCCGTCGCCAGCTCCAGGCGCACGGGCGGGCCGAACCGCCGGCGCAGCAGCTCCTTCTCCATCGCCTTGAGGAGGTTCTCGGCGTCGTCCTCCTCGACCTCGACGTCCTCGTTGCGCGTGACCCGGAACGTGTGGTGCTCGCGCACCTCCATGCCCGGGAAGAGCTGCTCGAGGTGCTCGGCGATGACGTCCTCGACGGGGACGAACGACGTCGGGCCCTTCTCGGGCGCGGCGGTCTGCTCGTCGGGCGCCGACGGGCGGCCCGAGGCGTCCACCGCGATGAACCGGGGCAGCAGCGGCGGCACCTTGACGCGGGCGAAGTGCTCCTTGCCGGTCGCGGGGTTGACGACCACGACCGCGAGGTTGAGGGAGAGCCCCGAGATGTAGGGGAACGGGTGCGCCGGGTCGACGGCCAGGGGCGTGAGCACCGGGAAGATCTGGCGACGGAAGAACTTGCGGAGGCGGTCCTGCTCGCCGTCGCCCAGGTCGGAGAACCGCACGAGCGTGATGCCCTCGCCGGCGAGCGCGGGCTGCACCTGCTCCGCGAACACGCGCGCGTGGCGCGCCATGAGCTCGTGGGCCTTCTCGCTGATCGCCTCCAGCACCTGCCGCGGCGACAGCCCGGACGCCGCCGTCACCGCGATGCCGGTCGCGATGCGCCGCTTGAGGCCCGCCACGCGGACCATGAAGAACTCGTCGAGGTTGGACGCGAAGATCGCCAGGAACCGGACGCGCTCGAGCAGCGGCAGCGACGAGTCCTCGGCCAGCTCCAGCACCCGCTGGTTGAACGCGAGCCACGACAGCTCGCGGTCGAGGAACCGGTCGTCCGGGAGCGGCTCGAGCACGGCCTCGAGCGCCGGGTCCAGCACCGAGTCCTGCGCGACGTGCTCGGCGATGTGCTCGGCGAGCGCGGGGTCGAGCGCGGTGGCGTCCGTCATGGGGCCATGGTGACATCCGCGTCCGCACCGCGTGTACCGGTGGGTGGACGCGAGGAGAACATCACGTCGACGCCCGAGCGGACGAAGCCCGCGCGCTCGTACGTGCGCACGGCGACGGTGTTGTCGGCGCTGGTGTAGAGGATCGCCGTCGTCAGGCCGTGGCCCGCGAGGTGCTCCAGCGCGCGGCGGGTCAGCGCACGGCCGAGCCCGAGGCCCTGGGCGTCCGGGTCCACGCCCAGCACGTACAGCTCGCCGACCGGCTCCGGGCCGTGGGCCCCCGCGGGGTGCACCTTCGTCCAGGCCGACGCGAGCAGGTGCCCGTCGCGCTCCGCCAGCAGGAACCCCTCCGGGTCGAACCACGGCTCCGCCTCGCGGGCGCGCAGGTCGTCGGCCGTCATGCGGCCCTGCTCGGGGTGCCGGGCGAACGCGCGCGAGTTCACGCGGCGCCACGCGTCCTCGTCGCGGCCGGGGACGAACGTGCGCAGCGTGACGCCGGCCGGCAGCTGCGCCGTGCTGGGCGGGCGGGTCGGCAGGTCGAGGCTCATCTGCCACAGCTCGCGCACCGGCGCGAGACCCTCGCGGGCGGCGAGCGCGCGGGCGGCCGGCAGCGCGCCGTGCGCCCACAC
>NZ_HE978588.1:1537385-1542214 GCF_000312005.1 Cellulomonas massiliensis JC225
GTGAATACCCGGCCGACGCCGACCGCGGCGCGCGCCGCTCGGTTAGGTTGGACGGGATGCTTCCCGATCCCGCCCAGCCCGCCGCGGCTGGAGGGACCCCGCGCGCGGCGACGCGGCGGGCGCTGCGGGCCCGCGAGCGGGCCGCGGCGGCGCCGGTCGACGTCGACGTCGTCGTCATCGGTGCCGGCCAGGCCGGGCTCTCGGCCGCGTACCACCTCGCGCGCGCGGGTCTCGTCGCCGTCGGCGCTCGCGGCTGGCACGACGCCGCCGCGACCTTCGTCGTCCTCGACGACGCCCCCCGCCCCGGCGGCGCCTGGCAGCACCGCTGGGACGGCCTCACGATGGCGGACGCCCACCACGTGCACGACCTGCCCGGCATGACGCTCGCGGTGCCGGACCCCTCCGAGCCCGCGAACCGCGCCGTGCCCTACTACTTCGCCCAGTACGAGGAGGCGTTCGACCTCCACGTCCAGCGGCCGGTCCGCGTGACGCGCGTCGAGCCCGGCGAGGACGACCGCCTCCTCGTGCGCTCGCACCTCGACGGCCGCCCCCAGGACGAGGTGGTGTTCCGCGCCCGCGGGCTCGTCAACGCGACCGGGACGTGGCGCAAGCCGTTCTGGCCGGCGTACCCCGGCGCGTCGTCGTTCGCCGGGCGGCAGCTGCACTCCGGCCAGTACCGCTCGGCGCAGGAGCTCGCGGACGGGCACGTCGTCGTGGTCGGCGGCGGGACGTCCGCGGTGCAGCTGCTGCTCGAGGTCGCGAAGGTCACGACGACGACCTGGGTGACGCGGCGCCCGCCGTCCTGGCGCGACGAGGAGTTCACCCCGGAGCTGGGACGCGCCGCGGTCGCGCTCGTCGAGGAGCGCACGCGCGCGGGCCTGCTGCCCGGCAGCGTCGTCTCGGTCACGGGCCTGCCGCTGACCCCGGCGTACCGCGAGGGCATCGACGCGGGCGTCCTGCGCGCGCGGCGGATGTTCTCGCGCCTCGTGCCGCAGGGCGTCGCGTGGGACGCGCCCGACGACGACCCGCCTGCCGGCTGGGTCGGCGGGCCGCCGCTCGTCGAGGCCCGCACGGTGCTGTGGGCGACGGGGTACCGCGCCGCGCTCGACCACCTCGCGCCCCTGCGCCTGCGCGGCGCGGGCGGCGGCATCGTCATGGACGGGTCGCAGGTCGCTGCGGACCCGCGCATCCACCTCGTCGGGTACGGCCCCAGCGCGTCGACCGTCGGGGCGAACCGCGCCGGCCGCGACGCCGTCCACCGGCTGCGGGCCCACCTCGGGCTCTGAGGGCGCGCGGCCTTCGGGGTGCTCCCGGGCTCACGGCAGCCGCGGCCCGTCCACCCCGATCACCGGGTCGCTCGCCTGCCGCGCGGGGAACGGGTCGTCCGCGCCGGGGTCCCACCGCAGCGTGCGCGCCTGCGCCAGCGCCCGGTCGGCCATGCCCGCGGCCGGGTAGCCGTCGGCGACCATCGCGTCCTCGATCGCCCGCACGAGCCGCTCCGGCCGGCGGGTGCCGAGGAACCACCAGACGAAGGGCGTGCCGCGCCGGCGGCTGCCGGGGGACCGGGCGTCCGTCACCTCGAGCATCCCCGGCACGTGGAGCCAGCCCTCGACGGCGGAGTCGAGGCCGTTGAGCGCGAGCGCGGTGCCGCTGACCATGCCGACGCGGTAGTGCGGCGACGACGGCGGCATGGACGGCAGGCGGCCGAGGAGGTTCGAGCGGCGCACGACCCGCACGCGTCCGGGGTCCACCGACGACCACGGCACGACGTAGCGGGACCGTGTGCGCCAGCCGAGCACCAGGCCGTGCTCGCACACCCGGTGCCGCTCGACGACCCCCGCGGCGACGAGGACCAGCACCCACAGCAGCCACACGCCCGTCATCAGGACGGCGAGCCAGGGCCGGTCGTCGGGGTCCGGCGTCAGCATCGCGAGCACCGGCATGACGAGCACGACCGCCGCGGACACGATCCAGAACACGGTGCCGGGCCAGGCGCGGAACACCGCCCGCACCTCGCCCATGTCCGCGGCGGAGGTCGACGACCCCGCCGGGACCGCCCGCGGCTCACCGCCGGTGGGACCCATCGTGCTCCTCCCGCATGGTGGCGTCCGTCGCGCCCACCGGTCGTCCGCCCGCGCGCACGCGGGGGCGGGCCGGCGCCCGCCCCCGCGTCGACGTCCGCGCTCAGTCCTCCGACGAGGCCGCCGGCGTGGACAGCCCCTGGGCGATGAGGTCCATCACCGAGGAGTCGGCCAGGGTCGTGGCGTCCCCGACCTGGCGGTGCTCGGCGACGTCCCGCAGCAGGCGCCGCATGATCTTGCCCGACCTCGTCTTCGGCAGCTCGGGCACGACGAGGATCTGGCGCGGCTTGGCGATCGGCCCGATCTCCTTGGCGACGTGGCCGCGCAGCTCGGCCTGCACCTCGTCCGCGCCCTTGTCGCCCGCGCCGGCGTCGCCGCGCAGGATGACGAACGCCACGACGGCCTGCCCGGTGGTCTCGTCGCTCGCGCCCACGACGGCCGCCTCCGCGACCCAGGGGTGCGACACGAGCGCCGACTCGATCTCGGTCGTCGAGAGCCGGTGGCCCGAGACGTTCATGACGTCGTCGACCCGGCCCAGCAGCCAGATGTCGCCGTCGGCGTCCTTCTTGGCGCCGTCGCCCGCGAAGTACAGGCCCTGGAACCGGGACCAGTACGTGTCCTTGTACCGCTCGAGGTCGCCCCAGATCCCTCGCAGCATCGACGGCCACGGCTCGGTCAGGACGAGGTAGCCGCCGGAGCCGTTCGGGACGGAGCGCGCGTCGTCGTCGACGACGTCCGCGGCGATGCCCGGGAGCGGCACCTGCGCCGAGCCCGGCTTCGTCTCCGTCACGCCCGGGAGCGGGCTGATCATGATCGCGCCGGTCTCGGTCTGCCACCACGTGTCGACGATCGGGGCCTTGTCCCCGCCGATGACGCGGCGGTACCACATCCACGCCTCGGGGTTGATCGGCTCGCCCACCGAGCCGAGCACGCGCAGCGACGACAGGTCGAACTGCGCGGGGATCTCCTCGCCCCACTTCATGCACGTGCGGATCGCGGTCGGGGCCGTGTAGAGGATGGTGACGCCGTACTTCTGGACGATCTCCCACCAGCGGCCGCGGTGCGGGGTGTCGGGGGTGCCCTCGTAGATCACCTGCGTCGCGCCGTTCACCAGCGGCCCGTAGACGACGTACGTGTGCCCGGTGATCCAGCCGATGTCGGCGGTGCACCAGTACACGTCCTCCTCGGGCTTGAGGTCGAAGACGTTGAGGTGCGTGAACGCCGCCTGGGTGAGGTAGCCGCCCGTCGTGTGGAAGATCCCCTTCGGCTTCCCGGTGGTGCCCGAGGTGTAGAGGATGAACAGCGGGTGCTCGGCGTCGACCTCGACCGGGACGTGCTGGTCGGACGCCGGGTCCACCACGTGGGACCACCACACGTCGCGGCCCTCGGTCCAGTCGACGTCCTGGCCCGTGCGGCGCACGACGAGCACGTGCTCGACCGTCGTCTCGCCCTTGGCGAGCGCCTCGTCGACCGCGGGCTTGAGCGCGCTCGGCGCGCCCCGGCGGTAGCCGCCGTCGGCGGTGACGACGAGCTTCGCCTCGGCGTCGAGGATCCGGCTGTACAGCGCCTCCGACGAGAAGCCGCCGAACACGACCGAGTGCGGGGCGCCGATGCGCGCGCACGCCAGCATCGTCACGACCGCCTCGGGGACCAGCGGGAGGTAGATCGCGACGCGGTCGCCGGTCCCGACGCCGAGCTCCGTGAGCGCGTTCGCCGCCTTCGACACCTCGCGCTGCAGGTCGGCGTACGTGATCGTGCGGGTGTCGCCGCCCTCGCCCTCGAAGTGCAGCGCCACGCGGTCGCCGCGGCCGGCCTCGACGTGGCGGTCGACCGCGTTGTACGCGGCGTTGAGCCGGCCGTCGGCGAACCAGCGGGCGACCGGGGCGTCCGACCAGTCGAGCACCTGCTCGAACGGCGTGCTCCAGCTCAGCAGGTGCCGCGCCTGCTCGGCCCAGAAGGCGGGCCGGTCGGTGGCGGCCCACGAGTACAGGTCGCGGGTCGCGTTCGCCTGGGCGGCGAACTCCGGGCTCGGGGGGAACCGCCGGTCCTCGGAGAGCAGGTTCTCCAGACCGCCGGAGGTCGTCTCGGTCACGCGTGGGCCTCCCGTGCAGCGTCGTCGGTGCAAGTGGGACCAAGGTCCCGAACCGGAACTCTAGTGCGAGGCGGGTGGCACCCGCGTCGCATCCACCGTGACGGTTCCCGGCCGACGCGCCGCGCGAGGGGTCAGGCCGCGGCGCGCTCCGTGTGCACCCCGAAGCGCACGCCGCGCCGGCGCGCCCCGGCGGTGACCAGGCCGGCCACGAGCAGCAGGACGCCCGCAGCGAGCAGCGTGCCCGACGTCCCGGTCACGACGACCTGCGTGAGGGTCGCGTGCCAGCGCTCGCGGTCGAACCAGGCGAGGGTCTGCTCGCGGGCCAGGCTCGGGGCGTACAGGTACACGGCGCCCAGCACGGTGAGCACCAGGCCGCCCGTGATGGGGACGGTGGCCGTCCACAGGCCGAGCAGGAGCACCCAGACGAGCAGGAGCAGGCCGGCGGAGACGAGGACGATGCCGAGCACCTCCGTCGAGGCGTCCCAGCCGTCCACCTGCGCGGCGAGGATGCGCGCCTGCCCGCCGAGCAGGGCGGCGGCGCCGAGCGGGGCGAGCAGCAGGCCGAGCACCACGCCGAGCACGTGGGAGCCGAACCCCGTCTTGCGCGGGGCCTCGGGCTCGGTCACGGGCGCGCGGTCGTCGGCGGCCGGGTCGTG
>NZ_HE978588.1:1542681-1547891 GCF_000312005.1 Cellulomonas massiliensis JC225
GGCCGGACGACGCCGGCTCGATCCGCTCCGTCGGTGCGCCGACGGGGTCGGGGGTCGTCGGGGTCGTGGGCGCGGGCGTCGGCTCGGCCGGCTGGTCGGGACCGGGCCGCTCGGGCGTGCTCATCAACGGGCTCCCTCCGGCGGCGCGACCTCCGCACCGCTGCCCGCTCACCGTATTGCGGCGGCCGCCCGTTCGCCGTCCGTCCGTCGCGGTGCGTCGGCCGGCGGCAGGGGCGCGACGCCGGCGGGCGCCCCCACCGGCGCTGCCGATGCCGCGCGCGGCTCGCCGGCCGCGGGCACCGGACGGGCCCCGTGGACGTAGGCCAGACCGACGAGCACCGCTCCGCCGACGGTGTTGCCGAGGCCGACGAGCAGCACGTTGCGGGCGAGCTCCGCGACGGTGGCACCCGGCAGACCGCCGAACAGCCCCAGCCCGAACGTGGTCATGTTCGCGACGACGTGCTCGAACCCCGAGGTGATGAACACCATCACGCACGCGAAGACGACGGCGATCCGCGCGCCCTCGCTCGTCAGCCGGGCCGCGCACCACACGGCGAGGCAGACCATGACGTTGCAGAGGATCCCGCGGACGAACAGCTCGACGTTGGTCTCGGCGGCCTTGTGCTCGATCATCGACGCGATCGTGGCGCCGCCGGCCGTCCCCGGCGCCAGCACGCCGGACGCGTGCACGAGCCCCGCGAACGCGAGCGAGCCGAGCAGGTTGCCGCCCAGCACCGCGAGCAGCGTCAGGCCCGCCCGGCCCCACGCCACGCTCCCGACGACCGCGCCCTGGGTGAGGATCATCATCGCCGAGGTCGCGAGCTCGGCGCCCGCGACGACGACGATCGTCAGCGCGACCCCGAAGACGAGGCCCTTGACGAGGGGCGCGAAGCCGGACCCCGCCGCGTCGAGCGGTCCGCCGGCCGTCGCGAGGATCAGCACCCCGATGCCGATGTACGCCCCGGCGAGCATCGTCCGGACGAGGAACAGGCCGGGTGTGCGCAGGAGCGCGACCTTGTGGTGGGCGACCTGCGCGTGCACGGCGACGGTCTCGGGGATGGTCAGCACGCCCTCCAGCGTCCCCGACCCGCGCCGCCCGGCCGTGGGACGAAGGGCTCCCGTCCGGACACCGGGCGGCACGGCGCGAGCGCGCACGACGACGTAGCGTCGGCGCCATGCCCTCCCTGTTCGATCCCCTCACCCTGCGCGGCACCACGTTCGTCAACCGCGCGTGGCTCGCGCCCATGTGCCAGTACTCGGCGCAGGACGGCACCCCCGACGACTGGCACCTCGTGCACCTCGGCGCACGCGCGACGGGCGGGTTCGGCCTGCTCCTGACCGAGGCGACGGCGGTGGTGCCGGAGGGCCGGATCTCCCCGCAGGACACCGGGCTGTGGAACGACGAGCACGTGGCGGCCTGGCGGCGGATCACCGACTTCGTCCACGCGCGGGGCGCGCTCGTCGGCGTGCAGCTCGCGCACGCCGGGCGCAAGGCGTCGACGTACCGGCCGTTCTCGGCCGGGCACGGCACCGTGCCGGTCGACGAGGGCGGCTGGGCGACGGTCGGGCCGTCGGCGTCCGCCTTCCCCGGGTACGCCGCGCCGCGCGCGCTGACGCGGGACGAGGTCGCGGCCGTGCCGGAGCAGTTCGCGGCCGCCACCCGGCGCGCGCTCGAGGCCGGCTTCGACGTCGTCGAGGTGCACGCCGCGCACGGCTACCTGCTGCACCAGTTCCTCACGCCGCTCGCGAACGAGAGGGACGACGAGTACGGCGGGTCGCTCGAGAACCGCGCCCGCCTGACGGTCGAGACGGTCGACGCTGTCCGCGCCGCCTGGCCGCAGGACCGTCCGCTGCTCGTCCGGCTCTCGGCGACCGACTGGCGCCCCGACGGCCTGAGCACCGCGGACGTCGCGGCCGTCGCGCGCGAGCTGGCGGGGCACGGGGTCGACCTCGTCGACGTGTCGACGGGCGGCGCGGCGCCCGCCGAGATCCCCGTCGCCCCGGGCTACCAGGTGCCGGCCGCGCGCGAGGTCCGCGAGACCTCGGGGCTGCCGGTGTCCGCCGTGGGCCTGCTCGACGACCCGCACCGGGCCGCGCGGGTCGTGCGCGACGGCGACGCGGACGTCGTCATGGTCGCCCGCGGCGCGCTGCGCGACCCGATGTGGCCCCTGCGCGCGGCGCACGAGCTCGGGGTGGACCTCGTGACGCAGCCCGTCGCGGAGCCCTCCGCCGACGTCGACCTCGCCGCCGTCCGCGCGACGGGGTACCAGCCGCAGTACGCGCGCGGTGCCTGGCGCTGACCCGGCGGGGGCCGGCGGCGCGTCCTAGGCCTGGTGGCCGACCCGGGCGGCCTCGGCCACCGCGTGCGCGACCCGCGTCGTCACCTCGGGGTTGAAGACGCTGGGGACGATGTACGTCGGGTTGAGCTCGTCCGGGCTGACGACCTCGGCGAGCGCCCGCGCCGCGGCCAGCAGCATGACGTCGGTGATCTGGTGCGACTGCGCGTCGAGCAGGCCGCGGAACACCCCGGGGAACGCGAGCACGTTGTTGATCTGGTTCGCGAAGTCGGACCGGCCGGTGCCGACGACCGCGGCGTGCTGCGCGGCCTCGTCGGGGTCGACCTCGGGCCGCGGGTTCGCCAGCGCGAACACGATCGCGTCCGGCGCCATGCGGGCCACGTCGTCGCCCGTGATGACGTCGGGGGCGGAGACGCCGATGAAGACGTCCGCGCCGACCAGGGCCTCGGGGATGGTGCCCGTGACGCCGCGGGGGTTCGTCGCCCCGGCCGTCCACGCCAGCTGCGGCGTCAGGCCCGGCCGCTCGGCGTGCACGACGCCCTCGACGTCGGCCACGACCACGTCGTGCGCGCCCGCCGCGAGCAGCAGCCGCAGGACCGCCGTGCCGGCGGCGCCCGCGCCCGACAGGACGATGCGCACCGAGCGGATGTCCTTGCCGACCACCTGCAGCGCGTTCGTCAGCGCGGCGACGACGACGATCGCCGTGCCGTGCTGGTCGTCGTGGAACACCGGGATGTCGAGACGCTCGCGCAGGCGGCGCTCCACCTCGAAGCAGCGCGGCGCCGAGATGTCCTCGAGGTTGATGCCGGCGAACACCGGCGCGATCGCGCACACCGTCTCGACGATCTCGTCGACGTCCGTCGTGTCGAGCGCGATGGGGAACGCGTCGATGTCCGCGAACCGCTTGAACAGGACTGCCTTGCCCTCCATGACGGGGAGGGCGGCGAGCGGACCGATGTCGCCGAGGCCCAGCACCGCGGTGCCGTCGGTGACCACCGCGATGGTGTTCCGCTTGATCGTCAGGCGGCGCGCGTCGTCGGGGCTCGCCGCGATCGCCTCGCACACGCGGGCGACCCCCGGCGTGTACGCCATCGACAGGTCGTCGCGGTTGCGCAGCGGCACCTTCGAGCGGATCTCCAGCTTGCCGCCCAGGTGCATGAGGAACGTCCGGTCGCTCACGCGCTCGACGTGCACGCCCGCGAGCGCCGTGAGCGTCTCGACGATGTCCGCGGCGTGCTGCTCGCCGCGGGTCGCGCACGTGACGTCGACCGTCATCTGCTCGTGCCCGGAGGCCGTCACGTCGAGCGCCGTGACGATCCCGCCCGCCGCCTCGATCGCCGTGGTGAGCTCGCTCACCGCGGTCGGCCGAGCCCGGACCTGCAGCCGGGCGGTGATGGACGAGGACACGCTGGGAGCTGCCATGACGGCATTCTGACGCGCGGTCGCGAGGGCGGCGTGCGGTCGAGGCAGGGTCCGGGCCGGGTCGGGGCAGGTCGGAGCAGTCGGGGCAGGCCGCGACACGGAACGACGGCGCCCCGGGGGACGCCGTCGCCGCTCTGCGGGCCGGGAGGTGATCAGGCGTGCACCGTGTCGGTCGCGACGGGTCCAGCCCGGTCGACCTGCCCATAGGTGGGCGCTCCTGCGCGTGGGTGCCTCCGCGGCTCTGCAGTTGTGACTCCTTGGTACACCCGGCCCGTCACGAGCGGAACCCCTCGTCGTGACCGGCCAGGTGAGCCCGCCGGGGCGACCACCAGGTGGGACGGGCGTCCGGCATGCGACCCGCACCGCCCGGGCCGTCGCGGCGGGTCAGGAGCGGCGGCGACGGCGCAGCACCAGGAGCACGACGAGCGTGACCAGGACGGCGACCGCGACCCCGGCCGCGCGCCGACGGTCCCGGGCCGAGAACAGCGGGACCGGCCGGACGAACGTGAGCACGCCCCAGCCCTCCGCGGCGGCCAGCCGGCGCAGCGTCCGGTCCGGGTTGACGACGAAGCCGTGCCCGACCGTCGCGAGCATCGGCGCGTCGGTGACCGAGTCGGAGTAGGCGAAGCTCGCGCGGAGGTCGTAGCCCTGCTCGTCGGCGAGCCGGCGGATCGCGGCGGCCTTCTGCTCGCCGTACGCGTAGAAGTCGATCTCGCCCGTGTAGCGGCCGTCGACCACCTGCATCCGGGTGGCGACGACCCGGTCGGCGCCGAGCAGCTCGCCGATGGGCTCGACGATCTCGCTCCCCGAGGCGGACACGATCACGACGTCACGCCCGGCGGCGTGGTGCTCCTCGATGAGAGCGACGGCCTCCGCGTACACGGTGGGGTCGATCGCCTCGTGCAGCGTCTCGCGCACGATGCGCGAGACGAGGGCGGTGTCCCACCCGATGACGGAGCGGGACAGCTCGGCGCGCAGGCGCTCGGTCTGCTCGGCGTCGGCGCCGCCGAGGAGGTAGAGCAGCTGGGCGTAGCCCGTCCGCAGCACGGACCGCCGGGTCAGCAGCCCGTTCGCCAGGAACGACCGGGAGAACGCGGTCGCGGACGACGTGGCGATGATGGTCTTGTCGAGGTCGAAGAACGCGGCGGGCCGGCGCTCGTCCGGCGGCGTGCCGGGGGCGGTCGGTGGGGCGTCCATGCCGGGCCTCTCGTCGGGTCCTGGTCGGGCGTCGTCGGGCGTCGCGACGCGGGGCCGGCAGCGCGCGCCGGCCGTCCCTGCGCCGAGGGGAGAGCTGGTCGGAGCGTATCGGGGCCGGCCGACAGCGAGGTGGCGCCGCCTCGGCGAGCCGTCCACAGGCGCGGCCGGGCGCGCGCTCGTGCACCGGGTGGCCGGCACGGGCGGACGCGGGCGGCGCAGGCTCCGACGGTGGACGCGTGGACGGGACGTGGGAGAGCGGCGCGCGGGAGCCGGCGGGCCGGGCGTTCGTGCTGG
>NZ_HE978588.1:1550986-1553761 GCF_000312005.1 Cellulomonas massiliensis JC225
GCTCGCGGGCGAGGCCGCCGCGCGCAACGGCGCCCGGCTGGGGTCCTGCTCCGTCGGCGACCGCGACGTGGTCGTCGAGGCGCGCGTCCCGGCGGGCGTCGGGACGGCGGTCGCCGTCGCGCGGGCGGGGGAGCGCGCGGCGGACGAGCCGGTCGGGTCAGGCTCCCGGCGCGGCGCGCAGGACGACGTCGAGCAGCCGGAGGGCGGCGGCCTTGTCGAGGGAGTCGTTGCCGTTGCCGCACTTCGGGGACTGCACGCACGCCGGGCAGCCGCGGTAGCACGGGCAGGACGCGATCGCGTCGCGGGTGGCGCGCAGCCACCGCGCCCCGAGCTCGAACCCGCGCTCGGCGAAGCCGGCCCCGCCCGGGTGTCCGTCGTGGACGAAGACCGTGGCGTGGCCCGTGTCGGGGTGCAGCGCCGTCGAGAGGCCGCCCAGGTCCCAGCGGTCGCACGTCGCCAGCAGCGGCAGGATGCCGATCGACGCGTGCTCCGCGGCGTGCAGGGCGCCCGGCGCCGCCTCGGCCGTGACGCCGGCGGCGAGCAGCACCTCGGCCGGCGCCGTCCACCAGACCGCCGACGTGCGCAGGGTCCGGGCCGGCAGGTCGAGCTCGTGGGTGCCCAGCACCTGCAGGTCGGGGACGCGACGCCGCTGGTAGCTGAGCACCTGGCTCGTCACGTCAACCGCCCCGAAGCCCCACGTGACGGGTCCCCAGGCGACCTCGCGGTCGACCGATCGGATCTCGGTGGTGGTCACCCAGCGCGCCCAGGTGCCGTAGTCGACGTCCCGGCGGGTCACCAGCGCGACGCCGTCCTCCAGGTCCAGGCGGTCCACCACGAAGCGCGCACCCTGGTGCACGTAGACGGCGCCGTCGTGCACGGTCGAGTCCGCGGACGCCGCGTCGACGGTGCCGAGCACCCGCCCGGTCGAGGCCTCGACGACGCGGACCGGCTGGCCGCCGGCGCCCCGCAGGTCTGTGAGGCGGGACGCGGGCTCGCTGTGCGTCCAGTACCAGCCGGACGGGCGCCGGCGCAGGACGCCCCGGGCCGCGAGGTCGTCCAGCAGCGCCCCCGCGGTGGGCCCGAACAGGTCCAGCTCCTCGGCCCGCACGGGCTGCTCGGCCGCGGCCGCGCACAGGTGCGGCGCCAGCACGTAGGGGTTCGACGGGTCGAACACGGTCGCCTCGACGGGGGTGTCGAACACCGCCTCGGGGTGGTGGACGACGAACGTGTCGAGCGGGTCCTGGCGGGCGACGAGCACGACCAGGCCGTCGGCGCCGGCGCGCCCCGCACGGCCGGCCTGCTGCCAGAGCGACACGCGCGTGCCCGGCCAGCCGGCGATGAGCACGGCGTCCAGCCCGGAGATGTCGACGCCGAGCTCGAGGGCGTTCGTCGTGGCGAGGGCCCGCAGGTCGCCCGTGCGGATCGCGCGTTCGAGCGCGCGGCGCTCCTCGGGCAGGTAGCCGCCTCGGTACGCCTGCACCGAGGTCGCCAGCTCGGGCTCGATCTCGGCGAGGTGGGCGCGGGTGGTCTCCGCGACCGACTCGGCGCCCCGGCGGGAGCGCGCGAAGGCGAGGCTGCGCGCGCCGACGGCGACGAGGTCCGCCAGCAGGTCCGCCACCTCCGCGGTGGCCGTGCGCCGGGGCCGGTCGCCCGGGTCGACGACGACGCGCTCGCCGGTGCCGAGAGGCCCGGAGCCCTCGCCCGTCGGGGCGTCGGGCCCGGCGACGACGTCCTCCGGCCCGGGCGGCGTGAGGTCGGCGTCGCGCAGCACGTGCGCGGGCGGTTCCAGCGGGGTCGCCCACGGGTCGTCGTCGCCCAGCAGCGCCGACCAGGGCGCGTCGCCGCCGGGCAGCTCGGGCGGCTGCCACAGCACGAACGTCTTGCGGCCCGCGGGCGAGGCGTCGTCGTGGACGGCCGTCACCTCGTCCGGGTCGACGCCGATGAGGCGTGCGGCGCTCGTCGCCGGGTCCGCCGTCGTGGCCGAGGCGAGAACCACGGTGGGCTGCGCGCCGTACGCGGCCGCCAGGCGGCGCAGCCGGCGCAGCACGAGCCCGACGTGCGCCCCGAAGAGGCCGCGGAACGCGTGGCACTCGTCGACGACGACGTAGCGCAGCGACGCGAGCACGCGCGACCAGCGCCGGTGGTTCGGCAGCAGCGCGAAGTGCAGGAAGTCGGGGTTGGTGAGCACGACGTCGGCGTGCTCCTGCACCCACCGGCGCTCGTCCAGCGCGGTGTCGCCGTCGCAGGTCGCGACCCGCACGTCGCGCGTGCCGGCGGCCGCGAGCAGCCGCTCGACCCCCGCGAGCTGGTCCGCGGCGAGCGCCTTCGTCGGGCACAGGTACAGCGTCGTGCCGCGGCGGACGACCGACTCGACGCGCCCGGGGTCGAGGGTGGAGGCGGCCGCGGCGGCCCGCACGGACGTGAGGGCCGGGAGCCAGAACGCGAGCGACTTGCCGGAGCCCGTCGACGTGGCGAGCACGGTGTGCCGTCGGTCCCAGGCCGACTGCGCGGCCTCGACCTGGTGCCGCCACGGCTCCTGGACGCCGAGCGCACGGTAGCCGCGCACGAGGTCCGCGTCCGCCCATGCCGGCCACGGCGCCGTGAGGCCCTCGCGCGGCGGCAGCGTGCGCTGGTGCGTCACCCGGTCGGCGCGGGCCCCGGCGGCGAGCAGGGCCTCGAGCAGATCCGGACGTGCCACCGCCCCATCCTCGCACCGCGCGCGGGCCCCTCCGGCGCCCGGCCGTCGTGGCGCGGCTGCGGCGGACGGCACGCAGC
>NZ_HE978588.1:1554373-1556255 GCF_000312005.1 Cellulomonas massiliensis JC225
CGGCCACCGTCGCCATCGACCTCAACTGCGACCTCGGGGAGGGTGTCGACCCGTGGACGCCGGGCGAGCGGGGACTCGACGCCCGCCTGCTCGAGCTCGTGTCCAGCGCGAACGTCGCGTGCGGCGGTCACGCCGGCGACGCGCGCGTCATGGCCGCCGTCTGCGCGTGGGCCGCCGAGCAGGGCGTGGCGGTCGGCGCGCACGTCTCGTACGACGACCGCGAGCACTTCGGCCGCCGGGCGCTCGACGTCGAGCCCGCCGTGCTGCGCTCGCAGGTCCGCGCCCAGCTAACGGCGCTGCGCGCGGCGGCCGACGCGGCCGGCACCTCGGTGCGCTACGTGAAGCCGCACGGGGCGCTCTACCACGCCGTGGCGCGCGACCAGCGGCACGCCGGCGCGGTCGTCGAGGCCCTGCTGGCGGACGCCGACGAGCACGGCGGTGGCCTGCCGGTGCTCGGGCTGCCGGGTGGCCTCGTCCTCGACCTCGCCCGCGCCGCTGGGCTCGGCGCGGTCGCGGAGGCCTTCGCGGACCGCGGGTACCGCGCGGACGGGTCCCTCGTGCCCCGGGGGGAGCCGGGCGACCTGCTCACCGACGACGAGGCCGTGGCGGACCGCGTCGTGCGCCTGGCGCGGCGCGGCGATGTCCTCGCCGTGGACGGCGCCGCCGTGCGCGTCGACGCGCGCTCGGTGTGCCTGCACTCCGACACCCCGGGGGCGGTGGCGCTCGCGGCGCGCGTCCGGGGCCGGCTCGCCGACGCCGGCGTGGAGGTGCGGCCCTTTGCCTGATCCCCACGCCCCGGGCACCGCCGTCGAGGGACGCGCGCCCGGGCGCCTGCTCGGGCGGGTGGTGCCGTTCGGCGACCTGGCCGTGCTCGCCGAGCTGCCCGACCTCGAGCAGGTGCGACGCCTGGACGCGGCGGTCCGGGAGCGCCGCCGCGGCGGCGGTGCGCCGTGGGCGGCCGTCGTCGACCAGGTTCCGGCGGCGCGCTCGGTGCTGCTGACGGTCGCCGCCGAGCACGAGCTGCAGGCGCTCGCCGCCGCGCTCGCGCGGCTGGTCGCCGACCTGCCCGGCGCACCGGCGCGCGGCGGGACGGAGGCCGGAACGGCGGGGGCGTGGACGGCGGCCGCGGGGCCGAGCGCCCCGGTGGTCGAGCTGCCCGTGGTCTACGACGGCGAGGACCTCGAGGAGGTGGCGGCGCTCACCGGTCTCTCGACCGCCCAGGTCGTGCGCCGCCACCTCGCGGGCCGGTACTCGGTCGCCTTCGGCGGCTTCATGCCCGGCTTCGCGTACCTCACGGGGCTCGACCCCGCGCTGCGGACCCCTCGCCGGGCGGACCCGCGGCCGCGGGTGCCCGCGGGCGCGGTGGCGATCGCCGACGGGTACACGGCCGTCTACCCGTCGGCGACGCCCGGCGGGTGGCGCCTGCTGGGCCGCTGCGCGACGACGCTGTTCGACGTGGACCGCGACCCTCCCGCGGTGCTGCTGCCCGGCACCGAGGTGCGCTTCGTGCAGGTCGAGCCGTGAGCGCCCCGGTCCTCGAGGTCGTCACGCCCGGCCCGTCGACCACAGTGCAGGACGAGGGACGGCCGGGGCTCGCGCACGTCGGCGTGGGGCACGCCGGCGCCGCCGACCGCGGGGCGCTGCGGCGGGCGAACCGGCTCGTCGGCAACGCGCCCGGCGCCGCCGGCCTCGAGGTGCTGCTGGGAGGGCTGGTGCTGCGCGCGCTCGCGCCCGTCGTCGTCGCGGTCACCGGTGCACCAGGGCCGGTCGACGTCGACGGCCGGCCCGTCACGGCGGACGCGACCCTGCGGCTGGACGCCGGGGCCGCGCTGCGGCTCGGCACCGCCGAGCGGGGCGTGCGCCGGTACGTCGCCGTCGCCGG
>NZ_HE978588.1:1556275-1568740 GCF_000312005.1 Cellulomonas massiliensis JC225
GGGTCGCGCGCGACCGACACGTTGGCAGGGCTGGGGCCCGCTCCGCTGGTCGCCGGCCTGCTGCTGGCGCCGGCGGGCGGACCGGCCGCCGCGGACGTGCCCGGGCCACCCGGCCGCGACCCCGAGCCCGACGCGTTCGCGCACCTCGGGGACGACGGGTGGGAGCTGCCGGTGCTCGCCGGTCCGCAGGCGGGCTGGTTCCGGCCGGGAGCGCTGCTCGACGCGGGCCTGGTCGTCGCCGCGGCCAGCGACCGCACCGCGGTCCGGCTGGAGGGGGCGCCGGTCGAGCGGCTGCCCGCGGCCGCCGGGCGTGAGCTCGCGCCGGCGGGCCTGGTCCACGGCGCGGTCCAGGTGCCACCCGACGGTCGGCCCGTCGTCTTCGGCCCCGACCACCCGGTGACCGGCGGGTACCCGGTCGTCGCGGTCGTCCGCGCGTGGGCCCTCGACGCCGTCGGCCAGCTGCGGCCGGGCGACCCGGTGCGGTTCGTCGTCTAGGGCTGGTCGCCCCGGGCCGCGGCGCGGCCCACATCACCCGCGCAGCGGGACCAAGGTCCCGCGGCACGCCGGTGGTCGTCGGCTGCGACGACCAGATGTGGGCGCGACGAGCGTGTCGGACCACAACATGTGGTGGTGGCGCGGGTGCACTCGGTGCTCGACTCGTCCCGCACCCCGTCGAAGGAGACCCCGGAATGTCCCACCCCGCCGAGCCGTCCCAGCAGCCGCGCACGTCGACCGTCGTCGACGTCGCCCGCACGATCGGCGAGTACCTCGACCGCTCCGACTGGCGCGTCCAGGCGAACGCCAACCAGGGCTACTCGCTGGGCGGCCTGATCCTCAACACCGCCGGCAAGGTCGTCGCCAACTACTGGCTCGACGAGGTGTACCCGCCCGAGGTCGGTCAGGCGCACCGGGACGGCGACCTGCACATCCACGACCTGGACATGCTGAGCGGCTACTGCGCGGGCTGGTCGCTGCGCACGCTCCTGGCCGAGGGCCTCAACGGCGTCCCCGGCAAGGTCGACGCCAAGCCCGCGAAGCACTTCAGCTCCGCGATCGGGCAGATCGTCAACTTCCTCGGGACGATGCAGAACGAGTGGGCGGGTGCGCAGGCGTTCAGCTCGTTCGACACGTACATGGCGCCGTACGTGCGCCTCGACGGGCTCGGCTACCGCCAGGTGCGGCAGGGCATCCAGGAGCTCGTCTACAACCTCAACGTGCCGAGCCGGTGGGGCACGCAGACGCCGTTCACGAACCTCACGTTCGACTGGACCTGCCCCGCCGACCTGCGCGAGGAGGTGCCGTTCGTCGACGGCGAGCCGTGCGACTTCACCTACGGCGAGCTGCAGGACGAGATGGACCTCATCAACCGCGCCTACATGGACGTCATGACCGAGGGCGACGCCTCGGGCCGCGTGTTCACGTTCCCCATCCCGACCTACAACATCACCGAGGACTTCCCGTGGGAGTCGCCGAACGCCGACCGGCTGTTCGCGATGACCGCGAAGTACGGGCTGCCGTACTTCCAGAACTTCATCAACTCGGAGATGAACCCCGGCGACGTGCGGTCCATGTGCTGCCGCCTGCAGCTCGACCTGCGGGAGCTGCTCAAGCGCGGCAACGGCCTGTTCGGCTCCGCGGAGCAGACCGGGTCGATCGGCGTCGTCACGGTGAACTGCGCGCGGCTCGGGTACCGGTACGCGGGCGACGAGGAGTCGATGCTGACGGAGCTCGACCGGCTGCTCGACCTCGCCCGCACGTCGCTCGAGCTCAAGCGCGCGACGGTCGCCCGGCTGCTCGACCAGGGCCTGTTCCCGTACACGCGCCGCTACCTGCCGAGCCTGGACAACCACTTCTCGACGATCGGCGTGAACGGCATCAACGAGCTGGTGCGCAACTTCACCGGCGACGCGCACGACCTCACGCACCCCGACGGGCACGCGATGGCCGTGCGGATCCTCGACCACGTGCGGGCGCGGATGGTCGCGTTCCAGGAGGAGACCGGCCACCTGTACAACCTCGAGGCCACTCCGGCCGAGGGGACGACCTACCGGTTCGCCAAGGAGGACCGCGCGCGGTTCCCGGGCATCCTGCAGGCCGGCACGGACGAGAACCCGTACTACACGAACTCCAGCCAGCTCCCCGTCGGCTTCACCGACGACCCGTTCGAGGCGCTCGCGCGCCAGGACGAGCTGCAGACGAGGTACACGGGCGGCACGGTGCTGCACCTGTACATGTCCGAGCGCCTCTCGTCGCCCGAGGCCTGCCGCGAGCTCGTCCGCCGGGCGCTGACGACCTTCCGCCTGCCCTACCTCACGGTCACGCCGACGTTCTCCATCTGCACGGCGCACGGCTACCTGGCCGGCGAGCACCCGACGTGCCCGACCTGCGGCGCGACGTGCGAGGTCTGGACGCGCGTCATGGGCTACCACCGCCCGGTCTCGTCCTTCAACGTCGGCAAGAAGGGCGAGCACGCCGAGCGCGTGCCGTTCCTGGAGGGCGCGCTCGTCGGCTGACGCCGGCGGACGCACGAGAGGGGACCGACGTGACGACGACGGACGTGGCCGCCCGTACGGAGCGGGCGGCCACGCCCCGCGCACGGGGACGGGCGCACCGAGCGGACGACCTGGCGATCGCGGGGCTCGTCCCGCTGTCCACGTGCGACTGGCCCGGCCGCCTGGTGGCGACCGCGTTCCTGCAGGGCTGCCCGTGGCGCTGCACGTACTGCCACAACCCCGGGCTCATCGACCCTCGGACACCCGGCGTCGTCCGGTGGGACGAGGTGCGGGATCTGCTCGCGCGGCGCGCGGGGCTGCTCGACGGCGTGGTGTTCTCCGGCGGCGAGCCGACGCGCCAGCCCGCCCTCGTCGACGCGGCGCGCGAGGTGCGCGAGCGCGGCTTCGGGGTGGGCCTGCACACGTCCGGGGCGTACCCGCGGCGTCTCGCCGCGGTGCTGCCGCTCGTGGACTGGGTGGGCCTCGACATCAAGGCGCCCGCGCACCTGTACCGCGCGATCACGCGGGCGGGGGGCGCGACGACGAGCGCCGACGCGGCGTTCGCCTGCCTGCGTCTGGCCCTCGACACGGGCGTCGACCTGCAGGTGCGCACGACCGTCGACCCGACCGTGCTCGGCCCGGCCGACGTCGAGCGCCTGAGCCGGGAGCTGGCCGCGCTCGGTGTGCGCGAGCACGTGCTGCAGGAGGTCCGCCCGGACGGCACGACGCAGGAGTACCGCGAGGCGCTCGCGGCCGCGCAGGGCTGAGGCGGGGCGCTGCGCCGGGCGTCCCGGGGCCCGCCGCACCGGGCCGTTGACCGCCCGTCGCCGTGGAGTGACGTCACAGACGGTGTGACGTCGCGCACCGTGATTAGACTGCGCGGGTCCGTCGGCAACGGTGCCGTGGACCGAGCGCGGACTGTGGGGGGACGCGCCGCATCTCCGAGGAGGGCATGCATGGTCGAGCTCGGTTCCACGAGCATCACGATCGTCGCCGTCATCGCCGCTGTCGCGGTCGCGGCCCTGGTCGTCGCGGCGGTGCTCCGCCGCCAGGTGCTCGCCGCCGACGAAGGCACGGCGTCGATGCAGACGATCGCCAAGGCGGTCCAGGAGGGGGCGTCGGCGTACCTGAGCCGGCAGTTCCGCACCCTGGCGCTGTTCGCCGTCGTCGTCTGCGCGCTGCTGTTCCTGCTGCCCGGTGACGGTGGCGTCAAGGTCGGCCGGTCGATCTTCTTCCTCGTCGGCGCGGGCTTCTCGGCGTCGATCGGCTTCCTCGGCATGTGGCTCGCCACGCGCGCGAACCTGCGCGTCGCGGCCGCCGCGTCGCAGCCGGGCGGTCGCGCCGAGGGCGCCCGGATCGCGTTCCGCACCGGCGGCGTCGTCGGGATGAGCGTCGTCGGCCTCGGCCTGCTCGGCGCCGCGGGCGTCGTGCTGCTCTTCAAGGGCGACGCCCCGGGCGTGCTCGAGGGCTTCGGCTTCGGCGCCGCGCTGCTCGCGATGTTCATGCGAGTCGGCGGTGGCATCTTCACGAAGGCGGCCGACGTCGGTGCCGACCTCGTCGGCAAGGTCGAGCAGAACATCCCCGAGGACGACCCGCGCAACGCCGCGACGATCGCCGACAACGTCGGCGACAACGTCGGCGACTGCGCCGGGATGGCGGCCGACCTCTTCGAGTCGTACGCCGTGATGCTGGTGGCCGCGCTCATCCTCGGCAAGGCGGCGTTCGGCGAGCACGGCATGGTGTTCCCGCTGATCGTCACGGCGGTCGGCGCGCTCGTCGCGGGGCTCGGCGTCGCGATCACGCGCGTGCGCGGCTCCGAGAGCGGGCTCACGGCGATCAACCGCGGGTTCTACATCTCGGCGCTCGTGGGCGTCGTGCTCGCGGCCGTGGCCGCGTTCACCTACCTGCCGAGCAGCTTCGCCGACTTCACCGGCGGCACGGCCGACCTCTCGGGCCACCCGGGCGACCCGCGGCTCGTCGCCTCGCTCGCCGTGCTCATCGGCGTCGTCCTGGCCGGCGTGATCCTGTGGGTGACCGGGTACTTCACCGGCACGACGAGCAAGCCCACCCTGCACGTCGCGCGCACCACCCTGACGGGCGCGGCGACCGTCGTGCTCTCGGGCATCGGCGTGGGCTTCGAGTCGGCCGTCTACACGGCGGGCATCATCGCGGCGTCCATCTGCGGCGTCTTCCTGCTCGCCGGCGGCAACGTGGCCCTCGCGCTGTTCCTCATCGCGCTCGCGGGCTGCGGCCTGCTCACCACGGTGGGCGTCATCGTCGCGATGGACACCTTCGGCCCGGTGAGCGACAACGCGCAGGGCATCGCGGAGATGTCCGGCGACGTGACGCCGGAGGGCGCGCAGATCCTCACGGACCTGGACGCGGTGGGCAACACCACCAAGGCGGTCACGAAGGGCATCGCGATCGCGACCGCCGTGCTCGCGGCGACGGCCCTGTTCGGCTCGTACGCGGACGCCGTCAGCACGGCGCTCGCGAACGTCTCGGGGTCCGTGCCGGACGACCTGGTGGCGGCGATGATGACGTACGACATCATCAGCCCGGTCACCCTCGTCGGCGTCATCCTCGGCGGCGCGACGGTGTTCCTGTTCTCGGGCCTGGCGATCGACGCCGTGACCCGCGCGGCGGGCGCGATCGTGTTCGAGGTCCGCCGCCAGTTCCGCGACTTCCCCGGCATCATGACCGGCGAGGTCCGCCCGGAGTACGGCAAGGTCGTCGACATCTGCACGCGGGACTCGCTGCGTGAGCTCGCGACGCCGGGTCTGCTCGCGGCGTTCGCCCCGATCGCGGTCGGCTTCGGTCTGGGTATCGGCCCGCTCGCGGGCTTCCTCGCGGGCGCGATCGGCGCCGGCGTGCTCATGGCCGTGTTCCTGGCCAACTCCGGCGGCACGTGGGACAACGCGAAGAAGATCGTCGAGGACGGGCACTACGGCGGCAAGGGGTCGGACGCCCACGCGGCCGCCGTCATCGGCGACACGGTCGGTGACCCGTTCAAGGACACGGCCGGCCCCGCGATCAACCCGCTCATCAAGGTGATGAACCTCGTCTCCGTGCTGATCGCCCCGGCGGTCATCGCCGTCAGCGTCGGCGAGGGCGCGAGCGCCGCGGCGCGGCTCTCGATCGCGATCGCGGCGGCGCTCATCGCGTTCGGCGCGGTCGTGCTGTCCCGCCTCCGCGCGGCGAAGGTCGACGAGGAGGGCGCGCTCGAGCGCGCCGCCGAGGAGGCGCTGGCCCGCTGACGGACCGGCGACACCAGCACCACGGGCGCCCCGGCCGGTCCGGCCGGGGCGCCCGCGCACGTCGGACGCGCGGTCGGTCCGGCGGCGCACGGCGCGCCCGTGCCCATTCCGCCCCGCCTGACGGGCCGCGGCCGTCACGGGTCCGCGGACGCGGCGGGCACGCCCAGCAGCGGCAGGTGCGCGACCTCGGACCCCTCCTCCCAGGGCCACCGCCCCTCGGCGTCCGGCAGGACGAGCTGCCAGGCGTCGACCGGCCAGCGGCCGGCGGCGAGCTCGTGGGCCCAGACGAGGTGCCGCGTCGTGTCCACCGCACGCACGAGCATGAGGGACCCCCGCACCAGCACGTCGTCGACGAGCGCGTCGTCCCGGTACGGGGCGCCGTCCCACAGCCGCCCGGCGACGGCGTTGAGCAGGTCGTGCGCGCAGTCCGGGCCGTGCCCGAACAGGACGAGCTCGGGCAGGCCGACGCGCGAGAGGCCCACCGTGTAGGAGAAGGCGGGCTCGTCGGCGCCGGGCAGCACGTGCTGCACGGCCCACCCGTAGCGCGCCACGAGCTCCACCAGCCGCCGCTCGTGCCCGTCGCGCCGCCCCTGCGCTTCCCACGCCGCCTGCCCGCCCGCGCACGACGGGGTCCCCTCGCACATCCGCACCACCTCCGCCGGCTCGACCCGGACCATCCAATTCGAACGGGTGTTCGAACAGTGCTCACGATGCCACGTGTCGCCGACACGGCGCCCGGCCCGGCCCACGGTGCGCTAGACATCGGGGCATGACGGAGGACGTGACCGCGACCAGCCCCCGCCCGTTGCGCCGGGCGTGGCTCCGCCAGGCGTGGCTCGACCTGGTCTTCGTCCACTGGGCCGTGCAGCCCGGGCGCGTCGCGCCCCTGCTGCCGCCGCGCACGCGCCCCGACACGCTCGACGGCGCCACCTACGTCGGCCTGGTCGCGTTCCGGCTCGTCGGCACGGGCCTGCCGCGGGGGCCGCGCGTGCCGTACCTCGGCACGTTCCTCGAGACGAACGTCCGGCTGTACTCGGTCGACGACGACGGCCGCCGGGCGGTGGTGTTCCGGTCGATGGACGCCGAGCGGCTCGTCCCCGTGCTCGCGGCCCGCGCCGCGCTGCGGCTGCCGTACCGCTGGGCGCGGATGCGGGCGCGGCGGGAGGGCGACGTCCTGGCGTACGCGTCGACGAGCCGCACACCGGCTCGTGCCTCGACGAGCCTCGCGGTGCGGGCGGGCGCACCGGTCGAGGACCCGACACCGCTCGAGCACTTCCTCACCGCGCGCTGGGGCCTGCACACGCGGGCGTGGGGTCGCACGTGGCACCTGCCGACGGACCACGTCGGCTGGCCGCTGCACCGCGGCGAGCTGCTGCACCTGGACGACGGGCTGCTCCCGGCAGCGGGCCTGCCCGCGGCGTCCGGCGACCCGGTGAGCGTCCTCACGTCGCCCGGCGTGCACGTCCGCTTCGGGCTGCCGGAGGCCGTCGGCCGCCGCGCGGGCGAGCCGTCGTCCGGGAGAATGCGGACGTGAGCTCCCCTGACGCCCCCGTCGCCGACCCCGCTCTCGTCGACCGCCTGCGCGCCGACCTCGCCGACGCCGACTTCGGCGTCGCGCGCGTCGAGGAGGTGCTCGGCGGTGTCGCCGCCGACGCCCTGCACCGCGAGCAGCCGGTGCCGGCGCTGCGGGCGCTGGACCGCGCGGCGGCCGACGACGAGACCACGGTGACGCTCGTGCGGGCCTTCCTGCTGGGGCGGCCGGTCACCCGCGGGGCGGTCGCGCGGGCGCTGCCGCGCACCGGGGTGGACGGCCTGCGGGCGCTCGGGCTCGTCACGACCGCGGGCGAGGGCGACGACGACGAGGCGCGCGCACTGGTCGACCTGCGCCCGTACGCCGCGGTCGACGGCGGGGGCGAGGTGGACTGGTGGATCGCGTCGGACCCGGGGGAGCTCGCCACCGGGCACGCGCTGCGCACGGACCACGTGCTCGGCGTCGGCGGCGCCTCGACCACGCTCGCGCAGGCGACGGTGCGCGACCCGCGCGGCGACGTGCTGGACCTCGGCACGGGGTGCGGGATCCAGGCCCTGCACGCGAGCCGGCACGCGGGGCACGTCGTCGGGACCGACGTCTCGACGCGGGCGCTCGCGTACGCGCGGTTCAACGCCGCGCTCGCCGGCGTGGACCTCGAGCTGCGGGAGGGGTCGCTGCTCGCGCCTGTGGCGGGCCGGTCGTTCGACCTCGTCGTCAGCAACCCGCCGTTCGTCATCACGCCGCGCGGCGCCGGGGTGCCGGAGTACGAGTACCGCGACGGCGGGCGCGCCGGCGACGCGATCGTCCGCGAGCTCGTCGAGCACGTCGGCGAGGTGCTCGCCCCCGGGGGCGTGGCGCAGCTGCTCGGCAACTGGGAGGTCCGCCGCGGGGAGCGCTGGGAGGACCGCGTGGGCGCGTGGCTCGACGCGAGCGGGCTCGACGGCTGGGTCGTGCAGCGCGAGGTGCAGGACCCCGCGCAGTACGCCGAGACCTGGCTGCGCGACGGCGGCTCGACCCCGGACCGGGACCCGCAGGCATGGGCGGCGCGGTACGGCGCCTGGCTGGACGACTTCGCGTCGCGGGACGTCGAGACGGTCGGCTTCGGCCTCGTCACCCTGCGCCGGCCGGTCTCCGGAGCGCCGTCCCTGCGCCGGCTCGAGGAGGTCACGGGCACGCTGCAGCCGCCCCTCGGCCCGGCCGTCGCGGCGTCGCTCGCGGCGCACGACTGGCTGGCCGTGCGCGACGACGCGGCCCTGGCGGCGGAGCACCTGCGGGTCGCGCCGGACGTCACGGAGGAGCGCTACCTGACGCCGGGCGACCCCGACCCCCGCGTCGTGCTGCTGCGGCAGGGCGGCGGCTTCGGTCGCGCCGTGCAGGCCGGCACCGCGCTCGCCGGCTTCGTCGGCGCGTGCGACGGCGAGCTCTCGGTCGGCCAGATCGTCGGCGCCCTCGGGGCGCTGCTCGACGTCCCCGCGGAGCAGGTCGCTGCCGACGTCCTGCCGTCGGTCCGCGGCCTCGTGCGGGACGGGCTGCTGCTGCCCTCCTGACGCCGGTCCCGGCGCAGGTCGACGGGCCTCTCAGCGGGACTCACAGCGTGGCCACAGGTCGGTGCTGAGGTCGTCCCAGACGGTCTTCCTACGTTCGTCGCCGGTCACCACACCGGCAGCGAGGGAGAACCGTGCAGCTCTGGAGAAGGACCCGCCCCTGGGCGCGGGTCGTGGCGCTGGCGGTCGTCGCCGCCCTGGTCGCGGGCGGCGCGTGGTGGCTGTGGTGGCGCCAGCCGGCGTCGGCCGCGGCGGACGGCCGGCCGACCACCCGCACCGTCACGGCGTCCACGTCGACGATGGAGAAGACGGTCGCCGCGTCGGGCACGCTGAGCCCGACGGTGCGCGACGAGGTCGCCTTCGCGGTGTCCGGCACGGTCACCGCCGTGCGGGTGGCCGTGGGCGACACGGTGACGAAGGGGCAGACGCTCGCCACGGTCGACACGCTGCAGCTCGAGGCCGACCTGCTCGACGCGCGGGCGACGCTCGCGCAGGCCGAGGCGCGCCTCGCGGACGCCCGGGACGCGGACGACGGGACGGACGCCGCGCAGGCCCAGGTCGACGCGGCCGCGGCCCAGGTCGACGTCGCGCAGGCGCAGGTCGACGACGCCGAGGAGGCGATGGACGACGCGACGCTGACCGCTCCCGCCTCGGGGCAGGTGGCCGCGGTCGACCTCGAGGTGGGCGACGTCGTGCAGGGGTCCACCGCCGGCTCCGGGTCGGGCGCCGGGTCGGGCTCCGCCGGCGGCGCCGGTGGCTCCGGCAGCTCCGCCGCGGCCGGGACGACGGCGGCCTCGTCCTCGTCGAGCGGTGCGCAGTTCGTCGTCGTCGGGACCGACGCCTGGCAGGCCGAGGTCACGGTGGGCGAGGCGGACGTCGCCGACGTGCAGGTGGGCAACCAGGTCGAGATGACGTCGGACGACCTGACGGAGACCCTCTACGGCGTCGTCTCGTCGATCGGCCTGCTCTCGACGAGCAGCTCGGGCGTGGCGTCGTACCCGGTCACGGTCGACGTCACCGGCGACGCGGACGGGCTGCACGACGGGATCGCGGTCGACGCGTCGATCGTCTACCAGCGCCGCACCGACGTGCTGACGGTGCCCGCGCTCGCGGTGAGCACCGCCGCCGACGGGACCAGCACCGTCACGACGCTCGCCGAGGACGGCACGACGCAGCGGACCGTCACGGTGGAGACGGGGGAGAGCTCGGGCAGCTCGATCGAGATCACGTCGGGGCTCGCGGAGGGCGACCAGGTCGTGGTCCCGACGTTCACGCCGGGCGCGGGCCGGGACGGCAGCTCCGACACCCGGCAGGGCGGCCAGCTCCCCGACGGGTTCCCGCAGGGCGGCTTCCCGCAAGGCGGGTTCCCGGGCGACGGCCAGGCGCCGGCCGGGCCGGGGGGCGGCGGCAATGGCTGACCCGACGACGACGGCCGCGCTGCTCGCCGGCGCCGCCGGGACGACCGGCACCGCCACGCCCGTCATCGACCTCGCCGGCGCGCGCAAGACGTACCGCACGGGCTCGGTCGAGTTCGAGGCGCTGCGCGGCGTCGACCTGCGGATCGAGCCGGGGGAGTACGTCGCGATCGTCGGGCCCTCGGGCTCCGGCAAGTCGACGCTCATGAACGTGCTGGGCTGCCTGGACGTCCTCACGGCCGGGTCGTACCGCCTCGCGGGCGAGGACGTCGAGGAGCTCGACGAGGTGGAGCTCGCGCAGGTCCGCAACCGGCGGGTGGGGTTCGTGTTCCAGCAGTTCCACCTGCTGCCGTCGCTCTCGGCGGTCCGCAACGTGGAGCTGCCCCTCACGTACCGGGACACCTCGGCGGCCGAGCGCCGGGCGCGCGCCGTCACCGCGCTCGAGCGCGTCGGCCTGGGCGACAAGCTCGACAACCGGCCGGGTGAGCTGTCCGGGGGCCAGCAGCAGCGCGTCGCCGTCGCGCGCGCGCTCGTCGGCGAGCCCGACCTGCTGCTCGCCGACGAGCCGACCGGGAACCTCGACAGCACGTCCACGCGGGACGTCCTGGGGCTCCTCGACGAGCTGCACGCGCAGGGCCGGACGGTCGTCCTCATCACGCACGAGCAGGAGGTCGCCGCGCGGGCGCGTCGCACGGTGCGGGTCCGGGACGGCCTGGTCGTCTCCGACGAGGTGGGCGCATGAGCTGGGCGCAGACGCTGCGCACCGGTCTGGCGAACGTGCGCGCCCACACGATGCGCTCGGCGCTGACGGTGCTGGGCATCCTCATCGGCATCGCCGCGGTCATCCTCACCGTGGGCCTCGGTCTCGGCACGCAGCGGGACGTCAGCGCGCAGATCAGCGCCCTCGGGTCCGACCTGCTCATCGTCACCCCGGGGTCCTCGACGAGCTCCGGCGGCGTGCGCGGCGGCTTCGGCTCCGCGACGACGCTCACCCGCACCGACGCGGAGGCGCTCGCCTCGCCGGTCAACGCTCCGGACGTCGCGGCGGTCGCGGCGGAGAAGACGCTCAGCGCCCAGCTCGACGCGAACGACACCAACTGGACCACGGCCGTGACCGGCACGACCGCGTCGTGGCTCGACGTGCGCGGCCGTGAGCTCGAGGTTGGGCGGTTCCTCACCGAGGACGACGACACCGCGCGTGCCGCCGTCATGGTGCTCGGCCCCGAGACCGCGACCGAGCTGTTCGGCACGACGCGGGTCGTCGGGCAGAGCGTCGTGGTCTCCGGCACGTCGTTCCAGGTCGTCGGCGTGCTCGCCGCCGCCGGGTCGAGCGCGGACAGCAACCTCGACGACGTCGCGGTCGTGCCCCTGTCGACGGCCGCGGAGCAGCTCGTCGGCGGCACGCAGCGCGACGCGGTCTCGACGATCTACCTGCAGGCCGCGTCGACCGGGCAGCTCTCCGCCGCCTACCAGGAGGCCGACCAGCTGCTGCTGCACCTGCACGGCGTCCGCAGCGCCGACGACGCCGACTTCACGATCAGCTCGCAGGACGCGCTCGTCTCCACCGCCACGGCCGTCTACCGCACGCTCACCGTGCTGCTCACGGGGATCGCGGGCATCTCGCTGCTCGTCGGCGGCATCGGCGTCATGAACATCATGCTCGTGTCCGTCACCGAGCGGACGCGCGAGATCGGCCTGCGCAAGGCGCTCGGTGCGCCGCCGTGGGCGATCCGCCGCCAGTTCCTCGTCGAGGCCGGTGTGCTCGGGCTCGTCGGCGGCCTGCTCGGCGCGGCCCTGGGCGTCGTGGGCGCGCAGGTCCTCCCCGGCCTCCTCGACACCTCGATCGTCGTCTCGGGCCTCGCGGTCGGAGGGTCCGTCGGCGTCGCGCTGGCCATCGGCCTGGTGTTCGGCGTGTACCCGGCGACCCGCGCCGCCCGGCTCGCCCCGATCGACGCCCTGCGCGCGGAGTGAGCGTGCGCCGCCGATCTCGCCCGGCCTGCCCGGCCCGCCCGGCCCGTCCGGCTCGTCCGACCTCGTCCGCCACCCCCCGACCCGTGAGGAGCACCATGCCCGTCACCCCGCCCCCGCCCACCCGCGCGGCTCGCCGGCTGGCGCCCGCGGTCCTCGGCCTGCTCGTCACCGCCGCCGTGCTCGCGGGCTGCCAGCCCGCGTCGTCCGGAGCGGGGGCGGCCACCGCGGCCCCGTCCGGGAGCGCCGCACCCGGCG
>NZ_HE978588.1:1568871-1570592 GCF_000312005.1 Cellulomonas massiliensis JC225
TGCGACGGGCGCGCGACCGGGAGTCGCCGGCGCGTGCCGACGACTGCCGAGCGACCGTGCCGAGCGGGCGCCCGACGGCGCGACCCGGGCCAGCGCCCGTCCGGCGGGCCCGGTGGCGGGTTCGGGTCCGTCGTCGCCGGCCGGGTCACCGCCGTCGACGGCACCACGCTCACGGTCGCGACGACGCAGGGCGACGACGAGGGGTCGGCGTCGGTGACCGTCTCGTCCGCCACCGCCTGGACGACGACCGCGACGGCGTCGGCGAGCGCGGTGGAGACGGGCCTGTGCGCGAGCGTCCGGGGCGAGGCCGACGACAGCGGCGCCGTCGCGGCGACGAGCGTCAGCCTGTCGGAGCCTGGCGACGACGGCTGCTCGACCGGCCTGCGGGGCGGGTTCCCCGGCGGGCGCGGCGGGTCGGGCCAGCAGGGCGGGCAGGACGGCGTCACCGAGGCCGACGACCAGGGCGGCACGGATGCGTGAGGCCCGGGCGCGCCTGCGCCGCGCGCGCCGCCGCCGGGTCGTCGTCCTCACCGTCGCCGGCGCCCTCGTCCTCTCGGCGGCCGGGGGCGGGGTCGCCCTCGCGGCCGGCCGCGGAGGGGGCGAGCGGTACCGCACCGCGGTCGCCGCGCTCGGCTCGGTCGCGCAGAGCGTCGACGTGGTGGGCACCGTGGCGTCGGCCGAGCGGCGGGACGCGGCGTTCTCGGTCGCCGGCACCGTCGCGTCCGTCGAGGTGGCGGTGGGCGACGTCGTGGACGCGGGCGACGTGCTCGCGACGCTCGACCCGGAGCAGCTGCAGGCGGCCGTCGACGAGGCGGCGACGACGCTCGCGGACGCGCAGCAGCAGCTGTCCGACGACCTGGCGTCGCAGACGGCCGGCGCGTCGACCACGTCGGCCTCGGCCACGTCGGCCTCCACCACGTCGGCCTCCACCACGTCGGCCTCCACCACGTCGGCCACGGGCTTCGCCCTCGCGTCCGCCTCGTCCGGGGCCTCGTCCGGATCGGTCGCCCTCGTCGGCGCGCGGACGCCGTCGGTCGCGCCGACCGCGGACCCCAGCGGCACGGCGGGCTCGGACGCGGTCGCCGACGCGCGCCGCGCCGTCGAGGCGGCGCAGCAGGAGCTCGCGGACCGCTACGACGCCGCGACGGACGCGCTGGCAGCGAGCGACGACGAGGTCGGCGCGGCCACGGCCGCCTGCCAGGCGTTCCTCGCGGTCGCGGCACCCGGCGACGCGACGGGCGCGCTGCTGACGCTGTCGCCCGGCACCGTCGCCGCCGGGGCTGCGCTCGTCGTGACGGGCGCAGGGCTCCCGGCCGGCGACGTCGAGCTGCGGCTCGCGTCCACGGGGGCCGTCCTCGCGACGGTGACCGTCGGCGACGACGGCGCCCTGCGCGCCGCGGTGGCCGTGCCGTCCGGCGCCGCCGGCTCCGACGCGATCGAGGCGGTGGCCGCGGGGGCGGCCCTGGGTTCGACGCCGCTCACGGTGACGTCGGGCTCCGCGCTCGCGGGGGCCCTGAGCGGCTGCCAGGACGCGATCGGCGGGGCGCTCGACGCCCAGACGTCGACCGGCGAGGCGCAGCAGGCGCTCCTCGACGCGGCGGGCGCGCTCGACGACGCCGTCGCCGCGCTGCAGTCCGCGGTCGACGCGACCGGGAGCGGAAGCGGCGGCGCGGGCGGCGCGGGCACGGGAGGCACGGACCAGCAGCCCGGCGCCTCGGGCG
>NZ_HE978588.1:1570612-1578029 GCF_000312005.1 Cellulomonas massiliensis JC225
CAGCAGCCCGGCGCCTCGGGCGAGCCGTCGGGCTCGCCGAGCGGTGCACCGGGCGGCGGGACGGGCGGGGGGACCGAGGACGGCGCCCAGGACGGCAGCGGCGCGCCCGCCGGCGGCGCCACGGCCGGCGGCACCGGGCAGGGCACCGGACAGGGCGGCTCCACCGCTCCGGCGTCCGCCGCGCAGGTCCTCGCCGACCGGGCCGCCATCGCGCTCGCCGAGGCGAACCTCGACCTCGCGCAGCGCCGGGCGCAGCTCGACACCCTCACCGCGCCGGTGGGCGGCACGGTCGCCGCGGTCGGGCTGGCGACAGGGGACGCCGTCACCGCGTCGTCCTCCACGCAGGTGGTGACGGTCCTCGCCCCGGACGGCTACGTCGTCTCCGCCACGGTCGGCCTGGCCGACGTCGACGCCGTCGAGGTCGGGCAGAGCGCCACGGTCCGGGTGCGCACGCAGGACGACGCGCTGGCGGCGACGGTCAGCCGGGTCGGCCTGCTCGACGTGTCCGACTCCTCGACGCCGTCCTACGACGTGGAGCTCGCGCTGCAGGGCACGGACGCCGTGCTCTACGACGGCTCGTCGGCGCAGGTCGCCGTCGCCGTGGCGGGCGCGGACGACGTGCTGACCGTGCCCACGTCGGCCGTCCGCGTCGACGGCGGCACGACCACGGTGCTGCAGCCGGACGGCGACGCCACGCGGACCGTCGAGGTGACCACGGGCGCCGTGGGTGCGGAGCGCACCGAGATCACGTCGGGTCTGACCGCCGGCGACGAGGTCGTCCTCGCGGACCTCACCGCCGACGCGCTCCCGTCGTCGGGGTCCAGCGGCTCGTCGGGGCTGTCCGGCCTCTCGGGCGGCTCGGGCACCACGGGCCGGCAGGTCGGCGGCTTCCCCGGATCCGGGCTGCCCGGCGCGGGCACGGGCGGCCGGCCGAACGGCTGACCGCACCCCGACGGGACGCTGGGGCCCCGGCCTGCCTCCGGGGGCCGGGGCCGGCTCCGGGGCGGGGCCGTGCGGTCGGTACGCTCGGCCGGGAGCCGCGCGGCGCGGCGCGAGGGAGGGCCTGATGAGCGAGCACACCCCGGGCGAGGGGCCGGTCACGGCGGACGTGCCGGCCGGCGCGAGGGTCGCGCTGCTGGGCGGCGGCGTCATGGGCGAGGCGCTGCTCGCCGCGATGCTGCGCGGCGGCTGGTCCGCCGACGCCGTCGAGGTCGTCGAGACGTCCGCGGAGCGGGCGGGGCGGATCGCGCAGGAGCACGGGGTCCGTACCGGCGCGTCGGCGGCGCAAGCGGCGGCCCGCGCGGACGTCGTCCTGGTCGCGCTCAAGCCCGGCGTGGTCGCGGGCGTGCTCGACGAGGTCGCCCCGGTGCTCCGCGGCGGGGCGCTCGTCGTGAGCGTCGCGGCGGGCCTGCCGATCGCCCTGTACGAGGAGCGCCTGCCCGCCGGCACGCCCGTCGTGCGCGTCATGCCGAACACGCCGGCCGTGGTCGGCAAGGGCGCGAGCGCCATCGCCCCGGGCTCGTCGGCGACCGAGGGGCACCTCGCGCTCGTCGAGCGCATCCTCGACCCCACCGGCCTCGTCGTCCGCGTGGCGGAGAAGGACCTCGACGCCGTGACCGCCATCTCCGGCTCGGGTCCTGCGTACGTGTTCTACGTCATCGACGCGCTCGCGGAGGCGGGCGTGCTGCTCGGCCTGCCGCGCGACCTGGCGACCCGCCTGGCGGTCGCGACCGTCGAGGGCGCGGGCGTGCTCGCGGCGCAGACCGGCGACCACCCCGTCGTGCTGCGCGAGCGGGTCTCGTCGCCGGGCGGCACGACCGTCGCGGGCGTCGCCGCGCTGGACGCCCACGGGGTCCGCGCGGGCCTGGTCGCCGCCGCCCGCGCCGCCGCGGAGCGCTCGAAGGAGCTCGGCTCCCGCTGACCGCTCAGGGTCGGGCGGCGAACCGCTCCAGCAGCTCGGCGTGGCCGGAGACGATGATGAGGTCGTTCTGCGAGATGCGGGTCTCGGGCGTCGCGTACTGGAAGTCGACGCCCGGGCTCTTCACGCCGATGACCGTCACGCCGTAGCGCTCGCGCACCTTGGACTGCGCGAGGGTGAAGCCCTGCGTCTCCTTCGGCGGGCGCATCTTCACGATCGTGAAGCCGTCCTCCACCTCGATGTAGTCCATCATCTTGCCGCTGACCAGGTGCGCGACCCGCGCGCCCGCGTCCGCCTCGGGCAGCACGACGTGGTGCGCGCCGATGCGCTGCAGGATGCGCGCGTGCTCGTTGCTGATCGCCTTCGCCCAGATCTGCGGCACGCCGATGTCGACGAGGTTGCCGGTGATGAGCACCGACGCCTCCAGGTAGGAGCCCACGCCGACGACGGCGACGGGGAACTCCCGTGCGCCGAGCTGCTCGAGCGCCTCGGGGTTGGACGCGTCGGCCTCGACGAGCGCGATCCGGCCGGCCCACTGGGCGACCAGCTCGGGCTTGCTCTCGACGGCCAGCACGTCCTGGCCCAGCCGGTCGAGCGTGGCGGCGATGGCCGAGCCGAACCGGCCCAGGCCGATGACGAGCACGCCGGTGCCCTTGCGGGGCTGGCGCGGCGCGTTCTGCGTGCCCGACGACGGGCGGAGCTGCTCAACCAATGATCGGCCTCTCTTCGGGGAACCGGACGACGCGACGGCGCGAGCGCAGCGCGAGCGCGGCGGCCAGCGTCATCGTGCCGGTCCGGCCGATGAACATCAGCACGGACAGGATGTACTTCGCGGGGTCCGGCAGGTCCGGCGTCAGGCCGGTGGACAGGCCGCACGTCGCGTAGGCGGAGATCACCTCGAACAGGACGACGTCGAGCGTCCGGCCGGTGATCGACAGCAGCAGCAGGCAGGAGACGAGCACGATGGTCGCCGAGACCATCGTGACGGCGATCGCGACCTGCAGGACCTCGCGCGGGATGCGGCGGCCGTACGCCTCGACGTCGCGGTCGCCGCGGGCCTCGGCGATGATCGCGAGCAGCATGACGGCGAGCGTCGTGACCTTGATGCCGCCCGCGGTCGACGCCGAGCCGCCGCCGACGAACATGAGCGCGTCGTTGAGCAGCCACGTGCCCTCGTGCATCTGCCCGACGTCGACCGTCGAGAACCCGGCCGACCGGGGCATGACGCCGGCGAAGAGCGACGCGAGGATCGTCGCGGCCGGGCCCAGCGGCTTGAACGTGTGCGGGTTGGTCCACTCGAACGCGGCGACGAGGATCGACCCGGCGGCGACCAGCCCGAGGCTGGTCGTGATGGTCAGCTTGGAGTGCAGGCTCCAGCGCCGCGGCTCGCGCAGGTTCTGCATGACGTTGAGCACCACGGGGAAGCCCAGCGACCCGATGAAGACGCCGACGATGATCGGCAGCAGCACCCACCAGTCGGAGACGAACGGCTCGAGCCCCTCGGGCGTCGGCACGAAGCCGGCGTTGTTGAACGACGAGACGCCGTAGAAGATCGCGTGCCAGGCCGCCTCGCCCCAGTCCTCGCGGTACATGTGGAACCGCGGCAGCAGGATGAGCGCGATCGCGACCTCGAAGAGCGTCGAGGTGACGATGACGGTGCGCAGCAGCGAGCCGACCTCGCCGAGCCGGCTCGTCTTGGTCTCGGACGTGACGAGCAGGCGCTGCGTGAGGCCGATGCGCCGCGAGACGGCCAGCCCCAGCAGCGACGCGAGCGTCATCACGCCGAGGCCGCCGATCTTGATCGCGACGAGGATGACGACGAGGCCCCAGGTCGACCAGTACTCGCCCGTCGGCACGACGACGAGCCCGGTGACGGTGCTCGCGGACGTCGCCGTGAACAGCGCGTCCACGAACGGCGCGCGCGTGCCGGACCGCGTCGCCCACGGCGCCGACAGCAGCAGCGTCACGAGCGCGATGACGAGCGCGAAGACCGTGACGGCGAGGCGGGCGGGGGACTGGCGGGCCAGCCGGTCGACGACCTCCCGGCCGCGCCACAGGATGCCCGGGCCACCGCGCGCCATCTCACCTCCCGCTCGAGCCGGCGCCTGCCGGACGTCCCACTGTGGCACGTCGGGGACCCCGGCACCGTGCTGCCGCGCGCCCGCCGGCCCGGGTGTCGCGGCGGCCGGCCCGTCGGAGCACCGCGGTGGGACGCGTTCGACACGCCCGCCGCGCGGTGCGACCGTTGCGCCATGACGTCGCCGTCCGACCGTGTGCGGGTGCTCTGGTCCCCCGTCATGCTCGGCTACGAGTTCGGGCACGGGCACCCCATGGCGTCCGACCGGCTCGACCTCACGATCCGGCTCGCCCGGTCGCTCGGCCTGCTGGACGCCGAGGGCGTCCGGGTGGCGGGCGCGGAGCCCGCGTCCGACGCGCTCATCGAGACCGTGCACGAGCCGGCCTACGTGGCCGCAGTGCGGGACGCGGCCGAGCGCGGCACGTCGTACCCCGAACGGGGTCTCGGCACGCGCGACGACCCGGTGTTCCCGCACATGCACGAGGCCGCCGCGCGCATCGTCCAGGGCTCGGTCGACTCGGCGCTCGCGGTCGCGCGGGGCGAGGTGGAGCACGCCGTGAACGTCACCGGCGGGCTGCACCACGCCATGCCGGGCGCCGCGTCCGGGTTCTGCATCTACAACGACGCGGCCGTCGCCATCCGCGCGGCGCTCGACGCCGGGGTGGAGCGCGTCGCGTACGTCGACGTCGACGCGCACCACGGGGACGGGGTCCAGGCCGTGTTCTGGGACGAGCCGCGCGTCCTGACGGTCTCGCTGCACGAGAGCGGCCACTCGCTGTTCCCGGGCAGCGGCTACGCCCACGAGACGGGTGGCCCGGCGGCCCCCGGGTCCGCGGTGAACGTCGCCCTGCCGTCCCGGACGGCCGACGCGGGCTGGCTACGGGCGTTCGACGCGGTCGTGCCGGCCGTCGTGCGGGCGTTCGAGCCGCAGCTGCTCGTCACGCAGCACGGCTGCGACTCGCACGTCCTCGACCCGCTGACGCACCTGCGCGTGTCGGTCGACGGGCAGCGCGTCGTCGCCGAGCGCCTGCACGAGCTGGCGCACGCCACGACCGAGGGCCGCTGGCTGGCCCTGGGCGGGGGCGGCTACGCGGTGATCGAGGTGGTGCCCCGCGCGTGGGCGCACCTCATCGGCATCGCGGGGCACCACCCGGTCGACCCCGGCTCGTCGGTGCCCCGCGACTGGCTCGACCACGTCGAGGCCGTGTACGGCCGCGCGGCGCCCGCGCGCATGACGGACGGGACGAGCGCGTCCTTCAAGCCGTGGTCCACCGGCTACGACCCGGCCGACGACCTGGACCGCACGATCCGGGCCACGCGCGCCGCCGCGTTCCCGCTCCTCGGGCTGGACGTCGAGCTGGACTGAGCGGGTCGCTCACGCGCGCGGCGCGGCGCCTGGCTCGTCGTCGTCGTCGCCGTCGAGGCTGTCGTGCACGGCGCTGTAGAGCAGGGTGTGGACCTCCTCGACCCGAGGGATGTCCGCGAACGAGAGCGGGTCGTCCGAGGCGGACTCGATCATGAGCGTCCCCGTACGCAGCACCCGGTCGACGAGCCCGTGCTCGAACTGCACCGAGTTGATCCGCAGGAGCGGGATGTCGATGCCGGTGCGGGTGAGGATCCCGTGGCGGTACATCACCCGCCGGTCGGTCACGACGAAGTGGGTCGTGCTCCACGCGAGCAGCCGCACGAGGAACCAGACGAGCACGACGAGCCACACGACGCCCGCGGCGACCAGCGCCGCCGTCCCCCACGAGGGCCTCGGCACCTGCCCCTGGACCCACGTGAGCAGCCACGCGGCCAGCGCCGTGACGAGCACGAGCGTGCCGCCGGAGCCGAACAGCATCTTGACGTGCGGGTGCCGGTGCAGGAGGAGCCGCTCCTCGGGGGTGAGGGCGCTGCGCGGGTAGGGCACGGTCTCTCCTCGGTCGTCCGGACGAGCGCGGCCGCCGTGCGGCTCGGGCGGCCGCAGCATCCCACAGGGCGAATCGTCCGGAGCGGGTGAATCGCGCGTCGCAGGGGCGCGGACGGCGGCGGCGGGAGGGATCGCCCGGTCGGGCGACCAGGGCTTTCACACCTGTCCCATGCGCCACTACTGTTGCGCCTGCACCGCGCGGAGCGGAGCGCGAGGGCCGCGCGGACGGCCGAAGGGTGAGGGACCAGATGAGCGACCAGCCGGGCCGCACGCGCTACCTCACCGTCCTCGAGGTCGCCGACATCATGCGCGTCTCGAAGATGACGGTGTACCGGCTGCTGCACTCCGGCGAGCTGCCCGGCGTGCGCGTCGGCCGCTCGTTCCGCGTCCCGCAGGACGCGCTCGACCACTACCTGGCCACCTCGGTCGTGCCGGTGCAGGACGACGCCGACGAGGCGCGCCGCTCGTCCTGACCGTCCCGAGGCCGTCCCGGGCCGGGGCGGACGCTTCGTGACCGGTCCCGCGGCCGGTCCGGCGGCTGCCCGCCGCCGCATTCGCGGCGAGGGACCCCGATCCCGTAAGGTGGGTCCCCGGACTTTCCCGTGCGGCCGTCACCGGCGCTGCGCGTCGTTCGATCCACCCGGCCCGCACGTCGGACCATCGTCGGAAGTGAGAGTGGACCTATGGGTTCCGTCATCAAGAAGCGCCGCAAGCGGATGGCGAAGAAGAAGCACCGCAAGCTGCTGCGCAAGACGCGTCACCAGCGTCGCAACAAGAAGTGAGCCACTCGGGCCCGGCAGACGCCGGGCCCGACGTGTGTCCGGGGTCGCCCGCCCGGCCCGTCAGCGCAGCGCGCGCTCGAGGACGAAGTCGTCCTCCAGCCGGCCGCCGACCTGGAAGTGCTTGGTCCCGACGACCTCGAAGCCGGAGCGCCGGTAGAACGCCTGTGCGCGCGCGTTGAGCTGGTTGACGCCGAGCCACACGCCCGCGGCCCCGCTCGCCGCCGCCCGCGCCAGCACCGCCGCCATCAGCGCGCCGGCCACGCCGCGCCCGTGCTGCTCCGGGTGCACGTAGCACTTGCTGAGCTCGACGGTCGGGCGGAGCCGGATCGCGGCGCGCACGTCCGCGTCCGACGGCTCGCCCGCCACCGTCATCGTGTAGCCGAGGAGCGGGACGCCGTCGGCCGCGACGAGCACCTCGCGTGCCGGGTCGGCCAGGTACTGCGCGAAGCGGTCGCGCGAGAGGTGCGCCGCGACGAACTCCCGCTGGTCCTGCTCGGTGGAGCCGGGCGGGCACGCGAGCGGGAAGGTCAGCGCCGCGAGCTCCGCCAGCGCGGGCACGTCGTCGGTGGTGGCCGGGCGCACGGCGAGCGTGGGCGCGGCCGCCTCCCGCCCTGCGCCGGTGCGCCGGGGTGACGTCGAGGTGCCGGGGTCGCTCACCCGGCGATCGTCGCACGCGGCGCGCACGCCCGGCCGCGGCGTCCCGGCGCGCGGGTCGCCGTCACCCGGCC
>NZ_HE978588.1:1578665-1583066 GCF_000312005.1 Cellulomonas massiliensis JC225
CCACGAGGCGGCCCGGCGCCCGGCCCGGCGGGCGGCGCGCTCGCCGCTGCGGCGCACGACGCGCGCGCGCAGCGGGGCCGGTCGCTCGACGTCGGGGCGCATCGTTCCACCCTAGGACAGCCGCCTGGGCGCGCGCGGTGACCCTCGACCCCCGTGCGGGGTTGCGGTCGCGCGGGGTTACGGTCGTGCGACGGACGGACGGACGGTACCGACGACACGGAGGACGGCGGATGGTCGACGACGCGGGGACCGCACCGAGGATCGTGCTGTTCGGGCGCGCGGGGTGCCACCTGTGCGACGCGGCCCGCGAGGTGGTGACGGCCGTCGCGGCGGAGCAGGGAGTCGCCTGGGCCGAGGTCGACGTCGACCACCCGGGCCCGGGCTGGGAGCACCGGGACCTGACCGCCGAGCTGGGCGAGCTCGTGCCGGTCGTCGAGGTCGACGGCGTGCCGCGCGGGTACTGGCGGATCGACGCGGACCGGGTGCGGCGAGGGCTGGGCGCGGCGTCGCGCAGGGCCTAGCCTGCAGCCAGGGGGCACCGGCGCCTCCGAGGTCGGAGGTCGGCGTGGACGGTCGTGGTCGGCGGGGGGGCGGCGGCAGCACCCGCGCGGCGACCCGGGGGGTCCCGCAGGCGACGGTGGTCCGGCTGCCGACCTACCTGCGCGCGCTGCGCTCGCTGGAGGACGAGGGCGTCACGACCGTCTCGTCGGAGGAGCTCGCCCAGCGCGCCGGCGTCAACCCCGCGCAGCTCCGCAAGGACCTCTCGTTCCTGGGCTCCTACGGGCGCCGGGGCGTCGGCTACGGCACGGCCCACCTCGCCGAGCAGGTCGAGGTCGTGCTCGGCCTGCAGACGCAGCGGCGCGTCGTCATCGTCGGCGTCGGGAACCTCGGGCACGCGCTCGCGCACTACGGCGGGTTCGCCGAGCGCGGCTTCGCGGTGGTCGGCCTCGTGGACGAGGACCCGGCCGTCGTCGGCACCACGGTGGCCGGCCTCGAGGTGCGCCCGTTCGACGAGCTCGCGACGGTGGTCGCGGCGCACGACGTCACCATCGGCATCATCGCCACGCCCGCCGTCCCGGCGCAGCGCGTGGCCGACGCGCTCGTGGACGCCGGGGTGACGGGGATCCTCACGTTCGCGCCGCGGGCGCTGCGGGTCCCCGCGCACGTCGACCTGCGGACGGTCGACGTCGCCTCGGAGCTGCAGATCCTCGCGTTCCACGACACCTGGCGCTCGGGCGCCGGCGCCTAGCCCGGCCGGGCGTCGGGACGCCGTCGCCCCGCCGTCGCCTGCCCCACCCGGACGCGCAGGAGCCCCGCCGGTCGTCCGGCGGGGCTCCTGGTGGCGGGACCGCGCAGGGGGTCGGTCCCGACGGTCCGGCGGTCAGCCCTGCTTGATCGCCGAGGCGTCGATGGTGATCTGGACCTTGTCCGAGACGAGCACGCCGCCGGTCTCGAGCGCCGCGTTCCAGGTCAGGCCGAAGTCCTTGCGGGAGATCGTCACCGAGGACTCGAAGCCGGCGCGCTGGTTGCCGAACGGGTCGGTGGCGGCACCGTTGAACTCGGTGGCCAGCTCGACCTGCTGCGTCACGCCGTGGATGGTGAGGTCGCCGACGATGACGTAGGCGTCGCCCTCGGGGCGGATCTCCGTCGAGACGAAGGTCCACTCGCCGAACTTCTCCACGTCGAAGAAGTCGCCGCTCTTGAGGTGGCCGTCGCGGTTCGCGTCACCCGTGGTGACGGTCGACGGGTCCAGCGTGGCGGTCACCGAGGTGGACGCGAGGTCGTCGCCGACCGTGATCGTGCCCGACGACACCGCGACGGTGCCGCGCACCTTCGAGATGCCGGCGTGCCGCACGACGAAGCCGGCCTCGGTGTGCGACGGGTCGATGGCCCAGGTGCCGGTGGTCAGGCCGGTGGGGATCGCGGTCAGGGTGGTCATGGTGCCTCCAGCAGTCGTTGAATCGTCAACCAAGATCGATAGTTCAAAGTTGTACTACACTCGGGACGACGGTGCAAGAGGGGCGGGACGAGCGCGTCCGGCCGACGAGGGCACCGCGCCTCTCGCCCCACGGCGGGGACCGGGTCGATACTCGGTGCCGGCACGGGCGACGCGGCGCGGCCCGACGCGATGCACCCCGGGCACGGGAAGGTGGACGAGATGAGCGCGGCGACGGACGACGTGACGACGGACGAGCGGGTGGACGCGACGGCGCCGGTCGACCTGCCGGTCGACGACGTCCGCTGGCTCTCGACGGACGAGCAGGCGTCGTGGCGCTCGTTCCGCGACGGCGTGATCCGCCTGTTCGACGCGATCGCGCGCGACCTCGAGGTCGACGCAGGCCTCTCGCCGCACGAGTACGAGGTGCTCGTCCGCCTCTCCGAGGCCGACGGGCGCACGCTGCGGATGTCGCAGCTCGCCGACGACCTCGCCCACTCCCGCAGCCGGCTCACGCACACCGTGCGCCGGATGGAGGAGCGCGGCCTCGTCGAGCGCCGCGCGTGCTCGTCCGACGCGCGGGGCGTCAACGCCTTCCTCACCGAGCAGGGCTGGCAGACCCTCGTGGCCGCGGCCCCCGGCCACGTCCGGTCGGTGCGCGCCCACCTCGTCGACGTGCTGACCCCGGAGCAGCTGCGCCAGCTCGGCGACGCGATGACCGCCGTGCGCGACGGGCTGGCCGGCCCCTGCGAGGACGTGCGGTCCTCGTCCTGCGACCTGGCCTGAGACGCCCGGCCGGCGGCGGGCGAGCGCGCCGGCCACGCGCGTCCTCCCCGCCGCGCGTGACCTTCGTCGCTTGTGCCGCACCCGTGCCCGCCCACCCAGGTCGGTAGGCGAGACTGTGCCCATGGCTCCCCCGACCATGACGACCGTGCACCTCATGCGCCACGGCGAGGTGCACAACCCCGAGGGCGTGCTCTACGGGCGCCTGCCGGGCTACCGCCTCTCGGACCGTGGCCAGGAGATGGCGCGCGCCGTCGCCGCGCACCTGGCCGGCGAGCCGTCCGGCCCGGGCGAGCAGGCCGGCCACCGGCACGACGTCGTCGCGGTCGTCGCCTCGCCGCTGCAGCGCGCGCAGGAGACCGCCGCCCCGATCGCGGCCGCGTTCGGGCTCGACGTGCGCACGGACCCCCGGGTCATCGAGGCCGGCAACCACTTCGAGGGCAAGACGTTCGGCGTGGGCGACGGCTCGCTGCGCCACCCGGAGCACTGGCCGTACCTGCGCAACCCGTTCCGGCCGTCGTGGGGCGAGGCCTACGCCCTCCAGGTGGACCGGATGCTCGCGGCGGTCGACGACGCGCGCGCCCTCGCGCGCGGGCACGAGGCCGTCGTCGTGAGCCACCAGCTGCCGGTATGGGTCACCCGCCTGGCGCTCGAGCGGCGGCGGCTGTGGCACGACCCGCGGCGCCGGCAGTGCGCGCTGGCCTCGCTCACGAGCCTGCGGTTCGAGGACGACACGCTCGTCGGCATCGGCTACACCGAGCCGGCGGCGCACCTGCTGCCCGGCGCCTCGACCACGGCGGGGGCCTGAGGTGCGGCGCGCGGCGGGGCTGCTGCTGGCGGGCGTCCTCGCGGTCGCGCTCGCGGGCTGCGCGCCCGAGACGACGAGCGGCGACGACGTGGTCGACCAGGGCTACCAGTCCGGCGACGGCTCCACGACCACCTGGCCCGCCGCCGAGCGCAAGGGGCCCGTCGAGCTGAGCGGTGAGGACTTCTCCGGCGCGGCGCAGGACGTGGCGGGCTGGCGCGGCGACGTCGTCGTGCTCAACACCTGGTACGCGGCGTGCCCGCCCTGCCGCGCGGAGGCGCCCGACCTCGTCGCGCTCGCGAACGACTACGCGGACCAGGGCGTGCACGTGCTGGGCATCAACGGCACGGACGCCGCCGGCGCGGCCGAGGCGTTCCAGCGGCAGTTCGACGTGCCGTACCCCAGCATCGCCGACTCGACCGGCTCGGCCATCGCCGCGCTGCAGGGCACGGTGCCCGTCAACGCGGTCCCCACCACCGTGGTGCTCGACCGGGACGGCAAGGTGGCCGCGCGCGTGCTGGGCCTCGTCGACGCCTCGACGCTGCGGACGGTCGTCGAGGACCTGCTGGCGGAGGGCGCGTGACCCTCGCCGCCACGAGCCTCGCCACCCTGCCGGCCCTGCTGCCGACCGCGGGGTTCGGGGAGACCGTCGTGTCCGGCTCGCTGCTGCTCGCGGTGCCGGTCGCGGTGCTCGCGGGGCTGGTCTCGTTCGCGTCGCCGTGCGTGCTGCCGCTCGTGCCGGGGTACCTCGGGCTGCTCGGCGGCATGGCGGGGGGCACGGCGAGCGGCACGGCGGGAGGAACGGCGGCACGCGCGGCCGCCCCGCCGCGACGGGCGTCCGCCGTCGTCGGCGTCGGGGTGCTGCCCGGCGTGGTGG
>NZ_HE978588.1:1583633-1587347 GCF_000312005.1 Cellulomonas massiliensis JC225
GCCGCGACGGGCGTCCGCCGTCGTCGGCGTCGGGGTGCTGCCCGGCGTGGTGGGGGCCCCGCCGGCGCCCGCCGACGAGCGGCCGGCGCCCCCCGCGCGGCGCCAGGTGCTGCTCGGCGTGACGCTGTTCGTGCTGGGGTTCACGGTCGTCTTCGTCGCGTTCTCGCTGCTCGCCGGCACCCTCGGCGGCGCGCTGGTGCGCTGGCAGGACCCGGTCACGCGCGTGCTCGGCGTCGTCGTCGTGCTCCTGGGCCTCGGCTTCCTCGGGTGGATCCCGTTCCTGCAGCAGGAGCGACGGGTGCACCTCGCGCCGCGGGCGGGCCTGTGGGGCGCGCCGCTGCTCGGCATGACGTTCGGCCTCGGCTGGGTGCCGTGCATCGGCCCGACGCTCGCCGCGATCCTCACGCTCTCGCTCGACGGCGGCTCGCCCGCGCGCGGCGTCGTGCTCGGCGTCGCGTTCTGCGTCGGCCTCGGCCTGCCGTTCGTGCTCGTCGCCCTCGGGCTCGAGTCGAGCACGCGGATGCTGGCCTTCCTGCGGCGGCACCGGCTCGCCGTCATGCGGGTCGGCGGCGCGCTGCTCGTCGTGCTCGGACTGGCCCTCGTCACGGGCGTGTGGTCGTCGTGGGCCCAGTGGCTGCAGGGCGTGCTCACCGGCTCCGACCCCTTCGTGCCGGTGGTGTGACGTGAGCGACGACGTGCGGGACGAGACGGTGCGCACCGGTGCGCCCGGGCGCGGCTACCGGCCCGAGGGGCTCGACGACGCGTTCTCCGACGGCGCCGCGGAGGCGGCCGACCGCGGGGCCGCGCACGACGCCGCCACCGAGCCGGCGAGCCTGCCGACCCTCGGCCCCGTCGGCTGGCTGCGGTGGGCCTGGCGCCAGCTCACGAGCATGCGCGTGGCCCTGCTCCTGCTCATGCTGCTCGCCGTCGCCGCGGTGCCGGGCTCCGTCTTCCCGCAGCGCGCGCAGGACCCCGCGAAGGTCGCGCAGTACCTCGAGGACCACCCCGGCGTGGGTCCGTGGCTCGACCGCGTGCAGATGTTCGACGTGTACGCGTCGGTCTGGTTCGCGGCCGTCTACCTGCTGCTGTTCGTCTCGCTCGTCGGCTGCATCCTGCCGCGCAGCAGGCAGCACTGGCGCGCCCTGCGCGGCCGTCCGCCGCGCACGCCGCGCCGGTTCGGCCGGTTCCCCGCGCAGGGGCAGGGCACGTCGGCCGCGAGCCCGCGCGCCGTCGTCGAGGCGGCGGCCGCGTCGATGCGCCGCGGCCCGTCCTGGCTGCCGTTCGGGCGCACCTACCGGGTGGACGTGCACGACGAGGGCGGGGGCACCTGGTCGGCGTCGGGCGAGCGCGGCTACCTGCGCGAGACGGGGAACCTGGTGTTCCACCTGGCCCTCGTGGGCCTGCTCATCTCGGTGGCCACCGGCCAGCTGCTGCACTACCGGGGGCAGGCGATCGTCGTGCAGGGCCGCGGCTTCGCCAACGCGCAGGTCGACTACGACACCTTCGAGCGCGGCAGCGGGTTCCGGGACGACACGCTCGTGCCGTTCACGATGACCCTCGACCGGTTCGACTCGCGGTTCGACCCCGAGACGCTGCAGGCGCGCGACTTCACCGCGCACGTGACGCTCACCGAGCCGGGGGAGCAGGCGCGCGCCGAGACGATCAAGGTGAACCACCCGCTGTCGGCGGGCGGCGCCAAGGTGTACCTGCAGGGCAACGGGTACGCGCCCGACCTGACGGTCACGGACGCGGCGGGCGAGGTCGCGTTCGCCGGTCCCGTGCCGTTCCTGCCGCAGGACGAGGTCTACACCTCGCGCGGCGTCGTCAAGGTGCCCGACGTGTCCGGCGGCCAGGAGCAGATCGGCATCGTCGGGTACCTGCTGCCGTCGTCGCAGCAGGTCGGGCCCGAGCTGTTCCGCTCGGTCGCGCCGGAGCTCGACGACCCGCTGCTCGTGCTCTCGGTGTGGGAGGGCAACCTCGGCCTCGACACGGGCGTCCCGCAGAACGTGTACCAGCTCGACGAGTCCCGCATGACGCAGGCCACGGACGACGACGGCCGGCCGGTGACGCTCTACGTGCGCCCGGGCGAGACCGTCCAGCTGCCCGACGGGCTCGGCGCCCTCACCTGGCAGGGCACGCCGCGCTACGTCGCGCTCGACCTGCGCCACGACCCCGCGCTCGGCTTCGTCCTCGTCTTCGCCCTGACGGCCCTCACCGGGCTGGCGGCCTCGCTGTTCGCCCCGCGCCGTCGGCTGTGGGTCCGGGCCGCACCCGGCGGCGAGGACGGCCGTACAGTGGTGAGCGCCGCGGGCCTCGCCCGGGGCGACGACGTCGGGCTCGCGCCCGAGCTCGAGCGGGTCCTGCGGGACACGCTCGCCCGGGCCCGCCGGGGGACGGCGCCCGCTGGACCTGATCGACCCGCTCCACCCGACCGACCCGCTGACCCGACCGGCGCCACGGCCTCCCGCCCGGCGCACCCCAGCACCCTCGACGACGAGCCCGGAGAACCCGCATGACCACCGGCAACCTCAGCACGCTGCTCGTGTGGGCGGCGACCACCTGCTTCACGATCGCGCTGGTCGCCTACACCGTCGACCTCGCGCGCGTCGTCGACCGTGCGCAGAAGCGCCGGCCGGTCGCGGCGCCGGTGCGCGAGGCGGCCGTGGTCGGCGGCGGCCAGGCGACGAGCGTGGCGGAGCCCCCGGCGGACGTGCCCGGCGACGCGACCGCCGCGGCGGCGGGAGGCTCCAGTCGCGCGGCGGGCATCGCGCGCTCCACGACCTACCTCGGCGTCGTGCTGCTGTTCGTCGCCATCGTGCTGCGCGGCGTCGCGGCCGGTCGCTGGCCCACCGCCAACATGTACGAGTTCACGCTCGTCGGCGCGTTCGTCGCGACGCTCGTCCTGGCGATCGTGCAGCGCCGCCGGCCCATCGCCTTCGTGGGCGTCGTCGTCACCGGCATCGCCGTGCTGGCCCTGGTGCTCGGGCTCAACCGCTTCTACGTCCAGGCGGACGCGCTGCCGCCGGCGCTGCAGAACTACTGGCTCGTCATCCACGTGGGCGTCGCGATCGTCGCGACGGGCATCTTCACGGTCGCCTTCGCCACGTCCGTGCTCCAGGTGCTCGCCGACGGCCGCGAGCACGGCCACTCGCACCTCGACCACCCGTGGCGGTCGGCCGACGGGCTGCGCCGCGCGCTGCAGGGCTGGTCGGTCACCGGCCCGCGGTTCGCCTGGCTCGAGCAGGTGCCCGACGCCCGTCGCCTCGAGGCGCTGTCCTTCCGGCTCAACGCCATCGGCTTCGTGCTCTGGACGCTCACGCTCATCGGCGGCGCGATCTGGGCCGAGCACGCCTGGGGCCGCTACTGGGGCTGGGACCCCAAGGAGGTCGGCACGTTCGTGGCCTGGGTGGTCTACGCCGCCTACCTGCACGCGCGCACGACCCGCGGCTGGAGCGGCCGGCGCGCGGCGTACTTCGTGTTCGCGGGCTACGCGACCGTGATCGCCAACTTCACGGTCGTGAACCTGTTCTTCTCCGGCCTGCACTCCTACTCCGGCCTGAAGTGACGCGAGCCCGCCGCGGAGGCGGCGGGCCCGTGCGTCAGGGTGCGGAGGGCGGCGGTGCGTCGTCCGTGGCGCCGCCGTCCCGGCGGCGCCGCTCCTGCTCCAGGCGCCAGAGGAACTCGGGGTCGTCGTCCGGTGCGACCGGGCGGGTG
>NZ_HE978588.1:1587792-1593790 GCF_000312005.1 Cellulomonas massiliensis JC225
CCGGCGCGCCGGGGCCCTGGCCGGCCTGCGCGCGGGCCGCGCGGCGCGAGCGGCTGACGACGAGCCAGACCGCGGGGCCGATGACCGGCACCACGACGATGAGCGCGATCCACGCGAACCGGGGGCCGCCCAGGCGGTCGTCCTCGTCGCTGCCCCACACGTCGATCACCGTGTAGACCACGAGACCGAGGTACAGCAGGTACAGGAGGTTGCGCACGCCTCCAGGGTAGACGCGCCGCCTGGGGGCCGCCCGGTCGCCGCGGGTCCCGCGCGGACCGCCGGAGCGGGACGGGACGCGCTCCGGCCGACCTATCCTGAGGGGGTGCCCGTCGTGACCTACACCCTGCTGCGCCTCGCCCTGTTCGCGCTCGCGACGGCGGGCGTCTGGTTCGCCGGCATGCGCTCGTGGCTGGCCCCCGTCGTCGGGGTCCTGCTGGGCTACGCGCTCGGCTACGTGCTGCTCGGGCGCCAGCGCGACGCCGCGGCGGCGTACGTGCAGCGGCGCTCCGAGGGCCGCCCGCACCGCGGCACGGCGACCGACGAGGACGCGGCCCTCGAGGACGCGGCCGTCGACGCGGCGCTGCGCGACGAGCCCGCCGCCGCGCGCCCGGACGAGGGCCGCCAGGGGCCGGCCGGCGGGGACGCGCGCTGACGCGCTAGACCCAGAGCCCGATCGCCAGGAGCACGCCGAACGCGAGCTCCAGCTGCCCGGTGAACGCGAGGACCGGCACGAGCGCGCGGCCGCTCGCCCCCAGCCGCACGACGACCGCGAGGATCACGGCCGGTGCGAGCAGGATCAGCACGAGCAGGCACCACGGCGCCCACGCCGCGCACGCGGCGCCGAGCACGACGGGCAGGATGACGAACGCGCCGTAGAGCTGGCGCGCGCGCCGCTCGCCCAGCCGCACCGCGAGGGTCCGCTTGCCGACGAGCGCGTCGGTCGGCACGTCCCGCAGGTTGTTCGCCATGAGCAGCGCGCAGGCCAGGAGCCCGACGGCGACGGCGCCCAGGTACGCCGGACCCGAGAGGCGGCCCGCCTGCGTGTACGTGGTGCCCAGCACCGCGACGAGGCCGAAGAAGACGAACACCGCCACCTCGCCGAGCCCCCGGTAGCCGTAGGGCCGCCGGCCGCCGGTGTAGAACCACGCCGCGACGATGCACAGGGCGCCGATCGCCAGCAGCCACCACTGGCCGGACAGCGCGACGAGCGCGATGCCGAGCAGCGCGGCGACCCCGAACGCGCCGAACGCCGCTGCCTTGACGTGCCCCGGGCGTGCCGTGCCCGAGGCGGTGAGCCGCATCGGCCCGACCCGGTCGACGTCCGTGCCGCGCACCCCGTCGGAGTAGTCGTTCGCGTAGTTGACGCCCACCTGGAGCGCCAGCGCGAGCCCGAGCGCGAGGGCCGCGGCCCCGAGGTGCTCGGAGCCGAGCTGCGCCGCCGCGCCGGTCCCGACGAGCACGGGGGCGGCGGCGGCGGGCAGGGTCCGCGGGCGGGCGCCCGCCACCCAGTCGGAGAGGGTCGTCACGTGGGGCTCCCGTCGGTGGGGGTCGGGTCGGCGGTGGGGTTCCTGGTCGAGCCGCCGGGCGAGGACGACGGCACGGGCGCTGCGGCCGCCCGCGCCGCGAGGCGGGCCGCGGCCGTGCGGTCGACCTTGCCGGAGGGGCGCAGCGGCAGCGCGTCGACGAGCACCACCCGCCGCGGCACGGCGGCGCGCCCGAGCCGCTCCCGCACGGCGGCGCGGAGCGCGTCCTCGTCGGGCTCCGCGGCGCCGGGGACGACGACGGCCACGACGGCCTGCCCCCACTCGTCGTCGGGGACCCCGACGACGCACGACTCCGTCACGCCGGGCACGCTCGCGAGGACGTCCTCGACCGCGGCCGGGGCGACCTTCTCCCCGCCCGTCACGAGCACGTCGTCGAGGCGCCCGTGCACCGCGAGCCGGCCGCCGGCCCAGCTGCCGCGGTCGCGGGTGCGCAGCCAGCGCTCGCCGTCGAGCCGCACGAACGCCTCGTCGTCCAGGTCGGGCCGGCCGACGTGCCCGCTCGCCAGCACGTCGCCCGTCAGCAGCACGCGGCCGTCGTCGTCGACCCGCACGCGGACGCCGTCGAGCGGCACGCCGTCGTACACGCACCCGCCGCACGTCTCCGTCATGCCGTAGGTCGTGACGAGCCGCACGCCGGCCGCCCGCAGGGCGTCCAGCAGCGGACCGGGCGTGGCGGCCCCGCCCACGAGCACGGCGTCGAAGGTGCGCAGCGCCGCTACCGCGTCCGGGTCGCCCAGCAGCCGGGCCAGCTGGGTCGGGACGAGGGACGTGAGCCGGCGGCCCGCGCCGAGGCGCGCCGTTGCGGCCACGAAGCGGTCGGGGCGGAACGGGGGCTCGAGCACGACGGGGACCGTGCCCGCGAGCACCGAGCGCACCATCACCTGCGCGCCGGCGACGTGCTCCAGCGGCAGGGCGAGGAGCCACCGGCCGCCGCCGCCCAGGCGGGCCGCGGTCGCCGCGGCCGAGGCGCGCAGCGCGTGCGCCCCCAGGGCGACGGGCTGGGGCTCGCCGGTGGAGCCCGAGGTGCGGACCACGAGGGCGGTGCCGGCGGGGACCCGCAGGGGCGGGGCCGACGCGTCGGCCGCGGAGCCCGTCGGGGCGACGAGCTCCAGCGGGGCGTCGCCGCCCAGCGCCGTCGCCACGGCCGCCCTCACCTCGTCGACCCGGTCGAGGCGGGCGGGGAGCACGCGCACGGACCGGTCCACGGGCACGAGCCTAGGCGGACGGTGCCCCCCGATCGCGCCGCGCCGGCACCGGCGGGCCCGGCGGAGGTCGTGAGATGCACGTCCGGTGAACGTCGCGTGGCCGATTGCGCCCGGGCGCCGCGGCCGTGGCACCCTGTCCGGGCAACGCGGGCCGCGAGGGGCGGGCCCGCCGGGACAGAGGCGGACAGACGTGGTGAGGACGAGCCGGACGACGACGCTGCGGCGGCGGTGGGCGACCGTGACGGCGGGGGCGCTCGTGACGGCGCTCGCGGCCTGCTCGAGCCCGCAGACGCCGCCCCCGACGCCCGACGTGACGGTCGCCCCGACGGTCACGGCGACGAAGACGGCGGCGCCGACGCCGCCGAAGCCGCCGGCCGTCCACCCGCTCACGGGCGTCGAGGGGAAGCCGGCCAAGCGACCCGCGCTCGCCGTGAAGGTCGAGAACACCTCGGCCGCGCGGCCGCAGACCGGCCTCGAGCAGGCGGACGTGGTGTGGGAGACCGTGGTCGAGTTCCAGGTCTCGCGGCTGGTCGCCGTCTTCCAGTCCCAGGTGCCGAAGGAGATCGGCCCCATCCGCTCGGTGCGGCCCATGGACCCGCTGATCGTCCAGCCGCTGCAGGGGCTCCTCGCGTTCTCGGGCGGCCAGGGCGGGATCGTCGCCAAGGCCCGCTCGAGCGCGCAGATCCTCAGCAACGACCTCGGCGTCGACGGCATGTACCGTTCGTCGGCCCGCCCCGCGCCGCACAACGTCTACGCGAACCCGAAGACGCTCTGGAAGCAGGCGAACGGCTCGCGCGACGTGCCGCCGGGCGAGCAGTTCCTGTTCGCGCGCTCGGCGGACGAGGCGGCCGCGGCGTCCGAGGGCAAGGCCGCGAAGAAGCTCGCCTTCTCGCTGTCCAGCGCCGCCAAGCCGACGTGGTCGTGGGACGCCAGGAGCCGCACGTGGCTGCGCTCCGAGGGCTCGACGCCGTCGAAGGCGATGAGCGGCAAGCGGCTGTCCGCGGTGAACGTCGTGTCGATCGTGGCCCGCCACCCGGACTCGGGGTACAACGCCCAGGGCGGCGCGGCGGTGCCCACGTACCGGCTCGTCGGCCAGGGCAAGGGGATGATCGCGCAGGGCGGCAAGACGGTCACCGTGGTGTGGAAGAAGTCCTCGCCGGGCGCGCCGCTGCGGCTCTTCCTGCCCGGCGGGAAGCCGGCCACGCTCGCCCCGGGCAACACCTGGGTGGAGCTGGTGCCGCAGGGCGACGGGTCCGTCACCGTCAGCTGACCGACGTCTCCGCCCGGAGGATGACCCCGACCCACGGCCGGCATCCTCGGGGATGACCGGCTGACGCGGACGTCGCGACCGGCGGCCGACGCGGCACCGGGCCGCTCCCGGCGAGCCTGGTGCCATGACCACGCACCTGCCCACGCACCGTCCGTCCTTCGCCCGCCCGGCGCTGCCGGCGGCCTCCCGTGCGCGGCGCGAGCGCACGCACGACGCCACGCCGCCCGCCCCGGACGCCGAGCCGTCCGCGCCGGAGCTGCCGGGGGTCGTCGAGCACGACACCCGCTCGCTCGGCGCCGTCGTGGCGGCCGGCCTCGTGCTGCTCGGCCTCGTCGTCGGCGTCGCGCTCGTCGCGTCGCAGCTGCTGGACGTCGTCGCCTGGTCGATGCACGGCTGACGCGCCGTCCGGACGCCCACCCGGCTCCGGGGCCGGCGGCGGCCTCAGTAGGCGTACGGGAAGCCGGACCAGTCGGGCTCGCGCCGCTGCAGGAACGCGTCGCGCCCCTCGACCGCTTCGTCGGTCATGTAGGCGAGGCGCGTGGCCTCGCCCGCGAACACCTGCTGCCCGGCCAGCCCGTCGTCGGCGAGGTTGAACGCGAACTTGAGCATCCGGATCGCCTGCGGCGACTTCGTCGCGATGACGCGGGCGTACTCCAGCCCGACCTCCTCGATCGTCGCGTGGTCGACGACGTCGTTGACGGCGCCCCATGCGTACGCCTCCTCGGCGGAGTACTCGCGGGCCAGGAAGAAGATCTCCCGGGCGCGCTTCTGACCGACCTGCCGGGCCAGCAGCGCCGAGCCGTAGCCGCCGTCGAACGAGCCGACGTTGGCGTCGGTCTGCATGAAGCGGGCGTGCTCGCGGCTCGCGACGGTGAGGTCCGCGACGACGTGCAGCGAGTGGCCGCCGCCGGCGGCCCAGCCGTTGACGAGCGCGACGACGACCTTCGGCATCGTCCGCATGAGCCGCTGCACCTCGAGGATGTGCAGCCGCCCCGCCCGGGCCGGGTCGACCGACTCCGCGGTCTCGCCCTCGGCGTACCGGTAGCCGTCACGGCCCCGGATGCGCTGGTCGCCGCCGGAGCAGAACGCCCACACGCCGTCCTTGGGGCTGGGCCCGTTGCCCGTGAGGAGCACCGTGCCGACGTCGGACGTCGTGCGCGCGTGGTCGAGGACGCGGAACAGCTCGTCGACGGTGTGCGGCCGGAACGCGTTGCGCACCTCGGGGCGGTCGAACGCGACGCGCACCACGGGCAGGTCGCGCCAGCCGGCGCCCTCGGCCGCCTGCTCCGGGCTCGGGCGTGCCACGCCGCGGTGGTACGTGAGGTCCGTGAGGTCCTCGAAGCCCTCGACGGTCCGCCAGCGCCGGGGGTCGAACGTGTCCGAGACCTGACGGGGCAGGGGCGGCTCGGGCGTGGCGGGCGTGGTCGCGGGCGTCGTCGGCACGCGCCCACCCTACGCGGCGACGCCGTTCTGGTACGCTCGTACCAGAACGGCGCGCGACGGCGGGACCTGCCACCCGGTGCGCCGCTGCCGGGCCCCGCCCGGCGTGGAGGTCGCTGCCATGGCATGGATGGTCCTCGTGGTGTCCGGGCTGCTCGAGGCGGTCTGGGCACTCGCCCTCAAGGAGTCGAACGGCTTCACGCGGCTGTGGCCGAGCGTCGTCTTCGTGGCCGGTCTGGCCGCCAGCATGGGCGGGCTCGCGATCGCGCTGCGCACCCTGCCGGTCGGCACGGCGTACGCGGTCTGGGTCGGCATCGGGGCCGTCACCACCGCGGTCCTCGCGATGGCGTTCCTCGACGAGCCCGTCACGGTGCTCAAGGTCGTGTCGATCCTCCTCATCATCGCGGGCGTCGTGGGCCTCAACCTGGCGGGCGGCGGGGCGCACTGATGGGCGCGCCCCCGGAGCGCGAGCCGGCGGAGCGCGGCACCGCGCCGGTGCGCACGGCCCGCGGCCGCCGCCGGCGCGACGAGCTGGTCGA
>NZ_HE978588.1:1596978-1603718 GCF_000312005.1 Cellulomonas massiliensis JC225
GAGCCCGCGACGGCGGACGGCGCACGTCCGCGCCGGCGGCTGTGGCTGCCGATCACGTCCGCGGCGGCGGCCGCGGCGCTGGTCACCGCGTTCGCGACGCTGGGCATCTCGCACGCGTTCGACGGCGGCGACGGGACCGGGACGCGCCCGGCGTCCATCGCCGAGCTCGGCCGCTCGTCGACCGACACCGTGCCCGTGTCCGGCTCGACCGCGCAGGACCCGAACTGGGAGGCCGTGACCCGGGCGGTCTCGCCGTCGGTCGTCGCCATCAGCGTCACCACGTCGCAGGGCGGGGCGCAGGGCTCGGGCGTCGTCATCGACAAGGAGGGCCGCGTGGTGACGAACAACCACGTGGTCGCCGGCGCCGACACCGTCCAGGTCACCCTCGACGACGGCCGCATCTACCAGGCGAAGGTCGTCGGCACCGACCCGACCACCGACCTCGCCGTCGTCCAGCTGCAGGACCCGCCGGACGACCTGGCGCCCGCCGCGCTGGGCGACAGCTCGGCCGTGACCGTCGGCGAGCCGGTCATGGCCGTCGGCAACCCGCTGGGGCTGGCGAACACCGTCACCACCGGCATCGTGTCCGCCGTCGACCGGCCGGTCACGACGCAGGCGGAGGGCGGCAGCGACGCGACCGTGACGAACGCGATCCAGATCGACGCGGCGGTCAACCCCGGCAACTCCGGCGGCCCGCTGTTCGACGCCGAGGGCCGCGTGATCGGCATCAACTCCTCGATCGCGACGCTGTCGAGCGGCTCGGGCTCGATCGGCCTGGGCTTCGCCATTCCCGTGGACCTGGTGAAGAACATCGCCAGCCAGCTCGTCGACAGCGGCGTGGCCAAGCACGCGTTCCTCGGCGTGGGGCTCGACGACGGCACCGCGACCGCGGACGGTGTGACCCGCGCCGGCGCGCTCGTGAAGACCGTCAGCGAGGGGTCCCCGGCCGCCGCGGCCGGCCTGCGGGAGGGCGACGTGATCGTCGCGATCGGCGACAAGCCGGTCGGCGGCGCCGAGTCGCTCACCGCCTACGTCCGGTCGTACGCGGCGGGCGACAAGGCGGTCCTCACGGTCGTGCGCGACGGCAAGGCCATCGAGGTCGAGGCGACGCTCGCGACGAAGGAGGACACCGGCACCGCGCAGCAGGACCAGGGCCAGCAGGGCCAGCAGGGTCAGGACGGCCAGCAGGGTCAGGACGGCCAGCAGGGTCAGGACGGCCGGCAGCTGCCGGGCGGCATGAGCCCTGACGAGCTCTGGGAGTGGCTGCAGCAGCAGCAGGGCCAGGGCTGAGCTCGGCCCCCCGCCGGCTGCTGCCTCCCGCGGCGGCCGGCGGGGTGGGCCGGCCCACGACGCACGGCGACCGATCGCAGCGGTCGCGGTGCGGGCGGCGGGCCGCGGGCGTCCGGACCCCCTGCCGGGCGCCCGCCCGAGCGCCCGGTGCGCGCCTCACGCGCGTGCCGGGCGCTCCCGTGCGTCCGGCGGGAGGTGCCCCGGGGAGGGGCGCGGGGTCAGGAGCCCAGCGCGTCGCGCAGCGGGACGAGCTTGGCCTCCGACTCCGCGAGCTCCGCGGCCGGGTCGGACGCCGCGACGATGCCGCAGCCCGCGAACAGGCGGACGTCGTGCCGGTCGTCGCGGGACAGCTCCGCGCACCGCAGGGCGATCCCCCACTCGCCGTCCCCGTCCGCGCCGAACCAGCCCACGGGGCCGGCGTACCGGCCGCGGTCCATCTGCTCGACCTGCGCGATGAGGTCGCGCGCCGCGGCGGTGGGGGTCCCGCAGACGGCGGCCGTCGGGTGCAGCGCCGCGGCGAGCGCGAGCGACGAGGGGTGGCGGTCCGGGCCCGTCGGGTCGGTGAGCACGCCCGTCACGTCGGACGCGAGGTGCAGCACGTTGGGCAGGTGCAGCACGAACGGCACGTCGGGGACGTTCGTCGACGAGCAGAACGGCTCGAGCGCCCGCGCGACGGACGCGACCGCGTACTCGTGCTCCTCGAGGTCCTTCGACGAGTGCGCGAGCTGCGCGGCCCGGGCGGTGTCCGCCGCGTCGTCGCCGGTGCGGCGGATCGTGCCCGCGAGCACGCGCGACGTGACCAGGCCCTTCTCGGACCGGACCAGCAGCTCGGGGGTCGCGCCGAACATGCCGTCGACGGAGAACGTCCAGCACGACGGGTAGCGCTGCGCGAGCCGGTCGAGGGCCCACCGGACGTCGACGGGCCGCTGGGTCCGGGCCCGCACGTCGCGCGCGAGCACCACCTTGTCGACACGGCCCGCGCGGATCGCCCCGGCGGCGTCGGCGACGGCGGACTGCCACGCCCGGGCGGTGAGCGCGCCGTCGGCGTAGGCCACCGGTCCGGGGGAGAGGGGCGCCTCGCGGCGGGCGCGCACGTCGCGCAGGTCGGGCACCGGCTCGAGCGTCGCGCCCTGCGTGAGCGTCGTGAGCCATGCCCGTCCGCCCCGACGCCCCACGACGACGCGGGGCACCACGACGACGCCGCCCGCGGGGGAGGCGTCGTCGAACGCGAACGAGCCGAACGCGACCGGACCCGTGCCGGGCAGGCCCACCTCGTCGCGGACGACGGCGTGCGCGAGCACCTCGCGCCAGGCGCGCTCGGCCGCCGCGAACCGGTCGGGACCGGCGACCTCCAGGCGCAGCAGCTCGCCCCACGCGACGAGGCCGTCCCCCCGGCGGACCCACGCGAGCGGCGCCTCGCCGGGCAGCAGGCCGAGCAGGTCGGCCGGGTCCGGCAGCGGGTCGGCGGTCACGGGGAGGCCCAGGTCGTCGAGGGCGACCGTCCGCACGACCAGCGGGGAGGGCCCCGGCTCGGCCGGCGCGGAGGTGAGCGTGCTCATCACCGCTCAGGGTATGCCTCGCACGGCACGGCGCCGGACGAGCGGTGGCCCGACCCGTGCCCGCGCCGACCGACCCGCCGCGCCTCCCGTCGTCACGACGCCCCGGTACCTGCGACGATGGCCGCATGACGCGCGCGGGCCTGGACAAGCAGCAGCAGGACGTCGCGGCGATGTTCGACGCCGTGGCCGGTCGCTACGACCGCACGAACGACGTCCTGTCCCTCGGCCAGGACCGCGCGTGGCGCAAGGCCACGATCGCCGCGGTCGGGGCGACGGCGGGCGACACGGTGCTGGACCTCGCCGCGGGCACGGGCACCTCCTCCGAGCCGCTCGCCGACGCGGGCGTGCGGGTGGTGCCCTGCGACCTCTCCGAGGGCATGCTCGCGGTCGGCAAGCGGCGCCGTCCGGACCTCGCGTTCGTGGCCGGCGACGCCCTCGAGCTGCCGTTCGCCGACGCGTCCTTCGACGCCGTGACCATCTCGTTCGGCCTGCGCAACGTGCCGGACGTGCCGGCGGCGCTGCGGGAGATGGCGCGCGTGACGAAGCCCGGCGGGCGGCTGGTCGTGTGCGAGTTCTCCACGCCGACGTTCGGCCCGTTCCGCACGGTCTACTCCAACTACCTCATGCGCGCCGTGCCGTCGGTGGCGCGCGTCGTGACGAAGTCGCCCGACGCGTACGTGTACCTCGCGGAGTCGATCCGGGAGTGGCCCGACCAGCAGGGCCTCGGACGGATCATCAAGGCCGCAGGGTGGCGCGACGTCGCGTTCCGGAACCTCTCCGGCGGCATCGTGGCGCTGCACCGGGGCACCCGCGCCTGAGCGGGCTCGTGTCGCGCGCGTGCACCGACCCCCGGTAGGGTGTGTCGCACGTCATAGTGCCGCCCGTTCGGCGGACCGGGACCGGTGGTTGATCCGCCGGGATCCTCCGGGTCCGGTCCCGCACGGGTGACTCGTCTGGGTGGAACAACCTGATGACTGCGAGTCTCGCGCGCCTAGACGTTTAACTTCTCGCGCGTGCGTGGCGATGCCTCGTCGACGGTCCCGGGACGGCCCGGGGCACGACGACGGAGGCAGGCAATCATGCGCAAGACGACGAAGGGCGCCATCGCGATCGGCGCCGGTGTCGCGCTGCTCCTGGGCGGTGCGGGAACCCTGGCCTACTGGAGCGACTCGAAGCCGCTCTCGTCCGGCACGACCATCACCTCGGGCAAGCTCTCGGTGGCGACGAAGACCGCCGGCTCGTGGGCGTGGGCGAACGGCACGACGACGCCCGCGTTCGTGCCGGGCACGTCGAAGGTCGTCCCCGGCGACTCGATCCGCTACACCGAGGTGTTCACGGTCACCGCGCTGGGCAGCCGCCTCAACGCCCAGTCGTCCTTCGCCGTGCCGACGTACAGCGGCACCAACGCGCTGACGACCGCGCTCGGCACCCCCGCCGTCGCGCTCACCGCGGTCAAGACCGGCTCGGGCACGGGCACCATCACGACCGGGACGAACACGTTCTCGATCTCGTCGCCGACGACGGAGACGACGTTCGACGTGACGGTCACGGTGACCCTGACGTTCGACAGCGCGACCGCCGGGCTGAGCGCGCAGGACCTCAACGCGGTGCTCCAGAACGGCGCCGTCACCATCAGCCAGGTCTGAGGTGCGCCCCGGGCCCCGCCTCGTCGCCGTGGCGGTCGTCGCGTTCCTCCTCTCGGGGATCGCGACGACCGCCTACGCGGCGTGGTCGGCCTCGCGGCCGGTGGCGTCCGCCGCGACCATCCGGTCGGGCACCTTCGGCCTCGACGCGGCTTGGGTCGGCGCGCCGAGCTACACCGGCATGTGGCCGCAGGACCCCCGCACGGGCGTCGCGCGCCTCACCCACACCGGCGACGGGCGCTGGCAGTACCAGCTCGCCGTCACGGGCGGGTCCCTCGCGGGGCTGGGCGTCACCCTCCTGGAGTCGACCGGCCCCGACGTCGCGGACTGCACCGCGACCGTCGTCACCCCGGGGGCGTGGAGCGCCACGCAGCCGACGGGCGCCACGGTGTACGTGTGCGTCCGCACGGTGCTCGGCGCCGGCTCCGCGCCTGGAGGCTCCGCCGCCTTCACCCTGCAGGCGACCGCTCGTAACCAGCCCACCACCTGACCCGACCGACCACCTCGCCCGGGCCCCCCGCCCGCCACCCCGGAGGACGCGCCATGACCGCCGCCCCGCGGCAGCCCCGCGCCGCCCGTGCCCTGCGCACGGTGCGGCTGCCGGTCGCGCTCGGCGTGGCGCTCGGGCTCGTCCTCGGCGGCGGCGGGGCGGCGTACGCCTGGTGGACCGTCACGACCTCGCTGGCGGCGCGGACCGCGTCCGCCGCGGCCCTGCCGGCACCGACGCAGCTCACCTGCTCGGGCCTGTTCTCCTACACGGTCGGCTGGACGCCGCCCCCGACGCCCGCCCTGCCCGCCGGCGCGAGCGTGCAGTACCTCGTGTCGCGGCAGACCGGCACGGCCGCCCCGGTGCAGGTGGGCAGCACCACGGGGACGAGCCTGACGCTCGCTGCGAGCACCGTGCCCAACAACCAGACCTCGACCGTCACGGTCCAGGCGCGCGTGACGAACGGCGGCGTCGAGTGGACGTCGCCGGCCTCCGCCGGCGTGAGCGTGCAGCGGACGCTCTCGATCTTCGTGGGCTGCTGATGGCCGACGCCCACGACCTCGAGCAGGTCCCCGACCGCGCGCCCGACCCGGCGGGGCGGCCCGCGCGCCGTCGCGCGTGGTCCGCGGCCGGGGCGGTGGCGTCCGCCGCGGCGCTGGTCGTCGTCGTCTTCCTGGCGCTCGTCGTGGTCGTCGTGCCCCTGGCGATGGGCGCGCAGACCTACACCGTCCTCACGGGCAGCATGGCGCCGCTCATGCCGCCGGGGACGCTCGTCGTGACCCGACCCGTCGACCCCGCCCGCGTCGAGATCGGCGACGTCATCACCTACCAGATGCACTCGGGCGAGCCCGAGGTCGTCACGCACCGCGTGCGCGGCATCGGGTCGACCACCGACGGCGAGCTCGCGTTCGTCACGCGCGGCGACGCGAACGGCGCCGACGACCCGCCCGTGCGCGAGGTGCAGGTCCGGGGCGAGGTCGTGTACCGGGTGCCCTACGTCGGCCACCTCAACGCCTGGGTCGGGGCCAACCGGCCCCGGTGGCTGACCCTCGCGGCGGCCGCCGGGCTCATCGGCTACGGGGCGTGGCTGTGGGCGTCGAGCCTGCGGGACCGCTCGCGCGCCCGCGCGGCCTCGGCCGACGCCGCCGGGAGCCCCGCGTGAGCGCGCGCGGGCTCGTCGCAGCCGTCCTGGTGGCGCTCGCGGCCCTCCTCGGCGTGGCGCCGCCCGCGGCGGCGGACGGCGGGGTCGAGGTCTCGCCCGACGGGAGGACCTGGTCGACCCGGCTCGACGGCAGCCTGCTGGTCGGCGCCGACGCGATGGTGCCCGGCGACGTGGCCACCGGTGACCTGTGGGTGCGCAACGGGAGCGACGTCGAGGCGCGCGTCCGGGTGCTGGTCCGGGCCGGCGTGGGCGACGGCGGCCCGTCGCTGGCCGGGTCCCTGCACGTCGTGGTGGACGGCGACGACGTCCCCGGCGGCGGCACCTGGCGCGGGCCCGTGTTGGCGCCCGGCGACGCGATCCGCATCCCGCTCGTCGTCCGCTTCGACGCGGGTGCTTCGGCGGCAGCCGTGCAGGTCGCCCAGGTCCTCGACCGGGTGACGCTGGTGGAGGCCGCCTCCGAGCCGGAGCAGGAGGCGGACCCCGACGACGACTACGCGTTCACCGGGGGCGACGAGGACGGCGCCGGGCCGGCGGGGCCGGGCGGCCCGGAGGACGGCGGCCTCGCGCGCACGGGTGCCGACGTGGTGCCCCTCGGCGCC
>NZ_HE978588.1:1604004-1634199 GCF_000312005.1 Cellulomonas massiliensis JC225
TGCGTCGCCGCCGGGTGGCTGCTCGTCGCGCGGCGCCGGCCGCTGCGCGAGCGTGCGGCGGAGCGGGCACGAGAGGAATCGCGTTCCTTCTGACGAACGGCCCACGTGGGCCCCTCCGCCCGTCGCTACAGTCGCCGGACGAGCCCGGGCGGTCCGGGCGGCGAGCACCCGGAGGGCCCGTTGACGACGATCGGCATCCCACGCGAGGCGGACCCGGGCCAGCGTCTCGTGGCCGCGACCCCGCGGACGGTCACCCGGCTCGTCGCCCTCGGGTACGACGTCGTCGTCGAGAGCGGCGCGGGCGAGCGGGCGACGTTCGCCGACGAGGCGTACGCCGCCGCGGGCGCGACGGTCGCGGACGCGGACGCGGTGTGGGCCGCGGACGTCGTCGCGGCGGTCGACGCACCGGCCGACGCGCGGCTCGACGCGCTGCGTCCGGGCGCGACGCTCGTGGCGATGCTCGCGCCGGCCGCGTCCCCCGAGCGGCTCGAACGGCTCGCGGCCCGCGGCGTCACCGCGCTGGCCCTCGACGCCGTCCCGCGCATCTCCCGCGCGCAGAGCCTCGACGTGCTCAGCACGCTGTCCAACGTCGCGGGGTACCGGGCGGTCGTCGAGGCGGCGTCCGAGTACGGCGCGATGTTCGCCGGGCAGGTGACCGCGGCGGGCAAGACCCCGCCCGCGACCGTGTTCGTCATCGGCGCCGGCGTCGCAGGGCTGGCCGCGATCGGGGCGGCGGACAGCCTCGGCGCGCAGGTGCGGGCGTTCGACGTGCGCCCGGAGGTCGGCGAGCAGATCGAGTCGATGGGTGCGGCGTTCGTCGCGGCACCGCAGGCCCAGCAGCAGGTGAGCGCCGACGGCTACGCCAGCGCGCTGAGCGAGGAGCAGGAGCGGCTCACCGCCGAGGTCTACGCGCAGGAGACGGCGCGCGCCGACGTGGTCATCACGACCGCGCTCGTGCGGGGCGTCGCGCCGCGGACGATCACGGCGGAGATGGTCGCCGCGATGCGGCCGGGCTCCGTCGTCGTCGACCTCGCGGCCTCCGGCGGGGGCAACTGCGAGCTGACCGTGCCGGGGGAGCGCGTCGTCACGCCGAACGGCGTCGTCGTGCTGGGCTGGACCGACCTGCCCGGCCGGCTGCCGCAGCACACGTCGCAGCTGTTCGGCACGAACGTCGTGCACCTGCTCCAGCTGCTGACCCCCGACGAGGACGGCACGCTCGTCCTCGACCTCGACGACCCGGTGCAGCGCGGCATGACGGTCGCGCACGGCGGCGACGTCCTGTGGCCGCCCCCGCCCGTCGCCGTCTCGGCCGTTCCCGCCGCCGCGCCGGCTCCGGCCGGGCCGACTCCGGAGGAGCTCGCGCGCCAGGCCGCCGACGCGGCGGCGGCCCGGGAGCGACGCGCGCGCCGCCGCACCGTCGGCTTCGCGCTCGCCGCGGTGCTCGTCCTGCTGGCGGTCTCGTTCTCCCCGCCCGAGCTGCTCGGGCACCTCACGGTGTTCGTGCTGGCGGTGTTCGTCGGCTACTACGTGATCTCGAACGTGAGCCACGCCCTGCACACGCCGCTGATGGCCCAGACGAACGCGATCAGCGGGATCATCCTGGTCGGCGCGCTGCTGCAGGTCGGCGACTCCAGCCCGGTCGTGACCGTGCTCGCCTGCGTCGCGGCGCTCGTCGCGAGCATCAACATCTTCGGGGGCTTCCTCGTCGCGAACCGCATGATCCGCATGTTCCGGAAGGACGCCTGATGACCGCCTCGTCCTTCGCGCAGGGGGTCTACCTCGTCGCCGCGGTGCTGTTCGTGCTGTCGCTCGCGGGGCTGTCGAAGCAGGAGAGCGCCCGGCGCGGGAACGTGCTGGGCATGATCGGCATGGGCCTCGCGCTCGCGGCGACGTTCGTGCTCGCGGTCGACCGTAGCGAGCGCGCGCCGGTCGTCACCGCGCTGCTCATCGTCCTGGTGCTCGCCACCGGCGCCGTCGTCGGCACGGTGCGCGCGCGGCGCGTCGAGATGACGCAGATGCCCGAGCTCATCGCGATCCTGCACAGCTTCGTCGGCGCGGCCGCGGTGCTCGTCGGCATCAACTCGTTCCTCACCGGCCAGCAGGACGCGGCGCTGCTGGAGGGGCTGGGCGGGGGCGGCCAGGACGCCGTCCACCTCGTCGAGGTCTACCTCGGCGTGCTCATCGGCGCCGTGACCTTCACCGGCTCCGTTGTCGCGTTCCTCAAGCTGTCGGCCCGGATCCGGTCGGCGCCGCTCCAGCTCCCCGGCCGCAACCTGCTGAACCTGGCCGCGCTCCTCGTCTGCGCGGGGCTCATGGTGTGGTTCCTCGCGGCGCCGTCGCTGGCGCCTCTCCTGCTCATGACCCTGGTGGCGCTCGCGCTCGGGTGGCACCTCGTCGCCTCGATCGGCGGCGGCGACATGCCGGTCGTCGTGTCGATGCTCAACTCCTACTCCGGCTGGGCCGCGGCGGCCGCCGGCTTCATGCTGGGCAACGACCTGCTCGTCGTCACCGGTGCGCTGGTCGGCTCGTCCGGCGCGATCCTGTCCTACCTCATGTGCCGCGCGATGAACCGCTCGTTCGTCAGCGTCATCCTCGGCGGCTTCGGGGCCGAGGAGGGGACCGTGGTGGCGGGCGGCGACGCCGACCTGGGCGAGCACCGGGAGGTGCGGGCCCCCGAGGTGGCGGAGCTGCTGCGCGCGGCGCGGTCCGTCGTCATCACGCCCGGCTACGGCATGGCCGTCGCGAAGGCGCAGTACCCGGTCGCGGAGCTCGTCGCGAAGCTGCGCGCGGGCGGCACCCAGGTCCGCTTCGGGGTGCACCCCGTCGCCGGGCGGCTGCCCGGCCACATGAACGTGCTCCTCGCCGAGGCGAAGGTGCCGTACGACATCGTCCTGGAGATGGACGAGATCAACGACGAGCTCGCCGGGACCGACGTCGTGCTCGTCATCGGCGCGAACGACACCGTGAACCCGGCGGCCGCGGAGGACCCCGCCAGCCCCATCGCCGGCATGCCGGTGCTGCGGGTGTGGGAGGCCGGGCAGGTCGTCGTGTTCAAGCGCTCGATGGCCACCGGGTACGCGGGCGTCCAGAACCCGCTGTTCTTCCGCGACAACACGGCGATGCTCTTCGGCGACGCCAAGGAGCAGGTGGAGCGCATCGTCGCCGAGCTCGTGGAGGCCGGGGTCCGGGCCTGACCGGCCGGCGGATCGTCCCACCCGGGCTCCCGCTGTCCGGCAGTCGGAGGTCCCAGCGCCGCCGCCGGTGCACGGCACTAGGGTGAGGTCGTAAACCCACCGCTCGTCGAAGGAGCACCCATGGCCAGCATCGAGGCCGTCGGCGCCCGCGAGATCCTGGACTCGCGAGGCAACCCCACTGTCGAGGTCGAGGTCGCTCTCGACGACGGCACGATCGCCCGCGCGGCCGTCCCCTCGGGCGCGTCCACCGGCGCGTTCGAGGCCGTCGAGCGCCGTGACGGCGACAAGGGCCGCTACCTGGGCAAGGGCGTCGAGGGTGCCGTGAACGCGGTCATCGACGACATCGCCCCGGAGCTCATCGGGTTCGAGGCCACCGAGCAGCGCCTGGTCGACGCCGCGCTGATCGCGCTCGACGGCACGCCCAACAAGGGCAAGCTCGGCGCCAACGCGATCCTCGGCGTCTCGCTCGCCGTGGCCAAGGCCGCGGCCGACTCGGCCGACCTGCCGCTGTTCCGCTACATCGGCGGCCCGAACGCGCACGTCCTGCCCGTGCCGATGATGAACATCCTCAACGGCGGCTCGCACGCCGACTCGAACGTCGACATCCAGGAGTTCATGGTCGCGCCCATCGGCGCGACGACGTTCCGCGAGGCGCTGCGCACCGGCGCCGAGGTGTACCACTCGCTGAAGTCCGTGCTGAAGAGCAAGGGCCTCGCCACGGGCCTCGGCGACGAGGGCGGCTTCGCGCCGAACCTCGGCTCGAACCGTGAGGCGCTCGACCTCATCCTCGTCGCGGTCGAGAAGGCCGGCTTCACCGCCGGCACCGACATCGCGCTCGCGCTCGACGTCGCGTCGACCGAGTTCTTCAAGGACGGCGCCTACCAGTTCGAGGGCGCCGCGAAGACGCCGGCCGAGATGATCGCGTACTACGAGCAGCTCGTGCGCGACTACCCGCTGGTCTCCATCGAGGACCCGCTGTCCGAGGACGAGTGGGACTCGTGGGCGCAGCTGGTCTCCGAGGTCGGCGGCCGCGTCCAGATCGTCGGCGACGACCTGTTCGTCACCAACCCGGAGCGCCTCGCCAAGGGCATCGAGCTCAAGGCCGCGAACTCGCTGCTGGTCAAGCTCAACCAGATCGGCACGCTCACCGAGACGCTCGACGCGGTGACGCTCGCGCAGCGCAACGGCTTCACCACCATGACGTCGCACCGCTCGGGCGAGACCGAGGACACGACGATCGCCGACCTGTCCGTCGCGACGAACGCCGGCCAGATCAAGACCGGTGCGCCCGCCCGCGGCGAGCGCATCAACAAGTACAACCAGCTGCTGCGCATCGAGGAGGAGCTGGACGACGCCGGTCGCTACGCCGGTCGCTCGGCCTTCCCGCGCTTCCAGGGCTGAGGCCTCACCGGGCCTGTACGAGGGCCGGTCACCCCGGAGGGGGTGGCCGGCCCTCGGCGCGTCCCGGCCCAGGTCCCGGTGGCGGCGGCGTCCGGGGGACGACACGTCGAGGAACCCCGGGGTCCGGGCAACGGGCCGCCCGGCGGGCAGAATCGGGTCCGTGACTGCCCCGCGCCGCCCGGCAGCCCCGCGTGCGTCGGGGCGTCGTCCGGCCGCGCCCCGCACCGCGGCGCCCGGCACCCGGCCGGGGGCGTCGGCGGGGGGTGCGCGTGCCCCGCGGGCGGGCGACCGGCCGTCCTCCAGCCGGCCCCCGAGCAAGCCCACCCGCACCGTCCCGGCGCCGCGTGCGGAGCGGGTGCAGACCCGCACCCCGCACCTGTTCACCGTCCGTGCGCTCGTCTTCTCGCTCGTCCTCCTGGCCGCGTTCGTCCTGGTGTACCCGACGCTGAGCTCGTACCTGCGCCAGCAGGCGGAGGTACGGTCGCTGCGCGCGCAGGTCGCAGCCGCGCAGGCCCGCACCGAGGACCTCGAGGCGGAGAAGAAGCGCTGGGACGACCCGGCGTACGTGAGCGCGCAGGCGCGCGAGCGCCTCGGCTACGTGCCGAAGGGCCTCAAGCCGCTGCGCGTGGTCGACCCGGAGCACGTGCCCGAGACCGCCCCCGTCGCGGACGACGGTCCCAGCTCGCTGCTGGACTCCTCGGCGACCCAGCCCTGGTACGCGACGCTGTGGGACTCGGTCGAGGAGGCCGGGACGCAGGCGTCGGACGAGGGCGGCGCCGAGACGCCGGCGGCCGGGGGCACGCAGGACGACGCCTCGAACGACGCCTCGGAGGACGGCTCGGCCGACGGCTGACCCGTGCGCCTCGTCCGGCGGGCGACAATGGACCACGCACGCCGCCGCGCGTCGACCGGCAGGTGCGTCCCGACGCACCACGCCGGCCCGCGCGGCCGACCCGCCGCCCCCCGAGCACAGGACGGACCCCTCATGACCGAGCCGCGCCCCGACGCCCCCACCGAGCAGGACGTGGCGGTGCTCGCCGAGCAGCTCGGGCGCCCGCCGCGCGGGGTCGTGGGCATCGCGGCCCGGTGCGTCTGCGGGCGCCCCACCGTCGTCCGCACCGCGCCGCGCCTCGACGACGGCACGCCGTTTCCGACGACGTACTACCTCACCTGCCCGCCCGCGGTCGCGGCCGTGAGCACCCTCGAGGCGTCGGGCGCGATGAAGGAGATGTCGGCGCGGCTCGAGGAGGACGAGGAGCTCGCTGCGCAGTACCGGCGCGCCCACGAGGCCTACCTCGCGGACCGCGAGGCGCTCGGGCACGTCGAGGAGATCGCGGGCATCTCGGCGGGCGGCATGCCGACCCGCGTCAAGTGCCTGCACGTCCTGGTCGGCCACGCGCTCGCCGCCGGTCCCGGCGTGAACCCGCTGGGCGACGAGGCGCTGGAGCGCATCGCCGGGACGTGGCGGCCCGACCGGTGCACGTGCTGAGGCGGCGCGTGGCCGTGGGCATGCCGTCCGGCGTGCAGGGTCCCCGGCGGGTGCGAGGATGACCGCCGTGACACGCGTGGCTGCCATCGACTGCGGGACCAACTCGATCCGACTCCTCGTCGCGGAGGTCGACCGCGAGGCCGGCACGCTCGTCGACCTCGACCGCCGGATGGAGGTCGTCCGCCTCGGGCAGGGCGTCGACCGCACGGGCCGGATCGCCCCCGAGGCACTGGAGCGGACGCTGGACGCCGCCCGCCGGTACGACGCCGTCTGCCGGGAGCTCGGCGTGGAGGCCGTGCGGTTCGTCGCGACGTCCGCCTCCCGCGACGCGGAGAACCGGGACGACTTCGTCGGCGGCGTCCGCGCCGCGCTGGGCGTCGAGCCCGAGGTCGTCGACGGCGTCGAGGAGGCCGCCCTGTCCTTCCGCGGCGCGACGGGCGTGCTCGCCGCGACCCACCCGGGTCCGTTCCTCGTCGTCGACCTCGGCGGCGGCTCGACGGAGCTCGTGCTCGGCACCGCGACGCCCGACGCGGCCTTCTCGATGGACGTGGGCTGCGTGCGGCTGACCGAGCGGCGGCTGCGGACCGACCCGCCCACGGCCGACGAGGTCGCGGCCGCGCACGCGGACGTGGCCGCCGCGCTCGACGAGGCCTCCGCCACCGTGCCGCTCGGGCGCACCGTCACGCTGGTCGGGCTGGCCGGCAGCGTCACGACCGTGACCGCGCACGCCCTCGGCCTGGACCGGTACGACCCGTCGCGCATCGACGGCTCGGTGCTCACGGTCGACCAGACGCTGGCGGGGTGCGACGACCTGCTGGGCCGCACGCGCGAGGAGCGCGCCGCGCTCGGGTTCATGCACCCCGGCCGGGTCGACGTGATCGGTGCCGGGGCGCTCGTCTGGCACGACGTGGTCGCACGCGTCCGGGACGCGGTGGCGGCCGACGGCCGCGAGCTCACGCACGTCGTGACGTCCGAGCACGACATCCTCGACGGCATCGCGTTCAGCGCGGCCGAGCGGGCGGCGAGCTCCGCGCGCTGACCGCCCCGGCCGGGCGAGCCGCCTGGACCCGCCGCTCGCCCCGATGGGAGGATGGCGCGTGGGAGCGATCCCACCCCACGCCACCCGCTCGACGAGGAGCCCCGTGCCGCGCCCCGACCCCGCCGTGAGCCGCGCGCTCACGCGCCTCACCGACCTCTCCCTCGACCGGCGCACGCTGCTGCGCGGTGCCGGCGTGGCCGCCGCGCTCGGCGTCGTGGCGGCGTGCTCGCCGCGTGGGTCGCGGCCCGGGCCGACGCGGACGGCGAGCCCGTCGTCCCTCCGGTTCCCCGACGGGTTCCGGTGGGGGGCCGCGACGTCGGCCTTCCAGGTCGAGGGGTCGACGACCGCCGACGGGCGCGGGCCGTCCATCTGGGACACCTTCGCGGCGGAGCCGGGGCGCATCGACGACGGCTCGACGGGGGACCCGGCGGCCGACCACTACCGCCGCTGGGAGGAGGACCTCGACCTCGTCGCGTCGCTCGGGCTCGGGTCGTACCGGTTCTCGGTCGCGTGGCCGCGGGTGGTGCCGACGGGCTCCGGGGCGGTGAACCAGGCCGGGCTCGACTTCTACCGCCGGCTCGTCGACGGGCTGCGCCGGCGCGGGGTGCGGCCGGCGGTCACGCTGTACCACTGGGACCTGCCGCAGCCGCTGCAGGACGCGGGCGGCTGGGCGGCGCGGGACACCGCCGAGCGGTTCGGGGAGTACGCGGCGGTGGTGTTCGACGCGCTCGCCGGCGAGGACGTCACGTGGCTCACGGTCAACGAGCCGAAGACCACCGCGTTCGTGGGGTACGCGGGGACCGAGCACGCCCCGGGGCTCGGCGACGTCGACGCGGGCCTGGCGGCGGTGCACCACCAGCTGCTGGCGCACGGGCGCGCGGTGCAGGCGCTGCGCGCCGCCGGGCCGGTGGCGGCCACCGGCGGGATCGGGATCGCGCTCAACCTGCAGCCGGTCTACCCGGGCATCGGGGCCGAGGAGACGGCCCGCCGCGCGGACGGCGCCGAGAACCGCCTCTACCTGGACCCGGTGCTGCTCGGGCGCTACCCCGACGACGCGGTCGGCGACCTGCCGGGGCAGGTCCACGGCGACGCGGACCGGTTCGCGGCCCTCGTCCGGGAGGGCGACCTGGAGGCGATCTCCGCTCCCGCCGACGTGCTCGCCGTCCAGTACTACGGCGCGGCGATGGTCGACCGGTACGGCGCCTGGCAGAGCGCGTTCCCCACCTCGGCGGCGGGGTGGCAGCAGGTGCACCCCGAGGGTCTGTACGACCTGCTGACGCGGCTGCGGGACGACTACCCGGACCTGCCGCCGCTGCTCATCACCGAGAACGGCGTCCCGGACGACCCTGCCGACACCGACCCCGTGCACGACGCGGCCCGGGTCGCGTTCCTGCGGGCACACCTGGAGCAGGCCGGGCGCGCGGTCGCGGACGGCGTGGACCTGCGCGGCTACTACGCGTGGTCGCTGCTCGACAACTTCGAGTGGGCGCGCGGCATGTCGCAGCGCTGGGGTCTGGTCCGGGTGGAGCCCGGGACGCTCGACCGCACGCCGAAGGACAGCGCCCGCTGGTACCAGCGGGTCGTCGCGGCGAACGGGCTCGTCGACTGACGCGACCCGCGGATGGCGCGCGATCATCGGGACCTTGGGCCCGTGGCGGGCGGCCGCCGGCTGTGCTCAGCGTCACCGTCCGCTCCGTAGGTGCGCCGAACGGTGCGGCGATACCGTTGACGTATGCCTCAGTCTGCGACCGCTACCGCTGAGAAGTCCGCGGCGACGCCGAAGCCCAAGCCTCGCAAGGTCCCGCGCATCGTCATCCTCGGCGGTGGCACGGTCGGCCTGTACACCGCCCGCCGCCTGAAGAAGCGGCTCGGCAACCGTGAGGCCGCGATCGTCGTCGTCGACCCGCGCCCGTACATGACGTACGCGCCGTTCCTGCCCGAGGCGGCGGCCGGGTCGATCGACCCCCGCAACGTCGTCGCCCCGCACCGCCGCGCCCTCAAGGGCATCGACGTGCTGCAGGGCAAGGTCAGCGAGATCCACCACGCCGAGCGCCGCGTCCAGATCACGCCCGAGGAGGGCGAGCCGTACTGGATCACGTACGACCACCTCGTCGTCGGCCTGGGCTCCGTCGCGCGCACGCTGCCCATCCCGGGTCTGGCGGAGGAGGCGATCGGCTTCAAGAACGTGGAGGAGGCCATCGCGGTCCGCAACCACGTGCTGAACCGCATCGAGATCGCGTCCTCGACGTGGGACCCGGAGCTGCGCCGCCGCATGCTGACGTTCGTCTTCGTCGGCGGCGGGTTCGCCGGCATCGAGGCGCTCGCCGAGCTCGAGGACATCGCCCGCTACAACGTGAGCCACTACCGCCAGATCGAGCAGGACGAGCTCCGCTTCGTGCTCGTCGAGGGCAGCCCGCGGATCCTCCCCGAGGTCTCCGAGGAGCTCGGCGGCTACACGCTCGAGCAGCTGCGCAAGCGCAACATCGAGATCCACCTCTCGACGTTCCTCAACTCCTGCGTCGACGGCCACGTCGTCCTGTCGAACCGCGTCGAGTTCGACGCCGAGACGATCGTGTGGACCGCGGGCGTGAAGGCCAACCCGGTGCTGCAGCAGTCCGACCTGCCGCTCGACCAGATGGGCCGGCTGATCTGCAACGCGTACCTGCAGGTCACGGAGGCCGACGGCACGGTCGTGCCCGACGCGTACGGCGCCGGCGACTGCGCCGCGGTGCCGGACCTCTACAACCCCGGCAAGTTCTGCCCGCCGAACGCCCAGCACGCGCTGCGCGAGGGCAACCACCTCGGCGACAACCTCGCGCGCGTCCTGCGCTCGGCGGAGCTCACCGAGTACAAGCACAAGAACATCGGTGCCGTCGCGTCGCTCGGCATGTACAAGGGCGTCGCGCAGATGTTCGGCCGGATCAAGGTGCGCGGCTTCCTCGCGTGGGTGCTGCACCGCACGTACCACGTGTTCGCGATGCCCACGGTGAACCGCAAGCTGCGGATCATGGCCGGCTGGACGGGCTCCGTGCTGCTCCGGCGTGAGGTCGTCCCGCTGGGCACGCTGCACGACCCGCGCGCCGAGTTCCGCGCCGCCGCGGTGCCCGCCAAGCCGCGCGTCGTCCAGCCCCCGGCGGACGACCCGGCGATCACGAAGAAGCCCGCCCGCAAGACCGCCGGCTGACGCCGCCTCTCGAGAGCCCCCGACCGACCGGTCGGGGGCTCTCGTGCGTCCCGGCACGGCGTGCGCGGCGTCGGGCAGGATGGGGCCGGCCCCCGTAGCCCAATCGGCAGAGGCAGCCGGCTTAAACCCGGCCCAGTCCGGGTTCGAGTCCCGGCGGGGGCACCGACGCCGGCGGCACCGGCCGCGCGGCGCGGCTCAGCGCGCCGCGCCCGCCTCGGTCCCGTCGCCGTACGTGTGGATGCGGGCGCCGGACGCGTCGAAGATGCTGAGCACCGTCGCGGGCCGGCCGCCCGCGGCGGACAGGGCGTGCGGCGTCCGGGTGTCGAACTGGGCGGCCTCCCCGCGGACCAGGACGAGGTCCTGGTCCCCGAGCCGCAGCCGCAGGCGCCCGCTGAGCACGTACAGCCACTCGAAGCCGTCGTGCACGCGCAGCGACGGCAGCTCGCGCACGGCGGGGAACGTGACCCGGAACGTCTCGACGGGCGACCCGGCGGGCGTGAGCGGGACGACCTCCATGCCATGACGGCGCAGGGCCGAGCGGCGCACGCGGGGATCCGGCGTGGGCGCCGCGACGAGGTCGTCGAGGCTGACGCCCAGCAGCCGCGTGAGCGGGACGAGCAGTTCGAGCGACGCCTGGCGCTTGCCGGACTCGAGGCGCGACAGCGTGCTCGCCGAGACCGCGGCGCGCCCGGCGAGCTCGTCCAGCGTCCAGCCGCGCGCGAGCCGCGCCGCACGCAGGCGCGGGCCGACCTGGTCGAGAGCCACCGTCCGATCGTACCTTGCCGATTCCGCAAGGATGTTTGCGTATCGAGCGGATCGCCCCGCACGCTGGGGGCATGGAGCAGACGCAGGTGGACCAGGACGTGGTGGTGGTCGGCGGGGGAGCCGCCGGGCTGAGCGCCGCCCTCATGCTCGGGCGGTCGCGCCGCCGCACGCTCGTGCTGGACGCGGGGCTGCCGCGCAACCGGTTCGCGGGCCACATGCACGGCGTGCTCGGACGGGACGGCACCGACCCCGCCGCCCTGCTCGCCGACGGCCGCGCGGAGCTCGCCGGTTACGGCGTGACGGTCCGCGAGGCGCAGGTCGCGACCGTCGAGGAGGTGCCGGGCGGTCTCGTCGTCGTCACCGCGGACGGCGCCCGGACCACCGCCCGCGCCCTCGTCGTGGCCACGGGCCTGGCCGACGAGCTGCCGGACGTCCCGGGCCTGGCCGCGCACTGGGGGACGGGCGTCCTGCACTGCCCGTACTGCCACGGCTGGGAGGTGCGCGACCGCCGGCTCGCGGTGCTCGCGACCTCGCCCGAGCACGCCGCGCACGTCACGCCGCTCGTCCGGCAGCTCAGCCGTGACGTCGTCCTGCTCACCGGTCTGGCCGGCCCACTCGACCCCGCCGTCACGGACCGCCTGCGCGCCGCCGGCGTCCGCGTCGTCGAGGCGCCCGTCGTCGGGGTGAGCGCCGAGGCGGGCCGGCTCGTCGCGGTCCGGACCGACGACGGCGACGTGCCGGTCGACGCGGTCTTCACCGCCGGCAGGCCCCGCCCGCACGACGGGTTCCTCGACGCGCTGAGCCTCGCCCGCACCGGGACCGGACCGGCCGCCGGCATGGTGGCGGTCGACCCGCTCGGACGCACGAGCCACCCGCGGGTCTGGGCGGCCGGCAACGTCGTCGACCCCGCCGCGACCGTGCCGCTGGCCGTCGCCCGCGGGTCGTTCGCCGGGGCGGCGGTGAACGCCGCACTCGCCCAGGAGGACGTCGAGGCCGCGGCCTCCCGCGCCGACGAGCGCGCGCCCGGCGGTGCGCACGTCTTTGCGCACGGACACGGGCACCGAGACGAGCACGGACACGAGCACGACCACGCGCACGGCCGCGCGCCCGTCGACGACGACGAGGCGCTCGCCCTGCCGCCGCGCGACTACTGGGAGCGCCGGTACGGCGCGCGGGACGCGGTCTGGTCGGGACGCCCGAACGCGCCCCTGGTCGACGCGGTGACGGCGCTCGGGCTGGTCCCCGCGCCGGCGGGCGCGACGGCGCTGGACCTCGGGTGCGGCGAGGGCGGCGACGTGGTGTGGCTCGCGCAGCAGGGCTGGCGGGCGACCGGCGTCGACATCTCCGAGCACGCCGTGGCCCGCGGTGCGGCGGCGGCGGCCGAGCGCGGGGTCGGCGAGGCGGTGCGGTTCGTCGCGCGCGACCTGTCGACGTGGGACGACGCGCGCGAGTACGACCTCGTCTCGTCGTGCTTCCTCCAGTCGCCGGTCGCCCTGGACCGGGCGGCCATCCTGCGGGCCGCCGCGGGCCGGGTGGCGGTCGGCGGCCACCTGCTCGTGGTCGCGCACGCGGCGCCGCCGTCGTGGGCGCGGGGCGCGCCGTGGGCCGACCAGGTACTGCCGACGGTCGAGAGCGAGCTCGCGGCACTGGCCCTGGACGAGCGGTGGGAGCTGCTCGTCGCCGAGGTGCGCGACCGGGATGCCACCGGTCCGGACGGTCGCCCCGGGCACCTGCGGGACGTGGTCGTGCTCGCCCATCGGACGCGCTGACCCGCCGGAGCGGGTGAATCTGTGCAGGTCAGCGGCGTGTCGTTGCGCCGAACGGGTCATCCCTGGGTGCTGGACCCCATCCGGGGGATGTCGTGGGATGACTCATCGGGGACGCTGGTCCGCGTGGAGAACGGGGTGACGGTCACCGACGAGGACATCCGCGCGGCCAAGCGCGCCTGGCGCCGAGCGGTCGACGGGCACGCCGCCTCCGAGCGCGTCGCCATGCTGTACGACAGCTACCGCCGCCTGGTCTCCACGCAGGCGCAGCAGATCGCGGACGACTTCCGCCGGCGTCACGGCAGCGAGCCGGGCGTCGCCTGACGGGCGGCCCTCACGCCGACGCCAGCCCGGCCTCGCGCTCGGCGTCCTCGATCGCCGCGAGCCACGCGCGCTTGCCGGCCCGCCACCCCTCGTCGTCGGCGCCGCGGCGCCAGTACCCGGAGACGGACAGCCGCTCCAGCGGCACCCCGCGCTCGGCGCGCAGGTGCCGACGCAGCTCCCGCACGGCGCCGGCCTCGCCGTGGACGAAGGCGCTGACGGGGTCCGCGAGCGGCGGCAGCGCCGCGACCGTGGCGAGGAGCGCCGCCGGGTCGTGCACCCAGTCGACCCTCACGCCCGCGGGCGCGGCGAGCGGCAGCACGTCGGCCGGGTCGTCGACGTGCACGACGGCGTGGCCCACCGCGTCGGGCGGCAGCCGCTCGAGCGCGACGGCGATCGCCGGGAGCGCGCTCGCGTCGCCGACGAGCAGGTGCGTCGCGGTGGCGGGGTCCGGCGACCACGCCCCGCCCGGCCCGACCACGAGCACCTCGTCGCCCGGGTGGGCCCCGGCGGCCCACGGGCCGACGACGCCCGCGTCGCCGTGGACGACCACGTCGAGCGTGAGCTCGTGGGCGCCGGCGTCGAACGCCCGGACGGTGTACGACCGCAGCCGCGGCTGGTCGTCGGCGGGGAGCGCCGCGCGGACGGCGTCGAGGTCGAGGCGGCCGTCGGGGCGACGCGGCCGCGCCGGTCCGGCCGCGGCCGGCAGCATCACGAGCTTGACGTAGGAGTCCGCGTAGGGGGACGGCTCGAACGCGGCCATGGCGGGACCGCCGACGACGACCCGCACCAGGTGCGGCGTCAGGTGCTCGGTCCGCACGACCTCGGCCACGAGCGGTGCGGGCCGCGGGCGGGCAGGGCGGGGACCCGGGCCCGTGAGCCCGGCGGAGGGAGAGGTCTCGGCCACGGGGGCAACCTAGCTCGCGCAGCGGCTCACGCGTCGCGCCGCCCGGCCGAGCGGTCGAGGGCCTCGTTGAGCCGGGTGAGGGTGGCGGCCAGCACGGCCCGCTCGGCGGACGTCCACTCGTCCAGGAGCTCGGCGTAGACCTGCGCGCGCCGCTCGCGCGTCTCGGCGAGCGCCCGGACCCCGCGCGGTGTCGGGGCGATGACGGCGCGCCGGCCGTCCTGGTCGTCGCGGCCGCGGGTGACGAGGTCCGCCTGCTCCAGCGCCACCACCTGACGGGTCACGGTGGAGCCGTCGAGCCGGAGGTGGTCGGCGATCTCGTTGATGCCGGACGGCCCGTGCTCGGACAGGTGCTGCAGCGCGAGGTACGCGGAGCGCTCCAGCGTGCCGTCGAGCAGCGGCGTGCGGCGTCGGTTCGTGTCCGCGAGGCGCAGCAGCAGCGCCACCTGCGCCTCGATCGTGCGCGTGGCGTCGTCCGCCCCGGGGCCCGTCCGTCTGGTGCCGTCGCTCGTCATCCGTCGCCCTCCTCGCGTGCCGGCCCCGGCCGTCGCGCCGATGGGTGTAGCCTACAGGAAAACTACCTGCACCATACAGATGACGGCGCGCGCCGAGACGGCCGCGCCCGGGAGGACCCGCCCGTGGCACGCGTGGAACCGAACCGCACCGCGATCTACTCGACCGCCCTCACCGCCTTCTTCGCGATCGCCGGCATCGCGATCGTCGACCCGATCCTGCCCGTGATCGGCTCCGAGCTCGGGGCGTCGACGTGGCAGATCGAGCTCCTCTTCACGGCCTACATCGCCGTGATGGCCGTCGGCATGGTCCCCGCCGTCGTCGCCACCGGCCGGGTCGGCTACAAGAAGGTGCTCGCGACCGGCGTCAGCGTGGTCGCGGTGGCGGCGCTCGGGGCGGCCACCACGACGAGCATCGGCTCGCTCGCCGCGCTGCGCGGCCTCTGGGGCCTCGGCAACGCGCTGTTCTTCGCGACCGCGATGGTGCTGCTGGTCTCGCTGGCGAACGACCGCGAGTGGGCGGTGGAGCTGTTCGAGACGTGCGTCGGCCTCGGCTTCGCGGTCGGGCCGCTGCTCGGCGGCCTGCTCGGCCAGGTCTCCTGGCGCCTGCCGTTCGTGCTCTGCGGCGCGTTCATGGTCGTCGCGCTCGTCGTCTCCCTGCTGCGGGTCACGGACCCCGCCGAGCGGCCCGCGCCGCTGCGCGTCGCCCAGGTGCTCACCCCGTTCCGGCGGCCCGCGTTCGTGGCGCTCGCGGTCGTCACGGCGACCTACAACTTCGTGTTCTTCGTCGTGCTCGGCTACACCCCGGTGTTCCTGGGCCTCGGCGTGGTGCCGCTCGGGCTCGTCTTCACGGGCTGGGGCGTCGGCCTGGCCTTCGGCATCCTCGTCGTCGGGCACCGGCTCGCGCACCGCGTGGGCGCGGTGCAGACGGTCGGCATCGCCCTCGGCGTCCTGCTGCTCACCCTCGTCGGCCTCGCGACCTCGACCTCGCAGGCGTGGTCGATCGCGGTCCTCGTGGTGGCCGGCGTCTGCATGGGGATCTGCAACGCCAACCTCACCGACCTCGCGCTCGCCACGGGCTCGCCCGACCGTCGCGTGACGACGGGAGCGTTCAACCTCGTGCGCTGGGGCTTCGCGGCGCCGGCCCCGGTGGTCGCCGGCCTGCTGGCGGAGCACGCCGGTGCCACGTCGCCGTACTGGGTCGCCGTCGGCGTGCTGGGCGTCGGCGTGGTGGTCTTCCTGGCCCTCGGGCACGTCGTGGCCGGCGCCGCGGGCGAGCGCGTCGTGTGGGCGCGCTGGAACCGCGGCGCGGCGCAGGCCGAGGGCACGCCCGAGGAGGCGGTGGGCGAGCTCGTCTGAGGCGGGCGCGCCCGGTCGGGCGAGGCGAGCCCTCAGGCGTCCCGGCGCCGCAGGAGGACCGCCGCGGCCGCGTACACCACGACGACCCACACCACGAGCACCGCGAAGCCCTGCCACGCGCTGAGGTCGGCCCCGACCGTCGTCGCCTGGTTCTGCAGGTCGATGATCGCGTCGGGCTGCAGCACCTTGCCGCCGGCCGAGGAGGGCAGGAACGGGGCGACGTACTTGAGCGGCTGCCACGGGATCGCGTTGACGACCGGCTCGATGACCAGCATCAGGCCGAGCACCGTCGCCATCGCGGCCGCCGAGTGGCGCAGCAGGGCGCCCAGGGCGAACGCGAACAGCGCGATCGTCGTCACGTAGAGCACGGACCCGACGAGCACGCGCTGCGTCTCGCTGCTCGCCAGGTCGGGCGCCTCGTCGCCGAGCGTGAGCAGCTCGACCACGTAGCTGAGTGCCACCGCGACGGCGGACGTCACGAAGATGGCCACGCCGACGACGACCGCCTTGGCCGCCAGCACCGGGGTGCGGCGCGGGGCCGCCGTGAGGCTCGAGCGGATCATCCCGGTCGAGTACTCACCGGTGATGGTGAGCACCCCGAGCACGACGACCGCGAGCGAGGCGAGGTTGACGGCGGGCGTCAGCGCGACGAGCCCGAGCGGCCCGGCGCCGGCGCCCTCGGCGCCGCCCTCGTCGTCGCCCAGGCTCGTGATGAGGGCGACGAGGCCCACCATGACGACGACGAGGAGCGCGAGCGTCCAGATCGTCGAGCGCAGGGTCCAGAACTTGATCCACTCGCTGCGGACGAGGTGGCCGAAGGTCACGCGGTGCGTCTCGGCCCGGTCGGCGGGCACGGCGGCGGGTCGGTCGGTCGTCGTGGTCATCGCGCGGCCTCCTCGGCCTCGGCGGGGGCGGGGGCGGGCGCCGCGGGCTGGCCGGGCGGCAGCTCGGTGGCGTGGTACTCCACCTCGTCCTGCGTCAGCGAGAGGTACGCCTGCTCGAGCGAGCCGCTCACCGGGGTCAGCTCGTGCAGGGTCAGACGCGCCGCTGCCGCGACCTCCCCGATCGCCGCGGCCGTGGGCCCCTGCACCTCGAGCAGGCCCGGCTCGGAGGCGGCGACGGTGACGTCGGGGCCGGCGAGCAGCTCGGCGAGCTGCGCCGCGTGCGGGCTGCGCACGCGGACGGTCGTGCGCGTGGTGCGGGCGATCACGTCCTCGACGGGCCCGTCGGCGATGATCCGGCCGCGGCCGATCACCACGAGGTGGTCGGCGGTCAGCGCCATCTCGCTCATGAGGTGGGAGGACAGGAACACCGTGCGGCCCTGGCCGGCCAGGTGCTTCACGAGGTTGCGGACCCACAGCACGCCGTCGGGGTCCAGGCCGTTGACCGGCTCGTCGAGGATGAGGGTGTGCGGGTCGCCCAGCAGCGCCGTCGCGATGCCGAGGCGCTGGCCCATGCCGAGCGAGAAGCCGCCCACGCGCTTGTCGGCGACGGACTGCAGGCCGGTCATCTCGATGACCTCGTCGACCCGGGTCCGCGGCAGCCCGTGGGTCGCGGCGAGCGCGCGCAGGTGGTTGCGGGCGCTGCGCCCGGTGTGCACCGCGCGCGCCTCCAGGAGCGCTCCCACCTCGGTCAGCGGCGAGCGCAGCTGCGCGTAGGGACGGCCGGCCACCGTGACGGTGCCCGCCGTCGGACGGTCGAGCCCGACGATCATCCGCATCGTCGTCGACTTGCCGGCGCCGTTGGGGCCCAGGAAGCCCGTGACCCGTCCCGGCTGCACGCGGAACGACACACCGTCGACCGCGACCTTGCTCCCGTAGACCTTCTTCAGCGCCTGCGCCTCGATCATCGCGCCCCCTCGTCCGTGGATCGGCACCCGCGACCCTACGCGGCAGGGACGGCGCCGGTATCCTCCCCAGGTCGGAGATCCGGCCGGGACGTCCCCGCCGGGAACGAACCGGACGTCCGGACCGTTCCACCCTGACGACAGCACGTCTCGACGCGCCCCTCGGAGGACGCCATGGCCAACCCGGTCTTCAACAACAGCCCCGTGTTCGGTGACCCGCGCAAGCAGCCGCAGGGTCGCCAGCAGCAGCCCGCGTGGGGCACGCCGTCGACGACGGCCACGTACGGGTCCGCGGGTCCGGCGACGGTCGACGCGGCGACGCTCGACCAGATGTACGGCGCCCCGGCCGCGACCACGCGCGACACCGGCCGCCTCACGTACGACGACGTCATCGTCAAGACCGCGGGCCTGCTCGGCCTGCTCGTCGTGGTGGCCGCGGGCTCCTGGTACCTGACGCCGCAGATGCCGTGGCTCCTGTGGGTCGGCATGATCGGCGGGCTCGTCCTCGGCCTGGTGAACGCGTTCCGGCGCACGCCGAGCCCCGCGCTCATCACGCTGTACACCGTGTTCGAGGGCGTGTTCCTCGGCGGCATCAGCTACCTGTTCTCGAACTTCGTCGTGGACTCGACGACGACCGGGACGGCGCAGCCGATCGTCCTGCAGGCGGTCGTCGCCACGTTCGTGACGTTCGGCGCGGCCCTCGCGCTGTTCAAGTCGGGCAAGGTGCGCGTCACGCCGAAGTTCACGCGCTGGCTGCTCATCGCGATGGTCGGCTACCTCGGCTACTCGCTGCTCAACTTCGTCCTGTCGTTCTTCGTCGCGAGCGAGGGCTTCGGCCCGCTGCGCAACGGCTGGCTCGGCGTCGTGGTCGGCCTCGTGGCCGTCGGCCTGGCCGCCGCGAGCCTCATCGTCGACTTCGACGCGATCAAGCGCGGCGTGGAGGGTGGCGTGCCCCGCTCGTTCGCCTGGACGGCCGCGTTCGGCCTGATCGTCACGCTGGTCTGGCTGTACCTGGAGTTCCTGCGCCTGTTCGCGATCCTCGCGAGCAACAGGTAGCGGGACGGGCGGTCGCCCGCCCGCGTCGGGACACCCGCAGCGGCCCGGAGGTTCGTCCTCCGGGCCGCTGTGTGCTGAGGTGAGCACATGAGATACGCCCAGCACATCTCCGAGCTCGTCGGGCACACCCCGCTCGTGCGGCTCTCGTCCGTCACCGCCGGACTGTCCGCGACCGTGCTCGCCAAGGTCGAGTACCTGAACCCCGGCGGGTCGGTGAAGGACCGCATCGCGCTCAAGATGGTGGAGGCCGCGGAGGCCAGCGGGGCGCTGCGTCCCGGCGGCACCATCGTCGAGCCGACGAGCGGCAACACCGGGGTGGGCCTCGCCCTGGTGGCGCAGCGCAAGGGCTACCGCTGCGTGTTCGTCTGCCCCGACAAGGTCAGCCAGGACAAGCGCGACGTGCTGCGCGCGTACGGGGCCGAGGTCGTCGTGACGCCGACGGCCGTGCCGCCGGACCACCCCGACTCGTACTACTCGGTGTCCGACCGGCTCGTGCGCGAGATCGAGGGCGCCTGGAAGCCGAACCAGTACGCGAACCCGAACGGGCCCGCCAGCCACTACGAGAGCACCGGCCCGGAGATCTGGGCGGACACCGACGGCCGCCTCACGCACCTGGTCGCGGGGGTCGGCACCGGCGGGACGATCACCGGGACCGGCCGCTTCCTCAAGGAGGTGTCGGCCGGTCGGGAGGGCGGACCGGTGCGCGTCGTCGGCGCGGACCCGCAGGGGTCGGTGTACTCCGGCGGCGACGGCCGCCCGTACCTCGTCGAGGGCGTCGGGGAGGACTTCTGGCCGAGCGCCTACGACCCGTCCGTGCCGGACGAGATCGTCGCCGTCAGCGACGCCGACTCGTTCGCGATGACTCGGCGCCTGGCCCGCGAGGAGGGGCTGCTCGTCGGCGGCTCGTGCGGCATGGCCGTCGAGGCGGCGCTCCGCGTCGCGCGGCGGTTGGAGGACGAGGACCCGTCGGCCGCGGCCGAGGCGGTGATCGTCGTGATCCTGCCGGACGGCGGTCGCGGGTACCTGTCCAAGATCTTCAACGACGCCTGGATGCGCTCGTACGGGTTCCTCGGCGTGGACGAGGGCGCGACCGTCGCCGACGTCCTGCGGACGAAGTCGGGGGAGCTGCCCGCGCTGGTGCACACCCACCCGAACGAGACCGTCCGGGACGCGATCTCGATCCTGCACGAGTACGGCGTCTCGCAGATGCCGGTGGTCGGCGCCGAGCCGCCCGTGATGATCGGCGAGGTCGCCGGGGCCGTCAGCGAGCGCGCGCTGCTCGACGCGGTCTTCTCGGGCGCCGCCGAGCTGTCGGACCGCGTCGACCGGCACATGTCCGCGCCGCTGCCGCTGATCGGCATGGGGGAGAGCGTCACGTCGGCCCGCGCCGCGCTCGAGAAGGACGACGCCCTCATGGTCGTCGACGACGGCCGGCCGGTCGGCGTCGTCACCCGCCACGACCTGCTGGGCTTCCTCGCGCGGTGACGCCTCAGGACGAGCGCGCGGTGGCGCCGAGCGCGGCGACGAGCCGGTCGACGAGGTAGCGGAAGCTGGCGTCGACGTCGTCGGGCATCCCGAACCCGCCGGCGAGCTCGAGCCCGACGAACCCGTGCACGGCGGCGCGGGTCGCGCGCACCGCGTCGACCTGCGCCTCCCGCGGCACGCCCGCCTCGGCCACCGCGTCGAAGGCCAGCCCGACGGCGCGGGCCGCGGCCTGCTCCAGCTCGGCGTCCCGGCCGGACCAGCCGGCCTGCGTGGCCGCCCACCGGCCCGGGTGCGCGAGCGCCCAGTCGCGCAGCGCGTGCGCCAGGCGCCGGACCGCCTCCGGGCCCCGCGCCCCCGCGAGCGCGGCGTCCATCGCGTCCCCGAGCTCGTCGAGGCACCGGCGGGCGACGTCGCGCCGCAGCGCGGGCAGCCCGGCCACGTGCTTGTAGAGGCTGGGCACCGCGACGCCCGCGCGGTGGGCGACGGCCGCGAGCGTCAGCTCCTCGCCGTCGTCGACGACACCGAGCGCGAGCGCGGTGACGCCGGCACGGTCGAGCCCGGCCCTAGGCACGCGCGCCGTCGAGCTCCCAGCGCCCCGCGGAGCGGGGCAGGCCGGCGAGGAAGGCGACGGTGCGGGGCACGACGAGCTCCGGCCGCTGCGCGTGCGGGTAGTGACCCGCCTCGTCCACGAGCACGACCTCCGCGTCGAGGGCGGCGCGGATCCACATCGCCTCGGCCTGCGGGTCGGCGAAGTCGGGGTCGAGCGCACCGACGAACGCGATCGCCGGCACGTCGACCTGCGGCAGCCGCTTCTCCACCGGCGCGTGCGTGAGCTGCACCGCGAGGCGACGGAGCTGGCCGATGCGCGCGGGGGAGCGCCAGGCGGCGCGCAGCGCGGCGAGGTGCTCCCCGAGGTCCTGCGGCCGCCGGCCCCGGTGCAGCGACCGGTAGTAGGACGCCCACGCGGCCCCGCCCCACGGCGGGACGAAGAGGGCGTGGTAGCCGACCCGCACGGTGGCGCGCGCGCTCGCGGACATCGCCGGGTCGCGCAGGAACGGGCCGGACAGGACGAGGCCCGCGACGAGGTCGGGGCGCTCGGCGGCGGCCCACGCGGCGGCGCCCGCGCTCATGGAGTGCCCGACGAGGACCGCCGGGCCCCCGAGGTGCTCGACGAGCGCGAGCACGTCGCGGGCGGTCTCGACGTCACCGAAGGTCCGGAAGGTCGTGTCGGAGTCGCCGTGCCCGCGCAGGTCGGTGACCGCGACCCGGTAGCCGGCGTCCCGCAGCGGGCCGACGAGCGCGCGCCAGGTGCGGCGGAGGTCGCCCATGCCGGGGACCAGGACGACGAGCGGGGCCTCGGGCGCCCCGTCGACGGTGTAGGCGACGCGTCCCTCGGGCCGGTCGAGGTGCTGCACGGTGGTGGTCATGAAGACAAAGCTAATGGCCTTAGCCAACGTTGGCAAGTCCGCGGCGGGACCCTGCCCACCGTCGCCGGGCCGCCCGCGTCGGCCGCAGCGGGCAAGATGGTCCCCGTCCCGCGAACCGCCGGGGCGATCCACGCGAAGGAGCTCTCATGTCCGCTGCGCTGCCGCAGGTGTCCGGGTCGTTCGGCGAGAAGCCGACCCTGACGTTCCCCGACGCCGCCCCCTCGCCCGAGCTCGAGGTGACCGTCCTCGAGCGCGGCGACGGCGAGATCGTCGAGGCCGGCGACGACATCGAGGTGCACTACCTCGGGCAGTCGTGGGGCGGCCGGGTGTTCGACAACTCCTACGACCGCCGCTCGTCCATCAGCTTCGGCATCGGCGTCGGCCAGGTCATCGCGGGCTGGGACGAGGGTCTCGTCGGGCAGCAGGTCGGCTCGCGCGTCCTGCTCTCGATCCCCTCGCACCTCGGCTACGGCGACCGCGGCGTGCCGCAGGCCGGCATCAAGGGCGGCGACACGCTCGTCTTCGTCGTCGACATCGTCGGCACGCGGCGCTGACGACGGCGCCACCAGCACGACGACGAGGGCGCGGCGGGTCACCCGCCGCGCCCTCGTCGTGAGCGCGTCGTCGTCGCCGTCAGTCGGCGGAGGCGGACGAGCGCGCCCGCGCCAGCTCCGCCGGGTTCACCTGGTCCAGCGGCCACAGCTCGAGCCGGCCGTACCAGGCCATGGGGTGGTCCGCCGCGACGCGGACCGCCTCCTCCATGTCCGCGCAGTCGAGCAGGTCGAAGCCCGCCAGGTGCTCGGACATCTCGGCGAACGGCCCGTCGGTGACGAGCGTCCCGCCCTGGCGGACCCGCACGACGCGCGCCTGCTCCATCGACAGCACGCGCTCCCCGACGACGCGGCGGCCGGCGGCGTCGTTCTCGGCGACCCACCGGTCGATCCACCCCTCGCCCTCGGGCGGGTCCGTGACCTCGTCCGCGGTCGGGTCGGTGAAGACGAGCATCAGCAGCTGCATGGTCGTGTCCTTCCGGTGCCGTCGGGCTCGATCGCCTCGCCCGATCCAACACCCCGACGGCCCGGGCCGCGCCCGATCGACACACTGCCCCGCCGAGTTCTGGACCCAGGTCCGGCCCCGGGTGAGACGGCGTGGCTTTTCGGCTGTCACAGGGCTAATGTCCCGATTGCGGGAGGCAATGACGCCACCCGCGCTCTCGACGTCGCAGGGGGCCGCGCAGGGCGGGTCACGGGGGACCTCGCCGCAGGCGCGGACAGACGGGCGGGGAGCCGCGGTCCGGGGGTACCGCGGCTCCCCGCCCGTCAGGCGTGGGGTCGTCCGGCCGTCAGGCGGGCAGGTCGCAGGCGACGCCCGTCGAGTGCACCGGGCAGTAGCCCCGGGGGTTCTTCTGCAGGTACTGCTGGTGGTAGTCCTCGGCGTAGTAGAACGGCCCCGCCTCGTCGGCGGGCCGGATCTCGGTCGTGATCGCCCCGAAGCCGTTGCGCTCCAGCGCGGGCTGGTAGGCGTCGCGCGTGGCCTGCGCCAGACGAGCCTGCTCCGGGGTGGTCGTGAAGATCGCCGAGCGGTACTGGGTGCCGACGTCGTTGCCCTGCCGGAAGCCCTGCGTCGGGTCGTGCAGCTCCCAGAACGTCTGCAGCAGCCGCTCCGTCGGCAGCACCGACGGGTCGTAGGCGACGAGCACCGTCTCCGTGTGCCCGGTCATGCCGGTGCAGGTCTCCTCGTACGTCGGGTACGGCGTGAAGCCGCCCTGGTAGCCCGCGGCGGTGGTCACGACGCCCGGCAGCTGCCAGAACGCCTTCTCCGCGCCCCAGAAGCAGCCGAGGGCGAGGTACACGACCTGGGTGCCCTCCGGCCACGGTCCCTGCAGCGGCGTCCCGAGCACGGTGTGCGTCGTCGGGACGGTGTAGGCGTAGCCGTCGCGCCCCTTCAGCGCGCGCTCGGGCTCGACCATGGTCGACCTCAGTGCGGATCCGAACAGCCAGCTCATGAGTGGTCCTCTCCGGGGGAGCCGCTGGATGCGGTCCACCCGGTGACTGGAACGGCGGCGCCCTCCGAGGTGTTCCCCCGGCGCACCCGGCGGCGAGGTCGCGGCTAGCCTGGTCCGGTGACGAACCACGCCCGCGACTGGTCCTCCGCCGGATTCTCGACCCGCGCCATCCACGCAGGTCAGGAGCCGGACCCGACGACGGGGGCGGTCGTCCCCCCGATCTACGCCACGTCGACGTTCGCCCAGGACGGCGTCGGCGGGCTGCGCGGCGGGTACGAGTACTCGCGGTCGGGCAACCCGACCCGCGCGGCCCTGGAGGAGGCGCTGGCCGCGGCCGAGCGCGGCGCGGCCGGCTTCGCGTTCTCGTCCGGCCTCGCGGCGGAGGACACGCTGCTGCGTGCCGTGCTGCGCCCGGGCGACCACGTCGTCATCCCCGACGACGCGTACGGCGGCACGTATCGCCTCGTCGCGCGGGTCTTCGGGCCGTGGGGCATCGCCCACACGCCGGTCGACCTGTCCGACCCGGACGCCGTCGCGGCCGCGATCGAGCCCGGCCGGACGAAGGTCGTCTGGGTCGAGACGCCCACGAACCCGCTGCTCGGCATCGCCGACATCGAGGCGATCGCCGCGCACGCGCGGGCCGCGGGCGCCGTGCTCGTCGTCGACAACACGTTCGCGACGCCCTACCTGCAGCAGCCGCTCGCGCTCGGTGCGGACGCGGTCGTGCACTCCACGACGAAGTACGTCGGCGGCCACTCCGACGTCGTCGGCGGCGCGGTCGTCGTCGCCGACGGCGCGCAGCTCCCCGTCGGCCTGGAGGGACCGACCGGCACGACCTCGCTCGTGGACGCGGTGCGGTTCCACCAGAACGCCTCCGGCGCCGTCGCCGGCCCGTTCGACGCGTGGCTCACCCTGCGCGGCCTGCGCACGCTCGCCGTCCGGATGGACCGGCACTGCGCGAACGCCCAGCGCGTGGCGGAGCACCTGCAGCAGCACGACGCGGTGCGGTCCGTGATCTACCCCGGCCTCGAGTCCCATCCGGGGCACGGGCTCGCCGCGCGGCAGATGAGCGGGTTCGGCGGCATGGTGGCGTTCCGCACCGGCAGCGAGGCGTCCGCGCTCGCGGTCTGCGCCGCGACCCGGGTCTTCACGCTCGCCGAGTCGCTGGGTGGCGTCGAGTCGCTCGTGGAGCACCCGCACAAGATGACGCACGGCTCGGTGGCCGGCACGGCGCTCGAGGTCCCCGACGACCTCGTGCGGCTGTCGGTCGGCATCGAGGACGTCGACGACCTGATCGCCGACCTCGACCAGGCGCTCGCCGCGGGGCGTGAGGCGTGAGCGACCTCGGCGTCCCCACGTCGGTGCAGCGCGCCGCCGCGTGGTCCTGGCGCATCCTGCTCGTCGCCGCCGCGACGGCGCTGGGGCTGTTCGTCGTCGTGCAGCTCAAGGTCGTCGTCGTGCCGGTCGCGATCGCGCTGCTGCTCACCGTGCTCCTCGCGCCGCTCGTCGGGTGGCTGCAGCGCCGGCTGCGGGCGCCGCGCGCGCTGGCCTCCGGGCTCGCGCTCGGGGCGCTGCTCGTCCTCGTCGTCGGCCTGCTCGTGCTCGCGGGGCAGTCGATCGTCTCCGGCATCGCCGACCTGTGGAACCAGGCGCAGGAGGGCATCGACAAGCTGCTCGTCTGGCTGTCCGACGGCCCGCTGCACCTGTCGACGCAGGACCTCACGGAGTGGGTCGACAAGGCGCGCGAGGCGGTCAGCGGCCAGGGCTCGGCGATCGCGAGCGGCGCGCTGCACGCGACCGTCACGGTCGGGCACGTGCTCGCCGGCTCCCTCATCGCCCTGTTCTGCACGTTCTTCTTCCTGCTGGACGGTCGCCAGATCTGGACCTGGTTCGTCGGCCTCCTGCCGCGCGGGTCGCGCGAGAACGTGCACCAGGCGGGCCGGCGCGGGCTGGTCACGCTCGGCGCCTACACCCGCACGCAGATCCTCGTCGCGGGTGCGGACTCGATCGGCATCGGCGTCGGCGCGGCGATCCTCGGGGTCCCGCTGGCCCTGCCGCTGGCGATCCTGGTCTTCCTCGGCTCGTTCATCCCGATCGTCGGCGCGGTGGTCACGGGCGCGGTCGCGGTGCTGGTGGCGCTGGTCGCCAAGGGCCCCGTCATCGCGCTCGTCATGCTCGCGATCGTGCTGCTCGTGCAGCAGCTCGAGGGGCACGTGCTGCAGCCCTTCCTCATGGGCCACGCCGTGTCGCTGCACCCTGTCGCCGTGCTGCTCGCCGTCGCGGCGGGCTCGCTCGTCGCCGGCATCCTCGGCGCGCTCTTCGCGGTGCCGGTGGTGGCGGTGATCAACACCGTGGTGCTGTACCTGCACGGGCACGACAAGTTCCCGCAGCTCGGGTACGAGGACCACGTGGCGATCCGGGAACGGGGCCACCCGGTGCTCGACCGGGCCATCGACCAGATGTCCGGCGCCGGCGCGCCCATCGACCCGCGGCGGCGCGACGACGCCCCGGTCGCGGACGAGCCCGTCGGCGAGGCGCCGACGCCGAGGGACGACGGCACGACCGGCACGCGCGGGGACGCCGGCGGCTCGCGATGACGTGGCTCGGCCGCGTCCAGGACGCGGCACGGCTGCTCGACGGCATCGCCGAGCGCACGCCGGTCGAGGAGTCGCGCGCGCTGTCGCGGATCGCGGGGACCGACGTCCTGCTCAAGTGCGAGAACCTGCAGCGAGCCGGCTCGTTCAAGATCCGCGGCGCGTACGTGCGGATGTCCCACCTCACGGCGCAGGAGCGCGTGCGGGGCGTCGTCGCCGCGAGCGCCGGCAACCACGCGCAGGGCGTGGCGCTGGCCGCGCAGCTGCTCGGCATCCAGGCGGTCGTGTTCATGCCCGCGGACGCCGCGCTGCCCAAGGTCGCGGCGACGCGGGACTACGGCGCACGCGTCGAGCTGGGCGGGTCGAGCGTCGACGAGTGCCTCGGCTTCGCCCGCGCGTACGCCGAGCGCACGGGCGCGGTGCTCATCCACCCGTTCGACCACGAGGACGTCGTGGCCGGGCAGGGCACCATCGCGCTCGAGATCCTCGAGCAGGTGCCCGACGTGCGCACGGTCGTGCTGCCGGTCGGCGGCGGTGGGCTCGCCGCGGGTGTCGTGGCGACGCTGCGGGAGGCCGCGCCCCACGTGCGCGTCGTCGGCGTCCAGGCCGCCCGGGCCGCGGCGTACCCGCAGTCGCTCGCGGCGGGCCACCCGGTCCCCGCGCCGGAGCTGCGGACGATGGCCGACGGCATCGCCATCGGGCTGCCCGGCGCCGTGCCGTTCGACGTGCTCGTGCACGCGTCCACCGAGGTCCGGACGGTTTCCGAGGAGGACATCTCCCGCGCCCTGCTGCTCGTCGCCGAGCGCGCCAAGCTGCTCGTCGAGCCGTCGGGCGCCGCCGGGGTGGCGGCGCTCATGGCCGCGCCCGGCCAGTTCGAGGGGCCCGTGGTCGTGGTGCTGTCGGGCGGCAACATGGACCCGCAGGTGCTCCTGCGCGTGCTCCGGCACGGGCTCGCGTCGGCCGGCCGGTACCTGTGGCTGCACGTCGTCGTGCCGGACTCCCCGGGCGCGCTCGCGGGCCTGCTGCACGACGTCGCGCAGACGGGCGCGAACGTCCTGCACGTGTCGCACGTGCGGACGCAGAACGAGCTGGGCCTGGGCGACGTCGCGATCGAGGTCCACCTCGAGACCAAGGGGCCCCAGCACTGCTCGACGGTGCAGCAGCACCTGCGCGCGTGCGGCTACCGCCTCACCGAGTGAGCCGTCCGCCGGTGCGCCCGCGGACGGCCCCACGACGACTCACGGGCGCCCGGCCGCAGCCGGACGCCCGTGAGGGTGGCGTGGGGGTCGCGCGCCGTCAGCCGGTGAAGGGCTTGGCGTCGACGATCTCCACCGGGATCTCCCGGCCGTTCGGCGCCACGTAGCTCGTCGAGTCGCCGACCTGCTTGCCGTTGATCGCCGCGCCCAGCGGCGAGGTCGGCGAGAACACGTCGATGTCCTCCGAGCCGGCGATCTCGCGCGAGCCGAGCAGGAAGACCATCTCGTCGCCCGCGACCTTGGCGGTGACGACCATGCCCGGCTCCACCTTGCCGTCGTCGGGCGGGGTGCCGATCTGCACGTTGCGCAGCTTGGCCTCCAGCTCGCGGATGCGCGCCTCCTGCTTGGCCTGCTCCTCGCGAGCGGCGTGGTAGCCGCCGTTCTCCTTGAGGTCGCCCTCGTCGCGCGCGGCCGCGATGCGGGCGGTGATCTCCGTGCGGCCCTCACCCTTGAGGTGCTCGAGCTCCTGGCTGAGGCGGTCGTAGGCCTCCTGGGTCAGCCAGGTGGCTCCAGTCGTGTCGGTCACGATCGCTCCTTTCTGCGTTCCGGTCGTGCCGGGGGTTCACGACGCCCCGGAGCGGGGTGGACGGAGGCTCGGCGAACGGCGGGCGCGTCGGGGCCCCTGCGCTGTCGAGGGGTGTGCTCCGCCGTGCGAACCGGTCGCGTCGACCGTCTCGACCGGGACGACCCGGGCCGTCCCCGGGAGGGGCGGGCGTCGGGTCGCACCGCGGACCGGTGCGGCGTGCGAAACCTCCACGATACCAAGGCGGGCCCGCGACGGGCCCCGGGTCGCCCGGTCGGCGGTGCGGCGGCGCGCCGGCCGCGGGGCGGTGGCCCCGCCCCTTCCAGCCCGTGCCCCGCCCGTGCCCCGTCGTCAGCGCTGCGCGCTCGAGCAGCTCTCGACGACGCCCGTCACGGCCTGCTGCGTCGTCGCGACGCGCACGCGCAGGCGCTGCGTCGCGGTGTCGGCGGGCCCCACCTCGACCGTGCGGACCCCGACCTGCGCGTACGACTCGGCCAGCGCCTGGACGGTGCATGTCACGGTCGCCTCGCGCGGCTTCGTCACGTCGAACGTGACGTCGACGGCGGTCGTGCCGTCGACGTGGAAGCCCACGTCCTTCCACTGCACGTCGTCGCGCAGGGCGGCCCAGGCGGCCCACGCCGCGACGAGCACCGCCGCGACGGCGATCAGCGCGACCCACGTGCGCCGGTCCAGCTGCCGTCGCGCGCCGCCGTACCGGCCGGGCGGCGGCGTGGTCGGGGGCGGGGGAGCGGGGGCGTGCTGCGGGTCGGCCACGGGGTCCTCGGGGTCTCGTCGTCGTCGGCCCGCGGGGCGGCGCGCGGGACGTCGTCCCTGCGTGCGCGCCCCGACGGCCCGGTAGGGGATCATTGTCCCGCGTCCGCGCGGCAGCGCGGCCACGACGGGAGGGACGAGCGTGACAGACGAGCGGCTGCGCCTCATGGCGGTGCACGCGCACCCGGACGACGAGTCGAGCAAGGGAGCCGCGACGACGGCGATGTACGCGGCGCAGGGCGTCGACGTGCTCGTCGTCTCGTGCACCGGCGGGGAGCGCGGCGACGTGCTCAACCCCCACTACGGGCCCGGGCCGCAGAGCCTGGAGGAGATGGCCGAGGCCCGTCGCTCGGAGATGGCCGCGGCGGCGAGCGCTCTCGGCGTGCGCCAGACCTGGCTGGGCTTCGTCGACTCGGGGCTGCCGGAGGGCGACCCGCTGCCTCCGCTGCCCGACGGCTGCTTCGCCCTCGTGCCGCTCGAGGAGGCGGCAGCGCCGCTCGTCGAGCTCGTCCGCGAGTTCCGCCCGCACGTCGTCACGACCTACGACCCGTCCGGCGGCTACCCCCACCCCGACCACGTGATGTGCCACCGGGTGGCGGTGGAGGCCTACGAGGCGGCCGGGGACCCGGACCGCTACCCCGGCCGCGGCGAGGCCTGGGCTCCCCTCAAGCTCTACTACAACCACAGCTTCTCGATGGCGCGGATGCGTGCGCTGCACGAGGCGATCGTCGCGGCGGGCGGCGAGTCGCCGTTCGGGGACTGGATCGAGTCGCGCGAGGCGCGGGAGATCGTCGAGCGCGAGGTCACGACCCGCGTGCCGTGCGCGGAGTTCTTCCCGCAGCGCGACGCGGCGCTGCTCGCGCACGCGACGCAGATCGACCCGCAGGGCTTCTTCTTCGCGGTCCCGCGCGACGTGGAGCGCGACGCGTGGCCGACGGAGGAGTACGAGCTGGCCGCCGCCCGCGTGCCCGTGCAGCTGCCGGAGAGCGACCTGTTCGCCGGCGTGCGCGAGGCGGTCCGGTGACCCGGCTCTCGCTGCTGCTCGCGGCCACCCCGAGCCCGAGCCCGTCGTCCACCGCCGTCATCCCGGGCGGCGGCTCGCCCGGCATCCTCGGCTTCGTCTTCACCTTCGCGCTCGCCGCCGCGGTGATCCTCCTCGCGCTGTCCATGACGCGGCACCTGCGACGCGTCGACGCGCGCTCCAAGGCCCAGGGCCTCGACGACGCACCCGGCGACGGGCGGCCCGCGGGCGGGCCCGACGGTGCCGCTCCCGGTGCGGGCGGCGAGGCGGGCGGGAC
>NZ_HE978588.1:1634559-1648320 GCF_000312005.1 Cellulomonas massiliensis JC225
CGGCCGCAGCCGCCCGTGCGGCCCGCCGTGCGGATCACGCTCGCGCAGGTCGCGGCCAGCGACGACGCCGCGGCCAACCGCGCGGTCGTGGCCGACGCCTTCCGGACGGCCGCGAACGCGCACGCCGACCTGCTGGTGCTCCCGGAGTACGCGAGCGCGTTCGACCCGCGGGGTGTCGGCCCCCGGCACGCGGAGCCCCTCGACGGCCCGTTCGTCGCGCTCCTGCGCGAGCGTGCCGCCGCGACGGGCGTGGCGGTGGTGGCGGGGACGACGCTGCCGGGTGGCGCCCCGGCCGAGGACGGGGCCCAGCGGGCGGTCAACGCCCTCGTCGCGGTGGACGGCACGGGCGCGCTCGCGGGCGTGTACCGCAAGGTGCACCTCTACGACGCGTTCGGCCAGCACGAGTCGGACCGGCTCGCGCCCGGCGACCCGGCGGCGCCGCCGCTCGTCCTGGACGTCGCCGGCGTCCGCGTCGGCGCGGTCACCTGCTACGACCTGCGCTTCCCGGAGTCCACCCGTCGCCTCGTGGACGCGGGCGCCCAGGTGCTGCTGGTCCCCGCCGCGTGGGCCGCCGGCCCGCTCAAGGCGATGCACTGGCGCACCCTGGCCGTGGCCCGCGCCATCGAGAGCACGAGCGCGGTCGTGGCCGTCGGCATGGCCGGCCGGGGCGTCACGGGGCGGTCGCTGGTCGTCGGCCCGGACGGCGTCGTCGGGCTCGAGCTCGACGAGGCGCCGGCCGTGCGGACCGTCGACGTCGACGTCGAGGCGCTGCTCGCCGTGCGCGAGGCGAACCCGTCGCTGGCGCACCGCCGCTACCGGGTGGTCCCGCGCGACGACGGCGCCTGACGCGCGTCAGGCGGACGCGTACGCCGCGATCGAGACGGCGGCGTAGTGGCAGCCGTAGCCCACGACCGTGAGCACGTGGAAGATCTCGTGGAACCCGAACCAGCGGGGGCTCGGGTTGGGCCACTTGGTGCCGTAGACGACGGCGCCGACGGTGTAGGCCAGCCCGCCGCCGGCGATCAGCCACACGACCGTCGGTCCGCCGCTCTCCCAGAACTGGGGCATGAACCAGACGGCCACCCAGCCGAGCGCCACGTACACCGGCACGTACACCCAGCGCGGGGCGCCGAGCCAGAAGATGCGGGCCAGCAGCCCGACGAGGGCGCCGGACCACACGACGACCAGCAGGGTGCGCGCCGTCGCGGCCGGCAGCAGGAGCACCGCGAGGGGCGTGTAGGTGCCCGCGATGATGAGGAAGATGTTCGTGTGGTCGAGCCGCCGCAGCACGGCCGCCGTGCGGTCGGACCAGCGGCCGCGGTGGTAGAACGCGCTGGTGCCGAAGAGCATGACCGCCGTCAGCCCGAACACCGCGGTCGACCACCGCGCGGCCGGGGTGGGGGAGAGCACGACGAGGACGATCGACGCGACGAGGACGAACGGCGAGACGCCCGCGTGGACCCAGCCGCGCAGCCGCGGCTTCACCGTGCTGGCCACCTGCTCGACCGCGCGCTGGACGCCGCCCGCCACGTCGTCGCGCAGCGAGCCGTCCGGCGGCGGCGTCGACGGGACGTCGGCGCCGCGCGGGCTCGGTGCGGGCGTGGGGCTCATGCGTCCTCCTTCGGGGCCGGGGGCCGGCCGCTCGGTGCCGCGAGGGGTGTGCCGGCAGCGCCGGCCGGTCGTCGTCGGTGCGGCACAGCGTAACCTACGCGACCGTAACCTACGGACGCGTAGGTAGCCGTCCGGCCCCGGCGCCGACCCCCCGGCGAGTAGCCTGGCCGCATCCACCCCGGCCCGCGAGACGAGGAGCGCGCGTGCGGCTGCCCCACCTGCTGTACGGGCTCTACGAGCGTCGGCTGCGCGCCGGCCTGCAGCCCGACGCCATCCCGCGCCACGTCGGCGTGATGATGGACGGCAACCGGCGCTGGGCCCGCAGCATGGGCGAGTCGACGGCGCACGGCCACCGCCGGGGGGCCGACAAGATCGCGGACGTCCTCGAGTGGAGCGAGGACGTCGGCGTCGAGGTCGTGACCCTGTGGATGCTGTCGACCGACAACCTCGCGCGCCCCGCGGAGGAGCTCGAGCCGCTGCTGCAGATCATCGAGGACGTCGTCGGCGAGCTCGCGAGCACGCGACGCTGGCGCCTGCAGGCCGTCGGCGCCCTGGAGGTGCTGCCCGACCACACGGCGCGGGCGCTCAAGGAGGCGCAGGAGGCCACCGCCGACGTGCAGGGGCTGCACGTCAACGTCGCCGTGGGCTACGGCGGGCGGCGGGAGATCGCGGACGCGGTCCGCTCGTTCCTGCGCGAGCACGCGGAGGCCGGCTCCAGCCTGGACGAGCTGGCCGAGGCGTTCGACGTCGAGCACATCGCCGAGCACCTGTACACCCGGGGCCAGCCCGATCCCGACCTCGTCATCCGCACGTCCGGCGAGCAGCGGCTCGGCGGCTTCCTGCTGTGGCAGAGCACGCACTCGGAGTTCTACTTCTGCGAGGCCTACTGGCCCGACTTCCGGCGCGTGGACTTCCTGCGCGCCGTGCGCGCGTACGGCGCGCGCGAGCGCCGGATGGGGCGCTGACACCGGGTTCGTCGCCCGCGTGCCGTGGCCGCCGGCGGTCGCCGGCGCCGCGCGGGTGAACCCGCGTGAACACCGTGTGACATCTGCGCGTGTCGCGCCGCGTCCTGCACGCCCGCGGGTGTGACGCGGGTTACGTTCGCGGCAGAGGACGGCACCCCCGCCGTCCCCGGGAGGCCAGCCCATGGAGCATCCGCTCCGGGAGGAGGGCCGGTCCCGGCCCGATCCCGGGCCTGGCCGCCCTCGTCCCGTCGCCGATCGCCAGGGCCCGCGCGCGCGGGTCGGCGGACGGTGCCCGGCACGGCGCTAGCAAGCGCCGGAGGGAGCCTGCCGTGGTCAGCAGCGCAACGCAGCACGACGAGCCCGCCGCCCGCCCGCACGCGGAGGGGGACGGCCGTCGCACGCACGTGCTCGACACCTCCGTCCTGCTGTCCGACCCGCGGGCGATCCTGCGCTTCGCCGAGCACGACGTCGTCCTGCCGGTGGTGGTCGTGACCGAGCTCGAGGCCAAGCGGCACCACGCCGAGCTCGGCTACTTCGCGCGGTCGGCGCTGCGGATGCTCGACGACCTGCGGATCGAGCACGGCCACCTGGACCGGCCGATCCCGCTCACCCCCGAGGGCGGGACGCTGCGCGTCGAGCTCAACCACACCGACCCCTCGGTCCTGCCCGCGGGCTTCCGGCTCGGCGACAACGACACCCGGATCCTGTCCGTCGCGGCCAACCTCGCGGCGGAGGGGCACGACGTCACCGTCGTCTCGAAGGACCTGCCGATGCGCGTCAAGGCGTCGGCGGTCGGGCTGCGGGCGGAGGAGTACCGCGCGGAGCTCGCGGTCGACTCCGGCTGGACCGGGATGGACGCCCTGGACCTCACCGAGCAGCAGATGTCCCAGCTCTGGGAGCACGAGTCGGTGCCCCTCGCCGACGTGCAGGGCGGCGGCGGCCTCGCGGCGGCCCCCGTGCCGGTCGACCTGCCCTGCCACACCGGGCTCGTCCTGCACAGCCCGCGCGGCTCGGCGCTCGGTCGCGTCACGGCCGACAAGCACGTCCAGCTCGTGCGCGGCGACCAGGACGTGTTCGGGGTGCACGGCCGCAGCGCCGAGCAGCGCATCGCGATCGACCTGCTCCTGGACGAGGAGATCGGCATCGTCTCGCTGGGCGGGCGCGCCGGCACGGGCAAGTCCGCGCTCGCCCTGTGCGCGGGCCTGGAGGCGGTGCTCGAGCGACGGCAGCACCGCAAGGTCGTCGTCTTCCGGCCGCTGTACGCGGTCGGCGGGCAGGACCTCGGGTACCTGCCGGGCAGCGAGGCCGAGAAGATGAGCCCCTGGGCGCAGGCCGTGTTCGACACCCTCGGCGCGCTCGTGAGCAACGAGGTCGTGGAGGAGGTGCTCGACCGCGACCTGCTCGAGGTGCTGCCGCTGACCCACATCCGCGGCCGGTCGCTGCACGACGCCTTCGTCATCGTCGACGAGGCGCAGAGCCTCGAGCGCAACGTGCTCCTGACGGTGCTCTCCCGGATCGGCCAGAGCTCGCGCGTCGTCCTCACGCACGACGTCGCCCAGCGCGACAACCTGCGCGTCGGCCGGCACGACGGCATCGCGGCGGTGATCGAGGCGCTCAAGGGCCACCCCCTGTTCGCGCACGTGACCCTGACCCGCTCGGAGCGCTCGCCCGTCGCCGCGCTCGTCACCGAGCTGCTGGAGGGCATCGAGGTCTGACCGTCCACCTGCTCGCGACGGCCGTCCGGTCCCCGACCGGGCGGCCGTCGCCGTCCCCGGCCGCGGCACGCGCGCGTCCGGTTCGTCAGAGATGACGGTGACTCGGGTGAAGGGCGGAGTTTGCACCCGCTGCGGGGGAAATATCAAGGTCTGTCCTGTGAAGGAACCGAGGGGTTAGGTTCGCGACGGTGCGTGCTCGTACCACCGAGTAACAGAGCGAGGAGTTCGCTGATGAGCCATCCCCCGCGACGTCGGGCGTTGACAGTGATCGCGACGGCGTCCTTGATCGGAGCCTTCGCCGTGAGCCCGGCAGCAGCCGCCCCGGGCGACCCCGACGGGTTCACCGCCACCGCGGTCGAGCCGTCCGGCAAGCCGATCGACACGGCCAAGTCGGCGCGGGCGCAGCTCGCGAAGTCCGACCCCGCGCTGCTGAAGAGCACGAGCTCGCGGCGCACCACCGTCATGGTCAAGCTCGACTACGACGCGGCGGCCGGCTACGCCGGCGGCGTCGACGGGCTCGCCGCGACGAGCCCGAAGGTCACCGGCGAGCAGCTGGACCCCGCGGACGCTGCCGTGAAGAAGTACCTGCGGTACGCGGACCGGCAGTCGGCCGCCGCGGCGAAGGCCATCGAGAAGGCGGTGCCGTCCGCCGACGTCACGGGCACGTTCAACGTCGCGTACGGCGGCCTCGCCGTCACGCTCCCGGAGAACCAGGCGAAGGCGCTGCTGGCCCTGCCGGGCGTCGCCGCCGTCCAGCAGGACAGCGTCGAGCAGCTGCAGGTCGCGACGACGGGCCTGGCCGCCGCGTCCTCGAGCACCGGGCTGCAGAACGGCACGACGAAGTTCGTCGGGGCCGAGAAGGTGTGGAAGCAGCTCGGCGGCCGCGACCACGCGGGCGAGGGCGTCGTGGTCGGCGTGCTCGACTCCGGCATCTGGCCCGAGCACCCGATGATGAAGGACCTCGGCCTCGAGACGCCCGAGGGCGGCCCGTGGGCCTGCGAGTTCGGCGACGGCACCGACCCCGAGCTGGGCCCGGCCTTCGACTGCACGAACAAGCTCATCGGCGCGCACGCGTTCCTCGACACGGCGCTCGCCCAGGGCGTCGTCGGCGAGGACGAGTACTGCGACCTGGCGACGGACGAGTGCTCCGCGCGCGACTCCGACGGCCACGGCACGCACACCGCGACGACCGCCGCCGGCACGTACACGAAGACGGCCGAGCTCCTCGGCGTCGACCGCGGCCCCGTCGCGGGCGTCGCACCGGGCGCGTCGGTCATCGCCTACCGGGTCTGCTCCGAGTCCGGCTGCTACAGCTCCGACTCGGTCGCCGCGGTCCAGCAGGCGATCCTCGACGGCGTCGACGTCATCAACTTCTCCATCAGCGGCGGCAACTCGGCGTACACCGACCCGGTCGAGCTCGCGTTCCTCGACGCGTACGACGCGGGCATCAGCGTCAACGCCTCCGCCGGCAACGACGGGCCCGGCGCCAGCACGGCGAACCACGCCAGCCCGTGGGTCACCACCGTCGGCGCCTCGACGTCGAACCGGGAGTTCGGTACGGACCTGAAGCTCACGGCCGACAACGGCGACACGTTCACCAAGGAGGGCGTGACGGTCACCGACGGCGTCACCGACGGGCCGGTCGTCCTCGCGCAGTCCGTGGCGGGCTACACCGGCACCGACCTGTGCTCGACGCCGTTCCCGGCGGGCTCGGTCGAGGGCAAGGTCGTCGCGTGCAAGCGCGGCGGCAACGCCCGCGTCGAGAAGGGCTACAACGCCCTGCAGGGCGGCGCGATCGGCATGATCCTCTACAACCCGACCGCGTCGGACGTCGAGACCGACAACCACTTCCTGCCGACCGTGCACCTCGAGGGCCCGAACGACGAGCTGCTCGCGTTCCTCGGCTCGCACACGGGCGTCACCGCCACGTGGACCGAGGGCCAGGTGCGGGCGGCGCAGGGCGACGTCATGGCGGGCTTCAGCTCGCGCGGCCCGCTCGGGGAGTTCCTCAAGCCGGACGTCACGTCCGTCGGCGTGCAGGTGCTCGCGGGCAACACGCCCACGCCGGTCGCGCTCGCGTCCGGTCCTCCCGGGCAGCTCTACCAGGCGATCGCCGGCACCTCGATGTCCAGCCCGCACGCGGCCGGCGTCTCGGCGCTCGTCCGGGCGGCGCACCCGTCGTGGACGCCGGGGCAGGTCAAGTCGGCGCTCATGACGTCGTCGGTCCAGGACGTCACGAACGTCGACGGCTCGGTGGCCGGGGTCTTCGACCGTGGCGCCGGCTCGATCCGCGCCGACCGCGCGGTCAAGCCGTCGGTGACGTTCGACGTCAAGGCCGCGGACTACGTCGCGAGCGCGACCGACCCGCTGCACCGCGTGGACCTCAACCTGCCCAGCGTGCAGGTGAACCCGCTGCCCGGTGCGGTCACGACCACCCGCGTCGCCAGGAACGTCACGGGGCGGACGCAGTCCTTCACGGTCCGGACGACGGCCGCGGACGGGCTGAGGATCACGGTCACGCCGCAGCGGTTCACGCTGAAGCCCGGCAAGGCGCAGAAGCTGACCATCCTGCTCGACGGCACCGCGACGACCGAGGGCTGGCACACCGGCCAGATCACCCTCAGGACGTCCGGCTCGTCGAACGCGGTGCTCCCGGTGGCGGTGAAGACGGGTGCGGCCGAGGTCACGCTCGACCAGTCCTGCACGCCCACCGAGATCACCCGGGACGGCCTGACCACCTGCACCGTCACGGCGACGAACTTCGCCGCCGTCGCGGCGCCGGCGACCGTCCGGGTCACCTCGACGGACAAGCTGCCCGTCACCCAGGTCTCGGCGCCCGCGCGGCGCTCGGGCACGGGTGCCGTGTGGACGGGGACGCTCTCGCCGGCCGTCGCGCCGACCGTGACGTCGATCGTCCCGGGCGAGTCCCCGGCCGGCGGCTACCTGCCGCTGTCGGCGTTCGGCATCGCCCCGGCGACGGGGTTCGGTGACGAGACGATCCAGAACTTCACGGTCCCGGCGTTCAAGTACGGCGACGAGACCTACACCTCGGTGGGGGTGGACTCGAACGGGTACGTCGTCGTCGGCGGTGGCACGGCGGACGACAACGACTGCTGCAACCCGCAGACGTTCCCGAGCACCGCCCGCCCGAACAACGTGCTCGCGCCGTACTGGACGGACCTGAGCCTCGACCCGTCCTCGGGTGGCGGCGAGATCCGGGTCGGCACGCTGACCGACGGCGTCGACACCTGGCTGGTCGTGGACTACGCCGCGGTCCGCGCGTACGGCAGCACCGCGGCGAACACCTTCCAGGTGTGGATCCAGACGGGTGACACCGAGGGCCAGTGGTTCTCCTACGGCACGCTCGGCGGGCCGAACGGCCAGCCGCTGTCGGTCGGCGCGGAGAACCGTGACGGCACCAGCGGCGTGAACGTCGCGTCGGTGGCGTCCGACACGGAGTACGCGATCACGACCGAGGGTCCGACGGCGGGCGGGTCCGTGTCCTTCACCTACAAGGCCAAGGGCCTGAAGAAGGGCACGCACACGCTGACCGCGACGCTCACCACGCCGATCCTGCGGACGACCCCGATCGCGAAGGACGTGATCACCGTCATCCGCTGAGCCGGCCGGGCCCCGGCCCGCACCGCCTGACCGCCGAGGGCGTCATCCCGCGAGGGGTGGCGCCCTCGGCGCACCGTCTTGACGGCGTCGACACCCCGGGTTCATTATTCCGTTTGGAATAGTCGAACCGGAGCGTTGTCGGTGCCCGTCGGAAGGATGTCGTCGTGCCTCAGGAGCTGTCCGCGGTCGCCGTGCTGCTGCTCGCGCTGCTGCAGGAGGGGCCGCGGCACCCGTACCAGCTGTACCAGGCGCTCGTCGCCCGGGGAGACGACCGGCTCGTGCGCGTGAACCCCGGCGCGGTGTACCACGGCGTCGAGAAGCTCGAGCGCGAGGGGTACGTCCGGGCCGTCGGCACCGACCGCGAGGGCCGCCGGCCCGAGCGCACCACGTACGAGATCACCGACGCCGGCTCGAGCGCGTTCGAGCGGCGCCTGCGCAGCCTGCTCGGGGACGAGCACCAGGTGTACCCGCTGTTCCCGGTCGGCCTCGCCGAGGCCGCCGACCTGCCGCTCGACGACGTCGTGCACGAGCTGCGGCGCCGCCGCAACCGCCTCGACGACGCCTGCACGCTGCTGCGGGCGCGCTACGAGGGCGCCCGCGAGAACGGCATCCCCCGCCGGTACATGCTGGACGTCGAGCACGAGATCGCTCTCCAGACCGCCGAGGTCGCGTGGCTCGACGCCACGATCGCCGACCTCGTCGCCGGCGCGCTCGACTGGGGACAGCCGTTCCCCGTCGACGCCGTCGCCGCCCGCGCCGCCGCCCGTGCGGCCCAGGGCGACCCCACCGCCATCCGGTACCTCCAGCACCGAGACGAGGACTGACCCGTGACCACACCCGCCCCGCCCCGCGCGGTGGTCGACCTGCACGGGCGCAGCCCGTGGAGCGTGCTGCCGCCGCTGTGCCTCGGCTTCTTCATGATCATGCTCGACACCACGATCGTGAACGTCGCCGTCCCCACGCTGATGAAGGACCTCGACGCCGACGTCACGGCCGTCGGCTGGGTCAACAGCGCCTACCTGCTCACGTTCGCCGTCCTGCTGCTCGTGACGGGCCGGCTCGGCGACACGTTCGGCCCGCGCCCCGTCTTCATCGGCGGGCTCGTCCTGTTCACGCTCGCGTCGCTGTGGTGCGGCGTGTCCGGCTCGGTCGAGATGCTCATCGTCGCCCGCGCGGTCCAGGGCGTCGGCGGCGCCCTCATGACCCCGCAGACCATGTCGATGATCACCCGGGTGTTCCCGCCGCAGAAGCGCGGGGCGGCGATGGGCGTCTGGGGGGCCGTCGCGGGGGTCGCGACGATCACCGGCCCCGTGCTCGGGGGCCTGCTCGTGCCGATCGGCTGGGAGTGGATCTTCTGGGTCAACGTGCCGGTCGGCGTCGTCGCGCTCGTCTTCGCGCTGCGCAACCTGCCCTCGCTGCCCACCGCCCACCGCACGTTCGACGGCATCGGCGTGGTGCTCTCCGTCGTCGGCATGTTCCTGTTCGTCTTCGGGCTGCAGGAGGGGTCGACGTACGACTGGGGCACCATCCGTGGGCCGATCACCGTGTGGGGCGTCATCGGCGCCGGCGTCGTGATCCTCGTGCTGTTCGGCCTGTGGCAGCACCACCGCGGGGACGACGCGCTCATGCCGCTGCGCCTGTTCAGCGTGCGGAACTTCTCCCTCGCCAACGTCGCGGGCTTCGCGGTGACCTTCGCGATGACCGGGATCTTCTTCCCGTTCACGATCTTCCTGCAGGTCGCCCTCGGCATGACGCCGCTGCACTCGGCCCTCGTCGGCCTGGGCGGGTCCCTGCTGTCCGGGGTGGTCGCGCCGTTCGCCGGCCGCCTGTCCGACCGGGTGCCGGCCAAGTGGATCGTGGCGACCGGCTTCGCGGTGCTCGTGGGCGTCGTGTGGGCGCTGTCGGTGCTCGTGGCACCCGACGTGCAGGTGTGGAAGCTCGTCGTGACGATGTGCTTCTTCGGCATCGGCACCGGCTGCCTGTTCTCCCCGCTGGCGAACGTCGCGACCTCCGGCCTGGACTACCGCAACGCCGGGGCAGGTGCGGGCGCGTTCAACACCAACCGGCAGATCGGCGGCGTCGTGGGCTCCGCGGCGATCGTCGCGCTGTTCACGTCGCGGCTCGCGGTGGAGATCCCCGCCGCCGCGCGGACCGCCGCGCAGCAGCTGCCGGAGCAGGCGCGCCAGCCGTTCGTCGACGCGTTCGCGCACGTGGACCAGGAGGCGCTCGCGGGCGGGGCCCAGGGATCGTTCCCGCTGCCGGACGGCGTGCCGGCGAGCCTCGCCGACCAGATCGGCCGGACCGCGCTCGACGCGGTGCACACCGGGCTCTCGGCGGCCGTGGGCCAGACCATGACCCTCACGGTCGCGGTGCTCGTCCTCGGCCTGCTGTCGGCCCTGGCGATGAAGGGCGTGCGACCGGTGCACCACGAGGCGCCGCCCGCGCCGGCCCCGGTGGACGCCGTCGCCTGACGCACGACGGACCGCAGCCGGCAGCGCCCGGACGACGACCGGGCCCGGCCCCTCCGCAGGGAGGGACCGGGCCCGTCGTCGTCGGCTCAGCCCTGCGGCGGACGAGTCATGCTCAGCACGTCCAGCGCGCCGTCGAGCTGCTCCTCGGTGACCTCGCCGCGCTCGACGAAGCCGAGGTCCACCACCGCCTGCCGGATGGTCAGGCCGTGCTTCACCGCGTGCTTGGCGATCTTCGCGGCCGACTCGTAGCCGATGACGCGGTTGAGCGGCGTGACGATCGACGGCGAGGACTCGGCGTACGCGCGGGCACGCTCCTCGTTCGCGACCAGGCCGCGCACCGTCTTGTCGGCCAGCACGCGCGACGCGTTGGCGAGCAGCCGGATCGACTCCAGCACCGCGTTCGCGATGACCGGGATCTGCACGTTGAGCTCGAAGGAGCCCGACGCGCCGGCCCACGCGACCGTGGCGTCGTTCCCGACCACCCGCGCGCCGACCATGAGCACCGCCTCCGGGATGACCGGGTTCACCTTGCCCGGCATGATCGACGAGCCGGGCTGCAGGTCGGGGATCGCGATCTCCGCGAGGCCGGTGTTCGGGCCCGAGCCCATCCAGCGCAAGTCGTTGCAGATCTTCGTGAGGCTGACGGCGATGGTCCGCAGGGCACCGGAGAGCTCGACGAGGCCGTCGCGCGCGCCCTGCGCCTCGAAGTGGTCCCGGGCCTCGGTGAGCGGGAGCCCGGTGTCCTCCCGCAGCAGCTCGATGACCCGCTGCGGGAACCCGGCGGGCGTGTTGATGCCGGTGCCGACCGCCGTCCCGCCGAGCGGGACCTCCGCGGCGCGGGGGAGGGCCGCCTGCACGCGCTCGACGCCGTACCGGACCGCGGCGGCGTACCCGCCGAGCTCCTGCCCGAGCGTCACGGGCGTCGCGTCCATGAGGTGCGTCCGGCCGGACTTCACGACGCCCGCCCAGGCGGTGGCCTTCTCCTCGAGCGCGGCGGCCAGGTGCTCGAGCGCCGGGACGAGGTCGCGCACGACGCCCGCCGTCGCGGCGACGTGCACGGAGGTGGGGAACACGTCGTTCGACGACTGCGACGCGTTCACGTGGTCGTTCGGGTGGACGTCACGGCCGAGGCGGCGCGTCGCGAGCGTCGCGAGCACCTCGTTGGTGTTCATGTTCGAGCTCGTGCCGGAGCCCGTCTGGTAGACGTCGACGGGGAAGTGGGCGTCGTAGGCGCCTCCGGCGACCTCGTCCGCGGCGGCGACGATCGCGTCGGCGACGTCCGCCGGGAGCACGCCGAGCTCGGCGTTCGCCCGAGCCGCGGCCTTCTTCACCCGCGCGAGGGCCTCGATGTGCGCCCGCTCGAGGCCGTGCCCGGAGATCGGGAAGTTCTCGACCGCGCGCTGCGTCTGCGCGCGGTACAGGGCGTCGACCGGCACCCGGACCTCGCCCATCGTGTCGTGCTCGATCCGGTAGCGGGCGTCGTCGCCGGCTGGGGTGGCAGCAGTCATGGCTCAATCCTGCCGCACCCTCGGCGCGGTCCCCGGGCGCGGACGTGTGAGGTACGTCGGACCCGCAGGGACGGCGCCGGTCCGGGGTGGCACGCCACGGGAGCGGACGGCAGCATGGCCGCGTGCACGAGGCGGCAGCGACGAGCGAGGCCCTGCCCTGCGACGCGGAGCGCTTCCTCGTCGGCGGGCGGCTGCGGGTGATGCCGCGGCGGCAGGCCGACCGCGACCTCGTCCTCGCGCACCTGGCGGCGCGCGTGCTCGGCCCGGGCGAGGAGGCCTCGGAGCCGGAGGTCACCGAGCGGGTGGCGGCGCTCGCCGACGACCCGCTGCGGCTGCGCCGGGACCTGGTGGAGGCGGGCCTCGTCGGCCGCCGCGCCGACGGGGTCCTCTACTGGCGGGAGCGCCGCACCGCGCACGACGAGGAGCCGGGCGCGCGCCCGGCGGTCGAGGGCCCCTGGCTCGTCTGACGCCGCTCGGGACTCAGGCCCGCCGCGCCGCCGCGTCGGCCGGCTCGGCGGCCAGCCAGCCGTCGATCCCGGTGAGCAGCCGTGCCTTCACCGCGTCGGACGCGCGGCTCGCGCGGACCGAGGCCCGAGCGAGGTCGGCGAGCCCCGCGTCGTCGAAGCCGAGCGCGCGCGCGGCCTCGTACTGGGCGACGAGGCGCGAGCGGAACAGCAGCGGGTCGTCGGCGCCGAGCGCCACGGCGGCACCGGCGTCGACGAGCGTGCGCAGCGGGACGTCCTGCGCCTGCGCGAAGACGCCCAGCGACACGTTCGACGCCGGGCACACCTCCAGCGCGACGCCCTCGTCCACCACGCGCTCCAGCACCCGCGGGTCCTCGGCGCTGCGGACGCCGTGGCCGAGCCGGTCGGGGTGCAGGTGCTCGAGCACGTCCTCGACGTGCGCGGGGCCGAGCAGCTCGCCACCGTGCGGCACGGACGCGAGCCCGGCACGCCGCGCGATCGCGAACGCCGGGGCGAACGCGCTCGTGTCCCCGCGCCGCTCGTCGTTGGAGAGTCCGAAGCCGACCACCTCGCCGGGGCCGTCCCCCGCGTGGCGTGCGGCGAGCCGCGCGAGCGTGCGGGCCTCGAGCGGGTGCCGCATCCGGGACGCGGCGACGACGAGACCGACGTCCACGCCCGTGCGGGCGCTCGCGGCGCGCGCCTCGTCCATGACGATCTCCACGGCGGGCGTGATGCCCCCGACGAACGGCGCGTAGGACGTCGGGTCCACCTGCAGCTCGAGCCGTCCGGAGCCCTCGCGGGCGTCGTCCTCGGCGGCCTCCGCGACGATGCGGCGCATGTCCGCCTCGGTGCGCACGCACGCACGCGCCGCGTCGTAGAGACGCTGGAACCGGAACCAGCCGCGCTCGTCGGAGCGGAACCGGAGCGGGTCCGCCTCGAGCAGCGCGTCCGGCAGCCGGACCCGGCGCTCGGCCGCCATCTCCGCGAGCGTCTCCGGCCGCATGGACCCGGTGAAGTGCAGGTGCAGGTGCGCCTTGGGGAGCCGGGCCAGGTCGCGCACCGGGTCAGTCTGCCAGCCGGGGGGCGGAGCGCTGGTCCGGGAGGGTGAACCGGCGGCACCCAGGGAGGACGCGCCGCCCGGACGCTGGCGACGACGCCCGCGCGTGCCGATGCCCAGGCGCCGGGCGCGTCCGCGCCGCACACCGTCCGCCCAGGGGGCACCGTGTCGTCCGACCTGTTCGCCGCTCTCGTCACGAACCCCGCGACGACGCCCGCGCAGCTCGCCGTCGTGGCGACCGAGCGCCCCGACCTGCGGGTGCACGTGGCGCGGCACCCCGCGGCCTACCCCGAGCTGCTGGCGTGGCTCCGGGCGCTGGGCGACCCGGCGGTCGTCGCGGCGGTCGACG
>NZ_HE978588.1:1649184-1651755 GCF_000312005.1 Cellulomonas massiliensis JC225
AGCAGGGTCAGGCGTGGCAGCCCGGTGCCGCCACCGCCGCGCCGGCGGTCCTCGACGCACGGACCGGGTGGGGGGCCGAGACCGCGACCGTCGAGCCGTACACGGCGACCCCCGGGCGCCGCCGTCGTCGTGGCCTGCTCCTCGGCGCCGCGGCGCTCGTCGTCGTCCTCGGCGCCGGCGGCGTCGCGGCCTGGTCGCTCGTGCTCAGCAAGCTCGGCGGGGCAGCGACGCCCGAGGCCGCCGTCACGCGGCTGCTCGAGGGCGCCGCGGCGAAGGACCTGCTGAAGGCCTACGGCGTCCTGGCGCCGTCGGAGGTGTCGCTGCTGAGCGGGGTCGCCGAGTCGTTCGCGCAGGTCCAGGAGGCCCGGACGCCCGACCTCGACCTCGCACCGCTCCTCGACGAGCTGGACGTCGACCTCGAGGGGCTGCGGGTCAGCTCGCAGGAGGTGGACGACGGGCTGGCGAAGGTCGAGGTCACCGCCGGGACGCTCACGATCGACGGCGACCCGGAGAAGATCGTCGACGCCGTGCTGGAGCTGTACCGGACCGAGCCGGCCAGCAGGTGGGCGGACGTGCTCGCCGAGGAGCGCGACGGCATGGTGGAGGAGCTCGACGCGCAGCTCCCGTGGACGGTGGACGCCGCCGACCTCGTCTGGCGCGACTCCGCCGACGCCGAGCAGGGGGCGTTCCTCATGGCCGTCCGGGAGGGGCGGCGGTGGTACGTCAGCCCGATGATGACCGTGGGCGAGTACGCGCTGGTGGCCGACGGGCGCGAGCGGGGCGCGATGCCCGGCGACGCGCCCCGGCGGGGGTCCGCCGCCGAGGCCGGGGACGCGCTCCTGGCCGCGCTGCCGTCCGCCGCGGCCGGCGACCTGACGGAGCTGGCCGACGTGCTGCCGACGGCCGAGCGTCGCCTCGCCGCCGTGTACCTCCAGCCGTGGCTGGAGGGCTCGGGCGGCTCGACGCTCACGGTGGACGGCGGCGGCCTGACCACGACCGAGCTGGACGCCGACCGGGTGCGGCTGCACCCCGACGCGCTCGTCCTCACGGCGGACGGGGAGCGGACCCGGCTCGACGGCACGTGCGTCACCACGCTGGGCGACGGCGGCGACGACGCCGGCCGGTGGTGCCTCGCCGACCTGGCGCCCGGGGTCGAGCTGAGCCTGGACCAGCTCGGGGTCGTCGCGGTGCGCGAGCACGGCGCGTGGCGGGTGTCGGCGCTCGCGACGCTCGCCGACGCGTGGGCCACGGTGGCGGCCGACGTCCTGCGGCTCCAGGACGAGGGGAAGCTCGACGACGACGACTGGCTGACGGGGACGCTCGGCAGCGGCCTGCTCGGCTCGCCGCTCGGAGGCCTGGGCGGCCAGCCGGACGCGGACGGCGACGGCTTCCCGGACGACTGGACGGTCTCCGAGGAGGGGGTCGTCGACGGCGACGGCGAGGTCATGTTCCCCGCCGACCCCGGCGGGTCGTCCGGGGACGACGGCGCGTCCTCCGACGTGCCGGGCGGGTCGTCCGACGGCGGCGGCACGGCCTCGTCCGGCGGCTGGGACGCCTCGTCCGGGCTGGACCTCGCCGACGCGTACGACGAGCTGTACCTGCTCGTCGCGGGCGTCGACGACGCGGTCCGGCGGGGCGACGCGCTGACCCCGAACGCGCTGACGATCCAGGACGGCGGGTACGTCCTCACCACCTCGACGGGCCGTTCGGAGCTGGGCCCGGCGCCCGACGAGGTCGCCAGGGTCGGGTACCACCCGGCGCGGGGCGACGCCGCGGACTGGTGCGTCGACCTGGAGGCGCGCGGCGGGGCGGTCCTGTCGTACGACGCGGCGACGGGCGTCACCGACCTGGTGCCCTGCACCCCCTGACCGTCGCTCGCGGTCAGCCGCCCGGCAGGATCCCCCGCTCGATCGCCACGGTGACCGCGCGGGTCCGGTCGTCCACGCCGAGCTTGCCGAACGCCCGCAGCAGGTGCGTCTTGACCGTCGCCTCGGTGATGAACAGCTCGCGGCCGATCGCCGCGTTCGAGAGCCCGCGCGCGACGCCCGCGAGCACCTCGCGCTCGCGCGACGTCAGCCGCTCGGCGTCGCCGCTGCGCAGCTGCTGCACGAGACGTCGCGCGACCGAGGGGGACAGGGCCGACTCGCCGCGCGCCGCGGCGCGCACCCCGGCGACGAGCTGCTCGCGGGGCGTGTCCTTGAGCAGGTAGCCCGTCGCGCCGGCCTCCACGGCGCGCAGGATGTCGGTGTCCGTCTCGTAGGTCGTGAGGATGAGCACCGGCACGCCCTGCGGGACGAGTCGCGCCGTGGCCTCGGCGCCGTCCAGCACGGGCATGCGCAGGTCCATGAGGACGAGGTCGGGCCGCAGCTCGGCCGCGAGCGCGACCGCCTGCGCGCCGTCGCCGGCCTCGCCGACGACCTCCAGGTCGGGCTCGAGGGCGAGCATGCCGATGAGGCCCGACCGCACGACGGGGTGGTCGTCGACGACCAGCACGCGGATCACGCTCACGCGGCACCACCCGGCAGGGGCAGCCGCAGGCGCACGCGCGTCCCGCGCGCCGGCCCGCCCGCG
>NZ_HE978588.1:1652088-1711720 GCF_000312005.1 Cellulomonas massiliensis JC225
CCGGCGCGGCCGCGGCCACGAGGAGCGTGCCGCCGGCGGTGTCCGCCCGCTCGCGCATCCCGCGCAGCCCGAAGCCCTCCGGCGTGCCGTCGGGGATCCCGGTGCCGTCGTCGTCGACCGCGAGCTCGACCGCGCCGTCCCGTCGCGTCAGCGCCAGCACGACCCGGCTCGCGTGCGCGTGCCGGCGCACGTTGGCGAGCGCCTCCTGCGCCGCGCGCAGCACGACGACGGACGTCTCGGCCGGCAGCGCGAGGCCCTCGTCGAGGCGCACGTCGATCGCGAGCCCGGTCTCGCGGGCGAACCCCTGGGCGAGGCGGTCGAGGGCCTGGCGCACGTCCGCGTCCGCGAGCGGCGGGGGAGCGAACGCGGCGACGAGCGCGCGCGCCTCCGCGAGGTTGTCGCGCGCGACCTGCTCGATCGTCCCGAGCCGGGCGGCGGCCTCGGCGGCGCGGCCGCGCTCGAGCTCGGCGGACGCCGCCTGGCTGAGCATGACGACGCTGGTGAAGCCCTGGGCGAGCGTGTCGTGGATCTCCTGCGCCAGCCGGGCCCGCTCGGCGAGCACGCCGGCGTCGTGGTGGCTGCGCGCGAGCTCGTCCTGGGCCGCCCGCAGCCGGTCGAGCAGCTGGGCGCGCTCCTCGCTGCGCTCCGCGACCGACGTCACCCACAGCCCGAGCCCGACCGAGAAGACCAGGCCGGCGGCCAGCTGGACGGCCGCGTCGACGGGGTCCCCGCCGCGCTGCTCGAGCGTCGCGTAGGTGGCGAGGGCCATGCCGGCGGTCAGCAGCGCGGTCCACAGCACGCCCTCGGTCCGCGACCGCGTGAAGAACCAGATGTGCGAGTACGACACGAACAGCAGGTAGGCGCCCGAGGGCACGGCGAGCGTCGCGGCGGTCGTGGCGACGACGAGCACGACGAGGTACGCCGTCGTCAGGGTGCGCGTGCCGCTCTGCGCGCCGGGTCGGCCGAGCGTCACGTACCCGACGGCGATCGCGGCCACCGAGCCCAGGCTCACGAGTGCGGGGCCGGGCCACGGCGCGGTCGTCGCGAACGTCAGCGCGACGATGCCCGCGATGACGCCGAAGCCGATGTCCCAGCCGCGGATCGACCGCCGCCAGAAGTCCACCCGGTCCTGCGCCTCCATGGCCCCGAGCCTGCCACCTGCGGACGCCCCCGAGGAGGCGGCGCCACGCGTCACCCGTCGTCCCGGCGCCGCCACCGGAAGGTGCGCACCCCGACGACGAGCCCCACGACGAGCCAGGCCAGCAGGACGGCGGCCGTCGCACCGTGCTGCCACGACCCGGACACCTCGATCTGCAGCGCCTCGTCGGGCAGGAAGACCGAGCGCATGCCCTGGGCCATCCACTTGAGCGGGAACAGGCTCGCGACCGACTGCATCCACGAGGGCAGCTGGTCGAACCGGAAGAACACCCCCGAGATGAACTGGAGCACCAGCACCACGGGCGTCACCACCGCGCTCGCGGACCGCCCGGAGCGGGGCACGGACGAGAACGCGACGCCGCACACGGCGCCGGCGGCGGCCCCGAGGCCGAACACCCACGCGAACGTCGTCCACGCCTGCGCCGTCGTGGGCATCGGGACGTCGAACACCAGCGCGGCGACCGCGAGGAGCAGCGCGACCTGCAGCAGGCAGCCCACGAGCACCTGCCCGACCTTCCCGAGGAAGTACGCCGACGGGGGCAGCGGCGTCGCGCGCAGCCGCTTGAGCGCACCCTCGTCCCGCTCGACCGCGATGGAGATCGCCAGGCTCTGGAAGCTCGAGAGCATGACCCCGGTGGCCACCATGCCGGGCAGGAAGTACTGGGCGAACCCGATGGCGTCGGGCCCCTCGCCGATCTGGTCGCCGTCCCGGCCGAAGACGGTCGCGAAGATCGCCAGCATGATGACGGGGTAGGCGAAGATGAAGACGACGGCGTCGCGCTCGCGGAAGTACGAGCGCAGCTCGTAGCGCGTGCGGGCGACGCCGAGGCGCAGGGCGCCCGGGAGCGCGGCCGGGCGGGCGGCGGTCACGGCGGTCATCGCAGGGCCTCCTCGGGCTGCGGGTCGGTGCCGGCGGGCGCGGTGGCCGCGCCGGGCGAGGCCTCGGAGACGAGGGCGAGGTAGACATCCTCCAGCGTCGGCCGCAGCACCTGCAGCCCCGGGACCTCGCCCAGGCGCTGGGCGAGCCCGGCGACGACGGCGGTCGGGGTGTCGGTGCGCAGCTCGCGCGGCGCGCCGTCCTCCGTCCACCGCACCACGGCGCGGCGCGCCGTGCGGCCGCCGAGCTCGCCGGGCGTCCCCTCGGCGACGACCCGCCCGTCCGCGACGACGACCACCCGGTCGGCCAGGGCCTCGGCCTCGTCGAGGTAGTGCGTCGTCAGCAGGATCGTCGTGCCCTCGGCCCGGAGGCCGGAGACGAGGTCCCAGAACGACCGTCGCGCCTGCGGGTCGAAGCCCGTGGTGGGCTCGTCGAGGAAGACGAGCTCGGGTCGCCCGACGATGCCGAGGGCCACGTCCAGGCGGCGCCGCTGCCCGCCGGACAGCTGCCGGGCCCGGGTGCGCTCCTTCTCCCGCAGCCCGACCGCGTCGATGACCTGCTCCGGGTCGCGGGGCGAGGGGTAGAACAGCGCGAAGTGCCGCACCAGCTCGCCGACCGTCGCCTCGGCGAGGTCCTGACCGCTCTGGAGCACGACGCCGAAGCGCGAGCGCCACAGCCGCCCGCCCGAGCCGGGGTCCTCGCCCAGCACGCGGACCTCACCGGCGTCCCGCTCGCGGAACCCCTCAAGGATCTCCACCGTGGTGGTCTTCCCGGCGCCGTTCGGCCCGAGGACCGCGACGATCTCCCCCTGCGAGACCGTCAGGTCCAGGCCGTCGACGGCCTGCTTGTCGCCGTAGCGCTTGCGCAGGCCCCGGACGTGGACGGGTGTCGTCTCCATGCGGACCAGCCTGCCGCCGGCCCGGCCCGCCCCGCGACGGACCCCCGGTGGTCTCCCGTGTCCACCGATCGGTGGACACGGGCCGGTCCGCACGGACCGGTGGACCGGGCCGCCCGGCGCCCCGGCGCCGTGCCCGCTGGGCTCAGCGCGCCTCGGCGAGCAGCGCCTGCACCCGGCCCACGCCCTCGACGAGGTCGTCGTCGCCCAGCGCGTACGACAGGCGCAGGAAGCCGCTCGGGCCGAAGGCCTCGCCCGGCACGACCGCCACCTCGACCGCGTCGAGGATCAGGGCCGCGAGCTCCGCCGACGTCGTGGGCGTGACCCCGCGGATCGTCCGCCCAAGGACGCCCTCGACGGACGGGTACGCGTAGAACGCCCCCTGCGGCACCGGGATCCGCACGCCGTCGATCGCCGCGAGCATGTCGACCATCGTGCGGCGGCGGCGGTCGAACGCCGCGCGCATCTCCGCGACCGCGGACAGGTCACCGGTGAGCGCGGCGATCGCGGCGCGCTGCGAGACGTTCGCGACGTTGGAGGTCAGGTGGCTCTGGAAGTTCGTCGCCGCCTTGATGACGTCGGACGGGCCGATCATCCAGCCGACCCGCCAGCCCGTCATCGCGTAGGTCTTCGCCACGCCGTTGAGCACGACCGTCGTGTCCGCGAGCTCGGGCACCGCGCGAACGATCGGCGTGAACACCGCGTCGTCGTAGGTCAGGTGCTCGTAGATCTCGTCGGTGACCACCCAGATGCCGTGCTCCGCCGCCCAGCGCCCGATCGCCGCGGTCTGCTCGGGCGAGTACACGGCGCCGGTCGGGTTCGACGGCGAGCAGAACAGCAGCACCTTCGTGCGCGGCGTGCGCGCGGCCTCGAGCTGCTCGACCGTGACGAGGTAGCCCTGGTCCGCGCCGGCGAACACCTCGACCGGCACGCCGCCCGCCAGCCGGATCGCCTCGGGGTAGGTCGTCCAGTAGGGCGCCGGCAGCAGGGCCTCGTCGCCCGGGTCGAGCAGCGCCGCGAAGGCCTGGAACACCGCCTGCTTGCCGCCGTTGGTGACGAGCACCTGGCCCGGGGACACCTCGTACCCCGAGTCGCGCAGGGTCTTCGCGGCGATCGCCTCGCGCAGCGCGGGCAGGCCCGCGGCCGGCGTGTACCGGTGGTTGGCGGGCTCCCGGGCGGCGGCCACGGCCGCGTCGACGATGTAGCCCGGCGTGGGGAAGTCCGGCTCGCCGGCGCCGAACCCGATGACCGGCCGGCCCGCGGCCTTGAGGGCCTTGGCCTTCGCGTCGACCGCGAGCGTCGCCGACTCGGCGATCGCGGCCAGGCGGGCGGACACTCGGGCGGGGGAGGACGGCTGCGCGCTCACGGCGTCCATACTGGCAGAGCGCGCCCCGGCGGGCCGTGGGCTTTCGGGCCGCTTCTCACGCACCGGACCGGGCGGTTCGACCCACCGCGTGGCGTCGCGTACAGTGGTCCACCGGCGGTTGACCTCCGCCATGATGCGGCGTGCCCGGGTGGGTCACCCGGCGACCGCGGCCCCCAGTCTCTGGACGGCTCGCGGACGGGCGCGCGGTGTCGTGGCAGCGGACCGGCCGCCGTAGGGCAGTGGCGCAATTGGTAGCGCAGCGGTCTCCAAAACCGCAGGTTGCAGGTTCGAGTCCTGTCTGCCCTGCGCACGTGGTCCGGCTCCGGCCGGTCACGAGCAGGACCGCCGGACGGTCCGGCGCGACGCGTCGGGGCGTCCGTCCGTCGGGATCGACCCGGCGGCACGACGAGACGTAGGGGCCAGACGTGAGCGAAACCGCACCGGCCGCGGCGTCGGGCGCCGAGTCGGCTCCCCGGCCGCACGCGAGCAAGCAGGACGCCGGCAAGCGCCGTGGGCTGTTCGCACGCATCGCGCTGTTCGTCCGCCAGGTCGTCGCCGAGCTCAAGAAGGTCGTGTACCCCACGCGGCCGGACCTGATCACGTACACGACGGTCGTCCTGGTCTTCGTCGCCGTCGTCATGGCGTTCGTCACGGTGCTCGACCTGGGCATCGGCCGGCTGACGTTCTGGATCTTCGGCGGCTGACCCGCCGCCCGGCCCCCGGCCGGGCCCCGTCGACCGACGCCGGTCGTGATCGTCCCCCTCGCAGGAAGAAGGTTGTGCCCGTGTCGCAGGAGTCGCAGGAGCCCGTCGAGGCCGACCTCGCCGACGCTCTCGCCTCGGTCGAGGCCGTCGAGTCCGACGCCGTCGCCGACGAGCCCGCCGCCGACGCCGTCGAGCCGTCCGACGAGGCCGACGCGCCCGCGGACGACGAGGCCGCCGTGCCCACGGACGACGAGGCCGTCGTGCCCGGCGACGACGAGGTGGACCCCCTGACGGACGAGCAGGCCTTCGTCCCCGGCGACGACGAGGCGGACGCGCTCCCGCAGGACGAGGCCGCGGCCGAGCCCGACCCCGACGAGGACCCGGTCGAGGCGTTCAAGGCCCAGCTGCGCACGCAGCTCGGCGACTGGTACGTCATCCACTCCTACGCCGGCTACGAGAACCGCGTGAAGGCGAACCTCGAGAGCCGCACGCAGAGCCTCAACATGGAGGACTTCATCTACCAGGTGGAGGTCCCCATGGAGGAGGTCGTCGAGATCAAGAACGCGCAGCGCAAGGTCGTCAAGCGCGTCCGGATCCCCGGCTACGTCCTCGTCCGCATGGACCTCACCGACGAGTCGTGGGGCGCCGTGCGCCACACCCCGGGCGTCACCGGGTTCGTCGGCCACACGCACCAGCCCGTGCCGCTGACGCTCGACGAGGTCTTCTCGATGCTCGCGCCGTCGCTGCAGCCGAAGGCCCCGACCGCCGCGGCGGCGACCTCCAAGGCCGCCCCGCAGATCAAGGTCGACTTCTCGGTCGGCGAGTCGGTCACGGTCACCGACGGCCCGTTCGAGCGCCTGCCCGCGACGATCTCCGAGATCAACGCCGAGGCCCAGAAGCTCAAGGTGCTCGTCTCGATCTTCGGCCGGGAGACCCCGGTCGAGCTCTCGTTCAGCCAGGTCGCCAAGATCTGACGGCTCACCCGGCCGGACGAGGTCAGCCCCGCGCTGCGGGGACCTGCAACCGGGTCATCGCCCACGGCGTCGGCCCACGAACAGAACGGAAGGCGTCATGCCCCCGAAGAAGAAGGTCACCGGCCTGATCAAGCTCCAGATCAAGGCCGGCGCCGCCACCCCCGCGCCGCCGATCGGTCCGGCGCTGGGTCAGCACGGCGTCAACATCATGGAGTTCTGCAAGGCGTACAACGCGGCGACCGAGTCGCAGCGCGGCAACGTCATCCCCGTCGAGATCACGGTGTACGAGGACCGCTCGTTCACCTTCATCACGAAGACGCCGCCGGCCGCCGAGCTCATCAAGAAGGCCGCCGGTGTGGAGAAGGGCTCCCCGACCCCGCACACGGTGAAGGTCGCGACGCTGACCCGCGAGCAGGTGCGCGAGATCGCCACCACCAAGCTCCAGGACCTCAACGCGAACGACCTCGAGGCCGCCGAGAAGATCATCGCGGGCACCGCCCGCTCCATGGGGATCAAGGTCGCCGAGTAAGCACTCGGCGCCGCCGCCGGGCCCAGCGTCCGGCGGCGCCCCGCACCCCCAGTGGCAGGGCCATGTGCGGCCCGTCGACCACGACTGCTGACAGGAGAACAGGCAGATGCCGAAGCACAGCAAGGCGTACCGCGCCGCCATCGAGAAGCTCGAGCCGGGCAAGGTCTACAGCCCGCTCGAGGCCGTCCGGCTGGCGCAGGCCACGTCGACGACCAAGTACGACGCGACCGTCGAGGTGGCCTTCCGCCTCGGGGTCGACCCGCGCAAGGCGGACCAGATGGTCCGCGGCACGGTCAACCTGCCGAACGGCACGGGCAAGACCGCCCGCGTCATCGTCTTCGCCAACGGCGAGCGCGCCGAGCAGGCCCGCGCCGCGGGTGCCGACGAGGTCGGCGGCGACGAGCTGATCGACAAGGTCGCGAAGGGCTACACGGACTTCGACGCCGCCGTCGCGACGCCGGACCTCATGGGCAAGGTCGGCCGCCTGGGCAAGGTCCTCGGCCCGCGCGGTCTCATGCCGAACCCGAAGACCGGCACCGTCACGATGGACGTCGCCAAGGCCGTCGCCGACATCAAGGGCGGCAAGATCGAGTTCCGGGTCGACCGCCACGCGAACCTGCACTTCATCATCGGCAAGACGTCGTTCTCCGACGTGCAGCTGGTGGAGAACTACGCGGCCGCGCTGGAGGAGATCCTGCGTCTGAAGCCGTCGTCCTCGAAGGGCCGCTACATCACCAAGGCGACCGTCTCGACGACCAACGGCCCCGGCATCCCGCTGGACCAGAACAAGACGCGCAACCTCACGCAGGAGGACGACGCCGCCTGACGGCTCGTCGCTGCCGACGGCAGGCCCGGTCCCCTCGGGGGCCGGGCCTGCGGCGTCCCCGCGTGACGCGGCCCGGGCACGCCACGGGCCCGGTCCCCCCTGCGGACCGGGCCCGTGCGTCCGCCGGCGCCTCCCCTCCCAGGCGCCGGCGGACGGTCGTGGTCGTGCGGCGCGCGCACGACGGCTCTAGCGGCGGCGGCGCCGCGTCGCGAGACGGCCGTCGAGCAGCTCCAGCGGGCGCGTCCACAGCCCCGCGAGCCACGCGAGCGTCTCGTCGTCGGGCGGCTCCTGCCCCAGCCCGAGCTGGGCGGTCCACTCCACCGCGGTCGTGACGGTGCGCACCACGGCCCACGACCGGTCGGGCTCCGCCTGGCCGCCGAGGCGCCGGTAGTGCGTCAGGAGCTCGGCGACCGGGTCGAGCTGCCACTGCGGGTCGAGCACGGGGCCGAGCGCGACGGCCAGCCAGTCCAGCGCCGTCGCGACGTCCCACCGGGGGTCGCCGAGGCCGCCGGGGGAGGTGAGGAACGACGCGCTGACCACGCCGCGCTCGCGGTGGACGACGAGGTCGTCGCCCGCCGGCTCCCCGTGGACGAGGTGGTCGGCGGTCCACGCGTGGCGCACGTCCGTGAGCGCCGCGCGCGTCCCCGGGTGCGCGAGGACGGCCCACGCCGGGCCGGTCCGCGGCGAGAGCTCGGGGATCCAGGACGGCAGCCCCGCGACGAGCACCCAGGGCGCCGGCGCCTCGGGCGCGCCCGGCGCGACGCGGCTGCGGTGCACGCGCAGCAGCGCGGCGGCCCACGCCTCGAGCAGCGCGGACAGCTCGGCCCGCAGCGTCGCGGCCGGGCCCCGCAGCTCGAGCCGCGACGTGAGGTCCTCCAGCTCGCGGACGACCGACCGCGCGGCCGTGTGCTCGCCGACGACGCCGACGGGCCCCGACAGCGGGCCGCGCGGCACCGGAGGTGTGACGGCGCCCGGGCCGTCGGGCCGCACGACGCGCAGGTGCCCCGTCGTGGGCCCGCTCATCGCGTCGCTCCCGGGGTGCCGGCGCGGAGCGGCCGCGGGCCGCCGGGGCGGGGGCGCGGGGCCGGAGCGAGCGGTGCGTGCGGCATCGTGGCTCTCCTGTGGTGTCCGCGGTGGTGCGTGGCCGGTGGTCGGTGGCCGCGAGGGGCGGCCGTCGTGCGGGTCGGTCGTCGTGCTGCGGGCCGGGGCCCGTGGTGCCGGTGTCGCTGGTCAGGAGCGGTGCGCCGCCCCCGTGATACGCCGTGGGAGCCTCAGAAGGGCAGCCACTGGGTGACGCAGGTGCCGTCCGCGCTCGTGCACTCGAGGCGGAGCGTCCCGCCCGGGCGGACGTCGAAGCGGAAGTACCCCACCTCGTCCGTCTCGACCGTCGACACCACCTCGTCGGGCGTGCGCAGCGTCACCGAGCCGCGCCGCGGCGGGATCAGCTGCCCCTCGATCGACCCGTCGCCCACCTCGATCTCCACCCCGAGGCCCTCGCCCTCGAAGACGAGGGTCCGCGACGACCCGCCGGAGCGGTCGCGGACGCCGGCGAGCTCGCCCGCCTCGCGGGAGTCGTACACGAGCTCGAGCAGCAGCAGGTCGAGCTCCAGGCCGGCGCGGGCGTCGAGCATCGCCCGGTGCGCCGCGAACGCGCGGGTGCCCGCCGCGACGACGCGGTCGTGCAGCGGCCCGCCCGCGACGGCCGCGGCGAGGTCCGCGGCCAGCGCGTCGTCGTCGGCCCAGGAAGGAGCGTGCTCGGTCGGTCGGTCATCCGAGTGCCAGGACATCGTGGCCTCCCCCTGCGGCCGTGGCCGCGACGTAGTTCTTGATGGCGGCGGTCTGCCGCAGCTTCGCCAGCCCGCGGCCTCGGGTGGGGCCGATCGAGCCGACCGGGATGCCGAGCCGCTCGGAGATCTCCGTGTAGCTCAGCGGTGGGTCTACTGACAGGAGCAGCAGCAGGTCGCGTTGATGCGCCGGCAGCTCCGCGAGGCCGTCACGCAGCGCCTGCTCCCGCTCGGCGCGCAGCAGGTCCTGGTCGAGCTCGCCGTCCGTCGCGCCGTCCAGCCGCCCGCCCTGCGGGTCGACGGGGGTCGTGCGGCGGCCGGCGTTCGTGACGCGGATGCACTCGTGGCGCGCCGTGGTGGCGACCCAGCCGGGCAGCGCCTGCGGCTCGCGCAGGCGGTCCAGGTGCTCGACGAGGTTCAGCCAGACGGTCTGCGCCACGTCCTCGGCCTGGTCGGGGGAGAGGCGGAACTGGCGGACGCGTGCCAGGACGGCGGGCGTGTGGCGGCGCACGATCTCCGCCCAGGCGAGCGCGTCGCCGCCCAGCGCCCCGGCGACCAGGGCGGTCACGTCCTGGTCGCGGTAGGCGTCCTGGTTGTCCACGTCTGCATCCTTTCGTCCGGTGACGTGGATGCCATCATCCCGCGCGCGGCGGAGGATGCCCAGCACGTTCAGGCTCCCCGCCGGGCCGACGCCGCCACGTCACACCCCCGGCAGGATCTCGAGCGCGCGTCCGAAGCCCGGGACCTGCCGGCCGCCGGCGACGAGCTGCGCGTAGGCCTGCCGCGGCGGCAGCGACCGCTCGCGCGCGAGGCGTGCGACGGCGCCCGCGACCTGCGGCGCGGCGAACGAGGTCCCGCTCCAGTGGGCGAACGCGTCCGGCCCGAAGGTGTCGGGCTCGGCGGTGAACTCGTACGACTCGGTGCCCTCGACGAAGGTCGACAGCACGCCCTCGCCGACCGTCGAGCAGTCGACCCAGAAGCCGCGGCTGGACCAGGTGGTGGGCCGCAGGTCCGCGGTCAGGGCGCCGACGGCGACGACCCGCCGGAACGCGGCGGGCCACGTGGGGACCGAGTCGCCGTAGTTGCCGGCCGCCGCCACGACGAGCACCTCCTCGCCGCCCTGCTTCTCCAGCACGCCGATCTCGTCGAGCGCCGCCTCGAGCGCCAGCGAGGGCTGGTCGAACCGGGTCTGCCCGCCGAGCGACAGGTTCACGATCTGGGCGCCGTTCTTCACGGCGCGCACCAGCGCGCACGCCACCTCGAGCTCGCTGCCCGCCCCGCCGCCGCGCAGCGCGCGGTAGACCGCGACGTCCGCGGTCGGCGCCACCTGCGCCACGACGCCGGCGACGAACGTGCCGTGCCCGGCCGCGAAGTCGAGCAGCCCGTCGCGGGGCTGGATGTCGAGCAGGTCGACGTTCGCGTCGTTGCCGTGCGTGCTCGGGTCGTCGACGGGGACCCGGGCGACCGAGCCGAGCCAGCCGTCGCCGCGCTCGTGGCCGTCGATGCCCGTGTCGATCACGGCGACCCGGACCGGGTCGCCGTCGCCGTCGCCGAAGCGCGGGTAGTCGGCGAACGGCCCGAGGCTCTCGCCGAGCGCGGGGCCGCCGAGGTTCTTGATGACGGGGGACATGGGGGTCACGTGCGTGAGCGACGCGGCGAAGCCCCGGGCGCGCAGCTCGCCGACCGTGTCGTCGAGCGTCTGCACGTCCTGGTCGGAGGTGGTGACGAGGCGCGTGAGGCGGTGCTCGAGGTCGTCGCAGCCGAGCGGCGCCTCCGTCAGCCCGCGGCGCTGCAGGTACTGGCGCGCGCCGCGGTCGGCCCACGTGCGGTCGGTGACGAGGATCTCGCCGCCGACGAGCAGGACGTCACGCCCGCCGCGGCCCCGCAGGGTCGTGAGGGTGCGGCTGCGGCGCTCCTGGTACCGGCTGCTCACCGCGCGCACGAGCTGACGCTGCACGGCCGGGTCCGTGAGGTTGTTGCGCAGCTCGTCGACCTGCCGGCGCACCGAGTGCCGCAGCCGCTCGCCGACCCGGTCGTCGGGCCGCAGGGCCCGGTAGTCGTCGCCGAACGGCGCCTCGGGGCGCCCGCCCTCGTCGGTGGTGCTCACTCTCGCTCCTCGTCCCCAGCCCTAGAATCCGCAGGTGGTCGTGCACAGCCGTCCAGACCGCCCCGTGCAGGACCGGTCTGACTCTCAGGAGCAGCGGCACGCGGCTCTGATACGTGCGCGTTCGCTGTTCGACGTCGTCGCCGCCGATCCTCGCGCAGGAGCGCCCCGCGCGGCAGCCCTCGTCGAGGCGGCGAGGGCCGACGCCGACGCCGAGCTGGAGGCCTGGGCGCTGCGCGCGCTCGCCTGGTCGTACCGGGCGCGCTGGGACCACGCCGAGGCCGAGAGGCTGCTGTCGCGCGCGCTGCGCCTGGGCCGGCGCAACGGGTGGGGCGGGCTCGTCGCCCAGGTGCTCGTGGCGCGGCAGGCGGTGCGGCAGGAGACGGGCCGGGTCGCCGCCGCGCGGCGCGACCTGGACGCGGCGCTGGAGGCCGTCCTGCACGCGCAGGACGTGGCGGCGCCGGAGCGGCTCGCGGTCGAGATCCACATCCGCCTGCAGCGCGCGACCGCGGACGCGAACGCCGGGCGGCGGGACCGCGCCGAGGCCCGCTACCGGCAGCTGCTGCCGTACCGGGACCGGCTGACGGAGACGGACCGCTACAAGCTGCTCAACAACCTGGGCCTCATGGTGGCGCAGCGCGGCGCCTACGCGGCCGGGCTGCGACTGGTGAGCGAGGCCGCCGAGATCGCCGAGCGGCTGGGCCCGGCCGCCTGGGCGCCGGTGCTGCAGACGCGCGCGTGGATCCTCGTGCAGGCCGGCCGCCTCGTGCCCGGCATGCGGGAGTTCGAGCGCGCGGAGCGTGCCTACGAGGCGGGCGACGTGCCGCTCGCCGAGTACTACGCCGAGTACGCCGACACGCTCGCGGACCTGCGGCTGCTGCCCGAGGCCAGCCGGGCGGCCGACCGGGCGGTGGACGAGTGCGAGCGCGCGGGCGTGCCCTTCATCGGCGCGGAGGCCCGGCTGCGCGCGGCGCAGGTCCGGGTGCTCGACGGGGACCAGGCCGGCGCGCTGGCGCACGCGGAGGCGGCCGCGCGCGCGTTCGAGGCGCAGCGGCGCACGGGATGGCGGGACCGGGCGCTGCTCGTGGCGGCCGAGGCGCGCGCGCTCGACGCGTTCGCGGACGCGGACGAGGTCGAGGCGGCCCGCCGGGCGGCGGCGCGCCTGCAGCGGTCGGGGAACGTGCCGAGCGCGGTCCAGGCGCACCTCGTCGCCGGCCGGGTGGCCCTGCAGGCGGGGCTGCTCCCGGTCGCGGCGCGCGAGCTCGGTGCCGCCCGGCGGCTGTCGCAGCGCGGCTCGGTGCTCACGCGCATCCGCGGGCGGCTCGCGGGCGCGCTCGCGGGGAGGGCGGCCGGCGACCCCCGGGCGGCGCTCGCGGACTGCCGGGCGGGGCTGCGCGACCTCGCGGCCCACCGGTCGTCGCTGCCGACGATGGAGCTGCGGGCGCTCGCCTCCGGGCACGGCGCCGAGCTGGGCGAGATCGGTCTCGGCGTGCTGCTGCGCGACGGCCGTCCCGCCCGGGTGCTCGACTGGATGGAGCGGACGCGCGCCGCCGCGCTCCTCGGCGCGCCGGCCCCCGCCACGGGTCAGGACGACGAGGCGTCGACCGCCGAGGCCGTCCTCGAGGTGAGCGGCGTGCGGGCGGCCGAGCTCGCCCGCCCGGCGGCGCAGCCCCGCGACCAGCAGTGGCTCCACGAGGCGCCGGTCAGCGCCCCGACGCTCGTGCCGGCCCCGCCGACCTCCTCCGAGCTGCGGGCGGCGCTCGACGGCCGGGTGCTCGTCGAGTACGGGCGGTGCGAGGGGCGCCTGGTCGCGGTCGTGCTGGACCGCGCCCCGCGCCTCGTCGACGTGGGGCCGGAGCGGGTCGCCGTCGAGCACCTGCGGGCCCTGCTGTTCGCGCTGCGGCGGCTCGCGAACCCCCGGTCGACCGCGACCGCCGCCGCGGCACGGCTGAGCGCGGAGCAGCGGATCCGCGCGCTGCGCCGGGCGCTCGTCGAGCCGCTCGGCGTCGACCCGGGCCGCGAGCTCGTCGTCGTGCCGGCCGGGCCGCTGCACGGCGTGCCGTGGTCGGCGCTCGCGGACGCGCCCGTCGCCGTCGCCCCGTCGGCCGGGGCGTGGCTGCGGACCACGCGCGCGCCGGTGCGCGACGGCGTCGTGCTCGTCGCCGGGCCCGGGCTGGCGGGTGCGCACGAGGAGGTCGCGGCCCTGCGCGAGCTGCACCCGGGCGCGGTCGTGCTCGAGCCTCCCGAGAGCGCGGCGATGACGGTCGCCCGCGCGTCGGTGCGCGCCGACCTCACGCACCTGGCCGCGCACGGCTCGGCACGCGCGGACAACCCGATGTTCTCCTCCGTGCTGCTCGCCGACGGTCCGGTCACCGTCCAGGAGCTCCAGCAGACGACCGTCGCCCCCCGCCGGCTGGTGCTCGCGTCCTGCCACTCGGGCGCCGACGTGGCCTACGCGGGCGGGGAGACGCTGGGCTTCGTCTCGGCGATGCTCGCGCAGGGCACGGCGGGCGTGGTGGCGAGCATCGCGGCGGTCCCCGACGTGGAGGCCGTGGACCTCATGGTCGCGCTGCACACCCACCTGCGCCGGGGGCTGACGATGGCCCGGGCGCTGCACGCGGCACGCGCGCAGATCGACCGCGGGACGCCGGGAGGGTTCGTCAACTGGTGCACGTTCAGCGCGCACGGGGCGGCGTGACGCCCGGGGGAGCGGCGCCGGTGATTTGGTCCCCCGCCCCGGCGTGACGTACTCTTCTCGGGCCCAAGACCGCCGGTCGTCGTGCCCGGACCTCCTCGAGATCCCGGGTCGACCGAAGTCCCGCAGCAGCGGAGACCAGCGCAGGTGAGAGTTCCGAGCCGTCCCGGCCTTCCGGGCGGCTGCCGAGCCCCGCGCCTGCGCGGGGCTCTCGTCGTTCCGGGGACCGGTGGCACCACCACCGGAAGGATTGCCATGGCGAGGCCGGACAAGGCAGCCGCTGTCGCAGAGCTCGCGGACCGTTTCCGCGGGTCGAACGCGGCCGTGCTGACCGAGTACCGCGGGCTCACCGTCGCGCAGCTCAAGACGCTGCGCAAGGCGCTCAGCGGCAACGCAACCTACGCCGTGGTGAAGAACACGCTGACCGCGATCGCGGCCAAGGAAGCCGGCCTGGCGGGCCTCGACGACGCGCTCGCGGGCCCGTCGGCGATCGCCTTCGTCACCGGCGACCCGGTCGAGGCCGCAAAGGGTCTGCGTGACTTCGCCAAGGCGAACCCCGCGCTGGTCATCAAGGGCGGTGTCCTCGACGGACGCGCCCTGACCGCCGCGGAGGTCACCAAGCTCGCGGACCTCGAGTCCCGCGAGGTGCTCCTGGCCAAGGCGGCCGGTGCGATGAAGGCCAAGCTCTACCAGGCTGCCTACGTCTTCACCGCGAACACCGCCCAGGCCGCCCGTGTCATCGATGCCCTGCGCCAGAAGCAGGAGTCGGCCGACGCCGCCTGACGGCAGCGTCTCTCCACACCCCCCGCTTCGGACGGGACCCCACCCCGCCGGGCACAGACGAAAGGAACGCCGATCATGGCGACGAAGCTCAGCACCGAGGAGCTCATCGAGCAGTTCAAGGGCCTCACGCTCATCGAGCTCTCGGAGTTCGTGAAGCAGTTCGAGGAGGTCTTCGAGGTCACCGCCGCCGCGCCCGTCGCGGTCGCCGCCGCCCCCGCCGCCGGCGGTGCCGGTGCGGACGCCCCGGCCGAGGAGGAGAAGGACTCGTTCGACGTCGTCCTCGAGGCCGCCGGTGACAAGAAGATCCAGGTCATCAAGGAGGTGCGTGCCCTCACGAGCCTCGGCCTGAAGGAGGCCAAGGACCTCGTGGACGAGGCTCCCAAGCCCGTCATCGAGGGTGCGAACAAGGAGACCGCCGAGAAGGCCAAGGCCCAGCTCGAGGCCGCCGGCGCCACCGTCTCCCTCAAGTGATCGCGCACCCGGCGCTCCGCTGAGCGCCGGGTCGCCCGCGAAGGCCCGTCCCCTGCCCGGGGGCGGGCCTTCGCCGTGCGTGCGGCCGGCCGCGCGACGCCCGCCCGGGGGAGGCAGGTTCCGTCCGGCGGGTGCGGTGTGCCACCATGGCCGCGGCGACGACGAGGTCGCCACGCGGGTGGCAACGCCCGCGTCAGCACGGCACGAGCCGCCGCACCGGGTGCACGGGGCGCCGACGAGGACGTCGCAGCGCAGGCCCGATCGGGAAGCGTCGGCGGGCGTGCCTGGGCACGGTGGACTTTCGCGTGCGAGCCGAGTATGCTAGCGCTTTGCGCTGGCCTGTGCCCGCGATCTCAGATATCCCGAGCCGGAACCCGACGTACGTGCGCGTCGTGATCCGCCCTCGCGGCCGGGGGATCGCGCCTTGCCAGGCGGCGCAGCGTGCTCTCGACCGCAGGGAAGGACCCCTCTTGGCTGCCTCGCGCATCCCTTCTGCTCCGTCTGCCGACGCCATCGCGAACCGCACCGCATCCCGCCGCATCTCCTTCGCCAAGATCCACGAGCCGCTCGAGGTCCCCGACCTGCTCGGTCTGCAGACCGAGAGCTTCGACTGGCTGCTGGGCAACGAGCGCTGGCAGGCTCGTGTCGCCGCCGCCCTCGAGGCCGGCCGGACGGACGTCCCCGAGACCGCCGGTCTCGAGGAGATCTTCGAGGAGATCTCGCCGATCGAGGACTTCGGCGGCTCCATGTCCCTCTCGTTCCGCGAGCACCGCTTCGAGCCGCCGAAGTACACGGCCGAGGAGTGCAAGGAGAAGGACTTCACCTTCGCGGCGCCGCTGTTCGTCACGGCGGAGTTCGTCAACTACACGACCGGTGAGATCAAGAGCCAGACGGTCTTCATGGGCGACTTCCCGCTCATGACCGAGCGCGGCACCTTCATCATCAACGGCACCGAGCGCGTCGTCGTCTCCCAGCTCGTCCGCTCGCCGGGCGTCTACTTCGAGCGCGTGGCCGACAAGACGTCGGACAAGGACATCCTCACGGCGAAGGTCATCCCCAGCCGTGGCGCGTGGCTCGAGTTCGAGATCGACAAGCGCGACAACGTCGGCGTGCGCGTCGACCGCAAGCGCAAGCAGAACGCCACCGTCCTGCTCAAGGCGCTCGGCATGACCGAGGGCGAGATCCGCGAGGAGTTCGCGGCCTACCCGGCCGTCATCGACACGCTCGAGAAGGACCACGTCCAGACCCAGGACGAGGCGCTGCTCGACCTCTACCGCAAGATCCGCCCGGGCGAGCCGCCGACCGTCGAGGCCGGCCGCGCGCTGATCGAGAACTTCTACTTCAACCCGAAGCGCTACGACCTGGCGAAGGTCGGCCGCTACAAGCTGAACAAGAAGCTCGGCCAGGACGCCCCGCTCGGCGACTCGGTGCTCTCGGTCTCCGACGTCGTCGCGACGATCAAGTACCTCGCGGCGCTGCACGTGGACCAGGCGACCCTGCCCGGCCAGCGCGGCGGCGAGGCGGTCGAGATCCGCGTCGAGACGGACGACATCGACCACTTCGGCAACCGCCGCATCCGCGCGGTCGGCGAGCTCATCCAGAACCAGGTCCGCACGGGCCTGTCCCGGATGGAGCGCGTCGTGCGCGAGCGGATGACGACCCAGGACGTCGAGGCGATCACGCCGCAGACGCTGATCAACATCCGCCCCGTCGTGGCCTCCATCAAGGAGTTCTTCGGGACGAGCCAGCTGTCGCAGTTCATGGACCAGAACAACCCGCTCGCGGGCCTGACGCACAAGCGTCGTCTCTCGGCCCTCGGCCCGGGTGGTCTGTCGCGCGACCGCGCCGGCATGGAGGTCCGTGACGTCCACCCGTCGCACTACGGCCGCATGTGCCCGATCGAGACGCCCGAGGGCCCGAACATCGGCCTCATCGGCTCGCTCGCGAGCTACGGGCGGATCAACCCGTTCGGGTTCGTCGAGACGCCGTACCGCAAGGTCGTCAAGGGCAAGGTCACCGACGAGGTGCACTACCTGACCGCGGACGACGAGGACCGTCACGTCATCGCGCAGGCGAACGCGATGCTCCAGGCGGACGGCTCGTTCGCCGAGGACCGCGTCCTGGTGCGCGTCAAGGGCGGCGAGATCGAGTACGTCCCCGGCGAGACCGTGGACTACATGGACGTCTCCCCGCGCCAGATGGTGTCGGTCGCGACGGCCCTGATCCCGTTCCTCGAGCACGACGACGCGAACCGTGCCCTCATGGGCGCGAACATGCAGCGCCAGGCGGTGCCGCTGGTCCGCTCCGAGGCGCCGCTCGTCGGCACCGGCATGGAGCGCCGCGCGGCGGTCGACGCGGGCGACGTCATCGTCGCGACGAAGCCGGGTGTGGTCACCGAGGTGTCGGCCGACCTCATCACGGTCGCGAACGACGACGCGACGACGTCGACGTACCGCGTGGCGAAGTTCCGCCGCTCGAACCAGGGCACCAGCTACAACCAGCGGGTGCTGGTCGACACCGGCGCGCGCGTCGAGGTCGGCTCGGTGCTCGCCGACGGCCCGGCGACGGACGAGGGCGAGCTCGCGCTCGGCCGCAACCTGCTCGTCGCGTTCATGTCGTGGGAGGGCCACAACTACGAGGACGCGATCATCCTGTCGCAGCGCCTCGTGCAGGACGACGTCCTGTCCTCGATCCACATCGAGGAGCACGAGGTCGACGCGCGCGACACCAAGCTCGGCCCGGAGGAGATCACGCGGGACATCCCGAACGTCTCCGAGGAGGTCCTCGCGGACCTCGACGAGCGGGGCATCGTGCGCATCGGCGCCGAGGTCGGCGCGGGCGACGTGCTGGTCGGCAAGGTCACCCCGAAGGGCGAGACCGAGCTGACCCCGGAGGAGCGCCTGCTGCGCGCGATCTTCGGCGAGAAGGCGCGCGAGGTGCGCGACACGTCGCTCAAGGTGCCGCACGGCGAGTCCGGCACGGTCATCGAGGTCCGCACGTTCAACCGCGAGGACGGCGACGAGCTGCCCGCCGGCGTGAACGAGCTGGTCCGCGTGTACATCGCGCAGCGCCGCAAGATCACCGACGGTGACAAGCTCGCGGGCCGTCACGGCAACAAGGGCGTCATCTCGAAGATCCTGCCGGTCGAGGACATGCCGTTCCTCGCGGACGGCACGCCGGTCGACGTCGTGCTCAACCCGCTCGGCGTCCCCGGCCGCATGAACGTGGGCCAGGTCCTGGAGACCCACCTCGGGTGGGTCGCCAAGCAGGGCTGGGACGTGACGCTCGCCGAGGGCGACACGTCGTGGACCGCGGGCGTGCCGGAGATCGCGGCCTCGTCCGTCCCGGGCAACCCGGTCGCCACGCCGGTGTTCGACGGCGTGCCCGAGGAGACCCTCAGCGGTCTGCTCGGCACGACGCTGCCGAACCGCGACGGCGTGCGCACCGTCGGCCCCGACGGCAAGGCGCTGCTGTTCGACGGCCGCTCCGGCGAGCCGTTCCCGGACCCGGTGTCCGTCGGCTACATGTACATCCTCAAGCTGCACCACCTGGTCGACGACAAGATCCACGCGCGCTCGACCGGCCCGTACTCGATGATCACGCAGCAGCCGCTGGGTGGTAAGGCGCAGTTCGGCGGTCAGCGCTTCGGCGAGATGGAGGTGTGGGCGCTCGAGGCGTACGGCGCCGCCTACACGCTGCAGGAGCTGCTCACCATCAAGTCGGACGACGTCCCCGGCCGCGTGAAGGTCTACGAGGCGATCGTCAAGGGCGAGAACATCCCCGACTCGGGCATCCCGGAGTCGTTCAAGGTTCTGCTCAAGGAGATGCAGTCGCTCTGCCTGAACGTCGAGGTGCTGTCGTCCGACGGCGTCTCGATCGACATGAAGGAGAACGACGACGAGGTCTACCGCGCGGCGGAGGAGCTCGGCATCGACCTGTCCCGCCGCCCGAACGCCAGCAGCGTCGAGGAGATCTGACGCCGAGCCCCGGCGCCGGCCCACGTGGCCGGCGCCGGGCGCCCGCACCCCCTTGCACCATTCCGTCCGCCGGGACCCGTCCGGGACCGGCAAGCGAAGGAAGTAGGACCCCTTGCTCGACGTCAACGTCTTCGACGAGCTGCGCATCGGCCTGGCCACGGCCGACGACATCCGTGCCTGGTCGCACGGTGAGGTGAAGAAGCCCGAGACCATCAACTACCGCACCCTCAAGCCGGAGAAGGACGGGCTCTTCTGCGAGAAGATCTTCGGCCCCACCCGGGACTGGGAGTGCAACTGCGGCAAGTACAAGCGCGTGCGCTTCAAGGGCATCATCTGCGAGCGCTGCGGCGTCGAGGTGACCCGCTCGAAGGTCCGCCGTGAGCGCATGGGCCACATCGAGCTCGCCGCGCCCGTCACGCACATCTGGTTCTTCAAGGGCGTCCCGTCGCGCCTGGGCTACCTGCTCGACCTGGCGCCCAAGGACCTGGAGAAGGTCATCTACTTCGCGGCCTACATGATCACGTGGGTCGACGAGGAGGGCCGCCAGGAGGACCTGCCGAACCTCCAGAACGAGATCGACCTGGAGCGCAAGGAGATCGCGGACCGCCGCGACAACGACATCAACGCCCGCGCGCTCAAGCTCGAGCAGGACATCGCCGAGCTCGAGGCCGAGGGCGCCAAGTCCGACGCCAAGCGCAAGGTGCGCGACTCGGCCGAGCGCGAGATGGCGCAGCTGCGCAAGCGCGCCGACGCCGAGATCGAGCGCCTCGAGACGGTCTGGGACCGGTTCAAGAACCTCAAGGTCGCGGACCTCGAGGGCGACGAGATGCTCTACCGCGCGCTGCAGGACCGCTACGGCAACTACTTCGAGGGCTCGATGGGCGCCGCGGCGATCCAGAAGCGCCTCGAGGCCTTCGACCTGGAGGCGGAGTCGGAGTCCCTGCGCGAGACCATCCGGACGGGCAAGGGCCAGCGCAAGACGCGTGCCCTCAAGCGCCTCAAGGTCGTCAACGCGTTCCTCACGACGAGCAACTCGCCGACGGGCATGGTCCTGGACGCGGTCCCGGTCATCCCGCCGGACCTGCGCCCGATGGTCCAGCTCGACGGTGGCCGCTTCGCCACGTCGGACCTCAACGACCTGTACCGCCGCGTCATCAACCGGAACAACCGCCTCAAGCGGCTCCTGGACCTGGGCGCGCCGGAGATCATCGTCAACAACGAGAAGCGGATGCTCCAGGAGGCCGTCGACTCGCTGTTCGACAACGGCCGCCGCGGCCGCCCGGTCACGGGCCCCGGCAACCGCCCGCTGAAGTCGATCTCCGACATGCTCAAGGGCAAGCAGGGCCGGTTCCGCCAGAACCTGCTCGGCAAGCGCGTCGACTACTCCGGCCGTTCGGTCATCGTGGTCGGCCCGCAGCTCAAGCTGCACCAGTGCGGCCTGCCCAAGCAGATGGCGCTCGAGCTGTTCAAGCCGTTCGTCATGAAGCGGCTCGTGGAGCTCAACCACGCGCAGAACATCAAGTCGGCCAAGCGCATGGTCGAGCGCGCCCGCCCGGTCGTGTGGGACGTGCTCGAGGAGGTCATCACCGAGCACCCGGTGCTGCTCAACCGCGCGCCCACGCTGCACCGTCTGGGCATCCAGGCGTTCGAGCCCCAGCTCGTCGAGGGCAAGGCGATCCACCTGCACCCGCTCGTCTGCGCCGCGTTCAACGCGGACTTCGACGGCGACCAGATGGCCGTCCACCTGCCCCTGAGCGCCGAGGCGCAGGCCGAGGCCCGCATCCTCATGCTCTCGAGCAACAACATCCTCAAGCCGTCGGACGGCCGTCCGGTGACCATGCCCTCGCAGGACATGATCATCGGCCTCTTCCACCTCACCTCGGACAAGCCGGGTGCGGAGGGCGAGGGCCGTGCGTTCAGCTCGGTGTCCGAGGCGATCATGGCGTTCGACCAGGGCACCCTGGACCTCAACGCCGTCGTGAAGATCCGCTTCGACGACCTCGTCCTGACGGCCGAGCAGGCGCCCGAGGGCTGGGAGCCGGGTCAGTCGCTGCTGTGGGAGACCACGCTCGGCCGTGCCCTGTTCAACGAGCTGCTGCCGATCGACTACCCGTACGAGAACGGCGTCGTCGACAAGAAGCGTCTCTCCGCGATCGTCAACGACCTCGCCGAGCGCTACCCGAAGGTCGCCGTCGCGGCGTCCCTCGACGCGCTCAAGGAGGCCGGCTTCCGCTGGGCGACCCGCTCCGGCGTGACCATCGCGATCTCCGACGTCGCCACCCCGGCGGCGAAGGCGCAGATCCTCGAGGAGCACGAGGCGCGCGCGGCGAAGGTGCAGGGCCAGTACGACAAGGGCCTCATCACCGACGACGAGCGTCGCCAGGAGCTCATCGAGATCTGGACGCAGGCCACCGACAAGGTCGCCAAGGCGATGCAGGAGAACTTCCCTGCGCGCAACACGGTGTACCGGATGGTCGGCTCGGGCGCGCGCGGCAACTGGATGCAGGTCCGCCAGATCGCCGGCATGCGCGGCCTCGTGGCGAACCCGAAGGGCGAGATCATCCCCCGCCCGATCAAGTCCAACTACCGCGAGGGCCTGTCCGTCCTCGAGTACTTCATCGCGACGCACGGCGCCCGCAAGGGTCTGGCGGACACCGCTCTGCGGACCGCCGACTCCGGCTACCTCACGCGTCGTCTGGTGGACGTCTCGCAGGACGTCATCGTCCGCGAGGAGGACTGCGGCACCGAGCGCGGCCTGACGATGCCGATCGGCACCGCGACCGCGGACGGCACGCTGCGCCGCCACGACAAGGTCGAGACGAGCGTCTACTCGCGGACCCTGGCCACCGACGTCGAGATCGACGGCGAGGTCGTGGGCCGTGCGGGCGACGACGTGGGCGACGTGCTGCTCGACCGCCTGCTCGAGGCGGGCGTGGAGCAGCTCAAGGTGCGCTCCGTGCTCACCTGCGAGTCGCGCGTCGGCACGTGCGCGAAGTGCTACGGCCGCTCGCTGGCGACGGGCAAGCTCGTCGACATCGGCGAGGCCGTCGGCATCATCGCGGCGCAGTCGATCGGTGAGCCCGGCACCCAGCTGACGATGCGGACGTTCCACACCGGTGGTGTGGCCTCGGCCGACGACATCACGCAGGGTCTGCCGCGCGTCCAGGAGCTCTTCGAGGCCCGCACCCCCAAGGGTGAGGCGCCGATCGCGGAGTTCTCGGGCCGGGTCGAGATCGAGGAGGGCGACCGCACCCGTGCGATCGTCCTGACGCCGGACGACGGCTCCGAGCCGATCAAGTACCCGATCACCAAGCGCTCGCGCCTGCTGGTCGGCGACGGCGACCACGTCGGTGTCGGCACGCAGCTCGTCCAGGGCGCGGTCGACCCGAAGAAGGTGCTGCGCATCCTGGGTCCGCGCAAGACGCAGGAGCACCTGGTCGACGAGGTGCAGGAGGTCTACCGCTCGCAGGGCGTGGACATCCACGACAAGCACATCGAGGTCATCGTCCGCCAGATGCTGCGCCGCGTGACGGTGCTGGACTCCGGCACGACGGACCTGCTCCCGGGCGAGCTCGCCGAGTCGGGCCGCTTCCAGGACGCGAACCGTCGCGCCGTGGCGGAGGGTGGCCAGCCGGCCTCCGGCCGTCCGGAGCTGATGGGCATCACGAAGGCGTCGCTCGCGACGGACTCGTGGCTGTCGGCGGCGTCCTTCCAGGAGACGACCCGGGTGCTCACCGAGGCCGCGATGTCGGGCCGTTCCGACCCGCTGCTCGGCCTCAAGGAGAACGTCATCCTCGGCAAGCTCATCCCGGCCGGTACGGGCCTGCCCCGCTACCGCAACATCGAGGTGGAGCCGACCGAGGAGGCCAAGGCCGAGCTCTACCCGAGCTTCGGCTACGACGAGATCGACTTCCCCGCCCTGGGCCTCGGCTCGGGCGAGGCGATCCCGCTCGAGGACATCGACTTCGGCGACTACCGCTGACGTCAGGTCTCACCCCGCAGGGGCTCGCCGTTCGCGGCGGGCCCCTGCGGCCGTCCGGGCCCGGTGCCGTCCGGGCCGGCGCCGCACCGTTCGGACGGGAATGCGGGGGAGCCCGCAGCCGTTCCACTCGACGGAGCCTGCGCCCCGGGCCTGCTGCTTTGACCGAGCAGACCCGCGCAGGTACCGTTGGACACCGTGCCCGCGCCGTCGGGCCCTCGCGCGTGCACTCGCGCGGCACACCCCGTGGCAGGACAGGGCGGGGGCGCCGCACGAGGACGCCGGGTGGAGAAGCTCCATCGCGCGACGTCGACCCGACCAGAAGGCTCTGGCGGTCGCGTCGCGGCCGGACGGGGCGACACGCCCGGGCGCGGGGGTCGGTTCGGGACGACAGACCACCGGGGTAGCCGCGCGACGGGCGGCGAGCCGACACATGCCGGCCGTCCAGGGTGACGGGTCCGGTCGACCAGAGCTCATCTATCAGACGGAGACGTAGTGCCTACGATCCAGCAGCTGGTCCGCAAGGGCCGGCAGGCGAAGACGAACAAGTCGAAGACGCCTGCCCTCAAGGGCAGCCCGCAGCGCCGCGGTGTGTGCACGCGCGTGTACACCACGACCCCGAAGAAGCCGAACTCGGCCCTGCGCAAGGTGGCCCGTGTCCGCCTGTCCAGCGGCATCGAGGTCACGGCGTACATCCCGGGCGTCGGCCACAACCTGCAGGAGCACTCGATCGTGCTCGTGCGCGGCGGCCGTGTGAAGGACCTTCCCGGTGTCCGCTACAAGATCGTCCGTGGTGCCCTCGACACTCAGGGCGTGAAGAACCGTAAGCAGGCGCGCAGCCGCTACGGCGCGAAGAAGGGCTGACACCGATGCCTCGTAAGGGTCCCGCTCCGAAGCGGCCGCTCATCGTCGACCCCGTCTACGGGTCGCCGGTCGTCACGCAGCTCATCAACAAGATCCTCCTGGACGGCAAGAAGACCGTCGCGGAGTCGATCGTCTACGGCGCCCTCGAGGGCGTGCGCGACAAGACCCAGCAGGACCCGGTCGTCGTGCTCAAGCGCGCGCTCGACAACGTGCGTCCGTCGCTCGAGGTCAAGTCCCGCCGCGTCGGTGGTGCGACCTACCAGGTGCCGATCGAGGTGCGCCCCACGCGCTCCACGACGCTGGCGCTGCGCTGGCTGACCGACTACGCCCGCGCCCGTCGTGAGAAGACCATGACGGAGAAGCTCATGAACGAGATCCTCGACGCGTCCAACGGCCTCGGTGCCGCGGTGAAGCGCCGCGAGGACATGCACAAGATGGCCGAGTCGAACCGGGCGTTCGCGCACTACCGCTGGTAAGACTCGCCGGTCGCGGCCGGCCCGCACGAACCCGTGCGGGCGGGCCGCACCCCCACCAGCCAACCGACAAGGGGCGAAACACGTGGCACTGGACGTGCTGACGGACCTCACCAAGGTCCGCAACATCGGCATCATGGCGCACATCGATGCCGGCAAGACCACCACCACCGAGCGGATCCTGTTCTACACCGGGGTCAACTACAAGATCGGTGAGACGCACGACGGCGCGTCGACGATGGACTGGATGGAGCAGGAGCAGGAGCGCGGCATCACGATCACGTCGGCCGCGACGACCTGCTACTGGAAGAACAACCAGATCAACATCATCGACACCCCGGGCCACGTGGACTTCACGGTCGAGGTCGAGCGCTCGCTGCGCGTCCTCGACGGCGCGGTCGCCGTCTTCGACGGCAAGGAGGGCGTCGAGCCCCAGTCCGAGACGGTGTGGCGCCAGGCCGACAAGTACGACGTCCCGCGCATCTGCTTCGTCAACAAGATGGACAAGCTCGGCGCGGACTTCTACTTCACGGTGAAGACGATCGTCGACCGCCTCAAGGCCAAGCCGCTGGTCATCCAGCTGCCGATCGGCTCGGAGAGCGACTTCATCGGCGTCGTCGACCTGGTCGAGATGCGTGCCCTCGTGTGGCGCGGCGAGACCGCCCTGGGCGAGAAGTACGAGATCGAGGACATCCCGGCCGACCTGCAGGAGAAGGCGGAGCAGTACCGCGCCGAGCTCCTCGAGTCCGTCGCGGAGACCGACGACGAGCTGCTCGAGAAGTTCCTCGGCGGCGAGGAGCTGACGGTCGCCGAGATCAAGGCGGGCATCCGCTCGCTCACGACCTCGTCGCAGGCGTACCCCGTCCTGTGCGGCTCGGCCTTCAAGAACAAGGGCGTCCAGCCCATGCTCGACGCGGTCATCGACTACCTGCCGTCGCCGCTCGACGTGCCGGCCGTCCAGGGCCACGACGTCAAGGACGAGGCCGTCGAGGTGCTGCGCCACCCGGACGCCGCGGAGCCGTTCTCGGCCCTGGCGTTCAAGGTCGCGGCGCACCCGTTCTTCGGCAAGCTGACCTACGTCCGCGTGTACTCGGGCAAGGTCGAGCAGGGCGCCCAGGTGCTCAACTCGACCAAGGGGAAGAAGGAGCGCATCGGGAAGCTCTTCCAGATGCACTCCAACAAGGAGAACCCCGTCCCCGAGGCGCAGGCCGGGCACATCTACGCCTTCATCGGTCTCAAGGACGTCACCACCGGTGACACCCTGTCGGACCCGTCGGCGCCGGTCGTGCTGGAGTCCATGACCTTCCCGGAGCCCGTCATCGACGTGGCGATCGAGCCGAAGACGAAGGGTGACCAGGAGAAGCTCTCCACGGCCATCCAGAAGCTCGCCGAGGAGGACCCGACCTTCCGCGTCAAGCTCGACGAGGAGACCGGCCAGACCGTCATCGGCGGCATGGGCGAGCTCCACCTCGACATCCTCGTCGACCGCATGCGGCGCGAGTTCAAGGTCGAGGCGAACGTCGGCAAGCCGCAGGTCGCCTACCGCGAGACGATCCGTCGCTCGGTCGAGAAGATGGACTACGTCCACAAGAAGCAGACCGGTGGCTCGGGCCAGTACGCGAAGGTCCAGGTGACCTTCGAGCCGCTGGACCCGGCCGAGGGCGAGCTGTACGCGTTCGAGAACGCCGTCACCGGCGGTCGCATCCCGCGCGAGTACATCCCGTCGGTCGACGCGGGCATCCAGAGCGCGATGCAGCAGGGCGTGCTCGCGGGCTTCCCGATGGTCGGCGTCAAGGCGACGCTGGTCGACGGCGCGTACCACGACGTCGACTCGTCCGAGATGGCGTTCAAGATCGCGGGCTCGATGGTCCTCAAGGAGGCCGCACGCAAGGCCGACCCGGCTCTCCTGGAGCCGATCATGGCGGTCGAGGTGCGTACCCCCGAGGACTACATGGGTGACGTGATCGGCGACCTCAACTCGCGGCGCGGCATGATCCAGTCCATGGAGGACGCGACGGGCGTGAAGGTGATCCGCGCCCAGGTCCCGCTCTCCGAGATGTTCGGGTACGTCGGCGACCTGCGGTCCAAGACCCAGGGTCGTGCGGTGTACTCGATGCAGTTCGACAGCTACGCCGAGGTTCCTCGCAACGTGGCCGACGAGATCATCAAGAAGACCCGGGGCGAGTAGTCCCACAGGTCGACACCTGCAGTACCAAGATTCACAACCGACCAGTAGGACCGCACGCTCGGCGACTACCGTCAGGTGGTCGCAGACGGGCAATCTCTACCAAGTCCGAGGAGGACACCCAGTGGGCAAGGCGAAGTTCGAGCGGACGAAGCCGCACGTCAACATCGGGACCATCGGTCACGTCGACCACGGCAAGACGACGCTGACCGCCGCGATCTCGAAGGTGCTGCACGACAAGTACCCGGACCTGAACCCCTTCACGCCGTTCGACGAGATCGACAAGGCGCCGGAGGAGAAGCAGCGCGGTATCACGATCAACATCGCGCACGTCGAGTACCAGACGGAGAAGCGTCACTACGCGCACGTCGACGCGCCGGGTCACGCCGACTACATCAAGAACATGATCACGGGTGCCGCCCAGATGGACGGCGCGATCCTCGTGGTCGCCGCGACGGACGGCCCGATGGCCCAGACGCGTGAGCACGTCCTGCTCGCCCGTCAGGTCGGCGTCCCCTACCTGCTCGTGGCGCTCAACAAGTCCGACGTCGTCGACGACGAGGAGATCCTCGAGCTCGTCGAGGTCGAGGTCCGTGAGCTCCTCTCGTCGCAGGGCTTCCCCGGCGACGACGTGCCGGTCGTGCGCGTCTCGGGCCTCAAGGCGCTCGAGGGCGACCCGCAGTGGGTCAAGTCGGTCGAGGACCTGCTCGACGCCGTCGACGAGAACGTCCCGGACCCGGTCCGCGACATCGACAAGCCGTTCCTCATGCCGATCGAGGACGTGTTCACGATCACCGGTCGTGGCACCGTCGTCACCGGTCGTGTCGAGCGCGGTCAGCTCAAGGTGAACGAGGAGGTGGAGATCGTCGGCATCAAGGAGAAGGCGATCAAGACCACCGTCACCGGTGTCGAGATGTTCCGCAAGCTGCTCGACTACGCCGAGGCCGGCGAGAACGTCGGTCTGCTCCTGCGCGGCACCAAGCGCGAGGAGGTGGAGCGCGGCCAGGTCGTCGTGAAGCCGGGTTCGATCACGCCGCACACCGAGTTCGAGGGCCAGGTCTACATCCTCGCCAAGGACGAGGGTGGCCGTCACAACCCCTTCTACTCGAACTACCGTCCGCAGTTCTACTTCCGGACGACCGACGTCACCGGCGTCATCACGCTGCCCGAGGGCACCGAGATGGTCATGCCCGGCGACAACACCGAGATCCACGTCGACCTCATCCAGCCCATTGCGATGGAGGAGGGCCTCGGCTTCGCCATCCGTGAGGGTGGCCGCACCGTCGGCTCGGGCCGCGTGACCAAGATCCTCAAGTGATCTGATCCTCGCGACCGCCGCGCCCCGCGCGGCTCGCACCGACAGGGCCCGGATGCCTCGGCATCCGGGCCCTGTCGCGTCCCCGGCGCCGCTACGGTGTGGCGCATGCCGACGCCGACCGCCGTCCAGCCGTGGCCCGAGCTCGGGCGCGGTGGCCGCGCCCAGGCCGAGCTGCTCCTGCCGAACGTGCCGCGCACGCGGGTGCGGCACGACCTGGAGCGCGCGCTCGGCGGCCAGCGCCGGCTCGACCTGCGGTGGACCGACGAGAACGTGCTCGAGGTCCGGGGGCGCGGCCGGTTCCTGCTCAACCTGCTCGAGCTGTCGTTCTTCCAGGCGTTCATGCCCGAGCTCCAGCACCCGACCGTGCTGCGGGTCGAGGTGGGGGACGACGCGGCGGGCGGCACCGTGCTCGTGCTGACGGTGCTCACCCGCTCGGCGTCGGGTGCCCTCGGGCTCGACCGCCGTGCGCCGCGGGCGCTCGCGCGGTACGTCGACGACCTGCACGCCGAGGGCGAGTCCGTCGTGGTGGGCCCCTGGCAGGTCGTCGCGCAGGGCGAGCAGTTCGAGGGCGGCGGGGAGCCGGCGCCGCTGCCGCCCCAGTAGGGCGTCGCCGGACCCTCGACCGCGGGCCGTGTGCCGGACGTCACGGGGGTCGACGGCCGCCGGATCCCGCACAGGGATTGGAGTTTGCCCGGGTCGTCTGGCAGACTGTTCAAGTTGCCCGCTGGGGTGGTGCGTTCACGCGCGCCCGACCGGGAGGGCGAACAAGCGTGGTCGAGCATCCGGACCCCGGGGTCACCCGGCGGGGGAGGCTCGACAACAACCACCGACCTGGTACCGGAACGGTACGCAGCGCTGGGGCGCGTCGCGCGAAGCGACACGCCCGAGTGCGGGGGTCGGACGGACCGGTTCGAAGAGAGAGAAGTAGACGACGCCATGGCGGGACAGAAGATCCGCATCCGGCTCAAGTCCTACGACCACGAGGTCATCGACAGCTCGGCGCGCCGCATCGTCGACACGGTGACTCGCGCTGGTGCGTCGGTCGTGGGTCCGGTGCCTCTGCCGACGGAGAAGAACGTCTTCGTCGTCATCCGGTCGCCCCACAAGTACAAGGACAGCCGCGAGCACTTCGAGATGCGCACCCACAAGCGCCTCATCGACATCATCGACCCCACGCCGAAGGCCGTCGACTCGCTCATGCGACTCGACCTGCCGGCGGACGTGAACATCGAGATCAAGCTCTGATCGCTGGGAAGGACTGATTTCTATGACCACCCAGCTCACGCGCCCCGTGACGGCGGTGCTCGGTCGCAAGCTCGGCATGACCCAGGTGTGGGACGAGGCCGGTCGCCTCGTGCCCGTCACGGTCGTCGAGATCGGCACGAACGTCGTCACGCAGGTGCGCTCCGCTGAGGCCGACGGTTACGCCGCGGTGCAGCTGGCCTTCGGCCAGATCGACCCGCGCAAGGTGACCAAGCCGCTCAAGGGCCACTTCGAGAAGGCCGGGGTCACCCCGCGCCGGCACGTGGCCGAGATCAAGACGTCGAACGCCGCCGAGTTCTCGGTGGGCCAGGAGCTCGGTGCGGACGTGTTCGCCGCCGGCCAGCTGGTCGACGTCGTCGGGACGACCAAGGGCAAGGGCACCGCCGGTGTCATGAAGCGTCACGGCTTCGCCGGCGTCAGCGCCTCCCACGGCTCGCACCGCAACCACCGCAAGCCCGGCTCGATCGGTGGCGCCTCGACGCCGTCGCGCGTGTTCAAGGGCCTGCGGATGGCCGGTCGGATGGGCAACGTCCGTCAGACCACCCAGAACCTGACCGTCCACGCGGTCGACGCCGAGCGCGGTCTGCTCCTCGTCAAGGGTGCCGTCCCCGGCCCCAAGGGCGGCGTCGTCCTCGTGAAGAACGCTGTGAAGGGTGCGTGACCACGATGAGTGACACGCTGACCGTCGACGTCCTCGACGCCTCGGGCAAGAAGGCCGGCCAGGCCGAGCTGCCCGCGGACGTCTTCGACGTGCAGACGAACGTCCCGCTGATCCACCAGGTCGTCGTCGCGCAGCTCGCGGCGGCTCGCCAGGGCACGCACGCGACGAAGACGCGTGGCGAGGTCCGCGGTGGCGGCAAGAAGCCGTACAAGCAGAAGGGCACCGGCCGCGCCCGTCAGGGCTCGACCCGTGCGCCGCAGTTCGCCGGCGGTGGCACCGTCCACGGCCCGCAGCCGCGTGACTACTCGCAGCGGACCCCGAAGAAGATGAAGGCCGCGGCGCTCCGCGGTGCTCTCTCGGACCGCGCCCGTGCGGGTCGCGTGCACGTCGTCTCGGGCTTCGCCCCGGGCACGGCGCCGTCGACCAAGGCCGCTCTCGCCGTGCTCGAGAACCTCTCGGGTCGCAAGAACGTCCTCGTCGTCGTCGAGCGCTCGGACGAGATCACGTGGAAGTCGCTGCGGAACGTCGAGCGGGTGCACCTGCTCGTGGCGGACCAGCTCAACACGTACGACGTCCTGATCTCGGACGACGTGGTCTTCACGCAGGGTGCGCTCGACGCGTTCCTCGCGGGCCCCGCCAAGGGTGCCAAGGCCACCGCCACCTCGACCGAGGCCGAGGCGCAGGAGGAGACCAAGTGAGCACCGTCGGCAAGGACCCCCGCGACATCCTGATCGCGCCGGTCGTCTCCGAGAAGAGCTACGGCCTGCTGGACGAGGGGAAGTACACCTTCCTCGTCGACCCGCGCGCCAACAAGACCGAGATCAAGATCGCCGTCGAGCAGGTGTTCGGCGTGAAGGTCGACTCGGTCAACACCGCGAACCGGCAGGGCAAGGCCCGTCGGACCCGCTTCGGCACTGGTCGTCGCAAGGACACGAAGCGTGCGATCGTCACCCTCCGCGAGGGCACGATCGACATCTTCGGCGGTCCGGTCGGCTGAGCCAAGAGCAGAGTGAGGACAGCTCCCCATGGGAATCCGTAAGTACAAGCCGACGACCCCGGGCCGTCGTGGCTCGTCGGTCGCCGACTTCGTCGAGATCACGCGCTCCACGCCGGAGAAGTCGCTGGTCCGTCCGCTGAGCAAGTCGGGCGGCCGTAACTCGAGCGGTCGTGTGACCACGCGCCACCACGGTGGCGGTCACAAGCGCGCCTACCGTGTCATCGACTTCCGTCGTCACGACAAGGACGGCGTGCCGGCCAAGGTCGCGCACATCGAGTACGACCCGAACCGCACCGCGCGCATCGCGCTGCTGCACTACGCCGACGGCGAGAAGCGCTACATCATCGCGCCGAACAAGCTGCAGCAGGGCGACGTCGTCGAGAACGGCCCCGGCGCCGACATCAAGCCCGGCAACAACCTGCCGCTGCGCAACATCCCGACCGGTACGGTCATCCACGCCATCGAGCTGCGGCCCGGCGGCGGTGCGAAGATCGCGCGCTCGGCCGGCACGTCCGTGCAGCTCGTCGCGAAGGACGGCCCGTACGCGCAGCTGCGCATGCCGTCCGGCGAGATCCGCAACGTCGACCTGCGCTGCCGCGCGACGGTCGGCGAGGTCGGCAACGCCGAGCAGTCGAACATCAACTGGGGCAAGGCCGGCCGCATGCGCTGGAAGGGCAAGCGCCCGACCGTCCGCGGTGTCGCGATGAACCCGATCGACCACCCGCACGGTGGTGGTGAGGGCAAGACGTCCGGTGGTCGTCACCCGGTCAGCCCCTGGGGCCAGCCCGAGGGCCGCACCCGTCGTCCGAACAAGCCGAGCGACAAGCTCATCGTGCGCCGTCGGCGCACCGGCAAGAAGCGCTGATAGGAGCCTGAGATGCCTCGTTCCCTGAAGAAGGGCCCGTTCGTCGACGGCCACCTGCAGAAGAAGGTCGACGCGCAGAACACGGCCGGCACGAAGAACGTCATCAAGACGTGGTCGCGCCGTTCGGTCATCACGCCGGACTTCCTCGGCCACACGTTCGCCGTGCACGACGGCCGCAAGCACACCCCGGTGTTCGTGACGGAGGCGATGGTCGGGCACAAGCTCGGCGAGTTCGCCCCGACGCGGACGTTCCGCGGCCACGAGAAGGACGACCGGAAGGGCCGTCGCCGCTGACCTCGGGTCAGCCGGTGACGACTCCGACGGCAGAGACAGGAGCAGACACGATGGAAGCCAAGGCGAAGGCGCGGTTCGTCCGCGTCACGCCCCAGAAGGCTCGGCGCGTCGTCGACCTCATCCGTGGCAAGCAGGCGGCGGAGGCCGTGGCGGTGCTGAAGTTCGCGCCCCAGGCCGCCGCGGAGCCCGTCCTCAAGACGGTGCAGTCGGCGGTCGCGAACGCGGTCGAGGGTGCCAAGCGCAACAGCCAGCGGCTCGACGAGCAGGACCTCTACATCTCCGAGGTCTTCGTCGACGAGGGCCCGACGCTCAAGCGGTTCCGCCCGCGCGCGCAGGGTCGCGCCGGCCGGATCCTCAAGCGCACGAGCCACATCACGGTCGTCGTCTCCCAGCGGGAGAAGGCGGCGCAGTCCAAGGGAGGGACCCGCTAGTGGGACAGAAGGTCAACCCGCTCGGGTACCGCCTGGGCATCACCACCGACCACCGCTCGCGCTGGTTCGCCGACTCGACCAAGCAGGGTCAGCGGTACCGCGACTACGTCCGTGAGGACGTCCAGATCCGCAAGCTCATGAGCACGGGCCTGGAGCGCGCCGGCATCGCCAAGGTCGAGATCGAGCGCACGCGCGACCGCGTCCGCGTCGACATCCACACCGCCCGCCCGGGCATCGTCATCGGGCGTCGCGGTGCGGAGGCCGACCGCATCCGCGGCGAGCTCGAGAAGCTCACGGGCAAGCAGGTCCAGCTGAACATCCTCGAGGTGAAGAACGCCGAGATCGAGGCCCAGCTGGTCGCCCAGGGCATCGCCGAGCAGCTCGCGAGCCGCGTCTCGTTCCGTCGCGCCATGCGCAAGGGCATCCAGTCCGCGCAGCGCGCCGGCGCCAAGGGCATCCGCGTGCAGGTCTCCGGCCGCCTCGGCGGCGCGGAGATGAGCCGCACGGAGTTCTACCGCGAGGGCCGTGTGCCGCTGCACACGCTCCGCGCCAACATCGACTACGGGTTCTTCGAGGCCCGCACGACCTTCGGCCGCATCGGCGTGAAGGTGTGGGTCTACAAGGGCGACATGACGGAGAAGGAGTGGGCGCGCGAGCAGGCGTCGCAGGCTCCGCGTCCGTCGCGCGGCCCGCGTGGTGACCGGGGCGACCGCGGTGAGCGCGGTGGCCGTGGCCCCCGTCGCGAGCGCGCCGAGGCTCCCGCCGCCGAGAGCAGCGAGGCCGTCGAGGTCAACCCCGAGGCGACCCCTGAGACCGGAACGGAGGCCTGAGCCGTGCTGATCCCGCGCAGGCTGAAGCACCGCAAGCAGCACCACCCGAAGCGCTCCGGCGCCTCGACGGGTGGCACGACGATCTCGTTCGGCGACTACGGCATCCAGGCCCTCGAGCCCGCCTACGTCACGAACCGCCAGATCGAGGCTGCTCGTATCGCGATGACCCGCCACATCAAGCGTGGCGGCAAGGTCTGGATCAACATCTACCCGGACCGCCCGCTGACCAAGAAGCCCGCCGAGACCCGCATGGGCTCCGGCAAGGGCTCGCCGGAGTGGTGGGTCGCCAACGTCAAGCCGGGCCGAGTGATGTTCGAGCTCGCCGGCGTCCCGGAGCCGCTCGCGCGTGAGGCCATGCGCCGCGCGCAGCACAAGCTCCCGATGAAGACCCGTTTCGTGGTTCGCGAGGGTGGTAACTGATGGCGATCGGAACCAAGGACCTGGCTCCGGCCGAGCTGGACGGCTTCGACGACGAGAAGCTCGTCGCGGAGCTCAAGAAGGCCAAGGAGGAGCTGTTCAACCTCCGTTTCCAGTCGGCCACCGGCCAGCTCGAGAGCCACGGTCGACTCAAGGCCGTGCGTCGCGACATCGCGCGGATCTACACGATCCTGCGCGAGCGCGAGCTCGGCATCCGGACCGCTCCGACCGCGAGCGAGTGAGGCAGGCATGAGCACCAAGCAGCACACCACCGCCACGGCGGAGCACCGCGCGTACCGCAAGACGCGCCGCGGCTACGTCGTGAGCGACAAGATGGACAAGACCGTCGTGGTCGAGGTCGAGGACCGGGTCAAGCACCCGCTCTACGGCAAGGTCATGCGGCGTTCGAGCAAGGTCAAGGCGCACGACGAGCAGAACTCGGCGGGCATCGGCGACCTCGTGCTCATCATGGAGACCCGGCCGCTGTCCGCCACCAAGCGGTGGCGCGTGGTCGAGATCCTCGAGAAGGCCAAGTAAGCAGCACCACCCAAGTTGCCCACGGGCGGCGGGCGGTCACCCCGCCCGCCGCGACGTGTGCATCACGGCAACTATCCGTTCGGACAGGCTCGCCGGCCCCCTTCGGGGTGCGGGACGAGAACCCGCCAGACGTCAGGAGTAGGTAGATGATCCAGCAGGAGTCGCGACTGCGTGTCGCCGACAACACGGGTGCGAAGGAGATCCTCTGCATCCGTGTCCTCGGCGGCTCCGGCCGTCGCTACGCCGGCATCGGCGACGTCATCGTCGCCACCGTCAAGGACGCGATCCCCGGCGGCAACGTCAAGAAGGGCGACGTCGTCAAGGCGGTCGTCGTGCGCACCGTCAAGGAGCGCCGCCGGCCCGACGGCTCGTACATCAAGTTCGACGAGAACGCCGCGGTGATCCTCAAGAACGACGGCGAGCCGCGCGGCACCCGCATCTTCGGCCCCGTGGGCCGCGAGCTGCGCGACAAGAAGTTCATGAAGATCATCTCGCTGGCTCCGGAGGTGCTCTGACCATGGCGAAGATCAAGAAGGGCGACCTGGTGGTCGTCATCTCCGGCCGTGACAAGGGCCAGCAGGGCCGCGTGCTCGAGGTCCTCACCGAGTCGCAGCGCGTCGTCGTCGAGGGCGTCCAGCGCGTGCAGAAGCACGTGAAGGCCGGCCAGACCTCGCGCGGCACGCGCACCGGTGGCATCGAGACCGTCGAGGCGCCGATCCACATCAGCAACGTGATGCTCGTGGACCCGGAGACCAAGAAGGGCACCCGGGTCGGGTACCGCACCGAGCAGGTCGAGCGTGACGGCCGCGTCCGGACGGTTCGCGTCCGCGTCGCCAAGCGCTCGGGGAAGGACGTCTGATGACGACCACGATCGAGGCCCCGGCCACCCCCCGGCTCAAGGCCCGCTACAACGACGAGATCAAGCCGGCGCTCAACACGCAGTTCTCGTACGACAACATCAACCAGGTCCCGCGCCTGGTGAAGATCGTCGTGAACATGGGTGTCGGCGACGCCGCCAAGGACTCCAAGCTCATCGAGGGCGCGATCCGCGACCTGACCCAGATCACGGGCCAGAAGCCGCAGGTCACCAAGGCCCGCAAGTCGATCGCGCAGTTCAAGCTGCGCGAGGGCATGCCGATCGGCGCGCACGTCACGCTGCGCGGCGACCGGGCGTGGGAGTTCCTGGACCGCCTGCTGTCGACGGCCCTGCCGCGCATCCGCGACTTCCGCGGCCTGTCGGCGAACCAGTTCGACGGCCACGGCAACTACACCTTCGGCCTCACGGAGCAGTCGATGTTCCACGAGATCGACCAGGACAAGATCGACCGCGTCCGCGGCATGGACATCACGGTCGTGACCACCGCGACGACGGACGACGAGGGTCGCGCCTTCCTCAAGCTCCTCGGCTTCCCGTTCAAGGAGAACTGACAATGGCGAAGACCGCTCTGATCAACAAGGCCAACGAGAAGCCGAAGTTCGGCGTGCGTGGCTACACGCGCTGCCAGCGCTGCGGCCGGCCGCGCTCGGTGTACCGCAAGTTCGGCCTGTGCCGGATCTGCGTGCGGGAGATGGCCCACCGCGGCGAGCTCCCCGGCGTCACCAAGAGCAGCTGGTAACCCACTCAGGAACGAACGTCGGTAGGTCCCCGCTCGTCCACCGGACGAGCGGGGATACCCCGGCGAGAGAGGGCTGAAGCCCCCATGACCATGACCGACCCGATCGCGGACTTCCTCACGCGACTGCGCAACGCGAACTCGGCGCACCACGACACGGTGTCCATCCCGTTCTCGAAGCTGAAGTCGAACATCGCGGAGATCCTGCAGGCCGAGGGTTACATCAGCGGCTGGACCGTCGAGGACGCCCCCGTGGGCAAGAACCTCGTCGTCACGCTGAAGTACGGCCCCAACCGCGAGCGTGCGCTCGCCGGCGTCAAGCGCGTGTCCAAGCCGGGCCTGCGCGTGTACGCCAAGTCCACCAACCTGCCCAAGGTGCTCGGCGGCCTCGGCGTGGCGATCCTGTCCACGTCCTCCGGCCTCCTCACCGACAAGCAGGCAGCCACCAAGGGTGTGGGCGGGGAAGTCCTCGCCTACGTCTGGTAACCGAGACCCGGAAGGAGAGCAAGCCATGTCTCGTATCGGCAGAATCCCCGTCCCGGTCCCGGCCGGCGTGGACGTCACCATCGACGGCGCGCTCGTGACCGTGAAGGGCCCCAAGGGCACCCTCTCGCACACGATCGCCGCGCCGATCCAGGTCCAGCGGAACGACGAGGGCTCCCTCGTCGTCAGCCGCCCGGACGACGAGCGCCTCTCGCGCTCGCTGCACGGGCTCACCCGCACGCTCCTGGCGAACCTCGTCACCGGTGTGACCGAGGGCTACACCAAGAAGCTCGAGATCGTCGGCACCGGTTACCGCGTGACCGCCAAGGGCTCGGACCTCGAGTTCGCCCTCGGCTTCAGCCACCCGGTCGTCGTCACGCCGCCGGAGGGCATCACGTTCGTCGTCGAGGCGCCGACCCGCTTCTCGGTGCAGGGCATCGACAAGCAGCAGGTCGGCGAGGTCGCCGCGAACATCCGCAAGATCCGCAAGCCCGAGCCGTACAAGGGCAAGGGTGTGCGCTACGCGGGCGAGAACGTGCGCCGCAAGGTCGGAAAGGCTGGGAAGTAAGCCATGGCGATCAGCATCAAGGGCAAGGGCAAGGCGATCTCGCGCAAGCGTCGTCACCTCCGCCTGCGCAAGAAGGTCGTGGGCACCGCCGCGCGTCCTCGCCTGGTCGTGACCCGGTCCGCCCGGCACATCACGGCTCAGGTCGTCGACGACGGCATCGGCCAGACCGTCGCGTCCGCGTCGACCCTCGAGGCCGCGCTGCGCGGCGCCGAGGGCGACAAGACCGCGAAGGCGCGCAAGGTCGGCGAGCTCGTCGCCGAGCGCGCGAAGGCTGCGGGCATCGAGGCGGTCGTCTTCGACCGCGGCGGCAACAAGTACCACGGCCGCGTGGCCGCGGTGGCCGACGGTGCTCGCGAGAACGGCCTGGCGCTGTGACGACGACGGTTTCCGAGAAGAAGAGGACTTTCTGATGGCTGCTCCTGCACGCAGCAACACGGGTGCCCAGGGCACCGGCGGCGAGCGTCGTGACGGCGGTCGTCGAGACGGCGGTCGCCGCGGCGACCAGGCCGAGAAGAGCGCGTTCCTCGAGCGCGTCGTGACGATCAACCGCGTCGCCAAGGTCGTCAAGGGCGGTCGTCGCTTCAGCTTCACCGCGCTCGTCGTGGTGGGTGACGGCGACGGCACGGTCGGCGTCGGCTACGGCAAGGCCAAGGAGGTGCCCGCGGCGATCGCCAAGGGTGTCGAGGAGGCGAAGAAGAACTTCTTCCGCGTCCCCCGCATCCAGGGCACCATCCCGCACCCCGTCCAGGGTGAGGCCGCCGCCGGTGTCGTCTTCCTGCGTCCGGCGTCGCCGGGTACCGGTGTGATCGCCGGTGGTCCGGTGCGCGCCGTCCTGGAGTGCGCCGGCATCCACGACGTGCTGAGCAAGTCGCTCGGCTCGTCGAACGCGATCAACATCGTCCACGCGACGGTCCAGGCGCTGCGCAACCTCGAGCAGCCGGAGGCCGTGGCGGCTCGCCGTGGCCTGCCGCTCGAGCACGTCGTGCCGGCCGCCCTCCTGCGTGCGCAGGCGGCGGGTCGCGCGGCCAAGGACGAGCAGAAGGTGGGTGCGTGATGGCCCGTCTCAAGGTGACCCAGACGCGCTCCGGCATCGGAGGCAAGCAGAACCAGCGCGACACGCTGCGCACGCTGGGCCTGAAGCGGATCGGTGACGTCGTCGTCAAGGAGGACCGTCCCGAGATCCGCGGCATGGTCCGGACCGTGCAGCACCTGGTCGCGGTCGAGGAGGTCGAGTGACCATGGCCGACGAGAAGAAGGCCCCCGAGGGCGAGGAGACGGCTCCCAAGGCCGCCGCCAAGAAGGCCCCGGCGAAGAAGACGGACGACGCCGCCCCCAAGGCTGCCGCCAAGAAGGCTCCGGCGAAGGCCGCTGCCGAGAAGGCGGACAAGGCCGAGGCCGCGGCGAAGCCCGCTGCCAAGAAGGCGCCGGCGAAGGCCGACGCGAAGGCTGCGCCCGCGACGTCGGCCGCCGCCAAGAAGGCCGCGGACGAGGCTGCCCAGCCGGGCGCCGGCGGCACCCTCAAGGTCCACCACCTGCGCCCCGCGCCGGGTGCGAAGACCGCCAAGACCCGCGTGGGTCGTGGTGAGGGCTCCAAGGGCAAGACGGCGGGCCGCGGGACCAAGGGCACCAAGGCGCGCTACCAGGTCCCGGAGCGCTTCGAGGGTGGCCAGATGCCGCTGCACATGCGCCTGCCGAAGCTGCGTGGCTTCAAGAACCCGTTCCGCGTCGAGTACCAGGTCGTCAACCTGGACAAGCTCTCGGCGCTCTACCCGGACGGCGGCGACGTGACGGTCGCCGACCTGGTCGCGAAGGGCGCGGTCCGCAAGGGCCAGCCCGTCAAGGTGCTCGGCACCGGCGAGCTCACGGTCAAGGTCTCCGTGGCGGTGGACGCGTTCTCCGAGTCCGCCAAGGAGAAGATCGAGGCCGCCGGCGGGAGCGTCGCGCAGAGCTGAACCACGGTCGAGGCCGGTGGGCACCCTTGCCCACCGGCCTCGTTCCGTATCCGCCGGGGCATCGGTTAGGGTTCCCCGGGTGCCCGCGCGGACGCGGGCCCCACGCGGTCGTGAAGGTCCGACCGCGCTGAAGACCGCCACGGCGGTACAGGAGGACAGGTGCTAGGCGCATTCGTGCGGGCGTTCCGGACGCCCGACCTGCGGCGCAAGCTGCTCTTCACGATCGGGATCATGGTCGTGTTCCGCATCGGCTCCTTCCTGCCGACGCCGGGCGTGTCCTACCCGAACGTGCAGCAGTGCGTGGACTCGCAGGAGAACTCCACGCTGCTCGGCATCGTCAACCTGTTCAGCGGCGGCGCGCTGCTGCAGCTGTCGGTGTTCGCGCTCGGGATCATGCCGTACATCACGGCGAGCATCATCATCCAGCTGCTGCGGGTGGTCATCCCCCGGTTCGAGGAGCTGCACCGCGAGGGCCAGTCCGGCACCGCGAAGCTCACGCAGTACACGCGGTACCTGACGATCGGCCTCGCGATCCTGCAGTCCACCACCGTCATCACGGTGGCCCGCAGCGGTCAGCTGTTCCAGGGCTGCCCCGTCGACGTGATCCCCGACACCAGCTGGTACGTGCTGCTGATCATGGTGCTCACCATGACCGCCGGTACCGGCCTCATCATGTGGCTCGGCGAGCTCATCACCGAGCGCGGCGTCGGCAACGGCATGTCGCTGCTCATCTTCACGTCGATCACCGCGAGCTTCCCGGGTGCGATGCGCTCGATCCTCGGCGGCGTCGGCGGCGTCGGGAAGTTCGTCGTCATCATGGCGATCATCGTGCTCGTCATCGCGCTCGTGGTGTTCGTCGAGCAGTCGCAGCGCCGCGTCCCGGTGCAGTACGCGAAGCGGATGGTCGGCCGGCGCATGTACGGCGGCTCGTCCACCTACATCCCGATCAAGATCAACATGGCCGGCGTCATCCCGGTCATCTTCGCGTCGTCGCTGCTCGCGATCCCGTCGCTCATCGCCGGCTTCGCCGACCCGACGGCCGACTGGGTCCAGTGGGTCAGCCGCTACATCGCGAGCCCCTCGGCCCCGGCGCACCTGGCGCTGTACGTCGTCCTGATCATCTTCTTCTGCTACTTCTACACGGCGATCACGTTCAACCCGGACGAGGTCGCGGACAACATGAAGAAGTACGGCGGCTTCATCCCGGGCATCCGCGCCGGACGGCCCACCGCCGAGTACCTCGACTACGTGATCTCGCGGATCACCGCGCCCGGGTCGATCTACCTGGCGCTCGTCGCGCTCATCCCGACGATCGCGTTCATCGTCATGGGCGTGACGACGCAGATCCCGTTCGGCGGCTCGTCCATCCTCATCATCGTGGGCGTCGGCCTGGAGACGGTGAAGCAGATCGAGTCGCAGCTGCAGCAGCGGCACTACGAGGGGTTCCTGCGGTGAGCGCGCGGCTCGTGCTGCTCGGCCCGCCCGGGGCCGGCAAGGGGACCCAGGCCGCCCGCCTCGCGGAGCGGCTGCAGGTCCCGGCGATCTCGACCGGCGACATCTTCCGCGCCAACATCAAGGGCGGCACGGAGCTGGGCCGGACCGTCCAGGAGTACACCTCGCGCGGTGCCCTGGTGCCGGACTCGGTGACGAACGCGATGGTCCGCGACCGGCTCGCGCAGGCGGACGCCGCGGAGGGCTTCCTGCTGGACGGCTACCCCCGCAACACGGCGCAGGTCGACGAGCTCGAGCGGATCCTCGCCGACCTCGGCCACCCGCTCGACCGGGCGGTGGAGATCACGGCCGACCCCGACGTCGTGACGCAGCGGCTCCTGCGGCGCGCCGAGCTCGAGGGGCGCGAGGACGACACCGAGGACGTCATCCGTCACCGGCTCGACGTCTACGCCGAGCAGACGGCGCCGATCTCGGACGTCTACGCGCAGCGTGGCCTGCTGGTGCAGGTCGACGGCATCGGCGACGTGGACGAGGTCACCGAGCGGCTGCTCGCGGCGATCGACGCGCGCTGACCGGCGCTCGCCCGAGCGGCGGGCGGTCGGCGGCGCGGTGAGCGGAGGACGGATGTTCGGACGCGAGCGCATCGAGCTCAAGACGCCGGAGCAGGTGCTCGTCATGCGGCGGGCCGGGCTCGTGGTGGCCGAGGCGCTGCGCGCCACGGTGGCCGCGGCGGTGCCCGGGGCGACGACGGCCGACCTCGACGCGGTCGCGGCGGAGGTCATCCGCTCGCGCGGTGCGACGCCGTCGTTCCTGGGGTACCACGGGTACCCCGCGACGCTGTGCGTCTCCGTCGACGAGGAGGTCGTCCACGGCATCCCCGGCGGGCGGCGGCTCGTCGAGGGGGACGTCGTCTCGATCGACTGCGGTGCCGTCGTCGACGGCTGGCACGGCGACTCGGCCGTCTCCGTCGTCGTCGGGGCCGCGGACCCCCTCGACGCCGAGCTCGTCGAGACCACGCGGCAGGCGCTCTGGGCCGGCATCGCGGCGCTGCACGGCGAGCCCCGGCTCGGCGCGGTCGGCGAGGCCGTCGAGGACGCAGTGGAGCACGCTGTGGGGCAGGGTGCGAACGGAGGGGTGCCGTACGGCCTCGTCGAGGAGTACACGGGGCACGGCATCGGCACCGCCATGCACCAGCCGCCGGACGTCCTCAACTACCGCACGCGTGACCGCGGACCGCGGGTCAGGCCCGGGATGTGCCTCGCGGTCGAGCCGATGGTCGTGCGGGGGAGCGCCGCGGTGCACGAGCTGGCCGACGAGTGGACCGTCGTGACCGACGACGGCTCCCGTGCCGCCCACTGGGAGCACACGGTCGCGGTGCTGGACGACGGCCTGTGGGTGCTGACGGCGGCGGACGGCGGACGCGCGGAGCTCGAGGCGCGCGGCGTGCCCGTCTCGGCGCTGGCCGACCGCACCTGAGCGTGGCGCACGTCTCGGCGCCGGGGCCTGCGCAGGTTTCGTCCGTAGGCGTCCATGCCGTAAGATGACCCGTTGGGTGTGTGCGCCCTGGTGGCTGCTTGGTGGCTGCCGCGGCACGACCGCCGGCTCGTCCCGACGGGCAGCGTGCACGCTCTTCCTCGGAGGTCCGACCACTCGCCGTGCCGCGGCGCGTCGACGGCTGACGTGGAACGGACTCACCAGACCGACAGTTAGCGGAGGACATGGCGAAGAAGGACGGCGTCATCGAGATCGAGGGCAGCGTCGTCGAGGCGCTCCCCAACGCGATGTTCCGCGTGGAGCTCACCAACGGCCACAAGGTGCTCGCCCACATCTCGGGCAAGATGCGTCAGCACTACATCCGGATCCTCCCGGAGGACCGGGTCGTGGTCGAGCTGAGCCCGTACGACCTGTCCCGCGGCCGCATCGTCTACCGCTACAAGTAACCACTCGATCACGCCGTCGGGGCCCCGGCCCGCGCGGCGGCGGAGGAAACCATGAAGGTCAAGCCCAGCGTCAAGAAGATCTGCGACAAGTGCAAGGTCATCCGCCGGCACGGTCGCGTCCAGGTGATCTGCGAGAACCTGCGCCACAAGCAGCGCCAGGGCTGACGCGTCGCGCCCCCCGGTGACGGGTGGGCGACCGTCGAGCAGCACCCCAGCAGGACCGGCCCTCCGGGGCCAGCAAGCGCATCGCCACTCCGGCCCGCACGGGCCGGCGAACCCTCGGTCGGAGGCCGGGGCCCGCAGCACGCGGGAAGGCGGTGCGGCAGACCTCCGACGCAGTTCAGGAGCCACCAGGCACATGGCACGTCTCATCGGCGTCGACCTCCCCCGCGAGAAGCGGCTGGAGATCGCGCTCACCTACATCTACGGGGTCGGCCGCACCCGCGCCACCGAGACCCTCAAGGCGACCGGCATCAGCCCGGACCTGCGCGTGAAGGACCTCGGCGACGCCGAGCTCGTCGCGCTGCGCGACTACCTCGAGGGCAACTACAAGCTCGAGGGTGACCTCCGCCGCGAGGTCGCCGCCGACATCCGCCGCAAGGTCGAGATCGGCTGCTACGAGGGCCTGCGTCACCGCCGCGGTCTCCCGGTCCGCGGCCAGCGCACGAAGACCAACGCGCGCACCCGCAAGGGCCCGAAGCGCACCGTCGCCGGCAAGAAGAAGGCCGGGCGCAAGTAAGCCCTCCGGTCCGGAGCGCGGCTGCCTCACGCGCCGCTGCACCGGGACCGACCGCCGACCAGACCTCGAGAGAAGAAGAGAATGCCTCCCAAGTCCCGTACCGCCGTGCGCAAGCCGCGCCGCAAGGAGAAGAAGAACGTCTCCCACGGCCAGGCGCACATCAAGAGCACGTTCAACAACACGATCATCTCGATCACCGACCCCTCGGGCGCCGTGATCTCCTCGGCCTCGTCCGGCCAGGTCGGCTTCAAGGGCTCGCGCAAGTCGACGCCGTTCGCCGCGCAGCTCGCCGCCGAGGCCGCCGCCCGCCGCGCCCAGGAGCACGGCATGCGCAAGGTCGACGTCTTCGTCAAGGGCCCGGGCTCGGGCCGCGAGACGGCGATCCGCTCGCTGCAGGCCGCCGGCCTCGAGGTGGGCTCGATCCAGGACGTGACGCCGCAGGCGCACAACGGCTGCCGCCCGCCCAAGCGCCGCCGCGTCTGACCCTTCCCGACCCGGGGCGTCGCCGTTCGCGGCGCGCCCCGGGCTCGTGCCCGTCCCTGGCCATGCGGACCGAGGCATTGGCCGGCCGTCGTACCTGCGGAGCGTCATATGGCGGACGCCCGCTGAGAGGAACCCCACCGTGCTGATCGCACAGCGCCCCACCCTGACCGAAGAGGTCATCTCCGAGATCCGCTCGCGGTTCTCCATCGAGCCGCTCGAGCCGGGCTTCGGCTACACGCTCGGCAACTCGCTGCGCCGGACGCTGCTGTCCTCCATCCCCGGTGCCGCCGTCACGTCGATCCGCATCGACGGCGTGCTGCACGAGTTCTCGACCGTCCCGGGCGTCAAGGAGGACGTCACCGAGATCATCCTCAACATCAAGAACCTCGTCGTCTCCTCGGAGAACGACGAGCCGGTCGTGATGTACCTGCGCAAGCAGGGTGCCGGTGAGGTCACCGCGGCGGACATCGTCCCGCCCGCCGGTGTCGAGGTCCACAACACCGACCTCCACCTCGCGACGCTGAACGAGAAGGGCAAGCTCGAGATCGAGCTCACGGTCGAGCGTGGCCGCGGGTACGTCTCGGCGGCGCAGAACAAGCAGTTCGACGCCGAGATCGGCCGCATCCCGGTCGACTCGATCTACTCGCCGGTCCTCAAGGTCACCTACAAGGTCGAGGCCACGCGTGTCGAGCAGCGGACCGACTTCGACAAGCTCATCGTCGACGTCGAGACGAAGGCGGCCATCAGCCCGCGCGACGCGCTCGCGTCCGCCGGCAAGACGCTGGTCGAGCTGTTCGGCCTCGCCCGCGAGCTGAACGTCGAGGCCGAGGGCATCGAGATCGGCCCGTCGCCGACCGACGCGGCGCTCGCCGCCGACCTGGCGCTGCCGATCGAGGACCTGCAGCTGACGATCCGGTCGTACAACTGCCTCAAGCGCGAGGGCATCCACACGGTCGGCGAGCTCGTCGCCCGCTCGGAGGCCGACCTGCTCGACATCCGCAACTTCGGTGCGAAGTCCATCACCGAGGTCAAGGAGAAGCTCGCCGAGCTGGGTCTGACGCTCAAGGACAGCCCGCTCGACTTCGACCCGTCCGGCGCGTACTACGCCGCCGAGGACGACGGCGAGTTCGAGGACGAGACCTACTGACACCGGGGACCGCCCGGTGACGGGCGTGTCGCGACCCACTTCGTAACTCAAGGAGACTGACCATGCCTACGCCCACCAAGGGTCCCCGGCTCGGTGGCGGACCGGCGCACGAGCGGCTGATCCTCGCCAACCTGGCGACGCAGCTGTTCGAGCACAAGCGCATCACGACGACGGAGGCCAAGGCCAAGCGCCTGCGCCCCCTCGCGGAGCGGCTCGTGACGTTCGCCAAGCGGGGCGACCTGCACGCGCGCCGTCGGGTGATGACCGTCGTCAAGGACAAGGGCGTCGTGCACGTCCTGTTCACGGAGATCGCCCCGGCGATGGCCGAGCGCAACGGTGGTTACACGCGCATCACGAAGATCGGCCCGCGCAAGGGCGACAACGCCCCCATGGCGGTCATCGAGCTGGTGCTCGAGCCGGTCTCGCCGAAGCAGGCCGTCGTCAAGGAGGCCACGAAGGCGACCGCCAAGGCCGCCAAGAAGGACGCCCCCGTCGAGGACGCCCCGGTCGAGGACGCGCCCGTCGAGGACGCCCCGGTCGAGGACGCGCCCGTCGAGGACGCCCCGGTCGAGGACGCGCCCGCCGACGCGCCGAAGGACGACGAGAAGGCCTGACGCAGGCTGAGCTCGGACGAGGCCCGGCCCCTGGGGGGACCGGGCCTCGTCGCGTCCGTGCCGTCGGTCGCCGTCGCGCTCGGGCGGGCGCCGGATCAGGCGGTGCGCTCCGGGCTCCGGGCGGACCACGGCGGCGGCGACGCGCGCAGCGACCGCAGCCACCCCAGCGGTCGCGGCCGCGTGGCCGAGCGTCGGTGGGCGTGCGCCGGGCCGGCCGGGCCACGGGCGAGCTCCGCCGCGACGAGGGCGTCGCGCTCGGCCGCGGCCTGCTCCCGGAGCTCGGCGAGCTCCCACGTCTCCACGGGGCGCATCTCCATGGCTGTCCTCCTCGGGTCGTCGAGCCGTCCCCCTGCGACGGCTCGTCGTGTCCCCTCACGGTGCGCCCCCAGGCGTCCGCGCCGGATCGGCCGGTCGCCCGGTCCTCGCGGCCGGACCGGCGGCTGAGGCGCCCGGCCGCCGCCTGAGGACCCCTAGCCCGGGCGTCCGCACCCGCCTAGGGTCGGTCGCGTGGGCACGGCGGTGGTGCTGGTGCACGGGTTGCGGGCGTCGCGGACGATGTGGCGCGCGCAGCTCGAGGCGCTGGACCGCGCCGGCGTCCCGGCGACCGCGGTCGACCTGCCCGGGCACGGCACGCGCCGCGGCGAGCGGTTCACGCTCGAGGGCGCGGTGGCGGCGGTCGCGCAGGCCGCCGACGGCGTGGGCGGCCGGGTGCTCGTCGTGGGCATGTCGCTCGGCGGCTACGTGGGCATCGCGCACGCGGCCCGGCACCCGGGTCAGGTGGCGGGCCTCGTCGCGGCGGGGTGCTGCTCCGTGCCGCGCGCCTTGCCCGTGCAGGCGTGGGCGACGGCCGTCCGGGGGATCGAGAGGCTGCCCGACCGGGGCGCCTGGCTCAACGGCGCGAGCGTCCGCGCGGCCCTGCCGGCGCAGGCGGCGGCCGACGTGGCGGCGGGAGGGTTCGCGCTCGACGTCGTGCGGGACGTGCTCCGCGAGGTGGGGGGCGCGACGCCGCTGGCCGACCTGGCGAGCGTGGACGCGCCCGTGTGGCTCGTGAACGGTCGCTTCGACCACTTCCGCGGGGACGAGCGCCGGTTCCTCGCCGCGTGCCGGGACGGGCGGCTCGTCGTCGTCCCGCGCACGACGCACCTCGTGAGCCTGCTGGCGCCCGTGGCGTTCACCCGCGTGCTGCTGGAGGCGCTCGACGTCGTCGAGGCACGGGAGCGGCGGCGGGTCGGCGCCGGGGCGCCGTGAGGGCCGCGGCACCGCCGGCGCCGGGCCCGACGTCCCGGACCGGCTCGCGCGGCGCGGGGCAGGCTGGGGGACACGGGCGCACGCCGACGGGAGAGGGTCCATGACGACGACGGGTGAGCGCGAGCTGCTGGCGTTCGCGGAGCCGCCGCAGGCGGTGCTGGACGCGCTGGCGTCGACGCGCGGCGGCCTCTCCGAGGGCGAGGCGCGCCGCCGGCTGGCGGAGGTCGGGCCCAACCGGCTGCCGGACCCGCCGCGCCCGAACGTCGTCCTGCGCTTCCTCGGCCACTTCGACGACGTCCTCATCTACATCCTGCTGGCGGCCGCCGTGCTCAAGGCGCTGCTCGGCGACTGGGTCGACTTCACCGTGATCCTCGTCGTGGCGGTCGCCAACGCCGTGGTCGGCTTCGTGCAGGAGGGCCGTGCGGACAAGGCGCTCGCGGGGATCGCCACGATGCTGTCGCTCGAGGCGGACGTGCGGCGCGACGGCGAGTGGCACCGGGTGGCGGCGGACGACCTGGTGCCGGGCGACGTCGTGCGGGTGCGCAGCGGCGACCGGGTCCCGGCGGACGTGCGGCTCGTCACCGCGACGTCGCTGCAGGTCGAGGAGGCCGCGCTGACGGGCGAGTCGGTGCCGGCGTCGAAGGACGTGGACGCGGTGGGCACGGACGCCGGCGTGGGGGACCGGACGTCGATGCTCTTCTCCGGCACGATCGTCACCGCGGGGCGGGGGACCGGGGTCGTCACGGCGACCGGCGCCGCCACCGAGATCGGCCGGATCCAGACGCTCGTCGCCGAGGCCGACCACCTCGACACCCCGCTGACGCGGCAGCTCGCCCGGCTCGGCAAGCAGCTCTCGCTGCTGATCCTCCTCATGGCCGCCGCGATGCTCGTCATCGGCCGCGTGATCCACAGCTTCGCGCTCGACGAGCTGGTGTCGGCCGCGATCGGGTTCGCCGTGGCCGCCGTCCCCGAGGGTCTGCCGGCGCTGGTGACGATCACGCTGGCGCTCGGCGTCCAGCAGATGGCGCGCCGGCACGCGATCACGCGCCGCCTGACGGCGGTCGAGGGCCTGGGCTCGGTGACCACGATCTGCTCGGACAAGACCGGCACCCTGACGCGCAACGAGATGACGACCCGCACGGTCGTCACCGCGTCGGGCCGCTACGACGTCGAGGGCCTCGGGTACGAGCCGACGGGCGCGGTGCGTCGCGACGGCGCCCTCGCCTCGCTGGCGCAGGACCCGGGGCTCGCGGCCCTGGTGACGGCGGGTGCGCTGTGCACGGACGCGCGGGTCGCCGAGCAGGACGGCCGGTGGACGCTCGTCGGGCAGCCGACCGAGGGCGCCGTCGTGGTGCTCGCCGACAAGCTGGGGTTCGACCGCACGTCCGCCCGCCGGCTGGCCCAGGTGCCGTTCGAGTCGTCGACGAAGTTCTCCGCGACGCTCGACGAGCTCGCGGACGGCCGGCGACGCGTGCACGTGCTCGGGGCCCCGGACCGGCTGCTGGACCGCAGCCGCACCCAGCGGGGCGCGGCCGGGCCCGAGCCGCTCGACCCGGCCCTGTGGGAGCGAGCGGTCGACGGGCTCGCGGCGCAGGGGCTGCGGACGCTCGCGGTCGCGCGGCGCGCGGCCCCGGACGAGGACGGGCTGACGCTCGACGGGGTGGGGGACGACCTGGAGCTGCTGGGCGTCGTCGGCATCGTCGACCCGCCGCGGCCGGAGGCGGTGGCGGCGATCGCGGACTGCCACCGCGCGGGCATCCGCGTGAAGATGATCACGGGCGACCACGTGGGGACGGCGGTCGCCATCGCGCGCGAGCTGGGCATCGTCGGCGAGGGGGACGTGGACGCGCTCACGGGCGGCGAGCTCGAGGAGATGACGAACGAGCAGCTGCGCCGCCGCGTCCGGGCGGTCGACGTGTTCGCCCGCACGTCGCCGGAGCACAAGATCCGCATCGTGCGGGCCCTGCAGGCGCACGGCGAGGTCGTCGCGATGACGGGCGACGGCGTCAACGACGCGCCCGCCCTCACCCGCGCGGACGTGGGCGTCGCGATGGGCATCAAGGGCACCGAGGCGACGAAGGAGGCGGCGGACATCGTCCTGGCCGACGACAACTTCGCCACGATCGAGCGCGCCGTCGAGGAGGGGCGGCGGATCTACGACAACATCCGCAAGTCGGTGGCGTTCCTGCTCCCGACGAACGGCGCGCAGTCGCTCGTCATCCTCGTCGCGGTGCTGCTCGGGCTCTCGCTGCCGCTGGCCCCGGTGCAGATCCTCTGGGTCAACCTCGTCACGGCGGTGACGCTCTCGCTCGCGCTCGCCGGGGAGCCCGCCGAGCCCGGGATCATGACGAGGCCGCCCCGGCGGCCGGACGCGCACGTGCTCTCGCCCCGGATGATCGGGCTGGTCCTGTTCACGTCCGTCGTGATCGGCGGCGTCACCCTCGCGATCTACCTGGTCGAGAAGAGCCTCGGTGCCGGCGACGCCCGTGCGCAGACCGCGGCCGTCGCGATGCTCGCCCTCGGGCAGCTCGCCTACCTGCTCAACTGCCGGTTCCTCTCCTCGACGAGCCTGACGCCGCGCGTGCTGGCCGGCAACCGGCTCGTGTGGGTCGCGGCGGGCGCGCTGCTGGTCCTGCAGCTCGTCTTCACGTACGCGCCGTTCATGCACACGTGGTTCGAGTCGGCGCCGATGGAGCTGCGCGACTGGGGGCTGACGGTCGCGGCCGCCGTCGGTGTCTTCCTCGTCGTCGAGGTGGGCAAGGCGGGGGTGCGGCGCACCCTGCGGGACTGACCCGGGCTGACGTCGATCAGCCCCGGAGCGTCCACGCCCGGACGCCGCCGACGATCCCGGCCTCGTTCGGGACCACGACGACGTCCTCCCCGAGCCGCGCGAGCACCGCGGGCGTGATCCGGCGGGCGTTGCCGCCGCCGAGGTAGAGCCGGTCCCAGACGAACACCGGCCGCAGGCCGTCGACGACGCGGCGCACCCGGCGCGACCACAGCCCGTCGCCGAGCCGGTGCCGCTCGACGTCGCCCACGTACTCGTCGTACGGCAGCCCCCAGCGCACGGGGGCCTGGGAGAGCTCGAGGTGCGGGGCGAGCGCGCCGCCGTCGAACAGCGCCGCCCCGAGCCCCGTGCCGAGCGTCAGGACGAGCTCGACGCCCGCGCCCGAGACCACGCCGAAGCCGTGCACCTCCGCGTCGTTGAGCACCACGGTCGGCACGCCGAGGGCGTCCTCGAGCAGCGCCCGCACGTCGCAGCCGGACCACGCGCCGACGAGGGCGGGGTCGACCGCGGTGCGCGGGCCGGAGCGCGTCACGTAGTGCGGGGTCGTGACCACGACGCCGTGGCGGATCATCCCCGGCATGCCGACCGTGGCCCGCTGGGCCGGCGGCAGGTCCGCCGCGAGGGCGGCGATCGTCGCGACCAGGGTGGTGGGTGGCAGCGGGTACGGCGTCGGGACCCGGACGCGCGGTGCGTGCATCGTGCCGGCGGGGTCGAGCACGGACGCCTTGATGCCGCTGCCGCCGCAGTCGACGGCGAGCGTGAAGGGGGCCTGCGGGTCCGGCACGTCCTCCACGCTAGCGCTCGGGCGGTGGGGCCCGGTGCGACGGCGCGTGCCCGGCGGGCGGCTACCGTGACCCCGTGCCCGCCGCCGACCTGCCTGCCGCGCCCTCGTCCGGCCCCGCCGCCGAGGGCCTGGTCCGCGTCCGGCTGGACCTGGCGTACGACGGCTCGGACTTCGCCGGGTGGGCACGCCAGCCCGGGCTGCGCACGGTGCAGGGCGCGCTCGAGGACGGCCTCGCGACCGTCCTGCGCACGGCGGCGCACGGCGTGCCCGCGCCGCACGTCACGGTCGCGGGCCGGACGGACGCGGGGGTGCACGCCCGCGGTCAGGTCGCGCACGTGGACGTCCCGGACGAGGTGCTGGCGCTCGTGCGCGGGCGCTCGGACCGGGAGCCGCTGGACGCGCTCGTGACCCGCCTGTCAGGCGTGCTGCCCCCGGACCTCGTCGTGCACCGGGCGTCCCGGGCCCCCGAGGGGTTCGACGCGCGGTTCTCCGCGCTGCGCCGCCGGTACTCCTACCGCGTCTGCGACGACCCGGCGGCCCGCGACCCCCTCACCCGTGCGCACGTGCTGTGGCACCGCCGGCCGCTGGACGTGGACGCGATGCACGCCGCGGCGCGGGCGCTGCTCGGCCGTCACGACTTCGCGTCGTACTGCAAGCCGCGCGAGGGGGCGACGACCATCCGCACGCTCGAGGAGCTGTCCTGGTCGCGCCCGGCCGACGGTCCGGACGCGGGGCTCGTCGTCGCCCGGGTGCAGGCCGACGCGTTCTGCCACTCGATGGTGCGCGCGCTGGTCGGCGCCTCGCTCGCGGTGGGCGAGGGGCGCCGTCCGGTCGGGTGGCCGGCCCAGCTGCTCGTCGCCCGCCGCCGCGACCCCGCGGCCCACGTGGTCGCGGCGCACGGGCTGACCCTCGAGGAGGTCGGGTACCCGCCCGACGACGAGCTCGCCGAGCGGGCGCAGCGCACGCGCGCCCGCCGCGCCGAGCACGACGTCGACCCCGGGCCCGGCTGCTGCGGCTGACGGCCCTCGACGGGCGCCGGCCGCAGCAGGCCCGGGCTGGTGTCAGTCCTGGTCGTCGCGGTAGCGACGGTCGTCGACGTAGTCCTCCTCGACCAGGTGCACCGCGGCCTCCTCGGCGCTCGCGGCGCCGCCCGAGACGCCCGCGTCGATCGCGAACGCGTCGGTGCCGCCGGCCTCGACCGCGTCGTCGTCCTCCACGAGGCGGCCGGCGCGCAGCTCCTCGCGGTCGCCGCTCACGCGGGGGCGCTCCTCCCAGACCTCGGGCTCCTCCTGGCGCATCCGCTGGTCGATCGTCTCGCGGTGCTGCTCCTCCCACGGCGTCTCGCCGTAGTGGGTCGTGCGCGGGCGCTCGGGCGGGGAGTAGCCCTCGTCCAGGTACTCCGCGCCGCGCTCGATCAGCGTGTCCTCGTTCGGCAGCTGGTCGGTGTCGCCCTCGGCGCCGAGCTCGGGGTCGGGCGTGGTGGCGGGCGTGTCGTTGCTCATGCCTCGACCCTGGCACCGCCGCGCCGCTCCCGCCAGGGCAGGCGGTCGCCGCGGACGCGCGTCAGCGCTCGCAGGCGATGCCGTCCTTGTCGCGGTCGAGCTTGCGGTTCTGGGCGTACAGCGACGCGCTCACCTTCGGCGCGTAGCGCTGCTTGGCGCGCACCTTCTTGCCCTTGACCGTCTTCGTGTTCTTCACCTTCGCGTTCTTCGCGACCCCGCCCTTGTACGTCGCGTTGAGCTTCGCGCAGCTCGAGAAGGCCTTGCCGGGGACGGCGTGCACGACCGCGGCGGGGGCGGCCGCGGGGGCCGCCGCGGCGGGGGCCGCGAGGCCGGCGGCCAGGACGACCGCGGTGACGACGACGGTGAGCGGACGGCGCATGACGACCTCCGGACGGGGCGAACGGTTCCCTCCTGCATCGACGCGCACGACCCGCGACGTGAGCGCCTGGTGCGTGGTTCACCCGGGCCGCGGCGGGGGAATGACGTCGAACGCCACGACGCGCCTCCGTCAGACTGGCCGCATGGGCCATCTCGACATCGGCGGCATCGGCTACGTCCTGCCCGACGGCCGGCCGCTGCTCGACGACGTGTCGTTCCGCGTGCCGGAGGGTGCCCGCGTCGCGCTCGTCGGCCCGAACGGCACGGGCAAGTCGACGCTGCTGCGCATCGTGTCGGGGCAGGAGGAGCCGCACGCCGGCTCGGTCCTGCGCAGCGGCGGCCTCGGGGTGATGCGCCAGGAGGTGGGCCGCATCGACGACGACCGGTCGGTGCGCGACCTGCTCGCCGACCTCGCGTCGCCCGCGGTGCGCGACGCGGCGCGGGAGCTCGCGGCGGCCGAGCTCGGCATCATGGAGGTCGACGACGAGCCGGCCCAGCTGCGCTACGCGCAGGCCCTCGTCGACTGGGCGGACGTCGGCGGGTACGAGGCCGAGGCGGCCTGGGACCGGGTGACCGACGCGGTCCTGTCGATCCCCTTCGAGCGGGCGCAGGACCGCGAGGTGCGCACGCTGTCGGGCGGGGAGCAGAAGCGCCTCGTGCTCGAGGCCCTGCTGCGCGGCCCGGACGAGGTCCTGCTGCTCGACGAGCCGGACAACGCGCTCGACGTCCCGACGAAGCGCTGGCTGGAGGAGCGGCTCGTCGCGTCCGGACGCACGATCCTGTTCGTCAGCCACGACCGCGAGCTCCTCTCGCGGGTGGCCACGCACGTCGCGACGCTGGAGCCGACCGCGGTCGGCGCCCGGGCCTGGGTGCACGGGGGCGGGTTCGCGACCTACCACCAGGCCCGCGAGGACCGCCGGGCCCGCCACGAGGAGCTGCTGCGGCGCTGGGACGAGGAGCACGCCAAGCTGCGCGAGCTGATGCTCATGTACAAGGCGAAGGCCGCCTACAACGACGGCCTCGCGTCGCGCTACCAGGCCGCGCAGACGCGCCTGCGCAAGTTCGAGGAGGCCGGCCCGCCGGCCGTCCTCGAGCGCGAGCAGCGTGTGCGGGTGCGGCTGACCGGTGGCCGGACGGCCAAGCGCGCGGTCGTCGCGACGGACCTGGAGCTCACCGGGCTCATGCGCCCGTTCGACCTCGAGGTGTGGTTCGGCGAGCGCGTGGCGGTGCTCGGCTCGAACGGGTCCGGCAAGTCGCACTTCCTGCGGCTGCTCGCCGCGGGCGGGTCGGACCCCGAGCACGCGCCGGCCGGGGACGTGCCGGTCGAGCCCGTCCGGCACACCGGCTCGGTGGCGCTCGGGTCGCGCGTGCGGCCCGGGTGGTTCGCGCAGAACCACGCGCACCCGGAGCTGGTCGGCCGCACGCTGCTGGAGATCCTGCACCGGGGCGACGCGCACCGGTCCGGGATGGGGCGGGAGCAGGCGAGCCGGGCGCTCGACCGCTACGAGCTCGTCGCCGCGGCGGAGCAGCCGTACGAGACGCTCTCCGGCGGGCAGCAGGCGCGCCTGCAGATCCTGCTGCTCGAGCTGGGCGGCGCGACGCTCCTGCTCCTCGACGAGCCGACCGACAACCTCGACCTGCACTCGGCGGAGGCGCTCGAGGCCGGCCTCGCGGCGTTCGAGGGGACGGTGCTGGCCGTCACCCACGACCGCTGGTTCACGCGCACGTTCGACCGGTTCCTCGTCTTCGGGTCGGACGGCACGGTGCGCGAGACGCCGGAGCCGGTCTGGGACGAGGCGCGCGTCGACCGGGTGCGCTGAGCGGGCGACGCCCGACCCCGGTCAGCCGACGAGCAGGGTGACCGCCAGGGTGGCCATGACGACCGCGATCACGAGGTCCAGCACCTGCCACGCGCGGGGGCGGGCGAACAGGGGCCGCAGGCGCGTCGCCCCGAAGCCCAGGGTGCTGAACCACAGCGCGCTGCCCGCCGCCGCGCCGACGCCGAACATCCACGCCGACGGCTGCTGGTGCGCGAGCGAGCCGACGAGCACGACGGTGTCGAGGTACACGTGCGGGTTGAGGAACGTGAAGCCCAGGCACGCCGCGAGCACGGCGCGCAGCGTCGCGGGTCCCTCGGTCGCCGGGTCGAGCCGGGCGGGCCGCCGGGCCCGCAGCGCCGCGAGCAGCGCGTAGCCCAGGAGGAACGCGGCGCCGCCCCAGCGCGCGACGGCGAGAGCCGTGGGGTGGGCGGCGACGAGCGGACCGAGGCCGGCGATGCCCGCGCCCATGAGCAGCGCGTCGGCCCCGATGCAGACCAGCACGACCGGCACCACGTGCTCCCGCCGCACGCCCTGACGCAGCACGAACGCGTTCTGGGCTCCGATCGCCACGATGAGGCCGAGCGAGGTGAGCAGCCCGGCCAGCAGCGAGGTGACGGGGGCGGGGGTGGCGGCCGCGGGAGCGGCGAGGGGGAGCAGGAGCACGTCGTCGACGCTAGGCACTCGACGTCCTGCAGTCCAGCTCATGTTTCTGCAGCACCATTAGCAAGGCTGTTGTAGGCTCGCGATGTGCTCGACACCGACCAGCTCGCCGCTCTGGCCGCGGTCGTGGACGAGGGGTCGTTCGACGCGGCGGCGCGGCGGCTGCACGTGACGCCGTCGGCCGTGAGCCAGCGGATCCGGGCGCTGGAGCAGCACGTCGGCCGGGTCCTCGTGCTGCGGACGCGGCCCTGCCGCGCGACGGAGCCCGGCGCGGTGCTGCTGCGGCTCGCCGGGCAGGTGGACCTCCTGGAGCGCGACGCGCTGGCCGAGCTCGGCGGGCCCGACGGGGCCGGGTCGGGCGGGCAGCTGCGGCGGGTCGCCGTCGCGGTGAACGCCGACTCGCTGTCCAGCTGGTTCCCCCCGGCCCTCGTCGGGCTGCCGGAGGACGTCGTCGTCGAGGTCCGCCGCGAGGACCAGGACCTGTCGGCTCGGCTCCTGCGCGACGGGGAGGTGATGGCCGCCGTCACGGCCGACGGGCACGCCGTCCAGGGGTGCCGCGTCCGGCCGCTGGGGGCGATGCGCTACGTCGCGGTCGCCGCGCCCGCGTTCCGGGACCGCTGGTTCGCCGGCGGCCTCACCGCGGAGGCGCTCGACCGCGCGCCGATGCTGGCGTTCAACCGGGCCGACGCGCTGCAGGACCGGTTCGCCCGCGAGCTGGTGGGCCGGGACGTGCGCCCCCCTCGCCACCTGGTGCCGTCCAACGCCGCGTTCCTGGCGCTGCTGGCGGGCGGCCTCGCCTGGGGGATGGCGTCCGGCGCGCTCGTCGAGGAGCTGCTCGCGTCGGGCGCCCTGGTCGACCTGGCGCCGGGGCGCGTGCTCGACGTCCCGCTGCACTGGCAGCACTGGGCGCTGCGCACGCCGACGCTCGACGACCTCACCGAGCGCGTGGTCCGCGCCGCGGCGGTGCTCCGGCGCTGAGGGCGGGTGCGGGGCGGACGTGCCCGCCACGCGGCCCGGACGAGGCCTTCGTCACCTGTTTTGACCCTCGTGCGCGGCGCCGGGTACTCTGGGTGGTCGTTGTGCGTCCCCGCACGCGCGCCCTCGCTCGTCCCGCCGCCCGGCCTCACACCGGGTGCTCGACGACAGGCGCCGGTGGAGGTCCGGGTGCTCCCACTCACCAGGCCGCGGATGTCACCGACCAGCCATCATCGGCCCAACCGCGCTCGCGGTTGCCCGCCGTGACACGACGCGACACGAAACGAAGGCTACGACCCGTGCGTACGTACACCCCGAAGCCCGGCGAAGTCGAGCGGAACTGGTACGTCATCGACGCGACCGATGTCGTTCTGGGCCGGCTCGCCAGCCAGGTCGCCACGCTGCTGCGTGGCAAGCACAAGGCGACTTTCGCCCCCCACGTCGACGGTGGCGACTTCGTCATCGTCGTCAACGCCGAGAAGGTGGCCCTGACCGGCACCAAGCGCGACACCAAGCTCGCGTACCGGCACTCCGGCTACCCGGGCGGTCTGCGCGCGACCCCGTACTCCGAGCTGCTCGTGAAGCACCCGGAGCGCGCGATCGAGAAGGCGGTGCGCGGCATGCTCCCCAAGAGCTCGCTCGGCCGTCAGCAGCTCGGCAAGCTCAAGGTCTACGCCGGCCCGTCGCACCCGCACGCGGCGCAGCAGCCGAAGCCGTTCGAGATCAGCCAGGTCGCGCAGCAGGCCTGAGGCCGCGGCGCGTAGAGAAGACAGGACGCGAGGACACCAGTGGCAGAGACCACGGTCGACATCGACCTCGAGGGCGACGACACGCCCAGCAGCTACACCTCCGAGACCAGCGCGCCCGCGGGCCGCGGTCAGAGCATCACCGCGCCGGGCCAGGCCCTGGGCCGCCGCAAGGAGGCCGTGGCGCGCGTGCGCCTCGTCCCCGGCACCGGCCAGTGGAAGATCAACGGGCGCACGCTCGAGGACTACTTCCCGAACAAGGTCCACCAGCAGCTCGTCAACTCGCCGCTGAAGCTCGTGGACGTCGAGGGTCGCTTCGACGTCGTCGCGCGCATCACCGGCGGCGGCGTCTCCGGCCAGGCCGGCGCGCTGCGCCTGGGCATCGCCCGCGCGCTCAACGCGATCGACGCCGAGCACAACCGCCCGGCCCTCAAGAAGGCCGGCTTCCTCACGCGCGACGCGCGTGTGGTCGAGCGCAAGAAGGCGGGTCTCAAGAAGGCCCGCAAGGCGCCTCAGTACTCCAAGCGCTGATCCAGCGCTGCGCGATGGCCCCGCAGGTCCCACGACCTGCGGGGCCGTCGTCGTCAGTGGCAGCATGAGGCAGCCGCCCTCCTCCCCGGTGGAGGGCCCCCGGCGTCGCAGGCGTCGTCGGGACGACCGGACCGAGGCGCCGTGCCCGCGCGGGTGCGCGCCCGCGGCCGGGCCCGTCGCGCGGCGACCGGCCCGCCGGACGAAGGAGTAGTCGATGGGCCGTCTGTTCGGCACCGACGGCGTGCGCGGGCTCGCCAACCAGGACGTCACCGCCGAGCTGGCGCTCGACCTCTCGGTCGCAGCCGCCCACGTGCTCGGCTCCAGCGGCGCGTTCGAGGGGCACCGTCCCCGCGCGATCGTCGGCCGGGACCCCCGGGCCTCCGGCGAGTTCCTCTCCGCGGCCGTCGCGGCCGGCCTCGCGTCGGCGGGCGTCGACGTGACCAACGTCGGCGTCCTGCCCACGCCGGCCGTCGCGCACCTCACCGCCGCGATGGGCGTCGACCTCGGGGTCGTGCTGTCGGCGTCCCACAACCCGATGCCGGACAACGGGATCAAGTTCCTGGCCCGCGGCGGGCACAAGCTCGACGACGACCTCGAGGCCGCCATCGAGGCGCGCATCGGCGAGGAGTGGCAGCGGCCAACCGGCGGCGACGTCGGCCGGATCCGCATCGACACCGGCAAGGCCGGCGACCAGTACGTCACGCACCTGGTCGGCTCGATCGACGTGCCGCTCGCGGGGCTGCGGATCGCCGTCGACTGCGCCAACGGCGCCGCGAGCGAGGTCGGCCCGACCGCGCTGCGCGAGGCCGGTGCGGACGTCGTCGTCATCAACGCCTCGCCCGACGGGCGCAACATCAACGAGAAGTGCGGCTCCACGCACCCGGAGCAGCTGCAGGCGGTGACCGTCGCGTCCGAGGCCGACCTCGGTGTCGCGTTCGACGGGGACGCCGACCGCTGCCTCGCGGTCGACCGGTTCGGCAACCTCGTCGACGGCGACCAGATCATGGGCGTGCTCGCGCTCGCGCTGCGCGAGCGCGGCGAGCTCGCGCACGACACCCTCGTGACGACGGTGATGAGCAACCTCGGCCTGCGGCTGGCGATGGCGGAGGCGGGGATCACGACGATCGAGACGGCCGTCGGCGACCGCTACGTGCTGGAGGCCATGCGCCTGGCCGGGTTCAGCCTGGGCGGCGAGCAGTCCGGCCACATCATCATGGCGCGGCACGCGACGACGGGCGACGGGGTGCTCACCGCGATCCAGCTCGCGGCGCGCGTGGTGGCGTCCGGGACGCCGCTGCACGAGCTCGCCGGGGTCGTCCAGCGGCTGCCCCAGACGCTCGTCAACGTGAACGGCGTCGACAAGGCGCGCACGCACGACGAGGTCCTCGCGGAGGCCGTGGCGAGCGCCGAGGCGGAGCTCGGCGAGCGCGGCCGGGTCCTCCTGCGCCCGTCCGGCACCGAGCCCCTCGTGCGGGTCATGGTCGAGGCGGGGTCGCAGGACGACGCCGACCGCATCGCCCACGGCCTGGCGGACGTCGTGCGCGAGCGCCTCGCCCTGTGAGCGGCGCCGGCACGGTGCGCGAGCGGGTGCTCGCGCTGCTCGACGCCGCGGGGGACGGGCTCGCGCCGATCGTCCGGGCGGGCGACCCGGTGCTGCGCGTGCCCGCGCCGCGCTACGACGGCCAGCTCCGCGACGACGAGCTCACGGCGCTCGTCGCTCTCATGCGCCGGACCATGCACGCGGCGCCCGGCGTCGGGCTCGCCGCCCCGCAGGTCGGACTGCCCCTCGCGCTCGCGGTCGTGGAGGACCCGGGCGTCGACTCCGCCGACGTGGCGCGCGAGCGCGAGCGCACGCCGCTGCCCTTCCGCGTGCTCGTCAACCCCGACTACGAGCCCGTGGACGACGAGCGCGTCGGGTTCTACGAGGGCTGCCTGTCCGTGCCCGGGTACGTCGCGGTCGTCGCCCGGCCCCGGCGGGTGCGGCTGACCGGCCAGGACGAGACGGGAGCGGGCGTCGACGAGGTCGTCACCGGCTGGCCCGCCCGCATCGTCCAGCACGAGACCGACCACCTGCGGGGCACGCTCTACCTCGACCGGGCCGAGCCGCGCTCGCTCGCCGCGTCCGACGGGGCGGCCGTGCGCTGGGCGGCCGAGCCGCACCCGCGGTCCGCCGCCGAGGCGCTCGGCTTCCCGCTGCCCTGAGCCCGCGCCCCCCGGACCAGGGGTGAAGTCGGGGGGAATCCCGACCCCGCAGGCCCGGACCAGCCCGTACCGTGGGGATCCTGGGGCACGGTGCGCCGGGGGACGACGGGAGCAACGGTGGATCTGGAGGGCTGGGCGCTCGCGCTCGCGGGCTCGCCGTGGGCGTTCGTCGTCATGTACCTCTTCGCGACGATCGACGGGTTCTTCCCGCCGATCCCGAGCGAGTCGGTCGTCATCGCCTTCGCGTCGCTGTGGGGCAGCAGCGGGGTCCCGAACCTCCCGCTCCTGCTGCTGTTCGCCGCCGCCGGCGCCTTCACGGGCGACCAGATCGCCTACGCGATCGGCTCGAAGGTGCCCGTCCGCCGGCTGCGGATCATGCGCTCGGAGCGGGCCCAACGGACGCTCGACTGGGCCGAGCACGCGCTCGCCCAGCGCGGCGCCGCGTTCATCATCGCGGCCCGCTACATCCCCGTCGGCCGGGTCGCGGTCAACATGAGCGCCGGAGCGCTCGGGTTCTCCCGGCGGCGGTTCGTGCTGCTCACCGCCATCGCCGCCGTGATGTGGGCCTGCTACTCAGCGGCGATCGGCCTGAGCGTCGGCGCGGCGCTCAAGGACCACCCGGTCGTCGCCATCGCCGTCGGCGTGGTCGGCGGCCTGGTCATCGGCGTGGTCGTCGACTGGTGCCTGCGGCGCTGGCTCGCGCGGCACGGCGCGCCCGGGGCCGCCGCCCCCGCCGCGTCGCCGGAGCCC
>NZ_HE978588.1:1712392-1720768 GCF_000312005.1 Cellulomonas massiliensis JC225
TCGCCGGAGCCCGGCCCGGCGGCCGGCGAGGTGCCGCCGGCCGCGGCGCTCGGGACGGCGGGTCCGGTCACGGATCGCTCACGATCCGGGGCTGCCGGCTAACGATCCGGTATCGACGTCGGAATCACCCTTCACCGCTGTCTACGCTGCTGTGACGGATCGGCGCCGGAGCCGCTCCGCCGCGCGGCCCCGTCGCCGCGCGCGGCGGACGGAAGGTCTCCGGCCCGCCACCGCAGGGGGCTCGGATGGGTGCAGCACGGTCGACGCGCGCGCGTCGGCGCGTCCGCGCGCCCCTCGCGGGGATCGTCGCGCTGGCACTCCTCGTCGGCGCGGCCGTCGGCGGCTGCTCGTCCGGTGCGCTGCCGTCCGCCGCGCCCGAGCCCGCGGCCACCGTCCCGACGGCCGACTGCCTGGCGCCGCAGGTGCTCGCCGCGCTCGGCCTCGGCCAGGCGGCCACGCCCGCGCCCGACGCGCCGTCCCCCGGGGCGGTCCCGGACGGCTTCGTCGCGACCAGCGTGCTGGCCTGCGCCGACGGCGGCGAGCTGCTCGACTCCTCGGGCACGTGGACGTCGGTGCGCGCGAGCCGCCTCGAGGGGGACGTGGCGGCGCTCGTCGTCGCGCTGCGGCTGCCGTCGGCCAGGGCGAAGGCCGCCGCGTCGTGCCCGGCCGAGGCGGCCGCCGCGCCCCAGGTGTGGCTCGTCGACGCGCTCGGCACCGCCGTCCGGCCGGAGCTGCCCACCGACGGGTGCGGCCGCGTCCGGGCCGAGGTGCGGCACGCCGTCGACCGGCTGGAGGCGACGGACGTCGTCAGCTACCCCGTCGCGCTCGTGACGCCCTCGGCGCCGGCCGGCTGAGGCCGCTCCGTCAGAGCTTGCGCAGGCGCACCCGCTCGACGGAGTGGTCGGGGCCCTTCGTGAGCACGAGCGTCGCCCGGCTGCGCGTGGGCAGGATGTTGGCCTCGAGGTTCGGCGCGTTGATCGTGTCCCAGATGTGCTCGGCGCGGTCCGCCGCCTCCGCGTCGGACAGCGACGCGTACCGGTGGAAGTACGACTCCGGCTGCGCGAACGCCGTCTCCCGCAGGCGCAGGAACCGGTCGACGTACCAGGTGCGCACGTCGCGCGTGCGGGCGTCGACGTAGATGGAGAAGTCGAAGAAGTCGCTCACCGCGAGGTTCGAGGCCTCGCCCGCCGACGCGCGCGCCGGCTGCAGGACGTTGAGGCCCTCGACGATGAGCACGTCGGGGCGGGTCACGACGATCTCGCGGTCCGGGACGATGTCGTAGGTGAGGTGGTCGTACACCGGCGCGCGGACCTCCTCGCGCCCCGCCTTCACCTGCGAGACGAACCGCAGGAGCGCCCGCCGGTCGTACGACTCGGGGAAGCCCTTGCGCTGCATGAGGCCGCGGCGCTCGAGCTCGGCGTTGGGGTAGAGGAACCCGTCCGTCGTGATGAGCTGCACGTCCGGGGTGGCGGGCCAGCGGGCGAGCAGCTCGCGCAGGACGCGCGCCGTGGTCGACTTGCCGACGGCCACCGACCCCGCGACGCCGATGACGAACGGCGTCGTCGTCAGCTCCTCGCGCAGGAACGTCGAGGACGCCTGGTGCAGCCCTCGGGTGGCCGCGATGTACAGGTCGAGCAGCCGGGAGATCGGCCGGTAGATCGCGTCGACCTCCGCGAGGTCGATCGGGTCGCCGAGCCCCGCGAGGCGGTCGACGTCGGCGGCGGTGAGGGGCAGCGGCGTCGAGGCGGACAGCCGGCGCCACGCCTCGCGGTCGAGGTCGACGAACGGCGAGGACGAGACGGTGTTCGCGGTCAGGCGCGACGACGACGGCACGCGACGATTCTGCCGGACCGCCGGGGCGCCCGCCGCCGCCGGGGTCGCCCGACGCGGCCGATAGACTCGCCGCCATGTGTGGGATCGTCGGGTACGTCGGGAGTGCGACCGCCAGCGAGCGTCCGCTCGAGGTCGCGATCGAGGGGCTCCGCCGCCTCGAGTACCGCGGGTACGACTCCGCGGGCGTCGCGCTCGTCGGGCCCGGCGGGTCCCTCGAGGTCGCGAAGAAGGCGGGCAAGCTCGCCAACCTCGTCGAGGAGCTGGACGCCCGCCCGCTCGCCGCCGCGACGGTCGCGATCGGCCACACGCGCTGGGCCACGCACGGCGGCCCCACCGACGCGAACGCCCACCCGCACGTCTCGGGCAAGGTCGCGGTCATCCACAACGGCATCGTCGAGAACTTCCACGTCCTCAAGGACGCGCTGCTGGCCGACGGCGTCGAGTTCCGCTCCGAGACGGACACCGAGGTCGTCGCGCACCTGCTCGCGCGGGCGTACGACGCGACGAAGGACCTCACGACCGCCATGCAGCAGGTGGCCCGCACGCTGCACGGCACGTTCACGCTCCTCGCGGTGCACGCCGACGCGCCCGACACGGTCGTGGGCGCCCGGCACGACTCGCCGCTCGTCGTCGGCCTCGGCGACGGGGAGAACTTCCTCGGGTCCGACGTCGCGGCGTTCATCTCGCACACCCGCGACGCGCTCGAGCTCGGCCAGGACCAGGTGGTGACCATCACGCCGACGGCGGTCGAGGTCACGACGTTCGCGGGGGAGGCCGCGGAGGGCCGCCACTACACGGTCGACTGGGACGCGGCGGCCGCCGAGAAGGGCGGCTTCCGCTCGTTCATGGACAAGGAGATCCACGACCAGCCGCAGGCGGTCGCGGACACCCTGCTCGGACGCACGGACACCCGCGGCCGGCTCGTCCTGGACGAGATCCGCATCGACGAGTCGGTGCTGCGGGCGGTCGACAAGATCGTCGTCATCGCCTGCGGCACGGCGGCGTACGCGGGCCAGGTGGCCAAGTACGCGATCGAGCACTGGTGCCGTGTGCCGGTCGAGGTCGAGCTCGCCCACGAGTTCCGCTACCGCGACCCCGTCGTCGACGAGCGCACGCTCGTCGTCGCGGTCTCGCAGTCGGGCGAGACGATGGACACGCTCATGGCCGTGCGGCACGCGCGCGAGCAGGGCGCGAAGGTGCTCGCCATCGTCAACACCCACGGCTCGACCATCCCGCGCGAGTCCGACGCCGTGCTCTACACGCACGCGGGGCCGGAGATCGCGGTCGCGTCCACCAAGGCGTTCCTCGCGCAGATCACGGCCGCGTACCTGCTGGGCCTCTACCTGGCGCAGCTGCGCGGCAACAAGTACGCCGACGAGGTCACCGAGATCCTCGACGAGCTGCGCGCGATGCCCGAGAAGATCCAGCAGGTGCTCGACCGGGCCGGCCGCGTGCGGGAGATCGCGCGCTGGATGGCCGACACCCAGTCGGTGCTGTTCCTCGGGCGGCACGTCGGCTACCCGGTGGCGATGGAGGGCGCGCTCAAGCTCAAGGAGCTCGCCTACATCCACGCCGAGGGCTTCGCGGCGGGCGAGCTCAAGCACGGCCCGATCGCGCTCATCGAGCCGGGCCAGCCCGTGTTCGTCGTCGTGCCGTCCCCGCGCGGGCGGGACTCGCTGCACTCGAAGGTGGTCTCCAACATCCAGGAGATCCGGGCCCGCGGCGCGCGCACCATCGTCATCGCGGAGGACGGCGACGAGGCGGTGCGCCCGTTCGCCGACGAGGTGTTCTACGTGCCGCAGACGCCGACCCTCCTCGCGCCGCTGCTCGCGGTGGTGCCCCTGCAGGTCTTCGCGTGCGAGCTGGCGACCGCCAAGGGCCTCGACGTCGACCAGCCGCGCAACCTGGCGAAGTCCGTCACGGTCGAGTAGTGGACCTCGCGGCGGCCCAGCGCGAGATCGAGACGATCTCGCGCGTCTACGGCCGGCTGTTCGACGTCGAGCGCACGGACGACTGGCTCGTCCTCAAGCTGCACGAGGAGGTCGGGGAGCTCACCCAGGCGTTCCTCACACGCTCCGGCCGCACGCGCGACCGGGGCGTGAGCGCCGGCGAGGCGGACGAGGCCGTGCGCGACGAGCTCGCCGACGTGCTCGCGCACGTGCTGCTGCTCGCGGAGCGGTTCGGCGTCGACCTGGAGGAGGCCCTCGAGGCCAAGTGGTTCCGGTACCGGCACCTCGTCACCGACGCGGACCGCGAGGAGCGCGCGTGATCGTCGGGGTGGGCATCGACGTCGTCGACGTCGCGCGCTTCGTGGCGACGCTGCACCGCGTCCCGGCGCTGCGCGAGCGGCTGTTCACGCCGGAGGAGCGGGAGATGCCGGAGACCTCCCTCGCGGCGCGGTTCGCGGCCAAGGAGGCGATCGCGAAGGCCCTCGGCGCGCCGCCGGGCATGCGCTGGCAGGACGCGACGGTGCGCCGGATCTCGGGCAGCGCGCCCGTCGTCGAGCTCACCGGCACGGTGCTGGCGCAGGCCGACCGGCTCGGGGTGTCGCGCTGGCACCTGTCGATCTCGCACGACGCGGGGATCGCGTCCGCGGTCGCGGTGGCCGAGCGGGACTGAGCACGCCGCACACGGAGCACGCCGATCCCGGAGCACGCCGCACCCGGAGCAGGCCGCGCGCCCGCCCGGCGGGCGCCGGGCGGGCGCCGCCGTCACAGGTCCTTGACGGCTGGGGCGACCTGCTGCTCGAACAGCTCGATGCTGCGCCGGTCGTACGCGGCGTCGGCGAAGTACGTGATGGCGTAGCGCAGGCCGAGGGTCGACAGGTGCTGCAGCCGCTCGACGACCTGCTCGGGAGTGCCGACGAGGTAGCCGCGGCGCAGCTCCTCGGCCTGCTGGGCGGCCTTCTCGGGCACCGTGAGGCTGAGGTGCTCCTCGATCCAGGCGAAGCGGTCGTCGACCTCCGCCTCGGTCTCGCCGATGACGACGTTGTAGTTGGCCGACCGGACGATCTCCTCGGGGTCGCGGCCGATGGCCGCGCAGTGGTCGGCGAGCACGCGGGACTTGTGCGTGAACTCGTCGGGAGCGCCCGCGAAGTTCGTGTACGCGGCGTGCTCGGCCGCGATCCGCAGCGTCTTGGTCTCGCCGCCGCCGGCGATCCACAGCGGCGGCCCGTCGACCTGCAGCGGCAGCGGGGACAGCTGCGCGCCGTCGACCGTGTAGTGCTCGCCCGCGAACGTCGCCACGCCGTTGGTCCACATCTGCTTCATGATCTGGACGCCCTCGTCGAGCATCGCCAGGCGGACGCCCGCGCGGGGGAAGCCGTAGCCGTACGCGAGCCACTCGTGCTCGTACCAGCCGCCGCCGATGCCCATCTCGACCCGGCCGCCGGAGACGATGTCGGCCGTCGTGGCGACCTTCGCCAGGTACGCCGGGTTCCGGTACGCCATGCACGTGCACATCTGGCCGAGGCGGACGCGCGACGTCACCGCGCCGAACGCGTTGATGAGGCTCCACGCCTCGTGCACCGCCTCGCCGTTCGGCTCCGGGACGGAGTGGAAGTGGTCGTAGACCCAGATCGACTCCCACACGTCGCCCTCGTCGGCGTGCTGCGCGAGGCCCTTCATCACCCCCCAGTGGTCGCGGGGCTCGATGCCCGTGAGGTCCTGCCGCCAGCCCTGGGGAACGAAGAGTCCGAGTCGCACGGCAGCACCGTACGCCGGGCGGGCGGCGAGCGCCGGGTGGGTCTCAGCCGTCCTGCACGGGCACGTCGGTGAGCCGGAACGGCGGCCCGCCGAACTCCCGCCCGCCCTGGCGCTCCTTGACCAGCTGGGGGGAGTCGAGCGTGACCGACCGGGCGCCCGGGACGTCGGGCCAGACGACGGTGACGACCTCCCACGCGCCCGGGTCCAGCCACCCGACGACCTGGTCGGCCAGCGGGCGGCGCGCGTCCTTCACGCTCGCGCTGCCGACGAGGTAGTCGACCGGGTACAGGCGGCGCGCGCCGTCGAGCAGCGTCAGCTTCGTCGCGGCGAACTGCAGCGTGGGCGTGAAGGCGCCGCGCGCGTCCCACGCGCCCGCCGCGAACGTGCTCACGCCGGTGAGCGCCTTCGGGCCCGCGTTCGTGACCTCGAGCTCCCCGACGAGGAAGCGGCCGAGGCGGCGCACCTCGGTCAGCCGGACGTCGAGCGTGGCGTCGCCGTCCTCGACCCGCACGCCCGTGGGCCCGGGGGCGGTCGGCCCGTCGGTCGCGGGCAGCGTCCCCGCCGACGGGCCGGGGGTCGGCGCGTCGTCCGCCTCCGGTGCCGCGGGCCCCTGCGGGACGAGCACCAGCTCGACGCGCCGGTTCAGCTGGCGGGCCCGGTCCGAGCTGCCGGAGGCGACCGGCTGCGACTCGCCCCGGCCCTCCACCCGCACGTCGAACGCCCCGAGGTCGACGAGGGCGGCGAGCCGCTTCGCGACCGCCCGTGCCCGCTTCACCGACAGCGCGCGGTTGTACGCGTCCGTGTCGACGTCGTCGGTGTGGCCGACCACCGTGAGCGTGCCGCCGTCGTACCCGGCCAGGTCGGACGCGGCGCTGCGCAGCGCCGCGTCGGCCTTCCGGGAGAGCGCGGCGGAGTCGCTCGCGAACAGCACGTCGGCGCTGACGGCCGTGACGACCTCGTCGGCCTCGGTGCGCGTCCGCACGTCCCCGCCCTCGCGCTCCTCGTAGGTGGTCAGGGGGCTCACGGGCAGCCGGTCGACGGCGTCGCCGTCGATCTCGTCGACGGGGACCGTCAGCGTCCCCGCCTCGGCGGCCGGGACCACGGGGACGCCCTCGACCACGCCGCCGCCGGGGAGCATGACCGTCGCGGTCGGGGTGGTGGGCGCCGCGAAGACGGCGTGGACGATCGTCACGCCGTCGCCGGCCGCCGCCTGCGCCGCCTCGGAGGCGGGCCCCTCGTCGCCGGTCGGGTGCGTGACCACGGCGTTGCCGGTGTCGTCGACCGCCACGGTCGCGACCGTGCCGGCGACCAGGTCGAGCAGCCGCACGCCCGTCGGCCCGAGGCCGGAGAACGGGTCGTCGAACGCGGACAGCAGCTCGGACCGGCTCGTGCGGGCGGCGATCCGCAGGACGCCCGTCCGGCCCTCGACCGCGACGGGCCCGACCTCGACGTCGACCGTCCGTCCGCGGAGCGCCACCGGGACGGTGACGGTCAGGGCGGGGGCCGAGGGCGACGCGCTCGGGCCGCCGCCGGCTGGCGCCGTCCCGGCGTCCGTCCCGCTGGGCGCGGGGTCGGGGGCGTCGCCCGTGCAGGCCGTCAGGCCGAGCACGACGGCCACGGCGCCCACGACGAGCCCGGCCCGCGCGCGGCGGGTCGGGGGGCGGCGGGACAGGGCGTGCGGCATGCGTCCTCCGGGTCGTGTCGCGTCGTCGGTGCACCGACCGTAGCCAACCGCGGCGGCGCCGCTGCGCGTCGGGCCCTGCGGACGGCCGGGCGCTCGCACGTCGGCGCGCGGCGGGCCAGGATGGACGCGTGCACTCGTCCTGGTCGTCCGCGCAGGTCAGAGCGGCCGAGGAGCCGCTGCTGGCCGCGGGCGTGCCGCTCATGGAGCGGGCGTCGTTCGCGCTTGCGGGTGAGGTGCGGCGCGAGCTCCTGCGCCGGCGCGGCACGGTGCGGGGCGCCGCGGTCACGGTGCTCGCCGGCCCCGGCAGCAACGGCGGCGACGCCCTGCACGCCGGTGCGCTGCTCGTGCGGGCGGGGGTGCAGGTGGTCGCCGTCGCGACGGCGGACCGGGTGCACGAGGGCGGGCTCACCGCGCTGCATCGCGCCGGGGGACGGGCGCTGCGCCTCGGACCTGACGCGGGTGGCCTGGGGGGTGTCGGCCTGCCGGAGGCGGCGGAGCTCGCCTCCCGCGCCGACGTCCTGCTCGACGGCCTGCTCGGGATCGGCGCGACGGGCGCCGGGGTGCGCGGCGCCGCGGGCGAGCTCGTCGCGGTGCTGGCGGAGCGGTGGCCGCCCGGGACGCCCGAGGACGGGCGGCCCTGCGTCGTCGCGGTCGACGTCCCGTCCGGCGTGGGCGTCGACGACGGGACGAGGGCCGGTCCCGTGCTGGCCGCGGACCTCACGGTGACGTTCGGGGGCCTCAAGCCGGCGCTCCTCGTGCCGCCGGCCGCCCGCGCCGCCGGCCGCGTCGAGGTGGTCGACCTGGGCCTCGACCTCGCGGGACGAGCGGCGGTCGTCCGGCTCGAGGACGAGGACGTCGCGGCGCTGTGGCCCGTGCCGGGACCGGAGGCGCACAAGTACACCCGCGGCGTGCTCGGCGTGGTCGCCGGGACGCGGCGCTACCCGGGCGCCGCCGTGCTGGCCTCGACGGCTGCGGTGCTCGCCGGGCTGGGCATGGTCCGCTACGTCGGCGACGTGGGGCCCGAGGTCGTCGCCGCGCGGCCGGAGGTCGTCGTCGGGGAGGGCCGGGTCCAGGCGTGGGTCCTCGGCCCGGGCGTGGACCCGGACGACGCGGGGCAGCGCCGCCGGGTCGACGCCGCGCTCGTCGGCGTGCGCG
>NZ_HE978588.1:1721377-1737780 GCF_000312005.1 Cellulomonas massiliensis JC225
CCTCGACGTCGCGCGCGCGCTCCCGGCCACCGTCGCGGAGCTGCTGCGGTGACCCCGCAGGAGCGCGGGGCCCCGCTGCCGCCCGCCCTCGCGGCCCGGGTCGAGGCGCTGCTGGCCCCGGGCGACCGCCGGCTCCTCGGCATCGCGGGCGCGCCCGGCGCCGGCAAGTCGACCCTCGCCGCCCAGGTCGCCGCAGCCTTCCCGGGCGTCGTCGTCGTGCCCATGGACGGGTTCCACCTCGCCCAGACGGAGCTCGAGCGCCTGGGCCGCGCCGAGCGCAAGGGCGCCCCCGACACGTTCGACGCCGCGGGGTACGTGGCGCTGCTGCGGCGGCTCCGCGAGCCCGTCGCGGGCGAGACGGTCTACGCCCCCGAGTACCGCCGCGACCTGCGCAACGGCGTCGCGGGGGCGATCGCCGTGCCGGCGGCGACGGCCCTCGTCGTGACCGAGGGCAACTACCTGCTCGTCGACGAGGCGGGCTTCGGGCCCGTCGCGGCCCTGCTGGACGAGACGTGGTTCGTGGCTCCGGACGACGACACGCGCCGCGAGCGCCTCGTCGCGCGGCACGTCGCCTTCGGCAAGGCGCCCGACGCCGCGCACGCGTGGACCCACGGCCCTGACGAGCGCAACGCCGTCCTCGTCGCGGCCGGCGCGGGCCGGGCCGACGTGGTCGTCGGGCCCGACGGCGTCGCGGTGCGAGACTGGCACCCGTGAGCACGTACCCCGCCCGGGCCCTCGTCGACCTCGCCGCGATCCGCGGCAACGCCGCCGCGCTCGCCGCGCACGCGCCGACCGCCCAGGTCATGGCCGTCGTCAAGGCCGACGCCTACGGGCACGGCCTGGTCCCGTCCGCGACGGCCGCGCTGGCCGGCGGCGCGACCTGGCTCGGCGCCGCGCAGGTGCCCGAGGCCCTCGCGCTGCGCCGCGCCGGCATCGGCGCGCGCGTGCTCACGTGGCTCTACGCGCCGGGCGCGCCGCTGCGCGAGGCGGTCGAGGCGGACGTCGACCTGTCGGTCGCCGCTCCGTGGGCCCTGGACGAGGTCGTCGCCGCCGCGCGCGCCGCGGGACGGACCGCGCGCGTGCACCTCAAGGTCGACACCGGGCTGGGGCGCAACGGCCTCACGCCCCCGGACCTCGGCGAGCTCCTGCCCGCCGCGATGCGCGCCCAGGCCGAGGGGGCCGTGGAGGTCGTCGGCGTCTGGTCCCACCTCGCGTTCGCCGACGAGCCGCAGCACCCGACCGTGCGGGGCCAGGCGCGGGTGTTCGCGGACGCCGTCGCGGCGGTCGAGGCCGCCGGGGCGCACCTGGAGGTCCGGCACCTGGCGAACTCCGCCGCCACGCTCACCACGCCCGACGTGCACTACGACCTCGTCCGCCCGGGCCTGGCCGTCTACGGCCTCTCGCCGGTGCCGCAGCTCGGCGGGCCCGCCGCCTTCGGGCTCGTGCCCGCGATGACGCTCGAGGCCGAGCTCGCGACCGTCAAGCGGCTGCCGGCCGGCCACGGCGTCTCGTACGCGCACCAGTACGTCACCACCCAGGACACCTGGGTGGGGGTCGTGCCGATCGGCTACGCGGACGGGGTGCCGCGGCACGCGTCGGGCACGCAGGAGCGCCCCGGGGGACCGGTGCGCGTCGGCGGCCGGACGCTCGGCGTGGCCGGCCGCGTGTGCATGGACCAGGTCGTGGTCGACCTCGGGCCGGACGCCGGCGAGCGCGCGGGGGACCGCGTCGAGCTGTTCGGCACGGGAGCGGACGGCGGCCCCACCGCGCAGGACTGGGCCGACGCCGCCGGCACGATCTCCTACGAGATCGTCACGCGGGTCGGCGCACGCGTCCCGCGCGTGCACGTCGACTCGGCCGCCGCCGGCGAGGGTGCGCGCGTCGCGGCTGCGGGAGCGGCCCGATGACCGGCGCCGCGACCGGCACCGTGGCCGCCGCCGGCCCGGTCGAGGTCCGCCTGCCCGACGCCGACGCGACGCGCCGGTACGGCCGGGCGCTGGCCGGCGTGCTCCGCGCGGGGGACCTCGTGGTCCTCACGGGCGACCTCGGCGCCGGCAAGACGACCCTCACGCAGGGGCTGGGGGCCGGGCTGGGCGTGCGGGGCCAGGTGGCGTCGCCGACGTTCATCATCGCCCGGGAGCACCCGCCGCTGCCGCGCACCGACGGCACCACGGGCCCCGGCCTCGTGCACGTCGACGCCTACCGGCTCAGCTCGCTGGACGAGGTGGACGCGCTCGACCTCGACTCGAGCCTGGAGGAGTCCGTCACCGTCGTGGAGTGGGGCGAGGGCTGGGTCGAGGGGCTCGCCGCCGACCGGCTCGAGGTGCGACTGCAGCGGCCGCGCGGGGCGCAGGACGCGGCGCCGCACGACGACGCGGACGCGCTGGACGCGGCCGCGGGGGAGCGCGTCGTCACGGTCGCGGGGGTCGGCCCCCGGTGGGCGGGCGTCGCCCTGCCGGCCGAGCCCGGCGAGGCACCCGACGGCGATCAGGCCGACCGCCCGCGAGGCGTGCCCGACGGCGTGGCAGGCTGACGCCGTGCCCGTCCTCGCCCTCGACACCTCCGCCGGCGTCGCCGTCGCCGTCACCGACGACGCGGGAGCGCCGCTCGCCACCCGCCACGTCGACCAGCAGCGCCACCACGCAGAGCTGCTCGCCCCGCTCGTCCAGGAGGCGCTCGCGGACGCGGGCGTCGACCGTCGCGACCTGACGCGGGTCGTCGCGGGCACCGGGCCCGCGCCGTTCACCGGGCTGCGGGTCGGCCTCGTCACCGCCCGCACCCTCGCCCTCGCGATCGGCGTGCCCGCGCTCGGCGTGCCCGGCCTCGACGCCGTCGCGGCGCGCGCGTCCCGCGTCCTGCCCGTCGGCGACGGCGCGTCCCTCGACCTGCTCGTGGCGACGGACGCGCGGCGGCGCGAGGTCTACTGGTCCGTCTACCGCCTCGTCGGGCCGGGCGAGCTCGAGGTCGTCGTGCCGCCGCAGGTCGGCCCTGCCGGGGCCGTCGCGCAGGACGCACGGGCGGCGGGCGCGCTCGCCGTGGGCCGTGGGGTGCTGCTCCACCCGGAGCTCGCGACGCCGCAGGTCGGCCCCGCGCCCGTCCCGCCCGTCGTGCCGGTCGAGCCGTCCGGCCCCGCCGCCGCCGTCGTGCCGCTCGGCGCCGTCCCCGGCGCGGGTCCGGGCGCGACGGTGCTCCCGGACCTGGCGGCCGCCGGGCTCCTCGACCCGGACCCGGTCGAGCTCGCCCGGCTCTCGCTCGCGCGCCCGCTCGACGCGCAGCCGACGACCCCGCTGTACCTGCGCCGGCCCGACGCCGTCCCCACCACCGGCGCGAAGCGCGTCACGGGGCCGTGAGCGGTCGGGTTCCGCGGGCGACCGGCGGGGCTCCGGACGTCGGCGAGGCCGTGGTCCGGCCCGGTTCGTGCTGGGATGGGGTCCGTGACTGCTGACATCGACGACGCCGCCACGTTCCCGCTGCGCCCCCTGACGGTCGACGACGTGCCGGACATGGCGCGGATGGAGGTCGAGCTCTTCGGGGGCATCGCCTGGTCCGCCGAGACGCTCGTGGACGAGATCACCGGGCCCGGGCGCTGGTACGTCGGCGCGTACGACGCCGACCGTCTCGTCGGCTACGCCGGCGTGTGGTTCGACGGGTACGACGCCCAGGTGATGACGATCGCCACCGACACGCCGTACCAGAACCGCGGCATCGGCCGGCTGCTGCTCGGCGCGCTCATGGCGCACGCCCGCGAGGTCGAGGCCGACGCGGTGCTGCTGGAGGTGCGCGTGGACAACGCGCCCGCGCTGCACCTGTACGAGAGCTGCGGGTTCGAGCAGATCGGCGTGCGGCACGGCTACTACCAGCCCGAGAACGTCGACGCCTGGACGATGCGCAAGGCGCTCGTGTGACCCCGGACGCCCCGCAGGACGCGCTGCGCGCCGGGGTCCTGGTCGACCCGGTCGCGCTCGCCGCCGAGCTCGCCGGCGACGAGGCGCCGGTGCTGCTGGACGTCCGCTGGGCGCTCGGCCGCGCCGACGGCCACGAACGGTACCTCGACGAGCACCTGCCCGGCGCGGTCTACGTCGACCTGGAGCGCGAGCTCGCGGCGCCTGCGAGCCCCGAGCGCGGCCGCCACCCGCTCCCGGACGTGGCCGCCCTCGAGGCGGCGGCCCGGCGCTGGGGCGTGCGCGAGGGCGGCCGGGTCGTCGCGTACGACGACGTCGGCGGCACGTCCGCGGCGCGCGCGTGGTGGCTGCTGCGCTGGGCCGGCCTGCGCGACGTGCGGCTGCTCGACGGCGGGCTCGCCGCGTGGCGCGACCGCGGGCTCGCGCTCGAGGCCGGCGTCGTGGTGCCGGAGCCGGGCGACGTCGTCCTGGCGCCCGGGTCGCTGCCGACCACCGACGCCGACGGCGTCGCCGCCTGGAGCGGCGTGGTGCTCGACGCCCGGGCGCCCGAGCGGTTCGCGGGGGAGACCGAGCCCGTCGACCCGCGGGCGGGCCACGTGCCGGGGGCGCTCAGCGCGCCGACCGCCGGCAACCTCGGGTCCGACGGCGCCTTCCTGCCCGCGCCGGTGCTGCGGGACCGGTACGCCGCGCTCGGCGCCACGGGCGGGCGCCCGGTCGCCGTCTACTGCGGCTCGGGCGTGACCGCCGCGCACGACGTCGCGGCGCTCGCGTCGATCGGCGTCGACGCCGTGCTCTACCCGGGCTCGTGGTCCCAGTGGTCGCACGACCCGTCGCGGCCGGTGGCGACGGGCCGCTGACGGCCCGCCGCCACCGGGCGGCGGCGGTGCGGCGCTCAGACGGTGAGCGACGCCTGCCCGTAGTCGAGGCGCGCGGCGCGCGGGTACGTGGTCCCCTCGCCGTCACGGTGACCCACGTTGACGACGAACAGGCTCCTCCAGCCGTTGTCCGCGAAGAACTCGCCGTCGATGCCGTCGGCGTCCATGCCGCCCATCGGTCCGGCGTCGAGCCCGGCCGCCCGCAGGCCGACGACGAGGTAGCCGGCCTGGATGAGGGCGTTCGTGCGGGCCATCTGCTCGCGCGTCTCCGGCTGGGCGTCCAGCATCGGGACCATCTCGGCCCGGTGCGGCGCGAGCGTCGGCAGGTGGTCGTGGAAGCGGGGGTCGGCCGCGAGGACGATCGAGACGGGCGCGTCCAGGACGCGCTGGCGGTTGCCCTCGGCCATGTGCCGGGCGAGGCGGGCGCGGGCCTCCGGGGTGCGCACGACGAGGAGGCGCAGCGGCACGATGTTCATCGCCGTGGGGCCCCACTTGACGAGGTCGTACACGGCCTCGAGCTGCTCGTCGGTCACGTCCTCGGGAGTGAAGGCGCCGATGGTGCGGGCCTGACGGAACAGCAGGTCCGCGACGTCGTCGGGCACGGCGAGGCCGGGCGTCGGGAAGTCGAGGCCGTCGAGCACGGTGGTGTCAGTCGTCATGATCATTGAAACGTCAACCAGTTGGCCGTATGCCCGGCCCGCGGGTGAGTCGCGTCACAGGCCGCGACGGGGCCTTGCCCCGCGGCACCTATCCTGGTCGGCGTGCCGGACACCGCTGCGCCCCTCGTGCTGGGCATCGAGACCTCGTGCGACGAGACGGGCGTCGCGCTCGTGCGGGGGTACGACCTGCTCGTCGACTCCGTGGCCAGCTCGGTGGACGAGCACGCGCGGTTCGGCGGGATCATCCCCGAGATCGCGTCGCGCGCCCACCTCGAGGCGATGGTCCCGACGATCGAGCGCGCGCTCGCGACGGCCGAGGTCGAGCTGTCCGACGTCGACGCGATCGCGGTCACCGCGGGCCCCGGGCTCGTCGGGCCGCTCACCGTGGGGGCGGCGGCGGCCAAGTCCCTCGCGATCGGGCTGGGCAAGCCGCTGTACGGCGTCAACCACGTGATCGGGCACGCGGTCGTGGACGAGCTCGTCGACGGGCCGTTCCCCGAGCGGGTCATGGCGCTCGTCGTCTCGGGCGGGCACTCGTCGCTGCTCCTCGTCGACGACACCGTGAACGTCACGGAGCTCGGCTCCACGCTCGACGACGCGGCGGGCGAGGCCTTCGACAAGGTCGGCCGGCTCCTGGGCCTGCCGTACCCCGGCGGCCCGCACATCGACCGGCTCGCGCGCGAGGGCGATCCGGAGGCGATCCGGTTCCCTCGCGGCCTCACCGCGCCGAAGGACCAGGCGCGCCACGCCACCGACTTCTCCTTCTCGGGGCTCAAGACCGCGGTCGCCCGCTGGGTCGAGGCGCGCCAGGACGCGGGGCAGGAGATCCCGCTGCCGGACGTCGCGGCGTCGTTCGCGGCGGCGGTCGCGGACGTGCTGACGGCGAAGAGCATCGCCGCCTGCCGTGCGCACGGCGTGAGCACGCTCGTCGTCGGCGGCGGCTTCTCCGCGAACTCGCAGCTGCGCGAGCTGGCGGCGCAGCGCTGCGCGGAGGCCGGCATCGAGCTGCGGATCCCGCCGATCCGGTACTGCACCGACAACGGCGCGATGATCGCGGCGCTGGGCTCGGCGGTCGTGCGGCGCGGCCTCCCGCCGTCGTCGCTGGACCTCGGCGTCGACTCCTCCATGCCGCTGACGCAGGTGCTCGTCTAGCCGACCACCGTGCCCCTTTTGGGGTGTCTTGACACGGTTTGCCGCGAGCGGTGCACTCGGAGGTACCCCCGAGGAGGCGCCATGCTCCGGTCGCTCGCCCGTGCGCTCGTCCCGTCCCTCGCGCTGGCGGCCCTCGTGGCCGCGGGCGCCGCGCCCGCGGCGGGAGCGGACGGCGACCCGCCGGCTCCCTTCACGCTCGTCGTCCTGCCCGACACGCAGGGGTACACGAGCGCGACGGCCAACGCGCCGACGTTCACCCGGCAGACCCAGTGGGTCGTCGACCACCGTGACGAGCTCGGCGTCGCGTTCGTCGCCCAGGTCGGCGACCTCGTCGGGATCGAGACCCTGCCGGTGCAGTGGCAGCGCGCGTCGGCGTCGATGGCGGTGCTCGACGCCGCCGGCGTGCCCAGCACCGCCGCCGTCGGCAACCACGACATGGACCTGAGCGACGGGTCGCTGGAGGCGTACCAGCAGCACTTCCCCGTGAGCCGCTACGCCGGCGCCGCGTGGACGCCGGCGACCGCCCGGTACGGCGGCTACCTCGGCGACGGCCGGCTCGGCGCCGACCCCGTCGACCGGCAGAACGCCGACAGCTACGCCCTGTTCAGCGCGGGCGGCATGGACTTCCTCGTCCTGACGCTCGAGTACGCGCCGTCCGACGACGCCGTCGCCTGGGCGCGCCGGGTGCTCGCCGCCCACCCCGACCGCCGCGCCATCCTCGTGACGCACAGCTACCTCACGGTCGACGGCGCGCTCACCACGCAGGTGCTGCGGGCCGACGGCGGCAACGCCGGGCGCGACCTGTGGACGACGCTCGTGCAGCCCTCGTGCTCCGTGTTCCTCGTCGTGGCGGGCCACTCCCACGGCGAGTCGCGCCGCACCGACACGAACGCGTGCGGCGACCCCGTCGTCGCCGTCATGGCGGACTTCCAGGAGCGCCCCGGCGGCGGGGACGGCTGGCTGCGCACGTACCGGTTCGACCCGGCCGCCGACACCGTCACCGCCGCGACGTACTCGCCGACGCTCGACCGGTTCGAGACGGACGCCGACAGCGCGTTCACGTTCCGCTACGACATGGGCGGCGGGAGCACGCCGCCCCCGACCCCGACCGTGCTCGCCGAGGACGCGTTCGCCCGGACGACGAGCGCGGGGTGGGGCACCGCGCCGACGGGCGGACCCTGGGCGACGGCCGGCGGAGCGACGCGGGCGACGGTGTCCGGCGGCGTGGGGCGTCACGTGCTCGGCGGCGGCGTCACGGTGTCGTCCACCCTCGGCGGGTGGCAGTCCGCCTCGACGGACGTCACGACGACGCTCGCGCTCGACCGCGTGCCCGACCAGCCCGTCTACCTGACCCTGCTGGGCCGCAGCTCGGCGGCCGGCGGCTACGGGGCGCGCGTCAAGGTCCTGCCGGGCGGGGCGGTCCAGCTGCACGCGACGCGGTCGGACGCCGTGCTCGCGGGCGGGACGCTGCCCGGGGTCGTGCTCGCGCCGGGCGCGCGGCTGCACGTGCGCCAGCAGGTCGAGGGCGTCTCGCCGACGCGCGTGCGGGTGCGGGCGTGGCTCGACGGGGCGCCCGAGCCGACCGCGTGGCAGCAGTCCGTGACCGACGCGACCGCGGCCCTGCAGGCCCCGGGCGGTCTGCGCCTGTCGTCGTACCTGTCCGCGTCCGCCACCGGCGGCGCCGTCGTGGTGGCCTACGACGACCTGCTGGCGGTCCCGGTCGGGACGCAGCCGCCACCTCCGCCGGCCAACCTCCCCCCGACCGCGGCGTTCGGCTCCGTGGCCGACGGGCTGGCCGTGACCGTCGACGCCTCGCCGTCCAGCGACGGGGACGGCTCGGTCGTGTCCCGCACCTGGACGTTCGGGGACGGGGCGAGCGGGTCGGGCGTCACCGCGACGCACACCTACGCCGCGGGCGGGACGTACGACGTGACGCTCACGGTGACGGACGACGACGGTGCGAGCGCGCAGACGACCCGGCAGGTGACGGTCGCCGCGCCGCCGCCGACCGGCGTGCTCGCGCAGGACGCGTTCGCGCGCACGGTCGCCGCCGGGTGGGGCACGGCGCCGACCGGCGGGACGTGGACGGCGTCGGCGACCTCGCGCCTGGCGGTCGCGGACGGCGTCGGACGCATGACCGTCCCGCCGGGGCAGGTCGTGGACGCCGGGCTCCCGCTCGCCTCCTCGGCCACGGACCTGACGGCGCGCGTGCGGTTCGTGGCCCGCCCGGCCGCGACCGTGCACCTGACGACCTCGGCGCGGGTGGTCGGGTCGCAGGACTACGGCGCGCTCGTGAAGGTCTACGCGAACGGGTCCGTGCAGCTGTACACGACCCGGACGGGTGCGGCGACGGCGGGCGGAGTGGTCGCCGGGCTGACCGTCGACGCCGGCACGGTGCTGCAGGTCCGGGCGCGGGCCGTGGGCACGTCCCCGACGACGGTGCAGGCCAAGGTGTGGGCCGTGGGCGCGCCCGAGCCCGCGGCGTGGCTGACGGCCACGGACGGCACGGCGGTGCTGCAGCAGCCGGGCGGCATCCGGCTGCGCGCGTACCTCAGCTCCGGCGCACCGGCCGCCCTCGCGCTGCCGTGGGACGACGTGCTCGCGACGGCGCCGTGACCGCGGCGCGGGCTCTTGCCCGCCCCGGCGGGCCCGCGTAACGTACAACCACATGGTTGTAGATCAGGACCGGCGGACCGCGCTCGACCCGGACGAGGTCGACCGCGTGTTCGCCGCCCTGGCCGACGCGACCCGGCGCGACATCCTCGTGCGGGTGCTGCACGAGGAGCAGTCCGTCTCGGCGCTCGCGCGCCGGTACGACATGAGCTTCGCCGCCGTCCAGAAGCACGTCGCGGTGCTCGCACGCGCCGCCCTCGTGCACAAGCGCAAGCAGGGGCGCGAGCAGATCGTGAGCGGGGACGTCGAGACCGTCAGGGCCGCCGGGCGGCTGCTGGACGCGCTCGAGGAGGTCTGGCGCGGGCGCGTCGACCGCATCGCCGAGCTGCTCGCCCTCGACCCGGAGGAGGACCGGACATGACCGTGACCAGCGTCGTCAAGGACGTCGACAGGCTCGAGCTGCGGCTCGTGTGCGACTTCGAGGCCGCGCCCGATCGGGTGTGGCAGGTGTGGGCCGACCCGCGCCGGCTCGAGCGCTGGTGGGGGCCGCCCGAGTGGCCGGCGACGTTCCTGGACCACGACCTGCGCACCGGCGGCCGCGCGCGCTACGTGATGACGGGCCCCGACGGCACGAAGGCGGGCGGCTGGTGGCGGTTCACGGCGGTCGACGCCCCGAGGACGATCGAGCTCGAGGACGGCTTCGCCGACGACTCGGGCGAGCCGGACGACTCGCTGCCCGTCGCGCACGTCCGGGTCACGCTCGAGGACGCCGGGGCCGGCACGCGGATGACCGTCGTGACCCGCTACCCGACGCTCGACGAGCTCGAGAAGGTCGTGGCGATGGGCATGGTCGAGGGTATGACCCTCGCGGCGGGCCAGATCGACGCCGTCCTCGCCGACCTCTGACGCCGGGCCGCCGGGCCCGGGTCGCCTGCGGGCGTGCCCGGGCCCCTGCGTCAGAGCGGGCGCCCCGCCCGCATCTCGGCGACCAGGGCCCGCACGACCGCGTCGAGCTCGCCCGCGTGACGCCGGGCCACGGCGCGCTGGCGCTGGTAGGACGCGCCTCGTCGCAGCACGACGCGGACCTGCTCGAGCTCCTCGGAGCAGCCGAGCCGCTCGGCGACCGGCGCCAGCTCGTGCAGCCACCGGCCGACCGAGTCCGTGACGAGCTCCTCGTCGCCCGCGGCGTTCGTGATGATGATGGCGTCCATGCCGTAGCGCGCGGAGCGCCACTTGTTCTCCTGGACGTACCACGGCGGCAGCGTCGGCACCGCCTCGCCGCGGTCGAGCATCGACGAGAAGTGCTCGACGAAGCAGTGCGTGAGCGCCGAGATCGCCGTGACCTCGAGCAGGTTCGAGGCGCCGTCGGCGACGCGCATCTCGAGGGTGCCGAAGCGCGGGGCCGGGCGGATGTCCCACCGCACCTCGTCGAACTGGTCGATGACGCCGGTGTGCAGCAGGTCGCCGACGTACTGCTCGAGCTGACCCCACTCCTCGAACTGGAACGGGAGCCCCGCGGTCGGGAGCTGCTGGAACAGCAGCGCGCGGTTGGACGCGTACCCGGTGTCCCGGCCGCCCCAGAAGGGCGAGGACGCGGACAGCGACTGCAGGTGCGCGAACACCGTGAGCATCGCGCGCGCGAGCGGCAGGACCTTCGCCCGGTCCTCGATGCCGACGTGCACGTGCACGCCGTAGATGAGCATCTGCCGGCCCCACCACTGCGTGCGGTCGATGAGCGTCGCGTACCGCTGCTTGTCGGTGATCTTCTGGTGCGCCCAGCTCGCGAACGGGTGCGTGCCGCCGCCCATCAGCTCGATGCGCAGGGGCTCGGCCGCGGCGGCGACCTCGTCCATGCCGCCGCGCAGGTGCTCGGCCGCCTCGCCGACGGTGCGGCACTTGCCCGACGACACCTCGACGGTGTTGAGCAGCAGCTCGCCGGTGACGTTCCACGGGCGCGGCTCGGCGCGCCGGCCGATCGTCTCGAACACCGCCTCGGCCGCCTGCCGCAGGTCGCCCGAGTCGCGGTCGACGAGCGCGACCTCCCACTCCAGCCCGACGGTCGACCGCTCGGACCGCGCGAAGTCGAGCCGGGCGGGCGCGGCCATCAGACCGGGTCCACGACGAGGACCTGCTGCTGACCCGCGACGCGCGTCAGCACGAGCGTCGCCTCGCCCTCGCCGCGCAGGTCGAGCTGCTTGCGCAGCTGCTCCGGGACCACCGCCGTCCCGCGCTTCTTGATCGTCACCCGCCCGACGCCGCGCTCGCGCAGGTACGTGCGCAGCCGCTTGAGGCCGAAGGGCAGCGTGTCGAGGACGCGGTACGCGGTCGCGAACGGCGTCGGGGTCAGCGCGTCGGACGTCACGTAGGCGATCGTCGCGTCCACGAGGCGTCCGCGCACCCGCTCGGCGACGTCGCCGACGAGACCGGCGCGGATGACGGCGCCGTCGGGCTCGTACAGGTAGGCGCCGACGGGCCCGGTGCCCGGGGCGTGCGGCCCGTCCGGCCCGGCGAGCAGCGTGTGCGCCTGCCCGCCGCGCAGGAGGAGCGCCGAGCGGCCCGGGCCCTCGGGCGCCAGGGGGCCGAACCACAGGCCGAGCTCGACGACGTCGCCCTCGACCGACACCCACTGCGCGTGCGCGTCCGGCGGGAGGGCCGCGTGCGGGACCCCCGGGCCGAGCTTCAGCCCGAGCGGGCGCCGCTCGCGCAGCGCCAGCACGGCGTCGAGGGGCGGCGCGTACGCCGCGGGGTCGTGCACCCGCGAGCCTCGGCTCGTGCGCCGTGCCGGGTCGGCGTAGACGCCGTCGACCTCGTCGAGGTCGAGCGTGAGGCCGTCGAGGTGGCGGACCTGCGCCTCCGGGAAGTGCCGGAGGTTGACGGTCGCGATCGCCGCGGTCGCCTCGTCCAGCTCGCACGCGACGACGCCCAGCCCGACGCCCGCGAAGGCCATCGCGTCCGCGCCGATGCCGCACGTGAGGTCGGCGACCCGGGCCAGCCCCGCGTCCCGGTACCGGCGCGCGTGGTGCGCGGCGACCTCCAGGCGCGTGGCCTGCTCCAGGCCCGCCGACGTGAACAGCATCCCCGAGGCGAAGTCGCCGAACTTCGGCACGGCGCGGGCGCGCAGGCGCGACTGCGTCAGCGCGGCGGCGACGAGCGTCGGGTCGACGCCCTCGGCGCGCAGCCGCTCGGACAGCGCCATCGCCAGCCGCTCCTCGTACGGCGGCAGGGCCTGCAGCAGCGCCCAGCCGTCGGGGCTGAGCAGCGCGGTGAGCCCGGCGGCGTCCATGCGTCGATCCTTGCACGGTGGTGCCGGCGTCCCGCGCGGGGCGTCCGCGTCGTGGGCGTCGGGGTCGTGGCGCCGCGTCCTGGCTGCCGGTCGTGGGTCGGGGCGTCGGTGCGGGGGCGCCTCAGCCCGCCACCGCGAGCGTGAACGGCAGCACGGCCGGGGCGCCGGCCAGCCGCAGGGCGCGCGCCGCCACCGTCAGCGTCCACCGCGAGTCCGCCAGGTCGTCGACGAGGAGGACCGGTCCGCCGTCGCGCAGACGGGCCGCGACCGCGGGCGGCACCGCGAACCGGTCCCAGACGCCCGCGAGCCGGAAGGCGCTGTTGCCGCCCGCCTCACCGGTCGGCCCGTCGCCGACCGGCTCGAGCGTGCCGAGGTCGTCCAGCCGGCCGAGACGCGCGAGCGCCGCCGCCACCGAGCCGACGAGCCGCGGGTGCGACCGGGACGGGACGGCGACCACCGCGGTCGGGCGCTGCTGCCAGCCCCAGTCGCGCAGCACCGCGACGCACGCCTCGACGAGCTCGGGCGACGCCGGCGCGTCGGCGCGCAGGAGGTCGCGCAGGCGGGCGCCCCAGCCCAGGTCGGTGAGCCGGGCGAGGGCCCGGCCGGGCTCGGCCTGCTCGGTCGCGGGGATGCGGCCGGCGACCGGGACGCCGAGCCGGTCCATGGCCGTGGGCCACAGCGCGCGCGGCTCCAGCTCGACGCCCGCGCGGCGCAGCCGCTCGTGCGTGAGGTTCACCGCGGCGTCGGGGACCGTCGTGTCCACCCACGGCCCCGCGCAGCGGTCGCAGCGCCCGCAGGGCGCGGCCGTCCCGTCGTCCAGCGACTCCTGCAGGAACGCCATCCGGCAGCCCTCGGTCCGCTCGTAGGCCAGCATGAGCCGCTGCTCGCGCTCGCGGGCCTCGGCGACGCGCGCGTACCGCTGCGCGTCGTACGTCCACGGCTCGCCCGTCGCGGTCCAGCCGCCCTGCACCCGGCGCACCGCACCGTCGACGTCGAGGACCTTGAGCAGCAGCTCGAGGCGGGTGCGCCGGACGTCGACCACGGACTCCAGCGCCGCGGTCGACATCGGCCGGCCCGCCCCGGCGAGGGCGCGCAGGACCGCGTCGGCCTGCTCCTGGCGCGGCATCGACGCCGAGGCGAAGTACCGCCAGATCTCCTCGTCCTCGGGCCCGGGCAGGAGCAGCACGTCGGCGCGCTCCGTCGCGCGGCCCGCGCGCCCGACCTGCTGGTAGTACGCGACGGGCGACGACGGCGCGCCCAGGTGCACGACGAAGCCGAGGTCGGGCTTGTCGAAGCCCATGCCGAGCGCGCTGGTGGCGACGAGGGCCTTGACGCGGTCGTCCCGCAGGGCGCCCTCCAGCTCCTCCCGGTCGGCCGCGTCCGTGCGGCCCGTGTAGGCGCGCACGTCGTGCCCGGCCGCCCGGAGGGCCTCGGCGACGTCGTGCGCCGCCGCGACGGTCAGCGCGTACACGATGCCGCTGCCCGGCAGGTCGCCCAGGTGGGCGACGAGCCACGCCACGCGCTGCTCCGGCGCCGCCGAGGGCAGGACGCCGAGCCGCAGCGAGTCCCGCGCGAGCGGGCCGCGCAGCGTCAGGACGTCGTGCCCGCGGCCCTCGCGCGAGACCTCCAGCTGCTCCGCCACGTCGGCGACGACCCGCGCGTTGGCGGTCGCGGTGGTGGCGAGGACGGGCGTGCGCTCGGGCAGCGTCGCGAGCAGGTCGCGGATCCGGCGGTAGTCCGGCCGGAAGTCGTGGCCCCAGTCGCTCACGCAGTGCGCCTCGTCGACGACGAGGAGCCCGCAGCGGCGTGCCAGGTCGGGCAGCTGCTCGTCCCGGAAGCGCGGGTTGTTGAGCCGCTCCGGGCTGACGAGCAGCACGTCCACCGCGTCGTCGGCGAGCGCCTGCGCGACGTCGGACCACTCCTGCGCGTTCGCCGAGTTCATCGTGACGGCCCGGATGCCGGCGCGGGCGGCGGCGGCGACCTGGTCGCGCATGAGGGCGAGCAGCGGCGAGACGATCACCGTCGGCCCCGCGCCCTGCGCGCGGCGCAGCGCGGTGGAGACGAAGTAGACGGCCGACTTGCCCCACCCGGTGCGCTGCACGACGAGCACCCGGCGGCGCTCGTCCACCAGGGCGCGCACCGCCTCGAGCTGACCGTCGCGGAAGTCGGCGTCCGGCCGGCCGACGAGACGACGCAGGGCCTCGCGGGCGCTGGTGGCCAGCGGGTCGGCGACGCCCGGGTCGGACGGCGGCACGACGGCGGGGGAGTCAGGGGCGGGCACGTCGCCACGGTACGGGGGCGGGCCCACAGCCGCGGGCCCGGGGCGCGCGAGGTTGGCACTCGCCTTGACCGAGTGCTAACCCGTTCCTAGAGTGAGGAGCTGGCACTCCCCCCGTGGGTGTGCCAACGCGCACCACGGCCCGGCACCCGCGACGACGGCGCCCGGTGCGGCTCGGACATTCGAACGACTCACATGCGAAGGGGAGGTCCGCAGTGTCGGTCTCCATCAAGCCCCTCGAGGACCGGATCGTCGTCAAGCCGCTCGACGCGGAGACGACGACGGCATCGGGTCTCGTCATCCCCGACAGCGCCAAGGAGAAGCCCCAGGAGGGCGAGGTCCTGTCGGTCGGCCCCGGTCGGATCGACGACAAGGGCAACCGCGTGCCGCTCGACGTGGCCGTCGGTGACAAGGTCATCTACTCGAAGTACGGCGGCACCGAGGTGAAGTACGCCGGCGAGGAGTACCTCATCCTCTCCGCCCGCGACGTGCTCGCGGTCGTCGTCAAGTGAGCTGACGCGCTCGACGCGCACGAAGGCCCCCTCCGTCCGGAGGGGGCCTTCGTCGTGCTGGGGGAGACCTCGCCGCGGGCGCCGTGGCGCCGGCGAGGCGTCAGGCCGTGGTGCGTGCGCGGCCGCGGGACGCGAGCACCGCCTGGCGCTCGTCCTCGGACAGGCCGCCCCACACGCCGTAGGGCTCGCGCACCGCGAGCGACTGCTCACGGCACTCGTTGATGACGGGGCAGGTGGCGCAGATGGCCTTGGCGGCCTCGGCGCGCCGCCGCCGGGCGGACCCGCGCTCACCCTCCGGGTGGAAGAACAGGTCCTGGTCGGCGTCGCGGCAGGCGCCCTCGAACTGCCACTCCCACAGGTCCATCACCGGGCCGGGCAGTCGCGAGATCTCAGCCATGAGGTCCTCCTGTCTCGTCGGCGGCGGCGTCAGCCGTGCGCCGGAAGCGTCGTCGTCCCCACGGGGCGCCGGGCGGGAGCCCGTTCGCCGTGGTGATGTGGCGTCACGCTACAACCGCGCCAGAAGTTGTTCAAGACCCCTTCGGAAACTGGTCAGCGTGGCGCGATCGGGGCTGGACTCGCTGGTGGCGGGCGTGCAACGATGCCGTGGCCACCGCTGTCCGGCGCCATCCGTCACACCCCTCGCCGTGCGCGCACCGCGCGCGTGCGGCCCCGACGGCCGGACGGCTCCCGCACCGGCGCCGCGGGCCCACGGGCACCGCGGGGGCGCACGACGACGAGCGAGCAGGACCACGAACGACGAGACCACGACCGACGTCGCCGCACAGCGCGCCGCCACGGACGGCGACGTGCTCACGCGGGCGACGACCGCGACGAGCAGCGAGCGCCCCGACGACGTGAACCCGACCCCGCCCTCCGACGAGGCCGACGCCGACGAGCGCGCCGGGCAGCCCGCGCTCACCGTGGCCGCGGTCGCGCGGCGCCTCGGGGTCGCCCCGGCGACGCTGCGCACGTGGGACCGCCGGTACGGCCTCGGCCCCGGCGTGCACGCCGCGGGGTCGCACCGGCGGTACAGCGCGGCCGACGTGGACCGCCTGCTCGTCATGCGCCGGCTCACGCTCGACGGCGTGGCGCCCGGCGACGCCGCCCGGCTGGCGCTGGCCGGGTCCGG
>NZ_HE978588.1:1738420-1744026 GCF_000312005.1 Cellulomonas massiliensis JC225
CTGCGGGAGCTGCCCAGCCCGGCCCGGGGCAGCGCCGTCGTCCTCGTCGTCGTGCCGTCGGGCGAGGAGCGCCCGCCGCTCGCGCACGCCCTCGCGGGCGCGCTCGCCGCGCAGGGGCTGGACGCGCGCGTGGTCGGCGGGCGCGTGGACCCGCGGCACGCCGTCGAGCTGGTCATGATGACGCGCCCCGTGGCCGTCGTCACCGTCCTGCCGCCGCACGGCGGCGACCCGGCCGCGATCGGGGCGCTCGCCGAGGCGCACCCTGACCTCACGCAGCTCGTCAGTGTGCCCGACGAGCTCGCGGCGCAGGTGCCGTTCGGCCCGTCGGTGCACCGCGCACGCTCGTTCGCGGGCCTCGTCCACGAGGTCCTCGCACTCGTCCGATGACTCCGAACGGGTGACGCCCGGTCGGGTCACCCCGTCGACATTCCCGGCGGCCGGAGCGGAACCGGACGAACCGCGGGCGCGCACGGTCGCAGTCCGCGTCGACCGCTAAGTTGAGCGTGCCCGGCGGCCGATACGTACCTGGAGCCGGGAAGTCCCTCGGCTGACGTTCGACGACGAGCTTCGGCGCGTCCGCTGCGCGAGAGAGGAGAGGCGATGCCCGGTGTCGTGGTCTGTCACGGCTCCGTCACGGTCCGGGAACGTCTCGTCGTGACCTCGATCGGCGTGCCGGCGCTCACCCCCGTGCGCGCCGCCGCCACCGTGGACGAGCTGGTGGCGCACGCGCGCCGCACCGCACCGACGGTCGTGCTGCTCGACGCCCACATCGCCGCTCCCGGCCCGCACGAGGCCATCCGCCGGCTGCGCACGGTCGCCCCGGCGGCCGCCGTGGTGCTGCTCGCGAGCCCGGACGACACCGTCGCCCTGGACCGGGCCCTCGCGCTCGGCGCCCGCGGGTTCCTGGCGCCCGACGTCGGCCGTCCGGAGCTGTCCGCCGTGGCCGCGCACATCCTCGCCAGCCCCGTGGCGGGCGCGCAGCGCCCCGACCAGCCCGTCGACGTGCCGCGGCCCTCGGTGCCGGCACCCGCCGTGCCGCCCGGCCTGCCGAACCCCTCCCTGCCCGCCTCGGTGCAGCCCGAGCCCGTCGTCCCGCCGCAGCGCTCGGGGGACGCCGACGGCGCGGAGAGCGCGGAGCCGCCGCGCCCCGCGCTCACCAAGCGGGAGATCGAGGTGCTCGTCGGCATGAGCAACGGCCGCTCCAACGCCCAGATCGGCGCCGAGCTCTTCCTGTCCGAGGACACCGTCAAGACGCACGCGCGCCGGCTGTTCCGCAAGCTCGGCGCCGCCGACCGCGCGCAGGCCGTCGCGATCGGCCTGCGCGGCGGTCTCATCCGCTGAGCGCGCGCTCGCGCGGCCGGCGGGCGACCGCGGCCCTGCCGGCGTGACCGAGGGCCGGGCGGCGACCGCGGGGCGTCCCGCGGGGACGTATCCTGGGCCGATGACGGAGCTCGACCAGACCCGCGACCCGTTCGCCCGCATCGGGCTGACCTACGACGACGTCCTGCTCCTGCCGGGGGAGACCGACGTCATCCCGAGCGAGGTCGACACGACCGCTCGGCTCACCCGCGAGATCTCCGTCCGCGTACCGCTGTCGTCGGCCGCGATGGACACCGTCACCGAGTCGCGGATGGCCATCGCGATGGCCCGCCAGGGCGGCATCGGGATCCTGCACCGCAACCTGTCGATCGCCGACCAGGCGCACCAGGTCGACCGGGTCAAGCGCTCGGAGTCCGGCATGGTGACGGACCCCGTGACCGTGGGCCCCGAGGCGACGCTCGCCGAGCTGGACCGGCTCTGCGGGACGTACCGCGTCTCGGGGCTGCCGGTCGTCGACGCGGACCGCCGGCTGATGGGCATCATCACCAACCGCGACCTGCGCTTCGTCCCGGGCTCCGAGTGGGAGACCCGCCGCGTGCGCGAGATCATGACGCCGATGCCGCTCGTCACGGCGCGCGTCGGGATCGAGCGCGACGACGCGGCCGCGCTGCTCGCCAAGCACAAGATCGAGAAGCTGCCGCTCGTCGACGACGCCGGGGTCCTGCAGGGGCTCATCACCGTCAAGGACTTCGTGAAGTCGGAGCAGTACCCGCTCGCCACCAAGGACGACGAGGGCCGGCTGCGCGTCGGCGCCGCCGTCGGGTTCTTCGGGGACGCCTGGGAGCGGGCCACCGCGCTCGTCGAGGCGGGCGTGGACGTGCTCGTCGTCGACACCGCGCACGGCCACGCGCGGCTCCTGCTCGAGATGGTGCGGCGCGTGAAGGCCGACCCGGCCATGCGGCACGTGCAGGTGGTGGGCGGCAACGTCGCCACGCGCGCCGGCGCGCAGGCGCTGGTGGACGCGGGTGTCGACGCCGTCAAGGTCGGCGTCGGGCCGGGCTCGATCTGCACGACGCGCGTCGTGGCCGGCGTCGGCGTGCCGCAGGTGACCGCGATCTACGAGGCGTCGCTCGCGACGAAGCCGGCCGGCGTGCCGCTCATCGGCGACGGCGGCCTGCAGTACTCGGGCGACATCGCCAAGGCGCTCGTGGCCGGCGCCGACACGGTGATGCTGGGCTCGCTGCTGGCGGGCTGCGAGGAGTCGCCCGGCGACCTCGTCTTCGTCAACGGCAAGCAGTACAAGCACTACCGCGGCATGGGCTCCCTGGGCGCCATGGCCTCGCGTGGGCGCACCTCGTACTCGAAGGACCGCTACTTCCAGGCGGACGTCACCTCGGACGACAAGATCGTGCCGGAGGGCATCGAGGGCCAGGTGCCCTACCGCGGCCCGCTCGCGGCGGTCGCGCACCAGCTCGTCGGCGGCCTGCACCAGTCGATGTTCTACGTCGGCGCGCACACGATCCCCGAGCTCCAGGAGCGCGGGCAGTTCGTCCGGATCACGCCGGCGGGCCTCAAGGAGAGCCACCCGCACGACATCCAGATGACCGTCGAGGCGCCGAACTACTCCGGCCGCTGACGCACGCACGAAGGGCCGGCACCCCGCGGGGTGCCGGCCCTTCGTGCGTCGCGGACGGGCCGCGCGTCGCGGGTCAGTCGCGGAACGTCTCGATGCGCGCGCCCAGCTCGACGAGCCGCTCCTGCAGCTGCTCGTAGCCGCGGGCGATGATGTCCACGTTGCGCAGCACGGACGTCCCCTTGGCGGCGAGCATCGCGAGCAGGATGACGACGGCGGGCCGCAGCGCCGGCGGGCACGACACCTCGGCGCCCGACCAGTGCGTCGGGCCGGTGATCGACAGCCGGTGCGCGTCGAGCAGCCGCACGTCGCCGCCGAGCCGGGTCAGGTCGGTGAGGTGGATGGCCCGGCCCTCGTAGACCCAGTCGTGCACCAGCGTGGTGCCCTGCGCGCACGCGGCGATCACGGCGAAGAACGGCAGGTTGTCGATGTTGAGGCCGGGGAACGGCATCGGGTGGATCTTGTCGAGCGGCGCGTGCAGCTCGCTGCGGTGGACCGTCACGTCGACGAGGCGGGTGCGCCCGTTGAGCGCGGTGTACTCCTCGGAGAGCGTGTACCGCAGACCCATCTCGGCGAGCGTCGCGAGCTCGATCTCCATGAACTCGATGGGCACGCGCCCGACCGTGATCTCGGAGCCGGTCACGATGCCCGCGGTCAGCAGGCTCATCGCCTCGACCGGGTCCTCCGAGAGGAAGTACTCCACGTCCTCGTCGATGCGGGACCGGCCGTGCACGCGCAGCGTGGTCGTGCCGATGCCGTCGATGCGCACGCCGAGCAGCTCGAGGTAGAAGCACAGGTCCTGGACCATGTAGTTCGGGCTCGCGTTGCGGATCGTCGTGACGCCGTCACGGCCGGCGGCCGCCATGATCGCGTTCTCCGTCACGGTGTCGCCGCGCTCGGTCAGGACGACGGAGAGGTCGGCGCCCGACGGGGGCGTCGACGTCGCCTGGTAGTTGCCCGCCGTCGCGGTGACCGAGAGCCCGAAGGGGCGCAGGGCGATCATGTGCGGCTCGACGGTGCGCGTGCCGAGGTCGCAGCCGCCGGCGTACGGCAGCTGGAAGTCGCGCTCACGGCCGAGCAGCGGGCCGAGGAACATGATGATCGAGCGCGTGCGGCGCGCCGTGTCGGCGTCGATGTCGTCGAGCCGGAGAGCGTCCGGCACCACGATCGTGAGGTCGCGCCCGTCCGTCGACCAGGTCGCGCTGACGCCGACCGACCGCAGGGTCTCGACGATGCGGTCCACCTCGACGATGCGGGCGACGTTGCGCAGCCGCGTGGTGCCGCGGTTGAGCAGCGAGGCGCACAGCAGCGCCACGGCGCCGTTCTTGCTGGTGTTGACGTCGAGGCGCCCGTGCAGCTCGGTGCCGCCCTGCACGCGCAGGTGCGTGTGCTGCGGGCCGCCGAGGGTCACGATGGGGGAGTCGAGCGCGGCGCCGATGCGCGTGAGCATCTCGAGCGAGACGTTCTGGGCGCCCTGCTCGATGCGGTGCACCGCCGACTGGCTGGTGCCGAGGCGCTCGGCGAGCTGGGTCTGCGTGAGGCCGCGGTGCTGGCGCGCGGACCGGACGAGCGACCCCACGTGCGCGAGCGGGTCGTCGACGACGGGCAGCGAGCCCGTGGCCGGGTTGAGGATCGTCATGCGGGCCACGCTAACTCACGGATGAGATATCGCGCAGCCCGAGAGCGGCGTGACGTCGTCGAAATCACACCTTCCGGGCGGGCGTGATCCGCGCCGCGATATGGCGGGCGCCGCGCGCGCTACCAGAGCGTCCCGACCGGCTCCCGGGCCGGCCACGTCTCCTCGGCCCGCTGACCGGGCACGTCGTTCTCGTCGCGCCAGGCGTTCACGCCGACCGCCCACGCCTGGTACGCCGCCGCCTGGTAGTCGTGCAGCGTGTCGAGGTCCTGGCCCGCGAGGTGGGGGAACCGCTCGACGATCCCCGCGAGCACGTCGAGGGTCGCGATGACGTCGACGTCGGCCGTGTGCAGCGAGCCGGACTCCACGACGCTGTACACGCCGCACAGGTCGCCCAGCTTGCGCTTGCCCTCGCGCCCGGCGTCCTCCACCCGGTCCAGGACGAGCGGGTCCACGACGGGGCGCGCGTCGTGCCCCAGGCGGTCGGGCAGGGTCGGCAGCCGGTGGCGGCGCAGCTCCGCGTCGAGCAGGCACAGGTCGAACGCGGCGTTGTACGCGACGACGGGCACGCCCGCCCGCATCGCCTCCGCGATGAGCGCCGCGATCTCGTCGAGCGCGGCGCGCGGGGGCACGCCGTCCGAGCGGGCGCGCTCCGTCGTGATGCCGTGGATGGCCGTCGCGGCCTCGGGGATCTCGACGCCCGGGTCGAGCAGCCAGGTGCGGATGTGCGTGCCGGAGGCGTCGCGGCGGACGAGCGCGGCGGTGACGATGCGGTCCTCGTCGACGTCGATCCCCGTCGTCTCGGTGTCGAAGCCGAGCAGCGGCCCCTCGCTCCAGCCCATCGTCGTCCCTTCGTCCTGCCACGTGCCGACCGCCGGCGGGCCGGGCCGCCCCCGCGGCTCCGGGACGAGGCCCGGACGCCGGGACGCCGCCCGCGTGCCGCCCGCCCGGCGGCACGACCAGGATCGCACCGCCCCCCGACACGACGGCGGCACCGCCCCGGGCGCGCCGCCGCCC
>NZ_HE978588.1:1744412-1750546 GCF_000312005.1 Cellulomonas massiliensis JC225
CCCCGGGCGCGCCGCCGCCCGCGCGTCCCGCCCGCCGCCGGTCTCGGCGCGAGGGGCGTGCGTGCCGGTGGGAGGGGCGCCGGTAGCCTGGGGCGGTGAGCAACGAGATCGAGATCGGGCGCGGCAAGCGGGGTCGGCGCGCATACTCCTTCGACGACGTCGCGGTGGTGCCCTCGCGGCGTACCCGCAGCCCCGAGGAGGTCTCGGTCGGCTGGCAGATCGACGCCTACCACTTCGAGCTCCCCGTGGTCGCGGCGCCGATGGACTCCGTGATGAGCCCGGCGACGGCGGTCGCGCTGGGCCGGCTCGGCGGCCTGGGCGTGCTCGACCTCGAGGGCCTGTGGACGCGGTACGACGACCCCGAGCCGCTGCTCGCCGAGGTCGCCGCGCTCGACGCCGCGCGCGCGACGAGCCGCATGCAGGAGATCTACGCCGCGCCGATCCGGCCCGAGCTCATCACCGCGCGCCTGCAGGAGATCCGGGCCGCGGGCGTCACCGTCGCGGGCGCCCTGAGCCCTCAGCGCACGCAGGAGCACTGGCGGACGGTCGTCGACGCGGGCGTCGACCTGTTCGTCATCCGCGGCACCACGGTCTCGGCCGAGCACGTGTCGGGCGTCGCCGAGCCGCTCAACCTCAAGCGGTTCATCTACGAGCTCGACGTGCCCGTCATCGTCGGCGGCGCGTCGACGTACACCGCGGCGCTGCACCTCATGCGCACCGGTGCGGCGGGTGTGCTCGTCGGCTTCGGCGGCGGCGCCGCCCACACGACCCGCACGTCGCTGGGCATCCACGCCCCGATGGCGACCGCGGTCGCGGACGTCGCGGCGGCCCGGCGGGACTACCTCGACGAGTCCGGCGGCCGGTACGTGCACGTCATCGCCGACGGCGGCGTGGGGCGCTCCGGCGACCTGGTCAAGGCCGTCGCGTGCGGTGCGGACGCGGTCATGCTCGGCGCGGCCCTCGCCCGCGCGACCGAGGCGCCCGGCCGGGGCTGGCACTGGGGCCCCGAGGCGCACCACCCCGAGCTGCCCCGCGGCGAGCGGGTGGAGGTGGGCCAGGCCGGCTCGCTCGAGCAGATCCTCTTCGGCCCGGGCCGCACCGCCGACGGCACGCTGAACCTCATCGGCGCGCTCCGCCGCGCGATGGCGACGACGGGGTACTCGGACCTCAAGGAGTTCCAGCGGGTGGAAGTCGTGATCAGCCCGTACCAGCCGCGCTGACCGGGGGTCCGCATCCCGAAGGCCGCGGACGACCGGTGATCAGCCCGTACCAGCCGCGCTGAACCGGAGTCCGCACACGGAAGGCCGCGGACGACCGGTGATCAGCCCGTACCAGCCGCGCTGACCGGCCCGGGCCGTTGCGGCCGCGCCGATGTCCGAACAGGTCCGAAGTCCCGCCCTCCGGTGGGACCTCGGGCCTGTTCTGCTGTGTCCAGCGCATGCCTCGCGCCGTTCGGATGTTGGTTTACCCCCGTCTGTGTCCGTTCACGCTTGACGTGGCGCGCATCACTTGGCATCGTCGTCGGTGGGCGACACGGCCGTCGCCCGCCGGCCACGGGCCGGGGACGCACGACGAGGACCGGACGAGGGCATGTACGCACCGGAGCGGCACCAGCAGATCCTGAACCGCGCCCGCACCGAGGGGCGGGTCGACGTGGCCGGCCTCGCCGCCGAGCTCGACGTCACCCCGGAGACCGTCCGCCGCGACCTGTCGGCGCTCGAGCGGCTCGGGCTCGTGCGGCGGGTCCACGGCGGCGCCATCCCCGTCGAGCGGCTCGGCATCGAGCCCGGCGTGGCGGACCGCGAGCGCGTGCTGTCGGGGGAGAAGGAGCGCATCGCCAAGGCGGCGCTCGACGAGCTGCCCGACGGCGGTGCCGTCATCCTCGACGCCGGCACGACGACGGTCCGGCTCGCCGAGATGCTCCCGCAGGACCGCGAGCTCACGGTCGTCACCCACGCGCTGCCCGTCGCGACGGTCCTCGCCGCGCGCCCGAACATCACGCTGCACCTCGTCGGCGGCACGATCCGCGGCCGGACGCTCGCGGGAGTCGGGGTGTGGGCGGAGCGGGCGCTCGCCGACGTGCGCGTGGACGTGACGTTCCTCGGCACGAACGGCCTGACGGTCGCCAACGGCCTCACGACGCCGGACCTCGCGGAGGCCGCGGTCAAGCGGGCCCTCGTCGCCGCGGGGCGCCGCACGGTCGTCCTCGCGGACCACACGAAGGTCGGCCGCACCGACCTGGCCATCGTCGCGCCGCTGAGCAGCGTCGACACGTTCATCACCGACACCGGGCTCGACAACGAGACGACCGACGAGATCGAGTCGGCCGGCCCGCGCGTCGTCCGCACGTAGGGACCGCGGCCCCGGCCGCCCGTCCCCGACACCGCCGCGCCTCACGAGGGCGCACCACCGAAGGAGAACGATGAAGGTCTTCCGCTTCTACGCCCCCGGAGACGTCCGCCTCGAGGACGCCCCCGAGCCCACGGCCGCCGCGGGCGAGATCAAGATCCGCGTGCGGGCGTGCTCGATGTGCGGCACCGACGTCAAGATCTCCCAGGCCGGGCACCTGCGCATCCGCCCGCCGCGCGTCATGGGGCACGAGATCGCGGGCGAGATCGTCGAGCTCGGCGAGGGCGTCGAGGGCTGGGCGGTCGGCGACCGCGTGCAGGTCATCGCCGCGATCCCGTGCGGCGAGTGCGACTACTGCACCTCGGGCCTCATGACGATCTGCCCGAACCAGGTCTCGATGGGCTACGACTTCGACGGCGGGTTCGCGCCGTACATGATCGTGCCGCCGGCGGTCCTCAAGGTCGACGGCCTCAACCGGATCCCGGACGGCGTGGGCTTCGCCGAGGCGTCGGTCGCCGAGCCGTTCGCCTGCGCGATCAACGCCCAGGAGCTGATCGACGTGCACGACGGCGACGTGGTGGTGGTCGTCGGCTCGGGCCCGATCGGCTGCCTGCACGTGCGCCTGGCGCGCGCCCGCGGCGCGAAGCAGGTCTACCTCGTCGAGCTCAGCCGTGAGCGGCTCGACCTCGCCGCGGCGGTCGTGCAGCCCGACGCCGCGATCTGCTCGGCGGAGACCGACCCGGTCGAGGCCGTGCGCGCGCTCACGGACGGTCGCGGTGTCGACGTCGTCATCACCGCCGCCGCGTCCGGCGCGGCCCAGGAGCAGGCGCTGCAGATGCTCGCCCCGCGCGGCCGGTTCTCGCTGTTCGGCGGTCTGCCCAAGGACAGGCCGACGATCACGCTCGACTCGAACGTCGTGCACTACAAGGAGCTGATGCTCATGGGTGCCAACGGGTCGAGCCCCGCCCACAACAAGCAGGCACTCGCCCTCATCGCCGACGGCTCCGTGCCGGTCAGCGACCTCATCACCCACCGCCTCCCCCTGGACCAGGTGGCCGAGGGCATCGACATCGTCCGTCAGGGCACGGGCATCAAGGTCACGATCGAGCCCTGACCCCCGGGCCCGACGCGACCGCGCAACGCAAGGTCACAGAGATCAACGACGATCCACAGAGCGGAGTGTGAGCCGGAGATGGCCACAGCTGTAGCGGGTACCCCCACCGTGTCGCGGGGCAAGGCCGCTCAGGTGCGCGTGCAGAAGTTCGGCGCGTTCCTGACCGGCATGATCATGCCGAACCTCCCGGCGTTCCTGGCCTGGGGCCTCATCACGGCCCTGTTCATCGCCGTGGGCTGGGCGCCCAACGGGGTGCTGGGCGGCTTCGGGAACGCCGACCTGCCCGGTGCGTGGCAGGGCGCCGCCACCCAGCTGGCGCTCGCGGAGGACGGGTCGACGTTCCACCAGTACCTGGGCCTCGTGGGCCCGATGGTGACGTTCCTCCTGCCGCTGCTCATCGCGAACGCGGGCGGCCGGATCGTGTACGGCGAGCGCGGCGGCGTCATCGGCTGCATCGCCACCCTCGGCGTCATCGTGGGCTCGACCGTGCCGATGTTCCTCGGCGCGATGATCGTCGGCCCGCTCGCGGCCTGGATCATGAAGAAGATCGACGCCCTCTGGGACGGCAGGATCAAGCCGGGCCTCGAGATGCTCGTCAACATGTTCTCCGGCGCGATCGTCGGCGGCGCCCTCTCGATCGCCGCGTTCTTCGGGATCGCTCCGTTCGTCACCGGCGTCAGCACGGTGCTGGGCAACATGGTGAGCTGGCTCGCCGACCACCACCTGCTGCCGGCCATGAGCCTCATCGTCGAGCCGGCCAAGGTGCTCTTCCTCAACAACGCCATCGGCAACGGCGTGCTGGTGCCGCTCGGCGCGCAGCAGTCCGCCGAGACCGGCCGCTCACTGCTGTTCCTCGTCGAGGCGAACCCCGGGCCGGGCCTGGGCATCCTGCTGGCCTACACGCTGTTCGGCATCGGCGCGGCGCGCTCCACGGCGCCGGGCGCGATCGTCGTCCAGTTCATCGGCGGCATCCACGAGGTGTACTTCCCGTTCGTGCTCATGAAGCCGGTGCTCATCGTCGCCGCGATCCTCGGCGGCGCGACCGGCATCGCGACGAACGTGGTGTTCGGCTCCGGGCTCGTCGGGCCGGCCGCACCGGGCTCGATCATCGCGGTGTTCGCCCAGACGGCGAAGGGGAGCTTCGTCGGCGTCGCCCTGTCGGTGCTGCTGTCGGCCACCGTGGCGTTCGTCGTCGCCTCGATCATCCTGCGGGCCACCCGCAAGCGTGACCTGGCGGCGGGCCAGAGCGGCGACCTCGAGGCGGCGATCGCCCAGACCGAGGCGAACAAGGGCAAGTCCAGCGCGGCCCTGTCCGCCCTCAAGGCGGAGGACGCCACGGCGCACGCGGCCGGCGGCGGCGTCGCGACGGCGGTCAAGCCCATCCGGACGATCGTGTTCGCGTGCGACGCGGGCATGGGCTCGTCGGCGATGGGCGCGAGCGTCCTGCGGGACAAGCTGCGCAAGGCGGGCGTCGAGGGCGTCACGGTCGTCAACAAGGCGGTCGCGAGCCTCGAGGACGACGCGGACATCGTCATCAGCCAGCGCGAGCTGACCGACCGGGCGCGTCACCGCGCGCCCACGTCGCGGCACGTCTCGGTGGACAACTTCATGAACAGCCCGGTCTACGACCAGGTCGTCCAGGAGACCAAGGAGTCGCAGGGAGGCGCATCGGCATGAGCGGCGTGCTGACGAAGGACCTCGTCGTGGTGTCGGGCTCCGCCCGGACGCGGGACGACGCGATCCGCGAGGCGGGCGGCCTGCTCGTCGCCGCGGGGGCCGTGACGCCCGCGTACGTGGACGCGATGGCCGAGCGGGAGCGCACGGTGTCGACGTTCATGGGCAACGGGCTCGCGATCCCGCACGGCACGAACGAGTCGAAGGGCACGATCGTGCGGTCGGCGGTGTCGCTGGTCCGCTACGACGAGCCTCTCGACTGGGGCGGGAACCCCGTCCGGGTCGTCGTCGGCATCGCCGGCAAGAACGACGAGCACCTCGACATCCTCGGCAAGATCGCGGTCGTGTTCTCCGACGAGGACGAGGCGCGGCGCGTCCTGGACGCCACGAGCGTGGACGAGCTCTACGACGTCCTCGGCGCCGTCAACGACTGACCGCCGGTCCACCGCCCCCGGCGCGGGCCCACGAGGCCCGCGCCGGGGGACGTCCCTCAGGAGCACACCCGTGATCATCACCGTCACGCCCAACCCGAGCCTCGACCGCACGTTCGACGTCGAGCGGCTCGAGGTCGGCGAGGTCAACCGTGCGCACGGCACCCACGTGCACGCCGGGGGCAAGGGGATCAACGTCTCCCGCGCCCTCGCGCGGCACGGGGTGCGGACCCGGGCCGTGCTGCCCGTGGGCGGCACGGACGGGGCGGAGCTGACATCCCTGCTCGGCACGCTGGGCGTCGAGTCGCACGCCGTCCCGGTGAGCGGGACGACGCGCTCGAACGTCGCGGTCGTCGACGCGGCGGGCTGCACCACGAAGGTCAACGCGGCCGGCCCGGCGCTGAGCGACGCCGAGGTCGACGCCCTCGTGGCGGCCGTCGAGGCCGAGCTCGACGGCGTCGGGCCCGACGGCTGGCTCGTCGTCGCGGGCAGCGCGCCCCGCGGCGCCGGGGCCGACCTCTACCCGCGGCTGGTCGCCGCGGCCACGCGGCGGGGGTGGCGTCGCG
>NZ_HE978588.1:1750983-1753922 GCF_000312005.1 Cellulomonas massiliensis JC225
CGGGGGGTGGGCGTCGCGGTCGACGCCTCGGGCGCGCCCCTGGCGGCCGTCGTCGCGGCGGGCGGCTGCGCCCTGCTCAAGCCCAACCAGGAGGAGCTCGCCGACGTGCTCGGGCGACCGCTCGCCTCCGTGGGGGAGATCGTCGCCGGGGCCCGGGAGGTGCTCGCGCACGGTCACGAGCGCGCCCTGGTCTCCCTCGGCGCCGACGGCGCCCTGCTCGTCACGGCCGAGCGGTCGTGGTGGGCGGGCGGCGCGCCCGTCGTCCCCCGCAGCACCGTCGGCGCGGGCGACTGCACGCTCGCCGGCTACCTGGCCACCGACGGCGACGAGCCCACCCGGCTGCGGGCGTCCGTCGCCTGGGGCCGCGCGGCCGTCGCCCTGCCCGGCAGCGCCGCCCCCGGGCCCGACGACCTCGACCTCGACGCCGTCGTGACGGTGGCCGACCCCGATCCCGCCCGGCTCCCTGCCGACCTCTTGCCCGCGGCCGCGTCCGGGCGCACCCTCTGAACCGAGACGAAGGAGTTCTCCGATGACCGAACGCACCGCTGCCGTCGCGTCCGCCCAGGGTCTGCACGCCCGCCCGGCCTCGCTGTTCGCCCAGGCCGCCGGCCAGGCCGGCATCCCCGTGAAGATCGCCAAGCCGGGCGGCAACCCCGTCGACGCGAGCAGCGTCCTCATGGTGATGACGCTCTCGGCCAAGAAGGGCGACCAGGTCGTGCTCTCCGCCGACGGGCCGCAGGCGGACCAGGTGCTCGACTCGCTCGTCACGCTGCTGCAGACGGACCTGGACGCGCAGTGAGCGACCCGAGCGAGCCCGACGAGCCGGTGACGCTGCAGGGCGTCGGCGTCGGACGGGGCATGGTCGTCGGCCCGGTCGCGAAGGCCTACCCGTCGCCCGTGATCCCCGCCGGCGGCGGCGGGGACCCCGAGCGGCTCGAGGCGGCGTTCCGCCAGGTCGCCCAGGGCCTGCAGGCACGCGCCGACACCGCCACCGGCGCGCTCGCGGACGTGCTGGCCGCGACCGCGATGATGGCGTCCGACCCCTCGCTCCTCGACGAGGCGACGAAGCGCGTCGCCGCGGGGGAGACGCCCGCCCACGCCGTCGACCGCGCGGTCGGGCAGTTCGTCGAGATGTTCACCGCGGCGGGCGGGGTGCTCGCGGAGCGCGTCACCGACCTGCGCAGCGTGCGCGACCGCGTCGTCTCGGTGCTGCTCGACCTCCCGGAGCCCGGCGTCCCGCCGCTGCAGCGGCCGAGCGTCGTGGTGGCGTCCGACCTGTCGCCGGCCGACACCGCCGCGCTCGACGTGAGCAAGGTCCTCGCCATCGTCATCGGACACGGCGGACCGACCGGCCACACTGCGATCATCGCGGGCCAGCTCGGCATCCCGTGCGTCGTCCGGGCGACCGGCGCCATGCGGCTGGAGGACGGCGAGGAGGTCGCGGTCGACGCGGCCGCCGGGACCGTCGTGACGCACCCCGGGCCCGAGCTGCGTGCCCGGGCGCAGGCGCGCGCCGAGGCCGCCGCCGTCCTCACCACCGACACCGCGCCGGGCGCCACCGCGGACGGGCACGCCGTCACCCTGCTGGCGAACATCGGCACCGTCGCGGACGCCGAGCGCGCGGCCGCCGGCGCCGTCGAGGGGGTCGGCCTGTTCCGCACGGAGGTGCTGTTCCTCGAGCGCGCGAGCGCGCCCACGGAGGACGAGCAGGCCGAGGTCTACGCCGAGGTCCTGCGGTCGTTCGGCGGGCGCAAGGTCGTCGTCCGGACGCTCGACGCCGGCGCGGACAAGCCGATGGCGTTCGCGACCCAGCCGGACGAGGAGAACCCGGCGCTCGGCGTGCGCGGGTACCGCCTCGTGCGGCGCGTCCCGGAGCTGCTGCGCACGCAGCTGGCGGCGCTCGCGCGGGCCGCGAAGGACACCGGGATCGCCCCGTGGGTCATGGCGCCGATGATCGCCACCGCGCAGGAGGCGGCGGACTTCGCGGCGCTCGCCCGTGAGGCCGGGCTCGGCGACGAGTGCCGCGTCGGCGTCATGGTCGAGGTGCCCGCCGCGGCCCTGCGGGCGCAGGACGTGCTCGCCCACGTCGACTTCGTGTCGATCGGCACCAACGACCTCGCGCAGTACACGATGGCCACCGACCGCCTGCGCGGCACGCTCGTCGACCTCCTCGACCCGTTCCAGCCCGCGGTCCTCGAGCTCGTCGCGGCCACGGCCCGCGCGGGCCGGGGCGTGGACCGACCGGTCGGCGTGTGCGGCGAGTCCGCGGCGGACCCGCTCATGGCGGTGGTGCTCACCGGGCTCGGCGTCACGAGCCTGTCCATGAGCCTCGGTGCGGTCCCGGCGGTGCGGCACGTGCTGCGCCGCCACACGCTCGCGCAGTGCGAGGAGGCGGCCCGCGCCGCGCTCGCCGCGTCGTCGGCGGACGAGGCACGCGCAGCCGTGCGGGCGCTGGTCGACCCGGAGGTCGTCGAGACGCTCGCGCTGTAGGCCCGCGGTCCGCCCGGGCACCGATCCCCCTCCCCGCCCGGGCGGACCGCGTCCCGCCGTCGCCCTCCGGCAGCGGCGGCCCGGGGGCGCGGGGGACCGGCCGGTGTGGGAGTCGGCCGGCGCCCGCGCCGTCCGGCGCGGCGGCCCGGACCTGCCGTCGGTGACAGGCGCCGCGCGTACATTGACGCCATGGCGCACGACGGTGGACACGACCCCCGCCCGACCGACCTCCACGACCCCGAGTCGGACCCGCTGGCGACCTACGTGCTCGAGCCCGACGACGTCCGACCGCTGCTCGCGCACGCGGTCGTCTCGCCCGGTGCGGCGACGCACACCCCTCATGCGCCGTTCACCGGCGGCCCGGTCGCGGCGCTGCCGCAGTCGACGCCCCAGGACGTCGCGCGCGCGGCCCGCACGGCGCGCGCCGCGCAGCGGCTGTGGGCCGCCCG
>NZ_HE978588.1:1754293-1772696 GCF_000312005.1 Cellulomonas massiliensis JC225
CCGGCCGCTGCGCGAGCGCGCGGCGGTGCTCGACCGGGTCCACGACCTCGTGCTCGAGCGGCAGTCCGACGTGCTCGACCTCATGCAGATCGAGACGGGCAAGGCCCGCGCCTCGGCGTTCGAGGAGGTCGCGGACGTCGCGAACCTCGCACGCCACTACTCCGTCCGCGCACGCCGGTACCTCGCGCCGCGCCGCGAGGCCGGCGCGTTCTCGGTGCTCACGTCCGCACGCGTCTGGCGCCACCCCGTCGGCGTCGTGGGCGTCGTCGCGCCGTGGAACTACCCGCTGTCGCTGACGCTCGGCGACGCGCTGCCCGCCCTCGTCGCCGGCAACGCGGTGATCGTGCGCCCCGATCCGCAGACGTCGCTGACGATGCTGTGGGCCGCGGAGCTGCTGAGCGACGCCGGGCTGCCCGACGGCGTGCTGCAGGTCGTGCTCGGCGACGGCCCGACCGTCGGCGCCGCGGTGGTCGACCACGTCGACCACGTCATGTACACCGGGTCGACGCGCACCGGCCGGGTGGTCGCCGCGCAGGCCGCCCAGCGCCTCGTGACCGCGTCGCTGGAGCTCGGCGGCAAGAACGCGATGTACGTGGCGGACGACGTGGACGTCGAGGCGGCCGCGGAGGGGGCCGTGCGGGCGTGCTTCTCGAACACGGGGCAGCTGTGCGTCAGCATCGAGCGCCTCTACGTGCACGACCGGGTGGTCGGCGCGTTCACCGACGCGTTCGTCCGGCGCACCGCGGCGCTGCGCCTGGGCTCGGGGCTCGACTACCGCAGCGACGTCGGCTCGCTCACCTCGGCGGCGCAGCTCGCGACGGTCGTGGAGCACGTCGAGGACGCCGTCGGGCACGGCGCCCGCGTGCTCGCCGGCGGCGTGCACCGCAGCGACCTCGGCCCGTGGTTCTACGAGCCGACGGTGCTCGTCGACGTCCCGCCGGAGGCGCGCCTGTTCCGCGAGGAGACGTTCGGGCCCGTCGTCGCGATCTACCCCGTCGCCTCCGACGACGAGGCGGTCGCGGCCATGAACGACTCCGAGTTCGGGCTCAACGCGAGCGTCTGGACCGCGGACACGCGCCGCGGGGCGGCGCTCGCGCGCCGGGTCCGGGCGGGCACGGTCAACGTCAACGAGGGGTACGCCGCCGCCTGGGGCTCGGTCGGCGCGCCGCAGGGCGGCGTCGGCGCCTCCGGGTACGGCCACCGCCACGGGCGCGAGGGGCTGTGGGAGACGACGCGGCTGCAGACCGTCGCGGTGCAGCGCGGCACGCACGGCCCCGCGGGCCTGCCGGGGTTCGGGCTGCGGCGCCTCTACGAGCTCGGTCCCGAGACGTGGACGCGGGTGCTCACGGAGCTGCTGCGCGTCATGAAGCGCCTGCGGATGCCCTGACGCGACGGACGTCCCCCAGGGGCGTCCGTCGCGCGCCGCGGTCAGGCGTGACCGACCGCCGCCGGCGCCTCGTCGTCCTCGTCCGCGCCGCGCCCGACGACCTCCATGGCCTGACGGGCGATCGCGAGCTCCTCGTTGGTCGGCACGACGAGCACAGTCGTGCGCGAGGAGTCGGCCGAGATGACCGTCGCCTCCTTCTTGCGCCCGGCGTTGCGGGCGGCGTCGACGACCACGCCCAGCGGCTCGAGCCCGGCGAGCGCCTGCGCCCGCACGACGTCGTCGTTCTCGCCGACGCCCGCGGTGAACGCGATGACGTCCACGCGTCCGAGCACCGCGGTGTACGCGCCCACGTACTTCTTGAGCCGGTGCACGTACACCGCCAGGCCCGTGCGGGCGTCCTCGTCGCCCTCGTCGACGAGCCGGTGCACCTCGCGCAGGTCGTTCTGGCCGGTCAGCCCCTTGAGCCCCGAGCGGCGGTTGAGCAGGTCGTCGACGTCGTCGACCGACATGCCGGCGTTGCGCACCAGGTGGAACACCACCGCCGGGTCGATGTCCCCGGAGCGGGTGCCCATGACGAGGCCCTCGAGCGGGGTCAGCCCCATCGAGGTGTCGACCGCGGCGCCGCCGCGCACGGCCGAGACCGAGGCGCCGTTGCCGAGGTGCAGCACGATCGTGTTGAGCTCCTCGACGGGCCGTCCGACGACCTCCGCCACCCGCTGGGCGACGTACTGGTGGGACGTCCCGTGCGCGCCGTAGCGGCGCACCTGGTGCTCGGCGGCGACGCCACGGTCGATCGCGTAGGTGGCGGCCTCGGCGGGCAGGTCGCGGAAGAACGCGGTGTCGAAGACGACGACGTGCGGCACGTCCGGGAGCAGCTCGCGCGCGACCGTGATCCCGGCGAGGTTCGCGGGGTTGTGCAGGGGCGCCAGCGGGGAGAGCGCCTCGATCGTCGCGACGACGTCGTCGTCGACGAGCACGGGGCCGCCGAACTCGGCGCCGCCCTGGACGACGCGGTGCCCCACGGCCACCACGTCGACGGCCGCGAGGTCCGGGCCGACCTCGGCGAACAGGTCGAGCACGGTGCGCAGGCCGGCCTCGTGGTCGGCGATCGCGCCCTCGCGGGTCGTGGTGCCGGCCGCGGAGGTGTGGCTCACCGTGCTCGCGTCCTCGCCGATCCGCTCGACGATGCCCGACGCGATCCGCTCGCCGTCGACCGGGCTGACGAGCTGGTACTTGATGGACGAGGAGCCGGAGTTGACGACCAGCACGCAGGGCTGGTGGGCGGACGTGGTCATCGGGCGGCTCCCTCGGTCGGTGCGGTCGTCGCGGGCGGCGCCGCCGGGTCGCCGGCCTGGGCCTGCGCCTGGACGGCGGTGATCGCGACGGTGTTGACGATGTCCTGCACCAGCGCGCCGCGCGACAGGTCGTTGACCGGCTTGTTGAGGCCCTGCAGGACGGGCCCGACGGCGACGGCGCCCGCCGAGCGCTGGACCGCCTTGTACGTGTTGTTCCCCGTGTTGAGGTCGGGGAACACGAACACGGTGGCCCGGCCGGCGACGGCCGAGTCGGGGAGCTTCGAGGCGGCCACCGACGCGTCGACCGCCGCGTCGTACTGGATCGGGCCCTCGACGGACAGGTCGGGGCGGCGCTCGCGGACCAGCGCGGTCGCGCGCCGCACCTTGTCGACGTCCGCGCCCGTGCCGGACTCGCCCGTCGAGTAGGAGAGCATCGCGATGCGCGGCTCGATGCCGAACTGCTGCGCGGTCGCGGCCGACGAGATCGCGATGTCCGCGAGCTGCTCGGCCGTCGGGTCGGGGATCACGGCGCAGTCCGCGTACACCAGCACGCGGTCCTCGAGGCACATGAGGAAGCACGACGAGACGCTGCCGACGCCCGGCTGCGTCTTGATGATCTCGAAGGACGGCTTGATGGTGTGGGCGGTCGTGTGCGCCGCGCCCGAGACCATGCCGTCCGCCAGGCCGAGGTGGACCATCATCGTGCCGAAGTAGGACACCGACGGCACGATCTCGCGCGCCCGCTCGACCGTCATGCCCTTGTGCGCGCGCAGCCGGGCGTACTCCTCCGCGAACCGCGAGACGTACCGCTCGTCGTGCGGACTCACCACCGCGGCGCCGTCGAGCGTGAGCCCGAGCTCGGTGGCGCGCGCGCGGATCGCAGGCTCGTCGCCGAGGATCGTGAGGTCCGCGACGCCGCGCTGCAGCAGCGTCGACGCGGCGCGCAGGATCCGGTCGTCGCCGCCCTCGGGGAGCACGATGTGCCGGCGGTCGGAGCGCGCCCGGTCGAGCAGCTCGTACTCGAACATCAGCGGCGTCACCACCGACGGGCGGTCCACGTCGAGCGCGCCGAGCAGCGCCGGCCCGTCGACGTGCCACTCGAACAGCGACAGCGCGGTGTCGACCTTGCGCTGCGACTCCGAGGACAGCCGGCCCTTCGTGGCGGCGACGCGGCTGGACGTGCGGAAGGTGCCCAGCTCGGTGGCGATGATCGGCAGGCGGCTGCCGAGGCCCTCGATGAGCCGCGAGATCGTCGGGTCCGGCCGGAACCCGCCGTTGAGGATGATCCCGGCGAGCGACGGGAAGGTCTCCGACTGGTGGGCGAGCAGGAGGCCGAGCAGCACGTCCGCGCGGTCGCCCGGCGTCATCACCACGGCGCCGTTGGTGAGGCGGCCCAGCAGGTGCTCGACCGACATCGCACCGACGAGCATGTCGAGCGCCTCGCGCACGAGCAGCTGCTCGTCGCCGGAGACCAGCTCGCCGTCCACCGCCTCCATGAGCTGGCGGACGGTCGGGGCGTTGAGCAGCGGGCTCTCGGGCAGCGCCCACGCGGGCTTCCCCGAGCCGGCGGCGAGGGCGGTGCGGACCTCGTCCAGGAGGTCGGGCGCGCAGCGGTTGGCGACGAGCGCCGCGACGTGCGCGTGGTTGGCCTGCAGCTCCGCGACGGCGACGTCCGCGATCTGGTGGATCGCGCCCGCGGCCCGGTTGTTGCCGGACACGACGAGGACGACCGGCGCCCCGATGTTCGCGGCGACGCGCGCGTTGAACGCCAGCTCGGTCGGGCCGGCCACGTCCGTGTAGTCCGTCCCGACCACGACCACGGCGTCGCAGCGCCGCTCGACCTCGTGGTACCGCGTGACGATCTGCGAGAGGGCCGCCTCGGGGTCGGCGTGCACCTGCTCGTACGTCACCCCCACGCACTCGTCGTAGGTGAGGTCGACGCCGTCGTGCGCGAGGAGCAGGTCCAGGACGAAGTCCCGGGTCTGCGTCGAGCGGGCGACGGGACGGAAGACGCCCACGCGCTGCACGGTGCGCGTGAGCAGGTCGACGAGTCCGAGGGCGACGGTGGACTTGCCGGTCTCCCCCTCGGGGGAGGCCACGTAGATGCTGCGTGCCACGGTGGTGGGCTGCTCTCCGGGTGACGGGTGGGTGTGCGGCCAGTCTCGCAGGGCTCCGACGGCGGCGGCGGTCCCGGAGGTCCCGGCCCGGGGGTGTCGCTGCTCACACGGCGCCGCAGGTCAGACGGCCTGCGGCGCCGTGCGGGGCGAGCGCGGTGGTGGGCCGGTTACTCGTTGTCGCCGCCCGTCGAGAGCGTCGCGGCCACCTGGCCGGAGTCCGCCTGGTCCTGGGCGTCGGGCCAGACCCAGTCGCGGACCTCCGGGATGTCGTCACCGTGCTCGCGCGTGTACTCGCGGGCCGTGATGCGCGCGTCCTGCATCCGCTGGCGCAGGTTCGCCTGCGACGTGCGCAGGTGCTTCACGTTGTCGATGACGTCGATGACGAGGCGGTACCGGTCGAGGTCGTTGAGCATGACCATGTCGAACGGCGTCGTGGTCGTGCCCTCCTCCTTGTAGCCCCGCACGTGGATGTTCGGGTGGCCCTTGCGGCGGTAGGTGAGCCGGTGGATGAGCCACGGGTAGCCGTGGTACGCGAAGATCACGGGCCGGTCGTCGGTGAACAGACCGTCGAACTCCTTGTCCGACAGGCCGTGCGGGTGCTCCCGCTCGTCCTGCAGGCGCATGAGGTCCACGACGTTGATGACGCGGACCTTGAGGTCGGGGACCTCCCGGCGCAGGATGTCGGCCGCCGCGAGCACCTCGAGCGTCGGCACGTCGCCGGCCGCCGCGAGGACGACGTCCGGCTTCTCGCCGGGGACCTCGGTGCCTGCCCAGTCCCAGATGCCCAGGCCGCGCGTGCAGTGCGCGACGGCCTGGTCCATCGTCAGGAAGTTCGGCGCCGGCTGCTTGCCGCTGACGACCACGTTGACGTACTGCCGGCTGCGCAGGCAGTGGTCGTACGTGGACAGCAGCGTGTTCGCGTCCGGCGGCAGGTACACGCGGACCACCGAGGCCTTCTTGTTGACCACGTGGTCGATGAAGCCCGGGTCCTGGTGGCTGAAGCCGTTGTGGTCCTGGCGCCACACGTGGCTCGACAGCAGGTAGTTGAGGCTCGCGATCGGCCGCCGCCACGGGATCTCGTCCGTGACCTTGAGCCACTTCGCGTGCTGGTTGAACATCGAGTCGACGATGTGGATGAACGCCTCGTAGCAGTTGAACAACCCGTGACGGCCCGTGAGCAGGTACCCCTCGAGCCAGCCCTGGCACTGGTGCTCGGAGAGCATCTCCATGACCCGGCCGGCGCGCGCGAGGTGCTCGTCGACCTCCGGGCCGAAGAACTCGCCGTTCCACTGCTTGTCCGTCACCTCGAACACGGCCTGCAGCCGGTTGGACGCCGTCTCGTCGGGCCCGAAGATCCGGAAGTTGTCCGGGTTCTGGCGGATGACGTCCGTGAGCCACTCGCCGAGCACGCGCGGCGCCTCGGAGATCGAGCCGCCCGGCACCGGCACGTCCACCGCGTAGTCGCGGAAGTCGGGCAGCCGCAGGTCCTTGAGCAGCAGGCCCCCGTTGGCGTGCGGGTTGTCGCTCATGCGCAGGGGCCCGCGCGGCGCGAGCGCCGTGATGTCCTCGATGACCTTGCCGTCCTCGTCGAACAGCTCGTCCGGGCGGTAGGACTCCAGCCACTGCCGCAGCACGTCGAGGTGCTCCGGCGTGTCCCGCGCGTTGGCGAGCGGCACCTGGTGCGCCCGCCACGAGCCGGTCGTCTTCTTGCCGTCGATGTAGTCGGGGCCCGTCCACCCCTTCGGGGTGCGGAAGACGATCATCGGCCAGCGCGGGCGCTCCTCGCGCCCTTCGGCCGCGTCCTTCTTGATCTGCGCGATCTCGTCCAGCACCTCGTCGAGGAGCGTGGCGAAGCGGCGGTGCACGTCGAGGTGCGACTCGTCGTCGAAGCCCGCGACGAAGACGTGCGGCTTGTGGCCGTAGCCCTTCATGAGGTCGAGCAGCTCGTCGTCGTCGATCCGGTCGAGCACCGTCGGGTTGGCGATCTTGTAGCCGTTGAGGTGCAGGATCGGCAGGACGACGCCGTCCTTGACCGGGTTGACGAACTTGTTGGAGTGCCAGCTGGTCGCCAGCGGGCCCGTCTCCGCCTCGCCGTCGCCGACGATCGCCGCAACCAGCAGGTCGGGGTTGTCGAACGCCGCGCCGTACGCGTGCGAGAGGGCGTAGCCGAGCTCGCCGCCCTCGTGGATCGAGCCGGGCGTCTCGGGGGCCACGTGGCTCGGGACGCCGCCGGGGAACGAGAACTGCCGGAACAGCCGCCGCAGCCCCTCCTCGTCCTGCGTGATGTCCGAGTAGATCTCCGAGTACGTGCCGTCGAGGTAGGAGCTCGCGACCAGGCCGGGGCCGCCGTGGCCGGGGCCGATGATGTACATCGTCGACTGGCTGCGCTCCTGGATCACGCGGTTGAGGTGCGCGTAGAGGAAGTTGAGGCCGGTCGTCGTGCCCCAGTGCCCGAGCAGGCGGGGCTTGACGTGGTCCCGCGTGAGCGGCTCCCGCAGCAGCGGGTTGTCGAGCAGGTAGATCTGGCCGACCGACATGTAGTTGGCCGCCCGCCACCACTTGTCGATCCGGGCGAGGGTCGCCTCGTCCAGGGCCTCGCCGCTGCCGGCCTGCCAGGCGTGGGCGTGCTCAGCGGCCGCGTCGATCGTCGTCGTCATCCTGGGCTCCCCGTCCCTCGAACCGCGCGCGTGGTCGCGCTCGTGCTCAGCGTTGCCTCGCGTGACGGCAGGATCTGGGACGTCGGGCCCAGCGCGACCGCCACCACGTGCCATACAACCGCAGAACGGGTCCGCGCGCAGGGGGTGCGGACCCGGCAACCTGCCGGTCGCCGGACGTTCGTCGGACCGTCGCTGCGCACGCCCCCGCGCAGGTCACACCGCTGGGCGGCCGGGCGCCCGCCCGCCCCGGGTTACCGTGGATCGTGCCCGACGCGAGCCCCGCCACGACGCCGACCCCGGCGCCGGACGACCCCGCGCGCCGGGAGCCCGACGCCGTCACCGAGCGCGACGACGCGCGCGATGCCGCGGCGCCCGTGGACCCGGCCGCCGACGAGCCGCCCGGGCCGCCCGACGCCGCCGTGGACGACCACCCCGACGACGACCCCGACGGCACTGTCACGCGGGTGCCGTTCTGGCGCGCGGCGGTCCGGCCGCGCTCGCTGGTGCTGCTGCTCGTGCTGCTGGCCGCGACGCTCGTGTGCGGCCGCCTCGGCACCTGGCAGCTGGACCGCGCGCAGGTGCACGGCGCGGCGCAGGCCGAGCGCCGGCAGCAGGAGCTCGTCGCCGCGCCGCCCGTGCCGCTCACCGACGTGCTCGCGCCACAGACCGCGTTCTCCGGCGACCTCATCGGGCGCAAGGTCAGCGTCACCGGCACGTTCGACGCGGCGGGTCAGCTGCTGGTGGCCGGCCGCGCGCACGACGGGCGCCCGGGCTCGCTGGTCCTCACGCCGCTGCGCACCGCCGACGGAGCGGTGCTGCCGGTCGTGCGCGGCTGGGTCGCCCGTGACGCCGACGCCGACGCGCCGCCGCAGGGCGCCGTGGACGTCGTCGGGTACCTGCAGGTGTCCGAGGAGGCCGGCAGCGGCATCGCGGGCGGCCGCACCGACGCGATCAGCTCCGCCGAGCTGCTCAACGTCTGGCAGGGCCCGATCTGGACCGGGTACCTGGTGCTCTCGTCGTCCGACCCGGCGCAGGCGTCCTCGCTCGCGCTCCTCGACCCGCCCCGTCGGCCGGGTTCCGGCCTCAACGTCCAGAACCTCGCCTACGCCGTGCAGTGGTGGGTCTTCGGCCTGTTCTGCGCCGCGCTGTGGGTGCGGCTGGTGCGCGACGAGGCCGCGGACGACCCGCGCCCGGGGCAGGCGGCCGGCGGACCGCCGCCCCCCGAGGCCGGGGCCGGTCCCGAGGGCTCCGGACGCGCGGACGGCGCGCGAGCCTGAGCCCGCGCGCCGCCGCGCCGTCACCGCGTCGGCCGGTCATCCTGCGTCGGCTGGTCGTGCCGCGTGAGGCGGTCGTTCCGCCTCAGGCGTCGTGCTGCCAGCTGCGCCACAGCGCGGCGTAGTCGCCACCCGCGGCGACGAGCTCGTCGTGCGGCCCGATCTCCGTGATCCGCCCGTCGTCCACCACCGCCACGCGGTCCGCGTCGTGCGCGGTGTGCAGGCGGTGGGCGATCGCCACCACGGTCCGGCCCTCGAGGACCGCGGACAGCGACCGCTCGAGGTGCCGCGCGGCGCGCGGGTCGAGCAGCGACGTGGCCTCGTCGAGCACGAGCGTGCGCGGGTCGAGCAGGACGAGCCGCGCGAGCGCGACCTGCTGCGCCTGCGCGGGCGTGAGCGCGGCCCCGCCCGAGCCCACCTCGGTCCGCAGGCCCTCGGGGAGCGCGGACACCCAGTCCCACGCGTCGACGGCGCGCAGCGCCCGCTCCAGCTCCGAGTCGTCCGCCTCGGGACGCGCCAGCAGCAGGTTGTCGGCGACCGTCCCGACGAACACGTGGTGCTCCTGCGTCACCAGCGCGACGTGGCCGCGCAGCTCGTCGAGCGGGAGGTCGACGAGCGGCACGCCGCCGACCGTGACCGTGCCGCCCGTGGGCGGGTGGATGCCCGCGAGCATGCGCCCGAGCGTCGACTTCCCGGCCCCCGACGGCCCGACGACCGCCAGGCGCTCGCCCGGTGCGAGGTCGAGGTCGATGCCGTGCAGGACGTCGTGCCCCTCCCGGTACGCGTACCGCAGCGAGCGTGCCTCGACGCGCTCGTCGCGCGGCGGTCGCCCGTGCGCCTCGCCGGCCGCCGCCTGGCGGTCGGGCTCGACGAGCTGGACCCCGACGATGCGGGCGAGCGACGTGGCCGCGACCTGGATCTCGTCGACCCAGAAGATCAGCTCCCACACGGGCCCGGTCAGCTGGTAGCTGTACATGACGAGCGTCGTCACGACGCCGAGGCTCACCTGGCCCTGGGTGGCCAGCCAGCCGCCCCACAGCAGCACCGCCACCGGCGCCAGCACGAACGTGAGGTCGATGCCGGGGAACAGCACCGTCCGCAGGTTCAGCGTCGCGCGCTCGGCGGCGAACGCCTCGGCCAGGTCGTCCTTGACGCGCCCGTACCGCCGCTCGCCCAGGCTGAGCGCGTCCGCCGTGCGGGCGCCCTCGACCGACTCGGTGATCGTCCCGTTGAGCACCGCGTACGACGCGGACTCGCGCAGGTAGGCGGCCGTCGCCCGGCGCAGGTACCAGCGCAGGACGAGCAGCAGCACGGGCACCCCGACGAACATCGCGACCGCGACCGCCGGCGACAGCAGCACGCTGGCGACGACGGTGAGGGTGATCTGGACGACCGCGACGATGACCCGCGGCACCCCGAAGCGCACCGCGTGCTGCAGCTTGTTGACGTCGTTCGTCGTGCGGGCGACGAGGTCGCCCGTGCCCGCGCGCTCGACCGTGGACAGCGGCAGCGAGGTGACGCGCTCGATGAACTCCTCGCGCAGCTCGGCGAAGACGAGCTCGCCGAAGACCATCGACAGCCGCTGGCCGTACCGGGTCAGGACGGTCTGGGCGAGCACCGCGACGACGCCGACCGCGATCATGGTGTCGACGTACCGCGCGTCGGTGCCGGCGGCGACCGCGTCGACGAGCCGGCCGAGCACCCAGGGCCCCGCGAGCCCCGCGACGGCCGCGACCGTCTGGAGCACGACCATGACGGCGAGCGGGCGGCGGTGCTTGCGCAGCAGCGCGACCGTGTAGGCGCGCGTCGTCGCCGCGTCGGCGATGGGCAGCTTCACGCTCGCCCTCCTCTCGTGGTGGTGCCGGACTCCTCGTGCTCGAGCAGCTCGTCGAACGCGAGCTCGCTGTCGGCGTCGTCCGGCGCCTCGTCGTCCAGGTGGCGGCCGACGACGTCCCGGTAGGCGAGCCGGTGCTCCGGCGCGACGGCGCCGCTCAGCAGCTCCTCGTGCGTCCCGCGCGCGACGACGACGCCGTCGCGCACCAGCTGCACCTCGTCGACGTGGTCGAGGACGAGGGGCGAGGCGGTCACGACGAGCGTCGACCGGCCGCGGCGGTGCTCCACCAGCCGGGCGGCGATGCGGGCCTCGGTGTGCGCGTCCACGGCGCTCGTCGGCTCGACGAGGACGAGGATCTCGGGGTCGGCGAGCAGCGCCCGGGCGAGCGCCACGCGCTGGCGCTGGCCGCCCGACAGGGACCGGCCCTTCTCGGGCAGCTCGCCGGCGAGGCCGTCGGGCACCGAGTCGAGCACGTCGTGCGCGTCGGCCAGGCGGATCGCCTCGAGCAGCGCGCGCTCGTCGAGCTCACCGCGCGTGGCCAGCTCGGCGCCGAGCACGCCCGAGAAGATGTGCGGCGTCGCCTCCGAGACGACGATCCGCTCGCGCACGTCGGCCTTGTCGAGCTCCGCGAGCGGCACCCCGCCGAGCAGCACGGGCGTCGCCGCCTCGGCCACGTCGTCGAAGCGGCCCATCCGGGTCGCGATGGCGGCCGACTCGTCGGGGTCGGCGCTCACGAGCGCGACCACCCGGCCGGGCTCGAGCGTCGTCCCGCTCACGGTGTCGACGAGCGGCACGTGCGGCGGGGGAGTGGCCGCCGTCGCGGGCGTCGCGCCCGTCGACGGGACGACGCGCAGGACGGCGACGACCTTCGTCGCGCCCACGTGGGCGCGCGTGGCGGCCTGCAGCATCTCGGTCGCGTTCTGGACCGGCCAGCCGAGGAACGCCGCGTACCCGTACGTCGAGACCAGCTGGCCCGGCGTAATCTGCCCGTCGATCGCCATGTGGGCGCCCAGCCAGACGAGCGCGACGACGAACAGGCCGGGCAGCAGCACGCGCAGCGCGTCGAGCCACGACTGCGGGGTCGCGACGGCCACGCCCTTGGCCCGCACGAGCTGCGACTGCTCGCGGTAGCGCGCGTTGAACACGCCCTCGCCGCCGATGCCGCGCAGGATCCGCAGGCCCGAGACGGTGTCGGCGCCCAGCGTCGTCAGGCGCCCGGACGCCTCGCGCTGCGCGGCCTGTCGGCGCTGCAGCGGGCGCACCAGCAGCCCGAGCACGGCCGCGACGACCGGCAGGCCGAGGAGGACGACGAGGCCGAGGGGGACGGAGACCTGCAGCATGAGCACGGCCGCGATGACGTACGCGGCGATCGACCCGACGAACCGCGCGAGCACCGCGTACAGCTCGCCGACGCGGAACGCGTCGTTCGCGACGGCCGAGACGACCTCACCCGTCGGCAGCTCGGCGGTGATGGCGTGCCCCGCGCGCGCCGACGTGCGCCCGACGAGCTGCGCGGACGTGAACGCCGCGCGCAGCCAGTTCATGACGTCGAACCGGTGCCCGACGGCCGAGGCGCCCGCGCTCACGAGCCCGAGGACCAGGATGCCGGCCGCCGCGCGCCACAGCTCGGGCCCGAAGCCCTGCTCCAGCCCGTCGTCGACGGCGCGGCCCGTGAGGAACGGCAGCACCGCCTGGCACGCGAACATGACGATCCCGAGCGCGACGGCGCCGAGGATCGTCAGCCACTGCCGGCGGGCGAGCCACCACAGGTAGGCACCGGGGCCGCCCAGCGGCGGGGTGCCGAGCTCGTGGCCGCCCTGCTCGCGCGGCAGGTCGTCGACGGGGAGGGAGGAACGCACCGGTCCACGCTACGGGCCACCACCGACACGTCGGTACGGCATATTCGGCGCCCGCGGGCCGGACCCGTGGCCCGTGCAGGCCGCCGCGCCGACTACCCTGGGGTGCGTGACGCAGACCCCCGAGTCGACGCCCGCCACCGACCCCGCCGCCCCGAGCGCGGGAGCCCCCGAGGTCCCCGCGCCCACGTCGCACCGCCCCGTGCTCGTCGTGGACTTCGGCGCCCAGTACGCCCAGCTGATCGCCCGCCGCGTGCGCGAGGCGAACGTGTACTCCGAGATCGTCCCGCACACCGCGACGGTCGAGGAGCTGCTGGCCAAGGACCCGGCCGCGATCATCCTCTCCGGCGGCCCGTCGTCCGTGTATGCCGCGGGCGCCCCGTTCGTCGACCCGGCGCTGTTCGAGGCCGGCGTCCCGGTGATGGGCATCTGCTACGGCTTCCAGGCCATGGCGGCGGCGCTCGGCGGCACGGTCGCCCAGACCGGGCTCTCGGAGTTCGGCGGGACCGCGGTCGAGGTGTCCGACCCGGGCATCGTGCTCGCCGGCAGCCCCACCCAGCAGACCGTCTGGATGAGCCACGGCGACGCGGTGCAGGCCGCGCCGGAGGGGTTCGACGTGCTCGCGACGACCCCCGGTGCGCCCGTCGCCGCGTTCGAGGACCGCGAGCGGCGCCTGTTCGGGGTCCAGTGGCACCCGGAGGTCAAGCACTCGCCCCTCGGCCAGAAGGCACTGGAGAACTTCCTCTACCAGGGCGCGGGTCTCGCGCCCGACTGGAACCCGGGCAACGTCATCGCCGAGCAGGTGGAGCGCATCCGCGCCCAGGTCGGCGACGCGCGCGTGGTCTGCGGGCTGTCCGGCGGCGTCGACTCGTCCGTCGCGGCGGCGCTCGTGCAGCGTGCCGTGGGCGACCAGCTGACGTGCGTCTTCGTCGACCACGGCCTGCTGCGCGCCGGCGAGGCGGAGCAGGTCGAGAAGGACTTCGTCGCGTCGACCGGCGTGCGCCTCAAGGTCGTCGACGCGCGCGAGCGGTTCCTCAAGGCGCTCGCGGGCCACACCGACCCCGAGACGAAGCGCAAGATCATCGGCCGCGAGTTCATCCGCGTCTTCGAGGACGCGGCGCGCGAGGTGGTCGCCGACGCGGGCGCGCACGGCGAGGAGGTGCGCTTCCTCGTGCAGGGCACGCTGTACCCCGACGTCGTGGAGTCGGGCGGCGGCGAGGGTGCGGCCAACATCAAGAGCCACCACAACGTGGGTGGCCTGCCCGACGACCTGCAGTTCGAGCTCGTCGAGCCGCTGCGCACGCTGTTCAAGGACGAGGTCCGCGCGGTCGGCCTCGAGCTGGGGCTGCCCGAGGGCATCGTCTGGCGCCAGCCGTTCCCGGGGCCGGGCCTGGGCATCCGGATCATCGGCGAGGTGACGGCCGAGCGGCTCGAGGTGCTGCGCGCGGCCGACGCGATCGCGCGCGAGGAGCTGACGCGGGCGGGCCTCGACCGGGAGATCTGGCAGTGCCCCGTCGTGCTGCTCGCGGACGTCCGGTCCGTGGGCGTGCAGGGCGACGGCCGCACCTACGGGCACCCGGTCGTGCTGCGGCCGGTCTCGTCCGAGGACGCGATGACGGCCGACTGGACGCGGCTGCCCTACGACGTGCTGTCGACGATCTCGACCCGCATCACCAACGAGGTTCGCGAGGTCAACCGCGTCGTGCTGGACGTGACGAGCAAGCCCCCGGGCACCATCGAGTGGGAGTGAGATGAGCGAGACGACCGACCCGACGACCACGCCGGGCGCGCCGGGCGCGGCGCAGCCCGCGAGCGGCGACCGGGCGCGCAAGGCGCGGGGCGCTCTGACGCGCTACCGCGTGATGGCCTGGGTGACCGGCTCGATGCTGCTGCTGCTGTGCGCGGAGATGCTGCTCAAGTACGTGTTCCACGCCGGCGGCGTGGACGCGCAGGGCCACCCCGAGCCGGTGATCGGGTCCTGGGTCGCGTACGCGCACGGGTGGATCTACGTCGTCTACCTCGCGACCGTCGCCGACCTGTGGTCGAAGATGCGCTGGTCGCTCGGCCGCCTCGTCGCGATGGCGGCGGCCGGCGTCGTGCCCGTGATGTCGTTCGTGCTCGAGCGGCGCGTGCACCGCGACGCCGAGGAGCGCATCGCCGGCCTGGCCTGACCCGTCTCGCGTGGCGTGACGGGCACGCAGCCCTGACGGGCACGCAGCCCCGGACCGTGGCGGTCCGGGGCTGCGTGCGTGCCGACGGCCTGTGGGCGATGGGTCACCCGCGGGTCAGCGGCAGCCCAGCCCGTCGAGCGCGTGCAGGGCGGGCGTGAAGCGCTCGTCGGCCCCGCGCCCCGTGTACACGAACGTCACGCTGCGTCCCGGCCGGATCACGTCGGTGCCGTGCTTCCCGCGGGCGGTGACGACGTTCCCGTGCTGCTGCAGCCGGGCGCCGACGAGCGCGTGGGTGCGCACGCCCTCCTGCTCGGCGAACGTGAGGCGCCAGCCGCGCAGCGTCGTGGTGCCGGTGTTCCGGATCGTCACGGTGGACACGAACCGGCCGTGCCGCGGCGTGGTCGACGTGTGCGTGACGCGGCACGTCGGCGACGGCGGGAGGACGGGAGCGTTCGCGACGAGCTCGCGGGCCATCTCCTCGAACCACTGCCCCGCCGCGGGGTCCACCATGCCGCGCTCGGGGTCCTCGGGCCCGCTGGTGCCACGCAGGCACTGGCCGTCCGACTCTCCCGGGATCTTGATCCAGAGGTTCGCGTCGATGTACGGGTCGCCCGTGGAGAGCGTCGGCGCCTGCCCGAGGCCGCGGCCGGGCGGGTTGCACCACGTCTCGGCGTCCGTGTACTTCCCGGGCGGCGCCGTCCAGTAGCCCTGGCCGTTGCGGCTGGTGTCGACGACACCGTGGAGCATCGCCGCCGGGTCGGCGGTCCGGCCGGTCTGTGCGTACGCGTCGGCGTAGTGCGCGTCCGTGAGCGCGTACGTGCTGACGTCCGAGACCGTCGCCGGGTAGTACTGGCTGCCGCACCACTGCGGCTGCCACCAGGTGTGGGTCACGAGGTCGATGCACTGGGAGATCCACGACGAGAACGGTCGCGTCATGGCGTCCGAGCCGTAGTTCGACGAGTTCACGAACCAGCCGTCGGCGCGCTCGACGCCCGCGCGCAGCAGGCGCTGCGTGAGGTCGCCCGGGCTGAGCCAGTTCGAGTTCGTGCCGTCGAGGTAGACCTTCGCCTTCGGGTTCGCGGTGAAGGCGTCGACCGCCGCGTTGAGCTGCTCGTACCGGTCCGCCACCGCGGTGTCGGGGTTCGCCTCGGCCGGGCGGCACCACTCGGCGTTGCCGTTGATGTCGGTGTTGAACGGGATGATGCCGATCCCGTCGGGCTCGATCATCACCATCGCCCGCCGGTGCCCGATGCCCTGCGCCAGGGCCTTCACCCACGCCTCGTAGGCGGCGGTGTCGGCCGCGCCGCCGGCGGAGTACTGCGAGCAGTCGCGGAACGGCAGGTTGTACACGACGAGCACCGGGACCGAGCCGTCCCGCTGCGCCGCGTCCACGTAGGCCTTCGCCGCGGACCGGACCTCCGCGGGTGTGCCGGAGGTGAACCAGCGCGCCATCGGCTGCGCGGCGATGAGGAGCGCGTCGGCCCGCGCCTGGCCCGTGCGCGCCGCGGCGGCGCGGCCCGCCGTGCCCGCGACGTCGACGTACAGGCGGTCGGACGCCGGCGGGGCGGGCTGGTGGCCGGCCACGCCGCCGGGGCTGGCCTGGGCGGCCGTGCCCACCGCGCCGAGGCCCAGGACGAGGGCGGTCACCGCGCCCGCCGCGAGCATTCTCTGCCGGGTGCTGCGTCTCATGAGAGCGCTCCCATCCACCACCGGGGCTCCGTCGCGCCGGTGGTTCGGTCCGCCACGGCGCAGGTCGCGCCGTGGGTCGGGCGACCCGTGCCCGCCGGGCTCCCTCGCCCTGCGGACCCGGCGCCCCGGGCGTCCCGCGGAGCTGCTCCGCGGGGGTGTCCGCCGCCCAGTGTGCACGGATCGTCCGGTTCGCACCAGAGGACTGGTCGCGCTTCCAGTCTCGCGCCGGACCGGTGCGTCCGGACCCCCGGCGGGCCGTCCGCGCACGCCGACTACCCTGGCCCGGTGCGCATCGTCCACGTCTCCGACTGCTTCGCCCCGCGCACCGGAGGCATCGAGTCGCAGGTCGGGGACCTGGCCGCACGGCAGGCGGCCCAGGGCCACGAGGTCCACGTGCTCACCGCGACGCTGGGCGAGGGGGGCGAGCGCGCAGGCGTCGTGGACGTCGAGCGCGGCGTCCACGTGCACCGCCTCGGGGCGCGGCTGCCGTTCGACCTCCCGGTCAACCCCCTCGGCGGCCCGCGTCTCCTCACCCGGGCCCTGACGGGCGTCCGGCCGGACGTCGTGCACGTGCACGCGGGCGTGGTGTCACCGTTCGCCTACGACGGGATCCGGCTCGCGGCGCGCGCCGGCCTCCCGACCGCCGTCACGTGGCACTGCATGCTGGACGGCGTCGTCGGGGCGCTCCGCCTGGGCGCCCGCGCCACCCGGCTGCCCACCCACCGCCTGGCGCTGTCCGCCGTCAGCAGCGCGGCGGCCGAGCACGTCCGGGCCGCGTTCGGGCGGCCGGTCGCGGTCGTCCCGAACGGGATCGACGTCGCCGCCTGGGCGCCACGGCCCGCGGGCGCGACCGAGCCGCCGGCGGGCCCGGTGCGGCTCGTCTCGACGATGCGCCTCGCGCCGCGCAAGCGCGCCGTGCCGCTCGTGGAGCTCGTCGCCGACGCGGCCGACCGGGCGGGCCACGACCGCCTGCGCCTCGACGTCATCGGCTCGGGCCCCGCGGCCGGCGCGGTCGAGTCCGCGGTGCGCCGGCGGGGGCTGGAGCAGGTGGTCCGCCTGCGGGGCAGGCTCACGCGCGAGCAGGTCCGCGACGCCTACGACGACGCCGACGTGTTCCTCGCGCCCGCCGAGCTCGAGGCGTTCGGGATCGCGGCGCTCGAGGCCCGCACAGCCGGGCTCGTCGTGCTGGCCCGGACGGGCACCGGCATCGCCTCGTTCGTGCAGGACGGGGTGGACGGCAGCCTCGTCGGCTCGGACGCGGCGATGGCCGACGCCGTGGTCGCCCTCGTCGAGGACCCGGCGCTGCTCGCGCAGCGGCGCGAGCACAACCGGCGCGTGCCGCCGGCCTTCGACTGGTCGGACGTGCTGGCGGGTGCGCAGCAGGAGTACGAGCGCGCCCAGGCCCTGGTGCGCGCGGCCTGACGGCGCGGCACGCGGCGCGCCGGGGGCGGTTCGTCCCGGTCGAGGTGGACCGGGAGCGACTCGTCGCTATTGTCGGACGTGCGATGACGCACGTCACGGGCGCGCTGCGCCCGTCCGGGCCCGGAGAACCGGGCTTGATCCACAGGTGCACGACCGAAGGGATCGGGACATGGCGACAACGACGAAGGGCAGGTCCGGGGGCGTCCGCGGCATCGGCCTGCTGGTGATCATCCTCGGCATCATCTACATCGTGCTCGGCGCCGTCACGTGGGGCGCCGTCGCGACGAACCTCGCGGCGGAGAAGATCACCGTCTCGGACGACGCGACGGCGTTCCAGGGTCAGCTCGTCGACACGCCGTGGGAGGCCTGGGTCCAGGCGGACGTCATCAACACCCACGCGCTGGAGTCGACCGACAACCAGACCTACGCGGAGCTCCCGCAGGACGACCCGCGCCGGCAGACCGTCATGACCGCGTCGTTCCTGCGCGCGTCGCTGTTCACATCCGTCGTGGCCTTCGGCGTGGCGCTGCTCGTCGTCGGCACCGGCATCACGCTGGTGCTCGTCGGCCTCGGCCTGCGTCGCTCGGGCACCCTGATCGCGGCGCTGCACGGGGACGCCGCGTCCGCCGACGACGGCGCACCGGCCGCGACGGCCGCCGCGCACTCGCCCGCTCCCGCGCACGCACCGGCGGCGGCGGCCC
>NZ_HE978588.1:1772815-1774525 GCF_000312005.1 Cellulomonas massiliensis JC225
TCGACGCCGCCGGCCGACCCGGGCGCGCGCCGCGTGCCCGACACGTTCCGGACCCCGGACCGTGGGCCGGACCCGGCGGCGGAGGGGCCGGCGGTCGGCGGACCCGACCCCGTCAGCGGCACGGCCCCGCGGCCGCTGGCGCAGGAGCCCGGGGGGGAGCCGAAGCCGCCCACCGTGCCCTGACCGGCACCTGGCCTGACCGGCCCCTGCCGTGACCGGCACCGTGCCGTGACCACCACTGTGCCGTCACAGCACCGGGCCGTCCGCTGCTCGGGCGGCGCAGCCGAACGGGCCGACCCCTCCGGGGGCCGGCCCGTTCGCGCGTGGTCGGGACGTCCCCCTCCGGACGTCCCGACCGGTCGACGGCCGCGTGGCGGCCGTCGGGTCGTGGTGCAGGTGCTCGGGGTCACCGCCGCGAGCGGCGTGCCCCGGACACCAGCGAGCCGACGAGGAGCGCGGTGCCCGCCGCGGCGAGCAGCACGATCGTCGCGAGCTGGAGGTCGATGGACGCGCCACCGGCCCAGGCGAGGACGCCGACGCCGATCGCCGCGAGCACCAGCCCCCAGACGACCGTCCCGACGCGCAGGGTCGGGCGGTGCTCGGCCGGCGCGGGGGCGGCCGCCTCGCCAGGCGCCGCGCCGTCGCGTCGGGCGTCCGTCGCAGCGTCGGACGCACGTGCCGCGACGGGTGCGGCGGGAGCCACGGGGGTCGACGTCCTGACGGGCGCGGTCACCGGCGCCTCGAGGGGCCGGGTGGTGCCGTCGGCGGGCAGGACGAGGGTGTCGTCCCCGTCCCGGGCGCCGTGCGTGTCCTCGGCGCCCGCCGGGCTCTCGGGGCCGGCGGCGTCCGCCGCTCCCGCCTCGTGCGGCAGGGCGGCCGTCGGGGCGTCGTCCTGCTCGTCCTGCTCGATCTGCTCGTCCGGCTCGTCCGGAGCCGTGACCGGCTCCAGCGGCTGCGTCACCTCGTCCTCGCGGGTGCGGTCGTCGTCCCCCGGCCTGCGGGGCGTGCTGGTGGTCATGAGTCCTCCCGGACGATCGTGACGTCGCCGGCACCGGCCGAGACGTCGACGTGGAGCTGGGGCGTGCGGCCGGAGCCGTCGTCGAACGAGGCCTCGCCGAGGCCGACGCCGCTGCGGGTCTCGGACGCGTCGTCCACCTGCCAGCGCACCTCGCCGGCGCCCATGCGGACGGTCGCGCTCACGGCCGCGTCCTCGGGCAGGACGACCGTCAGGCTTCCCGCCCCGATGGAGACCGGCACGTCGAGCGTGCTCGAGTCGAGCGGCACGGCGGACAGGTCGACCGTGGCGTCGCCGAGGCCGAGGTTGACGCCGTTGGCGGCGTCGGTGCGGGTCGTCAGGGTCACGCTCGACGCCTCCCAGCGGTGCACGCCCTGCGGCGTCCAGCCGGAGTGCGTCGCGACCCCGACGGGCCCGGCGGCCAGCACGCCCAGCACCGCGAGCGCGCCCAGCGAGCCGCTCGTGCGGCCGCGCAGGCCGGAGACGATGATGCCGATCCCGCTCAGCACGACGGCGATGCCGATCGTCGTGAGCAGCACGGGGCCGTCGAACCGGTCCGCCCGCTCGGCCAGCAGGAGCGCGGCGAGCGCGAGGATCGTCAGCGAGACGACGATGCCGACGGTCGCGGCACCCGGGCCGGACGGCCGGGGGCGCGGGGGCCGCGGGGGAGTGGCGACCCGCACGGGGGCAGGCGG
>NZ_HE978588.1:1774888-1783474 GCF_000312005.1 Cellulomonas massiliensis JC225
GGCGCGCCGGTGCCGGCACCGGTCGTCCCGAGGTCGTCGGGCCGCGCCCCGTCGGCGGTCGGGGGCGTCACGGGCGCGTCGGCCGGCATCACGGCGCCGCCGCCCTTGCGGTTCTGCACGGCGGTCACGACGGCGACGACGACCACGACGAGGAAGGCGATCCACAGCAGGCCGCCGACCCAGCCGAACACGTCGCCGAGCCAGCCCGGCCGGCCGTCCCAGAACCAGAACGGCGAGACCCCGCCGCCGCGGCCCAGGCCGACGACGACCATGGCGGCGGCGCCGACCAGCGCGACGTCGAACCGGCCCGCGATCGCCTCCTGCAGGTGGATGCGCCCGTCGCGCTCCTCCGGCAGCAGCGCCCACGCGACGCCGTAGGCGACGAGCCCGAGCCCGACGACGAGCACGGACACCGCGAACAGGCCGCGGACGAGCAGCGGGTCGAGCCCGAACCGGCGCGCGACGCCGCCGCACACCCCGGCGACCCAGCGGTCGTCGGTGCGCACGATCCCCGCGGCGCGGATCGAGTCGAAGAAGCCGCGGTCGCCCTGCGGGCGCGGCGGCTGCGGATGGGGGTACGGGCCGTACGGGCCCTGGGGGCCCTGCGGCCCCGGTGCGCCCGCGGCGCCGGTGGTTCCGGTCGTGTCCATGGCTCCAGCCTGCTCGGCGGCGACCCTCGGCGGCATCGGGGCCCACCCTGGTCCGACCCTGAACCGGCGCCGGACCGACCCCGGTCCTGGCGGTGCTGCACCCTGAACGTGGGCCCGGGTGGCGCCCGCGGGCCCGCGGACGTGTTTCGATCGGGGCGTGACGAGCGCAGGCACGAGCCCGGGGACGGGGCCGGGAGGCGGGTGGGCGCCGGGGGTGCCCGGCGCCGGGCCCCGCCCGGTGGCGCGCCTGCCGCTGCGCCGGCCCGAGCAGGGCCGCTGGGTCGGGGGCGTGGCGACGGGCCTGGCCGCGCACCTCGGGCTGCGCGTGGGTCTCGTCCGGATCGCCTTCGTGCTCCTCGCGCCGCTCGGTGGCGTCGGCGTCGCGCTGTACGGGTTCCTGTGGCTCACCGTGCCGGCCGGGGACCCGGCGGTCGTGGCCGTGGACGAGCGTCCCGGCGCCCTCGCGCGCCTCGCGCGGCGCCAGCAGGGGCCGGACGCGCCGCTGCGCCGATGGCCGGTGACGGACATCGCGGCCGGGCTCGCGCTCGTCCTGGGTGCGCTGGCGCTGATCGCCGGGCGCAACGGCGCGCTCGACCTGCGCTGGGTGGTGCCGGTGCTGCTCGTCGTGGCGGGGCTCGTGCTCGCCTGGAGCCAGCTCGACGCGGCCCAGCGCGACCGGCTGCGGGCGCGCGCCGGCGGGCGCACGCCGGTCCCGGTGCTCCGGCTCGTCGGTGGGCTGGTCGTCGCGGGCGTGGGGGTGCTGCTCCTCGTCGGCCAGTACACGGGCCGCGGCATCGACGCCGGCACGCTCGCGCAGTCGGTCGTCGCCGCGCTCGCGGTCCTGGCGGGCGTCGGGCTGGCGCTCGCGCCGTGGTGGCTGCGGCTCGTGCGCGAGCTCGGCGACGAGCGCGCGGCCCGCGCGCGCGAGTCGGAGCGGGCGGACATCGCGGCGCACCTGCACGACTCCGTGCTGCAGACCCTCGCGCTCATCCGCGCACGGGCGGACGACCCCGCCGAGGTCGCCCGCATGGCGCGTGCGCAGGAGCGGGAGCTGCGCGAGTGGCTCTACGACGACCGCCCGGCGCCGGGGACGAGCGTGACGGCGGCGCTGCGCGCGATCGTGGCCGAGGTCGAGGACTCGCGGTCCGGCCCCGGCGGCGACCCCGTCGCCATCGACACCGTCGCCGTGGGGGACCGGGTGCCCGACGCGGACACCGAGGCGCTGCTGCAGGCCACGCGCGAGGCGCTGGTCAACGCGGTCGTGCACGGGCGGCCGCCCGTCTCGCTGTACCTCGAGGTCGGGCAGGACGCGGTCGAGGTGTTCGTGCGCGACCACGGCGACGGGTTCGACGTGGACGCGGTGGGTCCCGACCGGTTCGGGGTGCGGGAGTCGATCATGGGACGGGTGCAGCGCCGCGGCGGGTCCGCGAGCGTGACGTGCCGGCCGGGCCGCGGCACGGAGGTGCACCTGCGGGTGCCGACGCGCACGGACGACGCCGGCGCGGCCGGTGGCGCCCCGGCGGGAGGAGAACGGTGAGCCGATGAGCCAGGCGAGCACGAGCGGGGGCGACGTCGTCGACGTCGTCCTCGTCGACGACCACCACCTGTTCCGCACCGGCGTGCGGGCGTCGCTGGACGCCGGCGTCCGGGTGGTGGGTGAGGCGGACTCGGTCGAGACGGCCGTGCAGGCGGTGCACGCGCTGCGCCCGCCGGTCGTCCTGCTGGACGTCCACCTGCCGGGGGGTGACGGCGGCGGCGGGGCGGAGGTCATCCGTGCGTGCACCGACCTGCAGGGGACGACGCGCTTCCTGGCGCTGTCCGTCTCGGACGCCTCGGAGGACGTCGTGGCCGTCATCCGGGCCGGGGCGCGCGGGTACGTGACGAAGGCGATCGACGGCGCGGCGCTGTCGGACGCGGTGCGCCGGGTCGCGGGTGGCGACGCCGTCTTCTCGCCGCGGCTCGCGGGGTTCGTGCTGGACGCGTTCGGCGCCGCGGCGGGCGACGTCGCCACGGGCGACGACGAGCTCGACCGGCTCTCGGCGCGCGAGCGCGAGGTCATGCGGCTGATCGCGCGGGGGTACACGTACCGCGAGGTCGCCGCCGAGCTCTTCATCTCCGTGAAGACGGTCGAGACCCACGTCTCGGCCGTGCTGCGCAAGCTGCAGCTCTCCAACCGCAACGAGCTCACGCGCTGGGCGGCGGCCCGCCGCCTGCTGTGACGCGATCGATCTGACAAGGCGTCAGATCGCGCCGCGCGGCCGACTAGGCTGCCGGCATGGACCTCGTCTTCCAGATCCTGCTCGTCCTGCACCTCGTCGGCTGGGCCATCGTGCTCGGCGGCGCGCTCGTCAGCCTGCGCGCGCCGAAGATCCCCGCGGGCCTGCTGCACGGGGCGCTCACCGCGCTCGTCACCGGCCTGATCATGGCCGGTCTCGGCTTCTCCGGCGTCGCCGGGCACGACTACGACCACGTGAAGATCGCGGTCAAGACCGTCGTCGCCGTCGTCATCACGGTGCTCGTCGTGCTCGGCCAGCGCCGTCCGGAGCGTGTCACCGCCGGCTACCTCGGCGCCATCGCCGGGCTCACGGTCGCGAACGTGGCCGTCGCCGTCATCTGGCGCTGACGGCCCGGCCCCCCCGCGGCGCCCGGCGCCCGCCGGGTGGCCCGCCGCACCAGGCCCTAGGGTCGGGGCGTGCCGGAGTGGGGTGAGCTCGTCGTCGGCCTCGTCGTGGCCGCGGGCCTGGTCGGGGTCGTCGTCCAGGTGCTGCCGGGGGCCTTCCTCGTGCTCGGCGCCGTGGTCGTGTGGGGTGTGGTGACCGGCGGTGCCGTCGGCTGGACCGTGGTGGCCGTCGCCGTGCTGGCGACCGCGGTGGCGCAGGTCGCCAAGTACGTCCTCGCCGGGCGGCACCTGCAGCGGCGTGGCGTGCCCGGCTCGACGATCGTGTGGGGTGGCCTGCTCGGCATCGTGGGCTTCTTCGTCATCCCGGTGGTGGGCCTGGTCATCGGCTTCCTGCTCGGGGTGTTCCTCGCCGAGCTGCGCCGGCTGCGCGAGGCCGGCCCGGCGTGGCGGGCGACCCTGACGGCGCTCGCGGCGACCGGGATCACGATCCTCGTCGAGCTCGCCGGTGCGCTCGTCGCGACGGGTGCCTGGGTGGTCGGCCTGCTCGCCACCTGAGGTGCCCGCGCGCGGCCGGCGCGTCCGTGGGTGTGGGTGGGGGCGCCTACCCTGGGAGTGCCATGACTTCGCTGTTCGAGAGCCTCGACCTCCCCGTCCCCGGCGCCGCCGCGACCCCCCGTGCCCCGGGGTCGACGAGCGCCGCCGCCCGCCGCTCGCACGCGGGCGAGTCGTCCGGCCTGCCGCTGGTCGTCCCGCCGCGCGGCGAGGCCGACGACGAGCGCGCCGAGCGCGAGGCGCGTCGTCAGGAGCAGGCCGACGCGCTGCTCGTCGGTCTCAACCCGCAGCAGCGCGAGGCCGTCGTCCACCACGGCGGACCCCTGCTCATCGTCGCCGGCGCGGGCTCGGGCAAGACGCGCGTCCTCACGCACCGGATCGCCCACCTGCTCGCGACGCGGCGGGCGCGCGCGGGCGAGGTCCTCGCGATCACGTTCACCAACAAGGCCGCGGCGGAGATGCGCGAGCGGGTGGAGCAGCTCGTCGGGCCGGCGGCCCAGCGCATGTGGGTGTCGACGTTCCACTCCGCGTGCGTCCGGATCCTGCGGCGCGAGGCGAGCACGCTCGGCCTGCGCTCGAGCTTCTCGATCTACGACGCGGCGGACTCCCAGCGCCTGCTGACCCTCGTCGCGCGCGAGCTCGACCTGGACCCGAAGAAGTACCCGGCCAAGGCCCTGGCCGGGAAGATCTCGGCGCTCAAGGACGAGCTGGTCGACCCGGAGACCTTCGCCCGGACGTCGGGCGGCGGTGCGGCGAACGACTTCGATACGGCGCTCGCGCAGGTCTACACGCGCTACCAGGCGCGCCTGCGGCAGGCGCACGCGCTGGACTTCGACGACCTCATCATGACGACGGTGCACCTGCTGCAGGCGTTCCCCGCCGTGGCGGAGCACTACCGGCGCCGGTTCCGGCACGTGCTGGTGGACGAGTACCAGGACACGAACCACGCGCAGTACGTCCTGGTGCGGGAGCTCGTCGGCGTCTCCGCGACGCCGGCCGCGAGCGCCGAGGGCGCCGACGAGGTGCCGCGCGGCGAGCTGACCGTGGTCGGCGACGCCGACCAGTCGATCTACGCGTTCCGCGGCGCCTCGATCCGCAACATCCTCGAGTTCGAGGCGGACTACCCGGACGCGCGCACGATCCTGCTGGAGCAGAACTACCGCTCGACGCAGACGATCCTCTCGGCGGCCAACGCGGTCATCAGCCGCAACGCGGGCCGCAAGCCGAAGCGGCTGTGGACCGACTCCGGCGCCGGCGCGCAGATCGTCGCGTACGTGGCGGACACCGAGCACGAGGAGGCGCGGTTCGTCGCGCAGGAGATCGACCGGCTCGGCGACGAGCAGGGCGTGCGGCCCGGCGACGTCGCGATCTTCTACCGGGCCAACGCGCAGTCGCGCGCGCTCGAGGAGGTGCTGGTCCGCGTCGGGCTGCCGTACAAGGTCGTCGGGGGCACGCGCTTCTACGAGCGGCGCGAGATCAAGGACGCGGTCGCCTACCTGCGCGCGATCGCGAACCCGGACGACGACGTCAACCTGCGGCGGATCCTCAACGTGCCGAAGCGCGGCCTCGGCGACCGCTCCGAGGCGATGGTCGCGGCCTTCGCCGAGCGCGAGCGCATCTCGTTCGGCGCGGCGCTGGCCCGGCTCGACGAGGTGCCGGGGCTGGGCACCCGGGCGATCACCGGCATGGCGGCCTTCGCGCAGATGATGGACGGCCTGCGCGAGCTCGCCGCCGACGCCGGCCCCGCCGAGGTGCTCGGCGCGGTGCTCGACCGCTCGGGCTACCTGGCCGAGCTGCGGGCGAGCGAGGACCCGCAGGACGCCTCGCGGGTCGAGAACCTGGCGGAGCTGCACGCGGTCGCGAGCGAGTTCGAGCAGAGCGACCCCGAGGGCGACCTGGCGGACTTCCTCGAGCGCGTGTCCCTCGTGGCCGACTCCGACCAGATCCCGGTGCCGGACGGCGCGGACGACGACGGCCAGGCGCGCCCGGACCCGGGTGTCGTCACCCTGATGACGCTGCACACCGCGAAGGGGCTCGAGTTCCCGGTCGTGTTCCTCACGGGCATGGAGGACGGCACCTTCCCGCACATGCGGTCGCTGTCGGACCCCGACCAGCTCGCGGAGGAGCGACGCCTCGCCTACGTGGGGCTCACCCGGGCGCGCGAGCGGCTCTACGTCTCGCGCGCCGCGGTGCGCACGGCGTGGGGCGTGCCGAACGAGTTCCCGCCGAGCCGGTTCCTCGACGACCTGCCGGAGGAGCTGCTCGACTGGCGGCGCCGCGAGTCGTCGACGTCCCAGCTGCGCGGCGGCTGGGGCTCGGGCTTCGGCTCCGGCGGCGGGTACGGCTCCGGCGGCTACGGGCGCCGCGACCGGTCCGGTCCCGCGCCCGCCGAGCGCGAGGCACGGGCGCCGCTGCCCTCCACCGGCGCGAAGTTCGGGTCGGCCACCCCGCGCTCGGACGTCGAGATCCCGTCGCTCGCCGTCGGCGACAAGGTGACCCACGACGCCTACGGGCTGGGCACCGTCGTCGCGCTCGAGGGCGCGGGCGCGAGCTCGGTCGTCAAGGTCGACTTCGGCAGCGAGGGCACCAAGCGGCTCCTGCTGCGCTACTCGCCCGTCACGAAGCTCTAGCCGGACGAGGCCGCGGCCCGGCTCTCGCACGCACCGGCCGCGCCTCTGCCGCACGCCGCGCCGACCCACCTAGGGTGAGCGCTGACAGGACGCGGGGACGCCTGGACGGTGGTGACATGACGACGACGACGCCGCGCGGCTCGACGCCGGCGGACGCGGTGCGCACCGACGTCACGCCCGGCGCGGAGCACCACCGACACCGCGGTCCGGCGAGCGCCCCGGGTGCCGCCTCCGGACGGATCCGGGGGCTCGACGGCCTGCGCGCGTGGGCGGTCCTCGCGGTCGTCGCGTACCACCTCGCGCCGTCGTCCGTGCCCGGCGGGTTCATCGGCGTCGACGTGTTCTTCGTCGTCAGCGGGTTCCTCATCACGACGCTGCTGCTGCGCGAGGCCGCCGACCGCGGCCGGATCTCGCTGCCGTCGTTCTGGCTGCGCCGCGCGCGCCGCCTCCTGCCGGCGCTCGGGCTCGTCGTCGTGACGTCGCTCGTCGCGGCGCGCCTCGTCAGCACCGACCTGCTCGTGGGCATCGGCCGCCAGGTGCTGGGCGCCGCGACGTTCCTCACCAACTGGGTCGAGATCGCCGCCGGCTCCAGCTACTTCGACGCGACGCAGCCCGAGCTGTTCCAGCCGTTCTGGTCGCTCGCGATCGAGGAGCAGTTCTACGTCCTGTGGCCGGTGCTCCTCGTCCTGCTGCTCGTGCTCGCACGGTCGTGGCGGGCGCGGGCGGCGGTCGCGCTCGGTGCCGCGCTCCTGTCGGCCCTTCTCATGGCCGTGCTGCACCAGCCCGACGGGGACCCGACGCGCGTGTACTACGGCACGGACACCCACGCCTTCGGGCTCCTGCTGGGCGTCGCGGCCGCCTTCGCCTGGCGCGGCGGCCTCGTTCTGCCGCTGCGGCCCCGGCTCGCGCGCTGGCTGCCCGCGTCGGCGCTGGGGCTGCTCACGGTGCTCGTCGTCGTCCTGCAGGACCAGGCGACCGTCACCTACCGCGGCGGGCTGCTCCTCGCGTCGGTGCTGGCCGTCCTGGCCGTCGCCGGCTGCACGACCGGGGAGTCTGCCTACGTCCGGGCGCTCGAGACCCGGCCGCTCACGTGGGTCGGCGAGCGGTCCTACGGGCTCTACCTGTGGCACTGGCCCGTGATCCTCGTCGTCGGGGCGGTCGTCGTGGCGGCGCCCGGGACCGCGGCGTGGTGGTGGGGGACGGCGCTGTCGCTCGTGGTGACCTTCGCGCTCGCAGCGGCGTCGTACCGCTGGCTCGAGGTGCCGGTGCGGCGGGACGGCTTCCGCGCCGTGGCCGCGCGGGCACGCGCGGCGGTCGTCCGCGAGCCGGGCGCCCGCGTGCTGGCCGGTGCGGCGGCGGTGGTGCTCGTCCTCGCGGTCGTCGCCGTGGCGGGCGCGCCCGCGAAGTCGCAGGCGCAGCTCGCGGTCGAGCAGGGGGAGCGCGCGCAGGCGGAGCAGGGCCGGCAGGCGACGCAGCCGGCGGCGACGCCGAGCGCGGGCGCCGGCGCGGCGGCACCTGGGGCGCAGGACCCCGGGGAGGGGACGACGGGCCGGCCCGTGACGGGGGCCGACGTCGTCGCGTTCGGCGACTCGGTGCTGTCCGCCGCCGCGCCCGCCGTGTACGACGCGCTGCCCGGCGTCGCGATCGACGCCAAGCCGATCCGCAAGTGGGTGGACGCCCCGGCCGTCGTGGAGGCGGCCGCGAAGGAGGGGCGGCTGCGCCCGGTGGTCGTGCTGGCGTTCGGCACGAACGGGGGCTTCCAGTTCCCGGGCTCCGAGAAGGCCGTCGAGTCGATCATGCGCACGCTCGGCGACGAGCGGCAGGTGGTGTTCGTCAACCTGACCGGCATCAGCTACTGGGTGCCCGACGCCAACCAGCAGCTGGCGTCGATCGTGGAGCGGTACCCGAACGCGCACCTGGTCGACTGGGCCGCGAAGGTGCACGGCCACCCGCAGTGGCTGCACCCCGACAAGACGCACCCCAACATGGCGGGGATCGTCGTCTACGCCGAGCTGCTGGAGAAGGCGCTCGGCCGGCTGACGACGGCCGGCTGAGCCGGGTCCGCGCCGGCCGCGACGGCTGCGGGTCAGGCGACGTCGGCCGACGCCCAGGCGGCGACGACGGCCGCGCGGAC
>NZ_HE978588.1:1784085-1787465 GCF_000312005.1 Cellulomonas massiliensis JC225
CTGCGGGTCGGGCCCGTCGGGGCGGCGGGCGGCGCGCACGCGGTCCTCCAGGGCGGCGTGGTCGACGCCGACCGACGCGAGCGCGCGGCCGGCGACGGACGCCTCGTCGTGCGCGAGCGCGAGCAGCAGGTGCTCGGGGCCGATCGCGTCGGCGTCCAGCGCCGCCGCGGCGCCCTGCGCGAGGGTGACGGCCCGGCGGGCGTCGGTGGTGAACCTCTCGAACATCAGCCGAACCTCTTCCCGTAGCGCTGGTGCACCGCCTGCTTGGTGACCCCGAGCGCGGCGGCGATCTCCTGCCAGGACCAGCCGAGGCGCCGGGCGCGCTCGACGTGCAGCGACTCGAGCCCGTCGGCGAGCGTGCGCAGCGCGAGCACCGCCCGCAGGCCCTCGCCCGGGTCGTCGGTGCCGGCCGCCGTGAGCGCGGTGTCGTTCATCCCGTCAAGATAGGTTGACGATCGGACGCCCGTCAAGACGGCTTGACGAGGCCGGTGCGCTGGCCGGGCCGAAGGTGTGACGAGGGTCTCGCCGAGAAGTTCTCTCGATGTCAAGGAACCTTCGTCCCGGGGCTACCATCGTTGCGGCGAAGCGGCCGGACCGGGTCGCTGGGCGCGCGGTCGACGAGAGGAACCGGGACCACAGTGGACCTGTTCGAGTACCAGGCACGAGACATCTTCGAGAAGCACGGCGTGCCCGTGCTCGGCGGCGTCGTCGCCACGACGCCGGACGAGGCGCGGGCCGCGGCGGAGCGGCTGCTCCCGGCCGACGGCGGCGTGGTCGTCGTCAAGGCGCAGGTGAAGACGGGCGGCCGCGGCAAGGCGGGCGGCGTCAAGCTCGCGCGGTCGGCGGACGAGGCGGCCGAGCGTGCCGGCGAGATCCTCGGCATGGACATCAAGGGCCACACCGTGCACCGCGTGATGGTCGCCGCGGGCGCCGCGATCGAGCAGGAGTACTACTTCTCCCTGCTGCTCGACCGCGCGGAGCGCCGGTACCTCGCGATGGCGAGCGTCGAGGGCGGCATGGAGATCGAGCAGCTCGCCGTCGAGCGCCCGGAGGCGCTCGCCCGCGTCGCCGTCGACCCGCGGGTCGGGATCGACGCCGCCACGGCCGAGCGGATCGTCGCGGCGGCGGGCTTCCCCGAGAAGACCTCGCCCGAGATCGCCGGCAAGGTCGCAGCCGTGCTGCAGAAGCTGTGGGACGTCTACCGCGAGGAGGACGCCACGCTCGTCGAGGTCAACCCGCTCGTCCTGACGAAGGACGGCGACGTCGTCGCGCTCGACGGGAAGGTCACGCTGGACGGCAACGCCGACTTCCGCCACGCGGACCACGCGGCGCTCGAGGACAAGGCCGCCGCCGACCCGCTCGAGGCGCGCGCCAAGGAGAAGGACCTCAACTACGTCAAGCTCGACGGCGAGGTCGGGATCATCGGCAACGGCGCCGGGCTCGTCATGAGCACGCTCGACGTCGTCGCGTACGCCGGCGAGGCCCACGGCGGGGTCAAGCCCGCCAACTTCCTCGACATCGGCGGCGGCGCGTCCGCCGAGGTGATGGCCGCAGGCCTCGACATCATCCTCACCGACCCCCAGGTGAAGTCGGTGTTCGTCAACGTGTTCGGCGGCATCACGGCGTGCGACGCGGTCGCGAACGGCATCGTCGCGGCGCTGGAGATCCTCGGGGACGAGGCGTCCAAGCCGCTGGTCGTGCGCCTGGACGGCAACAACGTGGTCGAGGGCCGCCGGATCCTCGCCGACGCCGCGCACCCCCTGGTGACGTTGGCCGACACGATGGACGGCGGCGCGGACAAGGCCGCCGAGCTGGCGCACGCCGCCGCCTGAGCCGGACGACAGACGAGAGAGAAGCAGACACCATGGCGATCTTCCTGACCGCGGACTCCAAGGTCATCGTCCAGGGCATGACCGGCTCCGAGGGCACCAAGCACACGACGCGCATGCTCGCGTCGGGCACGAACGTCGTCGGCGGCGTGAACCCGCGCAAGGCCGGCACCACGGTCGACTTCCCCGGCGCGGACGGCTCGAGCGTCGAGGTCCCCGTCTTCGGCACCGTCGCGGACGCCGTCGGCAAGACGGGCGCGGACGTGTCCGTCATCTTCGTGCCGCCGGCCCACACCAAGGCCGCGGTGGTCGAGGCGGTCGACGCGGGCGTGCCGCTCGTCGTCATCATCACCGAGGGTGTGCCGGTGGCCGACACGGCCGAGTTCTTCGCCTACGCCCAGGACAAGGGCGTGCGGCTCGTCGGCCCCAACTGCCCCGGCCTCATCAGCCCCGGGAAGTCGAACGTCGGCATCATCCCGGCGGACATCTCCGGCCCGGGCCGCATCGGGCTCGTCTCGAAGTCCGGCACGCTCACGTACCAGATGATGTACGAGCTGCGGGATTTCGGGTTCTCGTCCGCCGTCGGCATCGGGGGCGACCCGATCATCGGCACGACGCACATCGACGCCCTCGCCGCGTTCGAGGCCGACCCCGAGACGGATCTCATCGTCATGATCGGCGAGATCGGCGGCGACGCCGAGGAGCGGGCCGCCGCGTTCATCCAGGAGCACGTGACGAAGCCGGTCGTCGGCTACGTCGCCGGCTTCACCGCCCCGGAGGGCAAGACGATGGGCCACGCGGGCGCCATCGTCTCCGGCTCGTCGGGCACGGCGCAGGCCAAGAAGGAGGCGCTCGAGGCCGCGGGCGTCAAGGTCGGCAAGACGCCGTCCGAGACCGCCGCCCTCGCGCGGGAGCTGCTCAGCCGCTGACCGCGGCGTCGCGACGCGACCGGCACCCCCGCACGCCTCCGGGCGGCGGGGGTGTCGCGCGTCACGGGCCCGCACCCGCCGTGGCCGCCGGGCCGGCCGGGTCGGCGACGCGCCGGGCGAGGTCGCGTCGCGGGAGGCGTCGGGCGGTGACCATGGCCCGGTGAGCGCCGTCGGGACCCGCACCCAGCCGCCGCGCGGGCGGCGACCCGCGGGCTCCGAGTTCTTCACGTCCGAGATCGACGGCTCGCCGCGCTGGGTCGTCGGGGCCATCACCGGGGCGCAGGCCGCGGTGCTGTCCCTGCTCGCGCTCGTGCTGCCGGCCGTCGCGGTCTACGTGTCCACCGCGGCCGACCCGTCCAACGCCGGGGCGAGCTGGCTCGGCGCCGCCGGCGTGGGCGCGTCGCTGTGGCTCGCCGGCCACGGCGTCCCGCTGGCGGCCGCGGGAGCCGCCGTCACCCTCGTCCCGCTGGGGGTCACCGGGCTGGCGCTGTTCGCCTGCTACGCCTCCGCGCGGCGCTCCGGCTCCCCGACGTGGAGCGCGTTCGGCGCGACCGTGGGCGCGTACGCGGCCCTCGCGCTCGTCGTGGCGCTCGCGGTCGGCGACGGTCCCGCGGACCTCGCC
>NZ_HE978588.1:1788367-1792290 GCF_000312005.1 Cellulomonas massiliensis JC225
CCCGTGCCGGGCTCGGGCGGCGCGTACGGGTTGCTCACGCGCCCATTGTCCCCGATCACGGCGCCGCCGCCGTGCCGCCCGAGGACGCGGCCGCACGGGCGCCGACCGCGCCGGGGTAGGGTCGCGCCGTGCCGACGCCTCCCACCGCCGCCACCCGCCGCCACGGCCGCCTCGTCGTCCTCGTCTCGGGCACCGGCTCGAACCTCGCGGCGCTGCTCGACGCGCACGCCGACCCGGCGTACGGCGCGCGGGTCGTCGGCGTGGTGGCCGACCGGCCCGGCGTCCGCGCGCTCGAGATCGCCCGGGAGGCGGGCGTCCCGACCGCCGTCGTCGCGCTCGCCGACTTCCCGGACCGCGCCGCGTGGGACCGCGCGGTCACCGAGGCGGTCGCCGTGTTCTCCCCGGACCACGTCGTCCTGGCCGGCTTCATGAAGCTGCTCGGCGAGGCGTTCCTCGCGCGCTTCGGCGGGCGGACCATCAACACCCACCCGGCGCTGCTGCCCTCCTTCCCCGGGGCGCACGGCGTGCGCGACGCCCTCGCCTACGGCGTCAAGGTCACGGGCTGCACCGTCATGGTGGTCGACGCGGGCGTCGACACCGGCCCCGTGCTGGCGCAGGCGGCCGTGCCCGTGCTCGACGACGACGACGAGGCGGCGCTGCACGAGCGCATCAAGGTCGTGGAGCGCGAGCTGCTCGTCGACGTCGTGGGCCGCGTCGCCCGGGAGGGCCTCACGGTCGAGGGGCGCACCGCCCGCATCGGCTGAGCCCGCGCCGCGCGGCGGCCTCCCGACGCACCTCGCGTAGACTCGTCCCGGTCGTGACTGGCGAGGGTGGACAACCACCGGGGAGCGGCCGCACCGCCCTGTCGTGCACCGCCCGCCTGGGTGCCGGGTCCGAACGCCGTCGCGACCCTGGAGAGTCCATGACCGCCCACGTGACCCCCGTCGAGCCCGTCACCGACCCGACGGACCCGAGCACCCGCCGCCCGCTGCGCCGCGCGCTGCTGAGCGTGTACGACAAGACCGGCCTCACCGAGCTGGCGACCGCGCTGCACGCCGCGGGCGTCGAGCTCGTGTCGACGGGCTCCACCGCCGCGACGATCGCGGCGGCCGGCGTGCCCGTCACCCGGGTCGAGGACCTCACCGGGTTCCCCGAGTGCCTGGACGGCCGCGTCAAGACGCTGCACCCGCGGGTGCACGCCGGGATCCTCGCGGACACCCGCCGCCCGGAGCACCTCGCCCAGCTCGAGGAGCTCGGGGTCGCCGCGTTCGAGCTCGTCGTCGTCAACCTCTACCCGTTCACCGCGACCGTCGCCTCCGGCGCGACGCCCGACGAGTGCGTCGAGCAGATCGACATCGGCGGCCCGTCCATGGTGCGCGCGGCCGCGAAGAACCACCCGAGCGTGGCGGTCGTCGTCGACCCGGCCCGCTACGCCGACGTCGCGACGGCGGCCGGTGCGGGCGGGTTCACGCTCGCCGAGCGCCGCGCGCTGGCGGCCGCCGCCTTCGCGCACACGGCGGCGTACGACGTCGCCGTCTCCAGCTGGTTCGCCTCCGTCCTCAGCCCGGACGCCACGGCCGCCGAGTCCGGCTTCCCCGCGGTCGTGGGTGCGACGTGGACGCGCGCCGACGTGCTGCGGTACGGCGAGAACCCCCACCAGGGCGCCGCGCTGTACGTGTCGGAGGAGGGGGGCGCGGGCCGCGGCCTCGCCGGCGCCACGCAGCTGCACGGCAAGGCGATGAGCTACAACAACTACGTCGACGCCGACGCCGCGTGGCGTGCCGCGCACGACCACGACGCGCCCGCGGTCGCGATCGTCAAGCACGCCAACCCGTGCGGGATCGCGGTCGGCGCGGACGTCGCCGAGGCCCACGCCAAGGCGCACGCGTGCGACCCCGTCTCGGCGTTCGGCGGCGTGATCGCGACGAACCGGCCCCTGACGGCCGCGGCCGCGGAGCAGATCGCCCCGGTGTTCACCGAGGTCGTCGTCGCCCCGGCCTTCGAGCCCGACGCGGTCGAGATCCTGGCGCGCAAGAAGAACATCCGCCTGCTGCAGGTCCGGGCGGTCGAGGGCCCGCGGGTCGAGCAGCGCCAGGTGAGCGGCGGGCTGCTGCTGCAGCGCGCGGACGCGGTGGACGCGCCCGGCGACGACCCGACGACCTGGACGCTCGCGGCCGGTCCGGCGGCCGACGCCGCGACGCTGGCGGACCTCGCCTTCGCGTGGCGCGCGGTGCGCGCGGTCAAGTCGAACGCGATCCTGCTCGCCGCCGACGGCGCGTCGGTCGGCGTGGGGATGGGCCAGGTCAACCGGGTCGACTCCTGCCGGCTCGCGGTCGAGCGCGCGAACACGGACGGGGCCGAGCGTGCCCGCGGCGCGGTCGCCGCGTCCGACGCGTTCTTCCCGTTCGCGGACGGCCTGCAGGTCCTGCTCGACGCCGGCGTGCGCGCGGTCGTCCAGCCGGGCGGGTCGGTCCGCGACGAGGAGGTCGTCGCGGCGGCCGCCGCCGCGGGCGTGACCCTCTACCTCACCGGCACGCGCCACTTCGCGCACTGAGGCGCGCGCGGTGCGGCGGCGGGCGAGGGCCGCCGCCGCACCGCGGCTCAGCGCGCGGCGTCCCGCAGCGGGCGACCGGCGTCCGCGGCCACCGCGCGGTCGAGCACGGGCGGGGCGGCACCTGCCAGCAGGCGCCGCGCGGCGCCGACGTCCCGCGGCCGGTCGACCGTGAGGATCGCGGCGAGCACGTCGCCCCGGAACCACAGGGCCGCCCACGGGCCGGTGCGCGGGTCGCCCCGCAGCACGACGTCGCCGCCCTCCGGCAGCCCGAGCAGCGCCAGCTCGTGGCCCAGCTGCGTCGAGAAGACGTACGGGACGTCGTCGGCCGGGGGGTCGGCGGGCTCCCCGAGCAGCGCCGCGGCGAGGTGCTCCGGCCCGCGCAGCGCCCCGTCCCAGTGCCCGCCCGGCACCCACCCGTACCGCGCGACCGGCGCAGCGCGACGTCGCCGACCGCGCGCACGTGCGGCGGCGCGCCGACGACCGCGTGGTGCTCGTCGACGCGGACGGACCCGTCCGGCTCCCGGGGCAGCGCGTCGCCGAGCCACCCCGTCGCCGGGCGGGCGCCGACCGCCACGAGGACGACGTCCGCCGGCAGGTGGTCGTCGGTCGTGCGCACGCCGTCTCCCCGCACCTCGACGACGCGGGCTCCCGTCAGGAGCCGGACCCCCGCGCGGGCGTACCAGGGCTCCGTCAGCCGTCCCACCGCGCCCAGGGCTCCCGAGAGCGGAGCGCGCGCCTCGACGACGGTCACCTCGACGCCGGCCGCGGCCGCGACGCCCGCCACCTCGGCGCCGATCCAGCCCGCCCCCACCACGACGAGGCGTGCACCGGGCGCGAGCGCCGCACGCAGCGCGGCGGCGTCGGCCGCCGTGTGCAGCGTGCGCGCCCCCTCCCAGCCCTCCGGGAGGACCGCGCGTGCGCCCGTGGCGACGACGAGCGCGTCCGCCTCGAGGTCGCCGTCGTCCGTGCCGACGCGCACGCCCTGCGCGCCGACGGTGAGCGCGCGGGCGGGCCGGTCGAGGTGCGCGGCGTCGGCCAGCGCCACCAGGTCGGCCCCCACCTCGTCGGCGAGCCACGCGGGCTCCGGGCGGTCGAGCAGGTGCTTGGACAGCGGCGGTCGGTCGTAGGGGGCGACGCCCTCGGCGCCGAGCACCGTCACGTGGCCGTCGAACCCCCGGGCGCGCAGGCTCGCGACGGTGCGCGCCGCGGCGAGCCCGGCGCCGGCGACGAGGAGGCGGCGGGGCGGCAGGGGCGTCACCCGCGCAACGGTAGTCTCACGGGTCAGGAGGCCGGTGATGGACCAGCGCGAGGGGGACGACGTGGGCGAGGTGGACACGTCCGCACGGACCGCGTCGCAGGCGCCGGCGCC
>NZ_HE978588.1:1792746-1798270 GCF_000312005.1 Cellulomonas massiliensis JC225
CCCGCCGAGCCGCCGCCCGCCGAGCCGCTGCCCGCCGGATCCGTGCCGCCCGAGGGGCCCGACCCGGCGGCGGTCCCGGTCGACGAGCGCCCTCTCGACCCGCGTGCGATCGCCCGTGCCTCGCTGCTCGCCTCGAACAACGCCTCCCTGTGGTGGGTCTCCAGCGGGGTCGTCCTGGCGACCGTGCTGTCGCTCGTCGCCGGCGCGCCCGTCGGCGTGCTGGCGCTGGCGGCGGTGACGGGCTGCGGGGCGGTCGTCCGGCTGGTGCGCCCCGAGCCCGGGCCGATCGCGGTCTCGGTGCGTGCGCGGTGGATCGACGTCGGCATGCTCGGCGGGGCGACGCTCGCGCTGGCCGCGCTCGCGGTGTGGCTGCCCGGCCCCGTCCTGTGACGTCGGCGCCGTCGCCCTGAGCGACGGCAGCCGCAGACGACGACGCCCTCCCTCCGGCCGTCCGGAGGGAGGGCGTCGACGCGCGGGGGTCAGCGCTGCTCGACCACGACGACGTCGTCGGTCGTGACGTAGGCCTCGTCCTCCTCCAGGAGGTTGTCCTCGCGGGGCTCGGCGGCGAACGCCCGGTACACGAGGCCGGCGATCGCGGCCCCGACCAGCGGCGCCACCCAGAACACCCACAGCTGGGCCAGGGCCCACGACTCGGCGAACACGGCGGCGGCGGTCGCGCGGGCGGGGTTGAGCGCACCGTTCGTCACGGGCAGCGCGACGAGCACGAGCACGGTGAACGTGAGGCCGATCGCGAACGGGGCGACCGTCGAGCGGGCCCGGCGGTCGGTCACGCCGAGCACGACGCCGACCAGGACGGCCGTGAGCACGAGCTCGACGACGACGGCGATGAAGAGCGTCGAGCCGGCGTCGCCCTGCGTCGCCGTGCCGAGCGCGGTGTGCTCGCCGTAGCCGTTGGCCAGGCCCGAGAACACCTTGCGCGTGGTGCCGCCCTCGGAGAGGAGCCCGGCGAGCTGCGAGGGGTACGCGATGAAGAGCAGCGCCGCCGCGGCGATCGCGCCGACGACCTGGGCCAGCCAGTAGGGGAGCACGTCGCGCCACGCGGTGCGCCCGCCGACGGCGGCGCCGAGCGTGACGGCGGGGTTGAAGTGCCCGCCCGAGACGTGGCCGACCGCGGCGCCGACGCCAGCGAGGGCGAGGCCGAAGCCGAGGGCGACGGCGAGGGACCCGCCGCCACCGCCGAAGGAGGCGAACTGCGTGCCCGCGTACAGCGCCACGCCGAGGCCGGCGAGGACGAACACGAAGGAGCCGAACACCTCGGCGCCGAGCCGCGCCGCGAGCGACGGGCCCGCGGTGACGACCGTGCCGGCGGGCAGCACGTACGCGTCGTACTCGTCGGTCTCGAGGTCGGGCTCGCCGTCGGTGGCCGGCGGGGGCGTCGTGAGCGGAGCCGGCGCGGCGGGCGCGGCGCCGGCCGGTGCGGCGGCGCCGGTCGACGCGGTCTCGGGCGTGCCGGGCTCGACGGGCGTGCCGGGCTCGACGGGCTCGGGCGCGTTCTCGGGCGTGTCCTGGGACATGTCGGTCCTGTCGGTAGGGCGATGGGTTCGGTGGGATCGCGGCGGTTCGCCCGCGTCCGGTGCTCCAGCATGCCAGCACCGCCTGGGTCGGCACCGCCTGGGTCGGCACCGCCTGAGTCGGCACCGCCGGAGTCGGCACCGCCGGAGTCGGCACCGCGTGAGTCGCCGCTCGTCCCCGAGGGGCGCAGCACGCCCGTGGCGGGCCGGTGTCTTGACGTCGAGTAATCTGGAGCCCGGATCCGTGGCACCACCCCACCCCGGTAGCGTGCCGTCCACCGCCCAGCACAGGGAGATGCCCATGGCGAAGATCAAGGTCGTCGGTCCGGTCGTCGAGCTCGACGGCGACGAGATGACGCGCATCATCTGGCAGTTCATCAAGGACCGCCTGATCCACCCGTACCTCGACGTCGACCTGCGGTACTTCGACCTGTCGATCCAGAACCGCGACGCGACCGACGACCAGGTGACGGTCGACGCCGCGCACGCGATCAAGGAGCACGGCGTCGGCGTCAAGTGCGCCACGATCACGCCCGACGAGGCGCGGGTCGAGGAGTTCGGCCTCAAGAAGATGTGGAAGTCGCCGAACGGCACGATCCGCAACATCCTCGGCGGCGTCGTCTTCCGCGAGCCGATCGTCATCTCGAACATCCCGCGCCTCGTGCCGGGCTGGAACAAGCCGATCATCATCGGCCGTCACGCCTTCGGCGACCAGTACCGCGCGACCGACTTCAAGGTCGCCGGCGCGGGCACGCTCACGCTGACGTTCACCCCCGCGGACGGCTCCGAGCCGATCCAGCAGGAGGTCGTGACGTACCCCGAGGGCGGCGGCGTCGCGATGGGCATGTACAACTTCGACGAGTCGATCCGCGACTTCGCGCGCGCGTCGTTCGCCTACGGCCTGCAGCGCGGCTACCCGGTGTACCTCTCGACGAAGAACACCATCCTCAAGGCCTACGACGGCCGCTTCAAGGACCTGTTCCAGGAGGTCTTCGACGCCGAGTACGCCGACCAGTTCGCGGCGGCCGGCCTCACCTACGAGCACCGCCTCATCGACGACATGGTCGCCTCCGCGCTCAAGTGGGAGGGCGGCTACGTCTGGGCGTGCAAGAACTACGACGGCGACGTCCAGTCCGACACCGTCGCGCAGGGCTTCGGCTCGCTCGGCCTCATGACGTCCGTTCTGGTGACGCCCGACGGCAAGACCGTCGAGGCCGAGGCGGCGCACGGCACGGTCACGCGGCACTACCGCCAGCACCAGGCGGGCAAGCCGACGTCGACGAACCCGATCGCGTCGATCTTCGCGTGGACCGGCGGGCTCAAGCACCGCGGCAAGCTGGACGGCACGCCCGAGGTCACGCAGTTCGCCGAGACGCTCGAGGACGTGGTCATCAAGACCGTCGAGTCGGGCCAGATGACGAAGGACCTCGCGCTGCTCGTCGGCCCCCAGCAGGAGTGGCTGACGACCGAGGACTTCCTCGCCGCGCTCGACGCGAACCTGGCGGCCCGGCTGGCCTGAGCCGACCCGGTCCGTCGCAGGGCGCCGTCCCCTCGGGGGCGGCGCCCTGCGCCATGTGTCCGAGTTGGCACCTGGACGATCGTCCGGCACGATGTGTCATGTGCTGGACCCCGCAAGTCACGACTCCGCTCACCGCCGGCTCGCCGACGCGGTGGAGCCGCTGCGCCGTGAGCGGCTCGGCCACGCCGCCGACGTGCTCGCGGCCGCGCTCGCGGACGACCCGGGGTTCCGCCATCTGTTCCCGGACGGCCGCCGCCGAGAGCGCGAGCTGCGCGCGATGTACCGCATGACGCTGGCGGACACCCTGCGGCACGGGCGCGCGTTCGTCACCGTGCGGGACGGCGAGATCACCGGGGCGCTCGCGCTCTACCCGCCGGGGACGTACCCGATGAGCGCCGCGCGCTGGCTGCGGCTGGCTCCGCAGCTGGCCGTCCTCGCGGCGCGGACCCGCGCGCACGCCCCCGGGCTGATCCGGTTCGGCGACCTGACGTCGGGCGGCGTGCCCCGCGACTCCTGGTACGTCGAGGCGCTCGGCGTCCGGCCCGACCTGCAGCGGCAGGGCAGGGGGCGCCGGCTGATGGCGGAGGTCTTCACGCTCGTCGACGCCGAGGAGGGGCGCGGCTACCTGGAGACGACGAAGCGCGGCAACGTCGAGTACTACCGCTCGCTCGGGTACGAGCCCGTCGGCGAGCCCGTGCCCCTGGCGGCGGACGGCCCGTGGATCTTCCGGATGGCCCGCGCCGCCGTGCGCCGGCACGACGCCCGGGAGCTCGCCTCGGCGAGCTGAGGCGACCGCGGCCGGGTGGCACGCCGCCGGCGCCGGGAGCACGATCGGACGTGCGCGGGGACGCCCGTGCCCGGAGGTCGGAGGGTCGTCATGGCGGGACTCGTCGCCCGTGCGCAGCGGCGCGTCGCCGCGTCGCCCGAGCGGGTGTGGGAGGTGCTCACCTCGCCGGACCCCCACCCGGAGATCCTGCTCGGCGCCCGCACCGTCTCGGACTGGCGCGTCGGTGGGCCGGTGCGCTGGGTCGGCGAGTGGCAGGGGCGGCCCTTCGAGGACCAGGGGGAGGTCGTCGAGGTCGACCGGCCCCGGCGGCTCGTCGTGACGCACTACAGCCCGATGTCGGGCGCGCCGGACGTGCCGGAGAGCTACCACCGCCTCACCTACGAGCTGTCCCCGGACGGCGACGGGACGCTGGTGTCGCTCGAGCAGGACAACAACCCCGACGAGGAGGCCGTGGCGCACAGCGCGCGGACGTGGGAGGGCATGCTCGACGGCGTCGCCACGGTCGCCGAACGAGCGTGAGGTGCGTGCCGTCGCGGTAGGTTGCCAGGACCGACCGTCGATGCGAAGGAGCCGTCCGTGCCTGCTGGGTCGCCCGCTGGGGTCGTCAACGTCACCGTCACCGGAGCCGCGGGCCAGATCGGGTACGCGCTCCTGTTCCGCATCGCGTCGGGTCAGCTCCTGGGCCCCGACACGCCCGTGCGGCTGCGGCTGCTCGAGGTCCCGCAGGCCGTCAAGGCGGCGGAGGGCACCGCGATGGAGCTCGACGACTGCGCGTTCCCCCTGCTGGCCGGCATCGACATCCACGACGACGCCCGTGCGGCGTTCGACGGCGTCAACGTCGCGCTGCTCGTCGGCGCGCGCCCCCGTGGCGCCGGGATGGAGCGCGGCGACCTGCTCTCCGCGAACGGCGGCATCTTCGGGCCCCAGGGGCAGGCGATCAACGCCGGCGCCGCCGACGACGTGCGCGTGCTGGTCGTGGGCAACCCGGCCAACACGAACGCGTGGATCGCCCAGCAGCACGCGCCCGACGTGCCGGCCGACCGGTTCACGGCGATGACGCGGCTCGACCACAACCGTGCCGTCGCGCAGCTCGCCGCCCGGACGGGTGCCGCCGTCCCCGAGATCCGGCGGCTGGCGATCTGGGGCAACCACTCCGCGACGCAGTACCCCGACCTCACGCACGCGACGGTGGGCGGCACGCCGGCCCGCGACCTCGTCGACGAGGCGTGGGTCCGCGACACGTTCATCCCGACGGTCGCCAAGCGCGGCGCGGCGATCATCGAGGCCCGCGGGGCGTCCTCGGCGGCCTCGGCGGCCAACGCGGCGATCGACCACGTGCACACCTGGGTGCACGGCACGCCGGAGGGCGACTGGACCTCGGCGGGCGTGGTGTCGGACGGCTCGTACGGCGTGCCCGAGGGCCTGGTGTCGTCGTTCCCGGTGACCTCGTCGGGGGGCGCGTGGCACATCGTCCCCGACCTCGAGGTCGACGCCTTCTCCCGCGAGCGGGTCGACGCGTCGGTCGCCGAGCTGGCCGAGGAGCGCGAGGCGGTGCGCGCGCTGGGGCTCGTCTGACGACCACCCCGGCGGCCGGCGCCGTGCGGGTCGCGCTGCGGGTGCGGCCCGGCGCCTCGCGCACGCGCGTCGGCGGCCGGCACGGCGCGGCGCTGGTCGTCGCGGTGGGCG
>NZ_HE978588.1:1798704-1833315 GCF_000312005.1 Cellulomonas massiliensis JC225
GCCGCGACGGAGGCGGCGCTGCGGGCGGTCGCCGAGGCGTTCGGCGTGCGCCCGCGCGACGTCGCGCTCGTGTCGGGCCCACGCAGCCGCGACAAGGTCGTCGAGGTCGCGGGACGGCCCGCGGACGAGCTGGCCGAGGTGCTGGAGGCGCTCCTGGACGGCTGAGCGCCGGGCCGGGGAGCGGCCGAGGCCGCCTCGTCTCCGGCGGTATGCCCGAAACGGGCGAAACCCTTGCAGAAAGTTGCTGCAACTCAGTACCGTCGGCGCATCCGCCCCGCGACGCTGGTGTCCGGGGAGACGAAGGAGTCGACATGCCGCACGCCGACGTGCCCGTCCGCCGCCTCACCGCCGCCCTCAGCGCCGCGAGCCTCGTCGCCGTCGGCACGCTGGGCGCCGTCGCCGCCTCCACCGCGCTCGCGCCGCCCGCCTCGGCCGCCGCGACGTCGGTCGCGCTCGTGGGTGACCTGCAGAGCGAGCTGGGGTGCCCGGGCGACTGGCAGCCGGACTGCGCCGCCACGGAGCTGCAGCCGACCGCCACGGCGGGCGTGTTCTCCGCCGAGCTGACGGTGCCGGCGGGCACCTGGCAGTACAAGGTCGCGCTGAACGACGCCTGGAACGAGTCCTACGGCGTCGACGGCAGCGGCGACAACAGCCCGCTCGTGCTCGAGGGCGAGACGACGGTCCGGTTCACCTACGACGACGCGACGCACCGCAGCTCCCTCGTCCCGCTGGACCTCGCGCAGGGCTACACCGCCGCGGACGACGCCATCGTCGCCGAGCCGGTCCGCGACCCCGGGGCGGGGCAGCAGTTCTACTTCGTCATGACCGACCGGTTCGCCAACGGCGACGCCTCCAACGACCGGGGCGGCCTGACGGGGGACCGCCTGGCCACCGGGTTCGACCCCACGGACAAGGGCTTCTACCAGGGCGGCGACCTCGCCGGGCTGCGGGACCGCCTGGACTACGTCGAGGGCCTCGGCGCGACCGCGATCTGGCTCACCCCGTCGTTCAAGAACCGCCCCGTCCAGGGCACGGGCGCGGACGCCTCGGCGGGCTACCACGGGTACTGGGTCACCGACTTCACGCAGATCGACCCGCACCTCGGCACCAACGCCGAGCTCGAGGCGCTGATCGACGACGCGCACGCCCGCGGGATCAAGGTCTACTTCGACATCATCACCAACCACACCGCCGACGTCATCGACTACCAGCAGAAGACGTACACGTACGTGGACAAGGCGACGAAGCCGTACCGGGACGCGTCCGGCGCGGCGTTCGACCCGGACGACTACGCCGGGACGGACGACTTCCCCGAGCTCGACCCGCAGACGTCGTTCCCGTACACCCCGGTCGTGGCGCCGGCCGACGCGGACGTCAAGGTCCCCGCCTGGCTCAACGACGTGACGAAGTACCACAACCGGGGAGACTCGACCTACAGCGGCGAGTCGACGACCTACGGCGACTTCTCCGGGCTCGACGACCTCATGACCGAGGACCCCGAGGTCGTGGACGGCTTCGTGGACGTGTACGACGCGTGGGTCGACCTCGGCGTCGACGGCTTCCGGATCGACACGGCGAAGCACGTGAACTTCGAGTTCTGGCAGACCTTCACGAAGGCGGTCGCGCAGCACGCGGCGGCCGCCGGCAACCCCGACTTCTACATGTTCGGCGAGGTCTACGACGCCGAGCCGACCAAGCTGGCGCCCTACCTGCGCGACTCCGACATGAACGGCGTCCTCGACTTCACGTTCCAGTCGGCCGCCGTCGGCTTCGCCAAGGGCTTCTCGCCCTCCGGGCTGCGCGCGCTGTACGCCGGCGACGACCGGTACGTGACGCCGACGACCAACGCGAACGGGCTGCCGACGTTCCTCGGCAACCACGACATGGGCCGCGTCGGCTACCTGCTCGGCGACGTCTCCCAGAAGGAGGCGCGCTCGGCGCTCGCGCACGACCTCATGTACCTCACGCGCGGCCAGCCGGTCGTCTACTACGGCGACGAGCAGGGCTTCGCGGGCACGGGCGGCGACAAGGACGCGCGGCAGAGCCTGTTCGCGACGCAGGTGGGCTCGTACGCGAACCAGCCGCTGCTCGACGGCTCGACCCTCGGCTCGCAGGACCGCTACGACACCGGCTCGACGCTCTACCGGCACGTCGCCGAGCTCGCGGCGCTGCGCTCGGCGCACCCCGCGCTGACGGACGGCGCCCAGATCGAGCGCTACGCGTCCGGCTCGGTCTACGCGTTCTCCCGGGTCGACGCCGACGAGCGGGTCGAGCACCTCGTCGCGCTCAACAACGCCACGTCGTCCACGACGGTGACGATCGACGCGCTGACTCCCGGTGCGACGTTCACGCCGCTGTACGGCTCCGACGACCCGGTCGTCGCGGCTGCGGACGGCTCGGTCGAGGTCACGGTGCCCGCGCTCGGCGCCGTCGTCCTCGAGGCGGACCGCGAGGTCGCCGCCCCGGCCGAGGCCGGCCCGATCACGCTCGCGTCGCCCTCCGCAGGGGCGGCCGTGAGCGGCCAGGCCGAGGTCGGGGCGGACGTCGCGAAGGACGTCTGGAGCCAGACGTCGTTCGCGTACCGCGTGGTGGGCGACGACGGCTGGACCCCGCTCGGCACGTCGGAGACGACGAGCCCCCGGGTGTTCGCCGACGTGGACGCGCCGAAGGGTGCGCTCGTCGAGTACCGCGCCGTGACGGTGGACGCGGCGGGCCACCGCTCGGCCGCCTCGACGTTCGCGTCCGTGGGCATCGCCGTGGACGGCGCGGAGGACGAGGGCACCGACCCGGGCGAGGACCTCGTCGTGTCCGTGCCGGGCTCCCACAACGCCGCGATGGGCTGCCCGGGCGACTGGCAGCCGGACTGCGCGGCGGCGCGCCTCACGAAGCGCCCGGACGGGGCCTACTCCGGCACGTTCGACCTGCCGAAGGGCTCCTACGAGTACAAGGTCGCGATCGGCGGCTCGTGGGCCGAGAACTACGGGGCGGGCGGCGTCGCCAACGGCCCGAACTCGGCCTACACTCTCGCGGCCGACGGCCCGGTGACCTTCTGGTACGACCCGGTGACGCACGTGTTCCAGAACAGCGCCCAGGGGCCGATCGTCACGGCGCCCGGCAGCTGGCAGTCGGAGGCGGGGTGCCCGGGCGACTGGCAGCCGGACTGCCTGCGCGGCTGGCTGCAGGACCCCGACGGCGACGGCGTCTACACGCGCACGGTCGAGGACCTGCCCGAGGGCACGTACGAGGTGAAGGCCGCGCACGGGCTCGGCTGGGCGGAGAACTACGGCGCCGGCGGCGCGCCGGGCGGCGCGAACATCACGTTCGCCGCGCCGGGCGGCAAGCCGGTGACGTTCAGCTACGTGCTCGCGACGCACGTGCTCACGGTCGAGGTGACCGACCCGCCGCTGCCCGGCACGGGCGAGGAGCGCGCGCACTGGGTCGACGCGTCGACCATCGCCTGGCCCGCCGCGTGGGCGCCCGAGCCCGCGGACGCCACGTTCCGCCTGCACCACGCCGCGGCGGGGGGCATGAAGGTGGTCGACGGTGCCGTCACGGGCGCCGACGGCGCGGTGACGCTCGCCTACCGGGCGTCCGGCCTGACCGACGCGCAGCTGCGACGGTTCCCCGCGCTGCGGGGCTCCGTGGCGCTGGCCGTGCCGGCCGGCACCGACGCCCGCACCCTGCTGAGGGGCCAGCTCCTCGTCACGCAGGAGGCGGGCGGCACGCTCGTCGCCGCGACCGGCGTGCAGGTGCCCGGCGTGCTCGACGACCTGTACGCCAAGGCCGCCGGCAAGCGCGCTCTCGGGGCGACGTGGCGGTACGGCGCGCCCTCGCTCGCGGTGTGGGCGCCCACCGCGCAGGACGTCGACCTGCTCCTGTGGCGCGGTTCGCGCACCGCGGAGCCGACCGTGGTGCCGGCGAAGCGCCAGGCGGACGGGAGCTGGACCGTCGACGGCCGCAAGGACTGGAAGGGTGCCGCGTACCGGTGGCGCCTGCAGGTCTACGCGCCCACGACGGGGAAGGTCGAGACGAACGACGTCACGGACCCGTACTCGGTGGCGCTCACGCTGAACAGCACGCACTCGGTGCTGGTCGACCTCGCCGACCGCGCCTACCGGCCGTCGGCGTGGGAGCGCGCGAAGCAGCCCGTCGTGAAGCCCGTCGACCAGACGATCTACGAGCTGCACGTGCGTGACTTCTCGATCTCCGACGCGACCGTCCCGGCGGCGCACCGCGGCACGTACCTGGCCTTCGCCGACCGGTCGAACGGCACGAAGCACCTCGCCGCGCTCGCGAAGGCCGGGCTCACGACGGTGCACCTGCTGCCGACGTTCGACATCGCGACGATCGAGGAGGACCGCAGCAAGCAGGCGACCCCCGCGTGCGACCTCGCGTCGTACCCGGCCGACTCGGACGCGCAGCAGGCGTGCGTGACGGCGGTCGCGGACGCCGACGGGTTCAACTGGGGCTACGACCCGCTGCACTGGACCGCCCCGGAGGGGTCGTACGCGACCAGGCCGGACGGTGGGGCCCGCGTGGCGGAGTTCCGGACGATGGTGGGCGCGCTGCACGCGACGGGCCTGCAGGTGGTGCTGGACCAGGTGTTCAACCACACGGCCGCGGCGGGCCAGGACGACAAGTCCGTGCTCGACCGCGTCGTCCCCGGCTACTACCAGCGGCTCGACGCGGCCGGGAACGTCCAGACGTCCACGTGCTGCCAGAACGTCGCGACCGAGCACCTCATGGCGCAGAAGATGATGGTCGACTCGGTCGTCACGTGGGCGCGCGACTACAAGGTCGACGGCTTCCGGTTCGACCTCATGGGCCACCACTCGGTCGCGAACATGAAGGCCGTGCGGTCGGCCCTCGACGCCCTCACGCCGAAGAGGGACGGCGTCGACGGGAAGAAGGTCTACCTGTACGGCGAGGGGTGGAACTTCGGCGAGGTGGCCGACGACGCGCTGTTCGAGCAGGCGCGGCAGGGCAACCTCGACGGCACCGGGATCGGCACGTTCAGCGACCGCCTGAGGGACGCCGTCCGGGGCGGTGGTCCCTTCGACGAGGACCCGCGCATCCAGGGCTTCGGCTCGGGCGGGTACACCGACCCGAACGGGGCGGCGGTCAACGGCTCGGAGGCCGACCAGCTGGCACGGGCGAGGCACGACGGCGACCTCGTCCGGCTCGGCCTGGCGGGCAACCTGGCGGGGTACTCGTTCACGACGAGCGACGGCACGGTGCGGACCGGCGCGCAGATCGACTACAACGGCCAGCCCGCTGGCTACGCCTCGCAGCCGTCGGAGGTGATCACGTACGTCGACGCGCACGACAACGAGACGCTGTTCGACTCGCTGACGTACAAGCTCCCGACGGACACCCCCATGGCCGACCGGGTCCGGATGAACACGGTCAGCCTGGCGACGACCGCGCTCGCGCAGACGCCCTCGTTCTGGCACGCGGGCGCCGACCTGCTGCGCAGCAAGTCGCTCGACCGCAACAGCTACAACTCGGGCGACTGGTTCAACGTCCTCGACCTGTCGAAGACGACGAACGGCTTCGGCCGGGGGCTGCCGCCCGCGGCGGACAACTCGTCGAAGTGGCCCCTGCAGCGCACGCTGCTCGCGGACCCGTCGCTGAAGCCCAGCGCGAAGGACATCGAGACGTCGTCGAAGGCGGCGCTCGACCTGCTGCGGCTGCGGCAGTCCACCCCGCTGTTCCACCTGGGGTCGGCGCGGCTCGTCCAGGAGCGGGTGTCCTTCCCGAACAGCGGTGCGGACGCCACGCCCGGCGTGGTGGTCATGCGCATCGACGACCCCGACGGGTGGGACCCGAAGCGCAAGGCCTGGCGCCAGGACGTCGACAAGCACCTCGACGGGCTGCTGGTGGTGATCAACGCCTCCGACGAGCCGACCACGCAGACGGTCGCCGGGCTGCGGGGCCACCGCCTCGAGCTGTCGCCCGTGCAGGCGAAAGGCAGCGACCCGGTCGTCCGGCGCACCACCTGGCAGGCCGGGACCGGCAGGGTGACCGTCCCGGCGCGGACCGTGGCGGTGCTCGTCGAGAGGGACGCCGGGCCGTGGTGGCGCTGACGCCCACCACCTGAGGGCACCGCACGGGGGAGGGTTTCGGCCGACGCGCCGAAGCCCTCCCCCCGTGCGCGCCCGGGAAGGTACACCTGCGCGGCCTGCGACGGAAGCCTGTCGCCGGCCGGTCCGCTGTCGCTACCCTCACCAGTCACCGGAGCAATGACAGCAGTCGTTGCGCAAGTTCACGGAGAGGTGACATGCGGACACGGAACTCCATCCTCGCCTCCGCCGCCGTCGCGGCGGCGCTCGTCGTCGGCACGGCCGCGACGTCGTGGGGGGCGCGCGACGACGCCGCCGCCCCGGACGTCGACGCACCCGTCAGCGTCCCCGCCAAGGTGCCGGTCGGGCTGCTCGCGGCCATGACGCGGGACCTCGGCCTCAGCGTCGCCCAGGCGCGCGAGCGCCTGACGTTCCAGGAGGACGCGACCGACACCCAGCGCCGGCTCGAGCGCCGCCTCGGGGACGCGTTCGCCGGCGCGTGGCTCGAGCCGGACGCCAACGAGCTGCACGTCGCGGTGACCGACGCGGCCGACGCCGCAGCCGTCCGGGCCGCCGGCGCGACGGCGGTCGTGGTCGAGCACTCGCAGGAGCAGCTCGACGCGTGGAAGGGGGCGCTGGACCGCTCGCTGCGACCCCTGGGCCGCGCGACGCCGAGCTGGTACGTCGACGTCGAGGCGAACGAGGTCGTCGTCAACGCCCGGGCCGGCGCGGTCGCCGAGGCGCGCCGGGCGGCCCTCGCCGCCGGGGTCCCCGCCGACGCGCTGCGGGTGGCCGCGTCGGACGAGGCGCCCCGCACGCTCGTCGACGTCATCGGCGGCAACGCCTACTACATCGGCGGGGCGCGCTGCTCGGTCGGGTTCCCGGTGCAGGGCGGGTTCGTCACCGCGGGGCACTGCGGGCGCACGGGGAGCACGACGACGAGCCCTTCGGGCACGTTCGCCGGGTCCAGCTTCCCGGGCAACGACTACGCGTGGGTGCGCGTCGCGTCGGGGAACACGCCGATCGGTGCGGTGAACAACTACGCGGGCGGCACCGTCGCCGTCGCGGGCTCGACCGCCGCGGCCGTGGGGGCGTCGGTGTGCCGCTCGGGCTCGACGACGGGCTGGCACTGCGGCTCGATCCAGGCGCTCAACTCGTCCGTCACCTACGCGGAGGGCACCGTGTCGGGGCTGATCCGGACGAACGTCTGCGCCGAGCCGGGCGACTCCGGCGGCTCGCTGCTCGCCGGCAACCAGGCGCAGGGCGTGACCTCGGGCGGCTCGGGCAACTGCACCTCGGGCGGCACCACCTACTTCCAGCCGGTGAACGAGGCGCTCTCGGCGTACGGCCTGACCCTCGTCACCTCGTCGGGAGGCGGCGGCACGACCCCGCCGCCGACCGGCTGCACCGGCTACGCCTCGACGTACTCGGGTTCGCTCACGTCGGGCGGGACCGCCGTCCAGCCCTCGGGCGGGTACGTGACGCTCACGCGCAGCGGCAGCCTGCGCCTGTGCCTGCAGGGCCCGACGGGCACGGACTACGACCTGTACCTGCAGCGGTGGTCCGGCTCCGCCTGGTCGACCGTGGCGTCGGCGACGACGGCGAGCAACCGCGAGACGGTGACGTACTCGGCGTCGACCGGCTCCTACCGGTACGTCGTGCGCGCCTACTCCGGCTCGGGCGCGTACACCCTCGGCGCCACGACACCCTGACCTCAGGGCGCGGCGGACGACGCAGGGCCCGTGGAGCAGCTCCACGGGCCCTGCGTCGTCAGGCGGCCGGGCGGGTCAGCCCGCGTTGGCGCTGACGAGGTCCTGCTGGAACGTCGCGAGGTCGGACGCACCGGTCGTGAACTTGCTGACGGCCTCGGAGACCGCGTTCACCGTCGCGGTGGGGGCGGCGGCGCCGTGCGCGAGCGACGACACGATGGTGTCCTCGCCGAACGACGCCATCGCGGACTGCTGGTAGGGGGAGAAGTCCGTCGGCGGCACGTCCTTGCGCGCGGGGATGGAGCCCTTGGCCTTGTTGAACGCGATCTGGCCGTCGAGCGAGCTGATCGTGTCGAGCCAGGCCTCGGTCCCGCCGAGGTGCTGGGCGCCGACCGGCAGCGTGAACGAGTCGGCCAGGAAGTCGAAGACGCCGTCCGTGCCCGGCACCGGGAAGTAGGTGTAGTCGTCCGGCGCGGAGGCGCCCGCCTCCTGGAACGCCGCCTCGGCCCAGTCACCCATGACGTTGAACGCCGCCTTGCCGTCGATGACCATCTGCGTGGCGTCGGGCCAGTCCAGGCCGTCGCGGTCGCCGTTCGTGTAGCCGATGAGCGTCTCGAAGTCCTCGAGCGCCGCGGTCACCTCGGGGCTCGCCCAGTCCGTGCCGCCCTCCCAGAGGCCGGTGTAGGCGTCGGGACCGAGGTCCGCGAGCAGGACCGTCTCGAGGAGCTGCACCTGGGTCCAGGTGGTCGCGACCGACAGCGGCGTGACGCCCGACTGCTGGACCTTGTCCAGCGCGACGAACCACTCGTCGAGCGAGGCGTAGGTGGCCTCCGGGTCGAGCCCGGCGTCCTTCAGCACGGTCGGGTTCGCCCAGACGACGTTCGCGCGGTGGATGTTGGACGGCACCGAGTAGATCCGGCCGTCGACCGTGAGCCGGTCGATGAGGCTCTCCGGGAACGAGTCGCGCAGGCCGAACCGGTCGTACAGGTACGAGACGTCCTCGAGCTGGCCGGCCAGGATGTAGTCGCTGAGCTCCGCGCCGGCGTGCGCCTGGAACGTGTCCGGCGGGTCGTTGACCTGCAGGCGGGACTGCAGCAGCTCCTTCGCCGCGGAGCCGGCGCCGCCGGCGATGGCGCCGTTGACGAACTTGGTGTCGGGGTGCTGCTCCTGGAACTCGGCGACGAGCGCGTCGAGGCCCGCCTTCTCCGAGCCGCTGGCCCACCACGTGTAGACCTCGACCTCGGTCGCGTCCCCGCCCGAGCCGACGTCGTCGAGGGTGGTGGGCTTGGAGCACGCGGCCACCAGGAGGCTGGTCGCCGCCAGCACGGCGGCGAGGGCGGACAGAGGGCGGCGTGCGCGCATGGGAGCTCCAGGGTCGGGGTCGGCGGCACCGCCGGCGGCCCCGGTGCAGGCGCGCCGGATCCGCGCAGCAGCACCGCTGTGAGGGCGACCGTCCCCGAGGGCGCTCGAGCGCGCCAGGGGCCGGGCAGGGAGCGGACCGGGGGGACCGCTCTCCCTACCGATCGGTCGGGATGGGACCCCTGTGGACACGTTCCCAGCGGGATCACCCTATCGGGCGAGGGCGCAGGTCAGGTGCGTGCGACCGCCCGGGCGCCGGGGTCCGGGCGGATCCCGACGAACCCGGGCAGGACCCCCACGCGAGGCCTTCCTCTGGGGCAGTGCGGCCGCGCCGGGCGGCGCGCGCCTCGCTCGAAGCGCTTCGCTGCCCAGTCTGCGTGGCGGGGAGCGGCCGGAGCGGTTCGAGGGCGACATGAGGGTGATTTCTCCCGTCATGACGGTTGACACCCGATCTGCCCGGCTCCTACGGTCGATCCCGTTGGCGTCGAAGCGCTTCGACGCCAGCAGCGCTCCACCGCCGCCGACGCCGCCTGACGAGGCGCCCGCGCGTCGGGGGTGGGTGGGCGGACGAGCGGGGCCGACGGGGTCCCCGCCTGACACCGAGGAGCGACGTGAGGACGACGACGACGCGACGATGGGCCCTGCCCGTCGTCGCGAGCCTGGCCCTGGTGGGGCTGGTGCCCACGACCGCGAGCGGCGCCGAGGAGCTGCCGTTCCGTGACCCGGACCTGCCGCTGCAGGTCCGCATCGACGACCTGCTCTCCCGCCTGACCCAGGACGAGACCCTCTCCCTGCTGCACCAGTTCCCCCTGCCGGTGCCCCGGCTGGGCATCGAGCACTTCCGGACGGGGACCGAGGCGCTGCACGGCCTCGCGTGGACGACGTCGTACGAGGACGGCGCGGTGCACACCGCCACCGCGACGACCTTCCCGCAGGCCGTCGGCCTCGCGAGCACGTGGGACGCCGACCTGGTGGAGCGCGTCGGCGACGTGGTCTCCGACGAGGCCCGCGGCTACCACGCCCAGGACCCGCAGCTGTGGGGGCTCAACCTGTGGGCGCCCGTGGTGAACCTGCTGCGCGACCCGCGCTGGGGCCGCAACGAGGAGGGCTACTCGGAGGACCCGCTGCTCACGGGCGCCATGGCGACCGCGTACGGCACGGGCCTGGTCGGGGAGGACGACACGTACCTCAAGACCGCGCCCACCCTCAAGCACTACGCGGCGTACAACACGGAGACGAAGCGCGACACCGCCAACTCGAGCGTCCCGCCGCGGGTGCTGCACGAGTACGACCTGCCCGTGTTCGAGGCGCCCATCCGCGCCGACGCCGCGACCGGCGTCATGGCGTCGTACAACCTCATCAACGGCCGGCCGGCGACCGTCGACCCGACGCTCGACACGCTCGTGCGCAGCTGGAGCGACCGCACGCTCCTCAACGTCAGCGACGCGAACGCGCCGAACAACCTCGTGCAGTCGCAGGACTACTTCGACACCCTGGCCGAGGCGGACGCCGCGGCGGTCAAGGCGGGCCTCGACAGCATGACGGTCAACGACAACGACCCGTGGCCCACCATCCACGCCTTCCAGGAGGCGCTCGACCGCGGCCTCATCACGCAGGCGGAGATCGAGGACGCGGCGAGCCACGTGCTCTCGATCCGGTTCCGGCTCGGGGAGTTCGACCCGGACGGCGGCCCGTACGGCGACATCGGCGCGGACGCGGTGGACACGCCCGCCGCGCGGGCGCTGGCGCGCGAGACGGCTGCCGACGCGATGGTGCTGCTGAAGAACGACGGGGCGAAGGGCCGCACGCACGGCGCGCCGTCCGCCCTGCTGCCGCTGTCGACGTCCACCACCCGCACCGCCGCCGTCATCGGCCCGCTGGCCGACACCCTCTACACCGACTGGTACGGCGGCGCGCTGCCGTACCGGGTCACGGTGCGTGACGGCGTCGCCGAGCGCCTGGGCGCCTCGCGCGTCACGGGCTCGGAGGGCGTCGACCGCATCGCGCTGCGCGACGTCGCGTCCGGCCGGTACGTCACCGGCGGCACGGGGGAGGCGGGAGGCCCGCTCACGGCCGCCGGCTCGAGCGCCGACGACCCGGCGGCGCAGCTCGACGTGTTCGACTGGGGCAGCGGCGTCGTGACGCTGCGGTCCGCGGCGAACGGCCGGTACGTCGGGCTCGCCGGCACCGGCTTCGCGAACGACCAGACGCAGCCGAACGGCTGGTTCGTCCAGCAGCAGTTCCGGCTGGAGGACGTCGGCGACGGCCAGGTCGCCCTGCGGTACGCCGGCTACGAGGCGGCCTACGACTGGGCGCCGTCCCACCGGACGCCGTACCTCACGGTCGCCGCCGACGGCTCGCTCGTCCTGGGCGCGCAGACGGCTGCCGACGCGGCGCACTTCGACCGCGAGGTCGTCCGCGACGGCGTGGCGGAGGCCGTCGCGGCCGCGAAGGAGGCGGACACCGCGGTGCTCGTCGTCGGCTCGATGCCGTTCATCAACGGGCGCGAGGACCACGACCGCACCAGCCTGGCCCTCGCCGAGGGGCAGGAGGAGCTGGTCCGGGCGGTGGTCGCGGCCAACCCGCGCACCGTCGTGGTGCTGCAGACCAGCTACCCCGACACCATCACGTGGCTGCAGCAGCACGTGCCGGCGATCGTCTGGACCACGCACGCGGGCCAGGAGACAGGGCACGCGGTGGCCGACGTGCTGTTCGGCGACGTCAACCCGGCCGGCCGGCTCACGCAGACGTGGCCCCGCTCGGAGGCGGACCTGCCGGACGACCTGCTCGACTACGACATCGTCAGCAGCGGCCAGACGTACCTGTACGACGACACCGACCCGCTGTACGCCTTCGGGCACGGGCTCTCGTACACCTCGTTCCGGTACTCGCGGCTGAAGGTCGCCGACTCCCGGCTCAGCGCGACGGACACCCTGCGCGTGAGCGTGGACGTGACGAACACCGGCCGCCGAGCCGGCGACGAGGTGGTGCAGCTCTACACCCACCAGCGCAGCTCGCGGGTGGAGCAGCCGATCCAGGAGCTGCAGGCGTTCGACCGGGTGCACCTGCGGCCCGGGCAGACGCGCACCGTCCGGTTCGAGGTCCCGGTGTCGCAGCTGGCGACGTGGGACGTCACGCGCAGCCGGTGGGTGGTCGAGCCGAGCGTGCACGACGTGCTCGTCGGGGCCGCGTCGGACGACGTGCGCCAGCGCGCGAGCGTGAAGGTCGCGGGGGAGGCCATCCCGCCCCGCGACCTGAGCCGGACGACCGAGGCGCAGAACCTCGACGACTCCCGCGCCGTCACGTTCGTCGACACGACGAAGGCCGAGGGCACCTCGGTCGAGGGCGGCGCCGGCTCCTGGCTCGCGTTCGAGGACGTCGACCTGCGCCGCGGGGCGCGGACCTTCACGGCGTGGGTCGCGAAGGCCGACGCGGGGCAGGGGCGGATCGAGGTCCGGCTCGGCTCGCCGCGCGGGCGGCTCGTCGGGACCGCGACGGTCTCGAGCACGGGTGACCGGTACGCGTACGCCACGGTCCGCGCGGACCTGCGGCGCGTGTCCGGCGTGCAGGACGTGTACCTCGTCCTCGACTCGACGCAGCGGGTGCACACCGTGCGCCTCACGCGCTGACCGGACCGGCCCTCGCCGGCCCCGCACTCGCCGAGCGCCCGCCCCCAGCACGGGGGCGGGCGCTCGGTCGTCGTGGCGTGGGCTCAGCCCTTGACGGACCCCGACATGAGGCCGCCGATGAAGTACTTGCCGAGCAGCACGTAGACGAGCAGCGTCGGCAGCGACGCGAGCAGCGCGCCCGACATCGAGATGCCGTAGTCGGTGAGCATGGCGCCGTTGGCGAGGTTGTTGAGCGCGATCGTCACCGGGCCGTTGCGGCTGGAGGAGAAGAACACCGCGAACAGGAAGTCGTTCCAGGCGCTCGTGAACTGCCAGATCAGCACGACGACGAACGACGGCACGGAGATCGGCAGGACCACCGACCAGTACGTGCGCAGCATGCCCGCGCCGTCGACGCGCGCCGCCTCGACGAGCTCGTTGGGCACCGACATGTAGTAGTTGCGGAAGATGAGCGTCGTGATTGGCAGGCCGTAGATGACGTGCAGGACGATCAGGGTCGGGATGCCGCTCGGGATGCCGCTGTTCAGCATGAGCTGCACCAGCGGGATCATGACCGCCTGGTACGGGATGAACATGCCGAAGAGGATGAGCGTGAACACCAGGTCGGCCCCGCGGAACCGCCAGCGTGCGAGCACGAAGCCGTTCATCGAGCCGAGGACCGCCGAGATCAGCGCCGACGGGACGACGAGGGCGATGGTGCGCCACAGCGGCGCCTGCAGAGCGGCCCACGCGCCGGTCCAGTTGTCGAGCGTCCAGACCTGCGGCAGCGACCAGGCGCGCGACGGGTCCGCGTCGCCCGGGCCCTTGAAGCTCGTGACGAGCAGGACGTAGACCGGGATGAGCACGATCGCGACGAACAGGAGCAGCAGCACGTACTTGACCGTGCGGCTGACCGTGATCCGGTCGCGGCCCGCGGTGCCGCCGCCCGTGCGGGGCGCCGCCTTGATGGGCTCGGTGAGGGAGTCGAACGCCGTGGTCATCAGTGCTTCTCCGCCCGGTTGATGTGCACCAGGTAGGGCACGATGAGGATCGCCACGATCACCAGCAGGATCACGCCGACCGCCGCCGCGTTGGCGTAGTCGAAGCTCAGCTTGAACTGGTACATGTCGATCGCGGGCACCTTGGTCTGGTAGTTCGCCGGCTTCGAGATCGACATGATGAGGTCGAACGCCTTGAGCGACATGTGGCCGACGATGATGACGGCCGACAGGGCGACGGGGCTCAGCTGGGGGAACAGCACGTGGCGGTACAGCTGCCACTCGTTCGCGCCGTCCACGCGCGCCGCCTCGCGCAGCTCCTCCGGGATGCCGCGGAAGCCGGCGAGGAACAGCGCCATGACGTAGCCGGACATCTGCCAGATCGCGGGGATCGCGATGGCCGCGATGCCCCAGTCGGGGTTGTTCCACCAGTTGTTCTGCAGGAAGCCGAGGCCGATGTTCTGGAACAGCCGGTTGAGGCCGGAGGCGGCCTCGCCCTGGTTGGAGTTCAGCAGCCAGCGCCAGACGACACCCGAGGCGACGAACGACACGGCCATCGGGAACAGGTAGATGGACCGGAACCAGCCCTCGAACCGCACCGGGCGGTCGAGCAGGAACGCCCACAGGAAGCCGAAGAACATCGTGCCGGCGAGGAACACCACCGTGTAGATGACGAGGTTCTTCAGCGAGTGCTGGAACGACTCGGAGCCGAGCAGGTCGACGAAGTTGTCGAACCAGACCCACTGCACGGGCGCGCGGCCGGTGGTCTGCGCCGCGGTGTGGTTGTCCGTGCCGGAGGTCTTGGCGTTGATCGCGAGCAGGCCGTAGACGAAGACGGCGAGCAGGATCAGCGAGGGCGAGACGAGCAGCAGGGGTGGCCCCCACCGTCGGATGTTCTTGGGCACGTCGGCTCCTGGTCGTAGGGGTGCGGCGCGGGCTGCGCGCAGCGGTCCCGCCCGGGGGAGCGGGACCGCTGCGCCGTCAGACCTTCGACGTCAGCCGGCGTTCGCGGCGACCAGGTCGGACTGGAAGGTCGCCAGGTCACCGGCGCCGGTCGTGAACTTGCTGACCGCCTCCGAGATGGCGTTGAGCGTCGCGACCGGGGCCGCGGCGCCGTGCGCGAGGGACGAGACGATCGTGTCCTGACCGAACGACTCCATCGCGGACTGCTGGTAGGCCGAGAACTCCGACGGCTGGGCGTCCTTGCGGGCCGGGATCGAGCCCTTCGCCTTGTTGAACGCGATCTGGCCGTCGAGCGAGCTGATCGTGTTCAGCCAGTTCTTCGTGCCGCCCGGGTGCTTGGAGCCCACCGGGAGGGTGAAGGAGTCGGCGAGGAAGTCGAACACGCCGTCGGTGCCGGGGACCGGGAAGTAGATGTAGTCCGCCGGAGCCTGCTTCTTGGCCTCCTGGAACGCCGCCTCCGCCCAGTCGCCCATGACGTTGAAGCCGGCCTTGCCGTCGATGACCTGCTGGGTCGCGTCGGGCCAGTCGAGACCGTCACGGTCGGTGTTCGTGTAGCTCATGAGCTTCTCGAAGTTCTCGAGCGCCTTCGTGACGTCCGCGCCGGCCCAGTCCGTCGACCCGTCCCACAGGCCGTTGTACTTGTCGGTGCCGAGCGAGCTCAGCAGGACCGTCTCGAACAGGTGGACCTGGGTCCACGTGGTCGCGATGGACAGCGCCGTCTTGCCGGACGCCTTCACCTTGTCGAGCGCCGTGAACCAGTCGTCCAGGGTCGCGTAGGTCGCCTTCGGGTCGAGGCCGGCGTCCTCGAGCACGCTCGGGTTCGCCCAGACCACGTTGGCCCGGTGGATGTTCGACGGGACCGAGTAGATCTTGCCGTCCACCGTGAGGCGGTCGACGAGGTCCTTCGGGAACGCGTCGCGCAGGCCGAACTCGTCGTACAGGTTCGAGACGTCCTCGAGCTGGCCGGCGTTGATGTAGTCGGTCAGCTCCGCGCCCGCGTGGGCCTGGAACGTGTCCGGCGGGTCCTGCGCCTGCAGCCGCGACTGCAGGAGCTCCTTGGCCGCCGAGCCGGCGCCACCGGCGATGGCGCCGTTGACGAACTTCGTGTCGGGGTGCTGCTCCTCGAAGACCTGCACCAGGGCGTCGAGGCCGAGCTTCTCGGACCCGCTCGCCCACCAGGTGAAGACCTCGACCTCGCTGGCGTCGTCCCCGCCCGCGCCGCCGGTGCCGCTCGGCGTCTCGGGGTCGTTCGAGCTGCACGCGGCGAGCAGCAGGCTGCTCGCCGCGAGGCCCGCGACAAGCGCGGTGAGGGTGCGTCGTGTACGCATCGATGCTCCTACGTCGTCGTTGATCGTGGTGCCTGTCTCAGTGCTTGGCCCAGTGCTTGGCTCAGTGCTGCATCACTGCTGCATGGCTGCTGCGCCACCCACTGACCGGTCGGTGCTGCCGGGCCGCTCCGCGAGGCCCGGTGTCCCGTCGAGGTCACGTGCCGTGACCGGCCGGACCTCCTGTGACGTCGGCAAGACAACTCGTCGGCATGAGTTGGCGTCAAGAAATGAACCCAAGAGCAACCGAATCGTGACCTCTGTCCAGGTCCTTCGTCCGCCGGGTCACCCGAACGGCCGTGTGAGGATCGCGCGCGAGGTCCACGAGCGCGACGAAACCGGCAGAACGGGACGTCTCGGCAGGCCAGCACGCCACCGCTCGCCGCCGGCTCGGGGTCGTCGCGGGAGCGCGACCCGCCCGTCCCGGTGACGCCCGCGGCTCCCCGCGCGCACGGCGCGGGGGTCCGTGGCGGCCGCTGTGTATCCTGCGCGCGTGGGCGAAGACCGGGTCACCCCGGGCTCGCAAACTTCACTACGTGAAGCCAACCGGGCGCGGATCGTCAACGCCGTCCAGCAGCGTGGCTCCCTCACGCAGGTCGAGCTGGCCGGCGTCACCGGGCTGTCCCCGGCCACCGTCTCCAACATCGTCAGCGAGCTGACGGCCTCCGGCGTCCTGCACACGTCGCCGACGACGCGGTCCGGCCGCCGGGCCCAGCAGGTGACCCTCGCGCGCAGCACCGGCCTGGTGGCGGGCATGCACTTCGGCGCCCGCGTGCTGCGCGTCGCCGTCTCGGACACCGCGCACACGATCGTCGCCGAGCAGCGGCTCCCGCTCGCGTCCGACCACCGCGCCGACGCCGGGCTCGAGCGCGCGGCGATCCTGCTGGAGGAGATGGTCGCGTCCGTGGGTGCCTCGACGAGCGAGCTGCTCGCGGTCGGGGTGGGCGTCCCCGCGCCGGTCGACGTGCGCACCGGGCAGGTCTCGACCCGCGGCCTGCTGCGCGGGTGGGACGGTGCCTCCGTCCCCGAGCTGCTGGGGCGCCGGCTCGGCGTGCCGGTCCGGGTCGACAACGACGCCAACCTGGGGGCGCTCGCCGAGGTCAGGCTCGGCGCGGCGCGCGGCCGGCGGGAGGTCGTCTACGTGCACGCGGCGTACGGCGTCGGCGGCGCCCTCGTGCTCGACGGGCAGGTCTACCGCGGGCGCGCCGGTGCGGCGGGCGAGATCGGGCACGTCAGCGTCGACGAGCACGGACCGGTGTGTCGCTGCGGCAGCCGCGGCTGCGTCGAGGTCTTCGTCGGCGCCCCCGCCGTGCTGGAGACGCTGCGCACGAGCCACGGCCACCTCACGCTGCGCGACGTCGTCCAGCTCGCCGTCGAGGGCGACCCGGGGTGCCGGCGCGTCGTCACCGACGCCGGACGCCAGCTCGGCCTGGCGGTCGCGAGCGTCTGCAACCTGCTGGACCCGGAGGTCGTCGTCGTGGGCGGCGAGCTGGCCGGCGCGGGCGAGGTCCTGCTCGAGCCTCTGCGGGCCACGGTCGTCGAGCGCACGTTCCAGCGCACGGGCGGCCCGGCCGAGGTCGTGGCGGGCGAGCTGGGCACGAGCGCCGAGCTGCGGGGCGCGCTCGCGCTCGCGCTCGACCAGGTGGGCGTGGGAGGACGGGCATGAGGCCTCGGCACGCGACCGGCGCGGCGGCGCGCACCCGTCCGCCCCTCGCGCGGGCGCTGCGCCTGGCCGCGGGCGTCCTCGCGCTCGGGCTGCTCGCGGGGGCGTGCGCCGCCCCCGTGGAGCCCGTCGCACCGTCCCAGGACGTCATCGCGCTGCTGCTGCCGGAGTCGAAGGCCGCGCGCTACGAGAGCGTCGACCGCCCGTCGTTCGAGCAGACCGTGGCGCGGCGGTGCCCCGACTGCCGGGTGCTGTACGCCAACGCCGACCAGGACGCGGCCCGCCAGCAGCAGCAGGCCGAGTCGGCCCTCACGCAGGGTGCCGGCGTGCTGGTCCTCGACGCGGTCGACGCGGCCGCCGCCGTGAGCATCGTCGAGCAGGCGAAGCGGCGAGGCGTGCCCGTCATCGCGTACGACCGGTTCATCGCCGACGCGCCGCTCGACTACTTCGTCGGCACCGACGGCGAGCGGGTCGGCCAGGTGCAGGGGGAGGCGCTGCTGCGCGAGCTCGCGCTGCGCCGCACGGGCCCGGACGACCCGCCCGACGGGCTCCTCGTCGTGAACGGCTCGCCGACCGACCCGAACTCCGCGCGCTTCCGGCTCGGCCTCGACGCCGCGCTCGCGGGTGCGCCCGTCGAGGTGCTCGCGTCCTACGACACCCCGGACTGGAGCCCCGACAAGGCGCAGGCCTGGGTGAGCGACCAGCTCATCCAGTACGGCCGGCGCGTCGCCGCGGTGTACGCCGCGAACGACGGCACGGCCGGCGGGGCTATCTCCGCGATGCGCGCGGCGGGCTTCGACCCGGTCGCGCCCGTCACCGGGCAGGACGCCGAGCTGGCGGCGATCCAGCGGATCGTCCGCGGCGAGCAGACGATGACCGTCTACCGTTCGCTGTCGGAGCAGGGCCGCAGCGCCGCTGAGCTGGCCGTGCTCGTCGTCCACGGCGCCCGGCCGCCGCTCACCGCGACCATCGACGGCGTGCCGGCGCTGCTGCTGACCGTCGTCCCCGTCGACATCACCAACGTGCGCCGCGTCATCGTCGACGGCGGCGTCTACACGACCGAGGAGATCTGCGTGGAGCCCTACCGGCAGGCGTGCGTCGACGCGGGGCTCCTCGAGGAGGGCACCGGATGAGCACCCCCCCGTCCCGCCCGGCACGCACGCCGGTGCTCTCGCTGCGCGGCGTCTCGAAGAGCTTCGGCGCGGCCCGCGCCCTCGTCGACGTGGACCTCGACGTGCACCGGCACGAGGTCGTGGCCGTCGTCGGCGACACCGGCGCGGGCAAGTCGACGCTCGTCGGCGTCCTGTCCGGCGCGCTCGCGCCCGAGTCGGGCACGGTGGAGGTGGACGGCCGTCCCGTCACGCTGAGCGACCCGGCCACCGCGCGGGGGCTCGGCATCGCCGCCGTGTTCCAGGACCTCGCGCTGTGCGCGAACCTCGACGTCGTCGAGAACCTGTTCCTGGGCCAGGAGCCCGTGCGCGGGCCGCTGCTCGACGAGGTCGCGATGGAGCGGGAGTCGTGGCGCCTGCTCGGCCAGCTGGCCGCCCGCGTCCCGTCCGTCCGCGTGCCCGTCTCGGCGCTCTCCTCCGGCCAGCGGCGGTCGGTCGCGATTGCCCGTGCGCTGCTCGGCGAGCCGCGCGTGATCCTCCTCGACGAGCCCACCGCCTCGCTCGGGCTCACCCAGGTCGCCGAGTTCCTGACCCTCGTCGAGCGGCTGCGCGAGCGCGGCCACGCGGTGCTCGTCACCAGCCACTCGCTGTCGGACCTGCAGGCGGTGGCCGACCGGATCGTCGTGCTGCGGCTCGGCCGGACGAACGGCGAGTTCGACGCCGACCGCGTCACCTACGAGGACCTGCTGGCCGCCGTCACGGGGGTCGCCCGGTGAGCGTCCAGGCCCGGACGCGGGTGCCGGCGGACGAGGGCGCGGCCGGGGTGTGGTCGCGCCTGCGCACGGGGGAGACCGGACCCCTGCCGCTGGCCGGCGTGCTGGTGCTCATCGGCCTGGTCTTCCAGGTGCTGAACCCGGCGTTCCTCTCGGCGGACAACCTCGTCAACCTCACCCAGCAGTCCGCCGCGACGGGTGTCATCGCGCTCGGCGTCGTGCTCACGCTGCACCTCGGCCAGGTCGACCTGTCGGTCGGCGCGGTCTCGGGGCTCGCGGCGGCCGTCGTCGCGGTCGGCTCCGTGCGCGCAGGGTGGCCGCTCGTCGTCGCGGTCCTCGCCGCGCTCGCGGTCGGGGTGCTCGTGGGGCTGCTGTACGGCTCCGTGCACGCCCGCATCGGCGTGCCGTCGTTCGTGTTCACGCTCGCCGGCCTGCTCGTGGTGACCGGGCTCCAGCTGCGCGTCCTGGGCCGCACCGGCTCGGTGAACCTGCCGTTCCAGGCGTGGCTCGTCGAGTTCTGCCAGACGGCGTTCCTGCCCGCCGCCGTGTCGTGGCTGCTCGTGGCCGCCGTCGTCGTGGTCTACGCGCTGGTCCGCGTGCGCGACCGGGCCCGGAGGGTGCGGGCCGACCTGGCCGCGCCGTCGTGGGCCGACGTCGGGCTGCGCGTCGGCGCGCTGGCGGTGGTGCTCGCTGTCGCCGTCGCCTACCTCGGCCTCGACCGGGGCGTCGGGGCGATGTTCGCGCTCTTCGTCGGGCTCGTCGTCCTGTGCGACGTCGCCCTGCGCCGCACGCGCTGGGGCCGGTTCGTCCGCGCCGTGGGCGGCGACGCCGAGGCGGCGCGGCGCGCGGGCGTGCCGCTGCGCCGGGTGTTCGTCACCGTCTTCGTGGCGTGCTCGACGCTCGCGGCGCTCGGCGGCGTGCTGGCGGCGGGGCGCCTCGCCGCGGCGAACCAGGCCAGCGGCGCCGTCGACGTCACGCTGACCGCGATCGCGGCGGCGGTGATCGGGGGGACGAGCATCTACGGCGGGCGCGGCTCCGCCTGGTCCGCGCTGCTCGGGATCCTCGTGATCCAGTCGATCTCGACCGGGCTGACGCTGCTGACGCTCGACCAGTCGGTGCGGCTCGTCGTCACGGGGCTCGTCCTGGCCGGCGCCGTGGTGCTCGGCGCGCTGCAGCGGCGCGCCCGGGAGTCCTGACCCCGGGGCGCCGCCGCGCGTGCGGACCGCGTCACTCGCCGCGGTAGGCCGCCTCGAGCGCCGCGATGTCGAGCTTGGTCTGGCTCAGCATCGCGGCCGTCGCCCGGGCGTGCGCCGCCGGGTCGTCCCCGGACCCGAACAGCAGGTCACCGAGGTGCGCCGGGACCACCTGCCAGGAGAGGCCGAAGCGGTCCGTGAGCCAGCCGCACGCGACCTCGCGGCCGCCGCCGGCGAGCAGCGCGTCCCAGTACCGGTCGATCTCCTCCTGGTCGGCGCACTCGACGACGAACGAGAACGCCGCGTCCAGCTTTTGCGACGGCCCCGCGGAGATCGCCTCGACGAGCTGGCCGTCGAGCTCGTAGCGCACGATGAACGGCGCGCCCTCGGTCGTCCCCGGGACGCCGGCCGGTGCCTCGACCACCGACAGGATCCGCGATCTCGGGAAGATCGAGACGTAGAACTCGGCCGCCTCGAGCGCGTTGTCGTCGTACCACAGGTGCGGGTGGATGATGCCCATCGTCGGCTCCTCGTCTCGCTCGTGGACGCCGGCTCAGCCGGCGACGATCGTGTCGAGCCGCGCGTACCCCTGCGTCAGCCCCGTCTCCATCCCGGAGCTGACCATGCCGTCGCGCGCCTCGAGCGAGGGGTAGACGGCGTGGGTGCGCAGCCGCGTGCGGCCGCCGAGGTCCTCGAACCGCAGCGTCTCGACGGAGACGACGTCGGGGAAGCCGAGGAACTCGAAGGTCTGGATGGCCAGCTCGTTCTCGCGGACGGTGTGGAACGTGCCCCGGAAGACGTACGTCTCCTGCTCGGCACCCGTCTGCGCGAACTCCCAGGAGCCGCCGGAGCGGAAGTCCCAGGCGCGCATGTCGGTCTCGTAGCCGTCGGGGCCCATCCAGCGGGCGACGAGCGCCGGGTCGCGGTGCGCCGCGAACACGGCGGCGACCGGTGCGTCGAACTCGCGGGTGATGTCGATGAACGGGACGCCCTCGGGCGCCTCGATCTGCACGGGGTTGCTCATGGTGCGTCCTCCTGCGGGTCGGCCCCCGCGGCGTCGGTGCCGTGGGCGGTGGCGGTGCGGTGGTCCGGACCGGGTGCCTCGGCGAGCACGGCGTCGAGGGCGCGGAACCGGCGTTCGTGGACCAGCCGGTAGCGGTCGATCCACGCGGTGAGCTCCTCGAGCGCCTCCGGCACGAGGTGGACGGGCCGGCGCTGGGCGTCGCGCGAGCGCGTGACGAGCCCGGCGTGCTCGAGCACCCCGACGTGCCGGGAGACGGCCTGGAGCGTGATGTCGAACGGCGCGGCGAGGTCCCCGACCGTGGCGGGCCCCCGGCTCAGCCGGGCGACGATCGCCCGCCGGACCGGGTCCCCGAGGGCGACGAACGCCCGGTCCAGGCGCGCGCTCGTCGCGAGGTCCCGCTCGGGCTGCGACGACGCGTCCACTCGTCAACCGTTCTGTTGTTCAACCGATCTGTTGAATACGAACGTACGCCCCGCAAGCACGGTGCGCAAGGGGTGGGGTCAGCGGAAGACGATCGTGCGGTGCCCGTCGAGGAGGACGCGGTGCTCGGCGTGCCAGCGCACCGCGCGGGCGAGGGCGCGTCGCTCGACGTCCTGGCCGAGCGCGACGAGGTCGTCGACGGAGCGGGTGTGGTCCACGCGCTCCACGTCCTGCTCGATGATCGGGCCCTCGTCGAGGTCGGCGGTCACGTAGTGCGCGGTCGCCCCGATGAGCTTGACGCCGCGGTCGTGCGCCTGGGCGTACGGGCGGGCGCCCTTGAACGACGGCAGGAACGAGTGGTGGATGTTGATGGCGCGCCCGGCCAGCTCGCGGCACAGCCCGTCGGAGAGGATCTGCATGTACCGGGCGAGCACGACGAGCTCCACGTCGAGCTCCTCGACGAGCGCGAGCAGCCGGGCCTCCGCCTGCGGCTTCGTCGCCGCCGTGACGGGCACGTGGTGGAACGGGATGCCGTAGAACGCGGCCAGCGGGGCGAGCTCGGTGTGGTTGGAGACGACGGCGACGATGTCGATCGGCAGCTTCTCGGAGCGCTGACGGAAGGCCAGGTCGTTGAGGCAGTGCGCGGCCGTCGAGCCCATGACGAGCGTGCGGACCGGGCGCCCCGCCACGTCGAGCGACCACTGCATCCCGAACCGCTGCGCCAGCGCCGCGAGCGCGCTGCCCAGCTCGTCGGCCGACGCCGCCGACGTCACCTGCACCCGCATGAAGAACAGCCCCGACAGCGGGTCCCCGAACTGCTGGGACTCGGTGATGTTGCCGCCGTGCTCGGCGAGCAGCCCGGCCACCGCGTGCACGATGCCGGGGCGGTCCGGGCAGGACAGGGTGAGGACCCAGTGGGTCTCGGCGGGGGCGGCCGGCGCGGCGGCTTCCGAGGTGTGGGACACGACGTCCGAGAGTAGTGGGACGCCGCGACGGCTGACACGATGGGGTCATGACGCAGCCTGACCTGGAGATCCGCGAAGTCACCGTCGAGGACGCGGGGGAGCTGCTGACGCTGCGCCGGGCGGCCTTCGTCACGGAGGCGCAGCAGTACGGCGACCCGAGCATCCCGCCGCTCACGCAGACGTACGACGAGCTCGTCGAGGACCTGCAGCGCGACGGCGTGATCACGCTCGGCGGCTGGTACGGCCACCGCCTCGTCGGGTCGATCCGGATCCTCGTCGAGGGCACGAAGGCCACGCTGGGGCGCTTCGCGGTGGCCCCCGACCTGCAGGGGCGCGGGCTCGGGACGCAGCTGCTCGAGGCGATCCTGCCGGTCCTCCCCGAGGGGATCGAGGAGGTCTGGGTGTTCACCGGCCGCGACTCGCTGCACAACATCGCGATGTACGCGAAGCAGGGCTACGAGCACCAGCACGACCAGAAGGCCGGCGACCTCACCTACGCGTACCTGCGCAAGCTGCTCGGCGCCGACGCCTGACGACGCCCGCCGCGGCGGGCCCGTGGGCGGACGGCGAGCCGCCCGCCCACGGCCGCGTCACTCGTAGCGGGTGAACGTGTAGGGCGACTTCTGGAACTTGCCGCCGTAGGTGCTCCACAGCGCCTTCGCGGCCTTCTTCTGCGCCGAGGTGCACGTGTCCGTGTACGCCGCGTAGCGCATCGTGCCGAGCAGCACGGCGGTCATGCAGTCCGCCTGCTTCTCGATGCCGTTGCCGTCGTGGAGCTTGTCCGTCGCCTTGATCTGCTTGTTGAGGTAGCTCTCGCCCTTGACGAGCTGGCGGTACTGGACGATGTGCGCGCACTCGTGCAGCGAGACCGCGCGCAGCGTCGCGTCGGGCATCCCCGGCTGCAGGCGGATCTTCTGCTTCCACGTGTACGTCTTCTTCAGGCCCTTCGACGTGTACACGCCGGTCCAGCTCCACGCCGTGTCGGCGCGGCCGGCGAGCGAGCCGCCCTTCGGCAGCTCGGCGTTCATCGGCGTGGAGGGGCAGTACTCGCGCATGTAGTGCCGCGCCTTCGCCAGGTACACCGAGCCCGTCGTCGTGCGGATCCGCAGCGAGTTCGAGACCGCCCGTGCCACGCCCGACTTCTTCACCACGACGCGGTAGACGTGGCTCCCGGAGCGCGGCACGAACCGGATCGCGAACGCGCCCTTGCTGCCGTTGGCGGTGACCCGCGTCGTCTTGAGGTTGCTCCACGACGAGCCGGACTCCACCTGGAGGTAGGCGACGTGGCCGGAGCCGGAGGAGACGGCGCCCTTGAGCGTGGTCGCGGACTGCGCCTTGACCATCCAGGCGGCGGCGATGCGCACGGTGGGCGCGGGCGCGGCGGCCGTGGCGGGCGCCGACGCGCCGCCCACCACGACGAGCGCGGCGACGAGGGCGGACAGGAGGGACGCGAGGCGTCGGGGCATGAGGGGCTCCACGGGCCGGGGTCGGACGAACCGCCCCACAGTACCCACAGCGCCTCGCGCGGCGGCGCCGCGGTGGTGCGGGACGCTCCGCAGGCGGTCGCCGAGGCTTGCTAGCCTGTGCTCGTCGTGACTGGCGCAACGGGTGGGGCACCACCGGGGAGCGACGCAGCAGCAGACCACGGGTCGGACGCCTGGGCCCCCGGTCACCACCACACCGGTCCTTCCGAGTGCGCGGGTGCCGGACGCGCACGCTGACTGCAAGGAGCAGCCATGAGCGCCGAGATCCTCGACCAGAACATCGCCGAGCTCGACCCCGAGATCGCCGCCGTGCTCGACGGCGAGCTCGCCCGCCAGCAGGGCACCCTCGAGATGATCGCGAGCGAGAACTTCGTGCCCCTCGCCGTCCTGCAGGCGCAGGGGTCCGTCCTCACGAACAAGTACGCCGAGGGCTACCCGGGCCGCCGCTACTACGGCGGCTGCGAGCAGGTCGACATCGCCGAGAACATCGCGATCGAGCGCGCGAAGGCGCTGTTCGGCGCGCAGTTCGCGAACGTCCAGCCGCACTCGGGCGCCACCGCCAACGCGGCCGTGCTGCACGCGCTGGCCCGCCCGGGCGACACGATCCTCGGCCTCGCCCTCGACCAGGGCGGCCACCTCACGCACGGCATGAAGATCAACTTCTCGGGTCGCCTGTACGACGTGGTGGCCTACGGCGTGGACCCCGAGACGTCGCTCGTCGACATGGCCGAGGTGCGCCGCCTCGCCCTCGAGCGCAAGCCGAAGGTGATCATCGCCGGCTGGTCCGCGTACCCCCGGCAGCTCGACTTCGCGGCGTTCCGCGAGATCGCCGACGAGGTCGGCGCCTACCTGTGGGTGGACATGGCGCACTTCGCAGGCCTCGTCGCGGCCGGCGTGCACCCCTCGCCGGTGCCGCACGCGCACGTCGTCTCGTCGACGGTGCACAAGACCATCGGCGGCCCGCGCTCCGGCTTCATCCTCACCAACGACGCCGACCTGGCGAAGAAGCTCAACTCCGCGGTGTTCCCCGGCCAGCAGGGCGGCCCGCTCATGCACGTCGTCGCGGCGAAGGCCGTCGCGTTCAAGATCGCCGGCACCGCGGAGTTCCGCGACCGGCAGGAGCGCACCGTGCGCGGCGCGCAGATCGTGGCCGACCGGCTGACGGCGCCGGACGTCGCGGCCGCCGGCGTCACGGTCCGCTCGGGCGGCACGGACGTGCACCTGGTGCTCGTCGACCTGCGGGACGCGGCGATCGACGGAAAGCAGGCCGAGGACCTCCTGCACGAGTGCGGCATCACGGTGAACCGCAACGCCGTCCCGAACGACCCGCGGCCGCCGATGGTGACCTCGGGCCTGCGCATCGGCACGCCCGCGCTGGCGACCCGCGGCTTCGGCGACGCCGAGTTCACCGAGGTGGCGGACATCATCGCGACCGCGCTCGTCGGCGGCGAGGGCACGGACGTCGCGGCCCTGCGTGCCCGCGTCGAGAAGCTGACTGGCGCGTTCCCGCTGTACCCGCACCTGAAGCAGTACTGATGACGGCGCGGATCCTCGACGGGACGACCACGGCCGCCCGGATCAAGGACGAGCTGCGGGAGCGGGTCTCCGCGCTCGCGGCCCGGGGCGTCGTGCCGGGCCTCGGCACGCTGCTCGTCGGCGACGACCCCGGCTCGCGGTGGTACGTCGCGGGCAAGCACCGGGACTGCGCCGAGGTCGGCATCGCCTCCATCCAGGAGGAGCTGCCGGGCGACGCCACGCAGGAGGACGTCGAGGCGGCCGTGCGGCGGCTCAACGAGAACCCGGCGTGCACCGGCTTCATCGTCCAGCTCCCGCTGCCGAAGGGCGTGGACACCAACCGGGTCCTCGAGCTGATCGACCCCGACAAGGACGCCGACGGGCTGCACCCGACGAACCTCGGGCGGCTCGTCCTGCGCGTGAACGAGCAGGTCGCCACGCCGCTGCCCTGCACGCCGCGCGGCATCATCGACCTGCTGCTGCGCCACGACGTGGACCTGCGCGGCAAGGAGGTCGTGGTCGTCGGCCGCGGGGTGACCGTCGGGCGCTCCATCGGGCTGCTCCTCACGCAGCGGGCGATCAACGCGACCGTCACGCTGACGCACACCGGCACCGCCGACCTCGCGACGCACACCCGTGCGGCCGACGTCGTCGTCGCTGCGGCCGGGGTGCCCGGCATCATCACGGCCGACATGGTCAAGCCCGGCGCGGTCGTGGTCGACGTCGGAGTGTCCCGGGCGACCGACCCGGAGACGGGCAAGAGCCGGGTCGTGGGCGACGTGGACCCGGGTGTCCGGGAGGTCGCCGCATGGGTCTCGCCGAACCCCGGCGGGGTCGGGCCGATGACCCGGGCGATGCTGCTCAGCAACGTGGTCGACACCGCCGAGCGCCTCGCCGGCTGAGCGGACGGACGAGGCCCCCGGCGCCGGCGCGCGCCGGGGGCCTCGTCGTCACGGGCGCGGCGCCCGTGTCGGTGGCTGCTGGGACGCTCGGCGCATGGACGAGGAGCAGGTGGGCACGGGCGCCGGCGGCGCCCACGAGACGGCGTCGGCGCCGCGGGCCGTCGCGGCGGCGACCCCGGTGGTGCTGGTGCCGGGGTTCTGGCTGGGCGCGTGGGCCTGGGACGCCGTCGCGGACGCGCTGCGCGACGCGGGCTTCGACCCGCGCCCGGTGACGCTGCCGGGGCAGGCGCCCGGCGACCCGCGCGACGGCGTGACCCGTGAGCAGCAGGTCGGGGCGGTCGTGGCCCTCCTCGACGAGCTCGACGGGCCGGTGCTGCTGGTCGGCCACTCGGGCGGCGGCGCCGTCGTGGGCGAGGTCGTCGACCGGCGCCCGGAGCGCGTGGCCCGTGTCGTGTACGTCGACTCGGGCCCGCTGGAGGACGGGGCGGTGCTCGCGCCGGGCGACGGCGACGTGCCGCTGCCGCCGTGGTCGGAGGTGGAGGCGTCCAGCCTCGTGGACCTCGACGACGCCGCGCTCGCGGTGTTCCGGGAGCGCGCGGTGCCCGTGCCCGCTCTGGTGGCGCACGGCCCGGTGCACGTGAGCGACCCCCGCCGGCTGTCCGTCCCGGCGACGGTGGTGTGCACGAGCATCTCCTCGGAGGTGCTGCGGACGATCGCGCACCACGGCCCGCCGCTGCACACCGAGCTCGGGGACCTCGCCGACGTCACCTACGTCGACCTGCCGACGGGGCACTGGCCGATGTTCAGTCGCCCGGCGGAGCTGGCGCGGGTCATCGCGGCGGCCGTGGCCGGCTGAGCTCACCGCAGGCGGACGGGACCGACGACGGTGCCCTGCAGCGTCCGCTCCCACACCAGCCCGTCGCGGCGCCGCTCCGCACGGGTGGCGAAGCGGTACCGGTACGCCTGTGCCCGGACCCACCGCGGCGGACGGCCCTCGAACGGGTCGTGCCGCAGCAGGCGCAGGACCGCCGGGTCCGCCCGCAGCAGTGCGCCGAGGAAGGCGTGGAACCACGGCGCTGAGATCCGGCCCAGGGGCAGGAACCACATCATCCAGTCCAGGCGCAGGTGGTACGGCGCCCACTGCCGGGGCACCCGGCGGGGGTCGCCGGGCTTGCCGGGGAACTCGTAGGCGCGCCAGTCGTCGTCCGCCGGGTCCGCCGCCTCGGTGCCCTCCACCACGATCTCGACGCGCCGCTTCGTGACCGTGCCGAACGCCCCGTACGCGTTCGCCACCATCCACGGGTTGAAGGCCGCGTTCATGAGCTGGTGACGGGAGAACAGGTTCCGGAGGGCGGGCCAGGACGCACCGAGCACCAGCGCGGCGCCGACCAGCGTGACGACCGCCCACGCCACGGGCATGGGCGCCGGGTCCGCGGCGTCCGGCCCGAGGGCCGGGAGCACGGTGGCCCACGCCGCGTCCGTGATCGCCGACGCGGCGAGCACGATCGCGAGCCAGTTCAGCCAGGCGAAGTTGCCGGTGACGACGAGCCACAGCTGCGTGACGACCATGACGGCGGCCGCGACCGACGCCACCGGGCCGGGGACGAGGAGCAGGACGGGCAGCGCGAGCTGCGTGACGTGGTTGCCGACCACCTCGACGCGGTGGAACCACGCCGGCAGCAGGTGCGCCTGGCGGCTCAGCGGCCCGGGCATCGGCTGCGTCTCGTGGTGGTACATGAGGGCGGTCAGGTCCCGCCACTCCGGCCCGCCGCGGATCTTGATGAGCCCGGCGCCCAGCTCCAGCCGGATCACGAGCCACCAGACCAGGACGAGCGCGGCCCACGACGCCGGCTGGTCGGTGGAGCCCAGCAGGGACACCGTGAGGAGCGCCTCGCACAGCAGCATCTCCCAGCCGAACCCGTAGAACGTCTGGCCGACGTGCACGACGGACAGGTAGAGCACGTACAGCAGCACGAAGGCGAGCAGCGGCAGCCACGGGGGCCCGGCCTGGGGGACGCCCACGACGAGCAGCGCCGAGACGGCGACCCCGGTGAGGGCGAGGACCCGCAGCCGTCGGTCGGTGTACCCCCACCGGAACAGCGACGGCCCGCGCGGCCCGACCGTGGCGAGGAGCCGGGGGACCGGCAGCAGGCCGTGCTCGCCGAGCAGCGCGGGGAACTGACGCAGCGTGGACCAGAAGGCGACCGCCGCGATCGCGGCGACGCCCCGCTGCAGGATCTCCCGCCCGATCTCGTAGCCGGGCGCCCCGACCCAGGACAGGTCCGCCACGTCGCCAGTCTGCCGCCGGGTCCCGGGTCGTGCCGGTCGTGGCGTCAGGCGACGGCGCGGCTCCGCCGGACCCGCGCGTCCACGAGTGCGGCGACCCCCGCACCGGCGGCGTACCAGAGGAGGTCGCCGGTCGCGTAGCCGGAGCCCAGCACCAGCCGGGCGGCCGGGACGGCCTGCGCCGCCCGCCCCGGCAGCGGCGTGAGCTGGAGGAGCTCCACGGCGACGCACGCCCCGAGCGCGACAGCTGCCGCGACCCACGGCCGGGTGCGGGGGGCGGCCAGCAGGACGAGCACGACGACGAGCGCGGCGTAGAGGGCCGCGCCGAGACCGTCGGCGAGCTCCGCCGGCAGGAGGCCGCCGCGGCTGACGAGCAGCCCGACGGGGACGAGCAGCACGGCGACGAGGAGCAGGGGGGCGCGGCGGCGAGCGGGCACGCGGTCACGCTAGGGGAGCCCGCCGGCGCGGGGAGCCGTCACCTGCGGGGGTCGCGTGCAGGCCTCGTGCCGATCCCGGCGACGGCCACGAGCAGGCGATTCGGCCGTGTCGGCGGCGCCGTGTTGGATGGCGGGGTGCTGACCGTCGCGAGCGTCAACGTCAACGGCATCCGTGCCGCCTTCCGCCGAGGCATGGGGGAGTGGCTGGCCACCCGCAAGCCCGACGTCCTGCTGCTCCAGGAGGTCCGTGCGAGCGACGAGATCCTCGCGGACCACCTCGCCGGCGACGGCTGGGACCTGGCGCACGAGGCGAGCGAGGCGGCCGGCCGCGCCGGCGTCGCGATCGCCTCCCGGCTGCCGATGCGCGCCGTCCGCGTCGGCCTCGGGACGGGGGTGACGGGCGACCGCGGCCGCTGGGTGGAGGCCGACCTGGAGATCGCCGGGCACGACGGCGCGCCCGCGCGCACGCTCACCGTGGTCTCCACGTACATCCACTCGGCGACCGCGGGCGAGCCGTCGCTCGACGCGAAGCTCGCGTTCCTCGAGCACGTCACGCGCCGGCTCACGAAGCTGCGCGACGCGGGCGGGCTCGCGGTCGTCGCCGGCGACGTGAACATCGCCCACCGCGAGGTCGACATCCGCAACTGGAAGGGCAACGTCAAGAACGCCGGCTTCCTGCCCGAGGAGCGCGCCTACCTGGACCGGTGGCTCGACGGGCTCGGCTGGCACGACCTCGGCCGGGAGCTGGGCGGCGAGGGGCCCGGGCCGTTCACGTGGTGGTCGTGGCGGGGCAAGGCGTTCGACAACGACGCCGGGTGGCGCATCGACTACCAGCTGGCGACCGACGAGCTCGCGGACGCCGCCGTCAGCGCCACCGTCGACAGGGCGCCGACCTACGACGCGCGCTTCTCGGACCACGCCCCGGTCGTGGTCGAGTACGACCTCTGACCGGCCGGCGGCCGGTCGGCGCTCCGCGGTGCGTGCCGGTCAGCCCTGAGCGACGGATCCTCAGCGCCGCGCGACGGATCCTCAGCGCTGCGCGACGGATCCTCAGCGCTGCGCGACGGATCCTCAGCGCTGCGCGACGGAGAGCCCGAGCGGCCGGCCCGCGAGCCCGCGCGGCTGCGCGGCGAGGCCGCGCGCGACCTCGTGCAGCGCCACGGCCGCGGGAGACCCGGGGTCGGTGAGCACGACCGGCGCGCCGCCGTCCCCCGCCTCGCGCAGCCGCACGTCGAGCGGGACCTGGGCCAGCAGCGGCACGGGCGCCCCCGTCAGGCGCGTGAGGTTGTCCGCCACGCGCTGACCGCCGCCGGACCCGAACACCTCCAGGCGCGAGCCGTCGGGCTGCTCGAGCCAGGACATGTTCTCGAGCACGCCGACGATGCGCTGCCGCGTCTGCACGGCCACGGCGCCGGCGCGCTCGGCCACCTCGGCGGCGGCGTCCTGCGGCGTGGTGACGACGAGGATCTGCGAGCCGGGGAGCAGCTGCGCCACCGAGATGGCGATGTCGCCCGTCCCGGGCGGCAGGTCGAGCAGCAGCACGTCGAGGTCGCCCCAGAACACGTCGGCCAGGAACTGCTGCAGCGCGCGGTGCAGCATCGGCCCGCGCCACACGACGGGCTGGCCCGGCGGCACGAACATCCCGATCGAGACGACCTTCACGTCGTGCGCGACCGGGGGCAGCAGCATGTCGTCGACCTTCGTCGGCGGCCGCGTCGTGCCGAGCATCCTCGGGATCGAGAACCCGTAGATGTCCGCGTCGACGACGCCGACGCGCTGGCCCTGCGCGGCGAGCGCCGCCGCGAGGTTGGCCGTGACCGACGACTTGCCGACCCCGCCCTTGCCGGAGGCGACGGCGATCACCTTGGTGAGCGACGTCGGCTGCGCGAACGGGATGACGGGCTCGGCGTCGGTGCCGCGCAGCTGCCGGCGCAGGTCGGCCCGCTGCTCGGCGGTCATCACGCCGAGGTCGACGACCACGTCGGCGACGCCGTCGACCGCCCGCGCGGCGGCGGTGACGTCGCGCGTGAGCGTGTCCTTGAGGGGGCAGCCCGGGGTGGTCAGGTCGATGCCGACGGTGACGGTGCCGGCGTCGTCGGCGACCACCGAGCGGACCATGCCGAGCTCGGTGATGGGCCGCCGGATCTCCGGGTCCTGCACGCCCGCGAGAGCGGTGCGCACGGCCTGGGCGAGGGCGTCGTCGGTGGTCGTCGGCATCCCGCCATCGTAGGTCGCCGCACCGGTGCTCCCGGTGGGCCGTCCGGCCCGTGACGCCTGCCGGCAGCCCGACCAGGGGTCAGGCGGGGTCGTCGGCGCGGCGGCGGCGCGAGCGCTCCTCGTCGTCCTCCGCCTGCAGCTCCTCGAGGAGGTTGCGCAGCTCGGAGCGGACGAAGTCGCGGGTGGCGACCTCGGACATCGCGATCCGCAGCGACGCCATCTCCCGGGCGAGGAACTCGGTGTCCGCGAGGTTCCGCTCGGCGCGCTGGCGGTCCTGCTCCGCCTGCACACGGTCGCGGTCGGCCTGCCGGTTCTGCGCGAGCAGGATCAGGGGAGCGGCGTACGAGGCCTGCAGCGACAGCATCAGGGTGAGGACGGTGAACCCGTTGTCGGCCTGGTCGAACCGCAGGCTCGCGGGCCCCCAGGAGTTCCACACGAGCCAGACGATGCAGAAGACCGTGAGCCACAGGATGAACCGGGGCGTGCCGAGGAACCGGGCGATCGACTCCGACCACCGGCCCTGACGGTCGGAGTCGCCGCGCGCGCGCCCGAACCCGCGCCGCCCCGACAGCGGCTGGTCGAGGCGGTCAGACACGACCGACCCCCGTCGGCCGGCCCAGGCCGTCGCCGACCTCGTGCTCGTCGTCGGTCTCGCGCCAGTCCTCGGGCAGCAGGTGGTCCAGCACGTCGTCGACCGAGACCGCACCGAGCAGGCGCCGCTCCGCGTCCACCACGGGCAGCGCCAGGAGGTTGTACGTCGCGAGCTCGCGCGAGACGCGCATGAGCGGAGCGTCGACGGGCAGCGGCTCGATGTCGGTGTCGACGATGCCGCCGATCGAGTCGTGCGGCGGCTCGCGCAGCAGCCGCTGCAGGTGGACGACGCCGATGAATCGTCCGGTCGGGGTCTCCAGCGGCGGCCGGGCGACGAAGACCATGGACGCCAGCGCCGGCGTCAGGTCCTGCCGTCGCACGTGCGCCAGCGCGGCCGCGATCGTCGTCTCGGGGCCGAGGATCACCGGCTCGGTCGTCATGAGCCCGCCCGCGGTGTTGTCCTCGTAGGCCAGCAAGCGGCGGACGTCCTTCGCCTCCTCCGGCTCCATCAGCTCGAGGAGCTCGGCGGCCTTCTCGTCGGGCAGCTCGCCGAGCAGGTCGGCGGCGTCGTCGGGCTGCATCGCCTCGAGCACGTCAGCCGCGCGGTCCAGCTCCAGGCCCTCGAGGATCGCCACCTGGTCGTCCTCGGGCAGCTCCTCGAGCACGTCGGCCAGGCGGTCGTTGTCGAGGGCGGACGCGACCTCCAGGCGCCGGGTCGTCCCCATGTCGTGCAGCACGTCGGCGAGGTCGGCCGCCTTGAGGTCCTCGTACTGCGCGAGCAGCAGCTCCGCGCCCTGCTGCGTCGAGGTGGCGGCCAGGCCGGTCACCTCGGAGACGTCCACGAGCACGGACTCGCCACGGCGCCGCAGGATCCCGGGCCGGTGCGTGCCCCGCCGGACGAACAGCTTCGAGACCAGCCAGTCGCCGTTGCGCTGGCGCTCGATCGCCACGTCCTGCACGGTCCCCGGGCCCGAGCCGTCGAGCAGGTCGACGTTGCGGTCGAGCAGCTCGCCGACGACGAGCGTCTCCGACGCCCGCTGCTCGAAGCGCCGCATGTTGACGAGGCCCGTCGAGATGACCTGGCCGGCGTCGATCGCGGTGACGCGCGTGAGCGGCACGAACACGCGCCGCCGCCCCGGGACCTCGACGACGAGGCCGACCGCGCGGGGCGCGCCGGTGGGGCGCTGCAGCACGACGACGTCACGCACCCGCCCGACCTCGTCGCCCAGGGGGTCGAAGACGGTCGTCCCGGCGAGGCGCGCGACGAACACCCGGGTCCCGACGCTGCTCACGGCGGTCAGCCTACGCGGCAGGCGCAGGGGCGTCGTCGCGACGCGACGCTCGTCGCCGCACGTCACGGCGCACTCCCTGGCCACGTCCAGCCCCGTGAGGGAGGATCGAGGCATGTCCCTCTCCGGCCAGCAACGCATCCCGCGCACCCCCACGCTGCCGCAGGGCGAGACCGTCGCCGCGTACGGCACCTACCTCGAGGCGCAGAAGGCCGTCGACCTGCTGGCCGACAAGGGCTTCCCGATCCTCATGGTGACCATCGTGGGCACCGACCTGCGCATGGTCGAGCGCGTGACGGGCCGGCTCTCCTACCCGCGCGCGGCCCTGAGCGGGTTCATGTCCGGCGCGTGGTTCGGGCTGTTCGTCGGGCTCCTGCTGAGCCTGTTCTCGACGCCCGGGTCGCCCAGCCCGTTCCTGCCGGCGATCCTCATCGGCGGGGCGTTCGGCCTGCTGTTCTCGGTGATCGTGTACTCGCTGAGCCGTGGGCGGCGGGACTTCACGTCCGCGAGCCAGATCGTCGCCTCGTCCTACGCGATCCTGTGCCTGCCGGAGAAGGCCCACCAGGCGCGCGCGCTCCTGCAGGAGATCGGCGGCGTGCAGTCGGGCTGGCCGGCCCGCCCGCAGGACGTCGCGCCCGGGGCACCCGCCGCGCCGCAGGCGCAGCCCTCCGCCGCGCCGCCGGCGCAGCCGTTCGCCCCGCCGCAGGACGCACCGCCGG
>NZ_HE978588.1:1833676-1838839 GCF_000312005.1 Cellulomonas massiliensis JC225
CGCACGACCGCGTGACCGGCGACGAGCCGCGCCCGCCGGCCTGAGCGGACCGGCGGGCGCAGCGCTCGTCGTCAGCCGCGCAGGGCCGCCATCCACGCCTCGACCGCGTCGGGGTCGCGCGGCAGGGCGGCGCTGAGGTTCTCGTTGCCGTCCGCGGTGACGAGGACGTCGTCCTCGATGCGGACGCCGATGCCGCGCAGCTCCGGCGGCACCAGCTCGTCGTCGGACTTGAAGTAGAGCCCCGGCTCGATCGTGAACACCATGCCGGGCTCCAGCACGCCGTCGAGGTACATCTCGGCGCGCGCCTGCGCGCAGTCGTGCACGTCCAGGCCGAGGTGGTGGCTCGTCCCGTGCACCATCCAGCGACGGTGCTGCTGCTGGTCGCGCTGCAGGGCGACCTCGGCCGGCACGGGCAGCAGCCCCCACTCCTCGAGCCGCTGCGCGATGACCCGCATCGCGGCCGCGTGCACGTCGCGGAAGCGCGCGCCGGGCACGGCGGCCTCGAACGCGGCGTCGGCGGCGTCGAGCACCGCCTGGTAGACGCGCCGCTGGGCCTCGGTGAACGTGCCGTCCACGGGGAGGGTGCGGGTCACGTCGGCGGTGTAGAGCGAGTCGACCTCGACGCCGGCGTCGAGCAGGAGCAGCTCGCCCGGCCGCACGGCGCCGTCGTTGTCGATCCAGTGCAGCGTGGTGGCGTGCTCGCCGGCGGCCGCGATCGTCTCGTAGCCGACCGCGTTGCCCTCCTGGCGGGCGTGGCCGACGAACGTCCCCTCCACGACCCGCTCGCCCCGGCGGTGCGCGACCGCCTCGGGCATCCGGCGCACGACCTTCTCGAAACCCTCGATCGTCACGGCGACCGCGTGGCGCAGCTCCTGCACCTCGTACGCGTCCTTGACGAGCCGCAGCTCCGAGAGCGCCTCCGCGAGCGTCTCGTCGCGCTCGCCGGCCTCCTCGCTCGCGCGGATCTCCGCGACGACGGCCTCGACGGCCTCGTCGACGCCGGGCACCACGGCGACCTGCACGCCGTCCGGGCCGGCGTCCTTCGCGAGCGCGTCGCGCAGGTCGTCCAGGTGCGCCGTGCGGATGCCCGTGACGGTCTCCACGTCCTCGAGCGTCGGGCGGGCCCCGACCCAGAACTCGCCGTAGCGCGAGTCGGAGAAGAACTCGGCCGAGTCGCGGCCCGCGAGGGGCCGCAGGTACAGCACGGCGCGGTGCGCGGAGCCGTCGTCGCCCGTGCCGTCCTCGACGGGGTGCAGGACGAGCACGGCGTCAGGCTCCTGCTCGCCCCCGAGGCCGGTGAGGTGCGTGAACGCCGAGTGTGGGCGGAACCGGTAGTCGGTGTCGTTGGAGCGCACCTTGTAGGTGCCGGCGGGGACGACGAGCCGCTGGCCGGGCAGCCGCGCCGACAGGGCGCTGCGGCGCGCGGCCGTGTGGTCCGCCGCAGGGGAGCGCGTCGCACCCGACGCCGCCCGCGGGCCCCAGCCCGACGTGACGAAGTCGAGGAACGTCGCCGAGTCGGGGCGCTGCGAGCGGTTGCTGTTGCGCTCGTCGAGGGGCTGGTCGGACGCGGTCTCGGGCTGGTCGCTCATCCGCCCAGTGTCCACCCGGTCGCGCCGCCGGGACGAACCCGGTCAGCCCTCGACGATCGACTGGACCTCGGCGACCGGCACCTCGCCCGACGCGGGCGGCCCGGGCTGCGTGCCGAGGTCCTGCGCACCGCCGCCCTCCGACGACGTCCAGGACGCCGCCCACGTGGCCGTCGCGGTGATCGTGGCCGTCGGCAGGCCGCCGCCCGAGCCGGAGCCGAGCCGCGCCGTCGAGCGCGGGAACGCGATGCACGCCGCGTGCCCGGCCGTGGGCTTCGGCCCGCCCTCGCCGCTCGAGCACTCGTCCACCGGCAGGTCCGGCGACGAGACCCGCAGCGTCGTGACGTGCGCGCTCACCTCGGCCCATGTGTCGCCGACCTCGGCCCGGACGGTCGCCGTCTCGGCGGCGTCCTCGACCCAGACCCACGTGCCGGTGTTGACCACGGCCGCGCCGGTGCCGGAGAGCTTCGGGTTCCACGTCAGCGTGCCCTCGGGCAGCTCCATCGCGTCGTAGGCGATCTCGGCGAGCTCACGCACGTCGACCTCGACCTCGGCCGTCGGCGGCGGGTCGCCGGCCTCGACGAAGATCCCGGTGTGCGACAGGTAGTACTGCCGCGCGAAGTCGGCAGGCGTGTCGATGCCGCAGAAGGGCTCGTACCAGCGGCCCTCCTTGTCGTCCTTGTACTTCTCGTAGTCCGGGTTGAGCAGGTTCTGGTACGCGAAGTCGTCGAGCGTGTCCGACTCGCGCGCCTCGCCGCCCGGCTTCCAGTACTCGTAGTACTCGTAGCCCGTCTTGCCGCGCAGGTACCAGCACAGCGGCTGGACCCGGCGCGCGACGCTGACCGTGTGCGTCGAGCCGCTCGCCGTCGTGCTCGTCGTGGTCACCTTGACGGCCACCGAGATCGATCCGCCCCCGGAGTCGGGGGTGGTCTCGTTCGTCGTCGTGCCGTCGTCCTCCTGGAAGCCCGGCCCGTCGGCGGAGGCCATGGTCGCCCCCGCGGCGACGAGGACCCCGGCGAGGCCCGCGGCCGCGACCGTCCGTCGCCAGCGCGTCAGCACGTCCCCTCCCGCTTCACCGTCTCCACCTTCCAGATGCCCTCGCTGGCCCCGCGCACGAGGGTGAACGACTTGCGGCGCGGCTCGTCGAAGCCGGCCTCCTCGGGCGTGTACGTGCCGTTCTCGTCCTCGAACGTCGCGTCGGCGAAGTCGTCGCAGCTCACGCCCGTGGCGGTGTCGCCGTCGACCGTGACGCCGCCGACCTCCACGTGGAAGGTGCCGCCGATCTTCGCGTCGATCTTCGCGTTGCCCTCGGCGACCCGCTCCATCGACTGCCGCACGGCGGCGGACCCGATCGCGGAGAACGCGGGGCTGACCTCGTTCGTCGTCATGGTCCGCCAGTACTCCTTCTCGTACGTGGCGATCCAGTTCCAGACGTCGGCCTCGTCGCCGGTGAGCTCGGGCACGTCCTCGAACACGATGCCCAGGGCCTCGTCCGACTGGTCCTGCACCCCGCCGGTCGGGGTCGGCGTGGGCGTCGGCGTGGCGCTCGGGGCGGCGGACCGCGTGGCCGCGGGGCTCGACGCGGCGGGGGTGGCGTCGGGGCCGGTGCACGCGGCGAGCAGCACCACGGCCGCCGCCGCCGTCACCGCCGGCCACCGCCTGGTCGCCATCCGCACGTGGGCCTCCTTCGACGCTCGACACCCTGCCCGGTGGACGACGGTACCCGAGGAGAACGTCCCGGGCCGCCCGGATCGTGGCGATTCGCCCGGGCGGGCGTCACCGCGGCGGGACCCGGCGCGCGCCCCGGAGCGGGAGCACCGCGTTCGGGGCCCGGTGTACTGACCAGTAGGTTTGGGGCCGTGCGCATCGACCTCCACACCCACTCGACCGCGTCCGACGGGACGCAGTCGCCGGCGCAGGTGGTGGCCGCCGCGCGGGAGGCGGGGCTGGACGTCGTCGCGCTCACCGACCACGACACGACCGCCGGGTGGGCGGAGGCGGCGCAGGCGGCGGTCGAGCTCGGCGTCGCGCTGGTCCGGGGCACCGAGGTCTCGGCGCGCGCGCAGGGCACGAGCATCCACCTGCTCAGCTACCTGCAGGACCCGGAGCACCCGGCGCTGGCCGAGGAGCTCGGCCGGGTGCGCGACGCCCGGGTGGGCCGGGCCCGCCAGATGGTCGAGCGGATCGGCCGCGACCTGCCGGTCACCTGGGACGACGTGCTCGAGCAGGTCGGCGGCGACGTCGTCGTCGGACGCCCGCACATCGCCGACGCCCTCGTCGCCCGGGGGCTCGTCGTCGACCGGGACGAGGCGTTCGCCCGCCTGCTGCACAGCGACGGCCGCTACCACGTGCCGCACTACGCGCCCGACGGCGCGACGGCCGTCCGGGCGATCCGCGCCGCCGGGGGCGTGCCCGTCTTCGCCCACCCCGGCGCGGACGCGCGCGGGCGGATCGTCCCCGACGCCGTGTTCGACGAGCTGGCGGCCGCGGGTCTCGCGGGTGTCGAGGTGCACCACCGGGACCACTCGCCGCGGCAGGTGGAGCGCCTCACCGCCATCGCGCGGCGGCTCGGGCTGCTGGTCACGGGCTCGAGCGACTACCACGGGGCCGGCAAGGTCAACCGGCTCGGGGAGAATCTGACCGACCCCGCGGCGCTCGCCGCGATCGAGGAGATGGGGACGACCGAGGTGCTGCGACCGTGAGCGGGTTCCTGGACTGGCACCTGCTGCTGTCGGTGTTCATCACGCTGTTCGTGATCATGGACCCGCCGGGCACCGTCCCGATCTTCCTGGGCCTGACGAGCACCATGACGCGCCGCCAGCGCAACCGCGCGGCCCGCCAGGCGATCCTCGTCGCGTTCGGCGTCATCGTCTCGTTCGCGCTGTTCGGCCAGTCGCTGCTCGACTACCTGCACATCTCGCTGGAGGCGCTGCAGGCGTCCGGGGGTCTGCTGCTGCTGCTCATCGCGATGGAGCTGCTGACCGGCAAGTCCGACGAGCCGGACCCCGCGAGCCACGACAAGGTGAACGTCGCCCTCGTCCCGCTCGGCACGCCGCTGCTCGCCGGGCCCGGCGCGATCGTGGCGACCATGGTCTTCGTGAAGTCGGCGGACGGCACCGCCGCCGACTGGGTGGCGATCGCCCTCGGCGTCGTGCTCGTGCACGTGACGCTCTACCTGTCGATGCGGTTCGCGAACGTCGTGCACCGCCTGCTGCGCGACTCCGGCACGCTGCTGGTCACGCGCATCGCGGGCCTGCTGCTCGCGGCGATCGCCGTGCAGCTCGTCGCCGACGCCGTCATCGCCTTCGCCCAGAACGCCTGACCGGGCGCGGGCCGGCCGTCACCCGCCCGGACGCACGCAGGGCCGCGCTCGTCCGAGCGCGGCCCTGCGTCTGCCGGTGGTCACTCCGCGGCGGTCTGACCGCCCTCGACGGGTCGCCCGCCGCGCGTGCGGCGGCGGCTGCGCGAGCGGCGTCGGGCGCCGTCCCCCTCGGCCCCTGCCGCGCCCGTGGCGTCGGCCGCCTGGGTGCTCGTGCTCGCCGTGCCCTCGGCGCCCGCCTGCGGGGACGCGTCGCCG
>NZ_HE978588.1:1839317-1841130 GCF_000312005.1 Cellulomonas massiliensis JC225
GCCGGCCGTCGCCGGACCGCTCGCCCTCGGGGGCGCGCTCCTCGCGCGCGGGGCGCGCCGCCGGGCGGTCGCCGGACCGGCTCGTGCGCTTGCCCGTCTCGCCCAGGTCCTCGATCGCCTCGGCGGCGAGGCCGGCGCGCGTCTGCTGCGACTTCGGCAGGCGGCCCTTGACGCCCTCGGGGATGTCGAGGTCGGTGAGGATGTGCGGCGAGCTGGAGTACGTCTCGACCGGCTCGGGGATGCCGAGGCCCAGCGCCTTGTCGATGAGCGTCCAGCGGGGCATGTCGTCCCAGTCGACGAACGTCACCGCGGTGCCCTTGTTGCCCGCGCGGCCGGTGCGGCCGGTGCGGTGCAGGTAGGTCTTCTCGTCCTCGGGGCACTGGTAGTTGACGACGTGCGTGACGTCCTCGACGTCGATGCCGCGGGCGGCGACGTCGGTCGCGACGAGCACGTCGACCTTGCCGTGGCGGAACGCGCGCAGCGCCTGCTCGCGCGCGCCCTGCCCGAGGTCGCCGTGGATCGCTCCGGCCGCGAAGCCGCGCTCGACGAGCTCGTCCGCGACCTTCGCGGCCGTGCGCTTGGTGCGCGCGAAGACGATCGTCAGGCCGCGCCCGCGGGCCTGCAGCATGCGGGCCAGCAGCTCGACCTTGTCCAGCGCGTGCGCGCGGTAGACGACCTGCTTGATGTTCTTGACCGTCTGGCCGTCGTCGTCCGGCGCGGAGGCGCGGATGTGCGTCGGCTGCGTCATGTAGCGACGGGCCATCGCGACGACCGCGCCCGGCATGGTCGCCGAGAACAGCATCGTGTGGCGGCTCGCCGGCGTCGCCGCGAGCAGCGTCTCGACGTCGGGCAGGAAGCCGAGGTCGAGCATCTCGTCCGCCTCGTCCAGCACGACCGTCCGGACGTGCGAGAGGTCGAGGTGGCGCTGCTTGAGCATGTCGATCATGCGGCCCGGCGTGCCGACGACGACGTCGACGCCCTGCTGCAGCGCCTCGATCTGCGGCTCGTACGCGCGCCCGCCGTAGACCTGCACGACGCGGACGGTGCGGCGCGAGGAGGCGGTCGCGAGGTCGCCCGCGACCTGCACCGCCAGCTCGCGCGTCGGGACGACGACGAGGGCCTGCGGCTTGCCCGGAGCGGGCAGCCGGTCGTACCCGTCCTCGCCGGGGGCGACGACGCGGTTGAGCAGCGGGACGCCGAAGCCCAGCGTCTTGCCGGTGCCCGTCTTGGCCTGGCCGATGATGTCGTGGCCGGACAGCGCGACGGGGAGCGTCATCGCCTGGATGGGGAACGGCTGCGTGATGCCGGCGTCGGCGAGCGCCTGGACGATCTCCGGCCGGACGTCGAAGTCGGCGAACGACGCGTCGACGGCCTGCACGGACGCCGCGGTGCTGCGCAGGGAGCGCGTCATCGGCGTGGCGAGCGCGGACGCGGCGCCCTCGGTGGTGGGGGTGGGGGTGCTGTCGAGCTGGTCGACGAGCTCGTGCTCGGTCGTGGTCACGGGTGACCCTTCGCTGCGGGCGGTGGACCAGGCGCTCCAGGCAGCCGGGATCCGGGGCCCGGGCGACGCTGACCCACCACGTGGTGGCCGGCAGCCGATCGTGAAGATCTGCCCGCGCCGCACCGGGGGTGGGCGGCGGGCGGGTGCGCTGGGGCGACGGACGCGGGTCCGGGTCAGCGCGTCGGTAGTCGAGACGACCGGGCAACCGAATGTACGGACCCGAGTCTACCGGACGCAGCCGCCGTGACCGGGGACGGACGCCAGCGCGCCGCCGCAGGTCAGCGCCGCGGGCCGCCGCGGCACCACGCGAGC
>NZ_HE978588.1:1841660-1844766 GCF_000312005.1 Cellulomonas massiliensis JC225
CACGCGAGCGCGCGCCGGCGCCGCCGCGGTCACCCGCGTTCGGGCGTCGCCGCGCGGGCCGGCGCCCTAGAATCGGTCGGATGACGACCCCCTCGCGTCCGGCCTACGCCCCCGCCGCACCGGCCCCGCTCGAGGTGCGCGACGCGATCGACCTGCTCGCCCTCGTCGCCCAGCTGGAGCACACCGCGTTCGCCCGCATGGCCGCGGACTCCGCGCTGGCGCCGACCCTCGAGCAGCGCCTGGAGCTGAGCCGCCTCGCCGCCGAGGCCGTGTCCCGGCGGGACCGCGTGCTCGCCCGGGTGCAGGAGCTGGGCGGGGACCCCGTGACCGCGCTGCGCCAGTACGACGACGTGCTCGACGAGTTCGACGCCCGGACGCAGCCGAGCACCTGGTGGGAGCGGCTGCTCAAGGTCTACGTCGGCTACGGCGTGGCCGACGACTTCTGCCGGCTCGCCGCCGAGGCCCTCGACCCGCAGTCGCGCGAGCTCGTCCTGGCGGTGCTGGACGACGCCTCGCACGCGGAGCTCGCGGTCGCCGAGCTCGACGCCGCGGGCTCGCAGGACGGGGCGCTCTCGTCGCGGCTCGCCCTGTGGGGCCGCCGGATCGTCGGCGAGGCGCTGAGCGTCGTCCAGGGCCTGCTCTCGCAGCGGCCGCCCCTCGCGCGGCTCGTGCAGCGCGCCCAGCAGGCCCGGGCCCAGTCCGCCGACGCCGACGCGCCGGCCGCCCCCACCGGGGACGGGTCGGCGGCCGTCGAGGGGGCGAAGGTGTTCGGCGAGCTCACCGCGCAGCACACGCGGCGGATGAGCCGCCTGGGCCTCACGGCCTGAGGCGGCCCGCCGGGGTCCTGCGACGCCGGCGAGCCCGCCCCGGGCGGCTCCTCGTCAGAGGGTGCCGAAGCCGACGCGGGCCTTGGCCTCGGAGCCGATCTCGACGTAGCCGATCGTCGCCGTCGGGACGATGATGCGTCGCCCGCGGGTGTCGGTGAGCTCCAGCGCCGGGCGGCCCGAGAGGGCCGCGGAGACGGCGGCGGCGATCTGCTCGGGCGTCTCGTCGCTCTCCAGGACGATCTCCCGCGCCAGGTTCTGCACGCCGATCGTGACTTCCACGCTCACTCCTCGTCCTCCTCCACCGGGTGGGCCGCCGTCGGCGGCCACCGCGGGGCCTGCGCCCCGACGCGACGATCCTATGCGTCCCCGTAGCGGAAGTCGGCCCGGACCAGGCTCTGCACCCCGGCCCAGAGCAGCTGGGTCATGAGCTCGGCCGCGTCCTCGCGCCCCAGCGTGCTGGGCTGGCGCATCCGGTGCGTCGCGGCGCCCTGGGAGAAGGCGATGAGGGCGGCGGCGAGCGTCGTGCACTCGTCCTCCCCTAGCCCGGTGACGTCGGCGAGCAGCCCGGCGATCCGGCGGGCCACCTCGCTCGACGCGTGCTCGACGCGGGCGCGCACGTCCTGGTCGCGCGTCACGTCGGACTCGAACAGCAGGCTCGCGGAGCTGCCGGCCGCCTCGACGAACTCCATGTACGCGCGCACCACGGCGCCGATGACCTGGCGCCCGTCGCCGGGCTGCACCCGGCCGCTCTGGACGGGTGCCACGGCCTCCTCGACCGCCGCCAGGAGCGCGGCGCCGCGCTGGTCGACGACGGCCAGGTACAGGTCGAGCTTCGAGGGGAAGTGCCGGTACAGCACGGGCTTGCTGACCTCGGCGCGGTCCGCGATGTCGTCCATCGAGACGTGGTGGTACCCCTCGGTGGAGAACAGGTCCTGGGCGATCCGCAGCACCTGCGCGCGGCGCTCGTCCCGGGCCATCCGGGGCCCGCGGGCCCGCAGCGGTCCGGCGTCCTCGGACGGGTTCATGGCGCGATGGTAGCGACGCGCGGCGCCCGCGGTGCCAGGATGTCGCGGATGGGGACCGACGACGGCGCACGGTCGCCCGGCGGGCACGAGCCGCCCGGGCGGGTCGGGGCGAGCCCCGCGCCGTGGGTCGCCCCGCGCACCCTGCGCGCGGCCCTGACGGTCCCGGCGGTCGTCCTCGCGATGGTCACGGGTGCCGCGCTGGCCCTGACGACGGCCGGCGGCAGCGGCGCGGCGGTGCCCTGGCCCCCGGCGGCCGAGCAGCGGTCGGCGGACGGGCCGCTCGGCACCCCCCAGGCGGACGCCCTCGCGATCGTCGTGCCGACGCCGACGGCGGTGCCCGCGGCCACCCCCACGCCCACTCCCACGCCCGCCCCCACGCCGACCGTGCCGCCCGGGCTGTCGGCCGACGACGTGCGTGCCGGGCTGCTGTCCGCGCAGGTGCCGCGCTCGGCGACGGGCGACCTCGTCGTCGTCACGGGCGAGGACGCCGGCCCCGGGCAGGGCGAGGTGCTGCGGGTGCGCGTCGAGGTCGAGCAGGGGCTGCCGGTCGACGGCAGGGCGTTCGCCGCGGCGGTGATGCGGACCCTCAACGACCCCCGGGGCTGGGGCGCCGACGGACGCCTGTCGTTCGCGCGCGTCGACGGCGGAGCCGACCTGCGCGTGGTGCTGGCCTCGCCCGACGAGGTCGACCGGCTGTGCGCGCCGCTGCAGACCGAGGGGACGGTCAGCTGCGGGCGCGAGGGGCGCGCCGTCATCAACTACGCGCGGTGGGCGCGGGCGACCGACGAGTTCCCCGACCGGGCGCGCTACCGGCAGTACGTCGTCAACCACGAGGTCGGCCACCTGCTCGGCCACCCGCACGAGGCCTGCCCGGGGGCCGGCCGGCTCGCACCCGTCATGCAGCAGCAGACGCTCGCCGTCGCGCCGTGCGAGCCGAACCCCTGGCCGCACCCCTGACACGACGCGCCTGCGGTCGCGGACCTGTCGGGGGCGCGTGATGGGATGTCCGGCGTGACCCCCACCGTCTCCGCCGACCGCGCCGCGCGCCGGTCGGCCGACGGCCCGGCGACCCCGGGGGCGGCGGCGGGCACCCGCCTGCAGCTCGTGCGTCCGGCGCTCGCGGACGTGCCGACGAGCGGGCCGGGCGCCCCGGTGACGCTCGACGAGGACCAGGCGCGGGTGGTCCGGGCCGTCGTGGACGGGGCCGAGCCGGCGCTGCTCGTCCTGGGCGCGCCGGGCACGGGCCGCACCACC
>NZ_HE978588.1:1845399-1849586 GCF_000312005.1 Cellulomonas massiliensis JC225
CGACCGCCCGCGCGCTGGGTCGCCTCGCCGACGTGCTGGACGCCGGCCGGCGGGCCGCGGGCGCGCCCGGCGCCGACGCCCAGTCGGTGCTGTGGGCGCTGTGGGACGCCTCGGGGCTCGCCCAGCCGTGGCGCCGGGCCGCGCTCGCGGGCGGCGCGGGCGGGGAGCGGGCGGACCGCGACCTCGACGCCGTGCTCGCGCTCTTCCGGGCGGCCGAGACGTTCGTCGACCGCATGCCGCGGTCCAGCCCGGCGGCGTTCGTCGACTGGATGCAGGCCCAGGACCTGCCCTCCGACTCGCTCGCCGCCCGTGCCGCGCGCGACGCCGTCCAGGTGCTCACGCCCGCGGGTGCCGCGGGGCGCGAGTGGCGCGTCGTCGTCGTCGCCGGCGTGCAGGAGGGGACCTGGCCCGACCTGCGCCTGCGCGACTCGCTGCTGGGCGCGCAGCTGCTCGTCGACGTCGTCGGCGGGCGGGCCGCCGCGGGGGACGACCCGTCGGCGCGCGCTGCTGCGTCCCGTGCGGCCGTGCTGTCCGACGAGCTGCGCTCGTTCGCGGTCGCGTGCTCACGCGCCCGGCAGCGCCTGCTCGTCACCGCGGTCGCCGACACCGAGCACGAGCCGTCCCCGCTCGTCGACCTCGTCGACCCGATCGGCGAGGAGACCGCGCCGGACGCGCCCGACCCCCGCCGCCGCACCGCCCCCGCGCCGCTCGACCTGCGGGGCCTGGTCGCCGAGCTGCGAGCGGAGCTGGAGCGCGCCGCCGGGGCGGGCGAGCGGCCGGACCCGGCCGCGCTGCGCACGCTCGCGCGGCTGGCGCACGAGGGCGTGGAGGGGGCCGACCCCGACGAGTGGTACGGGCTCGCCGAGCCCACGAGCGTGACGCCCCTGTGGGGCCCGGACCAGCGGGTGCCGGTCTCGCCCTCGCGGCTCGAGACCGCCCAGCGGTGCACGCTGCGCTGGGCGCTCGAGGCCGCGGGCGGGACCGCGGCCGACTCCGGCGGGCAGAGCCTCGGCACGCTGGTGCACGCGATCGCCCAGGAGCACCCGCGCGGCACGGCCGCGGAGCTCCGGGAGGCGCTGGACGCTCGCTGGGGGGAGCTCGGGCTCGGCGACGGCTGGCCCGCGCGCGCGGTGCGCCGCAAGGCCGAGGCGATGGTCGACCGGCTCGCGACCTACCTCGCCGGCGCGGGGGAGCCGGTGGTCGTCGAGGGCTCGTTCCGGGTGACGACCGAGCGGGCCGAGCTGCGGGGCCAGGTCGACCGGGTCGAGCGCACGGCCGACGGTCTGCGGGTGGTCGACCTCAAGACGGGCACGACGATGCCGTCGACGACGCAGGCGCAGACGAACCCGCAGCTCGGTGCGTACCAGCTCGCGGTCGAGGCCGGTGCGATCGACGGCGTGGCGGCGGGCGAGCCGAGCGCCGGCGCGCAGCTGGTCTTCCTCAGCTCCGGCAGGGCCGGTGCGGTCCGCCGGCAGGACCCGCTCGTCCCCGACGACGACGGCTCGACGTGGGCCCACCGGCTCGTCGACGACGTCGCGGCCTCCATGGCCGCGTCGACGTTCGTCGCGACCGCGAACGAGCTGTGCGACCGCTGCCCCGTGCGGCGCGCGTGCCCCGTGCGGGACGAGGGCGGGCAGGTGACGGCGTGACGGGGCTCGAGCTGGAGCCCGGCGCCGGCGTGGAGCCCGGCGAGGTGGCCCTCTCCGCCACGCGGATCGCCGAGCTCGTCGGCCAGCACCCGCCGACGCCGGAGCAGGTGCGCGTCATCGAGTCGCCGCTGAGCCCCGCGCTGGTCGTGGCGGGGGCCGGCTCGGGCAAGACGGAGACGATGGCCGCCCGCGTGGTGTGGCTCATCGCGAACGGCCTGGTGGAGCCCGACCAGGTCCTCGGCCTGACGTTCACGCGCAAGGCGGCCGGCGAGCTCGGCGAGCGGGTCCGCCTGCGCCTGCGCGCGCTCGCGCGCCGCGCCGCCGAGGCGGGGGTCGAGCTGCCCGGCCGGCTGGCCACGGAGGCGGACGCCCTCGCCGGTCTCGCCCGCCCGAACGTCCAGACGTACCACTCGTACGCCGCGGCCCTCGTGGGCGACCACGCGCTGCGGCTCGGCCTCGACCCCTCGACCCGGCTGCTCGGGGAGGCCGCGCAGTGGCAGCTCGCGAGCGAGGTCGTCGAGCACTGGACCGCGGACCTGGACACCGACGCCGCCACGACCACCGTGGTCGAGGCGGTGCTCGCGCTGTCGGCCGCCCTGGACGAGCACCTGCTCGACCCGGCGCAGGCGCGCACGGGCATCGAGCGGATCGTCGAGGACATCCGCGCCACCCCCGCCGGGACGCCTCCCCGCGAGCCCTACGCCGAGGTGCTCCGGCTGCTGCGCGTCCTGGGGGAGCGCGCGCGGGTCCTCGACGTCGTCGCCGCCTACCGGGAGCGCAAGCGGGCCTCCGACGCGATCGACTTCGGCGACCAGGTGGCGCTGGCGGCGCGGCTCGCGCGCGACGTGCCGGAGGTCGGCGCCGCCGAGCGGGAGCGGTTCCGCGTCGTGCTGCTGGACGAGTACCAGGACACGTCGTTCGCGCAGCTCACCCTGCTGCGCTCGCTGTTCGGCGGCGGCCACCCCGTGACGGCGGTCGGCGACCCGCACCAGTCGATCTACGGCTGGCGCGGCGCGAGCGCGGGTGGGCTGTCGCGGTTCCCCACCGACTTCCCGACGCTCGCCGGGCCGGCCGGCGGGGCGGGACGCGACCCGTCCGGCTGGCGGCCCGCCGACGTGCACCAGCTCTCGACGTCGTGGCGCAACGACCAGGCCGTCCTCGACGTGGCGAACGCGATCGCCGCCCCGCTGCGCGCGCAGGAGCGCACGCCCGTCGCGCCGCTCGCCGCCCGCCCGGGCGCCGGACCGGGCCGGGTCCTCGCGGTCGTCGCCGACACCGTCGACCTGGAGGCGCAGGCGGTCGCGCGGTTCGTCGCGCAGCACTGGCGCTCGTCCGCGACGCCGCCGACGGCGGCCGTCCTGTGCCGCAAGCGCTCGCAGTTCTCCGCCGTGCGGCAGGCGCTGCGGGCCGAGGGCCTCCCCGTCGAGGTGGTCGGTCTCGGCGGCCTGCTGTCCACGCCCGAGGTGGTCGACCTGCTCTCCACGCTGCAGGTGGTCCACGACCCCACGCGGGGCGACGCGCTCGTGCGGCTGCTCACGGGCGCCCGGACCCGTCTGGGCGCCGCCGACCTGCACGCGCTCGGCGACTGGGCGTCCGACCTGGCGGGCCACGCGGCGCGCGCCGGCGGGGACGGCGTCGAGCGGGACGTCGTCGACCAGCGCAGCATCGTGGACGCGCTCGACGCGCTGCCCCCGCCCGGCCGGGCCAGCCGCTCCGGACGCCTGCTCGGCGAGCACGCCCGTCGCCGGCTCGAGCGCCTCGCCCTCGTCCTGCGCGCGCTGCGCGCGCACGCCTACCTGCCGCTGCCGGACCTCGTCGCCGAGGCGGAGCGCCTGCTCGGCCTCGACATCGAGGTCGGCTCCCGTCCCGGCGTCTCGCCCGGGCGGGCGCGCGCGCACCTCGACGCCTTCCGGGACGTGGCCGTGGAGTTCACGCAGGCCACGGAGCGGCCGACGCTCGGAGGCTTCCTGTCCTGGCTGGAGGCGGCCGACGCGCGCGAGGACGGGCTCGAGCTGCCGGTCTCGGAGCCGGACCCGGGGGCCGTGCAGGTCTCGACGATCCACGCGTCGAAGGGGCTGGAGTGGGACGTCGTCGCGGTCGCCGGGCTCGTCGACGGCGTGCTGCCCGCCACGGCGGCGCTCGGCAAGGACGGCCCTCGCGACTCGGCGTGGCTGACCGGCCTCGGCACGCTGCCGTACCCGCTGCGCGGCGACCGGCACGACCTGCCGGAGCTCGCGTACGCCGGCGCGGCGGACCCCAAGGACCTCGAGGAGCGGCGCAGGCGGTTCCTCGCGGACGCCGGCGCCCACCAGGTCGACGAGGAGCGCCGCCTGGCGTACGTCGCCGTGACGCGTGCGCGGCGGGAGCTGCTCCTGGCCGCCTCGTGGTGGGGCGACGGCAAGACGGTCCGCCGGGTCTCGCCGTTCCTCGCCGAGGTGGCCGAGGCCGGCCTCGTCGCGACGGACGACTGGGCGGCGCCGCCCGAGCCGGGCGCGGGCAACCCGCGCGAGGGCCTGACGGTGCAGGCGGCCTGGCCCG
>NZ_HE978588.1:1850241-1852175 GCF_000312005.1 Cellulomonas massiliensis JC225
CGGCAGGCGACCGACGAGCTCGACGGCACCCTGCTCCCGCCGCCCCCCGCCGGCGGCCCGTCGTCCTGGGAGCGCCTCGCCGACCGGCTGCTCGACGAGCGGCGGCGCGAGCGCGTCCCGGTGCGCGAGGTGCCGCTGCCGGCGCACCTGTCCGCCTCGGCCCTCGTGCGGCTGCGCGCGGACCGTGACGAGTTCGCGCTGGGGCTGCGCCGCCCCGTGCCGGTCGAGCCGTCGGGGCACGCTCGGCTCGGGACCCGGTTCCACGCCTGGGTCGAGGGCTGGTTCGGCGCGGCCGCGCTCGTGGACGTCGACGCGCTGCCCGGCGCGGACGACGACGGCATCGAGACCGACGAGGACGAGGCGGAGCTGCGCCAGGCGTTCCTCGCGACCCCCTGGGCGGACCGCCGGCCCGTCGCCGTGGAGGTCGACGTGGAGACGTCGGTGGACGGCTACGTCCTGCGCTCCCGGATCGACGCCGTGTTCCCCGACGAGGACGCCCCGGACCCGGCGCCCGGCGCCGTGGTCGTCGTCGACTGGAAGACGGGCGCGGAGCCGTCCGACCCCGAGGCGGTCGCGGCGCGCGAGGTGCAGCTCGCCGTGTACCGCCTGGCGTGGTCCCGGTGGGCGGGCGTGCCGATCGAGCGGGTGCGCGCCGCGTTCTGCTACGTCCGCACCGGGCGCACCGTGTACCCCGCGTCGCTGCCCGGCGAGGACGAGATCGTGGCGCTGCTGCGCTCCGCGGAGGGTCGCTGACCCGGCGGGGACTCGTCGAGGCGGCGGCCTCAGGCCATCGCGGCGGCGGGCTGCTCGGCGAGCAGCGTGTGCTCCTCGAGGTCCGCGAGCATCTCCACCGCGTCGTCGACGACCTCCGCGTTGCCGGACCGGACGCCGTAGAGCAGCCAGCGCACCAGTGCCAGCTCGCCGGCGAGCATCGCGCGGTCGACGAGGTGCGGGTCCGTCAGCTCGGTGCGGCGCAGCTGGTACGCCTCGAGGATCGCGTCGGTCGCGTCGGCGGGTGCCGCGACGAGCAGCCACGACAGGTCGTCGGCGGGGTCGGCGACGCTGGCGTCGCCCCAGTGCAGGATGCCGCTGACCGCCTGGCCCGCGACGAGCAGCCGCTCGTTCGTGAGGTCGCCGTGCACGACGGTCGGCCGGAACCGCCACATCGCGACGTCCTCGAGCTTCTCCTCCCAGCGGCGCAGCAGCGCCACGGGCACCTTGCCGGTGCGGGCGGCCTCGTCCACCTCGGCCTGGCGCCGCGCGCGGTAGGCCTCGGCGTCGTAGACCGGCAGCCCCGCGTCCTCGACGACCGACGTCGGCAGCTCGTGGATCGCGGCGATCGCCCGCCCGACCGCGGCGGCGAGCCCGGGCCCGGGACCGAGCAGGTCGATGAGCAGGGGACGCCCGGGGATCTCCGGGTGCACCGCGGCGCGGCCGCCCTCGGGCAGGTGGGCGAACCCGGCCGGGCGCGGCACCGCGAACGGCAGGTCGCCGGCGTCCACGTGCGAGCTCAGGCCTTCGAGCAGCGCAACCTCGGCCTCGAGCGCCGCGCCGGCGGTCGCGTGGACGGGCGCGCGCACGACCCAGCGGTCGCGGTTGGCGTCGATGACCACCGCGATGTCGAAGTCGGTGCCGGGGTGGTCCGGCCGCCGCACGTCGTACGCGTCGAGCCCGGGGACGGCGACCGTCGCGAGCGCCGCGAGCGCGAGAGGGGAACGTGCCACGGCTCCCAGGGTAGGTGGCCCCGAGGCGTGGACCGAACCTCGCGCCCCGGCGTGTCGGTCCGATTCGTCCGGTTGTCGTCCGCGGGTCCGGCGGCGGTGGCGGCCGGGCCGGGCCGCGGCGCGCCGCGTACGGTGACGAGGTGAGCGACCTGGTGACGGACCCCGCGGGACCCGCGCGCGGACCCGCCCCCGCCGTGGCGGGCGGCGCGT
>NZ_HE978588.1:1852579-1879396 GCF_000312005.1 Cellulomonas massiliensis JC225
CCGTGCGGCTGGCGTGGCGCACGCCGGCGGAGGTCAGCGGGCTGCCCGACCCCGACGACGTCCCCGAGCCCGCCGCCGTCGCGCCGTCCGGCCCGGCAGGGCGCGCCCCGGACGCGGCCGTCTGGCCCGAGGGCTGGCTGCTCCTGGGGCTGGACGCCGAGGGCGCGCCGCTGCTCGCGCGCCGCACCGGCGCTCCCGCGTCGCGGGTCGGCGGGTGGACGGGCCTGCGGTCGGTCTTCGCGGCGCTGGACGACACGGAGCTCGTGCTCGCCGCCACCGCCGTCGCACTGCACACCTGGCACGCGCGGCACCCCCGGTGCCCGCGCTGCGGCGCGCCGACGCGTCCGGCGCAGGCGGGGTGGTCGCGCGTCTGCACGGCCGAGGGGAGCGAGCACTACCCGCGCACCGACCCCGCGGTGATCATGGCGGTCGTCGACGAGGCGGACCGGCTGCTGCTCGGGCACGCGGCCGCGTGGCCGCAGGGCCGGTTCTCGACCCTCGCGGGCTTCGTCGAGCCGGGCGAGTCGCTCGAGCAGGCGGTGCGCCGCGAGGTCGAGGAGGAGGCGGGCGTCGAGGTCGTCGCGGTCGAGTACGTCGCCAGCCAGCCGTGGCCGTTCCCCGCCTCGCTCATGCTCGGGTTCCGCGCGCGTGCCCGCTCCGCGCCGGCGGTGGCCGACGGCGAGGAGGTGACCGAGGCGCTGTGGGTGACGCGCGAGGAGCTCGCCGCCCGCGTCGCGTCCGGCGCGATCGGGCTGCCGGGGCGCGGCTCGATCGCGCGGCGGCTCATCGAGGGCTGGTTCGGGGGCCGCCTCGGCCAGGACTGAGCGCCGCGGCGGGGCTCAGGACAGGCGCGCGACGACCTCGGCGGCCGACGGGTTGGTCGCGGCCGAGCCGTCCGGGAAGACGACCGTCGGCACCGTCTGGTTGCCGCCGTTGAGCCGCTCGACGAGCTCGGCGGCACCCGGGTGCTGCTCGATGTCCACCTCGGTGTAGGCGACGCCCTTCGCGTCCAGCTGCGTCTTCAGGCGCCGGCAGTACCCGCACCACGTCGTGGAGTACATGGTGATGGTGCCGGGCTCGGGCAGCTGGGTGGTCATCGCGTCCTCGTCTGTCGTGGGGGCGCCGGTCGCTCGGACCGGCGCGCTCGTGCGTCGGGTGCAACGCCACGGCTGCCCCGAAGCATCCCTGGCGACGCGTGGTCCCCGCCACCCGGCGTGCCGGCGACCGCTGGGGACGGGCGTCCCGGGGTGTCGGCCGCGGCTGCGAGACTGTGCGGCGATGTCCCCCGACGACCTGCTGGCCGCGCTCGACCCCGAGCAGCGCGCCGTCGCGACCGCGGTCCGCGGCCCCGTGTGCGTGCTCGCCGGCGCGGGCACGGGCAAGACGCGGGCGATCACCCACCGCATCGCGTACGGCATCACGACGGGCGTCTACAAGCCGGGCAACGTCCTCGCGGTGACGTTCACGGCGCGCGCCGCGGGGGAGATGCGCACCCGCCTGCGCGGCCTCGGAGCGCACGGCGTGCAGGCGCGCACGTTCCACGCGGCCGCGCTGCGGCAGCTCGGCTTCTTCTGGCCCAAGGTCGTCGGCGGGCCGCCGCCCCGGCTCGTCGAGCACAAGGCGCAGCTCGTCGCGGCCGCCGCGACGCGGGTGGGCCTGCCGGCCGACCGGACGGGCGTGCGCGACCTGGCCGCCGAGGTGGAGTGGGCCAAGGTCGGCCTCGTCGTGCCCGACGACTACGAGCGCGTGGTCGCGGCGGTGGACCGGACCGTCCCGGGCGGGCACGACGCCCAGGCGGTGGCGCGGCTGCTGACGGCGTACGAGCAGGTCAAGGACGAGCGCGGCGTCATCGACTTCGAGGACGTCCTGCTGCTGCTCGCGGCGATGCTGGCCGAGCGCCGCGACGTCGCCGAGCAGGTGCACGAGCAGTACCGCTGGTTCGTCGTCGACGAGTACCAGGACGTGAGCCCGCTGCAGCAGTACCTGCTCGACCAGTGGCTCGGCGGCCGGCACGAGCTGTGCGTCGTCGGCGACCCGAGCCAGACGATCTACTCGTTCGCCGGCGCGACGCCGCAGCACCTGCTCACGTTCCCGCGGACCCACCCCGGCGCGCAGGTCGTCCGGCTCGTGCGCGACTACCGCTCGACCCCGCAGGTCGTCGCCCTCGCGAACGACGTCATCACGGTCGCCCGCGGTCGCGGCACGGTCGCCCCGCTCGAGCTGCGGGCGCAGCGCCCCGACGGCCCGCCCGTCCGGTTCACCGCGTACGACGACGACGAGGCCGAGGCGGCCGGCGTCGTGGCCTCGGTGCGCCGCCTGCTGGCGTCCGGGGTCCGGGCGAGCGAGATCGCGGTGCTCTACCGGACGAACGCGCAGTCCGAGGCGTTCGAGGAGGCGCTCGCGTCGGCGGGCGTGAGCTACCAGGTGCGGGGCGGCGAGCGCTTCTTCGCGCGCCAGGACGTGCGCGAGGCGCTGGTGCTGCTGCGCGGCGGCGCGCGGGCCGCGGACCCCGACGAGCCGATGCCGGCGACGGTCCGTGACGTCCTGCGGTCGGCCGGGTGGTCGGACGAGCCGCCGGCGGCCCGGGGGGCGGCCCGCGAGCGGTGGGAGGCGATGCAGGCGCTGGTCGCCCTGGCCGACGAGCTGGCTGCGGCGAACCCGCGGGCACGGGTCGCGGACCTCGTGGCCGAGCTGGACGAGCGCGCGGCCGCCCAGCACGCGCCGACGGTCGAGGGCGTCACGCTCGCGTCGCTGCACGCCGCCAAGGGCCTCGAGTGGGACGCCGTCTTCCTGACCGGCCTGTCCGAGGGGCTCGTGCCGACGTCGCTCGCCGAGGGCGAGGCGGCCGTCGCGGAGGAGCGGCGGCTGCTGTACGTGGGCGTGACCCGCGCGCGCGAGCACCTGCACCTGTCCTACGCGCGCTCCCGCCTCCCCGGCGGGCGCCCGACGCGCTCGCTGTCGCGGTTCCTCGTCGACCTCTGGCCGGGGCAGGTCCGCCGCGCGGTGCCCTCGGACGACGACCCCCGGGCCACGGAGCGCGTGGCGGGGCAGCTGACCCGCTGGCGCGACGCGCACGCGCGTGCGACCGGGGTGGCCCCCGCCCGCGTCCTGACGCCGTCGCTCCTGCAGGCGATCGCGCGCCGGAGGCCCGCGTCGCTCGAGGAGCTGGCGCAGGTGCCCGGCATGGGCCAGCAGCGCCTGGCGACCATCGGCGCGGACGTCCTGGAGGCCGTCGCGGGGGCCGTGCGGGTGACTCCGCACGAGTTTCGTTAATTCGGTTGTGGCCCCGCGACCAGCGGGTCTAGCGTGTCTCGCGTCCTGATTCGTGCGCGCCGCCGAGGCGGCGCCGTTCCTGGAGGGAGGTGGGTCGCTGTGAACATCCTGCTCATGACCGAGACCTACGCGACGCCGTCGCGCCGTCGTCTCGCGCCCATCGCGTCCCTCTTCCAGGGGCGCACTGTGTCCGCCGCCGGCCAGCAGCCGGCCACGCCGAAGCACCTCGTCGGCGTCGAGGGCACCACGGGCGCTGATGACCGTCTCGATCTCCGGACATCCTTGGTCTGACCTCACCAGGTCGCGCAGGCCGCGGAGTCCGAGCTCGGACCCGCGGCCTTCTTCTTTCTCCTGACAGCAGGGGCGAAGTGGGCAGGTCCGAGAACTGCCACCACCCACCCCAGCAGGACATCAGGAGGACATCGTGCGGCTCACGACGCTGCTCGACTCAGCCAACCAGGGCGCCTCAGCCCCGAGGATCGACAGCACCGAGACCACCGACGCCCGGATCGACCAGCTCTTCGCGGACCTGATCCCGTGCCGGTCGAACGACCCCGAGCTCTGGTTCGCCGAGCGCACCGCCGAGGTCGAGCAGGCCAAGGCCCTGTGCCGCGAGTGCCCGCTCATGGAGGGCTGCCTCGCCGGCGCCATCGAGCGCGCCGAGCCGTGGGGTGTCTGGGGCGGTCAGGTCTTCATCGGTGGCGTGGTCGTCGCCATGAAGAGGGGCCGCGGTCGGCCCCGGAAGAACGCGCAGCTCACCGCGTGAGGAACGCGGTGGACGCTGGCACCCGCCGTCAGGAGGGACCGGCAGCCGCCGGGACGGCCACGAGGGCGGTGCACCCGCAGTGCGGGTGCACCGCCCATCGTCGTGTCCGGGGCACGACGTCCGGCAGCGGGACCTCGTACGAGACGCCGGTGGCGGGCGCGCCGTCCAGCAGCGTGAGCACGGCGGCCGCCGCGAGACCACCGGCCACGGCCGCGAGGTGAGCGGCCTCGCCGGCCGGGGCGGTGCGGTGCGTCGTGAGCGCCAGCGCCACCCGCGGCCAGGCGGGGTCGACGTCGGCCCGGTGCAGGTCGAGGCAGTGCAGGCACGGGCCGGAGCCGGGGACGACGAGCGGCCCGACGAGGGCGTCGGCCTCCCGCAGGACGACGGGCAGGTGGGGGACGCCGCTGCCCAGCAGCGTGAGCGCCTGACCGGGGTCGGTGGCGCCCTGGTCGACGACGACGAGCACGTCCGGCTCCTCGGCCGTGTCGGTGAGGCACGTCGGAGCCACGTCGCGGACGCACCGCCCCGCGACCGCCTCGCGCGGCGACCCGACGTCGGTCCACCGGTAGCCGCCCGCGCCGACGTCGGCGGCGGTGACGAGCCGCTCGTCGTCGAGCAGCAGGGTGCCCACCCCGGCCGCGGCGAGCGCCAGCACGACGGTCAGGCCGGTGGGGCCGAGCCCCATCACGGCGACGACCGCCGCGCCCCGGGCGGGCGGCGCGGCGTGCAGCAGCGGCCAGGTGGCGGCCTCGGCGGGCGGGGCGGCACCGGCCGTGTCGCCGGCGGCCAGCGTGAGGCCCGCGTCGGTGAGCGGGCCGGCGAGCGCCTCCGGCACGGGGGCCAGCGGGTGCTCGTTCAGCGCGAGGAGGGCCTCGACCTCCGCGGGCGCGAGCCCGTCGACGCGGACGGCCCAGCGGGGGTCGGTCCCGACCTGCACCTCGCCGTCGCCGCGGGGCAGCACCCGCAGCCCGGGGACCAGTCGCACCCTCGCCTCCTCGCCCGTCCGGTCGCCGCGTCGGACGCCGGCGGCGGGCACAGCGTGGCACGGCCCCGGCGGCGCACGTCGGGCGCCGTCCACAGGGGCCGGGAGCGGACGTGCGCAGGGGCACCGTCCGTGGACGGTGCCCCTGGGGTCCCCTGGGAAGCCCGGGGTCAGGCCTTGCCGAGGATCCGGTTCAGCTTCGTCCCGCAGACGGGGCAGGTGGCCTTCGCCATCTTGCGGCCGGACTCGGAGACGACGACCTCGCCCTCGGTCTCACGCTTCTCACGACACTTCACGCAGTAGAACTCGCCGGCGTACGTCTCGGCCATCGGGCCACCCCTCCTTCGTCGTTCACCGGCCATCCCCCGGCCGGTGGCCCGGCACATCGACGTCATGCGGGCGAGCCCACCATAGGGCGCCGTCTCCGCGCGGACCCGCTCAGACGTGCGGGACGCGCCGGGCGTGGCGCGGCCTCACCCGGCCGCCGCGAGGGCCCTGCGCGCTACGGTCGGGGCGTGCAGCAGTCGCACGACCTGTCGCAGGTCGAGGTCAGGCGGTCGCGCCGGCGGGTGCGGACCGTCTCGGCGTGGCGCGACGGGGAGCGCACCGTGGTCGCGATCCCCGCCGGGTTCACCCGGTCGCAGGAGCGCGAGTGGGTCGACCGGATGCTGACGCGGCTGGCCGCCCAGGAGCGCCGCCGGCGTCCGTCCGACGAGCAGCTGGCGCGGCGCGCGAAGGAGCTGTCCGAGCGCTACCTCGACGGCCGCGCCAGGCCGACGAGCGTCGCGTGGTCCGGCAACCAGGGCCGGCGCTGGGGGTCGTGCACGCCCTCCGACGGCTCCATCCGGTTGTCCGACCGGCTGCAGGGGATGCCGCGCTGGGTCGTCGACTACGTGCTCGTCCACGAGCTCGCCCACCTGCTGCACCCCGGGCACGACGAGGCCTTCTGGTCCACCGTCGAGCGGTACCCCCGCACCCAGCGCGCCCGCGGCTACCTGGAGGGGTACGTGTACGCGCGCTCCCAGGCCGGGGAGCGCGGCCTGCCCGCGGACGACGACGTCGACCGCGAGGAGGTCGACGAGGTGGTGGACGGCGACTGACGGCGCGCCGTCAGCCCTCCGCCCGGCCGGTGTCGCCCGGGTCGCCGCTCGGCTCGTCGCCCAGGATCTCCGCGAGCGCGCGGTCCAGGTCGGCGGACTCGTCGGCGGCCGCCTGCCGGCGCGCGGAGTAGCCGCTCGGGTCGTCGAGGTCCTCCGCGGTGGGCATGAGGTCGGGGTGCGCCCAGACGGCGTCCCGCGCCTGCGGCCCGCCGGCGGCGGTGATCTGCGCCCACAGCGCGGCCGCGTCGCGCAGGCGCCGGGGGCGCAGCTCAAGCCCCACCAGGTTCGCGAACGTCTGCTCGGCCGGGCCGCCCGCCGCGCGCCGCCGCCGGATCATCTCCCGCAGCGCGACGGCGTGGGGCAGGTGGGCGATCGCGGCCTGCGTGCTCACCTCGTCGACCCAGCCCTCGACGAGCGCCAGGGCGGTCTCGAGACGGGTCAGCGCGGCCTGCTGCTCCGGCGTCGTGTGCGGGGCGAACACGCCCCCCGAGAGCGCGGACTGCAGCGCGGCCGTGTCGGTGGGGTCGATCGACGAGACCGCGTCCTCGAGCTGCTCGACGTCGATGGTGATGCCGCGCGCGTACGCCTCGACCGTGCCGAGCAGGTGCGCGCGCAGCCACGGGACGTGCGTGAAGAGCCGGGTCGCAGCCGCCTCGCGCAGCGCGAGGTACAGCCGCACCTCGTCGAGGGGCGCGTCGAGACCGTCGGCGAACGCGTCGACGTTGGACGGGACCAGCGCCGGCGCGGGCGCGTCCAGCAGCGGCAGGCCGATGTCGGTCGTGCCGAAGACCTCGCGGGCCAGCGTCCCCGCCGCCTGCCCGACCTGCAGGCCGAACACCGCGGAGCCGAGCTGGCGCAGCAGCTGGCTCGGGTCCAGGCCGCCGGGCAGCGCCGGGCCGTCGTCGAGGCCGACCGAGTCGTCGGGCAGACGGCCGCCGAGCGCGTCGACCAGCGCGGTGGACAGCGAGCCCGCGACGGGCTCCGTGAGCGTGCGCCACGTGGGGAGGGTGGCCTCGACCCACTCCGCGCGGCTCCACGCGCGGGCGGTGCCCGGCGACGGCGGCAGCTCGGTCGCGGCGTCGAGCCACAGCTCGGCGACGGCGAGGGCGTCGAGCACCGCCTTCGTCTGCCCGGGCGTGAGCGAGGGGTCGCCGCCGAGCGAGGCCTGCTGGCGCGCCAGGTCGTGCGCCATCCGCCAGTTGACCGGGTCGTCGCCCGCGGCTGCGAACATGCGCTGCACCTGGGCGAACACCTGCTCCATCGCGGCGGGGTCCGACGGCATGCCGGACGCGGCGGCGAGCGACGAGGGGTCCAGGCCGCGGCGGCGCATCTCCTCGATCGCCTCGTCCGCGCCGTCGCCGAGCATGGCACGCAGCATCTGCTCCCAGGCCGGCACGCCCTCCGGGGTCGGGTCGTTGGTCATGCGCTCCTCCTGCGGCGTTCGGGCCGGCGGACGACCACCGTAACCACGGGGCGCCGCCACCGGACACGGCCGCGGGGCGCGGTTCGCTCACGGCGCAGAGCGCGGCGGCTGCGGCCGGCCGGGGGAGCGCTGGCGTCGCATGCGTCATGATGCGGGGGTGCCCGACCCGACCGAGCCGCTCGACCCCGCGGACGCGACGCGCCCCGACGGCGCGGTCGCCGAGCCCGACGCCGCAGCCGCCGAGCCCGCCGATGCGGACGCGCTGCCCCCCGAGCGGGTCAGCCCCCGCTCGGTCGTGCTGTCGTTCGGCATGCTCGCGACGGCGGCGCTGCTGTCCGGCCTCGTCCTGCTCCCCGTGCCGTACGTCGTGACGAGCCCCGGCCCGACGCGCGACGTGCTCGGCGAGTACGACGGCCGGCCGATCATCGAGGTCGCCGGCGCGACGACCTACGAGTCGACCGGCGAGCTGCGGCTGACCACCGTGCGGGCCACGGGAGGCCCGGGGTACCCGACGAACGCGCTCGCCGTGCTGCAGGCCTGGTTCGCGCGCTCGTCGAACGTCCAGCCGCGCGAGGACCTCTACCCCGAGCAGGAGTCGCGCCAGCAGGTCGAGCAGCAGAACCAGGCGCAGATGGTTTCCTCGCAGGAGAACGCGACCGTCGCCGCGCTCACGGAGCTCGGCTACGAGGTGCCCGCGACGATGGTGGTCGCCGGCGCCGTGGAGGGCACGCACGCCGAGGGCGTCGTCGAGAAGGGCGACGTCATCCTCGCCATCGACGGCACCCGGCTGACGACCTACAACGACCTCGTCGAGACGCTCGCGGAGGTCGAGCCCGGCGCGACGATCACCCTGACCGTCACGCGCAACGGCGCGGAGAAGGACCTGCGCGTCGAGACGGGGGAGCGGGACGACGGCACCGCCCTGATCGGGGTCTACATCGACCCGACGTTCGAGATGCCGGTCGACGTGACGATCACGGCCGAGGACATCGGCGGCCCGAGCGCCGGGACGATGTTCGCGCTGGGGATCGTCGACAAGCTGACGCCGCAGGACGAGGCCGACGGCGTCGACATCGCCGGCACCGGCACGATCGACGTGACCGGCGCGGTCGGCCCGATCGGGGGGATCCGGCAGAAGCTCGCGGGCGCGCGGCGCGACGGCGCGACCTGGTTCCTGGCGCCGGAGGCGAACTGCGGCGAGGTCGTCGGGGCCGTGCCGGCAGGGCTGCACGTCACGCGCATCGCGACGCTGCACGAGGCGCGCGAGGCGATCGAGGCGATCGGCGCCGGACGGACGGACGACCTGCCCACCTGTACCGCGGGCTGAGCCCGGCCCTCAGTCGAGGGTCGAGCGCAGCGCCTCGATCAGACCCGGGACGACGTCGGCGCCCTGGCCGACGAGGTCGTCCTCGTCGTGGCGGCGCGTGCGGACGACGCACCACGCCGGGCCGTCCCGCAGCACGCCGACCGCCAGGCGCACGTCCTCCCGCTGCGGGTGCGCGAGCAGCCAGGCGAGCGCCGCGTCGTGGTCGTCGGGCACGTCCTCGGACGCCTCCGGCGGCAGGACGACCCGCTCGACGGTGACCGCCACGCCGTCGACGGTGCCGGGCCACGACAGCCCGGCAAGGAGCGTCTCGAGGTCCGGCGCGGCGGGCAGGCCCTCCTGCTCGACCGACGTCAGGTGCCAGGCCTCGGCCTGCGCGGCCGCGAGCACCGCCGGGTCGAGCTGGGCGGCCAGGCTCGGCTCCGCCTCGAGCGCGGCCTGGGTCCGGACGAGCGCGAACACCCGCACCGGGCCGTCCCAGCCGGCGGCGGCCACGTGGTGCTCGACCTCGAGGACGGCGTCCGCGAGGGCCTGCCGGGCGGCGTCGGGAGCGGCGTCGGGGGTGGGGGCGTCGTCGGTCACGGCTCATGGTCGCATGTGGGAACCTGTGGCCCCGGTGGCTCGTTCAGCGAGCGACCGGAGGGCCGGCGCGACCCGCGCGGCCCGGCCGGGCGACCGCCGACCAGCGGCCGCCGCAGCGACCGACGACGAGGAACCGTGACCTTCGCGAACCCGCCCCGACCCCGCCCGACCCAGCCGCGCAGGCGCCGAGGACCGCTGGTCCCGACGCTGATCGTGCTCGCCGCCGTCGTGGTCGTCGTGCTGATCCTGGCGCAGGTGTGGACCGAGTGGCTGTGGTTCGACCAGCTCGGGTTCTCCCGCGTGCTCGTCACCGAGTGGTCGACGCGCGGCCTGCTGTTCGTCGGCGGCTTCCTGCTCATGGCGGGCGCCGTCGCGGCGAGCCTGAGCATCGGCTACCGGGCGCGCCCGATCTACGCACCCTCCACGCCCGAGCAGGCGAGCCTCGACCAGTACCGGGAGGCGATCGAGCCGCTGCGCCGCCTCGTCATGATCGTCGGGCCGGCCGTGCTCGGCCTGTTCGCCGGCGCGGCCGCGGCCCAGCAGTGGAGCACGGTGCAGCTGTGGATGCACGGCGAGCACGTCGGCAAGGCGGACCCGCAGTACGGCATCGACCTCGGCTTCTACCTCTTCACGCTGCCGGGCATGCGCTTCGTCGTCTCGTTCCTGCTCGCCGTCGTCGTCCTGTCGGGCATCGCCGCCGTCGCCACGCACTACCTGTACGGGGGCATCCGCATCGGCGGCTCGTCCGACGCGCCGCGCACGACCCCGGCGTCCCGCGTGCACCTCGCCGTGCTGGCCTCGTTGCTCATGGTGCTCATCGCGGCCAACTACTGGCTCGACCGCTACTCGATCCTCACCAAGTCGGCGGAGAAGTTCGACGGGGCGTCGTTCACCGACGTGCACGCGGTCATCCCGTCCAAGGCGATCCTCGCGGGCGTCGCGCTCCTGGTCGCCGTGACGTTCGTCGTCACCGCGGTGCGGGGCAACTGGCGGCTGCCGTTCATCGGCGTCGGCCTCATGGTCGTCGCCGCGATCGCGATCGGCGGCATCTACCCGGCCGTCGTCCAGCGCTTCCAGGTGGCGCCGAACCAGCAGGACGCCGAGGCGGAGTACATCCAGCGCAACATCGACGCGACCCTCTCGGCGTACGGCCTCGAGGACGTCGAGACGTCCGAGTACAAGGCGGAGACCGACGCGACCGCCGGCCAGCTGCGGCAGGACGCGGACACGACCGCCTCGATCCGGCTCCTGGACCCGCAGATCGTCAGCCCGTCGTTCAAGCAGCTCCAGCAGATCCGCGGGTTCTACGGCTTCCCCGACACGCTCTCGGTCGACAAGTACACGCTGGACGGCGAGAGCAAGGACACCGTCATCGCGGTGCGCGAGCTCGACCAGAGCGGTCTGGCCGCGGACGCGCGCAACTGGATCAACTCGACGACCGTCTACACGCACGGCTTCGGCGTCGTCGCCGCGTACGGCAACACCACCGCGGGCCGCGGCGCGCCGTCGTTCTGGCAGGGCGGGATCCCGTCGACCGGGAAGATGGGCGACTACGAGCCCCGCATCTACTTCGGGCTGCAGTCCCCGCAGTACTCCATCGTCGGCGCGCCCGAGGGCACGACGCCCTGGGAGCTCGACTACCCGGACGACGCGTCCGGCGGCGCGGTGAACTCGACGTTCCCGACGCAGACCGTCTCGGCGGGCCCCAGCATCGGCAACCCGCTGAACAAGCTGCTCTACGCGATCAAGTTCGGGTCGGAGCAGATCCTGTTCTCCGACCGCGTCACGTCGGACTCGCAGATCCTTTACGACCGCAACCCGCGCGACCGCGTCGCCAAGGTCGCCCCCTACCTGACGCTCGACGGGCGCACGTACCCCGCCGTCGTCGACGGGCGCGTCGTGTGGATCGTCGACGGCTACACGACGACGAACCAGTACCCCTACGCGAAGTCCGTGCCGCTCGACAACGCGACGGTCGACGCCCTCACCGGGACCGACACCGTCCAGGCGCTCGAGCCCCAGCGCGTGAACTACATCCGCAACTCGGTGAAGGCGACCGTGGACGCGTACGACGGCACCGTCACGCTCTACGCGTGGGACGCCGACGACCCGGTGCTGCAGGCCTGGCAGAAGGTCTTCCCGTCGACGGTGAAGCAGGTCGCGGACATCAGCGGCGACCTCATGAACCACATGCGCTACCCCGAGGACCTGTTCAAGGTGCAGCGCACGCTGCTCGCGAGCTACCACGTGACGGACCCGTCGCAGTTCTTCTCGAACAGCGACTTCTGGCAGAGCCCGGCCGACCCGAACACCCCGGGCGTCCCGCAGCCGCCCTACTACCTGACGCTCAAGATGCCCGACCAGGACGAGGCGTCGTTCTCGCTCACGTCGACGTTCATCCCGGCCGGTGAGAACCCGCGCAACGTGCTGACGGGCTACCTCGCGGCCTCCGCGGACGCCGGGGACGAGGCCGGCACGATCTCGCCCGAGTACGGCAAGCTCCGGCTGCTGGAGCTGCCACGCGACTCGACCGTGCCCGGGCCCGGCCAGATGAACAACAACTTCACGGCCGACCCCACCGTCTCCCGCGAGCTGAACATCCTCGGCAGCGGCGACTCGAAGGTCGTGCGCGGGAACCTGCTGACGCTGCCGGTCGGTGGCGGTCTGCTCTATGTGCAGCCCGTCTACGTGCAGGCCGCGAGCGGCACGACGTTCCCGCTGCTGCAGCGGGTGCTCGTCGGCTTCGGCGACCAGATCGGCTTCGCGCCGACCCTGGACGGCGCGCTCGACCAGGCGTTCGGCGGCGACTCCGGCGCCCAGGCCGGCGACGCGGGCACCAACCCCGACGCGGGCACGGGCAACGGCGGGACCGGCGGGACCGACGGCACGCCCGAGCCCACGCCGACCCCGACGCCGGGGGAGACGACCGCGCCGACGCCCACGCCGACGGGCGACGCCACCACGGCGCGCGCCGACCTCGACAAGGCCCTGCGCGACGCGCAGGAGGCGATCCAGGACAGCCAGGACGCGCTCGCGGACAACGACTTCGCGGCGTACGGCGAGGCGCAGAAGCGGCTCGACCAGGCCGTCCGCGAGGCGCTCGACGCGGAGGCGCGCCTGGGCGGCTGACCTGCCGGGTGACCGGGCTCACCTCCTACCGATTTGGGCCCTCCGCTGCGGTGACGTAGAGTGGAGGTACCGACGCGGGGTGGAGCAGCTCGGTAGCTCGCTGGGCTCATAACCCAGAGGTCGCAGGTTCAAATCCTGCCCCCGCTACTCAGCACGAGAGGCCCGGACCAGATGGTCCGGGCCTCTCGTCGTTCCCCGCGGTCGTTCCCGCGGGCGTCCCGCCGGACGTCAGGGAGGATCGGGGCATGCGGGTGCTGCTGGTGCGTCACGGTCAGACGCCGTCGAACGTCGCCGGGCTGCTGGACACGGGCGAGCCCGGGCCGGGGCTCACCGAGCTGGGGCAGCGGCAGGCGGCGGCCATCCCGAGGGCCCTGGACGGCCGGCCGGTCGACGCGATCGTCGTGTCGTCCCTCGTGCGCACCGCGCTGACGGCGGGGCCGCTCGCCGAGCAGCGCGGGCTCACGCCGCACGTCGACGCCCGGTTCCGTGAGGTCCAGGCGGGCAGCCTCGAGCTGGCGGCGGACCACGCGTCGCACCGCACCTACCTCGAGACGGTGTTCGCCTGGTCGACGGGCGACACGGGCCGACGCATGCCGGGCGGGCCGGACGGCGAGGAGTTCCTCGCGCGGTTCGACGCGGCGATGGGGGCGGCCGCCGAGCGGGGGTCGTCGGTGGTGGCCGTCTCGCACGGCGCGGCGATCCGGTCGTGGGCGTCGGCGCGGGTCGCGGGCGTCGACGTCGACGAGGTCGCGGTGACGCCGCTGGCCAACACGGGCGCGGTGGAGGTGGAGCGGGACGGCGACGGGTGGCGGCTCGTCGCCTGGACACGGCACCCGCTGGGTGGTCCCGCGCTGGAGGCGGTCGTGGCGGACGACCCGACGGGCGAGGCGGTCGACCGGGCGTAGGCTCCCCGTCAGGTCACGAGCACCTGCGTGGAGGACTCCTTGATCTTGCTGTTCGCCCAGCCGGCCTGCCGCAAGGTCTGCGGGCGGCAGCGCTCCGCGACGTCCAGCAGGTCGGTGTGCTGGATGGCCTGCGCGGTCTGCCCGAGCATCTCCCAGTCGACGGAGACGCCCGAGGCCTGCAGGTAGACGTCGCGCAGGTCGCGCAGGAGCAGCAGGCCGGGCTCACGCAGCCGGCCCATCGCCTCGCTGCCCTTGTCCCGCAGCGCGGCGAGCAGCCCGGCCTCGCCGCCGTCGTCAGGGTCGAGGCTCTCGCCGTACCGCTCGGCGATCGCCGCGATCTGGCGCACGTGGTCCTGCGACCAGCGGGCGAGGTCCCGGGCGACGTGGAACACCTCGTGGTCGACGCGGTGGCGGTCGGCGACGACGAGCAGCGTGTGGGCGAGCTCGCTCTCCGAGCGGTGCAGCTCGCGCAGGACGAGTCCGAGCTTCATCGCGCGCCTCCGGCCGGTGAGTCCTCGAGCGCCCGGGCGGACGCCACGCCGTGGGTGCGGGGCAGCGCGTCGTCGAGCGGGGCCGAAGCCGTCGTCGTCGGGGCGGGGGCGGGCGTCCCGTCGCCGGCGGCGACCCGCCGGATCGACGCGGCGGCCGTCTTGAAGATCGGCTGCTTGGAGACCGGGTCCCAGCTGGTCAGCGTCAGCTCGTTCGCGGCGCGGCCGGCTCCCGACGGCTCGTGCCCGCCGGCGGTGTCCCAGTAGCCGTAGTGGAACGGCACGAAGAGCACGCCCGGGCGGATGCCGCTCACGCGCACCCGCGCCTCGATGCGCCCGCGCGGCGTCGCCACCTCGGCGAGGTCGCCCTCCGCGAGGCCGAACGCCGCCGCGTCGTGCTCCGAGACCTCGACCCACACGTCCGGGGCCGCGGCGGCGAGCTCGGGGGCGCGGCCCGTCTTCGTGCGGGTGTGGAAGTGGTAGAGCGTGCGGCCGGTGGTCAGCTGCAGCGGGTGCTCGTCGCTCGGCACCTCGTGCGGCGGCACGTACTCGGCCGCCTTGATGATCGCTCGGCCCTCGGGGTTCATCGCCGTGTACTCCGTCGCCTCGAGCGGTGCGCCCGTGAGCAGGTCGCGCCCGTAGCTCTCGCAGTAGTCCGGCTGGGCGAGGAACCGCCCGCCCTCGTAGAGGCGCGCGGTGCCGTCCGGCCGCTCGGGCGTGCACGGCCACTGGATGCCGCCGCGCTCGCGCAGCAGGTCGTAGGTGAGGCCCGAGTAGTCGCACGGGCGCCCGCGGCTGCACTCCTTCCAGGCCTCGAACGCCGACTCCGGGTCGTGCCACGTGACGAGCGGGCCGCCGTCCTTGTCCTGCAGGCCCATCCGGTGGGCGAAGTCGAGGAAGATGTCGAGGTCCGCGCGGGCCTCGCCGGGCGGCTCCACCGCCTTCTCCGAGAGGTGCACGGTGCGGTCGGCGTTGGTGAACGTGCCCGTCTTCTCGCCCCACGTCGCGGCGGGCAGCACGACGTCGGCGAGCTGCGCCGTCTCGGTGAGGAACAGGTCCTGGACGACGAGGAACAGGCGCTCCTGCGCGAGGACCGACCGCATCCGGGCGAGCTCCGGCAGGGACACGGCCGGGTTGGTGGCGCTCACCCACATGAAGCGGATCGACCCCTCCTCGGCGTAGCGGAACATCTGCATCGCGTGGGTCGGCGGGGAGTAGTGCGGGATCTGCATCGGCTCGAGGTTCCAGATCCGCGCGAGCTCGGCGACGTGGTCCGCGTTCGACCAGTTCCGGAAGCCCGCGAGGTCGCCGTCCGCACCGCACTCGCGGTTGTTCTCCGCCGTCGGCTGGCCGTTCATCTGCAGCAGGCCGCAGCCCGGGCGGCCGAGCATCCCGCGGACGAGGTGGAGGTTGTTGACCTGCACGGCCGCGGCCGTGGCCTGGTGGGACTGGTAGAAGCCCTGCAGCACGGTGGACAGCAGCCGCTCGGCCGTCCCGAGGACGCGTGCCGCCTCCCGCAGGTCGTCGGCGGGCACGTCGCAGATGCGCGCGACGACCTCCGGCGGGAAGTCGCGCACGCGCTCGGCGAGCTCGTCGTACCCCACGGTGTGCGCGTCGACGTAGGCGTGGTCCACCCAGTCGTGCGCGAGGATCTCGTGCAGCAGCCCGTTCATCAGGGCCACGTTGGTGCCGAGCCGGGGCGCGAGGTGGACGGTGGCCGCGCGTGCCACCGGCGTCAGGCGCGGGTCGACGCAGACGAGAGCCGGCGGGTTCGGGCCCGCGAGCCGGTCGAGCATGCGCATCCAGAGCACCGACTGGGTCTCGGCGACGTTGTGCCCGAACAGCGCGATGACGTCCGCGTGGTCCACGTCCTCGTACGAGCCGGGCTGGCCGTCGCAGCCGAACGACTCCTTGAGCGAGGCCGCGGCGGTCGCGGTGCACAGGCGGGTGTTGCCGTCGACGTGGTTGGTGCCGATCCCGCCGTGGGCGATGACGCCCAGGGTGTAGTACTCCTCCGCGAACAGCTGGCCGGAGGTGTAGAAGCTGATCGCGCTGGGCCCCTGCTCCTCGAGCAGGGCCTGCGCGCGCCCGACGACGCGCCCCATCGCCGTGTCCCAGTCCGTCTCGACGAGCCGCCCGTCCTCCCGCACGAGCGGCCGCGTCAGCCGGTCGGCCGACGCGTTCGCCTGCCAGCCGTACAGGTCCTTGACGCCGAGCCGCCCGTGGTTGACCCGGTCCTGCGCGCGGCCGCGCACGCCGACGATCCGCCCGTCGCGCACGGCGATGTCGATCGCGTCCCCGTTGGAGTGCAGGATCGAGGCCGTCGGCACCCAGCGCTCGACGTCGTCGGGGCCCAGGCCCTCCGCGAGGTGCGTGTCCACCCGCACGGGCCACCGCTCGCCCGGGCCGTACGGGGTGCGCGACCCCCACGGCTCGGCGATCCGGTCCAGCGCTGCCATCGTGACCTCCCACGCCGTCCACGCCCCCGTCCCGCCAGGGAACCGCCGTCAGGGGAGGCCCGCAAGCAGGGGGACGGATCGCAGGTCCGCGCTCAGCGCGCGCGCACGACCGTGCCCGAGCGCGGTCGGCCTACGACCGCAGCACCTTCTCCAGGGGGCGTCCCTTCGCGAGCTCGTCCACGAGCTTGTCGAGGTAGCGGATCCGCTGCATGAGCGGGTCCTCGACGGTCTCCACGCGCACCCCGCAGACGCTCCCGGTGATGAGCGAGGCGTGCGGGTTCAGCTCGGCGCGGGCGAAGAACTCCTCGAACGTCGTGCCGTCGTCGAGCAGCGTGCGCAGCTGCTCCTCGTCGTACCCCGTGAGCCAGCGGATGACCTCGTCGAGCTCGGCGACGGTGCGGCCCTTGCGCTCGACCTTGTGCACGTAGTGCGGGTACACGGACGCCACGCTCGTCGTGAAGATCCGGCTCATGCGGCGAGGGTAGCCGCCGCGTCAGGCGCGGCCGGGCGACGGGAGGCGACCCGCGAGCACGTCCGCGAGCGTGATGCCGTCGAGCGCGCCGTGCAGCGCGTCGTCGACCGTGCCCCACAGCGCCGGCACGTGCTGCGCCGCGCCCGGGTAGCGGACGGACGCGGGGTCCTGGTCGTGCACCGTGACGAACGGGCCGTCGACGAGGCGCACGAGCGGCCCGATCCGCAGCTGGTCGGGCGCGACCGCGAGCCGGTAGCCCCCGCGCGCGCCGCGCCGGCTCACGACGTACCCGTGCTTGCGCAGGTCGTTGAGCACCGCCTCGGCGTACAGCCGCGGGAGCTGCTGCTCCGCGCTGAGCGTCTCGACGTTGACGACGGCGGGCGCGTGCTCGGCGAGGTGCAGGAGCGCGCGCAGGGCGTAGTCGAGCTTCGCGGAGACGTGCACGGGCTCACGCCGGCACGGGTGCCGGGGCCGCGACGCCCGCGACCGGGCTGGGCACGAGGGCGCGCAGCCAGACGGTGCCGCCCTCGACGAGCCCGAGCTCGTCGACCTGGACGCGGTTGAGCTGGACCCACGGGGTCGAGCCGTCCGCCGCGCGCGTCTCGGCCCGCACCTCGTGGCCGATGCGCAGCAGCTTCGTCACCCGGGCCTCGTGCGCGCCCGCCCGGGCGTCCGTGAGGACCTCGACGTCGTGCGGCCGGACCAGCTCGCCGCCGAGGACGGTCGTCGGGCCGAGGAACGCCATGACGAACGGGTTCGCCGGCCGGTCGTAGAGCTCGCCGGGGGAGCCGACCTGCTCGATGCGGCCCTGGTTGATGACGACGATCTCGTCCGCGACCTCGAGCGCCTCCTCCTGGTCGTGCGTGACGAACAGGGTCGTCACGTGGACCTCGTCGTGGAGCCGGCGCAGCCAGTCGCGCAGCTCCTTGCGCACCTGGGCGTCGAGCGCGCCGAACGGCTCGTCGAGCAGCAGCACCTCGGGCTGGACGGCGAGCGCGCGCGCGAGCGCCATGCGCTGACGCTGCCCGCCGGACAGCTGGGAGGGCAGGCGGTCGGCGAACTGCTCGAGGTGCACGAGCCGCAGCAGCTCGGCCACCCGCGCGCGCACCTCGTCGCGTGGCCGGCGGCGGATCTCGAGGCCGAACGCGACGTTGCGCGCCGTGGTCAGGTGCTTGAACGCGGCGTAGTGCTGGAAGACGAACCCGACGCTGCGCCGCTGCGGTGGCAGGAAGGTCGCGTCGCGCCCCGCGATCCGCACGGTGCCGGCGTCGGGGTAGTCGAGCCCGGCGATGATGCGCAGCAGCGTCGACTTGCCGCCGCCGGACGGGCCGAGCAGCGCCGTGAGGCCGCCCGGGCGGACGTCGAGGTCGACGTCGTCGAGCGCGACGAAGTCGCCGAACCGGCGGGTCACGCCGCGGACCTCGATGCCGGACGCACCGCCGCTGTCGTGGGTCATGACGTCTCCTCCCGTGGCCGCAGCGCGGCGATGACGACGATCAGCACGACGGCGACCGCCATGAGCACGAACGCGGCGGCGAAGGCCGCGCGCTGCGCGTCCGGACCGAACTCCTGGTAGGAGTCGTTGACGAAGAGGGTGAGGGTCTGCGACTCCCCGGCGACCGAGCCCGAGACGACGCGCACGGCGCCGAACTCGCCGAGCGAGCGGGCCAGGGAGAGCACGACGCCGTAGGCGACGGCCCAGCGGATGGTCGGCAGCGTCACCCGCCAGAACCGCTGCCACGCGTTCGCGCCGAGCGACTGCGCCGCCTGCTCCTGCTCGATCCCGGCCTCCTCCAGCGTCGGGACGATCTCCCGCAGGACGAGCGGCAGCGAGACCAGGACGGTGGCCATCACCATGCCGGGCACGGAGAAGATGACTCGCACGCCCGCGTCCTGCAGCGCCGGGCCGAACCAGCCCGTCGTGCCGTAGACGAGGATCAGCGCGACGCCGACGACGACCGGCGAGATGGAGACCGGCAGGTCGATGACGGCGCTCAGCAGCCGGCGACCCGGGAACCGGTAGCGGACGAGCAGGATGCCCATCCCGACGCCGAAGACGGTGTTGAGCACGACCGCGATGCCCGCGACCTGCGCGGTGAGGCGCGCGGCCGCCAGGAAGTCCTCCGACGTGAGCACCTCGAGCACGGGCGCGAGCCCGTCGGCGAACGTGTGCTGGACGACGGACGCGACGGGGAGGGCCACCAGCCCCAGCACGTACAGCAGGGCGACGACGCGCAGCACCCAGGCGACGGGTCCCGTGCGGCGCCGGGCGCGCCGGACGCGGGCCGGCGGGGCGGGCTGGGGGGCGGGCGCGGCCGGGCGGGCGAGGGTGTCAGTCACGGCGGGCCGTCCGGCGCTGCAGCACGTCGAGCAGGACGAGGACGACGACGGCCACGAGCAGCAGCAGCGTCGCGACGCTCGCGGCCGCGACGGGCTCCTGGGACTCGATCATCTTGAGGATGTAGGACGACGACACCTGGGTCTCCCCGATGAGGTTCGCGGAGATGAGGATGACGGAGCCGAACTCGCCGAGCGCGCGGGCGAAGCTGAGCGCGGCGCCGGAGACGACGGCGGGCGTGACGGTCGGCAGGATCACGCGCCGGAAGATCGTGAACCCCGAGGCGCCGAGCGAGGCGGCGGCCTGCTCGACCTCGCGGTCCGCGTCGATCAGCACCGGCTGCACGGACCGCACGACGAACGGCAGCGTCACGAACAGCAGCGCGAGGACGACGCCGGCGCGGGTCCCCACGAGGTTCACGCCGAACGGCCCGCTGGGGCCGTAGAGCGTGATGAGGACGAGCCCCGCGACGATGGTCGGCAGCGCGAACGGGATGTCGATGACGACCTCGAGCACGCGCTGGCCGGGGAACCGGTCGCGGACCAGCACCCACGCGATGAGGGTGCCCATCACGGCGTTGACGACGGTGACGAGCGCGGCGGCGCCCACGGTGAACGTGATCGTCGACAGCGCCTCGTCGTCCGTGATGCTCGCCCAGAAGCCGGCGAACCCGTCCTGGAACGCGCCGGCGACGATCGCGGCCACCGGGAGCAGGACGAGCAGGCTGAGCCACAGCACGCCGATGCCGAGCCCGATGCCGGCGCCCGTCGTGAGGTCGCCGGGACGGCGCCCCCGCCCGCGAGGGGCGGGGGACGCCGTGGTCCCGGTCCGGTCGGCCCGGTCGAGAAGGTCGAGCAGGCTCATCAGCCGCGCAGCTTCGTCACGAGACCGTTCTCCTTGTCGAACAGCTCGTCGTTGACGGTGCTCCACCCGCCGAGGTCCGCGACGGTGATGGTCGTGACCGCCGGGAACGGGTTCGCGGGGTCGGTGGCCCCCTCCACCTGCGTCGCGGCCGGGGCGCCGCCCACGGGGCGGAAGCCGTAGCGGCCGAGGACGGCCTGGCCGGCGTCGCTGCGGATGTAGTCGAGGAACTCGCCCGCGATCGGCGGCGCGGCCTTGGTGACCGCCGCCGGGTTCTCGATGAGGAAGGTGGTGCTGGGGACGACGTAGTCGAGCTCGACGCCCGACTGGCGCGCGAGGATCGCCTCGTTCTCGTAGGAGATCAGCACGTCGCCGGTGCCCTTGACGAACGCGTCGGTCGCGGTGCGGCCCGAGTCGTTCCAGCTCACCACGTGGTCGATGAACTTCCCGAGGTAGGCCTCGGCGGCGGCCTTGTCGTCGTGGTTCGCACCGAGCGCCTGCGAGTACGCGCCGAGCAGGTTCCACTTCGCGGCGCCGGAGGTGCCGGGGTCGGCGGTGACGATGCCGACGCCGGGCTTCACGAGGTCGTCCCAGCCCTGGATGTTCTTCGGGTTGCCCTTGCGGACGGCGAGGACGACGACGGAGTCGGACACGATGCCCTTCGTCTCGTCGGCGTCCCAGGACTCGTCGACGAGGCCGGCCTCGGCGATGTTCGCGACGTCGGGCGTGAGGGACAGGGCGACGAGGTCGGCGTCCTGGCCGGCGATGACGGCCCGGCTCTGGGCGCCGCTCGCGCCGAACGAGCCCTTGAGCCGGAAGCCCTCACCGGCGTCGGTCTTCGCGAACTCGGTGGCGAGCTCGTCATAGGCCGCCTGGATGACCGCGAAGCCGACGAGGTCGATCGTCGTCTCCTTCGCGGCGGCGCCCTCGGTGCCCTGCGCGGAGGTCTCCCCGGACGCGCCGCACGCCGCGAGCGCCAGGGACGCGGCGACGACGACCGCTGCGGCGCGGGACGTCCGGGTCAGGGCTCGCTGGGTGGTGCTCGTCATGGCGGGGTGCTCCCGTGAGTCGTCGGGCTCGGAGTGTTCTCCGAGTTATCCGATGTGATTGGTCGAGATAGTAGGGATGGCGCGGACGGGCCGGAACCCGGTGTCTGCATGCTGGACAGTGCGTCCGTCAGATGGACGCCGCCGCGTCGCCGCAGGTCAGCGGCGCAGGACGTGCCGCGAGAGGCGGTTGCCGAGCGTCTGCGCGAGCTGCACGAGGACGACGATGACCGCGACCGTGACCCAGACGACGGCGAAGTTCCAGCGCTTGTAGCCGTAGTCGAGGGCGAACGCGCCGAGGCCGCCGCCGTCGATGATGCTCGCCAGCGCGGACATGTCGACCACGGCGACGAACACGAACGTGTACCCGAGGATGAGCGGCCCGAGCGCCTCGGGGACCAGCAGCGTCGTCACGATCCGCCAGCGGCTCGCGCCCGTCGCCCGGGCGGCCTCGATGATCCCGGGGTCGATCGCGACGAGGTTCTGCTCGACGATGCGCGAGACGCCGAACGTCGCCGCGAACGACATGGAGACCACCATCGCGGTGCTGCCGAGGCGGGTGCCCAGCAGCGCGACCGTCAGCGGCGCGATGACCATGAGCAGGATGAGGAAGGGGATCGGCCGGAACACGTTGACGACGAGGTTGAGCACGGCGAAGACGCCGCGGTGGGCGAGCAGGCCGCCGCGCCGCGTCGTGTAGAGCGCCAGCCCGAGGACGAGGCCCAGGCCGCCGCCGACGAGGAGCGTCGCCGAGACCATGTAGAGCGTCTGCCCGAGCGCCTCGACCAGCTTCGGGCCGTGGAACGACCAGTCGAAGCCGTCGTTGCCCGCCGCGGGCAGCAGCAGCGGGGACAGCGTGGGTGCGAGGGTCACGACGCCACCTCCACGGGCGTGACGGCGCGCAGCCGCTCGACGAGCGCGTCGACCGCCGCGTCGGGCCCGTCCAGCGCGAGCGTCAGCGACCCGAACGACCGGTCCTGCAGCGTGCCGATGCCGCCGTAGACGATCTCGAAGGCGACGCCGAGCTCGCCGGCGGAGCCGAGGACCGCCCCGAGGGTGCTGCCGTCCCGCACCTCCGCCGTGACGATGCAGCCGTCGTGGGTGCGCCGGAGGCGGTCGAGGTCCGCCGGCCGCGGCCGGTCGTGCAGCACGGTCCCGACGAACCGCCGCGTGACATCCGCCGTGGGACGTGTGAACACGTCGAAGACGGTGCCCAGCTCGGCCACCCGGCCGTTCTCGAGCACGGCGACGCGGTCGGCGATCGAGCGCACGACGTCGAGCTCGTGGGTGATGACCACGACCGTGACGCCGAGCTCGGTGTTCACCTTGCGCAGCAGGCGCAGCACGTCCTGCGTGGTCTCGGGGTCGAGCGCGCTCGTGCACTCGTCGGCGAGCAGGATGTGCGGCTGCGCGGCGAGCGCCCGCGCGATGCCGACGCGCTGCTTCTGGCCGCCCGAGAGCTGCTCGGGGTGGTCGTGCGCGCGGTCGAGCAGGCCCACGAAGTCGAGCAGCTCGGCGACCCGGCGGTCCCGGTCCGCCTTCGGCCAGCCCGCGACCTTGAGCGGGAACGCGACGTTGCCGGCCACGGTGCGCGACCGGAACAGGTTGAACTGCTGGAAGATCATGCCGATCCGCCGGCGCTTGAGCTCGAGCTGGGCCTCGGTGAGGCGCGTGACGTCGTCGCCGTCGACGACGAGCCGTCCGGAGGTGGCGCGCTCGAGGCCGTTGATGAGGCGCACGAGCGTGCTCTTGCCGGCGCCGGAGTAGCCGATGACGCCGAACACCTCGCCGGGCTCGATGGACAGGGAGATGCCGTCGACGGCGCGCACGGGGCCCGAGGGGGACTCGAACACCTTCGTCACGTCGTCGAACTCGATGATGGGGGACACGTGCTGCCTCTCGGGGCGGGGGAGGTCGAGGCGACGGGTGCGCGGCCCGGCGGCAGGCGCCGGGCCGCGCACGGCGTCAGCCGGCCGACTGCAGGTTCTGCTCGGTCTCGGTGAGGACCTGCTGCAGGCGCGCCTGGTCGTAGCCCTCGACGATCACCGCGGTGCCGCCGGACGACTCGACGACCGACTCCAGCACCTTCGGGTCGTGGTACAGCTCGACGATGCGCTGGTAGACGGGGTTGTCGACGTCGTCCGGGCGGGCGGCGATGACGTTGATGTACGGCTGCGCGCCGGCCGAGCTCGGGTCGTCGGCGTAGACGTAGTCGTCGAGGTCGAAGCCCGCGTCCGTCGCGAAGTTGTTGTTGACGACGACGCCGGCGATGTCCGGGTCACCGATGAGGCCGGCGGTCTGCGACGCCTCGACCGGGCGGACGACGACCGTCGACGCGGCCGTGTCGACGTCGTCCGGGGTCGGCACCTTCGGGTCGCCCGTGAACGCGACGAGCCCGGCGGACTCGAGCACGAACAGGGCGCGCGCCTGGTTCGTCGAGTCGTTCGGGATCGCGACCTGCTCGCCCTTCGTGAACTGCTCGACGGAGTCGTGCTTCTCGGAGTACAGCGGCAGGGGGACGATCAGCGTCGAGCCGATCGGCTGCAGGTCGTCGCCGGTGCTGTTGTTGTGGTCGGCCAGGTAGAGGATGTGCTGGAAGGCGTTGAGGTCGATCTCGCCGTCGGCCAGCGCCGGGTTCGGCTGGGTGTACTCGGAGAACCCGACGAGCTCGAGGTCGATGCCCTCCTTCGCCGCGAGCTCCTTGAGGATCTCCCAGTGCGGCTGCGCGATGTCGGTCGTGCCGAGCCGGACGACGGTGGGGCCGGACTCGCCGGAGCCTGCCGCCGCCGCCTCGTCGGCGCCGTTGTTCAGCGCCAGCGCGGTCGCGACGCCGCCGGCGGCGAGGACGGCGACGACGCCCGCGGCGATCCAGGCGGTGCGGCGCGAGCCGGTGCGCCGGGGCGGCAGGACGGGCGCGGAGTCGGCGGTGGGGGTGTCGGGCGTGGGGTCGGACATGGTGCTCTCCTCGGGGACGGCGGCGACCGGTCGGGGACGCCGAGGGGGACCGCGTGGCTCGTGGGCACGCGGTGGTGGGTGGGTGCGATGCAGGTGCGACGCACGGTGCGGCGGCTCAGGGGCCGCAGGACGCGCGGCCCCGCCCGCGCGAGGCGGGTCGGGCGCGCGTCAGCGCGGGCGCCGGGGGCTCGGCCCGGCCGGCGCCGTCAGCGCATGCGGTCGGGACACGCGCACATGACGCACATGAGCGAGCGCTGGGGCTCGGTGCTCACGGTGCTCGTCACGCGCGTGTCCATCGTCGACCTCTCGTCGGGCCGCCGGCCGTGGCCGGAGGCGTGGGGCGGGGGCCCCGTGCGTGGCGGTTGCCGCCACGACGGCAGTGAAGTTCACTGCGGGCGCCGGAGTCAAATCACGAGCGAGAAGGTCGGCTTTGTGACCGGCGCCACAGCGGCCTACCCGTGCGACGCCAGGCGGTGGTAGGCGCGGTTGCGGTACACCAGCGGGTGCGCGTCGGCCCGGGTCGCGTGGGCGAGGGCGCGCAGCGAGACGAGGTACGAGTCGCCGACGGGTGTGCGCTGCACCACCCGCCCCCGGACCCAGGACACGGCGTCGTCGATGACGGGCTCGCCCGTCGGGAGCGGGGACCAGCCGCCCGCGGCGAACCGGTCGACGCCGCTCGTCGCGAACCGGGCCGAGACCTCGACCTGGTCGTCCGCGAGGAAGCTCACCGCCAGCGTCCGGGCGCGGGCCAGGGCCGGCCACGACGACGAGGTCGAGGCGACCGAGAACGCCAGCAACGGCGGCTCGGCCGAGACCGAGATCACCGACGTCGCGGTGAAGCCCACCGGGCGGTCGCCGTCGAGCAGCGTGACGACCGCGACGCCCGCGGGGTGGTGCCGGAACACCGCCTTGTACTCCTCGGGGGTCAGCTGCGGCTCGTCGTGCTCGCGCAGGTCCGCCTCCAGCCGCCGCCAGGTCTGCGTGGTCACGACGCCACCCCCGCCGGCGCGCGCAGGACGCGGGAAAGGGGGCCGGCCGCCCGCTCCCACCAGCGGTCGAGCACCGGGCCGAGGTCGGCGAGGTCCGCGTCCACCACGGTCAGGCTGCGGGTGGGGACGAGCGCTCCCAGCTCGACGAGCACGGGCCGCAGGTGCACCTCGCCGACGAGCGCGTGGCGCGGGTCCCCCGAGACGACGAGCGGGACGGCGACGACGCCCGCGAGGGCGTCCGGGCCGTAGCCGTCGAGGAACGCCTTGAGCAGGCCCGTGAACGAGGCCTTGTGGACGGGGGTGGCGACGACGACGACGTCGGCCGCGGCCACCGCGGCACGGGCCTCGCCGACGTCGGGCGCGTCGGCCGTGAACAGGCGCGGGGCCAGGAGCGCCAGGTCGACCGTGCCGACCTCGGCGCCGTCGAGCGTCCGGGCGGCGACGAAGTCGGCGAGGGCCCGGGCGGCGCCCGCCGTGCGGGAGCCGGGCCGCGGGTTGCCCACGAGGGCGACGACGGACGGTGCGGGCATGGGTGTCTCCGTTTCGGTGGTCAGATCGCGACGCCGGGGTTGAGCAGCCCGGCGGGGTCGAGGGCGTCCTTGAGGCGCCGGTGCAGCGCGCGCGTGGCGGGGTCGAGCTCCAGGTCGAGCCAGGCCCGCTTGGTGCGCCCGACGCCGTGCTCGCCCGTGAGGGTGCCGCCGAGCCCCAGCGCCGCGCGGACGACGAGCTCGACGGCCTCCCCGGAACGGGGGTGGTCGGCGCGCACGAGCGGGTGCAGGATCCCGTCGCCCGCGTGCGCGAACGTCGCGATGGGCACGCCCGTGCGGGCCGCGACGTGCTCGACCGCCCGGACGGCGGCGGCCAGCGCCGACGGCGGCACCGCGACGTCCTCGACCAGCACGGGGCCGAGGCGCTCGACGGAGGGCAGCGCGAGCCGGCGGACGGCCGCGAGGCGCTCGCCCTCGTCGGCGTCCGTGCTCGTGACGACGTGGTGCGCGTCCGTCCGGACGAGGTCGCGGACGACGTCCGCCTCGGCCGCCGCGGCGAACCCCTCCGTGCGCACGAGCAGCAGGGCGGCGCCGCGGGCGTGCAGGTGGGTGCCCTGGGCGGCGTCGACCGCCGTGAGCGTGGCCTCGTCCAGCAGCTCCAGCGCCGCGGGGCGCACGCCGGCGGCGGTGACGGCGGTCGCGGCGCGCGCGGCGGCCTCGACGTCGGCGAAGCTCGCCACGAGCGTCGCGGTCCCGGCGGGGAGCGGGTCGAGGCGCACGGTGGCGCCGACGACGACGCCGAGCGTGCCCTCGGAGCCGACCAGCAGGGACGTGAGGTCGTAGCCGGTGACGCTGCGGCGCGCGCGGCCGCCCGTGCGCACGAGGCTGCCGTCCGCCAGCACGACGTCCAGGCCGAGCACCGCCTCGCGCGTGCCGCCGTACGCGTGGCAGCGCAGCCCGCCGGCGTTCGTCGCGATGTTGCCGCCGACGGTCGAGGACTCCCAGGAGCCCGGGTCCGGGGCGTAGCGCAGGCCGACCGCTCGCGCCGCGCGGTCCAGGTCCGCCGTCACGACCCCCGGCTCGACGACCGCGAGGCGGTCGGCCACGGAGACCTCGCGGATGCGGTGGAGCCCGGACAGGTCGAGGACCAGCCACCCGCCACCCGCGCGGGCGGCACCGGCGAGCCCGGTCCCGGCGCCGCGCGGGACCACCGGGACGCCGCGCGCCGCGGACCAGC
>NZ_HE978588.1:1879988-1907593 GCF_000312005.1 Cellulomonas massiliensis JC225
CACGGACCGGGCCCGCACGACGCCGTCGGGAAGCCCGGCCGGCAGGCCCGGCGGCGGTGCCGCCGGCCCGGCGGAGCGGTCGCGCGCCGCGACCGCCCGGGCCGACGGGTCGCGGTCGACCACGACCAGGTCGTCGAGCCGCGCCTCGGCCACGGCCGTCACGTCCGCTCCACGACGATCTCGGGAAGCACGGGGAGCACGGCCGTTCCGGCCACGGCGAGGCGCAGGCGCTCGAGGAAGAGCACGACCGTCGCCGCGACCGAGCGGTGCGTCACGTCGTTGAGCACGTCGTGCCGGCCCCCCTCGACGACCGAGACCTGCGTCGCGCCGAGGCGTCGGTAGGCCGCGACCGCGTCCTCGCTCGGGCTGATCGGGTCCGCCCCGCCGTGCAGGGCCAGCACCGGCACCGCGAGCGCGGGCCCGGCGACGTCGACGAGCACCGTGGGGAAGGCGTCGAACAGGCTGCTGCGGGTGGAGCGCAGCAGCACGGCCCGGTGGTTCGGGCAGGCCGAGCGCGCGTCGAGCTCGGCCTCGCGGTCCAGCGGGCGGCCCGCGGGACCGGTCGGCAGGCCGGCCAGCACGAGCGCGTCGAGACCCGCCGGCTCCTCGCGCGCGACGGCCACCGCCAGGCTCGCGCCGCTGTCGGAGCCGAGGAGCACGTGCGGGCCGGGCAGCTCGGCGTCGGCCAGCAGCGCGGTCACCTCCTCCAGCGGCGGGTCGTCGGTGCCGAGGGCGACGACGCGGTACGCGTCCGCGGCGAGCCGCCGCCCGAGCCGCTCGTACACCTCGGCGGTCTCGCCGCGCCCGACGAGCAGGACGACGGTCCCGCGCGGGCTGATCCCGGCCGGCTCGCGCCAGGTGACGGTGGTCGCGCTCGACGGCGTCGCGCCGGGGACGGTGGAGGTGAGGCTCATCGCAGGGCTCCGGTCGGCAGGAGGGCGAGCACCTCGTCGAGGTGTCGCGTGGCGGGAGGCTCGCCCGCGAGCGCGGACGCGCCGAGCACGCGCTGCAGCGCGGCGTTGACGGGGGTGGGGACGCCGTGGAGCCGCCCGGCGAGCACGACCTCCCCGGTGAGGAAGTCCACCTCGCTGCCGGACCCCCGCGCGAAGCTCTGCCACGTCGACTGCTGGCCCGGGCGCCACCCGCCGGCGGCGTCCACCGCGGCGAGCGCGGGGTCGAACGTGCGCTCGCGGTCCGGGTCGGCGAACGCGTGGCCCGCGGCGGTCAGCGCGGCACGTGCCTCCTCGACGACGGCCGCCCGCAGCCGGTCCAGGTCGTGCGGCTCGCCCGCCAGCAGCTCGGTGGCGTTCGTGACGTTGTGCAGGAGCTTCCACGCCTTCCAGCGCGCGATCTCCGGGACGTGCTGCGTCAGCCAGCCGCCCGCGCGCAGGTCGTCGGCGACCGCCGCGGCGACCTCGTCGGCCCGCGGCGCGAGGGCGGCCGAGGGAGCGGCGCCGAGGACGAGCTGCCCGACCGCCGGGTGGTTGGCGACGTGCACCTCGCCGGGGACGACGTGCCGCGCGGCGACGAGCGTCGTGCCGCCGACGACCACCTCGGCGTACCGCGCGGCGACCCGCTCGGCCTCGAGGCCGTTCTGCAGGGTCACGACCGGCACCCGCTCGGCCCCTGGCTGCCAGGCCCACCGCCGCAGCGTCGGCTCGACGTCCTGCGTCTTCGTGGCGAGCACGAGCACGTGGTCGGGGCCGAGCGGCACCTCGGCGACGTCCGGCACGACCGGCACGTCCAGCACCCGTCGGGAGCCGGGGCGCGTGTAGACCAGCCCGCGCTCGCGGGCGGCCGCGAGGACCGCGCCCCGCGCCACGAGGACGACGTCCGCGCCCGCGTCCTGCAGCGCGGCGGCGACCGCGACACCGACCCCGCCGGCCCCGACGACGACGTACCGCCGCGGCGAGCCGGCCATCAGGCGGCCCCGACGAGCAGCTCGGACTCCGCGAGCGCGGGGCGGACCTCGGGGAACCCGCGGTAGTCGCTGACCTCGGCCTCGATCCCGTAGACCGAGCCGATGAGGTCCGCGGAGTAGACCTCCTGCGGCGTGCCGTGGGCGACCACGCGGCCGTCGCGCAGCAGCGCGACCTTGTCGCAGAACCGCGCGGCCTGGTTGAGGTCGTGGATCGCGATGACGCCCGCCGCGCCGTGCTCGCGCGTCACGTCGCGGGCGAGCCGCAGCGTCTCGAGCTGGTAGCGCAGGTCGAGCGCGGAGGTCGGCTCGTCGAGCAGCAGCACCGTGGGGTCCTGCGCCAGCGCGCGGGCGATGAGCACGCGCTGCGCCTGCCCGCCCGAGAGCTCGCCGACGCTGCGGTCGGCGAGGGTCTCGAGGCCCAGCCGGCGCAGCGCGTCCTCGACGTGCTCCACGTCCACCGCCCGGGGGCGGATGCCCGTGTGCGGCGTGCGACCGAGCATCACCGCGTCGAAGACGGTGAGCGAGAACGGCGCGTCCGCCTGCTGCGGGACGTACGCGACGAGGCGCGCGAGCTCGCGGCGCGGGAGCGTCAGCAGGTCGGTGCCGTGCCAGCGCACGGTGCCGGCCCGCGGCCTGTTGATGCCCACGACCGTCTTGATGAGCGTGGACTTGCCGGATCCGTTCGGCCCGAGCAGGCCGAGCAGCTCGCCCGCGGGGGCGTGCAGCGTCGCGGCGTGCAGCACGGCGCGCGAGCCGTAGGAGACGTCGAGCCCGTCGATCGTGAGCGTCACAGGAAGGACCTCTTTCGTGCGAGGACGAGGTTGAGGAACAGGGGGGCGCCGACGAACGCGACGACGATCCCCACGGGCACCACGGCCGGGTAGAGGACGACCCGGCCGAGGGTGTCGGCGACGACCACGAGCAGGCCGCCCGAGACCGCCGAGAACGGCACGAGGAACCGGTGGTCGGCGCCGATGACGAGCCGCGCGATGTGCGGCCCGACGAGGCCCACGAACCCGATGACACCCGTGAACGACACGGTCACGGCGGTGAGCACGACGGAGACGGCGATGAGGCCGAACCGGGTGCGCGAGACGTGCACGCCGAGGGCGCGGGCGGCGTCGTCGCCCGCGAAGGCGATGGCGTTGAGCGTCCCCGAGCGCGAGACGAGCACCGGCAGCAGCGCCGCGACGAGGGCGGCGAGCACTGCGACCTGCGGCCAGGTCGCGCCGTTGACCGTGCCGAACGTCCAGCGGACGATCGCGGCGATCGCCTGCTCGTCCGCGACGTACTGCAGCGCGGCCGTCAGGGCGACGAACAGCTGCGTCAGCGCCATCCCGAGCAGGATGAGCGTCGTCGGCTCCATCTTCTTGAGCGTCGACAGCGCCAGGATGAGGCCCGCGCAGGCGAGCGACGTGACGAGCGCGCCGGCCACGACCCCCGGCGAGGCGGTGCCCGCCCCGCCGAGGAACAGGATCCCCAGCGCCGCGCCGAACGCCGCTGCGGGGGAGATGCCGAGCGTGAACGGGCTGACGAGCGGGTTGCGCAGCAGACCCTGCATGACCACGCCGGCGACCGACAGCGCCGCGCCGGCGACGACCGCGAGCAGCACGCGCGGCAGCCGCAGCTGCAGCACGATCGCCTGCGTGCGCTCGTCGTCGGGGGACGACGCCGAGCCCGTGAGCCAGTGGCCGATCGCGCCGACCACCTCCCGCAGCCCGACGCCCGCGCCGCCGACCGCCAGCGCGACGACCGACGAGACGACGAGCAGCAGGAACCCGCCGGCGACCAGCGCCACCCGCAGCCGCGTGCGCCGGGCGCGCTGCGCGCGGAAGGCCTCGTCGACCTCCCGGCGCAGCGCCTCGACGTCCGCGGGCGCGGCCGGGTCGGCCGTCCGGGTCACGACGCGCTCCCGACCTGGACGTACTGCTCCGACGGGACGAACGGCGCCCCCTGGAAGACCTCGACCCACTCGCGCAGGGCCTGGTCGGGGTCCAGGTCCTCGAACAGCTCGGGGTGCAGCCACTTGGCCACGAACAGGGCCCCGACCTGCTTCGCGGCCCCGTTGAGCGGGAACGCGTTGAGGACGATGACGTGGTCGTCCTTCACCGCGGCGAGGTTCGACCAGCCGGGCCGGGCGACGAGCTCGTCGTGCAGCTTCACCAGCGCGTCACGGCTCGGCGGGACGTACCCGAACGTCACGCCGTCGACGCCGATGCGGATGACGTACTCCGGGTCACGGGCGACGACCTCGGCGGGGTCGACGGGCGTCTGGTGGACGTTGCCCTGCGTGTGCTCGCCCTCGCCGAACACGATGTCGCCGAAGATGTTCTTCCCGCCGCCGGCGGTGATGATCCCGTCCCACCCCGAGCCGGGCACCGCGGTGGTGTCGGGCTCGGTGTTCTCGAAGTAGACGGTCTTCGGCTCCACGCCCTCGAGGCGCTCGGTGAGCAGGTCCGCGTACTTCTGGTACGTGTCCAGGATCTTGGTCGCCTGCGTCTCGGTGCCGAAGAGCCGGCCGAGGAGCGTGATGTTGGCGACGAACTTCTCCGGGTCCCACGCGGTCGCGACGATCACCTTGATGCCGAACGGCTCGAGCTTGGTCGCCGCCTCCTCGTACGCGCCGTTGCTGTTGAGCAGCAGCACGTCCGGGTCGAGCGCGACGATCGCGTCGTAGTTGAGCTGCTCCTGCGTCTCGCCCGTGAACGTGTCGGTCTGCACGCCGGGCCAGTAGCCGTCGTACTCCGGCGCGACCGTCGTGCGGTCCACGCCGACGAGGCGGTCGCCCGCGCCGACGGCCCGGACGAACTCCGCGGGGTACTGCTGGGCGGTCGCGACGCGCTGCACGGGGATCTCGACCTCGACCTGGCGGCCCACCTCGTCGGTGATGGTCGTGAGGGTCGGCTCCGAGGTGGCGCCGCCGGACCCGGTCGGGCCGGTCTCGGCTCCTGCCGGGGCGCACGCCGCGAGCACCGCGACGGTGACGGCGGCGAGGGCGGCGGCCAGGGGGGACCTGCGCATGGTGGTGTCCTTCGGGGTCATGACGCGCTCACGAGCGCGTCGGCGGGGGTGGGAACCTCGACGCCCGCGGCGGCGTGCCGCTCGGCGTCGTCGTCCACGTCCGGCAGGCCGAGGTGGCCGCGCAGCGTCGTGGACTCGTACTCGGTGCGGAACAGCCCGCGGTCCTGCAGCTCGGGGACGAGGGCGTCGACGAGCAGGTCGAAGCCCTCGGGCAGGTAGGAGGGCAGGAGGATGAAGCCGTCGGCGCCGCGCTCGACGAACCGCTCGGCGAGCTGGTCGGCGACCTGCTCGACCGAGCCGACGGGAACCCAGTGCCCGGAGGAGGCGACCTCGAGCTCCACGAGCTCGCGCACCGTCAGCCGCTCCACGACCGCCAGCTCGACGTAGACGCCGTAGCGGCTCTGGCGGCCCTGCACCGCCTCGACGGGCGGCAGCAGCTCGGGCGGGATGCGCTCGTCGAGCCCGATCGCGTCGAGGTCGAGACCGCCGAGCTGCTTCGACAGCCGCGCCCGCGCCCGGTCCAGGTCGACGTGCCCGACCAGCTCGCGGTAGGCGGCGCGCGCCTCCGCCTCCGTCGAGCCCAGGATCGGGCTCACGCCGGGCAGCACCCGCACGTGGTCCCGCGAGCGGCCGGCCGCGGCGACGCGGTCCTTGAGGTCGGCGTAGAACTCCTGCGACGAGCGCAGGGTCTGCTGCGCCGTGAAGACGAGCTCGGCGAACGGCGCCGCGAACGCCTTCCCGTGCTCCGACGAGCCGGCCTGCGCGAGCACCGGGCGGCCCTGCGGCGAGCGCGGCACGTTGAGCGGGCCCTCGACGGAGTAGAACTCGCCCCGGTGGGCGAGGGTGCGCAGCTCCTCGGGCCGGGCGTACCGGCCGGAGGCCCGGTCGGCGACGAGCGCGTCCGGCCCCCACGACGCCCACAGCCCCCGCGCGACGGCCACGTGCTCGGCGGCCCGGCGGTAGCGGTCCTCGTGCGAGGGGAGCGGCGCGTCGCCGTAGTTCCGCTCGCCCCAGGCCGACGTGACGACGTTCCAGCCGGCGCGGCCCTGCGAGAGGTGGTCGAGCGACGCGAGCTGCCGCGCGAGGTTGTACGGCTCGGTGAACGTCGTCGAGACGCTCGGGATGAGCCCGATCCGCTCGGTGACCGCGGCGACGGCGGACAGCAGCGTGACCGGCTCGAGGTGCCCCGCCGGGCTGTGCTCCGCGGCGCGCACGTCGAGGTTCAGCCCGTCGGCGATGAAGAGCGTGTCGATCCGGGCCGCCTCGGCGCGCTGCGCGAGCTCGGCGAACAGGCGCAGGCTCGTGACGTCCTCGACGCGGGAGCCCGGCCGGCGCCAGGCGCCCGCGTGGTTGCCGACGCCGCCGACGAGCAGGCCGAGGTGCAGCTGGTCCGTGCGCGACCCGATCGGCCGCTTCCAGGCGCTCACCGCGCACCGCCGAGGGCCGCGAGGGCGCGGGCCCGGTACGGCGCGAAGTGCTGCTCCGCGAGCTCGGGCGTGAGCGTCCAGCGCGCCGCCGTCTCGGGCGCGACCACGGTGCGCCCGGGCTCGTCGCGCAGGAGGAGGTTCGCGTGCGCGGCCCGCTCGGCGGCGATCAGGTAGAACGCCGCCTCGTCGACCGACCGGCCGAGGGTGATGAACCCGTGCGTCCGCTGGAGCAGCAGCTTCGCGTCCGCGCCGAGGGCGTCGGCCGGGGCGACGCCCGCCTCGCCGAACCGGGGGTGCAGCGCCTGCAGGCCCGTCACGAGCGCGGCGTCGGTCGTGACCGGCTCGAGCGGGCGGTCGAGGCTCGACCAGGCGAACCCGTGCGCGGTGTGCAGGTGGACGACCGCGGCGGCGTCGGGGCGCGCGCGGTGGATCGCCAGGTTCCCGGCGAAGCCGTTGACGCGGTGGCCGCGCGGGTTCTCGACGTCGTGGCCGTCGTCGTCGAGCCGCACGAGGTCGTCGGGCTCGACGAGCGCCAGCGGGACGCCGAACGGGTTGGCCCAGTACGTGCCGGCGTCGACGTCGCGCGCCGTGACGTGGCCGTTGAAGCCGAACTCGTGCTCGGCGAGCGCGCGGAGGGCGACGACGAGCGCGGTGCGCACCTCGTCACGGGTCGGGGCCGCGGGCGTCCAGGTGGACGTGGGCGCGGTGGGCAGGGTCGGCAGGGTCGTCATCGGAGAACTCCTCACGGGGGTGCGCGGGCAGGCGCGCAGGGGCGGGCGACGCGCAGGGGTGCGCGATCAGCAGGGAGGGCGCCGCGTGCGGCGGCGGGCGGCCCGGGGGTGGTCACCGGGCGCGGGCTCAACAGCCCAGACAGCAGGCCGCGCAGCCGCGGGAGGCAGCGGCGCAGGGCACGACGACGAGGCGCGGCGCGCCGGCGGTCGTCGTGGTGGTGGTCATGCTCTCGACCGTACGGACGGCGGACGCGGTGCGTCCAACAACGGTTCGTGATGCCGACCCATCAGGGCGTGCGCCGGCGGCGGGCGTGCGGGCGCGGCTCATCGGGCCAGCGCCCGTCGGCCGGCCGCGAGCAGCGCGGCGTCGTCCTGCGGCGGGTGCGGGCGGATGCACTGGACGTCGCGCCAGTGCCGCTCGAGGGGGTGGCCGCGCGTGAGCCCGGGGTTGCCGAGGGCGGCGACCGCGGCGTGGACGGCACCGATCGCGGCGCGCCCGACCAGCAGCTTGGCGACGCCGGCGCGGGCGACGGCCTCCTCGTCCCCGGCCTCGATCCGGGCGGCGAGGCCCAGCAGCAGCTCCTCCGCCTGGACGAGCTGCGCCTCGATCTCGCCGGCGACCGTCTGGATGCGCTCGGTCGTGGCGATCGGCCGCCCGAGGGCGGTCGGCACCCGCTCGTGCGCGAACCGCGTGAGGAAGGCCTGCGCTGCGCGAGCGACGCCGAGGTACAGCGCGGGCACGGCGAGATGCAGCGCACCGCCGGGGCCGGGGCGAGGGCCGGTGTTGTTCGGCACCGACCCGACCGGGACGCCGCGGAAGTGGTCCGCCGGCACCTCGACGCCGCGGTAGACCACGTCGTGCGTGCTGGAGGCGCGCAGCCCGAGGTGGTCCCACGTGCGGACCACCTCGACGCCGGGGTGGTCGCCGGGGACGACGACGTGCCCGATGGTCGGCTCCGGCTCGTCGCTGACGGCCCACACCAGGTGGACGTCGAGCCCCTCCGAGCCGGTCACGTACGCCTTCCGGCCGTCCAGCACCCACCCGGCGGCGGTCCGCCGCACGGTCGTGGCGGGCAGCCCGCCGCGGGCCGGCGCGCCGAGCTCCGGCTCGGCGCGCGCCGAGTTCAGCAGCACCGGCCGCTGCGCCGACCGCGCGAGCACCTCGGCGTACAGGCCCTCGGGCCACACCGGGTCCGCCGCCTGCGCGGCGTGCAGGAACACCGTCTGGGACGCGACGAGCGCGACCGACGGGTCGCCCTGCCCGAGGGCCTGGAACGCGCGCACCGCGTCCGTGCCGCTGAGCCCGGGGCCGCCGGACGCCGTGGACGTGAGCAGCCCGGCGGCGTGGACGGCGCGCAGCCCCTCCCAGGGGAAGGACGCGTCGCGGTCGTGCCGCTCGGCGTGCTGCCCGAGCGCGGCGGTGAGGCCCTCGAGCCGGGCGGGCGTGAGGTCGAGCGCCGGCGGCGCGGGCGCGAGCGCGGTCACGACGCGCGCTCCGCGCGCGGGGGGATCTCCGGCTGCGCGACGACCTCGCCGCGGCGGCCGGTCGCCTCGCGGTGCGCGAGCTCCTCGCGGACCAGGGGCAGCAGGTACCGCCCGTAGTCCACCGCGTCGTCGAAGTTGTCGTAGCCGCGGATCGAGATGAGCTCCGCGCCCAGGTCGACGTAGTCGAGGATTGCGGCGGCGACGGTCTCGGGCGTCCCGACGAGCGCGGTCGACGCGCCGCGCGCGTTCGTGGCGCTGGCGACGGGCGTCCACAGCGCGCGGTCGTGCAGGTCGCCGCGGGCCGCGATGTCGAGCAGCCGCTGGGAGCCCACGTTCTCCGGCCGGCCGGCGCCGAAACGCCACGACCGCGCGAACCGCTGGTCGGGGTCGCGCAGCGCCCCGAGGGTCCGCTCGGCCTTCTCCCACGCGAGCTCCTCGGTCGGCGCGATGATCGGCCGGAAGGTCACCCAGATGCGGGGCCGGTCGCTGCGGCCCGCGAGCCGCGCCTGCTCGTGCACCGCGTCGATCTGCTCGCGCGTGTCCGCCAGCGGCTCGCCCCACAGGCCGAAGATGTCCCCGAGCCGGCCGCCGAACCGGTAGGCGTCGGGCGAGGACCCGCCGACGGAGACCGGGATCGTGCCGTGCACCGGGCGGTACTCGGCCCGGAAGTCCTCGAACTGGTAGTACGTGCCGGCGTGGTCGAACGGCTCGTCGTGCTGCCACACCTTGCGCAGCACCTCGACGAACTCCTCGGAGCGGGCGTAGCGCTCGGCCTTGGGCAGCCGGTCGCCCTCGCGGGCCTGCTCGTGCTGGTCCCCGCCGGAGATGATGTGGACGGTCGCCCGCCCCCCGCTCAGCTGGTCGAGGGTCGCCAGGGCCTTGGCCGCGACGGTCGGGTACACGGTGTTGGGGCGCAGCGCGATGATCGGCCGGATCCGCTCGGTCGCCTGGCTGAGCGCGCCGGCGACGACGAACGGGTCGTACCCGCTGGAGCCGTAGGGCAGCAGCGTGTAGTCGAAGCCGTACTCGTCGAGCGTGCGCGCGTAGCGACGCAGGAAGACGGGGTCGATGGGTGCGCCGGGCTGCGGGTGCAGCTCGTTGGACGCGTTGACGAAGCTCGCGCTGATGAACTCGACGGGCATGGCGGGTCCTTGTCGGGGAGGAGGGTCAGGGGCGGGCGCCGGTCGCGACCGGCCGTCCGGGCAGGTTCGACCACTGCGACCAGGAGCCGGGGTAGAGCACGGGCTCGAGGCCGGCGACGGTGAGGGCGAGCGCCTCGTGCGCCGCCGTGACGCCGGAGCCGCAGTACACGCCGACCGGCTCGCCCGCCCGCGCGCCGAGCGACGCGAAGCGCCGGGCGAGCTGGTCGGTGGGCAGGAAGCGGCCGTCCGGGCCGAGGTTGTCGGTCGTGGGAGCGCTCACGGCCCCCGGCACGTGCCCGGCGCGGGGGTCGACCGGCTCGTGCTCGCCGCGGTAGCGCTCGGCCGCCCGCGCGTCGAGCAGCAGGCCGCGGGCGGCGAGCGCGGCGGCGTCGTCGGCGTCCAGGGTCGGCAGCCCGCCGCCGGCCAGGACGACGTCCCCCGCCGGCGGCCGCTCGCCGTCGCCGCCGGTGACCGGGTACCCCGCCGCCGTCCAGGCCGCCAGTCCACCGTCGAGCAGCCGCACGTCCTCGACGCCCGCCCACCGCAGCAGCCACCACGCGCGGGCGGCCGCGAGCCCGGGCCCCTCGTCGAGCACGACGACGGGCTGCCCGGCGCGCAGGCCCCACCCGCGGGCGGCGGCCTGGAGGTCCGCGACGTCCGGCAGCGGGTGGCGGCCCTCGGTCGCATCGCCGTGCCGGGCGAGCTCGCGCTCGAGGTCGACGAACACGGCGCCCGGCACGTGGGCCGCACGGAAGGCGGGCCGCCCGTCCGGGGCCGCCAGCGACCAGCGCACGTCGAGCACGCGGACGGCGGAGGGCGTCTCGTCGAGCTGCGCACGCAGCGTGGCGACGTCGACGAGGTGACGGGTCCGGGCGTCCTGCGGGGTGGTGACAGGCATGGGTGTCCCTCTCGGGGTGGCAGGAGGCGCGCCGTGGCACGGGGTGCCCGGGCGGCGGCCGGGGACCGGGGCAGCGCCCGGGGACGGGCGCGCGGGGAGGTCCGGCTCAGCGGTGACAGCGACAGCGGCGCGCGGCGTCGGGCGCGCTCGGCGGGGTCGTCGTCATGACGTCGACGCTAGGGGCGGTGCTCACGACGCGTCCAACAACGGTTCGTGATGGGCACCCATCGGCGCGGGCGCACCCAGGCGGTCGAAGAACTCCTCGAGCGCCCCCAGGGCGGCCGCCTCGACGTCGAGGTCGAGGCCCCGGCGGGTGGCGAGGTGCACGCCGATGACGCCCAGCGGCGGCAGGTCGGTGCGCTCCACGAGCCCGGCGGGCGGCGTGCCCCCGCTCGGCAGGACCGCGACGCCGAGCCCCGCGCGGGCGGCGGCGAGCACGCCCTCGAGGCTCGTCGACTCGGCGGTCACCTCGACGCGGCGCCCGGCGTCGGCGAGCTCGGCGAGGGCCCGCGCGCGCATGCCGCACGGCTCGGAGTAGGCGACGAGCGGGACGGCGGGCTCGAGGCCCGGCTCGTCGGGCGTGCGGGAGAACCAGCGCAGCGGCAGGCGGCCGACGAGCCGGCCCGGCGCGTCGCCGTCGATCCCCAGCACGATCGCGAGGTCGACCGTGCCCTTGGTGAGCTGCTCGACCATCTGGGTGGAGCGGTCGATGGAGAACCGCACCCCGCGGCCCGGGTACGCGCCGCGCAGCGTCGTGAGCACCTGCGGGAGCACCTGCTCGGCCGCCGTCTCGGTCGACCCGAGCACGAGCGCGCGCTGCGTGGACGCGGCGAGGCGGCCCAGGGCGTCGTCGTGCACCGCCAGGATGCGTCGCGCCTCGTCGAGCAGCTGCTCGCCGGCCGGCGTGAAGCGGGCCTGCCGGCCGTCGCGGACGAGGAGCGTGCGCCGCAGGCGGCGCTCGAGCAGCCGGACGTGCTGGCTCACGGCGGGCTGGCTCAGGTGCAGCGCCGCGGCCGCCCTGCCGACGCCGCCGCAGTCCGCGATGGCGACCAGGCTGCGCAGCTGCACGAGGTCCAAGGTGTCCGCCACGCGACGACTGTAGGCACCGCGCTCAAAATCTGACTAATCCAGTCTCATTTTGTGGACCGCCGCCGATGAGGTCTCGTCGACCGGCCGCGCGGGGGCCGCCGGACCTACGATGACGACGGACCGGCGCCGCCCCGGCGCGGTCCGTCCCGCGAGAGGGGCACCCGTGGCCGAGCCCGTCCTGACCGACGCGATGACCCAGCTGCACACGACGCTGGTCGAGGCGACCGACGTGGAGGCGGTGCTGCTCGCGGTGGCCCGCGCGACGACCGCCACGCTGCCGGCCTCGTGCGAGGCGAGCGTGACGCTGCGTCGCGGGGGGCAGCCGCGCACGGTCGCGGCCAGCGGCCCCCGGGCGCTGCGGTGCGACGAGGCGGAGTACGCGGCCGGCGACGGGCCCTGCCTGGACGCGGCGGACGACGGCGTGACGGTGCTCGTCGAGGACCTGTCGGCCGAGACGCGATGGCCGGCGTGGACGGCGGCCACCCGCCGGGAGGGGTTCGCGAGCGCGGCGGCCTTCCCGGTCGGGCTCGCGGGGGACGCGGACATGGCGCTGAACGTCTACTGCGACGAGCCGCTCGCCTGGGCGGAGCACGTCGTCGCGGAGGCGGAGCGGCACGCGCAGGAGCTGTCGCGGGTGCTGCGCTACTCGCTGCGCCTCGTGGACCTCGCCACGACGACCGCCGACCTGCGGGCCGCGCTGGAGTCCCGCGCCGTGATCGACCAGGCGATCGGCATCGTCATGGCCCAGAACCGGTGCTCCGCGCAGCAGGCGGCCGAGCTGCTGCGCCAGGCGTCGCAGCACCGCAACGTGCGGATGCGCGACCTCGCGGCGCAGCTGGTCCGTGAGGTGGGCGGCAGCGACGAGGCGGCGGCCTTCGTGCCGCGCACCGAGGTCAGCTGAGCGAGTCCTCGGCGCCCTGCAGCAGCGGGCCCAGGTCGCCGGCGAGGCCGGGGTGGCGCTCCCGCCGGCTCGCGACGTGCGCGACGACGCGGGACGCCAGCTCGCGGAGGCTGACGTTGGTGCGCATCGACGCCTCGCGCAGGACGGCGAACGCGGCGTCCGTCCCGACGCCGAAAGCGGCCGCGAGCACGCCCTTCGCCTGCTCGATCGTCGCGCGGGAGAGCGCCGCCGCGGCGATCTGCTCGGTGGCCACCCGGCTGCCCTCCGCCAGCACCAGCGGCGTGAGGTCGACGAGGTCCACCTCGGTCGCGCCGTCGGCGGCCCGGCGCAGGCCGAGCACGAACCGCGTCTCCCCGTCCCCGCGGCGCAGCCGCACGACGGCGGGCGCCCCCGCGGCTCCGGAGCCGTCCAGCACCGCGGACCATCGCGTCCGGTCGTCCGGGTGGACGTGGCTGAGCAGCAGCGGTGTGGTGGGCACGACCTCGCCGACGCCGAACCCGTGCAGCGCGAAGGCCTCCGGCGTCCAGGACCACGTCGACGCGTCGTCCACCAGGCGCATCGTCGCCACGGCGAGGGTCGGCGCAGGGGTCGGGTCGCTGGTCGTCGCGGACACGGTGCCTCCAGGGCGAGCGAGGGGGAGGGGCCGTGTCCTGACCCATCGCAGAACCTAGGCGACGCGCGCGGAGCGCGCAAAAGGGTGCCGCCGGGTCGGCCGACGGCGCCTGCCGCCGGGTCAGTCCCCGCTGCGGAAGCCGTTGACCTTGTGCGTCCCGTCGCACCACGGTCGCGTCGCGGAGCCGCCGCACCGGCACAGGGCCACCGTCCGGCGGCCCGGGTCGAGCGGCGTCCCGTCGGCGGCCCGCCAGTCCACGTCGCCGCGCACGAGCAGGGGGCCGTCGGGGCAGGCCGTGACGGTCACCGGGCGCGGGTGGCGCGGCAGCGGCGCGTCGTCCGCCGGCGCGGCGGCGCCGGGCACGTCGTCGGTCACGGACGCGATCCCGTCGCCGGCGCCCCGAGGCGTCCGGCCGGTCGTCGCCGTCACGGCAGCGGCTCCCGCAGCGACGACGTGCCCGCCTCCCAGCACGCCAGCACGTGCGCGCCCAGCAGGCCCTCCAGCAGGAGGCACGCACGCGCGCCGAGGAGCACGTCCTCGGCGAGCTCCGGCTCCTGCTCGACGAGCCCGCCGGCCAGGTCGCGCGCCGCGATCTGCTCGTGGACCGCGTCCGCCTCCACGTGCTCGTCGAAGTACCAGGTCGTCGCCTCGTCGTGCCCCAGCCGGCGCAGGCCGTTGCCGTAGAGGCGGTTCGGCACCGACGAGGTCGCCTCGAACGCCGCGAGGTGCCCGACGAGGGCGCCGCGCAGCCGGCGGTTGAGGCCGAGCATGGACATGAGGTTCGGGTGCGCGAGCGTGAGGGCGGGCACCTGGTCGACGTACCGGCCGTACGTGGCGTCCAGCCCGACGCCCGTCATCGCGCGCGCGAACAGCTCGGCGTGCACGCGCCCGGGGTCGCCGCCGCCGTACTCGTCCGCCTGGATCTCCACGAGCGCCGCCTTGGCCGCGCCGCCGATCCGGGGGATGCCCCAGGTGTGCGGGTCGGCCTCCTTGAGCTGGTACACCGAGCGGTGCACGAGCAGCTCGCGCACGTGCCGTTCCTGCGCGTGCCGGGCGACCCACCGCGAGACGCTCGGGCCGTCGTCCTCCGCGGCCGTGCGCAGGAGCAGCGCGCCGATCGCGGCACGCGAGCGGTCCTCCACCGGCGGCACCGTGACGCGGGCGCGCAGCTCCGCCTCGACGAGCCGCTCCAGCGCCGTGCGCAGCGCCACCAGGTCCGGGTCCCACTCCCACGCGTCGTCCACGCCCTCGAGACCCCGGTAGTGCAGCTCGTACAGGCACGTGAGCGTCACCTGCACGTCGTCGTGCTCGAACCACGAGCCGTCGGCGGCTGCGACGACCTCGTCGAGCGCGGCGCGCAGCGGCTCGGGGCCCGCGCCGTCGAGGAGCAGGCCGAGCAGCGCGCGGCTCAGCGGCCCCCGCGCCGCGGGCACGGGCATGCGGGAGCCGCCGCGGGGTCGTGCCGGGGCGGCCCCGCCGGCGCTCGCGGTCGGCGTGCTGGTCGTGGTCATGCGGGTGCTCCTGCCCGGGGCGGCGCCGGGCGCGTCCCCGGGTCGGCGCCGCTTGCTGGACGCGGGGCCATCGTGTCCCCGCCGTGGGGCGCCCGCCACCGGAGACGGGCGCCCGCGCGGTCACTGCTGGGGCGCGGTCGCGGACGTGCCGTGCTGCGTGAGCTCGGCCAGGAACTGGTGGCAGCGCTGGGCCCGCTCGGAGTCCTGCTGCATCACCTGCTCGAAGAACGCGGCGATCTCGTCCTTGCCGGCGTTGCGGGCGTCGCGCACGTACTGCCCGTAGTCGTGACCCGCCTTGAGCGAGTGGTACTGCACGGAGATGAGGTCGAAGGTGACGTCGTCGAACCCGGTCTCGCCTGTGGCCATCGTCGGCTCCCTGCGTCGTCGTGCACCGCGGCCGAGCCCCGGTGCGGGACCCGGCCGACTGCTCGACCGTCCCTCCCAACGTACGAGGCCGCGCGCGCCCCGCAACCTCAGGCGCGGGCGGCCCGCACCCGCACGCGCTGGTGGTCCAGCGCGCCCGGCAGCGGGTCGTGCGCGAGGCCCGGGTGGCTCACGGGCTGCCAGCGCGCGTCGCGCACGAGGCGGGAGAGCAGGGTGGCCACGGTGTGCAGGACGACGTCCCGCCCGGGGCACGACACCGGGCCGGTGGAGAACGGCACGGTGAGCAGCCCGTCCGGCTCGGTGCCCGGGTGGAAGCCGGACGCCGCGGGCGAGCGGGGGTCGCGGTGCAGGAAGGCGCTGACCAGCGCCACCGTGGCCCCGGCGCCGACCTCCTGCCCGCCCCAGCGGGTCACGGCGGTGCTCTCGCGCAGGATCACGAGCGTCGTCGGCCAGACGCGCACCGTCTCCAGGACCGTGGCGCGCGCGAGCGGCAGCTCGCGCAGGCCGGTGCCGGCGGCCTCCGCGCGCAGGCGCTCCTGCAGCTCGGGCCGCGCGGCGACGACGGCGAGCGCGCGCCACAGCGTGATGCGGGCGGCGTCGAACGCGAAGAGCCAGTGCGGCACCTGTCCCGTGACGAGGGCGTCGTCCGCGCCCTCGAGGCCGCGCCCGTAGCCGGCGAGGCTGCCCCGGGGCGCGCGCGCGACGTGGGCCGCGAGCCGGTGGGCGAACCGGACGCGCCGCCGGCGGTCGACGGGGGCGAGGAACGACCAGTTGGCCCGGGCGCGCAGCCGCTGCAGGTCGTGCGTCAGCGCGACGTCGTCGCGCGCGCCGGGGCCGAGCACGAGCGTCCGGACGGTCGCCCACAGCAGCTCGTCGACCTCCGCGAAGCCCACGGCGCCGGCGAGCCCGAGCCGCGCGATCGCGCCCGCGTCGTCGTCGAGCGCGGCGTCGAGGTCGTCCGCGACCCCGTGCACCGGACGCCCGAGGTCGAGCGCCGCCTCGTTCCACGCCCGCAGCGGGGGCCGGGCGCGCGTCGGGGCGACGAGGACCGCCCGCGGCTCCAGCTGGCGCAGCGCCGCGCGCTTCTCCCGCGAGGCCGCGGCGAACGGCTCGGGGGACCGGTCGAGCACCGCGCGCGCGTCGTGCGGGTCCAGCGGCAGGAGCAGCTCGTGGCCGCCCACCCGCAGCAGCAGCGGGCGGTACCCCCACCGCTGCCCGAGCTCGTGCAGGAGCGCGATCGCCCGCTCGTCGGTGCCGCGCCGCTCCGAGAGGGCGACCACGGTGGACCGGCGCAGGATCGGGCCCTGGGCGACCAGCGGTGCGAGGACGGTGCCGAGCACGCGCGCGCCGTCGCGGGGCCCGAGGCGCACGGGCGCGCGAGGGCCGACGGCCGTCCCGGGCGCCGCCGCGGTGGCGCTCACCCCTTCGACCCCGTCGTCGCGATGCCCTGCACGAAGTGCCGCTGGCCGACGAAGAACAGGATGATCATCGGCAGCGTCGTGATGACGCTGGCCGTGACGATGATCTCCCAGTGCCACTCGCCCCCGAACCCGTACTGGTCGAGCAGGGCCTTGAGGCCGCGCGGCACCGTGAACGTCGCGGTGTCCTGCAGGTAGATGAGGGGCCGCATGAGGTCCGTCCACGCCGCCTGCACCTCGAACAGGAGCGTCAGCACCAGCGCGGGACGGCACAGGGGCACGGCGATGCGCCAGAACACGGCCCAGCTCCCGGCGCCGTCGAGACGCGCGGCCTCGAACGTCTCGCGCGGCAGCCCGAGGAAGAACTGGCGCAGCAGGAAGACGTAGAACGCGCTGGCGAACAGGTTCTGGCCCCAGAGCGGGACGAGCGTGCCGACGAGCCCGGTCTGCTTCCAGATGAGGTACGTGGGCACCATGGTCACGGCGCCCGGCAGCATCATCGTGGCCAGGACGAGCGCGAACAGCGGGCCCCGCAGGCGGAACCGGAAGTACGCGAAGCCCCACGCCACCATCGCCGAGGAGACCGTCACGGTCGTCGCCGCCAGGACGGTCACGACGACCGTGTTCGCGATCCAGGCGGCCATCGGGGCGGCCTGCCAGACCTCGAGGTAGTTCTGGAACGTGAACGTCCTCGGCCACAGCCGGTTGTCGAACACCTCCCCGCGGGGCTTGAACGACGCGGACAGCAGCCACAGGAACGGGTAGACGAACGCGACGGTCGCGACGACCAGGCCGGCGAGCGCGAGCACGCGCCCCACGCGCGGCCGGCGACGACGGGGCGGCCGCGCCGGCTCGGCGGCGGCCGCCGCGGTCGCGAGCGCGGGGGCCGTGGCGGCGGTCATCGTGAGCCCCCCTCGTAGTAGACGAACCGCCGGCTGCCGAGCACCTGGAGCCCGGTGATCGCCATGATGACGACGAACAGCAGCCAGGCGAGCGCCGAGGCGTAGCCCATGTGCAGGAACTCGAACGCCTGCTGGAACAGGTAGATGACGTAGAACAGCGCGGCGTCGTTCGAGTACGTGGTGTTCCCCGCGCCGAAGTACGCCGTGTAGGCCTCCGTGAACATCTGCAGGGCGCCGATCGTGTTCACCACGACGACGAAGAACAGCGGCCCCGAGATCATCGGCAGCGTCACGGCGCGGGTGCGTCGCCAGAACCCGGCGCCGTCGACGAGCGCGGCGTCGTACAGGTCCTTCGGGACCCCGCGCAGCGCGGCGAACAGGATGATGACCGTCGACCCCACGGTCCACAGCCCCATGAGGACGATGCCGGGCTTGACCCACGCGGGGTCGGTCGTCCACGCCGGGCCGTCGATCCCGAACCAGCCGAGCACGGTGTTGACCGCGCCCCGCTGCCCGTTGAACAGCAGGAGCAGCAGCACGCCGACCGCGACCGGCGGCGTCATCTTGGGCAGGAAGAACGCCGTCCGGAAGAAGCCGGCGGAGCGCACCGCCCGCTCCAGCAGGAGGGCGAGCCCCAGCGCCAGGAGCACGTGCGCCGGGACCGCCATCGCGGTGTAGACGAGGGTGTTGCGCATCGCGAGCGCGACCTTCGGGTCGGCGAACAGCTCGCGGTAGTTGTCGAGCCCGACGAAGTGCGGGTCGTTGATGACGTCGTAGTCCGTGAGCGAGAGGTACGCGCTGTAGATCATCGGCCACGCGGTGAAGACGAGGAACCCGACGATCCACGGGCTGATGAACCACCACGCCGCGCGCGACTCGCGCCGCTCGAGCGACCGGCGGCGCGGGCGGGCCGGCGCCCCGAGGGACGCCGGCGCGCCGACGGCGGTGGTCACGAGCTCGCCGGAGCGGTCCGCCCGTCCCAGACCGCCCACGCCTTGTCGAGCGCCGCCTGCGCGACCTGCTGCGCCTGCGCCAGCGCCGCCTCCGGCTCCGCCTGGCCGTTGAGGACCCGGTTCACCGCGTCCTGCCACGCCGCCTTGAACTCGCTGTCCGCGGGGTTGGCCGGCAGGGAGAACGTGTGCTCGTTCGCGTCGTACATCGCCTCCACGCCCGAGGCCCACGGCTCCTGCGTCACGTCGACGAGCTGCGAGCGGATCTGCTCGTCCGCCTTCTCGTTCGCCGTGAGCACGCCGGTGAACGCCAGGCCGTCCTTGGCCCGGGCGTCGGCGCGCGCCTGCGCGGCGGCGAGCCAGCTGTCCGCCGAGACCATCGAGGCGGCGAAGCGGCACGCGGCCTGCGGGTTCTTGCTTCCGGCGGGGATCGCCCACGCCGACCCGGTCGCGTACGCGAGGGTCTCGCCCTGCGGCGTGCGGAAGGTGTCGAACGCCATCGGCGCCTTCGGCGTCACCTCGCCGAGCACGTTGAGGTACCACTGCTCCATCGGCATCGCGCCGAGCGCGTCGGTCGCGAACTGGTTGCCCTCGCCGAAGAAGTCGGCGGCGTCCCGCGTCGCCTTGACCGCCGAGAAGCCGCCCTGCGCGTCGTAGACGCCGACGGCGAACGTGAGCGCCTCGACGACGGCGGGGTCGTCGATCTGGGCCGTGCGGCCGTCCTCGGAGAGCAGGTCCGCGCCGTTGGCCTTGGCCCACAGCGGCAGGAACTCGGGGAGCTTGGAGTCGTAGCCGATGACCTCGACCTTCTTCCCGTCGCGCTTGCTCAGCGCCTTCGTCGCCGCGGTCACGCGCGCCCAGTCGGACCCGTTGACGTCGTCGATCGACAGGCCCGCGCCCTGCAGCAGGTCCGCGTTCGCCATCGTCAGCTGCACGCTGTTGAACTCCGGCACGCCGTACAGCGAGCCGCCGAACGTCACCTGGGCCACCGCGGCGTCGCGCAGCGCGTCCTCGTCGATCTTCTCGGCCGTGTAGCACTCGTCGAGCGGGATCACGGCGCCGCGGGAGGCGAACGTGCCGATCTGGTCGCGGTTCGCGTAGACGAGGTCGGGCGGGTCGCCCGCGGCGACGGCGGAGAGGAACGCCTGGATGTCGAGGTCGCCCTCGACGAGCTGCACGTCGACGCCGGGCAGCGCCTTCTTCGCGCGGTCGAGCCGCGTCGTGGCGATCTCGTCGCCGGCACCGAACCCCATGACCTGGAGGCGGCCGGACACGGTCGCCTCCGGGTCGAAGGCGGGCGCCGAGCCCTCCTGCGACCCCGTCCCCTGGGCGCAGCCCGCAGCCAGCAGGCACACCGCACCCGTCGCCGCCCATCGCAGCGCGCGCATCTCGACCTCCGAGTCCCGCCCGCCGGGAGGCGGACGTCGGCGCACCGCGCTGCTGCAGCACTGGCGTCAGCATGAACCGCTTCTCCGGCTCCCGCGACACGAACCGCTCCTCCCGGGCCGGGCGCTCCGGTCGCGGCGCTAGCGGGCTCGCCACAGGATGGGGACGGGTGCAGACGCGTCGCCCGAGCCCGGTGGACGGAGGACCCATGCGCGCTGCGACCTGGCAGGGCAAGGAGACGATCGAGGTCGTCGACGTGCCGGACCCCCGGATCGAGGAGCCGACGGACGCGATCGTCCGGGTGACGTCGACGGCGATCTGCGGCTCGGACCTGCACCTGTACTCGGTGCTCGGCATGTACCTCGACGCGGGCGACGTGCTCGGGCACGAGGCGATGGGGATCGTCGAGGAGGTCGGACCCGGCGCGGGCCGGCTCTCGCCCGGCGACCGGGTGGTCGTCCCGTTCGGCATCGCCTGCGGCTCCTGCTGGATGTGCCGCCGAGGGCTGACGTCGCAGTGCGAGACGACGCAGGTCCGCGAGCAGGGCAAGGGCGCGGCGCTGTTCGGCTACACCAAGCTGTACGGCCAGGTGCCCGGCGGCCAGGCGCAGTACCTCCGGGTGCCGCAGGCGCACTACGGCCCGGTCGTCGTGCCGCACGACGACACCCCGGACGAGCGCTACCTCTACCTCTCCGACGTGCTCCCCACGGCCTGGCAGGCCGTCGAGTACGCGGACGTGCCCCGCGGCGGCAGCGTGGTCGTCGTCGGGCTCGGACCGATCGGCCAGATGGCCGCCCGGATCGCGGCCTACCGCGGGGCGGGCACGGTCATCGGGCTGGACCTCGTGCCCGAGCGGCTCGAGATGGCGCGCAGGCACGGCGTGCAGGTGATCGACACCAGCGCGGTGGACGACGTCGTCGCGGCCGTGCAGGACCTCACCGACGGGCGCGGCGCCGACGGCACGGTCGACGCGGTCGGCATGGAGGCGCACGGCTCGCCCGGCGCCTCGTTCGCGCAGAAGGCTGCGGGGCTGCTGCCCGACGGGCTCGCGGGGGCCCTCGTCGAGAAGGCGGGGGTCGACCGGCTCGCGGCGTTGCGCACGGCCATCGCGACGGCCCGCCGCGGCGGGACGGTGTCGATCTCCGGCGTGTACGGCGGCGCGATCGACCCGCTGCCGATGATGGAGATGTTCGACAAGGGCCTCACGCTGCGGATGGGGCAGGCGAACGTGCGGCACTGGGTCGACGGCCTGCTGCCCCTCGCGCAGCGCGACGACGACCCGCTCGGCGTCCTCGACCTGCGCACGCACCGGCTCCCGCTGGAGCAGGCGCCGCAGGCCTACGCCATGTTCCAGGCCAAGGAGGACGGCTGCATCAAGGTCGTCCTGGACCCGGCGGCCTGACCGTGTCCGTCGTCGTGCGCGCCATGGCCGCACCGCCGCGGGCGGTGCTCGACGTGCTGGCCGACGGGTGGTCCTACGCGGCCTGGGTCGTCGGCACGTCCCGCATCCGTGCGGTCGAGCGGGGCTTCCCGCAGCCCGGCGCCCGCATCGAGCACTCGGTGGGCGTGTGGCCGCTGGTGATCGACGACGAGACGGTGGTCGTCGCGTGGGACGCCGCGAGCGGCATCGAGCTGCAGGCGCGCGGCTGGCCGGCGGGGGAGGCGCGCATCCGGATCGAGGTGCGACCCCGCGGCGACGGGTCCGTCGTCCGGATCTCGGAGGACGCGACCGACGGCCCCGGCCGGCTGGTGCCACGGCCGCTGCGGACGCTGGCGATCGGCGCCCGCAACCGGGAGACGCTGCGACGCCTGGAGGCGCTCGCGGCACGTCCCGGCACGACGTCCTGACCCGGGCGTCCCCACCGAACCCCACGCCCGCGGCCCGGCGGTGGTCACGGGGCGCGGGCCCGTCACGGACCCGACCGCCACGAGGAGGACATCATGAGCGAGCAGTCGTTCCCCGCCCAGCAGCAGACGCCGCCGGGGCTCACCGGGGAGATGGACCCGACGCCCGACCACGGGGAGCAGTCCTACGTGGGCCACGACCGGCTGGCCGGCAAGCGGGCGCTGGTCACCGGCGGGGACTCCGGCATCGGCCGGGCCGTCGCGATCGCGTTCGCCCGCGAGGGCGCCGACGTCGCGATCGGCTACCTGCCGCAGGAGGAGCCCGACGCGCGCGAGACGGCGCGCTGGGTCGAGGAGGCCGGTCGCCGGTGCGTGCTCGTCCCCGGCGACCTGACGGTCGAGGACGAGGCGCGGCAGACGGTGCGGACGGCCGTCGAGCAGCTCGGCGGCCTGGACGTGCTGGTCAACAACGCCGGCTTCCAGATGGCCCGTCGCGGGTCGGTCGAGGACGTCACGACCGACGAGCTGGACCGGGTGATGAAGACGAACCTCTACGCGCTGTTCTGGGTGACGCAGGAGGCGCTGCACCACCTCGGCGAGGGCGCGGCCATCATCAACAACACGTCGATCCAGGCGTACGACCCGTCCCCGTCCCTGCTCGACTACGCGTCGACGAAGGCGGCGATCAACAACATCACGGTCAACCTGGCGTCGGAGCTCGGCTCGCGCGGGATCCGCGTCAACGCCGTCGCGCCGGGCCCGATCTGGACCCCGCTGCAGCCGGCGACGCAGCCCACCGAGAAGATCGAGAAGTTCGGGCAGGACGCGCCGCTCGGGCGGGCGGGCCAGCCGGCCGAGGTGGCGCCCGCGTTCGTGTTCCTGGCGGACCCGGCCTCCGCGTCGTTCGTCTCCGGCACGGTGCTCGGCGTGACCGGCGGGAAGGCCGTCTTCTGACGGCGGTGGACGGGAGGTCCGTGGGCGGTCCCGGCGGTGCGCGCCGATGAGCGTGCGGATCGGCACGTCCGGGTGGTCGTACGACCACTGGGCGGGCGTGCTCTACCCGCCGGGGCTGCCCGCGGCGCGGCGGCTCGAGCGGTACGTCGCGGAGTTCGACACGGTCGAGCTCAACGCGAGCTTCTACCGGTGGCCGCGGGACACCGCCTTCGCGTCGTGGCGCGAGCGCCTGCCCGACGGCTTCGAGATGACGGTCAAGGCGCCGCGGGGGCTCACGCACGCCCGGCGGCTCCTCGAGCCCGAGGTGTGGGTCGAGCGCATCACGCGAGGCCTGCACGAGCTGCGGGGCCGGCGAGGTCCGCTCCTGGTCCAGCTGCGCCCGGACCAGGAGCGCGACGACGCCCGCCTCGACTGGTTCCTGCGGTGCGTCCCCTCGTGGGTGCAGGTCGCCGTCGAGCTGCGGCACCCGACGTGGCAGGTCGACGAGGTCTTCGAGCTGCTCGAGCGGCGCGGCGCGTCCTACGTCGTCGTGAGCGGCGCGCACATCCCCTGCGTCCTGCGCGCGACCGCCCGCCTCGTCTACGTCCGCTTCCACGGGCCGGACGACGAGCACCTGTACGCGGGGTCGTACTCCGACGACGACCTGCGGTGGTGGGCCGACCGGGTGCGCGAGTGGACCGGGACCGGGCACGACGTCGTCGCGTACTTCAACAACGACGGCGAGGGCCACGCCGTGCGCAACGCCCTGCGCCTGCGCGAGCTGCTGGCCTGAGCGTCACGCGTCGAGCACGGGCGACCAGCGCCGGTAGCCGGTGCGCAGCACCACCTCGTCGTCGCCCAGGCGCTCGACGTCGGGCCACAGCACGAGGAACGTGCCGCGGTGCCGGCGGCGCAGCCAGCGCGCGAGCAGCGCCGGGGCGCGCACGTCGCGCCGCTCGTAGCCGAGGAACGACGAGGAGGTGCGCGGGCTGACGAGCAGCCCGTGGACGCGCGGGACGGCCAGCAGGCCCGACGCGGGACGGTCCAGCACCAGCCGCACGTCCACCACGTACCCCAGGCGGCGCCCCTGGTCGTCGCGGACGTGGGCGTCGAGCAGGTCACCCAGGATCATGGCGTCCTCCCGGGATCCGGCCGACGACGTGGTCCCGCACCCAGCGCTCGGTCCACGTGACGTCGAGGGCGTCGCCCCGCACGCCGAGACGGACGACCACCCCGACCTCGGTGACGTCGGACCACGCGATGCGGTGCCAGCGCGTCGCGGGCGGACGCCCCCCGAAGACGCGCGTGCCGAGCACCGGCCCCGAGAGCAGGGCCGTCACCACGGCCTCCTGCGCGCCGGTGGGGTGCTCGTCGCCGTCCGTGCCCCGCACCTCGAGGTCGTCGACGACCACGACGGGGGTCTCGTCCACGTCGTGCACCTGCCGGTCCAGCAGGTGCAGGCGGGCGTCCAGCACCCGCCCGGCGGGGCGGGGCGGGGCTGGCAGCTGCTCGTCGGCGGGGAACGGGCGGCTGGAGAGCGGGACGCGGCGTTTCACGACGACCTCCTCACGAGCCGGCGCCGGTGGCGATCATCAGCGGGATCGCGGCGAGCGACGCCGCGAGGATGACGACGAGGTAGACGAGCGCGAGCGCGTTCGTCACCCGGCCGTTGACCGCGTCGCCCATGTACTCCGGGTCGTTGGCGACGACGAGGATCGGCAGGTAGGTGAGCGGCAGGGCCACGGCCGAGAAGACCACCGAGAACTCGGTGACGGCGATCGGGTCGACGCTGGTCATGAGCACCGCCACCGCGACCAGCAGCGCGACGATCATCGTGAGGTGGAAGCGCGCGGCGCGTGCGGGGCGGCGGAACTTGCCCCAGGGCCAGCCCAGGTACTGCGCGAGGGTGTAGCCGCTGGACAGCGCGGTCTCCAGCGCGGCGCCGAACGTGGCGGCGACGATCCCGACGATGACGAGCGCGAGCGCGAGCTTGCCGCCCGCGAGCGCGACGGGCAGCACGATCTGCGAGAGGGAGGATACCTCGACCCCCCGCGGCAGGAAGACGATCGCCGCGCACGCCGCGATGGCCACCGACAGGATTCCGCCGAGCGGGAAGCCGACCAGCACGTTGGCGCGCGACTGGGCCAGGTCCCGCCGCGTCCACCTCTCCTCGCGCGCTCCCGAGGAGAAGAAGAACACCTCGTACGGCGTCATCGCCGCCCCGAACAGCGCGATCGCGTAGTACCAGTACACGGCCGGGCCCTCGGACGCCGGCGCGGCGGGGCGCAGGGCCTGCTGCGCGAGCTCGCCCCAGTCGGGGCCGAGGAGGAACACGGCGACCGCGAAGACGACGAGCGTGAGCCCGACAAGGCCGGTGACGTTCTCCATGACGGAGAACTTCGTCCGCCAGATCACGAGCCAGACGGCGAACGCGGCGACCGGGATCCAGAGCCGGGGCTCGACGCTGCTCGCGAGCTGCAGCGCGAGCGCGATGCCGCCGACCTCGGCCGTGAGCGTCAGCAGGTTGACCGCGAAGGAGGCGGCGAGGTTCGCCCCCGCGGCCCGCGGCCCGAGCCGCTCGCGGATGATCTCGAACGTCGCCCGGCCGCTCACGGCCGCGACGCGCCCGGACATCTGCGCGAACAGGCAGATCCCGACGACGCCGACGACGACCACCCACGCGAGCGAGAGCCCGAACCGGGAGCCGACCACCGCGTTGGTCACGAGGTCGCCGATGTCGAGGAACCCGCCGATCGCGGTGAGGATGCCCAGCGCGACCGCGAAGAGCCGCTTCACCACCGGCTCCCCACCGTCACGACGAGCCCTCGAGACGCGTCGTGAGCGCGTCGAGGGCGGACGCCGCGCCGTCGAGCCCGGCGGAGACGACCGCGTGGTCGCCCTCGACGCCGTTCGCCCACCCCCGGGCGGCGACCACGGCGTCGGTCGCCGTGCCGACCGCCCGCAGCGCCTCGTCGCGGTGCTGCGCGGCCGACGGGTCGGGCGGCACGAGCGTGGTCAGCGCGTCGTCGGCCTCCCCGACGACGCGCAGCGCGTCCAGCAGCGCGGTGTCGGCGACGGTGGCCGTCAGCCGGCCCTCGTCGAGCAGGTCGGCGGCGAGGGTCGCGGTGCCGACGGCGGACGTCGCCTCGTCGAGGGCGTCGACGAGCCGCGGGTCCGCCGCGTCCGGGGCGGAGGCGGGACCCAGCGAGCAGCCGGCCAGCGCCGTGACCAGCACGGTCGCGGCGGCCACCCGCGTCGCACGCACCCCTCGGTGGATCACGACGGCATCGTGGCCCTGACCCGGCCGCCCCGCACGTCGAGCCCGGGTCGGGAACCCGGGCGGCGCCCCCGGTCGCGGGACGACCGGCAGCGGGGCAGCCTGGCCTGATGTCGCTCACCGCTCTCGTCCTCGTCGGCACGCTGACGCCGTCGCCGAAGCCCTCCTCCAGCGAGCTGCTGGGCCGCCAGGTGCTCGCCGCGCTCGAGGAGCACGGCGTGACGGGCGACGTCGTGCGGCTCGTCGACCACGACGTGCGGCCGGGGGTCCAGACGGACATGGGGGAGGGCGACGCGTGGCCCGCGATCCGCGCGCAGGTGCTGGCCGCGGACATCCTCGTGCTCGCGACCCCGATCTGGCTCGGCCAGCCCTCCTCGGTCACCAAGCGTGCGCTGGAGCGTCTCGACGCGGAGCTGTCCGAGACGGACGACGAGGGGCGGCTGCTCACGTACGGCAAGGTCGCCGCCGTCGCCGTGGTCGGCAACGAGGACGGCGCCCACCACGTGAGCGCCGAGCTGTTCCAGGCCCTCAACGACGTGGGCTTCACGGTGCCGGCCGCCGCGGTGACGTACTGGGTGGGCGAGGCGATGGGCGGCACCGACTACCAGGACCTGCCGGAGACGCCCGAGGTGACCGCCGGCACGACCGCGACGCTCGCGCGCCACGCGGTGCACGTCGCGCGCCTGCTGCGCGAGAGCCCGTACCCGGCGGGCTGACGCGCCGCTTGCCACACGGACCCGCCGTGGGCGACCGTTCCCGGGTGAACGACCGTCGCACCGTCGCCTACTACCTCGCCGCCGCCCTCGTGTGGGGCTCGAGCTTCCTGTTCATCAAGGTCGGCGTCGACGCGATGTCCCCGGCCCAGGTGGTGCTCGCGCGGGTCGTCCTCGGCGCGGTGACCCTCGTCGTCACGATGCTCGTGCTGCGGCGGCGCTGGCCGCGGGGGCTGCGCACGTGGGGGCACCTCGCCGTGCTCGGGGTGGTGCTCTGCGTCGTGCCGTTCCTGCTGTTCTCCTGGGCCGGTGCGCGGCAGTCGTCGGGGCTGTCCAGCATCCTCAACGCGACGACCCCGCTCATGACCGCGGCGTGGGCGGCGGTCCTCCTGCCGTCGGAGCGGCTCACCGCGCGGCAGCGCCTCGGCCTGCTCGTCGGGGCGTTCGGCGTGGTGGTCGTCGTCGGCCCGTGGACCTGGGTCGGCGCGGGCGTGACGTCCAGCGCCGCCGCCGTCCTCGCCTGCCTCGGGGCGACCGCGTCGTACGGCGTCGGGATGGTGTACCTGCGCCGGTTCGTCGGCCCGCTGCGCCTGCCCGCGGAGACCGTGGCGGCCGGGCAGGTCGGCGTGGCGGCCCTCGTGATGCTGGCCGCGGCGCCGTTCGTGGCGCGGGGCCCGGTCGAGGTGTCGTGGCCGCTGGTCGGCGCGATGGTCGCCCTCGGCGCGCTCGGGACCGGCGCGGCGTACGTGTGGAACACGCGGGTGGTCGACGCCTGGGGCGCCCAGCGCGCCTCCACCGTCACCTACCTCACGCCGCTCGTCGGCGTGGTGCTCGGCATGCTGGTGCTGGACGAGCGCCTGCACTGGTACGAGCCGGTCGGCGGGGCGCTCGTCGTCCTGGGCGTCGTCGTGGCGCAGCGCGCCGGGCGGGCGCCGCGTCCCGCGCCCGCGGTCGAGGGTCCGGCCGTGGAGGCCGCCGCGGAGCAGCCCGCGCCGCCACGGCACTGAGCGCGACGGCCGGCTCCGGCGCGCGACGCGCGACGCGCCGAGCGGCCGGCT
>NZ_HE978588.1:1908047-1918110 GCF_000312005.1 Cellulomonas massiliensis JC225
GCGACGCGCGACGCGCCGAGCGGCCGGCTCTCCCGGGCCCCGTCCGCCGGCGGGCAGGATGCTGGCGTCCGCCGCACGCGGACGGCGCCCGGCGACCCGACGCCCGGCACCCGCACCCGAGGAGCACCGATGCTGTTCGACCTGCCGCTCGACGAGCTGCGCACCTACCGCCCGGACGTCGCCGAGCCGGACGACCTCGACGCCTTCTGGGCCCGCACGCTCACCGAGGCCCGCGGCCACGACGTCGCGGTGCGCCGCACCCTCGTCGACACGGGGCTCACGGCGGTCGACACCTACGACCTCGAGTTCGCGGGCTTCGGCGGCGACCGCGTGCGCGCGTGGCTGCGGCTGCCCGCCCACCGCGAGGGGCCCCTGCCCGTCGTCGTCCAGTACGTCGGCTACAACGGCGGCCGCGGCCACGCCCTCGAGCTGCCGGTGTGGCCGCTCGCCGGCTTCGCCCACCTCATGATGGACAACCGGGCGCAGGGCGCGGGCTGGCAGCAGGGCGCCACGCCCGACCCGGCCGGGGGAGCCGGCCCGGAGCAGCCGGGCTTCCTCACCCGCGGCGTGCTCGACCCCGAGCGGTACTACTACCGGCGGCTCGTGACGGACGCCGTCCGTGCCGTCGACGCGGTGCGGACCGTGCCGGAGGTGGACCCCGAGCGCGTGCTCGTGGCGGGGATCAGCCAGGGCGGGGGGCTCGCGCTCGCGGTCGCCGGGCTGGCCGAGGTCCGGGGTGCGATGGTCGACGTCCCGTTCCTGTGCCACGTCGCGCGCGCGGTGACGATCACCGACGCCGACCCCTACGGCGAGCTCGTCCGGTACCTGCGCGTGCACCGCGACGCGGAGGAGACGGTGCTGCGCACGCTGTCGTACGTCGACGGCGCCGTCCACGCCCGACGCGCCACCGCCCCGGCGCTGTTCTCGGTGGCGCTCATGGACCAGACCTGCCCTCCCTCGACCGTCTTCGCCGCGTACCACGCCTACGCGGGGCCCAAGGACGTCGTCGTCTACCCGTGGAACGAGCACGAGGGCGGCCAGGTCGAGCAGGAGGGGCGCAAGCTGCGCTGGGCGCGCGAGCTCCTGGCCTGAGCGACCATGGAGGGATGAGACCCCGCACCGAACGGGTGACCCCCGCTCAAGCCGCCCCGCTCCGGAGCCGAGGAAAGACCATGCGCCCTCACGCCCTGACCCGGCTCGTCGCCGCGTTCGTCGCCGTCGCCGCGGTGGTCGTCGGACTGTCCACGCCCGCCTCCGCGGCGGCCGCGCCCACCAGCATCGTCGTCGTCCCCGGCGACCGGGCGCTCACGGCCGAGTGGTCGGCCGTGCGGGGCACCACCCAGTACGAGCTCCAGGTCAGCCGGTCGAAGAGCTTCAGCTCGGGCTCGACGACGACGATCCGCACGCCCAAGACCGTGAAGATGGTCACCGGTCTGGAGCTGTGGCAGACGTACTACGTGCGCGTCCGGGGCCTGACGGGCGTCAAGACGACGTGGACGGCGACGAAGACGACGGAGCCGTCGCGCCGCGCGGTGGGCGCGACGGCGATCACGGTCGCGTCGGCGGGCACCGACAAGGTCAAGGTCAGCTGGCCGCGGCTGCCGCGCGCGACGAAGGTCGTCGTGCTGGCGTCGTACAGCAACGGCACGATCGAGAACTCGGCCAAGAACTGGGCGACGGGCGCGCCGGCGACCCGGACGTCGGCCGTCGTGACGGTCCCCGACGCGTTCCGCTACCAGGTCGGCTCCACGACCGGGAACCCCGTCTACGTGCGCGCGATGTTCTACAACGGCTCGCGCCTCAACCGTTCGACGGTCACCATCGCCTGGCCGACCCCGCCGAAGGTCGTGGGCGGCGCGGAGGACCAGCTCAAGGTCGCGTCCTACAACGTCGCGTCGGTCGGGGCGACGAAGAACATCGACGGACGGCAGTGGGTCGACCGCCGAGCGGCGGTGGTCGCGAACATCACCAAGGCGCTCCCCGACGTGATCGGGGTGCAGGAGGCCTCGGGCGCGCAGGTGGTCGACGGCAAGCCGCTGCGGCAGTTCGAGGACCTCGCCGACCGGCTCGAGCGCGCCGGCGGCTACGCGATGGCGGGCGACGCCCCGATCGTGCCCGGCGTCGCCGTCGCGGAGCACGTCTACTACCGCCCGTCGCAGGTGACGCTGGTCGACGCGGGGTACGAGCGCGTGTTCACCCTCGCCAAGCCGTTCCAGGGCACGGCGAAGTGGGTCGACGACGCGGGCAAGCCGGAGGAGGACCACTTCGTCCCGTGGGCGGTCTTCACCTCGAAGGCGACCGGGCGCACGTTCCTCGTCACGTCCGTGCACCTGCTGCAGGGCGGCACGAGCAACTCCCAGAAGGTCCGCAAGGCGTGGGCCTCCGGCGTGCGGCAGATGGTCAAGGACGTGGCGGCCGACCACGGCGTCGCGTCCGCGCCGGTGATCATCACGGGCGACTGGAACAGCGACGTCGAGCCGTACCCGAACGGCCCCGTCACCGACTCGCTGCGGTACGGGTACGTGGACGCCGCGGCGTCGGCGCGCGTCGTCAAGAACCAGTACTCGACGTCGAACAACCGCACGTCGTCCGTCGACGACGGCTACCCGGCCAAGCCGTACGTGTACACGTGGGTGGGCCCGCGGATCGACCACATCCTGGTGAAGAACGGCGGCGGCACGGTGTCGTACGTCAACCACCTGGTGACGAGCGGGTCCTCGTTCGACCCGGTGTACCAGGGCTCGGACCACAACATGCAGGTGGCCACGCTGTCACTCCCGCGCTGAGCCGCGGGGGTCGCCCGCTCAGGGGGCGCCGACGGCCCGCTCGCAGGCCGCGAGCAGCAGCTCGGCCGACTCGCGCACCCGCTGGACCTCCTCGACGCGCAGGCCGAGGCGCCCGACCATCGCCGCCGGGATGCCCTCGGCCTGCGCGCGCAGCGCCCGGCCGGCGTCGGTGAGGCGGATGGCGAGCGCCCGCTCGTCGTCGCGCGACCGCGCGCGCTCGACGAGGCCGAGCGCCTCCAGCCGGCGCACGAGCGGTGAGGTGGTGCCCGGCTCCAGGTGCAGCAGGTCGGCCAGCTCCCGCAGGGCCAGCGGACCGTGCTGCCACAGGGCGAGCATCGCGAGGTACTGGGGGTGCGTGAGGCCGAGCGGCTCCAGCAGCGGCCGGTAGAACGCGACGAGGCTCCGTGCGGCCGCCGACATGGCGAGGCAGACCTGCGCCTCGAGCGCGAGCGGGTCGGGGGCGGGGGCAGACGTCGTGGGCACGGCGCCACCCTACTCGTGAGTGGGCATATGATGAGGGCACTCACGAAAGGGGGGCGCCATGGCTCCGGGTCCGCAGGACGAGGGGCGGCCGCGCCGCGACGTCACCGCCTGGCTCGCCCGCTATCTCATCGGGCCGCCGCAGGTCAGCGACCCGACGGAGCCGCTGCGTCCGCCGACCGAGGAGGAGCGGGCGCGCGACGAGGCGCTGCGCACCGAGCTCGTCCGGGTCACCGACGCCGCCGGACGGACCTACCTCGTCAGCCGCGACGACGTCTGAGGACGTCAGGCCGCCGCGGGTGCGACGCGCTGCGGCGCGAGCCGCATCCGGCCGAGCGCGATCAGCGTGATGCCCTCCACGAGCAGCTGGACGCCCAGCAGGATGCCGAGCAGCTCGGCGGTCGCCGCGACGGGGTTGATGAGCACGTAGGCGCCGAGCAGCACGCCGGCGACGCCGCTGATCGCCAGGAGCAGCCGGCTGCCGGTCTGCGAGGCCGAGGCGACGAGCCGCGCGACGCCACCCGTGAGGAAGAGCGCCCCCGCGAGCACCGTCAGCGCGATCGCGCCCAACTCGGGGTTGCGCAGGATGAAGATGCCCAGGACGAGCAGCGCCGCACCGCCGAGCGCGGCCCAGAGCACGCCGCCCGAGCGGATCCGCGCCAGCGCGCTGACGAGCAGGACCAGCCCGCCCAGCAGCGCCGTCCACGCGATGACGAACACCGAGACCACCGTCGCGACCACCGCGTAGCCGAGGGCGACGAAGCCTCCGACGACGAGCAGGATCCCCAGCACCACGTCGAGCGTCGTCCGTGAACGCTCCTCCACCGACTCAGGCACGTGCCCACCCCCTCGCGCCGGCGGCCCCCGCGGGCCCGGCGACGAGGGTCACGCTAGCGGCCGCGCGGGGGCACGGCGAGGGCCCGGGCGCGCGGCCCGGGCCCTCGCCGCGTCGCCGCAGGTCAGACCGTGTCCTGGGAAGCCCCGGCGGCGGCCCGGCCCGCCTCCAGACGCGCGACCGGGACGCGGAACGGCGAGCAGGACACGTAGTCGAGCCCGACCTCGTCGAAGAAGTGGATCGACTCGGGGTCGCCGCCGTGCTCGCCGCAGACGCCCATGTGCATCGCCGGCTTCGTGGCACGGCCGCCCTCGACGCCCGCCCGGACCAGCGAGCCGACGCCGTCGGCGTCCAGCGTCTCGAACGGGGAGATCGTCAGCACGCCGTTGTCGAGGTACTGGGCGAAGAACTCGCCCTCGACGTCGTCGCGCGACATGCCCCACGTCGTCTGCGTGAGGTCGTTCGTGCCGAAGGAGAAGAAGTCCGCCTCCTCGGCGATCCGGTGCGCCGTGAGGGCCGCGCGCGGCAGCTCGATCATGCAGCCGATCGGCACGTCGAGCGTCGTGCCCGCGGCGTCGCCGACCTCGCGCAGCACCTGCTCGGCCTCGTCGCGGACGATCTGCAGCTCCCGCACGGACCCGACGAGCGGCACCATGATCTCCGGCCGTGGGTCCCTGCCGGCCCGGCGCAGCTCGACGGTCGCCTCGGCGATGGCCCGCACCTGCAGCGCGAACAGGCCCGGCAGGGTCAGGCCGAGGCGCACCCCGCGCAGGCCCAGCATCGGGTTCTGCTCGTGCATGTGCTCGACGGCCGCGAGGACCTTCTCGTCGTGCGGGTCGGCCTCGCCACGCTCGCGCGCCACCGCGACGTCGACCGCCAGCGTCGTGAGGTCCGGCAGGAACTCGTGCAGCGGCGGGTCGATGAGGCGGATCGTCGTCGGCAGGCCGTCCATGGCCTCGAGCAGCTCGACGAAGTCCTGACGCTGGACCGGCAGCAGCGCGTCGAGCGCGGCCCGGCGCTCGGCGTCGTCGCCCGCCAGGATGAGCTGCTCGACGAGCCGACGGCGGTCGCCGAGGAACTGGTGCTCGGTGCGGCACAGCCCGACGCCCTGCGCGCCGCGCTCCCGCGCCCGCGTCGCGTCGGCCGCGTTGTCGGCGTTGGCGCGGACCCGCAGGCGACGCACCTTGTCCGCGTGCTCCATCACCCGGTGCACGGCGCTGACGAGACCGCGTGCCTCGTCGTCGTCCCCGGCGGCCTCGAGGCCCGCCTCCAGGCCGCGGCTCACGTAGACCATGACCGGGGAGTCGGTGACCGGCACGTCGCCGACGAACACCTCGCCGGACGAGCCGTCGATCGCGATGGTGTCGCCGCCGTGGAGCACCGTCTTGCCGACGGTCACGGTGCCCGCCACGGGGTCGATCCGCAGCGCGTCCGCGCCGACGACCGCGCACCGGCCCATGCCGCGGGCCACGACCGCCGCGTGCGACGTCTTGCCGCCGCGCGCCGTGAGGACGCCCGCCGAGGCGATCATGCCCTGCAGGTCGTCGGGGTTGGTCTCCTTGCGGACGAGGATCGCCGGCGTGCCCGCCTCGGCCGCGGCGACCGCCTGGGCGTTGTCGAACGCGATCGGCCCGACCGCGGCGCCGGGCGAGGCCGCCATGCCGCGGGTCAGCAGGGTGGTCTCGGCGTGCGGGTCGAACTGCGGGAACAGCAGCGAGGTGAGCTGCTCGCCGGAGCACCGCGAGAGCGCCTCGTCCATCGTGATGAGGTGCTCGTCGACGAGCTCGGTGGCGATCCGGAACGCCGCGGCGGCTGTGCGCTTGCCGACCCGCGTCTGCAGCAGCCACAGCTTGCCGCGCTCGATCGTGAACTCGATGTCGCACAGGTCGCGGTAGTGGGTCTCGAGCCGCCGCATCGCCTGCACGAGGTCGGTGTACGCGGGACGGTCGAGCACCTCGAGCTCCGACAGCGGGAGGGTGTTGCGGATGCCGGCGACGACGTCCTCGCCCTGCGCGTTCGGCAGGTAGTCGCCGTAGATCCCGGGCTCGCCCGTGGAGGGGTCGCGCGTGAAGCAGACGCCCGTGCCCGACGTGGGTCCGAGGTTGCCGAACACCATGCTCACGACGTTGACGGCCGTGCCCAGGTCGTGCGGGATCCGCTCGCGGCGCCGGTACAGGCGCGCGCGGTCGGTGTTCCACGAGTCGAAGACGGCCTCGATCGCCATGTCGAGCTGCTCGCGCGGGTGCTGCGGGAAGTCGCGGCCGGTCTCGTCCCGGACGATGTCCTTGAACGTCTCGACGAGCTCGCGCAGGTCCTGCGTCGACAGGTCGACGTCCGTCGCCGCGCCCACCTGGGCGCGCTTGCCGTCCAGCGCGTCCGCGAACCGGTCGCCGTCGATGTGCAGGACGGTCTTGCCGAACATCTGGACGAGCCGCCGGTAGGAGTCCCACGCGAAGCGCTCGTCCCCGGAGAACTCCGCGAGGCCCTTGACCGAGGCGTCGTTGAGCCCGATGTTGAGGACGGTCTCCATCATCCCGGGCATCGAGAACCGTGCGCCGGAGCGCACGGAGACGAGCAGCGGGTCGTGGAAGTCGCCGAGCCGGCGGCCGAGGGCGTCCTCGATCTCGCGGACCGCCAGCGTCACCTCGACCCGCAGCTCGGGGGGCACCGCGCCGTCGCGCAGGTACGCGCGGCAGGCCTCCGTCGTGATCGTGAACCCCGGCGGCACGGGCAGGCCCAGGCGGGTCATCTCCGCGAGGTTCGCCCCCTTGCCGCCCAGCAGGTCCTTCTGGTCCTTGTCTCCGTCCGCGAAGCGGTACACGTACGTGGCCACCGGCGTCTCCTTCGTCGCAGGTCTGACCCGACCAGCATGCTCCGGGCGCGGGTCGGTGCACCGGACGAAGGGCCCAGAAGATCCGGCCGCCTTCCCCGCCGCGGCCGGGCGGGCGCCCCGGCGCTGGGGGAGACTGCGAGCATGAACGCCACCTCCGCCGACGTCCTCCCGCTCGGCCGCGCCCCGCGGCCCACCACCGGCGACGAGCTCGCCGCGCGGCTGCGCGCCGCCCTGACCGAGAACCTGCGCGGCATCGCGGACGCATCCGCGGCGCGCGTCACGGCCCGGGTCGAGGGCGACGACGTGCCCGAGCTCGACGTCGACCTCACCGGGCTCGTCGTCGCGCAGGTGCCGCGGTCGGCGCCCGCGGCCCCGCCGGCGGTCGCCGTGCGGGAGCGCACCCCGGGCGTCGTGGGCCGGCTGCAGGTCGACGCGCACCCCCTGACGGTGATCGGCGTGCCGGTCGACGTGCGCGCCGACCTCGCCCAGGTGCCGTTCGCGTGGGTCGAGACCCCCGACGGCGCGCTCGGCGCCGAGCTGCTCGAGCCGACCGCGGACGCCCCCGTCACCGGGTCTGTGCGCGTCGCGGCTCCGCGCGAGCAGGTCGTCGCGGCGGTGCGCACCGTGGCCACCCAGGTCGCCGCCTCCCAGGGCGTGACGCTGCAGAGCCTCGACGTCGCGCTCGAGCAGCAGGGCCCGCGCGCGGTCTCCGTGCGGCTCGACGCGAAGGTGCGCAAGAGCCTGCTGTCCGCGTCCGTGCAGGCCCGTGCGACCGCGACCGTGACGGACGACCTCGTCCTGCGGCTGTCCGACGTCGACCTGTCGAGCGGCAACCCGCTCGTCGGCGCCATGCTCGCGGCCGCCCGCGGCCGGGTCGACGCGCTCGCCGCCCGTCCGGTCGACCTCGCCGCCCAGCTGCCGCCGGGCGTGCGCCTCGAGGACGTGCGCATCGAGGTGGGGGAGCAGCTCGTCCTGACGGCCCGCGCCGTCTGACGGCAGGGCGCTCGGACGGCGCCGGTCAGCGGCGGCGACCGACCACCGCGGCCACGACCGGCGCCAGCAGCGCCACCCCCGCGGCCGCGGTGGCGGCCGTCGCGACGACCGGGTCCAGCGGCGCGCCCTGCGTGCGTCCCACGGCGACCCACGCGAGGCCCCACGCCATCGCCAGGCCGGCCGCGACCGCGACGACCGGCCGCCGGCGCGCGTACCACCCGTAGGCGACGGCGAGCAGCGCGGCGGCGGTGACGAGGACGACCGACCACCCGGTCGCCCCGAGTCCCAGCCCGCCGACGCCCGAGGCCGCGAGCGCCGCCGCGGTGTTCGCGAGCGTCGCGACGCTCACCCAGCCGAGGTACAGGCCGACGGTGCCGTCGAGGACGACCGCCTGCAGCACCGAGCCCGGCGGGGTGGCGACGAGCAGCACGAGCAGCCGCGCGAGCACCGCCAGCAGCACGCCGATGACGACGACCGAGGCCCAGAGCCACCCGGCCTGGACGACGCCGATCCACGCGGCGTTGAGCACCATGCTCGCGAGCACCCACCACGCCGTGGCCCGCAGCCGGGGGTCGGTGCGGCGGCCCGGCAGCGCCTGCACCACCGCGAACGCGACGAGGCCGAGGTAGATCACCGACCAGATCCGGAACGCCGGGGTGTCGGGAGCCACGGGCGTCGCGTCGGCGGAGAGCGCACCGCCGGCGGCGTCCTGGATCGGGGTGCCGCCGAAGGCGCCCGAGCCCAGGGCGGCGGCGGCCACGGCGAGCAGCGCGCCGACGAGCACCACCGCCTGCCGGACGCGGTCGGACGAGCGAGGGGGAGCGGGCCGTTCCAGGGTCGCGGTCATCGCTCCATGGTGGCCTCGCTCAGCATGCTGAGCATCTCGAGGGGCCCGGCGCAGGTCAGCGCGGGGCCGGGCCCGTCGACCCGCGCACGACGAGCTCGACGGCGACCTCGACGTGGCGCCCCTCGACCTTCTGGCGCGCCAGCATCCGGACCAGCAGCCCGACGGCCAGACGGCCGAGCTCCGCCAGCGGCTGGCGCACCGTCGTGAGGCGCGGCGTCGTCGCCGTGGCGACGGCGCTGTCGTCGTACCCCGCGACGGACAGGTCGCGCGGGACCCGGAGCCCGCGTGCGGCGGCCGCCTCGAGCGCGCCCAGCGCCGCCTTGTCGTTGAAGGCGACCAGGGCGGTGGGAGGGTCGGGCAGCGCGAGGAGCTCGGCCGCGGCGCGCCGGCCCTCGTCCACGGTGGGCTCGGCGTGCCGGTGCAGGGCGGGGTCCGCCAGCAGCCCGGCCTGGGCCAGCGCCGCGACGTGGCCCGCGAGCCGCTCCGTCCCGGCGAGCCACTCGAGCGGGCCGCCGAGCACGCCGATGCGCCGGTGGCCCAGCCCCAGCAGGTGGCGCGTCACCTCGGCCGCGCCTCGCTGGTGCGCGGCGCACACGGTGGGCACGTCGGCCGGCGACGGCGTGCGGGGGTCGACGACGACGAAGGGGACCCGTGCCTGCCGCAGCGCGGTCAGCTCGCCCGGTCCCTCGGGCGGGAGCACGAGCACCGCTCCGGCGACGTCCCGGCGGCCCGCGAGGGCGACGAGCGGGTGGGTGAGCTGCCGGCTCTCGCCGGCGTCGAGCAGCACCTCGCGGTCGTGCAGCTCGAGCTGCTCGACCACGGACGAGACGATCTCGCCGAAGTAGTCGGTGAGCACGTACGGGCAGCGGACGAACACGGGGCCCGACCGGGGGACGGGGGCGGTGCGGGGTGCCGGCGCGCGGGCGCCGAGCGCGGCCATCGCCTCGAGCACGCGGGCGCGCGTGGGCGCGGCGACGTTGCCGTAGCCGTTGAGCACGCGCGAGACGGTGGCGATCGAGACGCCGGTCGCGGCGGCGACCTCGCGGACGGTGGCACGTGCCACGGCGCCCTCCTGTTCCAGTGGGTGTTTCACTCCGGGGACGAGTCTGGCATTGACCTGTGTGCACGGGAACGCCTGGACTGTCCGGATCGGGCTGCAGCGTCGCGCTCGCGTTACACGCGTTTCAGCGAGCGGCGGCGCGGCCGCACGGCGCCGGGGAGGCCCGGCCGACGACGAGGAGACGCGATGACGGTGACCGGCTGGCGGGCGGCGGCGGCCGCGCTCGGGT
>NZ_HE978588.1:1918648-1929223 GCF_000312005.1 Cellulomonas massiliensis JC225
AGGCGGGTGGCGGCGACCGTCCCGACGGGGCCGGAGGCGTCCGGGCCCGCGTGTGGGTCACGACCCCGGACCGGTCCGAGCTGCTGCACGAGCGGGCGTCGGTCGCGTTCACCCCCGGCGCGTCGGACCTGACGACCATCGAGGTCGACCCGGACCGCACGTTCCAGGTGATCGACGGCTTCGGGGCGTCGCTCACGGACTCGTCGGCCTCGCTGCTCGCCGCGATGCCGCCGGACCGGCGCCGGGAGGCGATGCGCGCGCTGTTCGACCCGCAGGAGGGCATCGGCGTCAGCTTCCTGCGCCAGCCCCTCGGCTCGTCCGACTTCACGGCGGCCGACGAGCACTGGACCTACGACGACATGCCCCCGGGCCGGACGGACCTGCCGCTCGCGCACTTCTCGGTCGCGCACGACGAGCGGCAGATCCTGCCCCTGCTGCGCGAGGCGAAGCGGCTCAACCCCCGCCTCACGGTGCTCGCGACGCCCTGGAGCCCGCCGGCGTGGATGAAGACGGGCGACTCCCTGGTGGGCGGGCAGCTCAAGGACTCCCCGCGGGTCGTCGACGCCTACGCCCGCTACCTGGTCAAGGCCGTCCAGGCGTACGCCCGCGCCGGTGTGCCGATCGACTACCTCACGGTGCAGAACGAGCCGCAGCACCGCTCGCCCGACGGCTACCCGGGGACGGACATGCCCGTCGCGCAGCAGGTCCGGGTGATCGAGGCGCTGGGGCCGAAGCTGCGCGCCGCGAGCCCGCGCACCCGGATCCTCGGGTACGACCACAACTGGCAGACCCACCCCAACGACGTCGAGGGCACCGACCCGGCCTCCGCGCAGTACCCGCAGTCGCTGCTGCGCAGCGGCGCGGCACGGTGGGTCGCCGGCACGGCGTTCCACTGCTACTACGGCGACCCGAGCGCGCAGAGCACGCTGCACGAGCAGTTCCCCGGCAAGGGCATCTGGTTCACCGAGTGCTCCGGGTCCCACGGCCCGGACGACACCGCGGAGCAGATCTTCCGCGGCACGCTGACGTGGCACGCGCGCACGCTGGCGATCGGCACCACGCGGAACTGGGCGCGGTCCGTCGTCAACTGGAACCTCGTGCTGCGCGAGGACGGCGGCCCGCACCTCGGGGGCTGCGGCACCTGCACCGGCCTGCTCACGGTGCTGCCGGACGGGTCCGTGCGCCCGGACGCGGAGTACTACACGATCGGGCACCTGGCGAAGTTCGTGCAGCCCGGCGCCCGCCGGATCGGCTCCACCAGCTTCGGGACCACCGGGTGGAACGGCCAGGTCATGGACGTGGCGTTCCGCAACCCCGACGGCTCCACGGCCCTCGTCGTGCACAACGAGAACGACGCCCCCCGCAGCTTCGCCGTGGCGGTGGGGGGCCGCTCCTTCGAGTACACGCTGCCCGGCGGTGCGCTCGCGACCTTCGTCTGGCCGCCGTCGCGGCTCCTCGCCGACCCGCGCACGCCGCTCGACCTGGGGCGGGCCACCGCCACGGCGACGGGCGGCGACGACGCCGCGCTCGCGGTCGACGGCGACGCGTCGACCCGCTGGTCCAGCGGCGCGGCCCAGGCGCCCGGCACGGCCCTCACCGTCGACCTGGGCCGGACGACCGCGTTCCGCGAGGTCGCGGTGGACGCGGGCGACAACCTCGGCGACTTCCCGCGCGGGTGGTCCCTGGCGGTCAGCCGGGACGGCGAGCGGTGGCGCACCGTCGCGAGCGGTGCCGGCACCGGCCAGCTCCTCACCGTGGGCCTCCCGCCGACGGCGGCGCGCTACCTGCGGGTGACGACCACGGCGCCGGCGGGCAGCTGGTGGTCGGTCGCCGACCTGCGGCTCTACCGCTGACGGGCCGCCGAACGCGCGCCGGCGAGGGCGGCTGACGAACTGCTCAGGAGCTGCTGAGGAGCCGCCCACGCGGGGCGGCGGACCGGGCGGGACCGGCCCCGGCGCCCGGTCCGGCGGTGCTCCCGGGGCGGGTCCGCCGCCCGCGGGCGCACGCCCGCGGGCCTGTCGGGTGCCCGGAGTGTCGGATCGTTCCGATGCCAAGTCGTGACCATCGGGGCACCGTCAGAGCGTTGTGCTCAGAGAAATGTGAGCGCTAACATCGCCGACGTCGAGCCCGCTCGAGCGCGAGCCAGGGGGACGCGCAACCGGCGCTCGAAGGGTTCACCGCAGGCAGAGACGCAGCGGCGACGGGCCGTTTCTCAAGGAGGAGAACAGCATGCTCAGCAGGAGTCTTCGTTCCCGGATCCTCGTGACGGCGACCGCCGTCGCGGCCCTCGGGCTCGCCGCGTGCAGCTCGGGCGGCGGCACCACCCCCGGCTCGTCCGGCACGGCCGGCGGCGGGGGCGGCGGTGGCGACACGATCACCGTCGGGTTCTCCCAGGTCGGCGCCGAGTCGGGCTGGCGCGCGGCCAACACGAAGTCCATCCAGGAGTCGCTCACCAAGGAGAACGGGTTCGACCTCAAGTTCTCCGACGCGCAGCAGAAGCAGGAGAACCAGATCCAGGCGATCCGCTCCTACATCGCGCAGGGCGTCGACTACATCGCGTTCTCCCCGGTCGTCGAGACCGGCTGGGACGCGGTGCTCGAGGAGGCCAAGCAGGCCAACATCCCCGTGATCCTCACCGACCGTGCGGTCGACGTCGCGGACGAGACGCTCTACCAGACGTTCATCGGCTCCGACTTCGTCGAGGAGGGGCGCCGGATCGGTCAGTGGGTGTCCGAGAACCTCGGCACCGAGCCGATCAACGTCGTCGAGCTGCAGGGCACCACGGGCTCCGCGCCGGCGATCGACCGCAAGGCCGGCTTCGAGGAGGCGACCAAGGACAACCCGAACGTGAAGGTCGTCGCGTCGCAGACCGGTGACTTCACGCGCGACGGCGGCAAGAAGGTCATGGAGGGCTTCCTGCAGTCGAACCCCGACATCGACGTCGTCTACGCGCACAACGACGACATGGGCCTCGGCGCGATCGAGGCGATCGAGGCGGCCGGCAAGAAGCCGGGCGAGGACATCAAGATCGTCACGATCGACGGCGTGAAGGACGGCATGACCGCCCTCGCGGAGGGCAAGATCAACTACATCGTCGAGTGCAACCCGCTGCTCGGGCCGGACCTGGCGGACATCATCAAGACCCTGGACAGCGGCGGCACCGTCGAGCGCCGCATCGTCACCGAGGACGGTGCGTTCGACCAGGAGCAGGCGAAGGAGGCGCTGCCGGACCGTCAGTACTGACGGGGCGCCGGGACTCCGGCACCAGCAGCACCAGCAGCACGACAGACCGACCCGGGGTCCGGGCCGGGGCGCCAGCCGCCCCGGCCCGGGCACCCGGCCGACGGGCCCGCGAGGCGGCCCCCGCACGAGAGGTCGACGATGACCGACGCAGCAGGCTCGACGGGCGCCCCGGGCGCACCCGTCGTCGAGATGACCGGCATCTCCATCGCGTTCCCCGGCGTCAAGGCGCTGGACGGCGTGGACTTCCGGCTCTTCCCGGGCGAGGTGCACGCCCTCATGGGCGAGAACGGCGCCGGCAAGTCGACGCTCATCAAGGCGCTGACCGGCGTGTACGCGACCGACTCCGGGCGCATCGTCGTCGGCGGGCAGGAGCGCTCGTTCGCCGGCCCGGCCGAGGCGCAGGCCGCGGGCATCAGCACCGTGTACCAGGAGGTCAACCTCTGCGACAACCTCTCCGTCGCGGAGAACGTCATGCTCGGGCACGAGGTGCGCCGGGCCGGCGGGATCGACTGGCGCGCGACCCGCGCCGCGGCGCGCGAGCACCTGCGGGCGCTCGACGTCGACATCCACCCGTCGTCGTCGCTGTCGTCGCACTCGCTCGCGGTGCAGCAGCTCGTCGCGATCTCGCGGGCGATGGTCGTGGACGCCCGCGTCCTCATCCTCGACGAGCCGACGTCCAGCCTCGACGCGGACGAGGTCGCGAAGCTCTTCGACGTCGTGCGGACCCTGCGCGCGCGCGGCGTGGCGATCCTGTTCGTCTCGCACTTCCTCGACCAGGTGTACGCGATCAGCGACCGCATGACGGTGCTGCGCAACGGCCAGCTCGTGGGGGAGTACCGCACCGCCGAGCTCGACCGGGTCGAGCTCGTCCAGAAGATGATCGGACGCTCGCTCGAGGTGCTCGAGCGGCTCGAGGAGTCGCCCAAGCCACAGATCGCCGAGCGCCGCGACACCACGCCCTACCTGCAGGCCATCGGGCTCGGGCGCAAGGGCTCGATCGAGCCGTTCGACCTCGACGTGTACCCCGGCGAGGTCGTCGGCCTGGCCGGGCTGCTCGGCTCCGGCCGCACCGAGCTCGCGCGGCTGCTCTACGGGGCCGACCGCGCGGACACCGGCTCGCTGCACGTCGACGGCGACGTCACCCGGCTGCGCTCGCCGCGCTCGGCGCTGGCCCACGGCATCGTCTACAGCTCCGAGAGCCGCAAGACCGAGGGCATCATCGGCGACCTCACGGTCCGCGAGAACATCGTCCTCGGCATCCAGGCCGAGCGCGGCTGGCTGCGGCGCGTGCCGCAGCGCAAGGCGGACGAGGTCGTCGACCAGTACATCCGCGCGCTGGGGATCCGGCCCGCGAACCCGGACGCCGTCGCCGGGAACCTGTCCGGCGGCAACCAGCAGAAGGTGCTGCTCGCGCGGTGGCTCGCCACGGCACCGAAGCTCCTGCTGCTCGACGAGCCGACCCGCGGCATCGACGTCGGCGCCAAGGCCGAGATCCAGCGGCTCGTCGCCGAGCTCGCGGAGCAGGGGATGGCGGTCGTCTTCATCTCCGCGGAGCTGGAGGAGGTGCTGCGCCTGTCGCACCGCCTCGCCGTGCTGCGCGACCGGCGCAAGGTCGCCGAGCTGGCCAACACCGACGACGTCACCACCGACGCCGTCGTCGACCTCATCGCGAGCGGAGGACAGCAGTGAGCTCCCCCGACCCGACGCCGCCGCCCGCCGGCGCGCCCGCACCTGCGCCGGCCCCGGTGGCCGCCGGGGAGCGGCGGTTCTCCCTCGGCGCGCTCGTGCGCCACCGGCTGTTCTGGCCGCTGGTCGCCCTCGTCGTGCTGCTCGTCGCCAGCGTCGTGAAGTCGCCCCAGTTCCTCCAGGTCACCGTGCTCGACGGGCACCTGTTCGGCGGCCCGGTCGACATCCTGCGGCGCTCGGCCGTGCTGCTGCTCGTCGCGCTCGGGATGACGCTCGTCATCGCCACGCGCGGCATCGACCTGTCGGTCGGCGCCGTCATGGCGATCGCCGGTGCGGTCGCGCTCACGCAGATCGCCGCGTCGCCGAGCCCCGACTCCGTCACGACCGTCACCACCGCGATCCTCTCCGCGCTCGTCGTGTGCCTCGTCATCGGGGTGTTCAACGGCTTCATGGTGTCGGTCGTGGGGATCCAGCCGATCGTCGCGACCCTCGTCATCATGACCGCCGGTCGCGGCATCGCGATGCTCATCACGGGCGGCCAGATCACGACGGTGAACAGCGGCCCGTACAAGACGCTCGCCTCCGGGTTCTGGCTCGGGCTGCCCGTCGCGGCGCTCATCGCGGCGTTCTTCTTCGCCGTCACCGCGTTCGTCACGCGGCGCACCGCGCTCGGCGTGCTCATCGAGTCGGTCGGCATCAACCCGACGGCGTCGCGACTGGCCGGCGTGCGCGCCCGGACGATCATCTGGATCGTCTACGTGCTCTGCGCGCTGTTCGCCGGCATCGCCGGCATCCTGCAGAGCTCGAACATCATGGCCGCCGACTCCAACAACGCCGGCCTGTTCATCGAGCTGGACGCGATCCTCGCCGTCGTCATCGGCGGCACCTCGCTCGCCGGCGGGAAGTTCTCCCTCACCGGCACGCTCGTCGGCGTCCTCGTCATCACGACGCTGACGCTGTCGATCACGATCCTCGGCATCCCCGTGAGCGCCGTGTCCCTGTTCAAGGCGCTCGTCGTCATCGCCGTCTGCCTGCTGCAGTCGCCGGTGGTGCGCCACAAGATGCGGGCGCGGCGACGTGCGCAGGCCGCGGTGCCCGTGGAGGTGGCGGCCTGATGGCGACCCAGCAGATCCTCGAGGTCGAGCCCCAGGCGGGAGCCGGCGCGTCGTCGCTCGCCTCGCGGTGGCAGCTCGACCGGCGCTACCTGCCGGTGCTCGGCACGCTCGTCGTGCTCGTGCTCATGCTCGTCATCGGCGGCAGCCGGTACGAGAACTTCCTGTCCGGCCGCGTGATGGCGAACCTGCTCATCAACAACAGCTTCCTCATCGTGCTCGCGGTCGGGATGACGTTCGTCATCCTCACCGGCGGCATCGACCTGTCGGTGGGCGCGGTCGTCGCCCTGTCGACCTGCCTGTCGGCGTGGATGTTCACGCGCGGGTGGAGCGCCGCGATCGCGATCCCCGCCTCGATCCTCGTCGGGACCCTGATCGGCTACCTGGTCGGCCTCATGGTCCACGTCTTCGAGATACAACCGTTCATCGCGACACTGGCAGCCATGTTCCTCGCGCGAGGGCTGTGCTACCTCGTCGCGCCGGAGTCGATCCCGATCACCGATCCGACGATCGTCGCGCTCTCGCAGACCCGGTGGGGGACCGCCGACGGGCTCGTCATCACGCCGAGCGGCGTCGTCGCGCTCGTCGTCGTCGCCGTGGCGTTCGTCCTGCTGCACTACACGCGGTTCGGGCGCACGGTGTACGCGATCGGCGGGAACGAGCAGTCGGCACGGCTCATGGGTCTGCCGGTCGCCCGCACGAAGGTGCTCGTCTACGTGATCTCCGGGACGTGCGCCGGCCTCGGCGGGTTCCTGTTCGCCGTCTTCTCGCGCTCCGGGTACTCGCTGACCGGCATCGGGATGGAGCTCGACGCGATCGCGGCCGTCGTCATCGGCGGCACGCTGCTCACCGGCGGCTCCGGCTTCGTGCTCGGCTCCGTGCTCGGCGTCGCGGTGCTCGGCCTCATCCAGACCATCATCACCTTCGAGGGCACCCTGTCCTCCTGGTGGACCAAGATCGTGATCGGCGCGCTGCTGCTGGTCTTCGTCGTCCTCCAGCGCCTGCTCGTGGTGCGGCGGCGCTAGAGGTGACGCCGCGCGGGCTGCGGAAGGGGAGAGCCGCAGCCCGCGCTCGGCGCCGCCCTCTACGGTGTGCCCCAGGAGGTGACCCATGGCGTCCGTCCCCACGGACCGACCACCCGCGATGATGGACGTCGCAGCCCTCGCCGGCGTGTCCCACCAGACCGTCTCGCGCGTGCTCAACGACCACCCCAGCGTCCGGCCGCAGACGCGCGAGCGCGTGCTCGACGCGATCGCGACCCTCGGCTACCGGCGCAACAGCGCGGCGCGGGCGCTCGTCACCCGGCGGACCGGCACGATCGGCGTCGTCACCCCCGCGAGCGCCCTGCACGGCCCGACGAGCACGCTCGTCGGCCTGGAGGAGGCCGCGCGGGTCGCGGGGATGTTCGTCTCGGTGGCGACGATCCGCACGTTCGACGGCGAGACGATGCGGCGGGCCCTCGACCACTTCCTCGGGCAGGGCGTCGACGCCGTCGCCGTCGTCGCGCCGACCGTCGAGGCGGTCGCCGTGCTCGCCGGGGTGCAGGCGCCCGTGCCCGTCGTCGTCATCTCGTCCGCCGGGGAGCTCCCGGACGTGCCGCACCTGTCCGCCGTCGGGGTCGACCAGGCGCACGGGGCGAGGCTCGCGACGAGCCACCTGCTCGCGGCCGTGGGCGACGGCGACGTCGTGCACGTCGCCGGGCCGCAGGACTGGTTCGACGCGCAGGACCGTCTCGCCGGGTGGCGCTCGGTGCTCGCCGCCGCCGGCCGGTCCGTGCCCGAGCCCGTGGTCGCCGGCTGGGCCGCGCAGGACGGCTACGGGATCGGGCTGCGGCTCGCCGACGGGGGGCTGCCCGGCGCCGTGTTCGCGGCGAACGACCAGCTCGCGCTGGGCCTGCTGCACGCGTTCTGGGAGCGCGGCGTGCGCGTGCCGGCGGACGTCCTCGTCGTCGGGTTCGACGACGAGGTGGGCGCCGCGCACTTCACGCCGCCCCTCACGACGGTGCGGCAGGACTTCGGTGCGCTCGGCACGCTCGCCGTCGACACGCTCATCGGCGCGCTGGACGGCGCCGCGGCGACGCGCGGCGTGATTCCCGCCGAGCTCGTCGTGCGCGCGAGCTCCTCGCGCCGCTGACCGCCGGTCAGGGGACTGCGCGGCCGTCCGGGTAGGGCTCGCCCTCGACCTCGCGGGCCGTCTCGCCCTCGTCGAGGACCTCGCCGACCGGCCCGTGCGCCGTCGTCCGGCCACCGAGGCCGACACCCTCGACGTCCCGTGCGGTCTCGCCGTCGTCGAGCACGTCGCCGACGTGGCCGCCGGGCGCCGTCAGCTCGTCGCCCTCGACGACCTGAGCGGTGTGCCCGTCGTCGAGCACGTCCGGGAACTTGGAGTGGTCGTCGGCCCCGAGCTCGGTGCCGTGGCCGGCGCCCGTCGGGTCGTCGACCGGGTGCTCGACGGGAGCGGCGTGGCGGGGTTCGTGCGTGTTCTCGGTCATGGTCATCGCCTCCGGCTCCACCGTGCCCCCTGCGCGCCGGTTCGGCATCCCGAGCGACTCCGGCACCCCGAGCGACCTCGCCCCCGGCCCGTCGCCCGAGCGTTCGACGAGCGCGATCGTCCGTCTCGCGCCACGATCGGAGCGAGGCGCCCAGCAACCCGGCGCCGCCCACTGGGCCTACCGGCCCGTCCCGAGGAAGGTGTCCACCCCCATGGCACTGTGGCTCGTTCTCATCCTGGTCGGCATCGTGATGATCATCATCGGCGTCGCGACCGCCGCCGCGAAGTTCCTCATCTGGCTGGGGATCGCGATCCTCGTCATCAGCCTCGTGATGTCGCTGGTGCGTCGCGGCAAGGCGCGCGTCTAGCGGCGCGCCGCACCCCCGGCACGACTCTCGTCCCGGTCGGTCCGCCCCCCTCGGACCGGCCGGGACGAGCCATGTCCGGCGTGCGCTCAGCGGGGCGAGCGCAGCCCGCTGGCCCGCTGCACCGGCCGGGCCACCGCGGCGAGCACCGCCTCCCGGGAGCCGACCAGCAGGACGTGCTCCTGGGCGCGCGTGACGGCCGTGTAGAGCAGCTCGCGGGTCAGCAGCGGCGACGACGGGGGCGGCAGGACGACGGCGACCCGCGCGAACTGGCTGCCCTGAGCGCGGTGGATCGTCATCGCGTGCACGGGCTCGACCGCGGGCAGCCGGTGCGGGCGCACCAGCCGAGGGCCGTCCGGGCCGCGGAACGCGACCGCCACGCCGCCCTCGTGCGCGACGACCACGCCCACGTCGCCGTTGTAGAGCCCGGTGGCCCGGTCGTTGCGCTCGACGAGGACCGGCAGGCCCACGGGCCAGGCGCCCGGGCGGTGGCCCGCCGCCTCCTCGACCCACTCCTGCGCCTGCCGCGACCAGTGCGCGACGCCCGCCGGGCCGCGGCGGTGCGCCAGCAGGAGCCGGTGGCGCTCGACGGCGTCCAGGGCGGCCTGCGCGTCGCCCGCGCTCGCGGCGGCGACGACCGCGACGCCCGTCGCGGAGACGTCGGCGCGCAGGCCGGCGACCTCGTCGGGCAGCGGACGCTCGCCGGACGTCGCGACGAACGTCACCGAGGGCGACTCCAGCGCCGCGAGGACGGCGTCCGCGTCGGCCCGCTGGATCGCGCTCGCGAGCGCGTGCAGGTCGCCGCCGTACCGGTGCGGCCGCTCGAGCCGCACGACCCCGTGCCGCAGCGCCTCGCGCGCCGGGGCGGGCAGGTCGGGGGGCACGAGGTCCCCGAGGCGGCGCGGCAGCGCGTCCGACGTGGCGGGCCGGTGCACCAGGTCGCCGAGCACGGCGCCCGCCTCGACGGACGCGAGCTGGTCGGGGTCGCCGACGAGGACGAGCCGCGCCTGCGGGCGCAGCGCCTCCAGGAGCCGCGCCATCAGCGGCAACGACACCATCGACGACTCGTCGACGACGACGACGTCGTGCGGGAGGCGCCGCGAGCGGTCGTGGCGGAAGCGGGTCGACGTCCCCGGCCGCCAGCCGAGCAGCCGGTGCACGGTCGTCGCCGTGAGCCGGCCCACGCGCTCGGCGTCCGCGGGCGACAGCGCGCGCACCTGCGCCACCGCGTCGTTGGCTGCCTCCTGCAGACGGGCGGCCGCCTTGCCCGTCGGCGCGGCGAGCGCCACCCGCAGCCCCGGGCCGGCGGCGGCCTGCAGCACCGCCACGAGCCGCGCGACCGTCGTCGTCTTGCCGGTGCCGGGACCGCCGGTGACGACCGTGAACCGCGACACCGCGGCGACCGCGGCGGCGAGCCGCTGGCGGTCGTCCTGCTCGCGCGGGAACAGCCGCACCAGCGCCGCCCGGAGAGCGGCCTCGTCGAGCGACCCGTCCAGGACGCGGGTGCGCTCCTCGACCGCGACGCGCACCGCGTGCTCGTCGCGCCAGTAGCGGTCGAGGTAGACCCGGCCGTCGACGAGCCGCACGGGCCGGTCGTCGGGTCCGTCCGGGCCGTCCGCCACGAGCGGGCTCGCGCGCAGCGCCGCCTCCCACGCGTCGAGCGGTGGCCACCGCCAGGC
>NZ_HE978588.1:1929611-1933794 GCF_000312005.1 Cellulomonas massiliensis JC225
GTGCCCGACGGGGCTGCGACCGCGCCGTCCGTGCCCGACGGGTCCTCGACCCCGCCGTCCGTGCCCGACGGGTCCGCGGTCGCGTCGTCCGCCACCGCGACGGCGTCGTCCGCCACGGCGACCGCCGGGGCGGCCGCGAGGTCGACGCACACCGAGCCCTGCCGCACGCCGTGCACGGCGAGCCCCACCGCCAGGAGCACCCGCTCGTCGCTCTCGCCGCCCAGCCGGCCGAGCCGCTGCGCGACGTGGACGTCCGCCGCGGTGAGCACCCCGGCGCGGTTGAGCTCGCCCAGGGCGCCCGCGGCCCGCACCGCGAGGCGCGCGTCGTCCGGCACGAGGTCGGCCGCGCCGGCCGCCGGGGGCACGGGCGTGCCGGTGGCGCTCATCGCGGCCTCCCGTCGAGCAGGTCGGACAGCTCCGTCACCAACGCCGTCGGCGGCCGCCAGCCGAGCACGCCGCACGGCGTGCCGTCCACCGCCGGCGTGGTGGGCCCGGCCATGCCGCGGACGAACAGGTACAGCGCGCCGCCGAGGTGCGCGTCGGGGTCGTAGCCCGGCCGCCGCCAGCGCAGGTAGCGGTGCAGCGCGGCCGCGTAGAGCAGCAGCTGCAGGGGGTAGTGGGCGTCCAGCATCGCCCGGACCAGCGCGTCGGGGCGGTAGTACGCGAGCAGGAGGTCGACGTCGGGGGGCGCGAGCCGGTTCGTCTTGTAGTCGACGACGAGGTACCGCTCGTCGCCGCCGGGGCCGGGGACCCGCAGCACCGCGTCGATGCTGCCGGTGAGGTAGCCGCGCAGCGCCTGGTCCGCCACGAGCGGGTCCTCCAGGCGCGCCGCGTAGCCCGCGAACGGGTCGCCGGCGGGCAGATGACGACGCAGCAGCGCCCCGATCTCCCGGACGGTCGCCGCGGCGGGGCCGGGCGTGTCGCCGCCCGCGAGCGGCAGCTCGAACTCCAGCTCCGGGAGCCGGTCGCGGGGGTAGACGTCGGCCAGGGTCCGCCCGCCGGCGAGCGGCCCCAGCGGCGTGCGCAGCACCGCCCCGAGCCCGTGCGCCAGCGCCCGGGGGTCCACGCCGGCGCCGCGCAGCAGCGTCGCCTCCTGGCACCGCTGCAGGAGCTCCGCGTCGAGGTCGGCCGCGCCCGTGTCGACGTGCTCCAGCACGAGGTGCGTGAGCGTGCCGAAGGTGGTCCCCGCGGGCAGGTCGGCCAGCGGCGAGCGCTGCGCGAACGGGTCCGGGCCGTCCCCACCGCCCTCGACCGGGGCCGCAGCGGCCGGGGTCCCCGCGGCCCCGAGGGCGTCGGCCGGTGGCGCCGGCGGCTCGTCCTGCGTCCCGGGCTCCTCGGGCTCCGTGCGGCTCCCCGCGTCATGTGCGGCGGCGGTGAGCCCGCTGTAGGAGAGCCGGCGCCACCCCGTGTCGACGCGTCGCCGCAGGCGGGCGACGTGCAGCTCCGGCGGCGGCTCGGCGGGCGGGCTCCAGCGGGCGACGTCCGGCGGCGCCTCGACGACCTCGTGCACGACGGTGCCTCCCGACGCGGAGGCCAGCGCCGCGAGCCGCGCCCGCACCGCCTCGTCGGGCGGCGTCGGGACGCTCGCGGGCGGGGCGCCGTCCGCGTCGCGGCCCCCGAGCAGCAGACGCGTCATGGCCGCCCCTGCCGCGGTCGTGCTCGGCGCCCACCAGAGGACCGCCTGGCTGCTGGCGCGCGTCAGGGCGACGTACGCCAGCCGCAGGTCCTCGCCCAGGTCCTCCTCCAGCGCGCGGTCCCGGGCCGCCGCGTAGGAGGGGTCCCCCTCGCCGCCGACGTGCAGCAGCCGCTCGTCGCCGTCGTGGTAGCGCCAGACGGGCGCGCGGCGGTCCGCCCAGCGCGTCCACCCGAACGGCACGTGGACGACCGGGAACTCCAGCCCCTTGCTCGCGTGCACGGTGATCACCTGCACCGCCTCGGCGTCGGTCTCCAGGCGCCGGCTGCGCTCCTCGGCGTAGTCGGCCTCCGCCTCGTCGATGCGGGCGCGCAGCCACTCCGTCAGCGCCGCGCCGCCCATGCCCTCGGCGCGTGCGGCACCGTGCAGGGCCTCGCCGATGTGCCGCAGGTCGGTGAGCACCCGCTCGCCGTCGCGGCGGCGCAGCAGCCGCTCCGTCATCCCGTCCGCGACCGCGGCCTCGAGCACCGACGCGACGCCTGGACCGGCGAGCAGCGCCGCCCAGGAGCGGACCCGGTCCGTCAGCGCGTCCAGCTCCTCGTCGCCCGCGAGAGCGAGCTGCGCCGCGTCCCAGCCCACGAACGACGTGAGCGCCGCCGCCGCGACGCGCCCCGGGACGCCCGGCTGCGCCAGCGCGGACAGCAGCGTGAGCCACTGCCGGGCCGCCCGGGTCGCGAAGACGCTCGACTGCGCCGAGACCACGGCCGGCACCCCGGCGTCCGCCAACGCGTCCCGGACGGCCACCGCGTCCTTGTTCCGCCGGGTCAGCACCGCGACGTCGCCGGGCCGCAGCGGCCGGCGGCCGGGCCCCGTGCCGAGCTCGAGCGTGCGCAGCTGCTCGACGACCTGCGCGGCGACGTCGGCGTACACGACGGCCCGTGCGGCGTCGACGGGGGGCGGCTTCACGTCCGCGCCGGCCGCCGCGCGCAGCACCTGGCGCACCCGCACCGGCGGCTGGCCGTGCAGGCGCCGGCCCGCACGGGCGGCACGCACGTCGTGCACGACGATGCGCGGGTCGCCGAGCGCCGTCGCGCCGAGCAGGTGCCGCAGGCCGTCCTGCAGGGGCCCGTCGGCGCGCCAGTTCACGCCGAGCGTCTGCAGCGCGTCCGCCTCGCGCCGCGCCGAGAGGTAGGTGACGACGTCCGCGCCGCGGAACGCGTAGATCGCCTGCTTGGGGTCGCCGATGAGGACGAGCGTGCGGTGACCGTGGAACGCCGTGCGCAGGATGTCCCACTGCACGCGGTCGGTGTCCTGGAACTCGTCGACCATGACGACGTCGTAGCGGTCCCGGACGCGCTGCGCGGCGTCCCCGCCGGTCACCGGGTCGGTCAGCGCCGCGCGCAGCAGCGTGAGGAGGTCGTCGTAGTCGAGCAGGTGGCGGGCCCGCTTGCGGGCCTCGAGCTCGGTGCGCACGGCGCGGGCGAGCCGGACGCGGTGGTCCGCCGCGGAGCCGGCCTCCGGCTCGAGCGGCCGCAGCTCGGCGTCGTGGTCGCTCACCGCGGCGCGCGCGACCGTCCGCGCCGCGTCGACGGAGAGCGTGGGGTCGGGCGACGCGGCGTACTTGCGCAGGTACAGGTCGTCGACCACCTCGTCGACGAGGTCCGCGACGTCGGGGACGAAGGTGGTGTCCCGGTCGACGCCCGACGCCGTCCCGAGCACCGCGAGCATGCGCTCGCAGAAGCCGTGGGTCGTGGCGATCGTCGCCGCGTCGAGCTCGGTGAGCGCGACCGCGACGCGCGCGTGCCGGGCGGAGACCTCGCCGTCGGTCCCCTCGGCGAGCAGGCGCAGCACGGGGTCGTCGCCGTCGCGCGCGACCGCCGGCGCCCGCAGCGCGCGCTCGGCCTCGACGAACCGCGCGCGCACCCGGTCGCGCAGCTCCGAGGTCGCCATCCGGCCGAACGTCACGAGCATGAGCCGCGAGAGCGGCGCGTGGCCCTCGGCGACGTAGCGCAGGGCGAGGGCGGCGATGGTCCACGTCTTGCCGGTCCCGGCGCTCGCCTCCAGCACCGTCGTGCCGGCGGGCAGCGGGCCGAGCACGTCGAAGCGTGGGACCTCGGTGCGGGCGTCCGTGCCGGCGCTCACGACCACAGCTCCGTGCTCTCGTGCGCGCGCAGCCCCGACCAGAGGGCCAGGGCGAGCTCGGCGAAGCGGCTCGACACGGCCGGGTCCGTCGGACCGGCCGTCGGGCCGGCCGCCGGCCCGGACGCGACCAGGTCGGCCGTCGTGAACGCGTCGCCCCACGCCAGCCGGTGGTACTCGTCCTTGGCCTCGAACCCGCCGACCCGGTCCTGGGCCGTCCCGAGCTCGCGGCGGGCGGCGTCCAGGGCGTCCTGCTCCGAGGCGCCGGCGAGCAGCGCGTCCGCGAGCACCCAGCTGGTGGCCAGCGGCAGCGGCAGCGGCTCGCGCAGCGCGGCGTCCCGCAGCGCGACCAGCGCGCCGAGCTGCGCACGCGCCTCCTGCGGCTCGGGCGCCCGCAGGTGCGAGACGGCG
>NZ_HE978588.1:1934073-1937595 GCF_000312005.1 Cellulomonas massiliensis JC225
CCTGCGCGCGGCCCACGGTGACGGCGCGCGTGACGACCGGCGCCGCGCCGGGTGGGGTGCCGCCCACGAGCGCGAGCAGCTGCAGCCACGCGCGCAGCCGGTGCTTCGGTCCGAGCCGGGAGAACACCGCCCGGACGATCGCGTCGCCGTGGACGCCCACGACCGTCCCGGTGAGCGTGCGCCCGTCCGGGAGCGGGACGCGCGCGTCCAGCGTCTCCGCCGGGCCGACGAGGTGCCCGGCGGCCGCCTCCGCGACGAGCGCGACCCGGCCGCGGACGTCCTCCAGGACGGACGAGCCGAGGGCGAGCGGCGGGATGCGCCCGCGCCGGCGCTCGGCGTCCGCGGCACGGGCGGGGTCGGCGCCGGCGAGCAGCGCCGCGAGGAGGTGGTCGCCCACGGCCCACCCCTGCAGCGGGTCGAGCGTCAGCGGGATGCGGTCGTCCAGGTCGTCCGTCTCGCCCGGCAGCACGACGCCGAGCCGGCGCCGCACGAAGCCCCGCACCGGGTGCTCGAGCACGTCGACGACCGCGTCGAGGTCGAGGCCGTCCCGGTCGGCGTCCGGGCCGTCGTCGACCGGGGGGAGCGGGGCGGGCAGGAACGCCGGCGGCCCGGTGCGGGGGTCCTGCGCGCGCACGGCGGCGCGGTACCGCAGCGCGTCGAAGCTGAACGCGCCGTCGCGCCCGAGGGCGCCGGGGGCGAAGTTGCGGGCGTCCGAGGTCTGCAGCGGGTGACGGACGACGAGCCGGTCGCGCGCGGGTGCGCCGCCGGGTGCGGCCACCGCCGCGTCCACGGCGTCGAGCAGCTCCGCGACGGGCACCGCGGGCGGCCGGGCCGCGCCGGTGCGCTCGTCGAAGCCCGAGTACAGGACGACGAGGTGCTCGGTCGCGGACGTGACCGCGTCGAGGAAGAGCTGCCGGTCCTCGGCACGCGGGTCGCGCTCACCGACGAGCGGGTCGGCCCCGAGGACGTCGTCGCCGTCGTCGCCGCGGCCCCGGGGGAAGGCGCCGTCGTCCATCCCGAGCAGGCACACCACCCGGTGGGGGACGGCGCGCATGGGCTCGAGCGAGCAGATCGTCAGGGCGCCGGTGCGGAACCCCGACCGGGTGGGACGCCCGCGCAGACGGCGTCCGAGCAGCGCCCGGACGTCCGCGAGCCGCAGCGTCGACGCGTGGCCCTCCGCCGCCTGGCGGACCTCGCCGAGCACCGCGCGCGCCTCGACGAGCTGCCACGCGTCCGCCGGCGGGACGTCGCCGAGCAGCGTCAGGGCGCGGTCGAGGGCCGAGAACCACGCGTCGGGGGTCCGGGCCGCGCCGAGGGCGGCGAGGGTCACGGTGAGGCGGTCGACGAGCTCGGCGAGCCGCCCGGCGAGGTCGACGTCGTTGCTGTCGACGTCGTCGAGCGGCAGCGCGGTGCCGAGGAAGCGCTCGTCCTCGTCGGCCATCGCGGCACCGAGCAGCAGACGGTCGACGCCCGCCTCCCACGTGCCCTGCGCACCGACGCGCGCGAGGCCGAAGCGCGCGCGGCGCGAGACGTCCTCGCCCCAGCGGACACCGGCCTCCTGCACCCACGCGGTGACGCGCTCGACGTCCTCGTCGGTGAGCACGAACCGCTGCCGCACGGGCGGGCTCGCCAGCAGGTCCACGACCTGCGACGCGCCGACCCGGGAGCCGGCGAGCTCGAGCACGTCGGACAGCAGCGTGAGCAGGGGGTTCGTCTGGCGCAGGGAGCGGTCGGCGACGCGGACGCGCAGCGTCCGGCCCGGGTGCGCGCCGGGACGCTCGTCCTCCTCGACGCCGAACGTCGCGGCGACGAGCGGGGCGAACGCCTCCACGTCCGGGCACATCACCACGACGTCCCGCGGCTCGAGGGTGGGGTCGTCCGCCAGCAGGCCGACGACGACCTCGCGCAGCACCTCGACCTGACGCGCGCGGCCGTAGCAGGCGTGCACCTGCACGCTGCGGTCGCCGGCGGCGTCGTCGAGGACGGCGGGAGCGCTGCTCGCGTCGTCGTCCCGGACCCGCGCCTGCAGGTGCCCGAGCGTCGAGGCCGGCGGGCGCGGCGCGGGCAGCCACGTGGTGCGCGCGCCGAGGTGCGCCACCCGGACCTGCAGTTCGGTCGCGTCCCGGGCCATCGACGTCAGCAGCGGGTGGCGACCCGGCACCCCGAGCCGCGCGCGGCGCAGCGGCAGGGTGGGGAGGGCGGCCTCCACGCGGCCCCACAGCTCCGCGGACGGGTGCGGGAGCCACAGGTGCACCGCCCGGTGCTCGCCGAGCGCCGCGAGCACCGTGAGCTGGTCGCCGGACAGGCGCGTGGGCCCGAGCACCGAGAGCCGGGCGGGGAGGTCGACCGCGGCCGGCTCGTCGCGCAGCAGCGCGACGGCGTCGTCGAGCCGCTCGGCGGGGCTCGGCGCGCCGAGGTGGGCGCGCAGCCGGCGCCACAGGTGCGGCTGCCACGCCGCCCCGGGTCGCAGCGGCGCGCCCGCGCCGTCGTCGTCCCGCCCTTCGGCCCACCCCAGCACCATCTGCGGGCGCTGCGCGGCGTACGAGGCGAACAGGCGCGCGACGTGCTGGGCGGTGCGCACCCGCCGCGAGCGGCGCGGGTCGTCCTCGTCCGCTCCCGCCCCCAGGTACCGCGCGAGCGGTGCGGCCCACGCCTCGCCGAGGCTCGCGTCGACGACGTCCACGACGTCCCAGACCAGCCGGGCCGGGTGCCAGGGGTCGTCCTCGGGACGGACGCCGAGGACGGCCGCCACCGCCTGCGCGACCACCCGCCCCGGGGGGTCGAACCGCACGTGCGCGCAGACGCCGTCACCGGTCGGGCCGGCGCCCAGCCGGTGCGCCAGGCGCTGCGCCACCCAGCGCTCGACGCCCCGCGTCGGCACCGCGACGACCTCGGGCGCGAACGGGTCCGCCGGGGGGTCGAGCAGCAGCTCCGCGAGCCCGTCGACGAGCACGTCGGTCCGCTCGCTGACGTGCGCGTGCAGCCCGCGTCGCGGGGGCGTCGTCGGCGGTGGCACGAGCGTCACGGTAGCCGCGACGCCCGACACGGGGCAGCCCGCCGGCGCGCCCCGTGGACGAGGCGCGCCGAACCGACCACCGGGGACGGCTCGCGCCCTACGCTGGCCCCGTGGTCGACGCCCTCGCGCGGCCGGACCCCGCCGCCCGCAGCCCCCGCCGGGTGGCCGCCGGGACCGCCGCCACCCCGCACGGCGAGCCGCCCGCCTGGCGCGACGCGGCCGTCGTCGGCGTCCTCGCGACGCTCGTCTCGGTCGCGGGGTCCTGGGTGCCGTCGCTCTGGGACGACGAGGAGGCCACGCTGACGGCCGCGCGCCGCAGCTGGCCCGAGCTGCTCGAGATGCTCCACGGCATCGACGCGGTGCACGGCGCCTACTACGCGTTCATGCACGTGTGGGTCGCGGCGACGGGCACGTCGGCCTTCGCGGTGCGCCTGCCCTCCGCCCTCGCCGTCGGCGTCGCCGCGGCCGCCCTCGTCCTGCTGGCGCGGCGCGTCGCCGGGCGCACC
>NZ_HE978588.1:1937878-1951545 GCF_000312005.1 Cellulomonas massiliensis JC225
CGTTCCTCGCCATCGAGGCCCGCGCGCAGGCGGCGGCGACCGCGCTCGGCGTCGTCGCGACGCTGCTGCTCGTCGAGGCCCTCGCGCGGCGGCGGGCGCGCTGGTGGGCGGCGTACGCCGTCGTGGCGGGGCTCGCGGTGGTCGTCAACGTGTACCTCGCCCTCCTCGTCGTCGCGCACGGCGTGACCGTGCTCGCGCGCCCCGCTGCGCGCCGGTCGCTCGGCGCGTGGCTGCTCTCGGCGCTCGGGGCGGTGCTGGTCGCCGCGCCCGTGCTCGTCGTCGCGGGCGGCCAGGTCGCGGTGCCGCAGCTGCACGAGCCCGAGTCCGAGAAGCTGGTCCGGGCGCTGCTGGTGGGGCAGTGGTTCATGGGCACCACGCCCACGCACGACCGCACGATCCCGTTCCCGCCCGTCGCGCCGACGGTCTGGGCGTGGTCGGTGCTCGCGCTCGCCGTCGTCGGCTGGGCGGCGATGCTGGTCGCCGTGCTCCACCCGCGCGGGCGCGCGCCCGTCGGCGCGGGCGGCGGGTCGCCCGTCGGCCCGGTCGCGCTGGCCGTCCCGTGGCTCGTCCTGCCGCCGCTCGTGGTGGTGGGCGTCTCGTACGTCGTCACGCCGGTCTACGACGTGCGCTACCTCTTCTTCCAGACCCCGGCGGTGGCGCTCCTCGTCGGGTGCGCGGTCGCGGTGCTGCGCGCGCGCTGGGCGCAGGTCGCGGCCGTCCTGCTCGTCGTGGCCCTCGCGACGCCGGCCTACCTGGCCCAGCGCACGCCCACCGGCAACTGGGGGTTCGACCACGCGCAGGCGGCCGCGGTCGTCCGGGAGCGGTCGCGCGCGGGCGACGGCGTCTACTTCGGCTTCGCGGCCGGGGGGAGCATCTCGCCGCCCGGCGCCATCGCGGAGGGCTACCCGGACGCGTTCGCCCGGACGCGCGACGTCGCGCGCGTCCGGACGGGGGCGCAGGCCGGCACCCTGTGGGGGACGTGGGCGGACCTGCCGGACGTGCCCCTCGATGACGTCGACCGCCTGTGGGCGGTGCTGTACCACCGCGGCCTGCCCTCCCCGGAGCGCTCGCCGGTGCAGGACCAGCTGGAGGCGCGCGGGTTCGTGACCTGTGACGTGACGCGCGGCGGCACGACCGACGTCCTGCTGCTCGCCCGCGACCCGGCGTCCTGCCGCTAGGCGGCCGGCGGGGGAGCGGTGCTCGCCCGCACGACGAGGGGCGCGGGCACCACCACGCGGTGGTCGGCGAGCTCCTCGCCCGCGACCTGCCGGACGAGCAGGTGGACGAGCTCCTCCCCGACGCGCGCGAAGTCCTGCCGGACCGTCGTCAGCGCGGGCCGCAGGAAGCCGGCGAGCGGGATGTCGTCGAAGCCGACGACCGAGACGTCCTGCGGGACGCGCAGACCGCGGGCGTCGAGCGCCGCGACGAGGCCGGCGGCGGTCTCGTCGTTGGCGCAGAAGACCGCCGTCGCGTCCGGCGGCAGGGCGAGCCCCGCGGCGTGGCCCGAGGCCGCCGACCAGTCGCCCGGCAACGGCTCCGGAGCGGAGCGGCCGGCCGCGGCGAGCGCCGCCCGCCACCCCGCGGCCCGCAGCGTCGCAGGCCCGGAGCCCGCCGGCCCCGTCACGTGGTGGACGGTGCGGTGGCCGAGCGAGAGCAGGTGCTCGACGGCCTCCCGCGTGCCCGCCGTCTGGTCGGGCCCCACGGCGGGGTGGTGGCCGACGAACCGGGAGTCGGAGACCGCGACGGGCAGGTGCGCCGGCAGCTGCAGCGTCGCCGGCGTCGCGGTCTCGGCGCGGATGATGACGAGGCCGTCGATCGACCGGTGGGTGAGGCGCTGGACGGCCGCGTCGACCTGGTCCGAGGTCGGGCTCTCGACGTCCACCAGCGTGACGCCGTAGCCCTCGCGACGGGCGGCGGCGACGACGCTCTCGACGGTCCGGGACTCGCCGGTGCGGCCGAGCTGGTGGGCGATGACCCCGATCGTGCCGAAGCTGCCGTAGCGCAGCGCGCGGGCCGCGTGGTTGGGCGTGTAGCCGAGCGTCCGCATCGCGTCGAGGACGCGGCGACGGGTCGACTCGCGCACGACGCCGACGCCGGTGGAGACGCGCGAGACGGTGGTGGCGGAGACCCCCGCGAGGCGCGCGACGTCCCCGATGGACGCGCCACGGGCGGGGGCGCCGCCCGGGGACGCCGTTTCGGCCTGCGCTGCGTGGTCGCTCACCGCGTCAGCGTATGGCAACGTCACCACATCGCGCGACCTGCTGTTTGACACCCGTTCAGCGTGCGTGGAAGCCTGGGTCGAGACGACAATGGTGACGTCACCATCGCCCGCCGCCCGCGCCGACCCGAGGAGCCGCCGCCCATGACGAGGTTCACCTCCACGCGACTCGCGGACGGCCGGGAGCTCGTCTACGTCGACGACACCGAGCCGTACGCGTCGGGCGCGGCGACCCGGCGCCTGGACGACCCCCGGCCGCTGCCCGACCGGTTCGCGCCCGTGCCGGGGGAGGACGGCGTGGAGCGTGCCTTCACCGGGCCCGAGATGCGCCGCGACCCCCTGACGGGCGACTGGGTGCCCATGGCGTCGCACCGCATGAACCGGACGTTCCTGCCCGCGGCCGACGCCTGCCCCCTGTGCCCCGCCCGCCCCGGCGCCGCGTACAGCGACGGCGAGATCCCCGACACGGCGTACGACGTGGCCGTCTTCGAGAACCGGTTCCCGGCGCTGCTCGCGGTGCCGGGCCAGGACGACACCGAGACGGCGCTCGACGGGGAGCCGCTGTGGCCCACGCGTCCCGCCGCCGGACGGTGCGAGGTCGTCGTGTTCTCGTCCGACCACCACGCGTCGTTCGCGGATCTCGACGTCTCGCGGGTCCGGACGATCGTCGACGCGTGGGCCCAGCGCACGGAGGCGCTCGCCGCGCTGCCCGGCATCGAGCAGGTCTACGTGTTCGAGAACCGCGGCCCGGAGATCGGCGTGACGCTGCCGCACCCGCACGGCCAGATCTACGCGCTGCCGTACGTCACGCCGCGCACCCAGGCGATGCTGGCGCAGGCGCGCGCGCACCGGGAGCGCACCGGGGGGTCCCTGCTGCGCGACGTGCTCGAGGCCGAGCTGCGCGCCGGCGTGCGCGTGGTCGACGAGAGCGCGCACTGGGTCGCGTACGTGCCGGCGGCCGCCCGCTGGCCCGTCGAGGTCCACGTCGCGCCGCGCCGGGACGTCCTCGACCTGCCCGGCCTGACGGACGACGAGCGCGACGACCTCGCGGCGCTCTACCACCGCCTGCTCGTGCGGCTCGACCGGTTCTTCGTCGACCCCGCGACGGGCGAGCCCCTCCCGCTGCCCTACATCTCCGGCTGGCACCAGGCCGTCACGGGCGAGGGTCGGGACCTCGGCCGCCTGCACCTGCAGCTGTTCTCCGTGCTGCGCGCGCCGGGCAAGCTCAAGTACCTCGCGGGCGTGGAGTCGGGCATGGCCGCCTGGATCAGCGACACGACGCCCGAGCGGATCGCCGCACGCCTGCAGGAGCTCGCGTGAGCGGGCCGGCACCCGCGTGGGAGCGCGGGGAGGGTGCGGCCCGCGCCGCCGCGGCCTACCGCGAGGCGTTCGGCGTCGCGCCGCAGGGCGTGTGGTCCGCGCCGGGCCGGGTGAACCTCATCGGCGAGCACACCGACTACAACGGCGGCCTCTGCCTGCCCGTCGCGCTGCCGCACCGCACGTACGTCGCGCTCACGGTCACGGACGACCGCTCGCTCGCCCTCGCCTCCCGGCAGGAGAGCGCCCCGTGGCGCGGCCGCCTCGACGACGTGACGCCCGGCATGGGCGGCTGGCCGTCCTACGCGGCGGGTGTCGCCTGGGCGCTGGAGCAGGACGGCGCGCGCCTGCCGGGGTTCACCGCCGCCGTCGACTCGTGCGTGCCGTACGGCGCGGGGCTCTCGTCCTCGGCCGCGCTCGAGTGCGCGGTCGCGGTCGCCCTCGACGACGTCGCCGGCCTCGGGCTCGCCTCGACGGAGGAGGGTCGCGCTGCGCTCGCGGCCGCCTGCGTGCGGGCGGAGAACGAGGTCGCGGGCGCCGCCACCGGCGGCATGGACCAGGCCGCCTCGCTGCTGGGCGCCGCGGGGCACGCGCTGCTGCTCGACACCCGCGACGGCTCGCGGCGCCAGCTGCCGTTCGACCTCGCGGCCCACGGGCTCGCGCTCCTGGTCGTCGACACCCGCGCCGAGCACCGGCTGGCCGACGGCCAGTACGGGCGGCGGCGGGCGACGTGCGAGGCGGCCGCCTCGGCGCTCGGCGTGAGCACCCTGCGCGAGGTCGTCGACCTCGACGCCGCGCTCGCCCGGCTCACGGCCGACGTGACGCTGCCGTCCGGCGAGGTCGTGGGCGTGGACGTGGTCCGCCGCCGCGTCCGGCACGTCGTCACCGAGATCGCCCGCGTGCAGGAGTTCGTCGCCCTCCTCGAGGCCGGCGGCGTGCGCGACGTCGGCCCGGTGATGGACGCGTCGCACGCCTCGCTGCGCGACGACTACGAGGTCAGCTGCGAGGAGCTCGACGTCGTCGTCACCTCCGCCCGTGCCGCGGGCGCGCTGGGCGCCCGCATGACGGGTGGCGGCTTCGGCGGGTCGGCGATCGCGCTGGTCGAGGCGGACGCCGTCGACCACGTCGCACGGGCCGTGTCCGAGGCCTTCGCCGCACGCGGGCTCCGCGAGCCCGGCATGCTGCTGGCCGAGCCGGCCGCGGCCGCGGGCCGGGACGAGGCCCCGTAGCCTCCGGTGGTCCGGTCGCGGCGGCGCCGACGTGCCGAGGTGCCGAGCTGCCGAGGTGCTGATCGAGCCGCCGTGCCGGACCGCCGACACGTCGAGGAGCAGGAGGAGACGCATGAGCACGTGGCTGGTCACCGGCGGTGCCGGGTACATCGGGGCGCACGTCGTGCGGGCGTTCGCGGACGCCGGGCTGGCGTCCGTGGTGGTCGACGACCTGTCGAGCGGCCACGAGCGGTTCGTGCCCGCCGGCGTGCCGCTCGTGCGCACGAGCGTCCTCGACACCGACGCCCTCACGCAGGCCATGCGCGCGCACGACGTCGCCGGCGTCGTGCACCTCGCGGGGTTCAAGTACGCGGGCGTCAGCGTGCAGCGGCCGCTGCACACGTACGAGCAGAACGTCCAGGGCACGGCCTCGGTGCTCCGCGCGATGGACGACGCGGGGGTCGACCGGCTGGTCTTCAGCTCGTCGGCCGCCGTGTACGGCACCCCCCACACCGACCTGGTCACCGAGCGGACGCCGACCGCCCCCGAGTCGCCCTACGGCGAGAGCAAGCTCGTCGGCGAGTGGCTCGCGCGGGACGTCGCACGCGCCCGCCCCGCGGAGCGTCCGCTGCTGCACACGTCGTTGCGCTACTTCAACGTCGTCGGCTCGGGCGCGCCGGAGCTCGAGGACACGAGCCCGCACAACCTGTTCCCGCTGGTCTTCGACGCCCTGGCGTCCGGCCGCACGCCCCGGGTGTTCGGCGACGACTACCCGACGCCCGACGGCACCTGCGTGCGCGACTACGTCCACGTCGGCGAGCTCGCCCGGGCGCACGTCGCCGCCGCTCAGGCGCTCGAGGCGGGCCGGGCGCTCGACCCCGTCTACAACCTCGGCTCCGGCGACGGCGTGTCGGTCCGCCAGATCATGACGGCCGTCGCCGCCGCCACCGGCATCGACTTCTCCCCGGAGGTCGCCCCGCGCCGGCCCGGCGACCCCGCGCGCATCGTCGCGTCGGGCGAGGCGGCCCGGCGGGACCTGGGGTGGCTGGCGCAGACCTCGCTGGACGAGATGGTCCGCTCGGCCTGGGCGGCCCGGCAGGCCCGCACGGCCTGACCCGTCGGGGCCCTCGCGGCGGCACCCGCCGGCGGCGGACGAGCCGGTGCGGACCGGCGGTCCGCTCAGCCGGTGTGACGACGCGACGTGACGGGGCCGGGCAGGTGGTCGGGCTCGACGCAGCCGCAGGTCACGCCGTACTCGATGTCGCAGTCCAGGACGACCTCGCGGTACGCCCGGCCCGGGTCGCTCGTGCGCTCGGCCAGCAGCTGCAGCGCCCGGGCGGCCATCGTCGGCACCGGCAGGACGGCCTGGGTGGCCGACATGCCGGGCAGGGTCGTGTCGCCGACGCCGTCGAACGTCACGACCGCCACGTCACGGGGGATCCGCAGCCCCAGCCGGTTCGCGGCCTGCATCACCGCCGCGAACATCCGGTTGCCCGTGGCCAGCACGCCGAACGGCGGCTCGATGGTCCGGAGCAGCTCGAGCGCGCCGGCCGCGGCCTCCTCCCGCGTCGTGTGGCCCGCGCTCTGCCGCACCTCGAGCCCGGACTCCGCCATCGCGTCGAGGTAGCCGAGCTGGCGGTCACGCACGCTGGAGATCGTCTTCTCGCCGGTCACCATGGCGATGCGGGTGAGCCGGTGACGGTCGACGAGGTGGCGCGTCAGGGTGTGCGCCGCCTCGCGGTTGTGGACGAGCACGTGGTCGGCGCTGTGGCGCAGGGACGGGTGCGTGCGGTCCAGCACGACCACCGGCACGCGCTGCGCGACGTCCGCCAGGCTCGGTGCCCCCGCCGGGAGCACCACCAGCCCGTCGATCCGCTGCTGGCGGAACAGGCGCAGGTAGCGCTCCTCCTTGTCGGGGCGCTCGTCCGAGATGCCGAGCAGCATCGTCTGGCCGGAGGACGAGAGGCGCTTCTCCAGGTGGTGCGTCAGCCCCGCGAAGAACCCGTTGCGGATGTCGGGGACGATGATCCCGAGGTACCCGGACCGGTTCGTGCGCAGCACGCGTGCGCGGTTGTCGGTGATGTACCCGAGCTCCTCGACGGCGGCCATCACCTTGGCGCGCATCTCGTCGGTGACGTAGGGCTCCTCGTTGAGCACACGGGACACGGACTTGATCGAGACGCCCGCCAGGCGGGCGATGTCGACGAGCCGGGCGGGACGCAGGAAGCCCGGGGACGAGGTCGTGCTCGTCCCCGGGCCGGAGGCGTCGTTGCTGGCCATGGCTGCAGGCTAGTGGGCAGGGACGCCGGCGTCGGGGCAGGTCACGCGCGCACGGCGTCGAACGCCGGGACGTCCGCGAACTGCGGCGCGTGCCCCGCCTGGCCGAAGACCGCCATGCGCTCCGCGACGATGTCCCGCATGGCCGCGCGACCCGCGCGCAGCCCGGGTGCCGGGTCCACCGTCACGCCGTCCTGCGCGAGGGAACGGCGCAGCTGGGCCATGAACGCCATGTGGGAGTCCATGCCCTGGTTGATCTTCGTGACCCCCAGCGTCGTCGAGCGCGCCTTCTCGTCCTCGGGCACGCCCCACGACTCGGGCAGCGAGCCGCCGTAGGCGTTGATCTCGGCGCGGACGTCGGCCGGCAGCGACGACGAGCCGTGCATGACGAGGTGCGTGTCCGGCACCTTCGCCTTGATGGCGGAGATGAGGTCCATGTGCAGGACGGAGCCGTCCGGCGGGCTCGAGAACTTGTACGCCCCGTGCGACGTGCCGATGGCGACGGCGAGCGCGTCGACGTCGGTCTGCTCCACGAACGCCTGCGCCTGCTCCGGGTCGGCCAGCACGATCTCCTTGTGCGTGCCGCCGTCCTCGGAGCCGCCGATGGTGCCCAGCTCGCCCTCGACCGACACGCCCCGCCGGTGCGCGTACTCCACGACGCGGCGCGTGACCTCGACGTTCGCCTCGAACGACGCCGGCTGGTGGGTGGCCGGGTCGAGGGAGCCGTCGATCATGACGCTGCTGAAGCCGGCGTCGATGGCGCGCAGGCAGGTCGCCTCGTCCGGCCCGTGGTCGAGGTGCAGGACGACCGGGACGTCGGGGTAGTGGGAGATCGTGCGCAGCAGCAGGTCCCAGTACAGCTCGTCGGACGCGAAGGCGGAGGCGCCGGCGATCGTCTGGACGATCACGGGCGACGAGGTCCGCCGCGCGGCGTCGAGGACCGCCTCGGCCTGCACGACGTCGGTCACGTTGAACGCGCCGATGCCGTATCCACCGCGGCGCGCGCCGTCGAGCGCCTGACGGAGGGTGATGAGCGTCATGGAGGTTCTCCCGGAGGTCGTGGCGGCACGGATCGTCGTCGTTTTCTGACAACGATGGACAGAGTAGCGTAGGCGCCGAGCCGCGGGAACCCGTGGCCCGGGCGGTCGACACGAGGAGGTGCCGGTGGGCGACGACGAGGTGCTGGTCGGGCTCGACGTCGGCAGCTCCCGCACGAAGGCCGCCGCGTACCGGCGCGACGGGTCGCTCGTCGCCTCGTCCGCCGTCCCGACCCCGCGCGACGAGGGCCCCGACGGCGTGGACTTCCCGGTGCTCGACGTCCTGGCGGCGGCCCGGTCGGCCGTCGCGGCGCTCGACCTCGCGCCCGGCTCCGCCCGCGGTCTCGGCGTCGGCACCATGGGCGAGGTGGGCACCGTGCTGCGGGACGGGCGCCTGGCCGACCTGCGCTTCCCCGCCTGGTACGACGAGCGCGGGTCCGACCACGTCCGGCGGCTGCGCGAGCGCCTCGGCGGCGAGCGCCTGGACGGGTGGACCGGTGGGCACGCCCGGCCCGTGTCGAGCCTCGCGAAGCTGGCCTGGCTGCGCGAGGCGCGCGCGGTCCCGTCGGGCGTCTTCGTCGGGGTCGCGGGCGCGTTCGCGTGGCAGCTCACCGGCGAGCCGGTCCAGGAGTCCGGCCTGGCCTCGACGAGCGGAGCGTTCGACCCGGTCCGCGGGGAGCCGCTGACGGCCGTCTGGGAGGCCGCCGGTCTGCGGGACCTGGCCCCGGCGCCCGTGCTCGGCCCGTGCGTCGGGCGCCCGGCCCGCACCGCCATCGCGCTCGGGCTCGGTCTCGCGGAGGGCGCGCCCGTCGTGGTGGCCGGCCACGACCACCCCGTCGCCGCCGTCGGCACGGGGGCGGTGCGGGGCGAGGTCGTCGGGTCCGTCGGCACCAGCGAGGGGATGCTCGCGGTGCTCCGGCGCAGGCCGGGGTCGTGGCGCGAGGTGGCGGCCCTCGTGGCGGACGGCTTCACCCTCGAGACGTGGCCGGCGAGCGGCGAGCCGTTGCTCATGCGGGAGGGGCTGAGGCCCGGCCTCGCCGTGGCGACGTTCCTGCGCACGGCCGGCGCGAGCGCCGAGGAGCTCGACCGGCTCGCGCCGCCGCCCGGCGCGGCCCCCGTCCTCGACCGCGCCGTGTCGCTGGCGCTCGAGGAGGGCCGCGACGTCGTGACCGGCGGCGGCCCGCAGGCGTGGGGCGCCCTGGTCGACCACTACGCGCTGTCCGCGGCCGACGGGGAGCGCGCGCTGCGCCGTGCCACCGGAGCGGACGGCGTGACGGTGCTGACCGGCGGAGGGCTGCGGTCCGCGCGGCTGCTGGCGGCGCGGGCGCGGCTCGGCGCCTCCGTGCCGGTGGTCTCGGGCGTCGTCGAGACCGTGACCAGGGGCTCCGCCGCCGTGGCCGGCGTCGCCGCGGGCTGGTGGGCGTCGCCGGACGGCATGCCGGGCGCGGTGCGGCTGCCCGTCGACGGGCTCGTCTGACAACGGACGGGACAGGGCACGCCCCGTTCGCGCCGGGTCACGAATGGGTATCGTCTGGTGGACGCGCTAGACAACGATGTCAGAAGGTGCGCATCATGGGCGCACGTCGCACCGCAGGGGCACGGGGTCGGACCCCGGGCGCGGTGACCACGGGACCCACGGCATCTCAACGAGGAGAGGGACACACCCATGCGCATCCCCGACACACGATCCCGGCGATGGGCCGCGACGCTCGCCGTCACGGCGGTCGCCGGCCTCGCCCTGACGGCCTGCAGCAGCGGCGCGGACGGCTCGACCGGCCCCAGCGCCGGCGCGAGCGGCGCGGCGAGCGGAGGCGCGGCGGGTGCCCTGCGCATCGGCTTCGTCACGAAGCCGATCGACAACACCTACTTCGGCGCGATGGTCACGGGTGCCGAGGCGGCCGCGAAGGACCTGGGCGCCGAGCTCAACGTGCAGGCCGCCCAGAACGTCTCGGACGACACCGGCCAGGCGTCCAAGCTCCAGGCGCTCGTCTCCGACGGCTACGACTGCTACGTCCTCAACCCGACCAGCCCGACGAACCTCGTCACGCCGCTCACCGGTGCCGGCGACGCGACGATCGTCAACATCGACCTGGAGATGGACACCGACGCCGCCCAGCAGCAGGGGGTGACGGTGAGCACGTACATCGGCACCGTCAACGAGCAGGCGGGCGCTGCGGGCGGCGAGGCGATGCTCAAGCTCCTGCCGGAGGGGTCGAAGGTCGCGGTCATCGGCACGCTGGCCCAGGACGCGGGCAACATCGCGCGGCAGAAGGGCTTCCACAGCGTCGTCGACGGCAAGCTCGAGACCGTGCAGACCGTGTCGGCCGACGCCGACCGGGTGAAGGCGAAGAACGCCGCCGCCGCGATCATGCGCGCCAACCCCGAGGTGAAGGGCTTCTTCACGCCGGCGGGCACGCAGGCGATGGGGATCCAGGAGGCCATCGCGCAGGAGGGTCGGACGGACGACGTCGTCGTCGTCGGCATCGACGGCACGAAGGAGGAGCTGCAGTCCATCGTGGACGGCGACCTGGCGTCCACGGTCGAGCAGTTCCCGTACCTCATGGGCTACCAGGCGGTGCAGGCGTGCCAGGCCGCGGCCGACGGCGCGACGCTCCCCGAGCGGGTCGACACCCCGGTGCTCATCGTGGACCCGTCCAACGCCGCCGCCGCGCTCGAGGCGTCCCCGGCTCCGCCGGAGGGCTTCGAGGTGCCCAACCCGTTCGAGGGCTGACCTGATGCTGGGATCCGCGCCCGCGCCCGCGCTCGACCGCTCGGTCGACCAGCTCGCCGCCCCGCCGACCCGTCTGCAGCGCGTGCTGCGCACGGCCCGGCTCGAGGAGACCTGGACCCGCGCGACCGCGCCGACGGCGCTGGTCGTCGCGATGATCGTGTTCTCGCTCATCTCGCCGAACTTCGCGACCTGGCACAACGTCAACGCGATGCTCGCCGACGCGGCGATCCCCGTCCTGCTCGCCATGGGCATGACGTTCGCCGTGATGCTGGCCGGGATCGACCTGTCCATGGCCGCGACCCTGGCGCTCGCGAGCGTCGTGTTCGGGCTCGGCTACCAGGCGGGGTGGGGCCTGCCGGTGTCCTGCCTGCTGGCGGTCGGGGTCGGCGTCGTCGTCGGGCTGGCGAACGGGTTCTTCGTAGGGCGGGTGCGGATCCCGGACATGATCGTCACGCTCGGCACCATGGGGCTCGTCCAGGGCATCGGGCTCGTCGTGTCCAAGGGCATCCCGGTCCCGGTGGCCGACGACACGCTGCGCGCGATCGCGAGCCAGTCCGCGGGGCCGCTGCGCTACAACATCCTCATCGTCCTGGTCATCGGCGTGCTGCTGCACGTCCTGCTCACCCACACGGCCGTCGGCACCCACCTGCTCGCGGTCGGCGACAACATGGACGCGAGCAAGGCCATGGGGCTGCGCGTCCCGCGGATCAAGCTCGCGGGCTACGTCATCGGGGGAGCGCTCGCCGGGACGGCGGCGATCTTCCTGGTCCTCTACGTGGGGTCCACCCAGCCGGCCACCAACACCGACTACGTCATGAAGGCCGTGGCGGCGACCGTGCTCGGCGGCACCAGCCTCTTCGGCGGCAGGGCCACCGTCTGGGGGCCGATGCTCGGCGCCATCCTGCTCACGGTCGTCCAGACCGGGCTGACGATGGTCGGGGTCGAGGCGTTCTACGAGCCGGCCGTCGTCGGCATCGTCGTGCTCGCCGCGGCGACGCTCATGCGAGGAAGGAAGTGACGGCCGTGGACGGCGCGACGCCGCACAAGATCGAGGTCCGCGACCTCACGAAGTCGTTCGGCAGCGTCGAGGCGCTCAAGGGGGCGTCCCTGTACGCCCGTCCCGGGGAGGTCACCGCGATCGTCGGGGACAACGGCGCCGGCAAGTCGACGCTCATCAAGTGCCTGGCGGGGTACCACGCGCCCGACTCGGGCGAGGTCCTCATGGACGGCGAGCCGGTCCGGTTCGCCTCGCCGCTCGCGGCGCGCCATGCCGGGATCGAGACGGTGTACCAGGACCTGGCCCTGGCCGACCAGCTCACCGTCTGGCAGAACATCTTCCTCAACCGGGAGCTGACCCGCGGCGTCCCACCGTTCCGGACGAGCCGGCGCGCGGAGATGCGCCGCCAGGCGCACGAGCTGGTCTCGGGCCTCGCCGTCAACGTCCCGGGCGTCACGAAGACGGTGAAGCGCCTGTCGGGCGGTCAGCGGCAGGCGGTCGCGATCGCGCGGGCCGTGATGTGGTCGAACCAGTTCGTCATCATGGACGAGCCCACCGCGGCGCTCGGCCTCCGCGAGACGGCGCAGGTGGAGGACCTCATCCGGCGGATCGTCGACGCGGGCACGACGGTGCTCATCATCTCGCACAACTTCGAGCAGGTGATGCGCCTGTCCCAGCAGGTGTGGGTCATGCGCGGCGGTCGCGTCGTCAACGGCGAGCGCACGTCGGACGTCACGGGCGTCGAGCTCGTCGCCCAGGTGACGGGCGCGTCCACCTTCGCGTAGCGCGGACGCGCCCCCGTGGTGGCCGGGCGGTCCTCAGGGCCGCCCGGCCGCCGCGCGCGCGTTCGCCTCGATGCGGGCCCGGAACGCCGCCCACTCCTGCGCCGAGCGGCCCGGGAGGTTCGGGTCGCCGGGGCGGTCGCCGACCGCGCCGTCGATGAGCTCCCGGACGATGTCGGCGTGCCCGGCGTGACGGGCCGTCTCGGCGAGCATGTGCACCAGGATCTGGTGCAGCGTCACGTACCGGCGCTCCGGCGGCCACCACGGCACCTCGCCGCGGGCGTCGAGCGGCAGCGCGTCGATCGTCGCGTCCGCCCACCGCGCGGAGTAGGCGTGGAGCTCCTCGATCTCGGCGCGGGTCTGGCCGGCCTCGAGGAACATGTCGGTCTCGTCCTGCGCCTCGATCCACGGGAACGTCCGGTCGGCCGGGCGGCCGAAGACGCTCCCGAAGTACTCGAGCTGCACGCTGGCGACGTGCTTGACGAGCCCGAGGAGGTTCGTCCCGGTGGGGACGAGCGGGCGGGCCGCGTCGTAGTCGTCGAGCCCGTCGAGCTTGCGCAGGAGGTCCTCGCGCCGGCGGGCGAGGTACGTGTGGAGCGTCTGCTTCATGCGCTCCTGCTCGTCGGCCGCCGTGGGCAGCGGCTGGTTCCCGGTCGTCGTCGCGTCGTCGCGCGGCGTCTCGTCGGCGTCCATGCTGGGACGCTACCGGCGCCCACCCACACGCCGCCGGACGTGCGGGCCGTCACCCGGGCCCACGGTCCCAGGCACCGCGGCCGGTCGGGTCCTAGCGTCGGCAGGACCAGCCCTCCCGCGTCAGGAAGCCGTCATGCCGCAGCCCGAGCGCCCGCCCGTGACCCTGGCCGAGCGGTACGCCGGCTGGCGGTGGCCGGACCGGCTCGCCGCGGTGCCCACGCAGCACGCCGCCCGCGGTGACGACGAGGGGGCATCCCGGTGACCCTCGCGCTGTCGCTGCACGCGCCGGACGACGAGCTGCGCAGCGAGCTGGTGCCCGTCAACACCCGCTGGAGCGTCGACGAGGCGATCGACTCGGCCCACCGGTACTTCGAGCGGACCGGACGACGCGTGTCCATCGAGTACGC
>NZ_HE978588.1:1952270-1954519 GCF_000312005.1 Cellulomonas massiliensis JC225
GCGGGCTCGTCGCCCACTCGTGCTCGTCCCGCACGCGGACCGCGAGCGCCCCGGCCGCCGCGGCCCGCTCCTCGACGTGCGCCGCCGAGAGGCCGGCGAGGGCCGCCGCGAACGACTCGCGCCCGGTCGACCCCGGCAGTCCCAGCAGGTGCAGGAGCCGCTCACGGTGGTGCGGGTAGTTCGCGTGCGTCCGCAGCCAGCCGTCGTGGGTCCGGAAGTAGCCCGACAGCGGCGCGAACCCGGGCCAGGGATCGCCGTCGATCCGCAGCAGCCGGTCGCTCGCGCACGCGGCGGCCACGCGCCGCGGCTCCACCGGGTGCGGCGCCCGCCCCGTGAGCCGGCCGACCGCCTCCTCGACGGCGCCGACCGCCCCGCACAGCAGGCCGAGCGCGTCGAGCCGGGCGGGCAGCAGGTCGTCCACCTCACCGACGGTAGGCCTCCGGGCCGGGCGCGTCGCCCCGAGCCGGGCGCGCTACCGTCGGCAGCGGCAGGTCGGACGACGACGAGACGACGACGCGACGCCGACGCGACGACGCGGCGAGACGCCGACGCGACGCGTCGGCGATGCGGCCGCGCGAGCGGACCCGGGGCGCCCGTCCCCCGGGGGGAGAGGAGGTCGGTGGTGGCGTTCCTGCAGGCGCACTTCTTCTCGGAGGTGCTCGGGCTCTCCGTCCAGGCGGACGTCGTGCTGCCCCAGCGCACGCGCGGTCAGATCGGCATGGCGGGGGCCGCGCGCGACGGCCGCCACCCCGTGCTGTTCCTCCTGCACGGCCTCTCGGACGACCACTCCATCTGGATGCGGCGCACCTCGGTCGAGCGCTACGCGTCGGAGGCCGGGCTCGCCGTCGTGATGCCCGCCGTCCACCGCAGCTTCTACGCCGACCAGGTGACGGGGTACCGGTACTGGACCTACGTCAGCGAGGAGCTGCCGGAGCTCGTGCGCGGCTTCTTCCCGCTGTCGGACCGCCGCGAGGACACGTTCGTCGCGGGGCTCTCGATGGGGGGCTACGGCGCGATGAAGTGGGCGCTGCGCCGGCCGGGCTCGGTGGCCGCGGCGGTCAGCCTGTCGGGAGCGCTCGACGTCGCGAGCCTCGAGCTCGGCGACGAGCTCACGGCGACGTTCGGCGACCGGGAGCGGATGCGCCGCGACGGCAACGACCTCCTCGACCTGCTCGCGCGTGCCGACCCGGCGGAGCTGCCGCGGCTGCGCGCGTGGTGCGGCACCGAGGACGAGCTGCTCGGCCACAACCGCCGGTTCCGCGACGCCGCGCGCGCCGCGGGGGTCGACCTGCAGTACGAGGAGGGTCCCGGCGGGCACGACTGGGCGCGGTGGGACGAGCAGATCCGGGACGTCGTCGACTGGCTGCCGCTGCGGCGCTGAGCGGCCTCCCGCGCCGGCACGCGGTGGCGCGCGGTCGAACAGGCGTTCGATACCCTGGGCCGGTGAACGGTCGTCAGGTCGCCAACCGCGACATCCCCACGGAGATCCCCTCCCGCCCGATGGGGGCGGTGCCGGTCATCGTCCGGGTCGTGTGGGTCGACGGCGTGGAGGAGTGGCGCCCGGCGAGGGCGGTGCGCTGGACGGCTGCGCACGTCATGGTCGCGTGGCGCGACGACGAGTCCGACCCCCGCTCGGAGCGGTACGAGTGGCTGCGCGCGGGGGACGTCGCGCGCTCGGTGACGTGGTTCGTGCCGCCGGAGCGCACGCCGCGCCGCCCGGCCCCCGCCCGCGGTCAGACCGTGTCGAGCGCGTCGGCCGAGTAGCGCGCGGCGCGCGGCTGCGGCACCGCGAGCGAGGGCGGCGGCGTCAGCTTGAGCAGCTCGCCCACCACGACCCGCCACAGGTGGTCCACCTGGGCCAGGCCGGCCGCCACCTCGTCCGGGGCCACGTGGCCGATCGCGTGCAGCCCCTCGGCGTCGTCCAGCAGGTCCCACGCGCGCACGACCGCCGCGTGCGCGGAGCGGTACGCCGAGGACCCGCGGCCCTCGGCGGGCGTGAGGACGTCGAGCACGGCGGCCGCCTCGTCGAACAGCGCGCGCACCGGGGCGACGGCGCCGGGGCGCTCCGCCGACGACAGGTCGGCGGCCCGCTCGGCGACGGCGCAGACCGTCGTCGTGGCGGCGAGGCGGTGCACGTGCGCCGCGGTCGCGCCCGGGTCGAGCCGCTGCTCCAGCAGCAGCGCCACCGACCGTCCGAGCACGGTCTCCGCCCGCTGGCGCTCGCGGCGGGCGCGCTCCTGCTGCGTGCG
>NZ_HE978588.1:1954932-1958195 GCF_000312005.1 Cellulomonas massiliensis JC225
CTGCGTGCGGCGCGCCTGCTCGGCCCGCAGCGCCGCGGCGTGCGCCGCCTGCTCCCGCAGCCGCTGCTGCTCGCGGGCCGCCGTCGCGCCCTGCGCGATCGCCGCGGTGCCCGTGCGGACCCGCTCCTCGCTGAGCGCCTGGGCGCGGGCGAGCAGCTCGCGGGCGTGCTGGTTGGCCGGCGCGACGAAGCCGCCGTCGGTGTACGCGAACAGGCCGACGGCGTGCTGGTCGGCCCAGAGCGCCGCGGTGCGCGTGAACCCCGACCGGGAGTACAGGACGGCCGTGCGGGAGCCGGCGGCCTCCCGCAGGTCCTGCACCTGCTGGCGCTCGACCGGCGCCAGGTCGTGCCGCACCGCGCCCGCGAGGTCGGGCCCGACGAGGTCCACGCCGTCGCGCGCGGCCAGGCGCGCGTCGACCACGGCGAGGGCCAGCCGGGCGTGCTGCTCCGCGAGCCGCTCCGCCTCGCCCGGGAGCGGGTCCCGGCCCGCTGTGCTCACGGGGGACTCCGATGGTGCGGTGGGACGTCGGACGCTCCGACGCTAGGCCTCCGCGCGCCCGCCCGGATGAGCCGTTCGGGTGACCTGCCGGGCGCGGACCCGGACGCATCACCCGTCGTCGCCCACATCGCCGGACGAGATCGCCGTGCGGCCGGCCTTGAGGTACGCGGCGCTCGTCCACACGTGCTGGACGCCGAACGCCCGCCACGGGCGCCAGCCCTGCGTCGCGGCGAGCACCTCCCTGGCCTCGACGCCCAGCCCGCGGCGCAGCACGAGGTCCCCCACGGGCACCGCGTCGCGGTCGGCGAGCACGCGCAGCGCCAGGTACTCGACCGTCCAGGGACCGATGCCGGGCACCGCGAGCAGCCGCCGGCGCGCGTCGTCGAGATCCGCTCCGGGCGCGAGCGGCTCGGCGTCGCTCAGCGCGGCAGCGAGCGCGACGACGGTGCGGGCGCGGGCGTGCGGCACGCGCACGGTCGCCTGCAGCTCGACGGGGTCCACCGCGGCGAGGCGCTCCGCGCCCGGGAAGACGAGCAGGCCGTCCGGCCCCGGCGCGCCGTATGCCGCCGCGACCCGGCCCGTGAAGACGCGCGCGGCCGCGAGCGACACCTGCTGCCCGAGCACCGTCTGCACGGCGGCCTCGAACCCGTCGAGGTGGCCGAGGATCCGCAGCCGCGGGCGGGCGCGCACGAGCGGCCCGACCAGCGGGTCGCCGTCCAGCGCGCCGGCGACGGCCGCGAGGTCGTCGTCGAGGCCGAACCAGCGGCGGGCGAGCCGCGCGAGCTCCTCGTCCGGGGCGTCGCCGTGCACCTCCACGGCGTCGGGGGAGAGCCGTGCCTCCAGCGTGACGGGCGCGTCGCGGCCCTCGACGCGCACGAGGCGGCGTGCCGTGCCGCGGTCGGGCCCGTCGGTCGTCACTTCCTCGACGCCGGGCACGGCGTGCAGGACGAGAGAGGCGATGGTCGGCCCCGGGTCGAGGGGTACGCGCAGGAGGGGCACCGGCGCACGGTAGCCCGGGCCGCCCACACCGGCGGCGCGGGCGCGGTCCGCCGATGACCCGGACCATCTGGACGTGTGACCAGGGCAACACCACACCCTCCAGGGGATGCGCCCGACGCCAAGGAGGGGTAAAGATGGTTCAAGCCGATCGTCCGTGAGCCGCGGGCGACCGGCCGACGGTAGGTGGAGTACGCCTGAGGGTCACGGCGAGAGCCGGACCGCCCGTGAGGGTTCAGGGAGCGCGCCACGCCTCGTGCCGGCGAGACGCCTCTCGTGGTCGCCCCGTCCTCGGGCCGAGGACGGGGCGCCCCTGCGTCCGGGGCCGCGGCGACGCCGCCGCGGGACGGCAGAGACCGCCGGGGAGCCGGGCCCCGCCGGGAGCCGGACGCGCGTCCGGGAGAGCCGCTCGCTACCGTGTCCCGGTGCGATTGCTCCCCTTCCTCCCGATCCCCCCCGGCCGCACGGGCGTCACCGGACTCGCCAGCGGTGTCGCGTCGGCGCCCCGTGCCGCCGACGAGCCGACCGACGCGGCCGCGGTCCTGGCGCCCCTGCTCGGGGTCGTCGCGGCGGTCGTCGTCGCGTTCCTCGTCGCCGCGCTGATCGGGACGTTCGTGCGGCGGGTGGCGCGCCGGTCGCAGGTGGCCGCCGACCTGAGCCGGCGCAGCCGCCGCCCCCTGCGCGCGACCCTCGTCGTCGTCGCCGTCTGGGTCGCGCTGCGGCTCACCACCGACCCCGCGCCGTGGCGGGAGGCGGTCGAGCACGTGCTCGTCATCGCCCTCATCGTCGCGGTCACGTGGCTGATCGGCAGCCTCGCGTTCGTCCTCGAGGACGCCGCGCTGGCGCGCTACCGCATCGACGTCGCGGACAACCGCCACGCGCGGCGGGTGCGCACCCAGGTCCAGGTGCTGCGGCGCCTGACGGTCGCCGTGCTGGTCGTCTGCGCGATCGCCGGCGTGGCGCTGACCTTCCCGGTGGCCCGGACGTTCGGGGCCAGCCTGCTGGCCTCGGCGGGGCTGATCTCGATCGTCGCGGGCCTCGCCGCGCAGAGCTCGCTCGCCAACGTGTTCGCGGGCCTGCAGCTCGCGTTCACCGACGCGATCCGGGTGGACGACGTCGTCGTGGTGGACGGCGAGTGGGGCCGCATCGAGGAGATCACGCTCACGTACGTCGTCGTGCACGTCTGGGACGACCGGCGGCTCATCCTGCCGTCGACCTACTTCACGACGACGCCGTTCGAGAACTGGACGCGGCGCGACGCGCACCTGCTGGGCACCGTCGAGCTCGACCTGGACTGGGACGTGCCCGTCGAGGACATGCGCGCCGAGCTGGACCGCCTGCTGCGCGCCAGCGACCTGTGGGACGAGCGCGTGGGGATCCTGCAGGTGACCGACGCCGTCGGCGGGCACGTCCGCGTGCGGGCCCTCGCCTCCGCGGTCGACGCGCCCACCCTCTTCGACCTGCGCTGCTACGTGCGCGAGGGGCTCGTCGCGTGGCTGCAGCACGAGGCGCCCTCGGGCCAGCCGACCGTCCGGGTCGAGAACCGTGAGCGCTCGCTGCGGCCGCGCGCCGCGGCCGAGCCCGAGCCGCGGCGCCTGGGCGAGGAGACGAGCCTCGTGGCGCGCCAGAACGACGCCCGCCTGTTCACCGGCAGCATCGACGCGATCGAGCGCTCGCAGGCGTTCGCCGGCCCCGGCCAGGACGTGATCGACCAGCGCGAGCAGGTCGCCGGCGACCGGCCGGGCAGCGAGCCGGGGGCGGCCGTCGTG
>NZ_HE978588.1:1958637-1965532 GCF_000312005.1 Cellulomonas massiliensis JC225
CCGTGCCGTTCGACGACGACGAGCCCGGTCTCGACGCCGAGCCCGAGCAGCCCGACCGGCCCGACCAGCCCGACGTGCCGGCGGGTGCCCGGCCCGACCGCGACACGCCGGAGCCCGACCTGGGCCCCGACCCCGACCTCGCGTCCCGCCGCTCCGTCCCCGCGCGGGACGACGCGGCCGCCCGGCCGGACCCGCTCGACCTGACGACGCCCCTCGACGCGCCCGAGCCGCCCCGGCGGGACCGCGACGAGCGGCGCCGCCGGACGGTCGACGACCTGCCCGTGCCGCCGAGCGCGCCCGTGCGCCGCTCGACCCGCCGCGCGGCCGACGACGACACGTCGGTGATCGACCCCGCCGAGGACTGACCCCTCGGGCGGGCTCATCCCGGCGACTCGACGCCGCCGGGCTCACGTCCCGCCCTCCCGTGCGACTCTCCCCGACGGTGTCGGTGGTGCGGGGGAGGATGGCGGTCATGACGACGGCGGAGCGGCTGCGGGTGGGCCAGGCGATCGAGGGCGGGCGTCGTCGCAGCGCCTGGTCCGGCGTCGAGCCGGGCGGGGGCTCGGCGGGAGGCCGCGTCACGCACACGGTGGTCGAGTCCGGCATGGGGCCGATCACGCTCGTGGGCGTGGACGGTGCGCTGTCGGCGCTGCTGCTGCCCTCGACGCGCGCGCGCAACGACGCGCCCCGCGGGGAGCACGGCGAGCGGGACGACGCCTCCCTGTCGCTCGCCGCCTCACAGCTGCGGGAGTACCTCGCGGGCGAGCGCACGGTCTTCGACCTGCCGCTGCACGTCCAGGGCTCGTCGTTCCAGCGGCGGGTCTGGGCCGGTCTGCAACAGATCCCCTACGGCGAGACGTGGTCCTACGGGCGCCTGGCGGCGGCCGTCGGCCTGGACCCGCGGACGTCGTCCCGGGCGGTGGGCGCCGCGAACGGGTCGAACCGGATCGCGGTCGTCATCCCGTGCCACCGGGTGATCGGCGCGGACGGGTCGCTCACCGGCTTCGCCGCCGGGGTCGAGCGCAAGCGGTTCCTGCTGGAGCTGGAGGCGCGCACGTCCGCGGCCGTGCTCTTCTGACGCACGCGCGTCCGGGCAGCGGCCCACGGCGTCCCTGAGCCGGATCGCGCGGGCCGGGGCAGACTGGCCCGCATGAGAGTCGTGGTCGTCGGGGCGAGCGGGAACGTCGGGACGGCGCTGCTGCGGCAGCTCGCGGCGGACGAGACGATCACCTCGGTCGTCGCGGTGGCCCGGCGGGCGCCGAGCGGACCCGTCCCACCGCCGTACGACGTCGCGCGCTGGGTGGCGTGCGACGTCGCCACGCCCGGGCCGGACGAGGCCGTCGTCGACGCGCTCGCCGCCGCCTTCGTCGGCGCGGACGCCGTGGTGCACCTGGCCTGGGCGATCCAGCCGAGCCACGACCGCGAGGCGCTCGCGCGCACGAACGTCGACGGCACGCGGCGCGTGCTCGCGGCGGCGCGCTTGAACGGCGTCCCGCACGTGGTGGTCGCGTCGTCGGTGGGGGCGTACTCGCCGGCGGACGACGACGTGCTCCGCGACGAGTCCTGGCCGACCGGCGGCATCGCCACCTCGTCGTACTCGACCGACAAGGTGGCCGTCGAGCGGCTGCTCGACGAGGCGGAGGCGTTGCCCGACGCCCCCGTGATCGCACGGCTGCGCCCGTCGCTGATCTTCCAGCGGGACGCCGGCGCGGAGATCGGGCGCCTGTTCCTCGGGCCGTTCGTGCCCCGGGGCCGGGTGGGCGCCCTGCCCGTGCTGCCGTGGCCCGTCGGGCTGCGCCTGCAGGCGGTCCACGCGGACGACGTGGCCCGCGCGTACCGCGAGGCGGTCGTGCGGCAGGCGCGCGGCGCGTTCAACGTCGCGGCGCCCGACGTGCTGACCGGGCAGCACGTGGCGGCGCTCGTCGCGGACGGGAACCTCCAGGAGGTCGAGCCGGCCGTCGTGCGGCAGGCGCTCGGCGCGGCATGGCTCGCGCGCCTGGCGCCCATCGGCCCCGGCTGGCTCGACATGGCCCTGCACACCCCGCTGCTCGACGTCTCCCGCACCGAGCGCGAGCTCGGCTGGCGCGCGCAGCGGACCGGCTTCGACGCCCTCGCCGACCTGGTCGACGGGCTGGTCGCGCAGGCCGGGACGGCGAGCCCGGCGCTGCGTCCCGGACGGTTCCTCAGCAGGCTCGACAAGGACCGCTGAGCCGTCGCCTCCCGCTGCGCGCGTCCGGCGGGCATGCTGGGCCCATGGCCGAGCCCGACGTCACCCCCGAGCGGCACGTCTACGGCGCGCCCGACGCGCCCGTCACGCTGCTCGAGTACGGGGACCTGGAGTGCCCGTACTGCCGGTCCGCGGCGCCGGTCCTGCGCCGCGTCGTGGACGCGTCCGAGGGCCAGGTGCGGCTCGTGTGGCGGCACTTCCCGCTCTTCGAGGTGCACCCGTACGCCCTGACCGCGGCGCTCGCGGTCGAGGCCGCGGGCGCGCAGGGGCGGTTCTGGGAGATGCACGCGGAGCTGTTCGCGCACCAGGACCGCCTCACCGACGACGGCCTGCGCGCCGCCGCCGCGCGGGTCGGGGTCGACCCGGACCTCGTCACCGGGCCCGCCGCGCAGCGGTACGCCCCCGCGGTGCAGCGGGACTACACCGACGGCGTCGCGGCGGGGGTGCGGTTCACGCCGACCGTGTTCGTCGACGGCGTCCTGTTCGCCCACCGGGTCCGGGCGGAGTCGCTGCGCACCGCGATCGACGAGGCCCTCGCGGCGCGCGGCGCGGGCCGGCGCTGATGGAGCTCGCGTTCCGCGGCGAGGCGGTGCACTGGCGCGGGCCGGCGCCGTACGTGTTCGTGGCCGTTCCCCCGCCGCACAGCGAGCAGATCGCGACGGTCGCTCCGCTCGTCACCTACGGCTGGGGCGTCATCCCGGTCGAGGTGCGGCTCGGCGCGTCGCGGTGGACGACGTCGCTGTTCCCGAAGGACGGCGGGTACCTCGTGCCGCTGCGCGCGGCCGAGCGGCGCCGGGAGGGCGTCGAGGTCGGCGACGTCGTGGACGTGCGGCTGCGCCTCGACGTGTGAGCCGCGGCGCGGGCGTCGCGGCGCGGTCCGCGCGCGGCTCTGCCAGGGTGGTGGGATGACCGACTCCACCGCAGGCCCCGACCGGGCCACGACCGTCGCGGTGCCCCGGACCGCGCTCGTCACCGGCGCCGGGCGGGGCATCGGCCGCCACCTCGCGCTGGGCCTCGCCGAGGCCGGCTACGACGTCGGGCTCGTCGGCCGGACGCGCGCGCGGCTGGACGACGTCGCGGCGGAGATCGCGGAGCGCACCGGCGGCGCGCGCACGGTCGTGGCCGCCGCGGCGGACCTCGTCGACGTGACGGCCGTCGCCGACGCGGTCGCGCGCGTCGAGGTGGGGCTGCCGGGCGGCATCGGGCTCCTCGTCAACAACGCGGGGGTCATCGAGCGCCAGGACCTGCCCTTCGCGCAGGACGACGTCGAGGACATGTGGCGCGTCGTCGAGACGAACGTGCGCGGGCCGATGCTCGTGACGCACGCCGTGCTGCCGGGCATGCTCGCGCGCGGCGGCGGTCGTGTGCTCAACCTCAACTCGGGCTCCGGCTACCGGGCCCTGCCGAGCTACACCGGTTACGCGATCAGCAAGGGCGCGCTCGCGCGGCTGACCACGCAGCTCGTGCGCCAGCACGGCGACGCGGGGATCCGGGCGCTCGACCTCGCCCCGGGCGTCGTCGAGACCGACATGTCCCGGTCGATGCCGCGCTACGAGGGCCGCACGGACTGGACGGACCCGGCCGAGGTGGTGGCGCTCGCCGTCGCGTTCGCCGACGGCGAGCTCGACGCCCTCACCGGCCGGTTCGTGCGCGCCGGCGCGGACACCGTCGCCTGGCTGCAGCAGCACGCGGCGCAGATCGTCGAGGCCGACGCGCGCACGCTGCGCGTCACGCCGCTCACCCCGGACGACCCGATCGCCTGAGCGTCAGGCCCGCGCCTCGGAGACCTCGCCGGGCGCGCCCCACGGCAGGGGCGGCAGCGGCGGCGGCTCGTCGGACTCGGGGGAGCACAGGGGCAGGCGCTCGCCGAGCCAGCGCAGCAGCACCGAGCCGAGCACGGCCGCCACGAGCGACCCGAGCAGGACGCCGATCTTGGCGTCGGCCAGCTGCTGCGGGTCGTCGAACGCCAGCTGCGCGATGAACAGCGAGATGGTGAAGCCGATGCCCGCGAGGACGGCGCCGCCCATGAGGTGCCCGTAGCGGACCCGTCCGGGCAGGCGGCCCAGGCCGAGGCGGATCGCGAGCGTCGAGAACCCGGTGATGCCGATCGCGTTGCCCAGGACGAGCGCGACGGCGACCGCGATGGTGAGGCGCGAGTGCAGCGCGTCGCCCAGGACGTCGCCGCCGAGCGAGATCCCGGTGTTCGCCAGCCCGAACAGCGGCACGACGACGAACGCGCTCCACGGGTGCAGCATGCGCTGCAGCCGGTCGGCCGTCGGCACGGCCGCCCGGGCCGCCAGCTCGGCGAGGTGCTCGCGCTCGGCGGTCGCGTCGGCGACGAGCTTGGTGGCGTAGCGCGGCACGGCCTCCACGTGCTCGCGGCGCGGGACGGTGGCGGGCACCAGCAGCCCGACGAGGACGCCCGCGAGCGTCGCGTGCACCCCCGAGGCGTGCACCGCGAACCAGAGCAGCAGCCCGACGACGGCGTAGGGCGCGACCTGCCAGACGCGCAGCCAGCGCATGACGAGCATCGCGACGACGAGCAGCCCGGCCAGCGCGAGCGGCACGAGCGCGACGTCGTCGGTGTAGAACACCGCCATCGCGGTGATCGCCCCGATGTCGTCGACGATCGCCAGCGTGAGCAGGAACAGGCGCAGCCGGTCGGGGCACTGCGGGCCGAACAGCGCGAGGATGCCGACGAGGAACGCGGTGTCCGTGGACATCACGACGCCCCAGCCGTGCTGCACGTCCGTGCCGGTCGTGAGCAGCAGGAAGATGAGGACGGGGACGAGCAGGCCGCCGACCGCGCCGAGCGCCGGCACCGCGACGGTCCGCCGGTCCCGCAGGTCCCCGCTCGTCGCCTCGCGCGCGATCTCCAGCCCGACGACCGCGAAGAACACGGCCATGGCCGCGTCGTTCACCCAGTGCTGCAGGTCCATCTCGAGCGACCACGGCCCGATGGTCAGGCCGGCCGTGGCCTCCCACAGCGCGGTGTAGGACGCCGCCCACGGCGAGTTCGCCCAGATCAGCGCGACCACGGTCGCGGCGAGCAGGACCACGGCGGAGCCGGCCTCGGTCGACAGGAACCGCCGGACGGCGGGGTTGACGCCGGGCAGCCGCACGCGCAGGTCGGGGCCGGGGGAGGGGATCGCCACGCGCACAACCTCGCAAACGGCACGGGGCGCGCGCAACGCCGTCCGCTGCGGGCGAGCGTCCGCGCCGGGGACCCGGTCGGGCTAGAGGCCGCGCTCGGGGTCGCCGAGCAGCGACGCCACGTGGTCCGGGACGTAGGTCGACAGCTCGCGCGGGGGCCGCTGGTAGGACGACGAGGCGGCGGGCCGCTCGGGCAGGTCGACGTCCTCGTGCGGGACGTCGTGGTACGGGATCGTGGACAGCAGGTGGGCGATCATGTTGAGGCGCGCCCGCTTCTTGGAGTCCGACTCGACGACGTACCAGGGGCTGGCCGGCACGTCGGTGTGCACCATCATCTCGTCCTTGGCGCGGGAGTAGTCCTCCCAGCGCTCGATCGACTCCAGGTCCATCGGGCTCAGCTTCCAGCGCCGCACGGGGTCGTCCAGGCGGGAGCGGAAGCGCCGCAGCTGCTCGGAGTCGCTGACGGAGAACCAGTACTTGCGCAGCAGGATCCCGTCCTCGATGAGCATCTGCTCGAAGATCGGGGTGTCGCGCATGAACTGCGCCACCTGCCGCGCCGACGCGAAGCCCATCACCCGCTCGACGCCGGCGCGGTTGTACCAGGACCGGTCGAAGACGACGATCTCGCCCGCGGCCGGCAGGTGCTGCACGTAGCGCTGGTAGTACCACTGCGTCCGCTCGCGCTCCGTGGGCGTCGGCAGCGCGGCGATCCGCACGGTGCGGGGCGACAGGTACTCCGTGAGCCTCTTGATGGTGCCGCCCTTGCCGGCGGCGTCGCGGCCCTCGAAGACGATCACGATGCGGGCGCCCGTGGCCTTGGTCCACTCCTGCAGCGTCACGAGCTCGGCCTGCAGGCGGAACAGCTCCGCCTCGTAGACCTCGTCCGGCAGCGTGCGGGACCGGCTGGGCTTCCCGTGCTTCTTCGCACCCTTCCCCATGACGCGAACGTAGCGCCTGAGCGCCCCGGGCACCCGGGTTCTGGGGGCGGGACCGCATACCGCCGCATCCGCGGCTCCATGGCTCCCAAGGAGCCGCAGACGCGGTTACGCTCGCGCCATGACGACGTACCGGGTCAGCGAGGCCGCGGGCCTGCTGGGCGTCAGCGACGACACCGTCCGGCGCTGGGTGGACTCCGGCGCCCTGGAGCCGTCGGCCGACGCGCAGGGGCGGGTCGTCGTCGACGGCGCGGCGCTCGCCGCGGTCGCGGTGGAGCGCGCCCGGCGGCCCGACGACCCGGACGCGGGCACGACGTCCGCCCGCAACCGCTTCGCCGGGCTGGTCACGCGCGTCACGGCGGACACCGTGATGGCGCAGGTCGAGCTGCAGTGCGGGCCCTTCCGCGTCGTCTCGCTCATGTCCAGCGAGGCCGTGCGCGAGCTGGGTCTCGAGGTCGGCTCGCGCGCGGTCGCGGTCGTCAAGGCCACGACGGTCGTCGTCGAGACGTCGGGCGGCGGGCGGTGACGCGGACGTCGCGCCGCCGCGGCGCGGCGTCCCTGGCCGGCGGTCTGCTCGTCG
>NZ_HE978588.1:1966540-1968643 GCF_000312005.1 Cellulomonas massiliensis JC225
CCGCCCCGGGTCAGGTCGTCGCGGTGGTGGGGCCCAACGCCGCGGGCAAGTCCACGCTCCTCGACGTGCTGGCCGGCCGCCTGCGGCCGGACGCCGGGACGGTCCGCGTCGGAGCGAGGACGGTGACGGGGCCGGGCGTGCACGTGCCCCCGGAGCGCCGGCGCGTCGCGCTGCTCGGCCAGGAGCCCTTCGTGTTCCCGCACCTCACGGCGCGCGAGAACGTCGCGTTCGGCCCGCGGGCGCGGGGCGTGCCGGCCCGGCGCGCGCGCGAGGAGGCGGACCGGCGGCTCGCGGCCGTCGGGCTCGCCGGTCTGGGCGACCGCCGCCCGGACGAGCTGTCCGGCGGCCAGCGTCAGCGGGTCGCGCTCGCGCGGGCGCTCGCGGCCGGGCCGCAGGTCCTGCTGCTCGACGAGCCCTTCGCCCAGCTCGACGTCCGGACCGCCGCGGGGCTGCGCGAGCTCGTGCGCGACGAGGTCCGTGCGACCGGCACCACGACCGTCCTCGTGACGCACGACGCGCTCGACGTGGCGACCCTGGCCGACGCGGTGGTCGTGCTGCACGAGGGCCGCGTGCTCGACCGTGGCCGGCCGCTCGACGTGCTGGGTGCCCCCACGCACCCGTTCACGGCCGCGCTGGCCGGCCTCAACCTCGTCGAGGGCCGCGTGGAGGAGGGACCCCACGGGCGGGTGGTCGCCGCACCGGGCGTGCGGCTGCGGGTGACCGGCGCTCCTCCCGCGGGCACCGCCGTGCGGGCGACGTTCGCCCCGGGGGCCGTCGTCCTGCGCGGTGGGGATCGCGACGGGCAGGCCGACGGGCAGCCCGACGGTACCGCGGCGGACGGGTGGTCCGCGGCCGTGGTGGACCTCGAGCCGGGTCCGGCGGGCGTGCGCGTCCGCACGACCGGCGACGTGCTCGTCGACCTCGCGGCCACCAGCCCGGTGCTCGCGGGGCTGCGGGTCGGCGACCGGGTCATGCTCGACGTCCCGCCCGTGGCGGTCACGGTCCGGACGGTCGGCGCGACGCCCGGCGGCCCGCCGGGTCAGGTCACGGAGACGCGCAGCTCGTCGTAGCCGGTCGCGCCGTCCGGCACGACGTCCTGCACCGCGCCCGTCTGCGGGCCCGAGGGGTCGGAGGCCCGCACGCGCAGCACGTGGTCGCCGCGCTCCGCGGCCCACGTCCAGCTCCACTGGCGCCACGTGTCGATCCCGCCGTCGTCGGCCAGCGTCGTGTCGTGCCACGGGCCGTCGTCGACGCGCACCTGGACCCCCGTCACCCCCCGGTGCTGCGCCCACGCGACCCCGGCCACGGTGACGTCGCCGGCGGGCACGAGGGCGCCCTCGCGCGGCACGTCGATCCGCGACTGGGTCTTGACCGGGCCCTGGGCGGACCAGCCCCGGTCGGTCCAGTAGGCCGTGGCGTCCGCGAAGCGGGTCACCTCCAGGTCGACGACCCACTTCGTCGCCGAGACGTAGCCGTACAGGCCGGGCACGACGAGCCGGACCGGGAACCCGTGCTCGACCGGCAGGGGAGCGCCGTCCATCGCGACCGCCAGCAGCGCGGCGCGGTCGTCCGTCAGCGCGGTCAGCGGGGTCGAGGCGGTCCAGCCGTCGGCGCTCGTCGACAGGACCATGTCCGCGCCCGCGGTGGGCCGTGCGCGCGCGAGCAGCCGGCGGACGGGGAGCCCCAGCCAGCGCTGGTTGCCGACGAGGTCGCCGCCGACGGGGTTGGAGACGCAGCACAGCGTCACCCACGCCTCCTCGAGGGGCGAGGCGAGGAGCTCGTCCCACGTCAGCGTGACCTCCTGCTCCACGAGCCCGTGCACCCGCAGCTGCCACGTCGACGGGTCGACCTGCGGCACGACGAGGGCCGTGTCGATCCGGTAGAACGCGTCCGGCGGCGTCGCCCACGGGGTCATGCCCGCGGCGCGGACCTGGACGCCCGCGGGGACCGGGGCGGCGGTGCTGCTCGGTGCGGGCAGCCGCACGTCCGCGCGGGCCGCCTGCGTCACGCGGCCCGACGTGCCGGCGGACCGGCCGAGCGCGAGGGTCACCGCCCCGAGCGCCGCCGCCAGGACACCCGCCCGCAGGAACGTGCGCCGGTCCT
>NZ_HE978588.1:1969242-1979368 GCF_000312005.1 Cellulomonas massiliensis JC225
CGGTCGCCGCGCCCGCTAGCCGAGGTCCGGCGAGCCGAGCGAGGCCGGCACGTGCGCGCCGTCGCCCTGGGCGACGAGCGCCGCGCGCAGCCGCTCCGCGGCGGCGTCGAGCTGCTCGGCGGGCAGGTCCGGCCGGGCGTTCGCGAACGAGAGGCTCGCCTCGTCCCAGGCCGGCAGGACGTGCAGGTGCAGGTGGGCCACCTCGAACCCCGCGACGAGCAGCGCGGCGCGCGGCGCGTCCCACGCGGCCTGCTGCGCCCGGCCGATCGCCTTGGCGACGACGACCAGGTGCGCGAGCACGTCGTCGGGCGCGTCCGTCAGCTGGTCGATCTCGGCCCGGGGGACGACGAGCACATGCCCGTCCGTGATGGGCGCGATCGTCGCGAACGCGACCGCGACGTCGTCCGCCCACACGAAGCGGCCGGGGATCTCGCCCGCGATGATGCGGGTGAACAGGGTCGTCATGCCCCCACGCTAGGGCGCGGGCGGACGCCGGTCACCACGTCGGGCCGGCGGCCGCGGCGGTCACGCGCCGCGCAGGGCCTCCGACAGCTTCATGCGGCCGCCCGAGCGCAGCACGCCGCGCGAGTAGACCCGCCCGGCGAACCAGACGAGCAGCGGGATCAGGGCCACCGAGAGGCCGACGGAGAGCAGCGCCTGCCACGGCTCGACCGCTCCGAGGGCGATCCGGATCGGCATCACCATGGGTGCGCAGAACGGCACGTACGACAGCCACGCGACGAGCGGGTTGTCGGGCGCGTACGGCGCGATCGAGATGCCGACGACGTAGGGCACGATCATCACGGTCGTGACGGGTGCGACCACGGCGCCGACGTCCTCCTGGCGCGAGACGAGCGCCGCCAGCCCGGCGAGCACGACGGCGTAGGTCGCGAAGCCGACGACGAACCAGACGAGGGACCACAGCGCGGTGGCGCCGAGGTCGAGCGAGCTCGTCTCGACCAGCCCCAGCCCGAACGCCGTGCCGGCGCCCGCCGCGACGATGAGCACGACCTGCAGCAGGCCGATCAGCCCGATGCCGAGCACCTTGCCGGCCATGAGCTGCCACGGGCGGACGGTCGCGAGCAGCAGCTCGACGACGCGGCTGGACTTCTCCTCGACGACGCCCTGGGCGACGAGCTGGCCGGCCGTCATGATCGAGACGAACAGCAGGATCCCGGCGACGATGCCCGCGACGACCTGGGCGGCGTCGGTCTCCGGGGCAGGCTCGAGCGACGTCGTCGTGGGTACGGCCGTGGCGACCTGCTGCGCCACCTGGGCCGGGTCGCCGCCGAGCTGCTCGACGGCCGAGGTGAGGGCCAGCTGCTGCGCCAGCGCGCCGAACGCCGGGGCGAGCTGCTGGTCGGGCGTCTGCTTGACGACCACCTCGAGCGACGGCGAGACCGCCGCGACGAGGGCGACGACCTCCCCGTCGCGCACCGCGGCCTCGCCGGCGGCCCGGTCGTCGAACGTGCGCGTCTCGACCTGCTGCCCGACGGCCGTCGCGCTCGCCTCGAGCGCCGGCGCGACCGCGGCGACGTCGCTCAGCACACCGACCGCCTTCGCCTGCGTGCCGCTGGACGTGACGAGGTTGAGCACGACGCCCCCGAGGACGATGACCGCGACGAACGCGACGGTCGTCCACACGAAGGCCTTGGACTGCAGGCGCGTGCGCACCTCGCGGCCGGCCACGAGGCGGATCGCCCGCCCGCTGCTCAGCGGCACCGACCCGGACGGGCCGGTGGTCGTGGTGCTCATGCGTGGGCCTCCTCGGGCCGGCTGTCGTGGGCCTGGCCCACGTCGTCGGTCGCGACGACGTCGCGGTACAGGTCGACGAGCGACGGACGGTCGGGCCCGAAGGCGTGCACCGGGCCGGCCGCGAGCGCCGCGCGGAGCAGCGCCTGGTCGCCGTCGGGCACGCCGTCGACCTCGACCACGGTGCGCGTGCCGTCCTGCTCGACGACGCGCACGCCGGGGACCGCGGCGGCCCAGCCGTCGGCGGGCCCCTCGACCACCCAGCGCGGCCGCTCGGTGCGCCGCAGCTCCTCGATCGTCCCCACCGCCACCGCCTGGCCGGCGCGGACGATGCCCACCCGGTCGCACAGCCGCTCCACGAGCTCGAGCTGGTGGGAGGAGAACATCACCGGCACCCCCCGCGCCGCCTGCTCGCGCAGCACGCCGCTCATCACGTCGACCGCGAGCGGGTCGAGGCCGGAGAACGGCTCGTCGAGCACGAGCAGGTCGGGGGAGTGGACGAGTGCGGCGGCGAGCTGCACGCGCTGCTGGTTGCCGAGCGAGAGCTTGAGCACCTCGTCGCCGCGCCGCTCCGCGATGCCGAGCACGTCGGTCCAGTGCTCCATCGCGCGGCGGGCCGCCGCCGGGTCGAGCCCGTGCAGGCGCGCGAGGTAGACCAGCTGCTCGCCGACCTTCATGCGCGGGTACAGCCCGCGCTCTTCCGGCATGTACCCGATGCGGTGCCGCACCGGGGCGTCGATCGGGTGGCCGTCCCAGCGCACCTCGCCCGCGTCGCTCGCGAGCACGCCGAGCACGATGCGCATCGTCGTGGACTTGCCGGCGCCGTTCGCGCCGACGAACCCGAAGATCTCGCCGGCCCGCACGTCGAAGGTCATGCCGCGCAGGGCACGGACCGTGCCGTAGGACTTCTCGAGGGCGTCGATGCTGAGGTCGGGCACGGGGTCGATCCCAACAGACACGGTCGCGGCAGGCAAGGACCCCGGGCCTCCCGGGTGCGGCGCGACGACCTGCGGCGGGACCGGTCAGGCGAGCCGCTCGTGCGCGAGCGCCTGCAGCGCGAGGGCCGTGCGCCAGTTGCGCGCGGTGCCGACGCGGCCGCCCGCCGCCTTCTCGAGCACGGCGAGCGTGAGGCGCGAGCGGCCCTGGCCGTGCGGGTACAGCACGTACGTCTCGTCGCGGTGCCAGACCACCAGCTCGTCGCCGAGCGCCGTCGGGTCGAACGCGCGGACGCTCGCGGCGTCCGGGGTCCGGTCCCACGTCACGACGACGACGTGCGCGGGGTCCTCGCGCGCCGCCTCGGCGAACGGGAGCGCGGCCACGACGCGGTCCCACCGGCTCGCCGTCCGGGTCACGACCGGCACCGCGAAGCCGTACCGCTGCTCGAGGGCCGCCGACAGCCCGGGGCCTACCTCGTCCGCCGCCCCGGCGGGCAGGAGGACCAGGTTGCCGCTCGTGACGTAGCTCGTCACCCGCGTGTGCCCGAGCGCCTCGGCCGTCTCCCGCAGCTCCGCCGCGCGGACCGTGCGGCCGCCGACGTTCACCGCCCTCAGCAGGGCGACGACGGGCTCCGCGCCCGCGTCGCCGTCCGGTCCGGTGCCCGCCTGCTCCTGCGCCATGCCGGACACCGTGCCATGCCCCACCGACGCCCGACCAGGCGCGGCCGACCGGCTGCCGTCCCCGCACGCCGCCGCACGCGAGTGCGCACCGGGTGCCCCGCTCGGTCGCGTGCCGCCACAATGGCGCCGTGAGCGACGCCCCTGCGCCCCCTCGACCCGACGGCCCGCAGCACCGCGGCCCGGACGCTGCCGGCCCGGACGCTCCCGCAGCGGCGACGACAGGGGAGATCCCCGCGCCGGCCGACGCGACCGCTCCCGTGCTCGTCGGCTGCTCGCACGGCACGGACAACCTGCGCGGGCGCGCGGCCATCCGCTCGGTGCTCGACGACGTGCGGGCGGCCCGTCCGGGGCTCGACGTGCGCGAGGCGTTCGTCGACGTCCAGCGGCCGGAGCTCGACGACGTCGTGGAGGAGGCCGCCGCCGAGGGCCGGGGCGTGGTCGTGGTGCCGCTGCTGCTGTCCGTCGGATTCCACGTCAAGGTCGACGTCGCCCGCGCCGTCGAGCGTCCGGGCGCAGCGGCGAGCGCGCCGCTCGGGCCGGACGCCCGGCTCGTCGCGATCCTGCTCGACCGGCTGTCCGGGGTGGGGCTGCGCCGCGGCGACGCGGTGGTGCTGGCCGCCGCCGGCTCGACCGACCCCGCCGCGGCGCGGGCCGTGGAGGCGGTCACCGCCGCGCTGGCCGACCCGCTGGAGCAGCCGGTCACCATCGGCTACGGGGCCGGCGCAGGCCCTTCGGTGCCCGAGGCGGTCGCGGCGGCGCGGGCGGACGTGCCGGCCGGCGGGCGCGTGGTCGTCGCCTCCTACCTGCTGGCGCCCGGGTACTTCCACGACCGCGTGCTGGAGGCGGGCGCGGACGTCGTCACCGCCCCGCTCGCGCCCGACGAGCGGCTCGCGGAGGTCGTCCTCGCGCGGTACGACGAGGCGCGTCTCGGCTGACCGGACCGGGTGTCGGCACGCGCCCCGGACGCGCCGAGGGCGGGCCGCCGCAGCGACCCGCCCTCGTGCCCGCCCGTCGTCGCCCGTCGGCGACGACGCGCGCCCCGCCGTCAGACGAACCGGCGCCGCGCGAGCGTGGCCACGACGGCCCCGATCGCGAAGAGCGCGATCGCGGCCAGGCCGCGTCCGACGGCGTTCGGCGTCGTGGCGTCGGCGCCGTCGATCTCCAGCGAGTACGCGGTGGCGCCCAGCGCGCCCTCGGGCGCGCCGTACGCCATGCCCTCGGCCTGGGCCCGCTCCGCTCCCGCCTGCAGCACGGCGTACTGGACGCCGTAGGACGCCGCCGTGGCCGCGCCCGACTCGGCGATCGTCGTCGTGCCCTCGTCGGAGAGGCGCTGCGTGCCGTCGACGAGCTGCGGTGCGCCGTCGGCGGCGTCCTCCAGCCCCTGGTGGAGCCGCAGCGACCCGTTGGCGGCGTCGCGCAGGCCGTCCGCGAGCGAGCGGGAGCCGTTGGCGGCGTCCACGATGCCGCTCGCCAGGGTCCGGGATCCGTCGGCCGCGTCGCCGAGGCCGCCAGCGAGCTCCTCGGACCCCTGCGCGGCGTCGTCGATCCCGTCCGACAGGTCGGACGCGCCGGCGCTGAGCCGGCCGGCACCGGCCCCCAGCTGCGCGAGGCCCGCGGCGAGCCGGTCACCGCCGGACGAGAGCTGGTCCACGCCGCCCTGCAGCAGGTGGACGCCGCCGCGCAGCGTGTCCTTCGTCGCGGACGCGTCGTCGCCGACCCCGGCCTGCACGCTCGAGACCACCCCGGTGACGAGCTCGGTGACGCCGGCGTCGACCGCCTGCACGCCCTGCAGGACGCCCACCGTGCCGGCGGGGCAGCCGGCGACCGTGCCGGACAGGCCGCACTGGAGCTTGAGCAGCCCGGGGCCCGCGATGTTCGCCAGGCGTCCCTGCACGTAGGTGAGCCCCTGCTGCAGGGTCGCGGACGACGAGAGCGAGCCGCCGAAGAACGCCGGGTCGTTCGGGTTGCCGAGGGCGTCGGGGTCGGCGAGCCGTGCGCGCCCCGACTGCAGCTCCGAGATGAGACCGTCGATGACCAGCTTCGTCGTCGCGGACGCCTCGGGCATCGGCGGCCGGCCGGAGGCGTAGCAGCCGCCCGGACCGGCGAGGCCGGCGCCGTCGCGGATGTCCTTGAGGACGGTCACGGCGCACCCGAGACGCTGGTAGGCGCCCGGGTTGGCGGGGTCGGTGCTGTAGACGCCGGCGGCGAGCGCCGCGAGCGCGCCGGGGGCGTCCGTGCCGACCGACACGCGCAGCTGCTCCAGCCCCGCCAGCAGCGTGCCGGCCGACGACGTCGAGCCGATGGCCTGCTGCAGCTTGGCGATGCCCTGGTGCAGCGGCTCCGCCTTGTCCGGCAGCCCGCCGATCTGGTCGGAGAGCTTCTCCAGCCCGGCGTCGACGCCGGCGAGGCCCGCGTCGACCTGCCGCAACCCGTCGATGAGCGCGGGCGCGCCCGCCCGCGCCTGCGTCAGCCCGCCGTCCAGCGCCGCCGCGCCGTCCGCCACCTGGCGCGCGCCGGGAGCCGCCTTGTCGTTGAGCCCGTCGGCGAGCTCGCGCGCGCCCGGAGCCGCCTGGTCGTTGAGCCCGTCGGCGAGCTCCTGCGCGCCCGGCGCCGCGCGGCCCTGGAGGCCGTCGGCCAGCTCCCGGGCCCCGGGTGCGGCCTGGCCGGCGAGCCCCGCCTCGAGCTGCGCGGCGCCGTCGCGGAGCTGGATGAGCCCCGCGAGCAGCTCGGCTGCGCCGTCGTGGAGGGCCAGGACGCCGTCGTCGAGCTGCAGGGCCCCCGCCGTGAGGTCGAGACCCGCCTGGCCGCCCTTGCGGATCGACTCCGAGCCGCCCTTGAAGGACGGGTAGTCCAGCGGCGAGACCGGCATCGCGGTCACGGAGGCCGGCGGGACGACGCCCTTGCGGATCGTCGCCGAGTAGCCGAACTCGATCGTCTCGGAGCCGATCGGCGGGAACAGCGTCATCTGGAAGACGAGCTTCGTGCCGCCCCGGCCGTCGCCCGCGGTGCCGGCCTCGGCGGAGCGGACGTTCGTGAAGCTCGACGGCAGCGTCGTGGTGAGCTGCCCGACCATCGGGATCACGGTGCGCGCCGTGGCGCGGCCCTCGGTGCCGCCCGCGTCGTACGTGACCTCCTCGTCGCGGCCGGTGGTGTTCGTCACGGCGTAGTGCACCTCGAGCTCGCCGGACCTGCCGACGATCGCGCCCGGCTCGATGCGGCGGCCGTCGAGCGTGTACCGGATCTGCACCCGCAGGGGCAGCTCCTTGTCGTAGTCGCTCACGGTCCGCAGGCGCTGCGAGCCGTCGACGTCGACGGTCGTGACGAGCGCGCCGCCCTCCACCGTGCCGCCGCCGAAGCCGTCGAGGTTGCGCAGCCCCCGGGTCGACACCGGGTTGGCGACCGTCGCGGACCCGGTGCCGGTGAACGACAGCTGCTCGTAGACGCGGGCGTCGCGCTTGACGCCCGTCGCGTCGAGGTGGGCCTGCACCGTCTCGGTGTTGACGACGGCGACGTCGCCCTCACCGGCGGCGGCGACGACGGTCGCGGACGCGCCGGACGCCGTGGCGCCGACGAGCAGGGGGAGCAGGGCGACGGCGCTGGCCGTCGTCAGGGTTCGGCGCACGGGTTCAGTCCTCCTGGCTGTGCCGGAGCGGGTACAGGGGGTCGTGGTGCTCGCCGGCGGGGGCGGCCGCCCCGACCGGCTGGGGGGTGGGCGCGGGGGTGACCGGTCGGGACGCCGGCGGCTCGGCGCGCAGCGCGCGCTCCTCCTCGCGCTCGCGCTCCCGGGCGGCCGCCACCTGGGGGCCGAGCAGGGCGGTGGCGAGGAACCCCGCGCCCGCGGCCAGCAGGACGGAGGTCGCCGTGGCGGCCGACGAGGTGACGAAGGCCGAGGGGTCCTCGGCGTAGACCGGCTCGTACGCGCCGGCGATCGCGGCCGCGCCGAGGAGCGTGGCCCACAGCGGCAGCCGCCCGCGGCTCAGCCCGGCGACGGCCAGGCAGACCGCGAGGACGAGCAGCACGGCGACCGCCCGCCCGCCCGCGGTGTCGGGCAGCGCCGCGGCGCGCAGGCCGTAGCCGACCCACGACGCGAGGAAGCCGACCCCGAAGGCCAGCGCGCGCTGCGCGGGGCTGCGGTCGGGGACGAGCCCGAGGGCTCCTCCGAGGGCGGTGCCGAGCAGTGCGACGCCCTGGGCGTCGAGGCCCAGGGCGTCGGAGAGCAGGACGATCGCCGTGGTGATGATCGCGAGCACGGCGCCCGCGAGCAGGGTCCGCTTCATGTCCACCTCGTCGTGGTCGAGCAGCTGGGAGGGCAGGCTCGTCCGGTCCGCACGCTGGAGACGTCCCCCGTCCCGGCCGAGTCGCTGGGCTGTCTAGCAGAGGAGCGAACACCTAGGCCATGCGGTACTAGGTAAATCGGACGGAGTAGCAGATAAATCGGCGGGAGTACCAGGTAAGAGTTATCGCGCCGTGACGTAGGACGACCCGCGGTCGGCGCCCGCCGGTGCGTCGCCCCCGACGGCCGGCGTCAGAGGAAGCGGACCGGGTCGAACTCGGCGAGCGCGATGATCCGCACGCGCGGCAGCGGGATGTTGAACGCCTGCACGTCGTGCTCGAGGTCGTACGTCTGCAGCCCCGGCAGCGCGGACAGCGCGGTGCTCGTGAACTCGCGGAACGCGTACAGCCCGACGCGGCGGTCGCCCGCCTCCAGCAGCCGCTCGACGTCCCCCGCGAAGTCGCCGTCGTGGCTCGCGAGCAGCACGTCGCCCTCGCGCTCGCCGAGCGCCGCGAGCGTGCGCGAGATGCCGATGTCGACGACCTTCTCGTCGCCCTCGCCGGCCAGCGGGATCGGCTGGAACCCGATCGCGAGCAGCGCCTGGACGAAGGGCATCGGCAGCGAGCCGCTCGTCGCGTTGAGGAAGAACAGCGGGCGCACCGGCTGCCCCCACACCTGGCGGGCGTGCCCGATGACGCGCTCCCAGCGCGGCCGCTGGTCCGGGGTGGGCCGCCCGCCGAGGATCGACGATCCCAGCGTGGCGTCGATGTTCTCGCCGTCGACCAGCAGGTACGTGGTGCGCGGGTGCGCGTCGGTGCTCACCCCGCCAGCGTAGCGACGGCCTCCGGGCGCGGCGGGGCGGGGAAGCCGGGCCGGGCGCGGACGGGTGGTTGGGGCGCCACATGTGGTTGGGTCGATGCGAACGCATCGAGCTGCCGGAGGTGGTGCCGCGTGACGGACGGGGACGCGCGGGAGTCGTCGCTCGCGTGGGAGTCGCTGTTCCGGGCGCAGGTCGCCCTCATGCGGCGGTTCCAGCGCGAGGACGTGTGGGGGCACCTGTCCATCCGGGAGTACGACGTGCTGTTCACGCTCGCGGGCCAGCCCGGGCGCGCCGCGCGCCTGCGCGACCTGGCGGAGAGCAGCCTGCTCACCCAGCCGAGCCTGTCGCGCCTGGTCGAGCGGCTGGAGCAGGACGGGCTGGTCCGCCGCGGGCCGGTGGCGGGCGACGCGCGCGGCGTCCTGGTCACCCTGACGGACCGCGGCCTGCAGGTGCAGCGCGAGATCGGCCGGCGGCACGTGCGCTCCATCCACCGCCTCGTGGGCGGCGCGCTGGACGCGGACGAGCTGGCCGAGCTGCGCCGGCTCACCGACAAGCTCCGCGCCGCGCAGGCGCAGATCCCCGACTGACCCGGGACCCCGGGGCTACGCCGCGAGGGCGCGCAGCTCGGCGGCCACCGCCGCCGCCGCCGGCCTGCGGTCGGGGTCGTCCGCCGTCATCGCGCGCAGCAGCCGGCACCAGTCCGGGCCCAGCTCGTCGGGCACCTGCACCGGCTCGAGCAGGCGCGCCAGCGACGCGGACAGCGGGTCGCCGGGGAAGGCGCGCCGGCCCGTGCGGCACTCGAGCAGGACCAGCCCGAGGGAGTAGACGTCGCTCGACGGCGCGAGGGGCCGCCCGAGCGCCTGCTCGGGGCTGTGGTACCCGGCCGTGCCGGAGGAGTCGGCGGGCGCGTCCGCCGCCGCCGGGTGCAGCGCGATGCCGAAGTCCGCGAGCACGACCGCGGGCGCTCGCCGGTCGTGCCCCGGCGGCGCCGCGCGCTGGGAGTCGAGCAGCACGTTGGACGGCTTCACGTCGCGGTGCACGATCCCGACGCCGTGCGCGTGGGCGAGCGCCTGGGCCACCTGCAGGCCGACGAGGGCCGTCTCGGTCGCGTCCAGCGGGCCCTCGTCCAGCACGTCGCGCAGGGTGGGGCCGTCGACGAGCTCCATCGCGAGGAAGGCGACGGGGCCCCACGAGGGGTGCGTGTCGGCGCCGACGTCGAGCAGCGCGACGAGGGACGGGTGGGAGAGCCCCGACAGCACCCTGGCCTCTCGGGCGTACCGGCGGATCTCGTCGGGCGGGGCCGACGCGAGCTGGAACACCTTGAGGGCCACCGGCCGGTCCAGCCGGACGTCGACCGCCCGGTGCACCTCCCCCGAGCCGCCGCGGCCGAGCGGGCCGACCAGGGCGTACCGGCGGCCGAGCAGCGTGCCCGCACGAGGGATCGCGGTGCGGGTCACGAGCTCTCCTCCTCCGGGCGGACCGACGCGTCGACGGCTGCCGGCGGCTGACCGCACCGGCGCCGACTCGACGCTAGGCCCACGGCCCGCCGCCCGCACCTCGACGGCCCGGCTGTCGGGGCCCGCCGGCGGGGCGAGGCGTCAGCGCCGGTGCCGCCCGGGGGTCTCGAGACGCGCGCGGCGTGCGGCGACGAGCGCGCACACGCCC
>NZ_HE978588.1:1979569-1981431 GCF_000312005.1 Cellulomonas massiliensis JC225
GGCGGTGGCCGTGCGGCGCGTCCGCTCGGCCGCGCGGGACGCGCGCTGCCGAGGGGCTGCGGAGGCGGTGGAGCGCTCGCGCGCGTCGGCCGTCGCCGCGGGCTCCGGCTCTTGCGGCCCCGTGGTCTCGGGAGCGGGCTCGACGGGCCGGCGCGCGGCGGCGCCCGCGCTGCCCTCGGGGTAGGTGGCGAACACCTCGACGCCCCACGTGGTGCCGCCGGCGCGCAGGAACGCGATGCCGATGTCGGTGTACCCCTCGCCCAGGATGTTGGCGCGGTGCCCGGGGGAGTGCATCCAGCCGTCGTGGACGGAGGCCGCGTCGCGGTACCCGTTCGCGACGTTCTCGCCGAGGCTGCGCCAGCCGCCCGGCACCTGCGAGGCGAGCTCGGGGTTGTGGTACATCCGGTGCTCGTCCGCCATCCGCCGTGCCCACGCCGCGGCCACGTCGTCGAGCGCCGCGTTGCGTGCCAGCGGCGCGCGCCCCGCGTCCTGCCGTGCGCTCGCGACCAGCTCCGCGATCTGCGCCGCGTCGTCCGCGGCCGCCCGGGCGGGCGGGGCGAGCAGGACGAGCGCGAGGGTCGTCAGCGCGGCGGCCGCCGTTAGCAGCGGGGCGAACCGGGCGCGAGAGGGCGAACGGGTGAAAAGGGACACCCGGGGGAGGGTAACGGCCCGGCCGCCGGAGCGTCACCGTTTCGCGCGCCCGGGGCGTCGGGACAGCGGCGGGTTGTGAACGGATCCGGCGGCGCACGGGCCACGACATCGGCTTGCGTGGTCCTGCAAGCGGTTTGCGCTCGCAGCCCCTACGCTGAGAGGCATGTCGCGGCGTCTGGCAGAGGTGGCACGCAAGGTGGGCGTCTCCGAGGCGACCGTGAGCCGCGTGCTCAACGGCAAGCCCGGGGTCTCGGAGCAGACGCGGGAGGCGGTGCTCACGGCGCTCGACGTGCTCGGCTACGAGCGCCCGACGAAGCTGCGGGGGGAGCGCGCCCGGCTCGTGGGCCTGGTCCTGCCCGAGCTGCAGAACCCGATCTTCCCGGCCTTCGCCGAGGTGGTGGGGGGTGCGCTGGCGCAGCAGGGCTTCACGCCGGTGCTCTGCACGCAGACCGCCGGCGGCATCTCCGAGGCGGACTACGTCGAGCTGCTGCTGGGGCAGCAGGTCTCGGGCATCGTCTTCGCGGGCGGCAACTACGCCCAGCGCGACGCCTCGCACGCGCACTACGAGCGCCTCGTCGGGCGCCAGCTGCCCGTCGTCCTCATCAACGCCTCCATCGAGGAGCTGCCGTTCCCGCGGGTCTCGTGCGACGACGTCGTCGCGATCGAGCAGGCCGTGGGCCACCTCGCCTCGCTGGGGCACACGCAGGTCGGCCTCGTGCTCGGCCCGGCGGACCACGTGCCGTCGCAGCGCAAGCTGCGCGCGGCGCAGGGCCTCGCCGAGCGGCTGGGCCTGACGCTCGACGACAAGCACGTCGTGCGCAGCGCGTACTCGCTCGAGTCGGGCCAGGCGGCGGCCACCCGGCTGCTGCGCGAGGGCGTGACCGGCATCGTCTGCGCGAGCGACCCGCTCGCCCTCGGCGCGATCCGCGCGGCCCGCCGCGCGGGTCTGCGGGTGCCCGAGGACGTGTCGGTGGTCGGGTACGACGACTCCGCCTTCATGAACTGCACGGAGCCCCCGCTGACGACCGTCCGGCAGCCCATCGAGCCGATGGGGCGGGCGGCGATCGACCTGCTCGTCAGCCAGATCAACGGAGCCGCGGTGGCCCAGGAGGAGCTGCTCTTCGAGCCGGAGCTCGTCGTGCGCGGCTCCACCGCGCCGGCCCGGGTGCCCGCCTCCGTCTGACCCCGCGGTCGCCGGCGCCGACCCCGCG
>NZ_HE978588.1:1981451-1999213 GCF_000312005.1 Cellulomonas massiliensis JC225
CGGTCGCCGCGCGACCTGGCGCCCGACCGCCCACGCCTCGTGCGGGCGGACGCGCGCGCCGCCGCCGCGCCCGCGCACGTCGTGTGCCGATCGACTAACGGGCGCGCGACGGTCACGCTTCGATAACTACGTTGTCAGGTTCTTGCGTGCTGACAGTCGAGACCTTTAGTGTCCTGACCACGACGAGGACGTCGACGAGGGGCCGCGGGCATCGTGCGGCGCCCGACGACGACGTCGGAGCAGCACGGCAGCACCCGACGCAGACCACCGCCCGGACCCGGGCCACGAGAGACGAGACCCGCGTGGCGTACGCCCAGCCCAGCACCGCCCCCACCTGGTGGCGGGGTGCCGTGATCTACGAGGTCTACCCGCGCAGCTTCGCGGACGGGAACGGCGACGGCACCGGGGACCTGGCCGGCCTGCGCTCGCGCCTGCCCTACCTGCGCGACCTCGGGATCGACGCGATCTGGGTGACGCCCTGGTACGTGTCGCCGCTCGCGGACGGCGGGTACGACGTCGCCGACTACCGGGCGATCGACCCGGCGTTCGGCACGCTCGAGGAGGCCGAGGCGCTCATCGCCGACGCGCTGGCCCTCGGGATCCGCACGATCATCGACATCGTCCCGAACCACGTCTCCGAGCAGCACGCCTGGTTCCAGGCGGCCCTGGCGGCCGGGCCGGGCTCGCCGGAGCGCGAGCGGTTCTGGTTCCACCCGGGCAAGGGGGAGGACGGCTCCGAGATCCCGACGCGGTGGGTCTCCGACTTCCAGGGGTCGACGTGGACGCGCACGACGAACCCCGACGGCTCGCCGGGCGAGTGGTACCTGCACCTGTTCGCGCCGCAGCAGCCCGACCTCAACTGGTCGCACCCGGACGTGCGGGCCGAGTTCGAGGACGTGCTGCGGTTCTGGTTCGACCGGGGCGTCGCCGGCATCCGCATCGACTCGGCGGCGCTCCTCGTCAAGGACCACACCCTGCCCGAGTACCGGGAGGAGCACGGCCCCGGCGAGCACCCGCACGTCGACCGCGACGAGATCCACGACGTCTACCGCGCCTGGCGCAAGCTCGCCGACTCCTACGAGGGCACGCGCGTGCTGGTCGGCGAGGTGTGGCTGGCGGACCGGGCACGGTTCGCGCAGTACCTGCGGCCCGACGAGATGCACACGGCGTTCAACTTCGACTTCATGGCCCGCCCGTGGGACGCGGCCGCGATGCGCGAGTCGATCGACACCACGCTCGCCGCGCACGGCCCGGTGGGCGCGCCGGCGACCTGGGTGCTGTCGAACCACGACGTGACGCGGCCCGTCACGCGCTACGGCCGCCGGGACAGCTCGTTCTCGTTCGCCGCGAAGCGGTTCGGCACCCCGACCGACCTGGCCGTCGGCCGGCGGCGGGCCCGCGCCGCCGCGCTGCTCACCGCGGCGCTGCCGGGCTCCCTCTACCTCTACCAGGGCGACGAGCTGGGCCTGCCGGAGGTCGAGGACCTGCCGCGCGAGCTCATCCAGGACCCGATGCACGTCCGCTCGCAGGGGGTCGACCCCGGCCGCGACGGCTGCCGCGTCCCGCTGCCGTGGGCGGGCTCCGAGCCGCCCTTCGGCTTCAGCCCCGACGGCACCGCGACGTGGCTCCCGCAGCCGGCGCAGTGGGCCGGCCTCACGGTGCAGGCCCAGGCCTCCGACCCGGCGTCGATGCTGCACCTGTACCGGGACGTGCTGCGCGCGCGTCGCGCCGAGCCCGCGCTCGGCGACGGGCCGTTCGCCTGGCTGGACGCGGGCGCCGACGTGCTGGCGTTCGCCCGCGGCGACCTCGCGTGCGTCGTCAACCTCGGGTCCGAGCCCGTCGACCTGCCGCCCCACGCGGACGTCCTGCTCACGAGCGACCCGCTCGAGCGCGGCCGCCTGCCGCGGGACACCGCCGCCTGGCTGCGCCTGGCCACCGGCTCCCCCGACGCGAGCCGTCCCGGCACGGAGGAGGCGACGTCGACCCCCTAGACCCGCACCGCACGACACCCGCACCGCACGCAGCACCCGCACGCACCACCGGCACGACCCGCAGCACCACACCCCGTACGACCCACCGCGACCTGACACCGGTCAGGGCGTACCTCTCGAAGGAGTGACGATGAGGTCCTCACGCATCACCGCGCTCGCCCTGGCCGGGGCCCTGTCCCTCGGCCTGCTGGCGGCCTGCAGCACCGACGACGACCCCCAGGGCGGCGACAGCGCGTCCCCGGGCACCGAGAAGGTCACCATCACGGTCGCCGGCCTCCTGCCGACGGCCGACGACGCGGCGAAGCAGCAGCTCGCCGAGCGGGTGGCGGCGTTCGAGGAGAAGTACCCGAACATCACGGTCGAGCCGCAGGACTACGAGTGGCTCGCCTCGACGTTCACCACGCAGCTCGCCGGCGGCACGCTCCCGAACGTGTTCGAGATCCCGCTGACCGACGGCAAGACGCTCATCCAGAACGGCCAGCTCGCGGACATCGACGCGAACGTGCGGGCGCTGCCGTACGGCGAGGACTTCAACCCGGAGCTCATCGCCAACGGCACCGGCTCGGACGGCAAGATCTACGCCGTCCCCGCGAAGTCGATCTACGCGGTCGCGCTGCACTACAACCGCACCCTGTTCGAGAAGGCCGGGCTCGACCCCGACAAGCCGCCGACCACGTGGGACGAGGTCCGGCAGTACGCCCAGCAGATCAAGGAGAAGACCGGCGTCGCGGGCTACGCGACGATGGCCCTCGACAACGCGGGCGGCTGGCAGCTCGCGGCCGGCGCGAACGCGCGCGGCGGCGTCATCGAGACCTCCGACGGCTCGACGTACACGGCCACGCTCACCGACCCGGCGGTCAAGGAGCACCTCGAGTGGCTCAAGGCCCTGCGCTGGGAGGACGAGTCGCTGCTCGCCCGCGCCGACCTCGGCTGGGGCGAGATCAACGCGGCCTTCGCCGGTGGCGAGCTCGCCATGTACACGTCGGGCTCCGACGTCTACAACGCGCTCGTCGAGAGCAACGGCGTCACCGAGGACTGGGGCTACGGCCTGACGGCGATCCCGACGTCCGGCTCGGGCGGCGCGCTCACCGGCGGCACGCTCGCGGCCGTCACCAAGCAGTCGACCGACGCCCAGAAGGACGCGGCCGTGAAGTGGATCGACTGGTGGTACCTGTCGAAGCTGCAGGACAAGGACCAGGCGGTGGCCGACGCCAAGACGCGTGCCGAGGCCGACCCGGCCCAGGCCGTGGGCACGCCCGTGCTCCCGATCTTCTCGAAGGAGCTCTACGAGGAGAACCTGTCCTGGATCCAGGAGTACGTGAACGTGCCGCTGGAGGACATGAAGGGCTACACGGACGTCATGTTCGACCAGACGCTCGTGCCCGAGGCGTCCGCCTCGGTGCAGGACCTGTACGCCCAGCTGTTCCCGGTGGTGCAGGCCGTGATCACCGACAAGAACGCCGACGTGGACGCGCTGCTCGAGGCGGCCAACACGACGGCCCAGGGGATCATCGACCAGAACAGCTGACGGCGTCCGACCCGGCCGGGGGCTGCACCAGCCCCCGGCCGGGCCGCCGTCCCGGAGGGAGGCAGGTCCATGACCACGGACGTCGTCCGACCCGCCGGCGGCAGCCGCCGCCGGGGCACGCCCGCGACGTGGGTGCGCCGGGGTGGCCTGAGCGCGCTCGTCTTCGCGCTCCCGCTGCTCCTCGTCTTCGGCGTGTTCTCCTGGTGGCCGATCGTCTCGGCCGTCGTGATGAGCATGCAGAAGACCAACCTCACCGACGCCGCCACGTGGGTCGGCCTCGACAACTTCCGGGCCGTCTTCGCGGACCCGCTGCTGCCGACGGTCGTGCGCAACACCGCCTGGTTCGCGCTGCTGGCGCTCGTGTTCGGCTACCCGGTGCCGCTCGTCGCAGCGGTCCTCATGAGCGAGCTCCGGCGGCGCAAGGGCCTGTACTCGGTGCTGGCGTACCTGCCCGTCGTCGTGCCGCCCGTCGTCGCGGTGCTGCTGTGGAAGTTCTTCTACGACCCCCGGCCCGAGGGCGTCTTCAACACCGTGCTCGGCTGGGTCGGGCTCGGTCCGTTCCCGTGGCTCAGCAGCGCGACCTGGGCGATGCCGTCGCTCGTGCTGGAGGCCACCTGGGCGGCCGCCGGCGGCACGGTGATCATCTACCTCGCGGCGCTCGTCGGCGTGCCCGCCGAGCTGTACGACGCGGCGGAGGTCGACGGCGCGTCGGTGTGGCGCAAGGTCTGGCACGTGACGATGCCCCACCTGCGCGGCGTCCTGCTGATCACGCTGATCCTGCAGGTCATCGGGACGGCGCAGGTCTTCCTCGAGCCGTTCCTGTTCACCAACGGGGGCCCGAACCACGCGACGGAGACGATCATGCTCCGCGTCTACAACCTGGCGTTCGCGAGCCTGGGCAACAACTTCGGCCAGGCGACCGCGCTGTCGCTGCTGCTCGCGGCGTTCCTCGCCCTGATGTCGCTCGTCTACTTCCGCCTGACGCGTTCCTGGAGCCAGTCGTGACCACCACGCAGAGCACGCCCCCGCCCGCCACGGCCCGCCCGGGGACCGTCGAGGCCGGCGGGCCGGCCGTCCTGGTCGCCGCGCAGCTGCGCCGTCGGCGCCGTCGCCGCGACGGCGAGGCCGACCGCGGGGCGCTGTCGACGGCCGACTGGCGCCGCCCCGCGGTGAAGCACACGTGGCGGGCGATGCACCTCGTGCTGCTCGTCGTGCTGCTCGTCTGGTGCCTGGGGCCGCTGCTGCTGCTCGGCAAGTTCGCCTTCACGCCGACGCAGGACATCCTCGCCACGCCGCTCGCCCTGTTCCCGAACGGCGCCACGACCGCGAACCTCGAGCAGGCCTGGAACCGGTACCACATCGGGCAGTTCTTCATGAACACCGTGTGGGTCGCGCTCGGCTCGTGGGCCGTGCAGGTGCTCGTCGCGACGACCGGCGGCTTCGTGCTCTCGGTGCTGCGGCCGGCGTGGGCCCGCGTGGTCAACGCGCTCGTCGTCGGGACGCTGCTCGTGCCCGCGGTCGTCCTGCTCATCCCGCTGTACAAGATCGTCGTGGACCCGCCCGTGGGCGCGTCGCTCGTCAACAACTACCTCGCCGTCTGGCTGCCGGCGGGCGCGAGCGCGTTCAACGTCGTGCTGGTCGCGCGGTTCTTCGACTCGCTGCCGCGCGAGGTGTTCGAGGCCGCGCGGATGGACGGCGCCGGGCCGTTCCGGCTGTTCTGGTCGGTCGTGCTGCCGATGAGCCGCCCGATCATCGGCGTCGTCTCGGTGTTCGCGGTGATTGCGTCGTGGAAGGACTTCCTGTGGCCGTTCCTGGTCCTGAAGTCCGACGCGGTCAAGCCGCTGTCGGTCTACCTGCAGTCGATGGCGAACGTCGACAAGGGCACCCTCATGGCGGCGCTCGCCATCTCGACGCTCATCCCGATCGCGATGTTCCTGGTGTTCCAGCGCATGTTCCTGCGCGGAGCGGGGCTCGGCGGCGCGGTCAAGGGCTGAGCGCCCTCCGCAGACGGGCAGCGCACGGGCCGGTCGCCGCCTCCCGCGGCGGCCGGCCCGTGCCCGTGCGGGCGCGGCGCCTTGCTGACGGGTTGTCGGATCAGGATCACGCCCGTGCGACGACGTCTCGGTTCGGGCCCGCGCGACGGCCGGTGCGATGATCGGTCGGTGCTCGCCGAAGACCTGCGCCCCACCCCCACGCCCTCGCCGCTCGCCCCCTACGACGCCGTGATGCTCGCGTCGTTCGGAGGCCCGGACGGCCCCGCCGACGTGCTGCCGTTCCTGCGCAACGTCACGGCCGGGAAGGGGATCCCGGACGAGCGGCTCGCCGAGGTGGCCGAGCACTACCACCACTTCGGCGGGGCGAGCCCGATCAACGGCCAGAACATCGCGCTGCGCGAGGCGCTCGAGGGCGAGCTGCGGCGCCGCGGCATCGACGTGCCGGTCGTGTGGGGCAACCGGAACTGGACCCCGTACACCGTGGACGCGCTGCGGGCCGCCCACGCCGACGGGGCCCGGCGGGTCGTCGCGCTGGTGACCAGCGCCTACGCGTCGTACTCCGGGTGCCGGCAGTACCGCGAGGACTTCTGGTCGTCGTTGGAGGACCTCGGCACGGAGCTCGGGCTCGCGCCGGGCGAGCAGCCGCTCGTGCTGGACAAGGTGCGGCCCTACTTCAACGACCCCGGCTTCGTGCAGGGCAACGTCGACGCCGTCGTCGAGGCGTGGCAGGACCTGCCGGCCGACGCCCGCCTCGTCTTCGTGACGCACTCCGTGCCGACGACGATGGAGGCCGCCTCGGGCGCCTGCGGGCCGTCCTACAGCGAGCAGCACCTCGACGTCGCGGCGACGGTCGCCGCGTCGGCGGCCGTGCGACTCGGCCACACCGTCGAGTGGGAGCTCACCTACTGCTCGCGGTCCGGGCCGCCGAGCCAGCCGTGGCTCGAGCCCGACGTCAACGACCACCTGGCCCGCCTCCACGAGGAGGGCGTCGGCTCCGTCGTCATCGCCCCGATCGGGTTCGTCTCCGACCACATGGAGGTCGTCTACGACCTCGACACCGAGGCGATGGAGACGGCCGCCGAGCTCGGCATGACGGCCGTGCGCGCCGCGACCGTCGGCACCCGCGAGGTGTTCGTCCGCGGGCTGGTGGACCTGCTCGTCGAGCGGGCCGCCGAGGCCCGCGCGCTGGACGCCGGCGAGGTCCCCGCCGAGCCGGTCACCACCGGCTGGCTGCCTGCCCGGCCCAGCGCCTGCCGCCCCGGCTGCTGCCGTCGCCAGGACGGCGTCGACAGCGGCCGCCCCGCCGCCTGCTCGGAGGACCCGCACGCATGAGCACCCCGACCACCGGCCCGACGCCGGGCGCCTCCGACCACGAGGCCCTCAACGCGACCGTCCGCTACACGATGTGGTCCGTCTTCGCGTCCGCCGCGCCGCTGCCGGCCGACGACGCGGCGCGTCGCACCGCGGTCGAGGACGCGCTGGCGGCGGTCGCCTCCGACGACGGCCTCGTCGTGCGCGGCTGGTACGACGTGGGCGGCCTGCGCGCCGACGCCGACCTCATGGTCTGGTGGCACGCCGAGACGGTCGAGCAGGTCCAGGGCGCCTACCAGCGGCTGCGGGCGAGCGCGCTCGGCGCGCACCTGGAGCCGGTGTGGTCGGTCGTCGGCCTGCACCGGCCCGCCGAGTTCAACCGGCGCCACGTCCCCGCGTTCCTCGCGGGCGAGGCGCCCGGCGACTACCTGTGCGTGTACCCGTTCGTGCGGTCGTACGACTGGTACGTCCTGGCCGAGGAGGACCGCCGGCGCATGCTCGTCGAGCACGGCGCCGCCGCGCGCGACTACCCCGACGTGCGGGCGAACACCGTCGCGTCGTTCGCGCTGACGGACTACGAGTGGCTCCTGGCGTTCGAGGCGCCCGAGCTGCACCGCATCGTCGACCTCATGCGCGAGCTGCGGGCCACCGAGGCGCGCCTGCACGTGCGCGAGGAGGTGCCGTTCTTCACCGGGCCGCGCATCGAGCTGGCGGCGTGGGCGGAGCGGCAGCCGCGCGCCTGACCGGCCCCGGTGCCATGATCGCCGCATGCAGCGACTCATCGGCGAGTGGCGCGTGGCGGGGCTCGACGGCACCGACGCGACGCCGGAGGACCTCGAGCAGGCCGACGCCTGGCTGCGCTTCGACGGCGACGGGCAGCTGGTGGGCAAGGCGGGCGTGAACCGCGTCCGCGGCACGTGGACGCTCGAGGGCGACACTCTGACCTTCGGGCCGGTCGTCTCGACGATGATGGCCGGCCCGCCGGGACCCACCGCCGTCGAGCAGGCGGTCACCGCGCTGCTCGCGGGGCCGCTCGTGCTGCGCACCGAGGACGACGGCGCGCCGCTCGGCGCGCTGGAGCTCGTCGCCGGGGGAGCGACGCTGACGCTGCGCCGCGACCCGGCGGCGGGCGCCGACCTCGCGTGAGGGCCGGCGCCCCGCCGGTGCGTCAGCGGGCTGTCACGGGTACAGGCCGCGGATCTGGTGCGCCTCGGCGACGCGGCGCACGCCGATCGTCAGCGCGGCGTCGCGCAGGGTGATCCCCTCCGCGCGTGCCGTGGCCGCCACCGCCTGGTACGCGGTGAGCATGCGGTGCTCGAGGCGCTCCGCGATCTCCTTCTCCGTCCACCAGTACGCCTGGTTCGCCTGCACCCACTCGAAGTAGGAGACGACCACGCCGCCGGCGTTCGCGAGGATGTCCGGCACCACGACGACGCCCCGGTCGGCCAGGACGCGGTCGCCGGCCGTCGTGGTCGGGCCGTTCGCGCCCTCGACCACCCAGCGGGCCTTGACGCGCCCGGCCGACTCCTCGTCCAGGACGCCCTCGACGGCCGCCGGCACGAGGACGTCGACGTCGAGGGCCAGCAGCGCGTCGTTGTCGATCGGGTCGCCGTCGGCGAAGCCGGTGACCGTGCCCGTCGCCGCGACGTGGCGGAGCAGCGCGTTGACGTCGAGACCGTCGGGGGCGTGCACGCCGCCCAGCTCGTCGCTCACCGCGACGACGCGCGCCCCGGCCTCGTGCAGGAACCGCGCGGCGTGCGAGCCGACCTTGCCGAACCCCTGGACGGCCGCCGTGACCTCGGAGAGCTGGACGCCCGCGTCCGCCAGGGCGGCCTGCGCCGAGTGCACGACGCCGCGGGAGGTCGCGGTCGCCCGGCCGAGCGAGCCGCCGACCTGCAGCGGCTTGCCGGTCGTGACGGCCGGGATGGTGTAGCCGAGGTTCACCGAGTACGTGTCCATGACCCAGGCCATGGTCTGCTCGTCGGTGCCGATGTCGGGCGCCATGATGTCCCGCTCGGGCCCGATGATCGGCATGATCTCGGAGGTGAACCGCCGGGTCACGCGCTCCAGCTCGGCGGTCGAGTACTGCTTCGGGTCGATCGTCACGCCGCCCTTGGCGCCGCCGTACGGCACGTCCACGACGGCGCACTTCCACGTCATCCACATGGCCAGCGCGCGCACCTCGTCCGCGTCGACGGACGCGGAGTACCGCAGCCCGCCCTTGCCCGGCCCGCGGGAGATGTTGTGCTGGACGCGGTAGCCCTGGAACAGCTCGATCTCGCCGGAGTCACGTCGCAGCGGGACCGCGACGTTCATCTCCCGCCGCGGCGTCGCGAGCATGCGGTGCATGCCCTCCTCGTAGCCGAGGATCTCGACGGCCGTCGCGAGCTGCGCCTGCGCCGTCGCGAGCGGTGAACGGCCGGTGTCCTGCGCCATGCGTCCTCCTGGTCCCTCCGGGAGCCCCCGAGTCGAGACGCCGCCACGGCTCCGTTGCCGTGGCGTGCGCCACACACACCTTGCCACCCGGGCGCGCGCGTGCCGCGGTGGACCACCACGTGAGTCGGGAACGTCCACGCCTCGTCGCCCGCGCCGGCGCGCGACCCGGCGTGGGCGCGCCGGACGCGCCGGCCGGAGGTGTCAGGCGGAGGCGCGGCGGACGAGCTCGGGCGCGAAGATGAGCGGCTCGTCGGGGATCCGCTCGCCCTGCAGCAGGGCCATCAGCCGCGAGCCGGCGGCGCGGGCCATCGCGGCGACGGGCTGGATCACCGTCGTCAGCGGGGGAGTGGTCGTCGCCGCGACGCCGATGTTGTCGTAGCCGACGACCGCGACGTCGTCGGGCACGGAGCGGCCGTGCTCGGCGAGCACCCCGAGCGCGCCGGTGGCCATGAGGTCGGACGCGACGAAGATGCCGTCGAGGTCCGGGTGGGCCGCGAGCAGCTCGCGGGCGGCGCGTGCCCCCGACTCGATCGAGAAGTCGCCGTGCGCGACCGCGTCGTCGGGCAGGCCGGCGGCCTGCAGCGCGGAGCGCCAGCCGTCGAGCCGGTCGACGCCGGCCGACATGTCCACCGGCCCGGCGATCGTGCCGACCCGGCGGCAGCCGCGCTCCACGAGGTGCTGGGTCGCCAGGCGCCCGCCCTCGAAGTTGTCGGTGTCGACGTAGTGCACGTGCGAGGACTCGCGCGAGTACGGGCGGCCGACGAACACGTTGGGCAGGCGCGACGTCATGAGCGTCTCGTCCAGGTCGTCGGCGCGGTGGTGGGAGACGACGATGGCGCCGTCGACGTGGCCGTTGCGCAGGTACCGCACGGTCCGCTGGCTGTCGCCGGGGCGCGCGATGACGAGGACGACCTGGATGTCGGAGTCGGCGAGCGAGCTGGACAGGCCGTTGAGCATGCCCGCGAAGAACGGGTCGGAGAGCACGCGCTCGTCCGGCTCGGGGATCACGAGCGCGATCGAGTCGGTGCGCCGCGTGACCAGCGATCGCGCCGCGCGGTTGGGCGTGTAGCCGAGGTCCGCGACGGCCGCGTCGACGGCCGCCTGGGCCTCCGGCGACACGCGCAGCCCGCCGTTGATCGCCCGCGACGCGGTCGACCGCGACACCCCGGCGAGCTCGGCGACCTGCTCGAGCGTCGGTGCGCTGGCGCGCACCGGCTGCTCGTGGGTGGTCTCCACCACGGGTTTCCCCTCCCTGACGGACCCGGCACGCGAACGCTAGCGCCAGGTGGGCCTCGGGGGCGAAGGCGTACCTCCGCCCCCGAGGGAGCGACCGCTCAGCCCTTGACGGCCCCGGACATGATCCCCGCGACCAGCTGGCGGCCGGCGAAGATGAACAGGATCAGCAGCGGCAGGGTCACGAGGAACACGCCGGCCAGGACGAGCGTGTAGTCGACGAAGTAGTTCGCCTGCAGCAGCCGCACCGCGAGCGGCAGCGTCGGGTTGTTCTGGTTGAGGACGATCGACGGCCAGAAGAAGTTCGTCCACTGCTGCACGAACGAGAACAGCGCGAGCATGACCGCGGCGGGCCGTGCGGCCGGCAGCGCGATCGACCAGAACGTGCGGAACAGCGACGCGCCGTCCACGCGGGCGGCCTCGATGAGCTCGTAGGGGAGCGCGGACTCGAGGTACTGCGTCATCCAGAACACGCCGAACGCCGTGATGAGGCCCGGCACGATGACGGCCTGCAGCTGCCCGATCCAGTTGAGCTGGCTCATGACGATGTAGAGCGGCACGACGCCGAGCTGGGTCGGCACGGCCATCGTCGCGATGACGAACAGCAGCAGCGGGCCGCGGCCGCGGAAGCGGAGCTTCGCGAACGAGAACCCGGCCAGCGTGGAAAACAGGACGATCGACAGCGACGTGACGACCGCGATGATCACCGAGTTGCCGAACGCCTTCCAGAAGGAGAAGGCGGTCGAGTTGATGACGGCGGAGAAGTTCGCGAACAGGCTCGCGTCCGGGAACAGCTGGGGGAGCGGGTTCGCGGCGATCTCGCCCGGCGTCGACGAGCCGATGATCAGCGTGTAGTACAGCGGCAGGATGCCGATGACGACGGCGAGGGCGAGGATCGCGTACGTGACCCACCGCGGCCGGCGGTCGTAGCCGCCGACGAGCTTGCGGTTGCGCTTCTTCGACGCGGCGCGGGCGGCGCCCTTGCCGGCGGTCTGCTGGGTGACGCCGATGGAGCTCATCGGTTCCTCCTCGCGGCGTTCGCGCGGGCGTAGGCCCGGCGCTGGTTGCGGGTCATCTTCGGGGCGTCACCCGACGAGATGCGTCGCGTGATCGCGAAGTTCACGAGCCCGATCGCGATGATGACGATGAACAGGAGCCAGGCGACGGCGGCCGCGCGGCCGAAGTTCGCCTGCGTGCCCCACCCGAGGTCGTACAGGTACAGCGTGGTGGTGAGCCACTGCTTGTCGGCGCCACCGGTGCCGTACTCGTCGTAGACGCGCGGCTCGTCGAAGATCTGCAGGCCGCCGATCGTCGACGTGATGATGATGAAGATGATCGTCGAGCGGATCTGCGGCACGGTGACCGAGAAGAACTGCCGCATCCGGCCGGCGCCGTCGATGATCGCCGCCTCGTAGAGCTCGCGCGGCACCGCCTGCATGGCCGCCAGGAAGATCAGCGCGTTGTAGCCGGTCCACCGGAAGTTGACCATCGACGCGATCGCGATGTGGCTGGGGATCACGTCGACGTGCCACTTGACGGGGTCGATGCCGATCGCGCCGAGCCACGCGTTGATGAGGCCGGACTGGTCGGCGAACAGGCGGCCGAAGATCAGGCCCACGGCGACGGGGGCCACGACGTACGGCAGCAGCACGCCCATGCGCCAGAAGGTGCGGGCCCGCAGGTTCTGGTCGAGCAGGGCGGCGATCGCGATCGCGACGACCACCTGGGGCACCGACGAGAACAGGAAGATCGAGAACGTGTTCCGCAGCGACTTCCAGAAGTTCGGCTGGTTGAACACGTCGATGTAGTTCTGGAAGCCGACGAAGTCGCCCTGACCGCCCAGGAGCGTCCACTGGTGCAGGGAGACGACGGCCGTGTACACGAGCGGGAACAGGCCCGTGACGGCGAAGAGGATGAAGAACGGGGAGATGTAGAGGTAGGGCGAGACCTTGACGTCCCAGCGGCTGAGCGTCTGGGAGAACCCGACGCGCCGCGGCGCGCGGTAGGGGGCCTCGGGGGCGGGCGCCGGCGGCGCGGGCGACTTGAGCGACATGGCGAACCTCGGGTGGTCGGGCGATCCTGCCGGTCGGGGCGCGCGGCGCTGCTTGCCCAGGAACCGGATCGTGCTCGGTGGGCCTGACGGGGGTGGGGGCGACGCGGAGTCGCCCCCACCCCTCGTGGGTCCTACGGACCGTCAGGCGTTCGGACTCAGAGCCCCAGGGCGTTGAAGTCCTTCACGGCCTGGTCCCAACCGGCAGCGGCGTCCTGGCTCTTGTCGACGTCCACGCGGCGCAGCGCGTCGGTGATCGTCTGGCCGATCTTGAAGTAGTTCGGGCCACGGAACGAGGACACGGTGATCGCGGCGGCGCGGTTCGAGAAGATCTGGCCGACCGGCGCGTCGTTGAAGTACTCGTTCTTCGAGTCGAGGAGCGTCTGGGACTTCTGCGCCTCGATCTGGCTCGGGAACGTACCGGCGTTCTCGAACGCCTTGATCTGCTGCTCAGGAGCGGTCAGCCACGCGGCCAGCTCCTTCGCCGCGGCGGTGTTCTTGCCGGAGGCCGGCACCGTCAGCCACGAGCCGCCCCAGTTGCCGCCACCGCCGGGGAAGACGTCCGCGACGTCCCACTTGCCCTGGCCGGCGTCGCCCGCGTTCTGCTTGATCGGGCCGGTCATCCAGGCCGGGCAGAGCATCGTGGCGAACTTGTCCTGCGTGAAGGCGGCGGTCCAGTCCTGCTCCCACTGCGCGAGGCCGGCGGAGAGCTTGTCGTCGACCGAGGCCTCGAGGACCTTGTTGTAGAGGTCGTGGATCTCGGTGTTGTCCGCGAGCGGCTTGACCGAGCCGTCCTCGTTCTCGTACGGGTACTCGACCTGGTTGACCATGCCCTGCCAGAGCGCGCCGGCCGAGTCGAACCACGCGATGCCCGTCTCGTCGACGAACTTCTTGCCGGCGTCGAAGTAGGAGTCCCACGTGGCGGAGTCGCCACCGATGAGCTCGGCGACCTCGGCGCGGTCCGTCGGCAGGCCGGCCTTCTCGAACAGGTCGGTCCGGTAGCAGATGCCCTCCGGGCCGATGTCGGTGCCGTAGCCGATGAGGCGGCCGTCGGTCGACGTCGCGGCGGCGTTCTTCCAGTCGGGCCAGCGGCCGTCGACCGCCGGGTCCTTGAGGTCGAGGAACTTGTCCGAGACCTGCAGGAGCTCGACCAGCCAGTCGTTCTCGATCGCCTCGATGTCGGCCAGGCCGGCACCGCCCGCGGCGATCTTCGTGGTGAGGTTCTGGCGCGCGTCGTCGGACTTGGCGGCCTTCGTCTGCTTGACCGTGATGTTCGGGTGCAGCTTCGTGTACTCGGCGAGCAGCTCGTCCGTGTACCCGAAGTCGTTGAACGTCGCGACCGTCAGCGTGATCTTCGCGTTCGGGTCGGTGGTCTCCTCGGCGTTGCCGCCGCCGCCGCCCGTCGAGCAGGCCGTCGCGAGCAGGGCGATGCTCGCGGCACCCGCCGTGGCGGCGATGAACTTGCGAGAGGTGGTGCGCACTGTGACTCCCTTGTCAGTCGGACGGCGACGTCGCCGTACCTGGTCGGCCTCCGCCCTCCGCACTGCGGGCGTCCGCCGTTCGGGCCTGTGGACCCGGCATGGGAGCGCTCCCCTCCGCAGTTGCGGGAGCGTTCCCATGCGCTGGCCTGAACAATGGTCCGGGGTCCGGACGGTGTCAAGGACGAGGTCCTCGTGGTAGCGATCCCACGCTGCGTCGTCGCAGGTCAGGGGCCCGTCTCACCCGCTCCGTGTTACGGAATCGTTATGCGTCGTGACCCGGCTGCAACCGGTCCGGACGGGTGAGCCACCGCTCCGTCACGCGGTGCTCGTCCGCCAGCGTGGCGCGGATCGCGTCGGCCGCGGCCTGCTCGACGGCCGGACCGAGCAGCGGGACCCCCGCGTGCAGGTCGCCCTCGTAGCGCAGCCGGGACCCGGCCGCCGTCGGCTCCAGGCGCGCGGTGCCGGTGAGGCGCACGGCCGCCCCGACGATCTCGAGGACGACCGTCGCGCTGCGCGACCCGTCCGCGCCGGGCTCCTGCGAGGCCTCGACCTGCCGCGCCTCCAGCCGCTCGCCGACGAACCGGCGCAGCTGGTGGGGGATCTGGTCGGTCGGCAGCCCGCGGCGGGTCGTCACCGTCAGCGGCGCCCCGGCCCCGGCGGTGACGTCGACCTCCGCGTCGCCCTCCGAGACCGACCGCGCGCGCTGCGCGAGGAAGCCGGGGTCGGTCAGCAGCGCCGCGACCTCGGCCACGTCGGCCGCCAGCTCGTGCTCGACGACGAGGTGCACCGTTCCTCCCGGGCGCAGGGTGCGGCGGGCCGGCCGCCCGCCGCCCGCGTCTCGTCGCGAGGCTACCCGGACGCCCGCACGCGCGATCCCCGCGGGCGCCTACCCTGGGCCCGTGTCCACCCTGAGCGCGCTCGTCGGTCGCCACGCGGAGCTCGACGCCGCCGACGTGGAGTGGCTGCACCTGCTCGTCGGCGACTGGCAGGTGGCCTCCGACCTCGCGTTCGCCGACCTGGTGCTCTGGCTGCCCCGTGAGGACGGCGAGTTCGTCGCCATCGCGCAGAGCCGGCCCTCCACGGGCGCGACCGTGCACTACGACGACGTGGTCGGCTCGCTCGCGCCCGAGGGTCAGCGCCCGCAGCTGCTGCGCGCGCTGGAGGAGAAGCGGTCCCAGCGCTCGCGCGAGCCGCGCTGGTTCGGCTCCTACGCGGTGCGTGAGGAGGCGGTCCCCGTGGTCCGGGACGGACGGGCGATCGCGGTGCTCGCCCGGCAGACCAACCTCGGCGGCGCCCGGACCCCGAGCCGCCTGGAGCTCAACTACGTCGAGGCGGCCGACGACATCTTCGGGATGATCTCGCGTGGCGAGTACCCGCTGCCCGACGCGCCGACCGGTCCGCGCCGGGGCGCGCCGCGCGTGGGCGACGGGCTCGTGCGCCTCAACGCCGAGGGCGAGGTCATCTACGCCAGTCCGAACGCGCTGTCGTGCTTCCACCGGCTCGGCGCGATCGGCGACCTCACCGGGCGCTCCCTGGTCGAGGTGACGACGGACCTCGTCGAGCAGAGCTCGACCGTGGACGAGTCGATGCCGCTCGTCCTCATGGGGCGCGCGCCGTGGCGCACGGACATCGAGTCGCACGGCGTCGCGCTGTCGCTGCGCGCGGTGCCGCTCACCGAGGAGGGCCAGCGCATCGGGGCCGTCCTGCTGTGCCGGGACGTCTCGGAGCTGCGCCGGCGCGAGCGCGAGCTCATCACCAAGGACGCGACGATCCGCGAGATCCACCACCGCGTGAAGAACAACCTGCAGACGGTGGCCGCGCTGCTGCGCCTGCAGTCCCGCCGGATGAGCTCGCCCGAGGCACGCGACGCCCTCGGGGAGGCGATGCGCCGGGTCGCCACGATCGCGCTCGTGCACGAGACGCTCTCGCAGACGATCGACGAGACCGTGCCGTTCGACGACGTCGTGGGGCGCAGCCTGCGCCTGGCCGCGGATGTCGCGACCGCCGGCGCGCACGTCCGGACGATCGTGCGGGGCACGTTCGGGTCCGTGCCGGCCGAGGACGCGACGGCGCTCGCGCTCGTGCTGACCGAGCTCGTGACGAACGCCGTCGAGCACGGGTTCGACGGCCGCGAGAGCGGGACGGTCGAGGTCGTCGCCGAGCGGGACGGCGACCGGCTGCGCGTCGAGGTGGCGGACGACGGCGCCGGGCTCCCGGCCGATCGCGGGGCGGGCACGGGGCTCGGCACCCAGATCGTGTCGACGCTCGTCGCGAACGAGCTCGACGGGTCGATCGAGTGGCGCGGGCGCGAGGGGGGCGGGACGCTCGTCGTCGTCGAGGCGCGCCTCGCCTCGCTGCGCGACGGCGGCGGCGCGTTCTGACCGGTCCCTCGCCGCTGGAGCGGGCATCGCGAGCGAGGGCGGACATGACGACGGACCGGCCGCGGCGAGGCGGTCCGGTCCGTCGGTGACGTGGTCGCGGGTCGTCAGCCCGTGCTGCGGGGTGTGCCCGAGCGGTGCGAGCAGGTCAGCTCGCGCGGCGCTGGCGGGCGGTGCGGCGCTTGAGGGCGCGACGCTCGTCCTCGGACATGCCGCCCCAGACGCCGGCGTCCTGACCGGTCTCGATCGCCCACTTGAGGCAGGTGTCGACGACGTCGCAGCGGCGGCAGACGGCCTTCGCCTCGTCGATCTGCAGCAGCGCCGGGCCCGTGTTGCCGATCGGGAAGAACAGCTCCGGGTCCTCGTCGAGGCATGCTGCGCGGTGGCGCCAATCCATGTGCTTCGCTCCTTGGCACACGCCGGTCCGCGCCCGGGTCTGCGGGCGTGCGTGACCACGTGTGATCTGTGGGGTGGGGGACGTGCTGGATCAAGCCTCACACCCTCGCCGGGCCACGCACAAGGGTTACGAAGAGGTTTCGATGGGGTAACGGCTGAGGCGTTGATCACACTCGAGCGCCCGCTGAGAGCCCGCTGTGCGGCGCGGCGCCGTGGCCGCCGTCACACTGCCTGACGAATGTCCAGGTCAGCGGCGAGCGCGCTGGTCGCGGGTGAAGTCGCAGGTCGCGGCGTCGGAGACGGAGAAGCCCGACGTCCCGGACACATCTCCTAGGCTCAGCCGGGTGAACCCTCGACGCCCCGCCCCCCTCGTCGCGGTCTGCGCGCTCGCCGTCCTGGAGGCCGCGGCCTTCGCCGGGCTTGGCGTGGCGTGGCTCACGGATGTGGTATCGGGTCGCGCGCAGCTGCCGGGAGCATCGACGTTCCTCGCCGTCTTCGCACTCGGCGTCGCGGCGCTCCTCGCGCTCGCCGCGCGCGGGCTCTGGCGCGGGCGGCGCTGGGCGCGCTCGCTCGTCATGGTCTGGCAGGTCCTGCTCGTCGTGCTCTCCGTCGGCTGGCTGTCCTCCCAGGTGAGCGTCTGGGCGGTGGTGGTGCTGCTGGTGGCGCTCGTCGTCGGCGTCGGCCTCCTCCTGCCCTCCGTGGTCGCCGCGACGGTCCCCGCGGAGCCCGGCGACCCGACGGCCGGCTGAGCCCGCACAGGGGAGCCGGCTCCCGTCGGCCCTAGCCCGGCAGGCGCCCGGACGGCGCGTCGAACACCTGCACCGGCTCGACCCGACCGCGCTGGACGAGCACGCCGCGGCCCGGTGGGGCCCCGGGATCGGCGGCCCGCGCCGCGTCGGCCCCCAGAAGCTGCGCCGACGCCGGGTCCCGCCCGTCCAGGACGAGCAGCCGACGCGCCGCGACG
>NZ_HE978588.1:2001658-2016035 GCF_000312005.1 Cellulomonas massiliensis JC225
GCCGGCACGACGACCAGCCGGTCGTCGAGGGCCGCGACGCCTCCCGCGCCCGGGCCCGCGGTGACGGCGACGTGCCACGCCGCGCGGGCGGCCTCCTCCTCCGGGTCGGGCTGCGACGGACCCGCGACGAGGACGCTGCCGTGGACCCAGGGCGGCGTGCCGGCGACGTGCGTGCCGTCGAGCCCGCGCTCGCCGCACGTCACCGCGACGCGCGCGTCGGCCCAGGCCGGGTCCCCGGTGAGCGCGGCGAGCAGGGCGCGTGCGCCGCCGAGCGTGACGCCCTCGTCGACCTCCAGGTCGACCGGCCGGTGACCGGGGCCGCGGGCGGGGTCGTGCACGAGGGCGGAGAAGAGCACCGCCCGAGCCTGCGGCGGCACGCGCGCCCCGGGACGCGCAGGTGCCCCGGGTTGTGGACCTGCAGACGAGTCCACAACCCGGGGCACGGCCTCGGCCCGGCGGTGCGCCCCCTCCGGCGCACCGTCGTGCCCGTCAGTCGACCGCGAGAGCGGCCACGGGGGAGGTGCGCGTCGCCCGTCGCGCCGGCAGCACCGAGGCGGCGAGGCCGGCGAGGAGGGCGACGGCCAGGACGATCGTCAGGTCGCGCCACGGGACGTCGAGGTGCAGGTGCCCGGCGCTGCCGAACACCGTCGCGGCGCCGGCCCAGCCGTACGCCAGCCCCAGCACCACGCCGAGCGCCGCGCCCACGCCGGTGATCAGCGCGCCCTCGACCGCGAGGGACGACCGCAGCTGCCGGCGGGTCAGGCCGATGGCCCGCAGCGTCGCCGACTCCCGCTGCCGCTCGATGACGGACAGCGACAGCGTGTTCGTCACGCCGACGAGGGCGATGACCACGGCCACCGCGAGCAGCCCGACGACGACCGCGAGCATCGTGTCGATGACCTGCTCGTAGCCCTGCCGCTCCGCCGCCGCGCTCTCGACCCCGAGGGGCGCGCCGCTCGGCAGGACGTCCTGGATGTCCCGCGACACGTTGGCCGCGTTCACGCCGTCGTCGAGCCGGACCCACAGGCCGCTCACCGGCGCGTCGGGGTCGATCGCGTCGAACGTCACGGTGTCGGCGAGCGCCGACGAGCCCCCGAGGTTGCTGGCCGCCGTGGTCACGCGCACGGGCGTGCCGTCCGTCGTGGTCAGCGGCGTGTCGTTCCGCGCGACGACCGACGCGGAGGAGGGCAGCACGAGCCGGCCCTCGCTCAGCCCGGAGATGGTGCGCTCGTCCCGGACCAGCGTCCGCGGGTCGGGCATCGTCACCACCTCGAGCTGGCGCTCGCCGGCCAGCAGCTGCACCGTGCGGACCGGCTGCACCTCGCGGACGCCCTCCACGCCGGCGACCGCGGCCCGGGCGGCGTCCATGGCGGCCGCGTCGACCGGCTCGCCGTACGACGAGAGCTGCACGTCGACCGCGTACCGGTCGGACAGCTCGCGGCTGAGCGACGTGCGGGCCGTGGCCGCGCCCGTGCTCATCATCGCGACGAGCGTCACGCCGATGAGCAGCGCGGTGCTCGTGGCCGCGGTCCGGCGCGGGTTGCGCACGGTGTTGGCGGCGGCGAGCCGCGCGGTGCTGCCCGCGCGCTGCAGCAGCCCGCCCGCGACCCGGACGACCGCCGGGACCCACAGGACGGCGCCGATGAGCACGCCGACGAACGAGGTCGCTCCCGACAGGACGCCGAGACCCAGCCAGACCATCGGGTCGGCCGCTCCCGTCGCCGCGCCGAGCGCCGTGCCCAGCAGCGCGAGCCCGCCGCCCACGGCGAGCAGGAGGCTGAGGACGAGCCGCACGCGCCCGGCCCGGCTCGACGCCTCGGGCGCGTCGGCGGGGCGCAGGGCCTCGACCGGCGAGACCCGCGTGGCGGCGCGGGCCGGCACGAGGGAGGCGAGGACGGTGACGAGGGTGCCGACGACGAGCGGCACGAGCACGGCCGCCCACGTCAGCGTGATGGTCGCCGGCAGCGGGGCCTGGATCTCGGAGCGGTTGAGCACGGCCAGCGCCACCTGGGCGAGCGCCGAGCCGGTCAGCAGGCCGACGGCCGAGGCGCCGAACCCGAGGATCGCGGCCTCGACCACGACGGAGCGCCGCACCTGACCGCGCAGCGCGCCGACGCACCGCAGCAGCGCGAGCGTGCGGGTGCGCTGGGCGACGAGCACCTGGAACGTGTTGGCGATGACGAGCGCCGCGACGAGCAGCGCGACGGCGGCGAAGCCGAGGACGACGGTCACGAGCACGTTGCCCGCCTGCGAGAACTCGGAGATGGTGCGGGCCGCGGCCTCGTCCTTGGTGAGCACCGTGGTGTCGGGCAGCGCCGTCGCGAGCGCCTCGCGCGTCTGCTCCGAGCCGTCGGCCGTCGCGACGAGCAGCGTCGTCGCGATCGGGTCGTCGGGGCCGGCGGCGCTCCACGCCCGGATGTCCTCGGTCGTGGCGAGGCCGACGCCGCCGTACTGGCGCCACGCGCCGTCCGGGTCGTCGACCAGGCCGACGACGCGCAGCGCGGCGGTCTTCTCCTCCCACTGGGCGTCGACCGCGTCCGGGTCGGCCGGCGGGACGGAGTAGGAGGCGCTGACGGTGTCGCCCACCGCGACGCCGAGCCGCTCGGCGGTCGTGGGCGCGAGGGCGATCTCGTCGTGGGCGGACGGCGTGCGGCCGTTCGAGACGCCGACCGAGCGCAGCCGCTCGTCGGCGGCGACGCCCAGCACCATCTCGTACGACGAGCGGTTGCCGGCGGTGAGGTAGACGCCGCCGGTCGTGAGCGGCTCGGCGGCCTGCACGCCGGGGACGGCGCGCGCCTTCGTCAGCGTGGCGTCGTCGATCGGCCCCTGCGCGACCAGGTCCGCCTGGCCGAACTGGAGCGTCACGGCGTCGTAGCCGGTGCGCGTGAGCACGTTGCCCGCCAGCAGCGTGGCCGCGACGAACGCGGTGCCGATGGCGATCGCGATGCCCGCGGCGACGAGCCGTCCGAGGCTGCGTCGCATCTGGGCGAGGGTGAGCCGGAGCATCAGGCACCCACCAGCGCGGTGCCCGCGGGGCCCTCGAGCGTGCGCAGGGCCTCGAGGCCCGCGAGCACGGACTCGGGGGTCGGGTCCTGGATGTCGCCCGCGATGCGGCCGTCCGCGATGAGCACGACCCGGTCGGCGTACGCGGCCGCGGTCGGGTCGTGCGTGACCATGACGACGGTGCGGCCGAGCTCGCGCACGGAGCGGCGCAGGAAGCTCAGCACCTCCGCCCCGCTGCGCGAGTCGAGGTTGCCGGTGGGCTCGTCCGCGAAGACGACCTCCGGCTTCGCGATGAGCGCCCGCGCGATCGCGACGCGCTGCTGCTGGCCGCCCGACAGCTCCGACGGGCGGTGCGTGAGCCGCTCCCCGAGGCCCAGCGTGCCGACGAGCGTGTCGAACCACGCGCGGTCCGGCTTCGTGCCGGCCAGGTCCAGGGGGAGCAGGACGTTCTGCTCGGCCGTGAACATCGGCAGCAGGTTGAACGACTGGAAGACGAAGCCGAGCCGGTCGCGGCGCAGCCGGGTCATCGCGTCGTCGTCGAGCGTCGTCAGGTTCGTCTCGCCCAGGTGGACCGTGCCGGACGTGGCCTGGTCGAGGCCCGCGAGCAAGTGCAGCAGCGTCGACTTGCCGGAGCCGGACGGCCCCATGATCGCGGTGAAGGCGCCGGCGGCGAAGTCGACGTCGACGCCGTCGAGCGCCCGCACCTCGGCGGCGCCGTGGCCGTAGACCTTGGTGAGCGCGCGAGCGCTCACGGCCGGACGGTCGGTGGTCTGCACAGGTCCTGCTCCCCTCGGGTTCGGAAGACCGAGGCGGCCGCCGCAGGGCGCTCGTCCTCGTGTCGCCACGACACTAGGTCGGCGGCCTCGGCGCGGGCGTCGCCCCCGGGGCGGGTCCGCGCGGGCGCCGTGTCCACCCGTGGGGGGAGGGCGCCGGCGGCGGGATGACCTGCGGGTGGACCGGGCGGGCGGGACGGCGCGGCGTCAGGACCCGGGCCGCACGAGGCCGGTCTCGTACGCGACGACGACGGCCTGCACGCGGTCGCGCGCGCCCAGCTTGGCCAGGATCCGGCCCACGTGCGTCTTGACGGTCGCCTCGGCGACGAAGAGGTCCTGCCCGATCTCGGTGTTGGAGCGGCCGCGGGCCATGAGGACGAGCACCTCGCGCTCGCGGTCCGTCAGCTCGGCGACGGCCGTGCGCGCGGGGCTCGGCGGCGCGTCGGGCTCGTCCGGCGGCAGCACCTGGACGAGGTGCTCGAGCAGCCGCCGGGTGCTGGACGGCGCGATGACCGCGTCGCCGTGGTGCACCGTCCGGATCGCCGCGAGCATCTCCTCCGGCGGCGCGTCCTTGAGCAGGAACCCGCTGGCGCCGGCACGGATCGCCGAGAGCACGTACTCGTCCAGGTCGAACGTCGTCAGGACGACCACCTTGGGTGCCGGGTGCTCGGCCGTGCCGCGCTCGACGATGCGTGCGGTCGCCTCCAGACCGTCCATCGTGGGCATCCGGACGTCCATGAGGACGACGTCCGGCTGCGGACGCCCGAACGCGGGCTCGAGGGCACGGACCGCCTCGGCGCCGTCCCCGGCCTCGAGGACGACCTCGAGGTCGGGCTGGGAGTCGATGACCATCCGGAACCCCGCGCGCACGAGCTGCTGGTCGTCGACGAGCGCGACGCGCACGACGCCTGCCCCTGCCTCGGTCATCGGTCCTCCTGGTCGGTCCCTCGCGGGGTGTCGTCGGTGTCGGGCCCGCGCAGGGGCCCCGGCGCGAGCAGCACGGCGGCCGCCGGGCGGTCGCTCGGCGTCGGCAGGGTGGCGCGCACCCGGAAGCCGCCGCCGGGGCGCGGCCCCGCGGTGACGGTCCCGCCGAACATGGTCGCGCGCTCGCCCATCCCGAGCAGGCCCTGCCCGAGCCCGTCGCTGTCGGCGGACGCGCCGCGGCCGTCGTCCGTGATCTCCAGGACGACGGACGCGGGCAGCCACTGCAGCATGACGGTGACCTCGGGGTCCGGGCCGGCGTGCTTGAGCACGTTGGTGAGCGCCTCCTGCGTGATCCGGAACACGGTCGCGCCCATGCCGGGCGGGAGCGCGCGCGGCTCACCGAGGCGGACGAGCGAGACGCGCATGCCGGCGTCGCGCATCTGGTCGACGAGCGCGCCGACGTCCGCGGCCGCGGGCTGCGGTGCCGTCGCCGGCGCCTCGCCGTCGGCGCCGGTCTCGGTGCGCAGGACGCCGAGCAGGCGGCGCATGTCGGCCAGCGCCGCGCGGCCCGTCTCGCCGATCGTCTCCAGCGCCCTCGTGGCGGCGCCCGGGTCCGTCGCGCCCGCGTACCGGCCGCCGTCGGCCTGGGCGATCATCACGGTGAGGGAGTGGGCGACGATGTCGTGCATCTCGCGGGCGATGCGCGCGCGCTCGGCCGCGGTCGCGATGCGGGCCTGCTGGTCGCGCTCCACCTCGAGCCGGTGCGCGCGGTCGACGAGCGCCTCGATGGTCTCCCGGCGCGAGCGGCGCACGAGCCCGAACGCCCAGGTGGCGAGGGCGACCGCGGCCATGAACATCCACGCGGCGACGTACTGCGACAGGTCCCTGATCCCCAGCCCGGGGCCCAGCGAGAGGGCCGAGCCGACGAGGGCCCCGACGATCGCGGTGCGGTGCGCCCACCGGCGGCCGTGCACCGTGACGGAGTACAGGGAGAACAGCACCGCGAGCACCATCGCGGGGGAGATGGTCCCGAGCACGACCATCTCGACGAGGCTGAGGGAGTAGACCGCGACCGCGCTCGCGTTCGGCCGCGTGCGGCGCCAGGCGAGCGGGGCGAGCACCGCGACCGCGAGCAGCGCCGTCAGCCCCTCGGGGGTGGTCCCGTACGCGGCCGTGCTCGCGCTGATGACGCCGAACAGCAGCGCCACGACGACGGTGAGGGAGACGTCGACACCGAACCGGTGCGCCTCCTCCCACGCCACCACCCGGTCGCTGCGTCCCACACGAGGAGCCTAGGCGGCCCGCGGCGTGCGCCGCGTGCGCCCACGGGTGGACGCGGGCCGCGCCGGCGTGCGACCGCGGGAGCAGCACCGATGTGACGCGCATGTCGTCGTGGTGCTGGCGAGGGGGAGGGTTTCGTGACCTAACATGAGCGAATGACCCAGGTGCTGCTGGCCGAGGACGATCCCGCCATTGCCGAACCTTTGGCTCGCGCGCTCGGTCGTGAAGGCTACGACGTGCGCGTGCAAGGAACGGGTCAAGGCGCGATCGACGGAGCGGCCTCCGCGGACCTCGTCGTCCTCGACCTCGGTCTGCCGGACATGGACGGGCTCGACGTCGCCCGCGCGATCCGCAACCAGGGCCTGACGACGCCGGTCCTCGTGCTCACCGCTCGCGCCGACGAGGTGGACCTCGTCGTGGGCCTCGACGCGGGCGCGGACGACTACGTCACGAAGCCCTTCCGGCTCGCGGAGCTGCTCGCCCGTGTCCGGGCGCTGCTGCGCCGCACGGTGGGCGAGCCGACGGACGAGGACGAGCTGCACGCGCAGAACGTCCGCATCGACGTGGCGGCCCACCGGGCGTTCCAGGGCGAGCGCGAGCTGCACCTCACCGCCAAGGAGTTCGACCTGCTGCGGGTGCTGGTCGGCAGCGCGGGCAACGTCGTGGCCCGCGAGACCCTCATGCGCGAGGTCTGGGACAGCGACCCGACCGGCTCGACGAAGACGCTGGACATGCACGTGTCGTGGCTGCGCCGCAAGCTCGGCGACGACGCGAACGCGCCGCGGTACATCACCACGGTGCGGGGCATGGGCTTCCGGTTCGAGACGGGCGACCACGGCGCGGCCGACCGGGCCTGACCGTGCGCCGCCGCGTCCTGCAGGCGACGATCGCGGCGGTCACCGTCGCGGTCGTCCTGCTCGGCTTCCCCCTCGCGTTCCTCGGCGCGCAGCTCGTCCGTGAGAACGAGATGCAGCAGCTGCAGATCCGCGCGGACTCGGCGGCGCGCGCCATCGACTTCCGGATCGGCACGGGCGCGGAGCTCAACGACCGCATGCTCGAGCGGTACACCGGCACCGAGGGGCAGGTCCCCGCGCAGGTGATCGTCCGCGCCCCGGACGGCACGCTGTACTCCGCCGGCGCACCGGTCGACGGGCGCACGATCCCCGTGCGCGCGACGTCGGACGCGGGGGCCGTCGTGCTCGTCACGGCGTCGTTCTGGGACGTGTTCTGGAAGAGCGCGCGCGTCATCGCGCTCGTCGTCGCCGCCGCCGTCGTGGCCTTCGCCGCGGGCATCGGCATGGCCATCTGGATGGCGAACCGGCTCGCGGCGCCCCTGGTCTACCTCGCGGCGTCGGCGGAGCAGCTGGGCGCGGGCCAGGTGCGCCCACGGCTCGAGCCGTCCGGCGTGGAGGAGATCGACCTCGTCGCCGCCGAGCTGGCGCGCAGCGCCGACCGCATGGCCGGGCGCCTGGCCGCCGAGCGGCAGTTCGCCGCCGACGCGTCGCACCAGCTGCGCACGCCGCTGACGGCGCTGTCGATGCGGCTCGAGGAGATCATGGCGGCGAGCGACGACCCGGAGATCCGGGAGGAGGCCCGGATCTCGCTGGAGCAGGTCGAGCGGCTCGTCAACGTCGTCGACGACCTGCTGGCGAGCTCCCGCAAGGCGCAGGGCGGCACGACGGAGGCGCTCGTGCTGCACGAGGTCGTCCACCAGCAGGAGGAGGAGTGGGCGCCGACGTTCGAGGCGGTGGGCCGGCGGCTCGTCGTCGACGTCGACCCCTACGTCCAGGTGCTCGCGACGCCCGGCGCGCTCGCGCAGGTGCTCGCCACCCTCATCGAGAACTCGCTCAAGCACGGTGCGGGCACCACGACGGTGCGGGCCCGGCCGGGCGGTCCGGCGCGCACCGTCGTCGTCGAGGTCGCCGACGAGGGCGCCGGCGTGCCGGACGAGCTGGCGCCGCGGATCTTCGAGCGCTCCGTGACGTCCGGCCGGGGCACCGGCCTCGGGCTGGCGCTCGCGCGCGACCTCGCCTCCGCCGACGGCGGCCGGCTGGAGCTCGCGCAGCGGCGGCCGGCCGTGTTCGCGCTGTTCCTCTCCGGCGTGCCGGCGTCCCTGCGGCCCGACGTGGTGCTCCCCGTCGGCGCGGTCGTGACCGCGCGGCCCGACCGCCGGCGGTGGTGACGTGGCTACGCTGGACGCCGACGAACGTCACACCCGGGAATCGGGCGAAAACCGGACGAACCGCTCCCGCGGGGGCGCGGCGTGCCGCACAGTGGGTGCACCGACTGCACGTGCGACGGAAGGACCCGCGTGTTCAGGCTGACCCAGGCCCTGCAGCACTACGCCTGGGGCTCGACGACGTCGATCCCCGAGGCGCTGGCGTTCGTCCCCGACGGGCGGCCCGTCGCCGAGGCGTGGTTCGGCGCGCACGCGGGCGCGCCGGCCACCGTCGAGACGCCCGACGGCCCGCGCAGCCTGCGGGACGTGGTCGCGGCCGACCCGATCGGTGCGCTGGGGCAGGACGTGGCGGCGCGGTTCGGCGGCGAGCTGCCGTACCTGCTCAAGCTCATCGCGGCGTCGTCCCCGCTGTCGCTGCAGGTGCACCCGAGCCGTGAGCGCGCCTCCGCCGGCTACGACCGCGAGGACGCCGCCGGCATCGCCGTCGACGCCCCCGAGCGCAGCTACCGGGACCGCAACCACAAGCCGGAGCTGGCGTACGCGCTCACCCGGTTCGAGGCGCTCGTCGGGTTCCGCGCGCCCCGTCGCGCGGCGGAGCTCCTCGAGGGCCTGGACGCGCCGCTGGCCGCCGACCTGCGCGCCATGCTCGTCGCGGACCCGACCTCCACCGGCGTCCGGACGGCGTTCGAGTGGCTGCTGGCCCCCGACACCCGGCCGGGCGAGGCGGACCTCGTGAAGTTCGCCGACGCCTGCGCCCAGCGGCTCGCGAGCGGCTCGCCGTCCCCGCGCACCGACCGGTGGGTGATGAAGCTCGCGGCCGCCTACCCGGGCGACCCCGGCGCGGTGACGTCGGTGCTGCTCAACCCCGTCACGCTGCAGCCGGGCGAGGCGGTCTTCGTCCCCGCCGGCACGGTCCACGCCTACCTCTCGGGCCTGGGCGTCGAGATCATGGCGAGCTCGGACAACGTCCTGCGCGCGGGCCTGACGAGCAAGCACATCGACGTCGAGGAGCTGCTGGCGAACGTCGACTGCGTCGCGGCGCCGCCGATCCGCATCGCCCCGGAGCACGTGTTCACCGCGAGCCGGATCTACTACGCACCCGTCGACGACTTCGAGCTGTCCGTCACTCAGGTCGCGGCGGACGCCTCGACGCGCGTGCCCGGCCGCGGTCCCCGGATCGCCGTCTGCCTGGAGGGCGAGGTCACGCTCGAGACGTCGGAGGGCGAGCGGCTCACGCTCGAGCGCGGCCAGGCGGCGTTCGTGCCGGCGGCCGACGGCGCGCTGACGGCGCGCGGCGAGGGCGTCGTCGTCCAGGCGGACGTGCCCTGACGCCGCGCCGGGCCCTCAGGCCGGGTGACCCGTGAACACCCAGCGCTTGTAGCCGACGTAGCGCAGCACCGTCCCGATGGCGATGCCGACCACCGTCGCGGCGTTGTCCGCCAGCGGGGAGGTCAGGTCCAGCACGTAGTGCGAGAACGCCAGCGTCAGCACGGGCACCGCGGCGCCGACGAGGTTGATCGCGGCGAAGACGACGAGCTCGCGCCCGTGCCGGGTCGTGCGGTGGTCGGCGAACGTCCAGAGCCGGTTGCCGACCCACGAGACGAGCGTGGCGGCGACCAGCGCGATGATCTTCGCCGTGAGGACCTTGTGCTCCAGCAGGTGCCCGGGGCCGAACCGGAGCAGGTTGAACAGCCCCATGTCGACGACGAACGCGACGCCGCCGACCGAGAGGAAGCGCGCGATCTCGTAGGCGCGCTCGCGGAGCGTGGCGGCGCGGATCGCCGCCCCGGCGACGGGCTGCGGCGCGGGGCCGGCGGCCGCCGTGGCGGCGTGCTCGGACTGCTCGTCCGTGGTGCTCATCGCGCTCCTCCTGCGCCGTGGGCGCGGCCGGGGCGGGTGCGGGGGTGGGTCGCCGCCGGTGCGTCGCGCTCCGCCGAGGATAGCCGCCGGTCCTGGCACCCGCCCGGGCCGGTGGTCCGCCCGCCGGGCCCCGACGGGCGGGCCCGCCGGGCTCGGCTAGGCTCGCGTGCCGTGACAGCACCGGTCGTGGCCGTGGTCGGCGGCGGGCAGCTCGCCCGCATGATGTCCCCGGCGGCGACCGCCCTGGGCCTGCACCTGCGCGTGCTGGTCGAGTCGCCGACGTCGTCGGCGGCCCAGGTGGTGGTCGACAGCCCGGTGGGTGAGGCGTCCGACCCGGACGCGGTCCGCGCCCTCGTGGCCGGCGCGGACGTGCTGACCTTCGAGCACGAGCACGTCCCGAACGACCTGCTGGACGACCTGGCCGGTCACGGCGTCTCCGTGCAGCCGGGCGCCGCTGCGCTCGTGCACGCGCAGGACAAGATCGTCATGCGGCGCCGGCTCACCGAGCTCGGCGTCCCCTGCCCGCGGTGGGCGCCGCTGGACGGGCCCGACGACCTTGCGCGCTTCCTCGCCGAGGGGGACGGCACGGCGGTCGTGAAGACGTCCCGCGGCGGCTACGACGGCAAGGGCGTGCGCGTCGTCTCGTCCCCGGACGAGGTCGCCGACTGGTTCGCCGCGGCGCGAGACGGCGGGCCGCCGCTGCTCGCCGAGGAGCGCGTGCCGTTCGTGCGCGAGCTCGCGGCGGTCGTCGCGCGCCGGCCGTCCGGCGAGGTGCGCGCGTGGCCCGTCGTCGAGTCGGTCCAGCGCGACGGCGTCTGCGCCGAGGTCGTCGCGCCCGCCCCCGACCTCTCGCCGGCCACCGGGGCGCTCGCGGCGCAGGTGGCGACCCACGTCGCCGAGGGCCTCGGCGTGACGGGCGTGCTGGCGGTGGAGCTGTTCGAGGTCGCCGACCCCGACGGCGGCCCGAGCCGGGTGCTCGTCAACGAGCTCGCGATGCGCCCGCACAACAGCGGCCACTGGACCATCGACGGCGCCGTGACCAGCCAGTTCGAGCAGCACCTGCGGGCCGTGCTGGACCTGCCGCTCGGCGACACCGCCCCGCGCGCCCGCTGGACGGTCATGGCGAACGTCCTCGGCAGCGCGCTGCCCGACCTCACGGACGCGCTGGCCGACGTCGCGCGCCTGGACCCGGGCGCCAAGGTGCACCTGTACGGCAAGGACGTGCGTCCCGGCCGCAAGCTCGGCCACGTCAACGTGAGCGGGGACGACCTCGACGACGTGCGCCGCCGGGCGCTCGCGGCAGCCGCGGTGCTGCGCGGCGAGGGCTGAGGCACCACCAGCCGGACGACGACGAGCCGGACGACGACGAGGGGCCGCGCGGCCCCGCCGACGGAGGACACGATGACAGAGCAGCCGGTGGTCGGGATCGTCATGGGCTCGGACTCGGACTGGCCCGTGATGAGGGCGGCCGCCGAGGCGCTCGCCGAGTTCCGCGTGCCGGTCGAGGTGGACGTCGTCTCCGCGCACCGTCAGCCGGAGAAGATGGTCGCGTACGGCCGGGAGGCCGCGGGACGGGGACTGCGGGTGGTCGTGGCCGGCGCCGGGGGAGCGGCCCACCTGCCGGGGATGCTCGCGGCCGTGACGACGCTGCCGGTGGTCGGGGTGCCGGTCCCGCTGGCCCACCTCGACGGCCTCGACTCCCTGCTGTCCATCGTGCAGATGCCGGCGGGCGTGCCGGTCGCCACCGTCTCGGTGGGCGGTGCGCGCAACGCCGGGCTGCTGGCGGTCCGGATCCTCGCGAGCGGCACCGACGAGCGCGCGGCGGCCCTGCGCGCCGCGATGGCGGACTTCCAGGACGGGCTGCGCGAGCAGGCCGACGCCAAGGGGGAGCGGCTGCGGGCGCAGGCGTCCGGACGCCCCGCGACGGGGTTCACCGCCTGACGCGCGCGGGCGCCGCCTGTGAAGACGGCGTGAGGATCGTCCCCCGGGTGCGCTCCCGGGCCGCGGCCCGGCGCGCCCTGCCCTAGCGTCGAGGGGATGACCACCGCCACCGGGACCACCGTCCGCGCGCCCGCGCGCGCCGGCACGGGGCGCCCCGACGGCGCCGCCGGACCCGCCGAGGTCGCCGGTCCCGAGGGCCGTGGTCCCGGTCGACCCGCCGACGGGACGCCGACGGCCGTGCGCGCCGGGGCGCGGCTCGCGGCGCTGGACGGCCTGCGGTTCGTCGCCGCGATGGCCGTGGTGCTGTTCCACTTCACGTCCCGCCGGACGAGCCCGTGGGACGGCCGCATGCACGAGCTGCTGGGCGGCGTCGGGGCGTGGACGGCCTACGGCTCGCTCGGCCCGGAGCTGTTCTTCGTCATCTCCGGCTTCGTCGTCCTCATGACGGCGTGGGGGCGGCCCACCGCGCAGTTCGTGGCGTCGCGCGTCGGGCGGATCTACCCGGCGTACTGGGTCGCGGTCGTGGCCACCGGCCTGCTCCTGCTGCTGGTGTGGCCGCAGGGCAAGCGCGTCACGGGCGAGCAGGTGCTGGTCAACCTCACGATGCTGCAGAGCGGCCTCGGGGTGAAGCACGTCGACGGCGTCTACTGGACGCTGTGGACCGAGCTGCGGTTCTACCTCCTGGTCGCGCTGCTGGCGCTCGCGGGCATCACGACCCGCCGCGTCCTCGCGTTCTGCTTCCTGTGGCCGCTCGCGGGCCTCGCGGTGCAGCAGGCCGGCTGGGACACCGCCGCGCACTGGCTGGTGTCGGACAAGGCGCCCCTGTTCGCGGCCGGCATGGCGCTGTACGTGCTGCACCGCGAGGGCCACCGGCTCGTGCCGTGGCTCGCCGTCCTCGGCAGCACCGCGCTGTCCGTGCACCTCGTCGCGGCGGACCGGGCCGCGCGCCTCGAGCACGAGACCGGCTACACGTTCTCCGCCGTCGCCCTCGGCGTCGCCGTCGTCGCCTGCGTCGCCGTCGTCGCGCTGCTGGCCCTCACGCGGCTCGCGGACGTGCGGCTGGCGTGGCTCACGTGGCTCGGCGCGCTCACCTACCCGCTGTACCTCGTCCACCAGTACTGGGGCCTGTACCTGGTCGACCTGCTGGTGGACCGCATCGGCGCGTGGGGCGCCGTGACCGTCGCGACCGCCGCGGCGCTGGTGGCCGCGTGGGCGCTGCACCGCTTCGTCGAGGTCCGCTGGGGCCCGCGGCTGCGGCGGGCGACCCAGGCCGGGCTGGAGCGGCTGCGCGACGCGCTCGTCCTCGACCGGGTCAACCGCGGCCCGCGCCTGCTGGAGAGCGCCTGGCGGCCGCACGCCTCCTGACGGCAGCGCGACGCGCTCCCCGTCACCCGGCCGGACGCGTCAGTGGACGCCGCCCACGTCCCCGGGCTCGAGCGTGCCGTCGCGGACGGCCTTCCAGAAGCCGCCGACCTCGTCCGGGTCGAGCAGCACCGTGGAGCCGACCCCGCCCGGCCGGTAGTCGAGCGACGCGATCGGGGGCGTGCCGGTCACGCCGCCGTCGCCGTTCGCCGCCTTGAACGCGAGCGCCAGGCGGCCGAGGTCGAAGATGCCGCTGCTCTCGTCGACCGTCAGCGCCGCGGTGCCGGCGTCCACGAGCGCCACCTGCTTGGCGGGCTGGAGCACGAGCGAGCGGGGCTCGATCGCCCCGGCCAGCCGGGCGATGACCTGCCGCTGGCGCTGCGCGCGGCCGATGTCGCCGAGGGGGTCGGACTTGCGCATCCGGGAGAACGCGAGCGCCGTCTTGCCGTCGGCGACGTGGCAGCCCGCCTTCCACCGGAGCTTGGAGTCGCGGTCCTTGACCGTGCGGTCGTAGCACAGGCGCACGCCGCCGACGGCGTCGACGAGGTCCCGCACGCCGGCCATGCCGACCTCGGCGTAGTGGTCGACGGTGAGTCCGGTGATCTGCTCCACGGTCTCGACCAGCAGCGGTGCGCCGCCGTAGGCGAACGCGGCGTTGATCTTCCCGGGACCGTGGCCCGGGATGTCCTCGACGTAGGTGTCACGCGGGATCGAGATCAGCGCCGTCGGCCCGCTCTCGGGCACGTGCAGGACCAGGATCGAGTCGGTGCGGGCGCCCTTCGTCCCGTCGTCCTTGACCGCGCCGTCGCCGCGCGCGTCCGAGCCGGTGAGCAGGTAGGTCGTCCCGGGCGTGCCCGCGGCGCCGGAGAGCGCCTCCGTGTGCCGGATCTTGCCGTTGGCCCACACCACGAGGCCGACGGGCCACGCCAGGATCGCCACGAGGAGCGCCAGCACGACCACGACGGCCACCGTGCGGCGACGCCGCCGCCGCGAGCGAGCCGCCGGGGCGGGGCCGGTGGGCGGCGTGCCCGACCCGCCCGGGCCTGCGGCGCGG
>NZ_HE978588.1:2016655-2054635 GCF_000312005.1 Cellulomonas massiliensis JC225
CACCGCCGGCCCGAGGGCCCGCCGACGACGCGCTGCGCCGCGGCGGGCGCGCCGGCGCCTCGTCGCGGCCGACGACGATGGGGGTGTCCGCGCCGGAGCCCGGGCGGGCGCGGCCGCCCTCCGGCGAGAAGCTCGGGGGCGGCGTGCGCTTCGCGTCGTCGGCCACTAGCTGCAGTCAGCCGTCTTGTCGTCGAGGGAGAACGCCTCGCGACCCGCCTGCTTCGTCGCCTGCGGCGTGGGCTTGGACGGCTTCGAGGTGGCCGTGCTCCCCGGCGTGGGCGTCGAGGACGGCGTCGTGGGCTCGTGCTCCTTGCCGTCCATCGGACGGTCGTTGGCGATGTTCTCCCAGACCTGCGCGGCCTCGGGCGCCCAGACGACCCGGTTGCGGTCGTTGGGCGCGCTCGTCCACGGGATCGTCATGAAGCTGATGTTGCCACCGCGGATCGACCGCATGCTGTAGGCGACGCCGACCATGTCGGTGAGCGTGAAGCCCTTGTCGACGGTGACCGAGCCGGTGGCCGCGTCGAGGAACGGCAGCAGCTTCGTCGGGTTGGTGAGCACCTTGGACGAGAGCACCTCGCTCGCCATCGCCGCGACGAGGCGCTGCTGGTTGCCGATGCGGTTGATGTCGGAGCCGTCGCCCAGGCCCTCGCCGGTGCGGGCGCGGGCGAACGCGAGCGCCGTCTTGCCGTTGAGGCGCTGCTCGCCCGCCTCCAGGTGCAGCCGTGCCTTCTTCGAGTACAGGCGGTTCGGGATGCAGATCGGCACGCCGTCGATGGCGTTCACCATGTCCTTGAAGCCGGCGAAGTCGACGATGACGAAGTGGTCGATCGCGATGCCGGTGTTGTGCTGCACCGTCTTGATCGTGCAGCCCGCGGCGGAGGCCATGTCGCCGCCGTAGTCCCACCCGTAGGCGAAAGCGCTGTTGAACATCACGGACGGGCGCGGCTGGAGCGTGGTGCCGTCCGACATCGTGCACGAGGGGATGTCGACGAGGGAGTCGCGGGGGATCGACACGACGTCGACGCGCGAGCGGTCCGCCGAGATGTGCATGACCATCGCGGTGTCCGACCGCATGCTCGACAGCCCCGCCAGGCCGCCGAGGTCGCCGTTCTCGCCGTCGCGCTGGTCGGAGCCGATGACGAGGATGTTGAGGTCCTCGCCGGCGTTCGGGTCGTCCGGGTCGACGGACTTCGTCGGCTTCGGCCCGGTGAGCGCGAGCGCGTCGACGTGCCGCACGTTGCCGCCGAGGTGCAGCACCGTGGCCGCGGCGGTGCCGGCGCCGAACGTGAGCACGGCGACGGCCGCGATCGCGGTGCCGCGGGCCACGCCGTGGGTGCGGGGACGGCGTGAGTGCCGGGCGGTGGACGAGCGCGTCGGGGCGGCATGGCGGATGGGCACGCAGGGATCGTACGGTCGTGCCGACCGCGAGCGGCGGAGCGGACGGTGCGGGCCCGTAAAGGATCTGTGCAGATCAGCGCGCGGCTAGGGTGGAGCGGTGTCGATCGTGGTCACCGGCGGGGCCGGGTACATCGGGGCGCACGTCGTGCGCGCCCTCGCGTCGTCGGGTCAGGACGTCGTCGTCGTCGACGACCTCTCGACGTCCGACGCCGGACGCGTCGCGGGCGTGCCGCTGCACCGGCTCGACCTGACGGCGCCGGGCGCCGACGAGCTCGTCGCGGACGTCCTGCGCGAGAGCCGGGCGACCGCGGTCGTGCACCTCGCCGCCAAGAAGCAGGTGGGGGAGTCCGTCGCCCGGCCCGAGTGGTACTACCGCCAGAACGTCGGCGGCCTCGCGACGGTGCTCGAGGCCGCGCGCCGCACCGGCTGCGACCGGCTCGTGTTCTCCTCGTCGGCGGCCGTCTACGGCGAGCCGGCGTCCGGGGTCGTCGACGAGACGACCGTGGCGGCCCCTATCAACCCGTACGGGCGCACGAAGCTCGTCGGCGAGTGGATGGTCCAGGACGCGGGTCGCGCCTGGGGCCTGCGCCACCTGTCGCTGCGCTACTTCAACGTCGCGGGGGCGGCCGTCCCCGAGCTCGGCGACCCCGCGGTGCTCAACCTGGTCACGCTCGTGCTCGACCACCTCGAGCGCGGCCGTCGGCCGGTGCTCTTCGGCGACGACTACCCGACGCCCGACGGCAGCTGCGTGCGGGACTACGTGCACGTCGCCGACCTGGCGTCCGCGCACGTCGCGGCCCTGGACTACCTCGGCCGGGACGCCCGCGACGTCGAGGTGCTCGACGTGGGCCTCGGGCGCGGCTCGTCGGTCCTGGAGGTCCTCGCGGCCGTCGAGCGGGTGACCGGCCTGCCGACCGCCCCGGAGGTCGCCCCGCGCCGCCCGGGCGACCCGGCGCGGCTCGTCGCGACCGCCCGCCGTGTGCGGGAGACCCTCGGCTGGGAGCCGACGCACGACCTAACGTCGATGGTCGCCTCCGCCTGGGAGGCGTGGCGGCACCAGCGCGACGCCGGCCTGGAGCCGCTGCGCGCCGGCTGACGGCGCCGGCTGACGGCCCGTCCGGGACCCGAGGGCTCAGCCCTCAGCAGTCGGAGCCGTGGACGTAGACGGCCCGCCAGGCGTCGACGTAGTCCTGCGCGACCTGCACGATGCGCGCGCGGGAGACGGAGGACGCGCCGGCCGTCGACAGCACGAACGTCGCGTCGTCGTTGGTGCGCAGCCCGGAGAACGTCCAGTTCTGCGAGCCGTCCGAGACCAGGGTCTGCCCGGGGCGGCCGTCGAGGACCACGTCGCGCATGACGAGGAACTTGCCGTGCATGAGGTCCGTGCAGCGCATCGCGCGCGCGCCCGACGCCGCGAGGGTGCGCCGCACCTCGGCGTCGTTCGCGTAGATGCCGGACCGGCTCATGACGAGCCGTACGCTGCAGCCGTCGTGCACCAGGCGGGCCAGCGCGCGGGAGATCGCGCGGGAGCGGCTCGGCGACGCGATGTACATCGCGACCTCGATCTTCGAGCCCGCGACGCAGCCGACCGAGTCGAGGAGGTCGACGACGTTGTCGTCGCCGTCCTGCGGGAAGAAGGAGACCTGCGTGCCGCGGCCCGCGTCGGTGTCGACCACCGGCTTGAGGGCGGTGCGGCACCCGGTGGCGCACGCGCGCTGGTAGTCGAAGTTGTGCAGGTGGGCGGCGTACAGGCGGTCGTCCTGGTGGAACGTGACGACGGTCTGCCAGTACTGGCCGAGCTGGCGGTCGGACCAGTTCGCCGAGCTGAGGACGACGGCGCGGTCGACCCCGCTGCGCCAGCGGGTGTCGCTGATCGCCACGACCTTGTTGTGCATCGCGCCGTCGGTGCCCGAGCCGTTGGCGCAGCCGCGGTCGCACACGGTCACCTGGGCGAACGAGCGCAGGCGGCGGGCGGTGGCGTCCATCGCGCCCGTCCCGGTGCGCTCGAGCAGGAACGCGACCGTCACCTTCCGCTCGCGGTGCAGGTACTCGAGCGTCCGCAGCAGCGTCGCGGCGCTCGCGTCGTCGGGCGCCAGCAGGTACAGCGACACCCGGACGGTCGCGCGGGACGAGGTCGCGCACAGCACGCCCTTGAGGTGCGCGGCCGAGCGCGCCGCCGCACCGGGACCCGGCTGGAGCAGCTTCATGGCCACGCCGCGGGTCGGCGACACGGACTGCGTGCAACGGAAGTGGGGGACCGTGCGGACGGCCGACGTCGCGGCGCGGCGCGTGCTGCTCGCGTCGGCGCGCACGCGCAGCGGGACGTCGGCGGTCCCCGTGAGCACCGTGCGGAACTTGTACACCCCGGTGCTGGACGTGCGCACCGACGCGATCCGGCGCCAGCTCGAGCCGACCTTGCGCTCGAGCCGGGCCGTGGTCACGCGCGCTCCGGCGACCTTCCCCGAGACCAGGACGGCGTCGCCGGAGATGAAGTCCTTCTTCGAGACCGAGACGCTCACCGAGCCGGCGGGGAGCGTCGCCTCGGCGGGCGCCGCGACGAGGGCGAGAGCGGTGACGGTGACGAGGAGTGCGGCGACGAGACGGGCGGTGCGGGTGCCGGGCAGAGCGAGGGACGGCATGACGACGGAGTCCTCCAGGGGTTCGTCCTGTCCGTCGGTACCCGGGCCCGGCGACTTGAGGCGCCGAGCCGGCCGGCTCGGCCCGTGGGACGTGGCGTTCACCACAGCGCCGCGGCCGTCGCCCGCCCGCGCGGGGCGGCGGACGCCCCTGCGCGTCGGCGCCCGGCGCGCGGGGTGCCCTATCCTGCGCGGATGCCCCCCGCGAGTCGTTCCCGTCCTGCCGTGGTCGTCTTCGCGGCGGTGCGCGACGAGGAGCGCGACCTGCGCGAGGCGGTCGCGTCGGTGCTCGAACAGGACTACCCCGGCCCGCTGGTCGTCGCGCTGGCGGTCGGGCCGTCCCGGGACCGGACGGCCGAGCTGGCGGACGAGGTGGCGCAGCACGACCCCCGGGTGGTCGTCGTGCCGAACCCCACGGGCCTGACGCCGCAGGGCCTCAACCTCGCCGTGCGCGCCGGGATCGCGGCGCTGCCGTCCAGCGTCTACCTCGTCCGGACCGACGGGCACGCCCGGCTGCCGCAGGGCTACGTGCGCACGGCGGTCGAGGTGCTCGAGCGGACGGGGGCGGACAACGTCGGCGGGATGATGGTGCCCGTCGGCTCCGGCGGCCTGCAGGAGGCGGTGGCCCGGGCGATGTCGCACCCCGTGGGCCTCGGCGGCGGGCGCTTCCACACCGGCGGCGTCGAGGGCGAGGGCGAGACGGTCTACCTCGGCGCGTTCCGCCGGGCGACGTTCGCGCGCGTCGGCGGGTACGACGAGCACTGGACCCGGGCGCAGGACTGGGAGCTCAACCTGCGGCTGCGCGAGTCGGGCGGCGTCGTCTGGTTCACGCCGCGGCTGCGCGTCGAGTACCGCCCCCGCTCCTCGTGGCGCGCGCTCGCGTCGCAGTTCTTCCGCACGGGCCAGTGGCGCCGCGAGGTCGTCAGCCGGTACCCCGCGACGGCCTCGCCCCGGTACCTCGCGCCGCCGGTCGCGGTCGCGGCCATGGCCCTCGCCGTCGTCGTCGCCCTCGTGGGCCTGCTGGCCGGCGTCCCCGCGCTGCTGGCCGCGCTGGTGGTGCCGGGCGCGTACCTCGTGGGCGTCCTGGTCGCCGCCGTCGTGGCCGGCCGCGGGCTACGGGCGCGCGCCGCGTGGCGGTTCCCCGCGGTCCTCGTCGTCATGCACGTCTGCTGGGGTGCGGGCTTCCTGCGCGGCGGGGCGGGCCGGTCGCGCTGACCGCAGGTCGCCGGCGAGCAGGGCGTCGGCCCACCGCGGCTCGACCGCCCAGCGGGTCACCCGCTGCACCGGGCGGCTGCCGAGCAGGAGCGCGAGCAGCACCGCCGCGAGCGCCGTGAGCAGCGCCAACGCCGTGCCGGCGACCCAGCGGCCGTCCCGCAGGGGCAGCAGCAGCGGCGCGTGCAGGAGGTAGACGTACATCGACGCGGCGCCGACGCCGGTCCACCGCCGCGCACCCGAGGGCACGAGCGCGAGCACCGCCGCGACCGCGACGGCGCTCGCGCCGAGCAGCAGCAGGCGCAGCACGGAGCCCGTCAGCGGGTCGGTGCCGAGGGACTGCGTGGAGAACCCCGGCTGCAGCGCCGCCCGGCTGAACTCGCCGCGGGTGAGCGCGACCCCGGCCGCCGCGGCGACCAGGACCACGGCGGCGGCCCAGCGCACGCGTGGCCGGGCGGCCAGCGACGCGAGCGCGGACCGCGGCAGCAGCAGGCCGGCGACGAAGAACGGCAGGAAGCCCAGCGCGTCGTCGAGCGCGAGCACGTGCCCGACGCCCGGGCCGAGGCCGGCGACGACCATCAGCGCGACGGCGACGGCCAGCGCGACCGCCGGCCGCATCGCCTGCCACAGCGGCGCCGACAGCCGCCAGAGCACGACGGCGACGAGGAACCACAGGGTCCACCGCGGCTCCAGCGGCCGGACGGGCGGCCCCGCGCCGGTCAGCACGTGGTGCTCGGCGGTCTGCAGCGCCTGGAACAGCACGTACGGCACGAGCAGGCCGGTGAGCAGCCGGGCGGCGCGGCGGCGGTTCGGCTCGCCCGTCAGCATGCCGGTGAGCAGCACGAAGGCGGGCATGTGGAACAGGTAGACCCAGCGGTAGAGCACGTCCGCGACGACGACGCCCGCGGCCGCCGCGGGCTGGACGGCGTGCCCCACGACGACGAGCGTGACGAGCACGGCCTTGGCGTTGTCCCAGTACGGCTCGCGCGCGGCTGCGGCGTCGCCGGCGGCGGTGGCCCTCGTCATGCGTGGCACGCTACCGGCGCGCGTCGCGACCCGCGGGCCGCCCGGCGGCGCGCCCGGTGTCGGGGCGGCGCGGGCGTTGGCCTATCCTGGCGGGCGGTGCAGGACGGACGGGAGCAGGGGCTTGGCTGAGGCAAGATCGACTCTTCGACGCGTCGTCGCGGCCCCCGGCCGGGTGGTGCTGCGGACGCTGCCGCGTGGCATGCGGACCCGGGTGCGCCGCCTCGTGGGCGTCCCGCCGAAGGCGGCGCTGCGCTACACGCTGCAGGAGGGCCGCCTCGTCGTCTCGGGCGTGTACGCCTCCCGCACCTGGACCACGACGGCCCTGCGGCTCGTCTCGCGCACGGGCGGCGCCGAGATGGACGTGCCGAGCACGGCCACCGCGCCCGGCTTCGCGTTCGACGTCAAGCTCCGCAAGATCCGGCGCGAGCTCGGGGTGCGGGACGCCGACGTCGACCTCGCCCTGGTGCTGCGCAACGACGAGGGGGCCGTCCGCCTCGTGCGGCTCGGGCACTTCGCGCGCACGCACCGCCCGTTCCGCCGCCTGGCGACGACGGTCGACGACGTGCCGGTGCGGCTCGAGAACTCGGTCCGGGGGGAGCTGTCCCTCGTGTTCGGCGTCCGCCCGCAGGCCGCCCCCGCGATCGTCACCCACCGCATGCACCGCAGCGGCGGCGAGCTCGGCGTCGACGTCGAGCTCTCGACGCGCAACCAGCCGCTCGACTCGGTGCAGCTCGTCGCCACGGGGCGGCAGTCCGGCGTGCGCGTGAGCGCGCGGGCCGACGTCGTCCCGGTGCCGGCGCTCAGCGAGACGAAGAACGGCCGGCTCGTGTACGCCGTCCGGGCGCGGCTGCCGCTCGCCGAGGTCGCGACGCTGCCCGACTCCGAGGAGACCGTCGACCTGCACCTGCTCGTGGGCTCCGGCTCGGCGGACGAGCGGTGGGTCCGGGTGCGCGCGCCGCGCGGCCGGCGGGGTCGCTGGATGCGCTCGGTGGCGGTCACCGTCGGCGACCGCACGACGCAGCTCGTGCCGTACTCGACGTTCCGCGCGCACAACGTGTCCTACCGGGTCGAGCGGTTCGACGCGGCGGACTACCGGATGATGCGCCGGCTCGCGCCGTTCGGGTGGGTGTTCGTCCTGACCCGGCCGTTCACGCGCATCTGGCTCGTGGGCGAGGTGCCCTACAAGGCGCAGGACAACGGCTACCAGCTGTTCCGGCACCTGCGCACGCACCACCCCCGGCGCCGCGCGTACTACGTCATCGACGCCGCCTCGCCCGACCGCGCGCGCGTCGAGCCCCTCGGCAACGTGGTCCTCGCCCGGTCGCGCCGGCACATCCTGTACACCATGGCCGCCTCCCGGCTCGTCGGCTCGCACCACGCCGAGTACCTGCTGGCGACGCGGGACCGGTCCGTCGCGCGCTGGGCGCGCGGCGTCCGGGTGTTCCTGCAGCACGGTCCGACGGCCAACAAGAACGTGACGCTCAACTACGGGCGGCAGGGCACCGCGGAGCGTCCCACGGAGCGCTGGGTCGCCATCTCCGACCTCGAGAAGCGCATCGTCGTCGAGGACTACGGCTACCGCCCCCACCAGGTGAGCGTCGCGGGCTTCGCGCGGTTCGACCAGCTGTTCGCGGACGACGTCGAGCGCGAGCGCACCGTGCTCGTGATGCCGACCTGGCGGGACTCGCTCATGCAGGAGGAGGCGTTCCTCGCGAGCGACTACTTCGCGAACTGGCGCGACTTCCTGCGCTCGCCGGACCTGCACGAGGCGCTCACGGACGCGGGCCTGCAGGTGAAGCTGCTGCTGCACCCGAACATGCGCAAGTACGCGCACCACTTCGAGTCCGACGTGGTCTCGGTGGTCCGGCAGGGCGACGTGGACGTCCAGCGCATGCTCAAGGCGAGCGCCGTGCTCATCACCGACTTCTCGAGCGTCTGCTGGGACTTCGCGTTCCTGCACAAGCCGGTGCTCTTCTTCCAGTTCGACCGCTCGGAGCTGGTGCGCAAGCGCGCGCCCCACATCGACTTCGACTCCTCCCTGCCGGGCCCCATCGCGGCGACCCCGGCCGCCCTCGTGCGCGAGGTGCGGGCCACGATCGAGCGGGGCCTGCAGATGGAGCCCGAGCACGTGCGGCGCGCCGACCAGTTCATCGCGCACCGCGACCAGCACAACTGCGAGCGCATCGAGCGCGTCGTCGCGCGCTCGTGGAACGCGCGGGTCGCGTTCGAGCGCGTGCGCAACAACGAGCTCGTGCAGCTCGGCTGGACCTGGTACCGCCGCAGCCCGTGGTACTTCCGCAGCATGCGGGTGGTCAACGCGGTGGGCCGCGTCCTGCCGCGCACCGACGTCGTGCTGTTCGAGTGCGACCGCGGCGAGCACTACGGCGACGCGCCGCGCTACCTCTACGAGCGCCTGAGCGCGCGGGAGCACGACCTGCGGATGGTCTGGGCGAGCAACACCACGCTGCGCCTCACCGACCCACGGGCGCGCAAGATCCGGCGGCACTCGCCGACCTACTGGTGGGTCGCGTCGCGGGCGCGGTACTGGGTCAACAACCAGAACTTCCCCGCGGAGCTGCGCAAGGGCCGCGGCACGCGCTTCCTGCAGACGTGGCACGGCACGCCGCTCAAGCGGATGCAGCACGACGTCGAGCAGATGGCCGGGCGCGACGGCGACTACCACAAGCGCGCGGCCCGTCTCACCGGGTACTGGGACGTGCTGCTGTCCGCCAGCGACTACGCGACGCGCGCGTTCCGCAGCGCCTTCCGCTTCGAGGGGACCGTGCTCGAGCTCGGCTACCCGCGCAACGACGTGTTCTCCTGGCCGGGGGCCGACGAGCGCGCGGCCCAGGTGCGGGGGCGTCTCGGGCTCGCCGACGACGAGCGCCGGATCATCCTGTACGCGCCGACGTTCCGCGACGACGAGCGCAGCGGCGTGCACTGGCGCCAGCAGCTGCGGCTCGACCTGCCCGCGCTCGAGCGGGCGCTGGCCGACCGGTACGTGCTGGTGGTGCGGTACCACCAGCTCGTCCGCAACGCGCTGCCCGAGCAGTACCGGGACTCGTCGTTCGTGGTGGACGCGTCCACCTACCCCGACGTCCAGGAGCTGATGGCGGCCTCCGACGTGCTGGTCACCGACTACTCGTCGCTGTTCTTCGACTACGCGGCGCTGCGGCGGCCGATGGTGTTCTTCGCCTACGACCTGGAGCGGTACCGGGACGAGCTGCGCGGGTTCTACCTCGACTACGACACGCAGGTCCCCGGCCCGGTCGTGCGGACGAACGAGGAGCTCGTCGACACGCTCGACCGGCTGGACGACGTGTGGCCCGGCTACGGCGAGCGCCTCGAGGAGTTCCGCCAGCGGTACGGGCCGCTCGACGACGGGAACGCCAGCGACCGGGTGCTCGACGCCTTCTTCGGCACGCGCGTCGGACCGGTGCAGCAGCCCGCGGTGCCCTCCGCGGCGCCGGCGGACGCCCACGCGGTGGCGCGGTGACGGGGTGCTCCGTGAGGCCCGTCCCTGGCTTGCGTCTGCCGGATCCGGTCGGCATGGTGGCCCGATGACTCGCCGCCCCGCCGCCGCCGTCGTCGCCGTCGTCCTCGCGCTGTGCGGCTCGCTGCTCGTCGCGGCGCCCGCCTCCGCGGCGTCCACGTCGCTGTCCCTGTCCCTGTCCGAGTCGTCCGTCCGGCGCGGCGAGATGGTCTGGCTCAAGGGCCGGCTCACCGTCGGCGGGCGCGCCGCGGCCTCCCGCGTCGTCGCCGTCGAGAGCCGGTCCGGCTCCTCGTCGTGGAAGGTCGTCTCGAAGACGCGCACCGGCTCGGACGGCACCTACTCGATCCGTCAGCGCCCCGACGTGGAGACGGTCTTCCGCGTCCGCAGCGTCGACCCGGCCGTGACCAGCACGGCCCGCAAGCTGTCGTTCTCCCAGGGCTCCCGAGGCCTGTGGCAGCGCTACGACATCCTCGAGGGGCTGCTCGGCGACCCGCGCTACTCCACGAAGTCCGCCTCGGTGAAGGGCTTCGCGAAGGTGCGCTTCCGCTCCTTCGACAAGGGCATGCTCGTGCAGACGACGCGCCCGTCGGGCTCCACGCGGACGTGGGTCGTCTACGGCGACGTGCTCGCGGCCTACCGCGACGCGGGCGGCCCGCGCGGCTCCCTCGGGGTGCCGCTCGGCGACCCGCGGTGCGGGCTGCTCGAGAGCGGCTGCGTCCAGCGGTTCAGCGGCGGCTCGGTGTACGACAACAGCTCGACCCGCGGCGTCGTCTTCCGCGGCTCGGGCCGGCTGTCGGAGTTCGTCGCGGCGGCGAAGTCGCAGGTGGGCTACCGCCAGACGCGCTACAACGACTCCAAGTACAACCGGTGGATCGGCCGCACGGGCGCCTGGTGCTCGGTGTTCCAGTCGTGGGCCGCGGCGGCGTCGGGCAACGCGTCCGTGATTCCGCAGAACGCGACGTTCAGCGGGTTCCTGTCGTCCGTGCGCTCCCGCATGCCGCTCGGGCAGACGCCCAAGGTCGGCGCGCTGGTCTTCTACGACACGATCGACGACGGCCGCACGGCCGCGACGCACGTCGGCATCGTCGTCAAGGTGACCTCGTCGACGATCGTCGCGATCGAGGGCAACACGAGCACGCCCGGCTCCAGCACGGGGCGCGGGGTGTACATGAAGGAGCGGTCCCGCTCGCTGCCGCTCTACTACGCGTACCCGAGCTGGTGAGCCGGCTCCACCGAGCGGCGCTCGCCCTGGGCGCCGCGCTCGCGCTCGTCGCCGCCACGCTCGTCGCCGCCCCCGCCGCGCAGGCCGCGACCGTCTCGTTCGCGATGGTCGCGAGCCAGCCGGAGTTCCGGCCCGGCGAGGGCGTCGTCGTCTCCGGGCGCGTGCAGCGCGGTTCCTCCGCGTGGACCAGCGTGCCCGTCCAGCTCGTCGCCGTGCCGGCGCGGGGCGACAAGTTCGTCGCCTACTCCGGGCGCACCAACTCCTCGGGCCGGTTCGCCTTCCCGGTGAACCCGCGCAACACCACCCGGTACTACCTGCGGACGATGACCTCGCCCCGGCACACGAGCGACACGGTGCTGGTGAAGTGGACCGACGCGGCGCAGTCGCTGACGAGTCGCCAGGCGATGGTCGGGTCGCGGCTCGGCGCCGCGCGCGGCGGGGTGGTGACGCTGTCCTCGGCCGACATCCGCCGCACCGGCGACTCGGGCGTCAGCTCGGCGCGGTACCGCACCTACGAGCGCGGGATGCTGGTCGAGGTGGTCCGCAGCGGCGCCCGGCGCACGTGGTTCGTCAACGGGCAGATCGCCACGCGCTACCGGTCGACCGGCGGCCCCACCGGCACGTTCGGGCTGCCGCGGCAGGACGGCCAGTGCCTCGAGGTCGAGCAGGGGTGCACGCAGCAGTTCAGCAAGGTCAACGCGTACGCGAGCGCGACGACGTCGCAGGCGTCCTACCAGGCGGGCGGGGGCAAGCGCGCCCAGTACCTCGCGGTCGCCCGCTCGCAGGTCGGCTACGACGAGCCGTCCTGGCGCCGGTCGAAGTACAACGCGTACTTCGGGTACTCGTCGGCGTGGTGCGGGACGTTCCAGTCGTGGGTGTCCGACGCCTCCGGCACCGAGGTCCTGCCGACGCGGTCGACCTTCGAGGGCTTCGTGAAGGCGGTGAAGCGCGACCTCGTCACCTACAAGCCGGGGTCCGGCCGCTCACCGCGGGTCGGCACGCTCGTGTTCTTCGACTTCCGCAACTCGCGGCCGACCACGGCCAGCCACGTCGGGGTGCTGATCTCGCGCAGCGGCAGCACCCTGACGCTCGTCGAGGGCAACTCCTCGGTCGGGTCCACCTTCACCTCCGACCGCGGCGTGTACGTGCACCAGCGCAGCGCGTCGCGCGTGCTCTTCTACGCCGACCCGGACTGGTGACGCGGCCGCGACCGGCGCAGTCGCGGGCGGTCGCGGGCGGACGCGGCGACGACGAGGGCCGCCGGGCAGGTGCCCGGCGGCCCTCGTGCGTGCCGTGCGGTCGGTCAGCCGCGGCGGCGACGGCGCAGGAAGCCGCCCGAGCGCTGCTCGGTCGCGGCGAGGCGGGCGCTCAGCTCGGCCACCTGCGCCTCGAGCGCGGCGATCCGCTCGGCGTCCTCGGTGCGCGTCTGCTTGAGACGGCGCAGGCCGCCGGGCTGGCGGCCCAGCTCGCGGTAGAGCCAGTCCACGCGGTCGAGCGGCTCGCCGACCCGCGGGTCGCGGGTGACGGCGTGCACCGGGCCGGGCAGCGCGGCCGCGGCGACGCGGGCGTCGTACCGGGCGAGCTGCTCCGGGTCGTCGAGCGAGTGCTGCAGGCCGTTCTTCGCGAGGTACGCCTCGAACGTGGCCCAGCGCTCCGGCTGGCCGGCGTTGAAGGCGGTGAAGTCGGCCCGCTCGTAGAAGTCCACGGCGTCCTCGTCCGGCCCGAGCTCGGAGGCCAGGACGTGCGGGATCTGGTGGTAGCGCGCGAGCTCCAGCGTCCGGGAGTCGTGGGCGATGAGGAGCGCGGGCGTGCCCGCGAGGATCGCCGCGACGTTGCCGTGGATGCGGTCGCCGAACGCGAAGTCGATCGTGCCCATGTACTCGATCCACGGGCTGGGGTCGACGAAGAAGCGGGCGAGGTCGCGGCGGAAGGCCGGGTGCGAGCCGTGGAACGGCATGTCCGTCTCGGCGTCGAAGCCCGGCAGCGCGTTGCCCCACAGCATGAGGCGCAGCGACAGCGAGTCCTGCGGGATGAGGCGCAGGTTCGGGAACCGCTCGACGTGCCGCGCGGTGACGGGGCCCATCTCCTTGACGCGGGGGGGTGACCGAGAAGCTCACCCGGGCGTCGTGGTCGATGCTGTCCTTCGTCTTCTCCACGCGCAGGCGGCCGCCGTGCAGGAACGTCGACGGGCAGCCGATCACCTCGACGTCCGAGAACCCCAGACCGCGCAGGTAGTCGGCCGTGAACTCGCCGCGCACGCCGATCGTCGGCGACTTGTCGAGGACGGCGCCGACGAAGCGCTTGACCGACGCGTCGAACGAGGAGAGCCCCGCCGTGCCCTTCTCGAACGACGTCTGCGCGCCGATCGACAGGACCGTCACGGGCACCCGGACGCGCTCGATGACGTCGGTGATGATGTCGAGCTGCTTCATGAAGTCGGGCCGGAACGAGTTGGCCATCGGCAGCACGAGGTGGTCGTACTCCGCGGAGACCGCGTCCGGGTCCGTCCGGTTGAAGCCGAGGCCCTGCGAGACGACCTCGGTGTCGGGCCGCGACAGCATCCGGTGGGACGAGTAGCTGAACAGGAAGTTGCCCGAGTTGCTGCCGATCACGTTCGTCGACAGCGTGGCCTCCGGGCTCAGGACCGTCCACGGGTCCTTGCCGGAGCGCATGAGGATCCTCTTCATGGCGTGGCGCAACTTCCTGTCAGGGGGAGGCGGGGTGGCCGCTCGGGGGAGCGACCCTTGATTGTGGCGGACGACGGCGCCCCCCACAAACAGCGTGCGTCGCGGCCCGCGGCCCCGGCGATACCCTGGCGGCCGTCCTTCTCGTCCCGTTCCCGGAGGTGCCGGCGCCCGTGTCCGCGCTCGACGACGCACGCAGGGCCGCCCGACGGGTGCGCGGCGCGCTGCGCAACCGCCGCCTGCGCCGGCACAACGCCGCCGAGCTGGCGCGGCGCGCGCCGCTCGCCGCGGGGACGGTCGAGGTGGCCGTCTTCTTCGCGGACCCGGCGGTCAACCTGTACCAGGTGCGCCAGTGGTACGAGCCGCTGCGACGGCTGGCCGAGACCCACCCCGTCGTGGTCCTCACGCGGGCGGCCGACTCCACGGCGGCGCTGCTGCGGGAGTGCCCGGTGCCGGTGGTGCCGGTCGCGTCGATCGGCGCGCTCGAGGTGTGGCTGCAGACCCAGCCGGTCCAGGTGCTCCTCTACGTCAACCAGAACCGCGAGAACTTCTCGGTCCTGCGGTTCACGGGCCCGGCGCACGTGTTCGTGTCGCACGGCGAGTCGGACAAGTCCTACATGGCGTCGAACCAGCTCAAGGCCTACGACGAGGTCTTCGTGGCCGGGCCTGCCGCCGTCCGCCGCATCGAGCAGCACGTGATCGGCCTCGACCCCGCGCGGCTCGTGCAGATCGGCCGCCCGCAGGTCGACGTCGAGCACGAGCCGCCGCCGCTGCCCGCCGACGGCCGGACGGTCGTGCTGTACGCGCCGACGTGGGAGGGCGACCGCCCGTCGATGGACTACTCGTCCGTGCTCACGCACGGCGCGGCGCTCGTGGCGGCCCTGGCCGGCGACCCGCGGTTCCGCGTCGTCTACCGCCCCCACCCGCGCACGGGGGAGCACGACCGCCGCTACCGCGCCGCCCACGAGCGGGTCGTCGCCGTCCTGGACGAGGCCGGCCGGCGGGACCCGCAGGCCGGGCACCTCGTCGACACCGGCTCCGCGTTCGGCTGGCACCTGCGCGCGGCGGACGTGTGCGTGACCGACGTCTCGGCCGTCGCCTTCGACTGGATGGCGACCGGCAAGCCGATCGTCCTCACGGCGCCCGCGTCGCCGTCGGCCGTCGTCGGTCCCGAGAGCCTCGCGGCGCGCCTGCCGACGCTCGCCGCGCAGGACGCGCACGACGTGGTGCGGCACGTCGACGCGGCCCGCGGCGACGCGGGCTCGCGCGCGTACGCGGCGCTCGTCGCGGACCACTTCGGCGACACGGCGCCGGGTGCCTCCATGGCGCGGTTCCTGGCCGCGGTCGACGAGCTGGTGCGCCGTCGCGCCGCCGAGCGCTCCGCGCGGGCCGACGACGCCCCGTAGCATCGAGGCGCCCGCCGGGGCACGGCGTCCAGGGCGGACGACGAGGCGAGGCGGCCGCCCGCAGGGCCGCGGACGAACGATCGGAGCTCGGGTGTCACGTTCCCGCACGGACCTGTACTTCCTCGTGAACAGGTTCAGCGCCGACTCGGGCGGGCGCACCCGCTCGGCCTTCGTGCGGGCGGCGGCGCTCGCCGGCGTGTACCGGTCGAGCACCCTCCTCACGCTCAACTTCCGGACCGACTACCACGACGTCGTCGAGGCGTGGCGCCTCCGGCTCGGCCTGCCGGCGAACGTCACGGTGCGCAACATCCACGAGTGGATGGCGGACGAGCCGGTGTTCGCGCCGGCCGCCCCGGTCCGGTTCCGGCCGCCCGAGGGTGCGCGCAAGGTCCGGCGCGAGGACGCGGTGCACTGGGAGGTCCGCGACGAGGGCGTCCTCACCGACCGGTACCTCGTCGAGGGCGGCGTGCTGCAGCGCAGCCTGCACTGGGAGGGGGGCGTGCGCGTGCGGGCGGTCACGTACGACGACCGCGGCGCCGCGCGACTGGTGACGCACTACCGCCCCGGCGCCGCCGAGCCGCACCTACGGACGTTCACGACCGCTGCGGGCCGGACCTACCTCGAGCACGACCCTGCGGCCGACGCGTGGCGGGTCCTCGAGGGTCCCCGCGCCACCGACGGGTTCGTGCCGGTCGCCGAGGTCGGCCGCCGCTGGGTCGCGGCGCTGCAGGCGGCCTCGCAGGACTGCGTCCTGCTCGTGGAGGACCGGCGGATGGACCCGCTGGTGCTCGACAACCCGCACCTGAGCCCGCAGACGCGCAGCGTCGCGACGATCCACTCGGTCCACCTCGCGCCGCCCTACGACGACCCCGACGTCGTCGGCGGGCTGAACGCGCGGGCGCTGGAGCGGGCGGACGAGTTCTCCCGCGTCGTCATCCTCACCCGCGAGCAGCGCCGCGACGTCGAGCGCCACTTCGGCCCGCGCCCCAACCTCGTCACGATCGGCAGCCCCGTGGCGGCGCCGTCGCGCCGGGGCGTGCCGCTGCGCACCCGGCTGGGCGAGCTCGCGCGCCGGCCCGCCCACGTCGTCGTCGTCACCCGCCTGTCGCCGCACAAGCGCGTGGACCACACGGTGCGCGCCTTCGCGCTCGTCGTGGCGCGGGTGCCGTGGGCCCGGCTGCACCTGTGGGGCGACGGCGAGTCGCGGCCCGAGCTGGAGCGGCTGGTGCAGGAGCTCGGCCTGACGCGCACGGTCACGTTCCACGGGCACACGACGGACCCCCTGGGCGCCTACCGGCGCGCCCGGGTGGCCGTCTCGACGTCGCAGAGCGAGGGGCACAGCCTCACGATGCTCGAGTCGCTGGCGCAGGCGACGCCCTACGTCACGTACGGCTACCGCTACGGGCCGCGCGACACGATCCGCGACGGCTGGGACGGGTACGTCGTCCCCGTCGACGACGTGGAGGCGCTCGCCGACGCCGTCGTGCGCGTGCTCACCCACCCGTGGCGGGCGCGTCTCATGGGCCTGGTCGCCACGCGCGTGCGCTGGACGTCGTCGCCGCGGCGGTGGAAGCGCCGGTGGGTGCAGGTCGTGGACGGGACGGCGCCGGGGCGTCGATGACTAGGATCGGGCGGGTCACGACCCCTCACCCGTGACCGGACAAGGAGCCACAGCCGATGTCGACCCAGGTCGCAATTCTGGCGGCGGGCATGGGAACGCGCCTCGGGCGCCCGTTCCCCAAGCCGCTGACCCCGCTGCGGGACGGACGCACGATCATGGACCAGCAGGTCGCCAAGATCCGTGCCGCGTTCCCGGACGTCCAGCTCTACACCGTGGTCGGCTTCAAGCTCGAGATGATCATGGAGGCGCACCCGCGCAACCTGTTCGTCTACAACGAGGAGTACGACCGCACCAACACGTCGAAGAGCCTGCTGCGCGTGCTGCGCGCGAGCGGCGACGGCGGCGTGCTGTGGATGAACGGTGACGTCGTCTTCGACCCCGAGGTCCTCGAGCGGGTCAAGCCCTACCTCGAGCAGGAGCAGTCGATCGTCGCGGTGAACACCTCGGCCGTGGCCGAGGAAGAGGTCAAGTACACCGTCGACGCGGACGGCAACATCGACCAGCTCTCCAAGCAGGTCGTCGACGCGCTCGGCGAGGCGGTCGGGATCAACTACGTCGCCGCGCAGGACAAGGCGGCGCTCGTCGCGCGCCTGGAGGAGTGCGGCGACCAGGACTACTTCGAGCGCGGCATCGAGCTGGCGATCGAGCAGGACGGCGTGAAGTTCGTGCCGGTCGACATCTCGGACCTGTGGGCCGTCGAGGTGGACTTCGCCGAGGACCTCGAGCGCGCCAACGAGCACGTGTGACGCGCTCGGCACCACCGTTCACCGCCGGCTCGTCCGGCTCGTTCGGCACCGCCGCGCGATCGTTCGTCCGGAGGGCACGGGCCCAGGGCGGCACGCTGGTGCGCCGCCTGGGCTGGCTGCCCGCCGGCATGCCGGACGGCCTGGGCGAGGACGCCGGGACGCTCGAGCGCCGGTACCCCCAGCGCGTGCTCCTGTACTTCGCCGGGACCGTGCAGAACGCCTACCAGCTGCGGCAGTGGTACGAGCCGCTGCGCGCGCTGGACGACGCGGTCGGCGTGGTCGTGGGGGTGGCCGACTCGCGCGTCGCCGCGCTCGCCCGCCGCGAGCAGGGGCTGCCGGTGGTCTCGCTGGTCCGGTCGGCGAGCATCGAGGCCTTCGTCGAGCGCAACGACGTGGCGGTGGTCTGCTACGTCGGCCACGACGTCGGCAACGTCAACGCGCTGCGCGTGCCCGGCGCGCTGCACGTCTTCCTGTCCCACGGCGAGAGCGACAAGCGCGTCGCGGCCTCGAACCTCGTCAAGGCGTACGACTACGCGTTCGTCGCCGGCGAGGCCGCGGTCGAGCGCTACGCGCGGGCGCTGCTGCGGTTCGACCCGGCGGGCCGCGTGGTGCCCGTGGGGCGCCCGCAGCTGGACGGGCTCGTGACGGGGGAGCGGCGCCGGGACGACGCCGAGGCCCTCACCGTCCTCTACGCGCCGACGTGGGAGGGCGGGCAGGGCTCCGCCTCGTACTCGTCCCTGCTCGCCATGGGGGAGCGGGTCGTCTCGGGGCTGCTCGAGGACCCGCGGATCTCCGTCGTGTACCGGCCGCACCCCCGCACGGGCGTGAGCGACGCGCGCTACGCCGCGGCCGACGCGCGGGTGCGCGCGCTGCTCGAGGCGGCGGGCGCGCGCGGGCGGGTCGACGCCGCCCCCGACCCGTACGGGGCGTTCGACCAGGCCGACGTCCTCGTCGCCGACGTCTCGGCGATCACGTTCGACTGGCTCGCGACGGGCCGGCCCCTGCTGGTCACCGACCCCGGCTCGCCCGCCGAGGCCGTCCCCACCCGGCTGATGCAGGAGGTGCGCCGCCTGGCGACGCCCGACCTGCAGGACGTGGCCGGCGCCGTCCGGAGCGAGCTCGCCGAGCCCGAGGGCGCGGTGCGCCGGGCCGAGCTCGTGCAGCACTACTTCGGCTCCGTCGGCGACGCCACCTCGCGGTTCGTGGCGGAGTGCCGCCGAGTCGTCGCGGAGCGGGACGCGCTCCGCCCTGAAGGAGCATCGCGTGACTGAGCCAGCCCCCCGGCGGTCCCAGCCCACGCTCGCGGAGATCCGCGAGATCGGGCAGCCGCACTCCATCCGCTCGCGCCGCAACGCGGAGCACTGGACCGCGCAGGTGTACGGGCGGCGGATCTCCCCGTACCTGACGCTCGTCGCGCTGCGCCTCGGCCTCAGCGCGAACGCCGTCACGTGGGTCATGCTCGCCGTCGGCTGGCTCGCCGCGGCGGCGGTGGCGACGCCCGGGTGGGGGTTCGCCGTCCTGGCCGTGGTGCTGGCGCACCTGCAGATGGTGGTGGACTCCTCCGACGGCGAGGTCGCGCGCCTGACGCGCACGTCCGGGCCGGTCGGGATCTTCATCGACAAGCTCGCGCACTACACGACCGAGGCCCTCGTCGCGCTCGCGCTCGGCGTGCGCGCCGCGGGCGGCTGGGGCGAGGTCGGCGACCACCTGCTCTGGACGACGGTCGGCGGCCTGTTCGCCACCGTCCTGCTGCTCAACAAGGTCGTCAACGACCTCGTCGTCTCGTCCCGCGCCCAGGGCGGCCTGCCGCCGGCCCGGGACGCGGCCGACGTCGCGGCGCCCCGGTCCGGGGGCGTGGCCCGGCTGCGGCGGGCGGCGCGGTTCGTGCCGTTCCACCGGATGTTCCACGCCGTCGAGCTCTGCACGGTCGTCGCGGTCGCGGCCGTCGCGGACGCGCTCCTCGGCCGGGACGACGTGACGCGCTGGACGCTCGTCGGCCTCACCGTGGCCGTGGCGGTCACGGGGGTCGGCCACGTGCTCGCGATCATGACGTCCTCGAGGCTGCGCCCGTGAGCGCGGCGACGCCGGAGGTCGGCGTGGTGGTGCTCTCGATGGGCAACCGGCCCGTCGAGCTCGCCGCGGCCGTCGCGTCCGCGCTCGGCCAGCAGGACGTCACGGTGGACGTGCTCGTGGTGGGGAACGGCTGGGAGCCGACCGGGCTGCCGGCCGGCGCCCGGGCGCTCGCCCTGCCGGAGAACCTCGGCATCCCGGAGGGCCGCAACGTCGGCGCCCAGCACGTCGCGGGGGACCTGCTGTTCTTCCTCGACGACGACGCGGTCATCCCGTCGCCCGCCGCGCTGGCCACCATGGCCCGGCGGTTCGCCGCCCGCCCGCGGCTCGGCATGGCACAGGCCCTGCTCACGACGACGGACGGCTCGGAGCCGCCCGGGCGGTGGGTGCGCCGCCTGCGCAAAAGTGACCCGCGTCGCTCGTCGCGCGTCTTCTCGGTGACCGAGGGCGTCACCATGGTGCGGCGCGACGCGTTCGAGCGTGCCGGCGGGTGGGCCGGCGAGTTCTTCTACGCGCACGAGGGGATCGAGCTCGCCTGGCGCGTGTGGGACCAGGGCCTCGAGGTCTGGCACATGGGCGACGTGGAGATGCAGCACCCCCGCACGGACCCGTCCCGGCACGCGGTGTCGCAGCGCCTCAACGCGCGCAACCGCGTGTGGCTGGCGCGGCGCAACCTGCCCGCGGTGCTCCGGCCCGTCTACGTCGGGACGTGGGGCCTCGTGCAGCTCGTGCGCGACCGCTCCGACCGGGAGGCGCTGCGCGTGTGGTGGGACGGCACGCGCGAGGGCTGGCGCGAGGACCCGGGACCGGTCCGGCCGCTGTCGTGGCGGGGGATCGTCCGCATGGCGCGGTACGGGCGGCCTCCGGTCATCTGAGTGAAACCGGCCGGCGGGTTGTCGCAGGGGCCGCGCCGTCTGTCACAGTGGTGTTCATGCGTCTCGTGAGTCACAGTCCGGTCCCGCTGCGCCGACCCCTGCGCGTCCTGGTCGCGGCGCTGGTCGTCGCTGCCGTCACGCTCGCCGGGCTGGTGACCCCGGCCGCGGCCGCGACGGCGCCCCTGCGCCTGGACGCCCCGGCCTCCGTGCACCTCGGGCAGAGCGCGACGGTGACCGCCCTGCTCACCTCCCGCGACACCGTCCCCGTCTCGCTCCAGCGCCGCGACGCGGGCTCCTGGGTGCAGGTCGCGCGGTTATCGGCGTCCGCGGGCCGGGGCAGCACGACGATCGAGCCGGAGGCCAGCGCCGTCTACCGGCTGCGGTCGGGCTCGTGGACGAGCGACGCGTGGCGGATCGGGGTCGTGCGCGACTGGGTCACCCTGCGCGCGGCCTCCACGTCCGTGCAGGAGGGCACGTCGACCACGCTGACGTTCGGCCTGTTCCGCGAGGGCGTCGCGACGTCCGGCCACGTCGCGCTGCAGGAGCTGCGCGGCTCGACGTGGGTCTCGACGACCCGGGTGGCCGTGTCGGAGTCCGGCGCGCAGGTGAGCGTGCGCCCCAGCGGCACCACGACGTACCGCGCGATCAGCGGGACGCTGCGCAGCCCGTCGGTGCGCGTCGAGACGCACCCGCTGCAGCTGGCCATGTCCGCCAACCCCGCGACGATCGACAAGGGCGGCTCGACCACGCTGCGTGCCCGGATGGTCGTCGACGGCGCGTCCGTGGGCGGCGCCGTGACGCTGCAGGCCTGGTCCGGGTCCGCGTGGGTGTCCCTCGAGCGCCTGACCGTCCCCGCCGGCGGCGCCGTCGAGCGCGTCGTGAGCCCGACGGCCACGCAGAAGTACCGGGTCGTCTCCGGCTCCGCGCGCAGCGCCACGGTCACCGTGACCGTCAAGGACATCCCGGCCCTGTTCACGATCACCGGCTCGGGCTACGGCCACGGCGTCGGGATGTCGCAGTACGGGGCCTACGCGATGGCGCAGTCCGGCGCGTCCGCGAGCACCGTCCTCACCACCTACTACCCGGGCACGAGCACCGCCTACACGGCGCCCGACGACGGTCTGCTGGCCGTCCAGGTGTACGGCCCGGACGCGACGAACTCGGCCTACGACGACCGGACGACCTCGACGAACATCGCCGTCCACGGCGGCGGCTGGAAGCTGCGGGACGTGACCGACCCGAGCGACCTGGGGAGCGGGACGTCCGCCGAGCTCATGAACGTCGCGGTGAGCGGGTCGCGCGTGAAGGTGACCTGGGCCGACGGCGCGAAGTCGAAGACCGCCGAGAAGGTCCGCCTGTACTGGAGCGGCACGACCGGCTACCTGCCGACCGGCGCGAAGGCCACGGCGACCGTCAAGGGCGCGCAGGGCGAGTACCGCCACGGCCGGATCACCGTCTCGGTCGTCAACGGCTACATCAACGTCGTCAACGAGCTCCTCCTCGACACGGAGTACCTCTACGGCATCGCCGAGATGCCCTCGTCGTGGGGCAGCAACGGCGGGGCGGCCGCGCTGCAGGCGCAGGCCGTCACGGCGCGGTCGTACGCGCTGCTGAAGAAGCGGCAGGGCGTCAAGGCGTGGTGCGACTGCCACGTCGTGGACGACACCCGCGACCAGAACTTCACGGGGTGGAAGAAGGAGAACGAGGGCACCGGGGCCGTCTACGGCAAGATCTGGACGACGGCGGTCGACGCGACGATCCGGTCCGGCAAGCCGCTGCTGCTGACGTACGACGGCAAGCCGGTCATCACCCACTACTACTCCTCGTCGGGCGGCGGCACGCTCAACTCCGAGGACGTGTGGGCCTCGGTGGTGCCGTACGAGCGGTCCGTCCCCGACCCGTGGAGCCTCAAGGCCTCGAGCGGCAACCCCAACATCCGCTGGACGGCGACGCTCTCGCAGGCCGCCGCGGCGCGGTACTTCGGCGTCGCCGACATCGTGCGCATCTCCGTCGGCACGTACGAGGGCGGCGGCCTGCGGTCGCTGACCGCGACGACGGCCACGGGGCAGAAGGTGACCCGCACGGGCAAGTCCGACGCCATGCGCTCGCAGCTCAACGCGATCGCGACGGGCTACGTCAAGGCGCCCTGGATCCTGTCGGTCACGGCCGCCGGCTGACCGCCGGCCGGCGGCGCTCGTCGAGCGGCCGCCGGCGGCGGGTGCTCAGCGACCGAGCTGGGCGTACCGGGCCTCGGTGGCGGCCTTGCGCGGCCGCCACCAGGCCTCGTTCTCCTGGTACCAGGCGATCGTCGCCGCGAGCCCCTCGCGGAACGAGCGGTACCGGGGCGTCCAGCCCAGCTCCTCGCGGGTCCGCGAGGCGTCGATGGCGTACCGCAGGTCGTGGCCGGGGCGGTCGGCGACGAGGTCGTACGCGTCGCGCGGCCGGCCCATGAGCTCCAGGACCGTCTCGACGACGGTGCGGTTGTCGACCTCGCCGTCCGCGCCGATGAGGTACGTCTCGCCGATGCGCCCGCGCTCCACGATCGCCCACACCGCGGCGTTGTGGTCCTCGACGTGGATCCAGTCGCGCACGTTCGCGCCCGAGCCGTACAGCTTCGGACGGACGCCGTCGATCACGTTCGTCACCTGGCGCGGGATGAACTTCTCGACGTGCTGGTACGGCCCGTAGTTGTTCGAGCAGTTCGAGATCGTCGCCGCCACGCCGAACGAGCGCGCCCACGCCCGCACCAGCAGGTCGGACGACGCCTTCGTCGACGAGTAGGGCGAGGACGGGTTGTAGGGCGTGGTCGGCGTGAACTTCGCCGGGTCGTCGAGCTCGAGGTCGCCGTAGACCTCGTCGGTCGAGATGTGGTGGTACCGCGTGCCGTGCCGGCGGACCGCCTCGAGCAGCGTGTAGGTGCCGACGACGTTCGTCCGGACGAACGGCCAGGGGTCCGACAGCGAGTTGTCGTTGTGGGACTCGGCCGCGAAGTGCACGACGACGTCGGCGTCGCGCACCAGCGGGTCCACGACGTCGGCGTCCGCCACGTCGCCGCGCACGAAGGTGACGGCGTCGGCGACCGGCGCGAGGCTCGCCTCGTCGCCCGCGTAGGTGAGCGCGTCGAGCACGGTCACCGTCACGTCGGGCCGTTCGCGGACCGTCTGCTGGACGAAGTTCGCGCCGATGAACCCGGCCCCGCCGGTGACGAGCAGTCGCACAGTGCTCCCTTGGTCGATCCTCCCGACACGCGGCCCGCGTCGGCGCCTCACTCTAGTGGGCCGCCTACCGTGGGCCGCCTGTGGTCGCGCCCGAGGGGGGCACGAGGTCGCGGGGGGTGTCGGATGCGGGTGGAAGTCGCGTCGAGCATGGCGCTGCTGCTGGGGATCGGGGTGGGCGCGGCGGCGCCCGCGGCGGCGGGTGCACCGGCGGTCGAGCCGTCGTCCGCGTCGTCGTCCGTGTCGGCGGCGGCGCCGGCGACGGAGCCGCCCGGCGACCCGTCGCCCGGGCTGTCGTCCGTCCCGCTCGACGGCGTCGACCCGGCGGCGCTGGACGATCCCGGCGCGCTCGCGGCGCCGCGTGAGGACGCGCACGACGAGGTCGACCCCGACGAGCTCGCCGCGCTCGGCGCGCGGACGTTCACCGGGCGCTTCCTCGTCGCCGGCGTGACGTGGGACCCGGGGCAGGACGTCGACGTCCGCGACGTCGCCGTGCGGGTCCGCGAGCGGGGGACCTGGACGGGCTGGATGGAGCTGCACGTCGCCGAGGCCGACGTCGCGGGGGAGCGGCCCGGCACCGAGCCGCTCGTGTCCGCGGGCGCCGACATGGCGCAGGTCCGGGTGCAGACCGCCGACGGGTCGGCGCCCGCGGGCCTGCGGCTCGACGTGGTCGACGACGGCACGTCCGTCCCCTCCGCGAGCGGGACGGACGACGCCGGGCAGCCGACGGGCGAGCAGACCGAGCCGGCGAGCGACGCCGGGGCGAGCACGACCGCCGCGAGCACGGCGCGAGGCGTCACCGCCGACGTGATCCGCCCGTCGATCGTCTCGCGCGAGCAGTGGGGGGCCGACGAGTCGCTCGGCAGCCCGTGGCCCACGTACTCCACGCGCCTGCAGGCGATCTACCTGCACCACACCGCCGGCACGAACACGTACACCCGCGCGCAGTCGGCCGGCATCGTCCGCGGCATCCTCGCCTTCCACACCCGCGGCCGCGGCTGGCCGGACATCGGCTACCAGTTCCTCGTCGACCGCTTCGGGACGATCTACGAGGGCCGCCGGGACGCGATCGAGGACCTCCCGGTCGGCGCTCAGGCGGGCGGCTACAACAGCGCGACCATCGGCGTCTCGGCCATGGGCAGCTTCGGCGACGTCGAGCCGACGACCGCCATGATGCGCTCGATCCACCAGGTCGTCGCCTGGCAGGCCTACGCGCACGGCCTGGACCCGACCGGGCACACGGTGCTCGAGACCGGCGCCAGCACGGGCAGCGGGACCCGCGCCCGCCCCGGCGAGCGGGTGCGGGTGCCCGTCGTCCTGGGGCACCGGGACACGAACGTCACGGCCTGCCCGGGCGCCCGGCTCTGGAAGCGCCTGCCCGCCGTCCGCGCGGCCGTGCGCGACCGGGTCCAGGCGGCGCGCGCGCGATGGGGCTCGCCGGTCGCGGCGCTGCCGGCGCCCACGGCGTCGACGCCGGCCTCGAGCGTGCAGTGGGCCGAGCGCACCCGCTACGCGTGGGACCCGGTGCCGGGGGCCGTGGCCTACCAGGTGCTCTCACGGTCGGCGGGCGTCACGTCGTCCCTGCCGGACTCGCGCACCTGGACGCTCCTCGCGCGCACGACCACGCCCGCGGCGGTGGTCGCGACCGCCGACGGCCGCACCCGGTTCCTCGTCGTGCGCGCCCTGGACGCCGCCGGGCGGCGCGGGGAGCCGTTCGGCCTCGCGCTCGCGACGCGACCGGTGCCCTGGTCCGGCGTCGCGCGCTCGGCCGGGTGGGAGCTGCGCCGCGACACCGGCAGCATGGCGTTCCGGACCACGGCCGACGGTGCCACGCTCGCCGTGCGGGGGGCGCGCGACTACCGCGCCGTCGTCCTGGAGACGTCCGGCTCGCCGACGACCGGCGCGCTCGACGTCCTCGTCTCCGGGGAGGTCGTCGGCCGGATCGACACGCGCGCGCCCACCACGCAGGCGCGCGCGGTGCACCGGCTCGTGCTGCCCTCGGCGACGAGCGGGACCGTGACGCTGCGCCACGTGGGCGGGTCCGGCCCCGTGCAGGTCGCCGCGATCGTCCTGCCGCGCCGCACGTCCGCGTCGGACGTGCCCCGCGTGGGCGACCTCCCGCCGGCGCGGCCGGCCGTCTCGACCCCGGCGGACGCGCCGTTCGCCATGGACGCCGCGACCACGGTCCGGTGGGAGCCCGTCGTCACGGCGACGGGGTACGACGTGCTGGTCCGCACCGCGGCGCACGGCCGGGCGCTGTCCGCCTGGCGGCGGGTGGGCACGACGACCGGCACGTCGTTCCGGCTCGACGGGCTCGGCCGCGGGGAGACGTGGCAGGTGGCCGTCCGGGCCGTGGGCCGCGGCGGGTCGAGCACGGTCACGTCGTCCTACGCGCTGACGCGACCCGTGGCGTCCTCCGCGGTGGCGCGCTCCTCGGGATGGACGGTCGGGCGGTCCGCGACCTGGTTCGACGGCGTGTCGTGGCAGACGTCGGCCCCGGGCCGGACGCTCGCCGTGCGCGACGCCGTCGGGGTGACGCGCGTGCGGCTCGTCGTCGACGCGGCGCCGGGCCGCGGGCGCGTCGAGGTCAGCGTGGGCGGGACGCGCGTCGCGGTCGTCCCGACGGCGGCGTCGACGCGGGTCAAGCAGCACCGGGTCGACGTCGTCCTGCCGCGCGCGATGAGCGGCGACGTGCGGGTGAGGACGCTGGACGCCGCGCCGGTGCGGGTCTCGGGGGTGGTCGCGGCGCGCTGAGGGCCGTGGGCGCGCGCGGGGCCGGAGCGGCCGTACCGCGGCGGCGGACGACTTACTATGGAGGGCGCGGTGCCGCCCCCGTCCGCACCCGCGCCAGCCCTGTCCCCGAACGATTGGTCCCTGCGACGTGCCAGGTCCTCTTCGCTCCACCGAGACGGTGACGCGGGCCGCGGACATCGAGATCCCCACGCGGGGTCCTCGTGAGGACGCCCCCGCCGGCGAGCTCCCGGCACCGCTCGGCCCGCTCGCGGACTCGGACCGGATGCGCGCCGTCGCGCAGGCCGCCGGGCTGCGGCAGATGGGCGTGCGCCCGCCCCTGGTCCCGTACGTGCAGTCCGTCTGGCGCCGGCGCGCGTTCATCGCGACGCTCGGCCGGTCGAAGGCGTACGCCCGCAACCAGGGGTCGTACCTCGGCCAGCTGTGGAGCGTCCTCACGCCCCTGCTGAACTCGATCGTCTACGTCCTGGTGTTCGGGGTCCTCGTCGGCACCACCCGCGGGATGGCGAACCCCGTCGCGTTCATCGTGGTCGGCGTGTTCATGTACCGCTTCTTCGACTCCTCGGTCATGGCCGCGTCGAAGGCGATCAGCGGCAACCTCAACCTCGTGCGCTCCGTGCACTTCCCGCGCGCGGTGCTCCCGCTGTCGACGAGCGTCACCGAGCTCACCACCGTCCTGCCGACCACGGCGGTGATGTGCGTGATCGTCTGGGCGTCGGGCCTGATCCCGAAGTACGCCGACGAGCCGATCACCTGGCGCCTGCTGCTGCTGCCGGTCGCGATCGCGCTGCTGTGGCTGTTCAACACGGGCTGCGCGTTCCTCGTCGCGCGCTGGGTCGCGATCACGCCCGACCTGAAGAACGTGCTGCCGTTCGTCCTGCGCTTCGTGTTCTACGCCTCCGGCGTGCTGTTCAGCATCGACCACTACGTGCGCGACCCCGCCCTCGCGGCGGTGCTCGGGTACCAGCCGATCGCCGTGTACCTGCACCTCGCGCGGGCGACCCTGCTCAACGAGCCCGAGATCCAGGTCGACCCGGTGATGTGGGCGTTCGGCGTGGGCTGGGCCCTGCTCTTCCTGCTCGTCGGGTTCGTCGTCTTCTGGCGCGGCGAGGAACGGTACGGTCGCGACTGATGAGCATCCCGGAGGAGATCGACTTCGAGGTCGACGCCGACGACCTCGAGCCCCTGCAGGAGCAGGAGCGCGAGCTCGGCGCCCCCTCGCTCGTCGTCGACGACCTGTACGTCACGTACCGCGTGTTCGGCGGCAAGCGCGTCGGGGACCGCTCCGCGGGCCGCATGCAGCGCATGGTCAGCCGCGGGCGCCAGCACGTCGGCGGGCTGACCTCGGTCGAGGCGGTGCGCGGGATCTCGTTCGTGGCGCGCCACGGCGAGTCCATCGGCATCGTGGGCGTGAACGGGTCGGGCAAGAGCACGCTGCTGCGCGCGATCGCCGGCCTCATCCCGCCGACGAAGGGCTCGGTCTACGTCTCGGGCGACCCGTCCCTGCTCGGGGTGAACGCCGCGCTCATCGGCGAGCTGACCGGCGAGCGCAACGTGATGCTCGGCGGGCTCGCGCTCGGCCTGACGCCCGACCAGGTGCGGGAGCGGTTCGACGACGTCGTGGACTTCGCCGGGATCGGCGACGCGGTGTACCTGCCGATGAACTCCTACTCCTCCGGCATGGGCGCCCGGCTCCGCTTCGCGATCAGCGCCGCCGCCGTGCCGGACGTGCTCATGATCGACGAGGCGCTCGCCACCGGCGACGCCGCGTTCCGCAAGAAGAGCAAGGCGCGCATCGACGGCATCCGGGACCAGGCCGGCACGGTGTTCCTCGTGAGCCACTCGCTGCGCACCATCCTGAGCATCTGCTCGCGCACGCTGTGGATCCACCAGGGCCGGCTCGTCATGGACGGTCCGTCCGAGGCGGTGTGCGAGGCGTACCACGCCTTCGTCCGCGCCCAGGACTGACGGACGCCCAGGACTGACCGACCCGGCCCGGCCCGCCGCGGTCAGGGGCGCAGCGAGCGCACCTGGTCCTGCGTCGGCAGGAGGCCGTCGGCGAGCGCCTGCGCCAGCGTCGGTGCCGCGGCGTCCTTCTCCGACAGCAGCGGCTGCAGGGCGGCGCCCGCGCGGTCGGCCGTCGGCCAGGCGATCGCCAGGTCGGGGTCGAGCGGGTGGATCCCGTGCTCGCCCGTCGGGTTGTACGGCGTCGAGCACAGGTACAGGACCGTCGAGTCGTCCTCCAGCGACATGAACGCGTGGCCGAGCCCCTCGCCGAGGTAGACGGCCCGCCGGTCCACGTCGTCGAGCAGGACGCTGTCCCACGTGCCGAAGGTGGGGGAGCCGACCCGGAGGTCCACGACCACGTCGAGGACGGCGCCGCGCGCGCACGTCACGTACTTCGCCTGCCCCGGCGGGACGTCCGCGAAGTGCACGCCGCGCACCACCCCGGCGGCCGAGACCGACAGGTTGGCCTGCGCCAGCCCGAGGCCGTGGCCCACGTGCTCGGCGAACGGGGCCCCGGAGAACCACTCGAGGAAGAGGCCGCGCGGGTCCGGGAACTGGCGCGGCGTGACCTCCCACGCGCCGGGGACGGACAGCTCGCGGTAGGTGCCACTCATGCGGGTCCTCCAGCTCGGGTGGGGGTCAACGGACGAGCTCGAGCAGCTCGTCGCGGAAGCGGGGCAGGTCGAAGGTCCAGTTCGACTTGAAGGCCTTGACGTCGTACCGGCCGCCGACGGTCGGCACGAGCGAGCGGCCCCAGAAGAAGTGGATGTCGTTCGCGTTCGCGGCGGCGAACAGCTCCTCGTTCGCGGCGGTGTAGGAGTCGCCGCTGATGACGATCACGCGGGCGCCGGGGGCGAACATCATGTTGAACATGCCGCTGCCGGCGAACCCGGCGACCACGCGCGCCTGCGCGAACAGCGCGCGCTGCTCCGCGTACGGGTACTGCTCGGGGAACACGACCGCGAAGCCGGCGTCGGCGAACAGCTGCTCGAGCTCGGGGGCCTGCAGGCAGTCACGCTTCCCCGACGGCCGGCGGGAGACGAAGATCTTCTCGGCCACGACCGGCGGGGCGACCGGCGGCAGGCCCGCCGAGAGGGCGGCCCACACCCGCGCGAGGTCGGGGTCGACGTAGTGCGGGTTCTCGAACTGCGGCGTGGCGGCGACGAGCTCCTCGACGTCCACCCACTCGCGCGGGCCGACGAGCTCGACGGCGTCCGGGTCGACGCCGAGCGCCTCGAAGATGGCGCGCTGGAACACCGGCAGCGTGGCGCCCTCGTCGCGGACGCTCACGAGCGGCACGAGGTCCCCGTCCAGCTCGCGCGCCCGCTCCCAGCCCCAGTACCGCGAGAGCACCTCGGTCGTGATGTGGCCGAAGTGGAACGGGAAGGCGCTGTCGAAGTAGTAGTAGCGGCCGTGCAGCGTCCGCTGCGCGACCGGCTGCGTGCGGGGCAGGTACCGGGCGAAGTCGGCGGTCGCCTGGCTCATCTGCTTGTTGCCGAGCACGCGCTGGTGGGGGTGCCGGAAGGAGTCCGGCAGCATGAGGTCGTCCTTGAGCAGCACCTGGCGCGCGGAGGCGCGCGGCCAGCGGTACAGCCGCAGCTCGCGCGGCGGGACGGCGAACGTGCGGCGCCCCGAGGCGATGGGGCCCTCGCCGTGCGAGGTGACGTCGGCGAGCGCCGTGAACGTCGTCGCGGGACGGACCTCGAGCACGCGGCCCCAGGAGTCGCCGTAGCGCGCGTCGAGCACGGCGTCCGCGTCCCAGTCGCGGAGCTTGGCGTAGTACTCGCCGGTGCGCCGCAGCAGCGCGCCCTGCGGGTCCAGGCGCACATGCTCGATGCCGTCCGCGAGGTCGACGTCGGCCGGGCGGGCCGCCTTGCGGGTGGCCCGGTCGCCGCCGCGCAGGCCGGCCGCGAGCGTGAGCAGCCCCGCGACCGAGCGGTCGTCCCGCGCCGCGGGGTCGAACGCGCCCGCGACGGCCCACGCGCCGCCGGGGCGCACGGTGAACACGAGCCGGCGCAGGTGCACGACCGCGTCGCGCTCCCGGCGGCTCGCGTCGACGGCGAGGTCGAACCGGTCCAGCGTCCGCACCAGGGCGACGCGGTCCTCCAGGGACGCCGCCACGTGGACCCGCGCTCCGGGCGGCGCCTCGTCGGTCCACAGCCGCACGTCGTCCGCCCGGACCAGCACGTCGACACCCGCGTCGGGGCGGCGCGAGCGGATCTCGTCGACGCTGCGCTGCACGTCCAGGCCGTCGGCCAGCACGAGCACGCGGCGGACGTCGAGGTCCGCGGGCAGGGAGTCGACGAGCGACGCCACCCGCTCGCGCAGCCGGCGGGAGGCGCTCGGCGCGGCCGCGCGCGCCTCGTCGCGGCCGCGGCGCCGCGCCCTCGCCAGCAGACGTCGCAGTCGGACGAGCGGATCGGGCACCGAGGCTCCTCGGGGTCGACGGCGTGGGGCGGACGCGGCGCGCTCGGCGGCCGCGGCGAGGATACCGGCCCGGTCCGGCGGACCGCCCGGCACACGTGACACAGTAGGCGGTCGGTGCGGGACGGCCGCGCCGGACCAGGAGGTGTCGTGCGCGTCGTCGTGACCGGAGCAGGCGGGATGCTGGGGCAGGACGTCGTCGACGTCCTCGGGGCGTCGGGCCACCACGTCGAGGGCCTCGGGCGGGCCGACCTCGACGTCACCGACGAGCTCGGCGTGCTGGCCGCGGTGCGCGGCGCGGACGTCGTCGTGAACTGCGCCGCGTACACCGCGGTGGACGCGGCGGAGGACGACGAGGCCGCCGCCTTCGCGGTCAACGCGACGGCCGCGCAGCTGCTCGCGCGCGCGAGCCGGCGGGCGGGGGCGCGCCTGGTGCACGTGAGCACCGACTACGTGTTCGCGGGCGACGCCGACGTGCCGTACGCGGAGGACGCCCCGACGGCGCCTCGCTCGGCGTACGGGCGGACCAAGGCCGCGGGGGAGTGGGCGGTGCGCGCCGAGTGCCCCGACCACCTCGTCGTGCGCACGGCCTGGCTGTACGGCGCCGGCGGTCCGTGCTTCCCGCGGACCATCGCCCGGCTCGCGCGCGAGCGCGGCTCCGTCGACGTGGTCGACGACCAGGTGGGGCAGCCGACCTGGACCCGCGACCTCGCCGCGCTCGTCCTGCGGCTGCTGGACGCGGGGGCGCCGGCGGGCACCTACCACGGCACCGCGTCGGGTGCGGTGTCGTGGTTCGGGTTCGCGCGCGCCGTCGTGGCCGCCGCCGGGCTGGACGCCTCCGGCGTGGGGCCGACGACGAGCGACCGGTTCCCGCGCCCGGCGCCGCGGCCCGCGTACTCGGTGCTGGCGCACGGCGCGCTCGAGCGGGCGGGCGTGGAGCCGATCGGCCCCTGGGAGCAGCGGTGGGACGCCGCGGCGGGCGAGGTGCTCGGCTGAGGACGACGGCCGCGGGCGGCTCGCGCCTCAGCGCTCCTCGGCGAGCAGCCGCAGCAGGTAGTCGCCGTAGCCGGACTTGCGCAGCGGCTCCGCCCGCTCGCGCAGCTCGTCGTCGCTGAGGAACCCGCGGCGCCAGGCCACCTCCTCGGGGACGCCGATGCGCAGGCCCTGGCGGCGCTCGACGGTCCGGACGTAGTCGGCCGCGTCGGTGAGCGAGTCGAACGTCCCGGTGTCGAGCCACGCCGTGCCGCGGGGGAGCACGCCGACCTGCAGGCGCCCGGCCTCCAGGTACGTGCGGTTGACGTCGGTGATCTCGTACTCGCCGCGCGCGGAGGGCCGCAGGTCGCGGGCGATCGCGACGACGTCGTTGTCGTAGAAGTACAGGCCCGGCACGGCGTAGCTGCTCTTCGGGCGCGCGGGCTTCTCCTCGATGGACAGCGCGCGGCCCTCGTCGTCGAACTCCACGACGCCGTACGCCGTCGGGTCCGCGACGCGGTAGGCGAAGACGGCGCCCCCGTCGACCGTCGAGAACCGCTGCAGCTGGGACCCGAGCCCGGGCCCGTAGAAGATGTTGTCGCCCAGGACGAGCGCGGCGTGGTCCGTCCCGACGAAGTCCGCGCCCAGGACGAACGCCTGCGCCAGGCCGTTCGGCTCCGCCTGCACGGTGTACGAGATGGACACGCCGAACTGCGAGCCGTCGCCCAGCAGCCGGCGGAACTGCTCCGCGTCGTGCGGCGTCGTGATGACCAGCACGTCGCGGATGCCCGCGAGGATCAGCGTCGAGAGCGGGTAGTAGATCATCGGCTTGTCGTAGACGGGCACCAGCTGCTTGCTCACGCCCAGCGTGATGGGGTGCAGCCGCGTGCCGGAGCCGCCGGCCAGGATGATTCCGCGCATGGGGAGCAGTCTGGCGCATGCCCGGACGGACCGGACGTGGTGCGCGTCACGCCGCGCCCGCCCGACGGTAGAGTCGGGCCCGCCCGCGCGGTGCGACAGGACGGTCATGAAGGTCTTCATCCAGATCCCTTGCCTCAACGAGGCCACGACGCTCCCCGCGGTGCTCGCGTCGATCCCCGAGCGGATCGACGGCGTGGACACCGTCGAGCTCCTCGTCGTGGACGACGGGTCGGACGACGGCACCGAGCAGGTCGCCCGCGACCACGGCGTCAAGCACGTGCTGCGGCACACCCGCACCATGGGCCTGGCCCGCTCGTTCCGCGACGGCGTCGACTACGCCCTCGCGCACGGGGCGGACGTCGTCGTCAACACCGACGGCGACAACCAGTACCCGCAGGAGCGCATCCCTGACCTCGTGCGGCCGATCCTCGAGGGCCGGGCGGACATCGTCATCGCCGACCGCCAGACGGCGACGATCGCGCACTTCTCGCCGTTCAAGAAGCTCATGCAGCGGGTCGGCAGCAGCGTCGTGAACCGCGCCGCGGACACCGACCTGCCCGACGCCGCGAGCGGGTTCCGGGCCTACTCGCGCGCGTCGCTCATGCGGCTGAACATCGTCACCGAGTTCAGCTACAGCATGGAGACGATCATCCAGGCGGGTCACAAGCGCCTGCGGATCGAGAGCCTCCCCGTGGTGACGAACCCGAAGACGCGGGAGTCCCGCCTGTTCCGCAACGACTTCCACCACATGGCGAAGTCGGCCTCCGCGATCGTGCGCAGCTACCTCATGTACAAGCCGACGCTGATCTTCACGACGCTCGCCGCCGTGTTCGGGGTCCTGGCGGCGATCCCCATGGTGCGGTTCCTGGTGCTGTGGGCGCGCGACGGCCACGCCGGCAACATCCAGTCGCTCATCTTCGGCGCGATCATGGCCGTCGCCGCGCTGCTCTCGGTCGCGCTCGGCGTGCTGTCCGACCTGCAGCGCACCAACCGGGTGCTGCTCGAGGACCAGCTCGAGCGGCTCAAGGAGATCCAGTACCGGCGATCCGGCGAATGACGGGCGCCTCCTCGGGCGAGGGCGGCGTCGCCGGCCGGCCGTGGGTGCGGGTGGCCGGCCGCCTCGTCGCGGTGGCCGCCGTCGCCCTGTGCGTGTGGGCCCTCGTGCAGCAGTGGGACGAGGTGGGCCCTGCCCTGCGCTCGGCCGACCTGCGCCTGGTCCTCGTCGCGCTCGTCCTCGCCGCGGCCGCGTCCCTGCTGCTCGCCCTGACGTGGTGGCGCACGCTCGTCGCCTTCGGCGTGCGGCGCGGGTTCGCCGACGTCGCCGCGTGGTACTTCGGCGGCGAGATCGGCAAGTACCTGCCGGGCGGCGTGTGGTCGGTGCTCGGGCGCGGCGAGCTGTCGCACCGCGACGGCGTCGACCGGCGCACGAGCTGGGCGGCCACGGTCGTGGGGCTCGGCGCCACGGTCGTGGGCGGGGCGTGGTGCTGCGCCGTGCTCGGACCCGCCGCGGCCGCCGCCGGCGGCCCTGCCTGGGCGGCGTGGCTGGCCCTGGGCCTGCCCGTCGGGCTCGTCCTGCTGCACCCGCGCGTCGTGGGCGCCGGCCTGCGGGCGCTGCACGTGGTGGTGCGGGGCGAGCGCCTCGGGGCACCGCCGTGGCGGCGGATGGTCGTGGTCGCGCTCGTCTCGCTCGGCTCGTGGCTCCTCGTCGCGCTCGCCGCGGTGGTGGTCACGGACGCGCTCGGCTACGACCGCTCCGCCCCGGCCGTGGGCGTGGCGTCCGTCGCCGCCTGGACCGTCGGCCTGCTGGCGGTGCCGGTGCCGGCGGGGGCGGGCGTGCGCGAGCTGGTGTTCGCCGCGCTGAGCGGCCTCGGCGCGGGCGCCGGCGTCGCCGTGGCCGCGCTGTCCCGCCTGCTCTACGTCGTCGTGGACGCGCTCGGCGCCCTGGCGGCGTTCGCCTACCTGCGGGCGCGCGGGCCCGCGCCCGCACCGGCCGACACCCCCCGGCACGCACGGACCGACGCACCCACGGACGACGGAGCCCCATGACCGACCGCTCGAGCCTCGCCGGCTCCGCGCTGCGCCTGACGAAGCGCGCCTACGTCGCGACGATGCACGGCGTCGGGCGCGGCCTGACCGCCGTGCACGCCCTGCCGTCCGACCCGCCGCCGCGCACGTCGCGCGCGCGCCACTGGCTGTGGAGCCTCAGGCACGTCTACGACGTGCCGGCGCTCGCGGCGATGGACGTGCCGTGGTGGACGTACGACGCGATCGACGCCGTCGACGCGTGGCTCGCCGCGCGACCGGAGACGCGCGTGTTCGAGTACGGCTCCGGCGCGAGCTCGCTGTGGCTCGCGCGGCGGGCGACGAGCGTGCACTCGGTCGAGCACGACGCGGGCTTCGCGCGCTGGATGGAGCCCGAGTTCGCCCGGCACGCGAACCTCACCGTCGAGGTCGTCGAGGCCGAGCCCAGCGCGGCGCCCGTCGTGCCGTCGGCGAAGGAGGGCCAGGGCGGCCTCGACTTCGCCCGCTACGTCGCGACGATCGACCGCGTCGGCGGCGCGTTCGACCTCGTCGTCGTGGACGGCCGGGCGCGGGAGGCGTGCCTCGCGCGGGCGGTCGAGCACCTGGCACCGGGTGGGCTCGTGGTGCTCGACAACAGCAGGCGCGCGCGCTACCGGGCGGCGGTCGCGGCCAGCGGCCTGGCCGAGCGGCGCACCACCGGCCTGACCCCCACGCTGCCGTACCCGGAGCAGACGTCGCTCCTGCGCGCGCGCTGACGGCCGGGCGTCAGCCGAGCAGGTCCAGCGTCACGCGCTCCGTCGCGACGAGGCGCTCGCGCCGCGCGCCGTCGGCCAGCAGGGCCCGGGCCGTCGAGCCGTCCGTCAGCACGAGGGACGCGTCGGCGGCCAGCCGGCCGAGCAGCCCCCGGGCGTCGCGGGGGGCGGCGAGCAGGACGCGCTCCCCGGACCCGGTGGTCTCGACGAGGTCCGCGTGGGCCACCCGCGTGCCGGCGCGGTCGACCGCGGGGGAGGCGGGGTCCGGCACCGGCGCCCAGCCGATGCGGTCGCCGTACGTCATGACGGCCGCGGCGGCGTCGATCGCCCCAGGGGGCAGCGCGCCGTCGAAGCGCCGTGCCAGGGCCGGCAGCGCGACGGCGACGACCTCGGCCCCCGGCGCGTCCGCGGGCGGCGCGTCGGTGACGAGCACCTCCTCCTCGTCGTCGACGAGGCACGCCCCGACGCGCCACGCGGCGAGCTGCCAGACGACCGAGCGCCAGTGCCCCGGCAGGTCGACGCGGACGCGCGACCCCGGTCCGGCGTCGAACTCCTCGACGAGGAGGTTCGTGGTCTTGCTCACCCAGTTGACGAGCACCGCGCCGGAGAGCTCGACGCGCTCGCCGTCCGGGCCGTACCACGTCAGGCGCGGGCGCCCCGGGTCGCGCTCGAGCAGGGCCAGGACGTCCGCCACCGTTCGCATGCCAGCAGCGTAGGTGCCGGCGGACGTGGGCCCGACGCCGGCCCGGACGCAGGCCCCGACGCCCGCCCCGCCGCCCGCCCGGCACGGCCGGGCGCCCGCCCGCCGCCTGCGTCGTCCCCGGCGTCCGAAATGCCCGACAACTTCACCCGCGGGTCGAGAGCGGGTACCACGCTCCGGCTTGACTGGCCGAAACGACACGCGTGTAATTCTTGCAACGCCTGATCGCGACGAGCAGCACGAGGCGGTGCGGCTTCCGGGCCGATCGCACCTGAACGAGAACCACGAGCCTGTACGGGCACCTGAGCAGCACCAGCACGGAGGCACGCATGTGGAACCTGCTCGACGGCGACGAGAGCTTCCCGTCCGACGCACGCACCCCGGCGACCCCGCAGCTCGCCAACGTCCTGCCGATGTTCGGGGACGCCGACGACGACGGCCCCATGGGGTGGCAGGAGCGGGCGCTGTGCGCCCAGACCGACCCCGAGGCGTTCTTCCCCGAGAAGGGCGGCTCGACGCGCGAGGCGAAGAAGGTGTGCACGGGCTGCGAGGTGCGCGCCGAGTGCCTCGAGTACGCGCTGGCCAACGACGAGCGCTTCGGCATCTGGGGCGGCCTGTCCGAGCGTGAGCGCCGCAAGCTGAAGCGCCGCGTCGTCTGACCGGGCACCGGCCCACGGACGAGCCCGACGCCGGCCCCGAGGGCGCGACGGCGCGCGCGTCCGACGGCCCGATCCTGAGAATCCGGACCGGGCGGGTGTCGCTCCCGGCCTCCGCGGGCCCCGGCGGCATGATGGCCGCCAGCATGACTGAGACGCTCCAGCCCGTGGACGTGCCCACGGCGACGACCTCCACCGTGGTGGCGGCCTCGGTCACCGCGGTGGTGGTGACCCGAGGCGTCACCCCGTACCTGGCGACGACCCTGACGGCGCTCGGCGCCCAGACCCGCGCCCCGCTGCGGGTGCTCGTCGTCGACGCCGCACCGAAGCCGCGCGGCGGCGTCGCGACCGTCGCGCAGGAGGCGCTGCGGGCCACCGCCGCACGCGTCCGCGTCGTCGAGACCCCCGGCGCCCGCTCGTTCGGCCACGCCGTGCGCGCCGCGCTCGCGTCCGACACCGACGGCCCCCTGCCGACGTGGCTGTGGCTGCTGCACGACGACAGCGCGCCCGCGCCCGACGCCCTGGCCGAGCTGTCCCGCGCCGTGGGCCGAGCGCGCTCGGTCGCGGTCGCGGGCGTCAAGCAGCGCACCTGGACCGACCCGGAGCGGCTGCTCGAGGTCGGGGTGCGCACGTCGCTGTCCGGCCGGCGCATGACCGACGTCGAGCCGGGGGAGCTCGACCAGGGGCAGCACGACGTCCGCGACGACGTGCTCGGCGTCGGGCTCGCCGGCGCGCTCGTGCGGCGCGACGTGTGGGAGGAGCTGGGCGGCACGGACCCGGCGCTCGGGCCGTTCGGCGACGGGTTCGACCTGTCGCGGCGGGCCCGGCTGGCGGGCCACCGGGTCGTGGTGGTGCCCTCCGCCGTCGTGCGGCACGCGCAGGCCACGTACCTCGGGCTGCGCGAGGTGCACCCCACGCAGGCGGACGTCGACGGCGACGGGTTCGACGACCTCGCCGACCCGCGCCGCTCGTTCGCCGCCCGCCGCCGCGCCCAGCTGCACCTGCGTCTCGTCGGCGCGCCGCTGCCCCTGCTGCCGCTCGTCGTCGCGTTCACGCTCGCGGCGGCCGTGGTCCGCGCGCTCGTCCAGGTCGCGGCGAAGCAGCCCGGGCTCGCGGTGGACGAGCTGCGGGCCGCGCTCGCCGCGCTCGCGCGGCCGGTCGCGGTCGT
>NZ_HE978588.1:2055525-2057779 GCF_000312005.1 Cellulomonas massiliensis JC225
CCTGCTGCGGGGCGCGGGTGCCGCCCGCGCGGTGCGGGCCGCGTGGGTCGTGGCGGCGATCGGCGCCGGCACCGCCGGGCTCGTCGCGGTCGTCCCCGTCGGGCTCGACGCCGGCCGGCTCGTGCACGGCTGGGCCGGGCCGGCCCTCTCGCTGGCCGGAGCGGGGCTGCTGACCGCCGCGGTGCTCGGCGCCGACGGCGCGCGCGAGCGGCTACGCGCCCGGTCCTTCGGCTGGCGCCAGCCCGTCGTGGCGCTGCTCACCGCCGTCGCCGTCCTCGTCCCCGTCGCCTGGACCGCCACGTGGACGCTCCAGGCCCGTGCGGGCCTCGCGGCCCCGCTGTCCACGTCCGAGGGCGTGGTGCCGGCGATCGGCCTGCAGGCCCAGGACGAGCCGGCGTCCTCCCGCGTGCTCGCGCTGGCGCTCTCGCCGGCGGGCGACGGGCGCGTCGTGCGCTGGCAGCTGCTGCGCACGGACGGCCCGACGCTCGTGGACGACGCGGCGGCCGTCAGCACCCGGGTGCTCACCGGCGACCTGCTCGACCCCGAGGTCGTCGAGCCCGACAGCGCCTCGGACGAGGTCTCGGCCCTGGCCGGCCGGCTCGCGAGCGGCTCCGGGGCCGACGTGTCCCAGGCGCTCGGCGCCGTCGCGGTCGCCGACGTCCTCGTCCCCCCGCTCGAGGACCGCGGCGACCGCGCGGCCAAGCGGCTGCGGGACGACCTCGTCGCCCGCCTCGACTCGACGCCGGGCCTGGAGCGGGTGACCCAGGGCGCGACGGGGACGCTGTGGCGCGTCGCCCCCGCGGAGGGTGGCGAGGTCGTGACGGCGTGGGCCCGGCTCGTGCCGGAGGGCCTGCCGGCCGACGCGGCCTCCGACGACGTCACCGCGCTGGCCTCGCAGGACCGGACGGTGCGCGCCCGCGTCCCGGCGGGCGACCCGGACCGGCGCGTCGTGCTCGCCGAGCGGGCCGACAGCCAGTGGCGCGCCACGCTCGACGGCCGGCCGCTGCGCGCGGTCGACGACGGCTGGCGGCAGACGTTCGTGCTCGGCCCCGACGCCGGGACCCTCGTCGTGTCCTACGAGGCGCCGTACCGCACGTGGTGGCTCGTCGCGCAGGGCGTCGTGCTCCTCGTGGCGGTGCTCCTCGCCCTGCCGGTGCGCCGCCGGCGCGGGGTGCGCGCATGAGCGCCCGGGTGGTGGGACGCGTCCTGACCGGGCTGCTCGTGCTGGCGCTGGCCGCAGCCGTCGTGGTCGGTGTGCTCCGGCTTCCCGCGCCGTCCGCGGCCGAGGGGCTCGGCGTCTCGGACGTCACCGTGCCGCCCTCGCCGGCGACGCTGGTCTGCCCGGGTCCGCTGCGCCTGCCGGACGACCGGGGGCGCGGCGACGCCGCGTTCGACCCCGTGCCGGTGGACCCCGTGACGACGGTCGTGGCCGTCGGTGCCGAGTCGGGTGGCGGCACGGTCCGCCCCCTCGGCGGCGGGGACGTCGCGGGCACGCTGCCGGACGGGTCCGGGGCGGCGCTCGTGCGCGGCGTCGGGACGCCGCTCGTCGTGGACGCCGACCCGACGGAGCAGGTGCCGCCCCGCGTCGCGGCCGCGACCGGCGTGCTGGTCACCGCCGGCGACCTGCGGGGTCTCTCGGCGGCGTCGTGCCAGGAGCCGACCACCGACGCCTGGCTCGTCGGCGGCGCGACCGACCTGTCGAGCCGCGCGGACCTCGTCCTCGACAACGCCGGCGCCACGCCGGCCCAGGTGCAGCTGACCGTGTTCGGCCCGAACGGCCGCGTCGACCTCACGGGCGAGCGCTACCTCGTCGCTCCGGGCGAGCAGGAGGTCGTCTCGCTGGGCGCCGTGGCGAGCGAGCAGCGCGGCATCGTCGTGCACGTGGAGGCCGAGGGCGGTCGCGTCTCGGCATCGGTGCAGGACTCGGCGCTCGACGGCTTCTCCCCGGCGGGGACCGACCTCGTCGTCCCCGGCGCGGCGCCCTCGCGCCGCCAGGTGGTGCCGGGCGTGCGGGTGTCACCGACCGGCGTCGACGACCCGCACGCCGCGTCGCTGCGGCTGCTGGCTCCCGGCGGTGCGGCGACGACGGCGACGATCAGCCTGCTCGGCGCGGACGGCGTCCAGGCGCTGCCCGGCGCGCAGGAGGTTTCGCTCGAGCCCGGCGTCGTGACGGACGTGCCCCTCGGCGGGCTGCCGGGCGGCGCGTACACCGTGGTGGTCGACGCCGGCCGCCCCGTCGCGGCCGCCGTCCAGG
>NZ_HE978588.1:2057799-2069540 GCF_000312005.1 Cellulomonas massiliensis JC225
CGGCGACGGCCTCGCCGCGCTGCCCGACGGCACCGTCGGCTGGCTGGTGCTCGGGGCGGTGGGTGCGCAGGCGCCCGACGAGGGACCCGCGCGGACGGTCACCGTGCGCGCCCGGGGCGAGGCGGGGCAGGTGCTCGGCGAGCGCACCGTCGAGGTGGCCGCGGGGCGTTCCGTGCCGCTCGCGGTCGACGACCTGGCTCCCGGCCAGCGCGTGCGGGCCGTCGAGGTCGCCGGAGCGGACGGTGTGGCCTGGGCGCTCGAGGCGAGCGTGTCCCGCGCGGACGGCAAGCTCGTCTCCGTGCTCCTGCCGGTGCCCGACCCCGTGCCGCCGTCGGCGGTGGCGGTGGTCGAGGACCCGCGGCTGGGCACGGGCTAGGCCGGCGCGCTGCGCGGCCGGCTCAGTCGACCGCGCCGTAGCCGGGGTCGATGTCCTCGGGGGAGCGGCCCAGCAGGTGCGCGACCTGCTCGACGAGCACGTCGTGCACCAGGTCGGCGAGGTCGGCGTGGTCGTGCGCGCGCGCCTCGACGGGGCGCCGGTACAGCACGACGCGCGGGGGCTGCCCGGCGTCGGCCGGGAAGCACCGGCCCAGGGGCACGCCGCCGTGCTCCCACGGTGCGGGGTTCGACGGCGGGACGTCCTCGACCGCGAACTCGGTGCCCTCGAGCTGGCGGGCCCAGCGCTGCTCGAGCTCCTCCACCGCGTCGAGGACGAGGTCGTCGAACCGCTCGGCGCGGGTGCGGTAGGCGGGCAGGTCCGGAGGCAGCAGCGGGCCGCGCAGGCCGCGACCGCGGCGGTCACGGCGACGTACGGGGGACGCCGGTGCGCCGCCGCGCGAGCGTCCGGGCACGCGCCGCGGGGGCGACGGCAGCCAGCGGCTCACGGTCGCACCCCCGGGGCGTGCAGGGTCGGCATGGCAGCCACTGTAGGCGCGGCCCGGGCCGGCCGCGGTGCGCGCCGCCGCACCCGGCGGGGTGATCCCGGCGGTCCGCGGCGCGGGGTGCGGCGTGGGGGGTTCGCCGTGTCGGCCCGCGGGGGTAGGTTCAGCGCCGTGAGATCCGTCCGGCAGTGCACGCGCACGGCGTGCGGTCGCGCGGCGGTCGCGACGCTGACCTACGTCTACTCCGACTCGACCGCGGTCCTCGGCCCGCTGGCGCAGCTCGCCGAGCCGCACTCGTACGACCTGTGCGCGGAGCACGCCGAGCGGCTGACCGCCCCCCGCGGCTGGGAGGTCGTCCGCCTCATGCCGGAGTTCGCCCCCGCTGCACCGACGCGCGACGACCTGCTCGCGCTGGCCGACGCCGTGCGCGAGGCGGGCCGCCCGCGCGAGCAGGCGCCCGTCGCCGAGCCGCTCGCCGCGGTCGCCGACGCACCCCGGCGCGGCCACCTGCGGGTGCTCCCCGGCGGTGGCGTGCCGGAGGTGCCCTGAGGATGGCGCGGCGCAAGGGGGGCACGTCGCGACGGTCCGCGGAGCCCGACGAGCCCCTGGGGTCGATCGCGCAGTCGGGCGCGCCCGCGGCGCCGGGTGCGGACCGGTGCCAGGGCTGCGGCAACCCCGACCTCGTCCGGATCCGGATGACCCTGCCGGACGGCCGCCCGGCCCTGTACGTGTCGTGCCGGACGTGCGAGCGGACGAACTGGTTCGCGCTCGACGGCGACGGCACTCCCGTGCCCCGCGAGCAGGCGCTCGGCACGGACTGACGGCCGGCCCGGGCCGCCCGGCGTCGGTGCACGGCCCGCTAGAGTGACGCCCGTCGCTGCCGCCCCCACCCCCGAGGTGCTCCTTGCCTGACCGTGTCGACCTGTCGGCGTTCATCAAGGCCTACGACGTGCGCGGCCTCGTGCCGGACGAGCTGGACGCGGACGTCACGCGCGCCATCGGCGCCGCGTTCGCGGACGTCGTCGTCCTGCCGGAGGCCGAGGGCCCGGCCCGCGTGGTGATCGGCCGCGACATGCGGCCGTCCGGCCCCGAGCTCGTCGACGGCTTCGCGCGCGGCCTCACCGACCGCGGCGTCGACGTCGTGCTCATCGGCCTGTGCTCGACCGACGGGCTGTACCACGCGTCGGGTGCGCTCGGGGTCCCCGGGGCCATGTTCACCGCGAGCCACAACCCGGCGCAGTACAACGGCATCAAGCTGTGCCGCGCCGGCGCCCGGCCGGTCGGCCAGGACTCCGGCCTCGCCGCGGTGCGCGACCTCGCGGGCGACTACCTCGCCCAGGGCGTCCCGGTGGCGGCCGAGCGCGGGCAGGTCACGGAGCGCGAGATGCTCGGCGAGTACGCGGCCTTCCTGCGCTCGCTCGTCGACCTGTCCGGCATCCGGCCGCTCAAGGTCGTGGTGGACGCCGGCAACGGCATGGCGGGGCACACGGTGCCCGCGGTGCTCGGCACGGGCGCCGGGCTGCCCGCGCTGCCGCTCGACGTCGTCCCCCTGTACTTCGAGCTCGACGGCACGTTCCCGCACCACGAGGCGAACCCGCTCGAGCCGGAGAACCTGCGCGACCTGCAGGCGGCCGTCGTCGAGCACGGCGCCGACCTCGGCCTGGCCTTCGACGGCGACGCGGACCGCTGCTTCGTCGTCGACGAGCAGGGCGCCCCCGTCTCGCCGTCCGCCATCACGGCGCTCGTCGGCCTGCGCGAGGTCGGGCGGGAGCTCGCCGCGGGCCGCACGCCGACGGTGATCCACAACCTCATCACGTCGATGGTGGTGCCGGACCTGCTCCAGGCGGCCGGGGCGCGCACGGTCCGCACCCGCGTGGGCCACTCCTTCATCAAGGCGCAGATGGCCGAGCACGAGGCGGTCTTCGGCGGCGAGCACAGCGCGCACTACTACTTCCGCGAGTTCTTCTTCGCGGACACGGGCATGCTGGCGGCGATGCACGTGCTGGCGGCGCTCGGCGGGCAGCCGCACCCGCTGTCCGCCCTGGCCGACCAGTACCAGCCGTACGTCGCGAGCGGCGAGGTGAACTCGCGGGTCGCCGACGTCGCGGCCGCCCGCGCCCGCGTCGTGGACGCGTACGTGACGCGCCAGGGCGGCGGGCCGGTCGTCGTCGACGAGCTCGACGGCCTCACGGTGTCGCACTGGGACGGCCACCCGCAGTGGTGGTTCAACCTCCGTGCGTCCAACACGGAGCCGCTGCTGCGGCTCAACGTCGAGGCGGCGGACGAGGACATCATGGAGAAGGTGCGCGACGACGTGCTCGCACTGGTGCGGCAGGAGGACTGATGGACGGCTTCGAGCCCTGGGCGCGCGAGCTGCTGCGCTGCCCCGTCACCGGTGCGACGCTCGTGGACGGGACGGACGCGGACGGCAACCCCGTGCTCGTCTCGACGGACCCCGAGCACCCGCTGCAGTACCCCGTGCGCGACGGCGTCCCCGTGCTGCTCGCGGAGGCGGGCGTCCCCGTGCGCTGACGCCCCCGGTCGCTAGGGTGGCACCCGGCATCGGCACGGACCTGGAGGACGAGTGGCGCACGGCGGCGGCAACAAGGCGATCATCGCGGCACTGTCCGCGAACCTCGGGATCGCCGTCACCAAGTTCGTCGCGTTCCTGCTGACCTCGTCGAGCTCCATGCTCGCCGAGGCGGTGCACTCCGTCGCCGACTCGGGCAACCAGGTGCTGCTGCTCATCGGCGGCCGGCGCGCCCAGCGTGAGGCCGACGAGAGGCACCCGTTCGGCTACGGGCGCGAGCGGTACGTCTTCGCGTTCGTCGTCTCGATCGTGCTGTTCTCGCTCGGCGGGCTGTTCGCGCTGTACGAGGCGTACCACAAGTGGCAGGACCCGCACCCGATCGAGAGCTGGCAGTGGGTGCCCGTCGTCGTCCTGGTCGTCGCGATCGGCCTCGAGGGCTACTCGTTCCGCACGGCGATCCACGAGTCGAACCTCGTGCGCGGCAAGCAGTCGTGGCTGCAGTTCATCCGCACGGCGAAGGCGCCCGAGCTGCCGGTCGTCCTGCTCGAGGACTTCGGCGCGCTGATCGGCCTGGTGCTCGCGCTCGTCGGCGTCGGGATGACGCTCGTCACCGACAACGGCGTGTGGGACGCCGCCGGCACCGCGGGCATCGGCGTCCTGCTCGTCGTCATCGCGGTCGTGCTGGCGGTCGAGACCAAGTCGCTGCTGCTCGGCGAGGCCGCGAGCAAGGACGTCGTCGACCGGATCCGCGCCGCGCTCGTCGGCGAGGGCGTGCCCTCGGTGATCCACCTGCGCACGCTCCACCTGGGCCCGGAGGAGCTCCTCGTCGCGGCGAAGATCGAGGTGCCGGCGGCGGAGTCGGCCGCCGACGTCGCGGCGGCGATCGACGAGGCCGAGCAGCGCGTGCGCGCCGCGGTGCCCATCGCGCGTGTCATCTACCTGGAGCCGGACCTGCGGCGGGCGGTCGTCCCGCGCAGCTGAGCGGCCCGCGCGGGGCGCGCGGGCACGGAGGAGGACCCATGAGTGCAGTGCCGCACCGGGTGCGCGACCTCGGCCTGGCCGAGGCCGGGCGTCACCAGATCCGCCTCGCCGAGCACGAGATGCCCGGGCTCGTGGCGCTGCGTGCCGAGCTCGGTCCGTCCCAGCCGCTGGCCGGGGCGCGGATCGCCGGCTCGCTGCACATGACGGTTCAGACCGCGGTCCTCATCGAGACCCTCGTCGCGCTCGGCGCCCGCGTCCGATGGGCGTCCTGCAACATCTTCTCGACGCAGGACGAGGCGGCCGCGGCCGTCGTCGTCGGCCCGCACGGCACCCCGCAGGACCCGCAGGGCGTGCCCGTGTTCGCCTGGAAGGGCGAGACGCTCGCCGAGTACTGGGAGTGCACCGACGCGCTGTTCGCCTGGCCCGACGGCGAGCCGAACCTCATCCTGGACGACGGCGGCGACGCCACGCTCCTCGTGCACGCCGGCGCCCGGTACGAGGCGGCCGGCGCGGTGCCGGCCGACCCGGCGCCGGGGGAGCCCGGCTACTCCGCCGAGTGGCTGGAGGTGCTCGCGGTCCTGCGCCGGTCGCTGGCGGCGGACCCGCAGCGGTTCACGCGGGTCGCCGCCGCGGTCCGCGGCGTCTCGGAGGAGACGACGACCGGGGTGCACCGGCTGTACCAGCTCGCGGAGGCAGGCGAGCTCCTGTTCCCGGCGATCAACGTCAACGACTCCGTGACGAAGTCGAAGTTCGACAACCGGTACGGGATCCGGCACTCGCTGCCCGACGGCCTCAACCGCGCCACCGACGTGCTCGTCGGCGGCAAGCTCGCGTTCGTCGCCGGCTACGGCGACGTGGGCAAGGGCGCGGCGGAGGCGCTGCGCGGCCAGGGCGCGCGCGTCGTCGTCTCCGAGGTGGACCCCATCTGCGCGCTGCAGGCCGTGATGGACGGCTTCCAGGTCGTGCGCCTGGAGGACGTCGTCGCCGAGGCGGACTTCGTCATCACCGCGACGGGCGACCGCGACGTCGTCACCGTCGCCCACCTCGCCGCGATGAAGGACAAGGCCGTGGTGGGGAACATCGGCCACTTCGACAACGAGATCGACATGGCCGGACTGGCCGCCGTGCCGGGGATCGTCCGCACGGAGATCAAGCCGCAGGTGCACGAGTGGACGTTCCCCGCCGGCGACGGGCGGCCCGCGCGGTCGGTGATCGTCCTGTCGGAGGGGCGGCTGCTCAACCTCGGCAACGCGACGGGGCACCCGTCGTTCGTCATGAGCACGTCGTTCTCGAACCAGGTGATCGCCCAGATCGAGCTGTTCACCCGCCTGGAGGCGTACCCGCTCGGCGTGCACCGGCTGCCGAAGGTGCTGGACGAGAAGGTGGCGCGGCTGCACCTCGACGCGCTGGGCGCGCGGCTGAGCACCCTCACGAAGGACCAGGCCGAGTACCTCGGCGTCGACGTGGCGGGACCGTACAAGCCCGAGCACTACCGCTACTGAGCCGCGGCGCCGCCCGGCGGTCAGTCGACGTCGGGCACGCCGTGGGGGAGGCGGTGCAGCAGCAGCGACTCGTCGTCGTTGGCGGCCGCGCGCCGGCTCTCGGCGGCGTGGTCGCGGTCGCGCCGCTCGGCGAGCACCGCCGCCAGGAAGTCCTCGGGGTGCGTGCCGGGCGGGGGCAGGGGCTGCACGTAGCGGCGGACCTGGTCCGTCAGCTCCGTGCCGAGCCGCACGCGGGAGGCGGGGTGCAGCGTGCCCGCCCGGCGCAGGAACTGCCGCACGGCCAGCGCGAGCCCGTCGGGCAGGCGGGCGACGTCGGCCCCGTGGGCCCACGCCGCGAGGTGCGGCGGCATGACGAGCGGGACGGCGCGCTGGGTCTTGCCGCGCACCCGCACCGCGTAGGTGCCGGCCAGCACGTCGCCGACGCGCTTGCCCTTCGGGTGGAACATGGAGCAGATCAGCGCGATCGCGCCTGCCGTCAGCCACAGCTCCACGACGCCCGTGAGCGCGCGCACGAAGCTCTGCCGCAGCAGCACCGGACCGCCGTCGTCGCGGACGATCCGCACGCCCACCACGAGCTTGCCGACCGAGCGGCCGCGGGTGAGCGTCTCCACCGTGGTCGGCACGCCCACCGTGACGATCGCGACGAGCGCCACCGAGGCGACCGCGCCCCAGGTCGGCACCGCGGACAGCACCGCGTTGGCGCCGAGCAGCAGGAGCAGGAGCGCGACGCCGAGCACGACGAGGTCGATGACGGCGCCGAGCAGGCGCGAGGCCACGGACACCGGCCGGTTGTCGAGCAGGACGCCCTCACCGGTGACGACCCAGTCCACGTTCCCCCCTCGGTCGGCCGGCGCTCGCCCGCGGCCCATGGGCCGCGGCACGGGTGAACAGTAGCGTCCGCGGCCGTGCCGGGATGGCAGGCTGTGCGCCATGGACCTGGACGCCTACGAGAAGGTGCACGCGCCGTCGTGGGCGCGCCTCGACGCGCTCGCCGGGCGCCGCCGCCGCACCGGGGCCGAGGCCGACGAGCTCGTCCGGCTGTACCAGGCCACGGGCACGGACCTGTCGACCATCCGCTCGAGCTCGCCGGACCCCGACACCGTCGAGCGCCTCTCGCAGCTCGTCGCCCGCTCGCGAGCCGCCATCGCCGGCACCCACGCGCCGTCGTGGAGCGACGTCACGCGGTTCGTCGGCGCGTCGCTGCCCGCCGCGCTCTACCGGATCCGGTGGTGGACCGTCGGCGTCATGGCGGCGTTCGTCGGGCTCGCGGTCCTGTCGGGCTGGTGGGTCGCGACGCAGCCGGAGGCGCTCGCGCTCATGGGCACGCCCTCGCAGCAGCAGCAGTACGTCGACGACGCGTTCGCCTCGTACTACGACCCCAGCCTGCGGTTCGCCGCCACGGTGTGGACGAACAACGCGTGGATCTCGGCCGTCTGCGTCGCGCTCGGCATCACGGGGATCGGCGTCGTCTGGGTCCAGGCCTCCAACGCCATCAACGTCGGCGCGACCGGCGGGATGATGGCCGCGCACGGCGAGCTGCCGCTGTTCCTCCAGCTCATCGCGCCGCACGGGCTCCTGGAGCTGACGTGCATCTTCGTGGCGGGTGCGGCCGGCCTCAAGATCTTCTGGACCTGGGTGGCGCCCGGCCCCCGGCCGCGCGGGCGCGCGCTGGCTGAGGAGGGGCGGGCGCTGTTCACGGTCGCGATCGGCCTCGCCGGCGCCCTGGCGCTGTCCGGCGCGGTCGAGGGGTTCGTCACCGGCTCGGGGCTGCCGTGGGCCGTCAAGATCGCGATCGGTGCGCTCGCGCTCGCGGCGTTCTGGACGTACACGCTGGTGCTCGGCCGCCGCGCCGTGCGGGCCGGGCACACGGGCGACCTCGAGGACGACCGCGCGGGCTACACCGTCGCGACCGCCGGCTGACCCGCGGCGGTCGTCCTACGCGTCCAGGACGACCGCGTGGTCGTCCGCCGCGTCCTCACGGAAGCGGACGAACGCCTCGGCCTCGTCGAGCAGTGCCCGACGCTCGCCGGCGGCGAGGGGGACGAGCGGCGTCACGGTGACCGTCGCGAGCCGGCCGGGGCCCTCGCGCCGCACGGCGGTCGACCAGGTCGCGGCGACGCGTCCGTCGACGAGCACCGTCCCGGGGACGACGCCGTTCGGGGCGCTCAGCGCCCGGCGGTGCTCCTCGTCGACGAAGCGCGACCGGTCGGCGTGCGCCAGGAGCAGGTTGTCGTAGTCGGGCAGGAAGCGGACCGGCGCGGGGACGTCCTCGTCCGGGAGCGGGGCGCCCGGCACGTCCAGCACCTCGTACGGCCGCGCGCGGCCCGGGCCCGGCGCGGCGAGCAGGGGCACGGCGCGGCCGTCGGCGACGAGCCGGTCGCGCACGGCACGCAGGCCCGTGAGCCCGGACCAACGCTGGACGTCGGTCGTGGCGGCCGGTCCGAACGCGGCGAGGTAGCGCAGGACGAGCCGGTCGAGCTGGGCCGCCCGTTCCCGCGGGTCCGACACGTCGGGCGCGGCGGCGGACGCGTCGGGCAGCCAGTGGTCGGCCGTCGTCCACGTCGTCGCGCCGGAGCGCCCCCACAGCCCCCGTGGTGGCACCTGCACCAGCGGCAGGGTGCCGCGCGCCGCCTGCGCGAGGGCACCCGGGGCCACGCCCGGCCACTGCTGCGCGAGCAGCGTGCCGAGGTCCGTCGTCACCCGCGGCTGCTCCTCCACGAGGCGCCGTGCGGCCTGCGCGACGGCGGGCAGGTCCAGCGCGCGCAGGGCGGCGCCGTGCTCGCCGTGCGTCGCGAGCGCGCGCAGGAACAGCGGCGCGGTGAGCGCCGGCAGCAGCACCGCGTCGGCCGCGGTGACGAGGTGGATCGTGCCCCGCATGACCGCGATGCGGGCGAGGCGGCGGTCCTCCAGCGCGTCGGACAGCTCGGCGTGCCGGAAGCCCTCGAGGCGGCTCCACAGCGCGACGTACGGCGACCACGCGTTCTGCGCCTGCAGCCCGACCAGCTCGCCCACGGTCTCGACGGCCGGGCGGCTCTCGCGGCGCAGCAGGAGCTGGCGCGCGAGCGTCGCGCGGCCGAGCCGCCGGACCGAGAGCGGCGCCGTCACAGCCGCCCGGCCGCCTTGAGCGCGAGGTAGGTGTCCGCGAGGCGCGGTGCGAGGTCGTCGGGCAGCGCCTCCAGGACCTCGACGCCCCGCTGGCGCAGGCGCACCCCGACCGCCGCCCGCTCCAGCCCCTCGCGGGCGGCCGCGGCGGCGTCGAACACCTCGCCCGCGTCGGCGCGCCCGCGGGCCAGCTCGGCGACCTCCGGGTCGAGCACGGAGGCGACGACGACCTGGTGGTGGCGCGTCAGCTGGCCCACGACCCCGAGCAGGCCCTGCTCGACGACGGACGGCTCGAGCGCGGTGAGCAGCACGACGAGGGCGCGCTGCGTGAGCCGCTCGCGCACCTGCGCCGCGACGCCGGCCCAGTCGGTCTCGACGAGCTCGGGGCTGACGTTGGCCAGCTGGTCGGCGAGCGCCGGCATGAGCTGGGCGCCGGTGAGCGCGGGGACCCGGGCCCGGACGCGCCGGTCGTAGGCGACCAGCTCGACGCGGTCGCCCGCGCGGCTCGCGAGCGCCGACAGCAGCAGCGCCGCCTCGATCGACGCCTCGACGCGCGGCGCGTCCTGGACGCGCACGGCCGAGGTGCGACCCGCGTCGAGCACGACGAGCACGCGCCGGTCGCGCTCCGGCCGCCACGTCCGCACGACGACGTCGCCGCGCCGGGCGGTCGCGCGCCAGTCGATCGAGCGGACGTCGTCGCCCACCACGTACTCGCGCAGCGAGTCGAACTCCGTGCCCTGCCCGCGCACCTGCACGGCCGAGCGCCCGTCGAGCTCGCGCAGCCGGGCGAGGCGGCTGGGGAGGTGGCGCCGTGACGCGAACTCGGGCAGCACGCGCAGCCGTCCCGGCACGGGCAGGGAGGCCTGGCGCGCCGCGAGGCCGAGCGGGCCGCGACTGCGCACCGTGACGCGGTCCGCCTGCAGGTCGCCCCGCCGCGTCGGCAGGAGCTCGGTGACCACGCGGCGGCCCTCGCCCGCGGGCAGGTCCACCGGGTGGCGGTCGTCGCGCGCCCCCGCCGAGGGCGGCCACGCGTCGCGGACCACCGCGCGCAGGCGGCGGGTGCCGAGGTTCGAGACCGTGACCGTCGAGCGGGAGGACTCCGTCAGCCGGACGGACCCCGGGACCGCCCGGCTCACCGCGACCTGGCGCGGCGACGCGGCGAGCGCGACGTCGAGGGCGCACAGAGCGACGACGAGCAGGGCCCACACGAGCACCGTCCCCGGCACCGGGAACAGGATCGCGAAGGGGAGCCCGAGCGCCGCGAGCAGGACCGCCCGGCCGGTGAGCGCCACGTCAGCGCGGCACGGGCACGGAGCCCAGCACCGTGTCGATCACCGACTCCGTCGTGACGCCCTCCAGCTCCGCCTCGGCCCGCAGCTGCACCCGGTGGCGCAGCGTCGGGTGCGCGAGCGCCTTGACGTCGTCCGGCGTGACGAACCCCCGGCCCGACAGCCAGGCCCAGGCGCGTGCGGTGGCGAGCAGGTTCGTCGTGCCACGCGGGGAGACGCCGAGGGACAGCGACGGCGCGACGCGCGTGGCGCGGCACACGTCGGTGGCGTACCCCAGGACCTCGCGGGACACCTGCACCTGACGGACCTCCGCCCGGGCGCGCGCGAGCAGGGCCGGGTCGGCGGCCGGGCGCACGCCCGCGGCGGCGAGGTCGCGCGGGTCGAACCCGGCCGCATGCCGTGCGAGCACCTCGATCTCCTGGTCGCGCTCGGGCAGCGGCAGCGTGAGCTTGAGCAGGAACCGGTCGAGCTGCGCCTCGGGCAGCGGGTAGGTCCCCTCGTACTCGACCGGGTTCTGCGTCGCGATGACGAGGAAGGGGTCGGGCAGCGGCCGGGGCACGCCGTCCACCGACACCTGACGCTCCTCCATGGCCTCGAGCAGCGACGCCTGGGTCTTCGGCGGCGTCCGGTTGATCTCGTCCGCGAGCAGCAGGTTGGTGAACACCGGGCCCTCGCGGAACGAGAACTCGGCGGTGCGGGCGTCGTAGACGAGCGAGCCGGTCACGTCGCCGGGCATGAGGTCGGGCGTGAACTGCACGCGCTTCGTGTCCAGCCGCAGCGACGCCGACAGCGCCCGCACGAGCAGCGTCTTGGCGACCCCCGGCACGCCCTCGAGCAGCACGTGTCCTCGGCAGAGCAGCGCGATGAGCAGGCCGGACACCGCGGCGTCCTGGCCGACCACGGCCTTGCCGACCTCGGCGCGCACGCCGGCCAGCGCGGAGCGCAGCTCGTGCGACGGCGTGAAGGAGACGTGCCCGGCGCCGGCGGGCGCCGGCGGCGGCACCGGGGTCGTCGCCGTCGCCTGCGGGACCGCGGGGTGCTCGGTGGGTGCCGGCGCGGGGCCGGCGGCGGGGGCGCCGGGGACGGCGTCGTGGTCGGTCACGATTCGTGAACCTCGCTCTCCAGATGGTCCAGGTCGAGGGCCAGGATCGACAGGCCCGTGTCGTCGGTCGGGGGTGGTCCGTACAGGAGCTGCTCGACCTCGCGCGGGTCGCGCCCGCTCGCCCGGGCGACCGCGTCGATGACGGCCGCGGCCGGTGCGGAGCGGGGCAGGCCGAGCCGCCGCTTCTTCCTACCGAACACTGCGGGTCACCTCCGGACAGCGCGCACGATGGTCGTGGACTCGGCCCCCGGAAGGGTCGACGCGGTCAGCACCTCGACGTCACGGAGACCCAGGCGTGCGGCCAGGCGACTCGACGCCTCCACCTCGTCGGCCGCGCGGGCGCCCTTGAGTGCCACC
>NZ_HE978588.1:2069812-2072488 GCF_000312005.1 Cellulomonas massiliensis JC225
GGCCCGCAGGCCCGCGGCGGCGTGCCCGTGGGCGCGCGAGCGCCGGTAGAGCCGCCCACGCCCGCGCGTGGTCTCGCCGGCCCGGACGACGACCGGCAGCGCCTCGGTGACGAGCGGCCCGAGCCGCCTGCCCTGCCACACGGCCGCGACCAGGACGACGAGGAGCAGCTGGAGGCCCGCCACGCGTGCCGCGGGGGGCAGGAGGTCGAGGGTGCCCGGCCCCGCGTCGTCGCCCGCCGACGCGGAGGAGAGCGTCGGCACGAACCACAGGAGCGTCTCGTGCCGGCCCAGCATGCGCAGCACCAGCGCCGCGTTGCCCTCCTGCGCGAGGTGGGCGTTCTGCATCGGGGTGGAGTCGGCGAGCACCGTGATCCGGCGGTCGTCCTCCGTGACGACGGCGTAGGCGCCGCCGCCGGCGGGGTCGGCGTCGGGGAAGCAGACGGTCGCGGACGGCGAGGACGCGACGAGCGTGCCGCGTGCGGTGATCGAGCCCGCCGCGCGGGCGTCGGGGTCGTCGCAGCGCGCGGCGCGGGCGGGCGGGTCGGGGACCGGGATGCTGCCGCCGCTGACGGCGTCGGTGAACGTGGACACCGACCACCCGGCGTCCACCAGGACGAGGTCGGCGGGCAGGTCCCGGACGGTCGCGAGCTGGTCCTCGTCGAGCATCCACGGCTCGCCGGCGACGAGCACCGTGGTGCCCGGCCCGGCGAGGGCCTGGAGCCGGGCGACGCTGGTCACCTCCACGACGTCGACGCCCTGCCGCCCGAGGATCTGCGCGGCTGCGCGCGATCCCGTCGGGCCGGTGCCGTCGGGGGCGAGGGGGTCGAGCGAGGTGCGGGGTGCCGGCAGGACGACCAGCAGCCCGACGACCGCGAGCACGCCGAGCAGCCCGAGCAGGAATCGCCAGCGGCGCCAGCGCGAGGCGGCGCGCGAGCGGGCGGTCGTCCCGTCGCCGACCGTCCCGTCGCCCGCGGGGCCGCCGGGGGACGTCGGCACGCCGGGGGTCGCGACAGCGGGGGCCGTCATCGCGGCACCGCCTCGACCACGGCACCGACGGCGCGGCTCGGCCGGGCGGCGGCGACCCGCGCGGCGACGTCCCGCAGCCAGGCGTCGTCGCGCTCGCCCGCCGGCTCGTCGCCGTACGCGACGCCGTCGAACAGCCGCCCGGCGGCGCCGAGTTCGTCGGCGACGTCGGCGAGCCGTGCGCCCGCCTCGACCGTCGCCTCGTGGGCCGTGCGGCCCGGGCGCTCGTCGAGCACCGTGCGCTCCTCGAGGCCGCGGACGACGGAGCGGAACCGCTCGAGCACCGCGGTGTGCCAGTCGCCGCGCGCGGCGGCGGCGTCGGCGGCCGCCTGCAGCTGGGCGCCCGTGCGGCCGTCGTCGGCGTCGAGCACCGCGCGCACCGCCGCGGTGCGCCGCCGCAGCCGCACCGGCCCGGCGACCCAGAACGCGACCGCCAGGACGACGAGGAGCACCACCAGCGCGCCCACGAGCGCGAGGCGCAGGTCGACCTGCTGCTGCGAGGCGCGCTCGAACAGCCCCATGAGCCAGCGCCACAGGCGCGTGAGGAGCGACTCGCCCTTCTGGTAGAGCGGGTCCGCGAGCTCCTCGACGGCCCACCGGCGCGCGGTCGGCGCGTCCGGGTCGACGGGCACCTCGAGGCGGAGCAGCGCGCTCAGCACCGGGCCTCCCGGGGGGCGGGCAGCCTCACCCGTCGGCCCCGGCCGCGCGCGCGAGCTCCACGTCGAGCCCCTCGCGTCGCATGCGGACGTCGATGTAGAGCAGGGCGACGGTCGCGGCCATGAACGTCGTGGTCAGCGTCAGGGACACGACCTCGCCGAGCGAGACCAGCGCGAGGTACCCGAACGACAGCACGTCGGGGAACGCGAGGCCCGCGACGATGCCGACGGGGAACGTGACGATCGACGCGGCCACCCCGACGAGGATGCTGACGAGCAGGTAGATGCCGAACAGGCGCCACCAGCTGCCGCGGGTCAGCACCCACGCGCGCCGGACCGTCGGCCACATCGCGCGCCCCTCGAGCATGAGGGCGGGCGGGACCAGGAGCGTGCGGACGCCGACCCACACCAGCGCCACGAACAGCACGATCGAGCCGACGACGCCGAGGGCCACCGCGGCGCCGACCTGGTCGGCGCGGGCGAGGAGCACCACGCCGCCGGCCACGAGGCCGACGGCGAGCACGGAGGCGAGCCCGACGAGCAGCGAGAAGGCGACGACGAGCCACACCCGCCGCTGGCGCAGCACCTCGCCGATCGTCGCGGTGCGGCCGAGCACCGAGCGGCTGACGGAGACGATGAGCAGACCGGTGAGCACCGTCGTGGCGAGTGCCGTGAGCGGCTGGGAGACGAGCGTCCCGATGCTGGAGCCGAGCAGCTGCGTCGTGCCGATGCCCGCGTCCACCAGGTCGCCGGCGAGCGCCGCCGCGATGAGGCCGCCCACGTACCACTCGAGCACGGCGCCGACCAGCACCGCGACGGACACGACGATCGCGGCGAGCCCGAACATGACCTTCGGGTTGGCGCGGATGGCCCGGAACGCCCCGTCGAGGATCTCGCCCAGGTTCAGCGGTCGCAGGGGGATGATCCCGGGCTGCACGGCCGGCGGCATCCACGGTGCGGCGGGTGCGCCGGGAGCGGCCGCGTAGCCGGCGGGGCC
>NZ_HE978588.1:2073106-2078100 GCF_000312005.1 Cellulomonas massiliensis JC225
AGCGGGGGCGGCGCGCGGGCTGGCCGTACGACGGCGCCGACGGCTGCGCGCCGCCGTAGAGCGGTGCCGGCGCGGGCAGCGGCTCCGGGGGAGGCGTCCGCGGCGGCCGGCGGCTCGGGCCGCTCGTCGGGACCGCTCCCGGCACGGCCCTGCGCGTCGTGCTCGCTCATCCGCTGCGTCCTGCTCCTTCGACGGGGGAGCGCCCGCGGTCGGCCCGGGGCGTGCTGGCGCCCCATCGTGCCACGGTGCACGTGCGCGGCGCGGGTGCCGTGCGGGCGGGTGTGCACGGTCGCGCCCGGCCGCCCCGTCGCCTCGGCGCTGGTCACCCGGCCGGTCACCCGCTCGGCTGCGCCGGGCGGGCCCCGGGCGGGTGCGAGAATGTGCGCCATGAAGGGACGCATCCTGGTGGTCGACGACGACACCGCCCTGGCCGAGATGATCGGCATCGTGCTGCGCTCCGAGGGCTTCGAGCCGGTCTTCTGCGAGGACGGCGACGAGGCGCTGGGCGCGTTCCGTGCCGCGCAGCCGGACCTCGTCCTGCTCGACCTCATGCTGCCCGGCAAGGACGGCAACGAGGTGTGCCGCCAGATCCGCGCGGAGTCCGGCGTCCCGATCGTCATGCTGACCGCGAAGAGCGACACCGTCGACGTCGTCCTCGGCCTGGAGTCCGGCGCGGACGACTACATCTCCAAGCCGTTCAAGCCGAAGGAGCTCGTCGCCCGCGTGCGCGCCCGGCTGCGCCGCAGCGACGAGCCCGCGCCCGAGCACCTCACGATCGGCGACGTCTCGATCGACGTCCCCGGCCACCGCGTCGAGCGCGCCGGCCGCCCGGTGTCCCTCACGCCGCTCGAGTTCGACCTGCTCGTCGCGCTCGCCCGCAAGCCGTGGCAGGTGTTCACGCGCGAGGTGCTCCTGGAGAAGGTCTGGGGCTACCGGCACGCCGCCGACACCCGCCTCGTCAACGTCCACGTGCAGCGCCTGCGCTCCAAGATCGAGCACGACCCCGAGCAGCCGGAGATCGTCGTGACGGTCCGCGGCGTCGGGTACAAGGCGGGCGTGACGACCCCGTGAGCAGGAGGCCCCCGTGCCCTCGCTGAGCGCGCTCGCAGTCCGTGCCGGCCGCACGTGGCGGCTCGTGCGGGCGCGCGCGCTGCGCCGGCTGCGCGGGTGGCGGCACGCGTGGCGCAGCTCGCTGCAGGTCCGCGTCATCACGACGACGATGGCGGTCGGCCTCGCCGCGCTGCTCGCCGTCGGCGCCTACGTCGGCGAGCGCACGCAGCAGGGGCTGTTCCAGGGGCGCGTCGAGCAGCTGCTCGAGGAGAGCGCGCGCAGCACGCGCCAGGCGCAGGAGACGTTCAGCAGCTCCACCGCGACGACGGGCGTCGAGGTGCGGCACCTGCTGGAGGACGTCGCGAAGGCCCAGCAGTCGGGCGGCGCGGGGGAGCGGGAGGTGTTCCTCCTGCGCGCGCCCGGGCAGACCTCGTCGGTGTCGGTCGCCTCGGCGGCGTCGGACTCGTCGCTGCTCGGGCTCGTCAGCAGCGACCTGGCCACCGCCACGGGCGCGGGCGGCCAGCGCTGGCAGTCGGTCGAGTGGCCGACGGCGGACGGGCGCACGGTGCCCGCCGTCGTGGTGGGGCAGAACGTCGACGTCCCGGTCGTCGGGACCTACCAGCTGTTCTTCCTCTACAGCCTGCAGGCCGAGCAGGACCGCCTCGACTTCCTGCAGCGCACGCTGGCGCTCGCGGGCGCCGTCCTCGTCGTCCTGCTCGGGACGATGACCTGGATCGTCACGCGCCAGGCCGTGCGCCCCGTGCGCAACGCCGCCCTCGTCGCCGAGCGGTTCGCCGACGGCCACCTGTCGGAGCGCATGCCCGTCAAGGGCGAGGACGAGATGGCGACCCTGGCGCGCTCCTTCAACGAGATGGCGGAGAGCCTGCAGGTGCAGATCCGCCAGCTCGAGGAGCTGTCGACCGTGCAGCGCCGGTTCGTCTCGGACGTCTCGCACGAGCTGCGCACGCCGCTCACGACGATCCGGATGGCCGGCGAGGTCATCCACGCGTCCCGCCTCGACTTCGACCCCGCCGTCAAGCGCTCCGCGGAGCTCCTGCAGACCCAGCTCGACCGCTTCGAGGACCTGCTCGCGGACCTGCTCGAGATCAGCCGGTTCGACGCGGGCGCCGCCGTGCTCGACGCCGAGAGCCGCGACGTGCGCGACGTGGTGCTGGCGGCGACCGAGCACGAGAGCGCGCTCGCGGACCGCCGCGGCTCCTGGCTGTCGGTGAGCATGCCCGAGCAGCCGTGCGTCGCGGACATCGACCCGCGCCGCGTGGAGCGCGTCCTGCGCAACCTGCTCGTCAACGCGATCGAGCACGCCGAGGGCAGCGCCGTCGTCGTGACGGTGGGCGCCGACGCGCAGGCCGTGGCGGTGAGCGTGCGCGACCAGGGCGTCGGGATGACGGCCGCCGAGGCCGAGCACGTCTTCGACCGGTTCTGGCGCGCCGACCCCGCCCGGGCCCGCACCACGGGCGGCACGGGGCTCGGCCTGGCCATCTCGCTCGAGGACGCCCACCTGCACGGCGGCTGGCTCGACGCGTGGGGCCGCCCGGGCCGGGGCGCCGTCTTCCGCCTGACGCTGCCGCGACGCGCGGGCATCCGCCTGGAGCGCTCGCCGCTGCCGCTCGAGCCGGACGAGCCGGTCGAGCAGCCGACCGTGGGCGAGCGGCCGCGGACCGACCCCGCACGCCTGCCCGTCCTGCCGGACGAGGGCGGGCGCCCGCGGACCGGCGAGATGCCGGTGGTGAGCGTGCCGGGCGCGCGGCTCGCGGACAGGCAGGAGCACCGATGACCAGGACGCCTGCGGTGCGTGCGGGGCGGGCGCTGCTCGTCGCGCTCGTGCTCGCGCTCGGCGCGTGCGCGGCCATCCCCACCGCGGGGCCCGTCCGCACCGGCGACGCGCAGGTCGACGAGAACCCCGGCATCGACGTCATCTCCGAGGGGCCCCGGCCCGGCGCGAGCCCGGCGGAGATCGTCGAGGGCTTCCTGCTCGCCGGCTCGACGGGCTTCCCGGACTTCGTCACCGCCCGGGAGTTCCTCGCGGGCGAGGCGCGGGCCACGTGGAAGCCGCTGGAGGGCGTCGTCGTCGCCGGCTCGCTGGAGTACGACGCGTCGAAGGAGACCGAGGTCACCGCCGACGTGCCCGTCCTGGCGCGGGTCGACGCCGACGGGCGCTACGTCGAGGCCGCCCCGGACGCCCGCGAGCAGGTCACCTTCGAGCTGCAGCGTGCGTCCGACGGCGAGTGGCGCATCGCGTCCGCACCCGACGGCCTGATCCTGCCGCGGTTCGTCTTCGACGCGCAGTTCCGCCAGACGCCCGTCTACTTCCTCTCGACCGACCTCACTCACCTCGTGCCCGAGACGCGCTGGTTCCCGATGCGGACGCTCGCGACGTCGGTCACGCGGGCGCTGCTGGCCGGGCCGTCGGCCTGGCTGCGGGACTCGGTGACGACGGCCGTCCCCGAGGGCGTCCAGCTCAAGCCCGAGGCGGTCTCCGTCGACGTCGACGGCGTGGCGCAGGTGGGGCTGACGCCCGCCGCCACGGTGCTCGCGGCCGACCGCGGGCTCATGGTGTCCCAGCTGGAGGCCAGCCTCACGCAGATCGCGGGCGTGGGCGGCGTGAAGGTGCAGGCGGACGACGTGCTGCTCACCGACGCCGCGACGCTCGAGCCGGGCGCGCCGACCGACGGCGACCTCGAGTACCTGGCGGACGGCCGCCTGCAGCGGCTCGACGGCGCCGAGGCGTCCGACGTGCCCGGGGTGGGCGACCTGGCCGACCTCGACGTGCGCGCGCCCGCGCGCAACGAGGACGGCTCCGTCCGCGTGGCGCTCTCCGGCGACCGGCTGGTGACGCTGCCCACGACGCAGGACCCGTCGACCGTGCTCGTCCGGGGGAACGGCCTCGTGCCGCCGTCGGTGGACCGCTTCGGCTGGGCCTGGACGGCGCGCGCCGGCGGCGAGCTGGTCGCCGCGCGCGTCGGGGCACCCGCGCAGGTGGTGGACGCGCCCTGGCTGGAGGGGCGCACCGTCCGCTCCGTGCGCGTGGCGGCCGACGGCGCGCGCGTCGCGGTCGTCTCGGCCAGCGCGGACGGCGTGAGCGTCGACGTGGCGGGGATCGTGCGCGACGGGTCCGGGGCCCCGCAGCAGCTCGGCGCGACGGCGCTGCGCGCGGGTGCGTCGCTCGTCGACGCGCGCGTGGTCGAGTGGGCCGACGAGTCGACGCTCGCGGTGATCGGCCGGGCGCCCGCGTCCGGCGCGACGAGCGACGTCGTCAACCTGGTGCCCGTCTCCGGGCCGACGACGGCCAAGCCGGAGGTGCCCGCGATCGAGTCCCTCGCCGCCGGACGCACGCTGGTGGCCGGCTCGCAGGACGGCGTCCTGCGACGGCTGGTCGGCCCGTCGTGGGTCGCGGTCACGGGCGTCGAGGGGGCGCACGACCCGAGCTACCCGGGCTGAGCGCCGGCCGTCCCCAGGCCCGGCCAGGCGGTCCGTCGTCCACCGGGGGTCCCCGCGCGCCGGACCCGCCCGGGGCTCGGGGGCACGCTGCGGGCATGACGAGGGCGGACGAGCGGTCGCCGGGACGGCTCGCCGCCTGGGCGGGCGAGCTGGCCCGGCTCGTCCTGCCCGTCGCGTGCGCGGGCTGCGACGAGCCGGACGTCGGCTGGTGCGGTGCGTGCGCCCGCCTGCTCGGCGCCCCGTGGCGGTGCGAGCACCTCGCGGGGCGGCTCGACACGCTCGCCGGGCCGCCCCCGGCGCCCGTGTGGGCGACGAGCCGGTACGTCGACGAGGTCCGCCGGGCCGTCGTGCGGTGGAAGGACCGGGGGCGCCAGGACCTGTCGGCGCCGTTCGCCGCGGCGCTGCGGCGCGCCGGCGCCCGGCTCGCGCCGGTGCTGGCGGCGTCGGGCGGCACCGCGCTCGTGGTGCCGGTGCCCTCGTCGGCC
>NZ_HE978588.1:2078633-2085275 GCF_000312005.1 Cellulomonas massiliensis JC225
CCGCCGTCGCCCGCGGCGACCCGCCGCAGGCCGTCGTCCTGGTCGACGACGTCCTCACCACGGGTGCGACCTTCGCGGCGTGCGCCGCCGCGCTCGACGACCTCGGCCTCCCCGTGACGGCCGGGCTCGTGCTCGCGTCCACGCCTCCGCCGGCTGCTGCCGCGTCCGCGCGCGTGCCCCCGGCAGCGGTCCGGACTCCACCCGTGCTGCGAGTGGCTGACCCGCGCGAGGACGGGTTAGCGTGGTGATCCGCACCAGCGGTCGCGCCCGCATCAGCGCCGGCCGCCGGTTCCCCGCCTGACGCGGGAGGGAGGCGATGCCGACGCGGCCCCGACGGGGCTCGACAGCACTGGTCCTCGGGCGGCGCAGGCCGCCCCGAACCCCCTTCCAGGAGGCTCACATGGAGATCGTGGTTGCCGGCCGGCACACCGACGTCGCCCCCCGTTTCCGGGCGCACGTCGAGCAGAAGCTCGCCAAGGTGGAGCAGCTGGCCCCGCGCGCCCAGCGGATCGACGTCCTCGTCTCGCACGAGGCCAACCCCCGACAGTCCGGCAGCTGCGACAGGGTCGAGCTGACCGTCCTCGACAAGGGGCCCGTCATCCGCGCCGAGGCGTGCGCCGACGACCGGTACGCGGCGCTGGACCTCGCGCTCGGCAAGCTGCTCGAGCGCCTGCGCCGCACGCGCGACCGGCGCAAGGACCACCGCAACCACACTCCGGTGCCCCCCGTCGACGTCCGCCCGCCGACGCAGGAGGAGCCCGTCGCCGACGACGAGCCGGTCGTCACGGCGGACGGGGCGGTCGAGACGACGCTGGGCGACTCGCCCGTCGTCATCCGCGAGAAGGTCCACCAGGCGCTGCCGATGACGGTCGACGACGCGCTCTACGAGATGGAGCTCGTCGGCCACGACTTCTTCCTGTTCGTCGACGCCGAGACGGCGCAGCCCGCCGTCGCGTACCGGCGCCGGGGGTGGAGCTACGGGGTCATCAAGCTCGACACGCCGGTCGCCGGCACGCCCGTCGCCGAGCCGGCGCCGCAGGCCGTCACCGCCTGAGCCGCACCCCGGACGGCGAGCGCGCCGCGCCGTCGTCGGGGAGCCGCACGACCGACCCGTCCGCACCGCGGGCGGGTCGGTCGTGTCCGGCCGCGGCCGGGTGGCGACCCGGCACGCGGACGCCGGGCGACCCTGTCGGACGGCTCCGGCACGATGGGCGGGTGGAACGGATTTCGCTGGCGCAGGCTCGCCGCACCGCTCTGGCCGCCCAGGGGCTGCACGTGCGGCGGCGTGCCCGCACCGGGCCGGTGACCGCCCGGCACCTGCAGGGCGTGGTCGACCGGATCGGCCTGCTGCAGATCGACTCGGTCAACGTCATGGCGCGCGCCCACCTCATGCCGCTGTACTCGCGCCTCGGTCCGTACGACACGGCCCTGCTCGACCGCGCCGCCGGCCGCGCGCCGCGCCGCCTCGTCGAGGCCTGGGCGCACCAGGCGTCCTACGTGCCGCCGTCCACGTACCGGCTGCTGGGGTGGCGTCAGCGGGCGTACCGCACAGAGGCGTGGGGCACGATCGCCGGGGTCCCCCTGCAGCACGCGGGCGAGGTCGAGGCCGTCCGGGCGCTCCTCGCCGAGCAGGGACCGCTCACCGGTGCCCAGGTCCACGAGCTGCTCGAGGGCTCGCAGCGGGCGGACCGCCTCGAGTGGGGCTGGAACTGGACGACGGCCAAGCGCGTGCTCGAGTTCCTGTTCTTCACCGGCGAGCTGACCGCGGCGGGGCGCAACGGCGCGTTCGAGCGGCGCTACGACCTCACCGAGCGCGTCCTGCCCGCCGCGGCCCTCGCGGAGCCCGAGCCGTCGGAGGACGACGCCGTGCGCGCGCTCGTCGAGATCGGCGCCCGGGCGCACGGCATCGGGACCGTGCGCTGCTTCGGCGACTACTTCCGGATCCGGGGCCCGCGGCTGCGCCGGGCGGTGGACGAGCTGGTCGAGGCCGGCACGCTCGAGCCGGTGCAGGTGGCCGGCTGGGACCGGCCCGTCTTCCGGCACCGGGAGGCGACCACGCCCCGCCGCGCCGTCGGCCGCGCGCTGCTCAGCCCGTTCGACCCGCTGATGTTCGAGCGCCGCCGCCTCGAGGAGCTGTTCGGCGTGCGGTACCGGATCGAGATCTACGTCCCGGCGCCGCAGCGGGTGTGGGGCTACTACTGCCTGCCGTTCCTGCTCGGCGAGCACGTCGCCGCTCTCGTCGACCTCAAGGCCGACCGCCAGGACGGCGTGCTGCGCGTGCACGCCGCCCACCACGCGCCGATCGTGCCGGGCGTGCACCGCGCCGAGCCCGACCGGCGGCTGGTGGCCCACGAGCTCGCGCTCGAGCTCGCGGAGGTCGCGCGGTGGCTGGCGCTGGACGAGGTCGTCGTCGGCGACCGCGACGGCCAGGCGCGCGGTGACCTCGTGGCCGCCCTGCAGGATGCCGAGGCGGCGTGAGCACGACCGCCCGGCGGCACTTCGCGCTCGTCGCGCTGGCGGGGGTGCTGTGGGGGACCGGCGGCCTGGCCGGCGCCGGGCTCATCGACGCCACCGGCGCCTCCGCCACCGCGGTGGCCTGCTACCGGCTGCTGGGTGGCGGGCTGCTGCTCGCGCTGCTCGTGGTCGGCACGCCGGGCGGCCTGGCGCGCGTGCCGCGCACCCGCGCCGCGGGGACGCGCGTCGTCACGACGGCGCTGCTCATCGCCGCGTTCGAGGCGGCCTACTTCGCGGGCGTCGCGCGCGCGGGCGTGGCGCTGGCCACGGTCGTCACGCTCGGCGCGGCACCCGTGATGGTCGCGGCGGCGTCGGCCGTCCGCGCGCGGCGCGCCCCCGACCGCACCACCGCCACCGCGCTCGTCCTCGCCCTCCTCGGGCTCGTCGCCCTGGTCGGCACGTCCGGGTCGGGCGCCTCGGGGCCGCGGCCGACCCTCGGCGTGGCGCTCTCGCTCGTCGCCGCCGCCGCCTTCGGGGCGCTCACGGCGGTGCAGACGCGTCCGGTCCCCGGGCTGGAGCCGGTGGCGCTCATCGGGGCCGGCTTCACCCTCGGCGGCCTGCTGCTGGTGCCCGCCGCGCTCGTCGACGGCGGGCTGGTCCTGCCGCACGACACCGCCGGGTGGGGCCTGCTGCTCTACCTCGCCGCCGTGCCCACGGCGGCCGCGTACGCCGCCTACTTCACGGGGCTGCGCACGGTCCCGGCCACGACGGCGACGCTGCTCGCGCTGCTCGAGCCGCTGACCGCCGCCGTCGGCGCGGTCGTCGTCCGGCACGAGCGGCTCGGTCCGGTGGCGCTCGCCGGCGGTGCGCTCATGCTCACGGCCGTGGTCGTCCTGCGCCCACGCGGGGCGCCCTCGCCTACGATGGACGCGCCCGGCCGAGCGGCCGGTCCAGAAGGCCACCCCGACGCCGTGCGTGCCGAGGGGTGCGACGACGTCGGGAGTGGTGCGTGACCGCGATCCTCGAGAAGGTCCTGCGGCTCGGTGAGGGCCGGATCGTCAAGAAGCTGTCGGGCATCGCCGACCAGGTCAACGCGCTCGAGCCCAGCTTCGAGGCGCTGTCCGACGCGGAGCTGCGCGAGGAGACCGACCGGTTCAAGGAGCGGCTCGCGGGCGGCGAGCAGCTCGACGACCTGCTCCCGGAGGCGTTCGCGGCCGTCCGCGAGGCGGCGCGCCGCACGCTGGGCCAGCGCCACTTCGACGTCCAGCTCATGGGCGGGGCCGCGCTGCACCTGGGCAACATCGCCGAGATGAAGACCGGTGAGGGCAAGACGCTCGTCGCCACGGCGCCCGCCTACCTCAACGCGCTGACGGGCAAGGGCGTGCACGTCGTGACCGTCAACGACTACCTGGCGAGCTACCAGTCGGAGCTCATGGGCCGCGTCTACCGGTTCCTCGGCCTCACCACGGGCTGCATCCTGTCGAACCAGACGCCGGCGGAGCGCCGCGAGCAGTACGCGGCCGACATCACGTACGGCACGAACAACGAGTTCGGCTTCGACTTCCTCCGCGACAACATGGCCTGGTCCACGGCCGACCTGGTGCAGCGGGGCCACCACTTCGCCATCGTCGACGAGGTCGACTCGATCCTCATCGACGAGGCGCGGACCCCGCTCATCATCTCGGGGCCCGCGTCCGGCGACGCCAACAAGTGGTACGGCGAGTTCGCCAAGGTGGCCCGGCGCCTGCAGATCGACCGCGACTACGAGGTCGACGAGAAGAAGCGGACCGTGGGCATCCTCGAGCCGGGCATCGAGCGCGTCGAGGACTACCTCGGCATCGACAACCTGTACGAGTCGCTCAACACGCCGCTCATCGGCTTCCTCAACAACGCGGTGCGCGCGAAGGAGCTGTTCAAGCGCGACAAGGACTACGTCGTCATGAACGGCGAGGTGCTCATCGTCGACGAGCACACCGGCCGCATCCTGCCCGGCCGCCGGTACAACGAGGGCATGCACCAGGCGATCGAGGCGAAGGAGGGCGTCGCGATCAAGGCGGAGAACCAGACGCTCGCCACGATCACGCTGCAGAACTACTTCCGGCTCTACTCCAAGCTCTCGGGGATGACCGGTACGGCCGAGACCGAGGCCGCCGAGTTCCAGGGCACCTACAAGCTCGGCGTCGTGCCGATCCCGACGAACCGGCCGATGCAGCGCATCGACCAGCGCGACCTCGTCTACAAGGCGGAGGCGGGCAAGTTCGACGCGGTCGTGGAGGACATCGTCGAGCGGCACGCCAAGGGGCAGCCGGTGCTCGTCGGCACCACGAGCGTCGAGAAGAGCGAGCTGCTCTCCTCCAAGCTCCGCAAGCTCGGCGTCCCGCACGAGGTGCTCAACGCCAAGCAGCACGCCCGGGAGGCGGCGATCGTCGCGCAGGCCGGCCGCAAGGGCGCGGTCACCGTCGCGACGAACATGGCCGGCCGTGGGACCGACATCATGCTCGGCGGCAACGCGGAGTTCATGGCGGTCGCCGACCTCGCCGCGCGGGGCCTCGACCCGGCGGAGAACGCGGAGGAGTACGAGGCCGCGTGGCCCGCCGCGCTGGAGAAGGCGCAGCAGGCGGTCGCCGCGGAGCACGACGAGGTCGTCGAGCTCGGTGGTCTGTACGTGCTCGGCACGGAGCGGCACGAGTCGCGGCGGATCGACAACCAGCTGCGCGGCCGGTCCGGGCGCCAGGGCGACCCCGGCGAGTCCCGGTTCTACCTGTCGCTGCAGGACGACCTCATGCGGCTGTTCAACTCGGGCGTCGCCGAGGCGATGATGACCCGGGCGGGCTTCCCGGAGGACATGCCGCTGGAGTCCAAGATCGTCACGCGCGGCATCCAGTCGGCCCAGTCGCAGGTCGAGGCGCGCAACTTCGAGATCCGCAAGAACGTCCTCAAGTACGACGACGTCATGTCCCGCCAGCGCGAGGTCATCTACGCGCAGCGGCGACGCGTGCTGGAGGGCGAGGACCTGCACGTGCAGGTGGGCCACTTCCGCGACGACGTCATCGAGGGCTACGTCCGGGGCGCGACCGCCGAGGGCCGCCCGGAGGACTGGGACCTCGAGGCGCTCTGGACGGCGCTGCGGGCCGTGTTCCCCGTCTCGATCACGCCCGAGGACGTGCTGGAGGAGGTCGGCGGGCCGACGCGGCTCTCGGCCGAGGTCCTCGAGCGCGAGCTGAAGTCCGACGCCGAGCAGGCGTACGTCGAGCGCGAGGCGAAGCTGGGCGAGGCCAACATGCGCGAGCTCGAGCGGCGCGTGACGCTCTCGGTGCTGGACCGCAAGTGGCGCGAGCACCTCTACGAGATGGACTACCTCAAGGAGGGCATCGGCCTGCGCGCCATGGCGCAGCGCGACCCGCTCGTCGAGTACCAGCGCGAGGGCTTCCAGCTCTTCAACGCGATGACGGACGCCATCAAGGAGGAGACCGTCGCGTACCTGTTCAACCTGGAGGTCCAGGTGCAGGACGCCCCGGTGGTCGACGCCGCCTCGGCGGCGGACGCGGCGACCTCCGACGGTGCCGGGCACCTCGTCGCGAAGGGGATCGACGGGCCTCGTCAGACGCCGCTGCAGTACTCCGCGCCGTCGGTCGACGGCGACAGCGGCGTCGCCGCGGCTGCCGACCAGGCGGACGACGAGGGCGGCGCGCCGACGGCGGCCGGCAACCGCGAGGAGCGGCGCCGGGCGCAGCGCCAGCAGCGCAAGCGCTGACGGACATGACGACGGTCCGGCGCGCAGAGGTCTGACGCGCCGGCCCGTCGCCGTCCCCGCAGCCGGCGGGGTCCCGTGGAGGGAACGGGGGCGCTCGGCGTGCTCGCACCGACGCGGCCGGTCGGGCCGGGGCGGCTCGCCGTCACGCGAGGTCCAGCTCGGTGACCCGCCACGCGCCGCGGTGCGACTCGAGCCGCAGGCCCACGGCGCGCACCCGGGTCCCGTCGTCGACGACCGCGCACGCCTCGTACGTGTGCGGGCCGAGCGCGTTGCCCAGCACGCGCCGCACCACCGCCCCGCGGGACGCCCGCACCGTGGCCGTCCGCGGCGTGCGAGCCGTCAGGCCCGCCCGCGCGCGCAGCGCCTGGAACACGCCCGGGGCGAGCCACCGCGCGAGCTGGCCCACGGGCCGCCGCCCGGTGACCGCCTCGACG
>NZ_HE978588.1:2087829-2089984 GCF_000312005.1 Cellulomonas massiliensis JC225
GTCGAGGCGATCATCCCGGCAGCGAGCCTCGGCTCCTCGGTGGCGGTCACGGTCGGCGGCGGTGGCCTTGCAGCGGCGGGCGCCACGGGTGCGGCCGGGGGTGACTCCTCCTTCGGGACGCTGCTGCTCGCGAAGGGCGGCGGCACCGCCGTGGCCCCGACCACGCAGACGGAGGGCTCGAGCCTGGCCGCCTGGGCGACCCCGGGTGAGGGCGTCGCCGGGTCGACGATCACGACCGGGTAGGGCTTCACGGTCGTCGGCAGCGACGGCGGCCAGGGCCTCTACATGAACTCCGCGTGCAGCGGCGGCAACGGCGGCGGCTCCATGTTCGGCGGCGAGCAGCGCCCCTTCAACGCGGGCTCGTCCGCCGGCCTCGCCGGGCAGGCCTACGGCGGTGGCGGCGCCGGCGGCCACAACGGGGTCTCGCAGGTGGCGGTGGCCGGGGGCAACGGAGCCCCGGGCCTGGTCGTCGTCGAAGAGTTCTACAAGGTGGACTGACGATGCGGATGCCTACACCAGCAGTACGCCGCTGGATCTACCGCGTCGCGACGGCCGGGCTCGCCGTTGCGGCGGTCTACGGGTACGTGGACGGGGAGCCGTCCGCGGCATGGCTGCTGCTCGCTGCGGCCGTCACCGGCATGGCGGACGTCAACACGCCTGGCCCGGACGGGGGCGAGGAGTGATGGACGAGTCCGAGAAGACGCTTGCGGTCGTTGAGGCCCGACTGAGTGACCTGATCAAGTCCGTCGACAACCTGCGCCTGGAGGTCAACGCGCAGCGCAACGACGTCGTCGCCCGGAACGAGTGGCTGCAGCGCAACGCGTACGTGGACTCCAAGTTCGACTCGCAGGGGGCTGAGATCGCTCAACTCCGGACCGATGCCGAGAAGCGCCGTGCGCCGTGGTGGGCCATCGTCGCGGTCTGCTTCACCGGGCTGGGCGTGGTCTGGACGATCCTGGGGCCGCTGCTCACTGGCAGGTAGGGCGTGAATGGCGGGCAGACCTGCGACTACGTCAACGGTTCTACTTGTTCTACGTGGCCTGACTTCCGGCGCTTGTGCGCGTGCCTGTGGACCTGGAGTACACGCATGAGACGGCGCTGCGGATCGTTGCAGGGCTGTGACCTGCGGGCACGTCCCGGTCTCAGTGCAGGTCAGCCGGGTACGCATGACTCGCGGCGCTTGTCAAAGTCCGAGGGATTCGGCTCCGACGCGTGGGGTGTCATCCCGACACGCGCCCGGGGGTGTAGGCCGCGCGCTCTACGCTTGGACCACGGCAAGACGAAGGGCCCCCGCGGACCCGAGGTCGGGTCGGGAGAGGGCCCTCCGGGCGCACTAATGGGTCGGACCACGTGCAATCGGAACGGTACCTCTCCCGGCTTGGCCGTGTCTCTCCGTGAAAGGTGAATCACGACACCCAAGGAGAGGAGTGGCCCATGGCCACCGCGAAGATCAAGAAGGTCCGGCACGAGCTCCGGCGCAACGAGGACGGCGAGGTCCGGCTCGTCCGGGTCGTCGAGTTCGTGCGGGAGATCGTCGGCGACTGACACGTTGTCGACATAGCACTGGCCCCGGTCCATCTCGGACCGGGGCCGGTTTGCGTTCGGGGCTCAGACGGACGTGAGCGCGTCCCGCATCGTCGCGTGCTCCGAGATGTACGTGCTCGGCTGCGGGCCGCGGGCGAGCGCCTTCTCCGAGTGGACGACGTGCAGGCCCCAGACCCGCTGGACGACGTACGTGCGCCCGTCCGAGCCCTTGAAGGACCAGACGCCGGGGACGACGAGCGTCCGACGCGGCAGGCGGGCGGTGGGGGCGGTGGGCGTGGCGGTGGTGCTGGTCATCGTGACGCCTTGACTCGCGCTTGGTGAAGTGCTGACCGAATCAAGGTATTCAGCGGGTGCGGAGATGTACATACGCGCTTGGCGTGTTTACAGTCCGTATCCGCGGACATGGAGGCGCAGCTCGACCGCGCCCGCCGCGACGGCCTGCACCACGAGGTCGCGGAGCTGGCGCGCGCCGAGCGCGCGGGCGTCCTGTGGACCGACCGGGTGCGGGCGTCACGCGGGCGAGCGCTGCGCGTGCACCTGCTCGACGACGAGCCCGTGCGAGGCACGCTCGCCGACGTCGCGGCTCAGTGGCTCCTGCTCGCGGAGGGCA
>NZ_HE978588.1:2090645-2093846 GCF_000312005.1 Cellulomonas massiliensis JC225
AGCGTCTCCGCGACGTCGGCGACGGTCAGGAACCTCGGGGCCATGCCCGCAGTGTGGCACGCGTCGACCGGCGCCAGGCTCTGTCCACAAACCGCCCACGCGCGGCCCGCGGGCCCGGCAGGATGGGCGTCCGGCGCGCCGCCGGCGGCGGTCGTGCTCCACGGCGACCCGCCCCACCAGCCCCACGGACGAGGAGAGGCATGGACCTGCTCGAGGTGCCCGCACCCGTCGCCCCCCGGCTGCGCCGGCCCGGATGGCGCGACCCCCGGCTCCTGTCGGGCCTCGCGCTCGTCGCCGGCGCCGTCGCGCTGGGGTCGTGGGCGGTCTCCTCCGCCCAGCACACCGTGCCGGTCTACGTCGCCCGGGGTGCTCTCGTGCCGGGCGCCGTGGTCGAGCCGGGCGACCTCGCCGTGGCGGACGTCCGGCTGACGGGCACCGCCCTCGAGCGGTACCTGCGCGCGGACGCCCCCCTGCCGGAGGGCGCGGTCGTGGTGCGCGTCGTGGGGGACGGCGAGCTCGTCGCGCGCTCGGCCCTCGGCGCGGCGCAGGACCTGGACGTGCGCGCCGTCGCGGTGCCCTTGCGCGGCGCCCTCCCCCCGGACCTCGTCGCCGGTGCCCTCGTCGACCTGTGGCTCACCCCGCCCGAGGACGGCACCCCCGAGGCGCTCGCGCAGGCGGTGGTCGTGCAGGAGGTGGCCGACGAGGGCGGCGGGCTGTCGACGGGCGGCGCGACGGCGCACGTCCTGGTGCCGCAGGACGACCTGCCGAGCGTCCTCGCCGCCCTCGCCTCCGACGGCCGGGTCGACGTCGTCCCGCTGCCCGGGACCGGTGGCTGAGCGTGGCGGTCGGGGTCCTGTGCGCCGTCGGCGGCCCGGCGGAGTCGCTGCTCGTGCGCGCGGCGGAGCGGTCGCGCGGCCGCGCCGCCGTCACCCGGCGCTGCGCCGACCTCACGGAGCTGCTCGGCGTCGCCGAGGCGGGGCTCGGCCGGGTCGCCGTCGTCCCCGCCGACCTGGACGGACTCGACCGGGAGGCGGTCGACGCGCTCCGCCGAGCGGGGGTGCGCGTGGTCGGGCTCGCGGGCCCGGACCGTCCGTGGCGGGCCGAGCGCCTGCACGCGCTCGGCGTGGACCTCGTCGTGGCGCCGCCCGAGGACGACGACGCGGCGGAGGGCGTGCTCGACCGGCTGCTGGAGGTCCTGGAGTCCGACCCCGGCCCGGCGGACCCCGCGCCGCCCCCGCAGGACGGCGGCGCCGAGCCGCCGCGCGGCCGCCTGGTGGCCGTCTGGGGGCCGACGGGCGCGCCGGGACGCACGACGGTCGCCGTCAACCTCGCCGCCGAGCTCGCCGGGTCGGGACGCTCCTGCGTGCTCGCCGACGCCGACACCTACGGCGGGTCCGTCGCCCAGGTGGTCGGGCTCCTCGACGAGGCGCCGGGCCTCGCCGCCGCGGCCCGGTCGGCCGGCCAGGGGGTGCTCGACGTGCGCACCCTCGGCCGGCTCGCCCCCGTGGTCGCCGAGCGCCTGCGTGTGCTCTCGGGGATCTCGCGACCGGACCGGTGGCCCGAGCTGCCGGGCCCGTCGCTCGACGTGGTGTGGGAGGTGAGCCGGGCGCTGGCGCAGTGGACGGTCGTCGACTGCGGCTTCTGCCTGGAGGAGGACGAGGTCCTCAGCTACGACACGCGGGCCCCGCGCCGGAACGCGGCGACGACGAGCGCCCTGGCGGCGGCCGACGTCGTGGTGGCCGTGGGGGTGGCGGACCCGGTGGGCATCCACCGGCTCGTGCGGGCGCTCGGCGACCTGGCCGACCGGGTCCCCGGCACCCCGCGCACGGTGGTCGTCAACCGCGTCCGTGCGTCGGTGGCGGGAGCCCGGCCGCAGGACGCCGTGCGGGACGCGCTCGCGCGGTACGCGGGCGTGACGGCGGCCACGCTGCTGCCCGACGACCGGGCCGCCGTCGACGCGGCGCTGCTCGAGGCCCGGACGCTGCGGGAGGTCGCGCCGTCCTCGCCGGTGCGGCGGGCGATCGCCGCGCTGGCCGAGCAGCTCGACGCGGCCCTGCCGCAGGAGGCGCGCGAGCGCGCCGCGGTGGCCGGGGGTCGCTGAGCGCGCCGTCAGCGGGGGAGCGTGAGCACCTGCGCGCCGTCGTCCGTCACGGCGACCGTGTGCTCGCTGTGGGCGGTGCGGCAGCCCGTCGCGCTGCGCAGGGTCCAGCCGTCGGCGTCCGTGACGAGCTCGTCGGTGTCCGCCATCACCCAGGGCTCGAGCGCGAGCAGGAGGCCGGGGCGGAGGCGGTACCCGCGGCCCGGGCGTCCGTCGTTCGCGACGTGCGGGTCCTGGTGCATCGTCGACCCGACGCCGTGGCCCCCGAACTCGGTGTTGACCGGGTAGCCGTCCGCGCGCAGCACCGCGCCGATCGTGGCCGACAGGTCCCCGACCCGGACGCCGGGGCCGACCGCCTCGATCGCGGCGGCCAGCGCGCGCTCGGTGACGTCGATGAGCGCGGCGCTCTGCGGAGACGGTGCGTCCCCGACGACGAAGCTGACGGCGGAGTCGGCGACGACGCCGTGCAGCTGCACGGCGAGGTCGAGCGTGAGCAGGTCGCCCTCGGCGAGCACCGCGTCGTGCGGCAGGCCGTGCAGGACCGCGTCGTTGACCGACGTGCAGATGACGTGGCCGAACGGGCCGCGGCCGAACGAGGGCGCGTAGTCGACGTAGCACGACCGCGCACCCGCCGCGCGGATCAGCTGCGCCGCCCAGCGGTCGATCTCGAGGAGGTTGGTGCCGGCGACGGTGCGCTCGCGCAGCGTCTGCAGGATCTCGGCGACGAGGGCACCGGTGTCCCGGGCGCGCGCGAGCTCGGGCCCGCTGAGGATCTCGATCATGGTGCCTCCGATAACTATCCCGGCAATACTATCCCGCTAGAGTGAGGCCATGGTCCGCCTGCCCCTCACCACCCCCGAGCTCGAGCGGGGTCGCCGCCTCGGCGCCGCGCTGCGGCGCGCGCGGGGCGCGCGTCCGATGCTCGCGACGGCCCTGGCCGCCGGCGTCTCGCCCGAGACGCTCCGCAAGATCGAGTCGGGCCGGGTCGCGACCCCGTCCTTCCCGACCGTCGCCGCGATCGCGCAGGCGGTCGGCCTGTCGCTGGACGCGCTCTGGGCCGAGGTCGGTGCCGACGCCGCGCCGGCGCCGGGGCCGGTGCCAGG
>NZ_HE978588.1:2094527-2107607 GCF_000312005.1 Cellulomonas massiliensis JC225
AGGGCCGGCGTCCGCCGCCGGCCGGCTGGCGTCCTGAGCGACCCGGCGGCCGCGCCCGTCCCGCCGCGTCCGCGCGGGCGCTCCGTCGTGCCGCGCCGCGGGTCGCGGGCACACTGAGGTCATGCGCATCTACCTGCCGGCCACCCTCGACGAGCTGGACGGGGCGCTGCGGCCGCGCCGCGCCCACGCCGTGACGTCGGCCCTGCGCGCGGAGCTGCCGGACGAGGACGACGAGGGCCTGGAGTTCGCGGCCCAGCTCGCCGCCGCCGCGGGCTCGCTGGAGCTGATCGCCGCCTCGCCGGACGCGCCGCGGCTGCGGCTGGTCGTCTCCGCGGACGTGCCCGACGCGGCGGTCACGGTGGCCGAGGGGGCGGAGCCGAGCGCCGTGGACGTCGGGCTGGTGGCCCCCGACGCGATCGCGTGCGTGCACGTCGACGAGCCGCAGGCGCGGCCGGACGTCGAGCGCGCGATCGCGGGCGACGCCGACGCGGCCGAGCGCCTCGAGGAGGCGGACCTGCTCTGGTACGACGTGAGCGAGCTGCGCGCCATCCCGCGGTGACGGCGGGCGGCACGGGACGGCCGGCAGGGTCCGCACGTGGCGTCCGTCACGATCGGCGCGGCGGGCCGACCCCAGGTGGACCCGCGGGCCCGGCCTCGGGTATCGTTCACGGCCGGTACGACGTCCGGTCGGCACGCGCCGACACCCGTTCCCGCAGGTCTGGCGACGCAGCGATGCGCCCGAGGAGCCGCAGGTGCGACCCGGAGGTCATACCCCCATGGGGTATGGTGTAATTGGCAGCACGAGTGATTCTGGTTCACTTAGTCTAGGTTCGAGTCCTGGTACCCCAGCGCGAGCACCGCTGCTGAGCCCGCACGGTTCCGATTTCGGAACGGTGCAGGACCTCAGGTAGAGTGTTCACTCGCACGCAGGGCCCTCGGGTCCCGCAGGCAGCAGGCCCCCGTTGTGTAGCGGCCTAGCACGCCGCCCTCTCACGGCGGTAGCGCCGGTTCGAATCCGGTCGGGGGTACGGAAGAAGGCCCGGTCACCACGGTGACCGGGCCTTCGTCGTCGAGCGGCTGTCGCGGTGGGCCCCGCTCGTCGCGGGGCCCACCGCGCGCTCAGTCCGCGGTGCGCCGCAAGACCTCGGTGAGCCGGTTGGCGGCGGAGACGACGGCGGAGGCGTGCAGCCGGCCCGGCTGGCGGGTGAGGCGCTCGAGCGGCCCCGACACGCACACGGCGGCGACGACGCGCCCCGACGGGCCGCGCACGGGCGCGGAGACGGAGGCCACGCCGATCTCGCGCTCGGACACGGACTGCGCCCACCCGCGGCGGCGGACGCCGGACAGGATCGTCGCCGTGAACTTGGCGCCCTGGAGCCCGCGGTGCAGGCGGTCGGGCTCCTCCCACGCGAGCAGCACCTGCGCGGCGGACCCGGCCTGCATGGTGAGCGTCGCGCCCACGGGGATCGAGTCCCGCAGGCCGATGGGGCGCTCCGCGGCGGCCACGCAGATGCGCATGTCGCCCTGGCGGCGGTAGAGCTGCGCGCTCTCGCCGGTGTGGTCGCGCACGGCGGCCAGCACGGGGCCGGCGGCCGCGAGCAGCCGGTCCTCGCCCGCGGCGGTCGCGAGCTCGGAGAGACGGGGGCCGAGCACGAACCGGCCCTGGAGGTCACGGGCGACGAGCCGGTGGTGCTCGAGCGCGACGGCGAGGCGGTGGGCGGTCGGACGGGCGAGGTGGGTGGCCGTCACGAGCTGCGCGAGGGTGGCCGGGCCGGCCTCGAGCGCGCTCAGGACGGACGCGGCCTTGTCCAGCACGCCGACTCCGCTAGAGTTGTCCATAGGTCGATATTGTCGTCTCGCTGACTGAGATGCAAGCAGCAGGCGGGTGACACGCACGGACCACGACCGAACACCCGGGATCATCCCCCTCCCGGGTGCAGAGCGACAACGGGCGAACAGCCCGTGGAGATGGACGAGACATGGCCGGCACGTTGGCGGAGAAGGTGTGGGACGCGCACGTCGTGCGTCGCGGGACGGACGGGGCGCCCGACCTCCTCTACATCGACCTCCACCTCGTCCACGAGGTGACCAGCCCGCAGGCGTTCGAGGGGCTCCGGCTCGCGGGCCGCCCGGTCCGTCGTCCGGACCTCACGATCGCCACCGAGGACCACAACACGCCGACGCTCGACATCGACCGGCCGATCGCCGACACCACGAGCCGGACGCAGATCGAGACGCTGCGCAGCAACGCCGCCGAGTTCGGCGTGCGCATCCACTCGCTCGGCGACGCGGACCAGGGCATCGTCCACCAGGTCGGCCCGCAGCTCGGCCTCACGCAGCCCGGGCTCACCGTCGTGTGCGGCGACTCGCACACGTCGACGCACGGCGCGTTCGGCGCCCTCGCGTTCGGCATCGGCACGAGCGAGGTCGAGCACGTGCTCGCGACGCAGACGCTGCCGCTGGCGCCCTTCAAGACGATGGCGATCACCGTCGACGGCGAGCTGCCGCCCGGCGCCACGAGCAAGGACATCATCCTGGCGATCATCGCCAAGATCGGCACCGGCGGCGGCCAGGGCTACGTGCTCGAGTACCGCGGCGAGGCGATCCGGTCGCTGTCGATGGAAGCCCGGATGACGATCTGCAACATGTCGATCGAGGCCGGCGCCCGCGCGGGCATGATCGCGCCGGACGAGACGACGTTCGCCTACCTCCAGGGCCGCCCGCACGCGCCGGAGGGCGCCGACTGGGACGCCGCGGTCGAGTACTGGCGCACGCTGCGCAGCGACGACGACGCGCAGTTCGACGCCGAGGTCGTGCTCGAGGCGGCCGACCTCGAGCCGTTCGTCACCTGGGGCACCAACCCGGGCCAGGGCCTGCCGCTGTCCGGCTCGGTCCCGCGCCCGGAGGAGATCGCCGACGAGAACGAGCGCGTCGCCGCCGAGCGCGCGATCGAGTACATGGGCCTCGTCCCGGGGCAGCCGCTGCGCTCGATCCCGGTCGACACGGTCTTCATCGGCTCGTGCACGAACGGGCGGATCGAGGACCTGCGCTCGGTGGCCAAGGTGCTGCAGGGCCGCAGGAAGCACGACGACGTCCGCGTGCTCGTCGTCCCCGCGTCGGCGCGCGTGCGCCTGCAGGCGGAGGCGGAGGGCCTGGACCGGATCTTCCTCGACTTCGGCGCCGAGTGGCGCAACGCCGGCTGCTCGATGTGCCTGGGCATGAACCCCGACCAGCTCACGCCGGGGGAGCGCGCCGCGTCCACGTCGAACCGCAACTTCGAGGGCCGGCAGGGCAAGGGCGGTCGCACCCACCTGGTCTCGCCGCTCGTCGCGGCCGCCACGGCGATCCGCGGGACGCTCTCGTCGCTCTCGGACCTCGACCTGCCCGAGGGCACCGACATCTCGTCGTTCGACGGCACGCCCCTGGCCCCCCTCGACCCGCGCGTCCTCGTGCAGGTCTGACCCCCTCGACCGGAGAAGCACCATGGAGAAGTTCACCCAGCACACCGGCGTCGGGGTCCCGCTGCGCCGCAGCAACGTCGACACCGACCAGATCATCCCGGCGGTCTACCTCAAGCGGGTGACCCGCACCGGGTTCGAGGACGCGCTGTTCGCCGCCTGGCGCGGCGACCCGGCGTTCGTCCTCAACCAGGACGCCTACCGCGCGGGCTCGGTGCTCGTCGCCGGCCCCGACTTCGGCACGGGCTCGTCGCGCGAGCACGCGGTCTGGGCGCTCAAGGACTACGGCTTCCGCGTCGTCATCTCGGCGCGGTTCGCCGACATCTTCCGCGGGAACTCGGGCAAGCAGGGTCTGCTGGCCGCCCAGGTCGCCCAGGAGGACATCGAGCTGATCTGGAAGATCCTCGAGACCCGGCCGGGCACCGAGATCACGGTCGACCTCGACGCGCGCACCGTGACGTGCGACGACGTCGTGGTCCGCTTCCACGTGGACGACTACACGCGCTGGCGCCTCATGGAGGGCCTGGACGACATCGGCCTCACGCTCGAGCACGAGGCGGAGATCGCGCAGTTCGAGGCGCGTCGCGAGCCGTGGCGCCCGCGCACCCTCCCGGCGAAGCACCTGCCCAAGGTCGAGATCGCCGCGGCACGCCCCGCCGGCACGCCGCTCGAGCTGGGCCCGACCCGCTCCGCCTGAGCCCGACGAGCCGTCCGGGCGAGCCGCCCGACGCGCCCGCCCGACGAGCCCCGACCCGCCTCGCGGGTCGGGGCTCGCCGCGTCCCGGTCGACGGTGGGCGCGGGGTCGGGTCTACCGTGGTGCGCGGTCGGCGCCCGGCGGTCGCGGGGCGCTGGCCGTGTGAAGGTGCCGTGCGGGTCGGGCCGGCCCGGGGGAGGGCGGCCGGGCGACGGCCCGGCGTGGGTGAGGATGGTGCGTGTGAGCCAGGACCTGCTGTACGTCTCGGGCGGTACGCCGCTGTCGGGTGAGATCACGGTGCGCGGCGCCAAGAACTTCGTCTCCAAGGCGATGGTGGCGGCGCTGCTGGGGGAGACCCCCACCGTGCTGCGCAACGTCCCGCAGATCCGAGACGTCGCCGTCGTCACGGGACTGCTGGAGCTGCACGGCGTGCGGGTCGACGCGGACCCCGTGGCCGGCACCCTGCACCTCGACCCGTCGGCCGTGGAGTCGGCGCACGTCGCGGACATCGACGCCCACGCCGGCGCGAGCCGGATCCCCATCCTGTTCTGCGGGCCGCTGCTGCACCGGCTCGGTGAGGCGTTCATCCCGGACCTCGGCGGCTGCCGGATCGGCGACCGGCCGATCAACTACCACCTCGACATCCTGCGGCAGTTCGGCGCGGTCGTGGACAAGACGGACACCGGGATCCACATCCGCGCGCCGCGCCGCCTGCAGGGCACCAAGATCGCGCTGCCGTACCCGAGCGTCGGTGCGACCGAGCAGCTGCTGCTCACCGCCGTGCGCGCGGAGGGCATCACCGAGCTGTCCGGCGCCGCCATCGAGCCCGAGATCATGGACCTCATCAACGTCCTGCAGAAGATGGGCGCGATCATCTCGGTCGACACCGACCGGGTGATCCGGATCGAGGGCGTCGACCGGCTCGTCGGCTGCACGCACACCGCGCTCGCGGACCGCGTCGAGGCAGCCTCGTGGGCCTCCGCCGCGCTCGCGACCGGCGGCGACGTGTACGTCCGCGGCGCCACCCAGCCGGAGATGACGACGTTCCTCAACACGTTCCGGAAGGTCGGCGGCGAGTTCGTCGTGGACGACGACGGCATCCGGTTCTTCCACCCCGGCGGGCCGCTGCGGTCCATCCAGCTCGAGACCGACGTGCACCCCGGCTTCATGACGGACTGGCAGCAGCCGCTCGTCGTCGCCCTGACCCAGGCCTCGGGGCTGTCGATCGTGCACGAGACCGTCTACGAGAACCGCTTCGGCTTCGTCGACGCGCTGCGCGGCATGGGCGCCACGATCCAGGTCTACAAGGAGTGCCTCGGCGGGCGCCCGTGCCGGTTCGGGCAGCGCAACTTCTTCCACTCCGCGGTCATCTCGGGGCCCACGCCGCTGTCGGCGGCCGAGATCGAGGTGCCGGACCTGCGCGGCGGGTTCAGCCACCTCATCGCGGCGCTCACCGCGAAGGGGACGTCCGCCGTGCGGGGCATCAGCCTCATCGACCGCGGGTACGAGCACTTCACCGACAAGCTCGCGGCGCTGGGCGCGGACGTCGACCGCCCGTGACGTCCGGGGCGCCCCGACGCCACCGGGTGTCCACGGGGGACGTGCCGCGTCCCGCCCTCGTGGGCAGCAGGTAGCATCGGCTCCCGTGCCGTCGCCGACCCGATCGAACCGCGCCTACCGCGTGGTCGCCCGCATCGTGCGGCCGTTGCTCTTCTCGATGACGCGCCCCGACTGGCACGGCGGCGAGCACCTGCCGACGGACCGCGGCTACATCGCGGCGTCCAACCACATGACGAACGTCGACCCGCTCACGTTCGCGCACTACCTGTGGGACCACGGCGTCGCGCCGCGCATCCTGGCCAAGGCGCCGCTGTTCGGGGTCCCCGTGCTGGCGGGCGTGCTGCGGGCGACGGGCCAGATCCCCGTGTACCGCAACACGACGAACGCGGTCGAGTCGCTGCGCGCCGCGATCCGTGCGATCGAGGAGGGCGAGTGCGTCGCCGTCTTCCCCGAGGGCACGCTGACGCGTGACCCCGACCTGTGGCCGATGGTCGGCAAGACCGGCGTCGCGCGGCTCGCGCTGACGACGCGGGCGCCGGTCGTGCCGATCGCGCAGTGGGGGGCGCAGGACCTGCTCGGCCGCTACGCCAAGCTCCTCAAGCCGATCCCCCGCAAGAAGGTCACCGTCGTGGCCGGCCCGCCGGTGGTGCTCGACGACCTGTACGACCGACCGCAGGACACCGCGACGCTGCGCGAGGCCACGGAGCGCGTGATGGCCGCGATCACCGCGCTGCTGGAGGACGTCCGCGGCGAGAAGGCCCCGGAGGTCCGTTACGACATGCGCAAGCCCCCCGCCCCCGGCGAGCGGCGCCCCGGCGGGGCGCACGGCACGCTGCCGGAGCCGCCCGCATGAGCGGCGACCAGACGGTCGAGATGGAGCCGGTGGTCCACCTGCGCGCGGCGGTGCTCGGCGCCGGCAGCTGGGGCACCACCTTCGCGGCGGTGCTCGCCGACGCGGGCTGCGACGTGGCGGTCTGGGGGCGCGACGAGAAGGTCTGCGCCCAGATCACCGAGCAGCACCGCAACGAGCGCTACCTGCCCGGCGTCGAGCTGCCCGTCGGCGTCACGGCGACGACCGACCCCCGCGCGGCCGTCCAGGGTGCCGACGTCGTGGTCGTCGCGGTGCCGTCGCAGAGCGCCCGCGAGGTGCTCACGCCGCTGGCGGGCGCCGTCGGCCCGCGCGCGGTGGCCGTGTCGCTCATGAAGGGCGTGGAGCTGGGCACGGACAAGCGCATGAGCGAGGTGGTCGGCGAGTCCCTGGGGCTGCCGCCCGAGCGCGTCGCGGTCGTGTCCGGGCCCAACCTCGCGCACGAGATCGCGCGTCGGCAGCCCACCGCCACGGTGGTGGCCTCCGTCGACGAGCAGACCGCGCGCCTCGTCGCGCGCGCCTGCGCGTCGTCCTACTTCCGCCCGTACACGAACCTCGACGTCGTGGGCGTCGAGCTGTCGGGCGCGGTGAAGAACGTGATCGCGCTCGCGGTGGGCATCGCCCAGGGGCGCGGGTTCGGGTTCAACACGATGGCGACCGTCATCACGCGCGGCCTCGTCGAGATCACCCGCCTGGGCCTCGCGCTGGGCGCCGACGCCGAGACGTTCCCGGGCCTCGCCGGCATGGGCGACCTCATGGCGACGTGCGCGTCGCCGGCCTCGCGCAACCACACGGTCGGAGGCCTCATCGGCCGCGGGCTGACGCTCGAGGAGGCCATCGCGGCCACGGGGGGCACCGCGGAGGGCGTGAAGGCCTGCCGGCCGATCCTCGAGCTGGCGCAGTCGCTGGGCGTCGAGATGCCCATCACGCACGCGGTCGTCCGCGTCCTGTACGAGGGGCTGCCCGTCGACGACCTCGCGCCGCTGCTGCTCGCCCGCCCGCACAAGGCGGAGGGCGTCGAGCCCCGTCGCGGCTGAGCCGCTCAGCGCACCGCCGCGCGCAGGGCACCGTCGAGGTCGCGCCAGAGGTCCTCGACGTCCTCGATGCCGACCGACAGCCGCAGCAGGTCCGTCGGGACCGTCGCGGACTCGGTCGCGAACCGCCGGCGGCGCTCGATCGTCGACTCGACGCCGCCGAGGCTCGTCGCCGGCACCCACAGGCGCAGGCCCGCCACGACCGCATCGGCCGCGCTCTCGCCGCCGTGGGGCCGCACGCCGAGCACCGCCCCGTACCCGTCCATCAGCCGGCCGGCGCGCTCGTGGCCCGGGTCGCCCGGCAGGCTCGGGTGGCGCACCTCCGCGACCGCCGGGTGCTCCGCGAGCCGCGCGGCCAGCAGCGCGGCACTGGCCTGCGCGCGCGAGACGCGCAGCGCGAGCGTGCGCAGCCCGCGCAGGGCCAGCCACACCTCGAACGGCCCGGCGATCGAGCCGTGCGTGGTCCGGTGCGCGTGCAGCCGGGCGTGCAGGGCGTCGTCGTCGGCGAGCAGCGCGCCCAGGACGACGTCGCTGTGGCCCGCGAGGAACTTCGTCACCGAGTGGACGACGACGTCCGCGCCGAGGGTGAGCGGGCGCTGCCCCAGCGGCGTCGAGAACGTGTTGTCGACGGCCACCAGCGCACCGACCTCGTGCGCGCCCGCCACGAGCGCCGGCAGGTCCGCCACCTCGAGCATGGGGTTCGTCGGGGACTCGACCCAGAGCATCGCCGCGGGCCGTCCGTCCCCGCGGACGGCGGCGAGGACGGCGTCGGTGTCCGCGACGTCGACGAGCTCCACCTCCAGGACCCCGCGCTCGGCCAGCTCGCGCGCCAGCACGAGCGTCACCTGGTACGCGTGCCGCGGCAGCACCACGCGCCCACCGGGCGGGACGAGCGCGAGCGCCGCGGCGACGGCGGCCATGCCGGAGCCGACGACGAGCGCGGGGTGGCGCGAGCGCTCCAGCCGGCCCAGGGCCTCCTCGAACGCGCGCCACGTCTCGGTGCCCTGGCGGGCGTACAGCAGCTCGCCCGGCGCGGGGACGCCCTGCGAGACGTAGGTCGACGAGAGCACCAGCGGCGGGTTCACCGGGGCCTGCTGCGCCCTCGCCGGCCGGCCCGCCACCACGGCCAGCGTGGCCGGTGACAGGTCCTCGTGCGGGTCGGCGGGGGAGGCTGCGGAGGTCGGGTCGTCGGGTGCCACGGGTGCAGGCTACGCGCCGCCGCACGGGTAGGGTCGGGCGCGATGAACGCGAACCCCCGTCCTCGGGTCATGGTGCTGTTCGGCGGCCGCTCGGGCGAGCACGTCATCTCGTGCTCCACCGCGAGCGGCGTGCTGCGGGCGATCGACCGCGACCGGTACGACGTCGTCGCGGTCGGCATCACGCCCACCGGCCGCTGGGTGCTCGCGGACGACGACCCGGACCGGTGGGCGATCGCCCCGGGGCGGCTGCCGCAGGTCGAGGACACCGCCGCGCACGTGCTCCTGCCGCAGGGCTCGGACGACCGCGCCGTGCAGGTGCTGGAGCCCGGGTCGGCGCCCCGCGTGCTGGGCGAGGTGGACGTCGTCTTCCCGCTGCTGCACGGCCCGTTCGGCGAGGACGGCACCGTGCAGGGCCTGCTCGAGCTGGCGGACGTCCGGTACGTCGGCGCGGGCGTGCTCGCCTCGGCCGTCGGCATGGACAAGCACATGATGAAGCTCGTGCTCGCCGGCTCCGGCCTGCCGGTCGGGCCGTACGTCGTGCTGCACCCGGACGAGCGCGACGAGGCGCTCGTGCGGGAGCGGGTCGCCCCGCTGGGCCTGCCCGTGTTCGTCAAGCCGGCCCGGGCGGGCTCGAGCCTGGGGATCTCGCGGGTCGACGACCTCGCCGACCTGCCGGCCGCCGTCGCGGCCGCGGCGGAGCACGACCCGAAGGTCGTCGTGGAGGCGGCGATCGTGGGCCGCGAGATCGAGTGCGGCGTGCTCGGCGGGCGGGACGGCGGACGGCCCCGCGCGTCGCTGCCGGGCGAGATCGTCGTCGCCGACTCCCACACGTTCTACGACTACGAGGCGAAGTACTTCGCCGAGCAGGACGTGCGTCTGTCGTGCCCCGCCGACCTGGCCCCCGACGTCGTCGCCCGCGTCCAGGACGTCGCCGTGCGCACGTTCGAGGCGCTCGGCTGCGAGGGGCTCGCCCGCGTCGACGTCTTCGTCACGCCGGACGACGAGGTCGTCGTGAACGAGATCAACACGATGCCCGGGTTCACGCCGTACTCGATGTACCCGCGCATGTGGGCGGCGAGCGGCCTGGACTACCCGGCGCTCGTGGACGAGCTGCTCACGCTCGCGCTCGAGCGGCCCACCGGCCTGCGCTGAGCCACCGCGGGCTCACACGCAGGCCCGCTCCTTGGTGGCCTTCTGCATCGCGGGACCCAGCACGTCGAGGTACGACGTCGACCGCTCCGAGCGGACCGCGGCGGGGATCGTCAGCTGGACCGCGGGCACCCGCCCGTAGGTCGTGAACGTCCAGTCGGAGCTGCCCTCGTGCTCCGGGTCGGCCGGCACCGCGACCCAGTCGGTGCTCGGGCCGTCGGGCGTCTGGACGGTGATGCACCGGTCGGTCGTCGGGCCGAGCGGCTCGACGCCGCAGCGCAGGACGACGGGGTGCTGCGGGTCGCCCCACGCCGTCGTCGCCTGGGCGTTGGTGTCGAGCCGATCGAGGCCCTCGCCCAGCGAGTCGGGTGTCGCGAGCACGACCGCCGCGCAGGCCGGGTCGGCGGCGTGCGGCGCGACCGTCACCGCGACGGTGGGCGCGCAGGCGGTCAGCACCGAGGCGGCGACGACGAGCGCGAGGGCGCGCGGGAGGGCACGACGACGGGGGAGCACCCGGCCACCGTAGCCCGCCCGCGCGGCGGCGGACGCACGTCCGGCGGTGGCTGCGCGGCGTCTACGGTGGGCGCGTGACCCTGGTGCGCGACCTGTCCGAGGAGGAGCTGCTCGCGCGGATCGTCCCGCTGCTGCCGCGCGGGACGGACACCCTGGTGCCGCCGGGGGACGACGCGGCCGTGCTGGCGGCGCCCGACGCCCGCGTCGTCGTGACGACGGACGTCCTGGTCGAGGGACGGCACTTCCGGCGGGAGTGGGGCACGGGACGGCAGGTCGGCGCGCGCGCCGCCGTGCAGAACCTCGCCGACGTGGCCGCCATGGGGGCCCGGCCGACGGGGCTGGTCGTGGCGCTCGCGGTGCCCGGCGACCTGCCGGCGGCGTGGGTGCAGGACCTGGCCCGCGGGCTCGCCGACGTGTGCGGGCCGCTCGGGGTCGGGGTCGTCGGGGGAGACCTGTCCGGCGCCGACGAGGTCGTCGTCGCCGTCACGGCCCACGGGGACCTCGAGGGGCGCGCGCCCGTGCTGCGCTCCGGGGCGCGGCCCGGCGACGTCGTCGCCCACGCCGGCGTGCGCGGCCGGTCGGCCGCCGGGCTGGCGCTGCTGCAGGCCGGCCGGCCGGAGCTGGACCCGGACCTCGTCGACCACCACCTCGCACCTGTCGCGCCGCTCGCGGCCGGGCCGGCGGCCGCACGAGCGGGGGCCACGGCGATGCTGGACGTGTCCGACGGGCTCCTGCGGGACGCGGACCGGCTCGCGCGGGCGAGCGGCGTGCGGGTCGAGCTCGACGCGGCCGAGGACGCGTTCGCCGAGGATCTCGCCCGCCTGCACGCGGCCGCCGCCGCGCTGGCCGGCGACGCGGTCGCGTGGGTGCTCACCGGGGGCGAGGACCACGGCCTGCTGGCGACGTTCCCGCCGGACGCCCGACTGCCGGAGCCGTTCCGCCGCGTGGGCACCGTCGCCCCGGCACGCGAGGCGCCGCACGTGCTGGTCGCCGGCCGGCCGCACGTCGGGCGCCCCGGCTGGGACCACTTCCGCGGCGAGGACGGCTAGGCGGCGGAGGCGCGCTCAGCCGCGGCGGTAGCGGACCTCGAGGAGCTCCGAGCCGCCGACCTCGTCGTAGCGCTCGACGCCGTCGGGCTGGAAGCCGTGGCGGCGGTAGAAGTGCCGGGCCCGCTCGTTGTCGGCCAGCACCCACAGCGTCAGCGGGTGCGCGCCGACCTCGGACAGGACGGTCCGCATGAGGTCGCGCGCGACGCCGTGGCCCCACGCGTCCGGCTCGAGGTACATCGAGTAGACCTCGCGGTCGCCGCGCCCGGCGTCCTCGTCCCGGCTCGGGCCGTACGTGACGAAGCCGATGACGCGCCGGGGCGTCCCCGCCACCCACGTCACCACGCCGTCGGCGGGCCCCGCCGCCAGGTGGCCGGACCACTCGCGGGCGCGCTCCACCTCGTCGAGCGACGCGAGGTGCTCCGCCGGGACGATCCCGTCGTAGGCCTCCCGCCACGACTGCACGTGCACCCGGGCGATCTCGCCGGCGTCGTCCAGGCTCGCGGGGCGGACCGTCACGTCGTCGAGCTGCTCGGCCATGTGGTCACCCTGCCACACGCACCGGAGGGCCGGAAGCACACCGGCGACAACCGCCCCGCTCCGGCCGCAGACGCGCGAGAGCCCGTGGGACTCGGGGGTCCCACGGGCTCTCGACGGGTGATCGGGTGCGGTCAGACCGCGCGCTGCACCTTGCCGGCCTTGAGGCACGAGGTGCAGACGTTGAGGCGCTTCGGCGTCCCGGCCACGACGGCGCGGACGCGCTGGATGTTCGGGTTCCAGCGGCGCTTGGTGCGCACGTGCGAGTGCGAGATGCTGTGCCCGAAGGACGGGCCCTTGGCGCAGACGTCGCAGGTAGCAGCCACGGTCTTCTCCTGAGTTCTGGCGGATCTGGCACGCCACCGCGAGGCGGCGAAGCTCGGGTCGTCGCGGCCGTGACCGACGCTCACCCCGCGCGCACGGCCGGACTGCCGGCCCTGTGAGTGGGGTTTCGCGGTCGCACGCCGCTGGTGCCCGTCTCCGGGCAACCGCTCAAGACTAGCCCATCGGCGTGCGGTCGCCCAAATGTCGCCGGCGTGCGGCAGGGTGGTCCCGCGCGGGCGCCGGGACGGCCGGCGGCGGCGGCGAGGGCGCGGGGCGACGCGCGAGACCGACGGCACGCCCACGACCAGGGCGGCCAGGACGAGGACGGGGACGGTGCAGCGGGCGGTGCAGCGGTTCGACGCCGCGACGATCCACGCGTGGGCGCAGGCGGCGCGGGCCGGCCTGGCGGCCGCCCGCGACCGGATCGACGCGATCAACGTCTTCCCCGTGGCCGACGGCGACACCGGCACGAACGTGCTGCTGACCGTCGACGGCGCGGTCGAGGCGCTCGCGCGGGCGCCGCGGACCGGGCCCGCGGAACCGGCGGCGCGGGCGCTCGCACGCGGCGCGCTGCTCGCCGCCCGCGGGAACTCGGGCGTGATCCTCAGCCAGTACCTCGTCGGCCTGGCGCGCGCGCTGCCGGCCGCCCGGGACGACCTCACGACCGCCGACCTCGCCAGTGCGCTCGCCGCGGCGG
>NZ_HE978588.1:2108409-2112093 GCF_000312005.1 Cellulomonas massiliensis JC225
CGCCGGGCCGGACCCGGACCCGCAGGCGGTGCGCTCGGCGCTGCCGCGGCTGCGCGTCGCCGCGGCCGACCACGCCGGGCAGCTGGCCGACGCGGTGCGGGGCCTCGGCCCCGCGGGGGAGTCGCTCACGGTCGTGCACCGGGACGCGCTCGGCCCCGACGCGCTCGCGGCCCTGCTGGACGAGGTCGGCCGGCTGCACGCCGAGCCCGTCGTGCTCGGGCCCACGGGCTGCGGGCCGGCGTTCCTCGTGGGGGTCGAGTGATGGCCCGCTACGCCGACGGCGTCGAGCCGTCGCGCCGCCCGCTGGACGAGCCGCTGCGCAGCATCCAGCCGCGCCTCGCGCCGAAGCTGGAGGCGATGGGCCTGCGCACGTCCGGCGACCTGCTGCGGCACTACCCGCGCCGGTACGCCGACCCCGGCACCCTGACGGACATCGCGAGCCTCGTCGTCGGCGAGACGGTCTCGATCGTCGCCGACGTGCGCAGCGCGACGGTCCGTTACGCCCGCAAGGACGGCTCGCCGCGCGTGGAGGCCGTCATCACCGACGGCCGCCGGACGCTGCCGCTGACGTTCTTCGTGCGCAAGCAGTACCTCGTGAAGTCGTTCCTCACGAGCCTGCGGCCCGGCCGGCGCGCGATGTTCACCGGTCAGGTGACGTCGTTCCGTGGCCAGGCCCAGCTCTCCCACCCGCGGGTGGACTACTTCGACGCCGAGGACGACGCGGCGGAGGAGCGGCTGCGCGAGGAGGCGGGCCGCCCGCGGCCCGTCTACCCGGCGACGGGGGACGTCGACTCCGCGAAGATCGCGTCGGTGGTCCGCACGGTGCTCGACCCGCTGCGCGAGCAGGACGTCGACGACCCCCTCCCGCCGGCGGTGCGCGAGCGGCGCGGCCTCGGACCGCTGCACACCGCGCTCGTCGAGGTGCACACGCCGCACGAGGAGGCGGACTGGCGCCGGGGGCGGCAGCGCCTGCGGTACGAGGAGGCCTTCGTGCTGCAGGCCGAGCTCGCCCGCCGGCGGGCGGCCGCCGCGAGCGAGCCCGGCACCGCGCGCGAGCGCCGCGGCGCAGGCCTGCTGGAGGCGTTCGACGCACGCCTGCCGTTCACCCTCACGGCGGGCCAGCGCGAGGTCGGGGAGACGATCGCGGCGGAGCTGTCGTCGACGGCGCCGATGCAGCGGCTGCTGCAGGGCGAGGTCGGCTCGGGCAAGACCGTGGTGGCGCTGCGGGCGATGCTCCAGGTCGTCGACGCGGGCGGGCAGGCGGCGCTGCTCGCGCCGACCGAGGTGCTCGCGGCGCAGCACGCGCGCACGCTGCGCGCCCTGCTGGGCGACCTCGCCGAGGGCGGCATGCTCGGGGGCGCCGAGGTGGCCACCCGCGTCGCGCTGCTCACCGGCTCGCTGCCGGCGGCCCAGCGGCGTGCCGCGCTGCTGGACGCCGCGAGCGGCGCGGCCGGGATCGTCGTGGGCACGCACGCCCTGCTCGCCGACGCGGTGCAGTTCGCCGACCTGGGGCTCGTCGTGGTCGACGAGCAGCACCGGTTCGGCGTCGAGCAGCGCGACCGGCTGCGCGCCAAGGCGTCGACGGCGCCGCACCTGCTCGTCATGACGGCGACGCCGATCCCGCGCACGGTCGCGATGACCGTCTTCGGGGACCTCGAGACGTCCGTCCTCGCGGAGGTCCCGGCGGGCCGCAGCCCGGTCGTCACGCACGTCGTCCCGGCGGACCGGCCGGGCTGGGTGGACCGGATGTGGCAGCGCGTGCGCGAGGAGGTCGACGCCGGCGGCCGCGTCTACGTGGTGTGCGCCCGGATCGACCCGGACGACAAGGCGGACGGCGACGGCGCGGACCTCGTCGCCGCCGAGCCGACCACGCTGGCCGACGTCGACGCACCGGCGCGCCGGCCGCTGCGCGCGGTGCTCGACGTCGTCGAGGAGCTCCGGCACCGGCCGGAGCTCGCGGGCGTCCCGGTCGGGGTGCTGCACGGCCGGATGACGCCCGAGGACAAGGACCGCGCGCTGGCGGAGCTCGCGTCGGGGGCGACGCCCGTGCTGGTCTCGACCACGGTGGTCGAGGTGGGCGTCGACGTGCCCGAGGCGACCGTCATGCTCGTGCTGGACGCGGACCGGTTCGGCGTCTCGCAGCTGCACCAGCTGCGCGGCCGGATCGGGCGCGGCACCGAGCCGGGGGTCTGCTTCCTCGTCTCGCAGGCGCCCGAGGGCAGCCCCGGCGCGACGCGGGTCGAGACCCTCGCCCGGACGACGGACGGCTTCGCCCTGGCGGCGCTGGACCTGGAGCTGCGCCGGGAGGGCGACGTGCTCGGCGCCGCCCAGTCCGGCGGGGCGACGTCGCTGCGGCTGCTGCGCGTCACGCGCGACACCGAGCTCATCGAGCAGGCGCGCGAGGACGCCCGCGCGTGGGTGGGCGACGACCCCGACCTGACGGCGTGGCCGCCGTTGCAGCGCGCGATCGGCGACCTCCTGGCCGGCGAGCGCGAGGAGTTCCTCGACCGCGCGTGACCGCCGCGGGGGTCCCGGGCCGCGCGGTCTACGCTGGCGCGCGTGTCGAAGCCGGTGGTGCGTGCCCGTGATCTCGTCGTCGGCTACGGGGGCTCGCCGGTGTGCGCACCGGTCACCTTCACGCTGGCGCCCGGCCGCGCGGTCGCGCTGGTCGGCGCCAACGGGTCGGGCAAGTCGACGGTCCTGCGGGCCGTGATCGGGCTGCTCGAGCCGGCCGGCGGGCTGCTGGAGGTCCTGGGCGCCCCGGTCGACGACCGCTCCGCCGAGTTCCGCGCCCGCGTCGCGTCCGTCCTGGACGACGACGCCTACTTCCCGGCCCTCACGGTCTCGGAGCACCTGTACCTCACCGCGCGGGGGCACGGCGTGCGGGACGCCGACGACGTCGTCGCCGGGCTGCTCGACGAGTTCGGCCTCGCCGGGCACGCGCGGTCGCTGCCCGTCGCGCTCTCGTCCGGCCAGCGCCGGCGCCTGCTGCTCGCCGCCGGCTTCGTGCGCCCGCGGTCGCTGCTCGTGCTCGACGAGCCGGAGCAGCGCCTCGACCGGGCGATGCGCGACCGGCTCGCCCGGCGCCTCCTCGACGAGAAGGAGGCGGGCGGCGCCGTCCTCCTCGCGACGCACGACCCGGACCTCGTCCTCGCGGTGGCCGACCGGGGCGTGCACGTCGCGGACGACGCCACCCGCGTGCTCAGCGCGTCCGACGCGGCGGCCGTCATCAGCCGGGAGAACCCGTGAGCGAGCCGGGCGCGCCCGCCGTCGCGCCGTTCGAGGTCGGCGCGGTCCCGTTCGCGAGCGCGGTGCGGCGGTACACGACGCGCGCCGGCCGGGCGCGGGCCACTGCGAGCGTCGGCAGCCTGCTCTCCGACGTGTACTACGCCGTCGTGTCGACCGCGATCGCCCTCGGCCTCGCGTTCGGCGTCGCCGGGACGCTGCGCGTGGCGCTGCCGCCGGCACCCTCGGTGCCCGAGTCCGGGCTCAGCCTGGCGACGCTCGTGGTCGTGCTGCTCGTCGGCCTGGCCGGCGTGCTGCTGTCGCTCGCGGGCCGCCTCGGCCCCGTGGGCGCGGGCGGCGCGGAGGCGACGTGGTGGCTGGGGCTGCCCGTCGACCGGCGCGGCCTGCTGCGCCCGGCGGCGCGTCGCCTGCCGGTCGTCGCCGCGCTCGCGTCGGCGG
>NZ_HE978588.1:2112683-2122242 GCF_000312005.1 Cellulomonas massiliensis JC225
GCCTGCTCACCGACCGGCCCGGCCGCGTCGTCGTGGTGACGGTGACCGGGGCGCTCGTCGCCGCGGCGGTCGTGCTGGCCGCCGCCGTGGGCCAGTCGTGGGGCGTCGCGCGCCGGACCACCGCGCTCGTGGGCGACGTGCTGCTGGCGCTGTCGCCGCTGGTCGCGGTCGGGCTCGCCGTGCAGGGCTGGCACGTCGACGCGGTGCCCGCGCTGCCCTGGGCCGCCGTCGGCGGGCTCGTGGCGCTCGTCGGCCTGCTCGGCTGGTGGGTCGACGCGCGCCTGGGCCGGATCCCGGCGCGCTCGCTGCAGGAGAGCGGCTCCGTGGCGGCGCAGGCCGTCGGCGCGGCGGTCTCGCTCGACTCGCGCGAGCTCGGTCGGGCCCTGACGGACGCCGCGGCGCCGCCCGCGCGCCGCTTCGTGTCGCGGCTCCGGACGGCGCGCGGCGCCGCGTCGGCGCTCGTCACGACCGACCTCGTGGCGCTGCGCCGCTCGCCGCGCCACGTCGTGCAGCTCGTGGTGACCGCGCTCGTCCCCGTGCTCGTGGCGAGCGTGCCCGAGCTCGCCAGCCCCGTCGGCGTGCTCGTCGCGGTCCTGCTCGCGGGCTACGTCGCGGCGAGCGCGACCGGCGAGGGTGCCCGCCGCGCGGAGATGGCGCCGGTGCTCGACCGGCTGCTGCCGCTCGACGCGCGCACCACGCGGCGCCTGCGCACCGTGGTGCCGACCGCGGCGATGCTGCTGTGGTCGCTCGTCGTCCTGGTGGCGGTGGGCCGCTGGGCGGGCGACCCGTCCGGCTGGGTCCCCCTCGCGGTCGCGGGCGCGCCCGTCTGGGCGGCCGCCGCCGTGCGGGCCGCCTACCGGCCCGCGCCGGACTGGGGCGGGCCGCTGGTCTCGACGCCGGCGGGCGCCGTGCCCACGGGCGTCGCCGCCGTGCTCGCCCGCGGGCCGGACGTGGTGCTCGTCGGCCTCCTGCCGTGGTGGGTGTCGATCCTGCTGGAGCGCACGAGCCAGACCCTGCTGGTGGTCCAGCTGGTGCTGGCCGGTGCCGCGTTCGCGTTCGCCACCTCGGTGCGCACGAAGCCGCTGCTCGAGCAGCTGCAGGAGCAGGCGGACGCCGCGGGAGGGCGGCGATGACGCGGATCGTGGCCGGCACCGCCGGGGGCCGGACGCTGCGCGTCCCCCGGGCGGGCACCCGGCCGACGAGCGAGCGCGTGCGCGAGGCGCTGTTCTCGCGGCTCAAGCACCTCGACGCGGTCGACGACGCCCGGGTGCTCGACCTGTACGCGGGCTCCGGCGCGCTCGGGCTGGAGGCCGCCAGCCGGGGCGCCCGCGAGGTGGTCCTCGTGGAGGCGGCGCGCGAGGCGGCCGAGGTGTGCCGCGCCAACGCGCGCTCCCTCGGTCTCGCGGACCGCGTGCGCGTCGCGGCCGACCGTGCCGAGCGGTGGCTCGCGCGCGGCGAGCAGGGCTTCGACCTCGTCCTGGCCGACCCGCCCTACGACGTCACGGAGGAGGCCCTGGGGGCGGTGCTGGCCGGCGTCGCGGCGGCGGTGGCGCCGCACGGGCTCGTCGTCGTCGAGCGGTCCGCCCGCTCGCCCGAGCCCGCGTGGCCCGCGGCGGGACCGGACGGGGGCGGGCTGGTCCGCACCGACGACCGCCGCTACGGCGAGACGCGCGTGTGGTTCGCGCAGCCGCCGACGGCCTGACGCCCGCGGCACCGACACGGCGCCCGGGGCCGACGGGCGCGACGGACGCGACCGCGTACGTTGGGGGCGTGAGGACCGCCGTCTGCCCGGGCTCGTTCGACCCGCTGACCCTCGGACACGTCGACGTCGTGCGGCGCGCCGCCACCCTCTTCGACGAGGTGGTCGTCGGCGTCGCCCGGAACTCGTCGAAGAGCCCCCTGCTGAGCCCGGACCGCCGTGTCGCGCTCGCCCGCGAGGTGTTCGCCGACGAGGAGCGCGTGCGGGTCGAGCAGGTCGACGGCCTGCTCGCCGACTTCGTGCGATCCGTCGGCGCGGTCGCGGTGGTCAAGGGGCTGCGCGGCGGCGCGGACTTCGACGCAGAGTCGCCGATGGCACTGATGAACCGGCACCTGTCCGGCGTCGAGACCGTGTTCGTCATCGGCGACACGCGGCTCGCGCACGTCGCGTCGTCGCTCGTCAAGGACGTCGCGCGCTTCGGCGGGCGGATCGACGACCTGGTGCCGGACGTGGTCGCACCGGCCGTCCTCGAGGCGCTGGGGGGTGCGTCGCGGGGGTCCGGCGCACGACGAGGGGAGGAGCGGGGATGACGGAGCCGACGACGCGCCCGGAGGGGCTCACGGGGGTGCTGGACGCGATCGAGGCGGCGGTGGCCGCGGCCCGGGCGATGCCGATGTCGTCGTCCGTGCTCGTCAGCCGCGCCGAGCTGCTGGAGCTCGTCGCGCAGGCGCGCGAGGTGCTGCCGACGCAGCTGGCGCGCGCGGACGAGGTCGTCGCGGACGCCGACGCGGCCCGCGCCGCGGCGCAGGCGGACGCGGAGCGGATCCTGGAGGACGCGCGCGCCCGTGCCGCCCGCCTGGTGGAGCAGGAGGCGGTCGTCGTGGCGGCCCAGGAGCGTGCCGCCGAGGTCGTCGCCGAGGCGCAGGCCACGTCCGAGCGGCTGCGCCGCGAGGCGGACGACTACTGCGACCGGCGGCTCGCCGACTTCGAGATCGACCTCGGCAAGGTCCTCGCGCAGGTGCAGGCGGGTCGGGCGAAGCTGGCGAGCCGGCTCGAGGCGCCCGAGGCCTGACGCGCGCGTGGGGGGTGACGCACGCGGGTGTGTGACGCACGCGGATTTGGGCAGCCTGTCCGGCGTGCCGTAGAGTTGTCCGCTGGTCCTGCCGGTCGTGGCGAGGGCCGAGATCGACGAGGGGACCGGTGGCCGTGCAGCGCCCAGTTCACCTCGATCCCCGCTCGCCGTTCGTGCTCGACACCCATGAGCTCGGACGCCGGCCCGGATCGACGCGGACCGTGCAGCGCACGGTCGGTGCCCCCGACGATCTCGGCACCGACGTGATCGGTGTCCCCACCGGGACCGACGTCGAGCTGGACCTCCGGCTCGAGGCGGTCATGGAGGGGGTCCTGGTCTCCGGTTCCGTCCGGACCCGGGCGGTCGGGGAGTGCGTGCGCTGCCTGGGTGAGGTCGTCGAGGACGTCGACGTCTCGCTCACGGAGCTGTACGTGTACCCCGAGCGCGCCGCGGTCGCGGTCGAGGACGGCGACGACGAGGAGGACGTGCGCGAGCTCGAGGGCGACCTGGTCGACCTGGAGCCCGCGCTGCGGGACGCGGTCGTGACGGCTCTGCCGTTCCAGCCGCTGTGCCGCCCCGACTGCCCGGGACTGTGCTCGCAGTGCGGAGCACGCCTGGCGGACGACCCTGACCACTCGCACGAAGTGCTGGATCCGCGCTGGTCGGCCCTCCAGGGGCTGGCGAGCACGACAGACGAGACGAAAGAGAGCTAGCCGTGGCGGTCCCGAAGCGCAAGATGTCGCGCAGCAACACCCGTGCGCGTCGGTCGCAGTGGAAGACCACTGCCACGACGCTCACCACCTGCCCCCGCTGCCAGTCGGCGACGAAGCCCCACACGGCGTGCCCGTCGTGCGGCGCCTACGCCGGCCGTCAGTACGTCGAGGCGCTCCGCAGCGAGCACGAGGCCCGCTGACACCCTCGCGGTGACGTACGCAGGAGGCCGGGCGTGAGCGCGTCGGCCGACCAGCTCCTCGAGAAGCTCGGGGTCCACCTGGACCCCGAGCTTCTCGTGCTCGCCCTGACCCACCGCTCGTTCGCGCACGAGGCGGGCGGCATCCCGACGAACGAGCGCCTCGAGTTCCTCGGCGACTCGGTGCTCGGCGTCGTCGTCACCGAGGCGCTGTACCGCGGCCACCCGGACCAGCCGGAGGGCGCCCTCGCGAAGATGCGGGCGGCGACCGTCTCGCAGCGTGCGCTCGCCGCGGTCGCCCGCACCCTCGACCTCGGCGGCTACGTGCTCCTCGGCAAGGGGGAGCTGTCCACCGGTGGCGCCGAGAAGGACTCGATCCTCTCCGACACGCTCGAGGCGCTGTTCGGCGCGGTGTACCTGTCGCACGGCCTCGAGGTGGCGCGCGCGTGCGTGGAGCGCCTCGTCGGCCCGACCCTGGAGCGCGCCGCCGCGCTCGGCGCCGGCCTCGACTGGAAGACGTCCCTGCAGGAGCTCGCCGCCTGCCTCAACCTCGGCGCCCCCGTCTACGAGGTCGTCGGCGAGGGCCCCGACCACGCGCGCACGTTCACCGCGCGGGTCGTCATCGGCGGCGAGGTGCGCGGCGAGGGCACCGGCCCGGCGAAGAAGATCGCCGAGCAGGAGGCCGCCGCCAACGCCTACCGCGCGCTCGACGCGCTGCGCGCCGCCCGGGGCACCGCCGCCCGCGACGACGCGACGGCGGGTGCCTGAGCTCCCCGAGGTCGAGACCGTCCGCGACGGTCTGGCCCGGCACGTGCTCGGCCGCGCGGTCACGGCCGTCGAGGTCCGCCGCGACTACTCCGTGCGCCACCACGCCGGCGGACCCCTGGACCTGACGGGGCGTCTCGTCGGGCGCCGCCTGGCCGCCGCCGCGCGGCGCGGCAAGTTCCTCTGGGTCGTCCTCGACGACGGGGGCGCAGCTCCGGACGACGCGCTGGTCGTGCACCTGGGCATGAGCGGGCAGCTGCTCGTGCGCACGTCGCCGGCGGAGGTCGTGGCGGGCGCCACCCACCCCCACCTGCGGGTGCGGATGCTGCTCGACGACGGCCAGGCGCTCGACTTCGTCGACCAGCGCACGTTCGGCCACGTGCAGGTGGCCGACCTCGTCCCCACGCCGGACCACGCCCCCGGCGGCCGCGGCTCCGAGCTCGCCGCCGTGCCGCAGCCCGTCGCGCACATCGGCCGCGACCTGCTCGACCCGGCGCTCGACCGGGCCGCGCTCGTCGACCGGGTGCGCGCCCGCCGCACGGGGATCAAGCGCGCGCTGCTCGACCAGACGCTCGTCTCCGGCGTCGGCAACATCTACGCCGACGAGGGGCTGTGGCGCGCCCGCCTGCACTACGCCCGCGCGACGGACCTGCTGCGGCGGGCGGACGTCGAGCGCGTGCTGGACGCGACGGCCGAGGTGATGCGCGACGCGCTCGCGCAGGGCGGCACGAGCTTCGACGCGCTGTACGTGAACGTCAACGGGCAGTCGGGGTACTTCGACCGGTCGCTGGCCGTCTACGGCCGGGAGGGCCAGCCCTGCCCCCGCTGCGGCACGCCCGTGCGGCGCGACGCCTTCATGAACCGCTCGTCGTACGGGTGCCCGAGGTGCCAGCCGCGGCCGCGCCGGGGCCGCTGGTAGCCGCGTCAGCGCTCGACGACGTTCTCCAGCGACCGCCCGGCCAGCAGGGCCGCGACGTTGCGCTCCAGCAGCGCGGCGGCCCCGACCGGGCGCCCGCCGGCGGCGTGCGGGCTGACGAGGACGCGCGGCTCGTCCCACAGCGGGGAGGCGGGGTCGAGAGGCTCGCGCTCGACGACGTCCAAGGCCGCCCCGGCGATCGCGCCCGAGCGGACGGCCGCCAGCAGCGCGGACTCGTCGAGCGTGCTGCCGCGGCCGACGTTGACGACCCAGGCGCGGGGCGGGAGTGCCGCGAGCACGGCGGCGTCGACGAGGTGGTGCGTCGCGGGGGTCTGGGGGAGCAGGCAGACGAGCACGTCGGTGCGGGCGAGCTCGACCGCCACCTCGTCCTGCGCGACGACGGGGAACCCGTGCCGCACGCCCGCGGTGCGCGCGACGCCGGTGACCTGCGCGCCCAGCGCCGCCAGCAGCGGCGCGAGCCGGGCGGCGATCGAGCCGAAGCCCCAGACGAGGACGCGCGCGCCCGCCAGGGTGCGCACCTGCGGGTCGTGCAGCGGCTGGATGCCGCCGAGCTCGCCGGCCCAGCGGTGGTCCTGCTGCGCACGCACGAGGTCGGGGACGCGGCGCACGACGGCCAGCACCAGCGCCAGCGCGTGCTCGGCCACGGGCCCGTCGTGCAGCCCGCGCCCGGACGTGACGACGACGTCGGGCGCGAAGCCCGCCTCCAGCACGGTGTCCGGGCCGGCGGCGAGGGAGGCGACCCACCGGACGCGTCGCAGCCGGGCCGCCGCGTCCCGCAGCTGGCGGCGGCCGTTGCCCCACGCGACGAGGACGTCGGCGTCGAGCACGCCGTCGGGCAGGCGCTCGGCCGGGTCGTACCGGACGCCGCGGACGCCCGGCGGCAGGGCCGGGTCCTCCTCGAGGGTCGTCGGGAGCAGGATCAGCAGCTCCGGCCGCGTGGTGGCCTCGTCGGACGTGCGCACGTCGATACGATCGCAGAGTGAACGAGCAGCGCAGCACCCCCGGCCAGATCGCCGTGATGATCGTCGACGACCACGAGGTCGTCCGCCGGGGCATCGCCGAGGTCATCGAGCGGACCGACGGCATGACGGTCGTGGCCGAGGCAGGGTCCGTGGCGGACGGGGTGCGGCGGGCGAGCCTCGTGCGTCCCCAGGTGCTGCTCGTCGACCTCATGCTCCCGGACGGCACGGGCATCGACATCATCAAGGCGGTCCTGGCCGAGCAGCCCCAGGTGCGGCCGGTCGTGCTGACGTCGTTCGACGACGACGACGCGGTGGCTGCCGCGCTCGACGCCGGTGCGGTCGCCTACATGCTCAAGACCGTCCGCGGCGCCGAGATCGGCGACGTGGTCCGCCAGGTCGCGGCGGGGCGCACCCTGCTCGACGAGCGCACCGTGAACCGGCGCAAGGCGGGCCACGACGACCCGACCGAGAACCTGACGCCGAGCGAGCACCGCGTGCTCGACCTGATCGCCGAGGGCCTCTCGAACCGGGAGATCGCCGAGCGGCTGGGCGTCGCGGAGAAGACGGTGAAGAACCACATCACGTCGCTGCTGGCGAAGATGGGCCTGCAGCGGCGCACGCAGGTCGTCGCGTGGGTCGCCTCCCACCGCTCGGGCGCGTGGCGGGGGAACGCCTCCAGCTGAGCGGCTCCCGGCCGGCGCCGGCGGTCAGCCGAGCGGCGCCTGCCAGCGCAGCAGCGTCCCGTGCCCGGTCGGGGCGGTGCCCAGCGAGAACGTGCCCCCGTGCAGGCGGGCCCGCGCCGCCAGGTTGCCGGTGCCGGAGTGCCGGTGCCGGACGCGGGGGAGCCCGACACCGTCGTCGAGCACGTCGCACACCACCGAGCCGGTCGGCCCCTTGCCGTCGACCTTGAGCGTCACCGTGACGTGCCGGGCGTGCGCGTGCTTCGCGGTGTTGGCGAAGCCCTCGCGGATCACGGCCACCACGTCGTCGGCCAGCCGGGCGCCGAGGCGGTCCTCGAGCCGGTCGTCGTCGGACCCGTCCTCGGCGACGCGCCGCCCGTCGAGCGCCAGCTCGATCCGCGGCAGGAAGCCCAGGGCGGCGCGGGCCCGCTCCGCCTCCTGCGTGAGCCGCTCGCGCAGGTTCTTCGTGGCGTCGGCGTCGCGCAGCGCGTGCACGATCGCGCGGATGGCACGGATCGAGCCGTCGACGTTCTCCAGCGCCGTCCGCAGGTCGCGGTCGAGGTCGGCGGCCGACTCGCCCCGGACCACGCCGGTGCGCAGCGCCTCGAGCTGCATGCCGGTCGCGAACAGCTGCTGGACCGCCATGTCGTGCAGGTCGCGGGCGATGCGGTCCCGCTCGTCCGTCAGCGCCGCGACGTCCTGGGCGTGGCGCGCCTCCGCGAGGAGGAACGCGAGCGCCGCCTGGCGCGCGAACGACTCGGCCGTGTCCAGGTCGCCGTCGTCGAAGAGCTCGTCCCCGATCCCGCGCGCGACGACGAGCACGCCCAGCGTGCGGCCGCCGGCCTGCAACGGCGCGTACATCGCCGGGCCGAAGACCTTGAGCTCCTCGAGGAGCGAGGTCTGCGACATCGACTCGGAGAGCTGCCCCCGGCCGCTGCGCATGACGGACCACGACATGCCCTCCGGCGGGACCATGAGCCCGACGAGGTGGTCGGTGCCCTCGCCGTCGACCATCTCGAGGTAGAGGTGCCCGCCCACCCCGGGCATCACGAGCGCGCTGAGCTTCGCCCCGGCGATCTGGCGGGCGACGGTGACGACGCGGCCGAGCGCCTCCTCCTCGTCGGCGCCCTCCAGCATCATCGTCGTGATCTCCTGGCTGGCCCGCAGCCAGTGCTCGCGCTGCTCGGCGTCCTGGTACAGCCGCGCGTTCTCCACGGCGACGCCCGCGGCCGCGGCGAGCGCCGTCACCACGGTCTCGTCCGCGTCGGTGAAGCCGCCCGCCTTCTCGGACAGGTACAGCTGCCCGAAGACGTGCCGGCCGACCCGGACGCTCGCGCCGAGGAACGACCCCATGGGCGGGTGGCCCTTCGGGAACGCGACGAACGCGGGGTGGTCGCGCAGGTCGTCGAGCCGCAGCGCGCCCTCGGCGGGGATCGCGCCGAGCACGCCGCGGGCGTGGGGGCCGTGCTCGAGCATGCGGGCGACGGCGGTCGGGATGCCGGCGAACACGAAGGTCGTCGACGCGCCCTGCGTGTCGAGCACGTTGATCGCGCCGTACCGGGCGCCCGTGAGGGACAGCGACACCGACAGGAACTGGTTGAGCACCTCCGGCAGCGAGAGCTCGGCCGCGACGGAGAGCATCGCGTCGAGCAGGTCCGTGAGGGCGTCGCCCGTCAGCGGCCGCGGGGCGCCGCCCAGCGCGATCAGCTCGCCGGACTGGATCGCGCCGGCGGCGAGCGGCCCGTCGGCCGGCTCGAGCGTGGGGGGCGAGGTCGGGCTCACCGGCTCACCGTAGCCCGGTGCGGCGTCAGCCACGGGGGCCCTCCCCGTCCGGCGGCTCGGGTGCCGACGGGTCGCTCGCGGCGGCCTGCGCGGCCGCGTCGGCGCGGTGCTCGGCGTCGGTGGCTAGCAGCTCGGCGTGCGTGCCCGCGACGAGCGAGCCGTCGGCGTGCACGCGGACCACGAGGTCGGCGTGCTCCAGGGCGGTCGTGCGGTGGGTGACGACGACGAACCCCCGCCCGGTCCGCGCGGCGAGGCGGCGCACCAGGTCGTCCGCCGTCGCGGCGTCGAGGTGCTCGACCGGCTCGTCGAGCAGGACGAGCGGCGCGGGAGCGGCCAGCGCGCGAGCGACGAGCAGCCGGCGGCGCTCGCCGCCGGACACGCTCCGCCCGTCGGGGCCGAGCAGCGTGTCGAGCCCGTCGGGCAGCGCGTGGAGCCAGGCACCCAGCCCGACCTCGCGCAGCAGGGCGTCCGCCTCGTCGGCCGTCACGTCGCCCCGGGCGACGCGCAGGTTCTCCAGGACGGACGTGCCGAACACGTGCGCGTCCTCGGCGGCCAGCACCACGCGGGCGGCGCGCTGCTCGTTGGGCACCGACGTGACGTCGACCCCGTCGAGCGTCACGACGCCCGCCGCCGGCGGCAGCAGGCCCGCGAGCGTGAGCAGGGCGGTCGTCTTCCCGCTGCCGCTCGGCCCGACGACCGCGACGAGGCGGCCGGGTGCCAGCTCGAGGGTCAGGCCGCGCACGAGGTCGGGG
>NZ_HE978588.1:2123110-2128168 GCF_000312005.1 Cellulomonas massiliensis JC225
GTCGGGTCGGCGGCGCCGCGCGCGAGCAGCCCCGTGGCCGCGCGGGGGCTCATGCGGCCGCCTCCACGACGTCGCGCTCGGCGCGCACCTCGACCACGTCGTCCGCGAGCGCGACGAGCGACGCGCGGTGGGCGACGAGCACGACGGTCCTGCCCGCGTCGCGCAGCGCCCGCACCGTCGCCAGGACGACGGCCTCGCCGCCCGCGTCCAGGTGCGCCGTCGGTTCGTCGAGCACGACCAGCGGGGCGTCGGACAGCAGCGCCCGCGTCAGGGCCACGCGCTGCCGCTGGCCCAGCGACAGGCCCTCGCCGCCGCGGCCCAGCGGCGTGCCCCACCCCGCCGGCAGCTGCGCGAGCACGGCGTCGAGCCCGGTGAGGCGCGCCGCCGCCGCCCGGGCGTCGGCCGGGCCGCCGACCGCGTCGGCCACGGTGCCCGGCTCGAGCACGGGGCGCTGGGGGAGCCAGGCGACCTGCGCCCAGAACGTCGCCGGGTCGACGTCGCGCAGGTCGACGTCGCCGAGGAGCACGCGTCCCTCGTCGGGGTCGAGCAGCCCCAGCAGCGCGTCGACGGCCGTCGACTTGCCCGCGCCGTTCGGCCCGACGAGCGCCAGGACCCGGCCGGGGCGCACCTGCGCGTCGAGCCCCGCCGGCGTCAGCCCGCCGCGGGAGCGCACCCCCACCCCCTCCAGGCGGACGACCGTCCGCGCGAGGTCGGGCGCCGGGCGCGAGCCGCGGCGGCGCACCGGCGTGCCGAGCACCCGGAACACCTCGTCGGCGGCCGCCACGCCGTCCGTCGACGCGTGGAACTGGGCACCGACCTGCCGCAGCGGCAGGAAGACCTCGGGCGCCAGGACGAGGACCGCCAGGCCGGTCACGAGGTCGAGGCCGCCGTGCACGAGCCGCAGGCCGATGCCGACGGCGACGAGGGCGACGGAGAGCGTCGTCAGCAGCTCCAGCACGAGGCCGGAGAGGAACGCGATCCGCAGCGTCCCCATCGTCGCCCGGCGGTGCGCGTCCCCGAGGGCGCGCACGCGCGCGACGGGTCCGCGCTCGCGGCCGAGCGCGCGCAGCGTCGGCAGGCCGGCGAGCAGGTCGAGCACCTGCGAGCCGAGCCGCTGCATGGTGGCCAGCCCGTGCGCCGAGCGTCCCTCGGTGAGGCGGCCGACGAGCACCATGAAGACCGGGACCAGCGGCAGCACGGCGACCAGCACCGCGGCCGACACCCAGTCCAGGCCGAGGACGACGAGCAGGGTCGCCGGGGTCACGGTGGCGGCCAGCACGAGCTGGGGCAGGTACCGGACGAAGTACGGCTCGAGCGCGTCGAGGCCGCGGGTCGCCAGCGTGACCACCCGGGGTCCGTGACCGTCCGCGAGCCACCGGGGCCCGAGGGCCGCCGCGTGCGCGACGACGCCTTCCCGGAGCTCGTTCACCGCGCGCGTCGCCGCCCGGTGCGCCCAGCGCTCCTGCGTGGCCGCGACGAGGGCCCGCGCCGCGACGACGGCCGCCAGGCCGAGGACCGCGGGCCGCACGTCGGCGAGCGTCGCGCCCTGCGACACGGCCCGCCCGAGCGCGTCCGCCAGCAGGAGCGCCTGCGCGACGACCAGCGCCGCGGTGACGAGCCCGAGCGCGACCGTCAGCGCGAGGTACCCCCGGGCGGCGCGCGCGTGCCGCAGCAGGCGCGGGTCGAGCGGCCTCACGCCGGGCCGGAGCCGGCCCCCGCCGTGGGCGACGCGTCCGCGGGCGAGGCCAGGCTCAGGCCGGTGGGCGCGGGGATGTGGTCCACCGTGAGGCGCTTGCGGAACACCCAGTACGTCCAGCCCTGGTAGAGCAGGACCAGCGGCGTGAGGGCGACGGCCACCCAGGTCATGATCGTCAGCGTGTAGTCCGACGAGGACGCGTTGTCGACGGTGAGCGAGTGCGCGGGGTCGAACGCGGGCATGACGTCCGGGAACATCGACCCGAAGATGAGCACGACGGCGGCGACGATCGCGACCGCCGACGCGACGAACGCCACGCCCTCCCGGCGCGCCCGCGTCGCCAGCACGACGAGCACCAGCGCGACGGCGGCGACCGCGACCGCGGCCCACGTCCAGCCCCGCTCGGAGTAGGCGATCTGGAGCCACACGGCCCACGCCCCGGCGACGACGACCGTCACCACGGACGAGCGCGCCGCGAACCGGGCCGCCTTCTCGCGGACGATCCCGTCGGACTTCAGCGCGAGGAACACCGCGCCGTGCGTGAGGAAGATCGAGGCCGTCACCGCGCCGCCGAGCAGGGCGAACGGGTTCAGGAGCGCCCAGAAGCCGCCCACGTACTGGTGCTCCGCGTCGAGCTCGACGCCGCGCACGATGTTGGCGAACGCGACGCCCCACAGCACGGCGGGCAGCCACGAGCCGAACATGAGCGCGCGGTCGGCCCAGGCGCGCCAGCGCGGGTCGTCGATCTTGCCGCGCCACTCGAACGCGACGACGCGCACGATGAGCGCGACGAGGATCAGCAGGAGCGGCAGGTAGAACCCGGAGAACAGGGTGGCGTACCACTCGGGGAACGCCGCGAAGGTCGCGCCGCCCGCGGTGAGCAGCCACACCTCGTTGCCGTCCCAGACCGGGCCGATCGTGTTGATCATGACCCGGCGCTCCTTCTCGTTCTGCGCGGGGTCGTCCTTCTTGCGGCGCGGCAGGACGCCGAGCAGCATGCCGACGCCGAAGTCGAAGCCCTCGAGCACGAGGTAGCCCGTCCAGAGGACGGCGATGAGCACGAACCAGACGATGGGGAGATCCACGGTCGTTGTACCTCGGCTCTCAGTACGCGAAGGACAGGGGAGCGTCGGCCCGGTCGTCGCCGCGGGCCTCGGGGCTGGGGTCCTTCTCGGTGTCCGCGACCCCCTCGACCGCGTAGCGGTGCATGAGCTTGTACCAGACCACCATGAGCACGCCGTAGAGCAGCGTGAAGACGGAGATCGAGAGCCACATCGTGAACGTCGTGGGGACCGTCGAGACGCCGTTCGCCGTGAGCATCCAGACGCCGTCGACACCGGACGGGTTCGGGTTGGGGTACACGACCCACGGCTGGCGGCCCATCTCGGTGAAGATCCAGCCGAACGCCGACGCGAGGAACGGCGTGAAGACCGCCAGCACGCCCAGCGTGCCGACCCACTTCCTGTCGGTCACCCGGCCCTGGCGCGTGAACCACAGCGCGGCGAGCGCGAGGGCGGCGGAGCCGAGGCCGAACCCGATCATGAGGCGGAACGCCCAGTAGGTGACGGCGAGGTTCGGGATGTAGCTGATCTCGTCGCCGGCCTCGTCGGTCGCGCCGAACTGCTCGGCGTAGCTCTCCTGCAGCGACGCGGTGCCGGGCAGCGGCGCGCTGAAGTCGCCCGTCGCGAGGAACGACGTGAGCCCCGGGATCGCCAGGACGTGCGAGACGTTCTCGCAGTTGTTCGTCAGGTCGCCGATCGCCAGCAGCGAGAAGGCCGCGCCGTTCGGGCTGTCGGCGCACAGCGCCTCGGCCGCGGCCATCTTCGTCGGCTGCTGGTCGAACATCATCTTCGCCTGCCAGTCGCCCGACAGGGCCACGCCGACGCCGGCGACGAGCATGACGACGAGCCCGAGGACGACCGCGGGACGGTAGACGTCGCGCGCCTTCTCCTGCTGGCCGCGGCGCGCGAGCCGGACCATCCACCACGCGCCGATGCCCGCGACGAACGTGCCGGCCGTGAGGAACGCGGCCGAGATGGTGTGCGGGAAGGCCGCCAGGACGGTCGGGTTGGACAGGACGGCGCCGATGTCCACCATCTCCGCCCGGCCGAGCTCCTCGTTGTAGACGATGCCCACGGGGTGCTGCATCCAGGAGTTCGCGGCGAGGATGAAGTACGCCGAGACGGTCGTCGCGACCGCCACGGCCCAGATGCACGCGAGGTGGATGCGCTTCGGCAGCTTGTCCCAGCCGAAGATCCACAGGCCGAGGAACGTCGACTCGACGAAGAACGCCGCGAGGGCCTCCATCGCCAGCGGTGCGCCGAAGACGTCGCCGACGAAGCGCGAGTACTCGCTCCAGGCCATCCCGAACTGGAACTCCTGCACGATGCCGGTGGCCACACCGATCGCGAAGTTGATGAGGAGGAGCTTCCCGTAGAACTTGGTGAGCCGCAGCCACCGCTCGTTCCGGGTGCGGACCCAGGCGGTCTGCATGATCGCGACGAGGGTCGACAGACCGATCGTCAGCGGGACGAAGATGAAGTGGTAGACGGTCGTGATGCCGAACTGCCACCGGGCGAGGTCGAGTACGTCCACGTGGATGCTCCGGGTCCTGGTGCGACGGTCGGCGCTGGGGTCCCGACCTGGCACGACGCTAGGGACTGGCCTCCAGTCTCCCCCTGGGACCTAGGTCCTGGATACCGACATGGCGTCAGCAAGACGTGAGATCGGCAACAGTCGGCCGCGGGCGGCCCGGACGCGGGCCGGGCGGCCGCCGCCGGGCGTCGTACGAGGGCGGGCACGACGGCCCCGGCGCAGCCCCCGGCGGGACGTCCGACACGTCCGTCCGGCCGGGCGCCGCACCGGGCCGACGGGGGAGTGCTGTGCGATACTGACCGCGGCCCAGGGGCGACCACACCGTCTCCGGGCCCGTGAGCTCGCAGCACCAGAGCGCGCGCGCCAGCCGCCGCCCGATGGTCCCGAGGCGCCCACCAGGCGCCCGGACCGGACCGGGCAGGCGACGGCCCCGCCAGGTGCAGCGACCACGACCGACGACTTCCGTCGGCGCCACCGCGCCGACGACCGACCGACCGGGGACCACCACACGTGTGGAGGTGGGTCCCCGGTACCCAGGAGCACCGCGCGTGACCCCCACGAACACCCCCGACGACGCCGCTGTCGAGTCCACGGGGGTCGAGGCCCCCGCCGCACCCCGCCGCCGCCGCGCCACCCGCGCCGCCACGGCCCCGACGCCCGTCGAGGCGCCCGCCGCCGAGAACGCCTCGACCGAGGGCGCCGCGTCCGGGACGACCGTCGAGCCCGCGGCCGACGCCCCCGCCGAGGCCGAGCGCCCGGCGCGGACG
>NZ_HE978588.1:2129160-2137497 GCF_000312005.1 Cellulomonas massiliensis JC225
GCGCCGGCGCAACGACCAGCCGGAGCCGTCCGGCGAGGACGAGGGCGCGGCGGACGACGAGGGCACCGACGCGACCGAGCAGGACGACGCCGCCGACGACGACGAGCAGGAGGGCGGCTCGAGCCGCCGTCGGCGCCGTCGCCGCCGCGGCTCGCGCACGGGCGAGCAGGGCACTTCGGAGGAGGGGCGCCGCTCGCGCGCCTCGGACGAGGTCACCGCGCTGCGCGGCTCGACCCGGCTCGAGGCCAAGCGCCAGCGCCGGCGCGAGGGCCGCGACGCGGGCCGCCGCCGCCAGATCATCACCGAGGCCGAGTTCCTCGCCCGCCGCGAGTCGGTGGATCGCGCGATGGTCGTGCGCGAGCGCGGCGGCCGCACGCAGATCGCGGTGCTGGAGGACGGCGTCCTCGTCGAGCACTACGTGTCGAACCAGGCGCAGACCTCGATGGTCGGCAACGTGTACCTGGGCCGCGTCCAGAACGTGCTGCCGAGCATGGAGGCCGCGTTCGTCGACGTCGGCAAGGGCCGCAACGCGGTGCTGTACGCCGGCGAGGTCAACTGGGACGCGGCCGGCCTCGAGGGCCAGCCGCGCCGCATCGAGCAGGCGCTGAAGTCGGGCGACTCGGTGCTCGTCCAGGTCACGAAGGACCCGATCGGCCACAAGGGCGCGCGGCTGACGTCGCAGATCACGCTCGCGGGCCGCTACCTCGTCTACGTGCCCGGTGGCGGCATGACCGGCATCAGCCGCAAGCTGCCGGACACCGAGCGCAACCGGCTCAAGAAGATCCTGCGCGAGGTCGTGCCGGACTCCGCCGGCGTCATCGTCCGCACCGCGGCCGAGGGCGCGAGCGAGGAGGAGCTGCGCGCCGACATCGCCCGCCTCCAGGGCCAGTGGGAGGCGATCGAGAAGAAGTCGAGGAGCGCCTCGGCGCCTGCGCTGCTCCAGGGCGAGCCGGACCTGTCGATCCGCGTCGTGCGCGACATCTTCAACGACGACTTCTCCTCGCTCGTCGTGCAGGGCGACGAGGCGTGGTCGACCATCTCGACGTACATCGGCGAGCTCGCGCCCGACCTCGCCGGCAAGGTGAGCCGGTACACCGGCACCGGTGACGTGTTCGCCGACCACCGGATCGACGAGCAGCTCGCCAAGGGCATGGACCGCAAGGTCTGGCTGCCGTCCGGCGGCTCGCTGGTCATCGACCGCACCGAGGCGATGACCGTCGTCGACGTGAACACGGGCAAGTTCACCGGCTCGGGCGGCACGCTCGAGGAGACGGTCACCCGCAACAACCTCGAGGCGGCCGAGGAGATCGTGCGCCAGCTGAGGCTGCGCGACATCGGCGGCATGATCGTCATCGACTTCATCGACATGGTCCTCGAGTCGAACCGCGACCTCGTCCTGCGTCGTCTCGTCGAGTGCCTCGGGCGGGACCGGACGAAGCACCAGGTCGCGGAGGTCACGTCGCTCGGCCTCGTCCAGATGACGCGCAAGCGCGTCGGCCAGGGCCTCGTCGAGGCGTTCAGCGAGACGTGCGAGCACTGCCACGGTCGCGGCTTCATCGTGCACGAGGAGCCCGTCGAGAAGAACGCGCGCCCCGACGCGGGCGCCACCCAGCAGCCCGCCGAGGGCGAGTCGAAGCGCTCGCGCCGCAAGCGCGGCGCGAAGGAGCCCGCACCGGCGCCCCACGCGGGCGTGCCCGTCCTGCCGCAGGAGCGCGAGGCCGTCAAGGCGACGCTCGCGACGATCGCCGCGGCGGCGGCGCACGCGCACGAGGCCCACCACCCGGAGGGCCACGACGTGGCGGTCGAGGGCACGCTGACGCAGGTCGTCGTGCAGGACGCCGTGACCGAGGTCGTGCTCGAGGGCGAGGGGCGCGACGGCGCCCCGGAGCCCGCCGCGTCGGGTGCCGACGGGCACGAGGCCGAGGTCGTCGCCGACGTCGCCGCCGAGGCGGCCGCGGCGCAGGACCTCGCCCACGGCGTCGAGGAGCGGCTCGAGCTGACGCCGGTCGACCCCGACCTGTTCGCGGCGGACGCGGAGCCGGACGACGAGCCCGGGGCCGAGGCCCCGGGGGAGCCGGACGAGGCGGCGGACGACGTGGACGGGGCCCCGGACGGTGACGACCGGCACACCCCCGACGCCCCCGGCCAGGTTTGACCCTGCGGCGTGGGATCCGTAACCTAGAACGTCGGCGCGCCCGTGTGCGCGCCGACGAGCGTGCCGCAGCGGCGGCGTCGACGCGAACCCCGGAGCCTTGCTGCACCGGGTCGTGCGCGGGCGCGGAGCAGCGGTGAGAGCGACAGAGATTTTCGACCGAGCAGAGATGAGCAGCAACGTGGTGTACGCGATCGTGAAGGCCGGCGGCCGCCAGGAGAAGGTCGCCGTGGGCGACGTCGTCGTCGTCGACCGTCTCGCGGCCGGTGCCGGCGCGACCGTCGAGCTGCCCGCCCTGCTCCTCGTCGACGGCGAGAAGGTGACCACCGACGCCGCGGCGCTCGCCAAGGTCAAGGTCACCGCGGAGGTCGTCCGGGACGAGAAGGGCCCGAAGATCGACATCCTCAAGTACAAGAACAAGACCGGCTACCGCAAGCGCCAGGGTCACCGCCAGGCGCTGACCCGCCTCAAGGTCACCGGCATCAAGTGAGCGTCGCCGCGGCTCGCCGCGGTCGGGACATCAGAACGAGACGAAGGACGTCGTCATGGCACACAAGAAGGGCGCGAGCTCCTCGCGCAACGGGCGCGACTCGAACGCCCAGCGTCTGGGCGTGAAGCGCTTCGGTGGTCAGGTCGTCAAGGCCGGCGAGATCCTGGTCCGTCAGCGCGGCACGCACTTCCACCCGGGCAACAACGTGGGTCGCGGTGGCGACGACACGCTGTTCGCCCTCGCGGCGGGCTCGGTGCAGTTCGGCACGCGTCGGGGCCGCAAGGTCATCGACATCGTCGCCGCCGAGGTCTGACCGACATCAGCTTCAGGCGAAGGGGCGCACCGGTGCGGTGCGCCCCTTCGTCGTGTGACGATCGAGGAGCACCCGTCGGGGGTGCACGAAGGAGGCAGTCGTGGCGACGTTCGTCGACCGGGTCGTGCTGCACGCGTCCGGTGGGGACGGCGGGCACGGCTGCGCCTCGATCCACCGCGAGAAGTTCAAGCCGCTCGGCGGCCCCGACGGGGGCAACGGCGGCAACGGCGGCTCCGTGATCCTGCAGGTCGACCCGCAGGTCACGACGCTGCTCGAGTTCCACCACCTGCCGCACCGGCGCGCCGCGTCCGGCACGCAGGGGATGGGCGACCACCGCTCCGGCGGGACGGGCGAGGACCTGGTGCTCGGCGTCCCCGACGGGACGGTCGTGAAGTCGGCCGACGGCGAGGTGCTCGCGGACCTCGTGGGCACCGGCGCGCAGTTCGTCGTGGCTGCCGGCGGGCGCGGGGGTCTCGGCAACGCGGCGCTCGCCTCGCAGCGGCGCAAGGCCCCCGGCTTCGCCCTGCTGGGCGAGCCGGGCGAGGAGCTCGACGTCGTGCTCGAGCTCAAGACGATCGCCGACGTGGCGCTCGTGGGCTACCCGAGCGCGGGCAAGTCCAGCCTGGTCGCCTCGATCTCCGCCGCGCGGCCCAAGATCGCGGACTACCCGTTCACGACGCTCGTGCCGAACCTGGGCGTCGTGCAGGCCGGCTCGTCCCGGTACACCGTGGCCGACGTCCCGGGCCTCATCCCGGGCGCGTCGCAGGGCAAGGGACTCGGACACGAGTTCCTGCGGCACATCGAGCGCTGCGCCGTCATCGTGCACGTGCTGGACTGCGCGACCCTCGAGCCGGACCGCGACCCCCTCACCGACCTCGACGTCATCGAGGCCGAGCTCGCCGCGTACGCCGGCGACCTGCAGATCGAGGGCGGCCGCGTGCCGCTGACGGAGCGCCCGCGCGTCGTCGTGCTCAACAAGATCGACGTGCCCGAGGCCCGCGACCTCGCCGAGCTGGTCCGCCCCGAGCTGGAGCAGCGCGGGCTGCGCGTGTTCGAGATCTCGACCGCGAGCCACGAGGGCCTGCGCCCGCTGACCTTCGCGCTCGCGGAGATCGTCGAGCGGGCGCGCCGCGAGGCGCCCGCCCCCGAGGCGACGCGCGTGGTCCTGCGGCCCCGGGCGGTCGACGAGGCGGGGTTCACCGTCACGCGGCGCGAGTCGGGCGGCCAGGTCTGGTTCCAGGTGCGGGGCGTCAAGCCGGAGCGCTGGGTGCGGCAGACCGACTTCGCGAACGACGAGGCGGTCGGCTACCTCGCCGACCGGCTCGCGCGGCTCGGCGTCGAGGAGGCGCTCTTCACCGCCGGTGCGGTCGCGGGCGACGAGGTGCGGATCGGCCCGGAGACGAACGCGGTCGTGTTCGACTGGGAGCCGACCCTGCTCACGGGCGCCGAGCTCCTCGGCGGACCGCGCGGCACCGACCTGCGGCTCGAGGACCGGGCCCGCCCGACGCGCGGCGAGAAGCGCACCGAGTACAAGGAGCGCATGGACGCCAAGGCGGCCGCGCGCGCGGAGCTGTGGACCGAGCGCGAGTCCGGGCACTGGACGGAGCCGGCCGACGACGAGTGAGGCGTGCGTCCGGGGTGTGAATGTGGTCGACCGCCGCTCGCGTCGTGCGGGCACAATGCGCCCGTGAGCACGGGTACGCACGGCGCGGGGGACGACGTCGCACGGGACGGCCTCGAGCGCGTCCCGGCACCGTCGGGGCGCGAGCAGCTCCGCGACGCCGCGCGCGTGGTCGTCAAGGTCGGCTCGTCGTCGCTCACCACGCCCGACGGCCACCTCGACCCCGAGCGGCTGCGGGCCCTCGTCGACGTGCTCGCCGAGCGCCGCGCGGCCGGCCAGCAGGTCGTCCTCGTCTCGTCGGGCGCGATCGCCGCCGGGATCGGGCCGCTGGGCCTGCCGACGCGCCCGCGCGACCTGGCCACCCAGCAGGCGGCCGCCTCGGTCGGGCAGGGACTGCTCGTCGCGCACTACACCCGGGCTTTCGCGGCCCACGGGCTGCGCGTCGCGCAGGTGCTCCTCACGGCGGAGGACACCGTGCGCCGCGGGCACTACCGCAACGCGCACCGCGCGCTCACCCGGCTGCTCGACCTCGGCGTCGTGCCGGTCATCAACGAGAACGACGCGGTCGCCACGGACGAGATCCGGTTCGGGGACAACGACCGCCTGGCCGCGCTCGTCTCCCACCTCGTGCGCGCCGACGCACTGGTCCTGCTCACCGACGTCGACGCCCTCTACACCGGGCCGCCGTCGCGGGAGGGGTCCGTGCGCGTCGCGCGCGTCGACGGCCCCGGGGACGTGGAGGGCGTCGACGTCTCGAGCCGGGGCAGCGCCGTCGGGACGGGCGGCATGGTCACGAAGCTGGAGTCGGTGTCCATCGCGACGCAGTCCGGCACGCCCGTGCTGCTCACGTCCGCGGTGCGGGCGGGGGAGGCCTTCGCGGGCGCCGACGTGGGGACGTGGTTCGCCCCGACCGGTCGGCGGACGTCGGTCCGGCTGCTGTGGCTCGCGCACGCGGCCCGCACGCGCGGGCGCCTCGTCCTCGACGAGGGCGCGGTGCGCGCGGTCGTCGAGCGGCGCACCTCGCTGCTGCCGGCGGGGGTGACCGCGAGCGAGGGCGAGTTCGAGGCGGGGGACCCCGTCGAGCTCGTCGGGCCCGACGGCGCCGTCGTCGCGCGCGGCCTCGTGGCCTACGACGCCGGCGAGGTGCCCGCGCTGCTGGGCCGCTCGACCTCCGCGCTGCGCGACGACCTCGGCCCCGGCTACGACCGTGAGCTGGTGCACCGCGACGACCTCGTGCTCGTCCGGCGCCGGCGCGCGGCCCGCTGACGCGCCCGTCGGGGTGCCGCGACCGCGCGCTGGACGGCCCTGACCGGTCCCGGTGGCCAGGGCTACCCTGGCCGCATGACCGTGCTGGACACGCCTGACCCGATCGCCGCCGGCCTGTCGGTCGACGACCAGGTGCGCGAGGTCGCCCGGCGCGCCAAGGTCGCCTCCCGGCGCCTCGCGACGGCCAACCGCGCCACGAAGGACGCCGCGCTGCGCGCTCTGGCGGACGCGCTGGTGGCGTCGACCGACGAGATCGTCACGGCCAACGTGGAGGACCTCGAGCGCGGACGCGCGGCGGGTCTGAAGCCCGGTCTGCTCGACCGGCTCGCGCTCGACCCGGCGCGGGTGGCCGCGATCGCGGACGCGCTGCGCGAGCTCGCCGGCCTGCCGGACCCGGTGGGCGAGGTGGTGCGCGGCTCCACGCTGCCCAACGGCCTGCGCCTGCGGCAGGTGCGGGTGCCCATGGGCGTCGTCGGGATGATCTACGAGGCGCGGCCCAACGTGACCGTCGACGCCGCGGGGCTCGCGCTCAAGAGCGGCAACGCCGTCGTGCTGCGGGGCGGGTCCGCCGCGGCGCGCAGCAACGCCGTGGTGGTGGACGTGCTCCAGGGCGCGCTCGCGGCCCAGGGCCTGCCCCGCGACCTCGTGCAGTCGATCGACGCGTGGGGGCGCGAGGGCGCGGTCGCGCTCATGCACGCGCGCGGCCTGGTGGACGTGCTCGTGCCGCGCGGCGGGGCGGACCTCATCCGCACCGTCGTCCGGGAGTCGACCGTCCCGGTCATCGAGACGGGGGTGGGCAACTGCCACCTCTACGTCGACGAGAGCGCGGACCTCGCCGCGGCGCTGCCGATCCTGCTCAACGGCAAGACGCAGCGCGTGGGCGTGTGCAACGCGCTCGAGACGCTGCTCGTGCACCGCGCCGTCGCGGACGAGTTCCTGCCCGCGGCCGTCGCCGCGCTCGCCGACGAGGGCGTGACGGTGCACGGCGACGAGCTCACCCTCGAGCTGGCGCCGGAGGACGCGCCGACGGTGCCGGCGACGGACGAGGACTGGGCGTCCGAGTACCTCTCGCGGGACATCGCCGTGCGCGTCGTCGAGGACCTCGACGAGGCGCTGGACCACATCCGCACCTGGTCCTCCGGCCACACCGAGGTGATCGTCACGCAGGACCTCGCCGCCTCCGAGCGGTTCGTCGCCGAGGTCGACTCCGCGGCTGTCATGGTGAACGCGTCCTCGCGGTTCACGGACGGGGGCCAGCTGGGCCTCGGGGCGGAGATCGGCATCTCCACGCAGAAGCTGCACGCCCGGGGCCCGATGGGCCTGGCGGAGCTGACGACGACGAAGTGGGTCGTCCACGGGGACGGTCACGTCCGTCCCTGACGTGCGCCCCCGCGCCGCCCGTCCGTGCGACACTGGTACGACCCGTCACACCCAGGAGGTCCCGTCGTGCACGCTGCCCTGATCGCCGCCGCCGAGGAGGCGTCCGAGCACGTCAACGAGCTGCCGTTCTCGCCGGTCGTCTTCGGCGTGGGCGCCTTCGTCGGTCTCGTCGCCCTGCTGCTCGCGACGTACGCGTTCCGCAGCGTGGGCACGCGCCACTGACGGCGGCGGGACGCGAGCGGATGCCGCAGCGGCTGGGGGTGATGGGGGGCACGTTCGACCCCATCCACCACGGGCACCTGGTCGCCGCCAGCGAGGTCGCGGCGCGGTACGAGCTCGACGAGGTCGTGTTCGTCCCGACGGGGCAGCCGTCGTTCAAGCAGCACCAGGACGTCACGGTCGCGGAGCACCGTTACCTCATGACCGTCGTCGCCACCGCGTCGAACCCGCGCTTCACCGTGAGCCGGGTGGACATCGACCGCGCAGGGCTGACGTACACGGTGGACACGCTGCGGGACCTCAAGACGCAGCGCCCGGACGCCGAACTCTTCTTCATCACGGGTGCCGACGCGGTGGCGCAGATCCTCACGTGGAAGGATGCCGACGAGCTGTTCGACATGGCGCACTTCGTGGCGGTCACCCGCCCGGGCCACGCCCTGTCGATCGACGGGCTCCCTCGCGGTCGGGTGTCCCTGGTCGAGATCCCCGCGCTGGCGATCTCGTCGACGGACGTCCGGGCGAGGGCCCGGGGCGGCGCGCCCGTCTGGTACCTCGTGCCGGACGGCGTGGTGCAGTACATCGCGAAGCACAGGTTGTATCGAGGACTGTCATGACTGAACCGGAGCGGGTGCGCCGGCGCGACCTGCGCCGCGGCCCCGAGGACGAGGTGGCGCGGCCGACCGCCGCGACGCCGGCGCCCGCCGCCGACCCCGCGGGGATCGGCGGCCCCTCCGCAGCGCCCAGCTCCCGCCGGGCGCTGCGCGAGCAGGCGACGCAGGCACCCCCGCGCCCGCCGGCCGGTGGGCACCCCGCTGCTCCCGCCGGCCCGTCGCGGCCCGCGTCGGCACCGAGCTGGTCCTCCACGCCCGGCCGGCCCGCCGGCACCGCGCACGGGG
>NZ_HE978588.1:2138230-2146680 GCF_000312005.1 Cellulomonas massiliensis JC225
CGCGCCCGCCGCGCCGGCCGAGGAGGAGCAGCCGGCGGCGCCCGGTCCGGGTGCGTCCGGCGGCCCGTCGTGGGCGCGCACCGGCGGTCCCACCGCCACCGAGCCCCCCGCGGCCGAGAGCACGGACCCGGACCCGGCCGACGACGAGGGGACGCGACGGCACCCGTACACGTGGCTGCACTTCATCGTGCTGGTCCTCGTGGCCTTCGTCCTCGGCTTCGTCATCATGCTCGTCGTCATCAAGAGCCGTGGCGCCGACGACGCGAGCGCCCTGGCCCCGGCCGTCGACCTGCTCGCGACCGCCTGGCGCGCGGGGCCACCCGCCGCCTGACCGTGCCCGGGGCCCCGAGCACGGACCACCGACGCACCACCGACGCCGGGCACGTCCCGACGACCTGACCCACCGAGGAGAGCCGTGCCCGCGACCGAACGCGCCGTCGAGCTGGCCGTCGCTGCGGCCCGCGCCGCGGCCGACCGCAAGGCCCAGGAGATCATCGCCCTCGACGTGAGCGAGCAGCTCGTCCTCACGGACGTGTTCCTCATCGCGTCCGGCACCAACGAGCGGCAGGTCGGCGCGATCGTCGACGCTGTCGAGGAGGCGCTGTTCCACCTCGGCGCCAAGCCCGTGCGCCGCGAGGGCAAGTCGCAGGGGCGCTGGGTGCTCATCGACTTCGGCGACGTCGTCGTGCACGTGCAGCACGCCGAGGACCGCGTGTACTACGCGCTCGAGCGGCTCTGGAAGGACTGCCCGCTCATCGAGCTCCCGCCGGACGCCCGGGGCGGCCGGGACGGGGACGACGAGCAGTGACCGTCCCGCGCGTGCTGCTGTGGCGGCACGGCCGCACCGCCTACAACGTGCAGGCGCGCCTGCAGGGGCAGGTCGACATCCCGCTCGACGAGGTCGGCCGCTGGCAGGCGCGGACCGCCGCCGCGAGCCTGCTGGCGCGGCACGCGCCCGTGCGGGTCGTCGCGTCGGACCTCAGCCGTGCCGTGGAGACCGCACAGGTGCTCGGCCGGATGGCGGAGCTGCCGGTCACGACCGACGAGCGGCTGCGTGAGCGCGGGTTCGGCGCGTGGGAGGGGCTGACGGGGGAGGACCTGCGCGCGCGCTGGCCGGAGGAGTTCGCGGTCTGGCGGGCGGGTGGCGAGCCCGCGGGGATCGGCGCGGAGAGCCGCGCCGACGTCGCGCGGCGCACGAGCGAGGCCGTCGCGGAGCACGTCGCCGCGCTGCCCCCCGGTGGCGTGCTCGTCGTCGTCTCGCACGGTGCCGCGATCTCGGCGGCCGCCGGCGCGATGCTGGGCGTGCCACCCGAGCGGCACGCGTTCGCGGGGATGGCGAACTGCCACTGGACCGAGCTCGTCGCGCCCGCGGGCGGACCGTGGCGGCTCGCGGGCTACAACCTCGGGCCCACCGACGCGTCGTCGGACTGGAACGCGGGACCCGACGTCACGCCCGAGGCCGACGCCGAGACGCGCGACCCGGACTGAGCGCCCCCCTGTGCGGACGCTCACGGTCGCGCGATTGGCACTCGGGGCCGCTCGTCGCCTAGACTCTCGGAGCGCCCTCACGGGGGCGTGGTGCTCCTCCTTCTGATCGAGTCAGGTCGGATCGAGTGCACGGGGCTGTGGCGCAGCTGGTAGCGCACCTGCATGGCATGCAGGGGGTCAGGGGTTCGAGTCCCCTCAGCTCCACCGAAGGCAGAGGCCACGTCGGCTCCCGGGAACGGGGTGCGGACGTGGCCTCCGTCGTTCGGGGTCAGCGCGCTCAGCCGCCGCGGGGCAGGACGGTCAGCACGCGGACGACGTGGTCCCGGAACTCCGCCATGTAGCCGCGCAGGAAGGCGCCGGTCGCCTCGTCGGTGACCTCGCCGGTGTCGGTGAAGACCTCGGGCGAGAAGTGGATGTACGCCTCGGGCGACGTCATCTGGCGGGCGTTGCAGAAGCTCAGCACGGCGCGCAGGCTCTGCTGGCCGACCGCGGTGCCGATCGCGCCGATCGACGCGCCGATGACGGCCGCCGGGACGTGGTCGAACGAGTTCTGGCCCCAGGGGCGCGACGCCCAGTCGATCGCGTTCTTCAGCGCCCCGGGGATCGAGCGGTTGTACTCGGGGGAGACGAACAGCACGGCGTCGACGCGGGCGATCGTCTCCTTGAGGGCACGGGCCTCCGGCGGGTAGTCCGCGTCGTAGTCGGGGCTGTACAGCGGCAGGTTGCCGATGGGGATCTCGACGAACTCGAGGTCGTCGGGTGCGAGCGCGATGAGCGCCCGGGACAGGACCCGGTTGATGGACGTCGACGACAGGCTCCCGACGAAGTACCCGACCGTGTAGGTGCGCGGCATGCTCTCTCCCTTCGGCGCCGGCCGGGGGCGCGAGGCGCCGACGGCCGGGCTCGGTCCCGGTGGCGGTCGCCACCGCTGCGGCGCGAGCCGGCCGGGGCGCGTGGTGCGCGCCCCGGCGCGGTCTCCGTCGTGTCCTCGGTGGCCGCCCAGGGCGGCCGCCGGCGCGGCTCAGCCGTCCCCGACGCGCTCGTCGGCGGCGCTCTGCGCCTTCGTGATCTGCTCGTCGTGCGAGCCGCCGGTGGCGGACGACGCGGCGTCGGCGCCCTTGTCGAGCGCCGTGTCGCTGGCCTGCTCGCCCTTCTCGCCGCCGAGCGCGTCGCTCGCCTTGTCCTTCATGTCGTCGATGCCCATGGGTCCTCCCGGTCCCTCGTGGACGCCGCCTTTCTCCAGCGCCCTCCCATGCTGCGCTCCTCGGGCCGGCGCCGCACCTGGGGCTCAGCGCGCGGCGCGCAGCTGCGCGGCGAGGGGGCACTGGAAGGGGTCCCGGGCGGCGAGCCCGACGGCGTTGAGGTGGCGGACGACGATCGCGTACGACTGGAGAAGGGTCGTCTCGGCGTAGGCGACGTCGTGCGCCGCGCAGAAGGCTCGGACGGTCGGCTGCAGCCTGCGCAGGTTCGGTCGGGGCATGCTCGGGAAGAGGTGGTGCTCGATCTGGTAGTTCAGGCCCCCCATGAGCAGGTCGGTCAGGCGCCCGCCCCGCACGTTGCGGCTCATGAGCACCTGGCGCCGCAGGAAGTCCACACGCGCGTCGGGTGCCACGAGCGGCATGCCCTTGTGGTTCGGCGCGAACACGGCGCCCATGTACAGGCCGAAGAGCCCGAGCTGGACGCCGAGGAAGGCGACGGCCATGCCGAACGGCAGCACAGAGAGCACGAGCGCGAGGTACCCCCCGAGGCGGAGCGTGATCAGGACGACCTCGAGGGCGCGCCGTGGCACCGCCCCTCGGCCGAGGAGCCTCCTGACGCTCGACACGTGCAGGTTGAGGCCCTCGAGCAGCATGAGGGGGAAGAACAGCCACCCCTGACGCTGCGTGAGCCACCCCGTCAGCCCGGAGCGGACGTGAACGAGGTCCTGCGTGTGGAAGAGCACGACGGACGTCGCGATGTCGGGGTCCGCGCCGAGCTGGTTCGGCTTCGCGTGGTGACGGGAGTGCTTGTGCTGCCACCAGCCGTGGCTCATGCCGGCGTACAGGTCGGCGAGGACGAGGCTGGCCCAGTCGTTCCACCGGCCCGACTCGAACACCTGCCGGTGCGCGGCGTCGTGCCCCAGGAACATCACCTGTCCGAGCACGACGGCGAGCGCGGCCGCCACCGCGAGCTGCCACCACGACGGCCCGAGCAGCACCAGGGCCGTGACGAGTCCCGCCAGCAGGCCGGTGAGCACGACGAACCGCACCCAGTAGGTACCGCGCCGTCGTCGCATCAGACCGGAGGCCTGGACGATGCGGCTCAACGCGGTGAACTCGCTGTTGCGGCGCTCACGAGCGCTGGGGGCGGGCTGCGGAGTCGGGTGCGCGACGGCCATGGCGAGACTCTTCCGGCGCGGCACGAGGCTGGGTGCTCGACCGTGCGGCCACGCGTGCGGGGACACCTCCACGGTATCCGCGCCGGCGGTTCGGGGCGCTCCGGGAACGACGCCGGGCGTGGGTTCAGGTGCCGTAGGGGCCGTGGCCGGGGTCCGGGGTGTAGCCGCGTTCCTCGCCGGTGGCCCACTCGGCGACGAGCAGCGTCGCGTCGTCCTGCAGGACGCCGTGCTGGTGCTCCAGGACGTCGCGCGCCACCAGGCGCAGGGTCTCCGGTGCCGGCAGGCCGCCCGCGGTCGAGCGCTCCAGCTGGTCGACGAGCCTGGGCACACCGAACTGCTCGTTGTCAGCGCTGCGGGCCTCCGTGACACCGTCGGTGTAGAAGACCACGCGGTCACCCGGCTCCAGCCACTCCTCGGCGACCGAGGCGATCCCCTCGCCCAGGCCGAGCAAGATGCGACGGCCTCCCTCCAGGTGCTTGACCACCTTGCCCGCCCGCATGAGCAGAGGAGCGGGGTGCCCGGCGTTGATGTACCGCAGGCGCCCCGTCGTCAGGTCGAGCTCTGCGACGACGCCCGTGACGAAGGCCTCCCGCCGGCCCTGGAGGGCCACGATCTCGTCCATCGCCTGCACCGTGTCGTACAGGCTGCGGCTCTCGCGCCGGCTCTTGCGCATCGCGGCGAGGGTGACGGCGACGAGCACCGTGCCTGGCAGCGCGTGCCCGGTCGCGTCCAGGACCGCGAGGTGGGCGACCCCGTCCAGCACGCTGTAGTCGAACGCGTCGGCCGCCACGTCGTACGTCGGCGCGAGGATCGCGGAGAGCACGAGGTCCTCGCAGCCGAAGGTGAGCGGCGGCAGCAGGTCCCACAGCAGCTCCGAGGCGACCGCGCGCTCGCGCAGCCGCGTCACGCGCCGGAAGGCGTCGCCGTACGGCGCCTTGGCGGCGACGAGATGGCCGGTCGCGTCCGCGAGCATGCGGTACGCGTCCCTCACGTGCGGCGCGTCCAGGTCCGTCCCCGCCGGGAATCCGAACAGCACCACGCCGAAGCGGTGCACGCCGTCGAGCAGCGGGACCCACAGAGCGGGCTGCGCGGACCGGGCGTGGACGGGCTCCACCAGACGGAACGCGCGCCCCGCCAAGGTCCCGTCGATCGACAGGTGCGCGCCGACCTGCTCACCGTGCGCTCCCACCGGGATCAGCACCCGCTGCTCGTCGTCGACCAGGAACATACGGGCCGTCCACCCGAGCATGCGGGCGGCCTCCGCCAGCGCTGCCGGCATGTCGCCCGGCGAGGACAGGTGCGCGCGGTCGAAGAGGTGGCGCGCCGCGTCCAGGGCAGGAGAACCGCTCTCTGCTGCTGGCACGAGCTCGACCGTACGCGCGGAACGTGGCGCGCACGCGCCAGGGACCGGGCGCGGGCGCGATCCGGCGCCCGGTCCCACGCGCCGTCGTCAGCCCTGGCCGGCCCGATCGCGCCCTCGCGCTTCGCCGACCCGGACGACCGTCGTCTCCCGGATGTCGGCCGACGAGGCGCCGACGGACAGGCGCACCCGTCCCGCGGGCGTGGTCCACCGGTCGCGCGCGACGTCCCAGTACGCGAACGCGTGCGGGTCGAGGCGGACGGTCACCAGGCGGGACTGCCCGGGCCGCAGGGTCACCTGCGCCCAGCCCGCCAGGGCACGCCTGGGCGTCTCGACGAGGCGGGTCGGCAGCTGGCCGACGTACACCTGCACCGTCTCCGTCCCGGTCATCCGCCCGGTGTTGCGCACGCGGACGGTGGCCCGCACGACGGCGTCGTCCGACCTGCCGCCGTGCCGGTGCACCACCTGCGCCCGCAGCCGGCTGTAGTCGAAGCGGGTGTACGACAGGCCGTGGCCGAACGGGTAGGCGGGCTCGATGCCCTCCTGCTCGTAGCCGCGGTAGCCGACGAAGACGCCCTCCGAGAACTGCTGGTCGAGCCCGGTGCCCGGGTACTGCGCGGACGAGCTGACCGGTGTCGAGCGCTCGTCCACGGGCAGGGTCACCGGCAGCCGGCCGGAGGGGTTGACGTCCCCGAACAGGAGGCGGGCGATCGCCGCACCCTGGGCCTGGCCGCCGTACCAGGAGTGCAGCACGGCCGGTACGCCGGCGTCCCAGTCGGACGTCTGGACGGCGCCGCCCGCCGTGAGGACGACGACCGTGCGCGGGTTGGCCGCCGCGACCCGGCGGATGAGCTCGGCCTGGTCGTTCGGCAGGTCGAGGCTCGGGCGGTCGCCGCCCTCGCTGGAGTAGTCGCGCGCCACCACGACGGCGACGTCGCTGCGGGCGGCGAGCCGCGCCGCGCGCGTGATGCTCGGCTCGACAACGCCGGCCGGCGGGGTCCAGCCGAGCCGGAAGGCCGCACCCGCGTCGGTGCCGCCGGGGGAGTCGTTCGTGTACTCGACCCGCAGCGCGTACCGCTGCCCCTGCTCGAGCGTGACCACGGCGGCCTCCGTGCGCGGGTCCGCCGACGGGCCGGTCGTGAGGACCGGCTCGTCGTCCAGGTACACCGTCGAGGTGCCGTTGCTCGTGGCCGCGAGCCGGTACCTGCCGTCGGCGGGGGCGGTCAGGGTGCCGGTCCAGCGGATCGAGGACGTGTGGGCGTTGCTCTGCGTCGGGAAGTGCGGCGACGCGGCGTTGAAGCCCTGGAACAGGAAGAAGCCGCCGAAGATGCCGGCGTACGGCTCGGTGCGGTCGACGGCGGGCGTGCCCGACAGGTCCGGCGAGTCGAAGTACTCGACGCGCAGCCCGGGTCGGCCGTCCCCGGCCGAGGTGAGGAAGTCCGACGGGATCGGGCTCGGCCCCGGCAGCAGCGCCGCCGACGTGACGGGTTCGGTGCCCCGTGCGAAGCGCACCTCGGCCCCGCGGGCGCGGTCCCGGATGCCCTCGAGCGGGCTCACCGTCGAGGTCGGGATCACCTGCGAGCTGCCCCCGCCCTGCACGGCGGTGTCGGCGTCCGCGCCGATGACGGCGAGCGAGTCGATGCCCCGGCCCAGCGGCAGGGTCCGGTGGTCGTTCTTCAGCAGCACGGCCGCGCGTTCCGCGACGCGCTGCGCGAACGCGTCGTCGCGCGCCTCGCGCAGGGGCCGGACGGTGGCCGGCTCGTCGAACAGCCCGAGGCCGAACATGGGCCGCAGGATGCGCAGGACCGCGTCGTCCACGCGGGAGAGCGGGACGTCGCCCGCGCGCACGGCCGCCAGCAGCGGGGCGCAGAAGTGGCACGCGCCGTCGCCGACGTCGCCCGGCATCTCCTGGTCGAGCCCGGCGAGGATCGCCGGCACGGTGCTGGGCGTGGCGCCGTAGTCGCTCATGACCCAGCCCTCGAAGCCGAGCTGCTCCTTGAGCACCTGGTTCAGCAGCTCGTCGCTCGCGCACGCCTGCACGCCGTTGACGGCGTTGAACGAGCACATCGCCGAGCCCGGGTGCGCCTGGTCGATCGCCAGGTCGAACGGACGGGTGTAGATCTCCTGGAGGGTCCGCTCGTCGAGCACCGCGTTGCCGCCGCTGAGCCGGTTCGTCTCCTGCGTGTAGACGTCGTAGTGCTTGACGTCCGCGACCACGGGGTTCTGCTGGATGCCGCGCGTCACGGCGCCGCCCATGGTCCCCGAGACGAGCGGGTCCTCGCCGAACGCCTCGAACGCGCGCCCCGCCTGCGCGACGCGCGCGATGTCCATCGCCGGCGCGAGCAGGACGTTGTGACCGGTGCGGTGCGCCTCGTCGCCCGCGGTGCGCCCGTACCGCTCGGCGAGCCGGCGGTCCCACGTGGCGGCGAGCGCCAGGGGAGCGGGGAGCTCGGTCGACTGCTGGTCGTTCACGTCGGGGTTCGCGATCCGGACGCCCGCCGGGCCGTCGGCCATGGTGAGGGCCGGGATGCCCAGCCGCTCGATGGGCGCGTTGTAGAAGCCGTAGTAGTTGTTCAGCTCGCCGTGCAGCATGTCGACCTTCTCCTCGAGGGTCATCTGCCGCAGGAGGGCCTGGGCGCGTCGCGTCGCGGGGCGCGACTCGTCCCACCACGACTGGCGGCCGGGCCACGGGTCGCGGCGCAGCTGCTCGCCGGTCGTCGTCGACGTGCCCGGGGGCGCGGCGGCCGAGGCGGCGCCCACCGGCACGAGGAGGGCGGCGACGCAGGCGGAGGTGGCGAGCGCGGCGGTGACGGACCGCCGTCGCAGGGTGGGGTGTCTCATGGCTGGCACTTCCTCGTGCTCAGCTGCTCCCTGCCTCGACTGCTTGGAGCCGGCGCAGCCACGTCCGTCCAGTAGCCCACCGGTGCGCCCCGCGGTCAAGCCCTCCCGCCCGGCCGCGACGCCGCGCCGCGCGTACGGTCGATCGCATGGCACGAGTCAGCTCGGCGGCCGTCGCCGCCTCCAGCCGGTGGGTCGACCCGGACGGCGTGCGGATGCCGGCGGGTGAGGTGCACGCCTGGGAGCCCGGGCGCAACGAGACGGTCTGCGGCCTGTCGCTGCACCGGTCGGCGCTCGAGCGCTTCCCGCACGTGCGGTGGCAGGACGCCGACCCCGCGACGGGCCGGCACGCCGACGCGGTCGGCCGGGTGTGCCCGCGGTGCGCGG
>NZ_HE978588.1:2146958-2152341 GCF_000312005.1 Cellulomonas massiliensis JC225
CGTCGACCCGCGTCCCTGACGGCCGGGCCGGCAGTGCCGGGCGGCGTGCGGGTCGCCGCGTCGTCGCCGCGGCGGCCGTGGCAGCCTGGCGGCATGACGCACGTGACGGGCATCGGCGGCTACTTCCTGCGCGCGGCGGACCCGGAGGCGCTGGTGGCCTGGTACCGGGACGTCCTCGGCCTGCCGACCGACCGCCACGGCCAGTGGGAGCAGGAGGCCGGACCGAGCGTGCTCGCGGCGTTCCCGGCCGACACGGACGCGTTCGGCAGCGACCAGCGCACGATGCTCAACCTCCGGGTGCGCGACCTCGACGGTCTGCTCGCGCAGCTGCGCGAGCGGGGCGCGGTGGTCTCCGACCAGGTCGAGGAGATGGCGGGCGTCGGCCGGTTCGGCCGGGTGGCCGACCCGGAGGGCAACGTCGTCGAGCTGTGGGAGCCGGCGCCCTGAGGCTTGCCCAGCCTATCGATTCTCGATAGATTAGCGTCGTTCTTCGATGCATTGGGAGGTCGATGATGGGCGCCTGGACGATCCGCGTGCTGCGTCTCGTGCTCGCCGGGCTGCTGCTCGGGCTCGTGGCGGTGCAGGCCGGCGTGCTGCCGGCGCTCGCGCGCGACCTCGAGGAGGTGCCGGAGCTGGCGTCGGCGCGCTGGCTGGTCGCCGGGCTGTGCATCGCCGGGCTCGTCGCCGTCGAGGTGGTCCTCGTCTGCGTCTGGCGGCTGCTCACCCTCGTCCGGCGCGACGCGGTCTTCAGCGTCGCGGCCTTCCGCTGGGTCGACGCGGTGGCGTGGGCGTCCCTCGCGGCCGCCGCGTGCGCGTTCGTGCTGGGGCTGGTGCTCGCGCCCGGGGACGTCGCGCCTCCCGGCTTCGTGCTGATCGTCGGGCTGGCGGGCGCCGGGGCGCTCGCCGTGGCCCTCGTCGTCGTCGTGCTGCGCCTGCTGCTCGCGAAGGCCGTCGCCCTCGACGCGACGGCCACCACGCTGCGCGCCGAGCTCGACGAGGTCATCTGATGCCCATCGTCGTCGATGTCGACGTCATGCTCGCGCGCCGCAAGATGTCGGTCGGGGAGCTGGCCGAGCGCGTGGGCATCACGCCCGCGAACCTCGCGGTGCTCAAGAACGGGCGCGCGAAGGCGGTCCGCTTCACGACGCTCGAGGCGCTGTGCGAGGCGCTGGGCTGCCAGCCCGGCGACCTGCTGCGGTACGAGGACGCGCCCCCGGCCTGAGCCGGCCGTGCCGTCAGGTGCGGGGGCGCGACGGGTACGCCAGCAGGACGTGCAGGTCCTCGGCGTGCGGGCCGGCCAGGACGCCGCGCGCGACCGGGAGCTGGTCGCGCGCCTCCGCCTCGAGGATCTCGTGCTCGACGTACCGGGCCCACTGGGCCGGCAGCCGACCGATCTCCGCCTCGTGGAGCAGCACGCGCACGTCGCCCGGCCCCTCCCGGCGCAGGACGACCGTGAAGCGGCCGAGCAGGTCGCGCTTGGGCCGGCGGGGCTGGGCGCGGACGTCGTAGTCGAGGACCCGGACGGTGACGTGCCCGCCGCCGGCGGGGATCCAGCAGGGCATCGGGGCGCGCGCGGTGACCTTCGGGGCGCGGCGGGTCGCAGTCATGGCGTCTCCCATGAGGCGCTCAGGACGCGTCGGCGCGCACGAGCCGCCAGACGACGGACCGGCCGTGGTCGGTGGGCATCGCGCGCCCGCCCGGCACGGCGGCGGTGGCGACGGGGCGGCTGACGACCTGCCAGACGCCCGCCCGGGGGCAGCTCTGGCCCGTCCGCGCGAACAGCACGGCCGGCGCACCCAGCACGGTGGGTGCACCGAGCGCCGGGACGGTGGGGGCCGGGCCGGACGAGGCGGCGCGCGCGGCGGGCGTGACGACGGGGTTCGACATGGGGGACCACTCCTGCACGACGTGCCAGGGCGGCGTCTTCACCCGGTGCTGCTGCGGCCAGGCCACTGTCCCACCCGGTGCACGATCACGCTCGTCGAGCGGGGGACCGCGTACGGGGACGGTGCTCCGCGCGCCGCGCCGTGGGCGCGGTGCGACAGTGGAGGAGCGCCCCCGTGCGTGCCGGGTGGAGAAGCGGCCCGGCCGTCGCCCTCTGCCCGGAGGCCCCGATGACGCAGCAGCAGCCCGGCTCCGACCGGCACCACCAGCCCGCCGCCACCGCACCGGCCGGCGGCACGGACGACAGCGACGCCGGCACCGCCGCCGAGAAGTCCGCGGCCCCGGCTCCCGACGACCCGCGCAAGCCCGACTCGCCGACGCAGCTCGCGAAGCCGTCCTGGCTCTACGTGCTGCGCACCACCGCACGCGAGTTCACCGACGACCAGTGCACCGACCTGGCGGCCGCGCTCACGTACTACGCCGTGCTCTCCGTGGTCCCGGCGCTGCTCGCCGTCGTGTCGCTGCTCGGCCTGGTCGCGAAGCCCGACCAGGTCGTCACGAGCCTCGTGGGGCTCGCGGAGGACGCGGGTGCCGGTGACAGCGTCGACACGCTGCGGCCCGTGCTCGAGCGGCTCACGCAGGCCCCCGGCGCGGGCCTGACGCTCGTCCTCAGCCTCGTCGTCGCGCTGTGGTCCGCGTCCGGGTACGTCGCCGCCTTCGGGCGCGGCATGAACCGCGTCTACGAGGTGGACGAGGGCCGCCCGTTCTGGAAGCTGCGTCCCGCCCTCCTGCTGGTGACGCTCGTGCTCGTGGTCGTCGCCGTCGTCGTCGTGGCCATGCTCGTCCTGTCCGGACCGGTCGCCCGCGCGGCGGGCGAGGCGATCGGGCTCGGCTCGACGCTCGTGACGGTGTGGGAGATCGTCAAGTGGCCTCTGGTCGTGGTGCTCGTCGTCACCGCGATCGCTCTGCTCTACCACGCGACCCCGAACGTCCGGCAGCCGCGGTTCCGGTGGGTCAGCGTGGGCGGCCTGGTGGCGCTCGTCGTCTGGGCGCTCGCGACGCTGGGCTTCGGCTTCTACGTGGCCAACTTCTCGTCCTACGGCGAGACCTACGGCTCGCTGGCCGGAGCGGTCGTCCTGCTGCTGTGGCTGTGGCTCACGAACCTCGCCCTGCTGTTCGGCGCCGAGCTCGACGCCGAGCTGGAGCGGGGCCGCGAGCTGCAGGCCGGCATGGAGGCCGAGCGCACGCTGCAGCTGCCGCCCCGCGACACGCGCGCCAGCGACAAGCGGCGGGCGCGGCTGGAGAAGGACGTCGCGCGCGGCCGGGAGCTGCGCGAGGAGACCTCCACCGAGCGCTGAGCGCCCTCCCGAGTGCGGGCGGCGGCACACCGATCTACGTTCGAACCAGAGGCGCTCAGCGCCCGTGGCGCCGGGGAACGACCCCGCAGGCGCATCGAGAGTGGAGCCCACGCTCTCCCGTCGCACCATCCCCCAGACCATCCACGCCGGACGCCGCCGGTGACCCTCCGGCGTCCGCTCCACCAGGAGGTGGCCATGTCGGCAACCGATCCGTCGACGCAGGGCGTCGGCAGCAGCAGCACCGCACAGAAGGCCGGCGACGCGGCGCGGGACGTCGCCTCCTCGGCGCGCGACGCCGGGCAGCACGTGGCGGCCGAGGCGAAGGCCCAGGCGGGCGGCCTCGCGCAGGAGGCGCAGGACCAGGTCCGCCAGCTGTGGGGCGAGACGCGCGGTCAGCTGTCCGCGCAGCTCAGCGAGCAGAACGGCCGGCTCGGCTCGGGGATCCGCACCTTCGGCCAGGACCTGCAGGGGATGGCGGACGGTGCGGAGAGCTCGACCGCCGCGACCATCGTCCGCGAGCTCGGCTCCCAGGCGTCGCGCGTCGGGTCGTGGTTCGAGGACCGCGGGCCGGAGGGCGTGCTGGAGGACGTCCGCGACTTCGCGCGCCGCCGGCCCGGGACGTTCCTGCTCACGGCCGCGGTGGCGGGCGTCGTCGTCGGTCGGCTCGCGCGCGGGCTGAAGGACGCGGGGTCGTCCTCGTCGTCGTCGGCGCCCTCGCTCCCGTCCGGCCAGGCGCAGCCCAGCGCCGCGCCGCTGACCGGCACGGCCGGCGTTCCCGGCGAGGCGGACCCCCTCGGCACGGCCGGAGCGTCGCCGGTCGGGCTCGGTGACCCCGCCGCGAGCACCTGGACGCCGGCGCCGGTCGAGTCCGGCGCGTCGGGCACCGACCCGATCGTGGTCCCGGGCCGCCCGGCGTCGGAGAGCGCCTACGACGACGGCCTCGGCGGGACGGGGGTGCAGCGATGACCCAGGTCCCCGCGTCGCCACCGCCCGGGCGGTCGGAGGACGCGTCGGTGGGCGAGCTGCTCGGCGAGGTGACGCGCGACCTGTCGACGCTCATGCGTCAGGAGATCGCGCTGGCCAAGGCCGAGGTGAGCGAGTCCGCCAAGCGCGCGGGCAAGGGCGCCGGGATGCTCGCGGGCGCGGGCGTCGCCGGGCACATGGTCCTGCTCTTCCTCTCGATCGCCCTGTGGTGGGCGCTCGGCTCGGCGATCGGTCGCGGCTGGTCCGCGGTCGTCGTCGCCGTCGTGTGGGCGGTCGTCGCCGCCGTCCTGGCCCTGCGCGGCCGTACCCAGCTCCGGGAGGTGGAGGGTCTGCCCGAGACGGCGGACTCCGTCCGCAAGATCCCCCACGCACTGCAAGGACACGAGGAGAAGAACGCATGAGCACCGACCCGCAGGCCATCCGTGAGGACATCGAGCGCACGCGCTCCGAGCTCAGCTCCGACGTCGACGCGCTGACCGACAAGGTGAGCCCGACCCGGGCGGCGCACCGCCAGGCGGACCGCGTCCGCTCGGCGTTCACCTCCGCGAAGGACGCCGTCATGGGCACGGCGTCCGACCAGGCGCACCGCGTGGGCGACCGGGTCTCCGGCACCGGCCACTCCCTCGGCGACCGCCTGTCCGACACCGGCCACGCGATCGGCGAGGCGCCCACGGCCGTCCGGGACAGCGCGCGGGGCAACCCGCTCGCGGCGGGCCTGGTGGCGTTCGGCATCGGGCTGCTCGTCGCCTCGGCGCTGCCGGCGACGCGCCGCGAGCAGGAGCTGGCGCGCTCCGCCAAGGAGCAGGCCGAGCCGCTCGTCGACGAGGTCAAGGAGGGTGCGCGCCAGCTCGCCCAGGACCTCAAGCAGCCGGCGCAGGAGGCCGCCAGCCACCTGACCGAGCAGGCCAAGGAGGCCGGGCAGCAGATCAAGGAGGAGGCGACGTCGGCCGCGCAGGACGTGCGCGAGGACGCCCAGGGCGCGCAGCAGCAGGTGCGCGAGGGCTGACCCGTCCCGCCCGCGACGGGCGCCCCCGGCCTCCGCCGGGGCGCCCGTCGTCGTCCCGGGCCGGCGACGGGGGCCCCGCGTGGCCGGCCCGGCCCGGCGGACGGGCCGTCAGAGGGTCGCGCGCGCCCGCAGCCGTGCGGGCGGGGTGGCG
>NZ_HE978588.1:2152361-2153928 GCF_000312005.1 Cellulomonas massiliensis JC225
CGCGGCCTCGACCGCGAGGCGTGCCGGCTGCGCGAGGTCGTCGTAGGCCTGCCGGGTGCGCTGGGACCAGAAGTGCCGCGCCGTCGGCGGGCGCCGGCGCACGACGACCCCGCCCGCCCGCCGCACGCGGCCGCCCGCCGCCGCGACCGTGCGCACGAGCTCGAGGTTCTCGAACAGGACGTGGCCGTCGTAGCCGCCGGCGCGCAGGAGCGTGGAGCGCCGGACGGCGAGCGTGCCCGGCCAGTCGCCGCCGAGCCCGCGGTTGACCAGCGAGCGGGCGCTGTCCCAGCGCGCGTGCCACGGCAGGGGGTCGAACGCGTTCTGGGGGAGGACGACGTCGGCCGTGTCGAGCAGCGCCGCGACGCGGGTGAGGGCGAGCGCGTCGTAGCGGACGTCGTCGTCGGCCACGACGACCTTCTCGCCGCGGCTGAGCAGCACGCCGGTCATCACGCCGCGCACCTTGCCGTTGAGGGCCGGCCAGCGGTCGGGCCGCACGTGCCGGACGAGCCGGCCCCACGCCCGGGCGTGCGTGCCGTAGAGCGGCTCGGGGGAGCCGTCGACGACCGTCACCGGGACCAGCCGCGCGAGCCGGCCCAGGTAGTCGGTGAGGTCGTCGAGCTCGTCGTCCGAGGTCCAGCGCAGCGGCAGCACGTACTCGACGTCGTCCAGCACCTCGCGCGCGGGCGCCGCCGGGGGCGCCGGTCGCCGCGTCCGCAGGTCACCGTGGTCCGGCATCGTCGCTCCCGGGTGGTCCGCACGACCGCCGGTGCCTCGACGTGCGACCACCGTCCCGCCGCGTCACCGGCGCCGCAAGCCGGGGCGCCCTCGACGCGCGGGACCGGGGTTCCTCGCGCAGACTGGCCGCGTCGAGCGCACGGCACCGGTTCATCGGAAGGACCCCGCCCGTGACCCGACCCACCGTGTCGGTCGTGATCCCGGTGCGCGACGACGCGGACGAGCTGGACGGCTGCCTGGAGGCGCTCGCGGCCCAGACGCTCGCGCCGCTCGAGGTCGTCGTCGTCGACAACGGCTCGCGCGACGCGTCCGCGCAGGTCGCCCGGCGGTGGGGCGCGCGCGTGGTGACGGTCCCGACCGAGGGGATCCCGGTCGCGGCGGCCGCCGGGTACGACGCGAGCCACGGCGAGGTCGTCGCGCGGCTGGACGCCGACTCCCGGCCGCCGGCGCACTGGGTCGAGCGCGTCGCGGACGCGATGAGCGACCGGCGGGTCGACGCCGTGACGGGGGTCGGGACGTTCCACGAGCTGCCGCGGGCCGTCGGCGTCGGTGGAGCCGTGCTCTACCTCGGTGCGTACTACCTGCTCGGTGGGCTCGCGGCCGCGCAGGTGCCGCTGTGGGGCTCGTCGATGGCGGTGCGGCGCAGCACCTGGGAGCGGGTGCGGCACGGGGTGGAGCGGCACCGCTCCGACGTCCACGACGACCTGGACCTCGCGTTCGCGCTCGGCGACGCGCGCGTGCGGCTGGACCTGGGCCTGCACGTGCTCGTCTCCGCCCGGTCGCTGCGCGGCGCCGCGCAGCTGCGCCGGCGCGGGCGGCGGGCGGTGCGCAC
>NZ_HE978588.1:2154437-2158282 GCF_000312005.1 Cellulomonas massiliensis JC225
GTGGGCGGACCGCACCGGCGGGTGGATCGCTCCGCGACGCGGGCCGGCGACGCCTCCGGCGTGCGCGGCCGCGGGCGCCGACCTACCGTCGCGGGAGACGTGAGGCAGGCGCGTCGCGCGACCGATCGGAGACGCCATGTCCGACGCCCTGCCTGACGCCCTGCCCGTCCCCGCCACGCCCCGCCCGCTCGCCCTGGTCACCGGCGCGTCCAGCGGCATCGGTCTGGCGCTGGCCGTCATCCTCGCCGAGCACGGCTTTGACCTCGTCGTCACCGCGGAGGACGACGGCGTCGAGGAGGTGGCGACCGTCCTGGGCGAGCACGGCACCGGCGTGCTGCCCGTCCGCGCCGACCTCACCGAGGAGGCGGGCGTCGACGCCCTGCTCGCCGCGGTCGCCGACAGCGGACGCCCGCTGGACGTCCTCGCCCTCAACGCCGGCACCGGCCAGGGCGGCGCGTTCGTCGACGTGCCGCTCGAGGACGACCTGCGGGTGATCGCGCTCAACGTCACCGCCGTCGTGCGGCTGGCCAAGGCGCTCGTGCCCGGGATGGTCGCGCGCGGCGAGGGACGCGTGCTCGTCACCTCGTCCACGGCCGCGCTGATGCCCGGGCCGTACTACTCGACCTACGCCGCCTCGAAGGCGTTCGGCCTGTCGTTCGCCGAGGCGCTCCGCCACGAGCTGCGGGAGACGGGCGTCACGGTGACGGCGGTGCTGCCGGGGCCCACGGACACGCCGTTCTTCGAGAAGGCCGACATGACGGACACGCGCGTGGGGCGCGGTCCGAAGGACGACCCCACCAAGGTCGCGCGCGAGGCGTTCGAGGCGCTCATGGAGGGGCGGGACAAGATCGAGGTCCGCTCGTTCAAGGCGCGCATGCAGGGGGCCGCCGCCGCCGTCCTGCCGGACCGTGCCGGCGCGGCGATGCACGCGGCGATGACCAAGCCGGACGACGCCTGACGCGCCGAGGGGTCGCACGCGGGTGCGTGCGGCCCCTCGACGTGCCGCGTCACTCCTTGTGCAGCTTGTCCTGCACCGTGCCCGCGACCTTCTCCATCGCGTTGGGCAGGTCGGTCGTGCCGTACAGCCGGGCGTCGGGACGCGTGGGCGGCGGCATCGGCACGCCCTGGGGCGGCTCGGCGACGTACGTGAACTCGCCCTTGCCGTCCGGCGTCGCGCCCGAGGCCCAGCGGCCCTGCGACGCGGCCTCGCCGTCCGAGAAGTTGATGTACTGGTAGGAGACCTCCCGGTCCTCCTTCTTGAGCGGGAAGTTGGACGGCACCGGCAGGTCCTCCTGACCCTCCTCGCGCAGCTCGGCCGCGGCGGCGAGCCACTGGTTCTGGTGCATGGTGTCGCGCGCCAGCAGGAAGGCGAGCAGGTCGCGCACGCCCGCGTCGTCGGTCATGTGGTAGAGCCGCGCCACCTGGAGGCGGCCCTGCATCTCGGCGTTCGCGTTGGCGGTGAAGTCGGCCAGCAGGTTGCCGCTCGCCGTGACGTAGGACCCCTGCCAGGGGTTGCCCATGCTGTCGACGGGACGCGCGCCCGCGCCGGCGACGATCGCGTGCTGCAGGTCGGTGCCGCCGATGACGGCCGCGACCGTCGGGTCGTTCTGGACCGCCTCCTCGGTGATGCCGAGCGGGGCCTTCTCGAGCAGCTGCGCGATCATCGTCGCGAGCATCTCGACGTGGCCGAACTCCTCGGCGCCGATGCCGTAGAGCAGGTCGCGGTACTTGCCCGGCACGTGGATGTTCCACGACTGGAACGCGTACTGCATGGCGACGGTGATCTCGCCGTACTGGCCGCCGAGGACCTCCTGGAGCTTGCGGGCGTACACGGCGTCCGGGGCGTCCGGCTTGGCCTGGTGCTGCAGTGACTGGCGGTGCAGGAACATGGGCTCTCCCACGAGTGTGCGCGCGCCCCGCAGGGCTGCACCGGGGAGCGGGCTCGACCCGCGTCACCCGGCCTCGAGTGACGACCTGCTTTCGTCGGCCGCGACGTCGCGACCGTCCCCACGCTAGGCGGCCGCACCGCGTGCGCAAGCGGGGGCGACGGCGTGCGGACGCGGGCGGACGGGTCCAGGCTGGTGCTGCGCTCCGGCGCGGGTCGGGAGCACGGCCGCGGTCTCGCCGAGAGGACCCGCCATGCCCGTCCGTCCGCTCGCCCCGTCCCACGCGCGCGCCGGGGCCGGACGCGCCGTCGTCACCGGCGGCGCCGGCTTCCTCGGCAGCCACCTGTGCACCGCGCTCGTCCGGGGCGGGTGGGACGTCGTGTGCCTCGACAGCTTCCTCACCGGCGGCGCCGCGAACGTCGCGCACCTCGTGGACGAGCCGACGTTCCACCTGCGGCGCTGCGACCTCGTCGACTTCGTGCACGTGCCCGGCGCGGTGGACCTCGTCCTGCACTTCGCGTCCCCGGCCTCGCCGGTCGACTACCTGCAGCTGCCGATCGAGACGCTCAAGGTGGGCGCCGTCGGCACGCTGCACGCCCTCGGGCTCGCGCGCGAGAAGGGCGCCCGCCTGGTGCTCGCCTCGACGTCCGAGGTGTACGGCGACCCGCAGGTGCACCCGCAGCCGGAGGACTACTGGGGGCACGTGAACCCCGTCGGGCCGCGCGGCGTCTACGACGAGGCGAAGCGGTACGCGGAGGCGCTGACGACGGCCTACCGCACGGCGCACGGCACGGACACCGCGATCGTCCGGATCTTCAACACCTACGGGCCGCGGATGCGCCCGCACGACGGGCGCGCCATCCCGACGTTCATCCGGCAGGCGCTCGCGGGCGAGCCGCTCACCGTGGCGGGCGACGGCTCGCAGACGCGCTCGGTCTGCTACGTGGACGACCTGGTGGCCGGCGTCCTGGCGCTCGCGACGAGCGAGCACCCGGGGCCCGTGAACGTCGGCAGCCCGGAGGAGCTGACGGTGCGCCGGATCGCGGAGGACGTGCTGGCCGCCACCGGCAGCCGCTCGTCGCTGCGGCTCGTCGGCCGGCCGGTCGACGACCCGGAGGTGCGCCGCCCGGACATCACCCGGGCCCGGGCCCTGCTCGGCTGGGAGCCGCGGGTGCCGTGGCGCGAGGGGCTCGCGCGGACCGTCGACTGGTTCCGGGAGCAGGCTCGCGTGCCGGCGTGAGGCTCGTCGGCCCGAGCGCGAGCTGCGCGAGGGCGGCCTGGACCACCTCGTCGACCTCGATCCGCGCGAGCGCGGGGTCGAGCGCGTCGCCGTGCGGGTCGCCGGGCGGGAGCGCCGCCCCGTGCCACAGCACCGTGTGCCGCTCGACGTCGAGCAGCGGGCCCCAGCGACGCGGGTCCACGGGCCCGTACAGCACGACGGAGGGGGTCGCGAGCGCCGTCGCCAGGTGCGCGACGCCGGTGTCGCCGCACACGACGAGGTGCGCCGAGGCCACCGTGGCGGCGAGGGCGGGCAGGTCGAGCTCGCCCGAGCGGTCGCGCACGCGCAGCAGCTCCGCCTCCGACCGCAGGCCCGCGACCACCCGTCCGCACAGCGCGCGCTCGGCCGGCGAGCCGGTGAGCTCGACGAAGTGACCGGCGGCCGTGAGCGCGCGCACCACGGCCGTCCAGCGCTCGGCCGGCCACCGCCGGCTGCCGGACGCGGCACCGGGGTGCACCAGGACCTCGCCGCGACCCGGCGCGAGCCACGGCCGGCGCGGGGCCCGCGGGGGCGGCAGGCGCAGGTCGTCCAGGTTGCAGGCGCCGCCCGCGCCGCGGACCAGCCGCACCCAGCGGAGCACCTCGTGCTCCTCGGGGTCCCAGCGGGGTCCGTCGGGGTGGCCCGGCGCCGCGTAGGCGACGAGGCGCGACGGCCGCGTGCCGCGGAGCCGCTCGTGGCTG
>NZ_HE978588.1:2158642-2160094 GCF_000312005.1 Cellulomonas massiliensis JC225
GGTCGACGGCGACGTCGGGCGGGCCCGCCACCGGCAGCGGCGGGGGCGCCGCCAGGCCCTGGACCGGCAGCACCCGGTCGACCAGGCCGAGGTCGCGCAGCCACGTCCCGGGCGCGGCGGGGGCCGCGAGGGTCACCTCGGCGCCGGGCCACGCCCGTCGCACGCCCCGCAGCGCGGCGACCGCGGTGAGCAGGTCGCCGAGACCCAGCGCCCGCAGGACGAGCACCTCCCGGACGGGCTCGTCGGCCGTGCGCGCGGGAGCGGTCCCGGCCGGCGCGCCGGTCAGGGCCACGAGGCCTCGCCGGACGCCATGACGAGCAGCTCGCGGATCTCGCTGCCGACCGGCTGCCGCAGCGCCGCCAGCACCGCGGCCGCGGTGTGCGCCGGGTCGGCGAGGTCGGCGTCCGGCCCCGGCCGGTACTGCTCGGTCCGGCCGTCGAAGAACGGCGTGCGCATGCCGCCCGGCACGAGCAGCGTCACGCCGACACGGCCCGCCAGCTCGGCGGCCAGCGCCTGGGTGAACCCGCGCACGCCGAACTTCGACGCGCAGTACGCGGTCGCGTCGCCGGCCCCGCGCAGCGCGAGCGTCGAGGCGACCGTCACCACCGTGCCGCGCACGGCCAGCAGGTGGGGCAGGCACGCGCGGACCACCGCCACCGTCCCGAACAGGTTGACGCGCACGACCCGCTCCCACTCCTCGGTGCCGATGCGCTCGAGCGGCCCGCAGGCGTCGACGCCGGCGGCCGTCACCACCGCGGTGGGCGGCCCGACGAGCGCCACGAGCTGCTCGACGGCCGCGGGCACCGCCGCCGAGTCGGCGAGGTCGACCTCGACGCAGGGCGCGGTGGTGACGGGCTGCCGGTCGAGCACGCCCGCCGTCCCGCCGGCGTCCTGCACGGCGCGCACGACCGCCGCGCCGAGGCCGCTGGCGCCGCCGGTGACGAGCACGGTGCCGATCGGCCGGGGGGTCGCGGTGGTCGTGCTGCTCATGTCGTCTCCTCGGGGTCAGGCGGGGGTGGTGGTCGCGACGGTCGCGCGCGCGACGAGGTCGGTCGTGGACCAGCCGGCGACGAACGGGACGAGCACGACCCGGCCGCCGTACCCGCGCACGGCGTCCGCCTCGGGGAGGTGGGCGGTGTCGTAGTCGCCGCCCTTCGCCCAGACGTCCGGGCGCAGCTGCGCGAGCGAGGCACCGGGGTCGTCGTCGTCGAACAGGACGACCGCGTCCACGCAGTCGAGCGCCTCGAGCACGCGCCGTCGGGCGTCGGCCGGCACGACGGGGCGTCCGGCACCCTTGAGCCGCCGCACCGAGGCGTCGGAGTTGAGCAGGACGACGAGCGACGAGCCGAGCCGGCGCGCGGCCTCGAGCGTCGCCACGTGGCCGGCGTGGAGCAGGTCGAAGCAGCCGCCGCTCGCGACCACCGGGCCGCGGGCCCGCAGCCGCTCGCCCAG
>NZ_HE978588.1:2160605-2164473 GCF_000312005.1 Cellulomonas massiliensis JC225
GGGGCGCGCCGTCCCGGCGGCCGACGCTCGCGCCGCGCGCGCCGAGGGTGACGGCGACCGCGTCGGCGTCCCACGCCGCGCACAGCCCGGTCGCGACGACGTCGGGCGGCCCGTCCGGCGCGGACCGCAGCGCCTCCGCGAGGTTCGGCGTCACGAGCCGGCACCCCGGCACGGGGTCACCGCCGCGCGGGTGCGGGTCCCACACGACGGGGAGCCGGGCCGCCGCCTCCACCAGCAGCGCCCGCAGGGCGTCGTGCCGGGTGGTCCCGGCGCCGTAGTCCGAGACGAGCACCGCGTCCGCGGCCGCCAGCACCCGCCGGACGCCCGCGAGGTCCACCCAGGTGGGCGCACCCGGGCCGCCGTCGTCGACCCGCACGACGGAGCTGTCGCCCACACGCACGCGCGTCTTGGTGCGCGTCGGCCCCTCGTGCCCCAGCGCGAGCACGTCCGTGCGGGCCGCGAGCGCGTGCCGCAGCGCGCGGCCGTCCGCGTCGTCGGCGAACGGCGCGACGACGGTGACCGCCGCGGCGTCGGCGCACAGCAGCGCCGCGAGCCCCGCGCCGCCCGGGCTCTGGGTCCGGTCCACCACGTCCACGACGGGCGCCGGCGCGTCGGGGCACAGACGGTCGGAGGTGCCGCGCACGTCCCGGTCGAGCAGCACGTCCCCGACGACGACGAGGCGGAGCCGGCTCATGCGGGCACCCCCGCCGCTCGGACCCGGGAGAGGGGCACCGGTGCGGGCAGGTGGGCGTCGACCGCGGCGCACAGGGCGTGGACCGCCACCAGGTGCACGGCCTGGACGGCAGCGGTCGTGCTGGCGCGCACGCAGACGGCCGACGTCGCGAGCGCCGCGAGGGGGTTCGGGAACCGGCCGGTGAGCGCGAGGACCGCCAGCCCGAGCCGGCGGCCCGTCTCGGCGGCACGCAGCACGTTCGGGCTCGACCCGGACGTCGAGAGCAGCACGAGCACGTCGTCGCGGCGCCCGTGCGCCTCGACCTGCCGGGCGAACACCTCGTCCGGCCCGTAGTCGTTGAGGATCGCCGTGACGCTCGCGGACTCGGCGCACAGGGCGATCGCGGACAGCGGCCGGCGGTCCGCGACGAACCGCCCGACGAGCTCGGCCGTCAGGTGCTGCGCCTCCGCGGCGCTGCCGCCGTTGCCCGCGGCGAGCAGGCGGCCGCCTCCGGCCAGGTGACCGGCGACGAGGGCGCCCCAGCGCTCGAGGACCGGTGCGTCCCGCTCGAGACCGGCCAGGGCGATGGCCAGCTCGCCGCGGTGCTCGGCGATCCAGCGGTCGGTGGCCGTCCGCGCGGCCCGGGCGCTCATCCCGCCACCTCCGCGGACGCGGCGCCGTGCAGCAGCGTCGCGTAGACGTCGGCGGTGCCCTCCGCGACCCGGCGCCAGGCGTACTGCGCGACGGCGAGCCGCCGCGCGGTCCGGCCGAGGCGCTCCCGGCGCGCGGGCTCGGCCAGCAGCGCCCGGACCGCGGCGGCGACGGCGGACGGGTCCCGGGGCGGCACCAGCACCCCCGTGCGGCCGTCCCGCACGCTGTCGAGCAGCCCCCCGACGGCCGAGCCGACGACGGGCACGCCGCACGCCGCCGCCTCGAGGGGGACGATGCCGAACGGCTCGTACCAGGGGGTCGCGACGACGAGGTCGACCTGGTGCAGCAGAGCGGGCACGTCCTCGTGCGCGACCCGCCCGAGCATCCGCACCCGGTCGGCCACCCCCAGCTCGCGCGCGAGCGCCCCGAGCCGCCGGGCCTCGGGGTCGGCGGCGAGCTCCTCGCGCGGCGGGCCGCCGGCGACCCACAGCCGCGCCTCCGGCAGCTCCACGAGCGCCTGCAGGACGGTGTCCACGCCCTTGCGCTCGACCAGCCGGCCGATGCTCAGCAGGCGCGGCGCCCCCGGCAGGCGGGGGACCGAGCGCGGGACGAACGCGTCGACGTCGACCCCGCACGGCACCACGTGCACCCGGGAGACGGGCACGCCGAGACGGGCCAGCTCCACGACCTCGTCCGAGCACGTGGCCACGACGGCGTCCGCGTGCCGCCCGATCATCGCCTCGGCCTCGACGCGCCCGGGCGGGCTCGTGTCCTGCGCGCCCTGGAACCGGCGCTTGACGGAGCCGAGGGCGTGGAAGGTCTCGACGACGGGCACGGGGACCTCGGACGCCGCGCGCAGCGCCGCGAGTCCCGACATCCAGAAGTGCGCGTGGACGACCTCGGGCGGGGCACCCGCGGACCACCACCGCACCAGCTCCTGCGCCATCGCCGGCACCCAGGGCAGCAGGTCGTCCTTGGGGACGGCGGCGGGCGGCCCGGCGTCGAGGTGACGGACGCGCACGCCGGGGCACAGCTCCACCTCGGGCGCGAGGCCGGGGTCGTCCCGGCGCGTGTAGACGTCGACGTCGTGGCCGGCCTCCGCGAGGGCGCGCGCGAGGGACGCGACGTGCACGTTCTGGCCTCCCGCGTCGACCCCGCCGAGCACCGCCAAGGGGCTCGCGTGCTCCGACACCATCGCGATCCTCATCGCGTCACCTCCTCCAGCAGCTGCTGCCAGTCGGACAGGAACCGGTCCAGGCCGAACCGGTGCAGGGCGTGGGCGCGCGCCGCCTCGCCGACGGCGCGGGCCTCGTCGGGGTCGTCGAGCCAGCGGCGGGCGCGCGCGACGAGCGCGTCGACGTCGCACGTCACCAGGCCGGCCCAGCCCGGGACCGCCTCGGGCGCGGCGGTGGTCGCGAGCGCGAGGACCGGCATGCCGAGCGTCATCGCCTCGACCAGCGACAGGCCGAGGCTCGTCCAGCGGAAGGGGTGCAGGTACGCGCGGGAGCCCGCCATCGCGGCGTGCAGCGACGCCTGGTCCAGGTCCGCCGTGCGGCCGCGCAGGCCGGGCGCGAGCGGCTCGAGCGCGTCCGTGCCCATGCCGTACACGCGCAGCGGCACGCGGCCCGCCAGGTCCACGAGCAGGTCGGTGCCGACCGCGCGTCCGCGGCGCACCGGCTCGTTGACGACCGCCGCGAGCTCGGCGCGCTCGCCGCGGTACAGGTGCCCGGGGTCCGGCACGCCGTGCTCCACGACCCGGGTGGGCGCGCGCCCGCAGTCCCACACGAGCGCGTTGAACGCCGTGACGTGCACGACGGGCACGTCGTCGCGGTCCGCGAGCACGTGGCGCGCGCGACCGTCGAGGGCGGGCGGCGTGTTGTGCTCCAGGTAGACGGCCGGCAGGTCGACCCCCGCGCGCCGGCCGGTCCAGCGCTCGACGAGCTCGATCTCGTGCGGGCGCTGCAGCACGACGACGTCGACCTCCGGGAGGGCGTCCGGGGCGTGCTCCTCGACGCTCGCGGGCCAGTCCCACGTCCGCGCGCGCCCCACGCCGTCGGGCCCGCGGTCCGGCAGGACGGGCAGGACGTAGCTGTGCTCGCCCCGGACGAACGCGTTCGTCCAGGAGCCGTGGACGTGCCAGAGCAGGACCTTCACGCGACCACCGCCTGCGCCGCCCGCAGCGCGTCGACCGCCGCCACGACGGCCTCGGCCGGCACGGACGCGAGGCACGGGTGGCCGGGGACCGGGCAGGCGCGCGCGCCCGTGCCCGCGCACGGCGCGCCCTGGTCGCCGAGCACGACGTGCGGCACCCGCCAGGGGCGCCACCGCGCGGCCGGGACCACGGGCGAGAACAGCGACACGACGGGGGTGCCGACCGCCGCCGCGAGGTGTGCCGGCCCCGTGTTCCCGACGACGACGACCTGCGCCCCCGCGAGGACCGCGGCGAGGCCCGCGAGATCGGTCCGTCCGCCCAGGTCGAGCGCGAGCCCGCCCGCGACGGCGGCCGTGAGCGCGCGCACCGCGGGGCCGCCCGTGACGACGAGG
>NZ_HE978588.1:2165796-2176295 GCF_000312005.1 Cellulomonas massiliensis JC225
ACCGTGAGGACGTGCCGCCGCCCGCGCCCGGGCCCGGTCTGCGCGTCGTCGCGCCACCGGCGGCCGTGCAACGCGCGCAGCAGCGCGTCGTCGGCGTTGCCCGCCTGGACGCGCACGCTCACGTCCGCGCGCGCCGGGCGCACCGGGTGCACGGTGACGCGGCGGCCGCGCTCGAGCTCCCAGCCGGCCCGGCGGACGCGCAGCGCGAGGTCCGCGTCCTCCCGGTAGGCGCGCGGGAACCGCTCGTCGAAGCCGTCCACCGCCTCGAGCGCGGCGCGCCGGTACGCCATGTCGGCCGTCGCCCACGCCGCGCCCTCCAGCCCGGCGGTGGCGCGCTCCCAGTCCGTCGGCCGGCGGTGGCGGGGGAGCGGCACGAGGAGCCGCGCCTGCACGCCTCCCGTGCGCGGGCCGGCCGCCGCGAGGTCCGCGCCGAGCGCGGCTCCCCACCCGGCGGGCAGCACGACGTCGTCGTCCAGGAAGACGACCCACGACGCGGCCACGGACCGCCACCCCGCGTTGCGGGCTGCCGCCGGGCCTCGGCCGCCGCTGCGCACGACCCGGACGTCGGCGCCGGCCGCGAGCGGCCGGGGCAGGTCGAGCGGCCCGTACGCCGCGGGCAGCGGCCGGTCGTCCACCACGACGACCTCGTCGGGGACGCCGAGCGCGTCCGGCAGCTCCTGCGCGCGCAGGCTCTCCAGGAGCCGGTCGAGCGAGGGCCGGCCGATCGTCGGGACGACCACGGCCCACGTCATGCGTCGCCGTCCTGGAACAGCGCCGCACGCGTCACGACGTGCGCGCCGAGCACCAGCAGGTCGACGGGCGAGGACCCGAACAGCTCCAGCGCGTCGTGCGGGCTGTCCACCATGGGGCGACCCGCGGTGTTGAGGCTGGTGTTGACGACGACGGGCAGCCCGGTCAGGTCCGCGAACCGGCGCAGCACCCGCGCGAGCACCGGCTGGGCGGCGTCGTCGACCGTCTGGATGCGCGCGGTCCCGTCCACGTGCACCGCCGCGGGGATGCGGTCCCGCCAGGCCGGGTCGACGTGGTGGACGAACAGCATGTACGGGCTCGGCAGGGGCCCACCGCTGAAGATCTCCGCGGCCCGGTCGGCCAGCACCATGGGGGCGACCGGGCGGAACTGCTCGCGGCCCTTGACGTCGTTGAGGCGCTCGAGGTTCTCGGCGAACCCCGGGTGCGCGAGCAGCGAGCGGCGGCCGAGCGCGCGCGGGCCGAACTCGCTGCGTCCCTCGAACCACGCGACGACCTCGTCGCGCGCGAGGGCGGCGGCCACCACCGACGCCAGGTCCGTCGGCGTGCGGAACGGCACGTGCGCGCGCCGCAGCTCGGCCGCCACCTCGTCGTCCGACCACGCCCGCCCGAGCGCGGCGTCGGTCATCGGGCGGAGCATGTCGCCCTCGTCCGCGGCGAGCTGCAGCGCGGCGCCGAGCGCGGTGCCCGCGTCGCCCGCGGCCGGCTGCACCCACACGTCGTCGAACCCCGCCTCGCGCCAGACGCGGGAGTTGGCCACGCAGTTGAGGGCGATGCCGCCGGCCATGGCCAGCCGCGTCTCGCCGGTGCGCTCGCGCAGCCAGCGGGCCAGCTCGACGAGCACCTCCTCCAGGCGCGCCTGCACCGAGGCGGCGAGGTCGGCGTGCGCACCGCCCCAGCCGTCCTGCGGCGCACGCGGCGGCGCCCACCGCTCCCACGCCGGCGGCACCGCGGTGAACCCGCCGTCGCCGGTGGCGGCCAGCAGCGGTCGCAGGTCGTCGAGGAACCGCGGCGTGCCGTACGACGCGAGCGCCATCACCTTGTACTCGTCGCTCGAGCGCAGGAACCCGAGGTGCTCGGTCAGCGACTCGTACACGAGCCCGAGCGAGTGCGGCAGGTCCTGCGTCGCCTCGACGACCAGGCGCCCGTCGCGGTAGCGCCCGAGCAGCGCGGACCCGCGCTCGCCGCGCCCGTCGAGCACCATGACGGCGCACGTGCGCCACGGCGCGGCGAGGGCGGCGGACGCCGCGTGCGCGACGTGGTGCGGGACGAACCGCACGCGCCGCGCGTCCAGGCCGGGCAGCGCGCTGGCGAGGAACTGCGGGGCGTGCTCGGCGTACGTGCGGCGCAGGTGGTCCCACGGGTCGTCCAGGCCGAGGTCGGCCGCGTCCTTCGTCAGGGCCGGGTCGAAGCCGTAGGCGACGGCGTCGAGGTCCGCGGGGCTCAGGCCGCCCGCGTCGAGGCACGCGCGCGCGGCGCCGACGGGGAGCTCCCACGCGGAGAAGGGGACCGGGCGCTTGCCGTGCTTGCGCCGGGAGATCCGCTCCTCCTCGACGGCCGCGACGATCCGCCCGTCGACGACGAGCGCCGCGGACGAGTCGTGGAACACCGCGTTGACACCGAGCACGCGCATGCCGGTGACCTCTCGCAGACGCACCCTGCGGCGCGGACCTCACCACGCGCGGTGCCTCGCGGCCGGCCCTGTGACGTGCGCCACGTGCCGGTGAGAGCCAACCTGGCCCACTTCTCGGAGAACCGCATCTCGAACCGCTTCTCCCCACGGTGGGCACCGCCGAGGCCGCCGAGGCCCGCCGGGGAGGAGGGCGACGGCCGGAGGCCGGCCTCAGCGGGTGCGCAGCTCGACGAGCACCTTCGGGATCTCGTCGACGAGCTCCCGCGCGAGGAAGCCGAGCGGGCCCACCGCGGCCGCGAGCCGGTCGCCCGCGGTGGTGTGCAGCGCGACGCCCCAGCACGCCGCCTGGTCGAGCGGGACGCGTCCTGCCAGCAGCCCGCCGACCGCCCCGGCGAGCACGTCGCCCGAGCCCGAGGTGCCGAGCCCGGAGGCACCGCCCGCGGAGGTCCACGTGCGGCCCTGCGGCTCGGCGACGACCCCCGAGAGCGCGACGACGGCGCCGTACCGGCGCGCGATGCGGTGGGCCGTCGCGGCGGTGCCGTCCTCGCCGCCGTCGTCGTCCTCGTCGTCCTCCGCTGCGTCGCCCTCCAGGAGGCGCTCGGCCTCGGCGTGGTTCGGGGTCAGGACGAGGCGGCCGCGCAGGCGCTCGCGCGCGGCCTCGGAGACGTGGGGGAGCACCCCGAGGGCGAAGGCGTCGAGGAGCACCGGCGTCGTCGGGTCGAGCGCCGCGGCCACGGCCTCCACGACCGCCGTCGCGCTCGCCGGGTCGCCGAGCCCGGGCCCGACCACGACCGCGTCGGTGCGACCCAGCTCCTCGTCCGCGCGGGCCGGCAGCTCGCCCGTCGGCTGCCCGTCGGACTCCGGCAGGGCGAGGACGCCCGACTCGGGCACGGCGACGGCCACGGCGCCGGCGACCGACGCCGCCACCGCGAGCGTGAGCCGGCCCGCTCCCGCGCGCAGCGCCGCGAGGCCGGTCAGCATGGCGGCGCCGGGGGTCGCGGCCGCGCCGCCGACGACGAGCACGCCGCCGCGCTCGTCCTTCGACCCCGTGCGCTCCGGCAGCGGCCAGTCGCGCAGGAAGGCCGGCGTCAGGACCTCAGCGCCCACGGTCGTCCGTCCCCTCGTGCTCGGTCACCGGTGCGTCGAGCGCGGCCAGGTGGCCCACCTCGTCGAACATCGCGACGCGCCAGCCGTCGTCGCTCGCGTCGAGCCGGGTGACCGAGGCGTTGCGGACGCTGCGGCCGCGCTCCAGGTCCATGAGGTCCTCCTCGGTGAGCTCCTCGAGCACGTACCGGATCAGCATGACCACCGCGTCGTGGGTCACGAGCAGCACCGGACCGTCGGCCGGTGCGCGCAGCACGTCGTCGAGGAACGCGCGCACGCGCAGCGCCACGTCGGCCCACGACTCGCCGCCGCTCGGCCGGTGGTAGAACTTCCCGAGGTGGCGCCGGCGCTCGGCCTCGTCGGGGTGCAGCCGCTGCACGCCGCGCCACGTGAGCCGGTCGAGCACGCCCAGCTCGCGGTCCCGCAGCCGCTCGTCGAGCCGGACCCTCGTCCCCTCGGGCACCGCCAGCGACGCCGTCTGGCGCGCTCGCAGGTACGGCGACGACCAGACCGCGGTGGGCCGCTCCTGCGCCGGCAGCGACGCGAACCACACGCCCGTCGCGCGCGCCTGCTCCTCGCCGCGCGGGCTCAGCGGCGTGTCGGCGTCGCGCGTCCGGAGGTCGAGCCGCTCGGCGCCCTCGCGCTCCGCCCGGGCGGACGCGAGGTTGCCGACGCTCTCGCCGTGCCGGACCAGGAGCAGGCTGCGGGGTCGGGGCATGCTCGGCACGCTAGCCGCGGCCGTGGCGGTGCGCGCGTCGGTCAACGCGGCGGCAGCGTGGGGTCCTCGGGCGGACCCCCGAGCGGGTAGGCCATGTGACCGCCGAGGTAGCCGCCGACCCCCACCATGGTGGCGCCGGCGAGGGCGGCCAGGGCGCCGGAGCGGTGGTGCCCGCGACGGCGTGCGAGCCACGACGCGGAGTACAGCGCGAGCCCCACCGCGTTCCCGGCGGCGTGCACGACGCCGACGCGGCGGATGCGGTCGCCGGACACCGACCAGTCCGCGAGGCCGGTGGCGACGGTCGGCAGCGCCGCGAGCACGCCGAGGCCGACCAGGCGTTTCGCCGCCCTCGAGTGGCCCCCGAGGTCCAGCACCGAGGCCGACATCCACAGCCCCAACGGCACGTCGGTCATGAGCGGGTGGAGCGCGTGCCCGAGCGGGGCGCCCCGCAGCGTCGCGCGCAGCCGGTCGTCGGCGAGCAGCCGCCGCGCCCAGCCGCCGACGAGCGCGACCGGGGCGTCGAGCGCATCGGCCTCCTCGGCGGCGTGGGCGAGGCGCAGCAGCGGGGTCCGCACCGCTCGCGCGGCGTCGGGGACCTGGCGGTGGTCGGTCACGGGATCTCCTCGGGTGCGGGCCGGGCCGGGGCTCGGCGGGGACGGGTGCGGGGCCGGGTCAGGCCGGAGGCCTCGGCGCCATCGACTGGCTGTCGGCGGCGCGCAGGGCGTTGCGCCCGACGACCTGCTGCCACGTCGCGGCCTGCTCGGCGCGGCCGCGGCCGACGAAGCTCACCAGCCAGTGCATGAGTGTCGAGACCCGGTTCTTGAACCCGACGAGGTAGACGAGGTGGACGCCCAGCCACAGCAGCCACGCGAGCACGCCGGCGGTCTCGAACCGGCCGATGCGCGCGACGGCGTGGAACCGCGCGACCGTCGCCATCGTCCCCTTGTCGCGGTAGACGAACGCGCCGGGCGGCTGCACGCCGCGCACCCGCGCGCCGATCGTCCGCGCGGCGTGCTCGCCGCTCTGCATCGCGAGCTGGGCGACCCAGGGGTAGCCGCCCAGGGTCATCAGGTCGCCGACGACGAACACCTCCGGGTGCCCCGGCAGCGAGCAGTCGTCCTCGACCTCGATGCGCCCGGCGCGGTCGGTCGGTGCCCCCGACACCTCGGCGAGGCGCCTCGCGAGCGGGGGAGCGCCGACGCCCGCCGCCCACACCTTGGTCGCCGCCTCCAGGCGCGTGCGGCGGCCGTCGCCGTCCTCGACCTCGACGCCGTCGGCGTCCACGTCCACCACCTTGCGGCCGGTCCAGAGCTCGACGCCCAGGCTCTCCAGCCGCCGCGCGGCGGCGTTCGAGAGCCGGTCGCTGTAGCCGGGCAGCACCTGCGGCACCGGGTCGACGAGCACGATGCGCGTGCGGACGGGGTCGATCCGCCGGAACGTGCCGGGCAGCGTCCGGCGGGCGAGCTCGGCGATCTGGCCGGCCATCTCCACGCCCGTCGCGCCGGCGCCGACGACGACGAAGGTGAGCAGCCGGTCGACGTCCTCGTCGGGAGCGGCCTCGGCCAGCTCGAACGCGCCCAGGATCCGCCCGCGGACCTCGAGGGCGTCGTCCAGGCTCTTCATGCCGGGCGCGTGCTCCGCGAACCGGTCGTTGCCGAAGTAGGACTGCCCCGACCCGGCCGCCACGATGAGGCTGTCGTACGACGTGCGCTGCTCGCCGAGCGGCGTGCGGGAGACCACCTCGCGCGCGTCGAGGTCGACGTCGACCACCTCGCCCAGCAGCACCCGCACGTTGCGGTGGCGGCGCAGCACCTCGCGGGTGGGCGGTGCGATCTCGCCCGACGAGAGCACACCGGTCGCCACCTGGTACAGCAGCGGCTGGAACAGGTGGTGGTTCGTCGCGCTGATGAGCGTGACCCGGACCGGGTGGCGCGCGAGCTCGCGCGCGGCGAACAGCCCGCCGAACCCGGAGCCGACGACGACGACGTGGTGGGGTGCCATGCCTCGACGCTAGGAACCTCCCGGCGCTCCCGCCTCCCGAGGCGTGAACTGGCCGCACCGGGAGGGGACGCGGTGGCATGCGGTCGACCGTCGCGCGGGGCGGCGATACCGTGGCGGTGGAGTTCGTGCAGCCGGACCCCGTCCGCGACGGTGGGGGGTCACGATGTCGCACCCGCAGTCCGAGCAGTCCGAGCAGCTCCAGCAGTCCGAGCGGTCCCAGCACGGCATGCACGTCCTGGTCCGGCTGGACCTCGGCCGTGGCGTGGTGCTGGAGGTCACCGGCCTGGTCCGCGCGAGCGCCGTGCCCGCCCTCGCGCAGGTGGTCGCCCGCGCGCAGGGGCTGTCCCCGCAGGTCGCCGTGGACGCGACCGCGGCCGAGGTGGACGGCGCCGCCCGGGGCTCGCTCCTGACGCTCGCCCGCGAGGGCGACGCCCGCTGCCGGCCGTTCGTCCTCGACCTGCCCGCCCCGCCCGCGGCGGCCGGCGCCGGTGCCCCGGTCACGGCCCGGGCGGCCTTCGCTCCGGATGCCGGAGCGGCCCTGGGTGCGTAGCATCGCCGGATCGCGGTGCGGACCGGGTCGAGCCAGAGCCCCCGTCCCGCCACGGCGGAGATCCCTCATGGACCCACACCTCGTCGCAGGACGTTTCAGGCTCCCGGCGCGCGGCGCGCCCTGGTGGTCGGACGAGCTCTACCACGTGCTCGGCATGGCGCCGGGCGACCTGCCGCCGACGGTCGACGCCCTCATGCGGCACGTCCGGGTCGACGAGCGCGAGGCGCTGGGCGCGGCCCTGGAGGCCTGCGCCGGCGAGGGCCGGTCCTACTCGCACGTGCACACCATCAAGGACCTCGAGGGCCAGCCGCGGGTCGTCGCGATCGCCGCGGTCGCGTCGCCCTCGTCCGGTGGCACGGGGCGGGACGTGGACGGGGTGGTGGTCGACGTCTCGCCGGTGGTCGCGGCACGGGCGGCGGGCGCCGTCAACGAGCAGCTGCCCCAGGCGCTCGCGGGCCGGGCCGCCGTCGAGCAGGCCCTCGGCTGCCTGTCCCTCGTGTACGGGGTCGACCGGTCCGCGGCGCTCGAGATGCTGCGCTGGAGCGCGCGCCAGCGGGAGGTGCCCGTCCCGGAGGTGGCCGCGCTGGTGATGGCGGCCGTCGAGCGGCTCGGCGGCGACCTGGGCGCGGACGGGGAGGCGCTGGAGGAGCTGGTCGCCGCGGCGATCGAGGCCCCGCGCGACTGACGCCGCGCCCTCCGCACGCCCTCGCGGACCGCGGGGCCGAGCGCGTCGCCTCAGTCCGCCACGGGCATCATGACGAGGATCGCGCCGGTGACCTCGCGGGCGGAGCGGCGCATCGCCGTCACCGTCACGTCGACCTCGATCGGCCGGCCGCGCCGGTTGACCGCGGGCAGCCGCACGGTCGCGTCCTCGGCGGCCCCGGCGAGCTGCTGGCTGACCAGGGGGAGCAGGGGCTCGACGGGCAGGCCGATGTCGAGCGACCCGACGTCCTGGCCCAGCGCCTCGTCCTCCCGCACGCCCCACAGCTCCGTCGAGCCGCCGTTCCACGCCAGCACGCGCATGCCGAGGTCGACGACGGCGACGCCGGCGCGCAGGCTCGAGAGCACCGACTCCATGAGGTTGTTGAGCTCGCTGACCTGCACCGTGCGGAGCCGCAGCTCCTCGTTGCTCGCGTTGAGCTCGTCGTTCATCGACTGGAGCTCCTCGTTCATCGTCTCGAGCTCCTCGTTCGTCGACTGGAGCTCCTCGTTGGTCGTCTCGAGCTCCTCGACGGTGGACTGGAGCTCCTCGTTGGTGGTCTCCAGCTCCTCGTTGGTGGACTGCAGCTCCTCGTACGCGGCCTCCAGCTGCCGGTTCGCGGACTGGAGCTCGTCCTGCAGGTGGCGGTAGCGCGTGACGTCGTTGAGGATCACCGTCGCGCCGAGCGTCTCGGAGTCGGGCCCGACGAGGGGCACGACCTGGACCTCGAGGGCGACGGGCTCCTGGCCCGGGCGCTGCCACTGCACGTCGTGGTCCCAGATCGTGCGGCGCTCGGTCATCGCGGTCTCGATGAGCGAGCGCAGCTCGATCGGGCGGTAGGAGATCTCGAGGTCCTGGAACGGCCGGCCCACGTCGCGCGACGTGACGCCGAACAGCAGCTCGGCGCGGCGGTTGCCGGACACCAGCTCGCCGCTCGAGGCGATGACGAGCTGGGCGGCCGGTGCCGAGAGCAGCGCCTCGTCGCGCAGGCGCGCGAAGTCCTCCGTGCGTCGTGCCGCGCCGCGCACCGGTTCGACGGCCTCGCGCACGACTGGCGCGCCGTCGTCCGCCTTGCGGAAGAACCGCCGCTTGAGGTCGAGCGGCGTGAACAGGTCCAGGTGGGAGAGCAGCATCTCGGCCTTGCCGAGGAAGAGGGTGCCGTGCGGCCGCAGCGCGAAGTGCATCCGCCGGATGATCTGGCTCTGCGTCTCGGCGTTGAAGTACATGAGGGTGTTGCGGCACACCAGCAGGTCGATGTGCGAGATCGGCGCGTCCTGCACGAGGTCGTTGCGCCCGAAGATCACCGCCCGGCGCAGGTCCTTGCGCAGCGTCCGGCGGTCGCCGTCGGCCTCGAAGTACCTCGTGAGGAGGTCCTCGTCCAGGCCGCGCAGCTCGCGCGCCGAGTAGGTCGCGCTGCGCGCCTTGGCGAGCGCCTCCTCGTCGACGTCCGTCGCGTAGATCTTCACGCGTGCCCGGAACTCCTCGGGGCTGAGCTCGTCGGCCAGCGCCATCGCGACGCTGTACGCCTCCTCGCCCGTCGAGCAGCCCGCGCTCCACACGCGGATGGGGGAGTGGCCCCGCGCCACGAGCGGAGGCACGACCTCGCGGCGCAGGTAGGCCCACGAGTCGGCGTCCCGGAAGAAGCTCGTCACGTTGATGAGGACGGTGTTGAACAGCGCCGTGAACTCGTCGGGGTGCACCGCGAGGTGGTCCTGGTAGTCCTCGAACGAGCCCACGCCCACCGTGGTCATCTGGCGGCGGACGCGCCGCTCGAGGCTCTGGCGCTTGTAGCCGGTGAAGTCGAACCCGCGCTCCTCCTTGAGGTACTGCAGCAGGCGTTCGAAATCGTCGGGCTGGACGTCCACGCGGCCTCCGTCGGGTGTGGTCGGTGCGGCGCTCAACGTAGCGCGTCAGCCTCCTCCACCGCGGAGACGGGCGTGGAGCCCGACGGGTCGGGCACGAGCTCGGCCGTCCGGTCGATGAGGTCGCGGACCGCCAGCGCGGACTCGCGCGCCTCGCGCGCCTGCTCCACGAACGTCGTCACCGAGAAGTCGTGCCCGCGCACGCGGGCGGTCGCCGCCATCCGGTCCGCGAGCGCCGCCTTCTCCTCGAGGGCCCGCAGCGCCGTCCAGAGCGCCGTCTCCACGGCGGCACCCTGCTGGGCAGCCAGGCTGCGCGCCGACCACGCGTGACCGACGCGGCACCGGTAGCGGCGCAGGTGGCCCTCGTCGATCTCGAACAGCACGCCGTGGCAGTCCGGGCACGCGAACCCGGACGGCACGCCGGGCCGGTCGCCGGCGCTCAGCGCCTGGTCCTCCGGCACCGCCATGGCGACCTCCACCTCCATCAGGGCCGAGGGCGGCGCGGCCTGGGCGGCGGTCGTCCCCACGAGCGACGTGAGCTTCTGGGCGATCTCTGCGACGGGCAGCACGGCGTCGGGCGAGTCGCCCTCCAGCGCCGACAGGGGCATGCCGGCGTACGGCGCCTCGTGCGGGTCCTGGACGACGGAGACGCCTCCGCGCGCGCGGATCGCGACGAGCCCCGCGGTGCCGTCGTCGAGCGTGCCCGACAGGACGACCCCGATCACCCGGGGGCCGGCCGCGCGCGCCGCGGAGCGGAACAGCACGTCGACGGAGGGCCGGTGCCCGTTCTCGCGCGGCCCGCGGGACAGCGTGACCGCCCCGTCCGCCACGACGACGTGCCGGTCGGGCGGCGCGACGAGGATCCGGCCCGGCGTGAGCGCGTCCCCCTCGTGGGCCTGTGCCGCGGGCAGCGGTCCGGCGCGGTCGAGGATCGCGGCCAGCGCGCTGCGGCTGGACGCGGGGATGTGCAGCACGACGACGACGGCGGCGGCGAGGTCGGCCGGCAGGTGCGCGCAGAGCTGGCGCAGCGCCTCGACCCCGCCCGCGGAGGCGCCGACGACCACGAGGTCGCGGACCTGCCCCGAGGGTGCGCGCTCGGTGGGCGGGGCGGTCACGGCGTCTGCCGTCCGTCGGCGGCGCGCCGCGCGGCCGCGCCGGCGCGG
>NZ_HE978588.1:2176514-2180048 GCF_000312005.1 Cellulomonas massiliensis JC225
GCTCCGCCGCGGTCCGCGCGCGGCGCCCGGCCTGGTCGTCGGTGGGGCCACGCACCGCCCACGGGGGCGCCTCGCCCGCCAGCTCGTCCGGGCGCTCGACCACGGACTCGCCCGGCAGGTCGAGGTGGTGCTCGGTCGCCAGCCGGCGCGCGATGCGGCGGCCACGCTCGATGGCCCCCCACGCGTCGGCGGTCGGGTCGCCCTCGACGGCGCGACCGACCACCGTGAACCAGCCCCCGTCCCACCGCAGCGTCCGGACGGGACCCGGGGCCTCGGCACCTCCGCGTCGGCTCACGCGTGCCGCCGTGGCCGGAGCTCGGCCGTCCCGGCCGTGCCGTGGGACTCGTGGACCGTGCCCCCGGGCAGCGCCCGGCGCAGCCCTGCCGGGTCGCCCCAGGGCGCCAGGACGCGCACGGCCACCCGCTCGCGTGCGGCCCGGCGGGCGGTGCCGGCGAGGACCTGGCGCGCCGCAGGGCCGATGCGGGTCGCCGCCGTGGTGTCGACGAGGATGCGGCCGTGGCGCCGTCCGGGCCCCCAGGCCTCCTCGAGCGCGAGGTGCAGCTCGTGCGCGGTGCGCAGGTCGGCGCGGCCGCTCACCGTCACCATCGGCAGCTCGTCGTGCAGGAGCGTCGTGACGACGGCCGGGCGACGGCCCCGGGCCGGACCGGGCGCGTCGGCCGGTTCCCGGGCCAGCTCGTCCTCCAGCGCGTCCCGCGCGTGCGGCAGGACGGTCGTGCGCTCGCGGAGCCGGTGCACGACCCGCTGCGCGAGCAGCGTGAGCTTCTCGTTGCGGCGCATCGAGTTCCACCGCAGCAGGTCGAACGCCTCGTCGTCGTCCAGGCCGTAGACGAGCATGAGGGCGCCCTTCGCCTGGTCGACCAGGCCGTGCGACGCCAGCGCCGTCCCGAGCTGGAGGGACACCGAGCGGTCCGTCGCGGCGGCGAGCTCCGCGGACAGGTCGACGACGAAGCCCCCGTAGCGCCGCGCGGCGGCGGCGTGCCCGTCCGGCGCCGGCTCACGCCCGCCCGTCACGACGACCTGGGCCTGCGTGCCACCGCGCGTCACCCGGCACAGCACGCCGAACGCGGCGCCCTCGGCTGCCCCCGCCTCCAGGGCCGAGCGCAGCCGCTCGCGGTCCTCGGGGTGCACCCGCTCCAGCAGCGCGTCGGGCGCGTCGCCGCCCGGGGCGCCGAGGAGCGCCCTGGCCTCGTCGGACCAGTGCCAGCCGTCCTCCGCGTGGGTGAAGCGACCCACCGGGTGGGTGCTCTCCGCAGGCGTCATGGGGACCCCCTTCGCGGCCCGCCCCGAGAGCCGGACGGGCTGAGGCTCAACCCGTGGGGTGCTCACGACGAGGCCGTCCCCACGACCCTAGCCCGGTCCGCGCCCGCGCGCTCGGCCCGGCCGGCGTGGCCGGTCACGCCGTCACGGACGGCGCCAGTCGTGCGAGGTCAGGTGCGAGCCGGCCATCGGCCCCATGGGCGTCATGCCGCCGTCCACGAGCCACGACGCACCCGTCACGTAGCCCGCCTCCGGGCCGCACAGGAAGCGGACGACCGCCGCGACCTCGCGCGCGTCGCCCGGTCGTGCGACCGGGATCCCCGGCCGGTCGTGGCCCTGCAGCACGTCCTCGTCCTCCTGGCCCGTCATCGGCGTCGCGATCTCGCCCGGCGCGACCGCGTTCACGGTGATGCCGTGCTCGGCGAGCTCCAGGGCCGCCACCTGGACGAGCAGGCCGAGCCCGGCCTTGGCCGCGCAGTACGGCGCCGCACCGACGCGCGGCGCGTGCTCGTGCACGCTCGTGATGGCGACGACGCGCCCGCCGGTGCCCTGCGCGACGAGGTGGCGTGCGGCGGCCTGCAGGCACACGAAGGCGCCGTCGAGGTCGACGGCCAGCACCTCGCGCCAGCGGTCCAGCTCGAGCTCCAGCAGCGGGGTCGCCGTGCCGGTCCCGGCGACGAGCACGACCGCGTCCAGCCCGTCCATGACCCGGACCGCCTCGTCGACGGCCGCGGCGCCGCGCGAGGGCTCGCGCAGGTCGAGCTCGACGAGGTGGCACCGCGCCCCGCGGCGCTCGACCTCGTCGGAGGTCTCGCGGGCGCCCTCCTCGTCGCCGAACCACGTCACCGTCACCGCCGTGGCGTCGGTCGCGAGCGCGGTCGCCGTGGCGCGCCCGATGCCGGAGTCGCCCCCGACGACGAGGACGCGGCGGGGCGGCTCGCCCTGCGTGGGGTCCTGCGGTGCGACGTTCGCGCTCATGGTCCTCCTCGACCCGTGCTGCTCGCGGCTGACGTGCGACGTCCGACCAGCGTCGGACCGGTGCGGTCCCGCGGCAAGCCGGGGAGGCGGGCTCAGCGCGGCACGCGGCGCAGGTCGGCGACCAGCGCCGTGAACGCGTCGTCGAAGCCGGGCCGTCCGCGCAGCCGGACGACCGCCGACGGGTGGGTCGTGACCAGCACGTGCCCGTCGAGCAGCCGCCCACGCTCCGCCGTCACGGACACGGGGCGGCCCAGCACCGCGCGCGCGGCCGTGGCGCCGAGCGCGACGACGACCTCCGGCTGCACCGCTCCCAGCTCGGCTGCGAGCCAGGGCGCGCACGCCCGGACGTGCGCGACGGCCGGCGCCTTGTGGAGCCGGCGTCGACCGCGCTCCTCGAACCGGAAGTGCTTGACGGCGTTCGTCAGGTAGACGGCGCCCTCGTCGAGGCCCGCCTCCTGCAGCGCCTCGGACAGCAGCCGGCCCGCGGGCCCGACGAACGGCTCGCCCTCGCGGTCCTCGTGGTCCCCCGGCTGCTCGCCGACGAGGACGACCCGCGCGTCCTGCGGCCCGCGGGAGAACACGACCTGGGTGGCCGGGCGCCACAGCTCGCACCCGCGGCAGCGGGTGGCGGCCGAGCGCAGCGCGTCGACCCCGGCGCCCTCGGGCACCCACCGCCCGGCGCCCGGGGCCTCGTCGTCGGAGCCGGACCGCATGCTCCGAGCGTCGTGCAGGCCCGTCCGGCCCGCGAGCCGGGCGCCCGCCGCGCGTGCTCCCGGACCCGGCGGCAGACTCGGAACAGGTCCGGTCGACGGCCTCGGCACCCCGCAGGAGGTCACCATGGACCGGACGACCAGCGTGCCCGCGACCCCGGACGCGACCGTGCGCGCCACGCGGAGGGCGGCCTGAGGTGGGCGGCGACCTCGGCCTCGAGGCGTGGCTGCTCGTCCTGGGCGTGCTCGGGTGGGCCGTCTGGCGGGGCGCGCGCGCGGCGCAGGAGGTGCAGCACGGCGGGCCCTCCGCGCTGCGGGCGGGCTCGCGCGTGCGGTGGCGGGACGGCCGCAACGGCTGGCGACCGCTGCGCCGCGCTCAGCGCTCGGTGGTGGTCCGGTTCGTCGACGCCACGACGTGCTCGCGCGGGCACCCGGCCGAGCTGCGCGTGATCGTGACGACGGTGCGCGGGAGCCGGCCCGTGCGGACGGTGCACTGCCCCACGTGCGACCGCCCGCGCTGCTCCTGGTGCGCGGCGCCCGTGCCGGCGGGCGCGTCGCGCTGCGCCTG
>NZ_HE978588.1:2180700-2199682 GCF_000312005.1 Cellulomonas massiliensis JC225
GCACCGGACGGTCGCCGGCCGGGCGCGGCGGTGCCGCACCCGGCCGGTCGTCACCGCTCGTGCGGCCGGGGCGTCAGGCCGGCTCGGCCGACGCGTCGTCGGGGCCCTCGGCGGGCTCCTCCGGTCGTGCGCGCTCGTCGAACGCGCCCGGGTCGTGCTCGGACGTCGTGTCCGCGCCCTCGGCGGGCTGCTGCGGGTGCTCCCGCTGGTCGCCGTCGTCCACCGTCGACATGGGTACTCCTTCCCTCGGTCCCCCGATCGTGCGCGCGCCGCGGGCGGTCGGCATCCCGGGAGCGCCGACGAGCGCACCGGCGGCGCAGCACGCGTCCGGCTGGTGGACCTGCAGGTCCGCTGCCAGCATCGGCCGCATGAGGACGTGGGGTGCCGTGGTCGGGCTGGTGGCCGTCGCCGCCGGCGGGCTCACCGGCTGCGCGCCGGACCCGGAGCCGCCGCAGGACGTCGCGCGGGCGTTCTACGACGCGGTGCTGGCCGGCGACGGGGAGACGGCGTGCGCGTGGTTGCTCCCGGACGTCGCCGAGACCGTCGCCGAGGACGAGGGTGCGCCGTGCGGCGAGGCGCTGACGACCGGGGAGCTCGGGGCCGAGCTGCGCGAGCGCGGCGCGGACCCCGCCGTGCACGACGCGACGGTCGCCGGGCGCCAGGCGCAGGTGCGGCTCGGCGGCGACACCCTCTTCCTGGCGCTGTCCGGGACCTCGTGGGTGATCACGGGGGCGGCGTGCAGCCCGGAGCCGGACCAGCCCTACGACTGCGAGGTGGCGCTGTGAGGATGCCGCGCACGCTGTTCGTCCTGACCCTCGCCGGCATCGTCGTCGGCCTCGGGTACTTCCTCGTGATCGGGCTGCTGCACCGATGAGGCGGCTCAAGGAGAGCTCGCTGAGCCTGTTCTTCGGCGCGATCTTCCTCGTCGCGCTGGTGGGGCAGGCGGTGGCCGGCGTCGCCGTGTTCAACCGGGACCAGCTGGCCGCCGGCCTCGAGCCCGTCACGTTCGCCCAGTACGTCACGAGCTCCGCGTTCGCGGTCGACGTGAGCGAGAACTGGCAGTCGGAGTTCCTCCAGTTCCTGCTGTTCATCGCCGCGACCGTCTTCTTCGTCCAGAAGGGCTCGCCCGAGTCGAAGAAGCCGGACGAGGCCGGCCGCGAGAGCGACGAGGACCAGAAGGTCGGCGCCCACGCCCAGCCGGACTCCCCGGCCTGGGCGCGGGTCGGGGGCTGGCGGCTCGCCGTCTACTCCCACTCGCTCACCCTCGTCATGGGCGCCGTCTTCCTCGGCTCCTGGGCCGTGCAGTCCGTGACGGGCGCCGTGGCGTTCTCCGAGGAGCAGCTGCGCGACCTGCAGGACCCGGTGACGTGGGGCGAGTACGTGCGGCTGCCCGACTTCTGGAGCCGGACCTTCCAGAACTGGCAGTCGGAGTTCCTGGCCGTGCTCAGCATGGTGGTGCTCTCGATCTACCTGCGCGAGCGCGGCTCCCCGGAGTCGAAGCCCGTCGGCTCGCCCCACCACACCACGGGCGTGGAGGGCTGAGCAAGCCCCACCGGGCGGCCCGCGGCGGCCCGTCCTAGCCTGCCGGAGGAGGTGGCCACATGGGCGACGACGAGCAGCAGACGGGTCAGCCGCGCGAGGGCGAGGACGCCACGACCGCGATCGGCCGGGAGCAGGAGATCACGCAGGGCGGCTCGGGCTCCGCGCCGGGGTCCGGCGTGGGCTCGATGGCCGAGGCCGGCACGGGGCCCGACGAGTCGGAGCTCGACCCGGAGCAGGCGGACGAGGACGGCCGCGCCGACGCGGGCTGACCCGCCGGCTGCCCGTCAGAGCAGCCGCCGGCTCCCCGGCCGCACCACGCGAAGCCAGCGGTAGCCGTACCCCGGCAGCTCCAGCGTGACGCGACCGCGCGCGTCGACGTCCGCCGTGCCGTCCTCGAGCAGGTCGACGAGCCGCACGGGCTCGCTCCCGTCGGGCACGCGGCAGTCGTCGAGGCGCAGCGGCACGCTCGCGGCGTCGGGGGCGAGGTTGTGCAGCGCCACCACCGACGCGTCCTCCCACGTGCACCGGTGCGCGAGCACCGACGCGTGCGGCTGCTCGAGGATCTCGGCCTCGCGCGCCCACCCCAGCTCGGGGCTCTCGCGGTAGCGGCGCACGAGCGTGGAGACGAAGGCGAGCATCGAGCCGGGGTCCCGGCGCTGGTCGTCGACGTTCACGTGCTCGGGCCCGTACCCGCCCTCGACGACCGGCGCCGCGAGCCGCGACGGCGCGGCGCGGCTGAACCCGCCGTTGCGCGTCGCGCTCCACTGCATCGGCGTGCGCACCGCCAGCCGTCCCTCCGCCGCGAGGTTCTCGCCCATGCCGATCTCCTCGCCGTAGAAGAGCACGGGGGTGCCGGGCAGCGAGAACAGCAGCGAGTAGACCATCCGCACGCGGCGCGGATCGCCGCCGAGCATCGGGGGCAGCCGCCGGCGCAGCCCGCGCCCGTAGAGCTGCATGTCGGGCTCCGGGCCGAAGGCCGCGAACACCTCGGCGCGCTCGTCCTCGCTCAGCTTGTCCAGGGTGAGCTCGTCGTGGTTGCGCACGAACGTGGCCCACTGCGCGTCGCGGGGGATCGGGGGCCGGCTCGCGAGGGTCGTGGCCAGCGGCGTCGCGTCCCGGCGGGCGAGCGCCAGGTACAGCTGCTGCATGCCGACGAAGTCGAACTGCAGCGTGAGCTCGTTCCCGTCGGACGTGCCGTCGCCGTCATCGTCGCCGAAGAACCGGCGCTGCTCCGCGTAGGGGAGGTTGACCTCGCCCATGAGCACGGCGTCGCCGGACCGGCGGGAGAGGAACGAGCGCAGGTCCTTGAGGTAGTCGTGCGGGCGGGTCACGTCGTCGTCCGGCGACTTCGCCGTGTCGGCGAGGAAGAACGGCACGGCGTCGACCCGGAAGCCGGACATGCCCACCTGCGTCCAGTAGCCGACCACCTTGGCGAGCTCCTCGCGGACGCGCGGGTTCGCGGTGTTGAGGTCGGGCTGGTGGCGGTAGAAGCGGTGGCGGTAGTACGCGCCCGCCTGCTCGTCGTAGGTCCACAGGCTCGTCTCCTGGTCCGGGAAGACGACCGCGCCGGGCTCCTCGGGCGGCTTCGTCTCGCTCCAGACGTAGAAGTCGCGGAAGGGTGACGAGGGCGAGCGCCGGGCCGAGCGGAACCACGGGTGCCGGTCGGAGGTGTGGTTCACGACGAGGTCCGCGATGACCCGGATGCCACGGTCGCGCGCGGTGCGGACCATCTCGACGAGGTCGCCGACGTCGCCGAGCCGCGGGTCGACGCCCAGGAAGTCGGTGACGTCGTAGCCGTCGTCGCGGTCGACGGTCGGGTAGAAGGGCATCAGCCACAGGCACGTGACGCCGAGGTCCGCGAGGTGGTCGAGCCGCTGCGTGAGCCCGCGCAGGTCGCCGACGCCGTCGTCGTCCCAGTCCATGTAGGTCTCGACGTCCAGGCAGTAGACGACCGCGTTCTTCCACCACAGGTCGCCGGTGTCGCGGACCCTCACGGCCGCACCTCCTTCAGGGCGGGGACCAGGCGCTCGCCGGCCATGTCGAGGAAGGCCCGCAGGCCGTCCGGGGCCCGCGTGGCCGTGGGCGCCGCACTCGGGTGCTTCTCGTCGGAGGGCTGCTCGTCGGTCGCGACCTGGTGCAGGTACAGCGCGTCGAAGCCGAGCTCGACGAGCGCCGCGAGCCGGTCCACCAGGCGGTGCTCGTCGTGCTCGACGACGACCGACTGCCGCACGGCGTCGTCGGAGACGTGGGGGAGCAGGCTGTCGAACGCCTCGGGGGTGTCGAGGTCCCAGGCGAGCGGCGGGCCGAAGACGTTCGTGGCCCACTGCTCGCGGGCGAGCGCCAGCGCGGTCGCCTCGTCGCGCGCCCAGGCGACGTGGACCTGCAGCGAGGCGGTGCCGCGACCGCCGGCGTCGCGGTACGCGGCGACGACCTCGCGCAGCACCTCGGGCGGCTGGTTCACCGTCACGAGCCCGTCGGCCCACGCGGCGTGGGCGGCGGCGGTGCGCGGGGTGACCGCCGGGCCGATCAGCCGCGGCGTCTCGTCGGGCAGGGTCCACAGCCGCGCGCGGTCGACCCGGACCAGGCCGTCGTGCGTGACCGTCTCGCCCGCGAGGAGGCGACGGATCACGTCGACGCACTCGAGCAGGCGCGCGTCGCGCACCTCCTTCGCGGGCCACCCGTCGCCGGTGATGTGCTCGTTGACGTTCTCCCCCGAGCCGAGCGCCGCCCAGAACCGCCCGGGGAACATCGCCCCGAGCGTGGCGACCGCCTGGGCGACGACGGCGGGGTGCTGGCGCTGGCCCGGTGCGGAGACCACCCCGAAGGGCAGGGACGTGCTGGCCATCGCCGCGCCGAGCCAGGCCCACGCGTACCCCGAGTGCCCCTGCCGGGTGCTCCACGGCGCCCAGTGGTCGGAGCACATCGCCGCGTCGAAGCCGACCTCCTCCGCGTGCCGGGCGGCGGCGAGGAGCCCGGCCGGGTGGACCTGCTCGTGCGAGTGGTGGAAGCCGATGGTCGCCATGCCCGACGTTCCTACCGTGCCCGGCCCCGTCGCGCGCGGGGAGGTGCCCCGGACGAGCGGACCCGGCGGAGCTGTTCCACGATGGGGAGGACCGCCCGGACCCGAGCACGAGGAGGCCGCCCATGTGGGCCCTGCTGCTGCGACGCGTGCGGCTGCTGGTCGTCGTGGCGCTGCTGCTGCCCGTCACCGCTGCGGTCGCCCGCGCGCTGGCGCGCACGGCCGAGCGGCGGCACGGCGGGCCGACGGTCCTCTCGCGCGGCCTGCGCCTGGTCGAGGGCGCCGCCCGTCGGGTCCGGGGGATGCTGCGCTGACCACCGGCCGCCCGGCGGCCCGACGACGAGGAGGCACGACCCATGAGCACCACCGGCGACGACACCCCGGAGCTCCCCGAGGAGCTCGACGGCCTGCCCGACGGCGACCGTCCGGACTCCCCGCCCGCCACCGAGGAGCCCGAGGACCCCGACGCGCACGGCCCGCTCGTCCAGGCCTGACGCTCAGCGCGTGCCGGGCGTCCCGGCGGCCGGCTCGTGCACCGCGCCGCCCGCGGGCGCCGCGTCGAGGGCCCGGCGGGCGACGTCGACGAGCCGCCGCAGGTCCTGCGTGCCGCGTCGGCGTGCGAGCGTGCGGCGCAGACCGCGGGCGCGGCCGGGGTGCAGCTCGAGAGCGCTCGCGAGCACGCGGGTGCCCGTCCCCGACGGCACGAGGTGCACCGTCACGCGGAACGGCGTCGCGAGCCACCGCGCCTTGCCCCGCATCCCCAGCTCGGCGTCCTGCCCCTGCAGCCGCAGCCGCGTGTGACCCAGGTGCAGCCGGGGCCGGCCGCCGTCGTGGTGGGCGGCGTCCAGGAGCGCGCGCCGCACCGCCGTCGGGGGCGCGGGGATCTCGGCGGAGATGACGATGTCGGGGGTCATGTCGGCCCGTCCTGCTCGGGTGGCCGAGGTGCTCCAGCCTTCTGCCTCGATCATCACACGCGGGCCGCGGTCCGGCGCGGCGACCGGGGGCCCGCGCCGACCCGGCCGGGCATCATGGAGGCGTGCGGACCGGGCGGCTGTACGACGACCTCGTGGACGGCACCTCACGGGTGCTGGTGGACCGGCTGTGGCCGCGTGGCGTGCGCCGGGACGACCCACGCGTCGGCCTGTGGCTGAAGGACGCCGCGCCCTCGGACGAGCTGCGGCACTGGTACGGCCACGACGCGGCGCGGCACGAGGAGTTCGTCCGGCGGTACACGGCCGAGCTGCAGGACGACGCGCACGCCGAGGCGGTGCGGCGGCTGCGGGAGCTCGTGGACGCGGGGGAGGACGTCGAGCTCGTGACCGCGACGACCGACGTGGCGGCGAGCCACGTGCCGGTCCTCGCGGCGTTCGTCGAGGGCGGCGGGTCGTGAGCGCGGGCCCGTCGGGCGCCCTGGAGCGGCTGCGGCGGTGGGAGGACGCCGGCGGGACGTGGCGCGCGGTCCCCGCGCCGGGCGGGCTCACGCTCGTCCTGTGCCGGTGCGACGGCGGGGAGGAGGTCGACCGGCTGACCTCCGCGGACGACGACCTCCTCGCGTACGTCGGCGGACGACGGACGAGCGAGGACGACGCGGGAGCGTGAGACGGCGTCGCCCGTCTCGTGAGACGCGGGTCACATGACCGACTGGCGACCTCGCTGACCGGCCACCGTGGCCGTGGCCTATCTTGACCGCGTGACGACTCCGCCTGCCGGCGCCTCCCGGGGTGTCGCGAGCCACGAGATGCCCGAACCCCTGCGCAACGACGTGCGCGTGCTCGGCGAGCTGCTGGGCCGCGTGCTGCGCGAGTCCGGTGGCGACGAGCTCCTCGCCGACGTCGAGGCGCTGCGCGAGCTCGCGATCGCGGCGCACGACGACCCGGCCTCCGACGCGCTCGAGCGCGCCGAGCAGCTCGTCGCCGGGCTGTCGATCCAGCGCGCCGAGCAGGTGGCCCGCGCGTTCACCTGCTACTTCCACCTCGCGAACACCGCGGAGGAGTACCACCGCGTGCGCGTGCTGGCCGAGCGGGAGGCGAGCGCGCTCGCGCACACGCTCGTCAGCGACGACTCGCTGCCGGCCGCGGTCGCGCAGCTCGCGCAGGAGGTCGGCGAGGACGAGGCGCGCCGCCGCGTGTCCGAGCTCGAGTTCCGGCCCGTGTTCACGGCGCACCCCACCGAGGCCCGGCGCCGCGCGGTCTCCCGCTGCATCCGCCGCATCGCGGAGCTCGTCGCGGACCGCGACCAGCGCAGCCGAGGCGGCCTGTCGCTCGCGGAGAACGAGCGGCGGCTGCTCGCGGAGATCGACACGCTGTGGCGCACCGCGCCGCTGCGCCAGGCCAAGCCCACGGTGCTCGACGAGGTCCGCACGGTCATCGGCGTCTTCGAGTCGACCTTGGCCGAGACACTGCCGAACGTGTACCGCCGCCTGGACGACTGGATCCTCGGCGACCGCGCCGGGCGCACCGCCCCGAGCGTGCGCGCGTTCGCGCACCCCGGCTCCTGGATCGGCGGCGACCGCGACGGCAACCCGAACGTCACCGCCGAGGTCACGCGCGAGGCCGCCCTCGCGATGTCGGAGTCGGTGCTCACGGCGCTGGAGGCCAGCGCCCGCCGGGTCGCCCGCGCCCTCACCCTCGACGCCGACGGGACGCCGCCCTCGCCCGAGCTGTCCGCGCTCTGGCACCGGCAGCGCTCGCGCGCCGAGAAGGACGCCGCCCGGGTGGCCGCCGCGACGCCGAACGAGCCGCACCAGCGCGTGCTGCTCATGGTCGTCGAGCGCATCGCCGCGACGCGGACCCGCAACGCCGACCTCGCCTACAGCGGCCCGGACGAGCTCGAGGCCGACCTGCGCACGATCCAGGACTCCCTCGTCCGCGCGGGCGCCCCCCGGGCGGCCTACGGCGACGTGCAGCGCCTGCTGTGGCAGGTCGAGACCTTCGGGTTCCACCTCGCGGAGATCGAGGTCCGCCAGCACTCGCAGGTCCACGAGGGCGCGCTCGCCGACCTCGCGGAGCACGGCGTGGACGGGCCGCTCGCCGAGCGGACGGTGGAGGTGCTCGACACGTTCCGCGCGCTGGGCGCGGTGCAGCGGCGCTTCGGCGAGCGCGCGGCGCGCCGCTACATCGTCTCGTTCACGCAGTCCGCGGAGCACCTCGCGGCGGTCTACCGGCTCGCCGAGTACGCGTTCGAGGGCACCGACGAGCTGCCGGTGATCGACGCGATCCCGCTCTTCGAGACCTTCGCGGACCTCGAGGCGAGCGTCGACATCCTCGAGGAGTCGCTCGCGCTGCCCGCGGTGCAGAAGCGGCTCGCCGAGAACGGCCGCCGCATCGAGGTGATGCTCGGCTACTCGGACTCGTCGAAGGACGTCGGCCCGGTCTCCGCGACGCTCGCGCTCGACACCGCCCAGGCGCGCATCGCGCAGTGGGCCGAGCGCCACGACCTGCAGCTGACGCTGTTCCACGGCCGCGGGGGCGCGCTCGGCCGCGGCGGCGGGCCGGCCAACCGTGCCCTGCTGGCCCAGCCCCCGGGCTCGGTGGACGGGCGCTTCAAGCTCACGGAGCAGGGCGAGGTCATCTTCGCCCGCTACGGCGACCCGGCGATCGCGGCGCGGCACATCGAGCAGGTGGTGGCGGCGACGCTGCTGGCGGGCACGCCGTCGATCGAGCAGCGCAACGCCGCGGCCACCGAGCGGTTCGCGGCCCTGGCCCGCCGTCTCGACGAGGCGTCGCGCGAGCGGTTCCACGGGCTCGTCCGGGCGGAGGGCTTCCCGCAGTGGTTCGCGGAGGTGACGCCGCTCGAGGAGGTGGGCCTGCTGCCCATCGGCTCGCGGCCCGCCCGCCGCGGCCTGTCGGTCTCGTCGCTGGACGACCTGCGCGCGATCCCGTGGGTGTTCTCCTGGTCGCAGGCGCGGATCAACCTCGCGGGCTGGTTCGGCCTCGGCACCGCGCTGGAGGGCGTCGGCGACCTCGAGGAGCTGCGCGCCGCGTATGCGCAGTGGCCGCTGTTCGCGACGATGATCGACAACGTCGAGATGTCGCTCGCGAAGACCGACTCGCGCATCGCCGCGCGCTACCTGGCGCTGGGTGACCGGGACGACCTGGCCGCGATGGTGCTCGAGGAGATGGAGCTCACGACGCGCTGGGTCCTCGCCATCACCGAGAGCGACGCGATCCTCTCCCGGCGCCGCATCCTCGGGCGGGCGGTGCAGCTGCGCAGCCCGTACGTCGACGCGCTCTCGCTCCTGCAGCTGCGCGCGCTGCGCGGGCTGCGCACGGGCGACGCGCCCGAGGCGGCCGACGAGCTGCGCCGGCTCCTGCTGCTGTCCGTCAACGGCGTCGCCGCCGGCCTGCAGAACACCGGCTGACGCGAACGCCACGCGTGCCGACGGCCGCGCCGCCCGACGAGGGCGCGCGGCCGTCGTCGTCAGCGGGTGACCTCGCCCGTCGGCCCGAACCGCTCCGTGCGGATGAGCTCCGGGTCGTGGCCCAGGTCGACGAGCGTGTCGGCCACGAGCTCCACGAACGGCGTGGGCCCGCACACGAACACGTGCGCACCGAGGTCCGGCGGGAAGCACGCCTCGCGCAGCGTCGTGGCGCCCACCCGGCCGACGCGCCCGTCCCAGCCGGTGGGCGCGGCGCGCGTCCACACGTGCGTGACGTCGACGCCGGGGTCGGGCCGGGCGAGCTCCGCCGCGTAGAGGAGGTCGGCCGGGGTGCGCGCCGAGACGAGCAGCCGGAACGGCACGCGGCTGCCCGCCAGCCGGCGGGTGCGCAGGATCGACGCCAGCGGCACCAGGCCCGAGCCGCCGGCGACGAGCTGCACCGGCCGGCGGTCGCGCGGGTGCCACACGAACCAGTGCCCGACCGGCCCCCGCAGCTCCAGCTGGTCGCCGGGCCGCATGTCCTCGGCCAGGTAGGGGGAGACCTCGCCGTCGTCGACGACCTGGACCGTCAGGGCGATCCGCTGCGCCGCGACGGCGCCGGGCGGCAGGCCCATGGAGCCCGGCGACGCGAGGGAGTACGACCGCTGCGTGCTGTAGCCGTCGTCGGCCGTGAGCCGCACGTCGACGTGCTGCCCGGCGAGCGCGCCCCGCCACCCGGGCACGTCGAGCTCGAGCGTGACGGCGGTCGGCGTCTCGACCGTGCGGCTCACGAGCGTGCCGACGAGCCAGCCGAGCCGGTAGGGCCGGTCGTCGGGCGCGAGCTCGGCGACCTCGTCGGCCGGCTCGTCGCCCGGCGCGCCGCCGGGTGGCTCCTCGAGGGGGGCTGCCACGCGCGGCCGCTCAGTCGCCCCAGTAGCGCTGCTCGCGCCACGGGTCGCCGAGCTCGTGGTACCCCAGCCGCTCCCAGAAGCCCGGCTGGTCCTCGTGCAGCAGGTCCAGGCGGCGCACCCACTTGGCCGACTTCCAGAAGTACAGGTGGGGGACGAGCAGGCGGGCCGGGCCGCCGTGCTCGGGCGCCAGCGGCCCGCCGTCGTACCCGTAGGCCACCCAGGCCTGGCCGCCGCGCAGGTGCTCCAGCGGCAGGTTGGTGGTGTAGCCGCCGTCGCAGTGGGCGACCGCGAACCGGTACTCGTCCGCCGGCAGCCCCTCGAGGAGCGTGTCGACGCTGACGCCCCGCCACGACGTGTCGAGCTTCGTCCACTTGGTCACGCAGTGGATGTCGCGCACGAGGTCGTCCGCCGGCAGCCGCTGCAGCTCGTCCCACGTCCACGACGCGAGCTCCGCCCCGGCCGCGGTGACGGTGAACGTCCACGAGGCCAGGTCGGCCCGCGGCGTCGGACCGGCCGAGAGCACCGGGAAGCCCCGCTCCAGGTACTGCCCGGGAGGCAGGCGAGGCTCCTGCTCGCGCCTGCCGCGGAACCCTCGCGAGATGACGGCCATGGTGCGCTCCTGCCCGTGGACGGTGGTGCCCATCCTGCGGGCTGAGGGGCGCCGCGCACCAGGGGTCGGCGCGAGGTCCGCCGCGCCGCGGCCGCCCGGCCCTAGCCTGGGCGGGTGAGCGAGACGGGCTACGGCGACTTCGAGTTCGAGCGGCGCTTCTGGGTGCCCGACCTGCCGGTCGACGTGCTCGACACCGCGCCGGCGGTGATCGTCCAGAGCTACTACCTGGCGGACGAGGGCTACGCGATCCGCGTCCGCGCCCAGACGTCCGGCATCGGCTCGGCGCTGGAGCCGGGCCAGGACCCGCTCGACGCCCTGGAGGCGCACCTGGCGGAGGTCGACTTCTGCGCGATCACGGTGAAGGGACCGATGAGCGGCGGCACGCGCTACGAGGCGGAGCGCGAGCTCGACGTCGCGGTGGGGATCCAGCTGATCCGCCGCGGCGGCGCCCGCGTCGTCAAGACGAGGCACGCCGCGTGGCTCGGCACCGACGGCTGGGTCGTCGACGTCTTCGGCGGCGAGAACGAGCCGCTCGTCGTCGCGGAGGTCGAGCGGGGCGGGCCGGTGACGGACCTGTCGATCCCGGCGTTCTGCGTGACCGAGGTGACGGACGACGTCCGGTTCTCGAACGAGTCGCTCGCGCGTCGCCCGTACTCGGCCTGGGGGCACGAGTTCGAGGCGGAGCTCGCGCGGACGGGCCCGCGGTTCCTGCAGGACATGGGTCACAACCACCTGGAGCCGCGCGGGGAGTGAGCGCGCCCGCGCCCGACAGGCGGGACCGGGAAGAAAGTTGAAGCGTCAACTATTGTAGGTGGTATGACGACCGCACCGACTCCCGGGCAGGGCGACGCCGTCCGCCTCGCGACCGCGCGACCCCACGACTCGATCGCCGCGGCCACCTCGATGGACGCCGTCACGCTCCTGGTCGGCGACCTCGACCGCCAGCTGCGGTTCTACCGCGACGGGCTGCTGCTCGAGGTGATCGAGCGGCCGGGGGACCGGTTCGACGAGCTCGCCCGCCGCCCCGACGTCGTCACGCTGGGCCGGCACGGGCGCCCGCTGGTGGTCCTGCGGCACACGCCCGACCTGCCGCCGGTCGACCGGCGCTCCGCCGGCCTGTTCCACACCGCGATCCTCTTCGACGACCGCGCGGGGCTCGCCGCGACGCTGCTGTCCGCCGCGCAGCGCGAGCCGCAGTCCTACGTCGGCTCGGCCGACCACCTCGTCTCGCTCGCGTTCTACCTCACCGACCCGGAGGGCAACGGCGTCGAGCTGTACTGGGACCGCAGCCGCGAGCTGTGGGAGTGGGAGGCGGACGGACGCATCCGGATGGATGCGCTGCGCCTGGACCCGAACGCCTTCCTGGAGGAGAACCTGCGCGAGCAGGCAGCGACCGACGCCGTCGTCGGGCACGTGCACCTGCAGGTGGGGGACGTGGCGTCCGCCCGGGCGTTCTACGTCGACACGCTCGGCTTCGACGTGACCGCCGAGTGGCACGGCGCGCTGTTCGTCTCGGCGGGCGGCTACCACCACCACCTGGCGATGAACACCTGGAACAGCGCCGGCGCCGGCCCCCGAGCCTCGTCGCTGGGCCTCGGCGAGGTCCGCATCACGGTGCCGACGGGTGACGACCTCGGGGCCCTCGCCGAGCGCGTGCGCGGCGCCGGGGTGGCGAGCGCCGACGACGGCGCGGCGCTGGTGTTCCAGGACCCGTGGCGCAACGTCGTGCGGGTCGCCGCCGACGCCTGACGGCGGGCGCGCGGCGCCGGGCGCGCGCACGGGGCCGGGCGGTGCCTAGGGTCGTGCCATGACCTTCCTCGTGCGCATCGGTGTCCAGCTCCAGCCCCAGCACGCCGACTACGGCCAGATCCGCGACGCGGTCCTGCGCGCCGAGGACCTGGGCGTGGACGTCGTCTTCAATTGGGACCACTTCTACCCGCTGTCCGGCGACCCCGACGGCAAGCACTTCGAGTGCTGGACGATGCTCGGCGCGTGGGCGGAGCAGACCGAGCGGGTCGAGATCGGCGCGCTCGTCACCTGCAACTCCTACCGCAACCCGGACCTGCTGGCGGACATGGCCCGCACCGTCGACCACATCAGCGGCGGCCGGCTGATCCTCGGCATCGGGGCCGGCTGGTTCGAGAAGGACTACGACCGCTTCGGCTACGAGTTCGGCACGGCGGGCTCCCGGATCGCCGACCTCGCGGCCGCGATGCCGCGGATCCGCGCGCGCTGGGAGCAGTCGAACCCCGCGCCGACGCGCCGCATCCCGGTGATGATCGGCGGCGGCGGCGAGCGCAAGACGCTGCGCGTCGTCGCGGAGCACGCCGACGTGTGGCACTCGTTCGGCGACGCCGCCACGCTGCGCCGCAAGAGCGCGATCCTCGACGAGCACGGCGCGGAGGTCGGCCGCGACACCGCGCGGCTCGTCGAGCGCTCGGTGGCCGTCAGCGCGCCGCCGTCCGAGGTCGCGGACGAGCTGCTCGACGCCGGCGCGACGCTGCTCACCGTCGGGACGAGCGGCCCGGACTACGACCTGTCGCTGCTGCAGCAGTGGGTCACGTGGCGCGACGAGCGCGCCGGGGTCACGTCGCGCTAGCGCCGTCGCCGGCGAGGTGGGCCTGCAGGCCCGCCTCGCCGGCCGCCATCACGCGGGTGTGCGCGGCGGCGAACGCGCGGTGCAGGAGCGGCGCCGCGGCGTTCATCCACCGGCGCGTCGTCGCCACGCGCCAGACGACGTCGATCGTCGTGGCGCTGCCGTCGGGCTCCGCCGAGGTCGGCGACGTGCCGGCGAGCCGGACGTCGGCCGTCCCGTGCAGGTGCCCGTCCACCGCGATCCGCACGCGGTGCGGCGGCTCGGCGGCCAGCACGACGAGGTCGACGACGAGCGCGTACCCGAGCGGGCTGCGGAACGCGAGCGTCGCGCGCGAGCCGACGGGCCCGTCGCGGGGTTCGACCCGGCGCGCCGAGACGCCCGGCCACCAGCGCGGCCAGGTCATCCTCGGGTCGCCCAGGACGTCCCAGCACCGCTCGGGTGAGGCGTCCACGTGCCACCGTGACCGCAGGTCGTAGTCGCGCCGACGCACCCGGCCGAGTCTAGGCTCGGCCGTGATGGCAGACCCGGACGAGCAGGGCCCGGAGCCCGCGCCGAGCAGCGGGACCGGTGTGCCCGCACCCGGGCGGCTGTCGCGGCACCGCCGTCGCTGGCTGCTCGCGGCGCTCGGCGTGGCGGCCGTGCTCGGCTCGCTCGTCTTCGGCGTCACGACCGCCCGTGTGACGAGCAGCCTGGGACCGCACGAGGCCGTGTACGCCGTCACCACCGACGGGACCGTCACGGTGGACGTGGGGCCGCTCGGCACCCTGCAGATCGACTCGCCCCTGCCGCTGCACCTCGGCGTCCGCGTCACGGTCGGGGAGATCCCCGCCTCGTTCACCGAGCTGGACCAGGCCTCCACCCTCCAGGCGCTGTCGGGCGACGCGGCGAGCTACGTGCAGTTCTTCAGCGCGCCCCAGGCGGCGGTCCACGACGTGGCGCGCGGGCTCGTCGTCGACGCCGTGTCCCGGGCGCTGGGGGCGCTCACGGTGCTGGGGGGCGTGTGGTGGCTGGGCCGGGCCCTGCTGGGCCCGCGCCGGCGGGCCGAGCTCACCGAGCGCGTCTGGCGCGAGCGTCGCCGGGTGGCGGTCGCGGGCGGCGTCGTCGTGGCCGTCGTCCTCGTCGTGACGTCGAGCGGGGTGCGCACGCCCGCGCCGCCGGAGGGCGAGGCGGCGTCGGCGGTGTTCGCCGGCACGCCGCTGGAGGGCGCGCGCGTCACCGGGCGCCTCGGCGGCGTGCTCGACACCTACGGCGGCTACGTCGTCGACGCGTACCGGGAGAACCAGGCGTTCTACGCCCGCGCGGACACGGCGCTGCAGACGGCGCTCGACGCGCAGGAGCTCGGCCGGGCGGGCTCCCGGGACGTCGCGACGCGCCTGGAGCGGCTCGTGGCGGGCCCGACGGCGACGCCGGCGCCGGAGCGCGAGCTGCTCACCCTCGTCGTCGTCTCGGACCTGCACTGCAACGTCGGCATGGCGCCGCTGGTCACCACGCTCGTGGAGCGCACCGGCGCCGAGGTGGTGCTCGACGCGGGGGACACGACGATGAACGGCACCAGCGTCGAGCAGTACTGCGTGACGACGTTCGCCCGGGCGGTCCCGCGGGGCGTCGACCTGGTCACGTCGCCCGGCAACCACGACTCCGACGAGACGTCCCGCTCCTACGCACGCGCCGGCGCGACGGTGCTGAGCGGGTCCGTGGTCACCGTGCGCGGGCTGCGGGTGCTCGGCGACCACGACCCGAACCAGACGCGCGTCGGCGGGGGCACCTCGAGCGCGGGGGTCGAGAGCCTGGAGGACGAGGCGGCGCGGCTCGCGCGGACGGCGTGCGACGCCGGCGACGGCGTGGACCTGCTCCTCATCCACAACCCGGCCGTGGGCGAGCCCGCGCTCGACGAGGGGTGCGTGCCCGCCCAGGTGTCGGGGCACCTGCACCGCCGGTACGGCCCGGAGGTCGTGGGCCAGGGGGTGCGGTACGTGAGCTCCAGCTCGGCGGGAGCGACCCTGGGCGAGCCGACGATCGGCGTGCTGCACGGCACCGCGGAGATGACCGTGCTGCGCTGGGACCCGGCGGACCGGTCGTTCGTCGACTACCAGGTCGTGCAGGTGCACCCCGACGGGGGCGTCGAGCTCCAGCCGCGCACCGCCTGGCCGCCCCGGCCGCCGGTCGCCCTCGACCCGCAGGTGCCCGGGCTGCCGTGAGGCGACGCCGGACGCCGGCCGCGCCCGGGGGCCTACCCTGGTCGCCGTGACCGACGCCCCCCTGACCGCCGTCGCGCAGGACTACCTCAAGGTGGTCTGGTCGGCGCGCGAGTGGTCGGACCAGCCCGTCACGACGAAGCTGCTGGCGACCCGCCTGGGGGTCGGCGCCTCGACGGTCTCCGAGACGGTGCGCCGGCTCGCCGACGCTGGGCTGCTCACGCACGAGCCGTACGGCGCCGTGGAGCTCACCGACGAGGGGCGGCGCCACGCGCTCGCGATGGTGCGCCGGCACCGGCTCGTGGAGACGTTCCTGGTGGATCAGCTCGGCTACGGCTGGGACGAGGTCCACGACGAGGCGGAGGTGCTCGAGCACGCCGTCTCCGACCTGTTCGTCGAGCGCATCGCGGAGCGGCTCGGTCACCCCACGCGCGACCCGCACGGCGACCCGATCCCCGGCCCGGACGGATCCCTGCAGGCGCCGCCCGCGCACGCGCTCTGGGACGTCGAGCCGGGCGCGTGGACGGTCGCGCGGATCTCGGACGCGGACCCGGAGCTGCTGCGCTACCTCGACCAGGTGGGCGTCCGTCTGGACGTGGCCCTGGGTGTCGTCGCCCGGCGCGCGTCGGTCGGCGTCGTGACCGTGAGCACGGGGGAGCGCGAGGTCGACCTCGGCGAGGTCGCGGCGCGGGCGATCTGGGTCGTCGCGGGCTGACCCCGGCGGACGCCGCCTCCGGCGCGTGACGTGACGCACGCCGCGTCGCGGCGACGCGACGGCTCGGCGGGCCGTAGCCTGGAACCGTTCCACGGGGTCGACGACGGCGCGCTCCGCTCACCGGTCGAATCGATTCGTCCCCCGAGGAGGCTCCCTCATGACGACGCGCGTGCGCGCCGCGCTGCTCGCCCTCGCCCTCGGCGGCTTCGCCATCGGCACCACCGAGTTCGCGACGATGGGCCTGCTGCCCGAGATCGCCCGGGACCTGGGCGTGTCCATCCCCGCGGCCGGCCACACCATCACCGCCTACGCGCTCGGCGTCGTCGTCGGCGCGCCGACGCTGGCCGCGCTCGGCGCCCGCATGGACCGCCGCCGGCTGCTCGTCCTGCTCATGGCGGCGTTCACCGTCGCGAACGTCGTCTCGGCCCTCGCGCCGACCGCGGACTGGCTGGTCGTGGCGCGGTTCGTCGCCGGGCTGCCGCACGGGGCGTACTTCGGCGTGGGCGCCGTCATGGGCACCGCGGTCGTCGGGCCCGAGCGGCGGGGGCGCGCCGTCGCGGCGATGATGACCGGCCTGACCGTCGCGTGCACGGTCGGCGTGCCGCTCACGGCCGTCGTCGGCGGCGCGGTGGGGTGGCGCTGGTCGTTCGTCGGGGTCGGCGTGGTGGGCCTCGCGACGATGCTGGCCGTCCGGGCCTGGACGCCCTCGCTCGCCCCGCTGCCCGGCGCGAGCGTCGCCACCGAGCTGCGCGCCCTGCGCAACCGCGCGATGTGGGTCGCGTTCGGCGCCGGAGCCGTGGGGTTCGGCGGCATGTTCGCGGTGTACTCCTACGTCAAGCCGCTGCTCACCGACGTGACGGGGCTGCCCGTCGCCGCGGTGCCGGTCGTCCTCGCCCTGTACGGCGTCGGCATGACCGCGGGCACGCTGCTCGGCGGCCGCCTGGCCGACCGGTCGGTGCTGGGCACGGTGGTCGGCGGCATGGTCGCCACCATCGTCGTCCTCGTCCTCGTCGCGCTCGTCGGGCCGTACCCGGTCGCCGCCGTGCTCGCGCTCGTCCTGCTCGGCGTCGCGACCCAGGTGCTCGGCCTGTCGCTGCAGACGCGCCTCATGGACGTCACGCCCGCCGCCCCGTCGCTCGGCGCCGCGCTCTGCCACTCGGCGCTCAACCTCGGCAACGCCGCCGGCGCGTTCCTCGGCGGCCTCGTCATCGCCGCCGGGTGGGGCTACCTCGCGCCGGCGTGGGTCGGCGCCGGGCTCACCGCGCTCGGGCTGCTGGTCGTCCTCACCGTCGGGCGCGGCGCACCGCCGGCCGCCGCCGGGCAGCCGGCCGGGCAGCCGACCGATCAGCCGACCGATCAGCCGACCGATCAGCCTCGCGCCGAGGAGCCCGTCGCGGTCTGACCGTCAGCGCTTGCGGGTCCCGAACACGGAGCGGGTGATCTCCCGGCCGAGCTGGGTGCCGACCGAGCGCAGCAGCGAGTCCAGGGCGCCGGTCGTCCGGCGGGACGTCGTCCGCGCCCGCGCCTGGGCCTCCTTCTCGCGCGCCCGGGCCTCGCGCGCGGCCTCCTCCGCCTGCTCCCGGTCCGCGGCGGCGTCGGCCTTCGCCTTCTCGGCGGCGGCCTTGTCGGCGGCCGCCTGCTGCGCGCGCTGCGCGAGCAGCTCGTACGCCGACTCCCGGTCGACGGCGGTGCCGTAGCGCGCCGCCAGCGGACTGGCGGCGACGGCGCGCGCGAGCCCGTCCGCCGGTGCCGGGTCCATCGACGACTGCGGCGCACGCAGCCGGGTCCACGCGACGGGCGTCGGCGCGCCCTTCTCGCCCAGCACGGTGACGACGGCCTCGCCGGTGCCGAGCGTCGTCAGGAGCTCCTCGAGGTCGTACGGCGAGGTCGGGAAGGTGCGGGCGGCCGCGCGCAGCGCCTTGGCGTCGTCGGGCGTGTACGCCCGCAGCGCGTGCTGGACCCGGCTGCCGAGCTGCGCGAGCACGTCCGCCGGCACGTCCTTCGGGCTCTGCGTGACGAAGAAGACGCCGACGCCCTTCGACCGGATGAGACGCACCGTCTGGGTCACCTGCGTGAGGAAGTCCGGCGACGCGTCGTGGAAGAGCAGGTGCGCCTCGTCGAAGAAGAACACCAGCCGGGGCTTCTCCGGGTCGCCCACCTCGGGCAGGACCTGGAACAGCTCGGCGAGCAGCCACATGAGGAACGTGGAGAACAGCGCGGGGCGGTCCTGCACGCCCGGCAGCTCGAGCGCCGTGACGAGGCCGCGCCCGTCCGGGGCCGTGCGCAGCAGCTCCGCCACGTCGAAGGCCGGCTCACCGAAGAACGCGTCGGCGCCCTGCGACTGCAGCGTGACGATCTCCCGCAGGATCACGCCCGCCGTCGCGGCGGACAGCCCGCCGATCCCCTTGAGCTCGGCCTTGCCCTCGTCGCCGACGAGGAACGCGATCGTCGCCTGGAGGTCCTTGAGGTCGAGGAGCGCCAGGCCCTGCGTGTCCGCCCAGTGCATGATCAGCCCCAGGCTGGACTCCTGCGTCGGGTTGAGGCCGAGCACCTTGGCGAGCAGCAACGGCCCGAAGTCGGTGACCGTGGTGCGCACGGGCACGCCCGTCCCGAGCCCGCCGAGCGTGAGGAACTCGACGGGCGTCGCGGTCGGGACCCACTCCTGGCCGAGGCTCTGCGTCCGCGCGAGGAGCTTGTCGTTCGGCGTCCCCGGCACGGAGAGCCCCGAGAGGTCGCCCTTGACGTCCGCCACGAAGACCGGCACGCCCGCGGCCGCCAGGCCCTCCGTCATGACCTGCAGCGTCTTGGTCTTGCCGGTGCCCGTGGCCCCGGCGACGAGCCCGTGCCGGTTCATCATCGCGAGCGGGAGCCCGACCTGGACGCTCGCGTCCGCGGTGCCGTCCTCGACGAGCGCGCCGAGCGAGAGCGTCGCACCCGCGAACGTGTAGCCCGCGCGGACGTCCGCCGCGTGCGGCGACGAGGCGCCTGCGGGGCTCGCGGTCGGGGCGTCGCGAGCCGGCGCCGGGGGAGCGGCGTC
>NZ_HE978588.1:2200154-2203703 GCF_000312005.1 Cellulomonas massiliensis JC225
CGCGCAGGGCCGCCAGGTCCGCCTCGGAGGGGTTCGACGCGTGCGACGGGTCCGGCGGTGCGGCGGCGCTGTCCGACATGTCGCGATCGTAGGCGCGGCGGGGCCGGTGGCGCCCCTCGTCCTGGGCCGCCCGGCGTCGGCCCGCGGCCGGGTACTCGGTAAACTCGGCGGGTGACTTCGCAGGACGCCGCCACCGCCACCGCCCCCGCCGCCCCGGACGACGTGCCGTTCCGGTACACGCCGGCGCTCGCCGGCGAGATCGAGGTGCGCTGGCAGGACGAGTGGGAGCGCCGCGGCACCTTCTTCGCCGCGAACCCCACGGGCGAGCTGACGGACGGCGACGGGCAGCACGCGGCGCCGACCGCGCCGCCGTTCTTCGTCATGGACATGTTCCCGTACCCGTCCGGCGCGGGCCTGCACATCGGCCACCCGCTGGGGTACATCGCGACGGACGTCGTCGCCCGCTTCCACCGGATGCAGGGCGACAACGTGCTGCACGCGCTCGGCTTCGACGCGTTCGGCCTGCCGGCCGAGCAGTACGCCGTGCAGACGGGCCAGCACCCGCGCACGACGACCGAGGCGAACATCGCGATCATGCAGCGGCAGCTGCGCCGCCTGGGGCTCGCGCACGACCCCCGCCGCTCCTTCGCGACGATCGACGCCGACTACGTGCGCTGGACGCAGTGGATCTTCCTGCGCATCTTCGACTCCTGGTACGACGAGGAGGCGGTGCGGCCCGACGGCGGCCGCGGCCGCGCCCGGCCCGTGGCGGAGCTGGAGGCCGAGCTGGCCACCGGGACCCGTCCCGTCCCGGCGCTGGACGGCGTGCCCGCCGGCGTCGCGTGGGCCGACCTGGACGCCGTGCAGCGCCGCCGGGTGCTGGACGCGCACCGGCTCGCGTACGTCTCCGAGACGCCGGTGAACTGGTGCCCGGGCCTGGGCACGGTGCTGGCGAACGAGGAGGTCACGGCGGACGGCCGCTCCGAGCGCGGCAACTTCCCGGTGTTCCAGCGCAGCCTGCGGCAGTGGAACATGCGCATCACGGCCTACGCCGACCGCCTCGCCGACGACCTGGAGCACATCGACTGGCCGGACAAGGTGCGCGCGATGCAGCGCAACTGGATCGGCCGCTCGACGGGTGCGCGCGTGCGGTTCGCCGTCGAGGGCGGCGAGCGGGTGGAGGTCTTCACGACCCGCCCCGACACCCTGTTCGGCGCGACGTTCATGGTGGTGGCGCCCGAGCACCCGCTGCTGGACGAGGTGCCGGCGCAGTGGCCCGACGGCACGCACGGCGCGTGGACCGGCGGCCACCGCACGCCCGCGGAGGCCGTCGCGGCCTACCGCGCCGAGGCGGCCGCCAAGTCGGCCGTGGAGCGCCAGGCGGACGCCGGCCGCAAGACGGGCGTGTTCACCGGTCACCTCGCGGTGAACCCCGTCAACGGCGACCTGCTGCCGGTGTTCACCGCCGACTACGTCCTCATGGGCTACGGCACGGGGGCGATCATGGCGGTGCCCGGGGGCGACGAGCGCGACTTCGCGTTCGCCCAGGCGTACGAGCTGCCGGTCGTCTACACGACCGAGGGGGACGTCACCGACGGGGCGCGCACCGGCGACGGCACGGTCATCAACTCGTCGAACGACGAGATCAGCCTGGACGGCCTCGGTGTCGCCGAGGCGAAGGCCGCCATCGTCGAGTGGCTCGTCGCGCGCGGCGTCGGCGAGGCGACCACGACCTACCGGCTGCGCGACTGGCTGTTCAGCCGCCAGCGCTACTGGGGCGAGCCCTTCCCGATCGTGTACGACGAGCACGACCTGCCGATCGCCCTGCCCGACGACGCGCTCCCCGTCGCGCTGCCGGACGTGCCGGACTACTCGCCGCGCACGTTCGACCCCGACGACGCGACCTCCGAGCCGGAGCCGCCCCTGGGCCGCAACGAGGACTGGGTGACCGTGACGCTGGACCTGGGCGACGGGCCGCGGCAGTACCGGCGGGACACGAACACCATGCCGAACTGGGCGGGCTCGTGCTGGTACTACCTGCACTACCTGGACCCGACGCACGCCGGCCGCGGCGTCGTCGACCCGGAGCTCGAGCGGTACTGGATGGGTCCGGGCCACGGTCGCCAGGCCCCCGGCTCGGTGGGCGGCGTCGACCTGTACGTCGGCGGCGTCGAGCACGCCGTGCTGCACCTGCTGTACGCGCGGTTCTGGCACAAGGTGCTGTTCGACCTGGGGTACGTGTCGAGCGCCGAGCCGTTCCACAAGCTGTTCAACCAGGGCTACATCCAGGCGTACGCCTACACCGACGAGCGCGGCGTGTACGTCCCGGCGGCCGAGGTGGAGGACGACGCGGCCTCGCCGACCGGGCACACGTGGCGCGGCGCCCCCGTGCACCGCGAGTACGGGAAGATGGGCAAGTCGCTGAAGAACATGGTGACGCCCGACGAGATGTACGCGGAGTACGGCGCCGACACGCTGCGCGTCTACGAGATGTCGATGGGCCCGCTGGACCTGTCGCGCCCGTGGGAGACGCGCGCGGTCGTGGGCTCCCAGCGGTTCCTGCAGCGCCTGTGGCGGAACGTCGTCGACGAGACGACGGGCGAGCTCGTCGTCGTCGACGACGCGCCGACGGTCGAGACGCTGCGCGTGCTGCACCGCACGATCGCGGACGTCACGGCCGACATGCACGCGATGCGCATCAACACCGCGATCGCGAAGCTGATCGTCCTCAACAACCACCTCACGACGCTCGACCGCGTGCCCCGTGCCGTGGCCGAGGCGCTCGTGCTGATGGTCGCGCCCGTGGCCCCGCACGTCGCGGAGGAGCTCTGGGCCCGGCTGGGTCACGAGCGCTCGCTCGCGCACGAGCCGTTCCCGGTGGCCGACCCGGTGTTCCTCGTCGAGGAGACGGTGACGTGCGTCCTGCAGGTGCAGGGCAAGGTGCGTGGCCGCGCCGAGGTGAGCCCGGACGTCTCGGAGGACCGGCTGCGGGAGATCGCCCTGGCCGACGCCGGCGTGCAGCGCGCCCTCGCTGGCCGGGACATCCGCACGGTGGTCGTCCGGGCCCCGAGGCTCGTCAACGTGGTGCCCGCCTGAGCAGGGCCGACGGCCGCGCCGCGCGCGGCGGCGTCGCGCTCGTCACCGACTCGACCGCCGCGCTGCCCGCGGGGGAGGCCGAGCGACTCGGCGTGCAGGTCGTGCCGCTCGACGTCGTGGTCGACGGGCGGCGCCATGTCGAGGGCGTCGACCTCGGCCCACGCGAGCTGCTCGCGGCACTGGCGCGGGGCGCGCGGGTGTCGACGTCGCAGCCGTCGCCCGCCGCCTTCGCGGCGGCCTACCGGCGCGCGGCGGCGGCAGGGGCGCGCGAGGTGGTCTCCGTGCACCTGTCCGGCGAGCTGTCCGGCACGGTGACGGCCGCGCGGCTCGCGGCGGGCTCGGCACCCGTGCGGGTGCACGTCGTGGACTCAGGGACCGTCGGGATGGCGCTCGGGTTCGCCGTCGCCGCGGGCGCCCGCGCCGCCGCCGTGCCCGACCCGCCCCGGCGTCGCT
>NZ_HE978588.1:2206134-2211664 GCF_000312005.1 Cellulomonas massiliensis JC225
GGTAGCACCCGACGCACCGCGCGCGCGGCCGCCGGCCGGACGGGGTCGTCCGACCGGGTCGCGCGGCAGCCCGGTCGCCCGGCCGGCCGCCGGGACGGTCGGCGGCTCGTGGCAGGCTGTGCGCGTGCCTCCGCAGCGTCGATCCTCCGCCCGCGCGTCGACCCCGGGCGTGGCCTGGGACGAGATCGGGCTCGCGCCCGTCGTGCTCGTGCAGGGGTCGGAGGGGCTGCTGGCGGACCGGGCGGTCGAGCGGCTCGTCGCGCTGGCGCGCGAGCGCGACCCGCAGGTCGAGGTGACGCGGCTCGACGCCGCCGAGTACACGGCGGGCGCGCTCGGGGTGGTGACGAGCCCGTCCCTGTTCGCGGAGGACAAGGTGGTCGTCGTGGACGGCGTGGAGCGTGCCACCGACGAGCTGCTGGCCGACGCCGAGGCGTGCGTCGCGGCCCCGCCGGACGGCGTGGTGCTGGTGCTCCGGCACGGCGGCGGCCAGCGCGGCAAGCGCCTGCTCGACGCGCTCCGCGCGGCCAAGGTGCCCACGGCCGCGTGCGACGCCGTAGCGGACAGCGACAAGCCGGCGTTCGTCACCGCCGAGCTGCGCCGCGCGGGCCGGCGAGCGGACGCCCAGGCGGTCCGGGCGCTCGTCGACGCGGTCGGCAGCGACCTGCGCGAGCTCGCCGCGGCGTGCGCGCAGCTGGTCGCCGACACGTCGGGCCTCATCGGCGCGGACGTCGTGGAGCGGTACTACGGCGGACGGATCGAGGCGACGGGCTTCCGTGTCGCCGACGCGGCCGTCGCCGGCAACGCGGGCCAGGCCGTCGCCCTGCTGCGCCACGCCCTGGCGACCGGGGTGGACCCGGTGCCGATCGTGGCGGCGCTCGCCATGAAGCTGCGCGCCCTCGCCAAGGTGGCCGCCGTGCGCGGCCGGGGCGCCGCGGCGGCGCGCGAGCTCGGGATGGCGCCGTGGCAGGTGGACCGGGCGACGAACGAGCTGCGCCGGTGGACCCCCGAGGGCCTCGCCGTGGCGATCGGCGCGGTCGCCCAGGCGGACGCCGAGGTCAAGGGGGAGAGCCGGGACCCGCGGTTCGCGGTGGAGCGCGCGGTGCTCCGGATCGCGCAGGCCAGCGGGCGCTGAGGCGGCGGCGCGGTCGCGTCCCCGACGCCGACGGATCAGGCGCAGCTGGGCAGCGTGGTGGAGGCCGGGCCGAGCGCGTTGCCCTGGAGCAGGTCGAAGCCGGCGTCGGTGCAGGCCTCGACGAGCTCCGGCGTCGAGACGTGCTCGGCCACCAGGCGGGCGCCGAACCGCCGCGCCGCGGCGATGAGCTCGGCGCCGGAGTGCAGGAGCGCCCGGCAGTCGATCTTGACGTAGTCGGCGAACGGCAGCATCGCGACCTGGTGGGGGAGCGCCTCGAAGTCGTCGATGGCGATCCGGAAGCCCCGGGCGCGCATGCGCCGCAGGCCGAGCAGCACCGGGTCGTCCGCGGTGACCGACTCGACGACCTCCAGCACGAGCCGTCCGGGGGTCACCGGCAGCGCGAGGTCGTCGACGAAGAACGCCCGGGTGATGTTGACGAACGCGCTCCCGACCCGGGGGAGCCGGTCGTCGTGCGCGATGACGTCGAGGACGGCCGCGGTCGCCTCGTCCTGCTGGCGGGCGGGCCACCGGTCGACGCCGGCGGGCTCACCGGCGTCCGTGCGGTAGAGGTACTCGTGGCCGACGAGCTCGCCGTCGGTGGTCCAGATGGGCTGCAGCGCGACGCGGCGACGCGGCGCCTTCGACCCGGCTGCTGGAGCGTTCACGACCCATGAGAGGGCGTTCGGGCGCTGTCATGACGCCGTTCACCCGGATGGCCTACCGGGTAGTCACACCGGCCGGCGGGACGGCGGGCGCCGGGCAGCTCCGATGCGCGACGCGGCGGCAGGGGTGTGCCCGGGCAGGCCGGGGGGCGCGCGCTCAGAGGGAGACGCGACGGGCGTGCGTGCGGTCGAGCACGCCGGCGCGCTCGAGCAGGTTGCCCTGGAACAGCGTGAAGCCGAGGTCCCGGGCCGCGCGCAGCGTCTCCGGCGACTCCACGTACTCGGCCACGAGGGCGGCCCCGTACGAGCGGGCGACCTCCACCACGGGGTGCCCCTCGACGTCGAGGTCCCGGACGTCGATCTTGACGAAGTCCGCCAGCGGCAGCAGGCGGCGCTGGTGCGTCGTGTCGACGAAGGACGCGAGCGCGATGCGGAACCCGTCCTCCCGCAGGCGGCGCAGGCCCGCGACGACCTCGGCGTCCACGTCGTGCGCGTCCGTCACCTCGATGACGAGGCGGTCGGGGCGCCGGGGGATCGGCAGGTCGCCGACGAGGAAGGCGCGCGGGCACCGGACGAACAGCAGGCGGCCGTGGGCGACGTGCTCGAGGTTGGCCCGCCCGAACGTCGCGCCCAGCACGTGCTCCGTGGCCCGCTCGTGCTGGTGCCGGCTCCACAGCGTGGCCGCGGTCGTGCGGCGGTCGGGGGAGCGGTACGAGAGCTGGTAGGCGAACGGGCGGCCGTGCGAGGTGAAGATCGCCTGGCGGGCGACGAGCACGGGCTCGAGCTGCTCGCGCTGGATCCACTCGCGCCGCAGAGCGTCGGGGATGGCGTCCTCGACCGCTCGTGCGAGCTGCGCGAGCCCCGCGTCGTCAGCGTGCGTCATGGCTGTTATGACACCACACTTTCTCGGCTGTGAAACCCTGCGGCGCGGGTGGTTTTCGCCGGGAGCCCGTAGTCTCACCCGCGCCGGCCGTCACCCGGGAGGGTGTGATCGCCGCAACAGCCGGGACAACGGCTGTACGGTTTGTCATCATTGCTCTGACCCCTGCGGTCCCCCACGTGACAGGAGTTCGATCGTGTCAGGCATCCTCAAGCTCGTGCTGGTCTCCCTCATCGGCCTCGGTACCACGGGGGTCGTCGTCGCCGATCCCGCCGACGAGCCGGCGACCCTCTCCGGCGGCGCCACCGGCTGCTGCCGGATCGTCTAGCGGCCCGCGGACGGGCCTCCCGTCCGCCGTCACGGCGCGTCCGCCCGGGGGGTGGCGCGACGCGCCGTGACAGGGGGCTGGTGCTCCTGGACGTCATACGTACAATGACGGACCATGACCACCATTGCTGACCGCGTCCGGGAAGCTCGGCTCGCGGCTGGCCTGTCGCAGACGGCTCTCGCGGCGTCCGCGTTCTCGCCCAGCTACATCTCGCTGATCGAGGCAGGCCACCGGGAACCGACCGACCAGGCTCTCGCGATCCTCGCCAGCCGGCTCGGCACGACCCTCGAGTACCTCAAGTACGGGGAGGACGGGCCCAACGAGTCCCGCACCCGGCTCGAGGTCGACTACGCGAAGCTCGACCTCACGCGCGGCGAGGCCGAGCGGGCCAGCGAGCGCATCACGGCGCTCGACCTCGACGTCGTCTCGCCCGCCCTGCGCGTGGACGCGCTCATCACGCTCGCGCACGCGTGCGAGGCCCTCGGCAAGCTCGAGGAGTCCGTCGCGATCCTCGAGCCCCTGCTGTCCGACGCCCGCCGCCGCTCGCACCACCTCGAGGCGGCCCGGCTGGCGACCACGCTCGTCGCGTCGTACCTCGAGGCCGGCGACCTGCACCGCTCGATCGAGGTCGGCCAGGCCGTCATCGGCGAGCTCGAGGGCGCCGAGCTCGCGGGCACCGACGAGCACCTGCGCCTCGGGTCGACGGTCCTGTGGGCCTACGTCGAGCGCGGCGACCTCCTCTTCGCGACGCACCAGGTGGCGGAGCTGATCCGGGTCGCCGAGTCGCTCGGCACGCCGCGCGGCCGCGGCTCGGTCTACTGGAACGCCGCCCTCGTCGCGGAGCAGCGCCGCGACTACGCGCTCGCGCAGACGTACACGGAGCGCGCACTGGCGCTGCTGGGCGAGGGTGAGCCCGACCGCGACCTGCCGCGCCTGCGGCTCAACTACGCGTGGCTCCTGCTGCGCTCCGAGCCGGCCGAGCCGACGCTCGCGCTCGAGCAGATCGACCGTGCGGCCGGCGCCCTGGCGGTGCTCGGCTCGGAGGTCGAGCTGTCCCGCGTCGACGTCGAGCGGGCCCGGGCCCACCTGCTGCTGGGCGACGCGGCGCTGTCCGAGACGCACGCGCGCGCGGCGCTCGAGCGCCTGGGCGACGCGCCGCGGCTCGAGAAGGCGGTCGCGCTCCTCGGCCTCGGCGACGCCCGGCACGCGCAGGGTGACGTGGACGGGGCGGCCACCGTCTACGGCCAGGCGGCCGAGATGCTGGCGATGATGTCCGCCACCCGGCAGTCCGCGTCCGCGTGGCGCGACCTGGGTGACCGCTACCTGCTGCAGGGCGACGCCGCGGCGGCGGCGCGGGCGTTCGACCGCTCGCTGCGCGAGGCGGGCTTCCGTCCCACGGTGCCGATCCGCACGACGGTCAGCGGCTGACGGCCCGGGCTCCGGCCCGGACGAACACGAACGAGGCGTCACCCCGCAGGGGGGGTGACGCCTCGTTCGTCGTGAGGGGCGCCGCGGCCGGGCCGCGACGCTCGCGCGTCAGAGCGTGCCGACGGCCTTGGCCAGCGCCGACTTCTTGTTGGCGGCCTGGTTGGCGTGGATGACGCCCTTCGAGACGGCCTTGTCGAGCTTCTTCGAGGCGAGACGCAGAGCGGTGGTCGCCGCCTCCTTGTCGCCGCCGGCGACGGCCTCGCGGACCCGACGGACGTGGGTCTTGAGCTCGGACTTGACGGCCTTGTTGCGCAGGCGCGCCTTGTCGTTCGTCTTGATGCGCTTGATCTGGGACTTGATGTTGGCCACGTGTGGACTCTCTTGTGCGTTCGCCGTGCGGCGATCTGACAGGTCGTAGAGGGCGCGCACAGCTCCGGGACTGGGGCGTGGGGACACCCGCGGAGAGGAGCTGGGCCTGTGCCCGCCGACCTGGGCGGACACGCGGATCAGCATCTTACCAGCCGACGCGGCGCCGGCCGAACCCGGTCGCGCGACCGGGCGAGCGGCGCCGGGTCCCCGCCCGTCAGCGGGCTGCGGGCCCCGGTGGCACGGCGCCGTGGGCCTCGAAGGCGGCCCGGGCGCGGCAGACCTCGTCGAACACGGCGCGGTCCAGCACGGCGCCCTCGCGGCGGATCGCCCTCGGGTCGAGCCGCAGCACGCGGTCGACCCGGACCTCGCTCGGGCGGCGCCGGGCGTCCCAGTCGCCCGCGCCGACGTCGAGCCAGTAGCGACCGCGTCGCGCCTCGCGGGCCGCGTCCCGGTCGTGGTCCTTGCTCGTCAGCATGAGCGCGAGCACGTCGGCGCCGTCCCGGGCGAGGACCACCACGGGCCGGTCCTTGCCCTGCGTGGGGTCGTCCTCGTACGGGACCCACGTCCACACGACCTCGCCGGGGTCGGCGTCGCCGTCGTGCAGCCGCGGCGCGTACTGCGGCGCGACCGGCCCGCGGTGGTCCGGCGCGGCGGGAGCGCGCGGGGTACGAGCCACACCCGGTGCGGGCGCCGGGCCCGTCGAGGCGGTCGTCGGCGGCGCGCCGGCGGGC
>NZ_HE978588.1:2212040-2221006 GCF_000312005.1 Cellulomonas massiliensis JC225
GCGGTGCCGCGGCGCGCGTGAGCCGCAGCGCACGGCGCAGGGCGGTGGGCAGCAGCGACGTCCAGCGGGTCACCCGGCGACCGTACCGGGCGAGGTGGGCGCCAGGGCCGCTGAGCCGCCGGGCCGCGCCGCCCGCGGTCGTCACGCGGCGGTAACGGGACCGGTCTACTGTCCGACCCATGGCGGACCTGTTCGACGGCTACCCCCCGGGCCAGGCGTGGGACGAGATGATCGACGGCGAGGGTCCGCGGCCGGCCTACCGCCGGCTGCACGCCGCGCTCGCGACGATGTCGGCGGGCGAGCTGCGGGCACGCGCCGACGCGCTGGCGCGCTCCTACCTGGCGCAGGGCGTGACGTTCGACTTCGCGGGCGAGGAGCGGCCCTTCCCGCTGGACGTCGTGCCCCGCGTGGTCGCGAGCAGCGAGTGGGACACGGTCGCTCCCGGCGTGGCGCAGCGCGTCCGGGCGCTCGAGGCGTTCCTCGCCGACGTCTACGGCCCGCAGCGCGTGATCGCCGACGGCGTGGTGCCGCGCGGCGTCGTCGTGTCCTCGACGCACTTCCACCGCCAGGCCCGCGGCATCCAGCCGCCGAACGGCGTCCGGGTGCACGTCTCCGGCATCGACCTCGTCCGCGACTCGGCCGGCGGCTGGCGCGTGCTCGAGGACAACGTGCGGGTGCCGAGCGGGGTCAGCTACGTGCTGTCGAACCGGCGGGCGATGGCGCAGACCTTCCCCGAGCTGTTCGCGGCCCTGCGCATCCGACCCGTCGCGGACTACCCGCGGCGGCTGCTGGCCGCGCTGCGGGCCGCCGCACCGGCCGGCGTCGACGACCCGACCGTGGTCGTCCTGACCCCGGGCGTCTACAACAGCGCGTACTTCGAGCACTCGCTGCTCGCGCGCACGATGGGCGTCGAGCTCGTCGAGGGCCGCGACCTGTTCTGCGCGCAGGGCCGCGTGTGGATGCGCACGACGCAGGGCCGCCGGCGCGTCGACGTCATCTACCGGCGGGTCGACGACGACTTCCTCGACCCCGTGGCGTTCCGGTCGGACTCGCTGCTGGGCAGCCCCGGCCTGCTGACGTGCGCCCGCAACGGCACCGTCACGCTCGCCAACGCCGTGGGCAACGGCGTGGCGGACGACAAGCTGCTCTACACCTACGTGCCCGACCTCATCCGGTACTACCTGTCCGAGGAGCCGGTGCTGGCGAACGTCGACACGTGGCGGCTCGAGGACCCGGGCGCGCTGGAGGAGGTGCTCGACCGCCTGGACGAGCTCGTCGTCAAGCCCGTCGACGGCTCCGGCGGCAAGGGGCTGGTCGTGGGGCCGCGGGCCTCGCGGGCGGAGCTCGCCGAGCTGCGGACGCGGCTGCTGGAGGACCCGCGGGGGTGGATCGCCCAGCCGGTGGTCCAGCTGTCGACGATCCCGACGCTCGTCGAGGACGGCCTGCGCCCCCGCCACACCGACCTGCGGCCGTTCGCGGTCAACGACGGCGAGTCGGTGTTCGTCCTGCCGGGCGGGCTCACCCGCGTCGCGCTCCCGGAGGGCCAGCTCGTCGTGAACTCCTCCCAGGGAGGCGGGTCGAAGGACACGTGGGTGCTGGGCGGCGCGCCGCCGCGCCGGGCCGCCGGGCCGGGCGCGACGGCCCGGCCGGTGCCCGTGGACGCCGCGGTGCCGATCGACGCCAACCCGAGCGACGTCCGGGTGCAGGTCATGCAGCAGCAGCAGTCCGGGGGTGCCACGTGCTGAGCCGCATCGCGGAGTCGCTGTTCTGGATCGGCCGCTACGTGGAGCGGGCGGACGACACGGCGCGGCTGCTCGACGTGCACGTGCAGATCCTGCTCGAGGACCCCTGGGCGGAGGAGGACCTCGCGTCGCGCTCGCTGCTCTCGGTGATGGACCGACCGGCGCCGCCGCCGCACGTCGAGGTGGGCCGCGAGCACGTGCTCGACGTCCTGGCGTACGACCGCCGCTCGCCCTCCTCGATCGCGGGCGCGCTCGTCGCGGCCCGCGAGAACGCCCGCCGGGCGCGCGAGATCGTCTCCACCGAGCTGTGGGAGTCGCTCAACCTGACCTGGAACCAGCTGCCCGGCCACATGCGACCCCTGCGCCCGCACGACTACTTCTCGTGGGTGCGCGAGCGCGCCGCGGTCGTCAACGGCATCGTCGACTCGGCGACCTCGCGGGACGACACGTGGACGTTCATGGTGCTGGGCCGCTCGATCGAGCGGGCGGACATGACCGCCCGGCTCCTGACGACGCGCGAGCTCGCGGGCGCCGCGGGCCCGAGCTGGACGACGCTGCTGCGCTCGTGCGGCGCGCACGAGGCGTTCCTGCGCACGTACCGGGGCAACGCGTCCGACGAGAAGGCGGCGGGCTTCCTGCTGCTCGACCGGCTGTTCCCACGCTCGATCGTGTTCGCGCTCAACCAGGCCGAGGCGTGCCTGTCGGCGCTGGAGCCCGCGGTGCAGCGGGCCTCCGTCGACGAGGCGCGCCGGCAGATCGGGCTCGTCCGGACGAACCTGGAGTACCGGCCGCTCATGGAGGTGCTGGACCGGCTCCCGCGCGAGATGGAGCTCGTGCAGCGCGCGTGCTCCGCGGCGTCCGACGCGATCCGCGGCCGGTACTTCCCGTCCGCGTCGGCCACGCAGTGGGTCGGGGAGGCGCTGTGAGCGCCGGCGGCCCGCAGACGACGAGGAGGACGACCCGATGACCCGCCTGCGCGTGGTCCACACGTCGACGTTCCGGTACGCCGGCCCGGTCATCGCGTCGTACAACGAGGCGCGCATGACGCCGGTCTCCCAGAGCGGGCAGACGGTCGTCTCGACGCGCCTCGACGTGCAGCCGCAGACGTGGTCGCACGACTACCGCGACTACTGGGGCACCGCGGTCACCGCGTTCGAGGTGCTCGCGCCGCACGACGCGCTGGTGATCACCGCCGAGCACGTCGTCGACGTCGTCGACCGGCCCCCCGCCCGCGCGTCCGTCAGCTGGGACGAGCTGGCGGACGCCGAGGTGCGCGACCGGCTGGCCGAGTTCCTCGCGACGACGTCGACGACCGAGGTCCCGCCCGACGTCGTCACGCTCGCGCGGGCGGCGGCCGACGGGCTGGACCCGGCCGCGGCCGCGGAGGCCGTGTGCCGCGCGCTGCGCGACGAGCTCGAGTACATCCCCGGCGTGACGGCCGTGCACACGCCCGCGGCGGAGGCCTGGGCCGCCCGCGCGGGCGTCTGCCAGGACGTCGCGCACCTGGCGGTCGGGGCGCTGCGCGCGCTCGGGATCCCGGCGCGGTACGTGTCGGGCTACCTGCACCCCCGCGGTCCGGGCGAGGTCGGTGAGACGGTGGTCGGCGAGTCGCACGCGTGGGTCGAGTGGTGGGTAGGCGAGTGGGTCGCCTTCGACCCGACGAACCGGATCCCGGTCGGCAGCCACCACGTCGTGCTCGCCCGCGGCCGCAGCTACGACGACGTGCCGCCGCTGCGCGGCATCTACGCGGGGGCCGGCACGCAGGAGCTCCAGGTGGAGGTGCGGATCACCCGCGAGGCGTGAGCGCCGTCAGGGGGTGAGGCGCTCGGCCAGGGCGGCGTCGAGCGCGGCCCGGTCGCCGGTCACGTCCAGCGCCTCGTCGTCGGGGGTGGTGCGCCCCCACACCAGCAGGGCGAGCGCCCGGGCGGGGCCGCGCACCTCGGCGGCCGGCTCCAGCGGCGCCCGGTCGTCGGCGTGCACCGTCCACCGCGCCGGGGCGTCCGTCGCGACGAGGCGGAGGCGGACGGGCAGCGGCTCCATCCGTCCGAGCCGCACCTGGCGCGGCTGCATGACCGTCACCACCTCGTCGACGGTGTCGGCCCAGGCGGCGGGGTCCACCTCGGTCGCGAGGTCGCCCGCCGTGCGCAGGTCCCACAGGTGCACGAGCGTCTCGTGGACCTGGCGCCGGTGCCAGAACCGCACGACCCCGCTGTCGTCCAGGGTCCAGGCGGGAGCGTCGGGGTCGAGGGCCGCGAGCGTGTCGCGCAGCTCGGCGGCCTGGGTGGCGTAGAGCTCGCGCAGGACGAACGGCCCCCGCCCGAGCGGCGTCTCCTGGCGACGGCGCGCCTGGCCGGCCGCCCAGTGGTGGATGCGGGCGGTGTGCTCGACGACGTCGCGCGCCCGCCAGCGGCCGCACCACGGCACCCTCGTCGCGGGGTCGACCTCGTCGACCGACGCGAGGAACCGGTTCTGGAGCTCGTGCAGGAGGCTCAGGTGGTCGAATGGCGCCGGACCCGCGGTCGGCACCTCGGACGCGTCGGTCACGGGGCCATCCTGACAGCGTCGCCCGCCCGGCGGCAGCGCCCCCCGGGCGTCCGCACGGGGCGTGCGCCCGCGAGGGCGCCGCGCGTGGGACCATGGAGGGCGCGCCCCGCGCCGCCACCCTGCCGAGCACCGTGGAGTCCCACCAGCGTGTCCCCGATCCCGTCCGCCGCCGCCTCGTCGCGCATCCGCCCCGCGGCCACCGCGCCCGAGCTGCTGCGCAACTTCTGCATCATCGCCCACATCGACCACGGCAAGTCGACGCTCGCGGACCGCATGCTGCAGCTCACCGGGGTCGTCGAGGCCCGCGCCATGCGCGCGCAGTACCTCGACCGGATGGACATCGAGCGCGAGCGTGGCATCACGATCAAGTCGCAGGCCGTGCGGATGCCGTGGGCCGTGACGGGCGACGACGGAGCCACCACGGCGTACGCGCTGAACATGATCGACACGCCCGGGCACGTCGACTTCACCTACGAGGTGTCGCGCTCGCTCGCCGCGTGCGAGGGCGCGGTGCTGCTCGTGGACGCCGCGCAGGGCATCGAGGCGCAGACGCTCGCGAACCTGTACCTCGCGCTCGAGAACGACCTGCAGGTCATCCCGGTGCTCAACAAGATCGACCTGCCGGCCGCGCAGCCCGAGAAGTACGCCGAGGAGCTCGCGACGCTCATCGGCGGCGACCCCGCGGACTGCCTGCGCGTGTCCGGCAAGACCGGCGAGGGCGTCGAGGCACTGCTGGACCGCATCGTCGAGCTCGTGCCCGCGCCCGTCGGAGTGGCGGACGCCCCGGCGCGCGCGATGATCTTCGACTCCGTCTACGACACCTACCGCGGCGTCGTCACGTACGTGCGGGTCGTCGACGGCAGCCTCAACCCCCGCGAGCGCATCTCGATGATGTCGACGCGCGCGACGCACGAGCTGCTCGAGATCGGCGTCATCTCGCCCGAGCCCGTGCCGACGCAGGGGCTGGGCGTGGGCGAGGTCGGCTACCTCATCACCGGCGTGAAGGACGTGCGCCAGTCGAAGGTCGGCGACACGGTCACCAACGCGAGCAAGCCGGCCGCGGCCGCGCTCGGGGGCTACTCCGACCCCAAGCCGATGGTGTTCTCCGGCCTGTACCCGATCGACGGCTCCGACTACCCGGCGCTGCGCGACGCGCTCGACAAGCTCAAGCTCAACGACGCCGCGCTCAACTACGAGCCGGAGACGTCGGTCGCGCTGGGCTTCGGCTTCCGCGTCGGCTTCCTCGGCCTGCTGCACCTGGAGATCGTGCGCGAGCGGCTCGAGCGCGAGTTCGACCTCGACCTCATCTCCACCGCCCCGAACGTCATCTACGACGTCACGCTCGAGGACCGCACCGAGGTACGCGTCACGAACCCCAGCGAGTTCCCGGGCGGCAAGATCCGCGAGGTGCGCGAGCCGGTCGTGAAGGCGACGATCCTCACGCCGTCGGAGTTCATCGGCTCGATCATGGAGCTGTGCCAGTCGCGGCGCGGCGACCTGCTCGGCATGGACTACCTGTCCGAGGAGCGCGTCGAGATGCGGTACACGCTGCCGCTCGCCGAGATCGTCTTCGACTTCTTCGACCAGCTGAAGTCGCGCACGCGCGGCTACGCCAGCCTCGACTACGAGCCCACGGGCGACCAGTCCGCCGACCTCGTCAAGGTCGACATCCTGCTGCAGGGCGAGCAGGTCGACGCGTTCAGCGCGATCGTGCACAAGGACAAGGCCTACGCGTACGGCGTCATGATGGCGACGAAGCTCAAGGACCTCATCCCGCGGCAGCAGTTCGAGGTGCCCATCCAGGCGGCGATCGGGTCCCGGGTCATCGCCCGCGAGACGATCCGCGCCATGCGCAAGGACGTCCTCGCCAAGTGCTACGGCGGTGACATCACCCGCAAGCGCAAGCTCCTGGAGAAGCAGAAGGAGGGCAAGAAGCGGATGAAGACGATCGGCCGGGTCGACGTCCCGCAGGAGGCCTTCATCGCCGCGCTGTCGTCCGACCAGGGCGGCGCGAAGGCCGACAAGGACGCGAAGAAGAAGTGAGCCCGGCGCTCCCCGAGGGGGACGCGGCTCCCGACGACGGCGCGCTGCCGGCCTCGGTCGCCGCGGGCGCCGGGCGCCGCCGGTTCGGCGTCTACGTGCACGTCCCCTTCTGCACCGTCCGCTGCGGGTACTGCGACTTCAACACCTACACGGCGACCGAGCTGGGCGGCGGCGCGAGCCAGGCGTCGTACGCCGACACCGCGCTGGCCGAGGTGCGGCTCGCGCGGCGCGTGCTCGCGGACGCCGGCCTGCCCCAGCGGCCGGTGGAGACGGTCTTCGTCGGGGGCGGCACGCCCACCGTGCTGCCGTCCGGCGACCTCGTCCGCCTGCTCGCCGGCGTGCGCGACGCGTGGGGGCTGGCCGACGACGTGGAGGTGACGACCGAGGCGAACCCGGACTCGGTGACGCCCGAGTCGCTCGCCGCGCTGGCGGCCGGCGGCTTCACGCGCGTGTCGTTCGGCATGCAGTCCGCCGTCGGGCACGTCCTCGCGACGCTCGACCGCACGCACGACCCCCGCCGCGTCCCGGACGTCGTGCGGTGGGCCCGCGACGCGGGCCTGAAGGTCTCGCTCGACCTCATCTACGGCACGCCGGGGGAGTCGCTCGACGACTGGCGCACGTCGCTGGAGGCGGCGCTCGCCACGGGCGTCGACCACGTCTCGGCGTACGCGCTCGTCGTCGAGCAGGGCACCCGCATGGCCGTCCAGGTCCGGCGCGGCGAGCTGCCCACGCCGGACCCCGACGACGAGGCGGCGAAGTACGAGCTCGCGGACGAGCTGCTTGCCGCCGCGGGGCTCACCTGGTACGAGGTGAGCAACTGGGCGCGCACGCCGGACGACCGCTGCCGGCACAACCTCGGCTACTGGCGCGGGGACGACTGGTGGGGCGTCGGTCCCGGCGCCCACAGCCACGTCGGCGGGGTGCGCTGGTGGAACGTCAAGCACCCCCGGGCGTACGCCGACCGGCTGGGCCGGGGGCTCAGCCCGGCGGCGGGCCGCGAGCTCGTCTCGGGTGACGCGGCCGACCTCGAGCGCGTCATGCTGGGCGTGCGGCTGGCGCAGGGCCTGCCCGTCGCCGAGCTGCCGTCCTCGGGGCGCCGGGCCGTCGCCGGCCTCGTCGCCGACGGGCTCGTCGACGGGCGCGCGGCGCTCGACCGCACCGACCCGCGGCTGCGGCTGACGCGACGCGGCCGCCTGCTGGCCGACGCGGTGGTGCGCGCGCTCGTCGCCTGACGCGCCGGGCCGGGCCGGCGGGCGGCGGTCAGCGCACGAGGCGCAGGCTCACCGGGTAGCGGTAGAGCTCGCCGCGCGCGGCGGCCGCGGTCGCGACGACGCCGAGGCCCACCTGCGCGAGCCACACCGCGCCGACGAGGACGAGGAACCACCACGACTGGACGACGAGCACCCACGCGAGGACGTAGGCGCCGAGCAGCGTCAGCTGCAGGTTGAGCGCCTCGCGGGCGTGCTGCTCGACGTAGGGGCCGCGGCCGCGGGCCAGCAGCCAGACGCCGAGCGGGGCGAGGAAGCCGAGCGCGAACACGGGCACGAGGTGCGCGACCGTCGCGAGGGCCCGGTCCAGCCACGTGGTGCGCGGGACCACGGTCTGCGTCGCGCGGGTCGCCGTCGGCCGCGGGCGCGGGTGCCGGCGGGCGATCGCACGGCGGCGGCGCTGCTCGTCGGTGCGGGCGTCGACGGGGCCGGGCACGGGCCGGGGCGCCTCGGGCAGTCCCCAGGCGGGTGCGGGCAGGTCCAGCGACGACGGCACGGGTCCAGCCTACGGCGACGCGGGCGGACGCGGCAGGTCCGGGACGGACGACGGCGCGCACCCGGTCACCGGGTGCGCGCCGTCGACGGTCAACGGGACGCGGGCGTCACTTCACGAGGCGCAGCGTCACCGGGTAGCGGTACCACTCGAAGCGGCTCGCGGCGACGGCGGCGAGGATGCCGAACACGAGCGCGGCGACCCAGGCGGCCAGGAGGATCAGCAGGCCGATGCCGATCACGGAGAGGATCGAGCCCGCGACGTACACGATGAGCAGCGTGATCTGGAAGTTGAGCGCCTCCTTGGCCTGGTCCTCCAGGTAGGGCCCACGGCCCCGGAAGACGAGCCAGATGATGAGCGGCGCCACGAAGCTGAAGAGCAGGCCGCCGACGTGGCTGAGGATCGCCCACGTCTTCTCGTCCTGCTGCGACAGCGGCGCGCCGGGCTGCGCGGGGGAGGGCTGCTGGACGTACGGCTGCTGCCCGTACGGCTGCCCCGGCTCGTGCGGCTGGGGCTGGCTGGGGTTCTGAGGCTCGGTCACGGCCCACACAGTAGTGGTCGGGGCGACCTGCGATGCCCGGTCTGCCCCGATTTCATCGGGTGGTTTTCACGCGGTCGACCCGTTCGGGGGACGTCGCGGCACCGCCGCGCGCAGACGACCGTGGGCGCGGTGGCGCGCCGCAGGGTCTTGACACCGGGACGATCCCTCCGATTCGGTCGTCCCGGGCGCGCACGGCGGCTCGACCCGCGGGCAGGCGTGACCCAGGGGAGGTCTGCGCAGATGAGCGAGAACCCTGGCGGGACGCCGCCGCGCGAGGACGAGCCGACGCCGGGTGGCGACGCCGCCGGCGCGCCGGCCCCCGGGTCCGCGGTGCC
>NZ_HE978588.1:2221665-2223443 GCF_000312005.1 Cellulomonas massiliensis JC225
CCGCCCGCCGCGGGCCCCGGCGCCGCGGTGCCGCCCGTGGGGGCGGTCCCTCCGCTCGCGGGCGCGGACGTCCCGCCGAGCACGGCGTACGGGCCGCCGAACGACGGCCGGTACGACGTCGGCGGTCCCGGTCCCGGCGCCGTCCCGCCGCCCGGCGGCGCCTACGCCGCCCCGGCCAGCGCCCAGACGCCGATCGGCGAGGCGCTGTCGTGGGGCTGGGCGAAGTTCACGCAGAACGGCGGCGTGTTCGTCGGCGCCGGGTTCCTGTGGTTCGTCATCTCGCTCGCGGTGCTGGCGCTGGTGTCCCTGCTGTTCGGCGGGTTCGCGAGCGTGCTCCCGACCAACCCCGACGGGTCCGTGCGCGGTCCCGTCGGCTTCGGGTTCTCGCTGAGCCTCGTGCTGTTCGGGGCGTTCCTGTGGGTGCTCGGCTCCGTCGTGCAGGCGGTGTTCGTGCGCGCGGCCCTCAAGGTCACCTACGGGCGGCGCGTCGGGATCGGCGACTTCTTCGACTTCTCCGGGTTCGGGCGCCTCGTGGTCGCCATCCTGCTCGTCGCCGGCATCAACATCGTCGTCTCGTTCGTCGCCTGGGTCCCCGTGCTCGGGACGCTGCTGCAGCTCGCGGTGAACATCTTCCTGTTCTTCACGCTGTACTTCGTCATCGACAAGGGGCTGGAGGCCGTCGACGCCGTGCGCTCGAGCGTGGAGCTCGTCCGGGCGAACCTCGGCCCCACGATCCTGTTCCTGCTGCTGTGCTACGCGATCCTGCTCGCCGGCGCGCTCGCGTGCGGCGTCGGTCTCGTCGTGGCCGTGCCGGTCGTCCTGCTGGCCGCCGCCTACTTCTACCGGCGGCTGCTCGGGGAACCGATCGCGCCCTGACGGGCCGGTCAGGCGGTGACGAAGTCGATGAGCTCCTCGACCCGGCCGAGCAGGCTCGGCTCCAGGTCGGCGTAGCTGCGCACGCTGCGCAGGATGCGCTGCCAGGCGCGCGCGACGTCGGCGTGGTCGTCGGCGGGCCAGCCGAGCTCGCGCAGCACCCCCACCTTCCACTCCGTGCCCCGGGCGATGGTCGGCCACGCGCCCAGCCCGAGGCGCTCGGGCCGGACGGCCTGCCAGACGTCGACGTACGGGTGCCCCAGGATGAGGACGCTGCCCCGGGGGTGCGCCCGGAGCACCTCGTCCGCGATCCGGCTCTCCTTGGAGCCGGCGACGAGGTGGTCGACGAGCACCCCGACGCGCCGCTCGGGCGTGGGCGCGAACGCCCGGAGCTCGTCCGCGAGGTGGTCGATGCCGTCGAGGGGCTCGACGACGACGCCCTCGACGCGCAGGTCGTCGCCCCACACCTTCTCGACGAGCTCGGCGTCGTGACGGCCCTCCACCCAGATCCGGCTCCCGCGGGCGACCCGCGCGGGCGCGTCCGGCACGGCCACGGAGCCCGACGCGGTGCGCGTCGGGCGCGCGGGCGCCGTGGCGCGGACCGGCGGCGTCAGCACGACCGGCTCGCCGTCGACCCAGAACCCCGGGCCGAGCGGGAAGGAGCGGGTCCGGCCCCGGCGGTCCTCCAGCACGACCACGTGCTGGCCGCCGGACTTCTCGACGCGCACGACCGCGCCGACCCAGCCCGTCGTGACCTCCTCGACGACGAGGTCGCGCTCGGCCGGCTGGGGACGCGAGGTCCGCGGCGCGCGGTGGTGGGCGGTCGGGGAGCCGCCGAGCACGTCGGCGCCGTAGCGGTCGTGGGTCACGGCACGCACCCTAGGCGCGCGGCCCGCGGGGCCGGC
>NZ_HE978588.1:2223786-2248565 GCF_000312005.1 Cellulomonas massiliensis JC225
CGCGTCGCCCGCACCGGCTCGGCGACCCGCGCGCGGGCGCCGGCGGCGTAGGATTGGCACTCGGACCGGGGGAGTGCTATCGAGTTCCCGTGCTCGGCACCCCGGGCGAGGCGGCCCCCCGCGCGGCGCGGAGGCGGGCCGCGCGGACGAGGCAGGAGGCGACGATGGGCGACGACCGACGGCTCGACGTGCTCCGGGCCATCGTCGAGGACTACGTGGCGACGAGCGAGCCCGTGGGCTCGCGCGCCCTCGTGGAGCGGCACTCCCTGGGCGTGTCGCCCGCGACGATCCGCAACGACATGGCGGCCCTCGAGGACGCCGGCTTCATCGCGCAGCCGCACACGTCGGCCGGCCGTGTGCCGACGGACAAGGGCTACCGCGTCTTCGTCGACCAGCTGTCCACCGTCAAGCCGCTGTCGGGCGCCGAGCGGCGGGCGATCGCCGTGTTCCTCGAGAACGCGGTGGACCTCGACGACGTGGTGGACCGCGCGGTCCGGCTCATCGCCCAGCTCACCCAGCAGGTCGCCGTGGTGCAGTACCCGTCGCTGCGGCGCTCGGCGCTGCGGCACATCGAGCTCGTCCCGGTGGGCCCCCGCCAGGTCCTCGTCGTCCTCATCACCGACACCGGACGCGTCGAGCAGCGCACCGTCGAGGCCGCGGCCGAGGTGGACCCCTCGGTGGTCGCGGTGCTGCGCGCGCGCCTCAACGTGGGCGCCGCCGGACGCCGGCTCACCGAGCTGCGCACCGCGCTGGCCGATGTCGAGCAGGGGTTCGAGCCGGCCGACCGGCCGTTCGTGCGGTCGGTCGTCGAGCTGATCGAGCAGACGCTGGCGCAGGAGAGCGAGGAGCGCGTCGTGCTCGCGGGCACCGCGAACCTCGCACGCACCGGCGTCGACTTCGCGCGCTCGCTGGGCCCGGTGCTCGAGGCGCTCGAGGAGCAGGTCGTGCTGCTGCGCCTGCTGACCGAGATGGCCGAGGACCAGGCGCCCGTCGCGGTGCGCATCGGCCGGGAGACGGGCCACGACGGCCTCGTCGAGACGAGCTTCGTCACGACGGGGTACGGCGACGAGAGCGGCTCGTCCGTCGCCCGCATCGGCGCCATCGGCCCCCTGCGCATGGACTACCCGGGCACGATGTCGGCCGTCCGGGCGGTCGCCCGCTACCTGACCCGGATCCTGGCCGGGTGAGGCGCGCCCGCGGGGCGTCCGGCGCGAGCGCCGGCACCACGGCCCACCGCCTCCCGACCACGTGCCTCCAGCCCGACCGACCTCACGCACTGCGGAAGCGAGACCTGTGAGCGACTACTACGAGGTGCTCGGCGTGCCGCGCGACGCGACGCCCGAGCAGATCAAGAAGGCGTACCGGAAGCTGGCGCGCGAGCACCACCCGGACGTGGCGGGCGCCGACCCGGCCGCCGAGGAGCGGTTCAAGGACGTCTCGCGCGCGTACGAGGTGCTGGGCAACCCGGACAAGCGCCGGGCGTACGACCTCGGCGCCGACCCCTCGTCGCCCGGCGGCGGCGCGGGCGGCGGCTTCGGCTTCCAGGACATCTTCGAGACGTTCTTCGGCGCGGCCGCCGGCGCGAGCGCGGCGCGCGGCCCCATCCCGCGGGCGCGCCGCGGGCAGGACGCCCTCGTCCGGATCGACCTCGACCTCGCCGACGTCACGTTCGGCACGCACCGCGAGGTGCCGGTCGACACGGCCGTCGTGTGCCCGACGTGCTCCGGCTCGTGCTGCCGCCCGGGCACGTCCCCGCGCACGTGCGAGGTCTGCGGCGGGCGCGGCAACGTGCAGCGCGTCGCCCGCTCGTTCCTCGGCCAGGTGATGACGACGCAGCCGTGCCCCGCGTGCCACGGGTTCGGCACCGTCATCCCCGAGCCGTGCCCGGACTGCTCCGGCGAGGGGCGCGTCCGCTCGCGGCGCACCCTGCAGGTCGACGTGCCCGCGGGCGTCGACACGGGGACGCGCATCAAGCTGACCGGCCAGGGCGAGGTCGGCCCGGCCGGCGGTCCGCCCGGTGACGTGTACCTGGAGGTCCGCGAGCGCCGGCACCCGACCTTCGTGCGCGAGGGCGACGACCTGCACGCCACCCTCGAGGTGCCGATGACGGCCGCGGCGCTGGGCACCGTGCTCACGCTCGACACGCTCGACGGCCCGCAGGAGGTCGACCTGCGCCCCGGCACCCAGCCCGCGCAGGTGGTGACGCTCAAGGGGCTCGGCGTCGGGCACCTGCACGTGGGCGGGCGCGGCGACCTGCACGTGCACGTGGACGTCACGGTGCCCACGGCGCTCGACGACGAGCAGGCGGAGCTGCTGCGCCGCCTCGCCTCCCTGCGCGGCGAGGAGCGCCCCGACGCGCGGCTGGGCGCCTCGCACGGCGGCGTCTTCGGCAAGCTCCGCGACAAGCTCGCGGGGCGCTGACGCGGTGACGGCGACGGTCGGGGCGGGCGCGTGAGCGCGCCCGTGTTCCTCGCCGAGCCCGGCACGCTCGGGTCCGTCGACGCCGGCGGGACGTACCTGCTCGACGGCACCGAGGGGCGGCACGCCGGCGTGGTCCAGCGGCGCAGCCCGGGCGAGCGCGTGGACGTCGTGGACGGCGCCGGCGTCCGGCTGGTCTCGACCGTCCGGGCCGTCACGGCCGACGGCGTGCTGCTCGACGTCGTCGAGCGGCTCGTCGAGCCCGAGCCCGCCGTACCGCTGGTCCTGGTGCAGGCGCTGGCCAAGGGCGACCGGGACGAGCTCGCGATCGAGGCGGCGACCGAGGTCGGCGTCGACGTGGTCGTGCCCTGGCAGGCCGACAGGTCCATCGTCGTGTGGCGCGGGGACCGGGCGGCCAAGAGCCGCGCGCGGTGGCTCGGCACGGTGCGCGCCGCCGCCAAGCAGTCGCGCCGCGCGCGCGTGCCCCTCGTCGAGACGTCGGTGGACACGGCCGGGCTCGCGCGCCGGGTGGGCGACGTCGTCGCCGCGGGCGGGGCGGCGCTCGTCCTGCACGAGCAGGCGAGCCGGCCGATCGCCGAGGTGGGCCTGCCCGCGGCGGGTCCGTGCCTCGTCGTCGTCGGGCCCGAGGGCGGCATCTCCGACGCCGAGCTGGACCGGCTCGTCGCGGCGGGCGCCGTGGCGGTGCGCCTGGGCCCGCACGTCCTGCGGACGTCGACGGCCGGGCCGGTGGCGCTCGGGCTGCTCGCGCAGCGGCTCGGGCGCTGGCAATGAGGTCGGGCCGCGTCGGAGGGCGTCGGTAGACTGAGCACGCGGGCCGGGCGAACGCGCCCGCACGACGACACGAAGGAGCTACGGCGAACGCCGAGCACATGGCCGAGTCCAGCACCGCACCCTCCGCGGGCCGCCCGTCCGGGGCAGGCACCTCGCACGCGCGGGTCGAGCACCGCATCTCCGTCCCGGACGACGTGCGCATGGTCGAGCTCCTCGGCCTCCGTGACGAGGTCCTGCGCGCCATCGAGGACGGCTTCACGACCGTCGACGTGCACGTGCGCGGCAACGAGTTCCGGCTCGCCGGGCCGGCCGGCGACGTCGCTCTCGTCACGCGGCTGATCGACGAGCTCATCGAGGTCGCGTCCGCCGGCACCGCCCTGACCCCCGACGTGGTGCGCCGCTCCGTCGCGATGCTCACGTCCGCCGGGTCGTCCGCGCGGCCGGCCGACGTGCTGACCTTCAACATCCTGTCCGGGCGCGGCCGCACGATCCGGCCGAAGACGGCCGGCCAGAAGGAGTACGTCGACGCGATCGACCGGCACACCGTCACGTTCGGCATCGGACCCGCGGGCACCGGCAAGACGTACCTGGCGATGGCGAAGGCGGTGCAGGCCCTGCAGGACCGCACCGTGAACCGGATCGTCCTCACCCGCCCGGCCGTCGAGGCCGGCGAGCGGCTGGGCTTCCTGCCCGGCACGCTCGCCGACAAGATCGACCCCTACCTGCGGCCGCTGTACGACGCGCTGCACGACATGGTGGACCCGGAGTCGATCCCGCGGCTGATGGAGGCCGGCACCGTCGAGGTGGCGCCGCTCGCCTACATGCGCGGCCGCACCCTGAACGACTCGTTCATCATCCTCGACGAGGCGCAGAACACGTCGGTCGAGCAGATGAAGATGTTCCTCACGCGCCTGGGCTTCGGCTCCAAGGTGGTCGTCACCGGCGACGTCACGCAGGTCGACCTGCCCTCGGGCACGACCTCGGGCCTGCGGGTGGTCGAGCAGATCCTCGCGGGCGTCGACGACGTCGAGTTCTGCCGGCTCAGCTCGGCGGACGTGGTCCGGCACCGGCTCGTGAGCGACATCATCGACGCGTACGCGCGCTGGGACAGGAGCTGACCCGTTGAGCATCGAGGTCAACAACGAGTCGGGGTACGAGGCGGACGAGGCGGAGTTCGCCGCGCTCGCCCGCTACGTGCTGGACGAGATGCACGTGCACCCGCAGACGGACCTGTCGATCCTGCTCGTGGAGCCGGACGTGATGACCGAGCTGCACGTCCGGTGGATGGACGAGCCCGGGCCGACCGACGTCCTGTCGTTCCCCATGGACGAGCTGCGTCCCGGGCGCGACGGCGAGGTCACGCCGGCCGGCCTGCTCGGCGACGTGGTGCTGTGCCCGGAGGTGGCCGCCCGGCAGGCCGTCGCCGCGGGACACTCCACGGCCGAGGAGCTGCTGCTCCTGACCACCCACGGCATCCTGCACCTGCTCGGCTACGACCACGCCGAGCCGGAGGAGGAGAAGGAGATGTTCGCCCTGCAGCGGCGGCTGCTCCTCACCTTCCTCGCCGGCAGGTGAGGACCCGGTGACCGAGGTGCCCGTCCCGCTGCTCGTCGTGGTGGCGCTCGTCGCCATCGTGGCGGCCGCCGCGCTGTCGGCCGGCGAGGTCGCCGTGCTCCGCGTTCCCCGCGCCGCGGCAGCCGAGCTGGCCGCTGCGCGGCACGCATCCGCCGACCGGGTCCGCCGGCTCGTCGAGCACCCGGCGCACGTCGCCGCCGCGGCGTCGTTCGTCCGCCTGCTCGCCGAGATGGTGGCGACGGTGTGCATCGTCCTGGTCGTCGGCGCCGGGAGCCTGCCGTGGTGGGGCGTGCTGCTGGTCTCGGTCGCCGTGTGCGGCGTCGTCGCCTTCCTGCTCGTGCGGGTCAGCCCGCGCACGCTGGGCCGCCGCCGCCCCGTCCAGACCCTGTCGCTGCTGTCCGGCCCCCTGCTGGCCGTGACGGCCCTGGCCGGCGGCGTCGGGCGCACGTCGCGGGCCGGTGCCGGCAGCACGAGCGACGAGGACGAGGACGAGCTGCGCGACATGGTCGCGCGCGTGAGCGAGTCCGACGCCATCGAGGACGACGAGCGCGAGATGTTCCGCTCCGTCTTCGAGCTCGGCGACACCCTGACGCGCGAGGTCATGGTGCCGCGCACCGACATGGTGACGACGCACGCCGACACGCCCGCCCGCAAGGTCCTGGCGCTGCTGCTGCGCTCCGGCTACTCCCGCGTGCCCGTGGTCGGCGACAGCGTGGACGAGCTGCTCGGCGTCGTGTACCTCAAGGACCTCGTCGCGCGCCTGCGCCTGGAGCCGGGGGAGCGGGAGCCGCTCGAGGCCGTGCTCGCGGCGCCCGCGTCGGCACTCGCGCGCCCGGCGGTGTTCGTCCCCGAGTCCAAGCCCGTGGACGACCTGCTGCGCGAGCTCCAGGCCGGCGCCTCGCACATCGCGATCGTCGTCGACGAGTACGGCGGCGTGGCCGGCCTCGTGACGATCGAGGACGCGATCGAGGAGCTGGTCGGGGAGCTGACCGACGAGCACGACCCGAGCGCGCCCGTCGTCGAGGACCTCGGCGACGGCCGGTACCGCGTCCCCGCGCGCTTCTCGCGCGACGAGCTCGGCGAGCTGTTCGGGCTCGAGGTCGACGACGAGGACGTGGACAGCGCCGGCGGGCTGCTGGCGAAGGCCCTGGGCAAGGTGCCCCTGCCGGGCTCGGCCGGCGAGATCCACGGCCTGCGCCTCGTCGCCGACTCGGTCGAGGGCCGCCGCCGGCGGCTGTCGACCCTCGTCGTCAGCCGCGTCGAGGCCGACGAGCCCGCCGACGACACCCGGACCACCACGCACGGAGCCGCCCGATGACCGCCCACCGTTCCGGCTTCGCCTGCTTCGTCGGCCGCCCCAACGCCGGCAAGTCCACGCTGACCAACGCGCTCGTCGGCCAGAAGGTCGCGATCACGTCGGGGCGTCCCCAGACCACCCGGCACACCGTGCGCGGCATCGTGCACCGTGAGGACGCGCAGCTGGTGCTCGTCGACACGCCCGGGCTGCACCGCCCGCGGACGCTGCTCGGCGAGCGCCTCAACGACCTCGTCAAGGACACGCTCACCGAGGTCGACGTGGTGGGCTTCTGCCTGCCGGCCGACCAGAAGATCGGGCCGGGGGACCGGTTCATCGCCGAGCAGCTGCGCGAGCTCGCGCGCGACGGGCGCGGCACCCCGGTCGTCGCGGTCGTGACGAAGACGGACCTCGTGCCGAAGGGCCGGCTCGCGGAGCAGCTGCTCGCGGTGGACGGCCTCGGCGAGTGGGCGGACATCGTGCCGGTGTCGGCCGACGCGGGCTACCAGGTCGACGTGCTCGCGGACGTGCTCGTCTCGCACCTGCCCGAGGGGCCCGCGCTGTACCCGGAGGGCGAGCTCACCGACGAGCCGGAGAGCGTCATGGTCGCCGAGCTCGTGCGCGAGGCGGCGCTCGAGGGCGTGCGCGACGAGCTCCCGCACTCGCTCGCGGTCGTGGTCGAGGAGATCGTCCCGCGCGAGCCCGTGCGGCCCGACGCCCCGCCGATGCTCGACGTGCGCGTCCACCTGTTCGTCGAGCGGGACAGCCAGAAGGCCATCGTCATCGGCAAGGGCGGGGCGCGGCTGCGCGAGGTCGGCGTGGCCGCCCGGCGCGGCATCGAGGCGCTCCTCGGCGCCCGCGTGTACCTGGACCTGCACGTCAAGGTGGCCAAGGACTGGCAGCGCGACCCGAAGCAGCTCGGCCGGCTGGGGTTCTAGTGGCCGCACCCAGGACGCCGGGCACCGACCGGACGAGCGACGCGCTGGACGACCCGCAGCAGGTCGTCGAGGCGGGCGGGCCGGACGCGCACGCCGAGCGGCCGCGGCCGCGGCGCCGGCTCACCCAGGTCGTCGCCCACCGCACGCAGCGGCTGGTCGAGCGGCCCTACGGCGTCGTCGCCAGCACCGCGCTCGGCGTCGTCGTCCTGGCCATGATCGGCGCCGTGCTGGGCCCCGCGTGGGACCCGGCGCCGATGAGCGACCCGCTCCTGTCGACCTCGCCGTCGACCGCCATCACGGGCGCGCCGCGGCTGGGCGACTACGAGGTGCGTCAGCGCGTCGTCGAGGTGCCGCTCGACGGCGCCACCGTGCAGGCGCAGATCACCGAGCCCGTGGGCGCCGGGCGGTCGCTGCCCGCCGTCGTCTTCGTGCACGGCGCCGGGACGGGCAAGTTCTCGCGGGCCTTCGTCGCGCAGGCGCGCTCGTTCGCGTCGCACGGCATCGTGACGATCGTCCCCGACAAGCGGCTCGACACGTACACGACGAGCCACCGGGACTACGTCGCGATGGCCGCCGACTACGAGCGCTCCGTCGAGCTGGCGCGCACCCTGCCCGCGGTCGACCCGGACCGCGTGGGCATCTACGCGGAGAGCGAGGGCGGCTGGATCGCACCCGTCATGGCCGCCGAGGACCAGCGCCTCGCGTTCGTCGTGCTCGTCTCCGCGCCGGTGGTCCCGCCCCGCGAGCAGGCCGCGTTCGCGGTCGACTCCTACCTGCGCAACACCGGCGTGCCCCGCGGGGTGTTCCGCGCGATCCCGCGCGCGGTCGGCGCGCTGCCGGGCGGCGGGTTCGAGTACGCGGACTTCGACGTCACGCCCTACCAGCGGCGCATGCGCCAGCCCGTCCTCGTCGTCTACGGCACCGGCGACTCGTCCATGCCGACGGTCCAGGGTGCGGAGCAGGTGCTGCGCGACACGGCGGTCGCGGGCGGCGCGGGCACCACCGTGCGGTACTACGAGGGCGCGAACCACGGCATCCGGGTGCACGGGGACGTGCTGCCGGAGTTCCTGCGCGACGTGTCCGGCTGGGTCCTCGGCCTGCCGGGCACGGCCGGCGCCGAGCCGGTCATCGCCGGCGCGCAGCCCCACCAGACCTACCTCGCGCAGCCGGTCCCGATGCCGCGCTGGCTCAGCGACGGCGTCGTCATGATCCTCGGGATCGTCGTGGCGAGCGGCCTGGTCGTGGTGGCGGGCCTGGCTGTGGCGGTGGGGCGGCTGGGCGAGCTGCTGCGGCGTCGGAGGTCCGCGGCGACGACGCCCGCGCGGCGCTTCGCCCCCGGCACCGCGCTCGGGCTCGCGGGCCTGGGGGCGGGATCGATCCTCACGGTCGTCGCGCTGGCGTGGTACCTCGTGTCGATCGGCCGGCTCGCCCTCGACTACCAGCGCAACGACGTGATCGTCACCGGGGGCTGGCTGCTCGTGCGGGCCGTCGGCATCGCCGTGGTCGTGGTGGGCGTGCTCCTGGTGCAGCGCGTGCGCTCGGTGCACCTCGACGGCGGCGTCGTGGCGCCCGGCGTGCTGCGCTCGGTCGCGATGTGGACCGTCGTCGTCTGCTCCAGCCTGCTGCTGGTCGTGCTCGCCTACTGGGGCGTGTACCAGCTCGGCATCTAGGCCGAGCGGGTCCGGAGCCGCGCCGCGCGGCTCACAGGTCGGAGGCGCGGACGACGAAGGTCGCGGAGCGCGCCGCCGCGGTGTAGGCGGAGGCGGGCATGACGGCGTAGACGCGCCCGGTGAAGACCGCCGACGTGCGGTAGGAGAAGCGCCCGTTGCGGTCGAGCCGGACCGTCGCGACGTGCCGGTACGAGCGAGCCCCCTCCGCCCGGTAGTAGAGGCGCACCGGCAGCCCGGCCGTGTCCCCGAGCGGTGCGGCGTAGCCGTCCACGGTGCGCTTGCCGGACCGTGCCCTGCTGCCCTCGACGTGCGTGATCGTCGGCACCGGTGTCGTGCGGACCTTGAGGAGGGCCGCGGCCCGCGCCGATGGCCCCCCGCTGACCGCGACGGTCACGGTGGCGCGCCACTTGCCGACGGCGGGCCAGGCCGAGCAGGTCGGGAAGGTGAGGGTGTTCGCCCCGTTCACGGGACGGGCGAGGGAGGTCCCGTACGACGTGGACCCGCGGGTGAGGCGCGCCGACAGCGTCTGCGTCCCCGACCCGTCGAGGCCGGCGACCTTCACGGTCCAGCGGACCGACGAGCACCGTGTCGCGTTCTTGGTGAGCGTGGTGGCGGAGGCCGTCACGCGCGGGACCTCGGCGGCGCGGACCGTGCCGGACCGGGTGGCGCTCGACACGAGCGCGTACGTCGTGGAGCGCCCGACCGTCGTGGCCTGGAGCACGCTCGCCGTCAGGGTCCACGACGAGCCGACCGGCATGTCGGCGCGGGCGACCGCCCACGGCGTGCGCCCCGCCCACCGCTTCTGCCCGGCGCTCAGCGCGACCTCGCCCAGCCCGTGGGCCGTGACGCGGGATGTCGTGAGCTCCAGGCGCAGGACCTGGTGGGCGCTCACGCCGGACAGGCTCACCTCGATCGGCAGGCCCGCGTACGGGCTCTGCTGCTGGCGGAGCGTCGAGGTGACGACCGCGACCGTGGCGCCCGGTGCCGCGGCGGCCGGCACCGGCGGCGCGAGCGCGGCGGCGACGACGAGCGCGAGGAGGCCGACCAGCGTGCGCGGGCGCCGGGCGGTGCGCGGCGGCCGGCGGGCCGGGCCCGCGTCGGTACGTCTCATGGCGGCTCCCGGGCGCGCGTCGGTCGGCTGTGCGTCCCCCTGCCGGAACCGGAACGCCACTCTAGGAGCCGCTCGTCCGCCGCCGTCAGCACCCTTCGGGTGACAGCGGGCCGCCGGGGCGTCCCGTCCGGGTGACGGGACGCCCGCCGCGGGCCCGATCCGCACCCGGCGGCCCGGCACGCGGGCGGGATGTGGGGATCTGCGCTCAGGTGAGGCACCATGAGCGCCGAAGTAGGACGGGGACCGAGGGGTCCTCGACAGGACCGACGGACAGGGGAGCGCGTCGTGCGGACGTCATGGGGGTCGGCCACCGACCGCGGGCGTGTGCGCGACGTCAACGAGGACGCCCTCCTGGCGTACCCGCCGGTGTTCCTCGTCGCCGACGGCATGGGCGGGCACGACGCGGGCGACCTCGCGAGCCGGATCGCCGTCGAGGAGTTCGCGCAGCTGGCGGGGATGCGCACCGCCACCGCCGACGACGTGCACGCGTGCTTCGAGCGCACCGCCACGCGCATCCGGGCGGAGTTCACCGGCGGGCGGCAGGGCGGGACGACGGTCTCGGGCGTCGCCGTCACCGAGCACGACGGCGGCATGTACTGGCTCGTCTTCAACCTCGGCGACTCGCGGGTGTACCGCTGGGCGGACGGCGACCTGCACCAGGTCAGCGTCGACCACTCCGTCGTCCAGGAGCTCATCGAGGCCGGCCGGCTCGACCCCGCCGACGCGGAGCGCCACCCCGAGCGGCACGTGCTCACCCGCGCCCTCGGCACGGGCGGCGAGCCCGAGCCGGACTACTGGCTGCTGCCGGCCGCGGTCGGCGAGCGGCTGCTCATCTGCACCGACGGCCTCACGCGCGAGCTCACCGTGGACCAGCTGGCGGAGGTGCTCGCGGGCACCTCCGACGCCCAGGACGCGGCGTCGGAGCTCGTCGAGCGCGCCGTCGCGCACGGCGCGCGGGACAACGTCAGCGCGGTCGTCGTCGACGTCGCGACCGCCGGCGCCCGCGACGACGTGCACATCACGGTGCCCCGGGGCGGCGAGCTCACGCCGCACCTGTGGGACGAGATGCTCAACGGTGCCACCGTGCCGCGCGCGCGCCGCTCCGGCGAGGACGAGGCGGCGGGCCGCCGGCACCGACGGGCCGAGGCCGAGCGGCCCGCGCCGCGAGAGGAGTGGTGATGGGGGTCCCGCAGTACACCTCCGGCACGTGGACCGGCGTCGTGACGCCCGGTCTCGTCGCCGTCGTCGGGCCCGAGGCCGCGCCCGACGTCGTGCTGAGCCTCTGGGAGGCCGGCGCGGACGGCGTGGTCGGTGCGCTCGGGGTCCTCGTCCGCGACGGCTTCCGTGGCCTGCCCCCGTTCGCGCTCGTGTCGGTCGCGGCACGGCGGGTCCACCTCGCGGTGCGCGGGCCGGTCGAGGTCATCGTCGAGACCGCCTCCGGGACCGAGGTCGTGCGCTCCGGCGAGGTGAGCACGTGGTCCGAGCGCGTCGTGGACGACGCGGACGCGTTCGCGGTGCGCGTCGTCGGCGCGACGCCGGGCGACGAGGCGACGTGGTGGCCGGTCGCCGACGGCGTCGTGCCCGTCGACGTCGTGCAGATGTCGCTGCTCCAGGACGACGAGGCGGGCCTGGACAGCGGAGCCCTGCCGCTCGCCGCCGCGCCCGGCGGCCGCACGGGTGCCGGGGCCGCGCCCGTCCTCGCGCTCGTGCCCGCGTACGACGCGGCGCCCGAGGACGAGGTGGTCGAGCCCGAGCACGAGGTGCCGGACCTGCTGGACGAGCCCGTCCACCCGGACGGCGCACCGGGGCCCCCGGAGCCCGCGCCGGTGCCGGCGGACGCGCCGTCCGCCACGGACGAGCGCGAGGCCGCCGCGGAGGCGGTCCCGCCGGGGCACGACGAGGCGCCCGAGCTCGTGCCGCTGGTCCCGGACGACGACGAGGTGGACGTCCCGGCGGAACCCGCCGCGCCCGCGGCGGTCGACGAGGAGCCGGCGCCGGTGAGCCCGTGGGCCGTCGCCCCGGAGCCGCGCGAGGAGCACGCCACGCCGAGCTGGGCGCCGCCCGCTCACGCGGTGCTGCCCGAGGAGCCGGCGTCCGCGCCTCGAGGGACGCCCGTGGTCACCGTCGAGGGCGCGTCGCCCGACGACCACGACGGGCTCACCGTGCTCTCGTCGGAGCTGGCTGCCATCCGCGAGCAGCTGCCGACCTGGACGGCCGACCCCGTGCCCGGGCCGTTCGCGATGCCCACCCAGCGCCGCCGCCCGCCGCAGATCGTGCTCTCCACGGGTCTCGTCGTCGAGGTGGACCGCCCGGTGCTGCTCGGCCGTGCGCCGCAGGTCGAGCGGGTGGCCAACCGCGAGCTGCCCCGGCTCGTGACGGTGCCCAGCCCGCAGCAGGACATCTCGCGCACGCACGCCGAGGTGCGGGTCGAGGGTGAGCAGGTCCTGGTGACCGACCTCGACTCGACGAACGGCGTGTTCGTCACGCGCGCCAGCTCGGGTGCGCGCCGGCTGCGGCCGGGCGAGCCGAGCGCCGTCGACCCCGACGAGGTCGTGGACCTCGGCGACGGGGTGACGTTCACGGTGGAGCGGGGGTCGTGACCGCACGCCGAGAACCGTCCACCCCGCCCCGGCTGCCCGGGTACGACCACGTCCAGCTCCTGGGCCTCGGTGGCTTCGCCGACGTCTTCCTCTACGAGCAGCACCTCCCGCGGCGCCTGGTCGCGGTCAAGGTGCTGCTCGCGGGGCATCTCGACGACGACCTGCGGTACGCGTTCCAGACCGAGGCCGACCTCATGGCCCAGCTGTCGCACCACCCGTCGATCGTCACGATCTACCACGCCGACATCGCGCCGGACGGCCGGCCGTACCTGGTCATGGAGTACTGCGCGCGGCCCGGCCTCGCGGAGCGGTACCGGCAGGAGCGGATCTCGGTCGCGGAGGCGCTGCGGGTCGGCGTGCGGCTCGCCTCGGCGGTCGAGACCGCGCACCGCGCGGGCATCCTGCACCGCGACATCAAGCCCGCGAACGTCCTCACCACCGACTTCGGGTGGCCGGCGCTCACCGACTTCGGCATCGCCGCGACGATCGGGCACGGCTCGCACGCGACCGTCGGCATGTCGATCCCGTGGTCGCCCCCCGAGGCGCTGGGCGAGCACCCGCGCGCCGACGAGCGGTCCGACGTCTACTCCCTCGTCGCGACGGTCTACTCGGTGCTGGCGGGACGCACGCCGTTCGAGGTGCCCGGCGGCGACAACAGCGCCGCACAGCTCGTGGCCCGCATCGAGCGGTCCCCGCTGCCGCCCACCGGTCGCGACGACGTCCCGCGCGGGCTGCAGGAGCTCTTCGAGCGCGGGATGGCGAAGGTGCCCGCCCGGCGCCCGGCGAGCGCCCTCGAGGTCGCGCTCGCGTTCCAGCGCGTCGAGGCGGACCTCCGGCTGCCCGTCACGCCGCTGGAGCTCGCGCACGACCCGAACGCCGCGGCCCCCGCGCCGCCCGCCCGCTCGACGGAGTACGAGGACGCCACCCGCGTCCGGCCGGTGATCTCGATCGCGCCCGAGGCGCCCGAGGTGCCCGCACCCCGACCGGCACCGGCCCCGGACCCGGTCGCCGCGGCGCCGGCCCCGGCGACGGCGGGCCCGGTCGACGAGGACGCGGTCGGCCTGGTGGTCGCGCCGGAGCGGCCGGCGGAGGCCGGCGACCCGGAGCAGCCGCGCGGCAGCCGCCGGTCGGGCACCGTCGCGGCGGTCGTCGCCGGCGTCGTCGTGCTGGGCGCCGTCGCCGGGGTCACGGCGGCCGCGCTCGGCCAGCGTGAGGAGCAGCCGGGGCCCGGCGACGAGTTCTCGGTCGCGCCCACGCTCGTCGAGGCCGTGCCCGCTCCGCGCGCGCTCACGGGCGAGCGCCAGGCCGACGGCTCGGTGGTCTTCTCGTGGGACAACCCCGACCCGCAGGCGGGCGACCAGTACGAGTGGGCGCTGCGACGCGCGAGCGGCGTGCAGGAGCCGACGCTCGTCGCGACGACGACCGTCACCGTGCCCGCGGCCGACGCGGGGGACGGCGAGGTCTGCGTCGAGGTCTCGATCGTCCGGGCGGACCGGCGGCTGTCGACCTCCCCGGCGCAGGGGTGCGCGTCGTGAGGTGGTGGTCCGGGCGCCGGCAGCGCGTTACGACCACGGCCGCGGTGGTCGCCGTCCCCGCGCTCGTCGCGACCCTCGCGCTGATCAACCCCGGCTTCCCGCTCGCGCGCGTCGACCTCAACGACGGCGCCGTGTGGCTCACCGCGACGCAGACGCACAAGCTCGGCCGCTACAACCCCGCGGTGGAGGAGCTGAACGCCGGCCTGGTGACCGAGGGCGGCGACTTCGACGTGCTCCAGGACGCCTCCGACGTGCTGCTCGTCGAGCCGTCCGCGGTCTCGGTCGTCGACCCCGCCACCGTCGCCCTGACGACCAGCGTGCCGGCCCCCGGCACGGACGTCTCCATGGCCGCGGGCACCGTGGCGTTCGCGGACGCGGACGGCGGCGTCTGGGTCCGCGGGTTCACCCAGCTCGACGGCCTGCGCGTGGGAGACGACCCGCCCGACGCGACGGTCGGGCCCGGCGGCGCCGCGGTGGTGGCCCGCAGCGGCGTCGCGTTCGCGGTCGGGACGGACGGCGCGGTGACGCGTGTGGACGTGTCGACGGGTGCCCCGCGGGCGTCGTCCGACGGCTCGGTCGGCGCCGGGCCCGTCGAGCAGCTGACGACGGTCGGCGACGAGCCCGTCGTGCTGGCCGGCAGCACCCTGCGGACCCGGAACGGCACGGTCGAGCTCCCCGGCGACGACCTCGTGCTGCAGCAGCCGGGCCCCTCGTCGTCGCGCGTGCTGGTGGCGAGCCGCACCGCCCTCATGGAGGTGCCGCTCTCGGGCGGCAGCCGGGTGGACCACGAGACGCGCGGCGACGGCCGCCCGGCTGCCCCGGTCCAGGTGGGCACGTGCGCGCACGGCGCCTGGGCGTCGCCCACCGGCTCGTACGCGCGGCTGTGCGACGGCGCCGCCCCGGTCGTGCAGGACCTGGCGGGGATGACGACGCAGGACGCCCTCGTCTTCCGCGTCAACCGCTCCGTCGTCGCGCTGAACGACACGCTCCAGGGGCGCCTGTGGCTGCCGCAGCAGGACACCGAGCTGCGCGTGCCGAACTGGGACGACATCCAGCCCGAGGAGGAGCCGACCGAGGAGCCCGAGGAGTCCGACACCCAGGACACCACGCAGGACCTCGTGGCCGAGTGCGGCGAGTCGTCGGCACCGCCCACGGCCGCCGACGACGCGTACGGCGTGCGGCCCGGCCGCACGACGATCCTGCCGGTCATCGACAACGACTCGACGTCGGACTGCGGCATCCTCGTCGTCTCCCAGTTCGACCCGCTGCCGGAGGACTTCGGCACGGTCGAGCCGATCTACGGCGGCCGCGCGCTGCAGGTGCGCGTGCAGCCCGGGGCCAGCGGCTCGGCGACCTTCACGTACACGATCAACGACGGCCGGGGGACGAGCGCGCCCTCCACCGCCACCGTGACGCTGACGGCCCGCGACGGCGAGGGCGGACCCCCGCAGCAGGTGCGCACGGGGTCGTTCAAGGTCGAGCAGCAGGGCCAGGCCCGCTACGACGTCCTGGCGGACTTCCAGGACCCCGACGGAGACGACCTCCTGCTCGTGGGCGCCACCGCGGACCCGAAGGCCGGCACGGTGCGGTTCCGCCAGGACGGCCAGCTGACGTTCCGCGCCGACGGCACGGAGCTCGGCCGCACCACGGTGGAGGTCACGGTCTCGGACGGCACGCACGAGACGACGGGCGAGGTCGACGTCGAGGTGCGCCCCGCGGGGTCGCTGCCGCCGCAGATCGACCCGGTGCACGCGGTCACGTACGCCGACCAGCCCGTCACGCTGGAGCCGCTGGGCGCGGTGCGGTCGAGCTCGACCGAGCCGCCCCGGCTCGCGTCCGTCTCCGACGTCGTCGGAGGCGTGGTGGAGGCCGACCTGCAGGGCGGGAGCTTCACGTTCGCGGCGCCGCGCCCGGGCGTCTACTACGTCTCGTTCGTCGTGACGGTCGCGCCCCAGCAGGCGACCGGCCTCGCCCGCATCGACGTCCTGCCGTGGCCCGACCAGGTCCAGCCGCCGGTCGCCGTGCGCGACCAGGCGTTCCTGCCGTCGGGCGGGGAGGTGACGGTCGACCCGCTCGCCAACGACTCCGACCCGGCCGGGTCCGTGCTCGTGCTCCAGCAGGTCGAGCAGCCCGCGGGCGCGGGGCTCAAGATCGCGGTGCTCGAGCACCGGCTCGTGCAGCTCTCGGCGACCCGCACGCTCGAGGGACCGGTCGTCCTCACGTACACCGTCTCCAACGGCGCGGCGTCCGCCGAGGGGCAGATCATCGTGCAGCCGGTGCCGCCGTCGTCGTCGTCGCAGCCGCCCGTCGTGCCGAACGTCGAGGCGAGCGTACGCACGGGCGGGGTCGTGACAATCCCCGTGCTCGACTCCGCGTACGACCCCGACGGCGGGCGCGTCGAGCTGCGACCCGCACTGGTCGAGGGCCTGGCGGCGGGGGACGGGCTGATGTTCGTCTCCGGCGACGTGCTCCGGTACCAGGCGCCGAACCGGCCGCTGACGGCGCGCGCGACCTTCGCCGTCGTCGACGAGACGGGGAACGAGACCGCCGCGACGGTGACGATCCGCGTGCACGAGTCCGACGCGTCGACCAAGGAGCCGCCGCGGCCCAAGGACCTCACGGCGCGCGTGTTCGCCGGTGAGACCGTGCGCATCTCCGTGCCCCTGGTCGGGATCGACCCCGACGGCGACGGCGTGACGCTGCTGGGCGAGGCGCGCTCCGGCACCAAGGGCTTCGTCTCCGCCAAGGGCCCCGACTGGCTCGAGTACCGCACGCTGCCCGGCGCGCTCGGCACCGACGAGTTCACGTACGCGGTGGAGGACTGGACCGGCCAGCGCGCCGTCGCGACCGTGCGGGTCGGCATCAGCCCGCGCCCCACCGAGGCCGCGACCGTCGTCGCGCGCGACGACCAGGTGACGGTGCGCCCGAACCAGACCGTCGAGGTCCGCGTCCTCGCGAACGACGTCGACTCCGCCGGCGACACGCTGCACCTGCTCGACGAGCTGACGGTCCCCGAGGGCGTCGAGGCGCGCGTCGAGGACCGGCGCATCCGCGTCGTCGCGCCGGCGCAGGCCGGCACCTTCCAGATCGTCTACACGGCCGCCAACGACCGCGGCGGCAGCGACACCGGCGTCCTGGCGGTCACCGTCGACCCGCAGGCGCCGGTGCTGCCCCCGGTCGCGCGCGACGTCGTCGTGCCGGCCGCGGACACCCTGGGCCTCACCGAGGTGTCGGTCGACGTGCTCGCGGTCGCCCAGAACCCGAGCGGTCCGACGAGCGACCTGCGGATCGAGATCCCGCGCTCCGTGCAGGACGTCGCGCGCGTCGGTCCGGACGGCCGCACGGTGGTCGTCACGCTCGTCGACCACGCCCAGACGCTGCCGTACCTGCTGTTCAACGAGACGGAGACGACGGCCCGCTCGTACGCCTTCATCTCGGTGCCCGCGCTCGGCTTCTTCCCGCCGACGCCGCGGCGCAACGCCCCGGCGCTGTCCGTCGCCTCGGGCGAGACGCTCGAGATCCCGCTGGACGAGCAGGTGCAGGTGGCCCCCGGGCGCAGCCCGAGCGTCGCGGACCCCCTGGCGGTGAGCGCGACGAAGGCCGCGCCGGGCAGCGCGCTCGTCAAGAACCCGACCACCCTGACCTACACGGCGGAGGACGGGTACGCGGGGCCCGCGTCGATCACGGTGCCGGTCACCGACGCGCAGGCCGCGGGCGACGCGACCGCGCGCACGGCCGTCATCACGCTGCAGATCGAGGTGTACGCGCTCGACGACCACCCGCCGACGTTCACGCCGTCGTCGATCGACGTGGGCCAGGGCGACGCCCCCATCACCGTCGACCTGCGCTCGTTCACGCAGGGCCCCACCGGCCAGACGGGCGCCGAGCGGTACTCCTACCAGGTGTCGTCCGCCGTGCCGGCCGGCTTCGTGGCGACCGTCTCCGACGGCAGCCTGCTGACCGTCTCCGCCGAGCGCACGGCGCCCAAGGGCACCGTCGGGCAGCTCGGCCTGCGGCTCGGCTACGGCCGCGCCGGCTCCATGGACGTCGTCGTGCCCCTGCGGGTGATCGCGAGCAAGCAGCCCACCGCGCGCGTGCTGGACCGGCGGGTCGACGACGCCGCCGAGGGCCGGCCGGTCACCGTGGACGTCCTGCGCGACGCGAGCAACCCGTTCCCCTCCGACCCGCTGCGCGTCGTCGGCGCCGTCGTCGAGACGCCCGGCTCCGGCACCGCGTCGGCGACGTCGAGCTCGGTCACCGTGACGCCGGCGGACGGCTTCATCGGCCAGATGGTCGTGCGCTTCCTCGTCCGGGACGTCACCAACGACCCCGACCGCCAGGTGGAGGGGCGCATCACCCTGACGGTCCGCGGCGTGCCGGACGCGCCCGCAGCGCCGCGCGTGGGCGAGGTGCGCGACCGCACCGTCGTGCTGAGCTGGGACGCGCCGGAGAACCGTGGCGCCCGCATCGACCGCTACCGCGTGACCTCGACGCCCGGCGGCGCCGTGCGCGAGTGCCTGTCGACCACCTGCACGATCGACGGTCTGACGAACGACACCGAGTACGCGTTCACCGTGGCGGCGCACAACGCCGTCGGCTGGTCGGACCCGAGCCCTGCCTCCGCGAAGGCGCGGCCCGACGCGGTCCCCGAGGCCCCCGGCGGCATCGCCTTCGAGGGCTTCGGCGACGGCCAGCTCACGTGGTCGTGGGCGGCCGCGGCGTCGACGGGTTCGCCCGTGACGTCGTACACGGTCGAGATCACGCCGGCGCCGGCGTCCGGACCGTCGACCGTCACCGAGACGACGACGCGGCACACGTTCAACGGCCTGGTCAACGGCACGTACTACTCGATCCGCGTGCGCGCGCACAACCGCGCCGAGGCGCCGAGCAGCTGGTCGGCCTCGTCCTCGCAGGAGTCGCCCGCCGCGCCGCCGGACGCGCCCGAGCCGACCGCCGAGCGCAAGTCGGTGCCGGGCTCCGGCTCCGCGAGCATCGCGGTGAGCTGGAAGCGCCCCGCGACCCACGGCGCCGACATCGCCGAGTACGAGGTGAGCGTCGACGGCCGCACCGGGGTGTGCGTCATGGCCGACGAGACCAGCTGCAACGTCGCGAACGCCGAGCGCGGCAAGCGCTACGAGATCGCCGTGCGGGCCCGCAACAAGGCCGGCTGGTCGCCCTGGGGCCGCACGGTGGGCGAGGTGTACAGCCCGCCGTCCGTGCCCACGTCCCTGACCGCGTCGCAGCCGCCGGGCGACGTCGAGCCGGGCGCGGGCGTCGTCGAGTTCACCTGGCGCGAGCCCGCGTCCAGCGGGGGCGCGGGGATCGGCGTGACGTACGAGGTCGACGGCTGCACGCGCGTGAGCACGTACGTGTGCCGCGCGACGGGGCTCGACGACGGCGCCCAGCCGTCGGCCCGCGTGCGCGCCGTGAACGACCGCGGGCTCGCGAGCGACTGGGCGTCGTTCCCCTCGGTGACGGTGGTGACCCGTCCGACGGTCGCCGTGCGCGTGAGCGCCGGCGCCCAGGTGGACACCGTGGCGATCGACGTGACGACCGGCGGGACCGGCTCGATGACGTACCGCATCTCCGAGCGCGGCGGTGGCTCGACCGGGTGGGTGACGGGTGCCGTGCCGAGCACCTACACCGCGACGGACAGGGTGACCGTGGAGGTGCGCGTGACGAACGAGCGCGGTACCGCGAGCGCGTCCGACTCCGCGTCGCCACGACCGCCGAGCGCCCCGGAGCGTCCGACGGTCAGCGCGGCCACCGCCGACCCCGGCAGCCTGGCGTTCACGTTCGGCGCCCCGCCGGACGTCAACGACGGCCGCTACCCGATCACGGGGTACTCGTGGGAGATCCTCGACGGCGGCCGGCGGGTCGCGCGCGACGACGTCGCGCCCGGCGCCGAGGGGACCGTCATCTCCTGGACCCCGAACGGCAACCCGCAGAGCTCGTACACCGTGCGCGTCCGCGCCGAGAACGTCGCCGGGCCGGGCGCGTGGGCCGAGCTCGAGGTCGAGGTCACCCCGTGACGCCCCCCGCCTTCCGCCGCAACCCCCAGGAGAGGACCCCATGACCCCGGAGCAGAGCGCCTGGTTCGCCGAGACGTTCGAGGCGCTGTCCACCAACGTCGGCCTCGCGCTGCTCGGCAAGGAGCGCGCGATCCGGCTGGCGTGGACCGCGATGATCGCCGAGGGCCACCTGCTCCTCGAGGACGCGCCGGGCACGGGCAAGACCTCGCTCGCCAAGGCGCTGGCGGCGACCGTCCAGGGCAGCCACCACCGGATCCAGTTCACGCCGGACCTGCTGCCGTCGGACGTGACGGGCGTGACGATCTACGACCAGAGCACGCACCGCTTCGAGTTCCACCCGGGGCCGATCTTCGCGTCCGTCGTCCTCGCCGACGAGATCAACCGCGCCTCGCCGAAGACCCAGGCGGCGCTGCTCGAGGTCATGGAGGAGGGCAACGTCACGGTCGACGGCGTGAGCCACCCGGTGGGCCGCCCGTTCATGGTCATCGCGACGCAGAACCCCATCGAGCAGGCGGGCACCTACCGGCTGCCGGAGGCGCAGCTCGACCGGTTCCTCATCAAGACCTCCCTCGGCTACCCGGACCGCGCGTCGGCGGTGGAGATCCTCGCGGGCGCGAAGGACCGGACCGCGAACCTCACGCCCCGCATCACGACGCAGGCGGTCGGCACGATGTCGGACCTCGCGCAGACGGTGCACGTGGAGCCGTCGGTCCTCGACTACGTCGCCCGGCTGACGGAGGCCACGCGTGAGGACGGCCAGACGTCGCTCGGCGCGAGCGTGCGCGGCGGGCTCGCCCTGGTGCGCTGCGCCAAGGTGTGGGCGGCGGCCGCCGGCCGCGAGTACGTGCTCCCGGACGACGTGAAGGACCTCGCGACGGAGGTGCTCGCGCACCGCCTGGTGCTCGACGTCGAGGCCGAGTTCGCGGGCGTCACGTCGGTGGAGGTGCTGGACCGCATCGTCGACACGGTGCAGCCGCCGAGCCTGCGCGGGGTCTGAGCGTGCGCGTGTCACCGCTCGGCTGGGGGGTCGCGGTCGCCGCGGTCCTCGGCCTCGGCGTGGGCTGGTGGCTCGGCTGGGTCGAGCTCGCGGTGCTGGGCGCGGCGTGCGCGGCCGCGCTCCTCGTCGCGCTGCTCATGACGGTCGGGCGTGCCCGGTACGGCGTGACCCTGGACCTCGCGGACCGGCGCGTGAAGATCGGGCAGCGAGCCTTCGGCCGCATCGAGGTGCGGAACACCGCGCGCCGCCGGTCGCTGCCGTCACGGGTGGAGCTGCCGGTCGGCCCGCGCGTCGCCGAGCTGGGCGTGCCGGGCCTCGCGCCGGGTGCTTCGCACGACGAGCTGTTCGCCGTCCCCACGGCACGGCGCTCGGTCGTCGTGGTCGGGCCCGTGCGCTCGGTGCGCGGCGACCCGTTCGGCCTCGCGCGCCGCAGCGTGCGCTGGACGCGCCCGGTCGAGCTGTTCGTGCACCCGCTGCTCGTCGGGCTGCGCGGCGCGGACGCGGGGCTGCTGCGCGACCTCGAGGGGCAGTCGACGCGCGAGCTGTCGGACTCCGACCTGTCGTTCCACGCGCTGCGCGACTACGTCGCGGGTGACGACCGCCGCACCATCCACTGGCGCACCACGGCACGCCGGGGGACGCTCATGGTCAAGCAGTTCGAGGACACGAAGAAGACCCGCACGGCGCTCGCGCTGGCGACGGACCCGCGCGACTACGTCGACCCGGACGGGACCGACGGCGAGTTCGAGCTCGCGGTGAGCGTCGTCGCCTCGATCGGCGTGCAGACGCTGCGCGACCAGCGCGACCTCACCGTCCTGGCGGGCCCGGGCCGGCTGCGCGTCGAGACGCCGCCGCTCCTGCTCGACGACTGCTCGACGCTGACGACGGACGCGGCCGGTGCGGGCGTGGCGCTGCTGGGCCGTCGCGTCGCGCGCGAGGCGGACGACGCGTCCGTGGCGATCCTCGTGACGGGGTCGGTGCCCGACGACTCCGAGCTGCGCCTGGGCGCGCGCTACGTCCCCCCGGGCACCCGCACGGTCGTCATCCGCTGCCGGCGCGGCGCCGAGGTGGCCGTCCGCACGCAGGGGCCGCTCACGCTCGCGACGCTCGGCGAGCTCGACGACCTCCCACGCCTCCTGCGCCGGGCGGTCTCGTGATCGGCGTCCGCACCCCTGGCCGGGCGCTCGTCGACGTGCTCTGCCTCGTCGGCACGCTCGCGCTCGCGCTCGTGCCGCTGCTCGAGGTGTACGGCGGCCTGGTGGCCCTGCCCGCGATCGCGGGCGGCCTGCTGCTCGGCACCGCGGCCGGCGTGGTGGGCGCGTGGCGGCGGTGGACGGCGCTCGGCACGGTCGCGGTGCTCGTCGTCGCGTTCCTCCTCGCCGGCGGCGCGCTGGCGGCCCCGACGACCACGGTCGCGGGCGTGGTCCCCACGCTCGAGACGCTCGAGACGCTGGCGACCGGGACCGTGACCTCGTGGAAGTACGCGCTCACCCTGCAGCCGCCGGTGGGCGCGGGCGGCGGGGTGCTCGTCGCCCCGCTGCTCCTCGCGCTCGTCGGCTCCGCGGCGGCCACGAGCACCGCGCTGCGCGTACGGCGCGGCTCGGTGGCCGGGCTCGCGACCGTCGCCCCGGTCCTCGTGACGGTCGGCGCGATCGTCCTGGGGCTGCGGTTCCCGACGGTCCCGCCGCTGGTGACCGGGCTCGTCCTGGTGGGCGTGCTCCTGCCGTGGGCGTCGTGGCGGGCCGGGACGCTGCGGCTGCGCCGCGTGCTGGCGGTGACCGTCATGGGCGCCGTGGTGGGCGCCGCGGGCGCGTTCGCGGGACCGGCGGTCGCGGGCCAGCACGAGCGCTTCGTCGTCCGCGACGAGATCGTGCCCCCGTTCGACCCGCGCGACTACCCGAGCCCGCTGGCCGCCTACCGCGCGTTCGTCAAGAAGTACGAGGACACGACGCTGTTCACGGTGGAGGGCCTGCCGGACGACGGCCGCGTGCGGCTCGCGACCCTCGACCGCTACGACGGCACGGTCTGGAACGTCTCCGGAGCGGGCGCTCAGAGCTCGGGGGAGTTCCGCCGGGTCGGGCGCACGATCGAGCAGCCGGCCCGCGGCGAGGAGGCGCGGGTGCGCGTCCAGGTGCAGGGGCTGTCGGGCGTGTGGCTGCCCACGGTGGGCGAGGCCCGCTCGATCACCCTGGCGCCGCGCGACCAGGCGGACCTGCGCTACAACGACGCGACGGGCGCCGCGGTGCTCACCCGCGGGGTGCGCCCGGGCCTGACGTACACGCTCGACGCCGTGGTCCCGCGCGTCCCGGACGACGACGACATCGGCACCGCGCCCGCCGCCGACGTGACCCAGCCGGACCTCGCGGGCGTGCCCGACGTCGTCGCGGTGACCGCCGCGGACGTCGCCCGGGACGCCGGGCAGCCGGTCGAGGTCGCCCGCGCCCTGGCGGACTGGCTCTCCCAGGAGGGCTTCTTCAGCGACGGCCTGGAGGAGGGCGGCGTGTCGTCCTCGCTCTCGGGCCACGGCGCGAGCCGGATGATCACGCTGCTCAGCGGCGACCTCATGGTCGGGGACTCGGAGCAGTACGCGTCCGCGATGGCCCTCATGGCGCGCGAGATGGCCCTGCCGGCGCGGGTCGTCATGGGGTTCGTGCCCGAGCGCCCGGCGGGTGAGGACGACGGGCCCGTGGAGGTCCACGGCTCGGACGTGCGTGCGTGGGTCGAGGTGGCCTTCGCGGGGTACGGCTGGGTGCCGTTCGACCCGACGCCCCCGCCGGAGCAGACGCCGGACGAGCAGGACAGCGAGAAGCCCACCGACCCGGAGCCGCAGGTCGTCCAGCCCCCGCCGCCGCCGGAGGGCGCCGTGACGCCGCCCGACGAGGACACCGAGCAGCCGAGCACGGACGAGCCGCAGGACGACGACGGCGCGAGCCGCGTGTGGCTGCTGGTCGCCCGGGTCGTCGGCATCGCCGCCATCCCGCTGCTCGTCCTCGCCGCCCCGTTCGTCGTCGTCGGCGTGCTCAAGGCGCGCCGGCGTCGCCGCCGGCGCCGCCAGCCGGACCCGGTCCGCCGCGTGGCGGGCGGCTGGGACGAGGTCGTCGACGCGGCCCGGGACCTGCACCGCTCGCCGCTGGGGGCGGGCACGCGCACCGAGGGCGCGCACGAGCTCGCGTCGGCGTTCGCGCAGGCGCCCGCCGCACCGCAGCTGCGGGCGAGCGTCGCGACGCTCGCCCGGGCCGCCGACCGCGCCGTCTTCGCCGGCGGCACGCCGTCGCCCGACGAGATCGACGACTACTGGGCGGACGTCGCGTCCGCCGTGGACTCGATGACCCGCAGCGTCCCGTGGCGCCGACGGTGGCGCGCCCGGCTGTCCACCCTGTCCCTGCGGTCGCGCCGGCGGCCGTCGACCGACCGTCCCTGGGAGCGCGCATGAGCGGCCGAGCCCGTTCCGCCCGTCCGTCGTCCGGAGCCCGGCCCGCGCCCCTGGACCGCCGGCTGCTGTCCGGGCTGGTCGACGCGGCGCTCCTCGCCGTCCCCCTGGCGGCCGGCTGGTGGGGCTGGACGACGGGCCGCGAGCCCGTCGTCTGGGCGGCGGCGGGGGTGCTGGGCGCCCTGGTGGTCACCCAGTGGCTCGCGCACGCGCTGGCCGGTGCGACGGCGGGCCGGGCTCTGGCGCGCCTGCGGACCGTCGACGCCGCGGACCTGCGACCGATCGGCCCCGGGCGCGTGCTCGGGCGGCTCCTCGTGGTGCTCGCCGGGAGCCTCGCCGCGGGTGTCGGCGCGCTCGTCGTGCTGGCGTCGCCCGCGTTCGACCGCT
>NZ_HE978588.1:2249702-2256632 GCF_000312005.1 Cellulomonas massiliensis JC225
CCCGCGCTCGTCGCGCCTCTCGACGGGCGGCCGCACGAGCGCTGGCGCGCCGACGGCACGGCCTCGTTGCAGGGGGTCGTCGTCGCCGACGGCGCGCTCGTGCTCGTCTCGGAGGACCGCGAGGGCTGGTGGCTGACCGCGCACGAGCCCACGACCGGGGCGGTGCGCTGGGCGGTGCCCCTGGGCGCCGCCGAGGCGTCCGCCTTCGAGGGCTCGTCGGTGCGCTGCCCGTCCGACGGCCGGGACGTCGGGGTGCTCGTGGTCTGCGTCGTGACGAGACCGGTGCCGGTGTACGTGGACCGGGGGCGACTGGCGCGACGGTCGACGGTCGTGACCCTGGACGCCCGCGACGGCGCGGAGCGGGGTCGGTGGGAGGTGCCCGGCACGGTGCTCGGCTCCGGCCGGGCCGACGACGACCTCGTGGTCGGGGCGGTCGACGACGACGGCACGGTGACGGTGTCGCGCCGCGACGCACGGACCGGCTCGGTGGTCTGGTCGCACGAGGCGGAGGGGTCGCTGAGCGACCGCGGGGCCCGGCGCTCGTGGCTGCGCGTGGCCGGCCCGCTCGTCCTCGCGGACGCGGGGGAGACCGCCGTCCTGCGCACGTCGGACGGCAGCGTCGTGCTGTCCGAGCCCGCGCTGCGGTCGACCGAGCTCGCCCCGTACCGGGACGGCTTCGCGACGTTCACCCTCGACGACCGCGGCGCGCTCTACCGGGCGGACGGCACGCCGCTCGCCCGGCTCCCCGGCCTCCCGGCGCCGCTCGCCGTCGACGACGGCTCGGCCGACGGGGTCGTCGTCGTGGACGTCGGCACCACGCTGCGCGGGATCGACACGCGGTCCGGCGCCGTCCGCTGGTCCCTCGACACGTGGCTCGAGGCGGCGCTGCTCGTCGACGGCGTGCTCGTGGTCGCGGGCGACACGCAGGTGGCGGCCGTGGACGTGCGCGACGGTCGCGAGCTGTGGCACCACGACGGCCTGACCGTCGCGGCGGCGCCCGCCTCCGACGGCTCGCTCGTGCTCGTGCCGGAGCTCACGGGCGGCGGCTCGCGCGTCGTCGCGTTCGACCTGCACGACGGGGGTCGGTACTGGTCGGTCGACGGCCCCGCGGGCCTGCAGAGCGTCGTCGGCGCGGGCGGCTCGCTGCTGCTGCGGACGCGCGGGGGCGTCGTCGTCCTGCGCTGAGCGGCTGCCTCGCGGGTGCTGAGCCGGTGACGAGCGGGTGAGACCGCGCCGTGCCCCGGGACGCGCGCGCCCCGCGGGGCTAGCGTGGCGGGATGGGGCGGCAGCGGCCGGACCTCACGATGCTCGTGGTCGACGTGGACGACGGGGACGTCGACCGTACCGTCGCGCCCGGGCCCGGTTCGCCGGCCTCGCGGGCCGCCCGCACGCTGGGCTCCTGGCTGCGCGGGCACCCGGGCCCGGGTCGCGTGGCCGGCGCCGGGATCGTCGCCGCGACCGTGGCCGCCGCGCTGCTCGTCCCCGGCTGGGTGACGTCCGCGGAGCGTCGCCACGTCCTCACCGCCCCGGCGCTCGCGGGCGCGGTGGTCGACGTCGGCGCGCCGCCGCGCGTGCGGTGGACCGCCGAGGCGGACGACCGGGTCCGGCCCGTCGCGGTGGGGGACTCGCTCGTCGTCACCGCAGGGGAGGGCGACGCGCGCGAGCTGCGGGCGCTCGACGTCGTCACGGGCGAGGTGCGCTGGGCGGTCCCGCTCGACGACCCGGGCCGGACGGGGCTGACCCGCTGCGCGGCCGTCGGTGCGGACGTCGCCTGCGCCGTCGCCCCGGCGACCGCCGGACGCTCGGGCGTCGAGCGCCGCACCGCCTCCTCGGTCGTCGTCGTCGACCCGCACGGGACCGTCGCGGCCCGCTACCGCGTCGCGGGACGCGTCGCGGACGTGGCGGCCACCGGACCGGACCTGCTGCTCGTCGTCGTGGGGGTGGACCGGCTGAGCCTCGACAGGGTCGACGCGCGCTCGGGCGTCCCGCGGTGGCGCGTGCCGGCCTTCGCGCGCAGCGGGCGCGCGAGCGGAGCCGCCAGCGTGCAGGCGGCGGGTGGCGTCGCGATCGTGCGCGGCCTGGGCACGCAGCGCGTCTTCGACCTGACGACCGGGGCGCGGGTCGGTCCGCCCGAGGGGCCGCGGCGGGCGGACGTGGTGCGCGTGCTCGACGACGGCTCGCTCGCCTGGACGTCGTACGACATGCGCCCGACGGCGCCGGCGGTGTCGACCGTGCTCGCCGAGCCCGGCGGGAGGCGCGGGCTGACCGTGCTGGGCACGCCGGCCCTGCCGGTCGCGACGGCGCGCCCCGAGGTGACGTTCGTGACGACGCGCGTCCTCGGCGTCCCGCTGTCGGGCCAGGTGCTCGCGTTCGACCGGAGCCGCCGGCTGCTGTGGCGCTCGCCGGTCTCCGCGTCGGAGGTCCTGCTCGCCGGTCGGGACGTCGTCGTGGTGCGGGACGGGTGGACGTACGTGGGCATCGAGGCGGGGACGGGGCGGGTCCGCTGGGCGCAGGACGTGGACCACGCGGCGGACCGCGTCCTCACCGACGGCCAGGACCTGCTGCTCGTCGAGGACGGCTCGCGGTGGGGAGCCGTGGTGACGGCGATGCGGACCGACGACGGACGGCAGCGCTGGAGCACCCGGCTGCCGCCCGAGGCGGAGCGCGTGGTGCAGGTCGGGTCGCTGCTGTACGGCGTGGACGGGACGACGATCTCGGCGCTGCGGTGACCCGCCCGCCGGCCGCGGGACCGGGCGCGGGGTGAGACGGGTTGCGGTCGCGCCCACGGCGGGGGGTAGCCTGTCGGACGTGCTGGGGAACACCCTCCTCCTTCGTCGCCGCGGCGAGGCCTTCTAGGCCGGATCCTCGTCGCGGTGTCTGGTGCGCCGGCTGAGCCCCCACCGACCGAAGGACGACAGCGATGAGCACCACCTCTGAGACCGCCACCCCCGGCCCGAGCGGCGCCGGCTACCTGGCGGGCGCGGCCCAGCGCCCCTCCCCGATGCCGGTCCACAAGTACCGGCCGTTCCACGAGCAGATCCGGGTCGAGCTCCCGGACCGCCGGTGGCCCGACGCCCGCATCACGAAGGCCCCGCGCTGGTGCGCGGTCGACCTGCGCGACGGCAACCAGGCCCTGATCGAGCCGATGAACCCCGCGCGCAAGCTCGAGATGTTCGAGCTGCTGGTGCAGATGGGCTTCAAGGAGATCGAGGTCGGCTTCCCCGCGGCGTCGCAGACCGACTTCGACTTCGTCCGGATGCTCATCGAGGAGGACCGCATCCCGGAGGACGTGGTCATCCAGGTGCTGACGCAGTCGCGCGAGCACCTCATCGCCCGCACCTACGAGGCGATCGCGGGCGCCCGGCAGGCGATCGTGCACCTGTACAACTCGACGTCCACGCTGCAGCGCGAGGTGGTCTTCCGCTCGGACGAGGACGGCATCGTCGACATCGCGGTCTCGGGCGCCCGGTTCTGCAAGAAGTACGAGGAGCTGGTGCCGGACACCGAGGTGTTCTACGAGTACAGCCCCGAGTCGTACACCGGCACCGAGCTGGAGTTCGCGCTGCGGATCTGCAACGCGGTGCTGGAGGAGTGGCAGCCCACGCCGGACCGCAAGGTCATCGTCAACCTGCCGGCGACGGTCGAGATGGCGACGCCGAACGTGTACGCCGACTCGATCGAGTGGATGAGCCGCAACCTGCGCTACCGCGACTCGGTCGTCCTGAGCCTGCACCCGCACAACGACCGGGGCACCGCGGTCGCCGCCGCCGAGCTGGGCTACATGGCCGGCGCGGACCGCATCGAGGGGTGCCTGTTCGGCAACGGCGAGCGCACGGGCAACGTGTGCCTGGTGACCCTCGGCATGAACCTGTTCAGCCAGGGCATCGACCCGGAGCTCGACCTGTCGGACATCGACCACGTCCGGCGCACGGTGGAGCGCTGCAACCAGCTGCCCGTGCACGAGCGCCACCCCTACGGCGGCGACCTCGTGTTCACGGCGTTCTCCGGCTCGCACCAGGACGCGATCAACAAGGGCCTGGTCGCGATGCAGGCCAACGCCGAGCGCCGGCACACGACGGTCGACGACCTCGTCTGGGCCGTCCCGTACCTGCCGATCGACCCCAAGGACGTCGGCCGCTCGTACGAGGCGATCATCCGGGTCAACTCGCAGTCCGGGAAGGGCGGCATCAGCTACCTGATGAAGTCCGAGAAGGACCTGGACCTGCCGCGCCGGCTGCAGATCGAGTTCTCGCAGGTGGTGCAGCAGCACACCGACGCGCACGGCACCGAGGTCACGGCCGACGACCTGTGGCGGATCTTCAACGACGAGTACCTGCCGGCGGAGCCGGGCTCGGGCCTCGAGGAGTGGGGCCGGCTGCGGCTGCGCGGCACGCGCGCCACGAGCACGGAGGACGGCCCCGACACGCTCGTCGTCGACCTCGTCGACCGCGGGCAGGAGGTCACGCTGGAGGGCACCGGCAACGGCCCCATCGCGGCGTTCGTGGACGCCGTGAAGAAGGTCGACGTCGACGTCGCGGTGCTGGACTACGCCGAGCACGCGCTGTCGGCGGGCGGCGACGCGTCCGCCGCCGCGTACGTCGAGTGCGCGATCGGGGACCGCATCCTGTGGGGCGTCGGCATCGACCCCTCGATCACGACGGCCTCCCTCAAGGCGATCATCTCCGCGGTCAACCGCTACGTGCGCTGAGCCGCCCGCCGCTCCGGGCGGCGGTGCGGGCGGCGGGCCGCACCGGCTGTCCCGGGCGCGCGGACCTCGGCGACCCCGACCTCGTCCGCGTGCACCCGCGCCGCCGGCACCGAACACCGTCACACCCCTCGACGGACCCGGTGCCGGCGGCGCGGTCGCGTGTCGTGTCGGGGGAGCGTGTCCGGGCGGGACGTGTCGGTGCGGGGCGTGTCGGCGCCAGGGGCGACAATGAGGGCGTGAGCCTCTACCGCGACGAGGCGATCGTGCTGCGCACCCACAAGCTGGGGGAGGCCGACCGCATCGTGACCCTCCTGACGCGCCAGCACGGCAAGGTGCGCGCGGTGGGCAAGGGGGTGCGGCGCACGACGTCGCGCGTGGGCTCGCGCCTGGAGCCGTTCATGCACGTGGACGTGCAGCTGAGCACCGGCCGCAACCTCGACATCGTCACGCAGGTGGAGACGATCGGCCCGTACGGGCGGCAGATCGGCGACGACTACGCGCTCTACACGGTGGGCACCGCGATGCTCGAGACGGCGGACCGCCTCGTCGAGGCCGAGCACGAGCCGTCGCTGCAGCAGTACTGGCTCCTCGTCGGGGCCGTCCGCGCGCTGGCGACGCGCGAGCACGCGCCGGGCCTCGTGCTCGACTCTTACCTGCTGCGGGCGCTCGCGATCGCCGGCTGGGCGCCGAGCTTCACCGACTGCGCGCGCTGCGGCGAGCCCGGCCCGCACCACGCGTTCGCGATCGGCTCGGGCGGGGCGGTGTGCCGCGCGTGCCGCCCGCCGGGTGCGGCGTCGCCGGCCCCCGAGACGTTCGCGCTGCTCGCCGCCCTGCTCGCGGGGGACTGGGCCACGGCGGACGCGAGCTCCGAGCGCCACCGCGGCGAGGGCAACGGCCTGGTCGCGGCCTACTGCCAGTTCCACCTGGAGCGGCAGCTGCGGTCGCTGCCGATGGTCGAGCGGGTCTGACGAGCACGAGCGCGTGGTCCGGCCGCCCGGCGGTCGGCCGTCGCCACCGGGCGGCACAATGAACGGCGTGGCCCGACCTTCCGCGCACGTCCCCGTCCCGCCGCCGCCGCACCCGTCGGGCGCGCGGCCGCCGCAGATCCCGCGGCAGTTCGTGCCGCGGCACGTCGCGGTCGTCATGGACGGCAACGGGCGCTGGGCCAACGCGCGCGGGCTGCCGCGCACCGAGGGCCACCGGGCGGGGGAGGCGTCGCTGCTCGACGTGGTCGCGGGCGCGATCGAGATCGGCGTCGAGTACGTCTCCGCGTACGCGTTCTCCACCGAGAACTGGTCGCGCTCGCCCGACGAGGTCCGGTTCCTCATGGGGTTCAACCGCGACGTGCTGCGCCGGCGGCGGGACGTGATGAACTCCTGGGGCGTGCGCGTGCGCTGGGCGGGCCGCCGGCCGCGGCTGTGGCGCAGCGTCATCGCCGAGCTCGAGGCGGCCGAGCAGCTCACCGCGGCGAACACCACGTGCACGCTGACGATGTGCGTCAACTACGGCGGCCGCGCGGAGATCGCCGACGCCGCCCAGCGGATCGCGCAGGAGGTCGCGGCCGGCCGGCTGCGGCCCGACCGCGTCAACGAGAAGACCGTGCAGCGGTTCCTGGACGAGCCGGAGCTCCCCGACGTCGACCTGTTCCTGCGCTCGTCAGGGGAGCAGCGCACGTCCAACTTCATGCTCTGGCAGGCCGCCTACGCCGAGCTCGTCTTCCTCGACGAGCCGTGGCCGGACGTCGACCGGCGGCACCTGTGGCGCGCGGTCGAGGAGTACGCGCGCCGGGACCGCCGCTACGGCGGGGCCGTCGACGCCCCGACCGCGGCGCAGGAGCCACGGTGAGCGCCGCGCTCGGGTGGCTCTACGTCGCCCTGCTCGTGGCGGGTGTCGTGGGGTACCTCGTCGCGCGCCGCGCCGGGGCGACCCGCGCGGCGGCGTTCGAGGGGCTGTGGCTGCTCGTCGTCTGCCTGGGCGTGAGCGCCGCGACGGCCTTCGCCGAGAACCTCCTGGGGCCGGCGCAGTGCGGCGGCTCCGCGGCGCGGCAGGCCGGTGGGGACGTCGAGGTGGTCGGGGAGCCGGTGGGCGGCGCCGCACCGGACCTCGTCGCGTCGTGCCGGACGGCCGCCACGGGCCAGGTCGTCGTCGCGCTGGCGGTGGCCGCGCTCGGCGTCGTGCTGCTCGTGCGCCGCCTGCGGCGCGCGGTCGCGGGGGCCCGCTCC
>NZ_HE978588.1:2257106-2265642 GCF_000312005.1 Cellulomonas massiliensis JC225
AGCGTCGGCGGCGTCGCGGCGGGCGCGCCGCAGGAGCCGCCGGCGCCAGACGAACCCGCCGACGACGAGCAGCACGACCGCGACGCCGAGGGCGGCCCACGGTGAGGCGGCGACGAGGCTGACGGCCGCGTAGAACGCCCCGAAGCCGACGGTGCCCCACACGACCGCCCACGCCACCGATCCCGGGATCGAGGCGATCGTGAACCGGCCGTAGGGCATCCGGATCAGCCCGGACGCGGCGAAGACCGCGGTCTGCAGGCCGATGGTCAGGTAGGCGGCGGTGACCGCGGGCGCGCCCCAGCGGCGGACGAGGTCGAGGCCCCGGCGGGCCGCGTGCGAGCTCGTCCACCGGTCGAGGTGCTCCAGCGTCGAGCGGTACCACTGCGGCGAGCGCGACGACGTGCCGACGCCCTCGGCGCCTGCGACGACGCCCCGCCCCGCCCAGTACGTCGCGTGGGACCGCACGAGGACCACGAGGAACAGCAGGCCGAGGGCCATGCCGATCGGCAGGGCGCCGATGCGCGCGAGCAGGGCCTCCACGCGTCGATCCTAGGCGGCGCGTCCCGGCTGTCCCGCCTCGCTGAGCTCGACGTCGTCGGGGAGGTCGGGGTGCGGGTCGTGCGGCGGCACGGGGCGGCGCAGCAGCGGCTGCAGCGCCGCCGCGACGGCGTACACGCCGATCGCGAGGACGACGATCGTGGCGCCGGGCGGGATGTCGTTCCAGTACGTCACGGTGAGCCCGACGACGCTCACGACGACGCCGATGCCGCTCGCGGCGGCCATCGTCCGGGAGAACGAGCGCGCGTAGAGCTGGGCGACCGCGACCGGCACGATCATGAGCGCGCTGACGAGGAGCAGGCCCACGACGCGCATGGCGATGGTGACGGTGAGGGCGGCGATCGTCGCGACGAGGATCGACAGCGCGCGCACCGGCAGCCCCGACGCACGCGCGAACTCCTCGTCGTGGCTCACGGCGAACAGCGCCGAGCGCAGGCCGACGCCGGTGCCGAGCACGAGCGCCGCCAGCGCGACCGTCCACCACAGGTCCGTCGTCGAGACGGTTGAGATCGACCCGAACAGGTAGCTGATGAGGCTCGCGTTGGTGCCGCCGGCGACCTTGATGAGCAGCACGCCGCCCGCGATCCCGCCGTAGAACATGAGCGCGAGCGCCAGGTCGCCCGACGTGCGGCCGCGCTCGCGGACGAGCTCGATGACGACCGAGCCGACGACGGCGGCCACCACCGCGCCGGGGATCGCGAGCGAGTCCTGGGGGACGAGGCCCGCCCACGACCCGACGAGCCAGCCGAGGGCGACGCCGGTGAGCGCGACGTGGCCGATGCCGTCGCCCATGAGCGCCATGCGGCGCTGGACGAGGAAGGTGCCGACGACGGGCGCGGCGGCACCGACGAGCACGGCGGCCAGCAGGGCGCGCTGCATGAGGGGCGCGGAGAGCATCTCCAGCAGGTCGCTCACGGGTTCACCTCCACCGTCAGGGCGGGCGGGGTCGGCGGCTCGGGGTCCGCGTGGGCGTGGGTGTGGTCGTGGTGCGCGTCGGCGTGGTCCGGCGCGGGGCGCGGCGGCGCGCCGTCGTGCGCGACGCGGCCGTGCCGCAGGACGACGGCACGGTCGATGAGCGGCGCGAACGGGCCCAGCTCGTGCAGGATCACGACGACCGTCGTGCCGGCGTCGTGCAGGCGCGCGACCGTCCGGACGAACGTCTCCTGCGTCGGCACGTCGATGCCCGAGGTCGGCTCGTCGAGGACGAGCAGGTCGGGCTCGCGCACCAGGGCGCGGGCGATGAGGACGCGCTGCTGCTGGCCGCCCGAGAGCTCGTGGACGCGCCGCTGCGCGAGGTTGGCGACGCCGACGGCGTCCAGGGCCGCGAGCGCGCGCCGCCGCCCGCCGCGCGGCGGGCGCAGCCGCCGGCCGGAGAGCAGCCCGGACGAGGCCACCTCCAGCGCGGTCACCGGCATCCCGCCGCCGGCGGGCATCCGCTGCGGGACGTAGCCGACGCGGGACCAGTCGACACCGCGGCCGAGCGGCTCGCCGAACAGCCGGACGCTGCCGGAGCTGGTCGGCACGACGCCGAGCAGCGACCGCACGAGCGTCGACTTGCCGGAGCCGTTGGCCCCCAGCAGCGCGAGCACCTCGCCGGCGCGCACGGACAGGTCCACCTCGCGCAGGATCGGCTGCCCGCCGAGCGTCACGGACAGCGCCCGCGCCTCGACGACCGTGGGGGGCGTGGACGGCGTGCTCACGAGCAGGACAATGCCACGCGCAGGGCCTCGAGGTTGTCGCGGGCCACGGAGAAGTAGTCGCTGCCCTCCTCGGTGACGCCCTCGATCGGGTCGAGCACGGCCGTGCGGACGCCGAGGTCGGCGGCGAGCGTCTGCGCGACCTTCGGGCTGACGAGGGTCTCGAAGAAGATCGTCGTGACGCCCTGCTCGCGCACCTCGCGCTCGACCTCGGCGAGGCGGGCGGGCGAGGGCTCGGCCTCCGGGTCGACGCCGGAGATGGCGACCTGCTCGAGGTCGTACCGCTCCGCGAGGTACCCGAAGGCGGCGTGGGACGTGACGAACGTGCGCTGCTCGCACGTGCGCAGCCCCGCGGCGTACTCCTCGTCGAGCGCCGTGAGCTCCCGCGTCAGCTCGGCGGCGTTCGCGGCGAACTCGGAGGCGTGCTCGGGGTCGAGGGCGGCCAGGCGCTGCTCCACCGCGGGCACGACCGCCGCCAGGCGCGTGGGGTCGAGCCAGAAGTGCGGGTCCAGGTCGCCGTGCTCGTGGCCGTCGTCGGCCGTGTGCTCCTCGCCGTCGTGCTCGTCCTCGTGCGCGGGCTCGAGGTCCACCACGTCCGCCGCGTCGAGCACGTCCTGCGGGCCGGTCTGCTCGACGGCGTCGTCGACGGCCGCCTGGAAGCCCGACAGGTACACGACGAGGTCGGCGCTCGAGAGCTTGGCGACCTGCGCGGGGGAGAGCTCCACGTCGTGCGGCTCCGCGCCGGGCGGCGTGAGCGACTGCACGCGCACGTGGTCCCCGCCGACCCGCTCGCTGACGAGCTGCAGCGGGTAGAAGGACGCGAGGACGTCCACCGTGCCCGGGGTGCCGGTGCCGCCCTGGCAGCCGGCGAGCACGAGGCCCGCGGTGACGAGCCCGGCGGCGGCCAGCGGGACGGTGGGGCGGCGGGGTCGTCGGTGCATGAGGACGATTCTCATGAAGATGAGAACCGTTGTCAAAACTCCGTCCGGCGGCGTGTCGTCGGGCCGGTAGCCTGGTCGGGCCCGTCAGGGCCCTTCCCACCGCCTCGGCAGCCGGCCGGGGCGTGCCGACCGCCCGCGGCACCCAGCCGCGGCGCCGAACCCAGGAGCAGCGCGTGGCCGCACCGTCCCGTCTCGACAACGTCGTCTCCCTCGCCAAGCGGCGCGGTTTCGTCTTCCCGAGCGGCGAGATCTACGGGGGCACGCGCTCGGCGTGGGACTACGGGCCGCTCGGCGTCGAGCTCAAGGAGAACATCAAGCGGCAGTGGTGGCGCTCGATGGTCACCAGCCGTGACGACATCGTCGGGCTCGACTCGTCCGTGATCCTGCCCCGCCAGGTGTGGGTGGCCTCCGGCCACGTGGGCGTGTTCACCGACCCGCTGACCGAGTGCCTCAGCTGCCACAAGCGGTTCCGCGAGGACCAGATGATCGAGGAGTTCGAGGAGCGCAAGGGCCGCGCGCCCGAGGGCGGCCTCGCCGAGATCGCGTGCCCGAACTGCGGCACCCGCGGCCAGTGGACCGAGCCGCGCGACTTCAACATGATGCTCAAGACGTACCTCGGCCCCGTCGAGGACGAGTCCGGCCTGCACTACCTGCGGCCCGAGACCGCCCAGGGCATCTTCGTGAACTTCAAGAACGTGTACTCCGCCGCGCGCATGAAGCCGCCGTTCGGCATCGGCCAGATCGGCAAGTCCTTCCGCAACGAGATCACCCCCGGCAACTTCATCTTCCGCACCCGCGAGTTCGAGCAGATGGAGATGGAGTACTTCGTCGAGCCCGGCACCGACGAGCAGTGGCACCAGTACTGGATCGACACGCGCACGGCCTGGTACACCGACCTCGGGATCAGCCGGGACAACCTGCGGCTCTACGAGCACCCGCAGGAGAAGCTGTCGCACTACTCCAAGCGGACCGTCGACATCGAGTACCGGTTCGGCTTCCAGGGCAGCGAGTGGGGCGAGCTCGAGGGCATCGCGAACCGGACGGACTTCGACCTGTCGACGCACTCGGAGCACTCCGGCCAGGACCTGTCCTTCTTCGACCAGGCGAAGGGCGAGCGGTACGTGCCCTACGTCATCGAGCCGGCGGCGGGGCTCACGCGCTCGCTCATGGCGTTCCTCGTCGAGTCGTACACCGAGGACGAGGCGCCGAACACCAAGGGCGGCGTCGACACCCGCGTGGTGCTCAAGCTCGACCCCCGCCTGGCGCCCGTGAAGGCCGCGGTGCTGCCGCTGTCCCGCAACGAGCAGCTCTCGCCCAAGGCGCGCGACCTGGCCGCCGAGCTGCGGACCGCGTGGAACGTCGACTTCGACGACGCCGGCGCGATCGGCCGGCGCTACCGCCGCCAGGACGAGATCGGCACGCCGTTCTGCATCACGGTCGACTTCGACACGCTGGACGACCAGGCCGTGACGATCCGCCACCGCGACGACATGACGCAGCAGCGCGTCGCGCTCGACCAGGTCAAGGGCTACCTGGCCCAGCACCTCGTCGGCGCCTGACCCGCCGCGCGACGCCCGTCCCCGCAGCGCGCGGGGGCGGGCGTCGTCGCGTCCGCATGGGCAAGACCGGCGGCCGCACGCGCGCGGAGGCCGTGCGGATCGCGCAGGAGAACGGCTGGCTGCTGGGCTGAGCACCCGGGCGGGGACGCGGGCCCGGCGGGGTCCGGTGCGACAATGGCGCGATGACCACGACTGCACCCGCGGCTCCCGCGCGCCCCGCCGGCGCGAGCGCGGTGCTGCCGCCGCTGCGCATCGGGCCCCTCACCGTGGACACGCCGGTGGTGCTCGCGCCCATGGCCGGCGTGACGAACGCCGCGTTCCGCCGGCTGTGCCGCGAGTCCGGCGCCGGCCTGTACGTCGCCGAGATGGTGACGAGCCGCGCCCTCGTCGAGCGCACGCCCGAGTCCTTCCGGATCATCTCGTTCGAGTCCGACGAGGTGCCGCGCTCGGTCCAGGTCTACGGCGTGGACCCGGCGACCGTGGGGGCGGCCGTCCGGATGCTCGTCGAGGAGGACCTCGCCGACCACGTCGACCTCAACTTCGGCTGCCCCGTGCCCAAGGTGACGCGGCGCGGCGGGGGAGCGGTGCTGCCGTGGAAGCGGGACCTGTTCCGCGACATCGTGCGAGCGGCGGTCGGTGCGGCGCGGCCGCGCGGCGTCCCGGTGACGGTGAAGATGCGCAAGGGCGTCGACGAGGAGCACCTGACGTACGTCGAGGCCGGGCTGACGGCGCAGGACGCGGGCGTGGCCGCGGTGTCGCTGCACGGGCGCACGGCCGCCGACTACTACTCGGGCACCGCCGACTGGGACGCGATCGCGACGCTCAAGCAGGCCGTCACCGACATCCCGGTGCTGGGCAACGGCGACATCTGGTCCGCCGAGGACGCCCTCGCGATGGTCGAGCACACCCGGTGCGACGGCGTCGTCGTGGGGCGCGGCTGCCAGGGGCGGCCGTGGCTGTTCGCGGACCTCGCGGCGGCGTTCGCGGGGTCGGACGCGCGCGTCCGCCCGGGGCTCGGCGAGGTCGCGCGCGTCGTCCGCCGGCACGCCGAGCTGATGGTCGAGACGTTCGGCGACGAGGGCAAGGCGCTGCGCGAGATGCGCAAGCACATGGCGTGGTACCTCAAGGGGTACGTCGTGGGCGGCGAGGCGCGCGCGGCGCTCGGCCTCGTCTCGACCATGGCCGAGCTCGACGAGCGGCTCGCGGCGCTGGACCTCGACCAGGCGTACCCCGGCGAGGCGGCGGAGGGCCCGCGCGGCCGCGCCGGCTCGCCCAAGCGGCCGGTCCTGCCGTACGGCTGGCTCGACTCCCGCGAGCTCTCCGACACGTTCGCCCGCCAGCTGCACGAGGCGGAGCTGAGCGTCTCCGGCGGCTGACCGTCGTCAGGGGCGCCGCAGCCTCACGCGGCCGGCGAGAGCCGCCACGTCGGCAGCCGTCACGTCGGGCGCGCCCAGGTCCGGCGTCGACACCGCGAGGGCCCCCGCGGCGGCGGCGTGGCGCAGCGCCTCGCCCCGCGGGCGTCCCGCGAGCGTCGCGGCGAGCAGCCCCGCGACGAAGGCGTCCCCGGCGCCGTTCGTGTCGACGACCGTCGCGGGCGCCGCGTCGACCTCCCACCAGCCGTCCGCGTCGAGCGCGAGCGCCCCGCGGGCGCCCCGGGTGCAGACCGCGAGCGCCGTGCCGGCGTCGACGGCGGCACGCAGGTACGCGCGCGGGTCCGGCGGGCCGTCCTCGCTCACGACGAGGACGTCGGCCGCCTGGACGAACGCGCGCGGGTACGACCCGGAGCCGTCGTCGTCGTGCACGTCGCACCAGACGGGGACCCCGGCGGCGCGGGCGCGCTCGAGCAGGGGGCGGGAGGACTCGGCGAGGTCGAGCACAGCGGCGTCGGCCGTCCGGAGCGCGTCGAGCACGCCGGGCGCGGGCGCCGGCGGCGCGGCAGGCAGCTCCAGGTAGACGGAGAGCCGCGACCCGTCGTCCGCCATGAGGTTGAGGTGCTGCTCGGTGACCGGCGCGGGGGACGTGAGCAAGGTCAGGCCGCGGCGTGCGAGCGCGGCGCGGACGAGCGCGCCGGGCTCGTCGTCGCCGAGGACGGTCGCGAGGGTGACGTCGACGCCGAGCGCCGCCAGCGTGAGGGCCTTGCCGGCGGACGTGCCGCCCAGGCCGCGGCGGTGGCCGCGGGCGAACACCGTGTGCGAGCGCGCCTCGGGCAGCTCCTCGACCGCGACGAGCGTGTTCCAGGACGCCGGGCCGTTGACCAGGACGCGGCTCACCGGCGCGCCGCCGTGTCCCAGGCGCGGGCCGAGCCGGGCGGCACGACGACGTCGACGCGGCCGTCGGACACCCGCGCCTCCTCGCACCCGGAGGCCACCAGCACGTCGCAGTAGCGGCCGTCCGGGAGGCTCGTCGTCAGCGTGGCCGTGAGCGGCTCGTCGCCGGCGTTGACGACGACGAAGCCGCGCTCGCCGCGCCCGAGGGCGACCGCGTCGCCGTCGGACCACGCGTCGACCACCGGCGCGTCGCCAACGGCGGCGCGCCACCCGACCATCCCCGCGACCTCGGGCCACCGGTGCTGGCACACCCAGTCGCCGTCCGCCCACGCCCGGGCGGGGCCGACGTCGTCGGCGCACGTCGCGTCCCGCACCCGGCCGTCCTCGTCCTGCGGCGGACCCGCGTCCGTGTCGCCGAACGCGTACCCGGACAGGACCTGCGGCGTCCCGTACGTCCCGGCGAGCATGAGGACCTGCGCGAGCGCGTACGCGTCGCCGTCCTGGTACGAGAGCGTCGAGCCGTTGCGCTCCGTGTCGTGGTTGTCGACGAACACGACCGCGTCGTCGGAGGGCACGTACCGCGCCCGCGCCTCACCGAGGGTCAGCGCCAGCCGGGGGGAGCCGGCGAGGACGCCCTTGAGCTCCTTGCCGTAGGTGAACTCGTACACCTGGCCCGCCCCGAGGTAGTCCTCGGGCTGGATCGGCTCGTTGCTGCCGCGGATGACCTCCTGCGCGACGCCGGTGCCCTCCGGGAGAGCGCCGACGATCGCGGCGACGTCCTCGGCGGCCATGTGCTTCGCGGCGTCGATCCGGAAGCCGTCGACGCCGAGCCCGAGCAGGTCCTCCAGGTACGCCACGATCGTCGCGCGCACGTGCGCGGACCCGGTGTCGAGGTCGGCCAGGTCGAGCAGCTCGCAGGTCTGGACCTGCTCCGCGTCGAGATAGCTCGCGATGTCGTCGTCGGGCGTGAGACCGCAGTGGTGGAAGTCGACCGGCTCGTAGAGACCGGGGTAGCGCTGGTGCTCGAAGCGCGTGCCGGCCCAGCCGACGCCCGCGTCCTGCGCGGTCATGTGGTTGACCACCGCGTCCGCCCAGACGTCCACGCCGGCCTCGTGGCACGTGCGCACCATCGCGGCGTACTGCTCCCGGGTGCCGAGCCGCGACTCGACCCGGTAGCTGACCGGCTGGTACGCGGTCCACCACGCCTCGCCCCGGATGTGCTCCTGCGGCGGGGAGGTGAGCACCCAGGCGTAGCCCGCGGGGGCGAGGTGGTCGGTGCACTCCGCCGCGATCGCGTCCCACGTCCACTGGAACAGCTGCACGCCGACGTCACGCCCGGTGCCGTCCGCGGCGGGGGACGCCTCCGGGTCGAGCGGCGGCGGGCCACCGGTGCACGCGCCGAGCGCGAGGGCGGCGGCCAGGACGAGCGGCGCGGCGAGACGGCGGGCGGCGGTCACGGTGCTCCTGGGGGTGGGAGGGTGCGCGCGGGCACCCACGGCGGACGTCGGGGCGCC
>NZ_HE978588.1:2266385-2279258 GCF_000312005.1 Cellulomonas massiliensis JC225
GGCGGCCGGCGCGGGCTCGGCCGGCTGCGCGGCGGGGGCGACGCCGGTGGACGCGCGCACGATGAGCTCGGGGTGGAACTTGAGCTCGATGCGCGACGTGGGCGTCTGGTTGACCTCCGCCACGAGGGCCGCCACGGCGGCGTGCGCCATCGCGAGCACGGGCTGGCGCACGGTGGTGAGCGGCGGGTCGGTGAAGGCGATGAGCGGCGAGTCGTCGAACCCGACGACCGACAGGTCACGGGGGACCTGCATGCCGCGCGCGTGCGCCGCCCGGATCGCACCGAGGGCCATGAGGTCGGAGCCGCAGATCACCGCGGTGTGCCCCGAGTCGATGAGCTCGAGCGCGGCGGCCTGGCCGCCCTCGACCGTGAACAGCGTCGAGACGATGTGCGGCCGAGGGTCCTCGATGCCCAGCTGGACCAGGTTCGCCCGGAACGCCGCCAGCTTGCGCTGGGCGGGGATGAAGCGCTCCGGACCGATCGCCAGGCCGATGCGGCGGTGGCCCAGCGACGTGAGGTGCCGGAACGCGAGGTCGAGCGCGGCCGCGTCGTCGGTCGACATGCTGGGCGCGTCGATGTCGTCGACGTGGCCGTTCACGAGCACGATCGGGACGCCGCGCCCGCGCAGCCGGTGGTAGCGCTCGGTGCTCATCGTCGTGTCGGCGTGCAGGCCGGAGACGAAGACGATGCCGTCGACGCCGTGCTCGAGGAGCGTGTCGACGTACTGGTCCTCGGTGGTGCCGCCCGGGGACTGGGTGCACAGCACGGAGGTGTATCCGCGCTCGGTGAGCATCGACTCGATGGCCTGGGCGAACGCCGGGAAGACCGGGTTCGACAGCTCGGGCACGACGAGGCCGACCAGCCCGGCGGAGCGCGTGCGCAGCCGCTCGGGGCGGTCGTAGCCGAGCATGTCGAGGGCGGCGAGCACCGCCTGACGGGCCTGCGCCGAGACGCCGTGCTTGCCGTTGAGCACGCGCGAGACCGTGGCGGTGCTCACCCCTGCCTGCTCGGCGAGGTCGGTGAGCCTGGTGCGCACGGGGGGCAGCGTAGGTGACACCGGACCTCCTCGTCCTGGGCCGACCGTCCTGCGGGAGCCCATTCACCCGAGGAGGCCTGCAATCGTTGCCTGAAAGTTACCGTAACGGCTTGCAAGCCCGTACAGCAACGGTTTACGGTCTCGTGCATCAGGCCACGGTCGGCGCGGATGCCGGTCCGGGCACTCCCACTGACCACAGGAGATCGAGATGCGACGGAGCATCCCCGTCCTCGCCGCGGTCGCCGGCCTCGCCCTCACGCTCAGCGCGTGCGGCGACGGCGGGGCGACCGGCACGGGCACCGGCACCACGGCACCCACGTCGGCGGCCCCGACCCTCACCGGCACCCTCACGATGTGGGTCGACGAGACCCGGATCGACTCCATGAAGCCGATCGTCGAGGCGTTCAAGGAGAAGACGGGCGTCGAGGTCGACCTCGTCCAGAAGATCTCCGGCGACATCCGGACGGACTTCGTCTCGCAGGTCCCGACGGGCGAGGGCCCGGACGTCATCATCGGCGCGCACGACTGGACGGGCGAGTTCGTCAACAACGGCGTCGTCGCCCCCATCGAGCTCGGCGACAAGGCCTCCGGCTTCGCCACGAGCGCGGTGCAGGCGTTCACCTACGACGGCCAGCTCTACGGCGTGCCGTACGCGATCGAGAACATCGCGCTCGTCCGCAACAACGACATCGTCTCCGACACCAAGGCCACGACGTTCGACGAGCTGGTCGACGAGGGCAAGGCCGCCGGCACGAAGTACCCGGTCGTCATCCAGCAGGGCGACCAGGGCGACGCGTACCACCTGTACCCGCTGCAGACGTCGTTCGACGCCCCGATCTTCAAGCAGGACGCCTCCGGCTCGTACACCAACGAGCTCGGCCTCGGCGGGGAGAACGGCGAGAAGTTCGCCCAGTACCTCGCCAAGCTCGGCAAGGACAAGGTCCTGTCCGGCTCGATCGACGGCGACAAGGCCAAGAACGCCTTCCTCAAGGGCGAGACCCCGTACATCGTCACGGGCCCCTGGTACACCACCGAGTTCACCAAGGCCGGCCTGGACATCTCGGTCCTCCCGGTGCCGAGCGCCGGTGGCTCCGAGGCGAAGCCCTTCGTCGGCGTCCAGGGCGCGTTCATCTCGGCGCAGTCGAAGAACAAGCTCCTCGCGAACGAGTTCGTCGTGAACTACCTGACGACCGAGGAGGTCCAGACCGAGCTCTACAAGTCGGGCGGCCGCCTGCCGGCCCTGACCGCCGCAGCGGACAAGGTCGACGACGAGGTCCTCAAGGGCTTCCTGGCCGCGGGTGCCACCGGCGCCCCGATGCCCTCGATCCCCGAGATGGGCGCCATGTGGGCCTTCTGGGGCACCACGCAGGTGCAGATCATCAACGGCCAGGCCAAGGACCCCGTCGCGGCCTGGGACAAGATGGTCGACAACATGCAGAAGGCCGTCGACGAGAGCTGAGTCTCCGCACGGGCTCACCGCACGAGCCCACCGTCCCCGCCCCGTCGCCCACCGGGCGGCGGGGCGGGGCCGCCGGCCCGCGGCCGGCACCTCCCGACCCGGCGCCCCGCCGGGGACCCCGATGCGCGCCGTCGCCCCGGCGCCTCACTGCACGTGACCGACGCAACGACGCGCCGCACGCGGAGGACCCATGAGCCAGCAGCAGACCCTCGACGCGCAGGGCGAGGCCCCCCCGGGGCAGCCGCCGCAGCGTCGCCGCTCCCTCGGTGGCGGCACCTCGCACGCCCGCGACTTCGGCAAGGGCTTCTTCGTCAAGCTCGTGCTGGTCGCCCTCATCGACGCGGTGGCCGTGTTCGGCATCCTCGAGGCGGTCGCGGTCCAGCAGTGGGCGATCGTCGCCTTCCTCGCCGTCCTGCTCGTCGCGGTCAACGGGGTGTACTTCTCCCGGCGCGCGCTGCCCGGCAAGTACCTGCTGCCCGGTCTCGTCTTCCTCTTCGTGTACGTGGTCTTCACCGCGATCTACACGGGCTACGTCGCCTTCACCAACTACGGCGACGGCCACAACTCGACCAAGGCCGACGCCGTCGAGGCGATCCTCATCCAGAACGAGCGGCGCGTGGAGGGCTCCCCGGCCTACCCGCTGACGGTGGTCGCGCAGGGTGACGAGCTCGCCTTCGCGGTGGTGCAGGACGGTCAGGCGCAGCTCGGCACCGCCGAGGAGCCGCTGGCACCGGCCGAGGGAGCGACGGTCGAGGGCGACCGGGTCACGGGTGTCGCCGGCTGGCAGACCCTCGACTTCGCGGCGCTCGCGCAGCGGCAGGAGGAGGTCGTCGACCTGCGGGTCCCCGCGTCGGACGACCCGACGGACGGCTCGCTGCGCACGCAGGACGGCACGACGGCGTACGTGTACCAGTCGACGATCGTCTACGACGAGGCCGCCGACACGATGACGGACACCGAGACGGGCACGGTGTACACGCCCGACTCGCACGGCAGCTTCCGCGCCGAGGACGGCACGGCCCTGACGCCGGGCTGGCGGGTCAACGTCGGCCTGGAGAACTTCACGAAGGCGTTCACGGACCCGCGGATCTCCGGGCCGTTCTTCTCCATCCTCGCGTGGACGTTCGTGTTCGCGATCCTGTCGGTCGTCACCACGTTCGCGCTCGGCCTCGCCCTGGCGATCGTCTTCAACGACCCCCGCGTCAAGGGCCGCCGGTTCTACCGCTCGATGCTCATCCTCCCGTACGCGTTCCCGGGGTTCCTCGCGGCGCTGGTGTGGAAGGGGATGCTCAACGTCGACTACGGCTGGGTCAACGAGGTCCTGCTCGGCGGCGCCAGCGTGCCGTGGCTGACGTCGCCCGTGCTCGCCAAGGTCTCGATCCTGCTGGTCAACCTCTGGCTCGGCTTCCCGTACATGTTCCTCGTCTGCACCGGCGCGCTGCAGTCGATCCCGGGCGACGTCATCGAGTCGGCCCGCGTGGACGGCGCGAGCCGCTGGCGCGTGCAGCGCTCGATCGTGTTCCCGCTGCTCATGGTGTCGGTCGCCCCGCTGCTGGTCGCGTCGTTCGCCTTCAACTTCAACAACTTCTCGCTGATCTACATGCTCACCGGCGGCGGGCCGAACTTCGAGGGGACGCCGATCATCGTCGGCCACACGGACATCCTCATCTCGATGGTCTACTCCGTGGCGTTCGAGAGCGGCGTCAAGCAGTACGGCTTCGCGAGCGCGCTCTCGATCCTCATCTTCGTGATCGTCGGCGTCGTCTCCTACCTCGGCTTCCGGCAGACGCGACGACTGGAGAACTTCTGATGAGCCAGGTGACCGCGGCGCCGGTGCGGGCGCAGACCTCGAACATCCGCCAGGACGGCCTGCGCGGCCGGCGCTGGTGGGCCGAGATCGGGTGGCGGCACGTCGTCGGCGTGGCGATGATCGTCGTCTGCGTCGTGCCGCTGCTGTACGTGCTCTCGGCGTCGGTCAACCCGGACGGCACCCTGACCGGGTCCAACCAGCTCTTCTCGGGCTTCACGACCGCGAACTACGCGGAGCTCGAGGAGCGCGGGTTCTGGGGCTGGGCGCGCAACTCGCTCGTGGTGTGCACCGTGACGGCGCTCGGCACCGTCGTGCTCGGCGCGTCGGCGGCCTACGCGTTCTCGCGGTTCCGGTTCCGCGGGCGGCGCGGCTCCCTGACCTCGCTGCTCATCGCGCAGATGTTCCCGCAGACGCTCGCGTTCGTGGCGATCTTCCTGCTGCTGCTCACGCTGTCGAAGGTCTTCCCCGCGATCGGGCTGAACAGCCTCCTGGGCCTCATCTTCGTCTACCTCGGCGGGGCGCTCGGGGCGAACACGTTCCTCATGTACGGGTTCTTCAACACCGTGCCGCAGGAGCTCGACGAGGCGGCGAAGCTCGACGGCGCGACCCACGCGCAGATCTTCTGGGGCATCATCATGCGGCTCGTCTCGCCGATCCTCGCGGTGGTCGGGCTGCTGTCCTTCGTCTCGTCCTTCGGTGACTTCCTCCTCGCCAAGGTCGTGCTGCAGCGCCCGGAGCAGTACACGGTCGCGGTCGGCCTCTACAGCCTCGCGGCGGACGAGCGGACCGCGCGCTGGGGCGTGTTCGCCGCGGGCGCCGTCGTGGCCGCGGTGCCGGTCGTCCTGCTTTTCCTGCTGCTGCAGAAGTACATCGTGGGCGGCCTGACGGCCGGCTCCGTCAAGGGCTGACGACCGTCTGATGGCCCTGCACCACCTGCTCGGCGCCGCCCACCACGACGGCTCCGAGCTGTACGTCCCCCGGTCGACGCCTCGGCTCGGCGACCGGGTGCCCGTGCGGCTGCGGGTGCCCGGCGCCGGGTCGGAGCGCGCCGTGTGGGTGCGCACCGTCCGCGACGGCGAGCCGCGCATGGTCGAGGCGCGCCTCGAGCGCGCCGGCGAGCACGAGCGCTGGTACGTGGCCGAGCTGCCCGTCCACAACCCGGTGACGCAGTACCGCTTCCTCCTCGACGAGCCGGGCGGCTACCGCTGGGTCGACGGGCGCGGCGTGCACGCGCGGGACGTGAGCGACGCGGGCGACTTCCGGCTCACCGTGCACGACCCGGCGCCGCCGTGGCTGGACACCGCCGTCGTCTACCAGGTGTTCCCCGACCGGTTCGCGCGCGCGGCCGGCCACGGCGCCCCGCCGACGGACGTGCCGGACTGGGCGCAGCCCGCCCGCTGGGACGACGAGCCCGCCGCGCACGGCCGTGCCGCCGCGACGCAGCTGTACGGGGGTGACCTCGGCGGGGTGGAGCGGCACCTCGACCACCTGCAGCGTCTCGGCGTCGACACCCTGTACCTCACGCCGATCTTCCCGGCCCGCTCGAACCACCGGTACGACGCGACGTCGTTCGCGCACGTCGACCCGCTGCTCGGGGGCGACGAGGCGCTCGTCTCGCTGTCGGCGGCGCTGCACGCGCGGGGGATGCGGCTCATCGGGGACATCACGACGAACCACACCGGCTCCGGGCACGAGTGGTTCCGCACGGCGCAGGCCGACCGGGCGAGCCACGAGGCAGGCTTCTACTACTGGTCCGACGCGCCGCCCGGGTACGTGGGGTGGCTGGAGCACGCGTCGCTGCCGAAGCTCAACTACACGGCCCCGGGCCTCGCGGCGCGGATGGTGGAGGGCCCGGACTCGGTGCTGGGGCGCTGGCTGCGCCCGCCGGTGTCGCTCGACGGCTGGCGGGTCGACGTGGCGAACATGACCGGGCGGCACGCCGCCGACGACCTGACGGTCGCGATCGCGCGGACGGCGCGGTCGACGATGCGCAGCCTCAACCCCGAGGCGGTGCTCGTCTCGGAGCACTTCCACGACGCCTCCGCCGACCTCGGGGTCGGCGGCTGGGACGTGAACATGAACTACTCGGCGTTCACGCGGCCGCTGTGGACGTGGCTCGTCGAGCCGGGCAGCACGCTGCCGTTCCTGGGGATGCCCGTGCCGATCCCGCGGCTGCCGGGCGCCGCCGCCGTGGCCACCATGCGCGAGTTCGACTCGACGGTGCCGTGGGCGGTGACGCGGCACCAGTGGAACATGCTCGGCTCGCACGACACGGCGCGGATCCGGACGGTCACCGGCTCGCGCGACCTCGTGACGGTCGCGGCCGCTGCGCTGTTCACGTACCCCGGCACGCCGGTCGTCTTCGCCGGCGACGAGGGCGGTGCCACCGGGACGAACGGCGAGCACGCGCGCTCGACGATGCCCTGGGACCAGATCGCTGCGGGTGGCGGTCCCCGGTGGGACGCCGACACCTTCGCCGTCTACCGCGAGCTGATCGCGCTGCGCCGCTCGTCCCGGGCGCTGCGCGAGGGCGGGCTGCGGTGGGCGGTCGTCGACGACGACGCCCTTGTCTTCCTCCGGGAGACGGCCGACGAGCGGGTGCTCGTCCTGCTGGCCCGCGCCCCGTGGGCGGGCGCGACGCTGCCTCGTCACCTGGTCGGCTCCCACGCCACCAACCTGTTCGGCGGCGCCGAGCTGGAGGTCCGGGACAGCGCCCTGCGGCTGCCGGGCGACGGGCCGGGCGCCGAGGTGTGGCGCCTGGCCTGAGGCGCCGCACCGGCCGCGGGCCGGCGTGCCCCTCGCATAGCCTTGGGCTGTGACCGCGCTCGAGCACGACGTCGACATCGACGGCTACGTCGACGCCGACCGCGCCCGGTGGGTGCGCGAGGGCAGCAAGTCGCGGGAGCGCACGCCGTTCGAGCGGGACCGCGCGCGGATCGTGCACTCGTCGGCGCTGCGCCGGCTCGGCGCCAAGACCCAGGTGCTCGGCCCGTCGTCCGACGACTTCGTCCGGACGCGCCTGACGCACACGCTGGAGGTCGCCCAGGTCGGGCGCGAGATCGGCAAGGCGCTCGGCTGCGACCCGGACGTCGTCGACACGGCGTGCCTCGCCCACGACCTGGGCCACCCGCCGTTCGGCCACAACGGCGAGCGGGCGCTCGCCGAGCTGGCGCGTGGGATCGGCGGGTTCGAGGGCAACGCGCAGACGCTGCGGCTGCTCACCCGCCTCGAGCCGAAGGTCGTCGACGCCCAGGGGCGCTCGGTCGGCCTCAACCTCACCCGCGCGAGCCTGGACGCCTCCGTCAAGTACCCGTGGCGTCACCTGCAGGGCCCGGTGAGCGCCGCGAGCGGCCGCCCGACGCACAAGTTCGGCGTCTACGAGGACGACCTGCCGGTGTTCACGTGGCTGCGCCAGGACGCGCCCGAGGGCCGCAAGTGCCTCGAGGCGCAGGTGATGGACCTGGCGGACGACATCTCCTACTCCGTGCACGACGTCGAGGACGCCGTGGTCGGCGGACGCCTCGACCTGTCCGTGCTGTCGAGCCGCACCGAGCGCGACCGGGTGATCGACGCCATCGGCACGTGGTACGGCGACGCCGTCGGGCCGGACGGGCTCGACGAGGCCATGTCGCGCCTCGTCGCGTCCCGCCTGTGGGCGCCCGGCTTCGACGGCTCCCGCGGCGCGCTCGCGCTGCTCAAGGACGCGACGAGCCAGCTCATCGGCCGGTTCGCCAAGGCCTCCCAGCGGGCGACGCGCGCCGAGTACGGCGACGGCCCGCTGACGCGGTACGCGGCGAACCTCGTCGTGCCGAGCGAGACGCTCGCCGAGATCCTCGTCCTCAAGGGCCTGGCCGTGGCCTACGTCATGGCGCCGCGCGAGCTCGAGCCGCTGTACCACGCGCAGCGGGAGATGCTGCGCGACCTCGTCGAGGTGCTGTCGGAGCGCGCACCCACCGCGCTCGAGCCGCCGTTCGCCGCCGACTGGCGCGAGGCGGCCGACGACGCCGCCCGCCTGCGCGTCGTCGTCGACCAGGTCGCCTCGCTCACCGACGTGTCCGCCGCCGCCCTGCACGCCCGCCTCGTCCACCCGCGCCGCGGCTGAGCGCGCCCCCGGGGCTCACCCGCCCGGCGGGCGGGACGCCCTCCGCGGACGCCTAGACTTCCCGCGTGGCAGGGCGCATCCGGCGGGAGGACGTGGAGTCCGTCCGCGAACGCGCCCGCATCGAGGAGGTCGTCGGCGCGCACGTCACGCTGCGCTCCGCGGGCGTCGGGTCGATGAAGGGCCTGTGCCCGTTCCACGACGAGAAGTCCCCGTCCTTCCACGTCCGCCCGCAGGTCGGGCGCTACCACTGCTTCGGCTGCGGCGAGGGCGGCGACGTCATCGACTTCGTCATGAAGGTCGACGGCCTCGGCTTCACCGAGGCGGTCGAGTACCTCGCCGGCCGGGTGGGGATCCAGCTGCGCTACGAGGACGGCGGCGCCCCGCGGCCCGGGGAGGAGACCGGCCGGCGGCGCCGGCTCGTCGAGGCCCACGCGGTCGCCGAGGAGTTCTTCCGCGAGCAGCTCCTGTCCCCGGCGGCCGCGGCCGGCCGCCAGTTCCTCGCCGAGCGCGGGTTCGACCGCGCGGCCGCCGAGCAGTTCGGCGTCGGGTTCGCGCCACAGGGCTGGGACGCGCTCATGCGTCACCTGCGCGGGCGCGGCTTCACCGAGGCGGAGCTCGTCGCGTCCGGGCTCGTCAGCCAGGGGCAGCGGGGCGTGTACGACCGGTTCCGCGGCCGGCTGGTGTGGCCGATCCGGGAGGTCACCGGCGAGACCGTCGGCTTCGGCGCGCGCAAGCTCTTCGAGGACGACGGCGGACCCAAGTACCTCAACACGCCCGAGACCCCGATCTACCGCAAGTCGCACGTCCTGTACGGGCTGGACCTCGCCAAGCGGGAGATGCAGCGCGAGCGTCGGGTGGTCGTCGTCGAGGGGTACACCGACGTGATGGCGATGCACCTGTCGGGCGTCGGCACCGCCGTGGCGACCTGCGGCACCGCGTTCGGGCCCGAGCACGCGCGGATCGTCCGGCGGCTGCTGGGCGACACCGGCGGCTCGGCCGGCGTCCAGCTGGCCTCGGGCACGTCGGTCGGCGGCGAGGTCGTCTTCACGTTCGACGGCGACGCGGCGGGCCAGAAGGCGGCGCTGCGCGCGTTCGGGGAGGACCAGTCGTTCGCGGCGCAGACGTTCGTCGCGGTCGAGCGCTCCGGCATGGACCCGTGCGAGCTGCGGCAGGCGCAGGGGCCGGACGCCGTGCGCGCGCTCGTCGCCGGGCGGCAGCCGCTGTTCGAGTTCGTCATCCGCTCGATGCTCGCGAGCTACGACCTGCGCACCGCCGAGGGGCGCGTGGCGGCCCTGCGGGCGGCGGCCCCGGTCGTCGCGGGCATCCGGGACGCCGCCCTGCGCCCCGAGTACACCCGGATGCTCGCGGGCTGGCTGGGCCTGGAGGACCTGGAGACCGTCCAGCGGGCGGTGCGCCAGGCGCGACCCGGGCAGTCCGCGGGTCGCCGCCCCGAGGACGACGGGCGCCGGCGGGCCGCGGGGCCGGGGCAGGCGCCCGAGCCGCCGTCGCCCCGCGTGGCGGCGCCCGACCGGCGCGACCCGGTCGCGCAGATCGAGCGCACGGTCCTGGAGGTCCTGCTGCAGCACCCGCAGCTCGTGCCGGCCGAGCTCGACGACCTCACCTCCGACGCGTTCGTCGCGCCCGCCTACCGCGCGGTCCACGAGGCGGTGGTCGCCGCGGGCGGGCTCGTGGCCGGCCGGGCGGCGGTCGCGGCCGGCGGAGGAGCGGCCGCCTGGGTCGGCGCGGTCCTCGAGCAGGCGTCGGAGCCGCTGCGGCCCCTGGTCACCGAGCTCGCGGTCGCGCCGCTGCCGGAGGACCGCGAGGAGGCGCTCGCCGGCTACGTGCGCGGCGTCGTCATGCGCCTGGTCGAGATCGGCTACACGCGGCACATCGCCGAGCTGCGCGGGCGGCTGCAGCGCATGGACGCGGCCGTGGACCCGGCCGCGTACCAGGCCGCGTTCGCCGAGCTGGTGGCCGTGGAGGGCCGCCGTCGGACGCTGCGCGAGAGCGCCTGACGCGGCCTCAGCGCAGCGTGACGACGGCCGCGCCGTCGTCGGCGGGCCGCTCGCCGTCCACGGCGGCCGTGACCGTCATGCTGCGCAGCTGCACGCGCCCCCCGTACGACGAGAGGAACGCGGTGTCGGTCGTGTCCCGGCCGGTGGCGATCCGGACGAACGCGTCGCGCGGCGCGAGCCGCGTGGCGTCCACGACCCGCCAGCCGCCGTCCACGAACGCCTCGGCGACCGCGTGGAAGTCCATCGGCCGCAGCCCCGGCGCGTAGACCGAGGCGACGCGCGCGGGCACGTCGTGCGCGCGCAGCATCGCGACGACGAGGTGGGCGAAGTCGCGGCACACGCCCCGCCGCTTGAGGAGCGTGTCGCTCGCGCCGTCCGTCGGCAGGCTGGACCCGGACAGGTACGTGAGGTGCTGGCCGACCCACGCGACCACCGCGTCGACGAGCGCGGCGCCGGCCAGGTCCCGGAACTGGTCGCGTGCGAACGCGTAGAGGCGGTCGGAGTCGGCGTAGCGGCTCGGTCGCAGGTACTCGACGAGGTCCGCGTCCTCGACGGGCGGGAGCCCGGCCCGGCCCGTCACCGTCGCCGAGTAGTCGACGACGACCCGGCCGGCGGGGGAGTGCACCCGGTGCATCCGGCCGCCGTGCGGCATCTTGATCTCCGCGACGTCCAGCGGGCCGTCCTCGTGCCGGACGGTGAGCACGTCAGTGCGGTCCCAGGAGCCGTCGGCGACCGCGATCGCGAGGTACATCTCAGCGGCGTCGCGCACGTCCAGCGAGAGGTGCGAGGTGACGGTGCGCAGCATCGCCGAGGGTCCTTTCCCGGCCGTCGGCGGCCGGACCATCCGGAGGGGCAGCGTCAGTGTGAGGCCGCCGTGCCCCGGCGTCCAGTCCGTGGACGCGCCCGCGTCCCGCCGCGCGCCGGGGGCCGCCCGGGGCGCCGGTTCCCGCCGGTGTCAGAGCCTGCCGTAGCGCGTCCGGACGAAGCTGTACACCCCGTACGCGATGAAGCCGAGCGCGGTGAACGCGAGGATCCAGGGCCCGGCGGGCAGGTCGCGCAGGGAGTGCATCGCCCCGTCCAGGCCCTGCGCCTGCGACGCCTTGCCCTGCGCGGCCGCGGCGACGAACAGGCCGCCCACCGCGAGCAGCGCGATGCCCTTGCCGACGTACCCGATCACACCGCACCACACGGCGCCGCGGTCGGCGGGCGCGGGCGGCAGCCCGTGCAGGTCCTCGAGGAACTTCTTCCGCCAGCCCTTGACGAGGTGGTACGCGCCGACGCCGATGACGGCCAGCCCCAGCGCGCCGACGAGCAGCCGGCCGCCCGGGGCCTCCATCAGGCGGGACGTGAGGTCGCTCGTCTGGTCCGAGCTCGAGGAGCCGCCGCCGCTCGCGAACGAGAACGTCGTCGCCGCGAGCGCGAGGTAGACGACCGCGCGGCCGACCGCCTTCGCGCGGTCGGCGCCCGTGCCCGAGCCGGAGCGACGCGCCGCCGAGCCCACGTGCGCCGCCTTGGCGGCCTGCCAGACGCCCAGGGCCACGAACGCCACGACCGCGAACCAGAGCACGGCCGCGCCGAACGGCTGCTCCGCGACCTGCGAGAGGGCGCCGGACTGGTCCGCGGACCCGCCCGAGGCGCCGAACGCCAGCTGGAGTCCCAGCAGGCCGATGAGCACGTGCAGCAGCCCGCTCACCGCGTACCCGAGCCGAGCCACGCGCTCCCACGTGCGCTCGGTCCTCGCCGTGCCCGCCGTCGTCGCCATCGAGCCTCCGTCCGTCGTCGTCCGTCGCCCCCGGCCGCCCCGATGCTCCCAGCGTCGGCCGGGTCGCGCGACCGGAACGACGCGGCGCCGCCGGTCGGGGAGGATGGGGGTCTCGCCGGCGGGGACGGGAGGAGCGACGGTGCGCGATCGGGGCCACGAGGACGACGTCGCGCGGCACGCCGCGCAGTACCGGGTCGACCGCCTGCGGGAGCGGGACGAGGCCCACGACGGCGGCGCGGCGGACGCCGACCCGGCGGCGTCGGGACCGCCCGTGGTCCGCGGGCGCATGCAGCACCGCGCCGAGTGGGTCGACCGCGTCGTGGCGGACGCCGTGGCGCGCGGCGAGTTCGACGACCTGCCGCTGGCCGGCAAGCCGATCCCCGGCATCGACCGCCCGCACGACCCGGACTGGTGGCTGAAGGCGCTCGTCGAGCGCGAGCACCTCACGGGTCTGGCCCCCGAGGCGCTGCGGCTGCGGACCGAGTCGGCGGAGCTCGACGCGCGGCTGGACGAGGAGCGGTACGAGGCGCGCGTCCGCCAGGTCGTGGAGGAGCTCAACGCGCGCATCGTCGAGGCGCGGCGTCAGCTGCTGGGCGGGCCGCCGGTGGTCACGCCGCTGCGCGACGTGGAGCGGGAGGTGGAGCGCTGGCGCGCGCGCCGCGAGGAGCGCCGCCGGCCCGCCGCCGAACC
>NZ_HE978588.1:2279698-2287593 GCF_000312005.1 Cellulomonas massiliensis JC225
CGGGCGGTGGAGGGTCCACGACCCCGCGCCGCCGCTGGTGGCGGCGGCGCGGCTGAGCCGTCAGGACGACACGTCGGCGGTGGTGAACCGCGCCCACGCGAGCGAGGAGAACACGGCGACCCACGCGAGCTGGATCGCGAGCCCCTGGCCCAGCACGGCCCAGTCGGGCTGCAGCCGCAGCAGCTCGGCGAAGTCCAGCCAGTGGTGCGTGAGCAGGCCGGGGTGGATCGCCGAGAGCTGGGGCAGCTGGTCGAGGACGGCGGAGACGATCGCCACGCAGACGGTCGCGGCCATGGCCCCGACGGGGACCTCGGTGAGTGTCGAGAAGAAGAGACCGACCGCGACGAGCCCGGTCATCGACAGCCCGACGTAGGCCGCGACCGCGAGCACGCGCAGCACCGACTCGCCGACCGGGACGGTCGTGCCGGACAGCAGCGTGATGTCCTGCACGCCGAACAGGGCCGCCCCCGCGACGAGCCCGACCACCGCGATCGCGGCGACGGCCGCGGCGGCGAACGCCAGCGCGCCGATCGCCTTGACGAGCAGCAGGCGCGAGCGGCCCACCGGGACGACGAGCAGGTAGCGCAGCGTCCCGGTGGACGCCTCGCCGGCGACCGCGTCACCCGACGCGATCCCGATGCACAGCGGCAGCAGGAACGGCATGCACAGGAAGAGGGCGGCGACGACGAGGAACAGGCCGTTCCCGGTCACCTGCGCGATGAAGCCCGGGCCCTGGCCGGCGAGCGCCGTGTCCCGGGTGACGAACAGGACGAGCCCGAGCAGGAGCGGCACGAGGGCGAGGCCCGTCAGCAGGACGATCGCCCGGCGGCGGCCCAGCACGAGCCGCAGCTCGGAGCGCAGCAGCCGCCCGAAGGCGCCCGGTCGGCGCCGCGGCTGCTCGGCGAGACGCGGCTCGGTCGCCGCGTCGGTGGTCGGCTCAGCGAGCGACATCGAAGCCCTCCCCGGTGAGCTCGACGAACATCTGCTCGAGCGACGGGCGCTCGACACCGAAGCCCAGGACGGCCACGCCCTCGGCGACGAGCGCCGCGACCACCGCGGCCGGGTCGTGGTCGCCCACCGTCGCGGTCACGGGGGCGCCCTCCGCCCCGGCGGGCTCGTCCACCACGTCGTGCAGGCCGAGGCGCCGCAGGACCGCCGTCGCCGCCGCGACGTCGGCCGGCCGCGTGAGCAGCCGGACCCGGACGGCCTCCCGTGCGACGAGGGACTCCCGCTCGCCCTGCACGAGCAGGCGCCCGCGGCTCATGATCCCGACGTGGGAGCACACCTGCTCGATCTCCGTCAGCAGGTGGGAGGAGACCAGCACCGTCGTGCCCGCCGCCGCGAGCTCGCGCACCAGGTGCCGCACCTCGCGCGTGCCCTGGGGGTCGAGCCCGTTGGTCGGCTCGTCGAGGACGAGCAGGTCGCGCGGCCGCAGGAGCGCGGCCGCCAGCCCGAGGCGCTGCTTCATGCCGAGCGAGTACTGCCGGTACGGCTTGGCCGCCGCGGCCGCGAGCCCGACGCGCTCCAGCGCGGCCTCGGCGCGGCCGCGGGCCGTGCGGGGGTCCGCCGTCGCGTCCGCGGCCTCCAGCCGCGCGAGGTTCGCGCGGCCCGTGAGGTACGGCTGGAACGCCGGTCCCTCGACGAGGGCGCCGACGCGGGGCAGCACCGTCGCGGCCGACTCGGGCATGCGCCGGCCCAGCAGCCAGGCGACCCCGGACGTCGGCTGCACGAGGCCGAGGAGCATGCGGATCGTGGTCGTCTTGCCCGAGCCGTTCGGGCCGAGGAACCCGTAGACCGCACCGCGCGGCACGGCGAGGTCGATGCCGTCGACAGCCACCTGGCCCGACCGGAACCGCTTGGTGAGCCCCTCGGTGCGCACGGCCCAGACGGAGGCGTCAGCGACGTCCGCGGGCGCGGCGAGGGCCGCCGGGTGCACCCCGGCGGCCTCGTCGCGCGACGGTGCGACCGTCACCTCGCGAGGTCCTGCAGCACGTCGACCGGCACGGCGCCGACCAGCACGCGGCCATCGTCGAGCACGAGGACCGACAGCAGCGCGGACCGCAGCACCCGGCCGCCGTCGACCGGCGTGGTCAGCGAGTCGTAGAGCGCCGCGGTGTCGAGGTCGGGCACCGGTCCCTCGCCCTCCGCCGGCACCCACTTCTCGTACAGCTCCTGGGCGCCGCGCGACCCGAACGTCTTGCGGAAGCCCTGCGCGACCTGCGCCGGGTCGCCCTGGACGAGCGCGGCGACGTCGACGTCGGACAGCTCGACCACCGAGTCCCAGCCGGTGCCCGTGACGGACACGCCGTCCGGGAGGCCGCCCTCGAGGTGGTCCGGCCGGGCCTGCGCCATGTCGCGCGCCGACGGCATCGGCACCACGACGTCGCGCGTCGACGCCCCGGGCGGCGAGGTGAACGACAGGACGGAGTCCGGCGGCGACGCGAACGACACGTCCGTGAACCCCATCTCGAGCGCGGGGGCGTCGGCGTCGGTCGTCGACCACGCCTGCACGCGCAGCGGCGTCCAGGTCCGGGCGTCCACCGCGACGACGATGCGGTCGACGAGCGTCGTGGTGCTCGTCGGGTCGACGACCACCTGGTAGGCCGGGCGCCCGGCGACCGTGGTCGGGGCCTCGACCGTGATCGTGGCGTCCTGCTCGGCCCGCGCGAGCGCCTCGCGGCCCGCCTCCTGCGGGGTCGGCAGGTCGCCGCCGTGCACGCCGGCCATGCCGCTCGTCCCCGTCGCGCCGTCACCCCGGGCGTGCTCCTGCATCGCGTCGAACCGGGCGCGGTCCGCCTTCGAGAGCGTGTAGTGGACGACCTCCTCGTCGTCGCTCGAGTACGTCCAGGCCTCCGGCCCGTCGGTGACGACGGAGTACTCGGAGGTGGCGCCGAGCAGCGCGACGCGCGAGCGCTCCGTGCCGTCGGTCCACACCCGCAGGGTGGACGACCCGCCGAGCAGGTTCACGGGGTCCGCGCCCGCGATGTCGCCGAGGGGGATCTCCGGCAGCCCGAGCCGGGCGGTGTACACCGCCGTGCCGGACAGCGCCGTCGGCCCGGCCGCCGCCACCTTGTCGAGCAGCTGCTCCGGGGTGAGGTCGGGCAGGTCGCTGTCGGCGTTGGCGACGAGCGCCGGCCCGACGAACGCGCCGGCGACCACGACGCCGACGACGGTCGGCACGGCCCAGCGCGCGCGGCGCGCCGCTCGGGCGGACAGGGGGCGGGTCTTCTCGGTCATGGCTCCACCGTGCCACCCGCAACCTGAGGACGCGCTGAGAGCACCGGGGCGCCGCGCGTCGCCCGGCGCGCGACGCCGGTGGGATGCTGCCGGGGTGCGGGTCCTGGTGGTCGACGACGAGCGCGGGCTCGTGCGTGCGCTGCAACGGGGCCTGACGGCCGAGGGCTTCGTCGTCGACGTGGCGTACGACGGCGAGCAGGGCCTCGAGGCGGCGACCGACGTGGACTACGACGCCGTCGTCCTCGACGTCATGCTGCCGCGGCGCAACGGCTACGACGTGCTGCGCGAGCTGCGGGGCCGGGACGTGTGGACGCCGGTGCTCATGCTCAGCGCGAAGGACGGCGAGCACGACGTCGCGGACGGCCTGGACCTCGGCGCCGACGACTACCTGACGAAGCCCTTCTCGTTCGTCGTGCTGGTCGCCCGGCTGCGCGCGCTCGTCCGCCGGCCGTCGCAGGCCCGCCCGGCCGTGCTCGTCGCGGGCGACCTGGAGCTCGACCCCGCAGCCCGTACCGTCCTGCAGGACGGGCGCCCGGTGGACCTCACCGCCCGCGAGCTCGCGCTGCTCGAGTACCTCATGCGGCACGCGGACCGCGTGGTGCCCAAGCTGGAGCTGCTCGACCACGTCTGGGACGGTCCGGGGGAGGACCTCAACGTCGTCGAGGTGTACGTGGGCTACCTGCGCCGCAAGCTGGGCCGCGACACGGTGCGCACCGTGCGCGGCGCGGGGTACCGGGTGGGTGCGTGAGCGCGGACGAGGCGCAGCCACCCGCCACGGGGACGCGCGTGCGCCCGTCGTCCTCGCTGCGCGTGCGGCTGACGCTCGGCGCGACCGCCGTCGTCGCCGTGGCGCTGGCCGCCGGCGCGCTCGCGCTCACCGCGGTCCTGCAGGCCGGCCGCGTCGCGGCGCTCGACGAGGTCGTGCGCGCGCGGGTCGCGACGGTGGCCTCGCTCGTGGCGTCCGACAGCGTCCCCTCGACGCTGGGCGTCGGGCAGCCGGGGGAGATCGCGCAGGTGCTCGACGCGGACGGCCGCGTGCTCGCGACGTCGCCGACGGCGAGCCGCACGCTGCCGCTCCTGGACGCCCCGACGGCCGAGCGGCTGCGGGCGGGCGGCGGCGTCGACGTCTCCACGACGGCGACGGGCTACGACCCCGCGGCGCGCGTCGCGGTCCGCGCCACGACCTACCGGGGCCAGCCGGTGACGATCGTCGCGAGCGTGCCGCTGCAGGAGGTGCGCGGGGTCGTGCGGGCGCTGCGGGTCGCGCTCGTGGGCGTGGTCCCGGTCGTCTCCGCGATCGTCGGGCTGCTCGTGTGGGTCAGCCTCGGCCGGGCGCTGCGGCCGGTCGAGGAGCTGCGGCGCGCCGCCGCCGACGTCGCCCTCGAGGGCGGCACGCGCTCCCTGCCGGTCCCCGCCGCCGACGACGAGATCGGAGCGCTGGCGCGCACGCTCGACGCGATGCTGGCCCGGCTGCGCTCGGCCGCCGAGCGCCAGCAGACGTTCGTGGCCGACGCCGCGCACGAGCTCCGCTCGCCGCTCGCGGCCCTGCGCGCGACCGTCGAGGTCGCCGCGTCGCACCCGGGCAGCACGACGACGGCCGAGCTGGCGGCCGACCTCGAGCCGGAGATCGTGCGCATGCAGGCGCTCGTGGACGACCTGCTGCTGCTCGCGCGCCTGGGCGCCCACCCCCTCGACCGCACGGAGGTCGACCTGCTGGCCCTCACCCGACGGGTCGTCGCGTCGATCCCTCCCGACACCCGCGGCGCGGTGGACGTGACCGTGACGGGTACGGGCCGGGTGCGCGCCGACGACGCCGCGACCACGCGCGTGCTGCGCAACCTCGTGGAGAACGCCGTCCGGCACGCGCGCACCCGCGTCGAGGTCGCCGTGACCGACGGTGCGGTGACCGTCGACGACGACGGCTCCGGCATCGGGCCCGGCGAGCGTGACGTCGTCTTCGAGCGGTTCGTGCGGCTGGACGAGGCGCGCGAGCGCGACGCCGGCGGCTCAGGCCTGGGGCTGGCCATCGCGCGCGAGCTCGCCCGCGAGATGCAGGGCGACGTCACGCTCGACGGCGCGCCGGCCGGTGGCCTGCGCGCCGTCCTGCGCTTACCGGCCTGAGACGACCGACCTGCGACGGCCGTCCTGAGACGGCGCCGTGTCAGCCGTGCACGGCGACCTGCTCCGGCTGCTGCGCGTCGTGCGGCGACGCGGCCGGCGCGCGGATGGCGAGCGCGGCCGGGATGGCGACGAGCGACAGCGCCGCGCCCACGAGGAACGCGGTGTGGATGCCGCCGGCGAGCGCCGCGGTCGCGTCCGCACCCGTCCGGCCGAGCGCGAGCGCCTGCGCGGTCATGACGGTCACGAACACCGCCGTGCCCGCCGCACCGGCCACCTGCTGCACGGTGCCCACGACGGCGCTGCCGTGCGAGTACAGGTGCGGCGGCAGCGACCCCAGCGACGCCGAGAACAGCGGCGTGAACATCAGCGCCAGCCCCAGCGAGAGCAGCACGTGCGCGGCGAGCAGCACGCCCGCCGGGCTCGACGCGGTCGCCGTCGTCAGTAGCCACAGGCTCGCGCTGACGACGGCCGCACCCGGGACCACGAGCACGCGCGGCCCGAACCGGTCGTACGCCCGGCCGACGAACGGTGCGGCGAGGCCCATCGCGAGGCCGCCCGGCAGCAGCAGGAGCCCGGTCTGCAGGGGAGCGAGGCCGAGCACGTCCTGCGCGAAGATCGGCAGGAGGATGATGACGCCGAACATCGCCATCATCATGAGGGCCATCACGACGACGGACACCGTGAACACCGGCGAGCGGAACGTGCGCAGGTCCAGCAGCGCGTCGTCGGTGCGCTGCAGCTGCAGCTGGCGCGTGACGAACACCGCGAGCCCGATGGCGCCCGCCGCGAGGGCGACCCACGTCGCCGTCGGCACGGTGCCGGTCGCGATCGCGCCGATGCCGGACAGGCCGTAGACGAGGCCGCCGAACGCGATCGCCGAGAGGACGACCGACACCACGTCGACGCGCGCGACGCGCGGCTCCGTGACGTTCGGGACGAGGCGCGCACCGACGAGCAGCGCGGTGACCGCGATCGGCAGCACGAGGCCGAACATCCACTGCCACGACAGCGTCGAGAGGATGACGCCGGAGATCGTCGGGCCCAGCGCCGGGGCCACGGAGATGACGATGGAGATGTTGCCCATGGTCCGCCCGCGCGTCGCCGGCGGCGTCACGGTCATCACCGTGCTCATGAGCAGCGGGAGCATGATCGCCGTCCCCGTCGCCTGGACGATGCGGCCCGCCAGCAGCACCGTGAAGCCCGGGGCGAGGGCGCACACCAGCGTGCCCAGGCTGAACAGCGTCATCGCCGCGACGAACGTCGCGCGCGTCGTCGTCCGCTGGATGACGAACCCGGTCACCGGGATGACGACCGCCATGGTCAGCATGAAGGCGGTGGTCAGCCACTGCGCGGTCGAGGCGGTGATCGACAGGTCGGTCATGAGGTGCGGCAGCGCGACACCCATGATCGTCTCGTTGAGGATGACGACGAACGTCGCGACGAGCAGCACGCCGACGGCACGCCGGTGCTCGGGGGTCAGCGTGGCGGGCGAGGGCTCACCGGTGGTGGGCGTGGTCATGCGGGCCTCCGGTCTGACGCGCTGGAGACGCGCCGGGGCGGGCGAGGATGGGACGGACGAGCACTCGGGCAGCGGTCGCCGTCGGTCGCGACACAGTCTCCAGGTGAACACCGACACGGGTCGACGAGATTCCGCTCCGAGCGGAGGACGTGCGGGGACCGCCAGGATCGACGTGCCGCCCCGGCCGGTTGCGGGGTCAGTCCGCCGGGGGCGCCGTGGGCGCGAGCCCGTCCTCGGCGGTGCCCGAGGGCACCGGGGTGGACGTCGCTCCCTCGGTCGCGCTCGAGGAGGGGCCGGGCGTCGGGGGTGCCGTGGCCGTGCCGGTGGGCGTCGGCGTGGGGGTGCTGGTGCGCGTCGGCGTGGGCGTCGGGGACGACGACGGCGTCGGCGGCGCCGAGGGCGTCGGCGTCCGGGTGGGCGTCGGGCGCGCCGTGGGCCGTGGCGAGGTTGTCGGGGTCGGGGTCGGGGTCGGGGTCGGGGTCGGGGTCGGCTCGGCGGTCGGCCGCGGCTCCTCCGCGGCGCCGTCGGACCGGATCGGCGGCGACGTGCTCGTCGGCGGGTGGTCGACGGTGCCGAACTCCCAGTGCCACGGCTCGTGCGGGCCGCGTCCGCCCTGGTCCATGTAGGACGGGTGGTGCCAGCCGTGCTCGTCGGCGTGCTCCTGCAGCCAGCGGTACTCGGGGCTGCCGTACCGCTGCACGCCGCCGCCGAGGTCCACCGCGAGCGCCCACCCGTGGTTCGAGGTGCCGGGGACCGCCGCGAGCCACCCGCGCGACCCCTTGGCCGCCACCTGCTCCGCGTACGTCCGGTAGGCGTCGACGACCGTGAGGTGGCGCCCGAACCGCGCGCGGTACTCGGCGTCCAGCCGGACCAGCGCGTCGGCCGCGTCGCAGCGCAGGTGCTCGCCGCGTGCGAACGGCAGCTCGCACAGCACGTCGAGCGGGATGGCGCCGTTGGCGTACCCGTCCGTCGACCGCGCCTGGGCGGCGAGCAGCTCGGCGCGCTCGTCCCCGGCGGC
>NZ_HE978588.1:2288388-2334967 GCF_000312005.1 Cellulomonas massiliensis JC225
CGAGTGCCACCGCGACCGGCCGCAGGTCGACCTCGAGGACCACCGGGTCCACCTGCTGGCGCACGGTGCGGGTCGTCGGGATCGGGGCCCCCGTGAGCGTCTCGGCGGCGTCGACGACGGTGTGCGCGCGCGCCGCGAGGCCCGCGAGGTCCCGGGGTGCAGGGGACGACGTCGCGGTGGGGGAGGGCAGGGGAGCGGGCGGCACGACCGTGCGGTCGGCCGCGGCGGAGCTCGTGACGGTGCCGGCGGTGACGAGGGCGACGGCCAGGCCGAGGCCGGCGACGGGCCGGGAGACCACGGAGCCCCACAGCCGTGCCGGCGCGCGCCGCACCGGCGCGGCGTGCCGTCCCACCGGTACGCCGCGCTCGTCCGGCCGCGTGCGTGCCGTCCGGCGGACCCCTGCCATCGCGTCGCGGGCCGGTGACGGCCCGCAGCCCCCTCTCGTCCCCCTGGAGCGGAGCGCGGCCGTCCTCGGGGCGACCGCCCTTCCATGAGAGCCCTCGGCGCGGCCGTGCGCAAGGCCGGGAGCCGGGTGAGGTCTGCCCCGGAAGGTCCTGATACGTCCGGAGCGCCGTCGAGGGCCTCGGGGGCCGGGAATCATCCCATCTTCTCGGTCGTTGGATAGATGAGAACGATTCCGAGAAGCGGGTGCGGAGCCCGAGGGAGGTCCCATGGCGAAGCGACGGGTGAAGGTCGAGTTCGAGGCGGACGACGGGCGCGTCCTGCGCTACGTCCGGCACGGCAGCGGCGGCGGTCTCGTCGCCCAGGCCGCGCGGGTCGCCGACGAGGCGACGGTCGCCCCGACGGCCTACGTCGAGGCGGGTGCGTTCGTGGCGCCCGGGTGCCGGGTCGGCGCCCACAGCTGGATCGAGGACGACGCGGTGCTGGGCGCCGGCGTCGTGGTCGCGGACGACGTCCGCATCGGCCCGCGCACGCGCGTGGGCGACGGCGCGCGCGTCGGCAGCCGGGCGCGGCTGGGCGCGGACGTCGTCGTCGAGCCCGGCGCCCAGGTGGGCCCCGACGAGACCGTGCCGGACCGCACGGTCGTCGCACGCCGGCGGCGCCTGGCTGCCTGAGCCAGCCGCCCGCGAGGACGAGGAAGGCCCTGACCGTGACGGTCAGGGCCTTCGTGTGTGCTCCCCCGACTGGACTCGAACCAGTAACCCTTCGATTAACAGTCGAATGCTCTGCCAATTGAGCTACGGGGGATCGCGCGGGAAGAACTGTATCAGCCGGGGCGGGGTGCTCCGGACGCGACCTGCGTCACCCCGGCAGGCCCACGGCCTCACGCACCTCACGCTCCGCGGCGTCCACCGCACGGGCGACGGAGGCGTCCTGCAGGTCCGCGTCCGTGGCGCCCGTGACCTGCACGAAGAGCTCGCCCTCCTCGTCGCGGCGCACCGCGACGGACGCCGTGCGACCGCCCGGGAGCGGCACCGACCGCGCGTGCACCACGGACTGCTGGACGCGCTCCTTGAACGTCTGCGTGAAGGCGTACGCCGACCGGTCGTCCGGGAAGGTCAGGCGGCTCGTCGTGCCCCATACCCACGCGACCGAGAGCACGCGGCTCTCGGGGTCGAGGGACCCGCGCTCCACGTCGCTCCAGGGGCTGCGGGCGACCTCGTCGCCGGCGAGCACGTGCAGCGCGCGGCGCGTCGCCACGAGCTCCGCACCGTCGGTCAGGGTGATCGCGACGAGCACCTGGTCGCCGGGGCGCAGGTCGAGGCGGGAGCGCTGGGAGGACGGCAGGCGGCGGCGCAGGACGGGCACGCTTCCACGGTAACCCGCGCGCCCGGACGGCGTGTCTGCTCACGGCGTCCGCCCGCAGGGTGTCCCGGCGGCGAGCCGGTGGTGGGGCAGGTGGGGCTTGAACCCACGACCCACGGATTATGAGTCCGCTGCTCTGACCGGCTGAGCTACTGCCCCGGGCGCGCACAGAGTACCCACCGAGGGGGCCGTTGCACCCCGGACGGAGGGGCCGCGGGTTTTTCACCCGCACGCCCCGGACGACCGGTTCTTGCACGGATGTCCAGTTTCGGGCATAGTTCCTGCTGTCAGCGACAACGGCAAACCCTCCGCAAGGAGGGGACGCAAAGCCACGGGGCCTACACGGTCAGCCGAGCTACCGAACGACAGGAGAACGATCATGGCGATCGCCACCACCCACGAGACCCCCCTGCAGCAGGGCGCCCTCCTCACCCCCGGCGAGGTCGCGGTCCTCTTCCGCGTCGACCCGAAGACGGTCACCCGCTGGGCCCAGGCCGGCAAGCTCTCGGCCGTCCGCACCCTGGGCGGGCACCGTCGCTTCCACGAGGCCGAGGTGCGCCAGCTGCTGACGGGCGTCCCCCAGCAGCGCGTCTCGGAGTGACCTCCCGCCCCTCCGGGGCGCACTCAGCACGACACCGAAGCCGGTGGCGGTCCGACCGCCACCGGCTTCGTTGCGTCCGGGAGCCGGCGCGCGCGCCGGCGCGCGTCGCCGGGGCCGAGCCCCGCTACGCCCGGCCCGGCGCACGGACGACGGCACGGGCATGAAAGGATCGGGGCATGGCGATGCGTGAGATCCGGATTGTCGGCGACCCCGTGCTGCGTACCCCCTGCGAGCCGATCACGACGATCGACGACCGGGTGCGCAACCTCGTGACCGACCTGCTCGAGACCGTCGACCACGACGGCCGCGCGGGCCTCGCCGCCAACCAGATCGGCGTCTCGCTGCGCGCGTTCTCGTGGAACATCGACGACGAGATCGGCTATGTGCTCAACCCCGTCATCGTCGAGCTCTCCGAGGACGAGTACCAGGACGGCGACGAGGGGTGCCTCTCGGTCCCCGGCCTCTGGTACCCGACGCACCGCGCCTGGTACGCGCGGGTGGTGGGCACCGACCTCGACGGGAACGAGGTCGTGGTGGAGGGCACCGAGCTCATGGCGCGCTGCCTGCAGCACGAGGTCGACCACCTCGACGGGATGCTCTACCTGGACCGGCTGGAGCGCTCCGTCCGCAAGAAGGCGATGCGGGCCATCCGCGAGCAGCTGTAGGAGGCGGCTCGTCGCGTCGTGCCTGCTTGGCGCGGGGCGGGGGCGTCGGGCACACTGGGCCTGCACGCCGCGAGAACCATGGCGCCGGAGCGCACGAGGTCGTTGGGGAAGGCGAACCTCGAGCCGCTCAGGAGGACGACATGGCTGGTGCGATCACCCGCGGTGTTCTTTTCGTGCACTCTGCACCGCGCGCGCTGTGCCCCCACATCGAGTGGGCGGCGGGCAACGTGCTGGGCACGCGCCTGTCCCTGGACTGGACGGAGCAGCCCGCCGGGCCGGGCTTCTTCCGTGCCGAGCACTCGTGGCAGGGCACCCCGGGTACGGGGGCGCGGCTGGCGTCGGCGCTGCGCGGGTGGGCGCACCTGCGCTACGAGGTGACCGAGGAGGCCAGCCACGGCGTCGACGGGTCGCGCTGGTCCCACACGCCCGAGCTCGGCATCTTCCACGCCCAGACGGACGTGCACGGCAACGTCGTCGTCCCCGAGGACCGCATCCGCGCGGCGCTCGAGCACGCGGACGACCTCGTGCGCCTGCGGCAGGAGCTCGACCTGGCGCTCGGGCAGGCGTGGGACGACGAGCTGGAGCCGTTCCGCTACGCCGGGGCGGGCGCGCCCGTGCGCTGGCTGCACCGCGTGGGCTGACGCCCCGGCCGGGACCACCGGGCGGGCACGCGACGCCGCTCGACGCACGGAGGGCGCCGACCGTACGGTCGGCGCGCCCTCCGGCGTGCTCGGGCCTGGGGTCAGGCGGACGTCACGACCAGCGCGACGTTGTGCCCCCCGAAGCCGAACGAGTTGTTGATCGCCGCGACCGGGCCCTCGGGCAGCGCCCGCGGCTTGTCGCGCACGAGGTCGAGGACGAGCTCCGGGTCGGGGGTCTCGACGTTGATCGTCGGCGGCGCCTGGCGCTCGTGCAGCGCGAGGACCGTGAAGATCGTCTCGAGCGCGCCGGCCCCGCCCAGCAGGTGGCCCGTCATCGACTTGGTGGCGGACAGCGCGACGTGGTCCGCGTCGTCGCCGAGCACGCCGCGCACGGAGCGGGCCTCGATGAGGTCGCCGACGACGGTCGAGGTCGCGTGCGCGTTGACGTGCACGACGTCGCGGGCGGCGACGCCCGAGTCCTCGAGCGCGGCGCGCATGGCACGGATCTGCCCGTCGCCGGAGGGCTCGGGCGAGGTGATGTGGTAGCCGTCGGCCGTCAGGCCCACGCCCGCGACGCGGGCGTACACGCGCGCCCCGCGCGCCGCGGCGTGCTCGGCCGACTCGAGCACCACGACGCCCGCACCCTCGCCGATGACGAACCCGTCACGGTCGACGTCGTAGGGGCGCGAGGCGCGCTGCGGGTCGTCGTTGCGCAGCGAGAGCGTGCGCGACGCGGCGAACGCCGCGATCGGCATGGGGTGGATCGTCGCCTCGGTGCCGCCGGCGACCACCACGTCGGCGCGGCCGGAGCGGATCATCTCGACCGCGTAGCCGATGGCCTCCGCGCCCGACGCGCAGGCCGAGACGAGCGCGTGCGCACCCGCGCGCGCCCCGAGCTCGAGCGAGACGTTCGCCGCGGGCGAGTTCGGCATCAGCATGGGGACCGTCATGGGCAGGACGCGCCGGGCGCCCTTCTCCCGCAGCGTGTCCCAGCCGTCGAGCGTGGTCCAGATGCCCCCGATGCCGGAGGAGATGACGGCGCCGAGCCGCTCGCCCGGCACCTCGGGGCTGCCGGCGTCCGCCCAGGCCTCGCGCGACGCGATGAGCGCGTACTGCGCGGACGGGTCGAGCCGCTTGAGCTCGGGCCGGGGGAGCACGTCCTCCGGCTTGACCTTGATGGTCGCCGCGAACTCGATCGGCAGCCCGTAGCGCTCCACCCAGTCGTTCTCGAACGGGCGCGCGCCGGACTCGCCCGCGAGGGCGGCGTCCCACGTGCTGCGGACGTCCCCGCCGAGGGGCGTGGTCGCGCCGAGGCCGGTGACGACGACGTCGGTCGTGTGGCTCATCGAGAACTCCAGGTGGTCGGGGTGGTGCGAGGTCCGCCCGCGCGGGGCCGCGCGGGCGGACCCGAGGTCAGGACTGCGCGCCGTTGATGAAGGAGACGGCGTCGCCGACGGTGGCGAGGTTCTTGACTTCGTCGTCCGGGATCGTGACGCCGAACTTCTCCTCGGCGATGGTCACGATGGTCATCATCGACAGCGAGTCGATGTCGAGGTCGTCCGTGAACGACTTCTCGGGCAGGACCGCGTCGGCCGGGAGGCCGGTCTCCTCGCTGACGATCTCGGCCAGGCCGGCGAGGATCTCCTGCTCGGTGTACGCCATGGGGTCTCTCCTAGAGGTTGGGTGGTGCAGTTCCGGGACGGGTTCGGTGGTGCCGGTCGGTGGTGCGGTCCGGTCGGACGAACGGTACAACCCACGCTCGACGGGTCAGGGGAGCGCGACGACCTGGGCGGCGTAGACGAGACCGGCCCCGAACCCGATCTGCAGGGCGAGCGCACCGCTGGGCACCTGGCCCTCGCGCAGCAGCCGCTCGGCGGCCAGGGGGATGGACGCGGCGGACGTGTTGCCGGTGTCGGCGATGTCGCGGCCGACGACCACGCTCTCGGGCAGCTTCAGCTGCTTGATCATCTGGTCGATGATCCGCATGTTCGCCTGGTGCGGGATGAACGCCTCGATGTCCTCGGGGCGGACGCCGGCGGCGTCCATGGCCTTCTGGGCGACCGGCGCCATCTGCCACACCGCCCACTTGAAGACGGACTGGCCCTCCTGGCGCAGCGTCGGCCAGCCCAGGCCCTCGTCGCGCGTGGCGAGCCACGAGTGCGTCTGCCGGATGGCGTGCGCCTGGCCGCCGTCGGAGCCCCAGACGGTCGGGCCGATGCCCGGGGTGTCGGACGGGCCGACGACGACGGCGCCCGCACCGTCTCCGAGCAGGAACGAGATCGTGCGGTCCGTCGGGTCGACGAACTCGCTCATCTTCTCGGCGCCGATGACGAGGACGTGGCGCGCGGTGCCGGCACGCACGAGCGCGTCGGCCTGGCCGATGCCGTAGCAGTACCCGGCGCAGGCGGCCGAGATGTCCCACGCGGCGGCCGGCGTCGCGCCGATCCGGTCCGCGATGATCGCGGCGGCGGCGGGCGTCTGGTGGAAGTACGTGACGGTCGAGAGGATGACCGCGTCGATGTCCGCGCCGGTCAGCCCGGCGTCCTGCAGGGCCGCGAGGGCCGCGCCCTCGGCCAGGTCCAGCACGTCGGTGCCGGCTTCGGCCCGGCGGCGGGTGACGATGCCGGTGCGCTGGCGGATCCACTCGTCCGAGGAGTCGATCGGGCCGACGAGCTCGTCGTTCGGCACGACGCGCTCGCCGCGCACGCCGCCGAGCCCGAGGATCCGGGTGTGGGCGGGGCCCGTGGTCTGGGTGATGGTCGGACGGCTCACGACGACAGCTCCTCGGTGGTTCCCGCGTGGCGACGCACCAGGTCGCGGGCGGCGTCCAGGTCGGCGGGCGTCTTCACGGCGACGGTCTCGACGCCCGGCAGCGTACGCCGGGCCAGGCCCGTGAGCACGCCTCCGGGCGCGAGCTCGAGCAGGCCTGTCACGCCCAGCCCGACGAGCGTCTCCTGGCACAGGTCCCAGCGCACGGGGTGCGCGACCTGGGCCACGAGCAGCTCGAGCGCGCGGGCGCCGGAGGGGACGAGCGACCCGTCCGCGTTGGTCAGCAGCCGGACGGCGGGCTCCTGCGGCGCGACCGCGCCGGCGGCGGTCCGCAGCTCGTCGACGGCCGGCGCCATGACGTCGGTGTGGAACGCGCCGGCCACCTGCAGCGTCACGACGCGGGCCCGGGTCGGCGGCGCAGCGGCGAGGGCCGCGAGGGCGTCGAGCGAGCCCGCCGCGACCACCTGCCCGCCGCCGTTGACGTTCGCGGCCACCAGGCCGGCGCCCTCGATCGCGGCCAGCACCTCGGCCGGGTCGCCGCCGAGGACGGCGCTCATGCCCGTCGGGGCCACGGCGGCCGCCCGCGCCATCGCGGCGCCGCGCACGGCCACGAGCCGCAGCGCCTCGTCGGCCGTCAGCACGCCGGCCACCGCCGCCGCCGCGAGCTCGCCCACGGAGTGGCCCGCGGTCACGTCGACGGAGCCGGCGACCGCGGCGCCCAGCGGCGCGTCCGCGTCGAGACCGAGGACGGCGCGCAGGCTCGCGAGCGCGGAGGCGACGAGCAGCGGCTGCGCCACCGCGGTGTCGCGGATCGTGTCGGCGTCGCTCGTCGTCCCGTGCGTCACCAGGTCGATGCCGGTGACGTCGGACGCGCGACGCAGCGAGGCCGCGACCTCCGGGAGGTCGAGCCAGGGGGTGAGCATGCCGGGGGACTGGGCGCCCTGTCCCGGGCAGACGACGGCGAGCACGTGGTCCACCTTGCCCTGCCTGCCCGTTCCGCCCCGACTTCGGCGCCCACCAACCTTGGCGACGGACCTTGTGCGTCTCCTACAAAGGCCGTCGTGTCCCCGCGTGCTGCGCGGCAGCGGTGACGACGGTACGGGCCGACTAGGGCGCCGGTCAGGCAGGCAGTGCTCCCGCGGCGTCGAGGCGGCCGACGGCGAGCGCCGTGGCGAGCACGTACGACTCGCGGGCGTCGAGCGGGTCCCAGCCCGTGACGTCGGTGACGCGCTTGAGGCGGTACCGCACGGTGTTCGGGTGGACGTACAGCGTGCGGGCCGCCGCCTCGAGCGACCGGCCCGCGGACAGGTAGGCGCCGAGCGTCTCCAGCAGCGAGCCCTGGCTCGCGGCGAGCGGCGCGTAGGCCTGCACCACGAGGGTCCGGCGGGCCGTCGCGTCGCCGACGAGCACGCGCTCCGGCAGCAGGTCGTCCGCCTGCACGGGGCGGGGCGCCTCGGCCCACGCGGGAGCGGCCTGCAGCCCGGCGAGCGCGGCGCGGGCGGAGCGGGCGGCGTCCGCCAGGTCCTGCACGAGCGGACCGACGACGACCGGGCCGGGCCCGAAGCGCGGCAGCAGCACGCTCACCGCGGCGCGCAGGTCGCCCTCGCCGCCGAGGAACACGACGAGCCGGTCGCCCTGGATGCCGACGAGCGCGTCGTCGGCCGCCCGCCGGGTGGCGCGCCGCAGGTCGGTCGCCCGCGCCTCGTCGAGGGGCCCCGCGGCGGTGCCGGCGAGCACGAGCGTCGACCCGCGGCCGCTCCAGCCGAGCGCGGACAGCCGCGAGCGCAGCGAGTCGTCGACGTCGCCGCGCACCAGCGAGTCGACGGCGAGCGCCTCCAGGCGCGCGTCCCACGCGCCGCGCACCTCGGCCGCGCGGGCGTAGACCTCGGCCGCGGAGAACGCGACCTCGCGCGAGTAGCGCAGGACGGCCTCGCGCAGCTCGCGCTCCTCGCCAGGCGCGGCGAGCCGCTCGGCGTGGGTCTCGACGACGTCCACGACGACGCGCACGAGGTGCAGCGTGTGCTGCAGGGAGATCGAGCGCGTCAGCTCCGGCGGCGCCGCGGCGAAGATGTCCCCGACGCCGTGGGGCGGGCGCGTCGGGTCGGCGTACCAGGTGACGAACGCGTTGATGCCCGCCTGCGCGACCAGCCCGACCCACGAGCGGTCCTCCGCCGGCAGCGCGCGGTACCACGCGAGGTCCTCGTCCAGCCGCCGCATCGTGGCGGCCGCCAGCGTGCCGGCACCCTCGCGCACCCGGCGCCGGGTCTCGGCGCCGCTCTCCGCGTCCCGCGGCCCGCCGCGCCGGTCCGCGGCCGTCCGGCGCCCCGTCGTGGGGGCCGCGCCCGCGCGGTCGCGGTCGGCTGGCGACGACGGCGTGCTCGGCATGAGGCCGAGCATAGGGGCCCGCGTTGTGGGAAGGCGACAAAGCCGCGGCGCGTGGCGGGGCGGGCGCGCCGCCCGTGGTGCACCCGGGGGACCGACCGCCCCGGGTGCGCCGGGCCGTGCCCGGGTAGGGTCGGCCCATGGCCCTCCTCCCACGGCTGCGACAGCTCATGCGCCGCCCGTCGACCGCCTCCCGCGTCGGCGCGCGCCGCCCGACGACCGCGGCGCGACGCGGGGACACGCTCCACGAGGACGCCCTGCGGTCCGTGCTGTCGGACGACCCCAACAACGAGCGGGCGTTCGCGGCCCTGGCGGAGATCGTCCGCCGGCGCGCCGCGGAGTCCGTCCCGGACGGCGACCCGCTCACCGCGCCGAGCGCCGAGCACGAGCGTCAGCGCGCCGCCGACCTGGCCGTCTGGTCCCTCGGCGAGGAGCTCGCCGGCAACCCGCGCGCCTGGTACCCGCTGATCGAGGTCGCACGGCTGTCCGTGCGCGACGACCACGAGGGGACCGTCCGGCGCCTGACGACCGCCGCCGAGCGGGACACGACGGGCGCCGCCCTGGTCGCGGGGCTGGAGCTCCTGCGCAGCGCGGGTCAGCCCGTCGAGGCGGTCGGCCTCGGCGTCGGCCACTGGCGGCCGCAGGAGCACGACCCGGAGGTGGCGCGCCAGCTCGTGCTCGCCGCCATCGAGGCCGGGCGCCCGCTGGAGGCCAAGCAGTTCGTCTCGTCGCTGGACCTGTACCCCGACGCCGCCGCCGTCGCCCCGCTCAAGGCGGAGCTCACGCAGGCGGTCGCCCGCGCCGAGCAGACCATCCCCGGCACCTGACCGACGCGGCCGCGGACGACGAAGGGCGCCCCGCTCGGCGGGGCGCCCTTCGTGCGTGCGGGGCAGGTCAGGAGTCGCCGCCCGTGTTGCCGGAGGTGCCGGCGGTCACGTCGTGCAGGCGGTAGCGCTCGATCGCCTGCGCCGGGACGTCGGCGGCGACGGCGCCCTCGCGCGCGAGCTGCTGGAGCACGCGCACCGCGGTCGACGGCCCGTCGATCTTGAAGTGCCGGCGCGCGGCCGCGCGGGTGTCGGAGAAGCCGAAGCCGTCCGCCCCGAGCGTCGCGAAGGTGCCGGGCACCCACTGGCGCACCTGGTCCGGCACGAGGTGGTCGTAGTCCGTCGTCGCGACGAACGGGCCCTCGGCGCCCTCGAGCTTGCGCGTGAGGTACGCCGTGCGCTGCTCCTCGCCCGGGTGCAGGAAGTTGAACTCCTCCGCGGCGAGGCCGTCGCGACGCAGCTCGTTCCAGCTCGTCACCGACCAGACCGCGGCGCGCACGCCCCAGTCCTCGGCCAGCAGCTGCTGCGCCTCGAGCGCCCACGGCACCGCGACGCCGGACGCCAGGATCTGGGCGCGCGGCCCGTCGCCCTCGGCCGGACGCAGCAGGTAGATGCCCTTGAGGATGCCCTCGACGTCGACGCCCTCCGGCTCGGCCGGCTGGACGATCGGCTCGTTGTACACCGTGAGGTAGTACACGACGTCGCGGTCGCGCCCGCCGTTGTCCTGCGCGTACATCCGGTCGATGCCGTCGCGGACGATGTGGCGGATCTCGTAGCCGTACGCGGGGTCGTAGTGGACGACGTGCGGCATCGTGCCCGCCAGCAGCGGCGAGTGGCCGTCCGCGTGCTGCAGGCCCTCGCCCGTCAGCGTCGTCCGTCCGGCCGTCGCGCCGATGAGGAACCCGCGGGCCATCTGGTCGCCGGCGGCCCAGAACTGGTCGCCGGTCCGCTGGAACCCGAACATCGAGTAGTAGAAGTAGAACGGCACGAGCGGCTCGCCGTGCGTCGCGTAGGACGTGCCGACGGCCTGGAACGCGGAGGCCGAGCCGGCCTCGTTGATCCCGGTGTGCATGATCTGCCCGGCCTCGGACTCCTTGTAGCTCAGCATGAGCTCGCGGTCGACGGCCAGGTAGTGCTGGCCGACCGTGTTGAAGATCTTCGCGCTGGGGAAGATCGAGTCCAGGCCGAACGTGCGGGCCTCGTCCGGGATGATCGGCACCAAGCGGTGGCCGAACTCCTTGTCCTTCAGCAGGTCCTTGAACAGGCGCACCAGCGCCATCGTCGTGGCGACCTCCTGGTGCCCCGACCCCTTGGCCAGGCCCTCGTACGCCTTCGCCTCGGGGACCGTGACGGGCTTGTGCGTCGCCCGCCGCTCCGGCACGAAGCCGCCGAGCTGGCGGCGCCGCTCGAGCATGTACTGGATCGCCTCGTCCTGCGGGCCCGGGTGGTAGTAGGGCGGCAGGTACGGGTCGGCCTCGAGCTGCTCGTCCGTGATCGGGATGTGCAGGGAGTCGCGCAGCACCTTGAGCTCGTCGACCTTGAGCTTCTTCATCTGGTGCGTCGCGTTGCGGCCGGCGAAGCCGGACCCGAGCCCGTAGCCCTTGATGGTGTGCGCTAGGATGATGGTCGGCTGGCCCGTGTGCTCGCGGGCGGCCTTGTAGGCGGCGTAGATCTTGCGGTAGTCGTGACCGCCGCGCTTGAGCGCCCAGATCTCGTCGTCCGTCATCTTCTCGACGAGCTGCTTGGTGCGCGGGTCGCGCCCGAAGAAGTGCTCGCGGATGAACGCGCCGTTCTCGGCCCGGTACGTCTGGAAGTCGCCGTCCGGGGTCGTGTTCATGAGGTTGACGAGCGCGCGGTCCTTGTCGGCGTTGAGCAGGACGTCCCACTCGCGGCCCCACACGACCTTGATGACGTTCCAGCCGGCGCCGCGGAACTCGGCCTCCAGCTCCTGGATGATCTTGCCGTTGCCGCGCACCGGGCCGTCGAGCCGCTGCAGGTTGCAGTTGACGACGAACGTGAGGTTGTCGAGGTTCTGCTGCGCGGCCAGGTGGATGAGGCCGCGGCTCTCCGGCTCGTCCATCTCGCCGTCGCCGAGGAACGCCCACACGTCCTGCTGCGACGTGTCCTTGATCCCGCGGTTGTGCAGGTACTTGTTCGTCCACGCCTGGTAGATCGCGCCGGACGGGCCGAGGCCCATCGACACGGTCGGGAACTCCCACAGGTCCGGCGCGAGGCGCGGGTGCGGGTAGGACGGCAGGCCGCCGCCGGGGTGCGACAGCTCCTGGCGGAACCCGTCGAGCTGGTGCTCGGTGAGGCGGCCCTCGAGGAACGCGCGGGCGTACACGCCCGGGGAGGCATGACCCTGGAAGTAGACCTGGTCGCCGCCGCCGGGGTGGTCCTTGCCGCGGAAGAAGTGGTTGAGGCCGACCTCGTAGAGCGTCGCGACGGACGCGTAGGACGAGATGTGGCCGCCGACGGCCACGCCGGGGCGCTGGGCGCGCGTGACCATGACGGCCGCGTTCCAGCGGTTCCACGACCGGTAGCGGCGCTCGATGACCTCGTCGCCGGGGAAGTACGGCTCGTTGTGCACCGCGATGGTGTTCACGTACGGGGTGTTGAGCGACGCGGGGATCGCGACGTTCTGCTGGCGGGCGTGCCGCAGCAGGCTCATCAGCACGTACCGCGCGCGCGGGCCGCCCTTGTCCTCGATGAGCCCGTCGAGCGACTCCAGCCACTCCGAGGTCTCGTCGGGGTCGATGTCCGGTACCTGGCTGAGCAGGCCGCCGATCAGCGGGCCCGTCTCGTCGATCGACGCCACCAGTGCTCCTTCGCATGTCGTCCTGCGTCGGCCCCTGGGCCGGCACGGTGCCCGGCGTCCCGTGGTGCGGGAGCGGGCCTGTCCCGCCATTCTCGGACCTCCGGACCGTGAAAGTCACACCGAGTACCGCCCGGGGGCACGTGACGTCGGCGACACCGCTCCTTGACCGGTGCTTGCCACGGCCCGCCGGTGTGAGGTGGGCTACGGTGTGCGGACATCAGCCGGGCGTCGCGTCAGGCGCCCCGGACGAAGGGAACGGTCGGGACGTGGCTAGCAGCACGGACGACGCCGCCGACGCGGCGACTCGTCTGGGGTTCTCCTCGGGTCAGGTGATCCAGGAGCTCGGGTACGACGACGACGTCGACGAGGGCCTGCGCGCGGCGCTCGAGGCCCTGACGGGCAACGAGCTGGCCGACGAGGACTACGACGACGTCACCGACGGCGCGGTCATCTGGTTCCGCGACGACGACGGCGACCTGACCGACTTCCTCGTCGACGCGATGACGGTCCTGGACGACAACGGCCCGATCTGGGTGCTGACGCCGAAGTCCGGCCGGCCCGGGCACGTGAGCCACAGCGACATCGAGGAGGCCGCGACGACGTCGGGCCTGCACGCCATGTCGACCTTCGCCGTCGCCGCTGACTGGTCCGCCACCCGCCTGGGCACCCGCGGTCGCGGCAAGTGACCGACGCTCCGGCGGGGCCCGAGGTCGGCCTCCCGGCCCCGGCGTTCTCGCTCCCGGACACGCACGGGACGCCCGTGACGCTGGCCGGTCTGGGGGGCGGACCCGTCGCCCTCGTCTTCGTGCCGTTCGCGTTCTCGGGCACGTGCACCGGCGAGCTGTGCGAGCTGCGGGACAACATCGCGGCGTTCCAGCAGGCCGGCGTGCACCTCGCCGCGGTCTCGTGCGACCCGATGTTCTCCCTGCGCGCCTGGGCGGAGCAGGAGGGCTACGCGTTCGACCTGCTCTCGGACTTCTGGCCGCACGGCGCGGCCGCCCGGGCGTACGGCGTCTTCGACGAGCGCGCGGGGATCGCGCTGCGCGGGTCGTTCCTCGTCGACGCGGACGGCGTCCTGCGGTGGAAGGTCGTCCACCCGCGCGGCCAGGCCCGGCCGCTGCAGGCCTACCTCGACGCGCTCGCGGCGCTCTGAGCCGGCTGCGCGGGCGTCGGCCGGGCGCCGAGGCGTGCCGGTAGGCTGTGCGCCCGTCGAGGCGACGCGCGCGCGTCCGACGAGGGGCCTGTAGCTCAGCTGGTCAGAGCACCGCGCTTACACCGCGGGGGTCGTCGGTTCGAACCCGGCCGGGCCCACCCGCAGCCGCCGACGAGAGGACACCGGTGCCCGAGCCCGCCGCCGACCGCACGGCCGGCTCGTCCGCGCCCCGGCCCACCGTCGTCCGGCAGCTCGTGCTGCGGCCCGTGAAGTCCCTCGCCGGGGTCGAGGTGGGCGACGCGCTGGTCGAGCGCGCGGGCCTGGCCGGGGACCGGCGGTGGATGGTCGTGGACCCCGGCGGCGAGGTCGTCACCGCCCGTGAGCTGCACGCGCTCCTCGGGGTCCGCGCCGCGCCGGCCCCGGGCGGGATCCTCCTGTCGTCCTCCGGGCTCGACGACCTGCTCGTCCTGGAGCCGCGCGAGGCCGCGCTCGTGCCCGTCGGGCTCTCGCGGCTGGAGTCCGCCCGCCCTGCCGGCCGGGAGGCCGACGCGTGGCTGGCGGTCGCGACGGGTGCCGACGGCGTGCGGCTGGTCTGGCTCGACGACCCCTCCCGCCGGTCCGTGTCCGCGGCGCACGGCGGACGGCAGGGGGAGCCGCTCAACCTCTCGGACGCCGGACCGATCCACCTGACGACCACGGCCTCGCTCGCGGCGCTCAACGACTGGCTCGTCGAGGCCGGGGAGTCGCCGATCCCGATGGAACGGTTCCGGCCGAGCATCGTCGTGGACGGCGACCTGGAGCCCTTCGCCGAGGACGCATGGGCGTCCGTGCGCATCGGCGACGTGCGGCTGCGGTTCTCCGAGCACTGCGACCGCTGCGTCCTGACGACGATCGACCTCGAGTCGCTGCGGACGACCAAGGAGCCCGTCCGCACGCTCGCCCGCCACCGCCGCCACGGCGGCAACGTCTGGTTCGGCATCCGGCTGGTGCCCGAGACGACGGGGCGCATCGCCGTCGGCGACCCGGTCGTCGTGGAGACCGCCGAGGGCGTCGTCGGGGAGTTCCCGCTCACGCCCGTCCTGCTGCCCTGACGTCGGCGCGGGGCCGCGGCGCCCGGGTAGCGTGCGGGGCGTGAGCCTCACCCTGGCCGACGTCGTCCGGCTGCTCGACCGTCGCTACCCGCCCGCCACCGCGCAGTCGTGGGACGCGGTCGGGCTCGTCGCGGGCGACCCCGACCAGCCCGTCCGCCGCGTGCTGCTGGCGGTCGACCCGGTCGCCGACGTCGTCGACGAGGCCGTGGCCTGGGGCGCGGACCTCGTCGTCACGCACCACCCGCTGCTGCTGCGGCCCGTGCACTCCGTGGCCGCGACGACGTTCAAGGGGGCGCTGCTGCACCGGCTGGTCCGCGCCGGGATCGGGCTCTACACCGCGCACACGAACGCCGACGCGGCTGCCGGCGGCGTGGCGGACGCGCTGGCGGAGGCGATCGGGCTCGTCGACACCCGGCCGCTCGAGCCGGCACCGTCCGAGCCGCTCGACAAGCACGTGGTCTTCGTCCCCGTCGAGGCCGCGGGCGCGCTCGTCGACGCGCTCGCCGCCGCCGGCGCGGGCGCGCTGGGGGAGTACTCCCGCTGCGCGTGGACGACGACCGGCGAGGGGACGTTCACGCCGTCGGAGCACGCGTCGCCCGCGGTGGGCCGGGCGGGGATGGCGGAGACGGTCGTCGAGGCGCGGGTCGAGATGGTGGCGCCCCGCGCGCGCCGGGCGGCGGTGGTCACCGCGATGCGCGCAGCGCACCCGTACGAGGAGCCGGCGTTCGACGTGCTCGAGCTCGCCGCCTGGCCAGGGTCGACCGGGATCGGCCGCGTGGGCCGGCTGCCGGAGCCGCAGACGCTGCGGGCGTTCGCGCAGCGGGTCGCGGCCGCGACGCCGCCGACGGCCCAGGGGGTGCGGTTCGCCGGGGACCCCGAGGGGATCGTCGAGACGGTCGCCGTGGTCGGCGGGTCCGGGGACTCGCTGTTCGACGAGGTCCGGCGGGCGGGCGTCGACGCCTACGTCACCGCCGACCTGCGCCACCACCCGGCCTCCGAGCTGCGCGAGCGCGCGGCGTTCGAGTCCCGCGGCGCCGCGGCGCGCCCGTACCTCGTCGACCTCGCGCACTTCGCGTCGGAGTGGCCGTGGCTGGCGCACGCCGCCCGTGCCCTCGAGGCCGACGTCGCCGCCAGCGGCGCACCGGGCACTACGGTGGAGACCCGCGTCAGCACGCTGACCACTGACCCCTGGGCCGGCCGCGCGGCCGCCCCGACCGACGGTCCGGAAGGACACCCGTGACGACTGCCCCCGCCGCCGACCAGCAGCGACTCCTCGACGTCCAGGCGCTCGACACGCGGCTCGACCAGCTCGCGCACCGCCGCCGCACGCTGCCCGAGCTCGCGCGCCTGACGGAGCTCGACGCGCAGCTGGCCGACGTCTCCACGGCGCTCGTCACGTCGCGGACCGCGGCGCAGGACCTGCGGCGCGAGCTGGTCAAGGCCGAGAGCGACGTGGAGCAGGTGCGGCAGCGGGCCGCCCGCAACACCGAGCGCCTCAACTCGGGGCAGGGCAGCGCGAAGGACCTGCAGGGCCTGCAGCACGAGCTCGAGTCGCTCGCGCGCCGCCAGGCGGACCTCGAGGAGGTCGAGCTCGAGGTCATGGAGCGGCTCGAGGCGCACGAGGGCACGCTGGCGGAGGTCACGAAGGCGCACGAGGAGCTCACGGCCGAGGTCGACAAGGTCGCTGCCCAGCGCGACGCGGCGTACGCGGAGCTCGACGCGGAGGTCGCCGTCGTGACGACCGCCCGCGCCGGCGCCGTCCAGGGGGTCGACGAGGGTCTGCTGGCGCTCTACACCCGGCTGCGCGGCCAGCTCGGCGGCGTCGGCGCGGCGGCCCTGCGCGGCACGCGCTGCGAGGGCTGCCGCCTCGACCTCAACCCGGCGGACCTCGACGCGATCCGCTCCGCGAGCCCCGACACCGTCGTGCGCTGCGAGGAGTGCGGGCGCATCCTCGTCCGGCTGCCGCAGTCCTGACGGCTCCGCCGGGCTCGTCCGGGTCGCGCCGCGGGCCGCGGACGAACAGACTGCCCGTGTGAGCGACCAGCCGCTGTCCGACGCAGCCGTCGACCCCGCCGGCACGCCCGCCACCGGCGCCGACCCGGGCGTGGGCCGCGCGCCGCGCCCGTCCGGTGCGGGCGTCCGGTTCGACGACGACCAGCCGTGCACCGTCGTCCTCGTCCGGCACGGCCAGACGACCATGACGCTCTCACGCGGGTACTCCGGCTCCGGCGAGCCGGGGCCGCCGCTCGACGACCACGGGCTGGAGCAGGCGCGCAACGCCGCCCGTCTCGTCGACCGCGTCGGCCACGACCTGTGGGGCGACATCCACTACCCGACGGAGCTCGTCGCGTCGCCCATGGTCCGCACGCAGATGACCGCCGGCGAGATCGGTGCCCGCCTCGGGCTGGAGCCGCGGACCGACGCGACGTTCCAGGAGGCGAACTTCGGGGACTGGCAGGGGCTGACGTCCGAGCAGATCGAGGAGCGCTGGCCCGGGATGCTCGAGCCGTGGCACACCCGCGGCGACGTGCGCCCGCCCGGCGACGGGGGCGAGTCGATCGTGGACGTGGGGGAGCGCCTGCGCCGCGGGCTCGAGGGGCTGCTCGCGGCAGGCGGCGACCGGACCGTCGTCGTCGTGAGCCACGCGGTCGCCATCCGGGCGGCGCTGGGCGTCGCGATGGGCGCGAACCCCGGGTCGTGGAGCCAGCTCCGCGTCGCGCCGGCGTCGGTGAGCATCATCCGGCTGTTCCAGGACCGGCGGCACGAGATCGCGGTTGTGGGGGTGCCCAGCGAGGGCTGGTGAGGCTCAGGCCGTCGCGACGAGCGCGGCCAGGGCGCCCAGCACCACGACGGGCGCCAGCAGCAGCCCCTGCCGGACGATCGTCGCCGCGGGGACGCCGAGCATCACCTGGCGGCAGCGCTGCCACCACAGGACGGTCGCCAGCGAGCCCCACGGCGTCAGCAGCGGCCCGGCGCCGGTCGCGATGAGGAGCGTCGCCACGCGCAGCGGGTCGGCGCCCGCGGCGGGTTCGAGCGCGAGGTAGGCGGGCAGGTTGTTGACGCCGTTCGCCGCGAGGACGCCCACGCCCGCGAGCCGCGCGAGCGCCCCGGGGTCGTGGCCCTCGCCGGACGCGGTCGCCAGGACCTCGTCGAGCCCGTGGGCGTGCGCCGTCGCGACGACGACGAAGAGCCCCGCGACGACGACGAGCGTGCGCCACGGCACGAGGTCGCGGGCGGGCACGGGGAGCGGGCGGCGGCGCACGAGCGTGACGACGAGGAGCGCGGCGGCCGCCACCACGGCGGCGACCGCAGGCTGCACGCCCGCCACGAACGCGACCGCCATCACGCCGGTCGTCGCGGCGGCGACCCGCAGCAGCGTCGCGTCGGCCGCACGCCGCGGGGGCGCCGCGTCGAACGACCCGCGCAGCACCCGCCGGTCGCGCACCGCGAGGAGCACCACCGTGAGCACGATCGCGGCGAGCGCCGGCGCCCACATGAGCGTGAGGTAGTCGACGCCGGCTCGCCGCAGCGTGTGGTCGGCGAGCAGGTTCGTCAGGTTGGAGACCGGCAGCACGAGGGAGGCGGTGTTCGCGAGCGCGAGGACCGCGAGGGCGAACGGCAGCGGCGGCGTGTGGGTGCGGCGGGCCAGCGCGATCACGACGGGCGTCAGCAGCACCGCGGTGGTGTCGAGCGAGAGGACGGCGGTGCTGACCGTCGCGAGGACGACGACGAGCACCCAGAGCACCCACCGGCGGCCGCGGGCGAGGCGGGCGGCGAGCGAAGCGGCCGCGTCGAACAGCCCGGCGCCCGCGCACAGCTCGGCGACCACGGTGAGTGCCGCCACGAACACCAGCACCGGGCCCGTCCGCTCCAGGAGCTCGAGCGCGTCGTCGCCGGGCAGCCACCCCGTCGCCAGCACGACGACCGTGACGACGACGGCGACCAGCCACCAGGGCACCGGCCGGCGGCGGGCCATCAGGCGACGACGAGCGAGAGGGTGCGCGCGCCCGTCCGGGGCGGGTCGTCGAGCTCGACGGCGAGCAGCTCGGAGCCGACGAGCTCGCCCGCGACCCGCGCCAGCGAGACGGCGTCGTGCGGCGATCGTCCGCGCCGGGTGAGCAGGTGCCGCGTGAGCACTCCCCGTGTGTGCTTCGCGTGGTGCGAGACCACCGAGCGCCGGCCGTCGACCTCCCGCAGGACGCGCACCGCCACCCACGCGGCGCCCCGCGGCGGGCGGCCCGCGGCCAGGTACGTCGCCGAGCGGCAGTCGACGACGAGGTCCGGCGCGAGCGTGGCCAGCTCCGCCTCGACCGCGGACCGCCAGGCGCTCGCGAGCGGCCCGATGCCCGGCAGGTCGGTGCCCATCGAGAGGCGGTAGGCCGGGATCCGGTCCTCCGGCGAGACCAGGCCCCAGAGCGCGGAGACCGTCCGGACCTGCTCCGCCGCGCGCCGGCGCTGCGTCGGCGTGAGGTCGTCGAGACCCGCGGCCGCGTAGAGCACCCCGGTGTACACCTGCCGCGCGGGGGCGGCCGGCGCGTGCCTCAGCGTCGTGTTCCTGGCCACCTCGTCCGCCAGCCCTGGCCCGACGCCCAGGACGTCGAGCGCGTCCGGCTGCACGCTCGCGGCCACGAGCGCGTCGAGCACCTTCTCCCGCCACGGCCCGAGCGCGGGCGACGACAACGAGGAGACGTCGACGGGGCCGCCGCGGCGAGGAGCGGTCTTGCCCTCCGAGGGCGGCAGCAGCACGAGCACGACCCGACTGTAGGCGGGGCACGGCGCCGCCCGCGCGCCGGTACGCTGTGCGGTGCGGATGAGTCAGTCAGGCGGCCGCGTCGGCCCTCTCGGGGGCCGCCGAGGAACGTCCGGGCTCCGCAGGGCAGGGTGGTGGGTAACACCCACCCGGGGTGACCCGCGGGACAGTGCCACAGAGAACAGACCGCCTCCCCGTCCGGTTCGCCGGCCGGGGCGGTAAGGGTGAAACGGTGGTGCAAGAGACCACCAGCGTGCCGGGTGACCGGTGCGGCTCGGTAAACCCCACCCGGAGCAAGGCCAGACAGGGAGCGTTCGAGGGCGGCCCGCCCGAGCTCCCGGGTAGGCCGCTGGAGGCGTGCGGCAACGTACGTCCGAGATGGATGGTCGCCACCGGCGGGCGGGCAACTGCCCGCCGGGACAGGACCCGGCGTATCGACTGACTCATCCGCCCCTCAGGCGTCGGCAGGCGCCGGTCCCGCGACGAGGTGCAGGGTGTGCTCGTACCCTCCGCCCCAGTCGACCCGCGTGACGTCGTCCAGGTCGTACCTCGTGGGCCGCCTGTCCCACGCCGCGCGGTTGTCGACCGTGAGCAGGCTCAGCGTCGAGCCGCGGATCTTCCTGACCACCCCGATCCAGCACACGTCGGGCTTGTCGCGCTCACGGAGGATGGTCACGAGCGGCGATTGCGCCGCGGCGTCGCGAAGCGCCTCCACGTCGTCGTCGAGCCGCACGTCGGCTGAAGGCGGGGGCCACTGCCCCCGGGCCTGGAGCGCCTTGATCTCGAAGGCTGCGTGGTCCGGCTCGATGCGGACGGAGCGGATGTCATCGACGCGCAGGAGGCTCCAGCCGTTCAGCTCGAGCGCCTCGGACAGCCGGACGACGGCGACCCACCGGGAGCCGATCCCGACGACGAACCCGTCGACCGCATCGACGTCGGACGGTCGCCGCCGGATGCGCACGAACAGCTGCTCGTCGCGGGCGCGCTCCAGCCGGGCGCGCAGCCGCTCGCGCTTGCTCTGCTCCGTCGTCGTCCCCGGCCGTCCCATGGGCGCGAGCGTGCCCGTCCCGCCGGTACTCGGGCCAGCGGATTTGCCCGTCAGAGGGTCAGCGGGCGCGTCGGCAGGACCAGGCGCAGGACGTGCGGGTCCGTGGGCAGGGGCGCGAAGCCGAAGGGGCCGTAGAACGCGAGGAGACCCGCGGTGTCGCCGGGCGGCAGCACGACGTCGACGACACGCAGGTCGTCGAAGCGCAGCAGGTAGCCCCGCAGCAGCGCGGTGCCGACGTGGCGGCGGCGCATGTCGGGCCGGACCGCGAGGTACTGGACCAGCCCCGCGCGCGCCCACTCCAGGTCGTCGACGAGCACGTCCATGACCGTGCTGCCGAGCAGGACGCCGACGGGTTCGCCGGGGTCGTGACCGTCGCCGGCGCCGTCCAGCGCGTACAACACCACCGTGCCCGGTGGCAGGCTCTCGGCGACGTCCTCCGACGCGCGCAGGAAGCCCGCGGCGGCGAGCAGCTGCACCGCCGGTCCGAGTCCGCGGTCGCCCGCGTCGACGACCTCCACGAGCCCGATCGTGGCACCGATGCGAGCGGGCGGCCCGTCGGCCGTGCGCGGCCCGTCAGCCGGCGGACTCCTGGGCGATGAGCTCGCGCAGCACCGCCGGCGTGTTCTTGAGCAGGCAGAACTCGTTGCCCTCGGGGTCGGCCAGCACGTGCCACGGGACGTCGCCCTGGCCGATGTCGACGCGCGTCGCGCCGGCCGCCAGCAGGCGCTCCAGCTCCGCGTCCTGGGACGAACCGTCGGCGGGGCGCAGGTCCACGTGGAGGCGGTTCTTGATCGTCTTCGTCTCCGGGACGCGCAGGAACAGCCAGCAGGCGGGCTCCCACTGGCCGGAGGGCGAGATCTCGACCTCGTCGTCGTCGGGGTTAGGGTCCTCGACGAGCTGCCAGCCGAGCACGCCGGCCCACCAGCGGGCCTGCGCGTCGGGGTCGTGGGCGTCGATCGTGAGCTGAGAGATCACCACAGGCATGGCCGCACGCTACGGGCGCGCGCCGACACCGGCTAGCGGGAGGTCTCGTCCGGGCGCCGGAGCAGCACCACGGTGCCGCCGTCCAGGTCGAGCGGCGGGTCGGTGTCGGGCGCCTGACGGATGTCGAGGAAGCGGCGCTGCTGCTCCTCGGTCACGTGCGTGCGCGACGGCTGGAACACCTCGACGAGGTCCCCGAGCATGCCCGACGCGACGCTCACACCCTCGGCCCGGCGCCCGCGACGCGGCCGCCGGCGGTCGAACCAGCCGCGCGCGACGGCGCGGCCGGCGGCGACGACCAGCACGACGAGCAGGACCACGAGCCCCGCGACCAGGAAGGGCCTCACATCCCGATCGTCGCACGCTGGCGGTCGTGCTCGGCGGCGTTGCGCCCGTCGCCCAGCCGCTCGTCGTCGGGCGTGCGGCCCACGACGAGCGCGTCGAGGTAGGCCCGGTCGCGGGCGACCCGGGCGGCGAGGTCGTCGCCCACGGAACCGTGCCCCGGCACGACGACGGTCGCGCCGGTCGCCAGCAGCGCGTCGAGCGCGGAGCGGTACGCGCCGACCGGGTCCGGGGAGGTGAGGTCGAGCAGGGGGATCTCCCGGTCCGAGAGCAGGTCACCCGCGACGAGCACCCCCGCGTCCGCGACGAGCAGCGCGGTGCTGCCGGGCGCGTGCGCGTCGTGCGCCAGCACCTCGACCCGAGGGCCCGGCCACGACAGCGGTCCCGGAGCGCCGGGGTAGCGGCGGGGGACGGTCCGGCTGAGCGCGGCGACCGCGGGTGCGCCGGCGGGCCGCGCCGCCAGCACCGGGTCGTCGTCCCGCTCGGCCGTCGCCTCCCGCCGCCACCACGACGAGGCCGGGTGACCGGCCGCCCAGCGGGGCAGGCGCCCGAGCCCGGGGCCATCCAGCAGGTGGTCCCAGTGCGGGTGCGTCGACCAGACCGCGACCGGCGTCCAGCCCGCCCCCGCCACGTCGTCGGCCAGCGCCGCGACCTCGTCCTGCGTGAGCGCGGGGTCGACGACGAGGCACGTCCCGTCGTCGCCGACGACGACCGTGGACGTCGTCGCGTACACGTCGCTCACCGCGACGTGGACCCCGCGCGCGACCTCCCGGAGGCGCTGCGTCAGTGCGCCTTCGCGGCGAGCGCGGCCGCCCCCACGATGCCGGCCGCGTTGCGCAGCTCGGCGGGGACGATCTTCGTGCGCAGGTCGAGCAGCGGGAGGAACTCCGCGTGCTTCTTGCTCACGCCACCGCCCACGACGATGAGGTCGGGCCAGAACAGGTTCTCGACGACCGTGAAGTACCGCTGCAGGCGCTGCGCCCACTGCTCCCAGTCCAGGCCCTCGCGGTCGCGCACCGCCTCGGCGGCCCGCGACTCGGCGTCGTGGCCGTCGATCTCGAGGTGGCCCAGCTCGGTGTTCGGCACCAGGTGGCCGTCGACGACGAGCGCCGAGCCGATCCCGGTGCCGAGCGTCACGACGAGCACGACGCCCTTGACGCCCTTCGCCGCGCCGTAGGCGACCTCGGCGTAGCCGGCGGCGTCGGCGTCGTTGACGGCGAACACCTCGCGTCCCGTCGCCTTGCCGACGGCCTTCTCGACGTCCGTGCCGATCCAGGACTTGTCGACGTTCGCGGCGGACTGCGCGACCCCGTGCAGGATCACCGCCGGGAAGGTCACGCCGATGGGCACCTTCTTGTCGAGCTTGAACGAGTCCACGACCTGCGCGACCGTCTCGGCCACGGCGTCGGGCGTCGCCGGCTGCGGGGTGGGGATGCGCACGCGGTCGTCCGCGAACTCACCCTTCTTGAGGTCGACGGGGGCACCCTTGATGCCGCTGCCGCCGATGTCGACTCCGAACGCGATGTGGTGGCTCATGGCAGTGTCAGGATCTCCGCTCCGTCGTCGGTGACCAGCAGGGTGTGCTCGAACTGCGCGCTGCGGCTGCCGTCCGCGGTCACGACGGTCCAGCCGTCGTCCCACTGGACCCAGTCGGGGGTGCCGAGGTCCAGCATCGGCTCGATCGTGAAGACCATGCCGGGCTCGATCACGGTGTCGTACGCCGGGGCCGCGTCGTAGTGCGGCACGACGAGCCCGGTGTGGAAGGCCGGCCCCACGCCGTGCCCGGTGTAGTCGCGGACCACGCCGTACCCGAACCGGGCCGCGTACTTCTCGATCACCCGGCCGATGACGTTGATCTCGCGGCCGGGTCGCACCGCCTTGATCGCGCGGTGCAGCGCCTCCTGCGTGCGCTCGACGAGCAGCCGCGACTCCTCGTCGACGTCGCCCGCGAGGAACGTCGCGTTGTTGTCGCCGTGCACGCCGCCGATGTACGCCGTGACGTCGATGTTCACGATGTCGCCGTCCTCGACGACCGTCGAGTCGGGGATGCCGTGGCAGATCACCTCGTTCACCGAGGTGCACAGCGACTTCGGGAAGCCGCGGTACCCGAGCGTGGAGGGGTAGGCGCCGTGGTCGACCAGGAACTCGTGCCCGACCGCGTCGAGCTCGTCGGTCGTGACCCCGGGCCGCACGTGGCGGCCGACCTCCTGCAGCGCCTGGGCGGCGAGCCGCGCCGCGACGCGGACGCGTTCGACCATCTCGTCGGGCAGCACGTCCGGGCCGTCCCAGCGCGCCGGCGCGGGCTTGCCCACGTACTCCGGGCGCGCGATCGTCGAGGGGACCGGGCGGCGAGGGCTGATCGTCCCGGGGACGAGGCGGGCTCTCGTCGTGTGCACCGGCGTCATGCCTGGCAGTCTACGGACAGCCCGTGCAGCGGGCACCGCGACGGCGCCCGACGGCGTCGCCGCCGAGCGGCGAGGAGGAGGTCGACCGTGGCCGGCGAGTTCTGGTTCAACACCGAGACGCACGAGGTCGAGGAGGGCCGCCGCAGCGACTGGACGAGCGTCATGGGCCCGTACCCGTCGCGGGAGGCCGCCGAGAAGGCGCTGCAGACCGCGAAGTCCCGCAACGAGAAGTGGGACGAGGAGGACGAGGCGCGCCGCTGACGCCTCGACCCCCGCACGCTCGGGCGTCCGGGCTCAGCGCGGGACGAGGCGGGCGACCACCGGGCGGTGGTCGCTCCCGCCGGTGGGGGCGAGCACCTCGAAGCCGACGACGCGCCACGCGCGGGCGTCGACGAGCACGTGGTCGATCGGCGCGGCCAGGACCCCGGGCGCGGACGCGGGCCACGTGCCGACGGCGCCCCGCCCGGCCGCACGGGCCGCGTCGACGCAGGGCCCGAGGTCGCTCAGGCCCGGGTGGTCGAGCGTCGCGTTGAGGTCGCCCGCGACGACGGCGCCGGGTGTCTGCGCGCACGCGCGCGCCACCGCCGCGGTCTCGTCCCGCCAGGCCGCCATCGCGGACCGGGTGATCGGCGCCGTGGGGTGCGCGCCGGCGAGCGTCGGGCCCGTGGCCGACGTCGCGCGCAGCGACCCGAGCCGGGTCGGCAGGGGCTCGGAGCGGTAGTCGCCGGCCAGGGCGGGGGAGACGAGCAGGGCGGTGCCCGCGATGGTGGGCACCGACCCCGGAGCCGTGAGCGCCTGCATCGGCGTCCCGGCGGACGCGAGCGCGGCCCGGACCGCCTGGGCGGTGCGCTCCGACGTCTCCGGGAGCACGACGACGTCCGCCCCGGTCCGCCGGACGAGCGCGACGAGGTCGCCGGCGGGGAGGACGTCCAGCGTGTTGAACGACAGCACGGTCACGGCGTCCGCCGCACCGCCCTCGTCGCCCGCGCCCGCCGTCGGCACCGAGCGGGCGAGCAGGACGCCGGCCTGACCCACCGCGACGGCGAGGAGGACGACCGCCACGGGCCACAGCGCGCGCCGGGCGGCGGGGACCGCCAGCATCACGGCGGCGGGCAGCAGCGCGGCGAGGCCCAGGAGCGCGCGGAACGGGACGAGCTGCGCCACGACGAACGCGCCGGCCCAAAGCGGGACCGTCAGCACGGCGCCGACGGCCGCGGCGAGCGCCGCGACGGCCCAGACCAGCGGTCGGACGGCGCGGACCGCCCTCACGCCTCGAAGCTGTGCGCGGCGTCGGGGAACGTGCCCTCGCGGACCTCGCGCGCGTAGCCCTCGGCGGCCGCGCGCAGCGCCGCGCCCACCTCGCCGAACCGCTTCGCGAACCGCGGCGACCAGTCGCCCATGCCGGCCATGTCCACCCAGACGAGCACCTGCCCGTCGCACCCGGCGCCGGCGCCGATGCCGATCGTGGGGACGCCCACGATCTCCGTCACGCGAGCGGCGACCGGCGCCGGGACCATCTCGAGCACCAGCGCGACGACGCCCGCCTCGGTGATCGCGACGGCGTCGTCGCACAGCCTCTCGACGGCCTCGTCGCCGCGGCCCTGCACGCGCGGGCCGCCCAGGAGGTTCTCCGACTGCGGCGTGTACCCGAGGTGCCCGACCACCGGGATGCCCGCGTCGGTGAGCGCGCGCACCTGCGCGGCCACGCGCTGCCCGCCCTCGAACTTCACGGCGTCGGCGCCGGTCTCCTTCATGACCCGCACCGCGGTGGCGAGCGCCTGCTCGGGCCCGGCCTCGTACGAGCCGAAGGGCAGGTCCACGACGACGAACGCGCGCGTCGTGGCGCCCGCGACCGCCCGGCCGGCGCGGACCATGTCGTCCACGGTGACGGGGAGCGTGGTCGTGTGCCCCAGCATCGTGTTCCCGATGGAGTCGCCGACGAGCAGCATGTCGATGCCCGCCGCGTCGAAGATGGCGGCGGTCACCGCGTCGTACGCCGTGAGCATCGTCAGGCGCTCGCCGCGCTCCTTCGCCTCGCGCAGGTGGTGCACGCGCACGCGCTTCGGGGTGGTCATCGGCTCAGCTCCAGGTCTCTCGGGTGGGACGGGCCAGGCGTGCCCGGCGGCGGAGCGCCGGGGGTCGATCACATCACGGCTCGCGCCAGCGCGTCGTCACCGGCAGGCGCCGGTCGCGGCCGAACGCGAGCGCCGTGACCTTGGGCCCCAGCGGGTACTGGCGACGCTTCCACTCGGCGCGGTCGACGAGCTGGAGCACGCGGTCGACGACCTCGGGGTCGAAGCCCCGCGCGAGCAGCTCGGCGCGGCCCTCGGCGTGCTCGACGTAGGCGTCGAGCACCTCGTCGAGCAGGTCGTACGGCGGCAGCGAGTCCTGGTCGACCTGGCCGGGCCGCAGCTCGGCCGAGGGCGGCTTCGTGATCGACGACTCGGGGATCGGCGGCAGCTCGCCGCGGTCGACGGCGTGGTTGTTCCGCCACCGCGCGAGCGCCCAGACGCGCGACTTGTCGACGTCCTTCAGCGGGGCGAAGCCGCCGACGGCGTCGCCGTAGATCGTCGAGTAGCCGACGGCCAGCTCCGACTTGTTGCCCGTCGCGAGCACGAGGTGGCCCTCGGCGTTCGACAGGGCCATGAGCGTCACGCCGCGGACCCGCGCCTGCAGGTTCTCCTCGGCCAGCCCCTCGAGGTGCATCTCGCCCTGGAACGCCTCGACCATCGGGCCGATGGGCTGCACCCGGTAGTCCGCGCCGATCCGCTTCGCCAGGTCGGCGGCGTCGTCCTTGCTGTGCTCCGAGGAGTACACCGACGGCATCGACACCCCGACGACGTTCTCGCCGCCGATCGCGTCCGCCGCGACCGCCGCGACGAGGGCGGAGTCGATGCCGCCCGACAGCCCCAGCACGACCGAGCGGAAGCCGTTCTTGCGCACGTACCCGGCGAGCCCCGTGACGAGGGCCCGGTAGACCTCCTCGTCCGGGTCGAGCGGGGCGGCCGTCGGGCCCGTCGAGGGCGCCTCGTCGTCGTCGACGAGGTCCCACACGAGCAGGTGCTCCACGAACTGGGGGGCCGAGGCGAGGATCGTGCCGTCCGGGGCGACCACGAACGAGCCGCCGTCGAACACCAGGTCGTCCTGGCCGCCGACGAGGTTGACGTAGACGAGGGGAGCGAGGACCTCGCGGGCCCGGCGCGCCCCGAGCTCGGCGCGCACGTGCCCCTTGCCCTCCTCGTACGGGGAGCCGTTGGGCACGACGAGCAGCGCGATCTCCGCCTCGTCCATCTGGGAGACCGGCCCGCCGTCCTGCCAGATGTCCTCGCAGACGACGACGCCCACCTTGCGGCCGCGCACGTCGACGACGCACACGTCGTCACCGGAGGCGTAGATGCGGTACTCGTCGAACACCCCGTAGTTGGGCAGGTGGTGCTTGTCGTACCGGGCCTGGACGGCGCCGTGCTGCACGAGCACCGCCTGGTTCGTCGGGCGGCCGCTCGCGTGCTCGCCGACCGTGCCCACGACGACCGCGAGGTCGCCCAGGCCCTCGTCCGCCAGCGCGCGGGCGGTCCACTGCAGCGCGCGCTCGGCGCCGCGCCGGAAGGACGCCCGCAGCGCGAGGTCCTCCACGGGGTACCCGGTGATCGTCATCTCGGGGAACACGACGAGGTCGGCGCCCTGCTCGGCGGCGCGGCGCGCCCACGCGAGGACCAGGCGCGCGTTCGCGTCGACGTCGCCCACGCACGTGTCGACCTGCGCCAACGCCACCCGCACCCGGCTCGCACCCATGCGGCCGAGCCTAACCACGTCGCCGGGGCGCCGCGCGCGCCTGGGCCCGCCCCGGCGGGCGTCCGGGCCGGCCGTCTCGCGGGCCGCGTCGCGCCGCCCCGGCGGAGCCACCATCAGGCAGGATGTACGCCATGGACAGGCAGCAGGAGTTCGTGCTCCGCACGGTCGAGGAGCGGGACATCCGCTTCATCCGCCTCTGGTTCACCGACGTGCTCGGGATCCTCAAGTCGGTGGCGGTCGCCCCGGCCGAGCTCGAGGCCGCCTTCTCGGAGGGCATCGGCTTCGACGGCTCGTCGATCGAGGGCCTGACCCGGGTGTACGAGGCGGACATGATCGCGCGGCCCGACCCCGCGACGTTCCAGGTGCTGCCGTGGCGCGGCGAGCGGCACGGCACGGCGCGGATGTTCTGCGACCTGCTCACGCCCGACGGCGAGCCGAGCCTCGCCGACTCCCGGAACGTGCTCAAGCGCGCGCTGTCGAAGGCCAGCGACAAGGGGTTCACCTTCTACACGCACCCCGAGGTCGAGTTCTACCTGTTCGACGCGCCGGCCGACCCGTCGCAGCCGCTCGTCCCGGTCGACCAGGGCGGCTACTTCGACCATGTCCCGCGCGGCACCGCGCACGACTTCCGGCGCGCCGCGATCACGATGCTGGAGTCCATGGGCATCTCGGTCGAGTTCTCGCACCACGAGGCGGGCCCCGGCCAGAACGAGATCGACCTGCGCTACGCGGACGCGCTGACCACGGCCGACAACATCATGACGTTCCGGACCGTCGTGAAGGAGGTCGCGCTCGAGCAGGGCGTGTTCGCCTCGTTCATGCCCAAGCCGCTGGAGCACCAGCCGGGGTCCGGCATGCACACCCACCTGTCGCTGTTCGAGGGCGACCGCAACGCGTTCCACGAGCCCGGCGCGCCGCTGGAGCTGTCGAAGACGGCGCGCTCGTTCATCGCCGGCCTGCTCACCCACGCCGCCGAGATCACCGCGGTGACGAACCAGTTCGTCAACTCCTACAAGCGCCTGTGGGGCGGCGCCGAGGCGCCGAGCTACATCTGCTGGGGCCACAACAACCGCTCGGCCCTGGTCCGCGTGCCGATGTACAAGCCGGGCAAGGGCAACTCGAGCCGGATCGAGTACCGCGCGGTCGACTCGGCGACGAACCCGTACCTCGCGTTCGCCGTGCTGCTCGAGGCCGGCCTCAAGGGCATCGAGGAGGGCTACACGCTGCCCGAGGGCGCCGAGGACGACGTGTGGGAGCTCACCGACGCCGAGCGCCGCGCGCTGGGCATCGAGCCGCTGCCGCAGTCGTTGGAGGCGGCCATCGCGGTGATGGAGCGCTCGGAGCTCGTCGCGGAGACGCTGGGCGAGCACGTCTTCGACTACTTCCTGCGCAACAAGCGCCAGGAGTGGGACGAGTACCGCGCGCAGGTCACGCCGTTCGAGCTGAAGCGGTTCCTGCCGATCCTTTGAGACGGCCAGGTGACGACGACAGCGTGACGACGACGCACGAGGGCGGCCGGCCGGCCTCGCTCGCGACCAGGCTGCTGCGGGCGGGCGTGGACGACGTCGCGCGCGCCGAGCGGCTGCTCGCGGACGCCGCGCTGCAGCGCGTGCTCCCCGAGGCGCAGCAGGTGCTGCCACCGCTGCTCGTCGAGCTCGCCGACCCCGACACCGCCCTGCTCGCGGTCGCGCGCCTCGCGGGCGCGGTGGAGAAGCCGGGGCTGGCGTCGCGCCTGCACGACGTGCTCGCCGAGGCGTCGCCCGCGCGCGAGCGGCTGCTCGCCGTGCTCGGCGCGTCCGTCGCGCTCGGCGACTGGGTCGTCGCCCATCCGGAGCCGGCGCTCGACGCGCTGCAGGACGAGGCGCCCGGGCTCGGCGTCCCGGTCGAGGAGGTCCGCGCCGAGCTGCTCGACGCCGTCGGGGCCGACCCGGCCGCCGCCGTGCCGGTCGCGACGCTCACGCAGGGCGAGGGCGTCGACGCGATGCGACGCGCCTACCGCTCGCGGCTGCTGCGCATCGCGGCCGCCGACCTCACGAGCGCCGACCCCCTCAGCCGGCTGCCCGGCGTGGCGGCGGCGCTCGCGGACCTCGCCGGCGCCGCGCTGGAGGCCGCGCTCGCCGTCGCGCGGGCCGACCTGCCGGACCACGGGCGGGCCGTGCGCCTCGCCGTCATCGGGATGGGCAAGTGCGGTGGGCGCGAGCTCAACTACGTCTCCGACGTCGACGTCGTCTACGTCGCGGAGCCCGTCGAGGGGGCCGACGAGTCGGAGGCGCTCGCCGCGGGCGCCAAGCTCGCCGCCGCGCTCACCCGGATCTGCGACGCCCCGTCGCGCGAGCCCGCGCTGTGGCCCGTGGATGCGGCGCTGCGGCCGGAGGGCAAGGACGGGCCGCTCGTCCGGACGCTCGCGAGCCACCGGGCGTACTACGAGCGCTGGGCCCGGACGTGGGAGTTCCAGGCGCTGCTCAAGGCGCGCCCGATCGCCGGGGACGCCGAGCTCGGCCGGGCGTACGTCGCGATGGTGCAGCCGTTCGTGTGGGCGGCCGTCCAGCGGGAGAACTTCGTCGAGGACGCGCAGGCCATGCGCCGCCGGGTCGAGCAGCACGTGCCCGCGGCCGAGGCGGACCGGCAGCTCAAGCTCGGCGTGGGCGGCCTGCGCGACGTCGAGTTCACGGTCCAGCTGCTGCAGCTCGTGCACGGCCGGGCCGACGAGTCGATCCGCAGCCCCAGCACGCTCACCGCGCTCGCGGACCTCTCGGCGGGCGGCTACGTCGGGCGCGCCGCGGCCGGGCAGCTGGGCGTCTGCTACCGGTTGCTGCGCGTGCTGGAGCACCGCCTGCAGCTGTTCCGGCTGCGGCGCACGCACCTCATGCCGACCGAGGAGGCCGACCTGCGCCGGCTCGCGCGCTCGGTCGGGATGCGGGCGGACGGCGCCGACGGGCTGCAGCAGCGCTGGCGGACCGTCCGGCGCGACGTCCGCCGCCTGCACGAGGAGCTGTTCTACCGCCCGCTGCTGCCCGCGACGGCGCAGCTGTCGACCGAGGAGGCGTCGCTCGCGCCGGATGCCGCCCGCGCGCGGCTCGCCGCGATCGGCTACCGCGACCCGGCGGGGGCGGTGCGGCACATCGCGGCGCTCACCGAGGGCGTCTCGCGCCGGGCGTCGATCCAGCGCCAGCTGCTGCCGGTGATGATCGGCTGGTTCGCCGACGGCCCCGACCCGGACGCGGGGCTGCTCGCGTTCCGGCGCCTGTCCGAGCAGCTCGGCAGCACGCACTGGTACCTGCGCCTGCTGCGGGACTCGGGCGTCGCCGCCCAGCGCCTCGCCACGGTGCTCTCGACGTCCCGCTACGTCGCGGACGCGCTGTCGCGCTCGCCGGAGTCGGTGGCCTGGCTCGCCGACGACGACGAGCTCGAGCCGCGCTCCTACGAGCGCCTGTGGGCCGAGGCCGACGCGGTGCTGACGCGCGCCGACGTGCCCGTGCCGGCGGTGCAGTCGCTGCGCGGGCTGCGGCGCCGCGAGCTGGCGCGCACCGCGGTGGCGGACGTGCTCGGCGTGACGACGGGCATCCGCGCGTCCCGCACCCTCGCGGTCGCGGCGGACGTCGCGCTGGAGGGCGCCCTGCGCGTCGCGGAGTGGGAGGCCCGCCAGGCACGGGGCCTCGACGCGAGCCCCACCCGGCTGCTCGTCGTCGCGATGGGGCGCCTCGGCGGCCGCGAGGTCGGCTACTCGTCCGACGCCGACGTGCTGTTCGTGCACGACCCGCTGCCGGGCGCCGCCGGCGCGCAGGAGTTCGCGGTCGACGTCGCGTCGCGCCTGCGGTCGCTGCTCGGCTCGGTCGGCCCGGAGCCGGCGCTGGCCGTCGACGCGGACCTGCGGCCGGAGGGACGCAACGGCCCGCTGGCGCGCTCTTTCGACGCGTACGCGGAGTACTACGGCCGGTGGTCCTCGCCCTGGGAGAGCCAGGCGCTGCTGCGCGCGCGGCCGGTGGCGGGCGACCCCGGGCTCGCGGAGCGGTTCGTGTCCCTCGTCGCGCCGCTGCGCTACCCCGAGGGCGGGCTCGACGCCGCGACCGTGCGGGAGATCCGGCGCATCAAGGCGCGGGTGGAGGCCGAGCGGCTCCCGCGCGGCGTGGACCCGTCGCGCCACGTGAAGCTTGGCCGCGGCGGGATCGCGGACGTGGAGTGGACCGCCCAGCTCCTGCAGCTCCAGCACGCCGGCGCGGTCGAGGCTCTGCGCACCACCTCGACGACCGACGCGCTCGCCGCGGCCGCCGGCGCCGGCCTGCTCGACGAGGAGGACGTCGCGACGCTCGTCGCGGCGTGGGAGCTCGCGTCGCGAGTGCGGGACGCCAACGTGCTCTGGACGGGCCGGACCGAGGGCCAGCAGGCGGACGTCCTGCCGCACGACCGTCAGGCGCTGGCGGGGCTCGCGCGGCTCCTGGGCTACCCGTCGGGCTCCGGGGGAGCCCTGGAGCAGGACTACCTGCGGACCGCGCGCCGCGCCCGCGCCGTCGTCGAGCGCGTGTTCTACGGCTGAGCCGGCCGCGACTTCTCGGGCGTCCCGTCGGCGTCCGGCGCGGTGTCCAGCGCGGTCGGCAGGTCGGTGTCCTCCCCGGCGTCGGGCGTCCCGTCCTGCGCCTCGTCCGCCGGCACGTCGACCCAGTCGCGCCGCCGGCGCATCGCCTCGTCCTCCTCCAGCAGCGCGGCGTCCACGAGCTCGTGCCGGCGGATGTAGGTCGAGGAGACGGCCTGGATCGTGGCCGCGACGGGCAGCGCGAGGAACGCGCCGAACGGCCCGAACACCGCCCCGAACGCGATGACCGCGAGGAACGACACCGCGGGGTTGAGCTCCAGCGAGCGCGCGGACACCTTGGGGGAGAAGACCAGGTTCTCCAGCTGCTGGTAGCCGATGATGAACGCCAGGACGAGCGCGCCCTTCGCCGGGTCGACGGCGAGCGCGACGGCGGTCGGGACCGCGCCGGCGATGTACGTGCCGACGGTCGGCACGAACTGCGACACGACGCCGGTGAACGCCGCGAGCGGCAGCGCGTAGGGGATGCCCAGGATCGTGAGGAAGACGAAGGTGAAGACCGTCGAGAGCGCGGCGAGCACGATCCGCGAGTTGATGAAGTCCGCGACCTTCTCCTGCGAGACCTCCCACAGGCGCTGCACCTCGCGCTGACGGTTCGGCGCGAACAGCCGCAGCACCGACGCGCGGAAGCGCGGGCCGGCGCTCGCCATGTAGTAGACGACCAGCAGGACCGACGTCATCGTGAACAGGCCGCCGATGATCGAGCTGCCCACGCCGATGAGGCCCGGCGCGAGCTCCTGCCAGTTCTCACCGAGGTTCGCGAGCACCTCGTCGGCCTCCGGGATCTGCACGTCGAAGGTCGTGTCGAGCCACGTGGTGAGCTGCGTGTAGTACTCCGGCAGGGACTCGACGAGCGCGACGACCTGGGACACGAAGAGCTGCCCGAACAGCGCGAGGACGACGAGGATCGCGAGGATCCCGCCGACCATGACGATGCCCGTCGCGCGGGTGCGCCGGATGCCGCGGACCACGAGCCAGCGGATGAGGGGCTCCATCGCGAGCGCCACGAACCACGAGATGACGACGATGAAGATGACGTTCCCGAGCATCGACAGCGCGCGCCAGGCGAACAGCCCGAGGAACACGGCCACCGTGGTGACCAGCAGCGCGCGGGGCAGCCACGCGGGCGGGCGCTTCGAGGCGAACCAGTCGGACGCGGGCTCGGCGCCGGCGGGACGTCGGGGCATGGCGGTCTCCGGGGGCTCAGCGGTCCGGCGGGTGCGCTCGAACCGTACCGCGCGAGGGTCTCGCTCTTGAGCAGGATCGCTGCCATGCTCGGGAGCAGGACGCGTCTCGTCGGGGAGGGATCGTGGCCGAGCGGAGAGACCCCGCGCAGCGGGGAGCGACGGGGAAGTCGGCTGCTCCGGACGGGGGCCCGGCCCCCGGAGCGGTGCGCGCCGCCGAGACGTCGCGGACTGCGGCGCAGGACCAGGAGCTCGCCGACCTCCGCGCCCGCCTCGCGGCCGCCGAGGCCGAGAACGCGCGCCTGCGGGCCGCGGTCGAGCAGCCCGCCGCGGCCGGCGGCGCGCCGCCACCGGTTCCCGTCCCCGCATCGCGGCGCCGCCCGGGCCGGGCCGTCGCCATGGTGGTCGTCATGGTGGTGGCCGCGCTGCTGGCGCCCGTCGCCGTCGTCGCGGCGTGGGCGCAGGGCGTCGTCACGGACACGGACCGCTACCTGGCGACGGTCGCGCCCCTCGCGGACGACCCGCAGATCCAGCAGGCGGTGACCAACCGCGTGACGGGGGCGATCGTCGACGCGATCAACCTCGACCAGCTCGCGCAGGACGCGACGACCGCGGTCTCCGAGCTCGGTCTGCCGCCGCGGCTCTCCACGGCGGTGCTGTCGCTGCAGGGTCCGCTCGTGGACGCGGCGACGGGGTTCGTGCACACCGCGGTCGAGAGGGTCGTCACGTCGGACGCGTTCTCGGCGGCGTGGACGGCGGCCAACCGGGCCGTGCAGTCGCAGCTCGTGGCCGTCCTGCGGGGCGATCCGGACGCGCTGGCCAGCATCGACGCCTCCGGGACGCTGACGGTCGACCTCACGGACGTCATCGAGTCGGTGAAGTCGGCGCTGTCGGACGCGGGCTTCACGATCGTCGACCGCCTGCCGGCGATCAGCGCGAGCTTCCCGCTCGTGCAGAGCGCCGACCTCGTGCGCCTGCAGAACGCCTACCGCCTGCTCGACGTGCTCGGCACCTGGTTGCCGTGGCTCGTCCTCGGCCTGCTGGCCGCGGGCGTCGTGCTGGCGCGGCACAAGGCCCGCGCCCTGGTGGCCGCCGGGCTCGTGCTGGCCGGCGCCATGCTCGTGCTCGGCGTCGGGCTCGCGATCGGGCGGTCCGTCTACGTGAGCTCGCTGCCGCCCGAGGTGCAGCGCCCGGACGCGGCGGTGGTCGTCTACGACCAGTTCGTCTCGCTCCTGCGGGTCGCCCTGCGCTCGGTGCTCGTCCTCGGGCTCCTCCTGGCTCTCGTCGCGTTCGTCGCCGGCGACACCGCGGCAGCGCGCGCCCTGCGGCGCTCGTGGACCCGGCTCACGGCCTGGGTGCGCGGCGCGGGGGAGCGGCGCGGCGTGACGTCCGGACCGGTGGGCGTGTGGCTGGACGAGCAGCGGGTGCTCGTGCGCTCGGTCGTGGCGGCGGGCGCCGCGCTGGCGCTCGTCCTCGCGGACCGGCTCACGCCCGCGTACGTCGTCACGGTGGCGGTGGTCGCCGTCGTCGTGCTGGCGCTGACGACCCTCGCGGCACGTCCTCGCGCTGCGGCGCCACCCGCCCCGGGCCCCAACCTCGCCGCGACCGGCTGAGCGTCAGCGCGTCGCCGCCGCCGGACGCGCCGGCTCGGCGCCGCCCGTGCCCGGAGGGCCGCCGGCGGGGGTCGTGTCGCGCGTGTGGAAGTGACCCGGGAACGCCACGGTGCGGCCCGGCTCGACCGTGAACCGGGTGTCGTGGTGCCACGCCGTCACGGGGTCGCCGCTGAGCACCGAGTAGGTGACCTCGCGCGGCCGGATGTCGACCTGCAGGACGGAGCCCCGCAGCCGCAGCGGGAACCGCAGCCGGCGCGCGCGGGTCGGCAGCATCGGGGCGAACCGCGTCTCCTTCCAGCGGTACCCCGCGAAGCCCTGGACGAGGGCCATCCAGACGCCGGCGGCGGACGCGACGTGCACGCCGTCGGCCAGGTTGCCGGCGCGGTCCGCCATGTCGACCGCGGCGGCGTCGACGAGGTACTCCTCGGCGCTGCGGTACTTGCCGACGTCGGCGGCCGCGATGGCCTGGATGCACTCCGACAGCGACGAGTCGCCGGTCGTCAGCGGGTCGTAGTACTCGAAGACGCGGCGCCGCTCGTCGGCGGTGAAGCGCTCGGGCAGCAGGACGGTCGCCAGCACGACGTCCGCCTGCTTGATGACCTGGTGCCGGTAGATGACGAGCGGGTGGAAGTGCAGCAGCAGCGGGTACCGGTCGGCGGGCGTCCCGGCGAAGTCCCACGGCGCCTGCTCGAGGAAGCCCTCGTCCTGCAGGTGCAGGCCCGTCTTCTCGTCGTACGGGACGTACATGCGCTCGGCGGCGCGCCGCCAGGCCGCCTCCTCGTCGTCCTGCAGCGCGAGGCGCTCGACGAGCCGGCGGTGCTCGGCCGGGTGCTCGGTGCGCAGCAGCCTGACCGCGTCGGCGGCGGCGCGCAGGTTCTCCGCGGCCATGAGGTTCGTGTAGAGGTTGTTGTCGACCACCGTGGAGTACTCGTCCGGACCCGTGACCTTGAGGATGACGAACCGGTCGTCGTGCCGGGGGGAGAAGAAGCCCAGCGCCGCCCACATCCGCGCGGTCTCGACGAGCAGCTCCGCGCCGTGCCGGACCAGTAGGTCGACGTCGCCCGTGACGTGCACGTACTGCTCGAGGGCGTACGCCACGTCCGCGTCGATGTGGTACTGCGCGGTGCCGGCGGCGTAGTAGGCGGAGGCCTCCTCGCCGTTGATCGTCCGCCAGGGGAACAGGGCGCCGGCGCAGCCGACCTCGCGGGCCCGGCGCCGCGCGTCCGGCAGCATGCGCACGCGGTGCATGAGCAGGCTCCGCGCGACCTCCGGCGCGGTGTGCACGAGGAACGGCAGCAGGTACGCCTCGGTGTCCCAGAAGTAGTGGCCCTCGTAGCCGGTCCCCGTGAGCCCCTTCGACGGGACGCCGAACCCCTCGCTGCGCCACGACGCCTGCAGGAGGGCGAGCTGGTTGAACCGCAGCGCCTGCTGCGCGGCCGGCTGCGCCTCCCAGGCGACGCCGCTGCGCTCCCAGAAGGTCTCGACCTCCCGCTCGTGGGCAGCCAGCACGGCCGCGCGGCCCTCGGCCCGCGCGCGCCGCAGCGTGAGGGCGGCCCGGTCGGCCAGCTCGGCGGCGCCCTGCGGGCCGTGGTGGTACGCGAGCCACTTGGTGACCCCGACCGGCACGCCGACCCGGGCGTCCACGTCGAAGAGCACGTGCGCGCGCTCCGGGCCCACGCGGGTGCCGAGGGGGCGGGCGGCCTCGTCCGCCTCGTGGTCCATCCCCGCCGCGACCGTCAGCCCCGAGCGCAGCGTGCGGTAGGTGCGGACCACGCAGCCGCCGTCCACGCGCTCCGGCCCCGCCTGCAGCGTGCCCGCCGCCAGCCGCCGGCTCTGCCGCGGGTCGAGCGCCAGCTCGTCGCCGACCGCCTCGGCGTGGGTGACGAGCTCGGACGAGAGGACGAGCCGGACCGGCGCGTCGAGCGCCGTGACCTCGTACCGCACGCACGCGAGGTGGCGCTGCGCGAGCGAGACGACGCGCTCGCTGCGCACGCGCAGCCGGCGGCCGTCGGGCAGCCGGAACGTCACGGTCCGGACGAGCGCAGCCCTGCGCATGTCCAGCACGCGCTCGAACTCGGTGACCTCGTGCGTCGCGCACGTCACGGGCTCGTCGTCGACGAGCAGCCGCACGACGGTCCCGTCCGGGACGGGGAGGATCGTCTGCCCCGTCGTCGCGAAGCCGTGGGCGGTCTCGGGGTAGACGATCGGCCACGTCTCGTGGAAGCCGTTGAGCAGCGTCGCCGGCCGCGACGAGGGCTCGCCCTCCTCGAACGAACCCCGGATGCCCAGGTACCCGTTCGCGAGCGCGAACAGCGTCTCGGTCTGCGGCACCGCGTCGGGGCTGTAGCGCCGCTCGACCATCCGCCACGGGTCGATCGGGTGCTCGCCGGAGGCCATGATGCGGCGCGCCGCCGCCTGCAGCCGGTGCCGGGGCGGCCCGGAGCGGTGGACCTGCTCGTCGGGCCGCGCGAGCAGCTCGCCGAGGTCCTGGACGACGAGGTCTGCGCCGTGCTCCGCGAGCGCCGCGGCCTGACCGCCGCGGTCGACGCCGATGACGAGCCCGAACCGGCCGGCCCGTCCCGCCTCCACCCCTGCCAGCGCGTCCTCGACCACGACGGCGCGCTCCGGGGACACCCCGAGCCGGCGCGCGCCCTCGAGGAACGCGTCCGGTGCGGGCTTGCCGGGCAGGCCGAGCTCGAGGATCGTCTCGCCGTCGACGCGCTCGTCGAACAGGTTGGTGATCCCGGCGTGCTGCAGGACGGTCGCGCAGTTCCGGCTGCTGGAGACGACCGCGGTGCGCAGGCCGGCCTCGCGCAGCTCGCGCACCCAGGCGACGGAGCCGGGGAACGCCTCGACGCCGCTGCGCTCCAGCTCCTCCTCGACGAGCAGCTGCTTGCGCGTGCCCAGCCCGCCGTCGGACTCCTCGTCGGGCGGCGAGTCGGGCCCGCCCGGGGGAAGCGTGATGCCGCGCGAGGCGAGGAACGCGTGGACCCCCTCCTCGCGGGTGCGCCCGTCCACCGACGCGGCGTAGTCGACCTGCTCGTCGAACCGCGGCGTGCGGGTGCCGTGCGCCGCGTCCCAGCCGTCGAGGAACTCGTCGAACGTGCGCTTCCACGCCTTGGCGTGCACCGTGCGCGTGGTGGTGAGCACGCCGTCCAGGTCGAACAGCACCGCGTCGAAGTCCTGCGGCGTGACGGTGGGCATCGGGGTCCTCCTGTCGGTGCGGGCGGGGCGGCTCATCCGAACGCGGCCCCCTCGACCGTGCTGCCGGGCGCGGGGTCGGGCAGCCGGCGCATGCGGAAGGCGTTGGCGACGCCGGCGAGGCCGGCGAGGAGGGGCAGCAGGAGCGCGATCTGCAGCGCACGGGGCCGCGTCTCGGTGTTGATCCGCACGATCTCGTCGCGCACGTCGTCCGGCTGCCCCGCGAGCTGCTCCGTGAGCTGGGTGTTGCTCATCAGCTGGGCGTCCTCCTCCAGCGCCCGTGCGACCTGCTGCTGCTCGTCGGGCGCCAGGACGGTGCTCGCCGCCGCCTGCGAGCTGAAGCCGGCCGCGAGCGACCCGAGCATGAGCGCGCCGGCGAGCGCGAGCCCGAACGAGAGGCCGAAGGAGCCGGCGGCGGAGTTCACGCCCGCGGCCTCGCTCACGCGCTCCTCCGAGATGGGGGAGAGCGTGTAGTTGTTGAGCTGCGAGACGAGCAGCCCGAGCCCGGAGCCCACCACGACGAGCGGTACGAACAGGAACCAGCCCGACGTCGCACGCGGGACGACCGGCAGGAGCGCCGCGACGCCGATCACGACGAGCCCGAAGCCGACGAGCACGACGTCGGCCGGACGCCGCCGCCCGGACCGCTTCCCTGCGACCAGCGCGAGGGCGAACATCGACAGCGAGAGCGGCGCCAGGGAGAGCCCGGCCGCCATCGCGTCGTACTCCAGCACCATCTGCAGGAAGATCGGCAGCGCGATCATCGCCCCGCCCAGCGTGATCTGCTGCAGCATCTGCTGCGACACCCCCACCCGGAACACGGGGCTGCGGAACAGGTCGGGGTCGAGCAGCACGGGGCGGCCGGCGCGGCGCCGGCGCACCAGCCACCGGACGAGCGCGACCATCGCGACCGCGCCGACGGCCAGCAGGATGCCGACCGACTCGCCTCCCTCCTGCCACACGAGGACGCCGAGCACGATGCCGCCCATCGCGAGCGCCGACAGGACCGCCCCGACGACGTCGACGGACCGGTCGCCGGTGTAGGGCACGTCGCGCACGCGGCCGATGCCGGCGAGGACCACGCCGATGACGAGCGCCTCGAGACCGAACGCGACCCGCCACGACAGGTAGGTGGTGAGGAAGCCGCCGATGAGCGGGCCGACCGCCGCCGCCACGGACGCGGACGCGCCGACGAGGGCGTACACCTTCTTCTGCGCGTCGCCGGTGAAGTTGCCGTGCACCAGCGACTGCATCGACGGCAGCAGGAGGGAGGCGCCGAGCCCGCCGACGACCGCCCAGAACACGATGATCGCGAGCAGGTCCTGGGCGAGGGTCATCGCGACGGCGCCCGTGGCGTAGCCGACCAGGCCGAGCACGTACGCGCGCTTGCGCCCGACGAGGTCGCCGACCTTGCTGCCGATGAGGATGAAGGCGGCGGACACGAGCGCCTCGAGCGCGATCGCCGACTGCACGCCGCTGACCGTGGTGTCGAGGTCGCGGACGACCGCGGAGATCGACACGTTCATGAGCGAGGTGTCGACGACGAGGACGAACATGGCCATGGCGAGCAGCACGGCCAGGCGCCGGTCGAGCTGCACCGGCGGGGTCTGTGGTGTCACGCGTCCGTCCTCCGTGGTCAGTGGGGCTTGAGGAGCACCTGCAGCGAGATGACGAGGAGGCCGACGAGCCCGCCGGCCAGGCAGACGACGACGAGCTGGCGGCCGCGGAAGCCGGCGTGCCGGCCGGCGACGGACGCGAGCGCGACCAGCGTGACGGTCCCGGTCACGAGCACCGCGCGCTGCACGTCGCCGGTGGAGCGCTCGGTGAGCCGCGCCAGCACCAGCACGACGAGGGGTGGCACGGCCGCGAGCAGGAGCTGCGCCTGGTGCACCGCGGCGTGGCGCCACTCCGACCGGGTGAGGGGGCGCCGGACGAGGGCGTGCTCGTGGAGGATCTCCGAGTAGAAGTGCGCCGCCGCCATGGCGATCACCGGTGCGGTCACCACGAGCGCCGCCTCCAGCAGGTTGAGCTCCTGCCACCCCTGGTAGACGGCCAGCACCGACATCACGACGATCGTGGCGTAGGTGAGGCGCTCGAGGTCGAGCACGCGTCCGCGGACGCGGACGACCTCGGGGTCGTCCGTCACGGCCGGCCGCGGACCGGGGCCACCGCCTCGTCGACCGGCACCGGGCGGGTGCTGCGGTGGCGCCGCCGGCGGATCCACTTGCCCACCTCCGCCACGATCGCGACGGGCAGGGCGAGCGCGACGCACTGCCACCACTGCGTGGCCGTGAGCGGCTGCGTCAGCAGGCCCTGCTGAAGGAACTGCAGCTGGGTGGCGAGGACGATCAGCGCGGCGGGGATGGCGAGCCACCGGACCGCCGAGAGCACGGGCTCGGCCAGGCCGCTGCCCGGGTCCCGGCGCATGACGAGCCCGCTGAGGACCGTCCCCAGCCCGACGACGACGAACGCCATGGTCATGGACGCGCTCGGGGCGGAGGGCGACGGCTCGTCCGGGCCCCACACGAGCGGCACGAGCGCGCACAGCGCCAGGACGACGCCGTAGAGCAGCCAGCGCAGCACCGCGGGACGGTTGGTGATCGGCACCTTCGGGTCGCGCGGCGGGTGCCGCATGACGTCCGGGTCGCCCTCGCCGGTGGCGATGACGACGACCGGGAAGATCGCGACGAAGAAGTTGAGGAACAGCACCATGAGCGGCGTCATCGCGACGCCGTCGTTGATGTCGAACACCGTCGCGGCGACGAACAGCACGACGAGCGCGAGCAGCTGGCTCATCTGGTAGCGGATGTAGGAGACGACCTTGCCGTAGGTCGTGCGCCCGAGCTCGATCGCGTGGACCAGGGTCCCGAAGTTGTCGTCCGTGAGGATCATGCGGGCGGCCTGCTTGGACACCTCGCTGCCGCTGCCCATCGCCACGCCGATGTCGGCCTGCTTGAGCGCCGCGGCGTCGTTGACCGCGTCCCCCGTCATCGCGACGATCTGCCCGTCGCGCTGCATGATCTGCGCGAGCCGGAGCTTGTCCTCGGGAGCCACGCGACCGAACACGTGCAGCTCGGGCAGCCGCCGCAGGATCTCGTCGTCGGAGAGGGCGCGCAGCTCCGCCCCGCTGATCGAGCCCGGACCCAGGCCGAGGCTCTCGCCGATCGCGCGCGCGGTGACGGCGTGGTCGCCGGTGATCATCCGCACGTCGATGCCGGCGCCGAGGGCGGTCTCCACGGCCGACTTCGCGGCGGGGCGCAGCGGGTCGATGATGCCGACGAGCCCGACCAGGTCCAGGTCCTGCGCGAGCGACATGGGGTCGTCGCGCATCGCCTCCTCGTCGGCCTCGGTCACCGTGCGCGCCGCGAACGCGAGCACGCGCAGCCCCTGCGACCCGAGCCGCTCGTTCGCGGACTCCAGGTCGGCGAGCGCCTGCTCGACGGGCACCTGGCCGGTGCCGAACGGGCGGCCCGCCCGGGCGCAGCGGGCGAGGACGACGTCCGGCGCGCCCTTGACGAGCTCGACCCGGTGCTGCACGCCGTCCAGCACGACGTCGTGGAAGGTCGCCATGAACTTGTAGTCGGAGTCGAACGGGACCTCGGCCAGGCGGGGGTACGCCCGCCGGGTCTGCTCGGCGTCGACCCCGAGCCTCGCGGCGAGCACGACGAGCGCCGCCTCGGTCGGGTCGCCCACGACGGTGCCGTCGTCGCCGACCGTCGCGTCGCTCACCAGGACGAGGCCCAGCGCGAGCCGCGTGAGGTCGGGCACCTCGTGCCCCGCGACCGAGAGGATCGTGCCCGTCTTCTCGTAGCCCTGGCCCTCGACCGTGAACCAGTCGCCGTCGACGTACATCGTCGAGACCATCATCTGGTTCATGGTCAGCGTGCCGGTCTTGTCGGTGTTGATCGCGCTCGTCGCGCCGAGGGTCTCGACGTCGGTGAGGTTCTTGACGATCGCCTTGGCCTCCGCGAGCCGCTTGGCGCCGTAGGAGAGCATCCCCTGGACGAACGTCGGCAGGCCGGTCGGGATCGCGGAGATGGCCATCGCGGTGCCGAGGAGGAGCACCTGCGAGCCCGACATGCCGCGCAGGAGGCCGACGACGACGATGAGCGCGACCGCGCTCCACGCGATGGTGCCGAGCACGCGCGTCAGCGAGTCGAGCTCCTTCTGCAGCGGCGACTTCGTGCGCTTGACCGAGGAGAGCATCGTCGCGATGCGGCCCATCTCGGTGTCCATCGCCGTGGCCGTGACGACCACCACAGCCGTGCCGCGGGTGACGGACGTGTTCTGGTACGCCATGTTCGTCCGGTCGCCCAGGGCCACCTCCGGGCCCTGCAGGACCGCGGCGTCCTTGGGGATCGGCGCGGACTCGCCCGTCAGGGCGGCCTCCTGCGTCTCCATCGTGGCCGAGCGGACGATGCGGCCGTCGGCCGGGACGACGTCGCCCGCCTCGAGGAGGACGACGTCGCCCGGCACCACCTCGACGGCCGGGACGAGCGCCACGGAGCCGTCCCGCAGCACGCGGCACTGCGGCACCTGCAGCTTCGACAGCGCGTCCACGCTCGCGCGGGCCTTCAGCTCCTGGCGCGCCCCGAGCAGCACGTTGAGGACGACGAGCAGGCCGACGAGGATGCCCGTGGACACCTGGCCGATGACGAAGCTCACGACCGTGACGGCCACGAGCATGAGGTTCATCGGGTCGCGGAGCTGGATCAGCGCCACCGCGAACATCGAGGGGGCGGGCTCGCCCGCGATCTGGTTCGGGCCGTGCTGCGCGAGCCGTGCGGCGGCCTCGGACGCCGTCAGCCCGCGCTCGGGGTCGGTGCCGAGCCCGGTCGCGACGTCGGACGCCGCCCGCAGGTACGGTGCCTCGCCCTCCGCCGGCGCCATCCCGGCCCCGGCCCGGTCCGTCGTCTCCGCAGTCATCGGTCCGTCCTCTCCCGGCCGCGACCGGCCTTCCCTGTCCGCCCGTCCCCCTGCCAGGGGCGGCTGGTGTCAGCGGGTCCGCGTCGTCAGCCCGCGAGGATCCGCGCCTTCTGGGCGGCGAACTCCTCCTCGGTGAGCACGCCGGCGGCGCGCAGGGAGCCGAGCTTCTCCAGCCGCTCGAGCACGTCCGGCTCCGGCTCGTCCGGCTCCGGGGCGTACACGGCCGCGGGGGGCGAGTACGCCGGCTGCGCGGGCGGCGGCGGGGGCGGAGCCGCGTAGGTGGTCTGGGGGTAGGACGCCTGCTCCTGGGCGGCCCACCGCCCCGCCTGCCGTCGCGACACCCGGTTCGACACCGCGGTCGCCGTGCCCGCCACCACCGCGGTGCGGGCCATGCCTCCGATGAGTCCCATCAGTCCGTCCTCCGTCTCGCCTGCGTCAGCTCTCGATGGAGTCGAGCGCCGCCACGACCGTGTCGGCCGGGATGCGTCCGCTCGCGATGACCTCGGCCCCGGCGCGGCGCATGGCCGAGACGAACGGGCCGGCCCAGGTGTTCTCGTAGACGAGCAGACCGACGGCGGTGCCCGGCTCGACGAGACCAGCGGCCTCCTGCAGGTCGTCCTCGTCGATGAGACCCGAGCTGACGCCCTCGAAGACGGCCAGGTCCAGGGTGCCGTCCCCGTCGAGGTCGCTGAGCTCGATCGCGGTGAACGAGCCGTCGGCCTGCCGCAGCGCGAAGCGCAGGTCGAGGATCCGGATGATCCCGCGCTCGACCAGGTCGATGAGGATGTCCATGCCCTCGCCCGTGAGCCGGGCGCCGGGGAACTCCAGGGCCAGGTAGTCGATCGGCCCGACGTCGTGGTCCGTCATGCTCTCCCTCTCTCCGGGACGGGCGCGGGTCCGTCACCCGCACCGTGCGTGCTCCTCACCCTCTCCCCGGGGCAGGTGGGTCGGGATCACCCCTCCGGGGGTGGTTGGGGTCGGGCCCACCCCAGCGCTACGGTGCTGTCGTCAGGCGTTCCAGGGGCGGGGGCCGGGATGACAGCCGTGGGTAGAGCGGCGCGGGCGGTTCCGCACGCGCCACCGCAGACGCCGTTCTTCCACTCGAAGCTGCGCGCGCCCCTGACGCCCACGCACTTCGTGCGCCGCGAGCGGCTCGTCGACCTGCTCGACGACCTCACGACCCTGCCCGTCACGCTCGTCGTCGCGCCCGCGGGGGCGGGGAAGACGACGCTCGTGGCGGACTGGGCCGCACGGTCGGTGCACGCCACGTCCTGGCTGTCGCTCGACGACGCCGACCGGGACGCGGGGCGCCTCTGGACCGGTGTGATCGCCGCGCTCGAGGCGCACGTGCCGGACTGCGGGTCCCAGGCCACCGCGGAGCTGCGGGCGCACCGCGACCCGGCCGGCGCGGTGCACGCGCTGCTGGAGTCGCTGGAGGAGCGGACGCGCCCGCCGCTCGTCCTGGTCCTCGACGGTCTCGAGCACCTCGACGGTGTCGCCGGGTTCGACGACGCGCTGGAGACGTTCGTCGAGCACGTGCCGCCGTGGCTGCACCTGGTGCTCGTCAGCCGGCGCACACCACGACTGCCGGTCGAGCGGCTGCAGGCGTCCGGACGGCTGGCCGAGGCGCGGTTCCCGCAGCTGCGCTGCTCGCCGGAGGAGTCGGTGCAGGTGCTGACGGCCCTCGCGCCCGGCATCTCGCGTGCGGCCGCGCGCTCGGCGGCGGCCCACTCCGGAGGCTGGGCCGCCGCTCTCCAGCTCGCCGGGCTCGCCGCCCGCGTCACGGGCGGGCAGCCGGACGTGCCGGTGCTCGCCGACGAGCAGGACCGCCTCGTCGACGAGTACCTGTGGCGCGAGGCGTTCCGCGGCGAGCGCGCGGAGCTCGTCGAGATGCTGCTCGACGTGTGCGTGGTGGAGCGGGTCAACCCGCACCTGCTGGAAGCCCTCACCGAGCGGGGGGACGCCTTCCCGCTGCTCGAGGAGGCGGAGCACCGCGGCCTGTTCCTGCACCGGCTGGACGCCGTGGGCTGGTTCCAGCTCCACGACCTCGTCCGCGAGGCGCTCGTGCGTGAGGCCGGCCGTCGCTCGCCGACGCGGCTGCTGGAGCAGCACGCGCGGGCCGCCCGCTGGTTCGAGGAGGCGGGGGAGAGCACCGCCGCCCTCGACCACTGGCTGGCCGCGGAGCGGCCCCGCGAGGCGCTCGCCCTCCTGGCGCGGACCGCGCTGGCGCTGTACGACGACGGGCACGAGGCCACGCTCCGGCGGGTCCTGGAACAGCTCCCGCCCGGGGCCGCCGAGGGCGACGTCGCCGCCCTGCTCGACCTCGCGTGGTGCCAGCTGTTCGTCAGCCGCGAGCAGTTCCTGCAGACGGTCGACGAGGCACGCGTCGTCGGCGCGGCGAACGGGACCCCCTCGGCGCTGCAGGCGCGCGCCGCCGTCCTGGGGTCGCTGTCGTCGCTCGCGCTCGGCGACTGGGACACGTGCCGGGCCCAGCTCGCGCCCGCGCTCGCGGCCCCCGGCCTCGACGCCTGGTGCGACCCTGTGGCGCGCTTCGGCTGGAACGTCCTGATGCACGCGACGGCGCTCGCGGAGGAGTGGGACGACGACCACGCGACCGTCCGCGACGCGCGCGCGTCCGTGGGCCGGGACGTCGACCGCCTGCTGCGCTTCGAGGGCACGCGCGCCCTCGGGCTCGCGCTCACCGGGCGCCCCGTCGACGCCCTGCGGGTCGCCGCGGGGGTCTCCCGCGCCGCCGCGGCCCGCATGACCGTGCTGCGCGACGAGCTCGCGCTGGCCGACGCCCTCGCCCGCCGCGAGCTCGGCGACGACGCCGCCGCCGAGCAGGCGCTGCAGGCGCTGGCGTCCTCCCCGGCCGGGCCCGCCCCGTGGACGCACGCGCTCGCGGCGCTCGACGTCGTCGAGGCCCGGATCGCGGCAGGCGACCTGGCCGCCGCCGACGCGGCGTTCGGGCGGGCGGTCGCGTTCGTCGCGAGCGCCCAGCCGGGCCGGGGCGGTCGGTCCGGGGTCGCGCGGGTGGG
>NZ_HE978588.1:2335373-2348228 GCF_000312005.1 Cellulomonas massiliensis JC225
GCCTCGCCCTCGCGAACGGGTCGCGCGACGCCGCGGAGGGGTGGGCGGCGCAGGTCGACGACGCGTTCTGGGGTCCGATCAGCCGCGCGCGGGTGGCCCTCGCCGCCGGCGACCGGTCGGGCGCGGACGCCCACCTGGAGCGGGCGCGGGCGCGCTGCGTGCGGCACGAGGTGGTCCGCGGGCTGCTGCAGGCGCGCGCCGCCGGCAGCTCGGAGCTCGCCGTGAAGCTGACCTGCGGCGCCGTCGAGCTGGCGGCCGAGGCGGGGATGCTCCAGACCGTCGTCGCCGAGGGGGAGCCGGTCGCCGAGCTCGTCGAGCGCTCCGCGTGGGCCGTGCCGCCCGACTGGCTGGACCGGTGGCGCCGGACGTACGTCCGCACCCGGCCGAGCGCGCCGGACCCCGCCCTGCCGGAACGCCTGACCGACCGGGAGCGCGAGGTCCTGCGCCTGCTGTCCAGCCGCCTGACGCTGCGGGAGATCGCGGACGAGCTCTACGTGTCGATCAACACGCTGAAGTTCCACCTGCGCGTCATCTACCGCAAGCTCGGCGTGTCCTCGCGGGCCGAGGCGGTGGAGGCGGCGCAGCCCCGCCGGTCGTCGTCGTCCGTCACCCGCGGCTGAGCTTGCGGCGCTGACGGTCGAACTCGGCCTTCGAGACGAGGCCGCGGTCGAACAGCTCGACGAGCTCCCGGGCCTGCTCGACGGTGTCGGTCAGCTCCGGCATCGTCGCGTCGTCGAGCGGCCGGTCGATCCACGGCCGCCGGGTCAGCAGGCCCGGCAGGTCGCGGCGCTCGAGCGGGTCAGGTCGCATGACCGTCCTCCGGTTCCTGGCTCGCTGCCAGCAGAGCACCCGACGCCGCCAGCGAGTCGGCGATCCGGCGGTGCGGGATGCGCTCGCCGCCGACCACCCGTCCTCCGGCCGCCCGCGCCGCCTGCGTCAGCGCGTGGGCCCAGCGGTCCTCGACGACCACCACCAGCGCCGTCGCCCCCGCCGGCAGCGCGGCGCCCACCATCGCGACGTCGTCGTCGCTAAGCAGCCGGCGCGGCACCTCGGACCCGTCGACCAGCGCCGACAGCCCCGGGACGTCGTCCGGCTCGGTGGTCGTCGCCACGCCGTCGATCGACGTGCTGACCACCACGAGGTCGAGGATCGCGATCTCGTCCGCGACGACGAGCGACCGCAGCGCGGCCGCGATGTCCGGGACCCTCGTCAGGTCCGGGAGCGAGACGACGAGGTACTCGACGACGTCGAGGTCCACGCCGGACGTGCGGACCGCCAGCGGCTCGTCGCCGCTGGCGGTCGGGTCGGGTTCCATGCCACCGCACCCCCCTGGCTGGGTGGTCAGGCGAGGGCCTTGGCCTTCGCCGCCTGGAACTCGTCCGCCGTGAGCACGCCCGCGTCGCGGAGCTCCGCGAGCCGCCCGATCTCTTCCGCCGCACTCGACTTCGTCCCCGCCGCGCTCTGGACGTAGCTGCGGAACATCGCGTCCCGCTGCTGGGCGTCCTGGACCGCGTGCTCCGACATCTTCCGGCCCCGGGCGATGAGGTACACGAGCACGCCCAGGTAGGGCAGGACGATCACGAACACCGACCACAGGGCCTTGCCCCACCCGCCGAGATCCGGGCTGCGGAAGATGTCGGTGAAGATCGCGATGAGCATCCAGATCCAGATGACCCAGAGGAAGAACCAGAGCATCCACCAGAACAGGTCACCGCTGCCGAACTCTGCTGTGAGCACCACGTCACCTCCACTGTCGAGCAGCCCCGCGCTGCGCGGCGCCGGAGCGTCGCCGGCACGGAAGAGATCGTGTCGCCGCGGGGGGTGGGGCGTCGCCACCCGTTCCGGGGTGGACCGCTCAGGCGCGCGGCAGCTGCAGGACGCGCGTGAGGCCCGGCTCGTCGGGGTCGTCGACGATGGGGCGACCGTCGAGCCAGGACGTGATGACGTGCGCGAGCTCGCCAGGGTGGCTGAAGTTGATCGCGTGCGCCGCGCCCTCGATGAGCGCGATCGTGACCTGCGGCGGCGCGAGGCGGCCGATCTCCCGCACCCGTGACGGCCGGGGCATCATCGGGTCGCGGCTGCCGAGCACGGCGAGCGCCGGCACCGGGGTGCGGAGCAGGCGCTCCAGCGACGGGAAGCGCGTGAGCTCGCTGAACAGGTGGACGGTGTTCACCGGCCCGAAGCGCAGGTAGTCGGGCACCGCCACCGGCACCATCCGCGGGCTCTCCCGCGCGGCGTCGGTAGCGAGCTGCCGCAGCGCGCGCACGAACGGCTGGTTCTGCACCCCGCCGGCGGGAGAGACGAGCACGATCCGCTCGACCCGGTCCGGCACCTGGTGCGCGACCTCGAGGATGATCGGGCACCCCATCGAGTTGCCGACGAGCACCGCCTGCGGGTGACCGAGTGCGTCGAGGATCGCCAGCAGCGCGTCCGCGAGGGCGGGTATGCCGAGGGTCCGCCCCCACCGAGGGCTCCGGCCGTACCCCGGCAGGTCCGGCACGATCGTGGTGTAGCGGTCGGCGAGGCGCACCGCGGTGGGCATCAGCGACGCCCCCGAGATCGCGAACCCGTGCACGTGGACCACGGGCGTCGTGCCCTCGCGCACCGGGCCGCGCCGCACGAACACGGACCGCCCCCCGACAGGGAGGAGGTCCTCCGTCCACCCGGAGGGGGTGCTCGCCATGGCCCGATCGTGGCAGAGCCGCCCGACGAGGTCGAGAGCACCGCTTCGCGCCGGCCACGACGAGCGGCGCCGGACGCACCGCACCCCCGCCGCGTGAGGCGACGGGGGTGCCGGCACTGCAGGTCACCGGCCCGTGGGAGCAGCCACGGGCCGGCGACGATCACACGTCGAAGTAGAGCTCGAACTCGTGCGGGTGCGGCCGCAGACGGATCGGGTCCACCTCGGCGGAGCGCTTGTAGTCGATCCACGTCGAGATGAGGTCCGGCGTGAAGACGTTGCCGGCGGTCAGCCAGTCGTGGTCGGCCTCGAGGTTGTCGAGCACCTCGCCGAGCGAGCCCGGGACCTGCTGGATGAGGGCGTGCTCCTCGGGGGGCAGCTCGTACAGGTCCTTGTCGACCGGCTCCGGCGGCTCGATGCGGTTCTGGATGCCGTCGATGCCGGCCATGAGCATGGCCGAGAACGCCAGGTAGGGGTTCGACGACGGGTCCGGCACGCGGAACTCGATGCGCTTGGCCTTCGGGTTCGAGCCGGTGACCGGGATGCGGATGCACGCGGAGCGGTTGCGGGCCGAGTACACCAGGTTGACCGGGGCCTCGAAGCCGGGAACCAGGCGGTGGTAGGAGTTCACCGTCGGGTTGGTGAACGCGAGCAGCGCCGGCGCGTGCTTGAGCAGGCCGCCGATGTACCAGCGGGCGATGTCGGACAGGCCGCCGTAGCCCTTCTCGTCGAAGAACAGCGGCTCGCCGTCCTTCCAGAGCGACTGGTGGCAGTGCATGCCCGAGCCGTTGTCGCCGAAGATCGGCTTCGGCATGAAGGTCGCCGTGCGGCCGTGGGCGTGCGCCACGTTCTTCACGACGTACTTGAACAGCTGCACCTTGTCGGCGGACTTGGCGAGCGTGTCGAAGCGGTAGTTGATCTCCGCCTGACCGGCCGTGCCGACCTCGTGGTGCGAGCGCTCCACGTCCAGGCCGAGCGCGTCGAGCTGCAGGACGATCTCGTCGCGCAGGTCGGCGAAGTGGTCGACCGGCGGGACGGGGAAGTAGCCGCCCTTGTACGGGGTCTTGTGGCCCAGGTTCGGGCCCTCCTCGCGGCCGGTGTTCCACGCGGCCTCGATGGAGTCGATGTAGTAGAACGACGCGTTCGGGCCGGTCTGGAACCGGATGTCGTCGAAGATGTAGAACTCGGCCTCGGGGGCGAAGAACGCGGTGTCCGCGATGCCCGTCGACGCGAGGTACGCCTCGGCCTTGGCGGCGACCTGGCGGGGGTCGCGGCTGTACGGCTCGTCGGTGTACGGGTCGACGATGTGGAAGTTCAGGTTCAGCGTCTTCTCGGTCCGGAAGGGATCGATGTAGGCGGTCGTGACGTCGGGGATGAGCTTCATGTCCGACTCGTGGATCGCCTGGAAGCCGCGGATCGACGACCCGTCGAACATCTGGCCCTCGGTGAAGAACGAGGCGTCGACCGACTGCGCCGGCACGTTGAAGTGCTGCATCACACCCGGCAGGTCACAGAACCGCACGTCGACGAACTTGACGTCCTCGCTCTTGATGAACGCCAGGACTTCCTCTGGCTTGCTGAACATCCGCTGCTCCTCGGTTGGTGTCAGCCCGCTGTCCGGGCTGCTGGTGACGGTACGAGCGGGCGATGACGCGGCCGTGTACCGATTGTTTCGACGGTGTTACGGACGCCGCGGCCGTGTAACGATCCCGGGTCGGGCTGGACGATCGTCCGAGGCGTGGACACCAGGTGCCCCGGAGCCGATGCCGGTCCGGCGGCGCGCTCCGCCTACCCTGGCACGGTGGGTGCGCGCGACGACATGAGGTCCTGGCTCGACGGCGGCGTCCCGGCGTCGTCGCCGGGGGACCGGCTGGGCCTGCCGACGAGCGGACGGGGCTCCGTCGCCCGCGCGGGGCGCCGGCTCGCCGCGCTGGCCGTTGACTGGTTCATGTGCCTGCTCATCTCGGCGGCGTTCTTCCCGGGCACCGCGTCGACGTTCTGGCTGACGAGGGGCGACTCGTTCGCGACGCTGGGCGTCTTCGCCCTCGAGAACCTGCTCCTGGTGGGCACGCTCGGCCACTCGTTCGGCCACCGGGTGCTCGGCCTGCGCGTGCTGCGGGTGGTGCCCGGCGGCGCGGGGGAGCCGCCCGTCGTCCTGCCCCGCCCGCCCGGCTTCGGCCGCGCGTTCGTCCGGACCCTGCTGCTGTGCCTCGTCGTGCCCGCGGCGATCTGGGACGCCGACGGGCGCGGGCTGCACGACAAGGCCGCCGGCACCGTCCTCGTCCGCCGCTGACGACGGAGCCCGCCCCCGCAGGACGGGGACGGGCTCGGTCGGACGGGCTCGGTCGGACGGACGCGGCCGGACGGGCGGCCGGTCAGCGGCCGCGCATGCCCTTGCGGTCGGGGCGCACACGCATCGGGTCGACGCCCTTGGGCACCGGCAGGCGCACGCCGCCCAGCGCGTTGAGGCGCTTGCCGACCTCGCCGACCTCGGCCTTCGTCAACTTCGGCTTGAGCCGCTGCACGGCGCGGGGCAGCTTGCGCAGCGGCACCTGCCCCTCCTCGTCGCCCATCTGGATGAGCGTGATCGGGGCGCCGGAGACGACGCGCGCCGTGCGCTTGCGCTCGGCCTCGAGCAGGCGCGACGCGCGGTGCGCCGGGCCCTCGCTCACGAGCACGACGCCCGCGCGGCCGATGCCGCGGAACACGACGTCCTGGGAGCGCGGGTCCATGGCGACCGGCTCCTCGAGGAACGTCCACCCGCGGCGGATCGAGCGCAACGCGGCCAGGGCCGCACCCCGCTGCCCCTCGATCTGGGCGTACGCGGCCGTCTCGGCACGCCGGGCCAGGATGAACATGCCGGCGAGCACCGCGAACGGGACGCTCAGCAGCAGCATGTAGACGAGGTTGTGCCAGACCAGGCCGATGACGACGCCGATGACCAGCACGCCGAGGAACGCCCCGAGCACGAGCCACGTGACGGCCGGGTCGGACCGTCGGGTCATCTGGTAGGCCTGCCAGACCTGGTGGTACCACCGGGTCTTCTTGACCTTGGGGGTCGTGGCGCCTGCCTCGGCGCGGTCGCGTGCCATGGTCCAGGAGTCTACTGACGACGGACGGGTGCCCGGACCGGACCCGGCGGCCGTTCGCCGTCAGCGAGCGAGCAGGCTCGACGCCTCCTGGCGCGCCGTCGTCGGCTCGCCGAGGTGGGCGAGCGACTCCGGGATCGGCAGCCCGCGGCGGGTCATCGCCTGGCCCCACAGGCGCCCGGCCCGGTACGACGAGCGGACGAGCGGGCCGGACATGACGCCGAGGAAGCCGATGCGCTCGGCCTCCTGCGAGAGGGTGACGAACTCCTCGGGCCGCACCCACCGGTCGACGGGGTGGTGCCGGACGGACGGGCGCAGGTACTGCGTGATGGTGACGAGGTCGCAGCCCGCGTCGTGCAGGTCCTGCAGGGCCTCGACGACCTCCTCCGTCGTCTCGCCCATCCCGAGGATGAGGTTCGACTTCGTCACGAGGCCCGCGTCGCGCGCCCGGGTCAGCACCGACAGCGACCGCTCGTACCGGAAGCCGGGGCGGATCTGCTTGAAGATCCGGGGCACCGTCTCGAGGTTGTGCGCGAGCACCTCCGGACGCGACTCGTTGACCACGTCGAGCAGCTCGGGGATCGCGTTGAAGTCCGGGATCAGCAGCTCGACGCCCGTGCCGGGATTGAGCTGGTGGATCTGGCGCACCGTCTCGGCGTAGAGCCAGGCGCCGCCGTCCGGCAGGTCGTCCCGCGCGACGCCCGTCACGGTGGAGTACTTCAGACCCATCGCCTGCACCGACTCGGCGACGCGCCGCGGCTCGTCGGCGTCGAAGTCGGCGGGCTTGCCGGTGTCGATCTGGCAGAAGTCGCAGCGCCGCGTGCACTGGTCGCCACCGATGAGGAACGTGGCCTCGCGGTCCTCCCAGCACTCGAAGATGTTGGGACAGCCCGCCTCCTCGCACACGGTGTGCAGGCCCTCACGCTTCACGAGGCCCTTGAGCTCGGAGTACTCCGGTCCCATGGTCGCGCGGGTGCGGATCCACTCGGGCTTCTTCTCGATCGGCGTCGCGGCGTTGCGTGCCTCGACGCGCAGCATCCGCCGGCCCTCCGGTGCGATCGTCACGTCGGTCAGCCTAACCCGCGAACCCGCCGTGACCAGCGTGAGGACGTTTGTCCCTCGGTGTGACGATGGCGACGGTGCACGCTGGAGCGGTCAGGGCATCGGCAGCAGAGGGGAGCCTTCGATGCACGTGCTGGTGAGCGTCGCGTCCCGTCACGGCGCCACGCAGGAGATGGGGGAGGTCGTCGCGAACGTCCTCGCGGACGCCGGTCACGAGGTCGACGTGCTCGAGCCGGACGACGTCGACGACGTCCGTCCCTACGACGCCGTGGTGCTGGGCTCGTCGGTGTACGTCGGCCGCCTGGCCGCCTCGCTGCGCGACCTGGTGCAGCGCCAGGAGGGCCAGCTGCGCGAACGGCCGGTGTGGCTGTTCTGGTCCGGCCCGGTGGGCGACCCGCCGATGCCGCCGGGCGTGCCGGACGACGTGCAGCAGGTCGCGTCGCACGTGGCCGCCCGCGGCGTGCAGTGCTTCGTCGGCCGCCTCGACCACCGTGCGCTGTCGGTGAGCGAGCGGGCGCTCGTCGCGCTGACGGGTGCGCCGGACGGCGACTTCCGCGAGATGGACGACGTGGCGGAGTGGGGCCGCTCGCTGGCGGGGATGCTGCCGCGGACGGTCGCGTCGCGCTGAGTCAGCCCGCGGCGACGGCCGCCCGCGCGGCGGCCAGCCGCGGCGTGAGCGTGTCGACGAGGTGCGCGCGCACCAGCGGCAGCGCCTCGGCGATCGTCACGCGGCGCCCGGCCTCGGCGGACAGCGACGTCACGTCCGCGTCGGGGATGCCGCACGGCACGATGCGCTCGAACGCCCGCAGGTCGGGCTCGCAGTTCAGCGCGAAGCCGTGCATGGTCACGCCGCGGGCGACGCGCACGCCGATCGCGGCGACCTTGCGCTCGCGCCGCGTCGCGTCGGCGGCGAACCAGACCCCGCTGCGCCCCTCGACGCGCACCGCGTCCAGCCCGAGGTCGGCGCACACCCGGATCAGCGCCTCCTCCAGCGCCCGCACGTAGGCCACCACGTCGACCGGCTCGGCCAGGCGCACGATCGGGTAGCCGACGAGCTGGCCGGGACCGTGCCACGTGATCCGCCCGCCGCGGTCGACGTCGACGACCGGGGTGCCGTCGACGGGACGGTCGGCGCGGGCGGTCCGGCGGCCCGCCGTGTAGACGTCCTCGTGCTCGCACAGGAGCACCGTGTCCTCGCGGTCGCCCTCGGCGACGGCGGCGTGGACCTCGCGCTGCAGCGCCCACGTGGGCTCGTAGGGGACGAGACGGGTGCCGAGCTCCAGCTCCTCGAACTGCATGCCCGTCAGGCTAACCCCGCGCGGCCGGCTCGTCGGGCTCCACCAGCAGGAGCAGGAGCGAGCGCAGCTGCTCGACCTGCTCGTCGCTCAGCCCGCGCACGGTGATGCGCCGCGGCACCTCGCCCGCGGTCGCCTCGAACAGCGCCGCCCGGCCGGTGTCCGTGAGCGAGACCGCGACCCGGCGGTGGTCGGCGGCGTGCGCCTCGCGTGCGACGTGGCCGGTGCGCTCGAGCCGGGCGATGACGCGGCTCATCGTCTGCTCGGTCACGCCGGAGGCGGTCGCGAGCTCCCGCTGCGAACGCGGCCCGGCGAGCAGGTGCGCGAGCACGGGCACCCCCGCGTGCGTGAGGTCCCAGGCGCCGAGGTGGGCGTCCCACTCGCGCTCGACGCGCCGCGCGGCCGCGGACAGCAGGCGGCCGACGGGCCAGTCCTGCGGGTCCGACGACGCCGGGTCGGGGGCGGTGGCGAGGGTCACCCCGACATCCTGCCCGACGGACGGCCGGCGGCACGCCCGGCGGCCCGGCGCTCGAGTTGCCGCGCGGCGGTGATGGCCGCATGATGCTCAGCATGCTGAGCAATCGCCGTGCGGTGGTCGTGCGGGTCGTCCTCGTCGTCGTGTCGATCCTCGCGTGGTTCGCGATCGGGTCGGTCGGCGGCGCGGCCCAGGGGAAGCTGTCCCAGGTCCAGGAGAACGACGCCGCGGCGTTCCTGCCGTCCTCCGCGGAGTCCACCCGGGCCGCCGAGGCGAGCCGCGCCTTCGTCGAGGACGAGACGCTCCCCGCGCTCGTCGTGCTGGAGGACGCCGACGGCGCCGCCGTGAGCGACGAGCAGGTGGCCGCGGTGCGCTCCTGGGCGCAGGACGTCCCCGGCGCCGCGCTGCCCGGAGGCGACGGCACGTGGGCCGACCACCTCGTCGGCGAGGGCGTGGTGGTGCCCTCGGAGGACGGCGAGGCCCTGCTCGTCGTCTTCTCCCTGGACGCCGCCGAGGCGGACCAGATCCTCGCGGACGACGAGCGCGTGACGACCTCCTTCGTCACGGAGCTGCGCACGTCGCTCGAGGCCGAGCTCGGTGCGACCGCCACGACGTCGGGCGACCTCGGCCTGCACGCGTGGGTGACGGGCCCGGCGGGGTTCGTCGCCGACCTCGTCACGGCGTTCGGCGGCATCGACGGCGTCCTGCTGCTCGTCGCGCTGGGCGCCGTGCTGCTCATCCTCGTGCTCGTCTACCGCTCGCCGCTGCTGCCGTTCGTTGTGATCCTCACGGCCGTGTTCGCGCTCTGCCTGGCCGGCCTCGTGGTCTACGAGCTGGCGAAGGGCGACGTGCTGGTGCTCAACGGCCAGTCGCAGGGGATCCTGTCGATCCTCGTCGTCGGTGCGAGCGTCGACTACGCGCTGCTGCTCGTCGCCCGCTACCGGGAGGAGCTGCGGCACGTCGACCACCCGGCGGCCGCCATGCGCCGGGCGCTGCGCGCCTGCCTGGAGCCCATCGCGGCCAGCGCGGGCACCGTGATCGCCGGCGTGCTCTGCCTGCTGCTCTCCGACCTGGGCTCGAACCGCAGCCTCGGGCCGGTCGCCGCGATCGGCATCGCCTCGGCCTTCCTCGCGGCGCTGACCCTGCTGCCCGCGCTGCTGCTGATCCCCGGCCGCCGCGCCCGGGTGCTGTTCTGGCCGCGCGCGCCGCGACCGGCGTCCGCCACCGCCGGCGAGGTCGAGCACCCGCACGGCGCCCACGAGCTGACGGCGGCGGACCCGGACCCGGCCGACTCGCCCGGCCTGTGGGGGCGCCTCGCGCGCTGGGTCGGCCGCCGGCCGCGGTCCATCTGGGTCACGACGGCGCTGGTGCTGGCCGCCGCTGCGGCGTTCCTGCCGTCGTTCGACGCGAGCGGGACCAGCCAGTCCGACGTGTTCCTCACGGACGTCGACGCGGTGGCCGGCGAGGAGGTGCTGGCGGAGCACTTCCCGGCCGGCGCGGTCCAGCCCGCCGTCGTCATCGTCGACCAGGAGGACGCGCAGGCGGTCGCCGCCGCCGCGCAGGACGTCGAGGGCGTCGAGTCGGTCGCGCCCTACACCGGCGCGCCGGGCGGCGCACCGGGCGGCGGCGAGCCCGTCGTCGTGGACGGCCAGGTCCGGCTCGACGTCGTGACGACCGCTCCCTCGGACTCCCAGGAGGCCGTGAGGACGGTCGAGGCGCTGCGCACGGCCGTGCACGACGTCGCGCCGGACGCCCTCGTGGGCGGCGCCGCGGCCGAGCAGCTGGACACCCAGCTGGCGAGCCAGCGGGACCTGCGCGTCATCGTGCCGACGGTGCTCGCGGTCATCATCGTGATCCTCATGCTGCTGCTGCGCTCGGTCGTCGCCGCTCTGCTCCTGCTCGTCGCGAACGTCCTGTCGTTCGCCGCGGCGCTCGGCGTCGCGGGGCTCGTGTTCGAGCACGTGCTCGACTTCCCCGGCGCCGACCCCGTGGTCCCGCTGTTCGCGTTCGTGTTCCTCGTCGCGCTCGGCGTCGACTACTCGATCTTCCTCATGACACGCGTCCGCGAGGAGTCGGCGCGCGACGGCACCGCGGTCGGCGTCGTCCGGGGCCTCGCGGTGACCGGCGGCGTCATCACCTCGGCCGGCGTCGTCCTCGCCGCGACGTTCGCGGCGCTCGGGGTCATCCCGCTGCTGTTCCTCGCCCAGATCGCGTTCATCGTCGCGTTCGGGGTGCTGCTCGACACCCTCGTCGTGCGGAGCCTGCTCGTGCCCGCGCTGGTGCGTGACGTCGGCGACCGGACATGGTGGCCCTCGGCCCTGGCGCGGCGGGAGCACCACGCCCGGCACGAGGTCGAGCCGCGGGCGTAGCCCCGGCACGGCGGTGGGCCTCTCTACAGTGGCCCCATGGAGCCGTTGCGCGTCGGTCTGGTCGGGTACGGGGCAGCGGGCCGGGGCATCCACGGCCGGTTGCTGCGGGAGGCCGGGCAGCGGGTCACCGCCGTCGTCACCCGCGGCCGGGGCGAGCAGGTGGAGGCCGACTGGCCGGGCGCCCGCGTGGTGCCCGACCTCGACGCCGTGCTCGCGCTCGCGTCGTCGCTCGACCTCGTCGTGGTGGCGAGCCCGACCGGCGAGCACGTGGCGCACGCCACCGCCGTCCTGGAGGCCGGCCTGCCGGTGGTCGTGGACAAGCCGCTCGCGACGGACGCCGCCGGCGCGCAGCGCGTCCTGGACGCCGCGACCCGGACGGGCGGGCGCCTGACGGTGTTCCACAACCGGCGCTGGGACGACGAGCAGCGGGCGCTGCGGGCGCTGCTGGCCGACGGCACCCTCGGGCGCGTCCACCGCTTCGAGCGGCGTTGGGAGCGGTACCGGCCCGAGCCGATGCACCGGTGGAAGGAGCAGGACCCGGTCGGGGGCGGCCTCCTGCTGGACCTCGGCGCGCACCTCGTCGACTCCGCGGTCGAGCTGTTCGGACCGGTCGAGCAGGTCTACGCGGAGGTGCGCTCGCTCACGACGCCGGCCCCCGACGACGTCTTCCTCGCGCTGGTGCACGCGCCGCAGGACGGCGCGCCTGCCGTCGTGAGCCACCTGCAGGCCGGCGGTCTCGCCGGTGCTCCCGGCCCGCGCACGCGCGTGCTGGGCTCGGACGGTGCGTACCTCGTCACGGCGTTCGAGGGGGAGCCCACGCCGTTCGCGGCGCTCGACGACGCGTACGAGGAGTCCCGGCGGCCCGGCGAGCCCCGGCACCAGGGCTGGCTGGTGCGCGGCGCCGAGCGCACGCCCGTGCCGGCACCGGACGGTGACGGGCACGTCGGGTTCTACCGGGCCGTCGTGAGATGGCTGCGCGACGGCGGGTCCGCGCCCGTCGACCCGGTCGACGCGGTGCGCACCGCCCGCGTGCTCGACGCGGCTCGACGGTCGGCGCGCGAGGGGCAGGTCGTCCGGCTGCGGTGAGCCGCGGGGGCGTCGCCGGCGCGAGGCCCTGTGGACGACGAGCGACGCGCGGGTGCGCGATCCGCTTGGATCCCGCGCATGCCCTCCTCGCGGCGCCGTGCCCTCCGCCCCGACCCGGCGCGCACGCCCGCGTCGCGCGCTCGAGGCGTCCCACCACCCGCCGTGACGGCCTGGGTCCGGGATCGCGCCGGCGACGTGCTCGGACCACGGGGGGACGGCTGGCTCGCGCGCCTGCCCGAGGGCCAGGTCGGCGTGCACCTGCTGGACGTCGCCCCCGACGACGCGCTCCTCGCCCGCGCCGGCAGCCTCGCCGCGGTCCGTCACGACCACCTCGCCCGCCTGGTCGCCGTCGAGCCGCTCGGCGCGGGCGGCCTGCTCGTGGCCGCCGAGCACCACGAGGCGACGGGCCTGGCCGACCTGAGGCGGGCGCGGGCGCCCCTGTCCGCGCCCGAGGCGCTGACCGTCGTCATCCCGGTCGCGCAGGCGCTCTCCGAGCTGCACGCCCGCGGGCTGGTCCACGGCGCCGTCGGCGACGGGACGGTCGCGGTGCGCCCCGACGGCCGGCCCGTCCTCCTGGACCTGCGTGCGGCGCTGCTGGGGCTCGGCACCGAGCGCACCGACGTGGCGAGGCTGCTCGGGGCCGTCCTCGCGCAGATGGCGCCCGCGGAGCTGCACGCGCTGGCCGGGGGTGAGGGCCGGACGGTCCACGAGCTGCTCTCCCGCCTGCAGGCGGAGCCGCCGGCGGCGGCGCGCCTCGTCCAGGAGTGCTTCGCCGCGGGCGAGCCGGCGGCGGTCCGCC
>NZ_HE978588.1:2348773-2365156 GCF_000312005.1 Cellulomonas massiliensis JC225
CCGCCGCCGGATGGCCGCCCTCGCCGACGCGTCCGCCGCCGCCCTGCGCGACAGCGAGGTCGCCGGAGGCCCGGCGCACCGCGACGACACGGCGCTCGTCGGCAGGCTCGCGGGCGAGCGCCGCTCCGGACTGGCCGCGGTCGTGCACGAGGCCCGCACGCTCGAGACCTCCGGACGTACCGCGCTCGTCGCGGTGGCGTCGTCCACCACGGCGCACCGGCGGCTCGCGGCGGACGGGTCGCAGGAGGCGGTGCCCGCCTCGGGCGCGCGCCACGTCGTCCTCGAGCTGCGCTGGACCGACGGGCGGGGCTGGCGGGTGTGGGCCGTCCGCCCGGGGGAGCCGGCCGCCGGGTCGGACGCCGACGGCGCCTGACCGTCGCCCGTCAGCCCTGGGCGACCCAGTGCGCCGCGCGGTCGAGGTCGGGGTGCTCGGGCACGAAGCCGGAGCGCTCGAGTGCCGCCGGCACGGCACGGACCGAGCCGAGCACCTCCGAGGAGAAGTCCCGCAGGGCCAGCCGCAGCGCGAACGCGGGGACCGGGACGACGGCCGGGCGGTGGAAGGCGTGCGCCAGCGCCGCCACGACGTCACGGTTGCGGTCCGCGCGCGCCACCAGGTTGGCCGGGCCGTCGACGTCGGCGGTCAGCAGGTGCTCGATCGCGCGCACCTCGTCGACGAGCGTGATCCACGGCCAGAACTGCTCGCCGGAGCCGAGCCGCCCGCCCAGGCCGGCGCGCAGGACCGGCAGCAGCGGCTGCAGCGCGCCGCCGCCGCGGCCGAGCACCACCCCGGTGCGCAGCAGCACCACCCGGGCGCCCGCGGCCTGCGCGGGACGGACGGCCGCCTCCCACTGCCGGACGACGTCGGCGAAGAAGGTGGTGCCCAGCGGCTCCTGCTCGTCGAGGGGCGTGTCGCCGCGGTCGCCGTACGCGCCGATGCCGGACGCCTGCAGCAGCACCGGCAGGTCCGTGCGGCGGGCCGCGATGGTCCGCGCCAGCAGCCCGGCGGTCCGCACCCGCGACGCGACCACCGCGCGCTTGCGAGCGGCCGTCAGGGGGCGGGACGCGGCGTTCACGCCCGCCAGGTCGACCACGGCGTCGACCCCGTCGAGCGCGCCGGGGTCGAGGGCGCCGGCGTCGGGGTCCCAGCTGATCTCGTCGCGGTCGGCTGCCGGCCGGCGCACCAGCGTGCGGACCTCGTGCCCGCCGGCGCGCAGCCGGGGGAGCAGGGCGGAGCCGATGAAGCCGTGGGAGCCCGCGACGACGATGCGCATCCGGCCACCCTAGGAGCGCGACGGCAGCCCCGCCTGCGGTCGCCGGGCGGCGCTCCAGCGCGACCGCGCGGCGTCGCCGGGGACGACGACGCCCCGGGTGCTCGGGGCACCCGGGGCGTCGTGGGGGTCAGGCCGCGCCCGACGGGTCCGTCAGAGGCCGACCTCGGCCTCGAACGCGCCCTCCTCGAGCCGGGCCTTGACCGCGGACAGGTAGCGCGACGCGTCGGCGCCGTCGACCAGCCGGTGGTCGTAGGAGAGGCAGAGGTAGCACAGGGAGCGGATGGCGATGACGTCCTCGCCGTCCGGGCCCTTCACGACGGCCGGACGCTTGACGATGGCGCCGGTGCCGAGGATCGCCGACGTGCCGACCGGGACGATCGGGGTGTCGATGATCGCGCCGCCCGAGCCGGTGTTCGTCACGGTGAACGTGGCGCCGGACAGCTCGTCGGGCGTGACCTTGTTGGCGCGCGTGCGCGTCGCGAGGTCGTTGATCTTCCGTGCGATGCCGCCGAGGTTGAGGTCGCCGGCCTCGCGGATGACGGGCACGACGAGGCCGCGCTCGGTGTCCACCGCGATGCCGACGTTCTCCTGGCCGTGGTAGGTGATCGTGTTGCCCTCGAGCACGCCGTTCACCTTCGGGAAGGCCTTGAGCGCCTCGACCGCGGCCTGGACGAAGAACGGCAGGAACGTGAGGTTGACGCCCTCACGAGCCCGGAAGTCCTCCTTCGCGCGGGCGCGCAGCTTCGCGATCTTGGTGACGTCGACCTCGACCACCGTGGTGAGCTGCGCCTGCGTCTGCAGGGCCTCCACCATGCGCTGGGCGATGATCTGGCGCAGGCGGCTCGCCTTCTCGGTCGTGCCCCGCAGCGGGGAGACCGACGGGACGGACGCCACGGGCGCGGCGGCAGGCGCCGCAGCAGCCGGCGCCGCGGCGGGCGCGGCGGCCTTCTCGGCCGCCGCCTTCGCCTCGGCCTCGGCACGGGCCGCGGCCTCGAGCACGTCCTCCTTGCGGATGCGGCCCCCCACGCCCGTCCCCGTGAGGGAGGCGACGTCGACGCCCTTCTCGGCCGCGAGCTTGCGGACGAGCGGCGTCAGGTACGAGCCGCTGACGGACGCGGCGGGCGCCTGCTGGGTGGTCGGCTGCTGGGAGGCAGCCTCCTCGGCGGCGGGAGCGGGAGCCGGCTGCGCCGTCTCGGCCTCGGGCGCGGGCGACTCGTAGCCGCCGCCCTGGGGAGCGGCCGCCTGGGGGGCGGGCTCCTGAGCGGCGGGCGCCTGCGCAGGGGCGGGCTCCTGCTCGGCCGGGGCCTGCGGGGCCGGGGCGGCCTGGGCCGCCGGTGCCGCGCCGGAGCCGACGACGGCCAGGACGGCGCCGACCTCGACGGTCTCGTCCTCCTGGACCCGGATCTCGAGCAGCGTGCCCGCGACGGGCGACGGGATCTCGGTGTCGACCTTGTCGGTGGAGATCTCGAGCAGCGGCTCGTCCACCTCGACGGTGTCGCCCACCGACTTCAGCCAGCGGGTGACGGTGCCCTCGGTGACGGACTCGCCCAGCGCGGGGAGGGTGACCTCCTCGCCCTCGGCGGCACCGGAGCCGGCGGCGGGCGCGGCGGGCGCCTCGGGTGCGGCCGCCTCCTCGTGCTGCTCGGGCGCCTGCTGCTGCGGGGCGGCCTCGGCGGCGGACTCCTCCGGCTGGGCCTGCTGCTCCTGCGCGCCGGACTCGCCCGGCGCCTCGTCGGCGGGAGCCTGCTCGGCGGGGGCGGCCTGCTGCTCGCCGCCCTCCGCGCCCGCGCCCTCGCCGGAGCCGATGACGGCCAGCGTGGCGCCGACCTCGACGGTCTCGTCCTCCTGGACGAGGATCTGCTCGAGCACCCCGGCGATCGGGGACGGGATCTCGGTGTCGACCTTGTCGGTCGAGATCTCGAGCAGGGGCTCGTCGACCTCGACGCGGTCGCCCACGTTCTTCAGCCAGCGCGTGACCGTGCCCTCGGTGACGGACTCACCCAGGGCGGGAAGCTGCACGTTCTCGGACATGACGGCTCGGTTCTCCTTCGATCGTGGCGTCAGTTGTGGGCGTGCAGCGGCTTGCCGGCCAGGGCCAGGTGGGCCTCGCCGAGCGCCTCGTTCTGCGTGGGGTGGGCGTGCACCAGGGCGGCCACGTCCTCGGGGTAGGCCTCCCAGTTGACGATGAGCTGGCCCTCGCCGATGAGCTCGCCGACGCGGGCGCCGATCATGTGCACCCCGACCACCGGGCCGTCCTTCTGGCGCACGAGCTTGATGAAGCCCTGCGTGCCGAGGATCTTGCTCTTGCCGTTGCCCGCGAGGTTGTACTCCAGCGTCTCGACGGAGTCGGCGCCGTAGACCTCCTTCGCGCGGGCCTCGGTGACGCCGACCGACGCGACCTCCGGCTCGGAGTACGTCACGCGCGGGATGCCCGACTCGACGATCGGCTGCGGGTTCAGGCCCGCGATCTGCTCGGCGACGTAGATGCCCTGGGCGAAGCCGCGGTGGGCGAGCTGCAGGCCGGGGACGATGTCGCCGACCGCCCAGATGTTCGCGACGCCCGTGTGCAGGCGCTCGTCGGTGAGGACGAACCCGCGGTCGAGGCGGATGCCCTGCTCCTCGTAGCCCAGGCCGGACGTGCGCGGGCCGCGGCCGACGGCCACGAGCAGCAGGTCGGCGTCGAAGGTCTTGCCGTCCTCGAGGGAGACGTGCACGCCGTTGTCGTCCTGGGTGACGCCGGAGAAGCGGACGCCGAGGTTGAACGAGATGCCGCGCTTGCGGAAGGCCCGCTCGAACGCCTTGGAGATCGCCTCGTCCTCGTTGGGGACCAGGTGGGGGAGCGCCTCGATGATCGTGACGTCCGCCCCGAACGACTTCCACACGCTCGCGAACTCGGAGCCGATCACGCCGCCGCCGAGGATGATCGCGGAGCTCGGCACCCAGTCGAGGGTCAGCGCCTGGTCGGAGGTGATGACCCGGCCGCCGATCTCGAGGCCGGGCAGCGAGCGCGCGTACGAGCCGGTGCCGAGCACGATGTGCTCGCCCGTGTACTCGGTGCCGTCGACGGTGACGGTGTTCGGGCCGGTGAGCGTGCCGTAGCCCTCGATGACGGTGATCTTGCGGGACTTGATGAGCCCCTGCAGGCCCTTGTACAGGCCGCCGATCACGGTGTCCTTGTACTGGTTGACCTCGCCCATGTCGATGCGCTCGAGCGTGGAGTGCACGCCGAAGTGGGCACCCTCGCGAGCGTTGTCGGCCAGCTCGGCCGCGTGCAGGAGGGCCTTGGTCGGGATGCAGCCCTGGTGGAGGCAGGTGCCGCCGACCTTGTCGGCCTCGACGAGGGCGACGTTCTTGCCCAGCTGCGCGGCGCGGAGGGCGGCGGCGTAGCCGCCACTGCCCGCTCCCAGGACGACGATGTCGAAAGCGGTGCCGGTCGTGTCGGCCACGTGCAGACTCCTCAGGCGTCGATGAGTGAAGCTCGCCGACCATCTTGTCATCCCCGCGCGGTGCGAACGACCTGCGCGGCGGCGCGTGCGGCGTGATCTCCGAGACAGTCATCCCATGAATGCCCGGCCCGCACCCCAGCGGATTCCCAGGGAACGTCCGGGTGGCGCGGCTACCCTGCCCGCATGGGCCTGTTCTCGCGACGCCGCCGGCCGTCCGCCACCGACGCCCCGAGCGACAAGGAGGCGCGGGCGGCGACGACCGCGCACCTGCGCGACTTCGTCGCGACGCGCGTCGGGGTCGAGGCCTACGTCGAGCCCCCGACGAACGTCACGCCGACGACCGTCCTCCTGGTGTCGACGGAGGGCGAGTGGACCCGGCGGCGCGTGCCCGACGCCCGCGCGGCGCACGAGCTGGGGGTCTCGATGGGCATCCCGGTGTACGACGTGCAGCGCACCGGGTACCCGCAGCGCTACCGCGACTGGAACGCGCGCCAGCGCATCCTCGCCCGGCGGGCCGCCCGCGAGCGCGACGCGCTCTGACGGGCGGCCGCCGGTACGGGCCGCTCAGCGCCCGGCGCGGGCCTCGAGCAGCGCGAGGAGCGTCCGGACGCCCACGCCCGTCCCGCCGACCGGGGTGTACCCGAAGCCGCCCTTGGCGTTGAACGCCGGGCCGGCGATGTCGAGGTGGGCCCACGGCGTCGAGCCGACGAACTCCTGGAGGAAGATGCCGGCGGTCAGCATGCCGCCGAGCCGGTCGGCGACGTTGGCGATGTCCGCGACCTTCGACTTCAGGCCCGCGCGCAGCTCGGCGGGAAGCGGCATCGGCCAGAACTGCTCGCCGCTCGCCGTCGCGGCGGCCACGACCTCGTCGCGGACGTCGTCGGTGCCCATCACCGCGGAGACGCGCGGGCCGAGGGCGATGAGCTGTGCGCCGGTGAGCGTCGCGATGTCGATGACGGCGTCCGGCTTCTCGTCCACGGCGGCGACGAGCCCGTCGGCCATGACGAGCCGGCCCTCGGCGTCGGTGTTGAGCACCTCGACCGTCTTGCCGCCCCGGATGGTGATGACGTCGGACGGGCGCTGCGCCGTGCCCGACGGCAGGTTCTCGGCGAGGCACAGCCAGCCGGTGACGGCGACCGGCAGCCCGAGCCGCGCGGCGGCGACCACGGTGTGCAGGACGGCCGCGGCGCCCGCCATGTCGGACTTCATCTCGTCCATGTTCGCGGCCGGCTTGATCGAGATGCCGCCCGAGTCGAACGTGATGCCCTTGCCGACCAGCGCGACGCGGGAGACCGGCTTCGCGGGGGAGTACGCCACCTTGACGAGGCGCGGGCCGTGCACGGAGCCCTGGCCGACGCCGACGAGGCCGCCGTACCCGCCGGCCGCCAGCGCCTTCTCGTCGAGCACCGAGACCTTGAGCGAGCGCACGCCCGCCGCCTTGACGGTCGAGGCGGCCAGGTCGGCGAACACGGCGGGGTAGAGGTCGTTGGGCGCGGCGTTGACCAGGTCGCGCGTGCCGTGCACCGCGTCGGCCAGCACCTGGGCGCGCTCGAGCGCGGCGCGGGCGGCCTTGTCCTTGGCGAGGCGTGAGACGACCTGCACCTCCGCGACGGGGGCCGTGGCCGCCGCCTCCGAGGTGCGGTAGCGCGTGTAGGAGTACGCGCCGAGGAGCGCGCCCTCGGCGACCGCGGCGACCGACGCGAGGTCGCCGGCCGGCAGCGCGAGCGCGACGGACCGGGTGCCGCCGAGCTCGCGCGTCGCGGCGCCCGCCGCGCGGCGCAGCGTCTCGGGCGTGACGTCGCCCGCACCGACGCCGGCCAGGACCAGCGCCGGGGCGGCGATGCCCGCACCCGGCACCCGTCGGACCTCGTCGGTCGCGCCGGTGATCCCGAGCACCGCGGCGTCGCGCTGCAGGCCGGTGCGCAGCTCCTTCGGCAGCCAGTCGGCCTCGAGGAGGACGGGCGCGCCGTCCTTCTGGGCGACGGCCACGACGACGGCGTCGACGGGCAGGCGGGCGGGGTCCTGGGAGGTCAGAGAGATCACGACGACGATGCTAGCCGCGCTCCGCACGGCGGCCGCGGCGGCGGGTCCCGGGTGCGGTCGGGAGCGCCTCGCACCGGAGCCGGCGCGGCCTGCGGGCGCCGGGGCCTTATCGTGTGCGCCGTGGTCATGCCGCTCGCCCTCCTCGTCGTCGCGCTGTGCGCGGTGCTGGGCGGCTGGGCGGCGTGGTTCGTCGTCCGCGACCGCGCGGTCGTGCTGCGCCAGCTCTGGGGCGCCGCGGTCGTCGAGGGCGTGCTCGTCGTGCAGGCCGTCGTCGCCGGCTGGCTGGCCGTGAGCGACGCGCCGCCCGTGGACGGCGTGCTGCTGTGGGGGTACGTCGCGACGCAGGCGGTGATCCTGCCCGTGGCGGCGGCGTGGGCGTTCGCGGAGCGGACCCGGTGGAGCTCGGTCGTGCTCCTCGTCGCGGCGCTGACCGTGGCGTTCCTCGAGTACAGGTTGCTGCAGATCTGGGGTGCGGTGTGACGCAGGACGACGGCGGCGCGGTCCGCCCGACCGTGACCAGGGGCACCCGCCCGACCGGCGCCGGCGCGGGCCGCGTGCTGGTGGCGGTGTACGGCGTGCTGGCGCTGGCCGCGACCGTGCGCGCCGGCTACCAGATCGTCCGTCACTTCGACGAGGCGCCCGTCGCCTACACGCTCTCGCTCGTCGCCGGGCTCGTGTACGTGCTCGCGACGGTCGCCCTGGCCCGCGACTGGCGACGGGTGGCCTGGGTCGCCGTCACGGTCGAGCTCGTCGGGGTCCTGACGGTCGGCACGCTCTCGCTGGCCGACGCGGCGGCCTTCCCCGACGCGACGGTGTGGTCGGGCTACGGCCAGGGCTACGGCTACGTGCCGCTCGTGCTGCCGTTCGTCGGCCTGTGGTGGCTGTGGCGCACGGGCAGGCCGTCGCCCGCCGCGGCCGACGACCTAGGGTGAGCGCGTGTACCGGCTGCTGTTCGACCTCGTGCTGCGTCGCCTCGACCCGGAGCGCGCCCACCACCTGGCCTTCGGCCTGATCCGGGGCGTCGCGGCGACACCGGTCCTGCGTGACGTCGTCGGCGCGGCCTTCGGCGTCCGGCGCGGCGGCGAGGCGGTCGTCTGGGGGCGGCGCTTTCCGTCCCGGTTCGGCGTGGCGGCCGGTTTCGACAAGGACGCCCGCGGGGTCGCGGGCCTGGCGATGCTCGGCTTCGGCTTCGTCGAGGTCGGCACCGTGACGGCCGAGGCGCAGCCGGGCAACGAGGCGCCCCGCCTGTGGCGGCTGCTGGAGGAGCGCGGGCTGCGCAACCGCATGGGCTTCAACAACGAGGGCTCGCAGGCCGTGGCGGCGCGGCTGCGACGGCTGCGCTCGACGCCCCGCGGCCGGCGGCTCGTCGTCGGCGTCAACCTCGGCAAGACGAAGGTGACGCCCGCCGAGCAGGCGCCGCAGGACTACGCGACGAGCGCCGGCCGGCTCGCGCCGTACGCCGACTACCTCGTCGTCAACGTCTCCTCGCCGAACACGCCCGGCCTGCGCGACCTGCAGTCCGTCGACGCCCTGCGGCCGATCCTGGAGGCGACGCGCGTCGCGGCCGACGAGGCGACGACCCGGGCGGGACGGCCGGTCGTGCCGCTGCTCGTCAAGATCGCCCCGGACCTGTCGGACGACGACGTCGACGCGGTCGCGGAGCTGGCGGCCGAGCTCGGCCTGGACGGCGTGGTGGCCGTCAACACCACCGTCGCCCACGACCTCGGCCCCGGCGGCGTGTCCGGCCCGCGGCTGCTCCCGCGCGGTCTGGACGTCGTCGCCCGGCTGCGGTCCCGGCTCGGCCCGGAGGCCGTGATCATCGGGGTCGGCGGCATCAGCGACCCGGCGGACGCGCGGGAGTACCTGGCCGTCGGCGCGACGCTGGTCCAGGGGTACACGGGCTTCATCTACCGCGGGCCCCGGTACGCGACCCGGATCTCCGGGGCGCTGGCGGCCGACGCGCGGACCCGCGCCGGGCAGCCGCCCCACGGCAGCCGCGACGGTGCGCACGACGCGAGGCAGGAGCGACGCTGATGGTGGTCCGTCCGCAGTGGGAGTGGCAGTTCGACGGGGCGGACGGCCTCGTCCTCGACCGTCCGGTGAGCCCGGTCTTCACGACGCAGTTCGACGCCGAGTCGTGGCTCGGCGAGCACTGGCGATCGCTCGCGGCCGCGGGGGTCGAGGCCGCGCGGCTCGTGAACGAGGGGCGCCAGGCCACCGCGACCGTGCCGCTGCCGTCCGCCGCCGGGCGGTGAGGCGCGCGGGCCCGGCCCGTCGGCGCACCCGCTAGACGACGGCGCGCAACGAGGTCGTCGCCGGCAGCGACCCGCCGCCCTCCAGGTTCTCCCAGGCGGCGGCGAGGCCGTCGACCGCGCGGTGCAGCGCGGTCTCGTTCTCGCTGAAGGGCACGCGCAGGTGCTGCTCGAAGCTGCCGTCCGCCCCGAACGCCGTGCCCGGCGCCACTCGGACCCCGTGGCGCAGGCTCACGGCGGCGAGCGCCGTCGACGAGGGGGAGCCGAGGTCGGCCCAGACGGAGAGCCCGCCGGCGGGCACCGGTACCCGCCAGTCGGGGAGCCGCCGGCGCAGCAGGCCGACCAGCAGGTCCCGCCGCTCGCGCAGCACCGCCCGCCGCCGCTCGAGCAGGTCCTCGCCGTTCGTGAGCAGCTCCGCCACGACGAGCTGCTCGAGCACCGCGCTGGCGATGTCGACGTGGGCGCGCGTCGCGGCCAGCCGCGCGACGAGGTCGGGGTGGGCGCGCACCCAGCCGACGCGCAGCCCGCCCCAGAAGGACTTCGAGGCCGACCCGACGGACACGACGAGGCCGGCGGCCCCGCCGTCGCCCGCCCACGGCTCCGGCGCCGGGCCGTCCAGGGTGAGGTCCGTCAGCACCTCGTCGCCGACCACGGCCGTGCGGTGGCGGCGCGCGAGCGAGCGGACCCGGTCACGCTGCTCCGCCGTGAGGCTCGTGCCCGTGGGGTTCCGGTTGTCGGGGATGAGGTAGACGAGCCGGGGCGCGCTCTGCCGGACGGTCGACTCCAGCAGGTCGACGTCGAGCCCGTCGTACCCGGCCGGGACCGGGACCGGCCGGGCTCCGGCGGCCCGCGCGACGTCGATCGCGTGCGGGTACGTCGGGTGCTCGACGACGACGCGGTCGCCGGCCCCGGCGTGCGCCGCCACCAGCAGGTGGATCGCCTCCTGCGCGCCGGACGTGACGAGCACCTGGTCCGGCGTCGTGGGGACGCCGCGCCCGGTGTACCGGCGCGCCACCGCCTCCCGCAGCACCGGCAGGCCGAGCGGCGAGTAGCCCGTGCCGGCCAGGTGGCGGGGGAGCGCGTCGAGCGCCGCCAGGTAGGCGGCGTGCAGCGTGCTCGGCGCCGACGGCGCGGCGACCGTCAGGTCGACGACGTCGTCCGACGGCGCGCCGAACGCCACGGACGCCCGTGCGCCGGGACGCGACGGCAGGGTCGTGACGGTGCCCGACCCGCGCCGGCTCAGCAGGTAGCCCTCGTCGCGCAGGAGGTCGTACGTCGCGCTCGTCGTGGTGCGGGAGACGCCGAGGGCCTGCGCGAGCTCCCGCTCGCCGGGCACCCGCGTGGTGAGCGGGACCGTCCCCGAGAGCACCGCCGAGCGCAGCGCGTCGGCCAGGGCGACGTACGCGGGCGCCCCGGAGCGCTGCCAGGTGCCCAGCACCGCGGCGAGCCGGCCGCCGGCCATGCGGCGCTCGGGCGCGAGCTCGGGGACGAGGCGGGGGTCGGGGGACGCGTCGACGGAAGGCACAGGGCCACTCTGTCAGGAGTGGCTATGGATGCCAAGGCCACTCGCGGGTCACAGTAGGGCCATGGGCCTGCTGCTGACGATCGGGGCGCTGCTCGCGCTCGTGGAGCTCGTGGCCCTCGTCCGCGAGGTGCGCCGCGACGGGCTGGGCTCCCGCCCCGCTCCCGCCTCCCACCTCACCTGGTCCGCGGGGACCACGCTCGACGCCGGCGCCCCCCGATGACGGGGCGCCGGGGGCCCGCCGCGCTCGTCCCCGCCCCGGCCGCCCGCCGGCTCACCCAGCTGTTCACCGGTCTCGTGCTGTACGCGGTCAGCATCGCGCTCCTCGTCCACCCCGGCCTCGGGACGATGCCGTGGGACGTCCTCTCGCAGGGGGTGGCGCGGCGCACGGGCCTGTCGCTCGGCACCGTCATCGTGCTGACGAGCGTGCTCGTGCTCCTGTGCTGGATCCCGCTGCGGCAGCGCCCCGGGCTGGGCACCGTCGCCAACGTCGTCGTCATCGGCGCTCTCGTCGACCCCGCGCTCGCCCTCATGGACGCGTGGCTGCCGGACCCCGGGATGCCGGTGAGGATCGCGCTCGCCGCGGCCGGCATCGTGACGAACGCGCTCGCCACCGGCCTGTACGTGGGTGCCGGCCTCGGCCCGGGCCCGCGCGACGGGCTCATGACCGGGCTGGTGCGCCGGACCGGTCGGCCGGTCGCGCTCGTCCGGACGTCGATCGAGGTGGTCGTCGTCCTGACGGGCGTGGCGCTCGGCGGCACGTTCGGCCCGGCGACGATCGCCTACGCGCTGCTCGTCGGCCCGCTGGTGGGCGTCGTGCTCCCGCGCACGACGATCGCTGCCCCGGCGCCGGAGCCGGCCCGGGAGCCCGCCGTCACTCGGGCTTCTGACCCCGCTTGACCTGGGGCTTCGGCAGCCGCGAGGGCCGGATCTGGAAGGCGCGGAGCACCGCGTACATCCACGTGCCGCGGATCACCCGCTCGGCTCCGAACCGCGCGGCCAGGCGGCGCTTGAGGAGCTGCCACAGGACGAAGCCGTCGACGATCGCCGCGATGACGTAGACGTACAGGACGAGCAGCGCGATCGCGGCCAGCCCCGGGGCGGCGGACGCCAGCACCAGCTGTGCGACGAGGAAGAACGCCGCGACGGGCAGGAAGAACTCACCGAGGTTCCAGCGGGCGTCGACGTAGTCACGCACGTACTTGCGCACCGGGCCCTTGTCGCGCGGCGGGAGGTAGCGCTCCTCGCCCGTCTGCATCGCGCGGTACTCGCGCTCGCGCTGCTCGCGCTGGGCGTCCCGCATGGCCTTGCGCGCGGCCTTGTCGCCGGTGCCGAAGGTCCGGCGGTCCGTCGGCACGAGGGGGCGCTTGTTGGCGGCCTCGGCGTCCTTGCGGCGCGGCGTCGGCCGTCCCTTGCCGCCCGGGCCGGCGTCGGAGGCCTCGGGTGCGGGGGTCGCCGGCGCGTCCGGGACGCCCTTGCCGCTGGTCTTGTCGCGCGAGAACACGCGCCCAGCGTAGTCGAGTAGCGTGGCCGGTCGTGACGACGCCTGACGCCCCGACCCCCGTCCACGACGTCCCGGAGCAGCGCGTCGCGCAGCTGCGCGAGCGCGCCGCGGCCCTGTTCCCCGGCCTGCGCGCGGACCTCGAGGCGCTCGTGCGGATCCCGAGCGTCTCGAACGCCGAGTTCGACCAGGCGCACGTCGACGCGAGCGCGGCGGCGGTGGCGGCCCTGCTGGAGGCCGCCGGCCTGCCCGCCGAGGTCCTCACGGTGACGGCGCCCGACGGGGCCGTCTCCCGGCCCGCCGTCATCGCCCGCCGCCCGGCGCCGGCGGGAGCGCCGACGGTGCTGCTGTACGCGCACCACGACGTCCAGCCGCCCGGCGACGACGCCGACTGGGTGACCCCGCCGTTCGAGCCGACGGAGCGCGACGGCCGGCTGTACGGCCGCGGCGCCGCGGACGACAAGGCCGGGGTGGTGGCGCACCTCGGGGCGCTGCGCGTCCTGGGCGACGAGCTCGGGGTGGGCGTCACGGTGTTCGTCGAGGGCGAGGAGGAGATCGGCTCGCCGACCTTCACGGCGTTCCTGCACGCGCACCGCGACGAGCTCGCGGCGGACGTCATCGTCGTGGCGGACTCGTCGAACTGGGCGATCGGGACGCCTGGGCTGACCACCTCGCTGCGCGGCCTCGTGGACTGCGAGGTCGAGGTGGCGGTGCTCGACCACGCGATCCACTCCGGCATGTACGGCGGCCCGGTGCTCGACGCGCCGACGCTGCTCGCGCGCCTCGTCGCGACCCTGCACGACGAGAACGGCGACGTCGCGGTCGCTGGCCTGGGCGCCGCGCCCGACCCCGCGGTCGAGTACGACGAGGCGACGTTCCGCGCGGACGCCGGGGTGCTCGACGGTGTGCGGCTCGCGGGCACGGGCCCGATCACCGCGCGGCTGTGGACGCGCCCCGCGATCGGCGTGATCGGCTTCGACGCGCCTCGCGTCGCGAGCGCCTCGAACACGATCACGCCGCGGGCCACCGCGAAGCTCTCGCTGCGCATCCCGCCCGGTCAGGACCCGGCGGCCGCGATGGACGCGCTGCGCGCCCACCTGCTCGCGCACGCGCCGTTCGGGGCGCGGGTCGAGGTGCGCGACGGCGAGGCCGGGCAGCCGTTCCAGGCGCCCCAGGACTCGGACGGGATGCGGGCCGCGCGGTGGGCGTTCGCGCAGGCGTGGGGGAGCGCTCCGGTCGACATCGGCATCGGCGGGTCGATCCCGTTCATCGCGGAGCTGCTGGAGCTCTACCCGGACGCGTCGATCCTCGTCACCGGCGTCGAGGACCCGGACGGGCGGGCGCACGGGGCGAACGAGTCCGTCCACCTCGGCGAGCTGCGCAACGTCGTGCTGGCGGAGGCGCTGCTCCTGGAGCGGCTGGCGCGCCGCTGAGGGGCGGGGTCAGCGCGCCGCGACGTCCACCGCGCGCGCCCACGTCGCGACGTCGTCCGGCAGCTCGGGGCTCGGCGTCTGCTCGCCCGCGATGAGCCGGGCCACCTCGGGGGCGGGCACGCGGGCGCCGTCGCGGGACAGGAACCGGCCGGCGACCACGCCGCGCGCGATGTGGTCCGCGCCGCGGACGAACTCCTGCTCCAGGTAGACGACCCGCTCGTCCCAGCCGAGCACGCGGGTGCGGATCTCGAAGCGCTGGAAGGGCAGGAGCGAACGGCGGTACTTGATGGTCTGCGCGGCGACGACGGGGTACCAGCCCCGCTCCGCGAGCAGCCCGAACGCCCCGAGGTCGGCGAGCAGGTTGCTGCGGGCGATGTCCATGCACTGCAGGTAGACGCCGTTGTTCATGTGGCGGTACAGGTCCAGGTCGAACGGCTGCACCCGCATCCGCGTGACGGACGTGTCGGCCATCGTGGCCCCCGGTACCGCCCGTCGGGGGCGCAGCGTGGCCTTCGTCAGCTGGATCGTCCTCATCACGCCGCGATGCTAACCACCGGGGCGCGCGGTCCGGGCGCGAGGCACCCGGGACGCGGCTAGACGGGCGGGTCGGGGTCGTACTGGATACCGCGCCGTACCTGGCGGGCGGTGTCCACGGACTCGAGCCGGGCGACGAGGTGCAGCGCCATGTCGATCCCCGCGGAGACGCCGGCCGACGTGACCACGTCCCCGTCGTCGACGAAGCGCGCGTCCGCGTCGACGAGGACCGACGGGTCCGCGGCGGTCAGCTCGTCGAGGCTGCCCCAGTGCGTCGTCGCCGGGCGGCCCGCCAGCAGGCCCGCGGCCGCGTACACCAGCGCGCCCGTGCACACGCTGGTCATCAGAGGGGTGCGCGCGCGCAGCCCGCGCACCCACGCCAGGTGGTCCTCGTCGCGCATCAGCGGCCGCGTGCCGCGGCCACCCGGGTAGACCAGCACGTGGAGCGGGCCCACCTCGTCGGCGCTCGTGTCCGGGACCAGGCACAGGCCCTTCGCGCACCGGACGCCGCCCCCGTCGGCGGAGAAGGTCAGCACCTCGGGCCGCAGGTCGCTGTGGGCCGCCCAGTACGCCAGCACCTCCCACGGCCCGACGACGTCGAGCTCCTCGGCGCCGTCGAACACGAAGACCCCGACGCGGATCGCACCCTGCGTGGTCATGGCTCGCCTCCTCGGACGGTCCGGCTCGTCCGCGCTCAGTAGCCGGGCAGCGCCAGCATCTGGTCCAGCGCGACGCGCGCCCAGTGGGCGTCGTCGGGGTCGACGACGATGCGGTTCACGGGACGCCCGGCGACGAGCGACTCGAGCGCCCAGACGAGGTGCGGGAGGTCGATCCGGTTCATCGTCGAGCAGAAGCACACCGTCGAGTCGAGGTAGTGCACGGTCAGCTCGGGGTGGGCGGCCGCGAGGCGGCGGACGAGGTTGAGCTCCGTGCCGATCGCCCACGAGGAGCCGGGCTCCGCGGCGTCGAGCGCCTTGATGATGTACTCCGTCGAGCCGACCATGTCGGCGGCCGTGACGACCTCGTGGCGGCACTCGGGGTGGACGAGCACGGTGACGCCGGGGTCCGCCGCGCGGACGTCCGCGACGTTGCGCGCCGAGAAGCGGCCGTGCACCGAGCAGTGGCCGCGCCACAGGATCATCCGGGCGTCCCGCAGCTGCTGCGCGGTGAGCCCGCCGCCGGGCTTGCGCGGGTCGAAGACGACGCAGTCGTCGAGGGTGAGCCCGAGCTGCAGCACGGCGGTGTTGCGCCCGAGGTGCTGGTCGGGCATGAAGAGCACCTTGCCGTCGCCCTCCAGGCCGCCCACCTGGTCGAAGGCCCACCGCAGCGCCACGTGCGCGTTCGACGACGTGCAGACGGTGCCGCCGTGGCGGCCCGTGAACGCCTTGATCGCGGCGGTCGAGTTCATGTACGTGACCGGGACGGTCCGCGGCGCGACGCCGGCCTCGACGAGCACGTCCCACGCGTCCTCGACCTGGTCGATGGCGGCCATGTCGGCCATGGAGCACCCGGCCGCCAGGTCGGGGAGGACGACCTGCTGCGCGTCGGAGGTGAGGATGTCGGCCGACTCCGCCATGAAGTGCACGCCGCAGAAGACGACGAACTCGGCCTCGGGCCGGGCGGCCGCCTCGCGCGCGAGCTTGAACGAGTCACCCGTGACGTCGGCGAACTGGATGACCTCGTCGCGCTGGTAGTGGTGCCCGAGGACGAACGCGCGGTCGCCCAGCGCGGCGCGGGCCGCACGCGCGCGCTCGACGAGGTCCGGGTCGCTCGGCGCCGGCAGGTCGCCCGCGCACTCGACGCCGCGCTCGGACGCCAGGTCGGCACCGCGACCGAGCAGCAGCAGGGCCGAGGGGAGGGGCTCGGTGAACGTCGGGGTCGTCACGCGCAGAATCCTCGCACAGCGCGTGCGGCGGGCGGGGGGACCGTCGGGCGGCGGCACGGCCGGGGTGCCGACCCGTGCGAGCATGCCGCTCGTGCACGTCCTCGTCGCCCCCGGCACCCTCGGACCGCTCCCGCCCGCGCAGGCCGCGTCGGTGGTCGCCGACGCGTGGCGCGCGGCCGCGGCGCACGACGACGTCGTCGGCGCGCCGCTCTCCGACGGCGGCCCCGGATTCGTCGACGCGCTGCGGGCGTCGCTCGGCGGCGAGCTCCTCGCCGTGACGACCACGACGCCGTCCGGCGCCCCCGCGCCCGCGACCGTGCTCCTGGCGGACGACGGGCGGACCGCGTACGTCGAGGCCGCCCAGGCGGTCGGGCGCGCGCTGCTCCCGGCCGGCCACGACGTGGGGCGCGGGACCTCCGCCGGCGTCGGCACGCTCGTCCGGGCCGCGGTGGACGCCGGCGCGGGGCGGGTCGTCGTCGGCCTCGGTGGTGCGGCG
>NZ_HE978588.1:2365176-2367369 GCF_000312005.1 Cellulomonas massiliensis JC225
CCTGCCCGACGCGCGAGCGGTGCTCCGCTCGGGCGGTGCGGCGCTGGGGGCGGCGGACGAGGACGACCTGCGCGGGCTGCGCGCGCTGCGGGACGCGCTGGCGGGCGTCCAGCTCGTGGGCGCCTACGACACCGGCACGCCGCTGCTCGGCCTGCAGGGCGCGAGCGCGACGCTCGGCTCGGAGCCCGGTGTGGGGGCCGAGGCCTCGCAGGCGCTCGAGCGCGCGCTCGCGCACGTCGCCCGCCTCGCCGTCGAGGCGGTCGGGGACGCCGAGCGGCCGGACCTGCTGGCGGGCGGACGCCCCGTCTCGCGCCTGACGTCGGCGCCCGGTGCGGGCGCCGGCGGCGGGCTCGGCTTCGGGATCGGCGTCCTCGGGGGTCGGCTCGTGCCCGCCTCCGCGCTCGTCGCCGACGCCGTCGGCCTCGACGCGCTCGCCGGGTCAGCCGACCTCGTCGTCACCGGCGTGACGCGTCTCGACTGGCGGTCCGTCGACGAGTCGGTCGTCGCGGAGGCGGCGCGCCGCGCGCTGGTGCACGGTGTGCCGACCGTCGTCGTCGCGGACGAGGTCCTCGTGGGCCGCCGCGAGCAGGCGGCGGCGGGTCTCACGGCCGCGTACGCCGTGAGCGCCGGCGCCGACCGCCGGGGCGGCGAGGAGGTCGCCGACCGGCTGGCCGCCCGCACCCGTCGCGTCGCCCGGACGTGGTCGCCCGGGACCGGCTGAGCGCGACCCGCCGCACGCCCCGCCCGGGTGCGCGCGAGCGGGCGCGCGAGTCGTACGCTGGCACCGGGAACAAACCGAGAGCGACACGGCGTTGCCGATCGTCGAGGGCGTTCCCGCCGACGGCGCCGCCCCGAGGCCGGCCACCCGCTCAACCAGGAGAGACCATGACCGACACCACGCAGACCGCGACGCACGGCGTCAACCTCACCGAGGTCGCCGCGGACAAGGTCCGCAGCCTGCTCGAGTCCGAGGGTCGGGACGACCTGCGCCTGCGCGTCGCGGTGCAGCCCGGCGGTTGCTCGGGTCTCATCTACCAGCTCTACTTCGACGAGCGCCTGCTCGACGGCGACGCGCTGCGCGACTACGACGGCGTCGAGGTCGTCGTGGACAAGATGAGCGTGCCGTACCTCGAGGGCGCGACGATCGACTTCGCCGACACGATCGAGAAGCAGGGATTCACCATCGACAACCCGAACGCGGGCAGCGCCTGCGCGTGCGGCGGCTCGTTCAGCTGATCGTCCGGCACGACCCACGAGGCCCGGCACCCGCCGCGCGGGGGCCGGGCCTCGTCGTGTCCGCCGGGTCCCGGGCCGCGGGCCCGGGCCGCTACACCTCGGCGTCGAGGGCGGCACGGACCTCACGGACCACGTCCGGGAGCACGTCGAGGAAGGCGTCCACGTCCGCGTCCGACACCCCCACGGGCAGCGCGATCCGCACGTTCCCCTGCGTGAGCACGCCCATCGCCGCGAGCACGTGGCTCGGCTCCAGCGTGCTGGACGTGCACGCGGAGCCCGACCCGACGGCGAACCCCCGCGCGTCGAGCGCCGTCACGAGCGCCTCCCCGTCGACGTAGAGGCACGAGAACGTCACGACGTGGGGGAGGCGGGCCGCGGGATCGCCGACGACCGCCACGTCCGGCACCCGCTGCGGCACGACCGAGCGCACCCGGTCCACGAGCGCCCGCCGGCGGGCGTCGTCCGCCGCCGCGGTGGCGACCGCCTGCTGCAGGGCCACCGCCGCCGCCAGCGCCGCCGGGACGCTGACGCCGCCGGGGAACCAGCGGTCGTCGTCCTGCGGCCCGTCGGGGGAGCGGCGCACGCCCCGCCGCGTGACCAGGACGCCGACGCCCGCCGGGCCGCCCCAGTCGCCCGGGTCGGCGGCGAGCAGGTCCCACGCGTCGCCCACGGGTACGTGGCCGAGCGACGCGCCGGCGTCGACGAGGAGCGGCACGCCGGCGCGCCGCGCCGCCTCGTGCACCGCACCGACGGGCTGGAGCGTCCCGACCTCGCCGTTGGCGTGCTGGAGCGCGGCGAGCGCCACCCCCGGAGCCGCGACCGCGGCGGTCATCGCCTCGACGTCGACGCGGCCGAGCCGGTCGACGGGCGTCGTCACCCGGCTGCCGCCCGCGGCGGCGGTGACGAAGTCCGCGGCGTGCAGCACCGCCGCGCGCTCGACCGCCCCGACGACGACGT
>NZ_HE978588.1:2367667-2412612 GCF_000312005.1 Cellulomonas massiliensis JC225
TCGGTGCGGGCACCGACCACCGCGGCGACGGCCTCGCGGGCGCCGTCGAGCAGCATGCGCGCCCGGCGTCCCTCGGCGTGCAGCCGTCGCGGGTCGGCCCAGCCCTGGTCGAGCGCCTCCACGAACGCGTCGCGCGCGGCCGGCAGGAGGGGCGCGCGCCCGCCGCCGTCGAGCACGACGCGTCGCCGGGGGCCCGACCGGGCCCCGGACGCCGCACCGCCGGCACGGCCGGAGGTGGTCTGCGTCACATCCGCCGGGCCCGCGGTGCGTCCCGACGTCGTGCTGCGCGGCTCGTCCACCCCGGCACGGTAGCCCGAGCGGCGCGTGTCCATGCGGGCCGGGGCCTCGCACCGCCCTGACGCGCCGCGACGGGGCCGCGGCGACGAGGCCTCGGTGTTGATGACATCACGTCGTCATCCCGTGTTGCGCAGGCCGTGTGACCGTTCTGTGCGCGCTAGGCTGCTCGGGTCGAGGACGTAGGTCCCAGGTGCCGTTCGCCCCCGCGTGGTCCACACGAGGAGCGGCGTCGCCCGGGACGCGAGTGGAAGGCCCCCCGTGCACGCGGACACCCCCCGTCGCAAGCGGCGTCCGGTCCTGGCCTGGACCGGACTCGCAGCGATCGTCGTGGTGGCTCTCAGCGGATGTTCCGCCGAGGTCCAGCGAGGATGGCTGCCCGGCAACTCCGAGGCCGAGGTGACCGACCAGACCGGTCGTGTCGTCAGCCTGTGGGTCGGGTCGTGGATCGCCGCCCTGATCGTCGGCCTCATCACGTGGGGCCTCATGCTGTGGTGCGTCGCGGTGTACCGCAAGCGCCGGTCGGACGACCGGCTGCCCGTGCAGCTGCGCTACCACGTGCCGCTCGAGGTCATGTACATCGTCCTGCCGATCCTCATGGTCGGCGTGCTGTTCTTCTACACGAACCGCGACATGACGGCGATGACCGACACCGGCGGTCCCATCGAGAACCACGTGCAGGCCATCGGCAAGCAGTGGAGCTGGGACTTCAACTACCTCGACGACGACGCGTACGAGACGGGCGTGCAGGCGCAGGACGTCGGCGAGGCCCGCACGGGCGTGCTCGCCGAGCAGGTCACGCTGTGGCTCCCGGTCGACGAGCGCACGCAGTTCACGCTGGACTCGCGCGACGTCATCCACTCCTTCTGGGTGCCGGAGTTCCTCTTCAAGCTCGACATGATCCCGGGCCGGACGAACACCTTCGTCGTGACCCCGACGCGCGTCGGGGAGTACCGCGGCAAGTGCGCCGAGCTCTGCGGCGAGTACCACTCGTCGATGCTCTTCAACGTCAAGGTGGTCGAGCGCGCCGAGTACGACGCCCACATCGCGGAGCTCAAGGCCCGGGGGCAGAGTGGTTCCCTCGGCCTGGAGTGGAGCCGCGAGCAGGACCTGAACAGCGTGAACGAGCAGGATCTTCACGACGCGAGCGAGGAGGGCTGATGGTCGCCACGGCCGAGCACGTCCCTGGCCTGACGCCCACCCGGCAGACCCTCGGACGGACGATCGTCAAGTGGATCACCTCCACGGACCACAAGACGATCGGCTACATGTACCTGATCACGTCGTTCGCGTGGTTCGCGATCGGCGGGATCCTGGCGCTGCTGATCCGCGCCGAGCTGTTCATGCCCGGCATGGACGTGTTCGCCTCGCGCGAGCAGTACAACCAGGCGTTCACGATGCACGGCACGATCATGCTGCTGCTGTTCGCGACGCCGCTGTTCGCCGGCTTCGCGAACGTCATCATGCCGCTGCAGATCGGCGCGCCCGACGTGGCGTTCCCGCGGCTGAACATGCTCGCGTTCTGGTTCTTCTTCTTCGGTGGCCTCATCGCCGCCTTCGGGTTCTTCACGCGCGGCGGGGCGGCCTCCTTCGGGTGGTTCGCGTACGCGCCGCTGTCGAACTCGGCGTTCTCGCCCGGCATGGGCGGCGACCTGTGGGTCTTCGGCCTGGCGCTCGGTGGTTTCGGCACGATCCTCGGCGCGGTCAACTTCATCACCACGATCGTCACGATGCGCGCGCCCGGCATGACGATGTTCCGGATGCCGATCTTCACCTGGAACACGCTCGTCACGTCGCTCCTGGTGCTGATGGCGTTCCCGCCGCTGGCCGCCGCGCTGTTCGCGCTCGGCGCCGACCGCACCCTCGGCGCGCAGGTCTTCAACCCGGAGAACGGCGGCGCCATCCTGTGGCAGCACCTGTTCTGGTTCTTCGGCCACCCCGAGGTCTACATCATCGCCCTGCCGTTCTTCGGCATCGCGACCGAGATCCTGCCGGTCTTCAGCCGCAAGCCGATCTTCGGCTACAAGGGTCTGGTCTACGCGACGATCGCGATCGCGGCGCTGTCCGTGACCGTGTGGGCCCACCACATGTACGTGACGGGAGCGGTGCTGCTGCCGTTCTTCTCGTTCATGACGATGCTCATCGCCGTGCCGACAGGCGTGAAGTTCTTCAACTGGATCGGCACGATGTGGCGCGGCAAGCTCACGTTCGAGACGCCGATGCTGTGGACGCTCGGGTTCCTCGTGACGTTCCTGTTCGGCGGGCTGACGGGCATCATCCTGTCCAGCCCGGCGCTCGACTTCCACCTGTCCGACACGTACTTCGTGGTCGCGCACTTCCACTACGTGGTGTTCGGCACGGTCGTGTTCGCGATGTTCGCCGGCTTCTACTACTGGTGGCCGAAGTTCACGGGCCGGATGCTCGACGAGCGCCTGGGCAAGCTGCACTTCTGGACGCTGTTCGTCGGCTTCCACATGACGTTCCTCATCCAGCACTGGCTCGGCGTGCGGGGCTTCCCCCGCCGGTACGCCGACTACGCGGTGGACGACGGCTTCACGTGGATGAACCAGCTCTCGTCCGTCGGCGCGTTCATCCTCGCGGCGTCCACGCTGCCCTTCCTGTGGAACGTCTACACGACCTGGCGCCACGCGCCCAAGGTCGCGGTCGACGACCCGTGGGGGTACGGCGGCTCGCTCGAGTGGGCGACCAGCTGCCCGCCGCCGCGGCACAACTTCACGTCGCTGCCGCGCATCCGCTCCGAGCGTCCCGCGTTCGACCTGCACCACCCCGAGGTCGCCGCGATGGACTACGTCGAGCCGTCGCCCGGCGTCCTCGACTGGGAGGCCGACCGCCGCGGCGAGACGCCGGTCGCGGTCGAGCGGCTCGCGAACGGCACCGGCGAGCCGGAGCAGTCGTCGGCGGTCGTGGTCGAGGACCCGCCCGTGCAGCGCCGTGACGACGAGGAGGGCACCCGATGAAGCTCGAGGCGAAGCTGTTCCTGTACGGGGTCGCCTTCTTCATCCCGGTCGGGCTCATCTACGCCGCCTGGAGCGGCCGCGAGCCCGTCGGCATGATCGGCATCCCGCTCGTCGGGGGCCTGGTCGGCATGATCGGTGCGTACTTCGCGCTCCTCTCGCGACGCATCGACCCCCGCCCCGAGGACGACGAGCACGGGGAGATCGAGCAGGGCGCCGGCGACCAGGGCGTGTACGCGCCGTGGAGCTGGTGGCCGCTGGTCCTCGGCGGTGCGGCCGCCCTCGGGTTCGCCGGGCTCGCCATCGGCTGGTGGCTGACGTTCATCGGCGCCGGGATCGCCGTGATCGGGCTCGTCGGCTGGGTGTTCGAGTTCTCCCGCGGGCAGCACGCGCACTGACAGCGCCTTTCCTCTCAGGACCGCCTGACGGCCCGGCCGGACGAGCTCCGGCCGGGCCGTCGTGCGTCCCGCGCAGGGTGCGTCGCAGCGGCGCCCGCCGACCGCAGCGCCCCGGCACCCAGGTACACGCCGCCGGCGACCGCAGGGCGCTCTCAGAGCACGCTCAGGCGGCGACGGCAGCTCCGAGCGACCGCCCGGATACGTAGGCGGGCCACGCCCTCACGGAGGCCCGCCCACCACCTTGGTGAGCCCGGCTCGAGGTGGAGGAAGACGCGCTCGCGCGTCCAGGAGGGGCGGGGCTCCCCGGACATGACGGAGGCCGCCACGTTGAGCGTGGCGGCCTCCGGTGGTGCAGGGCGCGGCGGTCAGACCGAGGGGACGATGAGTCCTGCGGTCTGCGCCTTCGCGCGGTCGAACCGGGCGCCGGCGTCGGCCCAGCTCACGATGTTCCACCAGGCCTTGACGTAGTCCGCCTTGACGTTGACGTAGTCCAGGTAGAAGGCGTGCTCCCACATGTCGAGCATGACGATCGGCACGAGGCCGAGCGCGAGGTTCGACTGCTGGTCGTACAGCTGGACGATGACGAGCTTCTGGCCCACGGAGTCCCACGCGAGGATCGACCAGCCGGAACCCTGGATGCCGGTGGCGTTCGCGGCGAAGTGCTTCTGGAACGCCTCGAACGAGCCGAAGAACTCGTCGATCGCCGCCGCCAGCTCACCGACCGGCTTGTCGCCGCCGTCGGGGGAGAGGTTCTGCCAGAACACCGTGTGGTTGACGTGCCCGCCGAGGTTGAACGCGAGGTTCTTCTCGTGCAGGTTCACCGCGGCCAGGTCGTCCTTCTCGCGGGCCTCCGCGAGCTTCTCGAGCGCCGTGTTGGCGCCGCCGACGTACGTGGCGTGGTGCTTGTCGTGATGCAGCTCCATGATCCGCCCCGAGATGTGCGGCTCGAGCGCCGCGTAGTCGTAGGGCAGGTCCGGGAGCGTGTAGTCAGCCATGCGTCATACCTCTCCTCGTCGGTCCGGGCACATGTCTGCGCCCGGGAGAAAGGAAGCGGGCGGCCCGCCGGCGATCCGGCGAGCCGCCCGACCTCTGGGACAACTCTGGTTCAGACGGTGTGATTCCGCCCATCGGCCGCCGTCTCGTCGTGCGGGTCCACGAGGTGCTGACCACCGCCCGGGGCGGAGGAGGCGAGCTCCCGCGTGGCCGGTCCCGCCTCGACCGCGTCGTGCGAGCCGTGGCCGTGCGCCTGGGCCGCGGCGAGCTCGCTCGGCGTCACCGGCTCGACGCGGTCCTCGTAGAACAGCTCGGACAGGCGGCGGCGCATCGTGTCGCGGCGGTAGCCCTTGCGGCGCACGCCGCGCGAGTCCTCCGCCGGCTCGATCTCGAGCGGACGGATCGCCTCGTGCTGCACGCGCAGCCAGCGCTCGTGCGCGTCGAGCGGCTTGTGCACCTCGATGTACTCGCCGCTGGCGAACCGCACGATGCGGCCGGTCTCGTGGCCGTGCAGGACCAGCTCGCGATCCTTGCGCTGCAGCCCGAGGCAGATCCGCTTCGTGATGACGAACGCCAGCCAGGGAGCGACGAAGAGCAGCACCCGGAACGCCCACGTGATGTCGTTGATCGACATGTGGAAGTGCGTCGCGATGAGGTCGTTCGACCCGGCGAGCACCAGGATGAAGAACGCCATGAGCAGCGAGACGCCGAACGCCGTGCGGAACGGGCGGTTGCGCGGCCGGTCGAGCACGTGGTGCTCGCGGTCGTCGCCGGTCGCGAAGGCCTCGATGAACGGGTAGAGCGCGAGCAGCGTGAACAGGATCCCGGGCACCACCATCGCGGGGATGATGACGTTGAGCGGGACCGTGTACTGGCCGATGACGAATTCCGCCCCGCCGGGCATGAGGCGCAGGGCCCCTTCCAGGAAGAGCATGTACCAGTCGGGCTGGGCGCCCGCGGACACGGGCGAGGGGTCGTACGGCCCGTAGTTCCACACCGGGTTGATCGACATCGTCCCGGCCATCAGCGCGATGACGCCGAACACCAGGAAGAAGTTGCCGCCGAGGCGCGCGACGTACACCGGCAGGGCGGGGTAGCCGACGACGTTCTTGTCGGAGCGGCCGGAGCCCGGGTACTGCGTGTGCTTGTGCATCACCATCAGCACGAGGTGCAGGCCGATGAGCGCGAGGATCAGGCCCGGCACGAGCAGGATGTGCACGGTGAACAGCCGCGGGATGAGGTCGTGCCCCGGGAACTCGCCGCCGAAGATGAAGTACGACGTGTAGCTGCCGATGATCGGGATCGCGCGGACGACGCCGTCGGTGATGCGCAGGCCGTTGCCGGAGAGCACGTCGTCGGGGAGCGAGTAGCCGGAGAAGCCGGCCGCGAGGCCGAGGATCAGCAGCACGAAGCCGACGACCCAGTTGATCTCGCGGGGCTTGCGGAACGCGCCCGTGAAGAACACGCGCATCATGTGCACGACGATCGACGCCATGAAGATGAGCGCCGCCCAGTGGTGGATCTGCCGCATGAGCAGGCCGCCGCGGACCTCGAACGAGAGCCGGAGGGTCGAGGAGAAGGCCTCGGACATCTCCACGCCGTTGAGCGACGGCCAGGGGCCGTCGTAGTGCGTCTCGCCCATGCTGGGCACGAAGAACATCGTCAGGAAGACGCCCGAGATCAGCAGCGTCACGAAGCTGTAGAGGGCGATCTCACCGAGCATGAAGGACCAGTGGTCCGGGAAGACCTTGCGCGCGAAGTACTTGACGGCGTGCCCGATGCCGGTGCGCTGGTCGAGGTAGTCCGCCGTGGCCGACGCGGCACGCGCCGCGCCGGTGGGGGTCGAGGTCGTCGTCGTCACGTCAGACGCTCCCAGAAGGTCGGGCCGACCGGCTCGACGAAGTCGCCGCGGGCGACGAGGTAGCCCTCGGCGTCGACCTCGATCGGCAGCTGCGGAAGCGGTCGCTTGGCAGGGCCGAAGACGACCTTCGCGCCGTCCGCCACGTCGAACGTGGACTGGTGGCACGGGCACAGCAGGTGGTGGGTCTGCTGCTCGTAGAGCGCCACCGGGCAGCCCACGTGCGTGCAGATCTTCGAGTAGGCGACGATCCCGTCGAAGCCGAAGCCGGGCTCGCGCTCGGACTTCAGGTCACGGGGGTCCATGCGCACGAGGAGGACGACGGCCTTGGCCTTCTCGTCGAGAGGGCTCTCGGCCTCGTGCAGGTCCTCGGGGATGACGTGCGCGATCGAGCCGATCGTGAGGTCCGACGCCTTGATCGGACGGCCGGTCGGGTCGTAGGCGAGGCGGGTGCCCTTGCGCCACATCGTGTGCTTGAACTTCGAGACGTTCCAGTCCTCGCCGACGTTGCCGATGAGCGGCAGGACGATCGAGAGCGGGAACAGCGCGAGCGCCGTGAGGCCGGCGCCCTTGAGCGCGCCGCGCCGGCTGATGCCCGAGTCGGCGGCGCCGTCCTGCAGGGCCTGGATCGCGCCCGCGCGCGTCTCGTCGTCGCTGCGCTGCGGGTGCCGCTCCTCGACGTACTCCTTGTTGCTCATCAGCGTCTTCGCCCAGTGGATGATGGCGGTGCCGATGCCGAGCAGGATGCACGTGAGCGCGAGGCCGAGGACGATGTTCGAGAGCCGCATGGACTCCGGCTTCTCGCCGGGCGGCAGGGCGAAGTACGCCCACACGAACACGATCGTGCCGACGATCGAGACGGTGAAGAGCGCGGCGACCTGACGCTCCGCCTTCTTGGCGGCCTTCTCGTCGAGGTCGCCGAGGCGCGGGTTGGGCTGGTGCACGCCCGGGTCGTCGAAGCGCTCGGGGTGCTCGCCCGCGCCGCGCTGGACGATCTCGGTGCTGTTGTCGTGGCTCACGAGGACTTCGCCCCTCCCCAGACGGCGAGGGCGATGAGCAGGCCGATGCCGACGACCCAGGCCCACAGGCCCTCGCTGACCGGCCCGAGGGAGCCCAGGTCGAGTCCGCCGGGGGCCGCGCCGCCCTGCTGGTCGATGAACGCGATGATGTCCCGCTTCTCGTCCGGCGTGATGATCGCGTCGTTGAAGACCGGCATCGACTGCGGGCCGGTGAGCATGGCCTCGTACAGGTGCGTCGGCGTGGTCTCCCACAGGTTCGGCGCGAACTTGCCGCCCGAGAGCGCGCCGCCGGCGCCGACGGCGTTGTGGCACATCGCGCAGTTGGTGCGGAACAGGGCCATGCCGTTCGCGGGGTCGCCCAGCGCGGGGTCGACCTGCTCGGCCGACGGGATCGCGGGGCCGGTGCCGAGCGACGCGACGTAGGCCGCGAGCTGCGCGATCTGCTCGTCGTTGAACTGCACGGGCTTGGCCGGCGCCTGCGGGCCGTTCGCCTGCATGGGCATCCGGCCGGTGCCGACCTGGAAGTCCACCGCTGCGGCGCCGACGCCGATCAGCGACGGCGCGACGTCGGTGCCGGAGGCCGTCGGGCCGTGGCACGTCGCGCAGTTCGCCTGGAAGAGCGCCTTGCCGGCGGCGATGTCGTCGGTCGTCGCGGTCGCGGCGGCCTGCTCGGGGGTCGCGCCGGCAGGAGCCGGGGCGAACACCGCGTACAGGCCACCGGTGAGCAGCAGCGCCAGCAGGAGCAGGACGACAGGGGCTCTCCTGTCGTGCCTGCGGGCTGCGAGTGCCTTCACGGATCGGTCCTCGTCTCGCACTGGTGGGGGGTGGGGCGTCGCGCGGGCCGTGCGGCCCGGCGGGGGGTCACTTCAGCAGGTAGATCACCGCGAAGAGGGCGATCCAGACGACGTCGACGAAGTGCCAGTAGTACGACGTCACGATCGCCGTCGTCGCCTCGTGGTGGCCGAACCGCTTCGCCGCGAACGAGCGGCCGAGCAGGAACAGGAAGGCGATGAGGCCGCCGACCACGTGCAGGCCGTGGAAGCCGGTCGTCAGGTAGAACACGGACCCGTACGGGCTCGACGCGATCGTCAGGCCCTCGTGCACGAGCTCGGCGTACTCGAAGATCTGGCCGCCGATGAAGAACGCGCCCATCACGTAGGTGAGCGTGATCCACTCGTTCATGCCCCAGCGGCTGACCTGGAAGATCGAGCCGGACCGGACGGGCTGGAAGCGCTCGGCCGCCCAGACCCCGAACTGGCACGTCACCGACGACAGCACCAGCACGGTGGTGTTGATCGCCGCGAAGGTGACGTTGAGCTTGGCGGTCTGCTCGGCCCACTCCCCGGGCACCGCTGCCCGGAGCGTGAAGTACATCGCGAACAGGCCGGCGAAGAACATGAGCTCGCTGGCCAGCCACACGATCGTGCCCACCGACACCGGGTTGGGTCGGTTCACACTGACGTGCGCTGTGGTGCGAGGGGCAGCCATGGCAGTCGACACGTCCGCCATTATGGCGGAGATGTGAAGCGCATGGGCCCTTGGGCCCACGCGTGCCGACGCGGGATATGTCACATCGTCACGATCGCGGGGGCGGGCGCGGGCCCGGGACCAGCACCGATCCGCATTCCCATGCGTCTGGGCCCCCGCGGCGAGGCTCCCGAACTCGTGGAGATCCCGTGTCGCGGCGGGCCGGCGCCCGCGTGTCGTGTGCTAGTGCCGGCGCGGGCCGTGCGTCCCGCCCGCGGGCACGCGGACGTGCCAAGATTCCCTTGCGACGCACGACGACGACGAGTGAGGACGCCCCATGAGCACGGCCCCCCAGCCCGCGACGGCCACCGGCCCCGCGATCCTGCTGTACTCCGACGACGTGGACGTGCGCGAGCAGGTCCGGCTCGCGGTCGGGCGGCGCCTGCGCGCGGGGGAGCCGGACGTCCGCTGGATCGAGGTCGCCACGGCCACCGCCGTCATCACGGTCACGGAGAACGAGCACCCGGACCTGCTGATCCTCGACGGGGAGGCGGACAAGGTCGGCGGCATGGGGCTGTCGCGCCAGCTCAAGGACGAGGTCTACCGCTGCCCCCCGACGCTCGTGCTCACGGGCCGCCCGCAGGACGCGTGGCTCGCCTCGTGGTCGAACGCCGACGGCGTGGTCAGCCGCCCGATCGACCCGCAGGTGCTCCACGACGCCGTCGAGGCGCTCGTGCGGCGCACCGCCACGGCGCGGTGAGCGAGCCCACGCCGACCTGGTCGGACCTGCTCACCACGCTCGTCTCCGGCACCGACCTGTCGGCGGCCCAGACGAGCTGGGCCATGGACGAGATCATGGCCGGCGCGGCGTCGCCCGCGCGCGTCGCGGGCCTGCTCGTCGGGCTGCGGGCCAAGGGCGAGACGGTCGACGAGCTGACCGGCCTCGCCGAGGGGATGCTGGCGCACGCCCTGCGCATCGAGGTGCCGGGACGCACGCTCGACATCGTCGGCACGGGCGGCGACCGGGCGCACACGGTGAACGTGTCCACGATGGCGGCGCTCGTGGTCGCCGGGACGGGGCTCACGGTCGTCAAGCACGGCAACCGCGCGGCGTCGTCGTCGTCCGGCTCGGCCGACGTGCTGGAGGCGCTGGGCATCCGCCTCGACCACCCGCCCGCCCGGGTCGCCGAGATCGCGACCGAGGTCGGCATCACGTTCTGCTTCGCGCAGGTCTTCCACCCGTCCTTCCGGCACGCGGCGACGGCCCGCGGCGAGCTCGGGATCGCGACGGCCTTCAACTTCCTCGGGCCGCTCACCAACCCCGCCCAGCCGCGCTCGACGGCCGTCGGCGTGGCGTCGGCAGGCATGGCGCCGATCGTGGCGGGCGTGTTCGCCTCGCGCGGGTTCTCCGCGATGGTGTTCCGCGGCACGGACGGCCTCGACGAGCTCGCCGGCACGGCGCCCTCCCAGGTGTGGGAGGTGCGGGGCGGCGACGTCACCGAGCACGAGATCGACTGGACGGACGCGCTCGGGCTCACGCCGATCTCCGTCGCGGACCTGCGCGGCGCCGACGCGGTGCACAACGCGGGCGTGGCGCGCGAGGTGCTCGACGGCCGCCCCGGGGTCGTGCGGGAGACCGTGCTGCTCAACGCCGCCGCGGCGATCGTCGCGGACGGGTCGCTGCCCGGCACGGGCGACGGCCCGCTCGTCGAGCGGATGGCCGCGGCCCTCGCGCTGGCGGCGCGGTCGGTCGACACCGGCGCTGCCCGGGACGTGCTCGAGCGCTGGGTCGCGGCGACGGCCTGAGCCGACGGCGCCGTCGCCCGCCGGCTGCGGGCCTCAGTCCTCCAGGCCGAGGGCGAACGCCTGCTCGAGGTCGTGCTGCGAGTACGTGCGGAACGCGATGTACGTCTGCGTGCGCAGCACGCCCTCGATCTTGCTGACCCGGTCGGCGATCACGTCGGCCAGGTCGTCGTGCTCCCGCACCCGGACCATCGCGATGAGGTCGACCTCGCCGGTGACCGAGTAGACCTCGCTCACCCCCTTGATCTCCGCGATCTCCTTGGCGACCTCCGGGATGCGGGAGGCGTCGGTGTCCACGAGCACGATGGCGGTCAGCATGCGGCCATCATGCCCCGGTGCCGGGCACGTGGACGAGCGACGGGCCGGTCAGGCGATGCGCGGCTCGGCCCGGACCGGGACGGCCTCGGGGCGCGGGGCGGCGGGGTCGACGACGCCCGGTGCCGGAGCGCCCGAGACGCGGGCCAGGTGCGCCGCCACCGCGGCGGCCGGGTCCGCCTCGGACAGCGCGCTGCGCACGGGCAGCGCCCACGTCCCGTCCACCTCGACGATCCGGGTGCCCGGCCGCTCGAGCCACTCGAGCAGCAGGTCCGTCTCCTCCGGGTGGGCCGCCGACGAGGGCGGGACGGGAGGCTCCACGTGCTCGCCGCTGGCCTGCAGCGCCGCCACGAGGGGGCGCGGGTCCGTCCGGCGGTCCGCCCGTGCGGTGCCGGCGAGCCGGCCGTGGCGCACCAGGACCAGCTCCCAGCCGCCGTCGTCCGTCCGGCGCGCCGCCACGACCTCCGCGCAGCGCGCGAGGGCGCCGGCCCGCTGCGCCCGCACGGCGCCGCGCAGGAACGCGCCGAGCCGGTCACGGACCGTCGCGGCCTCCTCGAACCGCTGCTGGTCGGACAGCGCCTGGATCCGCTCCGCGTGCGCGGCCACGACGACCGCGGCGTCGCCGAGCATCGTCGCGCGCACCGCGTCGGCGACGCGTGCGTACTCGTCGACCGGCTGCCGGCCCTGGCACGGCGCGCCGCAGCGGCCGAGCTCGGCGAGCACGCAGGCGGAGGCCCCGGGGGCGGCGACGAGGGGCAGCCGGCGGCTGCAGCGGCGGATCGGGTAGGACTCGTGCAGCGCCTCGACCGCCAGCGTGGCGGACGCCGCCGAGCCGAACGGGCCGAGGTAGGCCGCCCCCGGCTCGTCCCGGACCTCGCGCACCACCGACAGCCGGGGGTAGGGCTCGCTCGTCAGGCGGACCCACGGCATGCGCTCGGGGAACCGGGAGCGGCGGTTGTACCGGGGGGCGTGCTCCGCGATGAGGCGCAGCTCGCGCACGCGCGCCTCCAGCGGGGTCGCGCACACGACGGGGTCGACCCGCTCGGCGACGCGCACCATCTCGACGATCCGCCCGCGCTTCTCCGCCGAGGTGAAGTAGGAGCGCACCCGCCGGCGCAGCGAGGTCGTCGACGTCCCGACGTAGAGGACCTCGTCGTGCGGGCCGCGGAAGAGGTACACGCCCGGCGCGTCCGGCAGCCCGTCGGCCAGCGTGCGCTTGCGCCGCACGTCACCCGGGACCGGGTCGGCCGCCGTCGCGAGGTCCTCCAGGTGCGTGACGCCGAGCGGGGCCAGCCGGCCGAGCAGCGCGTGCAGGACGTCGACGGTCGCCCGCGCGTCCGACAGCGCCCGGTGGTTCGGCGTCACCGTCGCCCCGAACGCGGCGGCGAGGGTGCTCAGCTTGTGGTTCGGCACCTCGTCGCGGGTGACGGCGCGCCGCGCGAGCCGGACGGTGTCGACCACCTGGGGGCCGGGCCACGCGTGGCCGGTGCGGGCCGCCGCGGCCTTGAGGAAGCCCACGTCGAACGGCGCGTTGTGGGCGACGAGGACGGCGCCGCGCGCGAACTCCAGGAAGCTGGGCAGCACCTCCTCGATGCGCGGGGCGCCCACGAGCATCGTCGTCGTGATGCCCGTGAGGACCTGGATGTACGGGGGGACCGGGCCGCCCGGGTCCACCAGCGTCTGGAACTCGCCGAGCACCTCGCCGCCCCGGACCTTGACCGCGCCGATCTCGGTGATGCCGCAGTCCGCGGGGGTGCCGCCCGTCGTCTCGAGGTCGACGACGACGAACGTCACGTCCGACAGCGGGGTGCCGACCTCCTCGAGCGTCACCTGCACCGGCGTCCCGGTGGCCGGCGCGACGTCCGCCCACAGCGGGCGTGGCGGGCGCAGCGGGATCGGCATGGCGGGGACGGTAGCCGCGCCCGCCGACACCGAGCGGCTGCCGCGCCGGGGGCCCACGACCCCTCGCGCCGGCCGCACCGAGGCGTGTCAGTCGCCCTGGCTACCGTCGCCGCATGATCATCGACTGCGACACGTGCACCGTGCGCGGCGCGGCCTGCACCGACTGCGTCGTGACCTTCCTGACGGTGCCCGTCCGTCCCGCGCTCCCCGACGAGGCGACGGCGCGACGGGTCGAGCTGGTGGCCGTCGAGCAGCGCGCGATCGACGCGCTGGCCGCCTCCGGCCTCGTCCCGCCGCTGCGCGCCTCCCCGGCCGTCTGACCCGTGGCCCGAGGCGGCCGACCGCGGCCGCCCCCGGGCACGCACGAGGGCCGGTGCCGACGACGCCGGCACCGGCCCTCGTGGAGGTCAGCCCTGGACGGGCCCGTCGTAGAGCGCGTCCACCTCGCCCGCGAAGTCCTTGAGCACGACCGAGCGCTTCACGCTCAGCTTCGGCGTCAGGTAGCCGTTCGCGATCGTCAGGTCCGTCGGCAGGATCCGGTACTTGCGGATCGACTCGGCGCGCGAGACCGCCTTGTTCGCCTTCTCGACGGCCTTGTCGAGCGACTCGAGCACGTCGGGGTCCTTCGCGGCCTCCTCGATGCTCATGGCCGGCTTGCCGTGGGCGGCGAGCCACCCGGGCACGCCCTCGGGGTCGAGCGTCAGCAGCGCGCCGATGAAGGGCCGCTGGTCGCCGACCACGACCACCTGGCTCAGCAGCGGGTGCGCGCGCAGCCGGTCCTCGAGGACCGCCGGCGCGACGTTCTTGCCGCCGGCGGTGACGATGATCTCCTTCTTGCGCCCGGTGATCCGCAGGAAGCCGTCCTCGTCCAGCGTGCCGAGGTCCCCGCTCTTGAACCAGCCGTCCTGGAGCGCCTCCGCCGTCGCGGTCTCGTTGCCGTGGTAGCCGCGGAAGACCTGGACGCCCTTGATCTCGACCTCGCCGTCGGCGGCGATGCGGATGGAGGAGCCGGGCAGCGGCCGCCCGACCGTGCCGATCTTCGTCAGCTCGGGCCGGTTCACGGTCGCCGGCGCGGTCGTCTCCGTCAGGCCGTACCCCTCGAGCACCTTGAGCCCGACGCCCCGGTAGAAGTGGCCGAGCCGCTCGCCGAGCGGCGCCCCGCCCGAGATGGCCCACTCGGCCTGGCCGCCGAGCGCGTTGCGGATCTTGTGCAGCACGAGCAGGTCGGCGACCTTGTGCTGCAGGCGCAGCCACAGCGACGGGCCGCCGGGCGTGTCCAGGGCGCGCGAGTAGACGATCGCCGTCTTGGCGGCGCGCTGGAAGATCGCGGACTTGCCGCCCGCCGCGGCCTTCTGCTCCGAGGAGTTGTAGACCTTCTCGAACACGCGGGGCACCGACAGGATGAACGTCGGCCGGAACGTGCCCATGTCGGCGACGAGCGTGCGGGTGTCGGGCGTGTGCCCCATGACCGCGCCGGCCGGCACGACGAGGACGTGGATGAACCGCGCGAACACGTGCGCGAGCGGCATGAAGAGCAGCGTGCGCGCGTTCTCGCTCGAGACGACGACGCCCAGCTCCTCGATCGCGTTGAGGACGAGGTCGTTGAAGTTGCCGTGCGTCAGCTCGACGCCCTTGGGCCGGCCCGTCGTCCCCGAGGTGTAGATGACGGTCGCGAGGTCGTCGAGGCCCGCCAGCGCGCCGCGGCGGTCGACCTCGTCGTCCGTGACGTCGGCCCCGGCCGCGACGAGCGCGTCGACGGCGCCCTCGTCGATCACGAGCGTCTCGCGGACGTTCGTGTCCGCCAGCACCTCCTCGGCGACCGCCCGGTGCTCCGGCGTCTCGACCACGAGCAGCGACACGTCGGAGTCGGTGAGGATCCACTGCACCTGCTCGGCCGACGACGTCTCGTAGACCGGCACGGGCACCGCGCCCGCGGCCCACGCGGCCCAGTCGAGCAGCGACCACTCGTACCGCGTGCGGGACATGATCGCGACGCGGTCGCCGGGCTGGACGCCCTTCGCGACGAGACCCTTGGCGACCGCGCGGACGCGGGCCTGGACCTCCCGCGCATTGATCGCCGTCCACTCGCTCGCGCCCTCGGGCTTGACCTCGTAGAGGGCCTTCTCGGGCGCCGACGCGACGCGCGCGGCGAGCAGGTCGTTGAGGTTCTTGCCCCGATCGGTCTCGATGAGCAAGGGGGAGGTGAACTCGTCCATGCTGACTCCAGTGGCAGTGGCGAAGGTGACCAGAGGATACGTGACCGAAGGTCCCGCACAGCCGGTACGCGCGTGAGTACCCTCGGACGCCGGAGTAGCACCTACTTCCACCTGCCGGCGCGCGGCCCCGACCGCCAGCGCGTCCGGTTACGGTGAGCACGTCGCCGCTCGGCGGACCTTCCACCACGAGCTCGAGGAGCACGAGGACCCATGCACGCGATCGGTGTGGACATCGGCGGGACGAAGATCGCCGCCGGTGTCGTCGACGAGGACGGCACGCTCCTCGCCAAGACGCGGCGCGACACGTCCCCGGACGACGCCGCGAGCATCGACCGCGCGATCGCCGACGTCTACGCCGAGCTGAGCGCGTCCTACGAGATCGGCGCGATGGGCCTGGCGGCGGCCGGCTTCGTGGCCGCCGACCGCTCCGGCGTCCTCTTCGCGCCGAACATCGCCTGGCGCGACTACCCGCTGCGGGACAACGTCGCGGCGCTCATCGACGACGACGTCCGGATCGTCGTGGAGAACGACGCGAACGCCGCCGGCTGGGCCGAGTTCCGGTTCGGCGCGGCGCGCGACGTCGACGACATGCTCATGCTGACGGTCGGGACCGGGCTCGGGGGCGCGATCGTCGTCTCCGGCGAGCTCGTGCGCGGCGCGTGGGGCGTCGCCGCGGAGATCGGCCACATGCGCGTCGTGCCGGGCGGCCACTACTGCGGCTGCGGCCACGAGGGCTGCTGGGAGCAGTACGCCTCCGGCAGCGCGCTCGTGCGCGACGCGCAGGCGCAGGCGGTCGTCGACCCGGCGGCGGCCGGCCGGCTGCTCGAGCTCGCCGGCGGGGACGCGGAGAAGATCACCGGCCCGCACGTGACGAAGGCCGCCCAGGAGGGCGACCCGCTCGCGGTCCGGCTGCTCGCGGACCTCGGCCGGTGGCTGGGGGAGGGCTCGGCGTCCGTGGCGGCGCTGCTGGACCCCGCCCTCATCGTCGTCGGCGGCGGCGTCGCCTCCGCCGGCGAGCTGCTGCTGGCCCCCGCGCGCAAGGGCTTCGCCGAGCAGCTCTCGGCCCGCGGCCACCGCCCGGAGGCGGCGATCGTCGTCGCCGCGATGGGCAACGACGCCGGCATGGTCGGCGCGGCGGACCTCGCGCGCGTCTGAGCGGCCGCGGCCCAGGGGGCCGTCCTCGGCGGATGCCCGCCGAGGACGCTAGACCTGCGCGCCGGTGTCGTCGTCGGAGGGGTCCCGGTGCGTGGGCATCCGCCACACCAGCACGGCCACGCCCAGCAGGAAGACCACGCACGCCGCCTGCACGAGCGCGCTCGGCGCGCCGCGCCACGCGATGAGCACGACGAGCAGGAAGACCGGCATCCCGGCGACGGCGAGCCACGCCATCGTCAGGAGCGGGTCGCCACCCAGCACGGGACCGGGGTCGGGCGGCACGAAGTGCTCCTGCTCGTCGACCGAGGTCTCGGCCTCGTCGTACTGCGACGTGCCGTCCCAGTCGCGCCCGTCGAGCTCGCGCCCGGGGCCCCCGTCGGCCGGCCCGGCGGGTCGCACGACGCGCTGCTCGACCCACGGGGCGACCGGGAACGAGCCGACCCGCGGCCCGTCCGGCGTCGCGCCGCGCTCCTCGCGGCCCGCGCGCCCGTCGTCGTCGCCGGAGTCGACCTGCTCGAGCCGTGCGACGAGCGACGCCCACGTGTCCTCGTCGTCGCCACCGGGCGCGTCCGACCCCTCGGGCGGCACCGGCTGGTCCGCCGCGTCGTCGTGGTCGTCGGGGCGCGCAGGCATGACAGCACTCTAGAGTCGGACCTACGGCGGCGCCCCGCCCCTCGCGCTCGCGCGGCCCGGGCGCCGGACACGCGGTCCCCGGCTCCGCGCGTCACGTCCGGCGCAGGTCGAGGACGTAGGGTGCGGCGGTCGGCCTCGAAGGGATGAGCGGTTGTTCTACTGGTTGATGAAGCGGGTGTTCGTCGGACCCCTGCTGCACCTGGTCTACCGGCCGTGGGTGCGCGGAGCCGAGAACGTCCCGTCGTCCGGGGCGGCGATCCTGGCGAGCAACCACCTCGCGGTGATCGACTCGTTCTTCCTGCCGCTCGTGCTCGACCGCGAGGTCGTGTTCATCGGCAAGCAGGAGTACTTCACCGGCAAGGGGCTGCGCGGGCGCGTGACCGCGGGGTTCATGCGCGGCGTGGGCACCATCCCGGTCGACCGCAGCGGCGGCAAGGCCAGCGAGGCGGCGCTCAACACCGGCCTGCGCCGGCTGCGCGAGGGCGGCCTGTTCGGCATCTACCCCGAGGGCACCCGCAGCCCCGACGGCCGGCTGTACCGCGGCAAGACCGGCATCGCCCGCCTGGCGCTGGAGTCCGGCGCCCCCGTCGTCCCGATCGCGATGGTCGACACCGACGTCGCCCAGCCCCTCGGCCGCACGATCCCCAAGGTCATGCGGGTGGGCGTCGTGATCGGCGAGCCCCTCGACTTCAGCCGCTACGCCGGCATGGAGAACGACCGCTTCATCCTGCGCTCGGTCACCGACGAGATCATGTACGCGATCATGAGCCTGTCGGGCCAGGAGTACGTGGACGTGTACGCGGCGACCCAGAAGGCGCGCATCGCCGCCGGGCACGGCTCGGCTGAGGAGGACGGCCAGCTGCCGGCCGCTCCCGGGGGCCGTCCCGCCCCGGACGTCCAGGTTCCGGTCCCGCCCGAGGACGAGCCGACGACGTCAGTAGGATGACCCGGGCGCCTGCGCAGGCGCGCGTCGTCCGACCTTCGTCCCGGCGACGGCCCGCGCGCACGGCCCAGGCTGGGTCCTCGCCGGCAACCGTGCCGGCCGTGCTCATCAACGAGAGGTGTGTCTCATGTCGGTTCGTCGCGTCGCTCTCCTGACCGCGGGTGGCTTCGCTCCGTGCCTGTCGTCCGCCGTCGGCGGTCTGATCGAGCGCTACACGGAGATCGCCCCGGACGTCGAGATCATCGCGTACGAGCACGGCTACTACGGGCTGCTGCGCGGCGACAAGATCGTCATCGACGAGGAGACGCGTCGCAAGGCCGGCGTCCTGCACCGCTTCGGCGGCTCGCCCATCGGCAACTCCCGCGTCAAGCTGACGAACGCGAAGGACTGCGTCAAGCGCGGCCTCGTGCAGGAGGGCCAGGACCCGCTGCAGGTCGCGGCCGAGCAGCTCAAGGCCGACGGCGTGGACGTGCTGCACACCATCGGCGGCGACGACACGAACACGACCGCCGCCGACCTCGCCGCGTACCTCGCGGACAACGACTACGGCCTGACCGTCGTCGGCCTGCCGAAGACGATCGACAACGACGTGGTGCCGATCCGCCAGTCGCTGGGCGCGTGGACCGCGGCCGAGGAGGCCGCCCAGTTCGCGGCGAACATCATCGGCGAGCACCGCAGCGGCCCGCGCATGCTCATCGTGCACGAGGTGATGGGGCGCCACTGCGGGTGGCTCACCGCCGCCGCGTCGGTCGAGTACCGCAGGTGGCTCGACCGCCAGGAGTGGGTGCCCAGCATCGGCCTGAGCAAGGAGCGGTGGGACATCCACGCCGTGTTCCTGCCGGAGCTCGCGCTGGACATCGACGCCGAGGCGGAGCGTCTCAAGGCGATCATGGACGAGCAGGGCAACGTCAACATCTTCCTGTCCGAGGGCGCCGGGATGCACGAGATCGTCGAGCAGCTCGAGGCGTCGGGTGAGACGGTCGAGCGCGACCCGTTCGGCCACGTCAAGCTCGACACCATCAACCCGGGCCAGTGGTTCGCGAAGCAGTTCGCCGCCAAGCTCGGCGCCGAGAAGACGATGGTGCAGAAGTCCGGCTACTACTCGCGCGCCGCGGCCGCGAACGCCGAGGACCTGCGCCTCATCAAGTCGATGACCGACCTCGCGGTCGAGTGCGCGCTGCGCGGCGAGTCCGGCGTGATCGGCCACGACGAGGAGCAGGGCGACGTGCTGCGCGCGATCGAGTTCCCGCGCATCGCCGGCGGCAAGCCGTTCGACGTGAGCGTGCCGTGGTTCGGCGAGCTGCTCGCCGACATCGGTCAGCCGCTGGCCCCGGCGAGCCACTCATGAGCGTCGAGCCGGACCCGCAGGTCGTCGCGGGCCTCGACGCCTGGGAGCAGCTCACCGCGGCCCAGCAGCCGCAGTGGCCCGACGCGGAGAGCCTGCGCGCTGCGCGCGGCCGGCTCGCGTCGCTGCCTCCGCTCGTCTTCGCCGGGGAGGCGGACGCGCTGCGCGCGCAGCTCGCCGCCGCCGGCCGGGGCGAGGCCTTCCTGCTGCAGGGCGGCGACTGCGCCGAGACGTTCGCCGAGGCGACGGCCGACAACATCCGCAACAAGGTCAAGACCATCCTGCAGATGGCCGTCGTGCTGACGTACGGCGCCAGCCTGCCGGTGGTCAAGATGGGGCGGATGGCCGGGCAGTACGCCAAGCCGCGCTCGTCCGACAGCGAGACCCGCGACGACGTCACGCTGCCCGCCTTCCGCGGCGACATCATCAACGACCACGCGTTCACGCCCGAGGCCCGCACCCCGGACCCGCAGCGGCTCCTGGAGGCGTACCACACGTCCGCGTCGACGCTGAACCTCATCCGGGCCTTCACCACGGGCGGGTTCGCGTCGCTGCTGCGGGTGCACGAGTGGAACCGCGGCTTCACCACCAACCCGGCGTACAAGCGCTACGACGAGATCGCCGCCGAGATCGACCGTGCCATCCGGTTCATGGCGGCGTGCGGCGCGGACTTCGACGCGCTGCGGACGGTGGACTTCTTCGCGAGCCACGAGGGGCTGCTGCTGGACTACGAGCGCCCGCTCACCCGGATCGACAGCCGCACGGGCCTCCCGTACGACTGCTCGGCGCACTTCCTCTGGATCGGCGAGCGGACGCGCCAGCTCGACGGCGCGCACGTCGACTACTTCTCCCGGGTGCACAACCCGATCGGCGTGAAGCTCGGCCCGACGACCTCGGGCGACGACGCGCTCGCCCTCATCGACCGGCTGAACCCGACGGGGGAGCCCGGGCGCCTGACGTTCATCACCCGCATGGGTGCTTCGCAGGTGCGCGACCGGCTCCCGGCGCTCGTCGAGAAGGTGACGGCCGACGGCCGCCCCGTGACGTGGGTCTGCGACCCGATGCACGGCAACGGCATCACGTCCGCGACCGGGTACAAGACCCGCCGGTTCAGCGACGTGATGGACGAGGTCGCCGGGTTCTTCGAGGTGCACCGCGCGCTGGGCACCGTGCCCGGCGGCCTGCACATCGAGCTCACCGGCGACGACGTCACGGAGGTCCTCGGCGGCTCCGCCGAGATCGACGACGAGGGCCTGGCGCGCCGCTACGAGACGCTGGTGGACCCGCGCCTCAACCACCAGCAGTCGCTCGAGATGGCCTTCCAGGTCGTCGAGCTGCTCCGCGCGGCCTGACGCGGACGACGCAGGGCCCGGTGCCCGGCTCCCGAGAGGGCTGCCGGCGCCGGGCCCTCCGTCGTGCCGGCGGCGCAGGGCGCGCCGCGGGCGTCAGAAGACGTTGATGACGACCGTCGAGCCCTTGGGGGCCTTCTTGCCGTCGCCGCCCTGCGGGTCCTGCGCGTAGACCAGGTTGAGCGGCGAGAAGCCCTGGGGGTAGCGCACCTCGACCTTGAACCCCGCCTCGCGCAGCGTGTCGGTCGCCGCGTCGACGCCCATGCCGTACGTGCTGGGCAGGTCGACCAGCTCGGGTCCCTTCGACACGGTGAGCGTCACGGTGTCGCCGCGGTGGCCCTGGGTGTCGGCCCGCGGGTCCTGCGCGACGACGGAGCCCTTCGGGACCTCGTCGCTGAACACCTCGGTCGTCTTGACCTTCAGGCCGAGCCGGTCGAGGTCCTTCTTGGCGTCCGCGAGCGTGGCGCCGACGACCGAGACGATCGTGACGGGGGCCGGGCCCTTCGAGACGACCAGCGTCACCTCGGTCCCGCGCACCGACTGCGTGCCCGGCTCGGCGGGCTCGCCGCCCGGCAGGGACGCGGAGACGACGAACCCGAGCCCGAGGGAGTCGTGGTACTCCGCAGGCCCGTACGCGACCTCGAAGCCGGCGTCCGCCAGCCGGGCCTCCGCCTGCGCCTGCTGCTTGCCCACCACGCCGGAGGGCACCTGCACGTAGTCCGGACCCTTCGAGACGCTCAGCGCCACGGTGCCGCCCTTGCGGACCTGGTGCCCGACCCCGGGGTCGGTGGCGAAGACGGTGCCCTTGGGGGCCTCGTCGTCGTAGGCGTGGGTCGGGTCGGCCTGCAGACCCGCGGCCTGCAGCGTCCGGGTCGCGTCCTCCAGCGTCGTCCCGAGCACCCGCGGCACGGACGTGTACGCGCCGGGGCCCGCGGAGACGTACCACCACGCGCCGGCCGCGAGCGCGAGCACCACGACGACGAGGGCGACCCACCACCGGCCGCGGCGTCGCGGTGCGGCGGGGGACGGGGCGGCCGCCACGGCGCCGAGCCCGATGGGCAGCGCGACCGTGGTGCCGCGCGGCTCGCCGCCGCCCGACGCGTCGAGCACGGTGGTCGCGAGCGGGTCGACGTCGTGCTCGTCGAGCTCCTCGAGGTCGGTCTCGTCGGGATCGGTCGCCGCGGGCAGGACGATCGTGGGGCGCACGTCCGCCGCGCGGGCCAGCGTCTCGTCGTCCAGGGCGGCGCGGGTGCGGCGCAGCAGCGCGACGGCCGCTGCCGCGTCCGGCGGACGGTCCGCGGGCTCGCGCGCGGCGAGCGCCTGCACGAGCTCGTCGACCTCGACCGGCAGCCAGTCCACGGAATCGGACGGCGCCGGGATGTCGGAGTTCACGTGCTGGTAGGCGACCTGGATCGGCGTCTCGCCGGTGAAGGGCTGGTGGCCCGTGAGCATCTCGTACAGGAGGATCCCGCACGCGTAGACGTCGGTCCGGGCGTCGGTCGTGCCCCGCACCACGAGCTCCGGCGCCAGGTAGGCGACCGTGCCGAGCACCGTGCCGGTGGTCGTGGAGGTCACCTCGGTCACGGCGCGGGCGAGCCCGAAGTCGGCGAGCTTGATGCGGCCGTCCGCGGCGAGCAGGACGTTCTCGGGCTTGATGTCGCGGTGGACCAGCCCCGCGCGGTGGGCCGCCGCGACCGCGTCCAGCACGGACTCGGTCGTCTTGAGCGCCTCGCCCACGGTGAGCGCGCCGCGCTCGCCGAGCCGGCGCCGCAGGTTGGCGCCGTCGACGTACTCCATCGTCAGGTAGCTCGTCTCGCCGTCGACGCCCTGGTCGTAGACGCCGACGAGCCCCGGGTGGGTGAGTCGCGCGGCCGCGCGCGCCTCGCGCCGGAACCGGGCGACGAAGTCGTCCCCGCTCGCCCCGTCCGCGAGGTGCGGGTGCATCACCTTGAGGGCGACCTCGCGGTCGAGCCGGCGGTCGACGGCCAGGTACACCGTCGCCATGCCGCCGCGGGCGATCCGCGAGACGACCTCGTACCGGCCGTCGACGAGACGGCCGACGAGCGGGTCGGTCACGGTGGTTCCCACGCGCAGGAGTCTACGGTCGCGCGTGCGGGGAGCCGGGAGGCGTGCGGTGCGGGCGTCGTGCCGGTCGGGGCGCGCCGCCGCCGCGGGTCAGCGGAACTGGCGCATGAGGGTCTGGACGTTCGCGACGTACCGGCGGGTGTCCGGGTTCATGCCGTTGCGGAGCACGCCGGCCAGGCCCTGGTAGTACCCGGCGATGGCCGTGCGCTGGTCCGGCGCCTGGCGGACGAGCGCCCGCAGGATGGCCACGCCCGCGACGACGTTGTCCTCGGGGTCGAGCAGGTCGAGGTCGCGGCCGACCATCTGCGAGGCCCAGTCGCCGGCGCTGGGGATGACCTGCATGACGCCGACCGCGTTCGCCGGCGAGACCGAGCTCATCTGGAAGCCCGACTCCTGGTAGGCGATCGCGAGCGCGAGCGCGGGGTCGACGCCCATCGCGCGGGCGGTCGCCGCGACCTTCGCCCGCATCTGGGCCTTGCTGGGCAGGTGGCGCGAGAGGAGCTCGGCCTTGTTCGCGTTCGCGGCCCGCACGACGGACGAGGCGTAGGTGCGGCCGGCGAAGGTGCTGCCGACGAGGTCGGTGCGGGTGCTCGCCGGCCGGGAGGCCTGGGCGCCGGGGACCGTGAGGCGCTGGCCGATCCGGATGAGCGCGCGGGCGTCGAGCTTGTTCGCCTGGGTGATCGCGGCCGTCGTCGAGCCGTAGCGCGCCGCGATCCGCGCGACGGTGTCACCGGCGACGACGGTGTGCGTGCGGGTGGTCGTGCGCGGGTGCGCGGAGGGCTTCGCGGCGGTGCCGCCGGCGCCGGGGATGGTCAGCTTCTGGCCCGCGACGATGAGCGCGCGGGCGTCGAGGCGGTTCGCCTTGCTGATCGCGGCCACCGTCGAGCCGTGGCGGTGGGCGATGGCGCTCACCGTGTCACCGGGGCGGACCGTGTACGTCGCGGCCTTGCGGACGGTCGCGGCCTTGCGCGCCGTCGCCGCGTGCGCCTTCGCCGTCGCCGCGGACGACGGGATGCGCAGCACCTGGCCGATGCGGATGGTCGACGGGTCGTGCAGGCCGTTGGCCCGGGCGATCGACGTCACGGAGGCACCGGTGCGCGTGGCGATGTGGCTCACGGTGTCGCCCGACCGCACGGTCCAGCGGTCGTCGGCCTGGGCGGAGCCCGCCGTGGCGGTCAGGGCGACGGCGGCCAGGGCGACCGTGGCGGTCGTGCCGGTCGCGGCGCGGCGGGCGGTGGCGCCGGGGGTGCGGAAGGGCGGCATGGCTCGTGGTCCTCGGTGCAGGAGGCGGGTCGCCTGGTGCGGATGGTGCCTGTGTTACTGCTGTGACAGGAGTGACGCTAACTCGGATCGCCGACCACGGAAACCTCGGTGCGGGAACTACAGGTCTGTCATTCCGGCACCCGTACGCTGGACGGGTGAACGACGTCCCTCGAAAGTCCGAAGCCCTCGTCGACGAGTGGCTGACCCTGCCCGACGTGTCGGAGCGCCTGGGCGTCGACGTGGGCAAGGTCCGGCGGCTGCTGCAGGAGCGCAAGCTCGTCGGCGTGCGCCGGGGGAGCCCGGCCGTGCTGAGCGTCCCCGCGGCGTTCCTCGTCCAGGGGGACCCCGCGGACCCGCGCGCCGACGAGCGTGCGGGCTGGACCGTCCTCGCCTGGCTGCAGGGCACGCTCACGGTGCTGGCCGACGCCGGGTTCGACGACGACGAGGCGATCGCCTGGCTGTTCACCCCGGACCCGTCGCTCCCGGGCACCCCGATCGACGCGCTGCGCGGCGGCCGCAAGACCGAGGTCCGGCGGCGGGCCCAGGCCGAGCTCTAGGCGCTCGACCCGCCGTGCCGCCGCGCCGTCAGGCCCGGCGGTCGACCGCCGCGTGCGCGAGCGCGGCGACGACCCGCCGCGCGGGGTCGGGCCAGCCCGACGACTCGATGCCGGCGAACGCGCGGGACGCGAGCTCGTCGATGAGCTGCTCGACGTCGTCCGGAGCACCGGTCGCGGCGATGGCGTGGGCGAGCGCCGCGACCTCGGCGTCGGGCATGGTGCGGTCGCCGAGGTGGTGCGCCAGCAGACGCACCGTGCCGTCGTCGCCGGCCGCGAGCGCCCGCGCCGCCGCCCGGGCGACGAGCACCGTGCGCTTGCCCTCCCGCAGGTCGTCGCCCGCGGGCTTGCCCGTGCGACGGGGGTCGCCGAACACGCCGAGCAGGTCGTCGCGGAGCTGGAACGCCTCGCCCAGGGGCCGACCGATCGCCTGCACGCGGGCGACCGCGGCCTCGTCCGCGCCCGCGAGCACCGCCCCGATCACGAGCGGGTGCTCCACGCTGTAGCGCGCGGACTTGGCGCGGATCACCTCGCGGGCCCGGTCCTCGTCCCGGGCGGGGTCGTCGCCCCACGGCATGGCCTGGGCGAGCACGTCGAGGTACTGGCCGACGGTCACCTCGGTGCGCATCAGGTCGAACACCGCGCGCGCCGCCTGCTGGTGGGGGTGCCCCGTCGTCGCGTCGGCGAACTGCTGCTCGCTGGCCACCAGGGCGAGGTCGCCGAGGAGGATCGCGGCGGCGACGCCGAACCGCTCGGAGTCGCCGGTCAGCCCGGACGCGCGGTGCCGGCCCTCGAAGACGCGGTGCGCGGACGGCTGCCCGCGGCGCGTGTCGGACGCGTCCATGACGTCGTCGTGGAACAGCGCCGCCGCCTGGAAGAGCTCGAGCGCCGCCCCGACGCGGAGCACGGCCTGCGCCTGCGGTGTGCCGTCCCCGCCGCCGTGGGCGCGGAAGGACCAGTAGCAGAGCGCCGCGCGCATCCGCTTGCCGCCCGCGACCATGCGCTCGAGGGCGTCGGCGAGCGCATCGGCGTCGCGGCTGGTCGCGGCCAGCAGCGCGCGGAGCCGCTCGACGTGGTCGGACAGGGCGTCGTCGACCGCGGAGCGCACTCCCTCGGCGTCGACGAGGTCGCTGAGGTCGGTCACGCGGGCAGCCTAGGCGTCGTCGGCTCGGACCTGCCCGCTGAGCGTCATCGTGCGCGCGTCGTCGGTGTCCAGCACGCCGATCATGACCCACTGGTCCTTCGGGCCGGACAGCGCCGACCGCGCGGCGAGCGCCGGGTCCCGCGTCGGCGCCTTCGTCGGCTCGAAGCCCGCGTCCAGCAGGGGCGCCTCGACGGCGGCGAGCAGCTCCCGCGTCGACTGCGTCGTGCGGACGTTGAGGCTGATCGCGACGAGGCTCGAGCCGGGGACCGGGTCGACCGTGGCGACGAGCACCTCGGCGCCGGGCGGCACCGGCACCAGGGCGGCCGGGAAGCCGTCGGGCAGCTCCCCGACGGCGGAGCCCGTCGACTCGTCGGTCGGCAGGAGCGTGGCGGTGGGGGCGGGGGTCGCGGCCGCGGTCGTGCTCGGCGTCAGCCGCGCCGGCGCGCTCGACGAGCACGCCCCGGCGCCGACGACCGTGGCCACGGCGAGCGCCGCGGCGGCGAGCTGTCGGGGGAGCGGGGGACGCACCGCGTCAGGGTAGCCGCGCGAGCGCCGCAGCGCGGGTGCGACCACCCGCCCACAGGAGCAGCGGGGATCGCCGCCGCCCACAGCCGGGCGACCGGCAGCGGCGCACGGCGCCGCTCTGCGGTGGGCTCCCGGCATGGACACCGACGACATCCTCCGGGTGGGGGAGCCGCGCGAGCTGCTCGCCCTCGTCCCGCACCGGCTCGGCTTCCACCCGGCGGCGAGCGCCGTGGCGATCAGCCTGCGCGGGCCCCGTCGCGCGGTCGGGGTGGTCGCGCGCGTCGACCTGGACGAGCTCGCCGACCCGGACGAGGGCGCGCGCCGCGCGCGCCAGCTGCTCGCGCTGCTCGCGCGGGACGGTGCCAGCGCCGCCGTGCTGGTCCTGTACACGGAGGACGACCCGAGGGAGCGGCCGGGCCCCGCCCGCGACGCCGCCGACGTGTTCCGCGAGGCGGCCGAGCTCGCGCTCGGGTTCGTGCCGGCGTGGGTCGTGACCGCGACCGGGTACCTGTCGCTCGACTGCGCCCAGCCGTGCTGCCCACCGGGCGGCCGGCCGCTGCGCGAGCTCGACTCGACTCTGGTGGGGGCGCGGATGGTGCTCGAGGGGTCGGTGGTCGCGCGGTCGCGGGACGAGCTCGGCGCTGTCGCGCGCGCCGACCCCGGGCGACGGCGTGCGGTCGCACGCGCGCGCCGTCGCTGGGAGCTGCGGCTGGCGGACGCCGCGGACGAGGCGGGGCGGGAGAGCTGGCGGCTGGGGTCGGTGCTCGCCTGGCGCGAGGCGCTCGCGGCGCTGCACGACGGGACCGGACCGGCGGAGCAGGTGCACTGGGGCCGCATCGAGGCGGGGCTGGCGGACCGCCGCGTGCGGGACGCGGTGCTCGTCGGCCTGGTGCCGGGCACGGGGGACCTGCCGGAGCGGTGCGTGCGCGGCGGCCGGATCGCGCCGGACGACGACGCAGCGGTCGCGCGGGCGGTGGCGTCGCTCGTCGACCCCGCCTGCGCGGTGCGCCCGCCGGCGTCCGTCCGGCTGCACGAGCAGGTGCTCGCCGGTGTCGTGGCGCACGGCCGGCTGGGCCGGCAGGCACCGGCCTGGACGCTGCTGTCGCTGCTCGCGTGGTGGGCGGGGGACGGCGCCCGGGCGCGGGTGCTCCTCGACCGCGCGCTGGCGGACGACCCGGCGTACCGGCTCGCCGGGCTGGTCGAGGGGCTGCTGTGCGGGCCGCTCGGCCCGGGCTGGTCGCGTGCCGCGGGATGAGGCCCGGCCACGGCTCCGGTAGCGTCGCGGCGGGACCACCGGTGGTCCGCGCGGACGAGGGGAGACAGCCGTGGGCGTCGTCGTGGGGTACCTGGCCACTCCGGAGGGGCGCGCTGCGCTGGACGCCGCCGTCGTGGAGGCCCGGCAGCGGGGCACCGGCGTCGTCGTGGTCGTCTCGGCCCGCCCGGACGAGCCCGAGGACCGCCGCGCCGCCGCCGAGGCCGAGCTCGCCCGCGTCGACGAGGACCTGCGCGCCGCCGGCGTGGAGCACGAGGTCCGGCTGCTCGACGGCGGGGACGTGGCGGACGACCTCATCGCGACGGCGGAGGAGGTCGACGCCGAGCTCGTCGTCATCGGGCTGCGCCGGCGCAGCCCCGTCGGCAAGCTCATCCTCGGCGTCAACGCCCAGCGCGTGCTGTTCGACGCCCCGTGCCCCGTGCTCACGGTCAAGCCCGCCGCCTGAGCGGCGCAGCCCGCGGCTGGCACCGGCCGCTGCACGGGGTGAACCGGAGAACGGTCTCGGGCGGCGGGAATCCTGCGCGTGCCCCGAGCGTTGTGCCCCTCGACGCGCGAGGTGACGACCAGGCGTCGCCGGACCCGAGGACGGGGTGCGGCGCCGGCAGCCACGCGTGATCTCCGACCGGGGCGGTGACGATCCGCCGCCCGACGCGCCCGGGGTGCCCGTGGCGCGCCACGAGGCCACCGGGGCCTCGGTACAATATCCAGCAGTCTCCCGCGCCCGACCTCCCGGGTGTCGTGCCGCCGAAAGGTGATCCGTGTCGTCTTCCCCCACGTTCAGCACGCTTCCGCGTGAGTTCGAGCACCCCGCCCTGCAGGACCTGGTCCGACGTGGCCGTGCGAGCGGCTCGGTCGACGCGGTCTCCGTGCGCGAGGCGTGCGAGCAGGCCGACGTGTCCAGCGCGTCGCGCCTCAAGGCCGTCGTCCGTGCGCTCGCCACGTCCGGCATCACGGTCGACGCCGCCCCCGCCGCCGAGGCCCCGCGCCCGGCACGGGCGAGCCGCGCCGTGGCCGCTAGCGCCACCCGCTCCGGGGCCACCGTCACGGCCCCCGCCACGCAGGACGACGAGCCGGAGAAGGCCGCCGCGAAGCCCGCCGCCAAGCCGGCGAAGGCCCCCGCGAAGGCCACCGGCAAGGCGGCCGCCAAGCCCGCGGCGAGGTCGACGTCCACGAAGTCGGCGGGCGCGAAGCCCGCCGCGAAGACCACCGGCAAGGCCGAGCCCGTCGAGACGGACGAGGACGGCGCCGAGGTCGAGGACGTCGAGGCCGAGCCGACGGACCTCGAGGAGGTCGAGGTCGAGGACGCCGACGCCGAGGCGACCGAGGGCGAGGAGACCGAGGACGAGGCCACGGAGGCCGCGCCCAAGGCCGCGTCGAGCGAGGAGGAGACCGAGGACACGGGCTTCGTGTACTCGGACGCCGACGACGACGACGCCCCCGCGCAGCAGGTCGTCACGGCCGGCGCGACCGCGGACCCCGTCAAGGACTACCTGAAGCAGATCGGCAAGGTCGCGCTCCTCAACGCGGAGCAGGAGGTCGAGCTCGCCAAGCGCATCGAGGCCGGCCTCTTCGCCGAGGAGCGGCTCAACGCCGGGATCACGATGGAGCCGAAGCTCCGCCGTGAGCTCGAGTGGATCGCGCAGGACGGCCGCCGCGCCAAGAACCACCTGCTCGAGGCGAACCTGCGTCTCGTCGTCTCGCTGGCCAAGCGTTACACGGGCCGCGGCATGCTCTTCCTGGACCTGATCCAGGAGGGCAACCTCGGCCTCATCCGTGCGGTCGAGAAGTTCGACTACACCAAGGGCTACAAGTTCTCGACGTACGCGACGTGGTGGATCCGCCAGGCGATCACCCGCGCGATGGCGGACCAGGCGCGCACCATCCGCATCCCGGTCCACATGGTCGAGGTCATCAACAAGCTGGCGCGCGTGCAGCGGCAGATGCTCCAGGACCTGGGCCGGGAGCCCACGCCCGAGGAGCTCGCCAAGGAGCTCGACATGACCCCGGAGAAGGTCGTCGAGGTCCAGAAGTACGGCCGCGAGCCCATCTCCCTGCACACGCCGCTCGGCGAGGACGGGGACAGCGAGTTCGGTGACCTCATCGAGGACTCCGAGGCGGTCGTGCCCGCCGACGCGGTGAGCTTCACGCTCCTGCAGGAGCAGCTGCACCAGGTGCTCGACACGCTCTCCGAGCGCGAGGCCGGCGTCGTCTCGATGCGGTTCGGCCTGACCGACGGCCAGCCGAAGACGCTCGACGAGATCGGCAAGGTCTACGGCGTCACGCGCGAGCGGATCCGCCAGATCGAGTCCAAGACGATGTCGAAGCTGCGCCACCCGTCGCGCTCGCAGGTGCTGCGCGACTACCTCGACTGATCGCACCGCCCGAGGCCCGGTCCCCGCACGACGGGGGGCCGGGCCTCGTCGCGTTCCCAGGGACCTTCCGTCAGCGCCCACTAACCGTTAGTGTGGACTGACGAAGGCGGGAGGTGGTCATGTCGACGGACGCGGTCCTGCGCGCGCTCGCCGAGCCGCGCCGGCGCGACATCCTGCGGCTGCTGTCGGAGGGGGAGAAGGCCGTCGGCCGGCTCGCCGAGGAGTTCGACGTGACGCGCAGCGCCGTGAGCCAGCACCTGCGCGTCCTGCAGGACGCGGGCCTCGTCGCGCAGCGCACGGTCGGCACGCGCCACCTGTACCGGACGCTCCCCGAGGGGCTCGCCGGCCTGCGGGAGTTCCTCGACGAGACGTGGGCCGCGTCGCTCGACGCGGCACGGCGACTGGCGGAGTCCGAGGCGGACGTCGACGACGACGAGGAGGCGCGTCGTGCGAGCGCCTGACCGCCCGCCGGCTCCCGGCGCGACGCGGGAGGCGAGCGGCAGCTCGGCGAGCAGCTCCTCCGGGGCCGTGCACCGCATCCCGACGCCGCCGGTGCGTCGCGCGACGACCGTGCGCGCGGGGCGCGATCGGACGTTCGACGTGTTCGTGCGCGAGCTCGGTGCGTGGTGGCCGGTGACGCCGTTCTCCCGGGGCGAGGGGAGGGTGCGCGACGTGCGCCTCGAGCGCCGCGCCGGCGGGCTCGTCACCGAGCACTGGGACGACGGGACCGTGCACGCGTGGGGCGAGCTGCTCGCCTGGGACCCGCCGCGCGGCTTCACGATGGCCTGGCGGCTGACGCCGGAGCCGACGGAGGTCGAGCTCCGGTTCCTCGAGCTCGGCCCGTCGCTCACCCGCGTCGAGGTCGAGCACCGGGGCTGGGAGCGGCTGTCGGACGAGCAGCTGGGCGCCGCGTGCGCGCTGCCCGAGGGCTACGCCGGCGGCTCGTTCGACCGTGGGTGGGGCATCGTCCTGGACGCGTTCGCGCGGCGCGTGGGTGCGGCATGAGCCGGGTCCGGCACGTCGTGCTCTACACGTCGGCGGACGACGTCGCCACGCGGGCGGTGCCGGTGATGGCGGCGCACACCGAGCACTACCGGCGGTTCGCCGCCGCCGGCCTGCTCCTCGGCGTCGGCACCTTCGGCGACCCCCAGGCGGAGGGCGCGATGTGCGTGCTGGTGAGCCGGGAGGCCGCGGAGGAGTTCGCCCGCACCGACCCGTTCGTCGTGCAGGGCGTCGTGAGGTCGTACCGGATCCTCGAGTGGACGGACGTGCTCGCGGACTAAGGGGGTCGTCGCTCGGTTGCCGCCTGCGCCCGCGGCGTTTACGATACGGAACGTGGCGTATAGCAATCCGATGCGCCCGTCGCGCGGCCGTCCCCGGGACCCGCGCAAGGAGGCGGCGATCCTCGACGCCGCGCTGGCCCTGCTGGCCGAGGCCGGGTACGAGGGTGTGTCCATGGAGGGGGTGGCGGCGCGCGCCGGCACCTCGAAGGCGACCGTCTACCGCCGATGGGCGACCAGGCGCGACCTCGTGGTCGCGGCGGTGCGCGCGCAGCAGGGCGAGCCGCTCGCGGAGGTGGACACGGGATCGCTGCGGGGCGACCTGCTCGCCCTCTGCGGCCGGCTCGTGGCCATGCTCGGGCGGTCGCCGGGATCCCTCGTCGTGGCGCTGCTCTCCGGAGCCGCCCAGGACCCGGCGCTCGGCGACCTCCTCGAGGAGACCGCGGGGCACACCGGCGCCCGCCTGCCGCCGCAGGTGCTGCGCCGCGCCGTGGACCGGGGCGAGCTCCCCACCGGGGCCCGGGCGTACCCGTTCGACGAGGTGGCGGGGTCGGTGCTCGTCCTGCGGGCGCTGACCGGCGCCCCCGTCGACGACGCGCACCTCGAGCACCTCGTCGACACGGTGCTGCTGCCCGCGCTCGAGCGCAGCGCACGGACCCCGGCGCCACCGAGCCCCGCCGTGTTCGCCGCGGGCCCCGTCAGCGGCCCGGCCGCGCACCCCCACCTGCCCACCGCCGACTGAGAGGCACCCCATGCACATCCCCGGCTCGCACGACCAGCGGCTCCCCGGCGCCGACGGAGTCTCGCTCCACGCCGCCGTCCTCGGGGAGGGTCCGCCCGTCGTGCTGCTGCACGGCTTCCCGCAGACGCACCTCATGTGGCGCCACGTCGCGCCCGCCCTGGCACGGCAGCACACGGTCGTCTGCCTCGACCTGCGCGGCTACGGCGCGAGCGACAAGCCGCTCGCCACGTCGCCGGACACCTACTCCAAGCGCTCGATGGGCCGTGACGTCGTCGCGGCGCTCGAGGCGCTCGGGTTCGAGCGCTTCGCCGTGGTGGGGCACGACCGCGGTGCGCTCGTGGCGCTCCGCACCGCGCTGGACCACCCCGACCGCGTGACGCACCTCGCCACGCTCGACGTCCTGCCGACCCTCGACACGTGGGAGGTCCTGCACGGCGTGCACGCGTCCGTCGCGTGGCACCTGTACCTCATGGCGCAGCCGCCCGGGCTGCCGGAGCGCATGATCGAGGCCGTGGCGGAGGACTTCTTCGCGGGGTTCCTCGACGGGTGGGGAGCGGACGACCGCGCGATCCCGCCGGACGTCCGCGCCGCGTACCTGGCGGCGTCGGCCGCGGCGGTGCCGTCGATCGTCGCCGACTACCGCGCCTCCGCGACCGTCGACGTCGAGCACGACGAGGCGGACAGGCGTGCGGGCCGGCGGCTGACGATGCCGGTGACGGTCGTCCAGCAGGACTGGGGGGCGCGGCTGGGCTACGACGCCGCCGGGCTCTGGGCGGCCTGGGCGGCCGACCTGGAGCACCGGACGATGGACGCGGGGCACTTCATGGCGGAGCAGGAGCCGGCGGCGGTCGTCGACGTCGTGACGTCCCTGCTCGCACGCACGCGCGCCGCCGGCTGAGCAGCCGCAGGTGCCGGCCCGGGACGACGACGGCCCCCTCGGCTGCTCACCTGGAGGATGAGCGCCCGAGGGGGCCGTGGTCCGTTCCCGTCCCGCGCGTCAGGCTGCGGGCGACGGGGGTCGGGGTCTCAGGAGGCGGCGCCTGCGCCGGCGCCGTGCTCGGCGAGAAGGCGGTCCGTCTCGTCCTGCACGTGCGTCGCCAGCTCGGCGAACTTGGGGGCGTGCTCCCGCGCGTGGTGGGCGCAGAAGAGCAGCTCGCCCGCGGGGAGCACGACGCGCACGTACGCCTGGGCGTTGCAGCGGTCGCACCGGTCGGCTGCGGTCAGCGGGGCTGTCATCGTTGCGGTCACGTTGACATAGAACCATCCGTTCCGAGGTTTCATGTCCTCGGGGGCGGGTGGTTCGCTACCCGCGTACAGAACGTCACCGGACGGTGACCTGCCCGTAACACCGGGGCCGTCGCGCGGGCGGTCGAGAGGGCGCGGTCGACCCGTCGCGACGACCGGCATGGTGCCGCGGGTCCGTCAGGCTCGGCGACTACCATGCCCGCGTGACGACAACGGGAGCGCAGTCCGGCTACACCGCCCGGCACCTGTCGGTGCTGGAGGGTCTCGAGGCCGTCCGCAAGCGCCCGGGGATGTACATCGGGACGACGGACAGCCGCGGTCTCATGCACTGCCTCTGGGAGATCATCGACAACTCCGTCGACGAGGCGCTGGCCGGCCACGGCGACCGCATCGAGGTCGTCCTGCACGCCGACGGGTCGGTCGAGGTGCGCGACAACGCCCGCGGCATCCCGGTCGACGTGGAGCCCAAGACGGGCCTGACGGGCGTCGAGGTCGTCTTCACGAAGCTGCACGCCGGCGGCAAGTTCGGCGGCGGGTCGTACGCCGCGTCCGGCGGACTGCACGGCGTCGGCGCGTCGGTCGTCAACGCGCTCTCGGCGCGCCTCGACGTCGAGGTGGACCGCGACGGCCGCACCTACCGCATGACGTTCCACCGCGGCGAGCCGGGGGTCTTCGACGACCGGGAGGGCCGCACGCCGGACGCGCCGTTCGAGCCGTTCGTCTCGGGCTCGGAGCTCGCGGTCGTCGGCAAGGTGCCGCGCGCCCGCACGGGCACGCGCGTGCGCTACTGGGCGGACACCCAGATCTTCCTGGCGACGGCCAGCTTCAGCTACGACGAGCTCGTGACGCGCGCGCGTCAGACGAGCTTCCTCGTGCCGGGGCTGACGATCGTCGTCCGCGACGAGCGCCGGATCCCCGGCACCCCGGGCGCGGACGGGCCGCACGAGGAGACGTTCTGCCACACGGGCGGCGTCGTCGACTTCGTCGACCACCTCGCGCCCGACGCCGCCGTCACGGGGACCTGGCACCTCACGGGAGCGGACCGGTTCACCGAGACGGTGCCGGTGCTGGACGAGCGCGGCCACATGACCCCGCAGGAGGTAGAGCGCGCGTGCGAGGTGGACGTGGCGCTGCGGTGGGGCACGGGCTACGACACCGAGGTGCGCACGTTCGTCAACATCATCTCCACCCCGAAGGGCGGCACCCACCAGGCGGGGTTCGAGGCCGGCCTGCTCAAGGTGCTGCGCAAGCAGGTGGAGCTCAACGCGCGCCGCCTGAAGATCAGCGCCAAGGACGCCGCGACCGAGCGGATCGACAAGGAGGACGTGCTCGCCGGGCTCACCGCCGTCGTCACGGTCCGCCTCGCCGAGCCGCAGTTCGAGGGCCAGACGAAGGAGGTGCTCGGCACGGCCCCCGTGCGGGGCATCGTGGCCAAGGTCGTCGAGCGGGAGCTGGCGGCGGTGTTCGCGTCGCCGAAGCGGGACGACAAGACGCAGTCGTCGCTGCTGCTGGAGAAGGTCGTCGGCGAGATGCGGGCGCGCCTGTCGGCCCGCAAGCAGAAGGAGATCTCGCGGCGGAAGAACGCCCTGGAGTCGTCGTCGCTGCCGGCGAAGCTCGCGGACTGCCGCAGCGACGACGTGGAGCGCAGCGAGCTGTTCATCGTCGAGGGCGACAGCGCGCTCGGCACCGCGAAGCTCGCGCGCAGCTCCGACTTCCAGGCCCTCCTGCCGATCCGGGGCAAGATCCTCAACGTCCAGAAGGCCTCGGTCACGGACATGCTGAAGAACGCGGAGTGCGCCGCGATCATCCAGGTGCTCGGCGCGGGCTCCGGGCGCACGTTCGACCTCGGCGCCGCGCGGTACGGCAAGGTCATCCTCATGACCGACGCCGACGTCGACGGCGCCCACATCCGCACGCTGCTGCTGACGCTGTTCTTCCGCTACATGCGCCCGCTCGTGGAGGAGGGGCGCGTGTACGCCGCCGTCCCGCCGCTGCACCGCATCGAGCTCACCGGGGTCCGGGCCGGCCAGGAGAAGTACGTCTACACGTACTCGGAGGCCGAGCTCGCGCAGACCCTCGCGCGGCTCGACCGCGCGGGGAAGAAGTACAAGGACGACATCCAGCGCTACAAGGGCCTCGGCGAGATGGACGCCGACCAGCTCTCCGAGACGACGATGGACCCGCGCCACCGGACGCTGCGCCGGGTGACCGTCGAGGCGGCGCAGCGCGCCGAGGAGATCTTCGAGCTCCTCATGGGTGCCGAGGTCGCACCGCGCAAGGACTTCATCGTCGCGGGCGCGCAGCAGCTGGACCGCAGCCGCATCGACGCCTGAGCGACCCGCCGGCCGAGGCGCGCGGCGCAGGTCTCGAAGCGGCATCGATCTGACGTCGATCCGGCAGCACCCTGGTGGACGCACCGGACGCGACGGCGCCCGCCGGTACGGTGCGCGTGTCCCGGTCGGGCGGCACCGACGCGCCTCGCTCGTGAGCGGCTCAGGAGCAGCTCGCCGGACCGGGCGCGCCCCGTCGCGACTCGTCCAGAGGTAGGCACCCCGCATGCTCGCCCGACCCCCGCACCGGCTGCTCGGCGCCGCCGCCACCCTGGCGATCACCGCCTCGATGGCCCTGACCACCGCGGGCTCCGCGGTCGCCGACCCGTACACGCCGGGCGCCCCGGTCGTGACCGGTGACACGACCCCGTCGTTCACCCTGCCCGCGGGGACCGATCACACCGTGACGGTGGACGGCCAGGGCGTCGCGCTCACCGGTGGCGCGACCGTCGACCTCCCGGAGCTGGCCGAGGGGGACCACGAGCTCGTCATCGCCTACCTCGACGGCGACGGCGCCCGGCAGAGCGTCACGACACGTCTGGTCGTCGACGTCACGGCCCCGCGCGTCACCCTTCGGGAGTCGGCGCACAACCGCGACTCCACCAAGGTGCGGCTCACGTGGACGACGAGCGAGCCGGCGGCGGTGTACGGCTCGCTCGACGGCGCCGCGCCGCAGCCGCTGACGGGCAGCGCCCTGCTCGTCCGTGCCCCGTTCGGCGCGCACCGCTACGAGGTCTTCGCGCTCGACGCCGCCGGCAACCGTTCCGACCTCTCGCGCGTCAGGTGGACGGCGTCCGACCGCACGCCTCCGGTCGTGACGGGCTTCGACGTGACCTACAACCCCTTCGACGGCCGGCGCGCCTGGCTGTTCTTCGACGCCGCCCCCGACGTCACCGAGGTCGCGGTGTCCTTCGACGGCACTCGCGTGACCGTCCGGCGCGCGCAGGGCATCGCTGAGGTGAGCGGGTTCACCGTCGGTACGCACACCTTCGTCCTCGCCGCGAAGGACGCAGCCGGCAACGTGACCAAGGTCCGCACCACGTTCGTCGCCGAGCCCGCCGTCGTGTACTCCGACATCCCTGCGTCTCGCCTGGCCAAGGGCATCAAGGCCGGATCGCGCAGGGCCGACGTCGCGGCCGTGCAGGCGGGCCTCGAATGGCCGGCGGACGTGAACCCCGGCGTGTACGACAGGGCGACGGTCACGCACGTCACGGCCTGGCAGAAGCGGAACCACCTGTACGCGACGGGAGTCGTGAACGCGCTGACCTGGAGGTCGATGGTGAACGGCGCGGCCGACAGGTCTCCGCGCCGCGTCGTCACGGTCTCGTCGATCTCGGCCGCCCGGTTGGCCGAGGGCATCCGGATGGGCGACAAGGGCCAGGCCGTCGTCGACATCCAGCGCCTGCTCGGCGTCAAGGAGACCGGGACGTACTGGACCCTGACCACCGCGGCCGTGAAGGCGTTCCAGAAGAAGAACGGGCTCGCCGTCACCGGCGTCGTCAACGCCACGACGTGGAGGAAGCTCGTTCGCTGACGATGCTCGGCGAACGCCGCGAGGCGCAAACGGGTTGCCGGGGTGGCGGCCAGCCGGGAGCCTCCTCACGTGACCTCCTCGATCGCCGACCGCCTCCGCCCGCCCGCCCGGCTGCCCGAGCTCCCGCCGGACCTCGGCCTCGCCTGGCGGCCGCTGACGCCCGACGACCTCGACGCGCTCGTCGTCCTCGTCAACCGCACGGAGGAGGCCGACGGGCTGCCGTACCGGCACGCCCGGGAGGAGCTCGCGGAGCTCTTCGACGGCGACTGGAAGCAGCCCGCCCGCGACTCGCTCACCGCCGTGGACGCGGACGGCCGGCTGCGGGCGTGGGCGTGGGTCGACCAGCCGCCGGGAGACACGTCGACGCTGCGGGTCTTCCTCATGGGCGGCGTCGACCCCGACTGGCGCGGGCGGGGGATCGGCCGGGCGGTGCTCGCCTGGTCGCACGCCCGGGCCCGCCAGGTCGCCGCGGGGCGCGGTCGTGACCTGCCGGTCCGCCTCACCGCGTACGCCGACGACACCGCGCCCGGGCCGGCGCGCGCCCTGCGGGCGTCCGGCCTCGAGCCCGTCCGGTACTACAGCGAGATGCGGCGGCGGCTGGACGGCGACCTGCCGGCGGCGCCGGCGCTCGACGGGGTGCGCGTGGTGCCGTGGAGCGAGGAGCTCGACGAGGCGGTCCGGCTCGCGCACAACGAGGCCTTCGCCGACCACTGGGGGAGCGAGCCGCGCACGGCCGAGCAGTGGGCGCTGCGGCCGATGTTCGCCCCGGCCTGGAGCTTCGTCGCCCTCACCGACGCGGGCGAGGTCGCCGGGTACCTGATCTCCGGACGGTACGAGCAGGACTGGGAGCTGGCCGGGTACCGCTCGGGGTACACCGAGCTGCTCGGGGTGCGGCGCCCGTGGCGGGGGCGCGGTGTCGCCGTCGCGCTGCTGGTCGCCGCGATGACCGCCTACCGCGAGTCCGGCATGGACGTCGCGGAGATCGGGGTCGACACCGAGAACCCGACCGGGGCGCACGGCCTCTACGCGCGGCTGGGCTACGAGGTGCACCACGGGCAGACGATGTACGCGCTCACGCTCTGACGCGACGGCCGCGCCGTTCGGCCCGGAGGGGGCCGGCGACCGGCTAGCATCGCGTCGGTCCCGACGACGACGTCGAGGACCGGCTGCGTGCCGGACACCGCTGTCCGGCGAGGAGGTCACGTGGGACGAGAGCTGTCCACGGCCGCCCGGTGCTGGGCGGCTGCGTTCGTCGTCGTCGCGCTCGTGCAGGTCAGCGCCGAGCTCGCCCACGCCGACGCGCTCGCACGGGTCACCCAGTGGATGGTGATGCCGCTGCTCGCGGCGGCGCTCGCGACCGCCACGCGCTGGCCCCGCGGGCGCCGCGTCACGGGCGCGCTGGTCGCCCTCGGGTTCTCCTGGCTGGGCGACCTGCTGCCGTCGTTCGCGGGCGGCTCGGCGTTCCTCACGATGGTCGGGTGCTTCCTGCTGGCGCAGGTGGCGTACGTCGTCGCGTTCCTCCCCGACGTCCGGCGCTCCGTCGTGCACCGGCGGCCGGCGGCCCTCGTCGGCTACGCGCTCGCGCTCGTCCTGCTCGTCGGCCTGTGCGCGCCGCACGCGGGCCCGCTGCTGGTGCCCGTCGCGGTGTACGGGGGCGTCCTGACCGCGATGGCCGTCCTGTCGACCGGGGTCTCCCGCCTCGCGGGCGTCGGCGGTGCCGTCTTCCTGCTGTCGGACGCGCTCATCGCGCTGGACGCGTTCGTGCCCGGGTGGGCGCTGCCCGCCCAGGGCTTCTGGGTGATGAGCACCTACTGCCTGGGCCAGGCGCTCCTGGCGGCCGGTGTGGCGCGTCGCCACGCCGGCGAGCGCCGGGCCCCGCGGCCGCCGGCCGTGCGGGCGGCCGCCGCGGGTGGCCTCGACAACGTCGTGGCGTTCGTCCCGCGGCCGCGCAGCCCGCTGCCCACGCACTGACCGGGCTCTGACCGCGCTCTGACCGCGCTCTGACCGCGCTCTGACGGCCCCCTTGGCGCGCCGCGCCGTCAGCCGACGGCGTGGACCGGCGCGGGCAGGGGCGTGCCGGACATGTCGCGCCGGGGGTCGAGCTCGGGGAGCGGCACGGCCTGCCCGCCCGACCCGCAGGCGCGTGCGGGCGCCGGGCCGACCCACGCCAGCAGCAGCGTGTCCTCGTTCTTGAGGAACCGGTGCGAGCGGACGCCGCCCGTCGCCCGCCCCTTGCCGGGGTAGGCGTCGAACGGGCTCACCTTGGCGGAGCCCGCCTGGGTGCCCGGCAGCGCGCCGCCGGAGCCCGCGACGGTCACGACCACGGCCTCGGCAGCCGCGCCCGCGGGGACGGTCGCGAAGGCGACCACGCGCTGGCCGGCCGCCAGCTTGATGCCGGCCATGCCGCCCGCCGACCGGCCCTGCGGGCGCACCGACGACGCGGCGAAGTGCAGCAGCGACGAGTCGGAGCTGACGAGCACCAGCTCGTCGTCGTCCGCCGCCTGCGCGCAGCCGACGACCTCGTCGCCGTCCTTGAGGGCGACGACCTCCCAGGCCTCGCGGTTGCTCGGCGCGTCGCCCGCCGCGACGCGCTTGACGACCCCCTGCGCGGTCGCGAGGGCCAGCGTGGGCGCGTCGGGAGCGAGCGAGGTGAGCCCCACCACGCGCTCGCGGGGCTCCAGCGCCACGACCTCGCTGAGCGGCACGCCCCCGGAGAGGGACGGCGCGCCGTCGGTGGGCGGCAGCGCGGGCAGGTCCAGCACCGGCACCCGGACGACCCGCCCGAGGGAGGTCACCGCCCCGACGACGCCCCGAGCGGTCGTCGCGACGTCCGAGGCGAGCACGTCGTGCTTGCTCCGCCGCTCCGAGCGCACCGGTGGGGCGTCGTCGCTCGTCCGCGCCAGGAGCCCGGTGCCGGAGAGCAGCACCCGGCACGGCGTGTCGGCGATCTCGAGCGGCGCGGCGGCCGCGGCACGAGCCGCACCCGGGGCACCGGTGACCGACGAGCCGCCGGCGGACTCCAGCAGGATCGTGCGCCGGGGCGTCCCGTAGGTCGCGGCGACGTCGGCCATCTCGTCGGAGACGACCCCCCGCAGGCGCGCGTCGTCGGCGAGGATCGCCTCGAGCTCCTCGATCTCGCGCTGGAGCTCGTCGCGCTCCTTCTCGAGCTCGATGCGGGAGAACTTCGTGAGCCGGCGCAGCCGCAGCTCGAGGATGTACTCGGCCTGCGGCTCGGACAGGTCGAAGACGTCGCGCAGGCGCTGGCGCGCCACGTCGGCGTCGTCGGACGAGCGGATGACCTGGATGACCTCGTCGATGTCGAGGATCGCGACGAGCAGGCCCTCGACGAGGTGCAGGCGGTCGCGCCGCTTCCCCAGCCGGAACCGCGAGCGGCGGCGCACGACGTCGATGCGGTGGTCCACCCAGACCCGCAGCAGCTCGAGCAGGCCGAGCGTGCGCGGCTGGCCGTCGACGAGCGCGACGTTGTTGATGGAGAACGACTCCTCGAGCGGCGTCTGGCGGAACAGCTGCTCGAGCACGGCCTCGGGGTTGAACCCCGTCTTCACCTCGACGACGAGCCGCAGCCCGTTCGTCCGGTCCGTGAGGTCGAGCGCGTCCGCGATGCCCTGGAGCTTCTTCGCGGTCACCCCGTCCTTGATGCTCTTGAGCACCTTCTCGACGCCGACGCCGAAGGGCAGCTCGGTGACGACGATGCCCTTGCGCCGGGACGTCACGTTCTCGATCCGCGTCGTCGCGCGCGTCCGGAAGGCGCCCCGGCCCGACGCGTAGGCGTCGCGCACGCCCTCGAGCCCGACGATCTTGCCGCCCGAGGGCAGGTCGGGGCCGGGGACGAAGCGCATGACGTCCTCGAGCGTCGCGTCCGGGTGGGCCAGCAGGTGGCGCGCCGCGGCGACGACCTCGACGAGGTTGTGCGGCGCCATGTTGGTCGCCATGCCGACGGCGATGCCCGAGGCGCCGTTGACGAGCAGGTTCGGGATCGCCGCGGGCAGCACCTCGGGCTGGGTGAGCTTGTTGTCGTAGTTCGGGACGAAGTCGACGGTGTCCTCGTCGATGTCCGCGACCATCGCCATGGCCGCCGCGGCGAGCCGCGCCTCGGTGTACCGGGCCGCCGCGGGGCCGTCGTCGAGCGAGCCGAAGTTGCCGTGGCCGTCGACGAGGGGCAGCCGCAGGCTGAACGGCTGCGCGAGACGCACCATCGCGTCGTAGATCGCCGCGTCGCCGTGCGGGTGCAGCTTGCCCATGACCTCGCCGACCACGCGCGAGGACTTCACGTAGGGCCGGTCGGGCCGCAGGCCCATCTCGCCCATCTGGAACAGGATCCGGCGCTGCACGGGCTTGAGGCCGTCGCGGGCGTCGGGCAGGGCGCGCGAGTAGATGACGGAGTACGCGTACTCGAGGAACGACGTCTCCATCTCGGCGCCGACGTCGATGTCGACGATGCGCTCGACGAAGTCCTCGGCCGGGGTGTCCGGGGTGCGGGGGCGGCGCGCCATGCAGTGAGCTCCTCGGGTCGTGCGTGCCCTCCATTGTCGCGCGCGCCGCGCGCCGGCCCCGCCACGGCGCGCGGGGCGGCCCCCGCTAGCCTGGCGCTCATGCCCGACGTCGGCGCCGACGCGCGACCCGCCCCGTACCCCGCGGGGTGGGAGGCCGACGTCGTGCTGCAGGACGGGGGCACGGCGCACGTCCGGCCCATCCGCCCCGAGGACGCCGACGCGCTGCAGGCCTTCCACGTCGCACAGTCCGAGCGCTCCACGTACCTGCGGTTCTTCGCGCCGCTCGAGCGGCTGCCCGAGCGCGACCTGCGCCACCTCGTCACGGTGGACCACGTCGACCGGGTGGCGCTCGTCGCGGTGACGGACGGCGCCGAGGACGACGACGTCGAGCACATCATCGGCGTCGCCCGCTACGACCGTGTGGACCCGGAGACGGCGGAGGTCGCGTTCAACGTGTCGGACGCGCACCAGGGGCGCGGTATCGGCTCGGTGCTCCTCGAGCACCTCGCGGCGGCCGCGCGCGAGCGCGGGGTACGGCGGTTCGTCGCCGAGGTGCTGCCGCAGAACGGCCGCATGATCGGAGTGTTCCGGGACGCCGGCTTCGAGGTCCGGCAGCGCACCGAGGACGGCGTGGTGCAGGTCGCGTTCGACATCCACCCGACCGACCGCTCGCTCGCGGTGGTCGCGGACCGCGAGCACCGCGCCGAGGCCCGGTCGATGCGCGCGCTCCTGACCGCCGAGCGCGTCCTCGTCGTCGGCCCGGGGGAGCAGGAGGACACCCTCGACGCCCGGATGGCCGCGGCCGCCCTGGAGCACCTGCGCGACGGCGGCGCGGACGTGCGGGCGGTGGGGCTGCCCGGAGGCGTCGCGCTCGCGGAGGTGCCCGCGCCCGTGGGGCTCGCGGTCCTCGCGCTGCCGCCGGAGCGGGCGGCCGCGGCGCTGCGCGACCTCGCGCGGCTCGGCGTGCACGGCGTCGTCCTGCTCTCCGCGGGCTACGCGGAGCAGGGGCCCGAGGGCCTGGAGCGGCAGCGCGCGCTGCTGCGGGCGGCGCACGCGCGGGGCATGCGGGTGGTGGGGCCGGCCTCGTACGGGATCGTCGCGTCCCGAGCGGGTCGCGTGCTCAACGCCTCGCTCGCCCGGCGGGTGCCGCCGCCGGGCCGGGTGGGCCTGTTCTGCCAGTCGGCGCCCGTCGCGGTCACGTTCCTCGAGGGTGTCGCCGAGCGCGGGCTCGGGCTCGCGGAGCTCGTCTCCGCCGGCCAGCGCGCCGACGTGTCCGGCAACGACCTCATGCAGTACTGGGCGGCCGACGACGGGACGGACGTCGTCGGCCTCTACCTCGAGTCGATCGGCAACCCCCGCAAGTTCGGCCGCGTCGCCCGCCGGCTCGCGCAGCTGAAGCCCGTCGTGGTCGCCACCGCCGGACGCTCGGGGCAGACCGCGCCGCCCGGCCACACGGTCCGGGCCACGCACGCGCCGGCGCGCACCCTCGACGAGGTGATGCGCCGCTCGGGCGTCATCCGCGTGGACTCCACGACCCAGCTGTTGGACGTCGTCCTGCTGCTGGCGCACCAGCCGGTGCCCACCGGCCGGCGGGCCGCCGTGCTGGCCAGCTCGGCGGCCGTCGCCGCGTTCGTGGCGGAGGCGGCGACGGCGGCCGGCCTCGTCGTCGGGCCGACGGTGCGCGTCGTCGCCCAGGACGCGCCGCCCGAGGCGGTCGAGGAGGCCGTCGCCGCCGTCTACGCGGCCCAGGACGTCGACGTCGTGCTCGTCATGCACGTCCCCACGGTGTGCCCGCCGAGCGCGGCCCTCGTGGCGGCGGTGGCTCGGCACGCCGCGACGAGGGGCCGCACCACCGCGGCCTGCGTGCTGGGCCTGCGCGGCGTCACCGAGGACCTGACGGCCGACGACCCGGACGGGCGCCCGTGCACGGTCCCGGCCTACCCGACCCCCGAGGACGCGGCGACCGCGCTCGGCCACGCCGCGCGGTACGCCGTCTGGCGGGCGGGCGACCGGGGCACGCCGGCCCACCCGGCCGACGCCGACCCCCGCGCCGCGCGCCGCCTCGTCGCGTCCTGGTGGAGCCCCGAGGCGGGCCCGCTCGTGCTGGACCCCGCGCGGACGTCGGAGCTGCTCGGCGCGGTCGGCGTGCGCGTCGAGCCCGCGTGGGCGGTGCACGACGCCGACGAGGCCGTGCGCGCCGCGGCGGAGGCGGGCTGGCCCGTCGCGCTCAAGAGCACCGTCCCGGCGCTGCGGCACCGGGCGGACCTCGGCGGCGTGCGGCTCGACGTGGGCGACGAGGCCGAGCTGCGTGCGGACGTCGAGCAGGTGCTGGCGCTCGCGACCTCCTACCCGCCGGTCGAGGGCGCACCCCTGGAGGTGCAGCGCATGGTCGAGCGGGGCGTCTCCTGCGTGCTGCGCACCGTCGAGGACCCGCTCTTCGGCCCGCTCGTCAGCTTCGGCCTGGCCGGCGACGCGAGCGACCTGCTCGGCGACGTCGCGTACGCCGTGCCCCCGCTCACGGACGTGGAGGTGGCGGAGCTCGTGCGCTCGACCCGCGCGTCCGCGCGCCTGTTCGGGTACCGCGGCCTGCCGGCCGTCGACGTCGGCGCGCTGGAGGACGTCGTGGCACGGGTCGCCCTGCTCGCGGACGAGCTGCCGGAGCTGCGCTCGCTCGAGCTCAACCCGGTCGTGGTCTCCGGCACGGGGGCGCGCGTGCTGTCGGCGCGCGCGACGCTGGCGCCCGCCGACCGGGCGGACGTGACCCGGCGGCTCGCGGCCTCCTGAGCCCGGCGCGCCCGTCGGGACCCGGCAGCCCGGCCGGGGTGGAAGGATGGTCCGGTGCCTGCCTCCTCCGTCTCCCTGCACGACGACCTGCTGCGCGCCGGGTACTACCCGCAGCTCGTCTCGGACGTGCTCGACCTGGCGCTCGCCGACGAGCCGGTCACCGCGCACCTGGTCCACCCCGAGACGACGTTCGACGCCGCCGAGGTGCGGCGGCACGTCACGGTGCTCGTCCTGACGCCGACCCGGCTGCTGTGCGCCCACGTCGACGACCACCCCGCCGACTCCGAGCACCCGTCCGCGAGCGCGTCGGCGACGACGGAGTCCGTGCCGCTGAGCGAGCTGCGCTCCGTCGCGGTCACGCACGTCGTCGGGAACCCTGCCGAGCACCGTCCCGGCGAGCCGGCCTCCGAGCTGACGCTGGCGATCGGGTGGGGCGCGGTCTCGCGCATCGACCTCGAGCCCGCCGGCTGCGCCGACCCGTCCTGCGAGGCGGACCACGGCCTGACGGGCACGCTGACGCCCGACGACGTCGTCGTCCGGGTGAGCGCCGCCGCCGAGGGCGCGGAGCACGTCCGGGCGGCCGCGCAGTTCGCGCGCGCCCTGTCCGCCGCGAGCGCGCGCGCCCGATGAGCGCG
>NZ_HE978588.1:2412944-2429013 GCF_000312005.1 Cellulomonas massiliensis JC225
CGCCGTCGCGGCCAGCGTCGGCGCCGACCTGGACGCCGCCGGCCTGCCCGGCGCGGGCGCCGCGCGCGACCTGCTGGGGCTGCCCGACGCCGAGCGCGTCTGCGTGGTCCTGGTGGACGGTCTCGGCCACCTCAACCTCGAGGAGCGGGCCGGTCACGCCCCGTTCCTGCGTCGGCGCCTCGGGGACGGCCCGGGGCCGCTCACGAGCACCTTCCCGTCGACGACCGCCGCCGCGCTCGGCACGTTCGGGGTGGGGTCGACCCCGGGCACGACGGGCATGCTCGGCTACACGGTCCGCGACCCCGCGACCGGGCGCCTGGGCAACCTCGTCTCGTGGACGGACCTGCCGGACGCGCGGGCCTGGCAGCCCGAGCCCACCGTCTTCGAGCGGCTCGTCGCCGCCGGCACCCGCGTCTGGAGCGCCGGGCCGCAGCGCTTCGCCCAGTCGGGCCTCACGCGCGCGGCGCTGCGCGGCGCCGAGTACCTGCCGGCGGAGTCCCTCGCGGACCGGGTCGACGCGTGCGTCCGGGCGCTGCGCAGCCCGGGGGTCGCGTACCTGTACTGGGGCGACGTGGACAAGGCGGGCCACCACCACGGCTGGTCGTCGATGGCGTGGGGCGACGCGCTCGCCGAGCTGGACGCGGAGCTCGGGCGGCTGGCGCGCAGCGTGCCGCGCGGCACGACGATCGTCGTCACCGCCGACCACGGGATGGTGGACGTCGACCGGGCCCACCGCTGGGACGTCGCCGGCGACCCCGTGCTGGGCGAGGACGTCGCGCTCGTCGCGGGGGAGCCCCGCGCGCTGCACCTGCACCTGCGCGAGGGCGCCGACCCGGCGGCCGTCGCGGCGCGCTGGGCCGGGCACCTGGGGGAGCACGCGGTGGTGCGCACGCGCGCGCAGGCCACCGACGAGGGGTGGTTCGGGGAGGTGACGGCGCGCGTCGCGCCGGTCGTCGGGGACGTGGTGGTCGCCACCACGGGTCGCGCGACCGTCGTCGACTCCCGCACGCAGACGCCCGCGTCGCTCGAGCTCGTCGGGGTGCACGGCTCGCTCACGCCGGCCGAGATGCTCGTGCCCTGCCTGGTCGTGGAGGGCTGAGGATGGCCGAGCTCGTGTTCTTCTCCGGGACGATGGACTGCGGCAAGTCCACGCTCGCGCTTCAGACGCACCACAACCACGCCGCGCGCGGGCGCCAGGGCGTCCTGTACACGCGGCACGACCGGGCGGGCGCCGCGACGATCTCCTCGCGTCTCGGCCTCGTGCAGCCGGCCGTCGAGGTGCTGGACACCACGAGCTTCTGGGACGACGTCGTCGAGCGCCGCACGCACGGCGCCGTCGTCGACTACCTCGTCGCCGACGAGGCGCAGTTCTACTCCGCCGAGCAGGTCGAGCAGCTCGCGTGCGTGGTCGACGAGCTCGGGGTGGACGTCTACGCGTTCGGCATCACCACCGACTTCCGCACCCGGCTCTTCCCGGGCTCCGCGCGCCTCGTCGAGCTCGCGGACCGCGTCGAGGTCCTCCAGGTCCAGGCGCTGTGCTGGTGCGGCCGCCGTGCGACGCACAACGCGCGCACCGTGGGCGGCCTCATGGTCACCGAGGGCGAGCAGGTCGTCGTCGGCGACGTGGGGGTCGACGACGTCGTCGCCTACGAGGTGCTCTGCCGGCGCCACCACATGCGGCAGCAGACGGCACGCAGCGCCCGGGCGGCGTCGCCCAGCCCGCAGACGCTGGACGAGGCCGCCGGCTGACCCGCTACTCCGGGCGGGCCCCGAAGACGATCTCGTCCCAGCTCGGCACCTTGGCGCGGCCGCGCCGCGAGCGGGGCCGCTCGGTGTCCGGCTCCGGCTCGGGGTCGGGCTCCGGCTCCCGCTCGGCCGTGGGGACGACGAGGATCCGCGCCTCCTGCTCCGGGTCCGCGTCCGCGGCGTGAGCGCCGGGCACCTCGGACTCGAGCCGCGCGAAGTCGAAGGCGTGCTGCGGGCCGAAGCCCTCGAACTCCTCGCCGTCGTCCTCCTCGTCGACCGCCTGGCGCACGCCCCGGCGCCCGCGCAGGTCGTCCAGCAGCGCCTCCGTGGCCGCCTCCGGCGACGGCTCCGGGGCCGGCTCGGGCTCGCGCGGCGTGGGGTGCGAGCCCTGGAAGTCGAAGACGACGTCCCGGACCGCCGACAGGTGACGGCGCGGCGAGGTCGCCTCGTCGAGCTCCGTCTCGGACAGCCAGCGCGCCTCGTCCTCGTCCGCCGTGACCGTGCGGGCGCTCGGGTCGAAGGTCCACCGGGCCTCGTGCTCGGCGTCGCCGACGCGGAAGCGGGCCAGCACCATCCACGGGCCGGTGCCCTCGCGCGCGGCGTCCCACGACAGGCTCGCCGGGTCCACGCCGCGGGTCGCGAGCCGGTCGGTGACGAGGTCGCCCAGCGCGGGCGCGTCCCGGTCGCGGCCGACGCGCGACGCCCGCGCCTGCTCGGCGACGTACTCGCGCTCGGCGAGGACGGGGCCCTCGTAGCGCCGCACGTGCTCGACGGGCAGGCCGCTCGCGTCCGCCACCTCCTGCGCGGTCGCACCCGCGCGGATGCGCGTCTGGATCTCCCGCGGGCTCAGCGTGCCGGCACCCTCCGCCCGCAGCTGCTCCAGCTGGGGACGGTCGCGCCGGACGGCCGCGCGCAGCGGCTCGTCGATGCGCAGCCGGAACGAGCCGCCACCCGGTCGCGCGAGCACCAGGTGCTCGCCGTCGTCGTGCAGACCCACCAGCTCGAGCTCATCCATCGGACCTCCCAGTACCTCGCCACGAGGGTGCCACCTCCTCCGCGCGACGCGGCGGATGCCGCGCGGTGTGCCGCGAGCCCGCCGCCCCGCCGGGCGCGCGATGATGCTCCCGTGCCGCTCGCCGACCTGCCGATGCAGCCCGTCCTCGAGACCGTCGGCGTCTACGTCGCCGCGATGGCGGGCGCCCTCGCCGCGGTCCGCAAGCAGTTCGACGTGTTCGGCATCCTCGTGCTGGGCTGGGCCGCCGGTCTCGGCGGCGGCGTCATGCGCGACGTGCTCATCGGCGCGACCCCGCCCGTCGGGGTCTCCGACTGGCGGCTCGTCGTGACGGCGCTGTTCGGCGGGCTCACGATGTACTTCCTGCACCCGCGGCTGGAGCGGGCCCGCCGCGTCATCATCCTGCTCGACGCCGGGGCGCTCGCCGTGTTCACCGTGGTGGGCGCCGTCAAGGGGCTCGAGCACGGGACGACGCTCGTCGCCGCGGTGATCGTCGGGCTGGTGACGGGGGTCGGCGGCGGCGTCCTGCGCGACATCCTCACCGGCGAGGTGCCCGTCGTGCTGCACCACCGCCAGCTGTACGCCCTGCCGGCGCTCCTGGGGGCGTCCGTGCTGGCGGTGCTCTGGTCGCTCGGCGCGCTCACCGTCGCGTGGGAGGTCGGCATCGTGGTCGGCATCCTCGCGCTGCGGCTGCTGGCGCTGCGCTACCGGCTCAACGCGCCGGGTCCGTGGCGCGGCACCGGGGCAGGATGGACGGCATGACGACGGACGAGGCGCTGGTGCGCGAGCTGCTGCAGGTCGCCCGGACGGTCGCGGTCGAGGCCGGCCGCCTCGCGCACGAGGGACGGCCGGACGACCTCGCCGTCGCGGCGACGAAGTCGAGCCCGCAGGACGTCGTGACCGAGATGGACCTCGCGGTCGAGCAGCTGCTGCGCCGGCGGCTCGCGGCGCTGCGCCCGGACGACGGCGTGCTGGGGGAGGAGGGCGACGACGTCGCCGGGACGAGCGGCCTCACGTGGGTCGTCGACCCGATCGACGGCACGACGAACTACCTGTACGGGCTGCCCGCGTGGTCGGTCTCGGTCGCGGTCGTCCGTGATGACGGCGCACGCCCGGACCCGCAGACCTGGACGGTCCTCGCGGGCTGCGTGCACGCGCCCGCGGACGGACGCACGTTCACGGCGGGCCTCGGGCTGGGCGCCGAGGAGCGCCTGCACCGCGACGGCGTGCTGCCCGAGCACGGCCGGACGCTGCGCGTGCGCGACGCGGTCCCGCTCGCCGACAGCCTCGTCTCGACGGGCTTCGGGTACCGCGCCGCCCGGCGCGCGGCGCAGGCCCGCGTGCTCACCGAGCTGCTGCCCCGGGTGCGGGACATCCGCCGCGCCGGCTCGGCGGCGCTCGACCTGTGCGCCGTCGCGGCGGGACGTGTCGACCTGTACTACGAGCGAGGGCTGCAGCCGTGGGACCTCGCGGCGGCGTCGCTCGTCGCCACGGAGGCCGGGGCCACGGTCACGGGGCTGCGCGGGAGGCGTGCCGACAGCCGCATGGTGGTCGCCGGGCCGCCCGGCTCGGCCACCGCGCTCGTCGCCGTGCTGGAGGAGGCGGACGCCGACGCGGACGACTGAGCGTGGGGGTGCTGGCACCCCCCGCGCCGGCGTCGCCGCGAACTGGGCAGGTGTTCGTGTTGGCGTGCGGGTGGGAAGTGATGCAGAATCCGGCGCGCACGGGAACAAACGGCGTCACCCACGCATTGATCCCGCGTACAGATCCCGCCCAGTACCGGAGTGTGACGCCGCCGATGGCAACCGACTACGACGCCCCGCGCAAGACCGACGAGGACCTGAGCGAGGACTCGCTCCAGGAGCTCCAGGCGCGCCGGTCCGACAAGAACTCGGGCGTGGTGGACGAGGACGAGACCGAGGCCGCCGAGGGGTTCGAGCTCCCGGGCGCGGACCTCTCCGGTGAGGAGCTCTCGGTCCGTGTCCTTCCCCGCCAGGCCGACGAGTTCACGTGCTCCCGCTGCTTCCTCGTGCACCACCGCAGCCAGCTCGCCTACGAGCGCGACGGTGCCCCGGTGTGCACGGAGTGCGCCGCCTGACCCCACGACCTCCGCAGCGCCCCGGCGTTGCTCACCGACGGCCGTCGCCCCCACGGGGGCGGCGGCCGTCGTCGTCCTCGGCGTCGTGGGTCACGGCCGGGGGCGGCTGCCGGGTCAGCGGCCGGCCCGCAGCGCGGCGACCAGCTGCTCCGGGCGCCGGGTCGACACCACCCAGTAGGGCGTCGGGTCCTGCGGGTCGCACAGCTCGACGCGCACCGCGGTGCGGACCCACCCGCGCAGGCAGAGGTACGCGCGGGCGTCGAGGCCCGGGCCGAGCGCGTGGCGCAGCTCCTCGCCCGCCAGCACGCGCGCCTCGCCCAGCAGCTCGAGCGGCACGTGCGCCGGGCCCGCGAGCAGCTCGCCGGAGCGCACCTCCACCCGGGGCGTGAGGAGCACGACGCCGACAGCCGCGAGGAGGGCTCCGGTCAGCAGGCCGAGCACGGCGGCGACGGAGCCGAGCGGCACCAGGACGACCGTGACCATCACGACCACCGCCCCGACGAGCACCCAGCCGCCCGGGCCGGGCCACAGCCGCTCGGCGAACGCCGGCGCGGCGTCGGCGGTCGGACCCCCGGCACGGGGAGCGGGGGCGGGCAGCGGCGCAGGGGCGTCGTCGGGCATGCCCCCAGGATCCCACCCGCCGGGGGCGCGCCCCGCACCGGACGGCGCGCGGACGACCGGTAGGGTCGGGCCCCGTGACCGACGCCAGCCTCGAGGTCCTGCTCCTGCGTCTCGACCCGGACCTACCCGTCCCGTCGTACGCCCACCCGGGCGACGCCGGCGCCGACCTGGTGACCCGCGTCGACGTCGTGGTCCCGCCGCAGGGGCGGGTGACCGTCCCGACCGGCGTCGCCATCGCCCTGCCCGACGGCTACGCCGCCTTCGTGCACCCGCGCTCGGGGCTCGCGTCGCGCCACGGCCTCACGATCGTCAACGCGCCGGGCACCGTCGACGCGGGCTACCGCGGGGAGATCTCGGTGACGCTGCTCAACACCGACGTCGCCGAGGCGATCGAGCTGCACCGCGGCGACCGCGTCGCGCAGCTCGTCGTGCAGCGCGTGGAGCACGCGCGCTTCGTCGAGGTCGAGCGCCTGCCCGGCTCGCACCGCGGCGAGGGCGGCTTCGGGTCCAGCGGCGGCTGGCGTGCGGCGCTCGCCGAGCAGCCGGGCGAGCAGGTCCGGCCCGGCTAGGTCGCCCGCCGCGGCGGGATTACGCTCGAAGGTCAACGGGTGCGCGCGTGCGCACCGAGGAGGAGTGAGCTGTGGGTCTGTTCCGGCGCGGCGCGAAGGACGACGCCCCCGAGGGCGCCGTCGACGGCGTCGAGGAGGTCGAGGCGGCCCCCGCCGCCCCGGCGCGAGAGCGCGGTCCGTGGGACTCCGACGAGCCCCACGACGACCGGACGCGCGTCGACCTGGGTGCGCTGCGCGTCCCGGGCGTCGACGGGATGGAGCTGCGCATGGAGGTCGACCGGACGACGAACGTCGTCTCGTCGGTCACCATCGGCATCGACGGGTCCACCGTGACGCTGCAGGCGTACGCGGCGCCGCGGTCCGAGGGCATCTGGGACGAGATCCGCGCGGAGCTCGCCGAGTCGGTCGAGCGCGAGGGCGGCTCGGTCGACGACCTGCCGGGCCCGTTCGGCCGCGAGCTGCTCGCGCGTCTGCCGATCCGCACCGCCGAGGGCCGCACCGGCCACCGGCCCGCCCGGTTCGTCGGCGTCGACGGCCCGCGCTGGTTCCTGCGCGGCGTGTTCACGGGTCACGCCGCGGTCGACCCCGAGCGGGCGGCCACCCTGGAGGACCTGTTCGCCGGCGTCGTCGTGGTCCGCGGCGCGGACGCGCGCCCGCCGCGCGACCTGCTCGCGCTCACGCTGCCCGGCCAGCCCGGTGCGCCCGCCGCGACCGAGAAGCCCGCGTTCGACCCGCTCACGCGCGGTCCCGAGATCACGGAGATCCGGTGACCCTGCGCGAGAAGCTGCACGACCTCGTCGCCTCCCAGGCCGAGATCGAGGCGCACGAGGAGCGGGCCGACGCGGTGCGCTGGACCGGGTGCACGCCGGTCGAGGCCCTGGCGAACCGCTCCCGGGCGCGCGTCGCCGGCGTCATCCGCTCGGTCACCCTGCGCCCGCGCGAGGGCGTCCCCGCCGTCGAGGCCGAGCTGTACGACGGCAGCGGCGCGCTCGACCTCGTCTGGCTCGGCCGTCGCGAGATCGCCGGCATCGCGCCGGGCCGCCGGCTGCAGGCCGAGGGCATGGTGTGCGTCGTCGGTGGCCGCAAGACGGTCTTCAACCCCGCCTACGAGCTGCGGCCGCGTCCCGGTGAGTGACCCGACGCACCGGCCGGCGCCGCAGGAGGGGGAGCGCGGCGCGCCCGCCGCGGGCACCCCGGCCGACGTGGTGGCCGACGTCGTCCCGCCGGAGGACGCGCCCGCGCGCGGCATGCGGGCGATCGGGGCGCAGCAGTTCTCGGCGGCCGACGCGGTGGGCGGCGTGCGGGGCGTGGTGGAGTCCGTCCTGCCGGGCGTCCTGTTCGTCGTCGTCTACATCGCCTCGGGCCAGCGCCTGGTGCCCGCGCTGCTCGGTGCCGGCGCCGCCGCCGTCGTCGCGGTCGTCGCCCGGCTCGCGCAGCGCCAGTCGCCCAGCCAGGCCTTCTCCGGGCTGCTGGGGGTCGGCATCGGCGTGGTGTGGGCGTGGCGCACCGGCCGCGCGGAGGACTACTTCGCCTACGGCCTGTGGGTCAACGTCGCGTACCTCGTCGGCACGCTGGCCTCGATCCTCGTCCGCTGGCCGTTCGTCGGGCTGGTCATGGGGCTGTTCTCGAAGGAGGGCCCGATCGCGACCGGCGCGTGGTCCGGCGCGGTCGCGTGGCGCCGCGACCCGGTGCTGCTGCGCCGGTACACGTGGGCGACGTGGCCGTGGGTCGCGATGTTCGCGCTGCGCCTGCTGGTGCAGGTGCCGCTCTACCTGTCCGGGCAGGTCGTGGCGCTGGGCACCGCGAAGCTCGCGATGGGTCTGCCCCTGACGGTGCTCGCCCTGTGGGTCAGCTGGAGGCTGGTCCGTGGGCGAGCAGCTTCTCCAGGTCCGACAGCTCCGCGTCCCGCCCCGTGACGAACAGCAGCTCGTCGTGCCCCTCGAGCGTGTCGTCGGGGCTGGGCGCGATCGGGCGCACGTCCCGCACGATGCACGCCAGCACGGTGTCCTGCGGCCACTCGACCTGACCGACGCGCAGGCCCACCAGCGGCGACTCGTCCGGCAGGGTGATCTCGAGGATGTCGGCCCGCGACTGGTGGAACGTGAAGATCCGCACGAGGTCGCCGACGGTCACGGCCTCCTCGACCATCGCCGTCATGATGCGCGGCGTCGAGACGGCGACGTCCACGCCCCACGCCTCGTCGAACATCCACTCGTTCTTCGGGTTGTTCACGCGCGCCACCGTGCGGGGCACGCCGAACTCGGTCTTGGCCAGCAGCGAGATGACGAGGTTCGCCTTGTCGTCGCCGGTCGCGGCGACGACCACGTCCGCCTGGTCGGTCGCGGCCTCCCGCAGCGTCGGCAGCTCGCACGCGTCGGCGAGGATCCAGTCCGCCTCGGCGACCTGCGACACCCGCATCGCCGAGGGCTGCCGGTCGATGAGCGTCACCTCGTGCTGGTGGGCGAGCAGCTCGCGGGCGATCGAGCGCCCGACCGAGCCCGCGCCGGCGATGACGACCCTCACTCGGTCACCACCGGGGCGGAGGTGAGGACGCGCTCGACGAAGGCGGCGTCGTCGACCCGGAACAGCGCATGGACCACGTCGTTCTCCTGGAGCACGGTCGTGGCGGTCGGCAGGACGCCGTCGCCGTAGCGCGTGAGGTAGGCGACGCGCGCGCCCGACGCCTCCTCCAGCGCCCGCACCGGCCGGCCGACCCACGCGTCGTGGACGTCCACCTGGGCGAGCGAGAGCTGGCCGGACGCGTCCCGGTACTCGTCGCTCGTGCCGATGGGCAGGATCCGGCTGAGCACCTGGTGCGCCGTCCAGCGGACCGTCGCGACCGTCGGGATGCCGAGGCGCTGGTAGATCTCCGCGCGGTGCGGGTCGTAGATGCGGGCGACGACGTTGTCGACGCCGAACGTCTCGCGCACGACGCGGGCGGCAAGGATGTTGGAGTTGTCGCCGTCGGAGACGGCCGCGAAGCCGAACGCGTCCTCGATGCCGGCGGTGCGCAGGGTGTCGCGGTCGAAGCCCAGCCCCGTCACCTTGTTGCCGCCGAACCCCTGCTCGAGGCGGCGGAACGCGTCGGGGTTCTGGTCGATGACGGCGACCGAGTGGCCGCTCTCCTCGAGCGTCACCGCGAGCGTGGCGCCCACGCGGCCGCAGCCCATGATCACGAAGTGCACAACGCGGAACGCTATACCCGCGCGCCCGGCCGGTGCCCGCCGTCGGTCCCGCGTCGTCGCGTGCTGCCCGGGCGCCCCGGCGGGCCTAGCATGGGCGCTCGTGTCGGACATCGGTGATGCCGCCAAGCGTCTGCTGCTCGGACGGCCCGTCCGCAGCGACAAGCTCGGCCACACGTTGCTGCCGAAGCGGATCGCGCTGCCGATCTTCGCCTCGGACGCCCTGTCGTCGGTCGCGTACGCGCCCGACGAGATCCTGCTGACCCTCTCGCTGGCGGGCCTGTCCGCGCTGACGATCTCCCCGTGGGTCGGCCTGGCCGTCGCGATCGTCATGATCACGGTCGTCGCGTCCTACCGGCAGAACGTGCACGCGTACCCCTCGGGCGGCGGCGACTACGAGGTCGCGACCGTCAACCTGGGGCCCCGCGCGGGCGTCACCGTCGCCAGCGCGCTGCTGGTCGACTACGTGCTCACGGTCGCCGTGTCGATCTCGTCGGGCGCGCAGTACGCCGCGACGGCGCTGCCCGCGCTGCGCGGCCACGAGGCGCAGTTCGCGATCGCCCTCGTCGTGCTGCTCACGCTCGCGAACCTGCGCGGCGTCAAGGAGTCCGGCCGCGCGTTCGCCGTGCCCGTGTACCTGTTCATGTTCGCGATCGGGTCCGTCGCCGTGTTCGGGGCCGTGCGGTACTTCACCGGCACCCTGCCGCTGGCGGAGAGCGCCGGCCTCGACGTCGCGTCGGAGCCCGGCTTCGAGCAGGGGCTCGTCGGCCTCGCCGGCTTCTTCCTCGTGCTGCGCTCGTTCGCGTCCGGCTGCGCCGCGCTCACCGGCGTGGAGGCGATCAGCAACGGCGTCCCGGCGTTCCGCAAGCCGAAGTCGCGCAACGCCGCGACCACGCTCGCGCTGCTCGGCAGCATCTCGATCGCGATGATCATGTCGATCCTCATGCTCGCCAAGGTCACCGGCGTGACGTTCGCCGACGACCCGGCGGAGCAGCTGCTGCGCGACGGCGTGCCGGTCGGCGACGGCTACGTCCAGCACCCGGTGATCAGCCAGCTCGCCGGCGCGGTGTTCGACGGGCTGCCCGTGATGTTCGTCCTCGTCGCCGTCGTCACCGGCCTCATCCTCGTGCTCGCGGCGAACACCGCGTTCAACGGGTTCCCCGTGCTGGGGTCGATCCTGGCCCGGGACGGCTACCTGCCGCGCCAGCTGCACACCCGCGGCGACCGGCTCGCGTTCTCGAACGGCATCCTCACGCTCGCGGGAGCGGCGATCGTGCTGATCTGGGCCTTCGACGCCGAGGTCACGCGCCTCATCCAGCTCTACATCGTCGGGGTGTTCGTCTCGTTCACGCTGAGCCAGACCGGCATGGTGCGGCACTGGACGCGCGCGCTGCGCACCGAGCCGGAGCCGGCGGCGCGCGCCCGGATGAAGCGCTCGCGCGTCATCAACTCCGTCGGCCTCGCGATGACGGGCACCGTGCTCGTCGTCGTCCTGCTGACGAAGTTCACGCACGGGGCCTGGATCGCGATCCTCGCGATGGTCGTCGTGTACGTCGCGATGCAGGGCGTGCACCGGCACTACGAGCAGGTCCGTGCGGAGCTCGCGCTCGGCTCGGAGGCCGACGCCCACCGCGCGCTCCCCAGCCGCGTGCACGCCATCGTGCTCGTCTCGCGCCTGCACAAGCCGACCATGCGTGCGCTGGCGTACGCCCGGGCGTCGCGGCCCTCGATCCTCGAGGCCGTCACGGTCGGCGTGGAGCCGGAGGAGGTCGAGCAGCTGCGCCAGGAGTGGGAGGCGCTGCACCTGCCCGTCGCGCTCAAGGTGCTCGACTCGCCCTACCGCGAGATCACGCGCCCGGTGCTCACCTACGTGCGCTCGGTGCGCCGCGAGAGCCCGCGCGACCTCGTGGTCGTCTACATCCCGGAGTACGTCGTCGGGCACTGGTGGGAGCACCTGCTGCACAACCAGAGCGCGCTGCGGCTCAAGGGCCGTCTGCTGTTCACGCCGGGGGTGGTCGTGGCGTCGGTGCCGTGGCAGCTCGCGTCGTCCGCCGGGCAGACGGGGCTGGAGGACACGGTGCGCCCGCCGTTGGGGCTGTGAGCGTGGCCGCCGGCGAGGGGCTCGTCGAGCTCGAGGTGGGGCCGGTCGCGCACGGCGGGCACTGCGTCGCGCGCCTCGACGGCCGCGTCGTGTTCGTGCGGCACGCGCTGCCCGGCGAGCGCGTGCGCGCCCGGCTGACCGAGGCGGGCGAGGACGCGCGGTTCTGGCGGGCCGACGCGGTGGAGGTGCTCGACGCCTCGCCCGACCGGGTGGCGTCGCCGTGGCCCGAGGCCGGGCCGGGCGGCGTCGGGGGCGGCGAGCTCGGGCACGTCGCCCTGCCCGCGCAGCGGGACTGGAAGGCGGCCGTCCTGGCCGAGCAGCTGCGCCGGCTGGCGCACGACGACCGCCCGGTGACGGTGCTCGGTGCCCCGCAGGACGACGAGCGCGGCGGGCTGGCGTGGCGCACGCGCGTCGATCTGGTCGCCGACGGTGACGGCCGGCTCGGCATGCGGGGTTTCCGCTCGCACGACGTGCACGCGCTGCCGTCCATGCCGCTCGCCGTCGAGGAGATCGCGGCGCTCGACCTGTTCGGCCGCCGCTGGGCGCCCGGCGCGCGCGTCGAGGCCGTGGCGCCGGTCGGCGGTGACAGCCCTCTCGTCCTGCTCGACGGCGCGCCGTTCGACCTGCGCCGCGGGCGGGTCGACGCCCGTCCGCACGCGCGCTCGTCGGTCCGGGAGCGCGTGGAGGTGGGCCCGGGGTACGTCTACCGGGTGGCCGGCGCCGGCTTCTGGCAGGTCCACCGGCGGGCCCCCGACGTGCTCGTCGGCGAGGTCCTCGACGGGGTCGGCGACGTGGGCGGCGGCACGGTGCTCGACCTGTACTCGGGCGCCGGCCTGTTCACCCTGCCGCTCGCGGACGCCGTGGGGGAGCGGGGCCGCGTCACCTCGGTCGAGGGCGACGCCCGGGCCGTGCGCGACGCGCGCCGCAACGTGCACGACCGCCCGCAGGTCACGCTCCACGCGGGCGACGTGCGCCGGGCGCTGCAGGGCCGCGACGGCGTCGACGTGGGGCGGCCGGACGTCGTCGTGCTCGACCCGCCGCGCAGCGGTGCCGGGCGGGCCACCGTCGACGCTCTCGCCGCGCTGGGTCCCGCCCGCGTCGTCTACGTCGCGTGCGACCCCGCCGCGCTGGCGCGGGACGTCGCGCTGCTCGCGGGACACGGCTACGCGCTCGACCGCGTCCAGGGCTGGGACCTGTTCCCGATGACGCACCACCTCGAGGCCGTGGCGGTGCTGACGCGCGGCTGACCCGTCCGCCGACGCGTCCGCCCCGCCACGCGGATGCGACGCCGCCCCCCGCGGCCTAGCGTGGAGCAGGCCCGGGGCCCGGGCCGGCGACGGCATCGGAAGGAGCAGACGTGAGCGAGGACAGCACCGCCCGCACGCTGGCCGAGGCGAAGCGCGCGACGACCCAGTGGCTGCACAGGAGCGGCACGCCCGAGTACGACCTGCGCGCGCACGAGCGCGCCATCGAGGCAGAGCGCAAGGCGCAGGACGCGTACGACGCGGCGCACCGCGAGTGACGTCGTCGGCCCCGCGCCGACGACCAGCGGACCGCGACCCCCGGACGGCCTCGAGCCCCGGGGGTCGTGCCGCGCCGGGACCCCGCGGACCGGTCCGGGCCGGCCGGCGCGCCGGGTCCCGCGGTTCGACACGGGCGGGGTGGATGACGTATCTTGACATCAAGATATATGGCGGCGGACACCGGCCCTAGGCTGGAGGAGCACCGCCGCGCCGGAGGCCCCCAGCACCCGGCCGACTCGCCAGCGAAGGAGCGCGCACGTGAGCACGGACAGCTTCGGATCGAAGGGCACACTCGAGGTCGGTGGGACCTCCTACGAGGTGTACCGCCTCGCCGCGGTGCCGGGGCTCGAGCGGCTGCCGTTCAGCCTCAAGGTGCTCGCCGAGAACCTCCTGCGCACCGAGGACGGCGCCAACATCACCGCCGACCACGTCCGGGCGCTCGCGGCCTGGGACCCGGCCGCCGAGCCGGACACGGAGATCCAGTTCACGCCGGCGCGCGTGATCATGCAGGACTTCACGGGCGTGCCGTGCGTCGTCGACCTCGCCACCATGCGCGAGGCCGTCGTCGAGCTCGGCGGCGACCCGACCCGCATCAACCCGCTGGCGCCGGCCGAGATGGTCATCGACCACTCCGTGCAGATCGACGTCGCCGGGCGTCCCGACGCCTTCGAGCGCAACGTCGAGCTCGAGTACCAGCGCAACCGCGAGCGCTACCAGTTCCTGCGCTGGGGCCAGACGGCGTTCGACGACTTCAAGGTCGTCCCCCCGGGCACGGGCATCGTGCACCAGGTCAACATCGAGTACCTCGCGCGCGTCGTGATGGTGCGCGACGGCAAGGCCTACCCCGACACCTGCGTCGGCACCGACTCCCACACGACGATGGTCAACGGCCTCGGCGTGCTGGGCTGGGGCGTCGGCGGCATCGAGGCGGAGGCCGCGATGCTCGGCCAGCCGGTGTCGATGCTCATCCCGCGCGTCGTCGGGTTCAAGCTGACGGGCTCCATCCCGGCGGGCGTGACGGCCACCGACGTCGTCCTGACCATCACGCAGAAGCTGCGCCAGCACGGCGTCGTCGGCAAGTTCGTCGAGTTCTACGGCGAGGGCGTCGCGGCGGTGCCGCTGGCGAACCGCGCGACGATCGGCAACATGAGCCCGGAGTTCGGCTCGACGTGCGCGATCTTCCCGATCGACGGCGTCACGCTGGACTACCTGCGCCTGACGGGGCGCTCGGAGGAGCAGCTCGCGCTCGTCGAGGCGTACGCCAAGGAGCAGGGCCTCTGGCTCGACCCGACGGCCGAGGGCTACGCCGAGCCGGAGTACTCGGAGTACCTCGAGCTCGACCTGTCCACGGTGGTCCCGTCGATCGCCGGCCCCAAGCGGCCGCAGGACCGCATCGAGCTCTCCGAGGCGAAGCAGTCGTTCGCGACGTCGATCCTCGACTACGTCTCGCCGCACGAGGCGGCGCCGTTCACGGGGCTCGACGAGTCCGTGGAGGAGACGTTCCCCGCGTCCGACCCGATCGCTGCCAGCGCCCACGCGGACTCGTCCGACGCGCCGGCGCACGTCGAGGGCGGCGACTCCGCGCGGCGCCCGCACAAGCGGGTGCCGGTGACCCTCGCGGACGGCTCGACCACCGAGCTCGACCACGGGCACGTCGTGATCGCGTCCATCACGAGCTGCACCAACACGTCCAACCCCTCCGTCATGCTCGCCGCCGCGCTGCTCGCGCGGAACGCGGTGGAGAAGGGCCTGGTCGCCAAGCCCTGGGTCAAGACGTCGATGGCGCCCGGCTCGCAGGTCGTGACGAACTACTACGAGAAGGCCGGGCTCTGGCCCGCGCTGGAGAAGCTCGGCTTCCACCTCGTCGGCTACGGGTGCGCCACGTGCATCGGCAACTCGGGCCCGCTGCCCGAGGAGGTCTCCGCCGTCGTCAACGAGCACGACCTGTCGGTGGTCTCGGTCCTGTCGGGCAACCGCAACTTCGAGGGCCGCATCAACCCCGACGTGAAGATGAACTACCTCGCGTCGCCGCCGCTGGTCATCGCCTACGCGCTCGCCGGCACGATGGACTTCGACTTCGAGAACGACCCGCTCGGCACCACCGAGTCGGGCGAGCCGGTCTTCCTGCGCGACATCTGGCCGTCGCCCGAGGACGTGCAGGCGACGATCGACGCGTCGATCGACCGCCAGATGTTCACGGACGACTACGCCGACGTGTTCGCCGGCGACGACCGGTGGCGCTCGCTCGAGACGCCCGAGGGCAGCACCTTCGCCTGGGACACCGAGTCGACCTACGTGCGCAAGCCCCCGTACTTCGAGGGCATGGGGGCGACGCCCGAGCCGGTGACCGACATCAGCGGCGCCCGCGTCCTCGCGAAGCTCGGCGACTCGGTCACGACCGACCACATCAGCCCCGCCGGCTCGATCAAGCCCGACAGCCCTGCCGGTCGGTACCTCGCCGAGCACGGCGTCGAGCGCCGCGACTTCAACTCCTACGGCTCGCGCCGCGGCAACCACGAGGTCATGATCCGCGGCACCTTCGCGAACATCCGCCTGCGCAACCAGCTCGTGCCCGGCACCGAGGGCGGCTTCACGAGGAACTTCCTCACGGGCGAGGACACGTCCATCTACGACGCGTCGGTGGCCTACCAGGACGCGGGCATCCCGCTCGTCGTCCTCGGCGGCAAGGAGTACGGCTCGGGCTCGTCGCGCGACTGGGCGGCCAAGGGCACGCGCCTGCTGGGCGTCCGGGCGGTCATCACGGAGTCGTTCGAGCGGATCCACCGCTCCAACCTCATCGGGATGGGCGTGCTGCCCCTGCAGTTCCCCGCGGGCGAGACGGCCGACTCCCTCGGGCTCGACGGCACCGAGACGTTCGACATCGCGGGCGTCACGGCGCTCAACGAGGGGACGACGCCGCGCACCGTGCACGTGACCGCGACCAAGCCCTCGGGCGAGACGGTCGAGTTCGACGCCGTCGTGCGCATCGACACCCCCGGCGAGGCGGACTACTACCGCAACGGCGGCATCCTGCAGTACGTGCTGCGGCAGGTGGCGGCCGTCGCCTGACGCCGTCCTCCCGCACCGTCCTCGGACGCGACGACACCCCCCGGGGGATCCCTCCGGGGGGTGTCGTCGACCGGGCCGGACCTGGGGGCCCGGCGTTCTGGGGTGTCAGGCGGTCGCGCTCTGGCGGGCGCCGGTGGTGGCGGTGGCG
>NZ_HE978588.1:2429748-2458844 GCF_000312005.1 Cellulomonas massiliensis JC225
CGATACCAGGGCCCTGACCTGGGACCAGAGTCCCGGCGCTCTATGAGCCAGGTCACACTAGGAGCGCGCCTGCTCCCACGCGAAGCGACCGGTCGCGACGAGGTCCGGGTGCTGCTCCGGGTGCAGCTGGAGCACCACCGACAGCAGGACCGCCCACGCCTGCGCGCGCTGCCAGGTCGCGTCGTCCCAGCCGCAGGCCGCGTCGACGCGGGCACGGAAGCGGGCGCGCGTCGGCGCGTCGAACGTCAGCCAGGCGGTCGCGAGGTCCGAGGCGGGGTCGCCCGACGTCACGTCGCCCCAGTCGATCGCGGCGACGAGCCGCCCGTCCCGTACGACGAGGTTCGCCGGGTGGGGGTCGCCGTGCAGCCACAGGGGCGGGCCCTCGTGGTCGGGCGCGGCGGCGAGCTCGTCGAAGCGGTCGAGCACCTCCGACGCGTGGGGCCAGCCGAGGTGCGCGAGCCGCTCCACGAGCGGATCCCGGCGGGTGCGCGGAGGCACCCCGCGGTACGGGTTCACCGGCGCGTCCGCGGGGGCGGGCCGGTGCAGCGCGACGAACAGGTCGGCCAGGTCGTCGGCCCACGAGGCGCGCCCCTCGACGGGGCCCGCGTCCGCGCGGGCGCCCTCCACCCAGCGGGCGACGCTCCACGGCCACGGGTAGCGCTCCGAGGGGACGCCGACCCGGACCGGGACGGGCACCGCCACGGGCAGCACCGGCGCGAGCACGGGCAGCCAGCGCTGCTCGTGGGTGACGAGCGGCACCGCCACCTCACGGACCGGCAGCCGGACGACGAGGTCGTCGCCGAGGCGCCACAGCGCGTTGTCCCAGCCGCGCGCGACGAACCGCAGCGCACGGTCCGCGAGGTCGGGCTGCTGGTCCCGCAGGAGCGCGCGCACGGTGGCCTCGTCGACGTCGACCTGCACGAGGCGCTCGACGCTCACCGCGCGCTGCCGCTCACGACCACGGGTCGACGGTCCGGCCGTGGTCCCACGGCACCGACCAGCCGAGCTCGTCGAGCATCCGCGCGAGGACGATGGCGGTGAAGCCCCAGACGAGCACGCCGGCCACCTCGAAGGCGGGGGTGCGGACCCGCACGCCGCCGCGGTCGTGCACGACGCTCGCCCGGTGGGCGGGGTCGACGAGGTCGGCCACCGGCACGCGGAACACGTCGACGGTCTCGGCGTGGTCGACGGCGACGACCTGCGACGGGCGCGACCACCACGCGGGGACGGGCGTCACGAGGTGGTCGCTCACCGGCAGCGCGAGGGGCGCCAGCGTCCCGAGCACGTCCACGCCGGTCGGGTCCAGGCCGGTCTCCTCGACGGCCTCCCGCACGGCGGCGGCCTCCGGGGACGCGTCGCCCGGGTCGAGGCGGCCGCCCGGGAACGAGACCTGCCCGGCGTGATGGCCGAGCGTGGCGGCGCGGCGCTGCAGCAGGACGTCGAGGTCGCGCGCGACGACGGGCGCCGCGGCGTCCGCGGGGGAGTCGTCGAGGACGCCGAACAGCACCAGCACGGCGGCGGGGCGGGCTGCCCCGGGCCGGGGGAGCGCCCGGGACGGGTCGACGCGCCAGTCGATGCCGCGCCGGACCAGCGCCTCCAGCTCGGCCCGGGCGCCGAGCGGCGTCGCGGGGCCCGCGCCGGCTGCCGGGGCGCTCATCCGCGCGCCCGGACCTGCTCGCCGAAGGCGGCGAACGCCTTCTCCGCGGCCGGCAGCAACGCCGGCAGGTGCCGGTCCGCGCCGTCGCGCACCGCGTCGGCCTGCTCGGGCTCGAGCTCGCCCGCCATGTCGGGGGTCGCCAGCCAGAGGTCGACCATGCGGCGGTCCAGCTCGGGGTGGAACTGCAGACCGAGCGCGGAGCCCGCGCGGAACGCCTGCACGGGCGTCACGTCGCTCGACGCGAGCAGCGTGGCGCCGGCCGGCAGGTCCACCTGGTCGTGGTGCCAGTGCAGCACCGTCGGGCGCGCGCCGAGCGCGCCGAGCACGGGGTCGTCCGCGACGACGTCGACGGGCGCGAAGCCGATCTCGGAGCCGGCCCGGCGCAGCAGACGTCCGCCGAGCGCGAGCGCGAGCAGCTGCATCCCCAGGCAGACGGCCAGCACGGGCACGCCCTGCTCGACCGCCCCGGCCAGCAGGCGCCGCTCCGCCGCCAGCCCGGGGTGACCACGGTCGTCGTCGGCGTCCATCGGGCCGCCCATCACGACCAGCCCGGCGACGTCGTCGAGCGCGGGCAGCGCCGGCTCGGGGTCGTCGAGCACGGTCCGGACCCGGTACGGCGCGTCGAGCGCGGGGCCGATCCGGCCCGGTCCCTCGTGCGGGGCGTGCGTGAGCACCAGGACGGGCCGCACCGTCACCACCCGAGGGGCAGGGGGCGCCCCTCCTCGTAGCCGGCCGCCGACTGGATGCCCACCGTCGCGCGCTCGTGCAGCTCCTCGAGCGTCGTCGCGCCCACGTAGGTGGCCGCCGACCGCACGCCGGACGTGATGTGGTCGATGAGGTCCTCGACGCCCGGGCGCTGCGGGTCGAGGTACATCCGCGACGAGCTGATGCCCTCCTCGTAGAGCGCCTTGCGGGCCCGGTCGAACGCGGACCCGCCGCGCGTGCGGGCGGCGACGGCACGCGCGGAGGCCATCCCGAACGACTCCTTGTAGCGGCGCCCCTGCTCGTCGGTGTGCATGTCGCCCGGCGACTCGTAGGTGCCCGCGAACCAGGACCCGACCATGACCTGCGACGCACCGGCCGCGAGCGCGAGCGCGACGTCGCGCGGGTGCCGCACGCCGCCGTCCGCCCACACGTGCCGGCCCAGGCGGCGGGCCTCCGCGGCGCACTCGAGCACGGCGGAGAACTGCGGCCGCCCGACGGCGGTCATCATGCGCGTGGTGCACATCGCGCCGGGGCCCACCCCGACCTTGACGATGTCGGCGCCCGCCTCGACGAGGTCGCGCACCCCCTCGGCGGTGACCACGTTGCCCGCCACGACCGGCACCTGCGGGTCGAGCGAGCGGACGGCGCCGAGCGCGTCGAGCATCTTGCGCTGGTGCCCGTGCGCCGTGTCGACGACGAGCACGTCGACGCCCGCCTCGAGCAGCTCGGCGGTCTTGGCCTTCACGTCGCCGTTGATGCCGACCGCCGCCGCGACGCGCAGCCGGCCGTCGGCGTCGAGCGCGGGCTGGTAGATCGACGAGCGCAGCGCGCCCAGGCGCGTGAGGACGCCGACGAGCCGGCCGTCGCGCACGACGGGGGAGAACCACCGGCGCGAGCGGTGCAGCTGCTCGAACGCCTCCTCGAGGCCGCGGGCCCCGTCGTGCTCGAGGACGCCGAGGTCCACGACCGTGGGATCGGGCGTCATCACCTGGTCCACCCGCGTGAACAGGTCCACGCCCTGGCAGTCCGCCTCGGCGACGACGCCCACGGGGCGCCCGTCGTCGACGACGACCGCGGCGCCGTGCGCGCGCTTGGCGATGAGCGCCAGCGCGTCGTGCACGGTGTCGTGCGGGGCGACGACGGTCGCGGTCTCGACGACCGTGTGGCGGCCCTTGACGCTCGACACCACGGTCGCGACGACGTCGGTCGGCGTGTCCTGCGGCAGGACGGCCAGACCGCCGCGGCGGGCGACCGTCTCGGCCATGCGGCGGCCCGCGACGGCCGTCATGTTGGCGACGACGAGCGGGATGGTGGTGCCGGTCCCGTCGACCGTGGTCAGGTCGACGTCGAAGCGGGAGGTGACCTCCGAACGTGACGGGACGAGGAAGACGTCGCCGTACGTGAGGTCCGAGGTCGGCACGTGGCCGGGCAGGAAGCGCATGAGGGATCCCCTTTCCGAGGCATCTTACCGGGCGGGCAGCCGGCGCCCGCGGGCGGCCGCGTCGCCCCTCGGTACGCTCGGCCCATGCTCGTCGCGCTCACGGGGATCGGCCTGTCGGCCGCGGCGGGCCTCAACGCCTACATCCCCTTCCTCGTCGTCGCGCTGCTCGCGCGGTTCACCGATGTCGTCACCCTGCCGGCCGGCTGGGAGTGGATGGAGAGCTGGTGGGCGATCGGCATCGGCGCGGTGCTGCTCGCGGCGGACGTCGTGCTCGACAAGATCCCCGCGGTCGACACCGTCAACGACGCGGTGCAGACGGCGATCCGGCCGGCGTCCGGCGCCGTGCTGTTCGCCGCGACGAGCGCGGCCGCCGACCTGGAGCAGTCCAGCTGGGTGCAGGACCGTCCGTGGGTGCCGGTCGTCGCGGGCGTGCTCGTCGCCCTCGCCGTCCACGGGACGAAGGCGAGCGTGCGGCCCGTGCTCAACGCGAGCACCGGGGGCGTCGCCGCGCCGGTCGTCTCGACGGTTGAGGACGGTGCGTCGCTCGGGCTGTCGCTCGTCGCCCTGCTGCTGCCGCTCCTCGTGCTCGTCCTGCTCGGGCTGGGCGTGTGGGCGGTCGTGCGGCTGCGTCGCCGGCGGCGGGCCCGCGCGGAGCTCCGCGCGCAGGCGCCCCCGCCGGTGCCCTGAGCCGTCCACAGCACCTGCACAGGGTCCGCCGAGGGCCCGCCGGGCGTGAGGCGGCCGCCGGGCGCCGCGCCCCCTACAGTGGGAGGGCGCCGCGCCCGCGCTCCAGCGGCGGGCGGCAGGCAGGAGGAGATCAGTGACGCGTCCCGTGCTCCCGACGGTGCGGACACCCGCGGACGTCCGGCGGCTCAGCGGCCGGCAGGTCGCGCAGCTCGCCGACGAGATCCGCACGTTCCTCGTCGAGCAGGTCTCGCGCACGGGCGGGCACCTCGGCCCGAACCTCGGTGTCGTCGAGCTGACGATCGCGCTGCACCGCGTCTTCGACTCCCCGCGCGACACCCTGGTGTTCGACACCGGGCACCAGGCCTACGTGCACAAGCTGCTGACCGGCCGCGCCGACTTCTCGCGGCTGCGGCACCGCGACGGGCTGTCGGGCTACCCCAGCCGCGCCGAGTCCGAGCACGACGTCGTCGAGAACTCGCACGCGTCGACGGCGCTGTCCTGGGCGGACGGGATCGCCAAGGCCAACGAGCTGCGGGGGCAGGCCGACCGCTCCGTCGTCGCCGTTGTCGGCGACGGGGCCCTGACCGGGGGCATGGCCTGGGAGGCGCTCAACAACATCGCGGCGGGCCAGGACCGCCGGCTCGTCGTGGTCGTCAACGACAACGGGCGCTCGTACGCGCCGACGATCGGCGGCCTGGCGCACCACCTCGACACGCTGCGCACCACCCAGGGCTACGAGAACGTCCTGTCGTGGGGCAAGCGGACGCTGCGCCGCTCCGGCCCGCCCGGGCGGGCCGCGTACGAGGCCCTGCACGGCCTGAAGAAGGGCATCAAGGACGTCGTCGCGCCGCAGGGCATGTTCGAGGACCTCGGCATCAAGTACGTCGGCCCCGTCGACGGGCACGACGAGCCGGCGGTCGAGCGGGCCCTCACACGGGCGAAGGCGTTCGGCGGCCCGGTGATCGTCCACGTCATCACCGAGAAGGGCCGCGGCTACAGCCCCGCCGAGCAGGACGTCGCGGACCGGTTCCACGCCGTCGGGAAGATCCACCCGGAGACGGGCCTGCCCGTCGCCCCCTCGCGGTTCGGCTGGACGAGCGTCTTCGCCGACGAGATCGTCCGGATCGGCCGGCGGCGCCCCGACGTCGTCGCGCTCACCGCGGCGATGCTGCAGCCCGTGGGGCTCGCGCCGTTCGCGGACGAGTTCCCCGACCGGGTGTTCGACGTCGGCATCGCCGAGCAGCACGCGGTGACGTCGGCCGCGGGCATGGCGTTCGCCGGCCTGCACCCGGTGGTCGCGGTCTACGCGACGTTCCTCAACCGCGCGTTCGACCAGGTGCTCATGGACGTCGCGCTCCACCGCGCCGGCGTCACGTTCGTGCTCGACCGCGCCGGCATCACCGGTGACGACGGCGCGAGCCACAACGGCATGTGGGACATGGCGATGCTCTCGATCGTGCCCGGCCTGCGGCTCGCCGCGCCGCGCGACGAGCAGACGCTGCGGTCCGCGCTGCGCGAGGCGGTCGACGTGGACGACGCGCCCACGGTCGTGCGCTACCCGAAGGGCGCCATGGGCGACGCCGTCGAGCCGGTCGACACCGTCGACGGGATCGACGTCCTCGCGCGCCACGAGGCGGCCGGCGGCGAGGCCGGCGCACGCTCGGTGCTCGTCGTCGGCGTCGGCGCCATGGCGGGCACGGGCCTCGAGGTCGGCCGGGTGCTGGCGGCGCACGGCCTGGCGGCGACGGTCGTGGACCCGCGGTGGGTCCTGCCCGTGCCGGAGGGGCTGGTCAAGCTCGTCGGCGCGCACGACCACGTGGTGACGATCGAGGACGGGCTCGTCGACGGCGGCGTCGGCGCCCTGCTGGCGCAGCGGTCCCGCGAGGCGGGCATCGGCACGCCGGTGCAGCCGTTCGGGGTGCCCCGCGCCTTCCTCGACCACGCGACGCGCGACCAGCTCGTGGGGGCGCTGCGCCTGCGTCCGGAGGACGTCGCGCGCGACGTCCTCACCGCGCTCGGCACCGCCTGAGGCCCGCCCCGCGCCGGGCGCGGGGGAGGACGTGTGACCTGCCCGACACCCGGGTGGTCGGGACCGAGGTCCCAAGACATCCCATGACTTGCTCCCTAGGTTCGAGGTAACGACTCGTCGAAGGAGCGCAGATGTCCACCACCACCGGGCCCGCCACCGCACCGGCGGCACGCAGCGAAGGCAACGCCGCGGAGGGCACCCTCCCCGCCGCGTGGGACGGCTTCGAGCGCGGTCCCTGGACGGACGGCGTCGACGTCCGCGACTTCATCCAGCGCAACTACACGCCCTACGAGGGCGACGCCTCGTTCCTCGCCGGCCCGACCGCGCGCACGACCGGCATCTGGGCGCAGCTCTCCGAGATGTTCCCCGCCGAGCGGGAGAAGGGCGTGTACGACGTCGACGCGACCACGCCGTCGACGATCACGTCGCACGCCCCCGGCTACATCGACCGGGACAACGAGGTCGTCGTCGGCCTGCAGACCGACGCGCCCCTCAAGCGGGCGATCATGCCCAACGGCGGCTACCGCATGGTCCTCAACTCGCTCGAGACCTACGGCTACGAGCCGGACCCGGTCGTCACCGAGATCTTCACGAAGTACCGCAAGACCCACAACGACGGCGTCTTCGACGTGTACCCGCCCGCCGTCCGCGCGGCCCGCTCGTCCCACATCATCACCGGCCTGCCCGACGCCTACGGCCGCGGCCGGATCATCGGCGACTACCGCCGCGTCGCCCTCTACGGCGTCGACGCGCTGATCGCCGCGAAGAAGGTCGAGAAGGCCGGGCTCGACATGGAGCGCTCGGTCGAGGACGTCATCCGCGCCCGCGAGGAGCTCTCGGAGCAGATCCGCGCGCTCGGCGAGCTCAAGGCGATGGCCGCCTCGTACGGGTATGACATCTCGGACCCGGCGACGACCGGCCGCGAGGCCGTGCAGTGGCTGTACTTCGGGTACCTCGCCGCGGTGAAGGAGCAGAACGGCGCGGCCATGTCGCTCGGCCGCACGTCGACGTTCCTCGACATCTACCTGCAGCGCGACCTCGAGGCCGGCCGGCTCACCGAGGAGCAGGCGCAGGAGGTCATCGACGACTTCGTCATCAAGCTGCGGATCGTGCGGTTCCTGCGCACGCCGGAGTACGACAACCTCTTCTCCGGCGACCCCACGTGGGTCACCGAGTCCATCGGCGGCATGGGCGAGGACGGCCGGACGCTCGTCACGAGGACGTCGTTCCGGTACCTGCAGACGCTCTACAACCTGGGCCCAGCGCCCGAGCCGAACATGACCGTGTTCTGGACCGACGCGCTCCCGGCGGGGTTCAAGGAGTTCTGCGCGCAGGTGTCGATCGACACCTCCGCCGTGCAGTACGAGTCCGACGACCTCATCCGCGCCGACTGGGGCGACGACGCCGCGATCGCCTGCTGCGTGTCCCCGATGCGGGTCGGCAAGCAGATGCAGTTCTTCGGCGCTCGCGTGAACCTCGGCAAGGCGCTGCTCTACGCGATCAACGGCGGCCGCGACGAGGTCTCCGGCAAGCAGGTCGCCCCGGCGACGCTCCCCGTCGAGGGCGACGTCCTCGACTACGACGACGTCGTGGCCCGCCTCGACGCGACGATGGACTGGCTGGCCCAGACGTACGTCGACGCGCTCAACTGCGTGCACTACATGCACGACAAGTACGCCTACGAGCGCATCGAGATGGCGCTGCACGACCGCGAGATCCTGCGCACGATGGCCTGCGGCATCGCCGGCCTGTCGGTCGTGGCCGACTCGCTGTCCGCGATCAGGTACGCGACGGTCCGCCCGCTGCGCACGGTCGACGGCCTCATCACCGAGTACTCGGTCGAGGGCGACTTCCCGACCTACGGCAACGACGACGACCGCGCCGACGACATCGCCGTGTGGCTCGTCGAGACGTTCATGGAGAAGATCCGGCAGTACCCGACCTACCGCGGTGCGCTGCACACGCAGTCGGTCCTGACGATCACCTCGAACGTCGTCTACGGCAAGGCCACGGGCTCGACGCCCGACGGGCGCCGCGCCGGCGAGCCGTTCGCCCCGGGTGCCAACCCGATGAACGGGCGGGACTCGCACGGCATGCTCGCCTCGGCCCTGTCGGTCGCGAAGCTGCCGTACTCGCAGGCGCAGGACGGCATCTCGCTCACCTCGTCCGTCGTGCCCGCCGGGCTCGGCCGCACGCGCGAGGAGCAGGTGACGAACCTCGTCGGTCTGCTCGACGCGTACACGATGTCGAACGGCTACCACATGAACGTCAACGTGCTGAACCGCGAGACCCTCGTCGACGCGATGGAGAACCCGGAGAAGTACCCGCAGCTGACCATCCGCGTCTCGGGCTACGCCGTGAACTTCGTGCGGCTCACCCGCGAGCAGCAGCTCGACGTCCTCTCGCGGACGTTCCACGGCGCGGTCTGACCCGCACCGCCCCGGCACCCGCAGCAGAGCCTGACAGGAGAAGGACCGTGACGACCCTGACCGACGAGCGGCACGACGGCGCACCGGTGGTGCCGCTCGGGATGCCGCTCGTCGGCGGGTCGCACGAGCGCGCGCACGGGCGCGGCACGTCCGGGCTCGCGGAGGCGCAGACCGACGACCGCTCGGCCCGCCTCGCCGCGGTCCGCGCCGGCGAGCTCGGCTCGGTGCACTCGTGGGAGCTCGTCACGGCGGTCGACGGGCCGGGCACCCGGCTGACCACCTTCCTGTCCGGCTGCCCGCTGCGGTGCCTGTACTGCCACAACCCCGACACCATGGAGATGCGCCGCGGCACCGACGTCACGGCGGACGAGATCCTGGGCCGGGTGCAGCGCTACCGGGGCGTCATGGCGGCCACCGGCGGCGGCCTGACGATCTCGGGCGGCGAGCCGCTCATGCAGCCGGCGTTCGTGCGGCGGCTCCTGCGCGGCGCGAAGGCGATGGGCGTCCACACCGCGATCGACACGTCCGGCTTCCTGGGCGCGCACTGCACCGACGAGATGCTGGACGACATCGACCTGGTCCTGCTGGACGTCAAGTCCGGCGACCCGGAGACCTACCGGCGCGTGACCGGCCGCCCCCTGGCCCCGACGCTCGACTTCGGGCGGCGCCTCGCGGCCCGGGGCGGCACGGAGATCTGGGTCCGGTTCGTGCTCGTGCCGGGGCTGACCGACGACGAGGAGAACGTCGAGAAGGTCGCCGCCTACGTCGCCTCGCTCGGTCCGGCGGTGACGCGCGTCGAGGTGCTCCCGTTCCACCAGATGGGCCGGGACAAGTGGGCCGAGCTCGGCATGCGCTACGAGCTCGAGGACACCCAGCCTCCGTCGGTCGAGCTGACCGAGCGGGTGCGCGAGCAGTTCCGGTCGCACGGCCTGACCGTCTACTGACGGCCACGCCCGGCTCGCGGCTAGAACGCGCTGACCGAGGCGGGCGCCCGCTGCGGACGCGCCAGGGTGCGCAGCAGCGCGTCCTGCCCGTGGCGGCGCAGCGCCAGGTTCGTCAGGAGCGTGACGACGGGCCAGAGCGCGTCCGGGGAGAACTCCGGGGTCGGGACGCCGACGCTCGCGGCGAGGTCCTCGCTGTGCACGAGGATCTCGAGGAGCCGGGTCACGACGAAGTCGTCGCTTGAGAGCACGGTGCCCTGCCACGGGACGAGCACCGCAGGCGGCGCGTCCGCCAGGGTCGCGTCCAGCCGGTCGACGACCGTGCGGGCGTGCGCGAGGACGGCCTCCGGGCCGGGGTCGGCGAGCGCCGCGGAGCGGTCGCGCACGGCGACGTTGGAGGGCCCGTCGAGGTCCTCGCGACGCCAGGAGACCTGCGCGTAGTGCTCGTCGACCGTCAGGGCGGCGGCCGGGTCGCCGGGGGAGCCGCCGAGCACCTCGACGACCCGCTGCGCCTGCAGCAGCAGGTGCGCCGCCAGGGCACCGACGGTCATCCCGGCGCAGGCCGACTCCTCCTGCCACGCGCTCGCGACCTCGGGGCGTGACGCCAGGCCGAGGGCGGCCTCGGCGGCGGGGCGCAGGGCGCCGGGGGACAGGGTGCCGGTGAACGTGAGGGCGGGGAGCACGGCGTTCACCCTGCCGCGCGGGGCGGCCGGCGGGCAAGCGCCGCCGCGTGTCGCCCCCGACGCGGCGGCCGGCCGTCACCCTCGGGCGACGGCCGGCCGGTGCGCGTCAGGCCGGGACGTTCGCGACCCCGTCGGGCAGCAGGCGACGGCCGAGGACCCGCTCGCTGTACCCGGTGCGGTCCAGGTACGGCGTGATGCCGCCGAGGTGGAAGCCCCAGCCGGCGCCGAGGATCATGCACAGGTCGATCTGCTGCGGGGTGGCGACGACGCCCTCGTCGAGCATGTGCCCGATCTCGACCGTGAGAGCCGTCAGCACGCTGTCGAGCACGCCGGCCTCGTCCAGCGCGGCGGCGGCCGGCTCGACCTCGCGCGCGCCGTCGAAGACCGCCTGGACCGCGGGGTCGACGGGCTTCGGCAGCCCCTTCGCCGGCGCGGGCAGGACCACCTTCGTGCCGTCCGCGACGAGCTTCTCGAGCCCGGGAGAGCGGGGGAAGCGGTCGCCCAGGTCGTCGCGCAGCGACGTGAGGACGTGCAGCCCGACGGCGGGCCCGACGAGGTCGAACAGCTCGAACGGCGGCATCGGCAGCCCGAGCGGGTCGAGCGCCCGGTCCGCGACCTCGACCGGCGTGCCGTGCTCGACGGCGTCGACGATCACGCCGAGCAGCAGGACGAGGAGGCGGTTGACGACGAACCCGGGCCGGTCGGCGACGAGGACGGCCGTCTTGCGCAGCTTCGCGGCGACCGCGAAGCCGGTCGCGAGGGCCTCGGCGGACGTCCGCTCCGCCTGCACGACCTCGACCAGCGGCATCGCCGCGACGGGGTTGAAGAAGTGCAGGCCGACCACCCGCTCGGGGTGCTGCAGGTCGGCCGCCATCTTCGTCACCGACAGGGCCGAGGTGTTCGTCGCGAGCACCGTCGTCGGGGAGACGACGCCCTCGAGCTCGGCGAAGACCCGCTTCTTGAGGTCCAGGATCTCCGTGACGGCCTCGATGACGAGGTCGCACGACGCGAAGTCCTGGAGCTCCGTCGTGCCGGAGATCTGGCCGACCACGCGCGCGCCGGCGGACGCGCTCATCCGGCCGGACGACACCAGCCGCTCGACGGTCGACCGCGCGGCCTCCAGACCCTTGTCGACGCGCTCCTGGTCGAGGTCGCGCATGACGACCGGGACCCCGAGGCGCTGGGCGAGCAGCAGCGCGATCTGCGCAGCCATGAGCCCGGCGCCCACGATGCCGACGCGCGTGACGGGCTGCGCGAGCGACGGGTCGGGCGCGCCCTGCGGCTTCTTGCCGCCGGAGACGAGGCCGAACGCGTACACCGACGAGCGCATCTCGTCGGACATGATGAGGTCGGCGAGCGCCTCGTCCTCGGCCGCGAACGCGTCGGCGCGCGACGCGTCCCGGGCGGCGGCGACGAGCTCGAGCGCCCGGTAGGGCGCCGGGCGCGAGCCGTGGACGACCGCGTCGAGCCGCTGGCGGGCGGCCGCCACGACGCCGTCCCACAGCGGCTGCGGGTCCAGCTCGCGCCGCTCGACGACGACCTCGCCCGTCACGACGCGCGCCGCCCAGCGCACCGACTCCTCGAGGAAGTCGGCCGCGTCCAGCACGACGTCCACCAGGCCGAGCGACGCCGCCTCCGCGACCTTCAGCGGCTTGTTCGCCGCGGGGCGCGTCAGGACGACGTCGAGCGCCTTCTCGACCCCGACCAGGCGCGGCACGAGGTACGCGCCGCCCCAGCCGGGGACGAGGCCGAGGCCGGTCTCCGGCAGCGCGAGCGCGCGCACGTCGGACGCCGCGGTGCGGTAGTCGCAGTTGAGCGCGAGCTCGAACCCGCCGCCGAGCGCGACGCCGTTGACGAACGCGAACGTGGGGACGCCCGCGTCGTGCAGGAGCTCGTACGCCGCGTGCCCCCCGCGGCCGAGGGCGAGCGCGTCCTCGCGCGTCCGGACGGCGGCGACCTGGGTGAGGTCCGCGCCGGCCGCGAGGAAGTACGGCTTGCCGGTGACGGCGATGGCCTGCACCTCGCCGGCCGCCGCGCGCTCGCGCACGGCCCGCAGCGCCGCGGTGAGCTCGGCGATGCCGAGCGGGCCCAGGGTCGTGGGCTTCGTGTGGTCGAGGCCGTTGTCGATCGTGACGAGCGCGAGGACCCCGGCGCCGCCGGGCATCCGCACGTCGCGGACGTGGGCGTGGGTGACGCGCTCCGCGCGCGGCTCGGTGCTCATCGGGCGTTCTCCTCGGCGGACGGGACGTAGTCGGCGTGGTGCGGGTTCTCCCAGACGACGGTGCCGCCCTGGCCGAGGCCGACGCACATCGTCGTGAGGCCGTAACGGACCTCGGGGTGCTCCGCGAACTGCCGCGCGAGCTGGGTCATGAGGCGGACGCCCGACGAGGCGAGCGGGTGGCCCACGGCGATCGCGCCGCCGTAGGGGTTCACGCGCGGGTCGTCGTCGGCGATGCCGAACGCGTCGAGGAACGACAGCACCTGGACCGCGAAGGCCTCGTTGATCTCGAACAGGCCGATGTCGTCGATCGTCAGGCCGGCCTGCTCGAGCGCCTTGGTGGTCGCCGGGACCGGGCCGATGCCCATGATCTCCGGCTCCACGCCCGCGTAGGCGAACGACACCATGCGCATCCGGACGGGCAGGCCCAGCTCGGCGGCGGCGTCCTCGGCCGCGAGCAGGCACGCCGCGGCGCCGTCCGTCAGCGGCGCGGCGGTCGCGGCGGTGACGCGGCCGCCGGGGCGGAACGGCGTCGGCAGGCCCGCCACGCCCTCGATCGTCGTGCCCGGTCGCGGCGGCTCGTCGGCGGTCGCCAGCCCCCAGCCGTGCTCGGGGTCGCGCAGCGCGACGGGCACGAGGTCCGGCTCGATCCGGCCCGCGGCGAGCGCGGCGGCGTACTTCGCCTGGCTGGCGACGCCGTACGCGTCGGCCCGCTCCTTCGTCAGCGCGGGGAAGCGGTCGTGCAGGTTCTCGGCGGTGACGCCCATGTTGAGCGCGTCGGGCGCGACCAGCTGCTCGGCGAGGAACCGGGGGTTGGGGTCCGCGTCGAAGCCCATCGGGTGGCGGCCCATGTGCTCCACGCCGCCGGCCAGGACGACGTCGGCCGCACCGACCCCGATCTGCGCCGCGGTGCTCGTCACGGCCGTCATCGCGCCCGCGCACATGCGGTCGATCGCGTACCCCGGCACGGTCCGCGGGAGGCCCGCGAGCACGCCCACGGTGCGGCCCAGCGTCAGGCCCTGGTCGCCCTGCTGCGTGGTAGCCGCGACCGCCACCTCGTCGATCCGCTCCGGGGGCAGCTGCGGCGTGCGGCGCAGCAGCTCGCGGACGGCCTTGACGACGAGGTCGTCGGCCCGGGTGTGGGCGTACAGCCCGTCCTTGCGGGCCCGGCCGAACGGCGTGCGGACGCCCTCGACGAAGACGGTGCGCCGGACGGTCGGCGAAGGACGGGCGGATGCGCTGGGCATCGAACCTCCTGGAAGGGGACGGCAGTGTCCGAGGTGACGGCCCAAGGTAACCGATACCGCCGGTATCACACCACCCCTGCACGCGGGTGGGTCGAACGTCCCGTCAGAGGTCCGCGAACACCTCCGCGAGGCGCGGCGCGACGAGCTCGACCTGCCACGCGCGGGCGCCGCCCGCGGCCAGCGCCTCGGCGACCGACGTCTCGTCGAGGCGCTCCGGCGGGGCCCAGCACAGGCGTCGCAGCAGGTCCGGCTGCAGCAGGTTCTCCGCGGGCACCGTCCACCGGGTGGAGAGCTCCGCGACGACGTCGCGGGCCGCCGCCAGCCGCGCGGCCGCCTCGGGGTCGCGGTCGGCCCAGGCCCGCGGCGGCGGGGGAGCGTCGCTCTTCGGCCCGCGCAGCGACGGCAGCTCGGCGTCCGGCACCGCGCGCCCGCGGTCGATCGCGGACTGCCAGAGCGTGGCCCGGCGGCGGGTGCCCTTGCCGGAGAACTGCGGCAGCGCCGTGAGCTCGGGCACCGAGCGCGGGAGCGCCTGCGCCGCCGCGACGATCGCGGCGTCGGGCAGGACGCGCCCCGGGGAGATGTCGCGCTCGCGCGCGTTGCGGTCGCGGGTCTCCCACAGCTCACGGACGACGGCGAGCCGACGGGCGTCGCGGACCTGGTGCAGGCCGGAGACGCGCCGCCACGGGTCGGTGCGGGGGCCCGGCGGGGGGGCCGTGCGCACCGCCTCGAACTCCTGCGCGGCCCACTCCGCCTTCCCGGCCAGCGCCAGCCGTTCGGCGAGCACCTCGCGGACCTCGACCAGCACCTCGACGTCGAGCACGGCGTAGCGGAGCCACTCGGTCGGCAGCGGACGCGTGGACCAGTCGACGGCCGAGTGCTCCTTGGCGAGCCCGAGCCCCAGCGTGTCGGCCACGACGGCGGCGAGGCCGACCCGCTCCATGCCGAGCAGCCGCGCGGCGAGCTCGGTGTCGAACACGCGCGAGGGGCGCATGCCCTGCTCCGCCAGGCCCGGCAGGTCCTGGGAGGCGGCGTGCAGCACCCACTCGACGCCGACGAGGGCGGCCGACAGGGCCGAGAGGTCGGGCACCGCGATCGGGTCGATGAGCGCGGTGCCGGCCCCCTCGCGGCGCAGCTGCACGAGGTAGGTCCGCTGGCCGTAGCGGTAGCCGGACGCCCGCTCGGCGTCGACGGCCACGGGGCCGGTCGCGGCGCCGAACGCCTCCACGACGTCCGCCAGCGCGCCGGGGGTCGCCACGACGTCGGGGATGCCGTCCGCCGGCTCGGTCAGCGCGACGACGACCGGTCCCGTGGACGACCCCTCCGTCCCGGTGACGTGCTCGTCAGGTCGCATGCGTCCACGGTAGGCGAGCGCCGTCGCCACGCGCGCAGGCGGGGCCGGGGGAGGCGCGACGTGTCGCAGTCGCGTGCGTCACGCCGCCGACGTCCGGCGCGCACGCGCGCAGCGCGCGTGCGGCCCTCAGGCCAGGACGCCGCCGCGGATCGCGATGGCCACGAGCTCGGCGCGGTCGCCCGTGCCCAGCTTGCGGGAGATCCGGGCGAGGTGGCTCTTCACGGTGAGCGCCGACAGGCCGAGCTCCTCGCCGATCTGCCGGTTGCTGCGTCCGTCGGCGACGAGCGAGAGCACGCTGATCTCCCGGGCGGTGAGCTCGGGCAGCGGCGGGCGCGAGGGCGCGGGCGGCGGCGTGCGCGTGAGGCTGGCGGACGTCGAGCTCGCGATCGCGCCGCGGATCCCGCCTGCCAGCAGCGCGGTCAGCTCCGGCCGGCTCGCCCGACGGGTGAGCACGACGACGCGCTGCGCGCCGCGGCGGCGCAGGTTGGAGGCCAGCGTCGTGCCGTCGCCGTCGGCGATCTCGGTGAGGACCACGCACAGCTGCGCGCCCGGGCCCGGCCGCTGGCTCGGCGGGTCCGAGGGGCGGGCGGCCGTCCCGGGCCGCGTCCCCGCGGCGCGCGGACCGAGCACGGGGCGCGCGGGGGCGACGGTCGCGAGGCCACGGGCCTCCCGGCGGAGCGGCTCGATCGTCATGGCCCCTCATCGGCACCGGTGCCGGGGGACTTGAGCCGGTCGGGCGGGGCGTGCAGCGGGCGGACTGACTGCCGTCAGGCGGGCGAGCACCGCGGGGCCGTGCGCCAGGGGCAGCGGGGGCGCAGGTCAGCGCCGCGGGCCGAGCGGCACGACCCCGTCGGGCAGCGGCTCCAGGCCGGCCGCGGTGCACAGGAGCGTCGCCCACGCGCGCAGGTGCGGGCCGAGGTCCTCGTCCGCCGCCGTCCACGACGCGCGGATCTCGAGCTCCGTCTGCTCCTCGCGCACGTCGAGCGCGCCGAAGCTCTGCGACAGCACGCGCGTGACGGTCCCGGCGGCGGCGTGCGGGTCCAGGTCGACGGACGCCAGCGCGTCGAGGAACCAGGACCACGCCACCTCGGCCAGCAGCGGGTCCGCGCCCACCTCGGCCTCGAGCGTGGCCCGCACGAGCGTGACGAGCCGGAAGCAGCCGTCCCACGCCTCCTGCCCCTCGGGGTCGTAGAGGACGACGAAGCGCCCCGACGCCAGCTCCGCCGCGGCGACGGAGCGGCGGGCCGTGCGCACCTCGGCGGTGAGCGCGGCCGAGTACGGCGCGATGCGCGCGGGCCCCGGGACCTCGTCGAGGACGACCTCGGGACGGACGACGACGGCGCGCAGCGAGCGCAGCGAGCGGACGAACGCGGCGGGGACGTCGTCGGGACCGGCAGGAGTCACGAGGGGAGCGTACGATCGCGCGCTCGCACGGCCCGGCGGCGGCACGCCGGGGACGGCACGCCGGTGCAGGCCGTCGCCGTCGTGCCTCGTCGCCCGTGGTCGCCCGTCGTCGCCCGTCGGCACCTCGCGCGCCGTCGGCGTCCGCCGGCCCGCCGCCGCGGCGGCGTCTCGCGTGACGGCCGCGCCGCCGGTGGCGGCGGACCGGAGGGCTACGCTGACCAGGAATCCCGCACCGCGCGCCGCGCCCCCGTGCGCCCGCGGTCGCCCGAACCGAAGGAGCAGGCGCACATGGTCGCCACGTCAACGGACGCCGGGCAGCCCGGCACGGCGCAGACCGGCACGGCGCAGATCGGCGTCACGGGCCTGGCCGTGATGGGCCGCAACCTGGCGCGGAACTTCGCGCGGCACGGGTTCACGGTCGCGGTGCACAACCGGTCGTGGTCCAAGACCGAGTCGCTCGTGGCGGACCACGGCGACGAGGGCACGTTCGTGGCGTCGGAGTCGATGGCGGACTTCGTCGCGTCGCTGGAGCGGCCCCGCAAGGTCGTCGTGATGGTCAAGGCCGGCGCGCCGACGGACGCGGTGATCGACGAGCTGGTGCCGCTGCTGGAGGAGGGCGACATCGTCGTCGACGCCGGCAACGCGCACTTCCCCGACACGATCCGCCGCGAGGCGGCGCTGCGCGAGCACGGCCTGCACTTCGTGGGCTCGGGCGTCTCCGGCGGCGAGGAGGGCGCGCTGCTCGGCCCGTCGATCATGCCCGGCGGCACCGCGGAGGCCTACGCGAGCCTCGGGCCGATCCTCGAGGAGATCGCGGCGAAGGTCGACGGCGTGCCGTGCTGCACCTACGTCGGCCCGGACGGCGCCGGCCACTTCGTGAAGATGGTGCACAACGGCATCGAGTACGCCGACATGCAGCTGATCGCCGAGGCGTACGACCTGCTGCGCCACGGGCTCGGCGCGAGCGCCCCCGAGATCGGCGAGGTGTTCGCGACGTGGAACAGCGGCGACCTGGAGTCGTTCCTCATCGAGATCACCGCCGACGTGCTCGCGCACACCGACGCCGGGACCGGCCGGCCGTTCGTGGACGTCGTCGCGGACCGCGCGGAGCAGAAGGGCACCGGCCGCTGGACCGTGCAGTCCGGCCTCGACCTGGGCGTCCCGATCACGGGGATCGCGGAGGCCACGTTCGCGCGGGCGCTGTCCGGCTCGGTGCCGCAGCGCACCGCCGCGGCGGGCACCCTGCCCGCGCACACCCAGCCGTGGGCGGTCGAGGACCGCGACGCCTTCGTCGAGGACGTCCGGCTCGCGCTCTACGCCTCCAAGGTGGTGGCGTACTCGCAGGGCTTCGACCAGATCGCGGCCGCCAGCGAGCTCTACGGATGGGGGATCGACCGGGGCGCGATGGCCCGGATCTGGCGCGGCGGGTGCATCATCCGCGCGCGGTTCCTCAACCGGATCACGGAGGCCTACGAGCGCGACCCGCAGCTGCCGCTGCTGCTGGCAGACCCGTACTTCACCGACGCGGTGAGCAACGGCGTCGCCGCCTGGCGGCGCGTCGTGGCCGCCGCGGCGACGCACGGGGTGCCGACGCCCGCGTTCTCGTCGTCGCTGGCCTACTACGACGGCGTGCGTGCCGAGCGGCTCCCCGCCGCGCTCATCCAGGCGCAGCGCGACTTCTTCGGGGCGCACACCTACCAGCGCACCGACCGCGAGGGCACCTTCCACACCGAGTGGTCCGGCGACCGCACGGAGCAGCCCGCGTGAGCGCAGCGTCCCGCACCGGCACGCTGCAGCCCGTCATCCTCGGTGCCGACATCGGCGTCTACGCGCTCGCCCGGGCGTTCCACGCGCAGTACGGCGTGCGCTCGGTCGTCGTCGCCGGGGCGCTGGTCGGGCCCGTGGCCGACTCGACGATCATCGAGCCCGAGCTCGTCGACGACAGCCACGACCCGGAGCAGCTGGTCTCGCGCCTCATGGACGTGGCCCGACGGTACCCCGACCGCCGGCTGCTGCTCATGGCCAACTCCGACTGGCTGGTCCGGGTGGTCGTGCAGCACCGCGGCCTGCTGGAGACCGAGTACGTCGTGCCGTTCCTCTCCGAGGACCTGCTCGACAAGGTCTCGGACAAGGCGACGTTCGCGCAGATGTGCGCCGAGCTGGGCATCGACGTCCCGCGCACGATCATCCAGGACTTCGCCCGGTCCGAGGCGCCCGGCTGGGCGCCCGTGCCCGTCGACCTGCCGTACCCGCTCATCGCGAAGGCGGCGAGCAGCGCGGACTACCAGGACGTCGAGTTCGCGGGCAAGAAGAAGGTGTTCGAGATCGGCTCCGCCGACGAGCTGACGTGGCTGTGGGGCGCGCTGCGCGACGCCGGGTTCCGCGGCCGCTTCGTCGTCCAGGAGCTCGTGCCCGGGGACGACACGCAGATGCGCTCCGTCACCGGGTACGTGGACGGCTCGGGCGTCATCACGCTGCTCGCCGCCGCGCACGTGCTGCTCGAGGAGCACACGCCCACGGGGCTCGGGAACCCCTGCGCGATGATCACGTACCGGGACGACGCGATGCTCGACCAGGCACGGCGCTTCCTCGAGCACACCGGCTACCGGGGCTTCGCGAACTTCGACGTCAAGGTCGACCCGCGCGACGGGGGCCTGCGGTTCTTCGAGGTGAACCCGCGCATCGGGCGGAATAACTTCTACGTCACCGCGGCGGGGGCGAACGTCACGCGGTTCGTCGTGGAGGACGCCGTCGAGGGACGCGCGGTCGAGCCGGTGGTCGTCGACCGCGAGGTCCTCTACTCGGTGGTCCCGCTGCGCCTGCTGCTGCGCTACGTGCGCGACGCCGCTCTCGCGACGAAGGTCCGGGCGCTCGCCCGCGCCGGGCGCACCGTGCACCCGCTGCGGTACGCCGCCGACGCGCCGTGGCGCCGGCGCCTGTACGTGCGCGTCGCCCTGCTGAACCAGGTGCGCAAGTTCCGCCGGTACTACCCGGCGCCGACCGACAGCGGCTTCTGAGGGCTGCCCGGAGCAGCGCCCGGCCGGGTCGCCGTCGCGGCCCGGCCGGGGGCGCCCGTCAGCCCAGCTCGCTGGTGCCCGAGTAGAGGTGCAGCACCGGCACCTGCAGCTCCTCGCGGGCGCGCGACGCCCAGTCGCGGTGGAACGTGTCGGTCAGCAGCTGCGGGTAGGTGACGACGGCGACCTCGCGGACGGTGCCGTCGGCGACGGCGGCGCGCAGGGAGGGCAGCGGGTCGTCGTCGACGACCTGGCCCGTCGCGCTGCGGCCCGCGCGCTCGAACGCCGCGAGGCTCTGCGCCAGGCGGTCGGCGGCCGTGGCGGTGGCCTCCTTGACGGTCGGCTCCTTGCCGAGCAGGCGGTCCCACGCCTCGCGCAGCTCGCCGAGCCCGAGGTTGTCGACGATGGTCGCGACGAGCGGCTGGTCGCTGTCGGCAGGGACGAGGACCCGGTACGCGAGCTCCTCGCCCTCGTGCAGGGCGAGCAGGTGCTCGACGTCGACGTCGGCCAGGGTGTCCTCCGTGAGGACCAGGATCGTGTCGGTCACGCGACGAGCCTAGCCACTGGCCCGCGCGCGGGGCGGACGGGCGCGGCCGTTCCCGCGCGCGCCGCGGGCGCCTAGGGTCGGGGCATGACCAGCGCGGGGACCGACGACTCGGGACGGGTCGTGGTCGTGGCGGGGGCGACGGGCTTCGTGGGCACGCACCTCGTCGACGGGTTCGCGGCGCGCGGCTGGTCCGTGGTCGCCTGCGCCCGCGCGTCGCAGCGGTTCGACGCGTGGCTGCGCCGACGGCCCGGGGTGCGACGCGTGACGTTCGACCAGCTCGAGGAGGGACCCGGCGCGGTCGCGCGCGCGGTGGCCGGCTACGACGTGCGGGGCTCGGTCGCGGCCATCGGCGGCTGGGACGTCGGCACCGGGCTGCTGGAGACCAGCACGGACGCGTTCCGCGCCGTGCTCGAGAGCCACCTGACCCCGCACCTCGTCACGGCGCGGGCCGTCGTCCCCGCCCTCGACGCGGCGGGCGGCGGCGTGCACGTCGTCCTCAACGGGGTGGCGGCGCAGCAGGCGATCGCGGGCGCGGGCGGCGTGTGCGTGACGGGCGCCGGGCTGCGCATGCTGACGCGCGTCCTGCGGGAGGAGGACGGGTACCCCTCGGTGCGGGTGCGCGACCTCTCCCTGATGGCCGCCCTCGCGGGGGACGAGCGCAACCTCGACCCCGTGGCGGAGCTCGCACCGGCGACGGTCGTGGCCGCGGTGGAGGACGTGCTGCTGGCCGCCGAGGGCGACGACTGGGCCGTCGGGGGAGAGCACGGCCCGACGGCGCGCGTCGTCGGCTGACGTCGGGCACGGCGGGCACGCCCCGGCCCGGGCGGCTGCTCAGCCGAGCACGTCGTGCAGCGCGGCGACCTCCCCGACGACGACCACGGCGGGGCTGCCGACCCCGCGCTCCCGGGCGCGGCCCGCGATGTCGGCGAGCGTCCCGGTGGTCGTCCGCTGGCCCGGCAGGGTGCCGCGCTCGACGACGGCGACGGGTGTGGCGGGGTCCTTGCCCGCCGCCACGAGGGCCTCGGCGTGCGCGGCCAGCTGCGCGACGCCCATGAGGAGCACGAGCGTCCCGTCCAGCCGCGCGAGCGTCGGCCAGTCCGGCGTGCGGTCGTGGGCGGACAGCACGGTGACCTGGCGCGAGACGCCCCGGTGGGTCACGGGGATGCCGGCGGCGCCGGGGACCGCGATCGCGCTCGTCACGCCCGGGACGACGTCGACCCGGACGCCGGCCTCGCGGCACGCGGCCAGCTCCTCGCCGCCCCGGCCGAGGACGAACGGGTCGCCCCCCTTGAGCCGCACCACGCGCAGGCCGGCGCGCGCGCGCTCGACGAGCACCGCGTTGATCTCGTCCTGCGTGAGGGTGTGCGCGTGCGGCGCCTTGCCCGCCTCGACGACCTCGACGTCCCGGTCGAGGTGCTCCAGCAGCCCTCGTGGCGCGAGCCGGTCGACCACGACGACGTCCGCCTCGGCCAGCGCCCGCCGCCCGCGCGTCGTGATGAGCCCCTCGTCGCCGGGCCCGCCCCCGACCAGGGTCACGTGCCCCTCGCCGGGGCGGTGACGCCGCAGGGGCAGCTCGCCGGTGTCGAGCAGGAGCGCGATGGCCGAGCGCAGCCGTGCCGCGCGCCGGGGGTCGCCGCCGGCGGTGACGGCGACCTGCACGTCGCCCGAGCGTGCGACCGCGGGCGTCCAGGCGGCGGAGGCGGTGGCGTCGTCGGCGCGCACGCACCACACGCGCGCCGCGTCGGCGTCGGCCGCCACGGCGGCGTCGACGTCGCGGTCGCCCGTCGCGGTGTGCACGAGCCAGGCGCCGTCCAGGTCGGTCGCGAGGTAGTCACGGGGCCGCCACGCGGCGGCGCCGGACGCGACGAGGTCGGCGAGCGGCTCGCACAGCGCGGGCGCGACGACGAGCAGGTCGGCACCCTCCTCGGCGAGCCGCGCGGCGCGCCGTGCCGCGACGGGTCCGCCGCCGACGACGAGCGCGCGGCGGCCGCGCACGTCGAGGGTCAGGGCGTAGCCCGGGGCGGCCGCGGTCACGTCAGATCCCCGCACCGGCGAGCCAGTCGGCGCCCTCGTCGGGCTCGTCCGGCAGCAGGCGGTCGAGCAGCGTGGGCCCCACCATGCCGGCGGCCAGCGTCGCGCCGTCCGACGGGTCGACGAGCAGGAAGCCGCCCGTGCGCCGGTGCTGCGCGTAGTGGTCCAGCGGCACCGGCTCCGCGAGCCGCACCCGGACGCGCCCGATGGCGTTGAGGCCGAGGGCGCTCGGCGCGGCGTCCGACGACGTGTCGGTGGCGTCGACCGCGTGCAGCGTGTCGACCCCGCGCAGCGGCTCGGCCGTCAGCGTGTCGACGTCCAGCCGGGCGTCGACCTCGCGCAGCAGGGCGCGGACCGTCCGCGTGCCGATGCGCACGAGGAGGCGCTGCCCGAGCACCGAGCGACGCTCCGCCAGCCAGCACACGGTCCCGATCAGGTCCGCGCCGACCGTCACGTCCGCCCCGGCGGGCACGACCACGTCGCCGCGCGCCACGTCGACGTCGTCGGCGAGCCGGAGCGTGACCGACTGCGGCGCGTGCGCCTGCCGGAGGGGGCCGTCGAACGTGTCGATGCCCGTCACGACGCTCGACTTGCCCGACGGCAGCACGGTGACCTCGTCGCCGACGCGCACGACGCCGGACGCGATCTTGCCCGCGTAGCCGCGGTAGTCGGGGTGCTCGGCGGTCCGCGGCCGGATGACGACCTGCACCGGCAGCCGCAGCTCCTCCGTGCGCGCGTCCCGCGTGACGGGCACCTGCTCGAGGTGCTCGAGGAGCGTGGGTCCGTCGTACCACGGCGTCCGGACGGACCGCTCGACGACGTTGTCGCCCGCGAGCGCCGAGAGGGGCACCGCCACCACGTCCGGCACGCCCAGGCCCGCGGCGTAGGCCGCGAACTCGGCGGCGATGGCGCGGAACGTCGTCTCGTCGAAGCCGACGAGGTCCATCTTGTTGACCGCGAGCACCACGTGGGGGACGCCGAGCAGCGCCGTGACGGTGGCGTGCCGGCGCGTCTGCTCCAGCACGCCCTTGCGCGCGTCGACGAGGACGATCGCCAGCTCGGCGGTCGAGGCGCCCGTGACCATGTTGCGCGTGTACTGCACGTGCCCCGGGGTGTCGGCGAGCACGTAGGCGCGCGTCGCGGTCGAGAAGTAGCGGTAGGCCACGTCGATCGTGATGCCCTGCTCGCGCTCGGCGCGCAGGCCGTCGGTGAGCAGCGCGAGGTCCGGCCCGTCGGTGCCGCCGCGCGCCGCGGTGGCCCGCTCGACGGCGCTGAGCTGGTCGGCGAGCACCGACTTCGTGTCGTAGAGCAGGCGCCCGATGAGCGTGCTCTTGCCGTCGTCGACGGACCCCGCCGTGGCGAGCCGCAGCAGCTCGCGGTGCGTGTGGTCGACCCCGGCCGGGTCGAGGACGGTCGTCGTCATCAGAAGTACCCCTCGCGCTTGCGGTCCTCCATCGCGGCCTCGCTGGCCCGGTCGTCGGCGCGCGTCGCGCCGCGCTCCGTGAGCCGGCTCGCGGCGACCTCGGCGATCACCTCGGCGACGGTCGTCGCGCCGGACTCCACCGCGCCGGTGCAGCTCATGTCGCCCACCGTGCGGTAGCGCACGGTGCGGAGCTCGAGCCGCTCGTCGGCCCGCGGGCCGCCCCACCCGCCGGGGGCGAGCCACATGCCGTCGCGCGCGAACACCTCGCGCTCGTGCGCGTAGTAGATCGACGGCAGCTCGATGCCCTCGCGCTCGATGTAGCGCCACACGTCGAGCTCGGTCCAGTTGGACAGCGGGAAGACCCGGACGTGCTCACCCGGGCGGTGCCGGCCGTTGTACAGGTCCCACAGCTCGGGACGCTGGCGGCGCGGGTCCCACTGGCCGAACTCGTCGCGCAACGAGAAGACGCGCTCCTTGGCGCGGGCCTTCTCCTCGTCGCGCCGGCCGCCGCCGAAGACCGCGTCGAAGCGGTGCGTCGTGATGGCGTCGAGCAGCGGGACCGTCTGCAGCGGGTTGCGCGAGCCGTCGGGCCGCTCGACCACCCGGCCGTCGTCGATCGCGTCCTGCACGCTCGCGACGACGAGGCGCAGGCCGTGGCGCTCGACGGTGGCGTCCCGGTAGCCGAGGACCTCGGGGAAGTTGTGCCCGGTGTCGACGTGCAGCAGCGTGAACGGCACGGGCGCGGGCCAGAACGCCTTGCGGGCGAGGTGCAGCATGACGATCGAGTCCTTGCCGCCGGAGAACAGCAGCACCGGCCGCTCGAACTCCCCGGCGACCTCGCGCATGACGTGCACGGCCTCGGACTCGAGCGCGTCGAGCTGGGTGAACGTCCGCCCCGCGGCGGACGGGGCGGGCGCCGCCACCGGCGGCGTGTCCGTCGTCGTCATGTGTGCAACCCGCATTCCGTCTTGGAGGTACCGGACCAGCGACCCGCACGCGCGTCCTCGCCCGGGGCGACCGCGCGCGTGCAGGGGGCGCACCCGATGGAGGCGTACCCCGCCTGGCGCAGCGGGTTGAGCACCACGTGGTGCTCCTCGACGTACGCGTCGACGTCGGCCTGCGTCCAGGCGGCGATCGGGTTGACCTTCACCATGGACCGCTTCGCGTCCCAGCCGACGACCCCGATGTCGGAGCGGGTCGGGGCGTCCTCGCGGCGCATGCCGGTGACCCAGGCGGCGTACGGCGCGAGCCCGCGCTCGAGCGGCTCGACCTTGCGCAGCGCGCAGCACAGGTTCGGGTCGCGCTCGTGCAGCCGCGGGCCGTGCTCGGCGTCCTGCTCCTGCACGGTGCGCAGCGGCAGGACGGTGCGCAGCCTCACCGGGGTGAACTCCGCGTAGTAGTCCCGCGTGCCCAGCGTCTCGGCGAAGTGGTAGCCGGTGTCGAGGAAGATGACGTCGATGCCGGGGACCGCCTCGGCGGCGAGGTGGACGAGCACCTCGTCACCCATCGAGGAGGCCACGACGAGGGACGGGCCGAACGTGGCCGCCGCCCAGCGCAGCACCTGCGAGGGGTGGGCGCCCTCGAGGTCGCGTCCTGCCTGCTCCGCGAGGGAGCGCAGCCCGTCCTCGGTCGCGGGCAGGCCGGCCGGCAGCAGGGGAGGCGTGTCGGTGGTCATCGCGTCACCAGCCCGACGAACCGCACCGCGAACACGCGCGCGCACTCCCGGCACTCCCACTCGCCGTGCTTCTCCCCGGCCGGGAACAGGTTCTCGCTCGCGCAGAACGGGCAGAAGTACGGCACGGCCCGCTGTGCGGAGTCGGTCCCGGTCATCGCAGGTCCTCCTCGGCCGCCCGGTGCGCCCACTGGGCGAACAGCTCGCCCTCCTCGCGCTGCTCGTCGAACCGGCGCGTGACGCGCTCGACGTAGTCCGGCAGCTCCTCCGCCGGCACGCGCAGGCCGCGCAGCGTCCGGCCGAGCCCGCTCGTCAGGCCCAGGCCGCCCCCGAGGTGCACCTGGTACCCGTCCTCGCCGCCGGCCAGCGCGCCCTTGAGGCCGATGTCGGCCACCTGGATGCGTGCGCACGAGTTGGGGCAGCCGTTGAGGTTGATCGTGATCGGCTCGTCGAACGTGGGCAGCCGGTCCTCGAGCTCGTCGACGAGGTGCGCCGCGCGGGCCTTGGTCTCGACGATCGCGAGCTTGCAGAACTCGATGCCCGTGCAGGCCATGGTCCCGCGGCGGAACGTGCTCGCGGAGCGGACGGCGAGGCCCGCGTCCTCGAGCCCTTCGACGAGGTCGTCGACCCGGTCGGCCGCGACGTCGAGCACGACGAGCTTCTGCTCGGTCGTCAGGCGCAGGCTGTCCGACCCGGCCGCCTCGACGAGGTCGGCGACGTGCGCGAGCAGCTCGCCGGAGACGCGGCCGACCGTGGGTGCCGCGCCGACGTAGAAGCGACCGTCCCGCTGCGGGTGCACGCCGACGTGGTCCCGCCGGCCGGTCGGCGGGGGCGGCGGCTCCGGCCCGTCGGGCAGCGCGTAGCCCAGGTACTCGCCCTCCAGGACCTCGCGGAACAGCTGCGGCCCCCAGTCGGCGAGCAGGAACTTCAGGCGGGCGCGGTTGCGCAGCCGGCGGTACCCGTAGTCCCGGAAGATCCCGGCGACGCCGGCCCACACGTCGGGCACCTGCTCGAGCGTCGCGAACGCGCCGAGCCGCTTGCCGAGCATCGGGTTGGTGGACAGCGCCCCGCCGACCCAGACGTCGAAGCCCGGACCCAGCTCGGGGTGCACGACGCCGACGAACGCGACGTCGTTGATCTCGTGCGCGACGTCGTGGTGCGGCGAGCCGCTGACGGCCGTCTTGAACTTGCGGGGCAGGTTCGAGAACGCGGGGTCGCCGATGAACCGGCGCTGGATCTCGTGGATCGCGGGGGTGCCGTCGATGATCTCGTCCGCCGCGACGCCCGCGACGGGGGAGCCGAGGATCACGCGCGGGGTGTCGCCGCACGCCTCCTGCGTCGAGAGGCCGACCGCCTCCAGGCGCCGCCAGATCTCCGGCACGTCCTCGATGCGGATCCAGTGCAGCTGGATGTTCTGCCGGTCGGTGATGTCGGCCGTGCCGCGGCCGAACTCGACGGAGACGTCGGCGACCGCGCGCAGCTGGCGCAGCGAGAGCGCCCCGCCGTCGCACCGCACCCGGAGCATGAAGTACTCGTCGTCGAGCTCGTGCGGCTCGAGGGTCGCGGTCTTCCCGCCGTCGATCCCGGGGCGGCGCTGCGTGTAGAGGCCCCACCAGCGCATCCGCCCGCGCAGGTCGTCGCCGGGGATGGAGGCGAAGCCCTCGCGGGCGTACACCGTCTCGATCCGGTGGCGGACGTTGAGACCGTCGTCCTCCTGCTTGAACCGCTCGTTGGCGTTGAGCGGCTCGCGCGTCTCGTCGAACGCCCACTGGCCCTCGTGGCGGGCCGCGGGCGGCGCAATCCTGGTCTGCGCCATGAGGCGCTACCTCCAGGTGGTCATGGGCGTGCGTCCGCTCCGGCCACCTCGGAGGGTGGCGCTCACCGGGCAGACCGCGCGCCCGGGGGGATGGGGGGCGGGGTCAGTCGCTCAGCAGACAGCACGCACACGCGCGCACGGCCGTCGGCATGGCGGCACAGGGCCGACACATGCAGAGGGTCCGGTTCGCGCTCACATGACGAGAGTGACAGGCGATCAGCACGAGCGGGAAACGCCGTTCGGATCATGAGACACGGCATCCATAATGCGGACTGCACCGGTCGGGCTTTCGCCGACCGCGCTCCGACGTAGGCTGTCCGACCGTGACCGACGCGCAGCCGACCGACGCGCACGCCGCCGGGGCGCAGGCCGGGTCGCCCGCCGCGCTGGCGGGGCGCACGCCCGGCGTCGACCCGCAACGGCTCGTCGCGGAGCTCGTGCCGCCGCCCCACTTCGCCCGGGCGACCTTCGACACCTACGTCCCGGACCCCGCGCACCCCTCGCAGCAGGCGGCGGTCGACCGCCTGCGGGCCGCCGTGGACGAGGTCGGCGCGACCGGCGGACGCTGGTGGCGTCGCCCGCGCCGGTCCCGCCCCGTCGCGCTCTACCTCGACGGGGGCTTCGGCGTGGGCAAGACCCACCTGCTGACGTCCTTCGCGCACGCCGTCGGGCTCGAGCGCACCGCCTACGGCACGTTCGTGGAGTACACGAACCTCGTCGGGGCCCTGGGCTTCCTGCCGACGGTCGAGCGGCTCGCGTCCAAGGCGCTGGTCTGCATCGACGAGTTCGAGCTGGACGACCCCGGCGACACGGTGCTCATGGCCCGGCTCCTGCGCGAGCTCGCCGAGCGTGGCGTCGCGCTGGCGGCGACGTCGAACACGCTGCCGGGGTCGCTGGGGGAGGGCCGGTTCGCCGCGGAGGACTTCCTGCGCGAGATCCAGGCGCTCGCCGACCGCTTCGAGGTGCTGCGCGTGGACGGCGAGGACTACCGGCACCGTGCCGTCGTGACGGACGCGCCGCGGCTCGACGACGACGCCGTGCGCGCGGCCGCCCGCGACCGCGAGGGCGCCACGGTGGACGACTTCGCCGCGCTCCTCGACCACCTCGCCCGCGTCCACCCCAGCCGCTACGGCGCGCTGCTGGACGGGGTACGGCTCGTCGGGCTCACGGGTGTCCGCCCCGTGCCGCGCCAGGACGTCGCGCTGCGGCTCGTCGTGCTCGTCGACCGCCTGTACGACCGCGACGTGCCCGTCCTGCTCGGCGGCGGCGAGGCCCCGCTGTTCTCCGCGGAGATGCTGCGCGGCGGGTACCGCAAGAAGTACTACCGGGCGCTGTCGCGCCTGGGCGCGCTGGCCGCCGAGGGCGCGGCGCTCGTCTCGGGCTGAGCGCCGCCCGCCCTCGGGCGGCGCGCGGGGTCAGTGCGCCGGTCAGCCCACCGGGAGGATGGCGTCGGTGAGGTGGTTCGGCGTGCCGAACCGGTGCGCCGTGACGCTCACGGCCTGCTCGCGCACGAACGGCAGCGCCTCGACCCGCCCGGACTCCGTGACGGGGTGGTCCCACACGGCGAGGTCCGGGCGGCCGCCGGTCGCCGCGGCGAGCGACGAGGCCGCCGCGCCGACAAGCCGCACGCGGCCGCCGCCGAGCGCCCGCACGCGAGCCAGCCAGGCCTCGTCGTCCTCCACGTGCACCGCCTCCGCCGCGTGCCGCACGGCGTCCGCGACCGGCCCGGGCAGGGGCGTCCCGGTGGAGACCACGACCCGCGCGCCGGCCGCCGCGGCTGCGGCGACCACCCGGACGAGGG
>NZ_HE978588.1:2459258-2495300 GCF_000312005.1 Cellulomonas massiliensis JC225
CACGAGCACCGGGTCGCCGTACGGCAGGTGCCGCAGCACGTTGCGCTCCGCCGCGAGCCCGGACACGTCCCGGGGCGCGAGGTCGGCCGACCAGGCCAGGGCGTCGCTGCGCGCGCCACGCTCGACCGCGGTCGCCTCGTCCGCCGGCAGGGCGGCCCGGGCCGCCTCGACCAGCGCGCGCACGCGCGGGTCGCGCACGTCCTCGCCGGCCGTCGCGGGGGCGGCGGACCAGCCGCCCAGGCCGTACAGGTAGCTCGGGCCGCCCGCCTTGGTGCCCGGGCCCACGGCCGAGCGCTTCCAGCCGCCGAACGGCTGCCGGCGGACGATGGCGCCGGTGGTGCCTCGGTTGACGTAGAGGTTGCCGGCCTCGACGCGGCGCAGCCACGTGTCGATCTCGACCGGGTCGAGCGCGTGCAGCCCGGAGGTGAGCCCGTACGCCACGTCGTTGACGAGGTCGATCGCGTCGTCGAGGGTCTCGGCCGTCATCACCGAGAGGACGGGCCCGAAGTACTCGGTCAGGTGCGAGGTGGCGCCGCGGCGGACGCCCACCCGGACGCCGGGCGTCCAGAGCCGACCCTCGTCGTCGAGCCGGCGGGGCTGCAGCGCCCACCGCTCTCCCGGGTCGAGCTGCGTGAGCCCGGCGAGCAGCTTGCCCTGCGCGGGCTCGATGAGCGGGCCCATCTGGGCGCTCGGGTCGGCCGGGAACGCCACGGTGAGGGACGACGCGGCGTCGAGGAGCTGGTCGCGGAACCGGCGCGACGTGCCCACCGAGCCGACGAGCACGACGAGCGACGCGGCGGAGCACTTCTGGCCCGCGTGACCGAACGCCGAGGCGACGACGTCCTTCACCGCCAGGTCGAGGTCGGCGCTCGGCGTCACGACGATCGCGTTCTTGCCGCTGGTCTCGGCGAGCAGCGGCAGGTCCGGCCGGAAGGAGCGGAACAGCTCCGCCGTCTCGTACGCACCGGTGAGGATCACCCGGTCCACGCCCGGGTGGGCGACGAGGGCGCGGCCGCGCTCGTCCTCCTCCACGTGCACGAGGCGCAGGACGTCGCGCGGGACCCCGGCCTCCCACAGCGCCTCGGCGAGCACCGCCCCGCACCGCTGCGCGAGGCCCGCGGGCTTGAGGACGACGGCCGAGCCCGCCGCCAGCGCCGCGAGCGTCGAGCCGGCGGGGATGGCGACGGGGAAGTTCCACGGCGGCGTGACGAGCGTGAGGCGCGCCGGCTCGAACCGCGCGCCGTCCACCGAGTCGAGGCCGCGGGCCAGCTCCGCGTAGTAGTGCGCGAAGTCGACGGCCTCGGAGACCTCGGGGTCGCCCTGGTCGAGCGTCTTGCCGGCCTCGGAGGCCATCACCTCGAGGAGCTCGCCGCGGCGGCTCTCGAGCACGTCGCCCGCGCGGTCCAGCACGGCGGCGCGCTCGTGCGCCGGCGGGGCGCCCCAGCGCTCGCCTGCGGCGCGGGTCAGCCGGACGGCGTCGTCGACGGCCGCGACGTCGGCGAGCGCCGCCGCGGCGATCGTCTCCTCGCCGAGCGTGCTCGCCGGGACGCGCGCGAGGATCTCGCGCGCCCAGGAGCGGTTGGCCGCCACCGCCGGGTCGGTGTCCGGGGTGTTCGTGAAGCGCCCGGGGCGGGCGGGCGGGACGGCGGCGTGCCGGTCCTGCGTGCGGTGCGGCGGCGGGACGTCGTCGTCCAGCGCGGTGAGGGACGCGAGGAACCGGTCGCGCTCGCGTGCGAACAGCCCCTCGTCGGAGTCGAGGTCGAAGACCGCGGACATGAAGTTCTCGGTCGAGGCGCCCTCCTCGAGCCGGCGGATGAGGTAGGCGATCGCCACGTCGAACTCGCGGGGCGCGACGACCGGCGTGTACAGCAGCAGCGAGCCGACCTCGCGCCGGACGGACTCCGCCTGGCCGGGCGCCATGCCGAGCAGCATCTCGACGTCGATGCCGTCGCGCACGCCGCGGCGGCCGGCGAGCAGCCACGCATACGCGACGTCGAAGAGGTTGTGGCCGGCGACGCCGAGCCGGACGTTCGCGATCCGGTCGGGGTGCAGCGCGTACCGCAGCACGCGCTTGTAGTGCGTGTCGGACTCCTGCTTGCTGCCCCACGTGGCGAGCGGCCAGCCGTGCACCTCGGCCTCGACGCGCTCCATCGGCAGGTTCGCGCCCTTGACGAGCCGCACCTTCACGCCCGCGCCGCCCCGGGCGCGCCGGCCCGCGGCCCACTCCTGCAGGCGGACCATCGCGGCGAGCGCGTCCGGCAGGTAGGCCTGCAGCACGATGCCCGCCTCGAGCTCGAGCAGGTGCGGCTGGTCGAGCAGGCGCATGAAGACCTCGAGCGTGACGTCGAGGTCCTTGTACTCCTCCATGTCGAGGTTGATGAACTTCGGCGTGGGGGAGGCCGCGGCGAGCGCGAACAGCGGCTCCAGCTGCTCCACCGTGCGGACGACGGTCTCCTCGAAGGCCCACGGGCTGTGCGGGGCGACGGTCGAGGACACCTTGATCGAGACGTAGTCGACGTCCGGGCGCGCGAGCAGGCGGCGGGTGCCCTCGAGGCGGCGGGCCGCCTCGTGCGTCCCGAGGACCGCCTCGCCGAGCAGGTTCACGTTGAGGCGCACGCCCTCGCGGCGGACGCGTGCGATCGCCGGACCCAGGCGGCGGTCGCTCGCGTCGATGACGAGGTGCCCGACGAGGTGCCGCAGGACGCGCCGCGCGACCGGGACGACGACGCCGGGGAGCGCGGGCGCGAGCAGCCCGCCGACGCGGACCGCCGCGCGCTGCCACGCGGGCAGGAAGGCGGGGACCTCGCCGGCGAGCTCGTGCAGGCGGCGCGCGGCGACGCGCAGGTCCTCGGGGCGGACCACCCCGTCGACGAAGCCCACGACGAACGGCAGGCCCGCGGGGTCCTTGAGCACGCCCGCGAGCTGGGCGGCCGACGCGTCCGCGGGCAGCTGGGCGGCCTCGTGCAGCCAGCGCCGGACGAGGGCCACCGCCTCGTCGGCGAGGTCGCGGTCGTCGTCGGGGCGGGCGCCGGGCGTGCGTGCGGAGGCGGGTGAGAGCGTCATCGAGGGTTCCTTCTCCGGACGTGGGGGTGCCGGCGCGACGCGGCTGGAGGGCGTCGGCGCCTCTGCGGCCATTCTCGGACCGGCAAGTCGTCAGGTACAGCGACGGATGCGGCAGGATGTTCGTCAGCTGCGCTGAACGATCGGTGCGCCGTGCCACCGCCCGACGTCCGCTCCCGCCCATCGCCACCCGGAGGTCCGCCGTGCTCGACCTGCGCCGTCTCGTGCTCCTGCGGGAGCTGTCCGTGCGGGGCACCCTCGCCGCCGTCGCCGAGGCGATGAGCTACAGCCCGTCGGCGGTCTCCCAGCAGCTCAGCCTGCTGGAGAAGGAGACCGGCATGGAGCTGCTGCGCCGCTCCGGCCGGGGCGTGCGGCTCACGCCCCAGGCCGAGGTGCTCGTCGAGGCGGCGGGTGTGCTGCTGGACACCATCGAGCGCGCGGAGGGGGAGCTGGCGGCATCGCTCACCGAGGTCCGCGGACGGGTGCGGCTCGCGGTCTTCCAGTCCGCGGCGCTGGCCCTGCTGCCGGCGACGCTGCGGACGATGGCCGACCGGTACCCCCAGGTGCGCGTCGAGATGGTCCAGCGCGAGCCGGAGACGGCGCTGCACGAGACGTGGGCCCGCGAGTTCGACATGGTGGTCGCGGAGCAGTACCCGGCGCACGCCGCCGCGTGGCTGCCCGGGCTCGACCGCCGGGAGCTCACCACCGACGCGATCCGCCTCGCGCTCCCGCCGGCCGACGCCCTGACGGCGTCGCGTCGTCCGGTCGCCGACCTGGAGGGCGCGGCCACGATGCCCTGGGTCATGGAGCCGCACGGGACGGCGTCGCGGCACTTCGCCGAGCAGACGTGCCGGGCCGCCGGGTTCGAGCCGGACGTGCGCTACGAGACGGCCGACCTGCAGGCGCAGATCCGCCTCGTCGAGACCGGGAACGCCGTCGCCCTGGTCCCCGACCTGGTGTGGGCGGGCCGCACGACGACGTGCCGCCTCGTCGACCTGCCGTCGTCGCCCCGTCGCACCGTGTTCACCGCGCAGCGCACGTCCGGGCTGGGCTCGCCCGCCGTGCGCGCACTGCGCGAGGTGCTCGAGGAGGTCGCCGCCGCGCACGCCGCCGGCGCCGCCTGACCCGCCGGACGCCCGCGCCGCCCGTCACCCCCAGTCGCGGCGGTAGCGGGCCTCGACGTGGCGCTCGAGCTCCTGCTCCTGCGCCTCGAGGCTCGTGCCGCGGTGCGCCGCGATGGCCTCGAGCAGGTACAGGCACAGCACCTGCTGCATCTCGATCGCCGAGGCCGAGCGGCGGCCGTGCGCGTCGTGCCAGCGGATCTGCGCCGCGTGCCGGGCGTACTCGTCCACCGCCGCGTCGACCGTGCGCAGCACCTGGCCGTCCGGGGTGACCAGCGGCTGACCCTCGACGTTCGTGAACGCGAGCGGGGGAGCGGCGGCCGACGCGGCAGGAGCCACGCCCGTGACCTGCCGCTGCTCGCTCTCCGCCGGGGTGAGCAGACGCGTCGCGCGCGCCCGCAGGTGGTACGGCAGGTCGGGGAAGCAGGCCGCGCAGGCGCGCCCGGCGGCCGCCTCGGCGATCTCGTCCACCGGGCGCCCCGACCACTGCGGCAGGCGCACGCGCTCGAGCCCGGTCGCCGCCGGGCAGTCGAGGGTGCGGTGGGCCAGGGTCACGTCGCCGTCGACGGTGAGGACGACCCGCGCCCAGCCGCCGCGCCGGTCGTGCTCACCGTCGAGCTGGCGCACGCACGCGCGCAGCTCGTCGATCTTGCGGGCCTGGTCGCGCGGGCTGCCCTGCAGCAGCTGCATCTGGAACTCCGACGCGGCGAACGCGGCGGCCACGCCCGTGGTCTGCCCGAACAGCTGCTCGGTGCGTCCGTGCTCGGAGCTGAGCTCGGCGATCTCCGCCTCGAGCCGGGCAGCGGTCTCGTCGATCTCCTGCGGGGTCATGCGCGCGATCTGTCGCGCGCCGGGCAGGCGGGCCATGGGTCCTCCACGTCGTCGTCGGCGGTGGCGTCGACGTCATGATCGGCCGTCGGGCGTCCGGACATGATCGGACGTTCGGATGAATCCGGATGCGCCCGTTCGTGTCCGGTCGGCGTGGGTGCCTGCCGGGTCGGCGCGGGTGCGCTCAGGCGGACGGGACCAGCACGAGCGCTGCCGTGCCCGCGAGCGTGACCGTGCCCTCGGCGACGTCCACCGTGGCGGGCGCCCACGACGCGCCGACCGCCAGCGCCGCGAGGCCGTCCACGGGCACCGACCGCTCCTGGGTGTCGAGGTTGAGCACCACGCGCGCGGCGCCGCGCCGCAGCACCAGCACGCCGCGCCACGGTCCGTCGGCGTCGTCCGGGCCGTCCCAGTCGAGCCCGGTCGCGGACAGGTCGCCGGTGGCGAGGTCGGGGACGGACCGGCGCAGCGCGACCAGCTCGCGGTACCAGTCGCGCAGGCGGGCGTGCGCGGGGTCGTCGAGCTCCTGGCGCCGCAGCCGCGCCGCGCGCGCCGTCGCCTCGTCCTGCGGGTCGGGCACGTCCGGGTCGCCGCCGTAGAGGTCGGCCCAGCCGTGGCCCCCGAACTCGGCGCGCCGCCCCTCGCGGACGGCCTGGGCCAGGTCGGGGTCCGTGAACGACGTGAAGAACGGGAACCGCCCCCGCGTGCCCCACTCCTCGCCCATGAAGAGCATCGGGGTGAACGGGGACAGGAGCAGGAGCGCCGCCTCGCACGCCAGCGTGCCCTCCGGCAGCCGCTCCGAGGGCCGGTCGCCGAGCGCCCGGTTGCCGACCTGGTCGTGGTTCTGGACGCTCACGACGAACCGGTGCCCGTCGGTCCCCTCCGGCACGGGCCGGCCCCAGTCGGCGTCGCGGAAGGTCGAGAACCCGCCGTCGTGGACGAACACGCGGGTGAGCGCGTGGCGCAGCACGGCCGGGGTCCCGAAGTCGACGTAGTACCCGTGCCGCTCGCCCGTGACCAGCGCGTGCACCGCGTGGTGGACGTCGTCGGCCCACTGGGCCGTCATGCCCCACCCGCCCTGGTCGGTGGGCGTGACCGAGACGACGTCGTTGAGGTCCGTCTCCGCGACGAGCCCCAGCGGGCGCCCGAGCTCGGCCGCAAGGGCCGCGACCTCGTCCGAGAGCTGCGCGAGGACGTGCCGGTCCGACTCGTCGACGAGCGCGTGCACCGCGTCCAGGCGCAGCGCGTCGAGGTGGAAGTCGCGCAGCCAGCGCAGCGCGGAGTCGACGATCCACCGGCGCACCTCGTGCGCGCCCGGCTGGTCGAGGTTGATCGCGGCGCCCCACGGCGTGTGGTGCGCGTCGGTCCAGTAGGGCCCGAACTCGCCGACGTAGGCGCCGGCGGGGCCGAGGTGGTTGTGCACGACGTCGAGGCAGACGCCGAGCCCGAGGGCGTGCGCGGCGTCGACGAAGGCCTGCAGCCCCGCCGGCCCGCCGTACGCCTCGTGGACGGCGTACAGCCCGACGCCGTCGTAGCCCCAGCCGCGGTCGCCGTCGAACGGCGCCACCGGCATGAGCTCGACCACGTCGACGCCGAGCTCCACGAGCTCCTCGAGGTGGTCGGCCGCAGCGGCGAACGTGCCCTCGTCGGTGAACGTGCCGACGTGCAGCTCGTAGAGGACCCGCCCCCGGACGTCGAGGCCGGCCCAGCCCGCGTCCGACCAGTCGAACCGCGCGGCGTCGAACACCCGGCTGGGGCCGTGCACGCCCGCGGGCTGCCACGCGCTGCGCGGGTCGGGCCGGCCGGGGCCGCCGTCGAGGCCGAAGGCGTAGTCCGTGCCGTGCGGCAGGTCCCGGTCGCCGGTCCACCAGCCACCGGGCTCGCGGCGCATCGCGTGCGCCTCGCCGTCGAGCACGAGGTCGACCCGGCCCGCCTCGGGCGCCCAGACGCGGGGGATCACGGCTCGTCCCGCACGAGCAGGGCGACGGGGAGGCGGTCCAGCAGCCCCGCGACGCCGACGACGCCGCCGTCGACCTCGTGCCCGGTGAGCGCGTCGCGCCAGCGGCCGGCCGGCAGCGCGACCGTGTGGTCCGCCCAGCCGCCGAGGCGCTCCACCGAGGCGGCGAGGCGCGTCGCGACGACCGCGACGCTCGGCTCGCCGGCGACCGTGCGCGCGTAGGTGATCGTCTGCCCGGACGAGTGCGCGAGCGGCACGTACCCGGCCTCCGGGCCGACGAACGCCTCCGGGCGCTCGCGCCGCAGCCGCAGCGCCCGGGACGTCACGAGCAGCTTCTCGTCCGCCAGGTCCCGCGGGCCGGCCCCGTCGTCCAGCCGCGCGAGGCGGGCGGCGAGCGGCTCGACGTCCACGGGCCGGCGGTTGTCGGGGTCGACCAGCGTCGGCACGGGCACCTCGGTGCCCTGGTACACGTCGGGCACCCCCGGCAGCGTCAGCTGCACGAGCTTGGTGCCGAGCGTCGCGGCGCGCACCGCCGTGCGCGTGCGGGCCTCCCAGTCGGCGAACAGGGCCGTGACCGCGGGATCGGTGCGCGCCTGCCGGGCGAAGTCGAGCACCGCGCGCTCGTACGCCTCGTCGGGGGCCGTCCAGCTCGTGCGCGACTTCGCCTCGCGGATCGACTTCGTCAGGTAGTCGACCAGGCGGTCCTCGTCGAGCGGGCCGTCCTCCGTCCACGTGCCGGCGAGCGTCTGCCACAGCCACGACTCCGTGCGGCCGTCGAGCCGGGCGCTGCGGGACGACGCTGTCGCGGCGCGCGCGGCGTCGACCAGCGCGGCCCACTCGACGGGCAGCTCCGACAGCACGCCGAGCCGGTTGCGGGTGTCCTCGTTGCGCTTGGTGTCGTGGGTCGAGAGCGTCGTCATCGCGAGCGGCGCCATCACCTGCTGCGCGGCCGCCCACGCCGCCAGGTCCGTCGGCGTGAGCGCGAACCGCTGCGGCGCGCCGCCGACCTCGCAGAGCCCGACCAGGTGTGTCCAGCGGTAGTACGTGGTGTCCTCGACGCCCTTGGCGGTGACGGCGCCGCAGGTCTGCTGGAACCGGACCACGAGCTCGTCGCGCCGCGCACCGCGCGTCCGCCCGGCGCTGCCGACCTCACGGCCGAGCAGGAGGTCCACGAGCACGTCCATCGTCGCCGACCGCTCGGGGGACATCCGCGAGCGCGCGACGTCGGCGGCCTCCTCCAGCGCCTGCACCGACTCGGGGTGCACGGGCTCGCCGGGGACGACGTACGCGCGGTACCGGTCGAACGCCACCAGCAGCTCGACGAAGCACTCGAACAGCGCGCGCCAGGTGTGGTCGCGCAGCCGCAGGTCGTCCGCGCAGATGCTGGCGGCGAGCTGCGTGAGGCGGAACACCTCGGCGTACAGCGGGCCGTCGACGACCTCGCGCTTGGCCTGCTCGACGAGGGCCTCGAACCCGTCCGAGGGGTCGCCGGTGAGCCGGTGCATCGTCGCGCCGAGCCGCGCGGCGCCGCCGGGGTCGACGAACGTCTGCTGGATGCGCCACAACGCGTCGTAGCCCGTCGTGCCGGCCGTCCACCAGTCCGCGGGCAGCGACTCGTCGCCCTCGAGGATCTTCTCGACGACGACCCAGGCGCCGCCGCTCGCCGCGTGCAGGCGCTCGAGGTAGCCCGTCGGGTCCGCGAGGCCGTCCGGGTGGTCGATGCGCAGCCCGTCGAGCGTCCCGTCGGCCAGCAGGTCGAGCACGAGCCGGTGCGTGGCGTCGAACACGTCCGGGTCCTCGACGCGGATCGCGACGAGGGTGCCGACGTCGAAGAAGCGGCGGTAGTTGAGCTCCTCGTCCGCGACGCGCCAGTAGGCGAGCCGGTAGTGCTGCCGCTCGACGAGCTCGACCAGCGGCAGCGCCTCGGTGCCCTCGCGGACGGGGAACACGTGGTCGAAGTACCGCAGGACGGTGGTGGGCCCGACCCCGGGCACGTCCACCTGGTCGAGCGTCAGCTCGTCGCGGGCGATGACCGCGCCGATCCGGTCGCCGAGCACGGGCATGAGCACCGCGCCGTCCTCGGCGCTCCAGTCGACGTCGAACCAGTGCGCGTACGGCGACTGCGACCCCTCGGCGAGCACCGACCACAGCTGACGGTTGTGCCAGACCGGCGTGGGCACGGCCATGTGGTTGGGGACGATGTCGAGGACGAGGCCGAGGTCCGCCCCGTGCGCGGCCTGCGCCAGGCGGCGCAGGGCGGGCAGGCCGCCGAGCTCGGGCGCGACCTCGTCGTGGTCGACGACGTCGTAGCCGTGCGTCGACCCCGGCGCCGCCCGCAGCACCGGCGAGAGGTAGACGTGCGTGACGCCGAGCGCCGCGTAGTAGGACACGCGCGCGGCCACGTCGTCGAGCGTCAGGTCGGGGCCGAGCTGCACGCGGTACGTCGACGAGGGCACCGGACGGCCGGCGGCCGTCAGCCGCCTCGTCGGGGTCTGGCGGGCGTCGCTCACGCGTCGTCCGCCGTCCCGTCGGGTGCGTCCGTCGTCTTTCCCGTCGGGGTCGCCGGGCCGCCCGCGGGCTCGCCGGCGGCGTCCTTGCGGCGCGATCGCCGCTCGGGGGCCCGCCGGGGGCCGGTGGACGTCCGGGCCGCCTCACGCGCGGCCTCCGCGATGGCCCCCGTGCCGGAGGCGGTGGGCACCGGCTCCATCGGCGGCCGCGTCAGGACGACGAGGGAGTGGCGCGCGAGCACGACCTCCTCGCCGGGGCCGGCGGTGTCGCCCGCGTCGAACTGGCTGTCCGTGTCGAGGACGACCGTCCACTCCCGGCCGTACTCGGCCTCGGGCAGCGTGAACGACGTCGGCTCGGGCTGCCCGTTGAACAGCACGAGGAAGCTGTCGTCGACGATCTGCTCCCCGCGCAGGTTCGGCTCGATGATCGCGTCACCGTTGAGGAACACCATGACGGCGCGCGCGAGCGACTCGTTCCACTCGGTGTCCTCCATGTGGGAGCCGTCGGGCGACAGCCACGCGATGTCGCCGAGCTCCGACTCGCCGCCGTGCTCGGCGGAGCCCGCGAAGAACCGGCGGCGGCGGAACACCGGGTGCTCGCGACGCAGGCGCACGACCCGCCGCGTGAACTCCAGCAGCGCCGTCTGGGTCTCGTCGAGGTCCCAGTCCACCCACGACAGCTCGTCGTCCTGGCAGTACACGTTGTTGTTGCCCTGCTGCGTGCGCCCGAGCTCGTCGCCGTGCGCGAGCATGGGGATGCCCTGCGACAGCATGAGCGTCGCGATGAAGTTGCGCTGCTGGCGCGCCCGCAGGGCGATGATCGCGGCGTCGTCGGTGGGGCCCTCGACGCCGCAGTTCCACGACCGGTTGAAGCTCTCGCCGTCGCGGTTGTCCTCGCCGTTCGCCTCGTTGTGCTTCTCGTTGTAGGACACGAGGTCGCGCAGCGTGAACCCGTCGTGCGCCGTCACGAAGTTGACGCTCGCGATCGGCCGCCGCCCCGTGTGCTCGTACAGGTCGGAGGAGCCCGACAGGCGGCTCGCGAACTCGCCGAGCCGCGAGGGCTCCGAGCGCCAGAAGTCGCGCACCGTGTCCCGGTACTTGCCGTTCCACTCCGACCACAGCGGGGGGAATCCCCCGACGAGGTAGCCGCCCTCGCCGATGTCCCACGGCTCGGCGATGAGCTTGACCTGCGAGACGACCGGGTCCTGGTGGACCAGGTCGAAGAACGCCGAGAGGCGGTCGACCTCGTGGAACTGCCGCGCGAGCGTCGCCGCGAGGTCGAACCGGAACCCGTCGACGTGCATCTCGGTGACCCAGTAGCGCAGCGAGTCCATGATGAGCTGCAGGACGTGCGGCGAGCGCATGAGCAGGCTGTTGCCGGTGCCCGTCGTGTCGAAGTAGTGGGCCTTGTCGTCGTCGACGAGGCGGTAGTAGTTCGCGTTGTCGATGCCGCGGAACCCGAGCGTGGGGCCGAGGTGGTTCCCCTCCGCCGTGTGGTTGTAGACGACGTCGAGGATGACCTCGATGTCCGCCGCGTGCAGCTCGCGGACCATCGCCTTGAACTCCTGGACCTGCTGGCCGGGGCCGCCGAACGCGGCGTAGGCGTTGTGCGGCGCGAAGAACCCGATGGTGTTGTAGCCCCAGTAGTTGGACAGGCCCTTCTCCTGCAGCGACGGGTCGTTGACGAACTGGTGCACCGGCATGAGCTCGATCGCCGTGACGCCGAGCTCCTTGAGGTGCTCGATGACGGCCGGGTGGGCCAGCCCCGCGTACGTGCCGCGCAGCTCCTCGGGCACCGCCGGGTGCAGCTTCGTCAGGCCCTTGACGTGCGCCTCGTAGATGACCGTCTCGTGGTACGGGTGCTCCGGCGGCCGGTCGTGGCCCCAGTCGAAGAACGGGTTGACGACGACCGACTGCATCGTGTGCGGGGCGGAGTCGTCCTCGTTGCGCTGCGTCGGGTCGTCGAACTGGTACGAGTACAGGGACGGGTGGCCGTCGACCTGCCCGTGGATGGCCTTGGCGTACGGGTCGAGCAGCAGCTTGCTCGGGTCGCACCGGTGCCCGTTGCTCGGGTCGTACGGCCCGTGCACGCGGTAGCCGTAGCGCTGGCCCGGCTGCACCGCCGGCAGGTACCCGTGCCACACGAACGCGTCGACCTCCGGGAGGTCGACCCGGGTCTCGGTGCCGTCGGGCTCGATGAGGCAGAGCTCGACGCGCTCGGCGACCTCGGAGAAGATCGCGAAGTTGGTCCCGGCGCCGTTGTACGTCGCGCCGAGCGGGTAGGGCTGACCGGGCCAGATCTGCATGCGCCCACCCTGCCAGCAGGACGCGTGCTCGGCATGGCGCCCGGGGCGAATGGTGCACGAACCGGTCCGGGCGTTCGTCACAGCGTCCTGCGGTTGCGGCACGTGCCGTCGTACCCCTGGGCGCGTGGCGTGGCGCGTGAGCAGCCTCTTGCGCGCCGGCGGTCCCCCTGGTGCGCTGTCGGTTCCGGGCGCGCGCGTGCGGCCCACGAGGGGAGCACCGATGACGGTCGTGGTGGTCGGCGGCGGGCTGGCCGGGGCACGCACGGTGGAGCACCTGCGGGGCGGCGGGTACGAGGGGCGGCTGGTGCTGCTGGCGCAGGAGCCCGAGCTGCCGTACGAGCGGCCGCCGCTGTCGAAGGGGTACCTGCAAGGCCAGGAGCCGCGGGAGCACTCCCGCGTCCACGACGAGAGCTGGTACGCCGCCCACGACGTCGAGCTGAGGCTCGGCGTCACGGCGGCCGAGCTCGACCTCGGCGCCCGGGACGTCGTGGACGCGACCGGTGCCCGGCACGGCTTCGAGCACCTCGTCCTGGCGACGGGGTCGCAGCCGCGCCCGCTCGACGTGCCCGGCGCCGCGCTCGACGGCGTCGTGACGCTCCGCACGCTCGACGACAGCGACCGGCTGCGCGCCGCGATCGACCGCGCCCGGCGCGTCGTCGTCGTCGGGGGCGGGTGGATCGGCCTCGAGGTCGCCGCCGCGGCGCGCACCGCGGGCCGCGAGGTCGCCGTCGTGGTGCGCGGTGCGCTCCCGCTCGACCGCGTGCTCGGCCCCGAGACCGCGCCGCTGTTCGCGGACATGCACCGCGAGCACGGCGTCGACCTGCGCCTGCGGGCGGACGTCGCGGAGGTCGTGCCGGACGGCAGCGGGTCGCGCGCCGGCGGGGTGGTGCTGGCGGACGGAACCCTGCTCGAGGCCGACCTCGTCGTGGCGGCCGTCGGCGCGGCACCCCGCACCGCGCTCGCCGAGCGGGCCGGGCTGGCCGTGCAGGACGGCGTCGTCGTCGACCAGCACCTGCGCTCGAGCGTGCCGCACGTGCTCGCCGTCGGCGACGTCGCCCGCGCGCACCACCCCTTCTACGGCACCCACCTGCGCGTCGAGCACTGGGACAACGCCCAGCACCAGCCCGCCACGGCTGCCGCCACGATCCTGGGCCGGGACGAGCCGTACACCCGGCTGCCGTACTTCTACACGGACCAGCACGACCTCGGCATGGAGTACGTCGGCTGGACCGGGCACGACGGCCGCGGGTACGACGACGTCGTCGTGCGCGGGGACGTGGGCGCGCGGGAGGTCGTCGTCCTCTGGCTGCGGGCGGGCCGGGTGGTGGCCGGCATGAACGTCAACGTCTGGGACGTGAACGACGACATCCGCGCCCTCGTCGAGCGCCGCGTCACCGTCGACCGGGCGGCGCTCGCGGACGCGTCGGTCCCGCTCGGGGAGCTCGGTCGCTAGGCCGGCGCCCGGGTCAGCGGACCGTCACGGCGGTGGCGCGCCGCACCACCTCGTCGTCGGTCGCGCCCTGGGCGCGCCAGGACTGCTGCTGGACGGCGCCCGTGCCGCGCAGGAGGACGTCGCCCACGAGCCGGTCGACGAGCTCGTCGTCCCCGAGCCGCTCGAGCGTGGGGCGCGCGTGCTCGACGAGCGCGCCCACGACCTCCGCCGCAGGCGCGGGCTTGCCGGTGAGCGGGTGGACGAGCGTGCCGGTGACGCCGTCCTTGCCGGCGCGCCACGACGCGGCCCGCAGCAGCTCGGTGCGCGGCTGGTCGACGGCGGGGGAGTCCGCCAGGCCCCGCACGAGCGCCGCCTGCAGCACCGCGTCGGCGGCGTCGAGGCACACGTCCGCGACCCGCACCTCCACGGTCGGGTAGCGGGCGGAGAGCCGGGCGTCGAAGTAGATCATCCCGTCGTCGAGGATCGTGCCCGTCGCGAGCAGCTCCTCCACCACGCGGTGGTACTCCTCGGGCGTCCCGAACGGCGCCGTCGGGCCCGCGGTGGGCCAGCGGCCCCACACCTGCGAGCGGTAGGACGCGTAGCTCGTCGACCGTCCCTGCCACGACGGGCTGTTCGCCGACAGCGCCATGAGCACCGGCGCCCACGGCCGCAGCGTGTCGACGATCCGGACGCCGTCGCGCTCGTCGGTGATGCTGACGTGCACGTGGCAGCCGCACGTGAGCTGCTCGCCGGCGGTGTAGCCGAAGTGCGCGCGGATCTCGTGCGCGCGCCGGTCGGGCAGCGTGGTCGGCCGCACCTTGTGCGGGCTGGTGCCGAGGGCGGCGATCCGGGCCCCGGCCCGCTGCGCGGCCTCGTCGGCCTGGCGACGGCGTCCCCGCAGGTCCTCCAGGAGGTCGGCGAGGCTCTCGTGGGGGTGCGTCGAGATCTCGATCTGCTCCTGCTTGAACTCCTTCTCGACGTCACCCCCCGGGCGGTCGTCCTCGGCCGTGGCGCCGCGTGCGGCGCGGCTCAGGTGGGCGTGGCGCAGCACGGCCGGCGACACCGAGGCGGTCCCGCCCTCCGGCGTGACCAGCAGGTACTCCTCCTCGACGCCGACGGTCCGGACGCTCTGGGTGGTCTGCACGGGCTCAGTCTGGGGGAGCGGCGCCCGGTGCGCGCGCGCTCCTGGGGGACCTGCGTCACACCGCGCTCGTCAGCCGGCGGCGCGGTCGAGCGCCGTCATCGTCTCCTCGAGGGTCGCGCGCACGTGCTGGGCGCGCGCGGCCACGCCCGCCGCGGCGAGCACGCGCTCGACCCGGCCGAGGTCCGCGTCCACGGCCCGCACGTCGCGGCCGGCGAGCGTCACCACGACCCCGGCCGCGTCCAGGGCCGTGAACGCGTCCTGCCAGCGCTCCGCGCGCACGGCGACGGCCGTCGTGGCACCGACGATGTCGTCCTCGCTGCCGGCCGCGACCGCACGCCCGCGCGACATCAGCACGAGCCGGTCGCACTGCTCGGCCTCCTGCAGGTAGTGCGTCGTGACGAGCACGCCGACGCCGGCCTCGGCCCGGTCGCGCACCGTGTCCCACAGCCGTGCGCGCGCGAGCGGGTCGACGCCCGACGTCGGCTCGTCCAGCACCAGCAGCGCCGGCTCGTGGGCGAGGGCGGCGGCGAACGAGAGCCGGCGCTGGCGGCCCAGCCCGATGGAGCCGACCAGGGCGTCGGCGACCTCCGCGAGGTCGTCCGGCACGGCGGCCGGGGTGCCGAACGCGTCGGCGACGAAGGCGAGGTTCTCGCGGACCGTGAGGTCGTCGTACAGGCCCAGCCCCTGCGGGACGTACCCCAGGCGGCGCCGGCTCGCGCGCGAGGGCGGCGCACCGAACAGGTGCAGCGTGCCCGACGAGGGCGGCAGCAGGCCGAGCAGCATCCGGATCAGCGTGGTCTTGCCCGCGCCGTTCGCACCCAGCAGGCCGACGACCTCGCCCGGCGCCACGGTCAGCGAGACGTCGTGCACCGCCGTGAACGACCCGAACCGGCGGGACACCTCGCGCACGTCGACGAGCGGCTCAGCCACGGAGCGCCTCCTGAGCGAGCGCCGCCGCGATGACGGCGTCCTCCAGGTCCGGCGGGTCCAGCGGCTCGCCGCGCGCCGGCGTGCGCGGCGACCACTCGTGCAGCTCCCGCCCTCGCCGCCAGGCCCGCGCGCGGTCGGTGGCCTCGGCCGTCCGCACCACGACGCCGGGCGCGTCCCGGACGACCGCGTCGGGCGGCCCGGACAGCAGGGCCCGCCCGCCGTCGAGCACGAGCACGTGCGCGCACCGCTCCGCCTCGTCGAGGTACGTCGTCGCCATCGCGACCGCGGCGCCGCGGGCCGCCGCCCCCGAGACGAGCCGCCACAGGTCGACCCGGCTCACGGGGTCGACGCCCGTGCTCGGCTCGTCGAGCACCAGCAGCGGCGGCTCGTGCAGCATCGCGAGGCAGAACGCGAGCTTCTGACGCATGCCGCCGGACAGCGCGGACGCGAGCCGCCCGCGCACGTCCTGCAGGCCCGCCGCGCCCAGGAGGTCCCGCCGCCGGCGCGCCAGGGCCTCTCCGCGGACGCCGTAGGCCGCGGCGACGAAGTCGACGTTCTCGTCGACCGTGAGCTCCCGCCACACGCCCGACGCCGTCGGCATGAAGCCGCTCCGGTCCGGGGGCGGCGCGTCGACGTGCCCGTCCGCAGGAGCCACCGCGCCCGCGAGCGCACGCAGCAGCGTCGTCTTGCCCGCGCCGTCACCCCCGACGACGGCGACGACCTGGCCGGCCGGCACCGCGAGCGTCACCCCGTCGAGCGCGACCCGCTCGCCGTGCCGGACGGTGAGGTCCCGCACTCCCCACGTCATGCCCGCACCTGCGCGTGGGCCGGCGCGTGCGGCGCCCGGGCGGCCCGGCGCCCGGGCGCGAGGTCCCGGCGGAACCGCAGCACCGCCGCGGTGAACACGACGGTCGCGAGCACCGCCAGCACGACGTACGCCGGCCACAGCGAGTCCAGGCCGGCGCCCCGCAGCATCACGCCCTGCGAGAGCTGCACGAACCAGGTGAGGGGCAGGCAGTAGCCGATCGCGGCGATCCAGGCGGGCATCGCCTGCAGCGGGAAGATGAAGCCGGACAGCAGGATCTGGGGCAGCAGCGTCATGAGCGCCACCTGGATCGCCTGGCCCTGCGTCTGCGACGCGGTCGAGATGAGCACGCCGATCCCGAGCACGACGAAGAGGAAGACGGCCCCGCCCAGGACGAGCAGCAGCGGGTTCCCCTCGAACGGCACGTGGAAGATCCAGACGCCGAGCAGCGTCACCAGCGCCATGTCGACCGAGGCGAGGATGAAGTAGGGCGCGATCTTCCCCACGATCACGTCGGCGGGCCGCAGCGGCATGACGGCGAGCTGCTCGAGCGTGCCGGTCTGCCGCTCCCGGACGAGCCCGATGCTGGTGATGATCGTCCCGACGAACGTGAGGATGAGCCCGATCAGCGCGGGCACCATGACCCACGACGTCTCCAGGTCGGGGTTGAACAGGATCTCGACGTGCACGGCGTCGCCCGCGCGGCCGAACGCGGCGCTGGCGGTCTGCGCGACGAACAGGCTGGAGCCGTCGACGTAGGCGGTCGGCGGCGTCGTCGCGGTGTCGACCACGACGTCGGCCTCGTTGTCGCGCACCATCGCGCGGGCATCGGCGGCCGTCGCGGACGGGTCGGTCGCGACGACGTCGAAGAGGTCCGGCGCCAACGCGGCCACCTGGTCCGCGCCGGGGCCGACGGCCTTCGTCGTGATGCTGTCGATCGTGAAGTTCGCGGCGTAGCCGAAGACCACGAGCAGGACGACCGGGAGGGCGACGAGCATCGCCACCGTCCGGCGGTCACGGCGCAGCTCGCGGAACTCCTTGAGGATCATCGCGCGCATCGCGGAGCCTTCTCCCTAGGATGGACGAGAAAAGTTCGTCACGTGAGGAAATCTAGGGAGGTGCGGCACGGTGGTCAACCCCGCGGCCAACCCCGCGCGCGGCCGGCGGCCCGGCCCCAGCACGACGCGCGAGCAGATCCTCGCCGCGGCCCGCACCCAGTTCGCCGAGCACGGCTTCGAGCGCACGTCGATGCGCGCGGTCGCCCGCGCGGCCGGCGTCGACGCCAAGCTCGTCTCGCACTGGTTCGGCACCAAGGACGAGCTGTTCGCCGCGGCGGTCGAGATCCCGTTCGACCCGGCGGACGTCGTCGCGCTGCTGGACGCCGTGCCGCGCGAGCGGATCGGCGAGCGGCTCGCCGGGTTCTTCGTCGGCGTCCTCACCGACCCGCTCGCGGGCGGCCGGGCGGCGGCGATCGTCCGCTCGGCGGCGACGTCCCCGGGCGCCGCCACCGTGCTGCGCGAGACGATGGTGCAGCGCCTGCTGGTGCCCGTCGCCCAGCACATCGGGGCGGACGAGCCCGAGCTGCGCGCCGAGCTCGTCGCGAGCCAGGTCGTCGGCCTCGTCGTCCTGCGCCGCGTCGTCGGCGTCGAGCCGTTGACGTCCCTGCCCGCCGCCCGGCTCGCGGCCGTCCTCGCGCCCACCGTCCAGCGCTACCTCACCGGCCCGCTGCCCCCGGCGCCCTGACCGCCGGCGCGTCGGGCCCGGTCGAACGCCCGCCCCGCCGCGCGTCACCCCGACGAGCGCCGGCACCGTGCCGGCCACGACCTGGAGGACGAACCATGAGCCTGTACCTGCTGGGAGTGATCGAGCCCGTCGGGCCGGCCCCCGACCCCGAGCTGCTGGAGCCGGTCATGGCGGCCGTCGCCGCGATCGACCGGGAGCTGCGCGACGCCGGTGCGCACGTCTTCGCGGGCGGCCTCGCCCAGCCGGCCGAGTCGCTGGTCGTGCGGGCGCACGACGGCGACGTCGTCCACGCCGACGGGCCCTACGTCGAGTCGACCGAACACCTCGGCGGCTTCACGATCGTCGACGTCGCCTCCCGCGAGGAGGCGGTGGCGTGGGCCGACCGGTTCGCCCGCGCGATCGGGCTGCCGATCGAGGTGCGCCCCTTCCGGCGCTGACCGTCACGCGGCCGGCTCGTCGCACGCCACGCCCGACGGCGCCCTACACCTCGAAGACGTAGCCGAGCCCCGGCTGCGTCACGAGGTGGCGCGGGTGGGACGGGTCGTCCTCGAGCTTGCGGCGCAGCTGCGCGGAGTACACGCGCAGGTAGTTCGTCTCGTCGGAGTAGGCCTGGCCCCAGACCTCCTGCAGGAGCTGGCGCCGGGGGACGAGCCGGCCGCGGTGGCGCACGAGCACCTCGAGCATCGACCACTCCGTCGGCGTGAGCCGCACCTCCACCCCGTCGCGCAGCACGCGCGCCCGGGCGAGGTCGATCACCAGCGAGCCGGCGGTCACGACCGACTCCTCGCCGTCGGCGGGGGCGGCGGCCCGGCGCACGGCGGCGCGCAGGCGCGCGAGCAGCTCGTTCATGGCGAAGGGCTTGGTGACGTAGTCGTCCGCGCCCGCGTCGAGCGCCTCGACCTTGTCCTCGCCGTGCTGGCGCGCGGACAGCACGACGACGGGGACGCGCGTCCACGCGCGCAGCGCGGCGATGACGTCCAGCCCGCTCATGTCGGGCAGGCCGAGGTCGAGCAGCACCACGTCGGGCACCCGCTCCGCGGCGGCGGCGATCGCGCTCGCGCCGTCCGCCGCCGTGGTCACGTCCCACCCCGACGCCCGCAGGGTGATCGCAAGGGCGTGCGCCAGTCCGGGCTCGTCGTCCACGACGAGGACGCGGTTGCTCATGGGGCGGTCTCCCGGGTCGCGGGGGCGTCGGCCAGCGGCACGACGACCACCATGGTGAGGCCTCCACCGGGCGTGTCCTCGGGGCGGACCTCGGCGCCCACGGCGTCGGCGAGGCCCTGCGCCACCGCCAGCCCGAGCCCCAGCCCGCTGCCGGCCGCGTCGCCGAGCCGCTGGAACGGCTCGAACAGGCGCGGCTTGAGGTCGTCCGGCACGCCGGGACCGCGGTCCACCACCTGCAGCACCATCGACGGGCCCGCGGACGCCGCCCCTGCCGGCGCCGTCTGCGCGCCCACCGTGACGGCGGTCCCGGCAGGGGCGTGCCGGACCGCGTTGTCGACGAGGTTCGCGACCACCCGCTCCAGCAGGCCGGGGTCCGTCAGCACCAGCGGGAGCGTCTCGGGCAGCTCCAGCCGGACCTGCGGGTGCCCCTCGGCGGCGACCGGCACCACCTCCTCGAGGCTCACGGGGCGCAGCCGCGGCCGCAGGCTGCCGGTCTGCAGGCGTGAGAGGTCGAGCAGGTCGTCGATGAGGTGCTCGAGGCGTCCGGTGGCTGCGGCGAGCGTCGCGACGAGGGCGTCGCGGTCCGCCTCGCTCAGCCGGAGCTCGTCGTGGGTGAGGGCGTCGACCGCCGCCCGGATGGTCGCGAGCGGCGTCCGCAGGTCGTGCGAGACGGCCGCCAGCAGCGCGGTGCGCGTGCCCTCGGTCTGCTCGAGGACGCGTGCGTGGTCGGCGCGCTCGCGCAGGCGCTCCTGCTCCAGCAGGACGCCGACCTGCGAGCCGAACGCCTCGAGCACCCGGCGGTCGGAGGCGGGCAGGGCGCGGCCGCTCAGCGCGAGCAGGCGGGTCTCGTCGACCTCGACGACGGTCGACGCGGCCGCCGGGTCGTCGGCGGCCGCGCCGTCGCGGGCGAGCGTCACCCACCTGCCGCCGTCCCGCGCGAGCAGCGCGACGCCGTCCAGGGTGAACGTCTCGCGCAGCCGCGCGACGAGCGCCTCCGCGGTCCCCTCGCCGGACAGCACCGAGCGGGACACCGCCGCCAGCGCGCTCGCCTCCGCGCGGGCCCGGAACGCGTCGGAGGTCCGCCGCGCCGCCAGGTCGACCACCGAGGCGACCCCCGCGGCGACCAGCACGAACACGGCCAGCGCGAGCGCGTTCTCCGGCTCGGCGACCGAGAGCATGCCCGTCGGCTCGGTGAAGAACCAGTTGAGGAGCAGGAACCCGAGGACGGCGCTGACGAGGGCCGGCCACAGCCCGCCGACGAGCGCGACGAGGACCGTGAACGCGAGGAACAGCAGCAGGTCGCTCGGCAGCTCGAGCACGTCCTCGAGCGCCAGGAGCAGGAGGGTGAGCAGGGGCGTGCCGAGGAGGGCGGTGAGCCAGCCCGCGACGCGGCGGCCACGGGACAGGGGGGACGTGCGGGCCGCCCGTCGCCCGGTGCGGGCCTGCTCGTGCGTGACGAGGTGCACGTCGATCGCGCCGGCCAGCCGGGCGATCTCGGTGCCGTGCCCCTCGGTGAGCGCCTCGCGCAGCCGGCTCCGGCGGGAGACCCCGACGACGATCATCGTCGCGTTGACGCCGCGCGCGAAGTCCACCACGGCGCTCGGGACGTCCTCGCCGACGACGGTGTGCAGGGTGCCCCCGAGCTGCTCGACGAGGCGGCGCTGGGCGGCGAGCGTCGCCGGGGGCACGCGGGGCAGGCCGTCGGTGGCGAGCACGTGCACCGCGAGCAGGTCCGAGCCGGCGGCGCGCTGCGCGATCCGGGCCCCGCGCCGCAGCAGCGTGTCGGTCTCGGGGCCGCCGGTCACCGCGACGACGACCCGCTCGCGCGCCGGCCAGGGCGTCTCGATCGCGTGCTGGCGGCGGTAGTCGGTGAGGTCGTCGTCGACGAGGTCGGCGAGCCACAGCAGCGCCAGCTCCCGCAGGGCGGTGAGGTTGCCGAGCCGGAAGTACGACGAGAGCGCCGCGTCCACCTGCTCCGCGCGGTAGACGTTCCCGTGCGCGAGGCGCCGACGCAGCGCCTGCGGCGGGAGGTCGACGAGCTGGATCTGGTCGGCCGCCCGCACGACGTGGTCGGGGACGGTCTCGCGCTGGCGCACCCCCGTGATCCGCTCGACGTCGTCGTTGAGCGACTCCAGGTGCTGGACGTTGACGGTGGTCAGCACGTCGACGCCCGCCTCCAGGAGCTCCTGCACGTCCTGCCACCGTCGGGCGTGGCGCGAGCCGGGCGCGTTGGTGTGCGCCAGCTCGTCGACGAGCACGACCTGCGGGGCGCGGACGAGGACCGCCGCGACGTCCAGCTCGCCGAGCGCGAGGCCGCGGTGCGTGAGCTCCAGCCGGTCGAGCACCTCGAGCCCGTCGAGCTGTGCGGCGGTCGCCGTCCGGCCGTGGGTCTCGACCAGACCGACGACGACGTCCGTGCCGCGGGCTCGCCGGCGGTGCAGCTCGTCGAGCGCGGCGTAGGTCTTGCCCACCCCGGGCGCCGCGCCCAGGTAGACCGTCAGCCGGCCGCGGCGCACGCCGCTCGGCTCGCTCGTCACGAGGCCATTGTCCGCAGGGCGAGGTTCAGGCGCAGCACGTTCACCCGCGGCTCGCCGAGCACGCCGAGGTCGCGCCCGAGCGTCGACCGCCGCACGAGCGCTCGGACCTCCCGCTCCGGCAGCCCGCGCTCGCGCGCGACCCGGGGCACCTGCTGCAGCGCCCACGCGGGGGAGATGTCGGGGTCCAGGCCGGAGCCGGACGCCGTGACGGCGTCGGGGGGCACGAGACCGGGGTCGACACCGTCCTGCTCCGCGGCCTGCGCCCGGCGCTCCTGCACCTGCCGCACGAGGTCGGGGTTCTGCGGCCCGAGGTTGGAGCCTCCCGACGCGCGGGTGTCGTACCCCTCGCCCGCCGCCGACGGCCGGGGGTGGAACCACTGCGGGCCCGTGAACGCCTGGCCCACGGGGGCCGAGCCCACCGCGAGCGCGCGGTCCGTCGTGCGTGCGCCGTCCGCGATGAGGAGGGAGCCGTGCGCCTGCCACGGCAGCAGCACCTGGGCGGCGGCGGTGACCGCGAGCGGGTACGCCAGGCCGAGGACGAGGGTGAGCACGGCGAGGACGCGCAGGCCGGCCCACGTCTGGCGCAGGAACGGGACGGCGGTGGCGGGGCGCAGGGGGGCGGGTGCGGTCACGAGAGGACTCCCAGGGCGGTGACGAGCAGGTCGACGAGCTTGATGCCGACGAACGGCGCGACGAGGCCGCCGACGCCGTACAGCAGGAGGTTGCGGCGCAGGAGGGCCGAGGCGGAGGCCGGGCGGTAGCGCACGCCCCGCAGGGCGAGCGGCAGGAGCGCGACGATGACGAGCGCGTTGAAGACGACGGCCGAGAGCACCGCCGACTCGGGGCTGCCGAGGTGCATCACGTCGAGGACGCGCAGCGGCGGGAACGCCACCGCGAACATGGCGGGGAGGATCGCGAAGTACTTGGCCACGTCGTTCGCGATGGAGAACGTCGTCAGGGCACCGCGCGTGATGAGCAGCTGCTTGCCGATCTCGACGACCTCGATGAGCTTGGTCGGGTCGGAGTCGAGGTCGACCATGTTCCCGGCCTCCTTCGCGGCGCTCGTGCCCGAGCTCATCGCGACGCCGACGTCGGCCTGGGCGAGCGCGGGCGCGTCGTTGGTGCCGTCGCCGCACATCGCGACGAGGCGACCGCCGGCCTGCTCGCGGCGGATGAGGGCGAGCTTGTCCTCCGGGGTCGCCTCCGCGAGCACCTCGTCGACACCGGCCTCGCGGCCGATGGCCTCCGCGGTGACCCGGTTGTCGCCCGTCACCATCACGGTGCGGATGCCCATGGCCCGCAGCGCGTCGAAGCGGTCGCGCAGGCCGTCCTTGACGACGTCCTTGAGGTGCACGACGCCGAGGACCCGGGCGGGCCGGTCGCCGACCTGCTCCGCGACCACCAGCGGGGTGCCGCCGGTCGCCGCGATCGCGTCGACGGTCGCCGCGACGTCGTCGCCCGCGTGCCCGCCGGTGGACCGGACCCAGTGCGTCACGGCGGCCGCCGCGCCCTTGCGGACGCGCCGCGGGTCGACACCGTCGAGGTCGACGCCGCTCATCCGGGTGCGGGCCGAGAACGGCACCAGGGTCGACCCGACGAGCTCGCCCTCCGGACGCTCGCGCAGGCCGAACCGCTCCTTGACCAGCACGAGGACCGACCGGCCCTCCGGCGTCTCGTCGGCCATCGAGGACAGCTGCGCGGCGTCCGCGAGCCGCTCCACCGGGACCCCGGCGGCGGCGACGAGCTCGGAGGCCCGCCGGTTGCCGAAGGTGATGGTGCCGGTCTTGTCGAGCAGCAGGACGTCGACGTCTCCGGCCGCCTCGACCGCCCGGCCGCTCGTCGCGAGCACGTTGCGCCGCACCAGCCGGTCCATGCCGGCGATGCCGATGGCCGACAACAGCGCGCCGATCGTCGTGGGGATGAGGCACACGAGCAGGGCGACGAGGACGACGAGCCGCTGCGGCGCGCCCGAGTAGACCGCGAACGGCTGCAGCGTCACCACCGCCAGCAGGAAGACGATCGTCAGCGACGTGAGCAGCACGTCGAGCGCGACCTCGTTGGGGGTGCGCTGCCGCTGCGAGCCCTCGACCAGGGCGATCATCCGGTCGACGAAGGTGCGTCCCGGCTCGGCGGTGATCCGGACGACGACCTCGTCGGACAGCACGACCGTGCCGCCCGTGACGGCGCAGCGGTCGCCGCCCGACTCGCGGATGACAGGGGCGGACTCGCCGGTGATCGCCGACTCGTCCACGCTGGCGACCCCTTCGACGACGTCGCCGTCGCCGGGGATCGTCCGGCCGGCCCGGACGACGACGACGTCACCCGGCCGCAACGTCGAGCTGGGCACCTCCTGCGTCGGGAGCGCCGCGAGGCCCGTGGTGTGCTCGAGCGTGTCCGGCGGCGCGACGACGCGCAGGGCGGTCGTCTCGCGCTGCGTCGCGCGCAGGCTCGCGGCCTGCGCCTTGCCGCGGCCCTCCGCGACCGCCTCCGCGAGCGTCGCGCACAGCACCGTCAGCCAGAGCCACGCCGTGATCGACCAGGCGAACGCGTCGGGCTCGATCGCGGCGAGCACGGTCGTGAAGGCCGCGCCGACCTCGACGACGAGCAGCACCGGGGTGCGCCGCAGGCGCCGGGGGTCGAGGCCTCGCAGCGCGTCGGGCAGGGCGGCCGCCAGCTGGCGGACGGACAGCACCGTGGGCGCGCCGGCCACCGGGCGGGCGGTCACGGGCGACGACGGGCGGACGGGGGTGCTCGTGCTCATGAGAGGGACTCCACGACGGGGCCGAGGGAGAGGGCGGGGACGAAGGTCAGGCCGACGACGACGAGCGTGACGGCGACGAGCAGCCCGACGAACAGGGGGGAGTGGGTCGGCAGCGTCCCGGCGCCGGCCGGCACGCGGCGGGCGCTCGCGAGCCGGCCGGCGAGCGCGAGGACGAGGGCGATCGGCACGAACCGACCGACGAGCATCGCGAGGCCGAGCAGGGTGTCGTAGTACGGCGTGCCGCTCGACAGCCCCGCGAAGGCCGAGCCGTTGTTGTTGCCCGCCGACGCGAACGCGTAGAGCACCTCGGACAGCCCGTGGGGCCCGTGCTCCTGCAGGCCGGCGAGACCCGGGCCGCTGACGACGGACAGCGCCGTGCCCACGAGCACCACGGCCGGCATCGTCAGGACGACGAGCGCGACGAGCGTGATCTCCTCACGCCCCAGCTTCTTGCCCAGGTACTCGGGCGTGCGGCCCACCATGAGCCCGGCGAGGAACACCGCCACGACGGCGAGGACGACCAGGCCGTAGACGCCGGACCCGACGCCGCCGGGGGCGACCTCGCCCAGCAGCATCCCGACCATGGCGACGCCGCCGCCCGGCGCCGTCAGCGAGTCGTGCATCGCGTTCACCGCACCGGTGGACGTCATGGTCGTCGACGCCGCGAACAGGGCCGACGCCGCCTCGCCGAACCGCACCTCCTTGCCCTCCATCGCCGCGCCGGCGGCGCGCCCGACCGCGCCGGCGCCCGAGAGCTCGGCCCAGGTGAGCAGCGCGACGGACGCGAGCCACAGCGTCGACATCGTCGCGAGGATCGCCCAGCCCTGGCGGCGGTCGCCCACCATGACGGCGAACGTGCGCGGCAGGGCGAACGGCAGCAGGAGCATCGCGACGACCTGCAGCGCGTTCGTCCAGGGCGTCGGGTTCTCCAGCGGGTGGGCGGAGTTGGCGTTGAAGAAGCCGCCGCCGTTCGTGCCGAGCTGCTTGATCGCCTCCTGCGACGCGACCGGCCCGCCCAGCACCTCCTGCGTGCCCCCCGCCAGGGTCGTCACCGCCTCGTGCGGCAGCAGGTTCTGGACCACGCCACCCGCGACGAGGACGAGCGCGAGGACGGCGGCCAGCGGCAGCAGCACCCGCACGGTCGTGCGCACGAGGTCGGCCCAGAAGTTGCCGACGCGGGCGTCCGTCCCGCTGCGCGCGAAACCGCGGGCGAGCGCCGCCATGACGGCGACCCCCACCGCTGCGGAGACGAAGTTCTGCACCGTCAGCCCGGCCATCTGGAGCAGGTGCCCGGCCGCCTGCTCGCCGGAGTACCACTGCCAGTTGGTGTTCGTCGCGAACGAGACGGCCGTGTTCCAGGCCCCCGCGGGGTCGAACGGCGCCGTGCCGAGGCTGAGGGGGAGCGCGGACTGCAGGCGGGCGAGCGCGTACAGCACCACGACCGACGCCAGCGAGAAGCCCAGCAGCGAGAGCAGGTAGGTGCTCCAGCGCTGCTCGGCGTCCGGGTCGACGCGCATGAGGCGGTAGCCGGCGCGCTCGACGGCGAGGTGGCGCGGTGACGTGAGGGTGCGTGCGACGTGGTCGCCGAGCGGACGGTGCGCCGCGGCCAGGACGAGGACCACGAGCAGGACCTGCCCGGCGGCGGTGAGGACGACGACGGCGGAGGGGGCGGACGCGGTCACGGCTCAGCGCTCCCCGTCCGGGCGCAGCAGGTGCGCCACGAGCAGCACGAGGAGGCCCGCCGCGAGCACGAGGGCGACGACGTCGGCCGCGCTCACCGGCGGTCGGCCCGTCGGGCGAGGGCGGCGACGGCCGCGAAGAACACGACCGTGAGGGCGAGGTAGGCGAGGTCGGCCATGGCCGGTCCGTTCCACGAGAGGGCGAGGCACCGTGCGGGTGCAGACCCCGGTCTACGCGCGCCACGGGTGAGCGGCGGCGACCTTGACGGATCCCTGACGGGCGGGCCGGCGGTCTTGCCGGATCCCTGCCGGTGGCGCGCGCAAGCGGCGCTCGTCCGGCGCGCGGGGCGGACGCCGGCGCCGTAGCGTCGCTGCTGGCGCGGAGCGCACGGAAGCGCCGCCGGGACCGAGGGAGAGGGACGCCGATGGACGCCGCCGACCTGCTGCGGGACACCTTCGGGCGGGTGCCGAAGCTCGCCCACGGGGCCGTCGACGGCCTCACCGAGGGCGAGCTCTCGGCCCGGGTCGACTCCGAGGCCAACACCGTGGCGTGGCTGCTGTGGCACACCGGGCGCGGTCAGGACGCGCAGCTCGCGGAGGCGTTCGGCACCGAGCAGGTGTGGGAGACCGGCGGCTGGCGCGAGCGGTTCGGGCTGCCGCTGCCCGCCGGGTCCACCGGCTACGGGCACTCCAGCCGGGAGGTTGCGGCGGTCCGCGCGCCCGCCGCGCTGCTCACCGGCTACGTCGAGGCCGTCGCGGCCGCCGCCGACGAGGCGCTCGGCGGCGTCGGCCCGGACGACCTCGACCGGGTGGTCGACACCCGCTGGGACCCGCCCGTGACGCTCGGCGTGCGCCTCGTCAGCGTCGTCGGCGACGCGCTGGCGCACCTGGGCCAGGCCGCGTACGTGCGCGGGCTGCTGCTGCGAGCGCGCTGACCCGAACGGGTGATCCGGCGCGTCCTTCGACGCGTTGACCTGCGGCGGGAGCGGCGGGGCCACCGCGCGCCGCGCGCCGTCGCGGCTGCCGGACGGCCACGGCGGCATCATGACCGCCATGCCCCGGACGGACTCGCGCCGTGACCTCGCCGCGCTCGTCGCCGGACGCACGCCGCTCGTCGTCGTGGAGACCGCCGACGAGGACTACGCGGTCGAGCTCGTCCGCTCGACGGTGAGCGGCCCGGGCGCGCTGGTCCAGCGCCGCGTGTTCCGGTGGTCGGTGACCTCGGGCCTCGAGCGCGTCGACCAGGACCTCGGCGGCGCGCAGGCGCACAACGCCGACCCCTCCACGCTGCTGCGCTCGCTGTTCGACGCGGCGCCGCCCAGCGTGTACGTCCTGCTGGACTTCCACCCGTACCTCGACGACCCGGTGACGGTCCGCTTGCTCAAGGAGCTGTGCCAGCATTTCGAGCGCAGCGGGCGCACGCTGGTGCTCGTCAGCCACGCCCTGCGCCTGCCGCCGGAGCTGGCGCACCTGGCGGCGTCGTTCGTCGTCGACTTCCCCGACGCGGAGGAGCGCCGCGCGATCGTGAGCCGGGTCGGCGAGGAGTGGACGCAGACGACGGGCCGCCTGCCGATGCTCGACCAGGAGGTCACGCAGCGGGTGGTCGCGAACCTCTCGGGGCTGTCCCGCGGGGACGTCGAGCGCCTGGCCCGCACCGCGGTCTTCGACGACGGCGCGCTGGACGCGTCCGACCTGCCGGAGGTCATGCGCGCGAAGCACGCGCTGCTGGCGCGCGACGGCATCCTCGAGTTCGAGCTCGACACCGTGCCGATGTCCCAGGTCGCCGGCATGACGCACCTCAAGCGGTGGCTCGCGCTGCGACGGCCCGCGTTCGACCGCTCGGCGCCCCACCTGCGCCCGCCGAAGGGCGTGCTGCTGCTCGGCGTGCAGGGGTGCGGCAAGTCAATGGCCGCGAAGGCCGCCGCCGGTCTGCTGGGCGTCCCGCTGCTGCGCCTGGACATGGCCGCCGTGCACGACAAGTACGTGGGGGAGTCGGAGCGTCGTCTGCGCGACGCCGTCGCCACGGCCGAGGTGATGGCGCCGTGCGTCGTCTGGATCGACGAGCTGGAGAAGGCGCTCGACGCCTCCGACGGCGACGCGGGCGCCTCCCGGCGCGTGCTGGGCACGCTGCTGACCTGGCTGCAGGAGCGCGACGCGCCCGTCTTCGTCGTCGCCACCGCGAACGACGTCACGCGGCTGCCCCCGGAGCTCGTCCGCAAGGGCCGCTTCGACGAGATCTTCTTCGTCGACCTCCCGGACGACGCGACCAGGGCTCAGGTCGCGGCGGTCCACTGCGCCGCGCACGGCCTGACCCTCGACGCGGACGAGGCCGGCCGGCTCGTCGCCGCGAGCCAGGGCTGCTCGGGCGCCGAGATCGAGCAGGCGGTGGTGTCCGCGACGTTCGCCGCGTACGCCCAGGGCGCGGCGCTGACGGCTGCGCACGTCGAGGCGGAGCTGCGGGCCACGACGCCGCTGTCCGTCGTCATGGCGGAGAAGGTCGCCCAGCTGCGGGCCTGGGCCGCGCCCCGCACCGTCCCCGCCGGCTGACGCGGCCCCCCGGTGCGGCGTCGGTGCAGACGGCGACGCGCCCGCCGGCCGGGGCCGACGGGCGCGTCCACCGCCGCGCTCAGGGGGTGATCGTGAGCGGCTGCGTGCCGGCGGTCAGCCGCCAGTCCGGGTTCGTCGACGAGAACAGCGCCGGGTCGACGACCTGGTGCTGGGTCACCCAGTCGATGAGCAGCTGCCGGATCTCCACCTGGCGGTTGTAGACGACCGGGGCGCCGACGACGCCCGGGAACGACCCGCCGCCGGACTGCCGGTAGTTGTTGATCGCGACCACGAACTCCTGCCCGTCGGCGACCGGCGTGCCGCCGTAGGCGAGGTGCGTGATGCGCGAGCCGACCGGCGCCGACAGGTCGATGTCGTACGTCAGCGGCGCGTCGAGCCCGCCCATCACGTCGTAGTTGTAGTCCGGCGTCCCGTTCGGCGCCGTGCCCGTCGGGGCGTTGGTGACGGCGTCGGCGGCGTACGTGCCGGGGCCGGGGACGCCCCGGAAGTACTCCGTGGACTTCTCGAGGTACGCCTTGACCTGCGCGCCGGTGAGCTTGATGCCCAGCAGCGTGTTGTCGTAGATGTACAGCCCGGCAACGTCGCGCACCGAGACCTCGCCCGCGGGGATGGCCGCCTCGCGGTTGAACGGCGCCGCGATCGACAGCACCGGCAGCTGCGCGTCCGCGCCCGTGAGCTCGGCCTTCACGGCCTCCGCCTGGACGTGGTTGATGAAGTCGAGAGCCGCGGTGTCCTCGTAGCGGGCGGTCGCGGCCGACATCGCCTCCGTGGACGTGCCGATCACGCTGTTCACGTAGTCGACGACGGTCGCGTGCTCGTCCTGCAGCAGGCGGACGATCCTCGGGTCCTCCGGCACGGTGTTGGTGTTCCGGACGGACGCGCTGACGTCCTGCACACGCCAGCGGCCGTGCACCTGGCGCAGCTCCACGTCGAACAGGGACAGCCGCTCGCCCCAGCGCAGCGGCTCGGACAGCACGACCTCCTTGCCGGTCTGCTGGTTCGTCACGACGCGCTCCGCGATCTCCTGGTGCGCGTGCCCGACGAGGATCGCGTCGATGCCCGGCACCTGCTGCGCGACGAGGGTGGCCGCGTTCTCCGGGAACGGCAGCGCGTCACCGTAGGACGACGAGGTGTCGGCGCCCGAGTGCGCGGAGACGAGCACGACGTCGGCGCCCTTGCGGCGCAGCTCGGGCACCCATCGCCGGGCCTGCTCGACGAGGCCGTCGAAGTGCAGCTTGCCCTCGACGTTCGCCTTGTCCCAGATCGCGATGCCGGGGTTCGTCAGGCCGAGGATGCCGACCTTGACCGGCTTGCCGTGCGCGGGCCGGACGGTCGTGATGACGTACGGGTCGAACGCCGGCCGGTTCGTCCGGTCGGAGAGGGCGTTCGCGCCGAGGAGCGGGAAGTCGAGCTGCCGCTCGAACGCGCGCAGGTAGGGGATGCCGTAGTTGAACTCGTGGTTGCCGAGCGCGGCGGCGTCGTAGCCGATCGCGTTCATGGCGGCGGCCATCGGGTGCGTGCCGCCGTCGGTGATCGGGTCGACCTTGGCGTAGTAGTAGGCCAGCGACGTGCCCTGGATCGTGTCGCCCGCGTCGACGAGCAGCGTGTTGCGCGCGCCCTTCTCGCGGCGCACCTGGTTCACGAGCGTCGACACCTTCGCCAGGCCCACGTCGTTGTGCGCGCTGTCGTCGTACTCCGCGTCCTTGAAGTAGTCCCAGTTGAAGACGTTCCCGTGCAGGTCCGTCGTCCCCATGATCGTGAGGTGGTAGTCGCGGCCGGACCCGTGGCCGCCGTGCCCGCCGTGGCCCCCGGAGCCGCCGGCGGCGGCCGGGGTGGCGAGCGCGGCGACCAGTGCGGCCCCGGCCAGGACGGCTCCGGCCGCCGCGACGCTGCGGCGGTGCGGGTGTCTCGTCATGTCTGGTCTCTCCCTGCATGTCGGTGATGCACCGGATCACGGCGCGCCGGGCACGCTACCCCGAACGGGTGACGCGAGCGCGACCGTGGACGAACGCGCAGATGAGCGCCGCACGACGGCCGCCGGTACGGTCGAGGGACGCCCGGCGGGCCCGGCCGGCAGCCGGGCAGCGCCACGGCCACGACGCCACGGCCACGACGACAGGAGGAGCGGATGACGGACCACCGCAGCGTCGCGCAGGTCGCCGAGGAGCACCTCGCCCTCGCGCGCCAGGACCCCCACGGGCGGTCGGCCGAGCTCCTGGTGCACGACGGCGTGCTGCGGCAGACGGTCATCGCGCTGACGGCCGGCACCGAGCTCGCGGAGCACAACTCGCCGCACGCGGCGTCCGTGCAGGTCCTCGTCGGCAGCCTGGTGGTGACCGGGATGGACGAGGGGCCGCTGACCGAGGGACGCCTCGCCGCGCTCACGCACGAGCGCCACGCGGTGAGCGCGCTGGAGGACACCGCGTTCCTGCTGACGACCGTGACGAGCCAGCCCGGCAGCCTCGACTGACCCGTCCGCCGGGGTGGCTCAGCCGTCCGAGGCGGGCGCGTCGGGGGCCAGGAGGGCCCGGAGCTCGCCGGCGAGCCGGGCGGTCGCGGCGGCGACCGGCTCCCCGGCGGCCGACGCGCGGCCGGCCGCCAGCCCGAGCAGGTAGGCGGTGAGCGGTGCGGCGGGCCGCGCCACGCCCCGGGCGACGTCGCGGGCGACGTCGAGCACGACGGCGGTCTCGTCCGTCGTCACGCCGGCGAGGCCGAACAGGCCGCTCACGCCGGCGAGCCAGTCGTCCAGCGCCTCGGGCGGCAGGTGGTCGGCGCTCATCGTGGTCCTCCTCCGGTCGGCCGGGCGGACGCCGCCGCGCGTGCGCGCGCGAGGTCCTCGGGCGTGTCGACGTCGTCGCTCGCGTGGTCGGGGTCCGGCAGGCGGACCAGCGCGAGCCTGCCGAGGGCGGCACGCAGCGGCGCGCCCGTGAGCCGCCCGCCGCGCTGTTCGGCGACCTGCCACACCACCGCGCGCAGGGGAGCCGCGGCGTACCGGCCCGCGAGCCACTGCTCGCGGCCCCCGGCGTCCACGAGCACGGCGCCGTCGGCCCCGGCGGGCTCCGGAGCCTGGAGCAGGGCCGGGACGAGCTCGTCGGCCCGCGGCAGGTCGCAGGCGAGGACCAGCACGTCGGCCACCGCGGCGGGGACGGCCTCGAGCCCGGCGGCGAGCGCAGCCAGTGGCCCGCCGTACGCCGGCTCCTCCCGGGTCACCTCGACGCCCTCGCGCGCCGTGCTCGGCGGGTCGCCGACGACGACGACCCGTCGGACCTGCGCGCGCAGGACCGCGTCGAGCACGAGGTCGAGCATCGCGCGGCCCCCGACCTCGACCCGCGCCTTCGACAGCCCGCCGAGCCGGCGCGCGCGGCCGCCCGACAGCAGCACGGCGACCGTGCCGCCGTCGTCCCGCAGCTCGGGCGCGCGTCCTCGCACCCGCCCAGGGTACGGACCTCGGCCCGCGGCGCGGCCTGCGCCGCAGTTGGCGACGGGGCGCGTCGTGGGCACGTCGTGGGCACGTCGTGGGCACCGAACGAGCCCGGAAAAGACGAAAACCCCTGGTGACCAGGGGTTTTCCGAGTGGGCGATACTGGGATCGAACCAGTGACCTCTTCCGTGTCAGGGAAGCGCGCTACCGCTGCGCCAATCGCCCGGGGGTGGTGCTGATGCGAGGTGGAGATGGGATTCGAACCCACGTATACGGCTTTGCAGGCCGCTGCCTCGCCTCTCGGCCACTCCACCCTGAGACCGCAGTCCTCAGCGGCCAACGCCGAAAGGATGTCTCCGAGCGGACGACGGGATTCGAACCCGCGACCCTCACCTTGGCAAGGTGATGCTCTACCACTGAGCCACGTCCGCGCGTCACGGTCCGGCTCTCACCGGCTCCGTGTGCGTCCCAGACTTTAACCGAGTTCTCTCGCCCGAGTCCAACTGGCCCGCTGTGGCCTGCGCAACCCTCGGCGTCGGTGCGCCGGGAGCCCGATGATCCCGCGGGATCGGCGCCGGTAGCCTCGGCGGGTGCCCCCCGGACCCGTCGTGTCGCGCCCCGCGCAGGACGGTCTCGCGTGGTTCGGCGACACCCTGGCGCGCCGCCCCGTCGAGGTCGTCGACGTGCTCGCGGAGCCGGAGGCGCTGGCCCGGCCGGGGTGGTGGGCGCTCGTCGGCGAGTTCCAGGGTGGCGTGCGCGCGTGGCGGTTCGACGAGGTGGTCCGGGCGCCGCGGTCCCCGTCCGCCGGAGGGGCGCCGCGCTGGTCGGGCCCGGCCCCAGGGGCGTGGTCGTCGTCCCTCGACCGGGACGGGTACACGGCCGCCGTCGCGGCGGTGCGCGAGCGCATCCGCGCCGGGGACGTGTACCAGGCGAACCTCTGCCGGGTGCTCGCGGCGCCGCTGGCCGATGAGCCCGACGCGCAGGCGCTCGCCGCGGTGCTCGACGCGGGCAACCCCGCGCCGTACGCGGGCGGCGTGCACGTCCCGGGCGGCGGAGCCGACGGCGTGTGGGTCGTGACGGCGTCGCCCGAGCTGTTCCTGCGCCTCGAGGACGGCGTCGTGACGTCGGGGCCGATCAAGGGCACCGCGGCGACGGTGGCGGGCCTGGGGAACAAGGACCGCGCCGAGAACGTCATGATCACCGACCTGGTCCGCAACGACCTGCAGCACGTGTGCGAGCCGGGCACCGTCGAGGTCACCCGGCTGCTCGGCGTCGAGCGGCACCCCGGGCTCGTCCACCTCGTCTCCACCGTGCAGGGCCGGCTGGCGGCCGGCGTCCGCGGGGAGCGCCTGTGGGGACCGCTGCTCGACGCGACGTACCCGCCGGGCTCGGTCTCGGGCGCGCCGAAGTCGTCGGCTCTGCGGATCATCGCCGCGCTCGAGCCCGTCGCCCGCGGCCCGTACTGCGGCGCCGTCGGCTGGGTGCACGTGGCGCCGGACGGCCGCACCCGCGCCGAGCTCGCCGTCGGCATCCGCACGTTCTGGTGGACGCAGGGCGTGCTGCGGTTCGGCACGGGCGCCGGGATCACGTGGGGGAGCGACCCGGCGGCCGAGTGGGCGGAGACGGAGCTCAAGGCGGCGCGGCTCGTGGCGCTCGCGTCCGGTCAGGGCACACTGGCCCGATGAGTGTCGCGATCTGGTCCGACGGTCGGCTGGTCGACCCCTCCGAGCCGCTGGTCGTCGGCGTCGACCACGGCCTCACGGTGGGCGACGGCGTCTTCGAGACGTGCGCCGTGGAGCAGGGCACGGCGTTCGCCCTCACGCGCCACCTGCGGCGCCTCGAGCGCTCGGCGCGCGGCATCGGCCTCGCGGCGCCGGACGAGCAGGCCCTGCGCGAGGGCGTGGCGGCGGTGCTCGCCGCGGCGCCCGACGCCGGACGGGTGCGGATCACCGTGACCGGCGGTCCCGGACCGCTCGGCTCCGACCGGTTCGACCCCGCGCAGCAGCGGCACACGCTCGTCGTCCTGGCCGGACCGGCGACCCGCTCGCCGACGAGCCGCGTGGTCCGGGTGCCGTGGGTGCGCAACGAGCGCTCGTCCGTCGCCGGGCTCAAGACGACGTCGTACGCGGAGAACGTGGTCGCGCTGGCCGAGGCGCGCCGGCGCGGCGCCGACGAGGCCGTGCTCGCCAACACGGTCGGCCACCTCTGCGAGGGGACCGCGTCGAACGCGTTCGTGGAGCGCGGCGGCGAGCTGCTCACGCCGCCGCTCTCGAGCGGGTGCCTCGCCGGCATCACGCGCGAGCTCGCGCTCGAGTGGGGCGCGGCCGCGGGCCTGCCGGTCCGCGAGGCCGCGGAGGGCGAGCTGCGCTACGAGGTGCTGGACGACGTGCTGGCCGGCAGCGCGCACCTCACGATGACCGGGTCGATCCGCAACGTCTCGCCCGTCGTGCGGCTGGACGAGCAGGACGTGGCCCCCGGGGAGCTGTCGGTGCAGCTGCGCGAGCTGTTCCAGGCCCGGCTCGCCGACGACATCGACCCCTGAGCCGGGCGGGACCGCCGGCTCGCACCCGGACACACGACGACCGGTCCCGCGTCGTCGCGGAACCGGCCGGGAGGGTGTGCGACGGCTCAGGCCGTCAGCAGGGCGGCGATGAGCGCCGTGATCTCGTTCTCCATGCGGGCGCTCTCGGTGCCGAGCGGCACGAGCGCCTCGGTCGCTGCCAGGAAGCGCACCAGCGGCTCGGCGGGGGCGGCGAGCAGCGCGCTGCCCTCCACGCCGCTGAGCGACACCAGCACGTAGTCAGGGTCCTCGTCACGCCACACCTGCACGTCGCCGGTCCCGGCAGGTGCGTCGGCGCTCGCGTGCATCCCGAGGGACAGCAGCTCACGCCCGACCAGCCACGTCGACATCGTGTGCGGCCCGGTGAAGACGGCGCGCACGGTGTAGGGATCGGTCGCCCTGAAGGAGAGCTCGGCGCTCACCGGGATGACGCTCGCGTCGGACCCGATGAGCTGCATGGCGACGACCTCGACGACGTCATACGACTGCGTCATCGGGTCCTCCACGGGGTTCTGGGGCTCGGGCCCTCTCATCATGGCAGCGAGATGCCCGATTGGACCGTTGTCCGGCACATGTTCACCCGGAGGGAGGTCATCCGACCAGGTGCCCGAATCGTGCATGATCGTTCATCGGGACGCGGAGCGCCGGACTTGAGCGATCGCGCTGCATGACCTTCACCACGCGCGTGCGTCCCGCGCGTGGCCGCGCGCCCGCGTGAGGACGGGCTGGTCGCGTGGCGGCCCGTGGCGTCGTCGGGCGGCCGTCGTGCCCGCCGCCGGACCCCGGTTCGGAATCTGGCCGTGGGTTGGGTAGCATCCTCTCGGACGTCACCCCGAGTGGCTCCCGGGCGATTGGCTCAGTGGTAGAGCGCCTCGTTCACACCGAGGAGGTCACTGGTTCGAACCCAGTATCGCCCACCGTCAGTGCAGGTCAGCCCCGGTTCCGGCCGGGGCTTTCGTGTGTCCGGCGACGCCCGAGGACGGCCCGCGCGCCGCCGTGCCGGCGAGGCCGGTCGCTCCGCCGTCGCCGCGCGTCGCAGCACCGGCGCCGCGCCGGGCGACACCCCGGTGGCGGGTGTCCCGGGCAACCGTCGGCACACTGTGCCCGTGCCCCTCGTCCTGCGCCGGCTCGCGACGCGCCTGCCCGTGCTGGGCGCCGTGGCGCTCGTCGCCGGCACGTTCGTCGTCGCGTCGGCGCCGCTCGGGCTCCCCGGCGCGACGGACCAGGGCCTGAGGTCCCTTCTCACGGCGCCGGGGGCCACGGCGTCGCTCCGGGTGGAGACCCACCTCGCCCCCGACGCGGCGGCCCAGGACGCCGCCGCCCGGGCGGTGCTGCTGCGTCGGGTCGGTCCGGACGCGCAGGTGACGCGCTCGACGCGCGTCACTCTCGACGCCCCGCAGGGCCCCGTCGAGCTGGTGTCCGACGCGGAGCTGCCGCAGGCCGCCACGCTCACCGCCGGGCGGTGGGCGTCGGCCTCCGGCGCGCGGGTCGAGGCGGCGGTGCAGGAGGACGCGGCGCG
>NZ_HE978588.1:2498932-2502754 GCF_000312005.1 Cellulomonas massiliensis JC225
GCGGACGTCGTCACGCCCGCCCAGCTCGTCGCGGCGCGGCTCGCCGCCCCGGACGTCCGGGCCCTGGAGGCCGCCGCGGTGGGGTCGCTCGTCGCCTCCGCGCTGCTCGCGGCCCTCGCCGTCGTCATGACGCTCGCGCTCGGGGCCGGCGCCCGGCGTGCGCTCGTCGGGGTGCTCGCCGCGCTGGGCCTGCGCCCGGCGGCCGCGCGGGAGCTCGCGGTGTGGGAGGTCGCGCCGGTGGCGGTCACGGGGCTCGTCGCGGGCACCGGCGCCGGCCTGGCCATGGCGTGGCTCGTCGTGCCCGCGCTCGACGTGCGACGGTTCACGGGCCTGGCCGAGCGCTCCGCGGCCGTGCTCGACGCGCGGGCGCTCGCGACGGTGGTGCTCGGGTTCGCCGCCGTGACGGCGGCCGCCACGCTCGTGGGCGCGTTCGCGGCACGCACGGCGGGGGCGCGCGGCGTGCAGGACGCGGAGCGGGTGGGGGAGGCGGCCGGGGGTCCCGGCGGCGACGTCGACGGGGAGGACGCATGAGCACGACGACGCAGGCGGTCACGGCTCGCGAGCCGGAGATCCGGTGCGAGGGCCTCGTGCGCGTGTTCGCGTCCCACGGGGTGGAGGTGCAGGCCCTGCAGGGGCTCGACCTGACGATCGGGGCGGGCGAGCTCGTCGCCGTGGTCGGCGCGTCGGGCTCGGGCAAGTCGACCCTCCTGACGATCCTGTCGGGGCTGGACCTGCCCACGGCCGGCCGGGCACGCGTCGCGGGGCACGACCTCACGACGATGGGCGCGCGCGAGCGGCTGACCTTCCGGCGCCGCAGCGTCGGCTTCGTGTGGCAGCAGACCGGGCGCAACCTGCTGCCGTTCCTGTCCGCGCAGGAGAACGTCGAGGCCGTGACCGCGATCGCCCGCACGACGCGGCGGCGCGAGCGCGCGGCCCGGGCCGTCGAGCTGCTGGACCTGCTCGGCGTCGCCGACGTGCGCGACGAGCGGCCCGCCCGGCTGTCGGGCGGCCAGCAGCAGCGCGTCGCCATCGCGGTCGCGCTCGCGAACGAGCCGCGCGTCCTGCTCGCCGACGAGCCCACGGGCGAGCTGGACGAGGCGGCGAGCGTGGGCGTGCTCGAGGCGATGCGGACCGTGAACGAGGCGCGCGGCGTGACGACGCTCGTCGTGACGCACGACGCGTCGGTCTCGTCGCACGTGCGCCGCACGGTGCAGATCCGCGACGGGCGCACGTCCACCGAGGTGCTGCGCTCGACCCACGTGGACGAGCACGGCCGCGAGCACACGATCGCGCAGGAGTACGCCGTGCTGGACCGGGCCGGGCGCCTGCAGCTGCCCGCCGCGTTCACGGAGGCGCTCGACCTGCGCGAGCGGGTCCGGCTCGGGCTCGAGCCGGACCACGTCACGGTGCGGCCGGACGGGAGGGCGCCCGACCGGCCCGCGTCCGACGACCCCCCGGGCGACGGCGCCCGACCCGACGACGAGGAGCCGCGATGAGCACCGACGGCCAGGCCCCCGTGCTGGAGGGGCTCGGGCTCACCCGCGCGTTCCGCACCCCCGCGGGTGAGCGGGTGGCCGTGCAGGGCGTCGACGTGCGCGCCGCGGCCGGCGAGCTGCTCGTGGTCGGGGGACCGTCCGGCGCCGGCAAGTCGACGCTCCTCGCGATGCTCGGGACGCTCGACCGCCCGACGGCCGGGCGGGTGCTCGTCGACGGCACGGACGTCGCGGGGCTGGGCCCGGACGCGCTGGCCGACCTGCGCCGTGACCGGATCGGCTTCGTGTTCCAGTCGTTCGGCCTCGTCGGGGCGCTGACGGCGGGGGAGAACGTCGAGGTGCCGCTGCGGCTGCGCCGCACGCCCGCCGACGAGCGCGAGGAGCGCGTCCGGGAGGTGCTCGCGCTCGTCGGGCTCCAGGACAAGCTGCACCAGCGGGTGGACGAGCTCTCCGGCGGGCAGCAGCAGCGCGTCGGGATCGCCCGCGCCCTCGTCGCCCGCCCCCGGCTGCTCGTCGCCGACGAGCCGACGGGGCAGCTCGACAGCGCCACCGGGAAGGTCGTCATGGACCTCGTCGTCGACCTGGTCCGGACCCAGGGCCTCGCCGCCGTCGTCGCGACGCACGAGCCCGCCCTGCTCGAGCGGGGCGACCACGTGCTCCTGCTCCGCGACGGGCGGGCGGACGGCGGGCGTCCGTGAGCCGCCCCCGGCGGCGCGGGAGCGAGCGCTCGCGCCGGTAGCATCGCCGGAGGCCCGCCGCACGGGCGGGACGCCCCACGAAGGAGGCAGCACCGGTGCCCGAGCAGATCGCCCTCACCGTCGACGGATCCGCGACCACGGTGGAGCAGGGCACGACGGGCACGCAGCTGTTCGCCGACCGCCGTGACGTCGTCGTCGTGCGGGTCGACGGCGAGCTGCGGGACCTCGCCCGCGAGCTCGAGGCGGGGACCGTGGTGGAGTCCGTCACGATCGGCTCGCCCGACGGCCTGTCCGTGCTGCGCCACTCGGCCGCCCACGTGCTCGCGCAGGCGGTGCAGGAGGTGAACCCGAAGGCCCGGCTCGGCATCGGCCCGCCGATCACCGACGGCTTCTACTACGACTTCGACGTCGAGACGCCCTTCACGCCGGAGGACCTGCGGGCCCTGGAGAAGGTCATGGCGCGGATCGTCAAGGAGGGCCAGACGTTCCGCCGCCGCGACGTGACCGAGGACGAGGCGCGCGAGGCCATGGCCGCCGAGCCGTACAAGCTCGAGCTCATCGGGCTCAAGGGCGCGCCCGGCGCGGCGGACGGCGCCGACGTCGAGGTCGGCCTCGGCGGTCTGTCGATCTACGAGAACGTGCGCGGTGCCGGCCGCGAGTCCGAGACGGTCGTGTGGCAGGACCTGTGCCGGGGCCCGCACCTGCCCAGCACCCGCCTGGTCGGCAACGGCTTCCAGCTCATGCGCTCGGCCGCGGCCTACTGGCGCGGGTCCGAGAAGAACCCGCAGCTGCAGCGCGTGTACGGCACCGCGTGGGCCAGCAAGGACGACCTCAAGGCGCACCTCGACCGCCTCGCCGAGGCCGAGCGCCGCGACCACCGCCGGCTCGGCAACGAGCTCGACCTGTTCTCCTTCCCCGACGAGATCGGGTCCGGCCTGGCGGTCTTCCACCCCAAGGGCGGGATCGTCCGGATGGAGATGGAGGAGTACTCCCGGCGGCGGCACGTCGAGGCCGGGTATTCGTTCGTCAACAGCCCGCACATCACGAAGGCGAAGCTGTTCCACACCTCCCGGCACCTCGAGTGGTACGCCGACGGCATGTACCCCCCGATGCGCCTCGACACCGAGTACCACGAGGACGGCACCGTCCGGCGCGAGGGTCAGGACTACTACCTCAAGCCCATGAACTGCCCGATGCACAACCTCGTCTACCGCTCGCGCGGACGCTCGTACCGCGAGCTGCCGCTGCGGCTGTTCGAGTTCGGCACCGTGTACCGGTACGAGAAGTCGGGCGTCGTCCACGGCCTCACCCGCGCCCGCGGGTTCACCCAGGACGACGCGCACATCTACACGACCCGCGAGCAGATGCGCGACGAGCTCGCCTCGCTCCTGACGTTCGTGCTGGACCTGCTGCGCGACTACGGCCTCGACGACTTCTACCTCGAGCTGTCGACGCGCGACCCCGAGAAGTCGGTCGGGGACGACGCGACGTGGCACGAGGCGACAGAGACGCTGCGGGAGGTCGCGGAGGCGTCCGGCCTGCACCTCGTCGACGACCCGGGCGGCGCCGCGTTCTACGGCCCGAAGATCTCCGTCCAGGTGAAGGACGCGATCGGCCGCACGTGGCAGCTC
>NZ_HE978588.1:2503484-2521806 GCF_000312005.1 Cellulomonas massiliensis JC225
CCAGGAGAACGGCGTGCCGGTGGCCGAGGCGGTCGAGCGTGTCGTGGCCGCGATCCGCGAGCACGCGCAGGTCTGAGCGGTGGTCGACGACCGGACCGTCGAGGTGGACCCGGCGGGGCAGTTCGCCGGCGAGCCCGACGGCTTCGAGCGCCTGTGGACGCCCCACCGCATGGTCTACATCGGCGGGCAGGACAAGCCGGACGGGCCCGAGGCGGGGGAGGGCTGCCCCTTCTGCCGCATCCCGACGCTGGACGACGAGCAGGGGCTCGTCGTCGCGCGGGGCTCCGCGGCGTTCGTCTGCCTCAACCTGTACCCGTACAACACGAGCCACCTGCTGGTGTGCCCGTACCGGCACGTCGCCGACTACACGGACCTCACGCCCGCGGAGACGGACGAGGTGGCGCGGCTGACGCAGACGGCGATGCGGGTGGTCCGCGCCGTGTCCGCGCCGCAGGGCTTCAACCTGGGCATGAACCAGGGCGAGGTCGCGGGCGCCGGGATCGCCGCCCACCTGCACCAGCACGTCGTGCCGCGCTGGCGCGGGGACTCGAACTTCCTGCCCATCGTCGCCCGTAGCCGGGCGCTGCCCGAGCTGCTCGCCGACACGCGCGCGCGGCTCGCGGCGGCGTGGCCGGCGGCGCCGGAGGAGGAGGCCTGATGCTGCACCGACTGCGGGGCGTGATGCAGCGCGTCTTCACGCCGGTGGCGCGCGCGCTGCTGAGGGCCGGCGTCTCGCCGGACGCGGTGACGATCACGGGCACGCTCGTCGTCGTGGTGACGGCCCTGTGGGCGTTCCCGCGCGGCAACCTCGTGCCCGGCGTGCTCGTCATCACGGTGTTCGTGCTGACCGACTCCCTCGACGGCGTCATGGCCCGGCAGGCCGGGCGCAGCGGCCCGTGGGGCGCGTTCCTCGACTCGACGCTCGACCGCTTCGGCGACGCGGCGATCTTCGGCGGGCTCGTCCTGTGGCTGTTCGGGTACGGCGACGACGGCACCACGACCGCCCGGGTGTCCGCCGTCCTCGCGCTCGCGTGCCTGGTGCTCGGGTCGGTCGTGCCGTACGCCCGGGCCCGCGCCGAGGGGCTGGGCATGACCGCGTCGGGCGGCATCGCCGAGCGCGCGGACCGCCTGCTCGTCGTGCTGGTCGCGATCTTCGTCGTCGGCCTCGGTGCGCCGCTCGTCGTGCTCGCCGTCGTCCTCGCGCTGCTCGCGCTCGCCTCCGCGGTGACCGTGGTGCAGCGGATGGCCATGGTCCACCGCCAGGCGCGGGAGCTCGCGGCATGAAGGTCGACGTCGCGGCCGCCTACCGGGTCGGGTGGCGGGTCGCCGGGAAGCTGCCCGGCGGCCTCGTGCGGGCGGGGTTCGCCCTGGCCGCGGACGCCGCCTGGCTGCGGCGCGGCGGGGGGGTGCGGCAGCTCGAGAAGAACCTCGCTCGGGTGCGCCCCGAGCTCGACCGGCGCGCGCTGCGCCGGCTGTCGCGGGCAGGCATGCGGTCGTACATGCGCTACTTCGGCGAGGCGTTCACGCTGCCTGCGTGGACGCCCGAGCAGGTCGACGCCCGCGTGCGGGTCGTCGGCCGGGAGCACCTCCAGCCGTACCTCGACGAGGGGCGCACCGTCGTGCTCGCGCTCGGGCACGTCGGCAACTGGGACCTCGCGGGCGCGTGGGCGTCGCCGCACCTGGCGCCCGTCGTGACCGTCGCCGAGCGGCTCAAGCCCGAGGAGCTGTTCCAGGAGTTCGTCCGGTTCCGCGAGAGCCTCGGCCTGCGGATCCTGCCGCTCACGGGCGGCGGCGACGTCTTCCGCGAGCTCATCCGCACGGCGCGCGGCGGGCCGTTCGTCCTGCCGCTGCTCGCCGACCGCGACCTCACCGCGCGCGGCGTCGAGGTGGACCTCTTCGGACGCCCCGCCCGGGTCGCCGCCGGTCCCGCCGCGCTCGCGCTCGCCAGCGGGCAGCCGCTGTTCCCCGTGCCGATCACCTACGAGCGGCTCACGGGCGAGCGCCGGCGGCGAGCGGGCTCCCCGTGGGGCATCGTGCTCGAGTTTCGTGCGCAGGTGCCCGTGCCCCAGGGGCTGCCGCGCGCCGCGCAGGTCGCCCGCATGACGCAGGCGTGGGTCGACGAGCTGGCCGACGGGATCCGGCACCACCCCGAGGACTGGCACATGCTGCAGAAGGTGTTCGTGGAGGACCTCGACCCCGAGCGCTACGCCAGGACCCTGGCCGAGGAGCGTGGCGCGCGTGGCTGAGGCGACCGAGGCGCCCGCGCGCCGCCTGCGCGTCGGGATCGTCTGCCCGTACTCGTTCGACGTCCCGGGCGGCGTGCAGATCCACGTGAAGGACCTCGCCGAGGCGCTCATGGCCCGTGGCCACACGGTGGAGGTGCTCGCGCCCGCGGACGACGAGACCCCCGTGCCCGACTACCTCACCGCGGCCGGCCGCGCCGTGCCCGTCCGGTACAACGGCTCGGTCGCGCGCCTCACCTTCGGCCCCGTCACCGCGGCGCGCACGCGCCGGTGGCTGGCGGCGGGTCGGTTCGACGTGCTCCACCTGCACGAGCCCGTGACCCCGAGCCTGTCGATGCTCGCGCTGTGGATCGCCGACGGCCCGGTGGTCGCGACGTTCCACACCTCGACGGCGCGGTCGCGCTCCATGCAGGTCGCCTTCCCGCTCGTGCGGCAGTCCCTCGAGAAGATCTCGGCCCGCATCGCCGTGTCCGAGGACGCGCGGCGCACGCTCGTCGAGCACCTGGGCGGCGACGCGGTCGTCATCCCGAACGGCGTGTACGTCGACACGTTCGCCGCGGCGGGCGCCGACCCGCGCTGGACCGGCACGCCCGACGCCCCCACGGTCGCGTTCCTCGGGCGCCTGGACGAGCCCCGCAAGGGGCTGCCCGTGCTGCTGGGCGCCGTGCGCTCGGTGCGCGAGCGGATCCCGGGCGTCCGGTTCCTCGTCGCCGGCCGCGGCGAGACCGGGCCGCAGCAGGCGCAGGAGCTGCTCGGGCCCGACGCGGCCGCCGTCGAGTTCCTCGGGTCGGTGAGCGAGCAGGACAAGGCGAGCCTCCTCGCCTCCGTCGACGCCTACGTGGCGCCGCAGACGGGCGGTGAGAGCTTCGGCATCGTCCTCGCCGAGGCGATGGCGGCGGGCACCTCGGTCGTCGCGAGCGACCTCGGGGCCTTCGCCCGCGTCCTCGACGGCGGGACCGCCGGCACGCTGTTCCGGACGGGTGACAGCGCGGACCTCGCCGACACGCTCGTCGCCGTGCTCCGCGACCCCGAGGGGCGCGCCGCGCGCGAGGAGGTCGCCCGGCGCGTCGTCCGGCGCTACGACTGGTCCGCCGTGACCGACCAGGTGCTCGCGGTGTACGAGATGGCCGTCGCGGGCCACGACGCGCCCGTGGGCGAGGACCCGGCGTCGCTGCGCGGTGCGCGGCTGCTCGAGCTGCGGCGCCGGGGTGAGGCGCGATGAGGTGGTCGGAGGTCGCGCTCGTCGCCACGCTCGCCGTCGTCCTGGTGCTGTGGTGGGTCTGGGTGATGGCCTCCCGGCTGGACCGGCTGCACCGCAAGGTCGGGTCGTCGCGCGCCGTCGTGGACGGCCAGCTGGTGCGCCGGGCGACCGTCGCGGCCGAGCTCGCGACGTCCGGCCTGCTCGACCCCGTCAGCTCGCTGATCGTGGCGGAGGCCGCCTGGTCCGCGCTCGCCGCGGGCGGCGCGGAGTCCGAGGTCGCCACCGTCCTGCCGCCCGACCTGCGCCGGCTCATCACCGACCCCGAGGCGCCGGACGCGCTGCCCGTGGACGGCCCGGACCGGGGCCGGATCGAGAGCGAGCTCTCGGCGACGCTGCGCGAGGTCCTGGCGGACCCGGAGGAGCTCAGCGCGCTGCGGTCGGAGCCGGCGGGCGACGAGCTCGTCGGCGCGCTCGGCCAGGCGTGGTACCGGGTGCAGCTGTCCCGCCGCTTCCTCAACGAGGCGGTCGCGCAGACCCAGCGGGTGCGGCGCAAGCCGGTGGTCCGGCTGCTGCGCCTCGCCGGGCACGCCCCGTGGCCGCGCACCCTCGAGATCGACGACGAGTGGCCCAGCGCGCTGGGCCGGCCGGGCGCGCTCGCCCAGCCCGAGCCCGCGGGGCCCGACGCCTGAGACGGCACCGGGGACGCGGCCGTCGCGCACTACGATGGGACGACTCCCACCCGCACGACCTGTGAGGCTCTTCGTGACCAGCGAGACCACCACCCCCGCCGGCCAGCACGCCGGCGCGACCGGCACGGCGCGCGTGAAGCGCGGCATGGCCGAGATGCTCAAGGGCGGCGTCATCATGGACGTCGTCACGCCCGAGCAGGCGAAGATCGCCGAGGACGCCGGCGCCGTCGCGGTCATGGCGCTCGAGCGGGTCCCGGCGGACATCCGCGCCCAGGGCGGCGTCGCGCGCATGAGCGACCCCGACCTCGTCGACGGGATCATCGAGGCGGTGTCCATCCCCGTCATGGCGAAGGCCCGCATCGGGCACTTCGTCGAGGCCCAGGTGCTGCAGAGCCTCGGCGTCGACTACGTCGACGAGTCCGAGGTGCTCACGCCCGCCGACTACAGCCACCACATCGACAAGTGGGCGTTCACCGTGCCGTTCGTGTGCGGCGCGACGAACCTCGGCGAGGCCCTGCGCCGCATCACCGAGGGTGCGGCGATGATCCGCTCCAAGGGCGAGGCCGGCACGGGTGACGTCTCGAACGCGACGACGCACATGCGCACCCTGCGCGACGAGATCCGCCGCCTCACCTCCCTGCCCGAGGACGAGCTGTACCTCGCGGCCAAGGAGCTGCAGGCGCCGTACGAGCTCGTCAAGGAGGTCGCGACCGCCGGCAAGCTGCCGGTCGTGCTCTTCACCGCGGGCGGGATCGCGACCCCGGCCGACGCCGCCATGATGATGCAGCTCGGCGCCGAGGGCGTGTTCGTCGGCTCCGGCATCTTCAAGTCGGGCAACCCCGCCGAGCGGGCCGCCGCGATCGTCAAGGCGACGACGTTCTACGACGACCCCGACGTGATCGCCAAGGTGTCCCGCGGCCTCGGCGAGGCGATGGTCGGCATCAACGTCGACGACGTCCCGGTGCCGCACCGCCTGGCCGAGCGCGGCTGGTGACGGCCGAGCAGCCGGCGCACGACGTGCACGAGGCCGCGTCCCCCCTCGAGGGGGGCGCGGCCTCGGCCGTGCCGGCGGCCGGGGCGGCCGCGGACGCGAGCCCGGTGCGCGCGCTCGGACCCGACTGGGTCCCGGGAGAGGACGGGCTGCTGTTCCGGCGGGCGGCGCGGGTGATCCTGCTCGACGAGGACGACCGGGTGCTGCTGGTGCGCGGCCATGACCTCGACCAGCCCGAGCGGTCCTGGTGGTTCACGGTGGGCGGCGGCATCGACGCGGGCGAGTCCGCCCGCGAGGCGGCCGTGCGCGAGCTGCGCGAGGAGACCGGTGTCGTCGTGCCGGTCGACGCGCTGACGGGGCCCGTCTTCACCCGGTCGGCGATCTTCGACTTCTACGCGGCGCGCTGCCGCCAGGACGAGGAGCTGTACGTCGCACGCGTCGGCGCGGACGCCTTCGTCGGGCCCGACCGCTCGACGTGGACGTCCGTGGAGCTCGACGTCCTCGACGAGCTGCGCTGGTGGGACCTCGACGAGCTGGCACGCGTCGAGATCGAGGTCTTCCCGGAGGGGCTCGTCGAGCTCGTCCGCAGCGTGCTGCCGGGGTGGGACGGCGTGACCCGCCACCTCGGCCTCGCGCACGAGTAGCGCCGCGGACGCCCCGCCGACGCCCTGCCGACGCCCCGCCTCCCGGCGGCGGCCGTGACGACGCGCACACGGACGGGCGCACCGGTGCCCCCTCCGGCGTCCTTACGATGACGGACGTGCCTCCCACCATCGGTGTCCTCGCCCTGCAGGGCGACGTCCGCGAGCACCTGCACGCCCTCGAGAGCTCCGGCGCGCGGGCGGTGCCGGTGCGCCGCCGCTCGGAGCTGGACGCGGTCGACGCGCTCGTGCTGCCGGGCGGCGAGTCCACCACGATCGACAAGCTGCTGCGCGCCTTCGAGCTGTTCGAGCCCGTGCGCGAGCGGCTGCGCGCGGGCATGCCGGCGTACGGGTCGTGCGCGGGCATGATCCTGCTCGCGGACCGGGTGCTCGGGGGGATCGAGGGCCAGCAGACGCTCGGCGGCGTCGACGTCACGGTGCGGCGCAACGCGTTCGGGCGCCAGGTCGAGTCCTTCGAGACGGACCTCTCGGTCGACGGCGTCGACGGCCCGGTGCACGCGGTGTTCATCCGCGCTCCGTGGGTCGAGGAGGTCGGGCCGGCCGCGACGGTCGTCGGCCGCGTGGAGAGCGGGCCCGCCGCCGGTAGGATCGTCGCGGTCCGTCAGGGTCCTCTGCTCGTGACGTCCTTCCATCCGGAGGTCACCGGGGACACGCGGGTGCACCAGCTGTTCGTGCAGATCGTCCGCGAGGCGTCGGCCGCAGCCCCCGCAGCGACGGTGGGGCAGGCCGGGCCCGACGCGGGAGCAAAGGGGTAGCAGAGGCGATGTCGGGTCACTCCAAGTGGGCCACCACGAAGCACAAGAAGGCCGTGATCGACGCGAAGCGCGGCAAGCTCTTCGCGAAGCTCATCAAGAACATCGAGGTCGCCGCCCGCACGGGCGGCGGTGACCCCGCGGGCAACCCGACGCTCTTCGACGCGATCCAGAAGGCGAAGAAGTCGTCGGTCCCGAACGACAACATCGACCGCGCCGTCAAGCGCGGCTCCGGCCAGGAGGCCGGCGGCGCCGACTACCAGACGATCATGTACGAGGGCTACGGCCCCGGCGGCGTCGCCGTGCTGGTCGAGTGCCTCACCGACAACCGCAACCGGGCGGCGTCCGACGTCCGCGTCGCGTTCACGCGCAACGGCGGGCAGATGGCCGACCCCGGCTCGGTGTCGTACATCTTCAGCCGCAAGGGCGTCGTCATCGTGCCCAAGGAGGGCACGGACGAGGACGCCGTCATGGAGGCGGTGCTCGAGGCCGGCGGCGAGGAGGTCACCGACCTCGGCGACCAGTTCGAGGTGCTGTCCGAGGCGACCGACCTCGTCCCGGTGCGCAGCGCGCTGCAGGACGCGGGCATCGAGTACGACTCCGCCGACGTCGTGTTCTGGCCGTCCACGCAGATCGAGGTCGACGCCGACGGCGCCCGCAAGATCCTGCGCCTCATCGACGCGCTCGAGGACTCCGACGACGTGCAGAACGTGTACGCGAACTTCGACGCGTCCGACGAGGTCATGGCGGAGCTCGAGGACGACTGAGAGCGAGCGACCCCGCAGGGCGTGCGACCGCAGCGGTCGCACGCCCTCGTCGCGTCCGCGGGCGTGGCGGTGCGCCGCGGGGGACCGGCGGCTTGCGACGATGGCCGGGTGCGCGTGCTCGGAGTGGACCCCGGCCTGACCCGATGCGGGATCGGCGTCGTCGACGGCCTGCCCGGGCGGCGGGCGCGGCTCGTGCACGTCTCGGTCGCCCGGTCCGACGCCGGATGGGACGTCGACCAGCGCCTCCTCGCCATCGCCACCGCGCTGGACGCCGCGATCGAGGAGCACGCCCCCGACACGGTCGCGGTCGAGCGCGTCTTCGCCCAGCACAACGTGAGCACCGTGATGGGGACCGCGCAGGTCGCGGGGATCGCGATGCTGGCGGCCGCACGCCGGCGCGTCCCCGTCGCGCTGCACACGCCGTCCGAGGTGAAGGCCGCGGTGACCGGCAACGGGCGGGCCGGGAAGGCGCAGGTCCAGACGATGGTCGCCCGCATCCTGTCGCTCGAGGAGCTGCCGCGGCCGGCGGACGCCGCGGACGCGCTGGCGCTCGCCGTGTGCCACCTCTGGCGGCCGGCGGGCGCGCTCGGTGCGCCGCAGCGACCGCCGAGCGCCCTGACCCCCGCGCAGCGGGCGTGGGCCGCCGCGGAGCAGGCGGCCCGGCGCGCCTGAGGGCGGCGTGTCCTCGTACACCTGTTCGGTCGGCCGTGCGAGAGTGTGCCCGACGACGGCGGGCCGCGGGTGCGACGCCGGGAGGGAGCGGACCTGTGATCGCCTCGGTGCACGGCACGGTGCTCGCGCTGCGGCTCGACGCCGCGGTCGTGGAGGTCGGGGGCGTCGGTCTGCTGCTGCACGCGACGCCGGCGACCCTCGCGGGCCTGCGCGTCGGGCAGAGCGCCCGGCTCTCGACCTCGCTCGTCGTGCGCGAGGACGCCCTGACGCTCTACGGCTTCGCCGACGCGGACGAGCGCGAGGTGTTCGAGGTCGTCCAGACCGTCAGCGGCGTCGGCCCGCGCCTGGCGCTGGCGATGCTCGCCGTCCACACGCCGGACGCGCTGCGGCGCGCGGTCGCGGACGAGGACCTCAAGGCGCTCGAGCGCGTCCCGGGCATCGGCCGCAAGGGCGCGCAGCGCATCGTCCTGGAGCTCGGCGACCGGCTCGGCTCGCCGTCCGCCCCCGTCGCGACCGGCGGGGGAGCGGCGGCCGTGGACCCGGGCGACCGGCGGGACCAGGTGGTCGAGGCGCTCGTGGGGCTCGGCTGGAACGCGCGCGTCGCGGGCGACGCGGTCGCCACGGTGCTGGAGGGCTCGGAGGGCCCGGTCGCCGCCGACGAGGTCGCGGGCGTGCTGCGCGCGGCGCTGCGGACGCTGGGCGGCGGGCGTGGCTGAGCGGCACGAGGAGGACCTCGACGAGCTCGTCACCGAGCGGTTCGCGGCGCAGTCCCTGGTGCGGCCCGACGCGGACGCGGTCGAGCGCGCGGCCGAGGCGGCGCTGCGGCCGCGCAGCCTCGACGAGTTCGTCGGGCAGCGCGTCGTGCGCGACCAGCTCTCCCTCGTGCTGCAGGCCGCCCGTCGCCGCGGCCGGGCGCCGGACCACGTGCTGCTGTCCGGCCCGCCCGGCCTGGGCAAGACCACGCTGGCGATGATCATCGCCGCCGAGCTCGGCGCGTCGCTGCGCGTCACGAGCGGGCCCGCGATCCAGCACGCGGGCGACCTCGCCGCGGTGCTCTCCTCCCTGGAGGAGGGCGAGGTGCTCTTCCTCGACGAGATCCACCGGCTCGCCCGCCCCGCGGAGGAGCTGCTCTACGTCGCGATGGAGGACTTCCGGGTCGACGTCGTCGTCGGCAAGGGTGCGGGCGCGAGCGCGATCCCGCTCGCCCTGCCGCCGTTCACGGTCGTCGGCGCGACCACCCGTGCGGGCCTGCTGCCCGCCCCGCTGCGCGACCGCTTCGGCTTCACGGGGCACCTCGACTTCTACGCCGACGACGAGCTGGAGCGCGTCCTGCTGCGGTCGGCCGGCCTGCTCGACGTCCCGCTCACCCACCAGGCCGCCCACGAGATCGCCTCCCGCTCGCGCGGGACCCCCCGGATCGCCAACCGCCTGCTGCGGCGCGTGCGCGACTGGGCCGAGGTGCGCGGGGACGGCTCGCTCGACCTGGCGGCGGCCCGCGCCGCGCTCGAGGTGTACGAGGTCGACCGCCGGGGCCTGGACCGCCTCGACCGCTCCGTGCTGGAGGCGCTGTGCCGCCGGTTCGGCGGCGGCCCGGTGGGCCTCACCACGCTGGCGGTGGCCGTCGGCGAGGAGCCCGAGACCGTCGAGACCGTCGCGGAGCCGTTCCTCGTCCGCGAGGGCCTGGTCGGCCGGACGCCGCGCGGACGCGTCGCGCTTCCGGCCGCCTGGGCGCACCTGGGCCTCACGCCGCCGAGCGAGACGGGCACCCTCTTCGCCTGACCGCCCCGGGCGGGCGCGGAGCCGGCGCGCGCGGGCGGGGAACCCCGGGCGGCCCAGGCGCGTTGGAGCCCCGGGCGCGTGCGCCTAGACTGCGTCGGTCACCACTCGAACGGAGCTGTTGTCTCGTGGAATTGATCCTCATCGCCGCACTGGCTGTCGGCGCGATGTTCTGGATGTCGCGTCGGAACCAGAAGATGCAGCGTCAGCAGGCGGAGTTCCGGAACCACCTCGAGGTGGGTGACGAGGTCATGACCGCGTCCGGCCTGTTCGGCACCGTCGTCGACGCCGACGACCCCGAGAAGGTCACGCTCGAGACCGAGCCGGGCGGCGCGCAGACCCGCTGGCTGCGCCAGGCGATCCTGCGCAAGGTCGAGCCGCCGGTCGAGGACGAGTACGAGGACGACGCCGTCGACGGCACGGACGAGACGGACCCCGCGACCGACGTCGCGGACGAGCCGATCGACGTCCCCGACGACCTGTCGTCCCTGCCGCCCGCCCCGAAGAAGGACGGCGAGCAGGAGAAGTAACCGCACGGCCCGGATCTCCCACCGGGCCCGGATCCCACCGGCCGCCGACGCGGCCGGTGCGCGCACGAGAGAAGAACCCAGTTGGCTCCTCCTACCCGCCGCCGACGGCCGGGCCGCACGCTCCTCGTGCTGCTCGGCATCGTCCTCACGGTCTTCGGTTCGGTCTTCGTCGGCACGAAGGTGTCGAACGCGTCCTGGACGCCCGGCCTCGCGCTCGACCTCGAGGGCGGCACGCAGCTGATCCTCACGCCGGTCTCCAGCGCCGGGACGCCGACCTCCGAGGACATCAACCAGGCGATCTCCGTGATCCGCCAGCGTGTGGACGCGTCCGGCGTGTCCGAGGCGGAGATCAGCCGCCAGGGGCAGCGCAACATCGTCGTCTCCCTGCCCGGCACGCCGTCGCAGGAGACGCTCGACCTCGTCCGCAAGTCCTCGCAGATGGACTTCCGGCCCGTCCTCGCCGTCGACGTCGGCTCCCCGGCGCCCGAGCCCACGGCCACGCCGACGGACTCCCCGACGGACACCCCGACCGAGGAGGCCACGCCGGAGCCGTCCGCGTCGGCGAGCGCGACGGCCGACGGCTCCGTCGCCGGCACCGTTCCGGGCGCGACGACGCCCACGCCCGAGCCCTCGCCCTCGGCCTCCTCCGGGGCGCAGAGCCCGAGCGACGCCGCGTACTACCTGACGCCCGAGGTGCAGCAGCAGTTCGAGGACCTCGACTGCTCCGCCGAGGGCGCGCTCGCCGGCGGTGAGCCCGGCGCGGCCGACAAGGCGTTCGTCACGTGCGACACCGACGGCGTCTACAAGTACGCCCTCGGCCCCATCGAGATCCCCGGCACGCAGATCGACTCCGCGACCTCGGGCCTGCAGGTGCTGCCCAACGGCGGCGTCGGCACCGAGTGGGTCGTGAACATCAAGTTCACGAACGCCGGGACGACGACCTTCGCCAAGACGACCGAGCGCCTCCTGGCGCAGCAGCCGCCGCAGAACCAGTTCGCGATGGTGCTCGACGGGCTCGTGATCTCGGCGCCCCAGGTGAACACCGTGATCCCGAACGGCCAGGCCGAGATCTCGGGCGACTTCACGCAGGCGACGGCCGCGACGCTCGCGCAGCAGCTCAACTTCGGGTCGCTGCCGCTGACGTTCCAGGTCGAGAGCGAGCAGCGGGTCTCCGCCACGCTCGGGTCCGAGCAGCTGCAGGCGGGCCTCGTCGCCGGCCTCATCGGCCTCGTGCTCGTGGTCATCTACTCGTTCCTGCAGTACCGGGCCCTCGCGATCCTGACGGTCGGGTCGCTCGTCGTGGCGGGCGTGCTCACCTACGGCGTCATCGCCCTGCTGTCGTGGACGCAGGGGTACCGGCTGTCGCTGCCCGGCGTGGCCGGCCTCATCATCGCGATCGGCATCACCGCCGACTCGTTCATCGTGTACTTCGAGCGCATCCGCGACGAGCTCCGCGACGGGCGCACGCTCCCGGCCGCGGTCGAGCGGGGCTGGGACCGCGCCCGGCGCACGATCCTGGCGTCCGACGCCGTGAACCTGCTCGCGGCCGTGGTGCTCTACGCCCTGTCGGTCGGCGGCGTGCGCGGGTTCGCGTTCACGCTCGGGCTCACCACCGTGATCGACGTGATCGTGGTGTTCCTCTTCACCCACCCGATGATGGAGATCATCGCCCGGACCCGGTTCTGGGGCGGCGGACACCCGCTGTCCGGCCTCGACCCGCGACGCCTGGGTGCGCCCGAGCGGACCCGGTACGTCGGCCGCGGCAAGGTCGTCACCGGCCCGCGCAGCACCGCCGGCCCCGAGGACGCCGTCGAGGACGAGCCGGTCACCGACCGCAAGGTGCCGACGCCGGTCGGCACCGGCGGCATGACGATCGCGGAGCGGCGTGCCGCCGAGCGCGCGGCCGCCCGCCGCGCGGACGCGCCGACCGACGCCCCGCAGACCACCGAGGGGAACGACTGATGGCCGCCGGATTCGCCCAGTGGGGCAACGACCTCTACACCGGCCGCCGGTCGTACGACATCGTCGGCCGCCGCCGGCTGTGGTTCACGATCTCCGCCGTCCTCGTGGTGCTCTCGGGCATCCTGCTCGTCAAGCCGGGCCTCAACCCGGGCATCGAGTTCCGCGGGGGCTCGGAGTTCGTCGTCTCGGGCATCACCGACCGCTCGCAGCAGCTCGCGATCGACACGGTGCAGTCCATCGCCCCCGACGAGGCGCCCAAGGTCAGCGACCTCGGCGCGAACAGCCTGCGGATCCAGACCTCCGAGCTCGACCGCGCGGAGAGCGAGGAGGTGGCGGCCGCCCTCGCCGACGCCTTCCAGGTGGCGCCGAACCAGGTCACGACGCAGTTCATCGGCCCCACGTGGGGAGCCGACGTCTCGCAGAAGGCCATCACCGGCATCGTCGTGTTCCTGCTGTTCGTCACCGTCGTGATGACGCTGTACTTCCGGAACTGGCGGTTCGCGCTGGCCGCGCTCATCGCGCTGTTCCACGACCTGCTGATCACGGTGGGCGTGTACGCGGCGGTCGGCTGGGAGGTCACGCCGTCCACGGTCATCGGCTTCCTCACGATCCTCGGCTACTCGATCTACGACACGGTCGTCGTGTTCGACAAGGTCCGGGAGAACACCGCCGACGTGCTCGACCAGAGCCGGCACACGTACGCCGAGCGTGCGAACCTCGCCGTGAACCAGACCCTCGTCCGGTCGATCAACACGTCGGTCGTGGCGCTCCTGCCCGTCGGGGCGATCCTGTTCGTCGGGGCCTTCGTCCTCGGCGCCGGGACGCTGCGCGACATCTCGCTGGCCCTGTTCGTCGGCATGCTCGTCGGCACCTTCTCGTCGATCTTCCTCGCGACGCCCCTCGAGGTGTGGCTGCGCGAGCGGGAGCCGAAGGTGGCCGCCCACACCGCCAAGGTCCTGCGGGCGCGCCGCTCGAGCGGCGAGGAGGGCGCCCCCGTCCTCGCCCACGCGGCGACGGTCGGCGCGACCGTGCCCGGCTCGCACCAGGGCACGGCGGCGCAGCCGAGGCGCCGGCGGACCAAGCGGTGACAGCAGGCGTGGCGCGGTCCTCGTCCGGGGGTCCGGACGAGGACCGCGTGCTGCGCCGGGTCGACGAGCTGGTCCGGCTGGTGCCGGACTACCCGGAGCCGGGCGTCCTGTTCCGCGACATCACGCCGCTGCTCGCCGACGCCGAGGCGTTCGCCGACGTCGTCGCGCTCATCGCCGCGCGCGTCGAGGGTCCCGTGGACCTCGTCGCCGGCATGGAGGCCCGTGGCTTCCTGCTGGCCGCCCCGGTCGCCGTCGCGCTCGGGGCCGGCGTCCTGCCCGTGCGCAAGGCCGGCAAGCTGCCGGGGCCGACCGTCTCCGAGAGCTACGCGCTGGAGTACGGCACCGCCACAGTGGAGCTGCACCCGTTCACGGTGCCGGAGGGCGCGCGCGTGCTGGTCCTCGACGACGTGCTGGCCACCGGCGGCACGGCCGCGGCGACCGTGTCGCTGCTCGAGCGGTGCCGGGCCGAGGTCGTCGGCGTCTCGTTCCTCGTCGAGATCGTCCCGCTCGGCGGGCGGGCGCAGCTGGGCGGTCACCGCGTCGACGCCCTGGTCAGGGTCGGCTGACCGGGTGGCCCGGTCCCGGGTGCGCCGCGTGCGGTCGTAGACTTCTGCAACCGAGCGCGGGGGAGGTGCTGCCATGACGGACGAGGTCCGCACGAGCGCGCGCCCCGACGAGCGCTCCGGCACGGAGCCCAAGGCCGACTCCTCGGCCACGTCGCGGGTCCGCTCCCGGCTGCCGCGGTTCGGGTCCCGCTCGCTGCCCGCGCTGCCGGCGCTGGAGCCGGTGCTCGCCGCGGCGCGCGCCAACCACCCGAAGGCCGACCTGACGGCCGTCGAGCAGGCCTACGTCGTCGCCGAGCGCGAGCACCGCGGCCAGGTCCGCAAGAGCGGCGACCCGTACATCACGCACCCCGTCGCCGTCGCGACGATCCTCGCCGAGCTCGGGATGACCCCGTCGACGCTCGTGGCGGCGCTGCTGCACGACACGGTCGAGGACACGGAGTACTCGCTCGACCAGCTGCGGCGGGAGTTCGGCCCCGAGGTCGCGATGCTGGTCGACGGCGTGACGAAGCTCGACAAGGTCACGTACGGCGACGCGGCCCAGGCCGAGACCGTGCGCAAGATGGTCGTCGCGATGTCGCGCGACATCCGGGTGCTCGTCATCAAGCTCGCGGACCGCCTGCACAACGCCCGCACGTGGAAGTTCGTCTCCGCGCAGTCCGCGCAGAAGAAGGCGCGGGAGACGCTCGAGATCTACGCGCCGCTCGCGCACCGGCTCGGCATGAACACGATCAAGTGGGAGCTCGAGGACCTCTCGTTCGCGACGCTCTACCCCAAGGTCTACGACGAGATCGTGCACCTGGTCGCCGAGCGTGCGCCGGCCCGCGAGGAGTACCTCGCGGTGGTGCGGGAGCAGGTGGGTGCCGACCTGCGCGGGGCGAAGATCAAGGCGACCGTCACGGGCCGGCCGAAGCACTACTACTCCATCTACCAGAAGATGATCGTGCGCGGCCGCGACTTCTCGGACATCAACGACCTCGTCGGCGTCCGGGTCCTCGTGGACACGGTGCGCGACTGCTACGCGGCGCTCGGCGCGCTGCACGCGCGGTGGAACCCGGTCCCCGGCCGGTTCAAGGACTACATCGCGATGCCGAAGTTCAACATGTACCAGTCGCTGCACACGACGGTCATCGGGCCGAGCGGCAAGCCCGTCGAGATCCAGATCCGCACGCACGAGATGCACCGCCGGGCGGAGTACGGCGTCGCGGCGCACTGGAAGTACAAGGAGTCGGCCAAGAACGGCGGCGCCAAGGCGGCCAACGACTCCAACGACATGGCCTGGCTGCGCCAGCTGGTCGACTGGCAGCGCGAGACGACGGACCCCGAGGAGTTCCTCGACTCCCTGCGCTTCGAGATCGCCGGCTCCGAGGTGTACGTCTTCACGCCCAAGGGCGACGTCATGGCGCTGCCGCAGGGCTCGACGCCGGTCGACTTCGCGTACGCCGTGCACACGGAGGTCGGGCACCGCACGATGGGCGCGCGCGTCAACGGGCGCCTGGTCCCGCTGGACTCGCAGCTGGAGAACGGGGACGTCGTCGACGTCTTCACGTCCAAGTCGGAGACGGCCGGTCCGTCGCGCGACTGGCTCGCGTTCGTCAAGAGCCCCCGCGCGCGGAACAAGATCCGCCAGTGGTTCTCCAAGGAGCGCCGCGAGGAGGCGATCGAGCAGGGCAAGGACGCGATCGCCAAGGCGATGCGCAAGCAGAACCTGCCGCTGCAGCGCCTGCTCTCGCAGGAGGCTCTCGTCACGCTCGCCGCCGAGATGCGGTACGCCGACGTGTCCGCGCTGTACGCAGCGGTGGGGGAGCAGCAGGTCTCCGCGCAGACGGTCGTGCAGCGGCTCGTGCACTCGCTCGGCGGCGAGACGGCGGCCGAGGAGGACCTCGCGGAGGCCACCCGTCCGGGCCCCAGCGCGCGCAAGCCGCGCACCGGCGACCCGGGCGTCGTCGTGCGCGGGGTCGACGACGTGTGGGTGAAGCTCGCGAAGTGCTGCACGCCGGTGCCGGGCGACGAGATCATCGGCTTCGTCACGCGCGGAGCCGGGGTCAGCGTGCACCGCACCGACTGCGTCAACGTCGAGCAGCTGCGCGCCCAGCCCGAGCGCATCGTCGACGTCTCGTGGAGCCAGAGCAGCTCGTCGCTCTTCCTCGTGCAGATCCAGGTCGAGGCGCTGGACCGCAACCGGCTCCTCTCGGACGTCACCCGGGTGCTGTCCGACCACCACGTCAACATCCTCTCGGCGTCGGTCTCGACCTCGCGCGACCGCGTCGCGCTCTCGCGCTTCGTCTTCGAGATGGCCGAGCCGTCGCACCTGGCGTCCGTGCTCTCGGCCGTGCGGAAGGTGGACGGCGTGTTCGACGTCTACCGGATCACCGGGTCGAAGGCGGCGCAGGAGCCGCCGATCCGGGCCTGACGGTCCCGGCGTCGGCGTCCCGCAGCGCCGCGAGGCGCGTCCGGGCGACCACGAGGTGCCGTCCCCGCTGGCCGTCCAGCACGCGCACCGCCTCGTCCGGGTCGAGGCCGCCGTCCCGCAGGGCGGGCAGCAGCGACCGCGCCGCCGCGTCGGGCAGCCACCGCGCCACGTCCGCCGCCGTGCGTGCGAGCGACGTGACCGGGACACCGCCGACGAGCACCACGTGCTCGGGTGCCACCGTGGACTCGTGCACGACGCGCCGGGGGTGCGGGCCGCCGTGCCGTGCGCCCGGCCGCACGTAGACCTCCGCGCGTGCGGGCCGGCCCGTCCCCGTGTGCACCCACGCGGCCGCCGCCCGGGCCAGCACCGAGCGCGCCGGCATCACCGCCGCGAGCGCGGCCGCGCGCAGGCCCGGTGTCTCGGCCGCGTCGACGACGCGGGCGAGGTCGCCCCACAACGGCACCAGCACGCCGTCGCGGTGCAGCCCGTGCCAGGCCGCGTCCCCGACGTCGGGCCGGCGGACGGTGGCGGGGCGCGCCGGCGGCACCGGCCGGAAGGCGTCGAGGCGGGCGTTCACCCGCCGATGATCGCCGTTCGCGGGCGGAGCGTGCCGGCCGCCTGTGGACGGCGCCGACGACCGGCGCACGCAGGCCCCCCAACGCGGACGTCGGGGGGCCTGCTGGGTGCCGGTGGCGTGTCAGCCGCGCGCGTCGCGTGCGGCGCGCTGCACCTGCTCGAGCCAGGCCCGGCGGGCGTCGAGGGCGGCCTGCGCCTCACCGATCCTGCGCTTGTCGCCCGCCTGGGTGGCGGCGGCCAGGTCCGCCTCGAGCGACGCGATCGCCGCCTCCAGCTGGGCCGCCGCGCCCTCGGCCCGGGCCCGGGTCTCCGGGTTCGTCCGCGACCACTGGGCCTGCTCCGCGTCGCGCACCGCCTGCTCGACGGCGCGCAGCCGGCCCTCGACGCGCTGCACGTCCGCGCGCGGGACCTTGCCGGCGGCCTCCCAGCGGTCCTGGATCGAGCGCAGCGCCTGCTTGGCGGCGGGGAGGTCCCGCACCGGGACGAGTGCCTCCGCCTCCGTCAGGATGCCGAGCTTCACCTCGAGGTTCGCCCGGAACTCGGCGTCCGTGGCCGCGTTGCGCTCGTCCCGGGCTGCGAAGAACGCGTCCTGCGCCGCCCGGAACCGGGCCCACAGCGCGTCGTCGTCGGCCCGGCTCGCGCGCCCGGCCGCCTTCCAGCGCGCCATGAGGTCGCGGAACGCGGCGGACGTGGCACCCCAGTCGGTGCTCGTCGCGAGCTGCTCCGCCTCGGCGACCAGCGCCTCCTTCGCGGCCTTCGCCGACTGGTTACGCGTCTCGAGCTCGGCGAAGTAGTGCCGCCGCTCACGGTCGAACGTGGTGCGCGCGTGGCTGAACCGCTTCCACAGCGCCTCCTCGGTGGGCCGGTCGAGGCGCGGGCCCGTGCGCTGCGCGTCCTTCCACTGCTCCAGCAGCCCGCGCAGCTGCTCGCCCGCCGGACGCCACTGCATGCGCGCGGGGTCCTGGGAGGCGATCTTCTCCGCCTGCTCGACGATCGCGGTCCGCGCCTCGACGGCCGCTGCCCGTGCCGCCGTGCGCTCGGCCTCCGCCGCGGCCCGGCGCTCCGCGGCGGTGCCGCGCAGCTGCTCGAGGCGCGCGCGCAGACCGTCGAGGTCGCCGACGGCCGCCGGCTCGCGCAGCTCGTCGGTCAGGCGGGCGAGCGTCTGGTCGATCTCCTTGACGGAGAGGTCCGTCGCCGTGAGGCGGGCCTCGAAGACCGTGACCTTCGCCTGCAGGTCCAGGAAGCGCCGCACGTACAGCGACAGCGCCTCCTGCTCGGACGACGCGCCGGGCACCTGGCCGACGACGCGCTCGCCCGTGGCCTCCCGCACCGAGACGTTGCCCTCGGCGTCGACCGACCCGAACGCGGACGCGGCGGCGACCTCCGCCGAGTCGTCGACGGGAGGGCGGGGACGGCCGCCGGGGCCTGCGGCGCGTG
>NZ_HE978588.1:2522474-2534418 GCF_000312005.1 Cellulomonas massiliensis JC225
GGCCTCGGCCGGTGCGTCCGGCGCAGCAGCGGGCACGTCGTCGGAGGGCTCCGGGTCGGCGGTCGCCTCCGCGACGGGCTCGGCCGGTCCCGCGTCCGCCGCGGCGGCCTCCTCGGTGACCTCCGCGGGCGCGTCGTCCTCGTGGGCCTCGTCCTCGTGCGGCTCGTCGGCGTGGACCTCGTCCGTCGAGGCATCCGTGGTGGCGTCGTCCTGCTCGGGAGCCGCAGGTGCCTCGGGCGTCGTCGCGGCCGGTGCGTCTGTCGTCTCGGGGGAGTCCGTCTGCGGCTCGGCGGCGGCCGGACGGTCGGGTGTCTCGGTCACGTGATGCTCACTCCCTCGATGATGACGTCGTGCACCGGGGCCTCTGAGCCCTGCGTGGTGCCCGCGTCGGCGATGGCCCTCACCACGTCCAGACCGGACGTGACGTGACCGAACACGGTGTAGCCGCCCGCCTGGTCCGACGGGATGGTGCTGTCCTCGTAGACGATGAAGAACTGGCTGCCCATCGACGACCCGTCGCCACCGACGCGCGCCATCGCGATCGTTCCGGCGGGGTACACGTCGTCCGCCGGCGCGTTCTCGATCGGACCCCACGTGTAGCCGGGACCGTCGGTGCCGGTGCCGTCGGGCGAGCCGCACTGCAGCACGTGGATGCCGGAGGTGACGAGCCGGTGGCACTTCGTGCCGTCGAAGAAGCCGTCCTGCGCCAGGGTCACGAAGTTGGCGACCGCCTGCGGTGCCTTCGTGCCGTCGAGCGTGATGCCGAGCGGCCCCTGACCCAGCGTGAGGGTGCCCGTCCACTCGCGGTCCTCGGCGAGCGCCGCGGCGGGGACGGTGCCGGTCGGCGCGGGCTGGCTCGCGGCGGGCGGGGTGGTCGAGCTCGGGTCGGCGCCGGCGGAGCCGGACGGCCGCGACGCGGCGACCGCCGCGCCCACGCCGATGGCGACGACGAGCACGCCGACGACGGAGGCGGCGACCACCTGCTGGCGCCGGCGCCGTGCCTGGTGCTCCGCGCGGCGGTGCTGCCACTTCTCGTACCGGCGGCGCTCGTACTCGCGCTCGCGCTTGCTGACCACGCACACTCCTCGTCGATGGCGGCACGACGACCGCCGCCGCGCCGCAGGGAACCCGGCACAGTCTAGGCGGGACGCGGGGCCCCGCTGCCAGGCGAGGGACCCGGACGGGCTACCGTCGCGGCATGCGGGTCGTGGAGGTCGTCTCACCGGTGTTCGCCGCACGGTGCTGCGTCGTCGTCGCCGACAACGGGTCGTGCGTCGTGGTCGACGCCGGCGCGGGCGTCGCCGAGCACGTCGCGCGCCTCGTCCGCAGCGAGGGCCTGCACCCGCAGGCGGTCCTCGCGACGCACGGGCACGCGGACCACGTCTGGGACGCGGGCCGCCTCGCGCGCGAGCTCGACGTGCCGGTGCGGCTGCACGCGCGGGACCGGTACCGGCTCGAGGACCCGTTCGGGACGCTGGGGCTGGGGGCCGCGTCGCACGACCCCGCGGGCCCGCTCGGGCAGGCGCTGCGCGCCGCGGGCGTCGACGTCGGCGGGTACGAGCCGCCGGCCCGGGTCGAGACGTTCGGGCACGACGAGGCCGACCGACGGAGCGACGACGTCCTCGAGCTGGGCGGCCTGCGCGTCGTCGCCCGGCACGCGCCCGGCCACACGCAGGGCTCCACCGTCTACGTGGTCGAGGACGTCGCGTTCACGGGGGACGTCCTTTTCGCGGGCACGATCGGCCGGACAGACCTGCCCGGCGGCGACGGCGAGGTCATGGCCCGGACGCTGCGCGAGGTCGTCGCGACGCTGGACCCGGCGACCCTCGTCGTCCCGGGCCACGGTCCGACGAGCGACATGGCGACCGAGCTCGCCACGAACCCGTTCCTCGCGCGCCGCTGAGCCGCGCGCCCGGGCTCGCGGCCGGGCGGCCGGGCGCACGGCGCACCGTCGCGGGTCTGGGAGGATCGCTGCCATGGCGCGACCGACTCCTCTGTCCGGCTTCCCCGAGTGGCTCCCCGAGGGGCGCATCGTCGAGCAGCACGTCCTGGACGTGCTGCGGCGCACGTTCGAGCTCCACGGGTTCGCGGGGATCGAGACGCGCGCCGTCGAGCCGCTCGACCAGCTGCTGCGCAAGGGCGAGACCTCCAAGGAGGTGTACGTGCTGCGCCGGCTGCAGGAGGAGCCCGGCGCCCCGGAGGACCGCGCCGGCCAGCTCGGCCTGCACTTCGACCTCACGGTGCCCTTCGCGCGCTACGTCCTGGAGAACGCCGGGCACCTGGTCTTCCCGTTCCGTCGCTACCAGATCCAGAAGGTCTGGCGGGGCGAGCGCCCTCAGGACGGCCGGTTCCGCGAGTTCGTCCAGGCGGACATCGACGTCGTCGCGTCGGGGGAGCTGCCGTACCACTACGAGGTGGAGCTGCCCCTCGTCATGGCCGAGGCCCTCGGGGCGCTGCGCGAGGTCGGGCTGCCGCCGGTGCGGATCCTCGTGAACAACCGCAAGGTCGCCGAGGGCTTCTACCGCGGCCTCGGGCTGGACGACGTCGAGGCTGTGCTGCGCTCGATCGACAAGCTCGACAAGATCGGGCCCGACGCGGTCGCCGACCTGCTCGTCGCCGAGGCCGGGGCCACCGCGGAGCAGGCGCGCGCGTGCCTCGACCTCGCGGCCGTCAGCGGGCAGGACGAGTCGGTGGTCGACCGGGTGCGCGAGCTCGCGGCCGAGCGGGGCGTGGAGCACGAGCTGCTGGACACCGGCCTGGCGGAGCTCGGGGCGCTCGTGCGCGAGGCCGCGCGGCGCGCGCCGGGCGTCGTCGTCGCCGACCTGAGGATCGCGCGCGGGCTCGACTACTACACCGGGTCCGTGTACGAGACGGTGCTGGTCGGGCACGAGCAGCTCGGCTCGATCTGCTCCGGCGGCCGCTACGACACGCTCGCGTCCGACGGCGGCACCACGTACCCCGGCGTGGGGCTCTCGATCGGCGTGTCGCGCCTCGTCTCCCGGCTGCTCGGCGCCTCGCTCGTGCGCGCCTCGCGGTCGGTGCCGACCGCCGTCCTCGTCGCCGTGAGCCAGGAGGAGGACCGGGGGCGCTCGGACGACGTCGCGACCGCGCTGCGGGCCCGGGGGATCCCCGTCGAGGTCGCGCCCTCGGCCGCGAAGTTCGGCAAGCAGATCCGGCACGCCGACCGGCGGGGCATCCCGTACGTGTGGTTCGTCGGGCAGGACGGGGCGTCCGACGAGGTCAAGGACATCCGCTCCGGCGACCAGGTCCAGGCGGACGCCGCGACGTGGCAGCCGCCCGCCGAGGACGTCTGGCCGCGCGTCCTCCCCGCCTGATCGTGAGCGCGCGCCCGCCGTTGACAGCCGGTCGAACACGTGTTCGACTCGGTGCATGCGATGGGACGCGCAACGGACGGCGAACGCGGACGAGGCGCTGCCCGGGCTCGAGCTCGGGGCGATCCCCGGCCTGACCCGGTCGGTGCGCACGCCGGAGTTCGCCGGCGTGACGTTCCACGAGGTGCGGTGCCGGTCGGCCCTCAACCGCGTGCCGGCGGCGTCGGCGATGCCGTTCCGCTGGACGGTGAACCCCATGCGCGGCTGCGTGCACGCGTGCGTCTACTGCTTCGCGCGGCCGACGCACGAGTACCTCGAGCTCGGCCCGGGGGCCGACTTCGAGCGGCAGATCGTCGTGAAGACGAACGTCGCGGAGGTCCTGCGGGCGGAGGTCCGGCGTGCGGGGTGGGCGCGCGAGCACGTCGCGCTCGGCACCAACACCGACCCCTACCAGCGGCCCGAGGGCCGCTACCGGCTCATGCCCGGGATCATCGACGCGCTCGCGTCCTCCGGGACGCCCGTCTCGATCCTGACGAAGGGCACGCTGCTGCGGCGCGACCTGCCGCTGCTGCAGGACGCGGCCCAGCAGGTGCCCGTGGGCGTCGGGGTGTCGATCGCGCTCGTCGACGGCGAGCTGCAGCAGCTGCTCGAGCCGGGGACGCCGACGCCGCGGGCGCGCCTGGAGCTCGTGCGCGCCGTCCGGGAGGCGGGGCTGCCGTGCGGCGTGATGGTGGCGCCGGTGCTCCCGTGGGTGACGGACGGGGCCGAGCAGCTCGACGCCCTGCTGACCGAGCTCGCGGACGTGGGGGCGAGCGGTGTCACCGTCCTGCCCCTGCACCTGCGCGGCCCCGTGAAGCCGCTGTTCCTCGACTGGCTCGCGCGGCACCGCCCCGCGCTGGTCGGGCGCTACCGCCGCCTGTACGGCGAGGGCGCGTACGTGCCGCAGGAGTACGCCACCTGGCTGCGCGAGCAGGTCCGGCCGTTGCTGGTGCGGCACGGGTTCGCGTCGCCCGCAGGGCATCGGGAGGGCCGTCCGGACCAGTGGCACACCCGGTGGGACCGCGGGCTGGAGCGCACGGCGGTGGCCGAGCCCGCGGTGGTCCAGGCGGCGCTGTTCTGAGACCGTGGGCGTGCATCACCGCAGGTCGCCCGAGCGGGTGATTGTTCCGCCAGGGCGTGGACCGGGGGGCGAGCCCCGGGGGACCTGCCTATAGTGCATCCCCGACAAGGCCGACGAAGGGGGCAGTACTCCGTGACCGTGGGGACGACACCGCAGGACGGGGTCAACGACCGTCGCCGAGCCCGGGAGGAGCGCGGGTACGCCTCGGCGGCCGCGCCGTCGGGCGACCGGCTGCCGCGCGCCCCGCGCGAGCGCCGGCCGATGCTGGCGGTGCTCGCCGTCCTGCTGATCGTGGGCGGCGCCGCGGTCGCGGGCCTGGTCGCGCTGCGCCAGGACACGCGCGTGCCCGTCCTCGCCCTGGCGGTCGACGTGCCGGCGGGCACCGAGATCACGGAGCAGATGCTCACGACGCAGCCCGTCGCCGCGGAGAACACGCTCCTCGTGCCCGCCGCGCAGCAGGACCAGGTCGTCGGCCGCTACGCGCGCCTCGCGCTCTCGCAGGGGCAGCTGCTCGACACGTCGATGCTCACCGACTCGGGGCTGCTGCGCTCGGGCACGGTCGCCGTCGGCGGCGCCTTCCAGCCGGGCCGCATGCCCGCCTCGGGGCTCCAGCCGGGTGACGTCGTCCAGCTCGTCGACGTCGCCGACCCGGCGGCGCCGTCGGTGGTCGTCGCGGACGCTCGCGTGAGCAGCGTCAAGGCGTCGGAGTCGACGAGCATGACCGCCGCCACGGTCGTGACGTTCGTCGTCGACGCGGCGCAGGGCGCGCCCGTGGCGTCGCTCGCCGCGAGCGGCGACCTCGCCGTGGTGCTCGTCTCGCGCGGCACGCCGGTCGGGAGCGACTGACGTGCTCGTGACCGTCGCCTCCGCGAAGGGCTCGCCCGGGGTGACGACCACGGCGCGCGTGCTCGCGTCGCTGTGGCCGTCCGACGTCGTGCTCGTCGACGCCGACCCGGCGGGCGGTGACCTCGCGCTGTGGATGCGGGCGCCCGACGGCAGCCCGCTCGACCCCGAGCACGGCCTGCTGACGCTCGCCGTCGAGGCCCGCCGCACGCCGAATGCGGCCGTCGCCACGCACGCCCAGCCGACCGACGGCGGGCTGCCCGTCGTCTGCGGGCTGCAGGCGCCGGAGCAGGTCGCCGGCATGGGTCCGGTCTGGCCGGCGATCGGCCACGTGCTGTCGAGCGCGCCCGGCGCGGTCGTCGCGGACGTCGGCCGGCTGGGCCCCGACTCCGCGGCGCTCCCGCTCGTCGAGGCGTCCGACGTCCTGCTGCTCGTCGTCCGGCCGGCCGTCGAGTCCTACAGCCACCTGCGCGAACGCCTGCGCTGGCTCGCCCGCCACAACCCCGGCCCGCGCGGCATGCCGGCGGTCGGGATCGTCGTCGTCGCGGACCCGCGCGACTCCCGGGCCGTGCGCGACCTGCAGCAGCTCCTCGCGCACGGTGCGTTCACGGCCCCGGTGCTCGGCGCCGTCGCGCTGGACCCGAAGGCCGCCGACGTCGTCGCCGGGCGGGTGGAGCGGGGCATCGAGCGCTCGCTGCTCGTGCGGTCGGTGCGCCAGCTCGTCGAGCCGGTCTACGACCTCGCGTCGACCCGCCACTTCGCGCACGTGACGCGCGCATGACGCGGGCCGCCGCGCCCCGCACGACGACCCGACCGACCCTCCGACCGACCCCCCGACCGACCGCAGCCAGGAGGAGCCGATGAGCCTCGACCAGGCCCTCGTGCGCCGCATGCGCGAGGAGGTCGCCGACGTCCTCGCCCGTCAGCGGCGCGACGACGCCGCGGCCGGCGTGCCGCCGATGTCGTCCGAGGACGAGCGGCAGTTCGCGCGCGCCGTCATCGCCCGCGTGCTCGACGCCTACGCCCGCGAGGAGATGGCCGCCGGGCGCACGCCGCCGACGCCGCAGGACGAGGAGGAGATCTCGTCCGGCATCCACGCCGCGCTGTACGGCGTGGGCCGCCTCCAGCCGCTGCTGGACGACCCGGACGTCGAGAACATCGACATCAACGGCTACGACCACGTGTTCGTCCAGTACGCGGACGGTCGCGAGGAGCGCCTGCCGCCCGTCGCGGAGTCCGACGACGAGCTCATCGAGCTCGTGCAGATCCTGGGCGCGTACTCGGGCCTGACGAGCCGGCCGTTCGACTCCGCGAACCCGCAGCTGGACCTGCGCCTGCCCGACGGCTCGCGCATGTCGGCCGTCATGGACGTCTGCGCGCGCCCGTCGATCTCGATCCGCCGCGCGCGCCTGTCCCGCGTGCACCTCGACGACCTCGTGCGCCTCGGCTCCGTGACCCCGGACGTGGCGGGCTTCCTCTCGGCCGCCGTCGCGGCGCGCAAGAACATCATGATCGCCGGCGCGACCAACGCCGGGAAGACGACGATGCTGCGCGCGCTCGCCAACGAGATCGAGCCGCAGGAGCGCCTCATCACGGTCGAGCGGGCGCTCGAGCTCGGGCTCGGCGAGTTCCCCGACCTGCACCCGAACGTCGTCGCGTTCGAGGAGCGGCTGCCGAACTCGGAGGGGCAGGGGCACATCACGATGGCGGAGCTCGTCCGCCGCTCGCTGCGCATGAACCCGAGCCGCGTCATCGTCGGCGAGGTGCTGGGCGACGAGATCGTCACGATGCTCAACGCGATGAGCCAGGGCAACGACGGCTCGCTGTCGACGATCCACGCGAACAGCTCGATCGAGGTGTTCAACCGCATCTCCACGTACGCGATCCAGTCGGTGGAGCGGCTGCCCGTCGAGGCCACCATGATGCTCATCGCGGGCGCCATCGACTTCGTCGTCTTCGTGCAGAAGCACAACGACTACGCGGCGGGCGGGCGGCTGCGCCGGTACGTCGCGAGCATCCGCGAGGTCAACGGCGTCGACGGGCGCGTGCTGTCGAGCGAGGTCTTCGCCGCGGGACCGGGCGGCGTCGCGGTCGCGTCCGCGCCCATCGCCTGCCTCGACGAGCTCGTCGCCGTGGGCTACCAGCCGACGTACGCGCTGCAGGGGTCCGTGTGACGACGCCCTCGACGCTGCTCATCGTCCTCGCCGGCGCGGTCGTCGGCGCGGGGGTGCTGCTCGCGGTGCTCGCGTTCCGGGGGTCGGAGCCGCGCCCGCCGCGGGTGCGGTCGGCCCGCGGCACGCTGCAGCGGGTCGGGGTGCGCGGGCTCGTGGCCGTCGGCGTGGCGCTCGTCGTGCTGGTGGTGACGCGCTGGCCGGTCGCCGCGCTGGCGGCCGGCGCGTTCGCCGCGGCGGCGCCCGCGCTGCTCGGCGGGGCGCGCCTGGAGCGCGAGCAGACGGCCCGCCTCGAGGGGCTCGCGGCCTGGACGGAGTCGCTGCGCGACACCATCGCGGGCGCCGTCGGCCTCGAGCAGGCCATCCCGGCGAGCGTGCACGCCGCCTCGCCCGCGATCCGCCCGCAGCTGCGCCTGCTGGTCGACCGTCTGCGCGTGCGCGTCCCGCTGCCCGTCGCGCTGCGCCGGCTCGCCGACGACCTCGACGACCCCAGCGCCGACCTCGTGATCGCGTCGCTGGTGCTCAACTCGAAGCTGCGCGGGCCCGGCCTGCGCCAGGTGCTCACGTCGTTGTCGGAGTCGGCGCGCGCCGAGCTCGAGATGCGCCAGCGCGTCAGCGCGGGCCGCGCCTCGACCCGTCGCTCCGCGCAGGTCGTCACGATCTTCTCGCTCGGGATGATGGCGGTGCTGGCCGTCGCGAACCGGGACTTCGTCGCGCCCTACGGCACGTTCCAGGGGCAGCTCGTGCTCGTCGTCGTCGCGGCGTTCTTCGCGGGCGGCTTCTGGTGGATGAAGCGGCTGTCGGGCGTCGAGATGCCCCGCCGGTTCCTCGTCTCCCGGGAGGACGCGTGATCCTCGCCCTCCTCGCCGGCGCCGCCGTCGGCCTCGGGATCCTCCTGCTCGTCCTGGTGCTGGCGCCGCCGCGCACGAGCCCGGGCGGGGCGCTGGCCCGGCTCGACGTGCGACGCGCCGAGCAGCGCGAGCGCACGCAGACCATCTCGCAGGACCCGTCGCGCGCGGGCGACAGCCGGTGGGTGCGCCTCGTGGGCCGCTCGACCGCCGACCTGCTCGCGGGCTGGGGCGTCGAGCTCGGCTCGCTGCGCTCCGACCTCGCCGTGCTCGGCCGCACGCTCGACGCGTTCCTCGCGACGACGGTCCTCGCGGCGGCGGCGGGGTTCGTCCTGCCCGTCGTCCTCTCGGTGCTGGCGCTGCTCGCGGGCGTGCCGGTGCCGCCCGGCGTCCCGCTGCTGGCGTGCGTCGTCGGGGCGCTCGTCGGCGCCGTGCTGCCGCTGCTCGTCGTGCGCTCGCGCGGGGGGGAGGCGCGGCGCGACCTGCGGCACGTCGTCGGGTCGTTCCTCGACCTCGTCGCGATGAGCCTCGCGGGCGGTCGCGGCGTCCCCGAGGCGCTGCAGTCGGCCTCCGAGATCAGCGACGGCTGGGCCATGGTGCGCATCCGCAACGCCCTGGGGTCGGCGCGGCTGCACGGGCGCACCCCGTGGTCCGCGCTCGGGGCCCTGGGCGAGGAGCTGCGCATCGACGAGCTGCGGGACCTCGCCGCGGCGCTGGCGCTCGTCGCCGACGACGGCGCCAAGGTCCGCGACTCGCTGGCGGCGCGCGCGTCCTCGCTGCGCCGACGCGAGCTGGCCGAGTCCGAGGGTCGCGCGGGGGAGAAGTCCCAGTCCATGCTGGTGGCTCAGCTCCTGCTCGCCGTCGGCTTCCTCGTCTTCCTGATGTACCCGGCGATGATCAACGTCCTCGGGAACGTGTGACCGCATCCCTGAGCGGATGCACGACGAAAGGAGCGCCTGTGCGCGATCTGTCAGCAGGGACCCCGGTCGGGGCCCTCGTCATGGAGCTGCGTCGCCGGTTCGCCCGTGCCCGGGCGAGCGAGGACCTGGGTGCGTCCACCATCGAGTGGGTCATCATCACGGCGATCCTCGTCGGCCTCGCGGCCGTCGTCGGCGTGCTCATCTACAACCTGGTCCAGGGCCGGGCCGAGCAGATCGAGATCCCCGACCTGCCGGGTGGTCCGTGACCGGAGCGTCGCTCCGTCGCCGGCTCCGGCACGCCGGGGACGACCGGGGCGCGTCCTCGGTCGAGCTGGTGCTGTACACGCCGCTGCTCATGCTGGTGATCCTCGTGCTCATCCAGGCCTCGCTGTCCTGGTACGGCAACGAGGTCGCCGGTGCGACGGCGCGTGAGGTCGCGCGCATCGCGCGCAACGGCGGCGGGACCCCGGCGGCGCTCAGCGAGGCGCGGGCCGCCGGCGCGCGGTACGCCGAGCGCGTCGGCGGGCAGGGGCTCACCGACGTCGCGGTGCGCGTCGAGCTCGTGGGTGACGACGAGGTGCGCGCGACCGTGTCGGGTCGCTCGCTCGACCTCGTCGGCGGGCTGTCGCCCCGGGTGAGCTCCACGGTGCAGGGTCCGCTCGAGCTGTTCAGGCCGGACCTGTGACGCGCCGGGCCCCCTCCGTGCGGCGCGCGCGCCTCGTCGGCGCGCGCTCCGACGACCGCGGGTCGATGGCGATCGAGGTCGTCGTGCTGGTGCCGATCCTGCTGCTCGTGCTGTCGCTCATCGTCGGCTTCGGCCGGTACGTCTCGACGCAGGGGGACGCGCGCGCCATCGCGCGAGAGGCCGTCCGCGCGGCGACCATCGCGCGGTCCCTGTCGACCGCGGCCGTGGCGGCGCAGGAGGCCGCCGACGCCTCGACGCCGGACGGCATGCGCTGCGACCCGGTGGACCTGGGCGGCACGTACGAGCCCGGCGGGATCATCACCGCCACGGTGCGCTGCCGCGTCTCGTGGGCCGGGCTCACCGACATCGGCCTGCTCGGCGGCGCCGAGGTGACCGCGACCAGCGCCGCGCCGCTCGACCGGTTCCGCAGGACGGACTCGTGAGCGCCGCGCCGCTGCGCCGGGCCCTGGCGCGGGCCGAGCGCCGCGTCGGGCGCCGCCTCGACGAGGCGGGCGACGACCGCGGCGCCATGTCCGCGTTCGTCGTCGTCCTGGTCGTGGCGCTGCTCCTGCTCGCGGGGCTCGTGGTCGACGGCGGCCGCGCCGTCAACGCCCGTGCGCTCGCGCTGGACGACGCGGAGCAGGCGGCCCGCGCCGGGGCCAACCAGGTGGACCTCGCCCACCTGCGCCAGACTGGCGAGGTCCGGCTGGACCGCGGGGAGGCGGAGCGCGCGGCGCGCGCCTTCCTCGTGGCGAGGGGGTACGACGGGGGCGCGGTGCAGGTCGCCTCCGACGGGAACAGCGTGACGGTGGAGGTGAGCGACCGCGTGCCGACGGTGCTGCTGTCGCTCGCCCTGGTCGACGACTTCACCGTCGAGGGGACGGCCACCGCGCGCGCCGCGGTCGGCATCGTGGACGAGATCGGAGGAGCGCCGTGACGACACAGGTCAGGCCGCCACGACCCGAGGGGTCGGCACGGGGGGCCCGGCGGTTCGCGCCGGCCCCGACGCAGGAGCGGCGGGAGTCGCGGGCCAAGGGCGTGCTCTCCGCGCTCCTGCTCCTCCTCGTCGTCGTCGGGGTGCCGGTCGCGCTCGTCCTGCTCGACGGCGTCCCGGGCCTGCCCACGTCCCTGCCGACGCGCGAGCAGCTCACGCAGCAGATCGGCGTCGAGCAGCTGGTGACGGTGCTGCTGTGGGTCGTCTGGCTGGCGTGGCTCCAGTTCACGGTGTGCGTCGTCGTGGAGCTCGTGTCCGGGCTGCGGGGCGTGGGCCTGCCGCAGCGCGTCCCGCTCGCGGGCCCCAGCCAGCGCGCCGCGCGCGTCCTCGTGGCCTCGGTGCTCGTGCTGCTCGGTGCGGCCGTGCCCGCGACCGCCGCGGTGCCCGCGGCGAGCGGCATGGCCGCCGCGTCCCAGGTCCAGGTCGTCGCGCCCGCGGAGGTGGGCGCGGAGCAGGCGGCGACGCAGCAGGAGGCCCCCGCCGAGGACGAGGCCACGCAGGCCGTCGAGGGCGAGCGGACCTACCACCTGGGTGACGTCCCGCTCACCGCCGAGGAGGCGCACGGCCTGGTCGGCAAGCGGGTCCTCGTCGTGCAGCCGCCCGAGGGGCGCTACCACGACAACCTCTGGGACATCGCGCAGCGCCACCTCGGCGACGGCCGGCGCTACCAGGAGGTGTTCGAGCTCAACAAGGGGCGCGACCAGCCCGACGGCCGTGAGCTGACGCTGGCGCGGCTCATCCAGCCGGGCTGGCTCATGGTGATGCCCGAGGACGCCGCGGGCGTCGACCGCGTGACGGTCGAGGTCGCCCCGGTCGAGACGCCGGCCGCGCCGGTGGAGGCGCCGCCCGCCGAGCAGGAGGCCGACGCGGCGGGCGGGGCCGACGCGGGCGGCGCGGCGCAGGTCGCGACGGCGGTCCAGGACGACGTGCGCAGCCTCGTGGGCGCCGGCCTGCTGGCCGCCGGACTGCTCGCGTCGCTCGAGCTCGTGCGGCGCCGCCGGCGCACCGGTGAGCCGAGCGACCCGGCCGTC
>NZ_HE978588.1:2534942-2563267 GCF_000312005.1 Cellulomonas massiliensis JC225
GGACGCTGCCCGCCGACGCCCCCGACCCGGCTCTGCGCCCGGGCGTGGCGCCGTACCCCGGCCTGGTGTCGCTCGGCCGCGACGAGGCCGGCGCCGACGTCCTGGTGGACCTCGAGGCGGCGCAGGGACCCGTGACGATCGTGGGCGAGCCGACGGCGGCGCACCAGGTCGCGACCGCCCTCGCGGCCGAGCTCGCGACGAACGGGTGGTCCGACGCGCTGCGGGTCACGGGCGTGGCGCTGCCCGCCGCCCTCGCGCAGGTGGGCGGCGACCGCTACCGCTCGGTCGCGCACGTCGACGACGTGGTGCCCGTGGTAGCGGCGCGGCAGGCCGACACCCTCGGCCAGAGCGTGCTCGTCGGCCGCGTGCGCGGCGGAGCGTCCCAGGGCAGCGTGCCCGAGTACGTCGTCACCGCGGCCACGCCGGGGCCGCAGGCGGCCGCCCGGCTCGTCGAGCTGGCCTCCGGCCCGCGCGCGGCCTGGGGCCTCGTCGCCGTGGGCGACGTGCCCGGCGCCCGCTGGCGGATCCAGGTCGACGGGGACGGTCGCCTGACGCTCCCCGCGCTGGGGCTGGCGGTCGCGGCCAACCGGCTCTCGGAGCCGCGCATCGCGGCCCTCGGCGAGCTGCTCGACCCGCCCGAGCCGTCGCCCGGCACCCCGGGCGGGGCCGTGGAGGTCGAGGGGCACCTGGCGCGCCCGGCCGTCGAGGCGACGGCCGCCGCGGCGGACCTCGCGTCGGCCCCGGTCCGCGTGCGCGTGCTGGGCCGCCCGGTCGTCGAGGCCGCCGGCCCGATGGACGACGACCGTCGCGAGGTCAGCACGGAGCTCGTCGTCCACCTCGCGCTCCACCCGCAGGGCCTGCACCCGACCGTGCTGGGCGCCGCCGTCTGGCCGCGCGGGGTCACGACCGCGGTGCTCCAGGCGTCGGTCGAGCGCGCCCGCGCGTGGCTCGGCAGGGACGCGCAAGGCCGCCCGTACCTCCAGCAGGGCCCCGACGGGCACCTGCGGCTCGCGCCCGAGGTCGCGCTGGACTGGGACGTCGTCCGGGCCTGGCTGGCACGGTCGCGGGCCGCCGCCGACGTGGAGCAGGAGCGCGAGGCGCTGTGGGCGGCGCTGCGCGTGGTGCGCGGCGCCCCGTTCGCGGACATCGCGCCCGGCCGGTACTCGTGGCTCGCCCGCGTCCGGCTCGAGCGCGAGATCCGCACGCTCGTGGTCGACGCGGCGCACCGCCTGGCGGTGCTCGGCATGGACGGCGACGACCCCGCCGGTGCCCGCGCGGCGGCCGAGGCGGGTCTGGTGGTCGCCCCGACCGAGGAGCTGCTCTGGCGCGACCTGCTGCGCGCGGCGCACGCCCTGGCCGGAGCGGAGGGCGTGCACCGCGTGGCCGGCGAGCTCGAGCGGACGCTGCACGCCGCGGACGCCGGCGAGGTCGGCGCCGAGACCGCCGCCCTCGTCGAGGAGCTCGTGCCGCAGGTACGCCAGGGGCGCGCGGCGGGCGCGGAAGCCTGACGTGCGGCGGGCGCGGCGCCGGTCGGGCGCGCTCGGAGGAGGGGTTCCGGGCCGCGCCCGGGACGTCTCCGAGGAGGCGCGCCGCCGGGTCGTGCCGACCGCGAGTCACCCGCGAGTCACCCGTTCGGCCTGCACGTTCGCTCGGCGGGCGGGCGGTTTGTCGGGGTATGGTGTCGCCGCGTGACGCCCCAGGGGGCGTGCCCGGTGGTAGGTGCGGCGTCACCCGGGCGTCGCCGGACAGAAGGAGAAACCCGTGGCAGTTGGTGCAGAGCTCAGCACTCTCCAGTCGCTCCACAAGACGTTCCAGGAGAAGGCCGCCCAGGCGCTCGACATCAAGACGCGCGTCGACAGCGCGCTCGAGAGCGCCGTGTGGACCGGCAAGTACTCCGAGGACTTCCGCACCGCGTGGAAGGACTACAAGGCGAACCTGGACCGTCTGAACGAGGCGCTCGAGGGTGCCGCCTCGGACGTGAAGACGAACCACAACAACATCGCCGCGGCGACGGGCGAGCCCGACCGGATCTGAGCGCGCTCCCCGGCGGCCCGTCCTCACGAGGGCGGGCCGTCGGCCTGTCGGCGGCCCTGCGGGCGGCACGACCGGCAGAGTGCGACGTGCCCGTGCGAGACGACGAGAGGGGGGAGGCGCAGCGATGCGGCTGATGCTCACCGTCGCTGTCCCGGGCCGCGACCTGGCCGACGTCGTCGCGGACTGCGCCGAGGGCTCCCGCGTCGTCGACCTCGCCGCGGCCCTCGTCACGGCCCTGCAGGTCGAGACCGCGCGCGTCGAGCAGCACGGCAGCGGGCACCTCGGCGTGGTCCGGGTCGCCCGGCAGGACGACGCGGCGCCGGCCCTCTGGTGGCACGGCCGCGAGCTGGACCCCGAGGAGCCGGTGGCCGCCAGCGCCCTGCGGCACGGCAGCGTCGTCGGCATCGGCGCCGACCCGGGCGACACGTGGGACGAGCCCGTCGGGACGTGCGAGGTCCGGATCGTGTCCGGGCGCGGCGCGGGCCGCGTCCACCGCCTGGCCCCGGGGCGCCACGACGTCGGCTCGGCGCGCTCCGCGTCCGTGCGCCTGGACGGGGGCGCCCCCGAGCGCGCCGTCGTCCTCGACGTCGGCGTGGACGGCGCCGTCACCGTCTCGCCGGACCCCGCCGTCGTCGGCGTGAGCGTCCCCGGCCCCCTGCGCCGTCGCGCGCTCGAGGGCCCGATCGTCGTGCGCTCGGAGACGGCACCGGCAGCCGCGGGGGGCCGTCGCGGGCGCCCCCGGCGCTACGCCGCACAGCTCGCGCAGGCGCGCAGCCTCGCCGACGGCTTCGACGAGGTCGACGCGAACGCGGACCGGCCGCTGGTCCACCTCGACCGCGTCGCGCTGGCGACACCCCGTGCGTGGACGCCCGGTGCCTCGCTCGTCGTCGGCGACGTCGTCCTCGAGCTGGCGGAGCACGAGCCACCCAACGCGTCGCTGTCGCCGAGCCCCGAGGGCGCCACCCTCGACTTCAACCGTCCGCCGCGCCTGCTGCCGCCCGCACGGCCCAGCGACTTCCAGCTGCCCCCCGAGCCCCGCAGCCCGGAGCGCCAGCCGTTCCCGCTGGCGATGATGCTGCTGCCGGTCGTCATGGGCGGCGCGATGTACCTCATCACGCGCTCGGCGTTCTCGCTCATCATCATGGCGCTCTCGCCGGCGATGGCGGTCTCGAACTGGGTGTCGTCCCGCCGCTCGCGCCGCGGGCAGCACGTCGAGGCGGTCCGCACCTACTCCGAGCGGCGGGCGCGCATCGAGTCCGACGCGTACGCCGCGCTGTCCGAGGAGAGCCAGGCGCGCCGGCGCGAGCTGCCGGACCCGGCGACCGTCCTGCTGTTCGCGACGGGCCCGCGCGTCCGGCTCTGGGAGCGGCGGCGCACGGACCCGGACTGGATGCTGGCGCGGGTCGGCACGGCCGACGTCGCGAGCGAGGTGTCCCTGCGCGACCCCGACCGGGACCAGCACACCGCGACGCAGCACTGGACCGCCGCCGACGTGCCCGTCGCCGTGCCGCTCGCGCGCGTGGGCGTCACGGGCGTGGCCGGGGCCGACGAGGACCGCCGGCGCGTCGCCGGGTGGATGGTCGCGCAGGTCGCGGCGTCGCACTCGCCCGCGGACGTGTCCGTGGTCCTGCTCACCGAGGGGTCGGGGGAGCAGGCGTGGCGCTGGGTCCGGTGGCTGCCGCACGTGCGCCGCGACAGCGGCCCCGTGGTGTCCGTCGGCAACGACGACGAGACGACGGCGCGGCGGGTCGCCGAGCTGCTGGACCTCGTCGAGCGCCGCCGCGCCGCGGCGAGCGACTCGGGCGGCTTCGTGACGAAGCAGGCGGTGCTGCCGCCGCCCGTCCTCGTCGTGCTCGACGGCGCGCGGCGGATCCGCCTCCTGCCCGGCCTGGTGACGCTGCTGCGCGAGGGGCCGGCCGTCGGGGTGCTGTTCCTGTGCCTGGACGAGCAGGAGCGTCAGCTGCCGGAGGAGTGCCAGGCCGTCGTGCGCGTCGAGCCGGGCGGGAGCACGGTGTCGGTCGCGGGCCAGGAGGTCGTCGACGCGGTCCGCACGGACGTCGTCGACGAGGCGTGGCTCGAGCGGCTCGCGCGCGCGCTGGCGCCGATCAAGGACATCAGCAGCGAGGACCTCAGCTCCACGCTGCCGACCTCGTCGCGCCTGCTCGACGTGCTCGAGCTCGACCCGCCGCGCCCCGCCGAGATCCTCACGGGCTGGGCCCGGGGCGGCCGCACGACCAGCGCGGTCATCGGCGAGACGGGCGACGGGCTGTTCACCGTCGACATCCGGTCCGACGGCCCGCACGGTCTCGTCGCGGGCACCACCGGATCCGGCAAGTCCGAGCTCCTCCAGACGCTCATCGCGTCGCTGGCGGTCGGCAACCGGCCCGACGAGATGACGTTCGTCCTCGTCGACTACAAGGGCGGGGCGGCGTTCAAGGACTGCAACAACCTGCCGCACACGGTCGGCATGGTGACCGACCTGGACACGCACCTGACGACGCGCGCGCTCGAGAGCCTCGCGGCCGAGCTGCGCCGGCGCGAGCACCAGCTCGCCGGGGCCGGGGCGAAGGACATCGAGGACTACCTCGCGGGCCGCGGCCCGGGGGACGCGCCGATGCCGCGCCTGCTCATCGTCATCGACGAGTTCGCGGCCCTCGTCGCGGAGCTGCCGGACTTCGTCACCGGGCTGGTCGACATCGCCCGGCGCGGGCGCTCGCTCGGCGTGCACCTGCTGCTGGCGACCCAGCGTCCCGCGGGCGTCGTGAGCGCGGAGATCAAGTCGAACACCAACCTGCGCATCGCCCTGCGCGTGACGGACCGCAACGACAGCCAGGACGTCATCGAGGGACCCGAGTCGGCGGAGATCCCGCAGGGGCTCCCGGGCCGGGCCTACGCCCGCCTGGGCCACTCGAGCCTCGTGGCGTTCCAGGCCTCCCGGGTCGGGGGGCGGCCGCCGGCGGCGGCCGGCGGTGGCGCCGTGCACGTCGCGTCGCTCGCGTGGCCCCTGCTCGGCCGCGCGGTCGTCGCGCCGCGGACCTCGGTGGAGGACGACGTCGACACCCCGACCGACCTCGCGTCGCTCGTGCAGGCCGTGACCGAGGCGGCGCAGCAGGGCGGCGTGAGCGCCCCGCCGCCGCCGTGGCTGCCCGCGCTGCCGGACGTCGTGACGCTGGACGGGCTGCAGGAGGCGGCGGGCACGGCGGCGCCCTCGTCGCCGCTCGAGCTGCCGTACGGCCTCGTCGACCTGCCCTCGCAGCAGCGCCGGGACGTCGCGGCCCACGACCTCGCGACGGCGGGGCACCTGGCGGTCGTCGGCGCCCCGCGCTCCGGCCGCTCGACCGTCCTGCGGACCCTCGCGGCGGCCCTGGGCGAGCGGGTCTCGCCGCGCGACGTGCACCTGTACGGGGTCGACTGCGGCAACAACGCGCTGCTGCCGCTCGTCGGGCTCCCGCACACGGGGGCCGTCGTCACGCGCGACCAGCCGGACCGGCTGGCCCGGCTGACGCGCCGGCTGCGCGCCGAGATCTCCCGGCGTCAGCAGCTCCTCGCGGAGCAGTCGTTCGCCGACGTCACGGAGCAGCGGGCGAGCGTCGCCCCGGACGAGCGGCTGCCGTACCTGCTCGTCCTGCTCGACCGCTGGGAGGGCTTCGTCCAGGCCTTCGAGGACTACGACTCGGGCGTGCTCGTCGACCTGTGGACCCAGATCCTGCAGGAGGGCCCTGGAGCCGGCGTGAAGGTCGTGCTGACCGGCGACCGCAGCCTGCTCGTGGGCCGCGTCGCGACGCTGACCGAGGACCGCGTGATGCTGCGCATGCCCGAGGCGGGCGACTACACCGCCGTGGGCCTGAGCCCGCGCCAGGTCCCCGGCACGCTGCCCGACGGGCGGGCGTTCCGCTCGCGCGGCAGCCAGGAGCTGCAGGTGTGCGTCCTGGACGAGGAGACGGGCGGCGCCGAGCAGGTGGCGGCGCTGCAGCGGATCGCCCGCGACGCGACGCGCCGCGCGCAGGACGCAGGCGGGACGGTGCCGGCCGCCCAGGTGGCGTTCCGGGTCGACGACCTGCCCACCCGCGTCTCCCTGGCCGACGCCCTGGCGCTCGGGCCGGGCCTCGCCCCGTCGGCGGTGCCGGCGGGCGTCGGCGGCGACACGCTGACGCTGTTCGGCCTCGAGGCCGAGGAGCACGGGCCCGGTCTGCTCGTCGTCGGCCCCCGGCGCTCCGGCCGGAGCACCGCGCTGCTCACGATGGCGACGTCGGCGCTCGACCGCGGGTGGAAGGTGGGCCTCGTCACGCCGCGACGCAGCCCGCTGCGCGACCTCGCCGGGCGTCCCGGGGTCGTCGGGGAGCTGACGCTCGAGTCCGGGCGGGACGAGATCGCCGCGCTCGTGGCTGCGCTCGCGCCGTCGTCGACGACGCCCACCCTGCTGCTCGTCGACGACCTGGAGCTCGTGGGAGCGGACGGCCCGCTGGCCGACGCCGTCGTCGAGCACGTCGGCGCGCTGCGGGACAAGCCGGGCCTCGTCGTCGCCGGCGGCACGACGGACGAGCTGGGCGGCGCCTACCGGGGCCCGGTGCCGGCGCTCAAGCGCGCCCGCAGCGGCCTCATCCTCGCCCCGCAGTCGCCGAACGACGGCGACGTGTTCGGCCTGAGGCTGCCGCGCTCCGTCGTCGGGGGCGGCACGCCCGGGCGCGGCATCCTGTCGACCTCGGGCCAGTGGCAGCCCGTCCAGGTGCCGACGCCGTGATGGGTCCCCGCGCGCAGCGCGCCCCCTGCTCCCCGGCCGCACGCCGATCCGGCACGACGGCCGGCACGACCACCGGGCGCGCCCCGGTCCAGTCCGCACGACGACGTCACCAGGAGGTGGCCCCGTGAGCGAGGGCGACACCGCACCCAACCTCTACCGGTCCTCGATCGGCGCGTCGCTGCCCGCGGCGCGCACGAGCGCCGCGGACGCGGCGGCCGCGTTCGACGCGGCCCGGCGGGCGATGGAGCACGGCGCGTGGTCCAGCGGCGCGGCCGACGCGTTCGTCGCGGAGCTCACGGGGCACGCGAGCGCCGCCGGGACGGCGGCGGGGGAGTGCCGCGACGCGCTGCAGGGGCGCTACGACCGCGAGCCCGCCGTCGTCGAGCGGACCGACTGGCGCGCGCGGTGGGGCACCCGTCGCGGCCCCCAGCCGGTCTGAGGAGGAGGAGACCGATGGCTCTCGCGACGATCGACGTCGCCGGCATGGCGGACGTCGTCACGGGTGTCGAGCGCGGGACGGACCGGCTGGACGCCGCCCGGTCGGTGCTCGCCGGGCGGCTGGCCCGTCACGACCTCGACACGTCCCGGACCCACACGCTCGGTGTCGCGGCGCAGTGGGCGCGCGACGCCCTGCCGGGGCTGCGGCGGCGGCTGTCGCTCGCCCAGGCGCTCGAGGGGTCGAACCCGGCGTGGCCGGCCGGCACGGTGGAGCTCGACGAGTCCCTCCTCAGCTCCCTCTCGCCGTCGGAGGCGGCCAAGCGCGGGCGTGAGCTGGCGGTGGAGCTCCGCGACCACCCGGGGATCCCGGACGACGACGTGCTCGCCGAGCTGCTCGAGCTCCAGCACGACCCGTACTTCGCCACGGCGTTCGCGCAGGAGCTGTCGCCGGAGGAGCTGTCGCAGATCGTCCGCGCGCTCTCGTACAACCGGGCGCAGGACCCGAACCTCACCCAGGCGGAGCGCGACGAGCGCGACGCCTGGTACGCGCCGACGATCGCCGCGCTGTCGGAGACGATCGCCACGGCCACCCGCGCGACGGGATCGCTCGCCCTCCCGGACGACTACGCCGCCGGGTGGGTCGCCGCGATCACGGAGGACGTCCCGACGACGCCGCTGTACGTCGAGGGTGACGGCCAGCTCGACCAGGCGAACGCGCTCGGCCTGCTGCTCAGCCAGGGGCGGTTCGGCACGTCCTTCCTCGACGAGGTCGCGACGGGCGTCTACGACTACGAGCGCGCCGAGCTCGAGTCCCGCGGGCTCGTCGTCTGGCGCTCGCGCACGTCCCCCGGTGGCGGCTCGCCCGAGGTGCGGGTGATCGACGGCGAGGGGCGCGTCGTGGCGGACCCGCTCGCCGGGATCATGGCCGCCCTCGGGCACAACCCCGAGGCGGCGCAGCACTTCTTCTCGGGCGGCGCGCGCCGCACGGTGACGGTCGACGGCGAGTCCTTCGAGGTGTCGGAGCGGCTCGCCTACCTGCTGCGCGACCGCGACTGGGACGACGACGCCACCGACGGCGGCGCGCTCGGCTCGGCGCTCGAGGTCGCGACGACGACCTGGCGCGACACGTCCGGGCGCGGAGCGGTCTCGGCGGAGGTCGCGGGCCAGTCGATCCTGCTGCTGGGCGACCGGACCGGCGAGGGCGCCAGCGGCGGCTTCCTGGGGCTCGGGGAGAGCGCCGGCTGGCAGGTCCCGGCCGGGATGCGGCCGCACGTCGCGCAGATCCTGGCCTCGTACGCGAGCGACCTGTACCGCGTCGGTCTCGCCGGCGACGACGACCTCGGCCAGGGACTGCACGGCACCGGCAGCGGGCCGCTGCTCCCGTCGGCGACCGCCTGGGGCGCCCGGCTGCGGAAGGAGGACGTCGAGGCGCTGCTGGGCACCCTCGGGCAGGACGAGGGCGACGTCGAGCTCGTCCTCGCGGGCGTCCTGCAGGCCTCGCAGCTCGCGCTCGACGACGGCCTGACGGTCGCCGGACGGCAGCAGGGCGAGAACCTCATGGCGCTGCTCGGGTCCGGCGCGCCCATCGACGGCGTGACGTCGGCGATCCAGAACTCGTCCGACGTCGTCGGGTGGGTGCTGCGCACCGGGTACGACGGCGACGTCGCGGACAAGGAGCTGCAGGCCCGGCGGGCCGCTGCGATCGCCGACGCGCTGAACCTGGCCTCGAGCCTGCCGTTCGTGCCGGAGATCAAGGACAAGTGGCTCAAGCTCGGCGTGGACCAGGCCAAGGACGCCACGCTGGACGGCATCCGCGAGTCGATCGACGACGACCCGGCGGGTGCGTACGACAAGCTCGACGAGGTGGCGAAGACCGCCCTGGTGGACGACACGATGGACATGCTCCTGCGGCACGGCCTGTGGTCGCCCGAGCAGCTCGCGCAGCGCCACGAGTGGGAGCCGGTGGTGACGCCGCCGCCCCGTGAGGCGATCGAGTACGACGCGGCGGGCGACCCCGTCGGGTTCCGTCACGACTCGCCGGCCTACGCCGAGTGGGTGCGGAGCTCGGGCATCGCGGCCGCTCTCGAGCAGCAGGTGCTCGCGCCCATCATCGAGGTCTGGGCGGGCCCGCGGTGAGGGCGGCTCGCGCGTCGGTGGTGCTGGTCGCCGCGCTGCTCGTCGTCGCCGGGTGCAGCCGTGACCCGGAGCCGGCGCCGACGGCGCTCGTCGTCCCCTCGCACGCCCCGTCGGGCGCCGTGCTGGTGTGCGGCGTGGACGACGCCTCGCTGTCCGCCGTCACGGGGGAGAGCGCGGGTGGCCCCGTCGCGGGCCCGACGCTCGACGGCGAGCCGTGCTCGGCCGAGATGCCCGACGACGCACCGCTCGCCGGGCAGCGCGCGCTGCTCGCCGTGACGGTCGTCCCCGTCGACTCCGCCGAGGGCGCGGCGGAGCTCGAGCGGATCGACGGGAAGCGGGACCGCGCGCCCGACGTCCGGTACGACGACGTGCGCGGCGCCGCGTGGCTGGACGACGCGGCGCGGGAGCGCCGGTTCAGCGGGACCAGCGGCGCGTCCGTCGTCCGGGGCGACCACGTCGTCAGCGTGACGATCGGGTCGGGCGCGGCCGACCGGGACATCGCGGCGGACCTCCTGGCGCTGTCCGGCCAGGTCGCGCACAGCGTCGGTCTCGACTAGGCGGCCGCCCGCGAGGCGGCTCCCCGGGCGGGGGTATCGGTTCGGGCCCGCCGGGGGTCGGCACTAGGATCGTGCGAGCGCCCGGACGGGCGCGACCCCACCCGACAGAAGGACGTCGTCGTGCTCCGCACCCACGAAGCCGGCTCCCTGCGAGCCGAGCACATCGGTACCACCGTCACCCTCACGGGCTGGGTGGACCGGCGTCGCGATCACGGTGGCGTGGCCTTCGTCGACCTGCGGGACGCGTCCGGCATCGCCCAGGTCGTGGTCCGGGACGAGGCGGTCGCGCACGGGCTGCGCTCGGAGTACGTCCTGCAGGTGACCGGCGAGGTCGGCCGTCGCCCCGAGGGCAACGAGAACGCCAACCTCGCGACGGGCGAGGTCGAGGTCGTCGCGACGGACGTCGTGGTGCTCAACGAGTCGGCGCCGCTGCCGTTCCAGGTGTCGTCCTCGGTCGACGAGCCCGTCGGCGAGGAGGCGCGCCTCAGGTACCGGTACCTGGACCTGCGCCGGCCGGCGCCGGCGCACGCGCTGCGGCTGCGCGCGAAGGCCAACGCGGCGGCCCGCGCCGTGCTGGACGCGCAGGGCTTCGTCGAGGTCGAGACCCCGACGCTGACCCGCTCCACCCCCGAGGGCGCGCGCGACTTCCTGGTCCCCGCGCGCCTGTCGCCCGGCAGCTGGTACGCGCTGCCGCAGTCCCCGCAGCTCTTCAAGCAGCTCCTCATGGTCGCCGGGCTGGAGCGCTACTACCAGATCGCCCGCTGCTACCGCGACGAGGACTTCCGTGCGGACCGCCAGCCGGAGTTCACGCAGCTCGACGTGGAGATGAGCTTCGTCGAGCAGGACGACGTCATCGCGGTGGCCGAGCAGGTGCTCACGGCGCTGTGGCGCCTCGTCGACGTCGAGATCCCGACGCCGATCGCCCGCATGACCTACGCCGACGCGATGGCCCGCTACGGCACCGACAAGCCGGACCTGCGCTTCGGCCTGGAGCTGGTCGAGCTCACCGACTACTTCCGCGAGACGCCGTTCCGCGTGTTCCAGGCGCCGTACGTCGGCGCGGTCGTGCAGCCCGGTGGTGCGGACACCCCGCGCCGCGGGTTCGACGCGTGGCAGGAGTGGGCCAAGCAGCGCGGCGCGAAGGGTCTGGCGTACGTCACGGTCGGCGCGGACGGCGAGCTGGGCGGCCCGGTCGCCAAGAACATCAGCGAGCAGGAGCGTGCCGGGCTGGTCGCCGCGACGGGCGCGAGCCCGGGCGACGCGATCTTCTTCGCGGCCGGCAAGGTCTCGGAGGCGCGCGCGCTGCTCGGTGCCGCGCGCCTGGAGATCGGGCGGCGCGGCGGCCTCGTCGACGAGTCCCAGTGGTCGTTCGTCTGGGTCGTCGACGCCCCGCTGTTCAAGCCCACGGGCGAGGACGACGACGTCGCCGTGGGCGGCGGCGCCTGGACGGCGGTGCACCACGCGTTCACGTCCCCGACGCCGGAGTGGGTCGACCGCTTCGAGGAGGACCCGGGCAGCGCCCTGGCCTACGCGTACGACATCGTGTGCAACGGCAACGAGATCGGCGGCGGGTCCATCCGTATCCACCGGCGGGACGTGCAGCAGCGCGTGTTCGACGTCATGGGCATCGGCCCCGAGGAGGCGCAGGAGAAGTTCGGCTTCCTCCTCGACGCCTTCCAGTTCGGCGCGCCGCCGCACGGCGGGATCGCGTTCGGGTGGGACCGCATCGCGGCGCTGCTCACGGGCGCGGACTCCATCCGCGAGGTCATCGCGTTCCCGAAGTCGGGCGGCGGCTACGACCCGCTCACGCAGGCGCCGGCGCCGATCACGCCGGAGCAGCGGCGCGAGGCCGGCGTCGACGCCAAGCCGAAGGCGCCCGCGCAGGCGTGAGCGCGACGCTCGCGGGGGCCCTGCCCGTCGCGTGGCGCGGCGACCGGTACCTGAGCGCCATCGGCGCCCGGTGGGCCTGCGCACGCGTGCTCGGCGACGAGGACGGCGTGCTGCTCGTCCTGGAGCACGACGACGGCGGTCCGAGCCTGGCCGGCCGCGGCGACCCGCGGACGGTGGGCCGCCTGCTGGCGTCCCTGCACGACCCGTCGCCCCGGTGGTCCGCGCCGGCGCACTGGCTCAGCGTGCCGCGCGGCACCCCGGTCGACCGCGCCCAGCTCGACGCGCTCGGCCTCGAGCCGTTCTCCACGTGGGACTGGATGTCGACGGCGTCGGCGCCCGCCCCGCAGGCGGGGGAGGCGGTGGTGCGGCCGCTCGACCGCGAGCGGGAGGCGGAGGCGGCGCGGGCGTGCCTGCGGGTCGCGAACCCGTCGACCACGGCGGACCCGACGGGCCCCGACGAGGCCGGCTGGTGGGCGGTCGAGCGCGACGGCGCCGTCGTGGGCGTGATCGGCGCCCGGCGCGAGCCCGGCACGCGCGCGGGGGAGCAGTCGTGGCACCTGCACGGCCTCGGGGTGCTGCCCACCGCCCGGCGCACCGGTGCGGGTGCCGCGCTCACCGCCGCGGCGACGCGCGGGGCCCTGGAGGCGGGCGCCGAGTTCGTCTCCCTCGGCATGTACGCCGACAACGACGGCGCCCGGCGCATCTACCGCCGGCTCGGCTTCCGCACCGACGCCGAGAACGCCTCGTACGGCCCGGTCGGCACCGTCCGTCCGCCCGACTGAGCGTCGGCCGGGCGCGGGCCCTCAGTGCCCGATCGGGAGCCGTGCGTGCAGCCGGCGCAGCGGGGCGGGTGCCCACCAGGCGGCGCGCCCGAGCAGCGTGAGCGTCGCCGGCACGAGCACGAGCCGCACGAGGGTCGCGTCGACGAGGATCCCGACGGCCAGCGCGAAGCCGACCTCCTGGATCACGAGCAGGTCGCCGGCCACGAACCCGGCGAACACCACGACGATGATCGCGGCCGCGGACGTGATGATCCGCCCGGAGCGCTGCAGGCCCCGGCGCACGGCCTCGCCGTCGGGCACGCCGGCGTCGCGCAGCTCGGCGATCCGTGAGACGAGGAACAGCTCGTAGTCCATCGAGAGGCCGAACGCGAACGCCACGACGAGGACCACGACGTACGTCTCGACGCCGCCGGTCGGCGTGAAGCCGAGCAGGCCCGCGAGGCGGCCGTCCTGGAACGCCCACACGAGCACCCCGAGCGACGCGGCGATGGACAGCGCGTTCACGACGAGCGCCTGGAGGGGCAGGACGACGGACCCGGTCATGAGGAACAGCAGCACGAACGTCGCGACCACGACGACGAGCAGCGCCGCCGGCGCCCCGGCGCGCAGCGCGTCGACGAAGTCGATCTGCGCCGCCGCCTGGCCGGTCACCCAGGTCGGGAACGGCGCGTCCTGCTCGCGGATCTCGCGCACGACACGTTGGGCCGCCGGGCCCGCCGTGTCGTCGTCGTCGACCCGCACGCCCGCGACGACGTACGAGCCGGCGGCCGAGGGCGGGTCGACCGACGCCACGCCGTCGAGGCCGGCGAGCCCCTCGGCCCACCGGGTGACGTCCTCCAGGCTCCCCTCCGCCACGACGGTGACGGCTGGCGACGACGCCGCCGGGTAGTCGCGGGAGAGGAGGTCGACGAACGCGCGCTGCGTGGTCCCGCTGGGCAGCAGCTCGGTCGTGGAGTTGCGCAGCTGCAGCCCCAGCAGCGGGGCGGCGAGGACGAGCAGCACGACGACGGCGCCGGCGAGGGACGCCCACGGCCGGCGCTGCACACGTCCGGCGAGGCGCCCGAACGCGCCGTCGTCGCTGCGGCCGTCGGCCGTGCGCTCGAGCACCCCGTGCAGGGCCGGGACGCGGGCCAGCACGGACGGCTGCGCGAGGCGGCGGCCGCCCATGGCGAGCAGCGCCGGGACGAGGGTGAGCGCGGTCGCCACCGCGACGAGCACGACGGCGACCCCGGCCACGCCGACCGAGCGCAGGATCGGCGGCCGCAGGAGCAGGAGCCCGGAGAGCGCCAGCGCGACGGTGACGGCGGAGAACGCGACGGTGCGTCCCGCGGTGCCCATGGTCCGCTCGACGGCCTCGGCCACGGCGCCGTCGCCCCGCCGGCGGCGGGCGCGCCGCCCCCCGTCGTCGTCGAGCAGGCCGTGCAGCTCCTCGCGGAAGCGGGAGACGACGAGCAGGCCGTAGTCGATCGACAGGCCCAGCCCGAGCAGCGTGACGACGTTGACGACGGACGCGTCGAGGTCGAGGAGGTAGGAGAGGGCGAGCAGCGCGCCGAGACCGACGCCGATCGACGCGACGGCGCCCGCCAGGGGCATGGCGGCGGCGAGGAACCCGCCGAACACCAGGACCATCACGAGCAGCGCGACCGGCAGCGCCACGGCCTCGCCGGTGCGCAGGTCCTGCTCGACCTGGTCGGTGATCTGCTCCACCACCAGCGAGCTCCCGCCCACGAGTCCCGAGGCGTCGGGGGCGGCGTCGCGCAGGTCGTCGGGCACGCGCTCGAGGCGCTCCTGCACGGCGTCGAGCGCCTGCTGCTGCTCGGGCAGGTCGGGCTCCAGGCCGACGACGACGAGGAACCCGTCCCCGGTGCGCGACACCAGCGGCGCGGCCGCGGCGCTGGAGGGGCCGTCGGGGAGCCCGAGCGGGTCGATCACCGAGGCGACGCCGTCGAGCGCGGCGAGGTCCGAGCGCACGGCCTGCATCGCCTCCCCGACCGCGGGGTCGGCGGGGTCGACGTCGGACAGGGCGAGGGTGAGGGACGGCCCCGACTCGTCCTGGGCCGCCAGGATGTCGCGCGCCTGCTCGGACTCGGAGCCCGGGACGCCGGGGGCGCCCGTGGTCAGGCGGTCGAACAGCGTGCCGCCCTGCACGCCCACGACGGCGAGGAGCAGGCCCACGGCCGTCAGGACCCCCCACGCGGCGACGGCACGGACGGGGTGGCGCGCGACGACGCGCCCGAGGCGGGCGAACACGTCGGTCATGGTCGCAGGTCGTACGACGTGCGCGCACACCGGCGCCCGCCACGCGCCGGTCCGCCGACGTGGGCGGGCGTGCGTACGCTGCCTGCGTGGACCTGTTCGACGCGACGACGACGGCCGCGCAGGGCGTGCCCGAGACGGCCGGGTCGGCGCCGCTGGCGGTCCGGATGCGCCCGCGCACGCTGGACGAGGTCGCGGGTCAGGAACGGCTCCTCGTCCCGGGGTCGCCGCTGCGTCGGCTCGTCGAGCCGGCGACGCCCGGCTCGCCCGCCGGGCCCGCCTCCGTCGTCCTGTGGGGGCCGCCCGGCACGGGCAAGACGACCCTCGCGTACCTCATCGCGACGAGCTCCGGGCGCCGGTTCGTCGAGCTCTCCGCGGTGACGGCCGGGGTCAAGGACGTGCGGGCGGTCGTCGACGACGCACGGCGGCGGCTCGCCACCGGTGGCGGGGAGACCGTCCTATTCGTCGACGAGGTGCACCGCTTCACGAAGGCCCAGCAGGACGCGCTGCTGCCGAGCGTGGAGAACCGGTGGGTCACGCTCGTGGCGGCGACCACCGAGAACCCGTCGTTCTCGGTCATCTCGCCGCTGCTGTCCCGCTCGCTGCTGCTCACCCTCCAGCCGCTGTCCACCGAGGACGTCGCCACCCTCGTGCGGCGGGCGGTCGACGACGAGCGGGGCCTCGCGGGCGCCGTCGAGCTGGCGGCCGACGCGCAAGAGCACCTGCTGCGGCTCGCGGGCGGCGACGCCCGCAAGGCGCTGACGATCCTCGAGGCCGCCGCCGGGGCCGCGCTGGCCGAGGCCCCCGGTGACGACGCCGTCCCCGTGGTCGACCTGCCGACCGTCGAGCGCGCCATCGACGTCGCGGCCGTGCGCTACGACCGCGAGGGCGACCAGCACTACGACGTGATCAGCGCCTTCATCAAGTCGATGCGCGGCTCCGACGTCGACGCCGCGCTGCACTACCTGGCCCGCATGGTGGCCGCGGGGGAGGACCCGCGGTTCATCGCCCGCCGCGTGGTCATCGCGGCCGCCGAGGACGTCGGGATGGCGGACCCGAGCGCGCTGCAGACGGCCGTGGCTGCGGCCCAGGCCGTCCAGATGATCGGCATGCCCGAGGGGCGGATCGTGCTGGCGGAGGCCGTCGTGCACGTCGCGACGGCGCCGAAGTCGAACGCGGCGTACACCGGGATCGACGCGGCGCTGGCCGACGTGCGCGCGGGGCGGATCGGCACGGTGCCGCCGCACCTGCGCGACGCGCACTACGCGGGCGCGCAGCGCGTGGGGCACGGGAAGGGGTACGTCTACGCGCACGACGAGCCGCAGGGCGTCGCGGCGCAGCAGTACCTGCCCGACGAGCTGGTGGGCGCCCGCTACTACGAGCCGACGGACCGCGGCTTCGAGCGCCAGGTGCGCGAGCGCCTCGAGCGCATCCGTGAGCTGCTGCGGGGCCGGCGCCCGCGCTGAGCGGTGGCCGCCCGGTGGCGCGCCCGCGTCACGTCCCGCCGCTAGCCTGTGCGCATGTCCCGACGCCGCCTCGCCGCCGTGACCGCCACCCTCCCGCTGACCGCGCTCCTGCTGGTCGCGGGCTGCTCCGGGGAGCCCGCGGGCCCCTTCACGAGCGCCCCGGCGGCCCCGAGCGCCTCGGCCACGCCCACCTCGACCGCGGCGGCGGACGAGGCCGCGGTGCGCGCCGCGTACGACGCCTTCTGGGACGCGATCGTGACGACGCGCCGGGGCGAGCCGGACCAGGAGCTGCTCGCGGGCGTCGCGACCGGCCAGGTCGTCGAGGACGAGCTCAAGCTCGCGCAGTACTACGCGGACCACGACATCTCGATCCAGGGGCGCCCGGTGGTGGACGACGTCGTGGTGTCCGTCGACGGCGCCACCGCGCTCGTGCAGGCGTGCGTCGACCACGACGGCTGGCTGCCGGAGGGCGTCCAGGCGACGCCGCAGCCGCCGCGTCCCACCGACGTGACCCTGGAGCGGTCGGACGACGGCACCTGGCGCGTCTCGCGCTTCAACGACGCCGAGGGGACGGCGTCGTGCTGACCCTCCGGCGCACGCGCGGCGCGGCGGTGCCGGCGGGGCTCCTCGCGGGCGTCCTGCTCGCGCTGACCGCCGTCGTGGCGCTCGCCGCGCCGGCCGACGCCGCGAAGCGGTGCCGGCTCGTGCAGGTCACCATCGGCGAGTCGGTGCAGTGGGTCGAGCGCTGCGAGGAGGACGGCGACGACGGCTCGGGCGGGTCGGGCGGCGGCGGGGGTCCCGCGTGCGAGCTCACCGGCCTGGCCTCGTTCTGCATCGGCTCGTCGCCGTGCTGGATGAACTACCCGGCGGCGATCGACCCGACCCCGGAGGAGATCGCCGAGAAGCCGTCGGAGACGGCCGTGTGGGTGTACCGGCGCTGCAACGAGGACCCGGACGACCCGCTGTCGGGCTGGTTCTGGAGCGAGGACGTCGTGCCGCCGATCGAGGTGCAGGCGCGCGAGGCGTTCGGCGAGCTCGTCGCGCCCGCGTTCTCGGTCGGCACGAACCCGCCGGGCCGGTCCATCGTGGGCCTCGAGACGTGGTTCTGGGCGCGGACGGCGCAGGCCGGCACGATCACGGCCTCGTCGGAGTTCGGCGTGACCGCCGTCGCGGAGCCCGACCACCTGGAGGTCGACCCGGGCGACGGCCGCGCGGCCGTCACGTGCGGGTGGAGCACGCAGGAGGCCGACACGTGCGCGCTGGTCTACGCGCGCTCGTCGGCGCGGGAGCAGGGCCAGGCGTACACCGCGCGCATGCGCCTCGTGTACGACGTGCACTTCGAGAACGGCGGCCAGGTGCTGGACGTGGCGGGCGTGCCCGAGGTGTTCGCCTCGCCGTGGCAGCAGGCCTCCGTGCCGGTCGCGGAGATCCAGGCCGTCACCACGAGCTGAGCCGGGCCGGTTCGGGCGCCGGCCGCCGGGCCGGTTTGGGCGCCGGCCGCCGGGCCGGTAAGGTAGGCGGGTCGTCCGCACGCCGGGCGACCACCTGGGGCCCTAGCCCGCGCGACCGTCGGCACCCGCCGCGCCTCGCGCACATGGTCGGCCCCACGCCCGCCGGAACCTCTCCGACCGGACTCGTCCGGTCCCGGACCAGCGCCGGGTCGCGGGTGTGACGTCCACGAACACGACAGGAAGTACCGCTGTGAGCAGTGTGACCCGTTCGCGCCGCCAGGTCCGCCTGAGCCGCGCCCTCGGCCTGGCCCTGACGCCCAAGGCCGTCAAGCACTTCGAGAAGCGCCCCTACCCGCCCGGCGAGCACGGCCGCGCGCGTCGCCGGACCGAGTCCGACTACGCCGTCCGGCTGCGCGAGAAGCAGCGTCTGCGCGCGCAGTACGCGCTGCGCGAGAAGCAGCTCGCCCGCGCGTACGAGGACGCCCGCAAGGCCCCGGGCCTGACCGGTGAGGCGCTCGTCGAGAACCTCGAGACCCGCCTGGACGCGCTGGTGCTCCGCTCCGGCTTCGCCCGCACGATCCTGCAGGCGCGCCAGGTCGTCACGCACCGCCACATCCTCGTGGACGGCAAGATCGTCGACCGCCCGTCGTTCCGCGTGAAGCCGGGCCAGACGCTCCAGGTCAAGCCGAAGAGCCAGGCCACGACGCCGTTCCAGGTCGCCGCCGCCGGCGCCCACCGCGACGTCCTGCCGGCCGTCCCGGGCTACCTCGACGTGCAGCTCGAGAAGCTGACGGCGACGCTCACGCGTGCCCCCAAGCGCGCCGAGATCCCCGTCACGTGCGAGGTCCAGCTCGTCGTCGAGTACTACGCGCGCTGACGCCAGCCCGCTCGACCGACGCCCCGCGCACCTCTGGTGCCGCGGGGCGTCGGCGTCCGCGGCCCAGGCCGCCACGGGGGGAGGCGCGGGCGCGCCGCCCCTCGCGCGCGGTGCCGTGCGGCGGCCCCCGCATGGGTAGGGTTTCCGGCGGGGCGCGGAGGTCGCGCCACAGGAGGGACGGACATGTCGGTCGGTGACGTCGCCGGGCTGATCGCCGCGATCGCCTTCGTGCTGCTGGTCGGCGTGCTCGCCGTGCCGCTGGTCAAGCTCGGGCGGGTGCTCGACGAGACGCGCACGTCCGTGAAGGAGATCACCGACCACGCCCTCCCGGTGATCGACGAGACGGCGACGCTCGTCGCGTCGGGGAACGGCCAGCTGAAGAACGTCGACACCGTGACCACCGCCGCCGCGCAGGTCTCGGAGAACGTCTCGGCGCTCACGTCGCTGTTCGCCGCGACGGTCGGCGGCCCGCTCATCAAGGTCGCGGCCTTCTCCTACGGCGTGCGTCGCGCGCTCGGCGGCGCCCTCGCGGGCGCGCGGGGTCGTCGCTGATGGTGCGCCGGCTGTTCTGGGTCGGCGTGGGCGTCGCCCTGACGGTCGTCGTCCTGCGCAAGGGGCGCGCCGTCGCCGAGGAGTACCTCCCGAAGGGCACCACCGAGCTCGTCGACGGCGTCGGCCGTCTCTCCGGGGCGCTGCGCACCGCGCGTGCCGAGTTCGCGGCGGGCATGGCGGAGCGCGAGCAGGAGCTGCGCCGCGAGCTCGTCGGGGACGTCGACCTCGACGCGCTGCGAGCCGAGCGCCCGCAGCGCACGGCGGCGCTGCGGGAGGTCTTCGACGCACGCACCGGCCGGACCCGCACGGTCCCGGCCGACTGGGCCGGGCCGACCGAGGACCCGGACGACGACGACGGCTACACGTTCTTCTGACGTCGCCGCCCCACCACCCGCAGGTTCAGAGCACGTCGCACGACGCTGCATCATGGGACGTCGCCCCGCTCCGGGGCGGGCCCGGGAACGAGAAGGACACCATGCGTACCGCCGAGATCCGTCAGCGCTGGCTCGACTACTTCGCGACGAAGGACCACGCCGTCGTGCCGTCGGTCCCGCTCATCTCGCCCGACCCCTCGATCCTCTTCACGATCGCCGGCATGGTGCCGTTCATCCCGTACATCCTCGGCACCCAGGACGCGCCGTGGCCGACGGTCGCCAGCGTGCAGAAGTGCATCCGCACGAACGACATCGAGAACGTGGGCCGGACGACGCGGCACGGCACGTTCTTCCAGATGATGGGCAACTTCTCGTTCGGCGACTACTTCAAGGAGGGCGCGATCGAGCTCGCCTGGGAGCTGCTGACGTCGCCCCAGGAGCAGGGCGGGTACGGGCTGGACGGCGACCGCCTCTGGGTCACGATCTGGGACCAGGACGCCGAGTCGCTCGACGCGCTGACCCGCGTCGGCGTCGACCGCCGGCACATCGTGCGCCTGACGCGCGAGCAGATCTTCTGGGACACGGGCCAGCCGGGCCCCGCGGGCCCGTGCGCGGAGTGGCACTACGACCGCGGGCCGGAGTTCGGCCCGGAGGCCGAGGGCGGCACCGTCGACCCGGGCGGCGACCGCTACCTGGAGATCTGGAACCTCGTGTTCGACCAGTTCCTGCGCGGCGAGGGCCAGGGCAAGGACTACCCGCTGCTGCGCGAGCTGGACCAGAAGGCGATCGACACCGGGGCCGGCCTGGAGCGCATCGCGTACCTGCTGCAGGGCAAGAACAACCTGTACGAGATCGACGAGGTCTTCCCCGTCATCGAGCGCGTCCAGGAGCTCACCGGTCGTCGCTACGGCGCGCAGGAGGAGGACGACGTGCGGATGCGCGTCATCGCCGACCACGTGCGCTCGAGCCTCATGCTGATCGGCGACGGCGTCGTGCCGTCGAACGAGGGGCGCGGGTACGTGCTGCGCCGCCTCGTGCGGCGCACCGTGCGCTCCGTGCGCCTGCTCGGCGTGGACGAGGCCGCGCTGCCGCACCTGCTGCCGGTCAGCCGCGACGCGATGAGCCCCTCGTACCCGAACGTGGCGACCGACTTCGACCGCATCGCGCAGGTCGCGTACGGCGAGGAGGACGCGTTCCTGCGGACGCTGACCGCCGGGACGACGATCCTGGAGGGCGCCGTCTCGAAGGCGAAGCAGCAGGCCGGCACGAGCGCGCCCGTGCTCGGCGGCGAGCAGGCGTTCGCGCTGCACGACACGTACGGCTTCCCGATCGACCTCACGCTCGAGATGGCGGCGGAGCACGGCGTCTCCGTCGACGAGCAGGCGTTCCGCACGCTGATGCAGGCGCAGCGGGAGCGTGCCAGGGCCGACGCGCTCGCGAAGAAGACCGGTCACGCCGACGTCACCGCCTACCAGGAGCTGCACGCGGCGCTGGCGGGGGAGGGCGGCCGCGCCGTCCGCTTCGCCGGCTACACCGACACCACCACCGCGTCGCACGTCGTCGGCCTCCTCGTCGACGGCGTCCCCACGCCGGCGGCGACCGCGCCCGCCGACGTCGAGGTCGTGCTCGACGTGACGCCGTTCTACGCGGAGGCCGGCGGTCAGCTGGCCGACACGGGCGTGATCGAGCTCGAGGGCGGCGCCCGGATCGAGGTGGACGACGTCCAGGCGCCGATCAAGGGCCTGTCCGTGCACCGCGGGCGGCTCGTCTCCGGCACCGCGACGTACGGCGAGGCCGCGACGGCGACGATCGACGTCGCGCGCCGGCAGGCGATCGCGCGCGCCCACACGGCGACGCACATGGTGCACAAGGCGCTGCGTGAGGAGCTCGGGGAGAACGCGACCCAGGCGGGCTCGGAGAACGCGCCGAGCCGGCTGCGGTTCGACTTCCGCTCGGGCGCGGCCGTGCCCGCGGGCTCGCTCGCGCAGATCGAGGGCCGCGTGAACGAGCGGCTGCAGGACGACCTCGAGGTCACCGAGGCGGTCATGCCGATCGCCGAGGCGCGCGCGCTGGGTGCGATGGCGCTGTTCGGGGAGAAGTACGGGAACGAGGTGCGTGTCGTCTCGATCGGCGGCGACTGGTCCCGCGAGCTGTGCGCCGGCACGCACGTGCGGCACTCCGGCGAGCTCGGCCTGGTCACGCTGCTCGGCGAGTCGTCCATCGGCTCCGGGGTGCGGCGCGTCGACGCGCTCGTCGGCGCGGGCGCGTACGGCTACCAGGCCAAGGAGCGTGCGCTCGTGGGTCAGCTCTCCGGGCTGCTCGGCGCGCGCCCCGACGAGCTCGCCGACCGCGTCTCGTCGCTGCTGTCGCGCGTCAAGGAGTCGGACAAGGAGCTCGCCGCGCTGCGGCAGGAGCGCCTGCTCGCCCGGGCGGGCCAGCTCGCGCAGGGCGCGCAGCAGGTCGGCGTCACGCGCGTGGTGACCGAGGACGCCGGCGAGGTCGCCTCGCCCGACGAGCTGCGCTCGCTCGTGCTCGACGTGCGCCACCGCCTCGGCGAGTCCTCGCCCGCGGTCGTCGCGGTCGGCGGGACGAGCAAGGGCCGCCCGGTCGTCGTCGTGGGCACCAACGCCGCGGCGCGCGAGGCGGGCGCCCGCGCGGGCGCGCTCGTGCGCGTCGCGTCGGGGGTGCTCGGCGGCGGCGGGGGCGGCAAGGACGACCTGGCGCAGGGGGGCGGCACGGACGCGTCGCAGCTCGGCGCGGCCCTGTCGGCCGTCGTCGAGGAGCTGCGTGGCTGAGGCGGGCGGCGTCGAGCGCGGGGCCCGCCTCGCGGTCGACGTCGGGACCGTGCGCGTCGGCCTGGCGGCCAGCGACCCGGACGGCATCGTCGCGACGCCGGTGGCCACGCTGGCGCGCGACGCCCGCCGCCCGCAGGGGGGTCGCCTCCCCGCGGACGTCGCGGCGATCGTGAGCGAGGTCGGGGAGCGACGTGCGGCTTGTGTGTACGTCGGGCTCCCGCGCCACCTGTCGGGGTCCGAAGGTGCCGCATCGGCGTCCGCGCGCGCGTACGCTGAGGCACTGGCGCAGGCCGTCGCACCTCTGGAGGTGCGGCTGGTCGATGAGCGGTTGAGCACGGTGACCGCGCATCAGGCGCTGCGGGCGTCCGGCCGATCCGGGCGCCGCCACCGCGAGGTCGTCGACCAGGCGGCCGCGGTGGTCATCCTGCAGTACGTGCTCGAGACGGAGCGGACCACGGGGCGACGTCCCGGCGAACGGGTCGTGGTGGACCCGGGCGCACCCGCTGCCGAGGGCACGCCGGGGGGCTGTGGGCACCAGCAGGACGATCGTGGAGAGACGCTGACGTGAGCAACCAGACCGAGTGGTGGGCGCCCGCGGGGCAGGACGCGTCGACGTCCGACCTCTTCGGAGGGGACCGGTCCGCCCAGCACGCACCGCCGTCGCGCCGCGCGCGCTCGTCGAGCCGCCGCGCCTCGCGCCGCCGGCGCCGTCAGGGCGGGCGTCGAGGCGTCGTCCTCGTCGTGGCGCTGGCCCTCGTCGTGGGCGCCGGGTACGTCGTGTACTCGGTGCTCGGCGGCATGTTCTCCGGAAGCTCGTCGGGGTCGGGCCAGGTCGAGGACTTCGCGGGCCCGGGCTCCGGCTCGGCGACCGTCGTCATCGAGCAGGGTGACAGCGGGTCGGCGATCGGCGGCAAGCTCGTCGACGCGGGGGTCGTCGCCTCGACGAAGGCGTTCAGCCGCGCGTTCGAGGCGAACCCCGACGCGGCGTCGATCCAGCCGGGCTCCTACAAGCTCCTGCAGGGCATGCCCGCGGCCGCCGCCGTCGAGCTGCTCCTCAACCCCTCCAGCCGCGACGTCGTGAAGATCACGTTCCGCGAGGGCCTCACGGTCGACCAGATCGTCACCCGGATCAGCGAGAAGACGCTCATCCCGGTCGACGAGCTGAAGAAGACGCTGAAGGACGGCGACTCGTACGGGCTGCCGAAGCAGGCGAAGGGCGAGCCCGAGGGCTGGCTCTTCCCGGCGACCTACGAGCTCGAGGGCGAGCCGACGGCCGAGGGCGTGCTGACGAAGATGACGGCGAAGACCGTCGAGGTGCTCGAGCGGCTCGGGGCGCCGAAGGACCAGTGGGAGACCATCATCACGAAGGCCTCGCTCATCGAGCGCGAGGCCAAGCACGACGAGGACCGGCCGAAGATGGCGCGCGTCATCGAGAGCCGGCTCGAGGAGGGCTGGACGCTCGGCATCGACGCGTCGACGGCGTACGGCCTCGGCAAGCCCGGGACCGAGCTGACGCGCGCGGACAACGAGGACGGCAGCAACCCGTACAACACCCGCGTCAACCCGGGCCTGCCGCCGACGCCCATCGCCGCGCCGGGGGAGAAGTCGATCAAGGCCGTGCTCGACCCGGCCGACGGCGACTGGATGTACTGGTGCACCGTCAACCTCGACACCGGCGAGACGCGCTTCGCCGAGACGTACGAGGAGCAGAAGGCCAACGAGGCGCTGCTGCGCGAGTGGCTCGCCGAGAACAGCTGATGGCGCGCCGGAAGGCGTCCACAGGTCCAGCGGGCAGGATGGCCCTGTGACCGACCTGTTCCCGTCCGAGCCGGCCGACGTCCAGCCGTCGCGCCGCGACCGCTCGGGCGCCGGTGCCGGACCGTCGCGCCGCCGTCGCCAGGAGCGCCGGCGCACCGCGGTCGTCGTCGTGGTCGTGCTCGGGCTTCTGCTCGGCGCCGGCTTCGTCGTGTACTCGCTGCTGGGCGACCTCCTGCCCGACGGCTCGGGCGGCGGCGGGTCGGCGCAGGACTACCCGGGCCCCGGCTCCGGGTCGGCGACGGTCGTCGTCGCGCAGGGGGACACCGGCGCCGACATCGGGGCGAGCCTGGTGGAGGCCGGCGTCGTCGCCTCGACCCAGGCGTTCACCGAGGCGTTCGAGGCGAACCCCGACTCGGGCCAGATCCAGCCCGGCACCTACCGGCTCCTGCAGGCGATGCCGGCCGCCCAGGCGGTCGAGTCCCTGCTCGACCCGTCGAGCCGCGAGCTGCTCAAGGTGACGATCCCGGAGGGTCTGACGGCCGAGCAGATCGTCGAGCGGATCAGCGAGAAGACACTCATCCCGGTGGACGAGCTGAAGAAGACGCTGAAGGACGGCGACTCCTACGGGCTGCCGAAGCAGGCGAAGGGCGAGCCCGAGGGCTGGCTGTTCCCGGCGACCTACGAGATCGACGGCGAGCCGTCCGCCGCCGGGATCCTCGAGCAGATGACCGCGAAGACGGTGGCGGTGCTCCGGGGCCTGGACGTCCCGAAGGACGAGTGGGAGACGACCCTGATCAAGGCGTCGATCGTCGAGCGCGAGGCGAAGCGGGACGAGGACCGCGGCAAGGTGGCGCGGGGGATCGACAACCGGCTCGCCAAGCCCATGCTGCTGCAGATCGACGCGACGGTCGCGTACGGGCTCGAGGACGGCCAGACGCTCTCCGCGAAGACCAAGGCCGACGCGTCGAACCCGTACAACACGTACGTGCACGAGGGCCTGCCGCCGACGCCGATCGCCTCGCCCGGGCAGAAGTCCATCGAGGCCGCGGTCGACCCGACGCCCGGCGACTGGCTGTTCTGGGCCACGGTCAACTTCGACACCGGCGAGACGCTGTTCACGGCGGACTACGCCCAGCACCAGCGCAACCTCGAGCAGATGCGCGAGTGGGTGGCGGAGCACCAGTGACCGAACCGACGCCGCGCCGGGCCGCCGTGCTCGGCCACCCGATCGCGCACTCCCTGTCCCCGGTGCTGCACCGCGCCGCCTACCGCGCGCTCGGCCTCGACGGCTGGCGGTACGACGCGGTCGACGTCACCGAGGAGGCGCTGGCGCCGTTCCTCGCGAGCCTGGACGACACGTGGGCCGGCCTGAGCCTGACGATGCCGCTCAAGCAGACGGTGCTGCCGCTGCTCCACCACGTCGAGCCGCTCGCGCAGGTCGTGGGAGCCGTGAACACCGTGCTTCTGCAGGGCTCGGGGGCGGGCCGCGTCCTGGTGGGCGCGAACACCGACGTGCACGGCGTCGTCGCCGCGCTGCGGGAGGGGCTCGCCGGGGCGCCGGTCGCCACGGCCGCGGTGCTCGGCGCGGGGGCCACCGCGTCGTCGGCCGTCGCCGCGTTGGCAGAGCTCGGCGCGCACGAGCCCGTCGTCTTCGCGCGGTCCCTGTCCCGCACCGGCGGGCTCGCCCGGGCGACGCACCGGATGGGGGTGCACCCCACGTTCCGGCGCCTGGAGCACGCGGCGGGCGCGCTGCGCGTGTTCGACGTCGTCGTCTCGACGCTGCCGCCGGGCGCCGCCGACCCGTTCGCCGAGGCCTGGGCCGCCGGGGAGGGGCCGGCCGCGGGCCGCGGCGTCCTGCTCGACGTCGCCTACGACCCGCGCCGCTCGGCGCTGGCCGTCGCGTGGGAGCGCGCCGGCGGCGTGGCCGTCGACGGCGAGCGGATGCTGCTGCACCAGGCGGTCGAGCAGGTGCGCCTCATGACCGGCCGGGTCGGGCCGCTGGCGGCGATGGACGCCGCCCTGCAGGAGCGCCTCGGCGCCTGACGCCCCGCTGCTGGACGCGCGTCCACGGCCGCCCACATTCGCCACGGCGCGCCCTCACGTCCGGACCCTCACCTGCCGATGGACCGGTGAGCGGTGCGGAACGTCGCGTCGGCCGGTGGAAGGGGACACGTTGAAGCAGCTCGGAGAAGTCCTGCTCGAGGAGGGCCTCGTCACGGAGGCGCAGCTGCTCGCGGCGCTCGACGAGTCGATGGCCTCCGGCGGGTCGCTGGGGCGCACGCTGGTCGAGCTCGGCGTGCTCACCGAGAACCAGCTCGTGCGCGCGCTCGCCGCGCAGGTCGGGATGCAGTTCGTCGACCTGGACGAGCACCCGGTGGACAAGAACGCCGTCGTGCTCGTCCCCGGCGCGCTGTGCCGGCGGTACACCGTGCTGCCGATCGCGGTGGAGAACGGCGCGCTCGTGCTCGCGACGGCCGACCCCGGCAACGTCATGGCGGTCGACGACGTCCGGACCGTCTCCGGGCGCCACGTCATCCCCGTCATCGCCTCGTACGACAACCTCACGCGCGCGATCGACCGGTTCGTCCGGGCGGACGACGAGATGGAGGGCCTGTCGTCGGCGTTCGTCGAGCAGACCGCCGAGCCCGAGGTCGACCTGTCGAACCTGGGCGACTCCATCGACGACGACGCGCCGATCGTCCGCTACGTCAACCTGCTCGTCACGCAGGCCATCACCGACCGGTCGTCCGACATCCACATCGAGCCGACCGAGCACGACCTGCGCGTCCGGTACCGCATCGACGGCGTCCTGCACGAGGTCCAGCGCTCGCCGAAGAACATCCAGTCGGGCGTCATCAGCCGCGTGAAGATTATGAGCGACATCGACATCGCCGAGCGGCGCAAGCCGCAGGACGGCCGCATGTCGGTGACGCACAACGGCCGCAAGATCGACCTCCGCGTGGCGACGCTGCCGACGGTGTGGGGCGAGAAGATCGTCATGCGCATCCTCGACAACTCGACGGCGAGCCTCGACCTGCGCGACCTGTCGTTCCTCGACCACAACCTCGAGATGTACCGCGAGTCGTACACGAAGCCGTACGGCATGCTCCTCGTCACCGGCCCCACCGGCTCCGGCAAGTCGACCACGCTGTACGCGACGCTCAACGCGGTGTCGAAGCCGGAGATCAACGTCATCACGGTCGAGGACCCGGTCGAGTACCGGCTGCCCGGCATCAACCAGGTGCAGGTCAACCCCAAGGCGGGCCTCACGTTCGCCGGCGCGCTGCGCTCGATCCTGCGGTCCGACCCCGACGTCGTGCTGCTCGGTGAGATCCGCGACCACGAGACGGCGCAGATCGCGATCGAGGCGGCCCTCACCGGCCACCTCGTGCTCTCGACCCTGCACACGAACGACGCGCCGTCGGCGGTCACCCGCCTCACCGAGATGGGCATCGAGCCGTTCCTCGTGGGCTCCGCGCTCGACTGCGTCGTGGCCCAGCGCCTCGCCCGCAAGCTCTGCGAGAAGTGCAAGGAGCCGTACGTGCCGACCGAGGCCGAGCTCGTCGCGGCGCGCTTCCCGTGGGTGCCGGGGGAGGAGATCCCCGAGCTGTGGCGCCCGGGCGGGTGCGTCGCGTGCTCGAAGACCGGCTACCGCGGGCGCATCGCGCTGCACGAGGTCATGCGGGTGACGGAGGACATCGAGCGGCACGCCGTGGCGCACTCGTCGGCCGCCGACATCGCGGCCACCGCCCAGAAGCAGGGCATGGTCACGCTCCGCGACGACGGCTGGCACAAGGTGGCGCTGGGCCGCACCTCGATCGAAGAGGTGCTGCGCGTCGTCGCGTGAGCACGCACACCCGCTCAAGTCGGGCACGGCCAGGGCCGATGAAGCGGTGAACGAAGGACTGGATCGAGGTGCGCGGCTGCCTGCCGCGTCTCCGCAGAGTCGACGCTGGAGGTCATGACGTGAGCGAGTCCCACCAGGCGAGGCCGGGTGACGGGACGCGTCCCCTGCCCCCGTACCGGCCCGCCGGTCCGCAGGCCGCCGGCGAGCAGGGCGGGCCCTCGCCCGTCGGGCCGACGGTCTTCTCGCCGATCCCGTCCCAGAGCCAGGTCGCGCCGCCCCCGCCGCCCGCGGGCTACGCGCCGCCGGCCGTCCGCCCGGCCGCCACGGCCGTGCAGGCGCCGGTCGCCGGGGGCTACGGCGGCGTGCCCCAC
>NZ_HE978588.1:2563609-2595077 GCF_000312005.1 Cellulomonas massiliensis JC225
GGTCGCCGGGGGCTACGGCGGCGTGCCCCACGCCGCGCAGGCGCCCGAGCAGGCGCGCCGCGCGATCCAGCCGATGACCCAGGCCGCGATGCCGCCCGTCACGGTCGAGCCGGTCGCCCCGCCGCCCCCCGTGGCGCCGGTCGTGATCAGCGGAGGGTCGATCGCCAACCCGCAGTCGGGCTCGTCGTCGGTGGCCTACCCGCCGGCGTACGCCCCGGCCCCGCTGGCGGGCGCGGCGCCGTCGACGCCGACCTTCCTGCCGCAGCCGCAGCCCGAGCAGCCGAAGCGCGACGTCGAGCAGGAGCGCCGCAAGGCGCGCCGCGAGGCGACCCGCGCCGGCGTGGGCCAGGGCCGCGAGGAGGGCGACCTCGAGCTCGACGAGGTCCTGCTCGAGATGGTCGAGCTCGGCGCGTCCGACCTGCACCTGACGAGCGGCTCCCCGCCCATGGTCCGCCTGCAGGGCTCGCTCAAGCCGCTCGAGGACTTCGACGTCGTCAAGCCCGAGGGCCTGCGCCGGACGCTCTACTCCGTCATGACGCAGCGTCAGCGCGAGACGTTCGAGGCCAACCTCGAGCTCGACTTCGCGTACGCCATGCGCGGCAAGGCGCGCTTCCGCGTGAACATCTACCAGCAGCGCGACTCGATCGGCGCGGCGTTCCGCGTGATCCCCTACGAGATCAAGCCGCTCGACGAGCTGGGCGTCCCGCCGGTCGTCTCGACCTTCGCGGGCCTGCCGCGTGGTCTCGTGCTCGTGACGGGTCCGACCGGGTCCGGCAAGTCGACGACCCTGGCGGCCGTGATCGACCTCGCGAACCGCACGCGGGCCGACCACATCATGACCGTCGAGGACCCGATCGAGTTCCTCCACCGGCACAAGAAGGCGATCGTCAACCAGCGCGAGGTCGGCGCGGACACGCTGTCCTTCGCGAATGCCCTCAAGCACGTGCTGCGCCAGGACCCCGACATCATCCTTGTCGGCGAGATGCGCGACCTGGAGACGATCTCCGTCGCGTTGACGGCCGCCGAGACCGGTCACCTCGTCTTCGCCACCCTGCACACGCAGGACGCGGCGCAGACGATCGACCGCGTCATCGACGTCTTCCCGGCCGAGCAGCAGGGCCAGATCCGCACCCAGCTCGCCGCGGCCATCCAGGGCGTCGTCTGCCAGACCCTGTGCAAGAAGGCGAACGGCACGGGGCGCGTCGTGGCCACGGAGGTCATGGTCGCCACCCCCGGCATCCGGAACCTCATCCGCGAGGGCAAGACGCACCAGATCTACTCCGCGATGCAGGCGGGTGCCGACCACGGCATGTACACGATGGACCAGCAGCTGGCCGAGCTCGTCAAGAAGGGCAAGATCACCTACGAGGTCGGGCTCGAGAAGGCGCACCACGTCGAGGACTTCAACAAGCTGGTCGGCCGCACCGCCAAGACGAACCAGGGTGCGAGCGCGCTCTCCGGCGGCGTCGGCGGTGCCCCGGCGTTCGGAGGCGGTTACTGATGGCCATCATGCGGACGTACGAGTACCAGGTCAGCGACCGCAACGGGAAGGTCGTCAAGGGCCGGATCGACGCGCAGAACGAGGCTGCGGTCGCGAACCGCCTGCGCTCGATGGGCGTCGCGCCGATCGCGATCAACGAGGTCGTCACCGGCGGCCTGCAGACCGAGATCAAGATCCCGGGGCTGTCGGACAAGGTCTCGACGAAGGACCTCGCGATCATGTCCCGCCAGATGGCGACCATGATCTCGGCCGGCCTCTCGCTGCTGCGGACGCTCACGATCCTCGCGGACCAGACCGAGTCCAAGCCGCTGCAGAAGGTGCTCGCGCTCACGCGCAACGACGTCGAGCAGGGTGGCGCGCTGTCCGAGTCGCTGGGCCGGCACACGCACGTCTTCCCGCCCCTGATGGTCAACATGATCCGGGCGGGCGAGGTCGGCGGCTTCCTCGAGGAGGCCCTCATCTCGGTGGCGGAGAACTACGAGAAGGAGGTCAAGCTGCGGGCGCAGATCAAGTCCGCGATGACCTACCCCGTCATGGTCTTCTGCATGGCGATCCTCGCCGTGGTCGGCATGCTGCTGTTCATCGTCCCGGTGTTCCAGCAGATGTTCACCGACCTCGGCGGCGAGCTGCCGCTGCCCACGCAGATCCTCGTCATCATGTCGGGCGTCATGAAGTGGCTCGCGCCCGTGCTCGCCGTCGCCGCGATCGTCTTCGGGATCTGGTGGAACCGGCACAAGAACGACCACGCCGTGCGGTCCCGGTGGCAGCCGCTGACCCTGCGCATCCCGATCTTCGGCAACCTGTTCAAGAAGGTCGCGATCGCGCGGTTCACGCGCAACTTCGGGACGATGCTCGGCGCCGGCGTGCCCATCCTCCAGGCGCTGGAGATCGTGGGGGAAACGAGCGGCAACTACGTCATCGAGCTCGCGGTCAAGGACGTCCAGGAGAACGTGCGCACGGGCAAGTCCCTCGCCGCCCCCCTGGCGAACCATGCGGTGTTCCCGCCGATGGTCGTCCAGATGGTCAGCACGGGTGAGGACTCCGGCGCGCTGGAGACCATGCTGAAGAAGATCTCCGAGTTCTACGACGAGGAGGTCGAGGCGACGACCGAGCAGCTCACGTCGCTCATCGAGCCCCTCATGATCGCCGTCCTCGGCGTGATCATCGGCGGCATGATCATCTCCCTCTACATGCCGATCTTCTCCGTGATGGACCTGGTCAGCTGACGTTTCAGCGCTCCGGGTGACCCCGCTGCTGCGAACGGGTGATCCTCCACCAAACCCGGTCGAACGGGCTCAAGGGGAGAGGTCACGGGCCCGATGAACCGGGTGCACGACCGAAAGCCGGCGAGGCCGGCACTGACTTTCGACAACGAAGTGAGGCACTCACATGATTGCTCGCGTGCAGAAGCGCATGCAGGAGCGCGAGGCTGGCGACCAGGGCTTCACCCTGATCGAGCTCCTCGTCGTCATCATCATCATCGGCATCCTCGCCGCCATCGCGATCCCGGCCTTCCTGAACCAGCGCCAGAAGGCGTGGGCCTCGCAGGTCGAGTCCGACCTCAAGAACGCCGCGATCGCCGCCGAGTCGTACGCGGTGGGCAACAACGGCTCGTACGACGGCCTGGACGCCACGGTCTCGACGGACGGCGTCGCGGCCGGCGAGTGGGACGCGAACGGCTTCAACGGCACGGCGGACGTCAGCATCGAGGCGGTCGTCGCGGGCGACGGCAACTCGTACACGCTGACCGGCGAGAACAACAACCTGCCGGGTGAGTCGTGGACCTACACGAGCACCGACGGCAAGATCGAGAAGAACTGACCTCGGTCTGAAGACGCACCCGGTGTGGGGCGCCGCTCGGCGGCGCCCCACACCGGCGTATCCGGAGCCTTCAGCGCCGCTGAGGGCCCACCGCTCCACCCCCGCCGCCCTTCAGCCCGGCACGGAAGGAACGACCGCCGTGAGCGCTCTGCGCGCCCGACTCGATCGGAGCGGCGACGACACCGGCTTCAGCCTCGCCGAGGTGCTCGTCGCGATGATGCTCTTCATGCTCGTCTCGACGGGCCTGATCTACTCGATGCTGAGCGTCCTGCACGCGACGCGCGACTCGCGCGCGCGGATCACCGCGGCCAACCTCGCGGCGGAGGAGATCGACCTCGCCCGCTCGACCGGCGACCTCTTCGCCCTGCTGGACGACTCGTACCCCGTGACGGTGCGCGGCCAGAACTTCACGGTCACCCGCAAGGCCCGCTGGGTGTCGGACCCCGACCAGGACTTCCAGTGCGGCGCGTCGGGCAGCGGCGCCAGCTCCCTGCGCTACAAGCGCGTCAACGTCTCGGTGAGCTGGGAGGGCATGCGCGGCGCGGAGGACCCCGTGCAGCTCGACACCGTCGTGAACCCCGCCGAGCACATCAACGACCCCGACAAGGGCACGATCCTCGTCTCGGTGCTGAAGGCCGACGGCACGGGCGCCGAGGGCGTGACCGTGACCGCCTCGCCGTCCGTGGGCTCAGTCATCTCCCCGACGGACGCGCAGGGTTGCACCTACGTGCTCAAGGTCGCGCCCGGCACCTACACCGTCGGCGTCTCGAAGGCGAACTTCGTGACGGCGGACCAGCAGACCAGCGGCAGCAAGTCGGTGATCGTCACCGCAGGAACGGCCTCGTCGGTCGGCTTCCAGATGGACGGCGCTGGAACCTTCACGGCGCGCCTCGCGCAGGGCACGAGCGGCGCCAAGGTGCCGACGGACCTGCGCACGACGTTCTGGAACACCTACGGCCTCTACCCGTCGACGCCGGCGAGCGGCAGCGGCACCCAGACGCAGACGTTCAAGCTGCACCCCTACACGAGCGGCTACTCGGCGTACGCGGGCGTGTGCGCCGCGGCCGACCCCGCTCAGTGGCCTGAGATGACCTCCGGCGGCTCCACGCTGCGCGGGGTCCCTGTCGACCCTGTCGCCGCTGCGCCGCTCGGCACCGCGACGATCGACGTCCCCATGGGCGTGGTCAAGCTCAAGGGCTTCTCGAGCGGCGGCACCTTCCTCAAGGCCGAGTCGGTGAACGCGAGCGGCGGCGACCCCGGGTGCGCGACCACCACGACGTACGTGTTCGGGTCCGTCCTGCCGACCAGCTCCGGCACCCAGGTGACCGTGGTGCTGCCGTACGGCAGCTGGCGGTTCTACCGCGGCACGTCGGCGACGTCGATGACGACGGCGATCGGATCGTCCGACATCGTGCTCCCGACCACCCTCGTGCCGGAGCGCACCACGAAGTCGACCGTGGGCGGTGCGGCGGTCGTCACCTTCGACCCCCGCGTGGCGGTGACCCCGTGACCGCGCTCTCCGCACGGCTGCGGCGGGACGTCAGCGACCGCCGGGACGAGGGCGTGACCCTGCCCGAGCTGATCGTCACCATGATGATCTTCAGCATCATCACGACGCTGATCATGGGTTTCGTCGTCGTCATGTCGCGCACGTTCTCCCGCGACCGCGAGCAGGCGGACTCCGCCAACGTCGCGTCCGTGGGCATGAACGAGGTGAGCCGCGTCATCCGCTCGGCGACGGAGCTGCGGATCTCGTCGGGCGGGACGACGGCGGAGCCCGTCTTCATCGAGGCCGCTCCGAACACCATGACGCTCTACAGCTACATCGACTCGGGTGTGTCGAGCGTGAAGCCGATCAAGGTGCAGTTCTCGATCGACGCCCAGCGGCGCCTCGTCGAGAAGCGCTGGAACGTGACGAACTCGTCCTCGCCGTGGACGTTCGCCACCGCCGCGTCGTCGACCCGCACGATCGCGCGCTCGATCCCCGTGGGCGCGCCGAACCTCTTCACCTACGTCGACAAGGACAGCGTCACGCTGCCGTTCACCTCGGGCGTGCTCTCGGCCACGAACCGCCAGAACGTGGCGGCCGTCCGAGTGACGCTGACCGTGCAGTCCGACCTGACGTCCCGCGCTGACCCGGTCGAGGTCCGCAGCACGATCGGCATCCCCAACCTCGGCAAGACTCGAGTGAGGCCCTGATGACCTTCATGAACCGGTTGCGCGGCCGCCGCGACGACGACGGCATGGCCCTGATCATGGTGCTGGGCGTGACGACCATGCTGGCGGCGCTCGTCGTCGCCGGGATCGCCTACGCCATGGGCGCGCAGAAGCGGGCCGCCTCCGACCAGCAGTGGAGCGGTGCGCTCGCCGCCGCTTACGCGGGCATCGACGAGTACCAGAGCCGGCTCATGAACGACCTGAGCTACTGGAACTACGGCAACCCCGCGTCGCCGTTCAGCTCCACCAGCACCCTCACCCTGCCCACGGGAGGCGCGGCGAACCCCGCCTTCGGCCTGGGCGCGACCGGGACGTGGGCGACCGTGCCCGGGAGCGGCGGCGACGCGCAGTTCCGCTACGAGGTCGACAACTCGAAGTACCGGACCGCGACCGGGACGCTGCGACTGCGCGCGACCGGACGCGTGGGCGACGAGACCCGCACGATCGTGGCGGACCTCAAGCAGCAGGGCTTCATCGACTTCCTGTACTTCACCGACTTCGAGGTCAGCGACCCGACAGCCAGCAACCCGACCAGCACGCTGGACTGCGCGAAGCACGCCTACGACCCGGGCGGCCGGCCCTCGGGCTGCAACCCGATCTACTTCGGTGGCTACGACACCATCAAGGGCCCGCTGCACAGCAACGACATGATCTCCACCAACGGAGCCGCGAGCTTCCAGGGCCGGGTCACGACCGCCTACAAGGCCACGAGCGGCGCCAACTACAACAAGACGGGTAGCGGCACGCCGACCTTCAAGTACGCCGGCGACCCCACGAACACGGGCTCGATCGGCATGCCGCCGACGAACTCGCAGCTGAAGAAGGAGACGCGCTCGGACCTCCCGGCCGAGGTCCCGCAGACCGGCTGCCTCTACACCGGGCCGACGAAGATCACGTTCTACGACGACGGCACGATGACGGTCGTCTCGCCGTGGACGAAGTTCACCAACACGGGGAACGCAGCGGGCACGGTCGGCACGAACCCGCCGAAGTGCGGCACCCCCGGGTCGGCGGGCCTCGCGGCGACCACGGGCACCGGCACGAGCCGGGTCTACGTGGGCCAACGCATCCCCGTCCCGGCCAACACGGTGATCTACGTCCAGAACGTGCCGACGACGACGACGAACGTGAACTACACCGCGTCGACGACGACGCCGCCGTACCCGACCAGTGGTGCGAACGCCTGCGCGACGAGCGGCAACTCGCTCGGCTTCCCGACCAAGAACTCGTCCGGCACGCTCGAGACGGTGCCCTTCGCTGGTGCCTACGGGTGCCGCAACGGGGATGTGTTCGTCGAGGGCCGGGTCAACGCGTCGGCGACCATCGGCGCGGAGAACTACATCTACGTGACGGGCGACCTCACGTACAAGGACTCCTCGGAGACGAGCGACGACCTGCTGGGGCTCGTCGGCCAGAACGCGGTGTTCGTCTGGAACCCCTTCGTCAGCAGCACGCCGATCCTCACCAAGGAGCGGACGATCCACGCCGCGATCCTGTCGGTGCAGCACACGTTCATGGTCCAGAACTACGACAAGGGCTCGGCCAACCGCGGCACCCTCACCGTGTTCGGAGCGATCGCGCAGAAGTTCCGTGGCCCGGTCGGTACCGGCTCCGGGGCGTCGATCTCGACCGGGTACGGCAAGAACTACACCTACGACCCGCGCTTCCAGTGGACCGCTCCGCCGAAGTTCCTGTCGCCGGTGACGACCACGTACGGCGTGACGGTGTGGGTGGAGACGGCGCCGGCGATGAACCCGGACGGCACCGCGCGCTGATCGCGCGGTCTGGTTGGCTACGCCCGTGATCGTGCTCTACGCGCTCGTCGCCCTGCTCGGGCTCGCCATCGGCTCGTTCCTCAACGTCGTCGTGTGGCGGGTGCCGCAGGGCATGAGCCTCACGCACCCGCCGAGCGCCTGCCCGCGCTGCCAGCACCCGATCCGCGCGCGGGACAACGTGCCCGTCGTGTCCTGGCTGCTGCTGCGCGGTCGGTGCCGGGACTGCGGCGAGCCGATCTCGGCCCGCTACCCGCTCGTCGAGCTGGTGACCGGCGTGCTGTTTGTGCTGACCGCGGTGTGGACCGGCCTGGAGCCGCCGGGGGTGTGGGCACTGCCCGCGTACCTGTACCTCGTCTCGATCGGCGTCGCGCTGACCCTCATCGACCTCGACGTGCACCGGCTCCCGAACGCCATCGTCCTGCCCGCGTGGGTGGTCGCCCCGGCCCTGCTGGCCGTCGCCGCGGCGGGCACGGGGGAGTGGGACCGCCTCGTGCGCGCGCTGCTGGGCGGTGTCGTCCTCTTCCTGTTCTACGGCTTCGTCCACTACGGCTCGAGGCTCGTGTACGGCCGCTCGGGCGGCATCGGCCTCGGGGACGTCAAGCTCGCGTTCGTCCTCGGCACCTACCTCGGGTGGTCCGGATGGGGCGCCCTGGCCGTCGGCGCGTTCGCGGCGTTCCTCGTCGGGACGGTGTTCTGGGTGGTCCTGCTCGCCGCGGGGAAGGCCGGCCGCAAGACCCAGATCCCCTTCGGTCCGTGGATGATCATCGGCGCGGGGATCGGGATCGTGTGGGGGCAGCAGGCCTGGGACGCGTGGACGGGCCTCTGGCTCTGATTCGTACCGGTTCAACCCTCAAGCCGGGGACATCGTGCGCCGATGGTGCAATCAGCCAGTCCCCAGTCGAAAGGGTGGTTCCACGTGCCCAGGTCAGTGATCGGGCTCGACATCGGGTCCACGCACGTGCGTGCGGCCGAGGTGGAGTTCGCCGGTGGCGGACCCGCCCGCACGCCGTCGCCGCAGGTGGTCCGGTTCGGTGAGGTGCCGCTCCCGCACGGCGCCGTGCGCGACGGCGAGGTCGCGGAGGCGTCCACCGTCGCCACCGCCATCCGGCAGCTGTGGGCGCAGACGAAGTTCAGCCACAAGGACGTCGTCCTCGGCATCGGCAACCAGCGCGTGATCGTGCGCGACCTGCAGCTGCCGTTCATGCCGCCGGCGCAGATCCGCTCGTCGCTGCCGTTCCAGGTGGCCGACATGCTGCCCGTCGCGGTCGAGGACGCGGTGCTCGACTTCGTCGCGACCGGCACCGCGACCGGGGAGACCGGGCCCATGCTCAACGGCCTGCTCGTCGCGGCGACGAAGGACACGGTGCACGCCAACACCGAGGTCGTCGAGGCGGCCGGGCTGCGGCCGATGATGGTCGACCTCGGGGCGTTCGCGCTGACGCGCGTCATGACGCGCGGCGACCTCGCGCAGCGCACCGTCGCCCTCGTCGACATCGGCGCCCGCGTCACGACGGTCGTCATCGCCGCGCAGGGCCAGCCCAAGCTCGTGCGCATGCTGCCCTCGGGCGGCCACGACGTCACCGAGTCGGTGGCCGGCGCGCTGCAGATCCCCCTCGGCGAGGCGGAGAACGCCAAGCGCCACATCGGTGTCGGCTTCGCGCACTCGCCCGAGCTCGCCCCGGCCGTGCAGGCGATCCAGACGGTGACCTCGGCGCTCGTCGAGGCCGTCCGGAACACGTTCGTGTACTACGCGAGCACGACGCCCGCGTCGACGCCGGACATCATCGTGCTCACCGGCGGCGGCTCGCAGCTGCCGGGCCTGGGGCAGTACCTCTCGAGCGCGTGCCGGCTCCCGGTCACGCTCGGCCAGCCCTTCACGGGCATGAAGCTCTCGTCCCACGTGCCCACCGCGGTCGTCGACCACCAGCACGCGCTGGCCGTCCCGCTGGGCCTCGCCTTCGGAGTGGCCGCATGAGCGCCCTGACGACGCGCGGCGCGAAGAAGAGCGCCGGCCCCCTGGTGACCGTCGGGCTGCCGCAGGTCAACCTGCTGCCGCCGAGCATCCGCGCCAAGCGCGCGCTCGGCCGCACGAAGCGCATGCTCGCGTACGCGCTCGTGGGGTTCCTGCTGCTCCTCGGCCTGCTCGGCGCCTACGCCATGATGCACAAGGGCGCCGAGGAGGCCCGGCTCGACGACGCCACGGCTGAGACCACGAGCCTCATGAAGCAGCAGGCGCAGTACGCGGAGGTCCCGCGGGTGCTCGGCCAGGTGGACAAGCTCGAGTCGGTCCTCGCGCAGGGCTTCTCGACCGACGTCGACTGGAACAAGTACCTCGGCGCCCTCGCGGCGGTGCTCCCCGACGACGTGCGCATCACGGAGGTGACGCTCACCGGCGCGACCCCGATGCTCGCGCCCGCCGAGCCGACGGACGCGCTCTCCGCACCGTCGGTCGCCACGCTCACCTTCGCGCTGCGCAGCCCCGACCTCCCGAAGACCGCGGAGTGGATCGACGCCCTCAACGGCGTCTCCGGCTTCCAGGACGCGTGGATGTCCCAGGCCTCGTGGACGCTCGGCGAGGAGGGCGGCGCCTACGAGGTGGGCGGCACGGTCCAGATCAGCGACGTGGCGTACACCGGGCGCTTCTCCGGTCAGTCGGAAGGTGAGTGACATGGGCTCGAAGGCCACGACATGGGTCGGCGGCGCCGTCTTCGTCGCGCTCGTCCTGGCGGTGCTCGCCTGGTTCGTGCAGATCGGCCCCACGCTGGACCAGGCGTCGGTCGCCGCCAAGGCCGCCGACGACGCGGAGGCGCACAACGTCGTCCTCACGCGCCAGCTCACCGAGCTCAAGAAGCAGTCGCTGAAGCTCGACGTGTTCAAGGCGGACCTGCGCGACCTGCAGCGGCAGGTCCCCGCGGACGCCCAGCTGTCGCAGTTCCTGCGCCAGGTGGACGGCTTCGCCGAGGACGCGGACGTGTTCGTCCGGGCCGTCAACGCCTCGCCGGCGACCGCGGTCGTGCCCGCCGAGCTCCCGGAGGCCCCGGCTGACGCGCCTGCGGGCGACGCATCGGAGCCGTCGCCGTCCCCGTCGCCCTCCGCGGAGGGCGCGACGCCGACCGCGCCGAAGTCCACGGACCCCGCCGACGCGCAGATCCCCGGCTTCGTCGCGGTGCCCGTCGACATCACCGTGCACGGGTCGTTCGAGCAGGTGAAGTCGTTCGTCAAGCTCGTCCAGAACGGGCCTCGCCCCTTCCTGCTGATCGGCATGAAGGCCGAGGGTCTGCTGCCGACGACGCAGACCGGCGAGGGCGAGCGCCCGATCAAGGAGGGTGACCTCGAGATGACCGTGAGCGGGTACGTGTACACGTACGTGGACACCACCGCGGCGGACGACGAGGACGAGGCGCCCGAGCCGACGGTGCCTCGCTGGAACGGGAACGGCACGCCGTTCGCCGGCTGACGACGACGTCCCCCCGAGGGCCGGGCTCCTGGTGGGGTCCGGCCCTCGGCACGTCGCGGAGCAGGCACGACGACCGTGGGAGGATGCGGCCATGCTGCGTTGGTTGACCGCCGGTGAGTCGCACGGGCCGGCGCTGGTCGGGGTGCTCGAGGGAGTTCCCGCCGGTGTCGAGGTCCGCACGTCCGACATCCAGGAGGCGCTCGCGCGCCGCCGCCTCGGGTACGGCCGCGGGGCCCGGATGAAGTTCGAGCAGGACGAGGTCCGGCTGCTCGGCGGCGTGCGGCACGGGCTGACGCAGGGCGGACCCGTGGCGATCGAGGTCGGCAACACCGAGTGGCCCAAGTGGGTCGACGTGATGTCCGCCGACCCGGTCGAGGACGCCGAGGTACTGAACCGCGCGCGCAACGCGCCCCTCACGCGGCCGCGTCCCGGGCACGCGGACCTCGTCGGCATGCGCAAGTACGGCTTCGACGACGCACGACCGGTGCTGGAGCGCGCGAGCGCGCGCGAGACGGCCACGCGGGTCGCTCTCGGGACCGTCGCGGCGCGCCTGCTCGAGCAGGCGGCCGGCATCCGGCTCGTCAGCCACGTCGTGGGGATCGGCCCCGTCGCCGTGCCGGCGGGATCCGCCCTGCCGTCGCCCGGCGACGTCGCCGCGCTCGACGCCGACCCCGTCCGCTGCTTCGACGCCGCGTCGAGCGCCGCGATGGTGGCCGAGATCGACGAGTGCCACAAGGACGGCGACACGCTCGGCGGCGTCGTCGAGGTGCTCGCGTACGGCGTCCCCTCGGGCCTCGGCAGCTACGTCCACGCCGACCGCCGGCTCGACGCCCGGCTGGCCGCCGCGCTGATGGGCATCCAGGCCATCAAGGGCGTCGAGGTCGGCGACGGCTTCCTCACCGCGACGCGCCGGGGGTCGCAGGCCCACGACGAGATCGAGCGGGACGCCGACGGCCGCATCGTGCGCCGCAGCAACCGCGCGGGCGGCCTCGAGGGCGGGATGACGAACGGCGAGATCCTGCGCGTGCGCGCGGCGATGAAGCCGATCTCGACCGTCCCGCGGGCGCTCGCGACGATCGACACCTCGACGGGCGAGGCCGCCAAGGCGCAGCACCAGCGTTCCGACGTGTGCGCCGTCCCGCCGGCCGCGGTCGTGGCCGAGGCCATGGTCGCGCTCGTGCTCGCGGACGCGCTGCTCGAGAAGACCGGGGGAGACTCGGTCGCCGAGGTGAGCCGCAACCTCGCGTCCTACGTCGCTGCGGTGCCCGAGCTGCTGCGCTGAGGCTCCGGGAACGGTCAGGCCCGGTGAGCGTGACGCTCACCGGGCCCGACCGTTCGTACGGCGCGGCTACCGCACGGTGACGTACACCCGCGAGGAGACGGCACTCTTGCCGACCGCGTTCTCCGCGTACAGGCGGAAGTAGTACTTCTTCTTCGAGGTGGCACCGGTCCACGTGTAGCTCGTGGTCGTGCCCGAGACCGTCTTGAGCGTCTTCCAGGTGGTCCCGTTGGTGGAGTACTGCAGGACGTACCGCGTGAGCGGCGCACCGTTGTCGGCAGCCTTCGTCCACGTGAGCTTCGCGTACCGCGCCTTCGGCGAGGTCGCCTTGACGTTCGTCGGCGCCTTCGGCTTGCCCGCGGGGACGGCCCGCAGCACGGGGGAGTACGCCCCGAGGCCCACCGACGTCTTCGCGGCGACCCGGATGTCGTACTTGGTGCCGTTCGTCAGGGACGTCAGCGTCGCCGACCGGGCCGAGGCGGTGGTCGTCGACTTCGTGGCCCAGGCGGACCACGTCTTCGACGTCGCCGAGTACGAGCGGACCTCGACCACGAAGGCCGTGATGCTCGCCGAGCCGCTGCTCGTGGGCGCGCCCCACTTCACGATCGCGCTCCGGTCACCACGGGTGACCGTCGCGGACGTGGGAGCCGAGGCCGGCGTGAGCGTCCGGACCGAGTACGTCGCCGCCGGGCCGGTGCCGATCGCGTTGCGCGCGCTCACCCGCAGGTTGTAGGTGGATCCGCTCTTGAGCGAGCCCAGCGTGGCCGTCGTCGTGCTGCTCGTCGTCGAGGACCACGTGGTCGCTCCGTCGAGCTGGTACTGCACGAGGTACGACGTGACCGACGAGCCGCCGTTGGTGGACGGTGCCAGCCACTTCACGACGAGCCCCGACGCCGACGGCGTCGCCGTCAGCGTGCGGACGACGCCCGGTACACCCGCCGTGGTGACCGTCTTGCTGGCCGACCAGGCGCTGCGGCCGTCCGAGTTCGACGCCTGGAGCTGGAGCTCGTAGGTGGTCGCGGTCGCGAGGTTTCCGACCGTCGCGGCCAGAGCGTCCGGCCCGACCTCCACGACGGTCCACGCCGTCTCCTCGCCCGTGCTCGACATCGCGCGGTAGCGGAGCGTGTAGGACGGGTTCTCCGCCGACCCACGGGTCGCGACGGTCGGCGCCGCCCAGTCCACCGCGACGGTGTCACCGGACGTGGTGGCCGTCTTGATCGCCGGCGCGACCGGCGGTGTGGTCACCGTGAACGCCCGTGGTGCGCTGGTGCCCAGCACGACGGTCTTCGTGCCGCCGACCGCGGTCACCGTCCAGTAGTAGGCGGTGCCGTACGCGAGCGTCGTGGCCGACGTGGGCACGTAGGCGGTCGCCGAGGTCTCGACCGGCGTCGCCGAGGCGGTGCCCGCGGCGGACGTCGCGATCCGCACCAGGTACCGCGAGGCACCCGGCACGGCGTCCCAGTCGAGCGTGCGGTCGCTCGTGGGCAGCACGGCGCCGGGGGCCGTGACGACCGTCGGGACCCCCGGCGCGACCGTGAACGTCTGCGTGGCCGTCCAGGTCGAGCCGTACTTCTTCGAGTCCAGCGACTGGACCGCCCACTCGTACTGGCCCGGGGCGACGTCCGGGACCGCGACAGCCGTCTCGCTGAGCGTCCCCGACGCCGGGAGCGACTTCCACGTCGAGGCGCCGACGGGTCGGTACTGCACCTTGTAGGACGCCGCAGCGGCGGTGTTGCGCCAGCGGAGCACGACGCCCGACGCGGACGTCACCGCGGAGGGTGCGGACGGCGCCGGCGCCGTGACCTCGAAAGGCTGGCTGGGCGACGTCTTGCCGGGGTTGCCGAGCGCGTCGAGCGGCGCGACCGTGAACCGGTACGAGCCGATGGGCAGCGGGTCCTGGGTGGACGTCTCCTTCGCGACGTACCAGGGGTACTCGACCTTGCGGCTGCCGCGGACGTTGTCCGAGCTGTCGTAGATCGTCACCTGGTAGCCGCGCGAGCCGCCGTCGAACGGTGCGGTCTGCGCCTGGGGCAGCCACGACAGGACGACGGACCCGTCCGGCGCGACCGTCGCCGGCTGGTCGGTGAGGGCCGTCGGCGTGCTGGACTTCTCCCAGCTCTGCGGCGCCGACCAGACCGACCCCGCGGGTGTCGTGAAGGTCGACCACGAGGTGTTGGCGACGGTGCCCTGCACCCGCCAGTAGTAGGAGCCCGACGTCGTGTCGTCGAAGACGCCGTTGATGCGCAGTGCCGTCGAGGGCGTGAACCACGTGCCGACGTGGTTGGTGAGCCCGGCGTCCCGGTACACCTCGACGATGTAGGCGTTGACGCCGGCGACCGGGGCCCACGTGAACAGAGGCGCCGGCTGGCCCTGGTGCGCGGACCGCTCCTCGGCCCACGCGGCGGCGTCGGGCACCGCCGTCTCCGCGCCGGTCGGCGCCGAGCCGACGACGTCGAAGTAGCGGCGGCGGCTGGCGTCGTTGTCCTCCATGTCGGACCACTGCGAGACGAGCGCGCCCGACGGCGTCGGGGACTGGATCTTCGTCGTGGCAGAGCCGGAGTAGTCGATCGCTCGCACCCGCCACTGGTAGGACCGGCCCGCCTGGATGCGCTCGGCGTCGGTGCCCGTCCACAGGCACTCCTTGTCGTCCACGAGCAGGTCCGGGCTCGTGGTGCCCTCACCGAGCTTGGCGATGATCGTGGCCGAGGTGCTGGCGGTCCGGCAGGTCAGGCGCGGGTCGCCGTTGAGGGGGATCACCTCGACCTCGTACAGCGTCGCCCGGGGCACGGGCTGCCAGGTGAGCACGAGGTCCTGCAGCGTCACCTGCGTCGGGGCCGCGGCGTCGGAGGTGCCGAACGACGGCGCGGGGTAGGCCTTGGCGAAGGAGTCGCTGGCGCCGGAGTCAGGCACCTGCAGACCCCAGTCCTTGGTGACCACGCTGATCACCGAGGGCTTGCCCGGGTTCCCGGCCGCGTCGAAGGCGGTGACCTGCCAGTAGTAGACGGCGTCCGGCATGGCGTCGAGAGGCACGTACGTGGTGCTGGTCGTCGTCGCGGACGTCCGGACGGACGACGGCAGGACGGTGCCGTTCGCGAGGTCACCGGTCTTCTCCGTGCCGACGACGACCTCGTAGTACGACGCGCCCACGACGGGGGTCCAGGAGAACCTCAGGTCGGAGTAGGTCCGCGTCGGGTCGGTCGGAGAGAGCGGAGTCGGCCGGGAGGCTGCGCTCGGCCAGACCACCGTGAACGAGCTGGCCGCCGACGTCGCTCCGGCCACCGTCGTCGACCCGCTGGCGACGTTGGCGCGCACGCGCCAGTACCAGCGGATGTCGTCGACCCCGGCCTTGCGGGCGAGCGGCGCCGTGAGCGAGTACGAGGTCGACGACGTCGACACCGTCTTGGTCACGTTGGCGTCCGCCGGGAAGTCTGGGTTCGAGGAGTACTCGAGCGTGTACGTCACGGCGCCCGGGACCGCGCCCCAGGAGAACACCGTGGCGTCGGGGTACGTGACGCTGGAGCCGTCGGCGGGGGCGACGGGCGCGGGCGCCGGGGTGGCGTCACGCTCGAGGACAGAGGCCTCCGAGAAGTCGCCGCGCGACGCCGCCGTCACGCCGGACGAGTGCGCGGCGACGTGCCAGTACAGGGTGCGGGCGGCGCTGCTGTCGATCGCGCTCGTGGGGACCCACGACCGCGCGGTCGTGCTCGCCGTGGCGACGATCGCGTCGAACTCGGGGGTGGCCGAGAGCTCGACGGTGTAGCCCGTCGCCCCGTCCACGCGGTCCCAGCGGAAGACGGTGTCGGTGCCCAGCGCGCCGGTCGTCAGTCCCGTGGGCGACTCCGGCCCGGCAGCGGCAGCGCCGGTCGCCGTGAGGCCGCTCACGATCAGCGCGACGCCGACCAGGGTTGACACGGCACTTCGAAGCTTCACGACGCCTCCACTGACGCACGACAGGTCCTCGTCGCATTCGGCGCGGCGAGCAGGTCGCATGAGGGTCCGATGTCGGCCTTCGCCCGAATCACCCGCTCGGCGTACTCGTGGACACCCGCCGGGGGTACCGGAGACGCGGGCTACCCTGCCGTCGTGACGCCTCCCCAGCCCACCGTCGTCCTCGTCGGCCCTCCGGGGTCGGGCAAGTCGACCGTCGCGGCGGCCCTCGCGGAGCGCTGGCAGCTCGCGGCGCGCGACACGGACGCGGACGTCGAGGCGACGAGCGGCCGGACCATCGCCGACATCTTCGTGGAGGACGGCGAGCCGGCGTTCCGCGCGCTCGAGCGGGCCGCGGTCGCGGCGGCGGTGGCCGAGCACGACGGGGTGCTGGCGCTGGGCGGCGGCGCGGTGCTGGACCCGGGCACGCAGGCGCTGCTGGCCGGGTACGCCGAGCAGGGCGGCGTCGTGGTGTTCCTCGACGTCTCGCTCGCGCACGCGGCGCCGCGGGTGGGGCTCAACCAGTCCCGGCCGCTGCTGCTCGGCAACCCGCGTGCGCAGTGGCAGGCCCTCATGGAGGCGCGGCGCCCGGTGTACGAGGCCGTGTCCACCGTGCGGGTGCTCACGGACGGGCTGACGCCCGCACAGGTCGCGGAGCTCGTCGAGGACGCCCTCGCCGAGCGCCGCCGGACGGTTCAGGAGGCGCCGTGACGGGCGAGCATCGGGTCGTGACGGTCGCGGGGGAGCGCCCGTACGACGTGGTCATCGGGCACCGGCTGCTCGGCGAGGTCGCCCCGCTGCTCGGCGACGGCGTGCAGCGCGTCCTCGTCGTGCACCCCGCCGCGCTCGCCACCACGGCCGACGCGATCCTGGAGGACCTGCGGGCGTCGGGGTACGAGGCGTACGGCGCGGAGGTGCCGGACGCCGAGGAGGCGAAGACCGCGCAGGTCGCCGCGTTCCTGTGGGGCGTGCTCGGGCAGGCGGGCTTCACGCGGTCGGACGCGGTGCTCACGGTCGGCGGCGGCGCGACGACGGACCTCGGGGGCTTCGTCGCGGCGACGTGGCTGCGCGGCGTCACGGTCGTGCACGTGCCGACGACGGTGCTCGGCATGGTCGACGCGGCGGTCGGCGGCAAGACCGGCATCAACACCGCGGAGGGCAAGAACCTCGTCGGGTCGTTCCACCCCCCGGCGGGCGTGCTGTGCGACCTGTCGGCGCTGGAGTCGCTGCCGCGCCACGACTTCGTCGCCGGGCTCGCCGAGGTGGTCAAGTGCGGCTTCATCGCCGACCCGCGCATCCTCGACCTCGTCGAGCAGAACGTCGCGCTGCTGCAGGACCCGGTCGCGGCCTCGTCGTCCCCGGTGCTGCTGGAGCTGATCGAGCGGGCGGTCGCGGTCAAGGCGCGCGTCGTCGGCGAGGACCTGCGGGAGGCGGGGCTGCGCGAGATCCTCAACTACGGGCACACCTTCGCCCACGCGATCGAGCACGTCGAGCGCTACCAGTGGCGCCACGGCGCGGCGGTGTCGGTCGGCATGGTGTTCGTCGCCGAGCTGGCGCGGCTCGCCGGCCGGCTCGACGACGAGGTCGTCGACCGGCACCGCGCCGTGCTGACCGCCCTCGGCCTGCCGACGACGTACCGCGGCGACCGCTGGGAGCAGCTGCTCACGGCGATGCGCCGGGACAAGAAGACGCGCGGCGACCTGCTCCGCTTCGTCGTGCTCGAGGGGCTGGCGCGGCCGACGCGGCTCGAGGGGCCCGACCCCACGCTCCTGGTCGCCGCGTACGCCGAGGTCAGCGAGGGCGCGGCGCCGCCGTCGCGGCTCGTCGCGCTCTAGGCTCCCGCCATGACGCGCGTCCTGGTGCTCAACGGTCCCAACCTCGGGCGGCTCGGGAGCCGTGAGCCGGAGGTGTACGGCTCGGCGACGTTCGACGACCTCGCCGCCGCGGTCCGCGGCTGGGCGGCGGGCCTGGGGCTCGAGGCGGAGGTGCGCCAGACCGACGACGAGTCCGAGCTGGTGCACTGGCTCCACGAGGCGGTCGACACGCGCTCCGACGTCGTGCTCAACCCCGCCGCGTTCACGCACTACTCCTACGCGCTGCGGGACGCCGCGGCGCAGGTCACGACCGCGGGGCTGCGGCTCGTCGAGGTGCACCTGTCCAATCCGTACGCGCGCGAGGCGTTCCGCCACGTCTCGGTGGTGGGCCCGGTCGCGACGGGGACCGTCGCGGGCTTCGGGCAGGACTCGTACCGGCTCGCGCTGGCGGCGCTCGCGCCGTCCTGACCGCCGGCACCCCGGGCCGGCGGTGGGGGCCGATTCCTGCGAGCCGGAGGGCTGGCGGTACGATGGACGACGGCCCGGACGGGCTCGTCGCCGCCGCGGCCGCTCGGCGGCCAGCGGGCGGCCCACCCCACCTCGACAGGAACGGACGGATCGTGGCGACCACCAACGACCTGAAGAACGGCATCGTGCTGCGGATCGACGGCCAGCTCTGGACCGTCGTGGAGTTCCAGCACGTCAAGCCCGGCAAGGGCGGCGCCTTCGTCCGCACGAAGCTCAAGAACGTGCTCTCCGGCAAGGTCGTCGACCGCACGTTCAACGCGGGCGTGAAGGTCGAGACCGCGAACGTCGACAAGCGCGACATGCAGTACCTCTACAAGGACGGCGACGACTTCGTGTTCATGGACACGGACACGTACGACCAGCTGCACGTCCCGGCGGCGACCGTCGGCGACGCGGCGAACTTCATGCTCGAGAACCAGAACGCGCTCGTCGCCACGAACGAGGGCGTCCCGCTCTACGTCGAGCTGCCCCCGTCGGTCGTGCTCGAGGTGACCTACACCGAGCCGGGCCTGCAGGGCGACCGGTCGTCGGCCGGCACGAAGCCCGCCACGCTCGAGACCGGCTACGAGATCCAGGTGCCCCTGTTCCTCGAGTCGAACACCAAGGTCAAGGTCGACACGCGCGACGGCAGCTACCTCGGCCGCGTGAACGACTGAGGTGGGCGCCCGGACCAAGGCCCGCAAGCGGGCGGTCGACGTCCTCTTCGAGGCCGACCAGCGCGGGCTCGACGTGCTCGAGGTGCTGGCCCGGCGGATCGCCGAGCCGGGCACCGAGGCGGCTCTGCCGCAGTACGCGGTCGAGCTCGTCGAGGGCGTCGCGGAGCGGCGCGAGCGCATCGACGAGATCCTCGCGACCCACTCGCACGGGTGGACGGTGGAGCGGATGCCCGCGGTCGACCGCGCGCTGCTGCGCGTGGGCACGTGGGAGGTCCTCTACAACGACGACGTCCCGGACGCCGTGGCGGTCTCCGAGGCGGTCGAGCTCGCCGGCACCCTGTCGACGGACGACTCGCCCGCCTTCGTCAACGGCCTGCTCGGTCGCGTCGTCGACCTGAAGCCGACGCTGCTGGCCTGACCTCCTGCGCGACTCTCGCGGCGCCCGCCCTGCTCCCACGGAGCACGGCGGGCGTCGTCGTCCCAGGACGGGACGGCGAGGCGGTGGGGTCAGACCTGGCCGTCGCGGACGCGGCGCAGCCGACCCTGCGTCGGCACCGACCGGAGGGCGCGGATGCGCTGGGGGAGCGCCTCCGGGCGCGGGCCGCGCACGGGCAGCTGCGCCGTCGCCCGGCCGAGGAAGTTGCCCTGGACCCGGCGGACGCCGAGCTCGACGAGGACGTCGAGGTCGGAGGCGCGCTCGACCCCCTCGGCGATGACCTCCAGGCCGTGGGCGTGCGCCAGGTCGATGATCGTGCGCACCACCGAGCGGCCGCGCTCGGACTCCAGGTCGCGCACGAACGAGCGGTCCACCTTGAGGACGTCGACCGGGAGCCGGGACAGGCGCGCGAGCGAGCTGTAGCCGGTGCCGAAGTCGTCGACGGCGATCTGCGCCCCGCGGGCGCGCAGCTCGGACAGGATCGGGACGGCGGCCGCGGTGCTGACGAGGGTGCTCTCGGTGATCTCGAGCGTGAGGTGCTCCCAGAAGGCGTCGCCCCACGCGTCCTCGAGCTTCTCGAGCGCGTCGGGCTCCGACAGCTGGCGGGCGGAGACGTTGACGGCGACGGGCATCTGGAAGCGCTGCAGCGCGACACGCGCCTGCCGCAGCATCTCCAGGCCGATGGGGACGATGAGCCCGGACTCCTCGGCCACGTCCAGCCACTCGGCGGGCAGCATGAGCTGGCCGCCGTCGACCCAGCGGGCCAGCGTCTCGACCTGGACCACCTCGAGCGTGCGCGCGTCGACGACCGGCTGGAAGTGGGCGACGAAGCCGCCGGCCTCGACGGCGGCCTCCAGCGCGTTGCGGCGGTGGTGGGAGACCTCGACGCGCCGGCGCAGCTCGCGGTCGTAGACGCGGAAGCCGCTGCGGGACCGCTTGGCCTCGAGCATCGCCGTGTCCGCGTTCCGGACGAGGGCGTCCGGGTCCACGACGTCGCCGGGCACCCACGTGGCGACGCCGACCGACAGGCGCGCGGGCCGCGTGCCCACGCTGCGGTCGACGAACCCCTCGCGCAGCTGCTGGGCGAGCTCGGCCAGCGCGGCGTCGGACGGCGCCCGCGCGATGACCATGACGAACTCGTCGCCGCCGAGCCGCCCCACGTAGGTGTCCTCGCCGCCGGCGGCCGAGCGCAGGTACTCCGCGACCCGCACGAGCACGCTGTCGCCCGCGGCGTGGCCGCACACGTCGTTGATCCGCTTGAAGCCGTCGAGGTCGCAGTACACGAGCGAGACGCGCGTCCGCTCCACGTTGGCGCGCTCGAGGATCTCGCGCAGGTGCTGCTCGGCGGCGCGCCGGTTGGGCAGCCGGGTCAGCGGGTCCGCGAACGCGGTCTGCTCGAGCTTGCCCGCGAGCGCGTACCGCTCGGCGGCGACCGACACGAGGTGGCCCAGGTCGGTGAGGAAGGCGCGGGCCTGCTCGTCCTGGTCGCGCCCGGCCGCGGAGTAGAGCTCGCACACGAAGCGGCCGTGCGAGATGGGGCGCAGCGACGCCTCGATCGAGTCGTCGCCGAGGACGGAGCGCGCGGCGTCGCGCGCCTTGAGCAGCAGCGCGTCGGCGTCGCGCGCGAACCACGCGGCGTTGGCGAGCTGGGCGGTCGCGTCGCGCATGGTGTGCTGCAGCTGCGCGTGCTCCTGCGCGAGCCGCAGGTGGCGCAGCGCCATGGCGCCGAGCGCCACGGCGACGGGGATGGGCCACAGGGCGACGAGCATGCCGCCGACCGAGTCGGGCGGCAGGAGCGCTCCCGCCGTGAGCATGGCGAGGGACTCGGCGCCGGCGACGACGAGGAGCGCGCCGAGCGGCGTGAGCTGCGCGCGCCCGAGGGCCGCGACGACGTACGCGAGCGTGACGCCCGCGAGGCACAGGAGCAGGGCGACGGTCACCCAGGGGTAGGCGCCGTCCAGGGGAGCGGTGGCGGGCAGCCACCAGGTCACGCCGGCCGCGGTGAGCACGGCCGTCGCCGTCACGAGCCACCACCGCGGGCTCGGCCCGGCGCCGAACGCCCGGGTGGCCGGGATCGCGACGACGAGGAACCCGCCGACGAGCAGCAGGTAGGCGAACGAGGCGACGACCCGCCCGACCCCCGGCGCGACCATGGGGTACAGGCCGCCGACGACGAGCATGAGGCCGATGTCCGCGGACCAACGCATCGCCCACACCGCGCCGGTGCTGCGCGTCTCGCCGCGCCACCAGATCCACTGCAGGACGCAGATGCCGACGACGAGCCCCGCAGCCAGCAGCTGCACGACGCTCACCCACGTCGGAACCGTCCCGAGCATGCTCACGACATCGGCGTCGCCCGCACGGCCCTGTAGCGGCATTCGGGTGACGCGGGCGACCCTACGATGAGCGCGATGGACGCCGCCCCGGCCCCGACCGGCCCGCCCGACCCGCTGGTCGCACGGCTGCGGGCCGTCGGCAGCGTGTTCGCGGAGGACGAGGCGCGCGTGCTGCGGTCCTCGGCGTCGTCGCCCGCCCACCTCGAGGCGATGACGGTACGCCGCCTCGCGGGCGAGCCGCTCGAGCACGTCGTCGGGTGGGTGGCGTTCGACGGGCTGCGCCTGGCCGTCGGGCCCGGCGTCTTCGTCCCGCGCCGGCGCACCGAGCTGCTCGCACGCCGGGCCGGCGACCTCACCCGTCCGGGTGACGTCGTGGTCGACCTGTGCTGCGGCGCCGGTGCCGTCGGGGCGGTCGTCCAGCACCGCGTGCCGTCCGCTGAGGTGCATGCGGCCGACGTGGACCCGGTCGCGGTGGCCTGCGCGCGCCGCAACCTCCGACCCGACCGCGTGCACGAGGGCGACCTGTTCGCGGCGCTCCCGCCCGACCTGCGCGGACGGGTGGCCGTGCTCGCGGTCAACGCGCCGTACGTGCCGACCACCGCCATCGCGATGATGCCGCCCGAGGCGCGCGACCACGAGCCACTCGTGGCGCTCGACGGCGGGAGCGACGGGCTCGACGTGCACCGCCGGGTCGCGGCCGCCATGGCGGCGTGGCTCGCCCCGGGTGCGGCGGTGCTCGTGGAGACGAGCGAGCAGCAGGCACCGGGCACCGCGGCGCTGCTGGCGGCGGAGGGCTGCCGGACGCGCGTCGTGCAGGACGAGGAGGTCGGCGCGACCGTGGTGGTGGGTCGCCTGCGCGAGCCCGCCGGGGCGTGACCGACGCCTCGTGGACACCGCCGCGGTCGAGCACGCACGCCGGGGTAGGGTGAGGTGACAACCATCCTTTAACGCCCGTCCTGTGAGGCGGGGAAGGAGTGGCACATGAGCAGCGCTCTGCCCGCGGACCGGCCCTCGCAGCCGGCCGCCGACGGCCTCGCACCGGCCGTCCCGCCCGCCGATCCCGGCGGCACCCTCGTCCTCGGCCCCGCGGAGATCGCCCGCGCGCTGACCCGCATCGCGCACGAGATCCTCGAGCGCAACAAGGGCGGCTCCGACGTCGTCCTGCTGGGCATCCCGACCCGCGGCCTGCCGCTCGCGCAGCGGCTCGCCCGCAAGCTCGCCGAGGTGGAGCCCGGGCTCGTCGCGGACGACCTCGTCGGCGCGCTCGACGTGACGATGTACCGCGACGACCTCGCGCAGCACCCGACGCGCACGATCGGCGCGACGCGGATCCCCGCCGGCGGGATCGACGAGCGGGTCGTCGTCCTGGTGGACGACGTGCTCTTCTCCGGCCGGACGATCCGCGCCGCGCTCGACGCGATCAGCGACCTCGGCCGCCCCCGCGCCGTCCAGCTCGCCGCGCTCGTCGACCGCGGGCACCGGGAGCTGCCGATCCGCGCGGACTTCGTCGGCAAGAACCTGCCGACCTCGCAGGCCGAGCGCGTGCGCGTCCTGCTCGAGGAGGCCGACGGGCGTGACGCGGTGCTGATCGAGGGGGCCGCGCGATGAGGCACCTGCTCTCGGCCGCCGACCTCAGCCTCGACGAGGCGGTGCGGATCCTGGACACGGCCGGCCAGATGGCGCAGACCCAGTCGCGCGAGATCAAGAAGCTGCCGACGCTGCGGGGACGCACGGTCGTCAACCTCTTCTTCGAGGACTCGACCCGCACCCGCATCTCGTTCGAGACCGCGGCCAAGCGGCTCTCGGCCGACGTCATCAACTTCTCCGCCAAGGGCTCGAGCGTCTCGAAGGGGGAGTCGCTCAAGGACACCGCGCTCACGCTGCAGGCGATGGGGGCCGACGCGGTCGTCATCCGCCACCAGGCGTCCGGCGCGCCGCACCGCCTGGCGACGTCGGGCTGGACCGACGGGGCGGTGGTCAACGCCGGCGACGGCACGCACCAGCACCCCACGCAGGCGCTGCTCGACGCGTTCACGCTGCGCCGGCACCTCGTCGGCGAGGGCGCGGACGCGCCGGGGCGCGCGCTCGAGGGGCTGCGCGTCGCGATCGTGGGGGACGTGCTGCACAGCCGGGTCGCCCGCTCGAACGTCCAGCTGCTGCACACGCTCGGCGCGCAGGTGACGCTCGTCGCGCCGCCGACGCTGGTTCCCGTCGGGGTCGAGGCGTGGCCGGCACGCGTCTCGTACCACCTGGACGAGGCCATCGCGGACGACAAGCCGGACGCGGTCATGATGCTGCGCGTCCAGCGCGAGCGGATGTCGAGCGGTGGAGGCGGCTTCTTCCCGAGCCCGCTGGAGTACTCGCGGGCGTACGGCCTCGACGCGCGCCGGCTCGCGGCGCTGCCGGAGCACGCGATCGTCCTGCACCCCGGCCCGATGAACCGCGGCCTGGAGATCACGGCGGACGCCGCCGACTCGCCGCGCGCGGTGATCGTCGAGCAGGTGGCGAACGGCGTCGCCGTGCGGATGGCCGTGCTGTACCTCCTGCTGGCCGGCGGGAGCGCCGCGGGCGCCCCGGCGGGCGCCCGGACCGAGACGAAGGTGGACCAGTGACGAGCTACCTCCTGCGCGACGCCTCGCCGCTCGGCGACGGCACGACCGACGTGCTGCTCGCCGACGGGGTCGTCGCGGCCCTGGGCGACGAGGCCGCCGCGGCGCGCGACCGGGGCGACGTCACGCAGGTCGACGCCCACGGGCTCGTCCTGCTGCCCGGGCTGGTCGACCTGCACACGCACCTGCGCGAGCCGGGCCGCGAGGACGCCGAGACGATCCGCTCCGGCACGCGGGCCGCCGCCCTCGGCGGCTTCACCGCGGTCCACGCGATGGCGAACACGACGCCGACGCAGGACACCGCGGGCGTGGTCGAGCAGGTGTGGCGGCTCGGCCGCGACGCGGGCTGGGCCGACGTGCACCCGGTGGGCGCGGTGACGGTCGGGCTGGAGGGCGAGCGGCTCGCGGAGCTCGGCGCGATGGCCCACTCCCAGGCGCACGTGCGGGTCTTCTCGGACGACGGCCGCTGCGTGCACGACCCCGTCGTGATGCGGCGCGCGCTGGAGTACGTCAAGGCCTTCGACGGCGTCGTCGCGCAGCACGCGCAGGAGCCGCGGCTCACCGAGGGCTCGCAGATGCACGAGGGCGTCGTCTCGGCGGAGCTCGGGCTCGCGGGCTGGCCGGCGGTGGCCGAGGAGGCGATCATCGCCCGCGACGTGCTGCTCGCCGAGCACGTCGGCTCGCGCCTGCACGTCTGCCACCTGTCCACCGCCGGCTCCGTCGAGATCGTCCGGTGGGCGAAGTCGCGGGGGATCGACGTGACCGCCGAGGTGACGCCGCACCACCTGCTGCTCACCGACGAGCTCGTGCGCGGCTACGACCCGGTGTTCAAGGTGAACCCGCCGCTGCGCACGCAGCGGGACGTCGAGGCGGTCCGCGCGGGACTCGAGGACGGCACGATCGACATCGTCGCCACGGACCACGCGCCGCACGCCCGCGAGGACAAGGACTGCGAGTGGGCGGCCGCCGCGTTCGGCATGACCGGGCTGGAGACCGCGCTCTCGGTCGTCCAGGAGGTCATGGTCGACACCGGCCGGTTCACGTGGGCGGACGTCGCCCGGGTCCTGTCGACCAAGCCCGCCGAGATCGGCCGCGTCACCGACCACGGCCGGCCGATCGCGGTGGGGGAGCCGGCAAACCTCACGCTCGTCGACCCGAACGTGCGCCGGACGGTCGACCCGCGCACGCAGGGCACGCAGAGCTCGAACACGCCGCTGCGCGGCCGCGAGATCTCCGGCTGCGTCATCGCGACCTTCCTGCGCGGGCGGGCCACGGTGCTCGACGGCGGCGCCTGCGACGACCAGGTGGTGATCGCGTGAGGCAGCTCGCGGCGACCGCCGCCTGCGTCCTGGTCGTCGTCCTCGCGCTGTGGGCGATGCGACGCGGCTGGCGACGACGAGCCGCGGCCACGGCGCCGCTCGTCGCGCACCTGCCCCAGCGGCCCACCGAGCTGGGCGCGCGGCGGGGGGAGCCGGTCGAGGCGACGTACGTCTCGACGACCCGGGCCGGCGACTGGCTCGACCGCGTCGCGGCGGCTGACCTGGGCGTGCGCAGCCCCGCCAGCGTCGAGGTCTACGACGCGGGCGTGCAGATCCGCCGCACGGGAGCGCAGGACGTGTTCATCCCGGCCACGGCGCTGCGCTCGGCCTCGACCGCTCCCGGCATCGCCGGGAAGGTCGTCGCCGGCGACGGCCTCGTGGTCCTCACCTGGCAGGCGGACGCCGACGACGCGCGCGGGCTGGACACCGGCCTGCGCCCCCGGCACGCCGCCGACCGGCCGCGCCTCGTCGCGGCCGTCACCGACCTGATCACCACCACGCCCGGCACGGCCGGGGCACAGGAGAGCTGATGACGCAGGCAGCAGTGCTCGTCCTCGAGGACGGGCGCACGTTCACCGGCGAGGCGTACGGCGCGACCGGCACCACCCTCGGCGAGATCGTCTTCAACACCGGCATGACCGGCTACCAGGAGACGCTCACCGACCCGTCGTACCACCGCCAGATCGTCGTCATGACCGCGCCGCACGTCGGCAACACCGGTGTCAACGACGAGGACCCCGAGAGCGGCCGCATCTGGGTCGCCGGCTACGTCGTGCGCGACCCCGCGCGCCGCGCGTCGAGCTGGCGCTCGCGCCGCACGCTCGACGACGAGCTCGCCGCGCAGGGCGTCGTCGGGATCAGCGGCATCGACACCCGCGCCCTCACGCGCCACCTGCGCGAGCGCGGCGTCATGCGCGCCGGCGTCTTCTCCGGGGACGCGCTGGCCACGGACGGCGAGCGCCGCCCCACCGACGACCTGCTCGCCGAGGTCCGGTCCGCGCCCGCGATGGCGGGCGCCGACCTCGCGGGCGAGGTGACGACGCAGGAGGCGTACGTCGTCGAGCCGCTCGGGCCCGACGGCGAGCCGCTCGCCGAGCCCGTGGCGACCGTCGCCGCGGTGGACCTCGGCATCAAGGCGATGACCCCGCAGCGGATGGCCGAGCGTGGCATCCGGGTGCACGTGCTGCCCTCGACCGCGTCGATCGACGAGGTGCTCGCGGTGCAGCCCGACGGCGTCTTCTTCTCGAACGGCCCGGGCGACCCGGCGGCCGCGACGCACGAGATCGAGCTGCTGCGCGACGTGCTCGACCGGCGGATCCCGTTCTTCGGCATCTGCTACGGCAACCAGCTGCTCGGGCGGGCGCTCGGCTTCGGCACCTACAAGCTGGGCTACGGCCACCGCGGCGTGAACCAGCCGGTCGTCGACCGCGCCACCGGCAAGGTCGAGATCACGGCGCACAACCACGGCTTCGCGGTCGACGCCCCGCTCGACGGGGAGACGGCCGCGCCGCACGACGGCGGGCGCTACGGGCGCGTCGTCGTGAGCCACGTCGACCTCAACGACGACGTGGTCGAGGGCCTGCAGGCGCTCGACCTGCCCGCCTTCTCGGTGCAGTACCACCCCGAGGCGGCGGCCGGCCCGCACGACGCCGCCTACTTGTTCGACCGCTTCCTCGACCTCATGCACGACACGAAGGGCGCCGCCTGATGCCTCGCCGCACCGACATCTCCAGCGTCCTCGTCATCGGGTCCGGCCCGATCGTCATCGGGCAGGCCTGCGAGTTCGACTACTCGGGCACCCAGGCGTGCCGCGTGCTCAAGGAGGAGGGCCTGCGGGTCGTCCTCGTGAACTCCAACCCGGCGACGATCATGACGGACCCCGAGTTCGCCGACGCGACCTACGTCGAGCCGATCACGACCGAGGTGCTCACCTCGATCATCGCGAAGGAGCGCCCCGACGCGATCCTGCCGACGCTCGGCGGGCAGACGGCCCTCAACGCCGCCATCGCGCTGGACGAGGCGGGCGTGCTCGCGAGGTACGACGTCGAGCTCATCGGCGCGAACATCCCGGCCATCCAGAAGGGCGAGGACCGCGAGCAGTTCAAGCAGGTCGTCGAGGTCTGCGGCGGCGAGTCCGCGCGCTCGGCGATCGTGCACACCATGGACGACGCCCTGGCGGCCGTCGAGGACCTCGGCTACCCGGTGGTCGTGCGCCCGTCGTTCACGATGGGCGGCCTCGGCTCCGGCATCGCCTACGACGAGGACGACCTGCGGCGCATCGTCGGGCAGGGCCTGCACTACTCGCCGACCACCGAGGTGCTCCTGGAGGAGTCGATCCTCGGCTGGAAGGAGTACGAGCTCGAGCTCATGCGCGACAAGAACGACAACGTCGTGGTCGTGTGCTCGATCGAGAACGTCGACCCGGTCGGCGTGCACACCGGCGACTCCGTGACGGTCGCGCCCGCGCTGACCCTCACGGACCGCGAGTACCAGCGCCTGCGCGACATCGGCATCGCGGTCATCCGCGAGGTGGGCGTGGACACCGGGGGCTGCAACATCCAGTTCGCGGTCGAGCCGACCACGGGGCGCGTCGTCGTCATCGAGATGAACCCCCGCGTCTCCCGCTCGTCCGCGCTCGCCTCGAAGGCGACGGGCTTCCCGATCGCGAAGATCGCCGCGAAGCTCGCCGTGGGCTACACGCTCGACGAGATCCCGAACGACATCACCGGCTCGACCCCGGCGTCGTTCGAGCCCACGCTCGACTACGTCGTCGTCAAGGTCCCGCGGTTCGCGTTCGAGAAGTTCCCGGCCGCCGACCCGACGCTCACGACGACCATGAAGTCGGTCGGCGAGGCGATGGCGATGGGCCGGAATTTCACCGAGGCCCTCGGCAAGGCGATGCGGTCGATCGACAAGAAGGGCTCCGTGTTCCACTGGGCCGGCGAGCCGGCGACGGGGGAGGAGCTCGACGCGCTCGTCGAGTCCATCGCGCGGCCGACCGACCACCGCCTGGTGGACGTGCAGCAGGTGCTGCGCGCCGGGGTCGACCTCGAGACCGTGTACGCCCGCACGGGCATCGACCCCTGGTTCCTCGACCAGGTGGAGCTCGTCAACGAGGTCGCGGAGGCGACCCGCACGGCCGAGGCGCTCACGCGCGAGGTGCTCCTGCACGCCAAGCGGCACGGCCTGTCCGACGCCCAGGTCGCCGAGCTGCGCGGGACGAGCGAGGAGTCGGTGCGCCGCGCGCGGCACGCCGTCGGCCTGCGCCCCGTCTACAAGACGGTCGACACGTGCGCCGCCGAGTTCGCGGCGCGCACGCCGTACCACTACTCGTCCTACGACGAGGAGACCGAGGTCGCCCCGCGCACGCGGCCGGCGATCCTCATCCTCGGCTCCGGGCCCAACCGCATCGGCCAGGGCATCGAGTTCGACTACTCGTGCGTCCACGCCGCGCTGGCGCTCAAGGGCGAGTACGAGACCGTCATGGTCAACTGCAACCCCGAGACCGTGTCGACGGACTACGACACCTCCGACCGGCTCTACTTCGAGCCGCTCACGTTCGAGGACGTGCTGGAGGTCTACGCGGCCGAGGCCGCCGCCGGCCCGGTCGCCGGGCTCATCGTCACGCTCGGCGGGCAGACGCCGCTGGCGCTGGCCCAGCGTCTGCAGGACGCCGGCCTGCCGATCCTCGGCACCTCGCCGGCGGCGATCGACGCCGCCGAGGACCGCGGCGAGTTCGGCAAGGTGCTCGAGGCCGCGGGGCTGCCCGCGCCGGCGTTCGGCACCGCCACGACGCTCTCGGGCGCCAAGGAGACCGCGCGGCGGATCGGGTACCCGGTGCTGGTGCGCCCGTCCTACGTGCTCGGCGGGCGCGGGATGGAGATCGTCTACGACGAGCAGCACCTCACCGAGTACGTGCAGCGCGCGCTGGACAACCTCGCCGACGGGGGCCGGGCGGGCACGCTGCCGCCGCTGCTCATCGACCGCTTCCTCGACGACGCGATCGAGATCGACGTGGACGCGCTGTTCGACGGTCACGAGCTGTTCCTCGGCGGCGTCATGGAGCACATCGAGGAGGCCGGCATCCACTCCGGCGACTCGGCGTGCGCGCTCCCGCCGGTGACCCTCTCCGTGCAGGAGCTCGAGCGCATCCGCCTCTCGACCGAGGCGATCGCGCGGGGCGTCGGGGTGCACGGCCTGCTCAACATCCAGTTCGCGCTCGTCTCGGACGTCCTCTACGTGCTCGAGGCGAACCCGCGGGCGTCGCGCACGGTCCCGTTCGTGTCCAAGGCGACCGGGGTGTCGCTCGCGAAGGCCGCCGCGCACGTCATGGCCGGCCGCACCATCGCGCAGCTGCGGGCCGAGGGCCTGCTGCCGCTCGAGGACGCGAGCGTGCTCGACCTCGACTCGCCCATCGCGGTCAAGGAGGCGGTGCTGCCCTTCAAGCGGTTCCGCACCGGCGCCGGCCACGTGGTCGACACCGTCCTGGGGCCGGAGATGCGCTCGACCGGCGAGGTCATGGGCTTCGACGTCGACTTCCCGACGGCGTTCGCGAAGTCCCAGGAGGCGGCCTTCGGCGGGCTCCCGACGAGCGGGCGGGTGTTCATCTCGGTCGCGGACCGGGACAAGCGCTCGATCGTCCTGCCGGCCAAGCGCCTGACCGAGCTCGGCTTCGAGATCCTCGCGACCGAGGGGACGGCCGCCGTCCTGCACCGCAACGGCATCGCGTCGACGACCGTCACCAAGTTCTCGGTGGGCCGCCGCACGGGCGCCGAGACGATCGTCGACCTCATCACCGCCGGCGAGGTCGACATGGTGGTCAACACGCCCTCGGGCCAGGGCGCGCGCGCCGACGGCTACGAGATCCGCGCGGCCACCACCGCCGCCGACAAGGCGATCGTCACGACCGTGCAGCAGCTCGGCGCCGCCGTGCAGGCGATCGAGGCGGCCCAGGCCGGGCCGTTCCGGGTCTGGAGCCTGCAGGAGCACACCGAGGCGGCCGACGAACGCCGCAACCGGCGGACGCAGGTGCCGGCGTGACGGCGCCCGCGGCGGCGCGCGAGCCGTTCGGCGCCCGGCTCGCGGCCGCGATGGACGCGCACGGGCCGCTGTGCGTCGGCATCGACCCGCACGCGAGCCTGCTCGCGCAGTGGGGCCTGACCGACGACGCGCGGGGCGTGCGCCGGTTCGCGCTCACGGTCATGGAGGCGGTCGCGGGACGGGTGGCGGCGGTCAAGCCGCAGGCGGCCTTCTTCGAGCGGCACGGCTCGGCGGGCGTCGCCGCGCTGGAGGAGGTCGTCGCGGCGGGCCGGGACACCGGCACGCTCGTCCTCGTGGACGCGAAGCGGGGCGACATCGGCTCGACGATGGGGGCGTACGCCGACGCGTTCCTCGCCGACGGCTCGCCGCTGGCGGGCGACGCGCTCACCGTCTCGCCGTACCTGGGGTTCGGGTCGCTCGCCCCGGCGGTCGAGCTCGCGCGTGCGACCGGTCGCGGGCTGTTCGTCCTGTGCCTGACGTCGAACCCCGAGGGCGCCGAGGTGCAGCACGCCCGGACCCCGGACGGCGCGACCGTCGCGGCCACCACTGCCGCGCACGCCGCCGCGGCGAACGCGGGCGCCGCGCCGATGGGCTCCGTCGGCCTCGTCGTGGGCGCTACGGTCGGCGACGCGGCGCTGCGCACCGGCACGGACCTCGTCGCCGTGAACGGGCCGCTGCTCGCACCGGGCGTCGGTGCGCAGGGCGCCGGCCCCCGCGAGCTCGCCCAGGTGTTCGGCGCGGCGCGCCGCCAGG
>NZ_HE978588.1:2595651-2600856 GCF_000312005.1 Cellulomonas massiliensis JC225
GGGCGGCCGCCCGCGACGCGGCGGACGAGGCGACGCGCGCGCTGCGGGAGACCGCGGCCTGAGGCGCCGGGCCGCCCGACGGCCCGGCGTCGTCGCTGGTCGGCGCGGCGCGTCGGGCGCGTCCGCGTTGCCGCCCACCCGGGTGGTCGCTAGGTTCGGAACCACGGCCGCTGCCCGAAGAGGCCGGGCTCGCAGGTCAGGTCCGAGACGAGAAGGTGACGCGCGTGGCTCTTCCTCCGCTGACTCCCGAACAGCGCGCTGCAGCGCTGCAGAAGGCCGCCGCCGCCCGGCAGGCCCGTGCCGAGGTGAAGAACCGCCTCAAGTACTCGCAGGGATCGCTCTCGGAGGTGATCGCCCAGGGGCAGCAGGACGAGACGATCGGCAAGCTCAAGGTCGTCTCGCTGCTCGAGTCGCTGCCGGGCATCGGCAAGGTGAAGGCCCGTGAGATCATGTCCGAGATCGGCATCTCGGAGACGCGTCGCGTGCGCGGCCTGGGCCCCCACCAGGTCGACGCGCTGGTCTCGCGCTTCGGCTGAGCCGGCCGTACCCCCGGCGCCACGCGCCCACCCCGCACGAGGAGCACCGCACCACCCATGACGACGACGCCTGCCCGGCTCACCGTTCTCGCCGGGCCGACGGCCGTCGGCAAGGGGACCGTCTCGGCCGACGTGCGCGCCCGCTACCCGCAGGTCTGGCTCTCGGTCTCGGCGACCACGCGTCCGCCGCGGCCCGGAGAGGTCGACGGGGTCCACTACCGGTTCGTCTCGCCCGACGAGTTCGACCGCATGGTCGCCGAGGGCGAGCTGCTGGAGTGGGCCGTCGTCCACGGCCGGCACCGTTACGGCACGCCCCGGCGCCCCGTCGAGGAGCGCCTGGCGGCCGGCGAGCCCGCGTTGCTCGAGATCGACCTGCAGGGGGCGCGGCAGGTGCGCGACACCATGCCGGGCGCGTTCTTCGTCTTCCTCGCGCCGCCGTCCTTCGACGAGCTGGTCCGCCGGCTCGTCGGCCGCGGCACCGAGGACGAGGAGGAGCGGGCACGCCGCCTCGAGACCGCCCGGGTCGAGATGGCGGCCGAGGGCGAGTTCGACCACGTCATCGTCAACGACGACGTGGCGCGGGCGACCGACGAGCTCGTCCGCGTGATGGGTGTGACCACCGGGTAGACTTGTTGTAGGTCATCTGAGCCTCACCCCTTACGAAACCCGGGAGACCACTGTGTCCGGAACCGTCGCCGCCCCCACCGGCATCACCGACCCGCCCATCGACGACCTGCTCGAGCGCGCCGACTCCAAGTACGCGCTCGTCCTGTACTCGGCCAAGCGCGCGCGCCAGATCAACGCGTACTACTCGCAGCTCAACGAGGGCCTGCTCGAGTACGTCGGCCCCCTCGTCGAGACCCGGCCGCAGGAGAAGCCCCTGTCGATCGCCATGCGCGAGATCGACGGCGGCCTGCTCGCCGCCCGCTCCACGGAGGAGTAAGACCCCCACGATGCGGGTCGTCCTCGGCGTCGCGGGCGGGATCGCCGCCTACAAGGCGGTCCTGCTGCTGCGCCTCCTGCGGGAGGCGGGCCACGAGGTCCGCGTCGTCCCAACGCCGTCCGCGCTCGAGTTCGTGGGCCGCGCGACCTGGGAGGCGCTCTCCGGGCAGCCGGTGACGACGCACGTGTTCGAGGACGTCGACCAGGTGGCGCACGTCGCCATCGGCCAGCGCGCCGAACTCGTCGTCGTCGCACCGGCGACGGCGGACCTGCTGGCGCGGGCTGCGGCCGGCCGCGCGGACGACCTGCTCACGGCCACGCTGCTCGTCACGCGCGCGCCGGTGCTGCTGGCCCCGGCGATGCACACCGAGATGTGGGAGCACCCCGCGACCGTCGCGAACGTCGCGACGCTGCGCGCCCGGGGCGTCCACGTGCTCGAGCCCGCGTCCGGCCGGCTCACCGGCGCCGACACCGGACCCGGCCGGCTGCCGGAGCCCGAGGTGATCGCGGCCGCGGCCCTCGCGCTGGTGCACGGGCGGGGCGAGGACCTCGCCGGCCGCCGCGTCGTCGTCTCCGCCGGCGGCACCCGCGAGCCGCTCGACCCCGTCCGCTTCCTCGGGAACCGCTCGTCCGGCCGCCAGGGCGTCGCCCTTGCACGGGCGGCCGCGGCGCGCGGCGCGCAGGTCACGCTCGTCGCCGCGAACATCGACGTGCCGCCCGCCGGGTCCGAGGTCGTGCGGGTCGGCACGACGGCCGAGCTGCGGGACGCGGTCCGGGCCGCCGCCAAGGACGCGGACGTCGTCGTCATGGCCGCCGCGGTGTCCGACTTCCGGCCCGTGAACCCGGCGGCGGACAAGATCAAGAAGCGCGCCGACGGCGTCGCGCCGACGATCGAGCTCGTCGAGAACCCCGACGTCCTGGCCGAGCTCGCGCGCGACCGCCTGCGCGACGGCCAGGTGGTCGTCGGGTTCGCGGCCGAGACCGGGGACGCGCACGGCAGCGTGCTCGACCACGGCGTGGCGAAGGCCCGCCGCAAGGGCGCCGACCTGCTCGTCGTCAACGCGGTGGGGGAGCGGGTCGGCTTCGGGACCGACACCAACGACGTCGTGGTCGTCGACCGCGAGGGCCGGGTCGTGGCCCGCGCGGACGGCACGAAGGACGAGGTCGCGCACGCCGTCTGGGACGCCGTCCGGCCGCTGCTGGACGCGTGAGGGAGCGCGCTCGCGCGCGCAGGTAGGGTGACCGCCATGACGTCGGCCGCCACCCGCCTGTTCACCTCCGAGTCGGTCACGGAGGGGCACCCCGACAAGGTCTGCGACCAGATCTCGGACGCGATCCTGGACGCCATGCTGGAGCAGGACCCGCACGCCCGCGTCGCCGTCGAGACCATGGTGACGACCGGGCTGGTGCACGTCGCGGGCGAGGTGACGACCAGCGCGTACGTCGAGATCCCCGCGATCGTCCGGGAGGTCGTCCGGACGATCGGCTACACCTCGTCGCACATCGGCTTCGACGGCGAGTCGTGCGGCGTCTCGGTCTCGATCGGGCAGCAGTCGCCCGACATCGCGCAGGGCGTCGACAAGTCGCTCGAGCTGCGCGTGGACGGCTCGGCGATGGACCCGCTCGACGCCCAGGGCGCGGGCGACCAGGGGCTGATGTTCGGGTACGCCTGCGACGACACGCCGTCGCTGCTGCCGCTGCCGATCTGGCTGTCCCACCGGCTCGCCGAACGCCTCGCCCACGTGCGCCGCACGGGCGACGTGCCCGGGCTGCGGCCCGACGGCAAGACGCAGGTGACGATCGCGTACGAGGGCGACCGGGCGGTCGGGCTCGACACCGTGGTGCTCTCGACGCAGCACGACCCGGACGTGCGGCTGGACGACCAGCTGCGGCCCGCGATCGAGGAGCTCGTCGTCAGGCCCGTGCTCGAGCAGGTCGACCTCGACACCAGCCGCCACCGCCTGCTCGTCAACCCCACCGGTCAGTTCGTCGTCGGCGGCCCGCAGGGCGACGCCGGGCTCACGGGCCGCAAGATCATCGTCGACACGTACGGCGGCTTCGCCCGGCACGGCGGCGGGGCGTTCTCCGGCAAGGACCCGTCGAAGGTCGACCGCTCGGCGGCGTACGCGATGCGCTGGGTGGCGAAGAACGTCGTCGCGGCGGGGCTCGCGCGCCGGTGCGAGGTCCAGGTCGCCTACGCGATCGGCAAGTCGCACCCGGTCGGCCTGTACGTCGAGACGTTCGGCACGGGCACGGTGCCCGACGACCGCCTCATCACCGCGATCCGCGAGGTCTTCGACCTGCGCCCCGCGGCGATCATCCGCGACCTGGACCTGCTGCGGCCCGTCTACCGGCGGACCGCGGCCTACGGGCACTTCGGCCGCGAGCTGCCCGAGTTCACGTGGGAGCGCACGGACCGCGTCGCGGACCTGCAGCAGGCGATCGGCTGACCCGCCCGCCCCGGCGCGCTCGTCCGACGCAGGGCGCGGCGTGGGCGACGGGTGGTGAGATGACCCCGTGGACGTGACGGCGCAGCAGCTGGAGCTCGAGGGGCTCCCCGTGCCGCGGCGCCGCCGTCCCCGGTCCCCGGGGGTCGAGCCCGCCGCCGTCGCTCCGGTCGCCCGCGTGGCGCTCGACCTGGCGCCCGCCCACCTGGACCACCCGTTCGACTACCTCGTGCCCGCGGCGCTCGACGAGGACGCGCGCCCCGGCGTGCGGGTGAAGGTGCGCTTCGCCGGCCGTGACGTCGACGGGTTCCTGCTGGAGCGGGCGCAGGAGGCGGAGCACGACGGGCCGCTGGCGCCGCTGCGGCGCGTCGTCTCGGCCGAGCCCGTCCTCACGCCCGCGGTCCACCGGCTCGCGCGCGCCGTCGCGGACCGCTGGGCGGGGACGCTGAGCGACGTCCTGCGCCTGGCCGTCCCGCCCCGGCACGCGCGCGTCGAGGCGGAGCCCGTGCAGGAGGGCGGCGAGCCGTCGCCGCCCTCGCTCGCGGGGCACGCGTGGGCGCCGTACCGCGGCGGTCCCGCGTTCCTGCAGCACCTCACCGCGGGCGGTGCGCCCCGTGCGGTCTGGACGGCGCTGCCGGGCCCCGCCGGCGAGCGCTGGCCCGACGCCGTCGCGCAGGCGGTCGCCGCCGCGGTCGTGGGCGGCCGGGGGGCTCTCGTCGTCGTGCCGGACGCGCGTGACGCCGAGCGGGTGCTGGACGCGCTGGACGGTGTCGGCGTGCCCCGGTGGGCACCAGGGGTGGCCGGCGGCGCCGTGCGGCTCGGCGCCGACGACGGCCCGGCGGCGCGGTACCGCGCCTTCCTCGCCGTCGAGCGCGGCCTCGCGCGCGTCGTCGTCGGCACGCGCGCCTCGGCGTTCGCGCCGGTCCGCGACCTGGGCCTGGTCGTCTGCTGGGACGACGACGACCCGCTGCACGGCGAGCCGCGCGCGCCGTACCCGCACGTGCGGGAGGTGCTCGCGCTGCGCAGCGAGCTGGAGGGCGCCGCGCTGCTCGTCGGCGGGCTCGGCCGCTCGGTCGAGGCGCAGGCCTGGGTCGCGAGCGGCTGGGCGCACCCCGTCGTGGCGGAGCGGGCGACCGTCCGCGCCCGCGCGCCGCGGGTCCGGGCCCTCGACGCGGTCGAGCTCGCACGGGAGGGTCCCGCCGCCACGGCCCGCCTGCCCGCGCCGGCGTGGCGCGCGATCCGGGACGCCCTCCCGCAGGGTCCCGTCCTCGTGCAGGTCG
>NZ_HE978588.1:2601128-2602902 GCF_000312005.1 Cellulomonas massiliensis JC225
GACGTGCGCGCCCTCGTCCGCGTGCCGCGCACCGAGGGCGCGGCGCTGGCGCGCGCCCTGGCCGCGTCCGCCGCCGTGCGCAGCGCCCGGCGCGAGGGCGGCAGCGTCCGGATCCAGCTCGACCCGCAGGAGATCGCGTGACCAGGACCGCCCCGACGACCGTCGTGCTCGACCTCGGCAACGTGCTGGTCCGCTGGGACCCGCGGGCCGCGTACCACGGCCGCCTCGCACCGGACGACGTCGACGCGTTCTTCGCGGACGTGCCGTTCGAGCGGCTCGCGCACGCGACGGACGCCGGGCTGCCGTGGGCGGCCGCCCGAGCGCAGGTCCAGCGCTCGCACCCGCACCACGTCGCGGCGCTCGACCTCTACGTGACGCACTTCGCCGACTCGCTGCTGGGGCCGGTGCCGGGCATGCACGCCCTCGTCTCCGAGCTGCGCGCGGCGGGCGTCCGGCTGCTCGGCCTGACGAACTGGTCCGCCGAGACCTTCCACCACGCGGAGCCGGCGGCGCCCGCGATCGGCCTGCTGGAGGGCGTGCTCGTCTCCGGCGAGGTGGGTCTCGCCAAGCCCGACCCGGCGATCTTCGCGCTCCTCGTCGAGCGGTTCGACCTCGACCCGGCGGCCACGGTGTTCGTCGACGACTCGCCCCCGAACGTCGCCGCGGGCGCCGCCGCAGGGCTGGACGCGCTGCTCTTCCGCGACGCCGCCACCCTGCGGCGCGACCTCGCCGCCCGTGGTCTGCTGACCCCGGCCGGTGACTCCCACGGTCCCGGCCCCGCCGGCGGCGAGCGGGGACCCGGCGCGGAGCCCACCTAGGATCGACGCCATGCGCCTCCTGTTCGCCGGCACGCCTGCGCCCGCGGTCCCGTCGTTGCAGGCCCTGCTCGGCTCGCGGCACGAGGTCGTGGCGGTGCTCACGCGCCCGGACGCCCCGGTGGGCCGGGGACGAGCGCTGACCCCGAGCCCCGTGAAGCAGGCCGCGCTCGACGCCGGCGTGGAGGTGCTCACGGGCCGCCCGCGCGACCCCGAGCTGCAGGAGCGCCTGCGCTCGCTCGCGCTCGACGCCGCCCCCGTGGTCGCGTACGGCGCCCTGCTGCCGCGCGAGGTGCTCGACGTGCCGCGCCACGGCTGGGTCAACCTGCACTTCTCCGTGCTGCCGGCGTGGCGCGGCGCCGCGCCCGTCCAGCACGCGCTCATCGCCGGCGACGAGGTCACCGGCGCGTCGACCTTCCGGATCGAGGAAGGCCTCGACACGGGCCCCGTGTTCGGGTCCTTCACCGAGCAGGTCCGCCCGCGCGACACCGCCGGCGACCTCCTGGAGCGGCTCGCCGCCGCGGGTGCGGCGCTGCTCGTCCGGACGCTCGACGGCATCGAGGACGGCGAGCTCGTCGCCGTCCCGCAGCCGGCGGACGGCGTCTCGCACGCACCGAAGCTCGAGGTCGCTGACGCGCAGGTCCGCTGGGAGCGTCCGGCGTACGCGATCGACCGGCTGGTCCGGGGCTGCACGCCCGCCCCGGGGGCGTGGACGACGCTGCCGGACGGCGCCCGGCTCGGCCTCGGTCCGGTCGAGGTCGCCGCCGACGTCGACGACCTCGCTCCGGGCGAGGTGCGGGTGGGGCGGCGCGACGTGCTGGTCGGCGCGGGGTCCGGGGCCGTCCGCCTCGGCCTGGTGACCGCGCCGGGCAAGCGAGCGATGGCGGCCGCGGACTGGGCGCGCGGCGCGCGCCTCGAGCCGGGCCTGCGGCTGGGGCGGCGGCATGAGCGACGGGTCC
>NZ_HE978588.1:2604138-2614488 GCF_000312005.1 Cellulomonas massiliensis JC225
CCAGCGCGGGGCGGCGCGCTCGCAGGGCCGCACGCAGCGCTCGGCCGCCGCGCCGTCCCAGCGACGTCGCTCGGGCGACCCGGCGCGCGGCGTGGCGTTCGACGTGCTGCGCGAGGTGCACGGCTCCGACGCCTACGCCAACCTCGTCCTGCCGCCCCTGCTGCGCGAGCGCGGGATCCGCGGCCGCGACGCGGGCTTCGCCACCGAGCTCACCTACGGCACGCTGCGCCTGCGCGGCCGGTACGACGCGATCCTGGCCGTCGCGGCCGACCGGCCGGTCGACCGCATCGACCCGCCGGTGCTCGACCTCCTGCGGCTCGGCGCGCACCAGCTGCTGGGGATGCGCGTGCCGCCCCACGCCGCCGTGTCCGAGACCGTCGGGCTCGGCCGGGAGCGCGTGGGCACCGGCGCGTCGCAGTTCGTCAACGCGGTGCTGCGCACGGTCGGCCGCGACGACCTCGACACGTGGCTGGCGCGCGTCGCGGACGCGGCGGACCCGCGGGGCACCGACCCCGACGCGCGGCTGGCCGTGGTGGAGAGCCACCCGGCCTGGGTCGTGCGGGCGCTGCGCGAGGCTCTCGTCGGTCACGGGCGCTCCGCCGACGAGCTGCGGGACCTGCTCGTCGCCGACGACGAGGCGCCGCGCGTGACGCTCGTCGCGCGCCCCGGCCTGGTGGACCGGGCGGCCCTGCTCGACGAGGCCGGCGAGGGCGCACGAGCGGGTGGGCTCACCCCGACGGCCGTCGTGCTGGAGGGCGGGGGAGACCCCGCAGCGCTGGCCGCGGTCCGCGAGGCGCGGGCCGGGGTGCAGGACGAGGGCAGCCAGGCGGTCGCCCTGGCGCTGGCCGCCGCCCCGCTCGAGGGCCGCGACGAGCGCTGGCTAGACCTGTGCGCGGGCCCGGGCGGGAAGGCGGCCCTGCTCGCCGCCCTCGCGGCCGGACGCGGCGCGCGGCTGGTCGCGAACGAGGTGCAGCCGCACCGCGCCCGCCTCGTCGAGCAGTCGGTGCGCGCGGCGCGCTCGGCGGTCGAGGCGGTGCGCGTCGGCGACGGCCGCACGGTCGGCGAGGACGAGCCCGGCGCGTACGACCGCGTCATGGTCGACGCCCCGTGCACGGGTCTGGGTGCCCTGCGCCGGCGGCCCGAGTCGCGCTGGCGGCGCACGCCGGCGGACGTCGCGCCGCTGTCCGCGCTGCAGCGCGAGCTGCTCGGCTCCGCGCTGCGCGCCGTGCGACCCGGCGGGGTCGTCGCCTACGTGACGTGCTCGCCGCACCTCGCCGAGACCCGGCTCGTCGTCACCGACGCCGTGCGGGCGGCGGCGCGCGCCGGGCTCCGGGTCGAGACGCTGGACGCGGCGGCGGTCGTGCGGGAGGTCGCCGGTGGCGACGTCGCGCTGCCGGAGGGCCGCACCGACGTGCAGCTGTGGCCGCACGTGCACGGCACCGACGCCATGCACCTGACCCTGCTGCGCCGGGAGGCCTGAGGCCCGCGCCGGGCGCCGCCGGGCGGCACCCGGCCGCGTCGATACGCTGGCGGCATGGGCGCCCTGATCAACCCCAGCATCCTGTCCGCCGACTTCGCGAACCTCGAGCGCGACCTCGGGCGCATCGCGCACGCGGACTTCGCGCACGTCGACGTCATGGACAACCACTTCGTGCCCAACCTCACGCTCGGCCTGCCGGTCGTGCAGCGGCTCGCCGAGGTGTCGCCCGTCCCGCTCGACGTGCACCTCATGATCGACGACGCCGACCGCTGGGCCCCCCAGTACGCCGAGGCCGGCGCCGCCTCCGTCACGTTCCACGCCGAGGCGGCCCAGGCCCCGGTCCGGCTGGCCCGCGAGCTGCGCGGCGCGGGCGTGCGGGTCGGCGTGGCGCTGCGCCCGGCGTCGCCCGTCGAGCCGTTCCTCGACCTGCTGGACGAGATCGACATGGTCCTGGTGATGACCGTCGAGCCGGGCTTCGGCGGCCAGTCGTTCATCGAGGGGATGCTGCCGAAGATCCGCCGCACGCGCGCCGCGATCGACGAGGCCGGGCTCGACACGTGGGTGCAGGTGGACGGCGGCGTCGCGCGCGACACGATCGCCCGCGTCGCCCGGGCCGGCGCGAACGTCTTCGTCGCCGGCTCCGCCGTGTACGGCGCGGACGACGTCGCGGCGGAGATCGACGAGCTGCGCCGCCGCGCCGACGCGGCGCACACCGTCCAGGCCTGAGGCCGTCCCGCAGCGCGGACGCGCGCGGGCGGGAATGCCCGCTGTGGCATCATCGTTGGCGCTAGGCACACACGTGCTCCGGGGTCGGTGAAAGTCCGAGCCGGCGGTGACAGTCCGCGACCCGGTCGATCGGCAACGATCGTCCGGTTGACCTGGTGGAACTCCAGGACCGACGGTGAGAGTCCGGATGGGAGGAACACGTGGCGGCGCGCCGCTGGGCGTGCCGTGGCGCGGGCATGCCCTCGTCGACGACCCCGGAGCCTGAGCGCACCGGAGGTGAGGGTCGATGAGCGGTCCCGGCGTCCCCGCCGCCTCCGTCGCCGACGTCGAGGTGGCCGCCATGCGGCGCGCGCTCGAGCTGGCCCGCCGAGGCCCCGAGCACGACGTCAACCCGCGCGTCGGCTGCGTGCTGCTGCGCGACGGCGTCGTCGTCGGCGAGGGCTGGCACCGCGGCGCCGGCACGCCGCACGCGGAGGTCGCCGCGCTGGCCGACGCCCGCGGCCGGGGCGAGCCGACGGCCGGGGCGACCGCGGTCGTCACGCTGGAGCCCTGTGACCACACCGGGCGCACCGGTCCGTGCTCGCTCGCGCTGCTCGAGGCAGGGGTCGCGCGCGTCGTCGTCTCCGTGACCGACCCGAACCCGGTGGCCGCGGGCGGTGCCGCGCGGCTGCGCGCCGCGGGCGTCGACGTCGTGACCGGCGTCCTCGACGACGAGGGCCGGGCGGTGCTCGGCGCCTGGGTGGCGACCGTCGAGCGGGCGCGGCCGTTCGTCACGCTCAAGACGGCGACGAGCCTCGACGGGCGGGTCGCCGCGCCGGACGGGTCGAGCCGGTGGATCACGTCCGCCGTCGCCCGGCGGCACGCGCACGAGCTGCGCGCCGAGGTCGACGCGATCGTCGTCGGCACGGGCACCGCGCTGCGCGACGACCCGTCCCTCACGGCACGGGACGCGGCCGGCGGGCTCGTCGCGCACCAGCCCCTGCGCGTCGTCGTCGGCCGCCGTGCGGTGCCCGACGCCGCACGGCTGCGCGGCCCCGGCGGCGAGCTCGTCGAGCTGCGCACGCACGACCCGGCCGCGGTGCTGGAGGCCCTCGGGGCACGCGGCGTCCGCACGGTGCTCGTCGAGGGCGGCCCCACGCTCGCAGCGGCCTTCCTGCGCGCGGGACTCGTCGACGAGGTGCACGCCTACGTCGCGCCCGTCCTGCTGGGGGCCGGCGCGCCGGCCGTCGCCGACCTCGGCGTCGCCACCCTCGGCGACGCCGTCCGGCTCCGGCCGACGAGCGTCCTGCCGCTCGGTCCCGACGTGCTCGTCGTCGCCACGCCCGTGCCCCGCGCACCGCTCACCGTCCCGCCCCACGAGGAGGTCTGATGTTCACCGGCATCGTCGAGGAGGTCGGCGTCGTCGTCGCGCTCGACCGCGTGGAGGGCCAGGACGCGCGGCTGCGCGTGCGGGGTCCCCTCGTGACGAGCGACGCGCGGCTCGGCGACTCGATCGCCGTCAGCGGCGTCTGCCTCACCGTCGCGGACCTGCCCGGCGACGGCGAGCTGGTCGCGGACGTCATGCCGGAGACGCTGCGACGCACGGCGCTCGGCGACCTGCGCGCGGGGGACCGGGTCAACCTCGAGCGCGCCCTGGCGGTCGGCGGCCGCTACGGCGGGCACGTCGTGCAGGGTCACGTCGACGGCGTCGGGACGATCGTCCGCCGCGAGCCGGGCCCGCGCTGGGACGACGTCGAGATCGCGCTCGACCCCGCGCTGGCGCGCTACGTCGCCGAGAAGGGCTCCATCACCGTCGCGGGCGTCTCGCTCACGGTCACGCACGTCGCCGACGACTCCTTCGGCGTCTCGCTCATCCCGACGACGCTCGCCGCGACGACGCTCGGTGCGCTGGCGCCCGGCGCGCGGGTGAACCTGGAGGTCGACGTGCTGGCGAAGTACACCGAGCGGCTGCTGGCGACCCGGGTGGCGCCGTGAGCGTCCGGCTGGGGACCGTCGAGGAGGCCCTGGACGCGCTGCGCGCGGGCCGACCGGTGCTCGTCGCGGACTCCCCGGACCGCGAGAACGAGGCCGACATCGTGCTGGCCGCCCAGTCGGCCACGCCGGAGTGGGTGGCGTGGACGATCCGCCACTCGTCGGGGTACCTGTGCGCGCCGATGCCGGCCGCCCGGGCGGACGCGCTCGACCTGCCGCTCATGGTCCCGCACAGCCAGGACCCTCGGCGCACGGCGTACACGGTGACGGTCGACGCGGCGACGGGCGTCACGACCGGCATCTCGGCGGCCGACCGCGCGCGCACGCTGCGCGTCCTCGCCGACCCGGCGTCGGGCCGCGGCGACCTCATCCGGCCCGGGCACGTGCTGCCGCTGCGCGCGGTGCCCGGCGGCGTCCTGCACCGGGGTGGGCACACGGAGGCCGCGGTCGACCTGTGCCGGCTGGCCGGGCTGGAGCCCGTCGGTGCGATCGCGGAGCTCGTGCACGACGACGGGACGATGATCCGGCTGGCGCAGGCGGACGAGCTCGCGCGGTCCGATGGCCTCGTCCTCCTGACGATCGAGGACCTCGTCGCGTGGCGTCGCGCCCACGACGACGCGGTGGTGACCGAGCCCGCAGCGGCGGACGCCGGTGCGCGGGTGCACGCCACGCACACGGCCTACCTGCCGACCCGGCACGGCGAGTTCCGGATCCACGGCTACCGCGACCTGCGCACGGGCGACGAGCACGTCGCGCTGGTGCCGCCGGGCGGCCTCGCGGCGACGCCGGTCGTCCGCGTGCACTCCGAGTGCCTGACGGGCGACGCGTTCGGCTCGGCGCGGTGCGACTGCGGCCCGCAGCTCGAGGCGGCGATGGAGCTGGCCGCGCAGCAGGGCGGAGCGGTCGTGTACCTGCGCGGGCACGAGGGCCGCGGCATCGGCCTGCTCGCCAAGGTCGCGGCGTACGCGCTGCAGGACGAGGGGCGCGACACCGTCGAGGCGAACCTCGACCTCGGCTGGCCCGCGGACCGTCGCGAGTACGGCGCCGCCGCGGCGATCCTCGCCGACCTGGGCGCGACGCGCGTCGCGCTGCTGACGAACAACCCCGCGAAGGTCGCCGGCCTGCAGGCGCACGGCATCGAGGTCGCCGAGGTGCGCGGCCTCGAGGTCGGGCGCACGCCGCACAACGAGGCGTACCTGCGGACCAAGGCCACCCAGATGGGCCACGTGCTGCACCTGCCCCCCGGCACGCAGCGCGAGGCCATCCCCGTCATGCCCGTGCGGGCGACGCCGACCACGCCCGGCATCGACACCGCCGACCACCCGTTCGACCCCCTGGAGGACCTCGCATGAGCGGCGCCGGAGCACCCACCCTGACCGTCGACGGACACGGCCTGCGGGTCGTCGTCGTGGCGGCGAGCTGGCACACCACCGTGATGGACGGCCTCGTCGCCGGCGCCCGGCGGGCCCTGGAGGAGGCCGGCGTCGAGGACGTGACCCTCGTGCGCGTCCCCGGCTCGTTCGAGCTCCCCGTCGCCGCCCGCGCCGCGGCGCTGTCCGGCGCCGACGCGGTCGTCGCCCTGGGCGTCGTGATCCGCGGCGGCACGCCGCACTTCGAGTACGTCTGCCAGGCGGCGACGAGCGGGCTCACGGACGTGTCGACCGCGACCGGCGTGCCCGTGGGCTTCGGCGTCCTCACCTGCGACGACGAGCAGCAGGCGCTCGACCGGGCCGGGCTGCCCGGCTCCCGCGAGGACAAGGGCGCCGAGGCCGCCCAGGCCGCCGTGGCGACCGTGGTCGCGCTGCGTGCGCTCGCGCCCGGGGCCCGGCGGTGACCGGACCGCTCGACTGGCTGTTCGACGCGACGCTCACGGTCGCGGGGCACGACGTCCTCTGGCGCGAGATCCTCGGCAACCTGTTCGGCCTCGCGTCCGCCGTGGGCGGGCTGCGCCGCCGGGTGTGGGCCTGGCCCGTGGGGATCGTCGGCAACGTCCTGCTCTTCACGGTCTTCCTCGGCGCGGTCTTCCACACGCCGCAGACGATCGACCTCTACGGCCAGGCCGCCCGCCAGGTGTTCTTCGTCGCCGTCTCCGTCTACGGGTGGGTGCGGTGGAGCCGCACGCGGCGCACCGCCCTGGCGGCCGGCGTGGAGGACGCGCCCGCGGTCGAGCCGCGCTGGGCGACCGCGGGGGAGCGGGTGCTGCTCCTCGTCGCCGCGGCCGCCGGGACGCTGCTGTTCGCGTGGGTGTTCACCCGCCTCGGCTCGTGGGGACCGTGGGCGGACGCGTGGATCCTCACCGGCTCCCTGCTGGCGACCTACGGCATGGCGCGCGGCTGGATCGAGTTCTGGCTCGTGTGGATCGCGGTCGACGCGGTCGGCGTGCCGCTGCTGCTCACGGCCGGCTACTACCCGTCCGCGGTGCTGTACCTCGTCTACGGCGGCGTCGTGGTGCACGGCTTCCTCACGTGGTGGCGCACCCGCCGTGCCGCCGACGCCGCGAAGGCGCGCGTCGCGACCGACGTGCCGGGCGGCGTCGTCCCAGCCCCCGGCCCGACGACGGGCGTCGCCGGTGCTGCGTCTACGCTTGGCCGACGTGAAGACGTTTGACGCCCTGTTCGCCGAGCTCGCGCGCAAGGCGGTCGACCGCCCCGCCGGCTCGGGCACCGTCGCCGAGCTCGACGCCGGCGTCCACGCGATCGGCAAGAAGATCGTGGAGGAGGCGGCCGAGGTCTGGATGGCCGCGGAGCACGAGGGCGACGAGCGCACCGCCGAGGAGATCTCCCAGCTGCTCTACCACCTGCAGGTGCTCATGCTCGCGCGCGGCCTGACCCTCGAGGACGTGTACCGCCATCTCTGAGCGTCCCGCCGCCGCCCGCCCCCACCTGCCGAAGGAACCACCGTGCTGAGGATCGCCGTCCCGAACAAGGGCTCGCTGTCGGAGCCCGCCGCCGAGATGCTGCGGGAGGCGGGCTACCGCCAGCGCCGCGACACCCGCGAGCTCGTCCTGCCCGACCCCGACAACGACGCCGAGTTCTTCTTCCTGCGCCCGCGCGACATCGCGGTGTACGTGGGGGCCGGCACGGTCGACGTGGGCATCACGGGCCGTGACCTCATGCTCGACTCGCACTCCGCCGCGGTCGAGCACCTCCCGCTGGGCTTCGCGCGCTCCACGTTCCGGTTCGCGACGACGGCGGGCACGCTCACCGACGTGCGGCAGATCGCCGGCCTGCGCGTCGCGACGTCGTACCCCGTGCTGGTGGCGGACTGGCTGCGCGAGCGCGGCATCGAGCCGGCCTCGGTCGTGCGGCTGGACGGCGCGGTCGAGACCGCGATCCGCCTCGGCGTCGCCGACGTCATCGCCGACGTCGTCGAGACGGGCACGACGCTGCGCGCCGCCGGTCTGGACGTGTTCGGCGAGCCGCTGCTGCGCTCGGAGGCCGTGCTGGTGCGCCGCTCCGACACCGAGCCGCCCGCGGGTCTCGACGTGCTCACCCGCCGCCTGCAGGGCGTGCTCACCGCCCGCGAGTACGTCCTCATGGACTACGACGTGCCCGCCGACCTCGTCGACGCCGCCGTCGCGATCACGCCGGGCCTCGAGTCGCCCACCGTCTCCCCGCTGCACAACTCGCAGTGGTGCGCCGTGCGCGCGATGGTCCGCCGCGACGAGACCAACCGGGTCATGGACGCGCTCTACGACGTGGGTGCGCGCGCGATCCTCGTGACGTCCATCCACGCGTGCCGGCTGTGACGGCAGCCCGATGACCGACGGACGCGCCCCGCTGCCGCTGACGTTCCGCCCGCGCCTGGCGCGCCAGGTGAGCCTGGCCGTCGCGCTGCTGGTCCTCGTCGGGACGGCGCTGGTGGTCGTCCTGGTCCCCGGGCTCAACGCCGGCGACCGGGCCGGCTTCCTGCTCTTCGGCGTCGCGCTCGCCTGGTTCTGCTGGCGGGAGGCGTCGGTGCGGCTGGTCGCGGACGAGGACGGCGCGACGGTGCGCAACCTCATCGTCACGACGCGGCTGCAGTGGGCGGACGTGGTCGCGGTCCGGTTCGGCGAGCGGCCCTGGGTCCAGCTCGACCTGGCGAACGGCGAGACGCTCGCGGTGATGGGCATCCAGCGGGCCGACGGCGCGTCCGCGCAGGAGCAGGCGCGCCTGCTGGCCACGCTGGTCGCGGAGCGCACGCGCACCGACCGCGACGACTGACCCGGGCGGCCCCCGCACGGGGCCGGCCGGACGGTCAGGCGCCCAGCAGGTCGACCGCGTGCACCCCGGCGACGGCGGCCGCGACGAACGCGCCCGGGTCCTGGTCGAGCGCGCGACCCATGGTCGACAGCTTGACGGGCGACTCCAGCAGCGCGTGCACGAGCGCCTTGTCGGCACGGACGTCGACGAGCCGCAGCCGGGGGTGGGCCGCGACGAGCTCCTCGGCCTGGGCGTGCACCTGGCGGCTCAGCGGGCCGAGCTTGGGCTCGAGCTCGTCGTCGGGGACGGGCACCGGGACGTCGGCCGGCACGAGCGCGACCCGCCCGTACGCGGTCGTCGAGTGGTGCGAGACGCCGACGTGCCGCTCGCGCAGGTCGGCCCCCGAGACGCGCAGCGACGCGACCGGACGGCCGCCGAGCACGGCCGCCGCGTTGACCGCCTCGCCGGCCGCCACCCCGGAGAAGCCCCAGCGCGTGCCGGTGCCGAGGTTGCCGGGCCCCTGCGCGACGACGACGAGGTCCGCCTCGACGACGAGCCGGGACGCCAGCAGCGCGGTGTGCACCGTCACGGCCTCCAGGTCGCCGCCGAAGGACTGGCCGGCGGTGATGCACGACGCGATCCAGCCCGCGTCGCGCAGCCCGGCGACCGTGCGCGAGAACCAGGCCGGCAGCGCGCCGCCGTCCGTCATCACGTACGCGACCCGCGGCGCGGGGCGGCCCGCGCGCGCCGCGGCGTGCCGGGCCCCCGCCACCACGGCGGGGAGCGCGGAGTGCAGGTCCGCGACGACGACGGGCAGGCCGGCCAGGTCGTCGGCGTCCCGCATGAGCTCGTGGTGCTCGGACTCCTGGTCGTCGACCCCCAGCACGAGCGTCTGCAGCGGCGTGTAGCGCGCCTTGACGAGGTGGCCGGGGCCGCCGTGCCGGTCGGCCGGCGGCTTGTCGTCGCGCGCGACGACGAGGGCGTACCCACCCGTGCCGAGGCCTCGCGCGAGGGCGGAGACGTTGAGCTGGACGCGGTCGCCGACGGCGAGAGGCCCGACGAGCTCGGGGTAGGCGAGCGACTTCACGCGCCCCGGGAGCCGCGTGTCGGCCCAGGGGTCGTCCAGCCGGACGGTCACCTCCTGAGCACCCGTCCAGCTCGCCCCCAACGACTCGACGGCCCCCGTGCGCCACGTGATCACCGGATCACCGTACCGGCCACTACGGTGGTGCCCGATGGCCGACCAGATCGATGCGTCCGAGCGCCTGCTCAACCTCGTCATCGCCCTCGTGAACACCCGGGGACGGATGACCAAGGAGCAGGTGCGCACCGGCGTCGCCGGGTACCAGGGGGCGCAGTCCGACGACGCGTTCGAGCGGATGTTCGAGCGCGACAAGGACGCGCTGCGCGACCTCGGCATCCCCGTGCTGACCGTGACGGACGCCGGGCACGGGGACGACGTCGGCTACCGGATCGACGTCGACACCTACGCGCTTCCGCCGCTGGACCTGACCGCCGCGGAGCTCGGCGTGCTGACCATGGCGGCCCAGCTGTGGCAGGACCAGGCGCTGTCGGCGGACACGAGCCGGGCGCTCACCAAGCTCAGCGTCGTCGGCACCGGTCCGCGCGACGGCGGGCTCGTCGCGGGCCTCTCGCCCCGGGTCCGACCCGGCGGGAAGGCGCTCGCGCCGCTCGTCGACGCCGTGCAGGACCGCCGCGCCGTGCGGTTCACGTACCGCGCCGCCAACACCGGGGAGGTCCGCGAGCGCACGGTCGAGCCGTGGAAGCTGCTGGCGCGCCGCGGCGGCTGGGTGCTCATCGGCTTCGACCGTGACCGGGGCGCGAGCCGCTCGTTCCGCCTCAGCCGCATCGAGGGCACCGTCCGGGCCGTCGGGCCGACGGGTGCGTTCCCGGCGCCGGCGCCCGAGGAGCTCGAGGCGGCGATGGCGGCCTGGCGTCCCGGCGCCGAGCGCGTCGCGACGCTCGCGCTGC
>NZ_HE978588.1:2614786-2634923 GCF_000312005.1 Cellulomonas massiliensis JC225
CGTCGTGCGCGGGCGCGACGTCGTGCACGTCGCGTACACCGACACCCACGCGCTGGCGGAGGAGGTGCTGGGCTACGGCGACGCGGCGCTCGTCCTGGCGCCCGCGGCCGTCCGCTCGGTCGTGCTGCACCTGCTGCGCACGGCGGCCGGGCTCGACGCCCGCCTGGAGGCTCGCGCGGACCGCGGCGGGCAGGAGGACCACGATGCCTGAGCGCGCACCCGACCGGCTCCTGCGGCTGCTCGGCATGATCGCCTACCTCGACCGCCACGACGGCGTCCCCGTGGACGAGCTGGCCCGGCAGTTCGGCGTGACCCCGCAGCAGGCGCTGGAGGACATCGACACGCTGTGGGTCACCGGCACGCCCGGCTACCTGCCGTACGACCTCATCGACTTCGACGCGACCTCCTACGAGGAGGGCGTCGTGCGGCTGACGGAGTCGCGCGGCATGACCCGGCCGCTGCGGCTCGGCGCGCGCGAGGGCGTCGCGCTCGTGGCGGCGCTGCGGGCGCTCGACGGCGCGCTGGGGCGCACGCTCGACCCGGAGCGCCGCGCGGTCCTGGAGTCGGCGCTGGCCAAGCTCACAGCGGCGACGGGCGACGCCGCGGGTGCCGTCGACGTGCAGCTCGCCGTCGACGGCGCGCCGCAGGTCGCCGGCGCGATCGCGCGGGCGCTGCGCGAGCGTCGCCGGCTGCACCTGTCCTACGTCAACGCCTCCGACGTCGCGACCGAGCGCGAGGTGGACCCGATCCGCCTCGTCACCGAGGACGAGCACGCCTACCTGCTCGCGTGGTGCCGGTCGGTCGACGGCGAGCGGCTGTTCCGCGTCGACCGGGTGCTCGACGCCCGCGTGCTGGACGAGCCCGCGCAGGAGCACCACGTGCCCGCGAGCGCGGACGTGTTCGCCCCGGGGCCGGAGGCCGAGCTCGTGACGCTGCGCCTGCGCAGCAACGCCCGCTGGGTCGCCGAGGCGGGGCCGGTCGAGGACGTGCGCAACCTGCCGGACGGCGTGTTCGAGGTGGACCTTCGGGTCGTCGCCCCGGAGTGGCTGCGCTCCGTGCTGCTGCAGGCCGCCGCGGAGGTGCTCGACGTCCGGCCGGTGGAGCGGGCGCGCGAGGCGGCGGCGGCCGCCCGGGCCGCGCTGGGCGCCTACGGCCCGCTGGCCGAGGCCGTCGCCGACGGTGCGGGGGAGTAGCCGTGCTGTGGTTCTCCGTGTGGACGGTGCTGGTCGCCGGCACGCTGGTGGGCGCGTTCCTCCTGGGCCGCCGGCTGTGGCGCTCCGCCGTGGCGGCCGGGCGCGAGCTCGCGCGTGCGGGCGAGGTGCTCGCGGAGCTCGAGGCGGCCGTGGCACGCCTCGAGGCCGCCGCGCAGGAGCGCCCGCCGATCGCGCCGACCCTGCTTGCGGACCGGGCGCCCCTGCGGGCCCGCGTGGAGGAGCTGCGCGCGGCCCGCGACGAGCGGCGCGCGGAGCGGGCGCGGCGGCACGCGAGCACCGCCCGGGCCTGGCGGCGCTACTCGCACTGACCGGCGGCTAGGATCGGTAGCCGAGAACCGAAGGAGCTCCGATGCTGCGAAACGGACTGCAGGGCTGGCACATCCTCGTCGTGCTGGTCGTGATCGTGCTGCTCTTCGGGGCCAACAAGCTCCCGGGGCTCGCCCGGAGCGTGGGGCAGTCGCTGAAGATCTTCAAGGACGAGGTCAAGGACCTCAAGGACACGCCCGCCGACAAGCAGCCCGGCGCGGCGGGCCCGGTCGTCCCGCCGGCCGACGCCCCGGCGCCGCAGCCCGGCACCGTCGTGAACGGGGTCCCGACGCCGCCGCACGAGGGCGGCAAGCCGCCCGCGGTGTGAGCGGGTGTTGAGACGGCGCCCGCGCCCGGCGCGCGACGGGCGGATGCCGCTGCGGGCCCACCTCACCGAGCTGCGCAACCGGTTCTTCCTCGTCGTCGCGGGTGTGCTCGTCGGCGGTGTCGTCGGCTGGTTCTTCTACGAGCCGATGTTCCACGCGCTCAGCCAGCCGCTGCTCGACGCGGCGGACGCGCGCGGCGGGTTCGCGGTGCTCAACTTCGAGACCGTCGCCGCCGCGTTCGACATGCAGCTGAAGGTCTCCCTGTTCCTGGGGCTGCTGCTGTCGAGCCCGTGGTGGCTCTACCAGTTCTGGGCGTTCGTGACGCCCGGCCTCACGCACCGCGAGCGCCTGTACGCGATCGGCTTCCTCGCGGCGGCCGTCCCGCTCTTCCTCGCCGGCGCGTTCCTCGCCTGGCTCGTGCTGCCGCACGCCGTCGCGCTGCTCACGGAGTTCACGCCGGGCGGCGCGGCGAACATCATCGACGCGCAGTCCTACCTCAGCTTCGTCATGCGGCTCATGCTGGCGTTCGGGCTCGCGTTCCTGCTGCCCGTGGTCATGGTCGCGCTGAACTTCGCCGGCATCGGCCAGGCCGCGACCTGGCGCAAGGGCTGGCGCTGGGCGGTCCTGCTCGCGTTCGTCTTCGCCGCGATCATGACGCCGACACCGGACGCGATCACGATGATCGCCGTGGCCCTGCCGATCTGCGGGCTGTACTTCGCGGCGCTCGGCATCTGCACCGTCCACGACCGGCGGGTCGACCGGCGTCGCGACGCCGCGGGGCTGCCGCGCCTCGACGGCTCGATGGGCACGCCCGCGTGAGGCACGTCGGCGTCGTGGTCAACCCCACGGCGGGCCGCGGCCAGGGCGCGCGGGCCGGCGCGCGCGTGCACGAGCTGCTGCGCGGGCACGGCCTCAAGGTCGAGGACCTGTCCGCCCCGACCATCGCCCACGCGACGGACCGGGCGCGCGCCGCCGCGGTGCAGGGCCTCGACGCGGTCGTGGTGGTCGGCGGCGACGGGATGGTCCACCTCGGCGTGAACGTCGTGGCCGGCACGGCGCTGCCGCTCGGCATCGTCCCCGCGGGCACGGGCAACGACCTCGCGCGCACGCTCGGCATCCCGCGCGACGATCTCGACGCGTCCGTCGCCGCCCTGGTGCGGGCGCTCGACGACGGGCCCCGCCGGGTCGACGCGGTGCGCGTGAGCACCCCGCTGCACAGCGCGTACGAGTGGTACCTCGGCGTCCTGTCCTGCGGCATCGACGCCGCCGTCAACGCCCGGGCCAACGGCCTGCGGTGGCCGCGCGGCTCGGCGCGGTACGTGCGCGCGCTGGCGGGCGAGCTGCGCGGCTTCCGGCCGTACGGCTACCGCGTCACCACGGACGACGAGGTGTGGGAGTCGGCAGGGAGCCTGGTCGCGGTCGCGAACGCCCCGTGGTTCGGGGGCGGGCTGCACATCGCGCCCGCCGCCCGCCTCGACGACGGCCTGCTCGACGTCGTGCTCGCGGGTCCGTTCACGCGCCGCGCGGTCGTCCGCATCTTCCCCGGCATCTACCAGGGCCGACACGTCGGCGACCCGCGCGTGCGGGTGCTGCGGACGCGCAGCGTGCTCATCGAGCCGCTGGGGGAGCTCGGGCCGCCGCCGCCGCCCGCGTTCGCCGACGGCGAGCGCGTCGGGCCCCTGCCGCTGCGCGCGAGCGTCGACCCCGGAGCCGTCGGCGTCCTGTGCTGACGGTCGCGTCCGCGGGTCGACGGACGCGCGCCGCGCGGCCCTCCGGCGCGCCCGTGCCTAGGGTGGTCGCGTGCCCTCCCGCTCGCGCCGTTCGAAGGTCTCCGCCGACTCCCGTCCCGCGGCGGCCGCCGTGCGCGACGAGCCCTCGCCGGCCGAGCGGTACGCCGCGGCCCGGCGGCGGGCGACGCTGGAGGGCCCGGAGCTGACGGCCTTCTCGGCGCTGCTCGACTTCCCGCTCGACGACTTCCAGACGCAGGCCTGCGCCGCGCTGGAGCAGGGCAGCGGCGTGCTCGTCGCGGCCCCGACGGGTGCGGGCAAGACGGTCGTCGGCGAGTTCGCCGTGCACCTCGCGCTGACGACCGGACGCAAGGCGTTCTACACGACGCCGATCAAGGCGCTCTCGAACCAGAAGTACGGCGACCTGGTGCGGCGCTACGGGCCCGAGCGTGTCGGGCTGCTCACCGGTGACACCTCCATCAACGGGGACGCCGCGGTCGTCGTCATGACGACCGAGGTGCTGCGCAACATGCTCTACGCGGGCTCCGACGCGCTGCGCGACCTCGGCTACGTCGTGATGGACGAGGTCCACTACCTCGCCGACCGGTTCCGCGGCCCCGTCTGGGAGGAGGTGATCATCCACCTGCCCGACGACGTGCAGCTGGTGTCGCTCTCCGCCACGGTGTCGAACGCGGAGGAGTTCGGCGACTGGCTGACGACCGTGCGGGGGGACACCGCCGTCGTCGTCAGCGAGCACCGCCCGGTGCCGCTCGGGCAGCACGTGCTCGTCGCCGGCGACCTGCTGGACCTGTACGCGGGGCACGTGGACCCCACCGACCCGGGGGTCGACCCGCCGATCAACCCCGACCTGCAGCACCTGCTGCGCCGCCGGACCGGCGACGGCGACTCCCGCCGCGGCCCGGGGGACCGGGGGTACCGCGGCCGCGGGGGAGCCCGGCCCGTCGGCGGCAGCACCCGCCCGACGCCCCGCTTCGCCGTCGTGGACGCGCTCGACCGCGACGGCCTGCTGCCCGCGATCGTCTTCATCTTCAGCCGCGCGGGGTGCCAAGGGGCGGTGCAGCAGTGCCTCACGGCGGGCGTGCGGCTGACCTCGCCGGCCGAGGCGGCCGAGATCCGCCAGGTCGTCGAGCAGCGGTGCGCGCCGATCCCGCCGGAGGACCTCGACGTGCTCGGCTACTGGGAGTTCGGCGAGGCCCTGTCGCGGGGCGTGGCGGCGCACCACGCCGGCATGCTGCCGCTGTTCAAGGAGACCGTGGAGGAGCTGTTCTCCCGCGGGCTGGTCAAGGTCGTGTTCGCCACCGAGACGCTCGCGCTGGGCATCAACATGCCGGCGCGCTCGGTGGTGCTCGAGCGCCTCGTGAAGTGGGACGGGTCGAGCCACGTCGACGTCACGCCGGGCGAGTACACCCAGCTCACCGGCCGGGCGGGCCGCCGGGGCATCGACACCGAGGGGCACGCCGTCGTGGTGGCGCACCCCGGCCTCGACCCCGTGCAGCTGGCCGGCCTGGCGTCCAAGCGCCTCTACCCGCTGCGCTCGTCGTTCCGCCCGACGTACAACATGGCGGTCAACCTGGTGGCCCAGGTCGGCCGCGACCGCGCCCGCGAGGTGCTGGAGACGTCCTTCGCGCAGTTCCAGGCCGACCGCGGCGTCGTCGGTCTCGCGCGGCAGGCGCAGGCGCACGCCGAGGCGCTGCAGGGGTATCGCGAGGCCATGCGGTGCCACCTCGGGGACTTCGAGGAGTACCAGGCGATCCGGACGCAGATCCGCGAGGCGGAGCGCGACGCCGGCCGGCGGGCGGCGACCGTCCGGCGCGCGGAGGCGGCGCGCACGCTGGAGAACCTGTCCGTGGGCGACGTGCTGGCCGTGCCGCAGGGGCGCCGGTCCGCGCACGTCGTCGTCCTCGACCCGGGGCAGCCCGGCTTCGACGGCCCGCGCCCGACGGTCCTCGGCCAGGACCGCCAGGTGCGTCGGATCACGGTCGCGGACGTGGGCGCCGGGGCGCGCACGGTCGGCCGGGTCCGGGTGCCGAAGGGCTTCAACGCCCGGGTCCCGGCCGCGCGGCGCGACCTCGCCGCGGCGCTGCGCGCGGAGGTCGCGCACCTCGACGACGCGCGCCCCCGTGGCCGCAAGGGGCCGCGCCCGCCGCAGGACGACGAGCGGATCGCCGAGCTGCGGCGAGCGCTGCGCCGGCACCCGTGCCACGCCTGCCCCGACCGGGACGAGCACGCGCGGTGGGCCGAGCGCTGGCAGCGGCTCACGGCCGAGCACGCCGCCCTCGTGGCGCGGATCGCCGGCCGGACCGGGTCGATCGCGGCGGTGTTCGACCGGATCTGCGACGTGCTGGTCCGCCTGGGCTACCTCGCGGCCGGCGAGCGCGGCCTGCGCGTCACGGACGAGGGCCGCTGGCTGCGCCGGCTCTACGTGGAGAACGACCTGCTGCTCGCCGAGTGCCTGCGGCGCGGCGTGTGGGACGAGCTGGACGCGCCCGCGCTCGCCGCTGCCGTGTCGACGGTCGTGTACCGGTCGCGGCGCGACGACCAGGGCGAGCCGCGGGTGCCGGGCGGCCCGCACGGCCGGCTCGGGGTCGCGCTCGAGGAGACGCTGCGGACGTGGTCGGAGCTGGAGGACCTCGAGGCGGAGCACCGCGTCGAGGCCACGACGCCGCTCGACCTCGGGCTCGTGGAGGCGGTGCACCGGTGGGCGGCCGGCCGCAGCCTCGACGCCGTCCTGCGCGGCGGCGAGCTGTCCGCCGGCGACTTCGTGCGCTGGTGCAAGCAGGTCATCGACGTGCTCGACCAGCTGGGGCAGGCGGCGCCGACGGAACGGGTGCGCACGCAGGCCCGCCGCGCCGTCGACGCGCTGCGCCGCGGGGTCGTGGCCTACTCGTCCGTCTGAGGCGGGCTACCCCGCGGCCGCGACGCTGACCTGGCCTATCGTGAGCCCGTGAGCTCCACCCTCTACCGCCACGGGGTCGTGCACTCGCCCGCCGACCCGTTCGCCGAGGCCCTGCTCGTCGAGGACGGCACGATCGCGTGGATCGGCGCGGACGACACCGCCGACGGGATGGCCGGCCGCGCGGACGAGGTCGTCGACCTCGACGGCGCGCTCCTCGCCCCCGGGTTCGTCGACGCGCACGTGCACGTGCTCGAGACGGGGCTCGCGCTGGAGAGCCTGGACCTGTCCGCCGCCGGGGGCGTCCGCTCGCTCGCGGACCTGCTCGACGCCGTGCACCGGGCCGCGGGCGAGGGCCGCGAGCTCGTGCTGGGGTTCGGGTGGGACGAGCAGGACTGGCCGGAGGGTCGAGCCCCGACGATGGCGGAGCTCGACGCCGCGGCCGGGGGAGCGCCCGTCTACCTCGCGCGCGTCGACGTGCACTCCGCGGTGGTCTCGGGCACCCTCGCCGACGCCGCCGGGGCGCGGGGGCTGCCCGGCTGGTCCGACGACGGACGCGTCGAGCGCGAGGCGCACCACGCCGTGCGGGACCGCGTCCGGGACCTGCCGCCGGCGCGCCGCACCGAGCTCTACACGCGCGCGCTGCGCGCCGCCGCGGCCCGCGGCGTGGTCGCCGTGCACGAGCACAGCGCCCCGCACGTCGACACCCGCGCCGGCCTCGTCGAGCTGCTCACGATGACGGCGGACCCCGCGGGCGGGCTGCCGCTCGTCGTCGGCTACCGCGGCGAGCACTGCACGACCGTCGACGACGCGCACGAGCTGCTCGCGGCGATCCCGGGACTCACGGGGATCGGCGGCGACCTCAACGTCGACGGCTCCCTGGGGTCGCGCACCGCCGCGCTGCGGGCGCCGTACGCCGACGACCCGGGCGCGTCGGGCGTGCTGTACCTGGCCGCCGAGCAGGTGGCGAACCACGTCGCGTCGGTCTCCCGTGCGGGCGTGCAGTCCGGCTTCCACCTCATCGGCGACCGCGCGATGGACGAGCTGCTGCTCGGCCTGCAGGCGGCCGCGGACGTCGAGGGCGTCGCCGCGATCGCCCGCACCGGCGTGCGGCTCGAGCACGCCGAGCACGTCGACGCGCACGCCCTCGCGGCGCTGGTGCTGCACGGCGTCTCGCTCAGCGTGCAGCCGGCGTTCGACGCCGCCTGGGGCGGCGCCGACGGGATGTACGCGTCCCGGCTCGGCGTGGCCCGCGCGAGCGCGCTCAACCCCCTCGCCGACCTCGCCGCGGCGGGCGTGCCGGTCGCGTACGGCTCCGACTCGCCGGTCACGCCGATCGACCCGTGGGCCGGCGTCCGCGCCGCGATGCACCACCACCAGGCCGACCAGCGGATCTCGGCACGTGCCGCGTTCCGAGCGTCGACGCGCGGCGGCTGGCGGCTCGCCGGACTCGACCACACGGGCGCGGGCGAGCTGCGGGTGGGCGCGCCGGCGCACCTCGCGGTGTGGCGCGCCGAGCACCTGGCCGTCCAGGCGCCCGGCGGGCGCGGCGCGTGGAGCACCGACGCCCGCGCCGGCACGCCGCTGCTGCCCGACCTCTCGCCGCACGCCCCCGCGCCGCGCTGCCTGCGCACGGTGCGCGCGGGGGTCGTGCTCCACGACGAGCTCGGCTGAGCCGCACGGACACCCCGCCGCCGGCCCGCCGACCGCCCGCCGTCGCCCTTCCGGCAACCCCGAGCGGGTGAAATCCGGGCGTCGTCGCGGTGGCCGGGCGGTGTCGCGGCGGCGTCGCGCGGCCGGTGTGAGCGACACGCCGACCGACACGCCGTCCGGACCGGCGAAACGCTCGACCGCAGGGGCCGGGTGACCTGCGGGGAGGCCTCCGACCTGCGGCGTCGTGACCTTGACACCACCTGTGAGATCGATAGGTTTCCACGAGACCTCTTGCCCCAGGGTGTCACCGTGACCGACGGTCGCCCGGGTCCTGGGAACCAGGACGGGCGGGGGCGAAGGCTCCGACCGGGCCCGCGTGTTCAGTAGACAACGGTCCGTGCGCAGGCACGTCGTACCGGTACGAAGGACACGCGGGCCGGTCGGTCGGAGCGCGCCGGCCCGCCGCCGCGACCACCGCGCCACCCGGCCCACGGCGCTCCCATCCTGGTGACGTACCCTGTCGCGGTGCCCGCTGAACCCGCCCGCTGGTGGACGCTCGTCCTGGCGGCGGCGGGGGGCTACGCGACGCGTCTGGCCTTCCCCGAGCCGGGCTGGTGGGGCGCCGCCTTCCTCGGCGTCGCCGCCCTGTACCTCGCGCTGCGCCGCGACTCCGCCCGCTGGGCGTTCCTCGTCGGCCTCGTCTGGGGCCTGACGCTCTACCTGCCCCTCATCACGTGGGCCGACGAGGCGGTCGGCGTCGTCCCGTGGGTCGCGCTGAGCACGGCGGAGGCGCTCCTCGTCGGGGTGTTCGCCGCCGCGTGGGCCTGGGCCCGCCGCGGCGAGACGGTGTGGCGCAACGGCGCGCTGCAGGTCGTCGTGTTCGCCGTCCTGTGGGTCGCGGGGGAGGAGCTGCGCGCGCACTGGCCGTTCGAGGGCTTCCCCTGGGGACGCCTGGCCTTCTCCCAGGCCGACTCGCCGCTCGTGTCGGCCGCGTCGCTCGGCGGGGTGCCGCTGCTCAGCGGCCTCGTCTCCGCGGTCGGCGTCGTGCTCGCGCGGGCGCTCGTCGCCGCCCGACAGGTCCGGGTCGGTGCCGCGCTCGGCTCGGTCGCGCTCGCCGCCGCCCTCGTCCTCGCCGGCCTGGCCGTGCCGCTCGCCACCGCGGCGCAGGCCGGCACGCTGCGCGTCGGCGCGGTGCAGGGCAACGTCCCCGGGGAGGGCCTCGACGCGTTCGGGCAGCGCGAGCAGGTGCTGCGCAACCACGTCGACGGCACGACGGCGCTGCTCGACCGCGTGCCGCCCGGCGACCTGGACGTGGTGCTCTGGCCGGAGAACGGCTCCGACCTCGACCCGCAGGTCGACGAGGACGCCGCGCGGCTGCTGGACGACGCGGCGCGCGCCGTCGAGGCACCCCTGCTCGTCGGCACCGTGCAGTACCCGGAGTCCGGCGGCCGGTTCAACACCTCGGTGCTGTGGGAGGCCGGCGAGGGCGTCGTCGCCTCGTACACGAAGCAGCACCCCGCCCCCTTCGCCGAGTACATCCCGCTGCGCGCGCTCGTGCGCCCGTTCTCCTCGGCCGTCGACCTGGTGACGCGTGACATGCTGCCCGGGACGGAGCCGGGGTACGTGCCGCTCCAGGTGCCGCGCCTCGAGCGCACCGTGGGCCTCGCGGACGTCATCTGCTTCGAGGTCGCCTACGACGAGCTCGTCCGGACCGCCGTGCGGGAGGGTGGGGAGGTGCTGGTGGTGCAGACCAACAACGCGTCCTTCGGGCACACCGACGAGTCGACGCAGCAGCTCGCGATGTCGCGCGTGCGCGCCGTCGAGCACGGCCGGGCGACGGTGCAGATCTCGACCGTCGGCGTCTCGGCGGTCATCGAGCCGAACGGCGCCGTCGTCGAGCGCACGGGCCTGTTCACCGCCGAGCAGCTGGTGGCGACCCTGCCGCTGCGGACGACGCTGACGCCGGCGACCCGCTGGGGCGGCTGGGTCGCGTGGGCGGTGGACGTGCTCGCCGTCGTCATGGTCGCCGCGGGGGCGGCCGGCGCCGCCCGGGTGCGACGCGATCAGCGCGGGCCGGCCGCATGAGCCGCCGCGTGCTCGTCGTCGTCCCGACCTACCAGGAGCGCGAGAACGTCGTCCCCGCTCTCGACGCGCTCGGCGCGCACGTGCCCGCCGCGGACGTGCTCGTCGTCGACGACGGCTCGCCCGACGGGACGGGGCAGCTCGCCGAGGACTACGCGGCCGCCCTGCGCGGCGCGGCGGACCGGGGCGACGCGCCGGCGGGCCGCGCGGTGCACGTGCTCCACCGCACCGCCAAGCAAGGGCTCGGGCCGGCCTACGTCGCCGGGTTCCGGTGGGCGCTCGGGCGCGGGTACGACGTGGTGGTCGAGATGGACGCGGACGGCTCGCACCGCGCGCAGGACCTGCCCCGGCTGCTCGCCGCGACCGACAGCGCCGACCTCGTGCTCGGGTCCCGCTGGGTACCCGGAGGGGCGGTGGAGAACTGGCCCTGGCACCGCAAGGTGCTCTCGGTCGGCGGCAACACCTACGCCCGGCTCCTGCTCGGCATCCCGCTGCGGGACGCGACCGGCGGCTTCCGGGCCTACCGGTCCGAGCTCCTGCGGGCGCTGCCGCTCGGCGAGGTCGCGTCGCAGGGGTACTGCTTCCAGGTCGACATGGCCTGGCGCGCCGTCCGGGCGGGCGCCCGCGTCGTCGAGGTGCCCATCACGTTCGTCGAGCGGGTCCGGGGCCAGTCGAAGATGAGCCGCGGCATCGTCGTCGAGGCGCTCGTCGCGGTGACCCGGTGGGGGATGCACGAACGCTCCCGCCGGCTGGCGGGAGCGTTCAGGCGGACGGCGGGCTGAGCGTCAGGCGCTGCGGCGCAGCTTGCCGGCGCGCAGCAGGCCGAGGCGCTCGTCCAGGAGCTCCTCGAGCTCACCGATCGTGCGGCGCTCGAGCAGCATGTCCCAGTGGGTGCGCGGCGGCTTGCCGGTCTTGGCCTCGGGCTTGGACGCGTCGCGCAGCAGGGCCTCGGCGCCGCAGCGGCACTCCCACACCACCGGGACGTCGGCCTCGACCGAGAACGGCAGGATGATGGTGTGCCCGTTGGGGCAGTCGTAGTGCGCCTGCAGACGCGGCGCGAACTCGACACCCGCCTCGGACTCCATGCTCTGGGAGCCGATGCGCATGCCTCGCAGGGAGCGGTTTGCCATGGGGGACCTCCGTGCCGGGTCGCGGCCGTCGAGAGTGGTCGGGTTCCGAGGATGTCAACGGACCCGGCCGTCCCAGTGTTCCAAGCGGACGTGAAGGCTTCGTGAACATGGGACGAGTGCGGGGGAGAGGTCCCGCTCGGACGACCGTGCGTGAGAGGGTGCGCCCGACGCTGCCCTGCGCCGCGGCGCACGGCAGGATCGACCGCGGGGCCGCCGGTCCGGCGCAGGACCCCGGCACCCCGTCCCGGAAGGAGCGCAGGTGAGCGGCACGCTGCTGGTGGCCCTCGGGGTCGTCGTCATCGTCGGGGTCCAGGGCTGGGCGCGGCGCACGGGGGTCGCGGCGCCGCTGCTGCTGGTCCTGCTCGGTGTCGCCGTGAGCTTCGTGCCGGCCGTGCCGGCGGTCGAGATCGAGCCCGAGTGGATCCTCGCGGGCGTGCTGCCGCCGCTGCTGTACTCGGCCGCGGTGCAGATGCCCACGATGGACTTCAGGCGCGACCTCGGCCCCATCAGCAGCCTCTCGGTGTTCCTCGTCCTCGTCACCACCGTCGGCCTCGGGTTCTTCTTCCACCTGGTGCTCGACGTCGACCTGGCGGTGGCGATCGCCCTCGGTGCCGTCGTGAGCCCGACCGACGCCGTCGCGACCACGATCGTCAAGCGCCTGGGCGCGCCGCGGCGCGTCGTCACCGTGCTCGAGGGCGAGAGCCTGCTCAACGACGCGACCGCCCTCGTGCTGCTGCGCTCGGCGATCGCCGCCACGGCGGGCGCCGTGTCCCTGTGGGGCGTCGCCGGCGACTTCCTCGCCGCCGTCGGCATCGCGGTCGCCATCGGGCTCCTGGTCGGCGTGCTCAACCTGCGCCTGCGCCGCGCGACCCACGACGCCGCGGCGAGCACGGCGATCTCGTTCATCGCCCCCTTCGTCGCCGCCGTGCCGGCGGAGCACCTGGGCGCCTCGGGGCTCGTCGCGGCCGTCACCGCCGGGCTCGTCACCGGGCAGGGGTCCGCCCGCTACCTGCGCCCCCAGGACCGCATGGCGGAGCGCTCGAACTGGGCCACCGTGGAGCTCGTCCTGGAGGGCGGCATCTTCCTCGTCATGGGGCTCGAGCTGTACGGCATCGTGGCCGACGTCCAGGAGGAGCACGCCTCGGTGGCGTTCGCCCTGGGCATCGGGGCGGCCGCAGCCGGGCTCGCGCTCGTCGTCCGCTCGCTGTACGTCGCACCGCTGCTGTGGCTCGTCCAGCGGCGGACGATCGACCCGGGCGACGCGCGGGCGCGCATGGCCGCCGTCAGCGCCCGCATCGAGTCGGCCGACCTCGACCACGACGACCCCCGTGTGCGCCGGCGCCTGCAGGGCTGGTCGGAGCGCGTCACGCAGCGGCTCGCGGACATCGACTACCTGGCGCGCTCGCCGCTCGGCCGGCGCGAGGGTGCGCTGCTCGTGTGGGCCGGCATGCGCGGGGCCGTGACGCTCGCCGCGGCGCAGACGCTGCCCGCGGACACGCCCCGCCGGTCGCTGCTGCTGCTGATCGCGTTCGTCGTCGCGGCGGGGTCGCTGCTCGTGCAGGGCGGCACGCTCGGCTTCGTCGCGCGGGTGCTCGGCCTGCAGGGCACGACGCAGGACGCCCCCGAGGAGCGCCGCCTGCTCATCGACGCGATGGCCCGCGGGGCGCTCGCGCTCCTGCAGGACCCGGGTCTGAAACGGTCCGACGGCAGCACCTACTCGCCGGACGTCGTCGAGCGCGCCCGGGCGACCGCGACCCGGCTCGCGACCGACGCCGAGCTCGACGACGTCGGCCCCCGCCACGCGGTGGAGAACGCGGAGCTGCGGCTGCGGCTGCTCGACGCGCAGCGCCGGGTGCTGCTCGAGGCGCGCAAGGCCGGCACGTTCCGGGCGGACGCGCTCTCGTCGGCGCTCGACGCGCTCGACGCCGAGCAGATCAGCATCGAGCTGCGCACCCGTCACCTCACCGAGGACTGACCGCGGCCGCCCCGTCGGGATCCCCGAGCGGCAGGTCGGACCCGAACACGTCGTCCGGGTCGACGGAGCGCTTGACCGCGCGCAGCCGCTCGAGCGTGGCCGGCGGGTACACCAGGCCCAGCCGGTCGGCGTCCGTGTCGAACGAGCGGTAGACGCCGACCACGTCGTCGCGCAGGCCCGACCACGCCGCGTCGATCCGCGCCGCGCGCGACGCGGGCGCGGTGACGGACACCGCGAACCGCGCGCTGCGGTGCGCGAACGCCGTCGCGTCGGGCGGGACGTCCGCGGTCGCGCCCCCGAGAGCACGGAGCTGGACCATCTGCGCGTCGCCGTCCTCCAGGAGCCGCTGCACGACGCCCGCGACGCGATCCGTCGCGTGCTCCACGAGCCCGCCCCGGGCCACGACGTCGCCGCCGCCGTGGTGGTGGCGGGAGGTGGGCGCGGGCACGACGGCCGCGTACGGCACCTGCTGCGCCTGCTGCTGGAGCACGGGCCCGACCCCCAGGAACGGCTCGAGCGCGGCGACGGCCGCGTCCACGTCGTCGCCCGCCCACACCGTCATGGCCTGCGCGAACGGCGCCGCCCCGCCGCGCCCGGGGACGAGGGTGAGGAAGCTCGTCAGCTCCCGCGGCGAGTACTCGACCTGCTGCGCCCAGCGCCGGACGAGGCCCGCGGCGTCGGCGGCGTCGTACGCGAAGACCGCCAGGACGACGTCGCCGAGCTCCGCGGCCTCGATCTCCACGGCGGTGACGACGCCCAGGCTGGCGCCCGCGCCGCGGACCGCCCAGAAGAGCTCGGGCTCGTGCTCCGCGTCGGCCCGCACCGTGCGCCCGTCGGCGAGCACGAGCTCCGCCGCGACGACGCGGTCGAGCGTCAGGCCGAAGGACCGGCCCAGCAGACCGACGCCGCCGTTGACGACGAGCCCGCCCACGCCGACGCCCCCGTGGTCGCCGGAGCTGATCGCCAGCCCCTGCGGCGAGAGCGCCGCCGCCACGTCGCCCCAGCGCGCTCCGGCGCCGACCCGCACGAGGCGCCGCTCCCGGTCGAGCACCTCGACCGCGTCGAGACCCGCCAGGTCGAGCACGACCCCGCCGTCGTTGGTCGACCGTCCCGCGATGCCGTGCCCGCCCGAGCGCACCGCGAGGGGCACGCCCTGCGAGCGGGCGTAGGCCACGGTCTCGCGCACGTCCTCGACGTCGCGCGCCCGCACGACGAGCGCCGGGGAGCCGTGCCACACGTACGTGCTCCGCACGCGCTCGTACGCCCGGTCACCCGGCTCCACGGCGCGCGGCGCGAGCGACGCCGGCAGCGCGTCGTAGTCGAGGCCGGGGGAGCGCAGCGCCAGCGCGGCCGGCGAGCGCACCGGGCCCGACGCCGTGCCCGCGGCGGCACGCTCGGCGGCGACCGCCTCGCGCAGCGCGGGCCCGACCTCCTGCCCGAACCTGGCGATCGTGCCGGGATCGTCCGAGCCGAGGACGAACGCCGAGAAGCCGTGCTCGAGCACGAGGGGCAGCAGGTCCTCGACCCAGTCCTGCGGGGTGCCCTCCAGGAAGCCGCTGCCGCGCCCGAAGGTGCCCTGCCCGACGTTGAGCAGCCGGCGCACCTCCCGCGGGTCGCGGCCGGCCGCGGCGGCGGCGTCGTCGATCCGCGCGTTCGACGCGGCCACCTCCGACAGCTGCAGGTACCCCAGGCTGGGCAGCCAGCCGTCCCCGGCGCGGCCGACCAGGGCGAGCATGCGCGGCTTGTAGGCACCGACCCAGATCGGCACGTCGTGGGCGGGCGCCGGACCGCGCTTCGCGCCGTCGACCCGGTGGAAGCTGCCGTCGACGACGAGGCGTGAGCGCTCGTCGGCGTCCCACACGCCCCGGACGATCGTGATCGCCTCCTCGAGCGCGGTGAGCGCCTGGCCGCCCGTCAGGCGCGGCCCGCCCATCGCCTCGATGGCGTCCCAGAACGCGCCCGCACCCAGCCCGAGCGCGACCCGCCCGCCCGAGAGCAGGTCCAGGCTGGCGACGGAGCGGGCCAGCACCGCCGGCTGCCGCAGCGGCAGGTTGAGCACGTTGCCGCTCAGGTGCACGCGCTCGGTGCGCGCGGCGACCCAGGACAGCAGCGTCCACGTGTCCAGGAACGCCGGCTGGTAGGGGTGGTCCTGGAAGGTGACGAGGTCGAGCCCCGAGCGCTCGGACAGGACGGCGAGGTCGACGACGCGCTGCGGCTGCGCGGCCTGCGGGGTCAGGAAGCTGCCGAGCAGCAGGTCGTGGCCGTAGTCGCTCATGCCAGCAGCAACCCGGGTGCGGCCGGGGCTGTTCCCGCACGCGGTCCGGGCGGCGAGGGACTCAGTCGGGGGAGGGGAGGCGCAGCGCGTCGACGGCGTCGCGCTTGGTGTCCATCGAGCGGCGGTCGTAGCGCGAGGTCGTGCGGGGGTCGGCGTGGCCCGCGAGCGTCTGCACCGTCACCAGGTCGGTCCCGGCGTCGAGCAGGTCGCCGACGAGGGTGCGCCGCAGGTCGTGCGGGCGCGCGGGCAGGTCGAGCCGCGCGAGCACGCCGCGCCGGTCGAGCACGTCCCGGACGGTCTGCGACGTCAGGCGCCGGTCGCCGACGTGCCCGCCCTTGAACACCGGCAGGAACAGGGGACCGGCCTTCGGTCCGCGCGTGCGCAGCCACGCCATGAGCCACGGCCACGCGGCCTGCCCGACCGGGACCAGCCGCGTCTTGTTCCCCTTGCCCCGGATCGTCAGGACGCGCGTCGCGAGCGACAGGTCCGCGAGGTCGAGGTTCGCGACCTCGGAGCGCCGCATGCCCGTCGCGTACATGGTCGCGATGACGGCGGCGTCGCGCGTCCCGAGGGGCGTGTCGTCCTGGCAGGCGGCCAGCAGGGCGGCGAGCTCGTCCCCGCCGACGTCGCGGCCCGCGGGCGGTCGCACGCCGCGGACGGGCTCCAGGTCGGCGGCCCGCTGGTAGTCCTCGGCGGTCATGAGGCCGAGCCGCCAGGACTCGCGCAGCACGCGGCGCAGCGCCGACAGGTGCTTGTTGGCGTGGGCGGGGCTCCAGCCGTTCGCGGCGACGACCGCGCGCAGCGCGGCGGTGTGCGGGTAGCGCAGCTGCCACCACGGCACCATGGCGCCCGTCACGGCGTCGTCGTCGAGCCGGACGCCCGCCAGGACGCGCGCCAGCCGGTCGAGGCACGAGCGCATCGTGCGCTGCGACTCGCCGGACAGCGTCGCGAGGTAGACGAGGTACGGGTTGCTCGCCACCGGCACCGGGTCGTGCTCGACGACGAGCACCGGCAGGCGGTCGTCGCTGACGGCGGCGAGCGTGTCGGTGGCCATGGCACGACGCTAACCACTGCCGGGCCTCAGGCCGGGGAGACCCTCCGGGGGCGGTCTCAGCCCACCGTGGGTGGGACGGGCCGGTCGGCGCCCTATCGATAATCTTTGGGAATGGGCCTTCTCGTTAGTTGTGCAGCAGAGCGCGGACCGCTGCGGAGAGGACCCCTCAGCCGACCTCGAGGACCAGCCGCTCCTCGGTGCGCTCCGGGTGCCGCTGCAGCGCGTGCCGCTCGCCGGTCCGCGTGAACCCGGCGCGGACGTACAGGTCGCCGGCGGCGTGGTTGTCGTCGACGACCCACAGCGACACCGTCCGGGCGCCCTCAGCCCGCGCCGCGGCCCGGACGGCGTCCAGCAGCGCCCAGCCGACGCCCTGGCGCCGCGCCTCGGGCGCGACCCACAGACCGACGACGTGACGGTCGTCCTCCGGCGAGCCGGGCTCCAGGATCATCGTCACGGTCCCGCGGCCGACGCCGTCGTCGTCGACCGCCACCCACGTGGCGCTCGAGCGCAGCCGCATGCGCCAGTGCCGCTCCGTGAACCGCAGCTCACGCTCGGTCGACGACCCGAACACCTCCGGGTCCTCGCGCAGCGCCCTCAGGCGCACGTCCGCGACGAGGCGCCACTCGTCCTCGTCGACCCGCCGAATCTGCACGAGGCCAAGGATGCCGTACGCCGGGCAGATCCCGCAGGACGACCGTCCAGGTGGACACGATTCATCCCATGTCTCTCGTGCCGGCGGGACGGGTCAGCCGTGGCCGTCCGGGTCCGGCACCGCCCGCGCCACGTCCGCGATCTCCTCCTCGGGCCGCGGCGGGACCGTCTCGTCGACCTCCAGCTCGGGGACCTCGTGGCTCGGGACGCCAGGGGCCGGCACGTCGATCCCCTCGCCCGTCGCGAGCGGGACGAGCTCGCCCGGCACGAGGGAGCCGACGAGCCGTTGGGCGACGGCCAGGCCCGCCTCCGAGAGGACGGCGTCGTGGACCGGGACGACGCGCGGCGCGCCGACCCGGCGGCCGAAGTCGACGGCGTCGCGCAGCGCGAGCCACGGGGCCCCGACCGGGAGCAGCAGCACCTCGACGGGGCCCGGAGCCGGCGTGAACGAGTCGCCCGGGTGGTAGACGCCGTCGACGAGGTACGCGACGTTCGCGATGCGCGGCACGTCCGGGTGAATGACCTCATGCTCCGCGCCGGCCACGTGCACCGTGAACGGGCCGAGGCGCAGGGTGTCGCCGTCCTGCACGGCCTGCAGCGCCGCCTCGTCCGCGCCCGCCTCGCGCAGCGCGTCGACGACGGCGGGCGGCCCCAGCACGCGGAGCCCCGAGCGGGTCAGGGGCGCCAGGGCGGCCGGGTCGACGTGGTCCGGGTGCACGTGCGTCACGAGCACCTCGTCCGCGCCACCGAGCGCGCGCGCCGTGTCGGAGAAGGCGCCGGGGTCGATCACGACGACGTGGCCGTCGCGCTCGAGCCGGACGCAGGAGTGTCCCCAGCGGGTCAGTCGCAGGCTCATGGCGTCACTATCCCCCACTCCCCCGTGCGCCGCTCGGGTGGTCCTGGTCCCCCGTTGGGAGGACGGCGCACGCGGACGATACGGTGACGACCGTGCTGGTCCTCGGTGTGTGCAGCCTCAAGGGCGGGGTGGGCAAGACCTCGGTCACGCTCGGCCTCGCGTCCGCGTCGATCGAGCGTGGCCTGCGCACGCTCGTCATCGACCTCGACCCGCAGGGCGACAGCACGATGGCGCTCGGCGTGCGACCCCAGGACGGCGACGTGGCCGGGGTCCTGGCCCAGCCCGGCGCGGAGTCGGTCCGCGCCGCCACCGTCCCGAGCCCGTGGGACGAGGAGCTGCTCGACGTCCTGGCGGGCTCCGAGCGCTCGGTCCACTACGACCGGCGCGACGACGCCGACGTCGACCGCCTGCGGTTCGCGCTCTCGTGGGTGGGCGGGTACGACGTCGTCCTCGTGGACTGCCCCCCGTCGCTCGGCGGCCTCACGCGCACCGGGCTGACCGCCTGCGACCGCGCCGTCGTCGTCACCGAGCCCGGGTTGTTCTCCGTCATGGCCGTGGGCCGCGCGATGCGCACCATCGACGAGCTGCGCCGCGGTCCCGCCCCCGGCCTGCAGCCGCTCGGCGTCGTCGTCAACCGCGTCCGCGCGCGCTCGGTCGAGCAGTCCTACCGGCTGGAGGAGCTCCAGCAGCTGTACGGGCCTCTCGTGCTGCAGCCCTTCGTGCCCGAGCGCGCCGCGCTGCAGCAGGCCCAGGGCGCGGCGCGGCCGGTGCACAGCTGGCCGGGGGTGCCGGCCGCGGAGGTGGCGGGCACGTTCGACGCGCTGCTCGACCGCGCCCTGCGGGCACCGCGCTCGGAGCGCCCGCGCGTGTGACCGGTCCCCGGGCGACGCCCGGGAGTCCGGAGCCGCTCCCGGCTCAGCCCGCGCTGCGGGCGCGGCGACGCGCCGAGAGCTCGTCCTCGACGGCGCCCGCCGGGGCGTCCTCGTCCTCGGCGCGCTCGGTGGGCAGCTCCGCGAGCGTGCCCTCGACCTCGCGCCAGACGCGCCCGACCGCGATGCCGAACACGCCCTGACCGCCCTGCACGAGGTCGATCACCTCGTCGGCGGAGGTGCACTCGTAGACCGACGCGCCGTCGGACATCAGCGTGATCTGGGCGAGGTCGTCCACGCCGCGCTCGCGCAGGTGACCGACCGCGGCGCGGATCTGCTGGAGCGAGACGCCCGTGTCCAGCAGCCGCTTGACGACCTTGAGGACGAGGATGTCCCGGAAGCTGTAGAGCCGCTGCGTGCCCGACCCCGTGGCCGGACGCACCGACGGCTCGACGAGACCCGTGCGGGCCCAGTAGTCGAGCTGGCGGTAGGTGATGCCGGCCGCCCGGCAGGCGGTCGGGCCGCGGTAGCCGGTGGTGGTGTCCAGGTCGGGCAGGTCGTCGTCGAACAGCAGCCCCTGCGCGCGCTGGGGAACCACGTTCGGGGTGTCCTCGCCGTTGACCGACTTGGCGCTCACGGGTTCCTCCACTGGGTCGTGCACGATGGGGCACCCCATCGGCGCCACTGCAACGCTAGGCCCGCGCCCAGGGCGGCGCAACGATGCCCCCGGCGTGTCGAGGGCGAACCTTCACCCTCAACCTCACGTTGAGACATGGGGCCTCAACCGTGCGACCCGTCCGGGTCCTCGCCCGTCTCGAAGTCGTCCGGGGTGACCACGTCGAGGAACTTCCGGAACCGCTCGAGGTCCTCCTCCGACTGCGTCGTCCGCACCTCGACGCCCGCGACGGCGACCACCTCGGCCGAGCACAGCACGGGCACGCCGAACCGCAGCGCCATGGCGATCGCGTCGGACGCCCGCGAGTCCACCCGCGTGCCGTCGGCCAGCACCAGCTCGGCGTAGAACACGCCGTTGTCGAGCCGCGTGATCGCGACCCGGCGCAGGGAGTTGCCCGACGCCAGGATCACGTCCCGCAGCAGGTCGTGC
>NZ_HE978588.1:2635384-2644840 GCF_000312005.1 Cellulomonas massiliensis JC225
CTCCGCGTCTCCTTCCACGCACGCCACGCTACGACGACTCACGCCGCACGGCGCGACCAGCGTCGGGCCGCGGCCCGGCCTCACCCGCGGCGCCGCTCAGGGCGCGACGTCGGCGACGGCCGAGCGCACGAGGGCGGTGTGCATGCGCGCGCACACCTCGCCCAGCTCGGCCGCGAGGGTGCCCGCGTGCGCCCGGGCGGACGCCGACCGCTGGCCCCGGACGGGCGCGACGACCTGGGCGACCAGGTCGACCTGACGCTCCGCGGCGGTCCGGAACTGACGCAGGTGCCGGGCGTCGATGCCGTGCTCCGCCAGCGCCGCCGCGGTCACGACGACCTCGCGGCTCCACTCGTCGAAGGTCCCACGGCGGTCGGGCTGCAGCAGCCCCGCCTCGACCAGCTCGGCGACGAACTCCGGGCTCACGCCGGCGTCCTCGGCGAGGGCGAGCGCCGTCTGCGTCGGGACGACGGTCGCCGCGACGCCGTCGCGCGTCGCGAGGCGCGCGCGGGGCGTCTCGTCCTCCTCCCCCGCGTCCAGCGCGGCGAGACGCTCACCGATGACCTTGAGCGGCAGGTAGCGGTCGCGCTGCTGACGCAGCACGAAGCGCAGGCGCTCGACGTCCGCCGGGGAGTACTGCCGGTAGCCGGCGCTCGTGCGCAGCGGCTCGACCAGGCCCTGCTCCTCCAGGAAGCGCAGCTTCGACGTCGTCACCGCCGGGAACTCGAGGCGCAGCGTGTCCAGCACGTCGCTGATGCGCATGCTCGGGCGCCGGGAGATGCCGCGCGGCCACGGCTCCGTCGCGCCGGCGGCGTCGGGAGCGCTCTCGTGCAGCGGCTCGTCGGGGACCGCGGACGCGTGCCGTGCCGCGCTCGCGCGCGGGCTCATGCGTCGCCGCTGTCGCGGTGCGGGCTCGGGTGGAACGTGAGGCGGTACTTGCCGATCTGCACCTCGTCGCCGGCGCGCAGGACCGCCTGGTCGATGCGCGTGCGGTTGACGTAGGTGCCGTTGAGCGAGCCGATGTCGCGCACGACGAACTGCCGCCCGTCGCGGACGAACTCCGCGTGCTTGCGCGAGACCGTCACGTCGTCCAGGAAGATGTCCGCGCGGGTCGACCGGCCGGCGGTGGTCCGCTCGGCGTCGAGCAGGAACCGCGCGCCGGCGCTGGGACCCCGCTGCATGATGAGCAGCGCCGAGGTCGGCGGGAGCATGTGGACCGCGGCCTGCTCGTCGGGCGTGAGGCCGATCGGCGCGGCGCTCTCGATCTCCACGGGCTCGATGCTCGTGAACCGCATGGTCGTCTCGGGGCCGTGCGCGGTCTCGGGCACCTGCCGGTCGTCGCTCACGCGTCCCCTCCCTGACGTCCTGCGCGACCGCCATCGTCGGTGGCCGCGCGCGTCGCTGCTCGTGCGCCCGCGGTGTGCGGGACGGAGCCCACCCTATGCAATCGGTCTCGGTGTCCGCAGCACACGAACCGGACGAGCGTGCGCGCCGCGGACGTCACGTGCGTGTGACCGGGGTCGCACGGCACCGTGACCGCCTGGGCGACGGCTCAGCCGTCCGAGGGCTGCTCGACGACCGCGTAGCGCGGCGCCGGCAGCTCCCGCGTGGAGGAGATCTCGACCGTGTCGGAGCGCTCGACGCTCGCGGCGCCGCCGCTGTTGCGCACCTGGGCGAACGCCCCGCCGGGGATCTGCAGCGCCGGTGCGATCGCGTCGGGGTCGCCGATCACCCGCCACAGGTACGGGCTCGTGACCGGCTCCCCGTCGAGCAGGACCGCGCCGGCCTCGCCGGTGAACGCGCTGCTCGCCGTGATGCGCAGGCTGTTGAGCTCGATCGCCTCCGCGCCGGCGTTGCGCAGCTCCTCCAGCACGTCGAGCAGCACGACGGGCGACAGAGCGCGGTCGACCTCCGTGAGCGTGACGACGACACCCCTGCCCGTGGCGGGGAGCCGCCCCGTGAGGATGCCCTGGTTCGCGGCCGACCGCTCCAGCGCCTCCAGCGCCGCCTGGCGCCGGTCGGAGCCCGACACGAGCTCGTCCCGCTCGTCGCGCAGGTCGGCGGCCTCCTGCTCGAGCGCCTCGCCCCGGGCCGTCGTCTCGTCGAGGATCCGGACGAGCTCGTCCTGGCGCAGGCTCGACAGGTTGTCGCCCCCGGCCTGGCGCACCTGGGCCACCAGCGCGAAGCCCAGCACGGCGCACAGCACGCCCGTCAGCACCTGCGCGCGGGTGGCCCGCGGGCGCATCGCGCGCCCGAGCGCACCCCAGCCGCTGCGCGTGCCGGGCGCCGCGGGTCCGTCGCCGTCCGGTGCCGTCTCGTCGTCGGGGGTCCCGGTCCCCGCGTCCCCGCCGTCCGCGGCCGTCGCGCGCGCGTCGGCGTCGCTCCCCTCCGCCGCGCCGGCGGCGGCGGGAACGTCGACCGGCTCGGCGTCCGGCTCGGCGTCAGGCGCGGGGTCGGGCGCGTCGGGAAGGGCGTCGGCGTCCCGCCCGTCGGCGGGCGGATCGTCCCTCGAGGCGCTGTCGAGCACCACCGGTGGCAGGTCGAAGGGCGGCAGGTCCTCCAGCGGCGACGTCAGGGCCGCGGCGGCGTGGGACTCGTCGAGCCGGTCGTCGCGCTCCTCGTCCACCTCGTCCGCCGGGCCCCCGGCAGCCGCGTCCGGGGCGACGTCGTCGGGCTCGTGCCCCTCCGGGGCCGGCTCGCGCGGCTTCGTCGACACGCTCAGGCCTTGAACAGGTGCCGGCGGATGGACGCCGCGTTGGAGAAGATGCGGATGCCGAGGACCACGACGACGGCCGTCGACAGCTGCGTGCCCACGCCGAGCTGGTCGCCCAGGAACACGATCAGCGCCGCGACCACCACGTTCGACAGGAACGAGGTGAGGAACACCCGGTCGTCGAAGATGCCGTCCAGGAGCGCCCGCAGGCCGCCGAAGAGCGCGTCGAGCGCCGCCACCACCGCGATCGGCAGGTACGGCTGCAGCTCGACCGGCACCGTCGGCTGCAGGAGCAGACCGGCGACGACACCGACGACGAGCCCGACCACGGCGATCACGGCGCACTCCCTTCCCCAGGCCCCGCCGACCCTCCCACATCCTGCGCGCCGGACGCACTCCCCGGCGCCAGCTTCGGGGCCGCCCCGGCGGGCACCGAGGCCTCGCGCAGGGTGGTGGGGCCGGTGCCCGGCAGGTCGAGCCGACGCGCCGTCGCGGTCGTGACGCCGATCCCGAACGTCGTGCGCAGCGTGGCCAGGTGCTGGCCGGCCAGCGTGCGCGAGAGCTCCGTCTGCATGGCGTCGCCGTCCCCGACCACCTCGACCGTGTACGGGCTCGTCAGCGGCGTGAGGTCGACGAGCACCGCGCTGCCCGCCGAGCGGATGGCCGTCGTCGACCCGATCCGCTCGCCGTTGATCGCCACCGCCTCGGCCCCGACGCCCCACAGCCCGTTGACGAGCACCTGCAGGTCGACGTCCTGCACGCGGCTGTCCAGGCTCTCGGGGTCGTCCTCGTCCGGCGGCCCGTCCGTCAGGACGATCCGCAGCCCCGGCCCGTGCACGGGCAGCACCGCCGCCTCGACCGCTCCGGCGGCGACCTCGTCGCGGTAGGTCGCCTCGGCCGAGCCGACGAGCGCCGACTGGAGCGCCCCGATCTCCGCCGCCAGGCCGTCGAGCTGGTCCTGCAGCGCGGCCGCCTCCTCGGTGCGGTCGACGATCTGCGACTCCAGCACGCGCCGCGCCTGCGACGCCGACGTGGCGGGCTGCCGCAGCGCGGCGGTCGCCGCCGTGAGCGCGACGCCGAGGACGAGCGCCACGACGAGGACCACCGCACGCGACCTCGCGGTGGGCGGCCGCCGCACGCCCGCGGCGCGCTCGTCCGCGACGAGCTGGTAGCCGGGGTCGAGCGGGCGCCGGGAGACCTCGTTGAGGAGCGTCATCGACGCGTCGACGGGGCCGCGGGCCGCGGCGGGGCCGTGCCGGCTCACCGCTCCCCCGCGCGCAGCAGGCGCCGCGCCTGCTCGAGGTACAGGACGCCCGAGAACCAGTACAGGGCGACGCCCCACAGCGCGAACGCCCACCCCGCGACGAGCGCGACCTGCCCGACCCACGACTGCCACTCGGCGAGCAGGAGCAGCGGGAAGGCGTACAGGAGGGCGAAGGTGCCCGCCTTGCCCGCGAGGTGCACCTGCGGCGGCGGGTACCCCGCGCGGTCGAGCACCAGGAGCATGACGGCCAGGACGACGTCCCGCGCGACCAGGACGGCGAGGAGCCACCACGGCACGGCGCCCCGCCAGGCGAGCCCGACGAGCGTGACCAGGATGAACAGGCGGTCCGCCGCGGGGTCCAGCAGCTGCCCGAGGCGGGAGACCTGGTGCAGCCGGCGCGCGAGCACGCCGTCGAGCCAGTCGCTCGCCCCCGAGACGGCCAGCACGGCGACGGCCCAGCCGTCGTGGCCCGTGGCGATGAGGACGGCGAACACGGGCACCAGCAGGAGCCGCGCGAGGCTGATGAGGTTCGGGACCGTCAGCACGCGGGCGCTGACGAGCTCGTTGCTGGTCACGTCCCTCCCCTTCGCGCGCCGAACGCCGACGATCCTATGCGTGCGCGCGCCGCCGCCCGGCCGCCTCGCCCCGGACGTCACCCGCTCGTCCCACGACGCGGTCACGGCGGGTGCGCAGGCGGCGTCACCTGCGGCATCGGGCGGCCGACGGTCCCGTGCGCGGCGGCCCGGACCGTGCCACGCTGCCCGTGTGAGCGAGAACGAGCCCGACGACGAGCAGGTCCCGGCGCAGGCGGCCCACGTCAACGACCCGGAGGTCGTCACGCGCCTCCTGACGACCCCCGGCCGGTGGGCGGTCGTCGGCCTGTCGAACAACGCCTCGCGCGCGGCCTACGGCGTCGCGCGGTACGTCCAGGGGATCGGTCACGAGATCGTCCCCGTCCACCCGCGCGCCGAGGCCGTGCACGGCGCGGCCGGGTACGCCACGCTCGCGGAGGTGCCCGGCGACGTGGACGTGGTGGACGTCTTCGTCAACAGCGAGCTCGCCGGCGCGGTCGTCGACGAGGCCGTCGCGATCGGCGCCCGGGCGGTGTGGCTGCAGCTGGGCGTGGTCGACGAGGCGGCGGCGCGGCGCGCGCGCGAGGCCGGCCTCGACGTCGTCATGGACGCCTGCCCCGCGATCGAGGGTCCGCGCCGGGGGCTGTGACGGCCCGCCGGGGCGAGCCCGCGGGCGCCGGCCGCGGTGACCAGGCTCACCGCCCGCTCCCCTGCCGTCCGGCGACGCCGGCCCGGTAGGATGGAGGCGAACCTCGGAGTTCGTCGCTTCCCCCCCGTGAACGTGAACCGGCCGCCGCGCGCGGCCCGGATGCTGGACTGGTGCACCGCTGGTGCGTGGGTGTCGGGGCCGCGACCCGCCGTGGCCGACCCGGCCGACGGACAGGGCTCCTCCCCGATCGAACGGTTGCCGTCCTTCATGCCTGCTGCCCCCACGTCCACCCTGCCCGCCGACCGGGCGCCCCTCGACGAGCTCGAGACGACGACCGTCGCCGCCGACGAGCCGCGCTTCGACGGCCTCGGCCTGCCGGAGCCCCTCGCCCGCGCCGTGACCGACCTCGGCTTCACCACCCCGACCGCCATCCAGGCGCAGGCCGTGCCCGCGCTGCTCGCCGGCCGCGACATCGTCGGCGTCGCGCAGACCGGGACCGGCAAGACGGCCGCCTTCGGCCTGCCGATGCTCGCAGCGGTCGACCCCGAGCTCGGTGCCGTCCAGGCCGTCGTGCTGGCGCCGACCCGCGAGCTGGCCATGCAGGTGGCCGACGCGATCACGACCTTCGCCGTCCACCTCGGCGGGCTCGGCGTCGTCCCCGTGTACGGCGGCGCGCCGTTCCTGCCCCAGCAGCGCGCGCTGGCCCGCGGCGCCCAGGTCGTCGTCGGCACCCCGGGCCGCGTGCTCGACCACCTCGACCGCGGCACGCTGCGGCTCGACCAGGTCCGCTTCCTCGTCCTCGACGAGGCCGACGAGATGCTCCGGATGGGCTTCGCGGAGGACGTCGAGCGCGTGCTCGAGGCCTCACCCGCCGGCCGCCAGGTGGCGCTGTTCTCGGCCACGATGCCCGCGCCGATCCGCCGGGTCGCCGAGCAGCACCTGCAGGACCCCGTCGAGGTCTCGGTCGCCCGTCAGTCGTCGACCGTGACGTCGGTCCGCCAGACGTACGCGGTCGTGCCGTTCCGGCACAAGACCGGCGCGCTCGGGCGGGTCCTCGCCGTCAGCGACGCCGACGCCGCGATCGTCTTCGTGCGCACGCGCGGCGCGGCCGAGGAGGTCGCCAGCGCGCTCGTCGAGAAGGGCATCTCCGCCGCGTACATCTCGGGCGACGTGCCGCAGGGCGAGCGCGAGAAGGTCGTGGACCGGCTGCGCTCCGGCGCCCTCGACGTGCTGGTCGCCACCGACGTCGCCGCCCGCGGGCTCGACGTCGAGCGGATCGGCCTCGTCGTCAACTTCGACGTGCCGCGCGAGCCGGAGACGTACGTGCACCGCATCGGGCGCACGGGTCGAGCCGGCCGCACCGGCACCGCGCTCACGTTCGTCACGCCCGCCGAGCAGAGCCGCCTGCGGCAGATCGAGCGCACGACGCGCGCGACGCTGGAGCAGGTGCCCGTGCCGAGCCCGGCGCAGGTCAGCGGCCACCGGGTGGCCCGCCTGCTCGCCCGCGTCGACGGGCGCGCCGCCGCCGGCCGCCTCGACGTGTACCGCTCGGCCGTGGCCGAGCACGCCGCCGCGCACCCCGAGGCCGCGCTCGAGGACGTCCTGGCCGCCGTGCTGGCGCTGGCCGTCGGCGACGAGGGCCCCGGTGCCCGCGACGAGGAGCTGGACGCCGACCTGGCGCGCCTGCGCACCGACCGTCCGGACCACCACCGCGAGAGCCGTCCCGACGGCGCGCCGGTGCGCGAGCGGCGCCGGACCAGCACGCACATCGCGGGCGGGCCGCCGCGCTGGCGCGTCGCCGTCGGCCACCGGGACGGGCTGCAGCCCGGCGCGCTGGTCGGCGCCCTCACGGGCGAGGGCGGCCTGACGGGCAAGGACGTCGGCAAGATCGACATCTTCGGCAGCTTCGCGCTCGTCGACATCCCGGGCGGGCTGTCCCCCGCCGCCGTCGAGCGCCTGTCGCGCACGCGGGTCGCCGGTCGCCCGCTGCACATCCGCGAGGACCAGGGCCCCCGTCCGAACCGCGGCGCGTCGCGGCCGGCGCACGGCCCGCATCGCGCGCGTCCCTGACGCCGCACGGTCCGGGGCGACGCGCCCCGCACGCCCCCGAGGTCGTCGCGGTCAGCGGAGCGCGGCGACCTCGGCCGTCACGGCGGCGACGAACGCGTCGACGTCCTGCTCGCGCGTGTCGAACGCGCACATGAGGCGGACGACGCCCGGCGTCCAGTCGTAGAAGTGCCAGCGCTCGCGCAGGCGCTCGACGGCGACGGCGGGGATCGAGGCGAACACCGCGTTGACGTGCGTCGCCTGCGTCACCGAGACCCCGGGCACGGCGTCGAGGCCGGCGCGCAGGCGCGCGGCCATCGCGTTGGCGCGCTGCGCCGAGCGCAGCCACAGGTCGCCCTCGAACAGCGCCACGAGCTGCGCGGAGACGAAGCGCATCTTGGACGCGAGCTGCATGTCCATCTTGCGCAGGTACTCGATGCCGGTCGCCGCGCCCGCGTCGAGGACGACCACGGCCTCCCCGAACAGCAGGCCGTTCTTGGTGCCGCCGAGCGAGAGGACGTCGACGCCCACGTCGGTCGTGAACGCGCGCAGGGGCAGGTCGAGCGCGGCCGCGGCGTTCGACAGCCGCGAGCCGTCGACGTGCAGGCGCATGCCGAGGCCGTGCGCCTGCTCCGCGAGCGCGCGGATCTCGTCGGGCGTGTAGAGCGTGCCGAGCTCGGTCGACTGCGTGATCGAGACGACGCCGGGCTGCGCGCGGTGCTCGTCGCCGAAGTTGCGTGCCTCCGTGGCGACGAGCTCCGGCGTGAGCTTGCCGTCGGGCGTCGGGACGGGCAGCAGCTTGATCGCCGCGACGCGCTCGGGCGCGCCGTTCTCGTCCGTGTTGATGTGCGCCTGGGCCGCGCAGATCACGGCTCCCCAGCGCGGCAGCATGGCCTGGAGCCCGACGACGTTGGCCCCGGTCCCGTTGAAGACCGGGTAGGCGACGGCCTGCTGCCCGAAGTGCCTCCGGACGACCTGCTGCAGGCGCTCGGTGTAGGCGTCCGCCCCGTAGGCGACCTGGTGGCCGCCGTTCGCGGCGGCCAGGGCGGCGAGGACCTCGGGGTGCGCCCCGGCGTAGTTGTCGGACGCGAAGTCGACGTGGTGCGGGTCGTGCAGCGGCGCGGGGGTGGTGTCGAGGGTCGTCACCGCGCCAGTCTCTCCCATCCGGCGCCCGCTCCCGCACGCCCCGGCCTGCCGGGGGCGACGCGCTGAGGCATGATCCTGGCCAACCCCCAGGAGGCCGCCATGACGTACGACACGCGGGGCCGGGACGCCGTCCCCGGCGACGGTCGCGACGAGACCGTCGAGGAGAGGATGGACCGCAACTGGAACGAGCTGCTGCAGGAGCTGCGCGTCACCCAGACCGGCGCGACGCTCCTCACCGGGTTCCTCATGACGATCCCGTTCCAGCAGCGGTTCGAGGACCTGGACGACTACCAGCGCACCCTCTACCTCGTGCTGGTCGTCCTGACGGTGCTCGCGACGGCGCTGATCCTCGCGCCGGTGAGCCTGCACCGAGAGCTGTTCCGCCGCCGGATGAAGCCGCAGCTCGTCAGCGCCGGCAACCTGTTCGCGCGACTGGGCCTGGTGGTGCTGGCGCTCGCGCTCGTCGGCGTCGCGAGCCTGCTGTTCGACGTCGTCGTCTCGCGCCAGGCGGGGCAGGTCGTGGGCGCGACGTCGGCGGCGGTGCTGGTCCTCGTGTGGTGGGTGCTCCCCCGCCTCGTCGCGGGCGCGGCCCAGCGGGGCGCGGAGGACTGAACGGTCCGCGCGCCCGCGGTCAGGCGCGCGCCTGCCGGCAGGCCGCGCACGTGCCGACGAGCTCGATCGTGTGGTCGACGTCGTCGTACCCGTAGGACGCCGCGACCCGGGCCGCCCACGCCTCGGCCTCGGCCGCGTCGATCTCGACCGTCGCCCCGCACCCCCGGCACACCAGGTGGTGGTGGTGGGATCGCTGCGCGCACCGGCGGTACACCTGCTCGCCCTCGGCGGTACGCAGGACGTCCACCTCGCCGGCCTCCGCGAGCCGCTGCACCGCGCGGTAGACGGTCGCCAGCCCGACCCCGGACCCGCGGGCCCGCAGCAGCTCGTGCAGCTGCTGGGCGCTGCGGAACTCGTCGAGACCGCTGAGGAGGTCGACGATCTCGGCGCGCTGCCGCGTCTGGCGCTGCTCGGTGACCACTCGACCTCCTGTTGAGACTCGTTCCCATCATAGCGA
>NZ_HE978588.1:2645299-2656406 GCF_000312005.1 Cellulomonas massiliensis JC225
CGGGGTGGTTCAGCCCTGCGCGGCGCGCTTGAGGGCGCTGCCCGGCGTGACCTTGACGCGGAAGCCGGCGGGGATCTCGAGCTTCTCGCCGGTCTGCGGGTTGATGCCCGTGCGGGCGGCGCGCTCGGCGCGGCCGACGCTCAGGAAGCCGGAGAGAGCCACGGTCTCACCCGCGGTCAGGTTCTCCACGACGACGTCCTGGAACGCCTTGATCGCCTTGTCGGCGTCGGCCTGGGACAGACCGGTCTTCGCGGCGACGGCCTGGACGACATCGTTGCGGTTGACGCTCACGTTACGTGTGCTCCTTGTCGATGGGGACAGGTGCCCCGGAGGGGGCGGCGCCCGTGCGGCGAGCCGTGCCACGGGCAGCGACGACCCTAACCCCGATCAGCGCGAATGCCCGACATCACGCGCCTCGTGCGCCGCGTGTCCACTCGCGCAGCCGCTCCACGGGGTAGGTCGTGACGACCCGGTCGGCCGGGATCCCGTGCGCCGCCGCCTTCGCGCACCCGACCGCCTGCCAGTCGAGCTGGCCGGGCGCGTGGGCGTCCGTGTCGATGGTGAACACGCAGCCCGCCTCGACGGCGATCGCGAGCAGCTCGTCCGGAGGGTCCAGGCGGTCGGGGCGGCAGTTGATCTCCACCGCGACCCCGTGCTCGGCGCACGCCTCGAACACGGCGTGCGGGTCGAACTCGCTCGGAGGACGCTGGCGGCCGGTGAGGCGCCGGCCCGTGCAGTGACCGAGCACGTCCGTGAGCGGGTTGCTCACCGCGGCGACCATCCGCCGGGTCATCTCGGCGCGCGGCATGCGCAGCTTCGAGTGCACCGAGGCGACGACGACGTCGAGCCGGTCCAGCAGCTCCGGGTCCTGGTCGAGCGCCCCGTCGTCGAGCACGTCGCACTCGATGCCGGTCAGGACGGTGAACGGCTCGATCGCGGCGTTGAGCGTCGCGATCTGCTCGACCTGCGCGCGCAGGCGCGGCGCCGACAGCCCGTTCGCGACGGTGAGGCGGGGCGAGTGGTCCGTGATCGCCAGGTACTCGTGCCCCACCTCGAAGGCCGCGAGGACCATCTCCTGGATCGACGTGGCGCCGTCGCTCGCCTCGGTGTGCGCGTGCAGGTCCCCCCGCAGCGCCTCGCGCAGGGCCGCCGCCGCCGGGTCGCCCGGCGACGCGGTGGCGTCGCGGTACGCCGCCTCGAGCTCCTCGAGGTACGGCACGTCCGCGCCGCGCAGCACCCGGTCCACGACCTCCGCCGTGCGCGCGCCCACGGCCGGCAGATCGGTGAGGGCGCCCGCCTTCGCGAGCGCGCGCACCCGGTCGGCGGGCGTGCGCTCGACCGTCCCGGCCGCCCCGCGGAACGCCTCGCTGCGGTACGGGCTCGCCTGCGTCCGCTCGAGGAGGAACGCGATCCGGCGCAGCACGGCCACGGCGCCGGCGACGTCGCTCACGTCCACCACCGCCGGGCCGGGGCTCCCGCGGTCACGACGCCTTGCGGCGAGTCTTGCGGGCCGGTGCCTCGTCGCCGGCGTCGGCCTTCTCGGCGGCGCCCGAGCGCGAGGACGCCTTCTTCGGCGCCTTCTCCCCCTTGGCCTTCTTGGCGGACTTCGTCTTCGAGGTCCCGCCGCCGCCGGAGCCCGCCTCCTCCGCCCCGTCCGGCGGAGCGTCGCCGGACGAGCCCCCGGAACGGCCGCGCGCCTTCTCGACGCTGCGCTGCAGGGCCGCCAGCAGGTCGACGACGTCGCCCGCACCCTCCTCCGCCTCGCCCTCCGCCGAGGGCACCGGCTGGGTGCGTCCGGTCGAGATCTTGTCCTCGATCAGCTGCTCGAGGGCCGCGGCGTACCGGTCCTCGTACTGCGACGGGTCGAAGTCGGCCGCCAGGGACTCCACGAGCGAGGACGCCATCTTCTGCTCGGCCGGCCGCACCGTGACGTCCTCGTCGAGCACCGGGAAGTCGGCCGCCCGGATCTCGTCCGGCCACAGCAGCGTCTGCATGCAGATCACGCGGTCCCGCACGCGCAGCACGGCCATGCTCTCCCGCTGGCGCAGCGCGACCTTGACGACCGCCATCCGGTCGGACTCCTCCAGAGCGCCGCGCAGGAGCGCGTACGGCTTGGCGGCGGTCTTGTCCGGCTCCAGGTAGTACGTCCGCCCGAGCAGGATCGGGTCGACCTGCTCGGCCGGGACGAACTCGAGCACCTCGATCTCGCGCTCGGTCGACAGCGGCAGGTTGCGCAGGTCCTCGTCCGTCAGCACGACGAGCTCGCCGTCGTCGGTCTCGTACCCCTTGGCGATGTCCGCCATCTCGACCGGCTCGCCGTCCACGCTGCACACCTTGCGGTAGCGGATCCGCCCGCCGTCCTCGCGGTGCACCTGGTGCAGCGTGACCTCGTGCTCGCCCGTGGCCGAGTACAGCCGGACCGGCACGTTCACCAGCCCGAACGCCACGGCGCCCTTCCAGATCGCTCGCATCTCGCCTTCCGTCCCCGTCGCGCGGGCCCGGGGCGGCCCGCTACGGCGCGACGCCTGACCCGTGCGGCGCCGCACCACGCGGCGGCCTCGACGGGCGGCACCAGGCCCTGCGGGCAGGATGGACCCGTGGAGCCCATGCTCGCCACCCCAGCCGACCCTCCGGGCACCCTGCCCGGCGGCCCTGCCTGGGCGTTCGAGGTGAAGTGGGACGGCGTGCGGGCGCTCGCGGACACCCGCGACGGGGTCCGGCTGCTCAGCCGCCGGGGCGCCGACGTGACACCCGCCTACCCCGAGCTGGAGTCGCTCGCGGGGCTGCCCGGCCTGCTGCTGGACGGCGAGGTCGTCGCGATGGCGGGAGGCGTGCCGTCGTTCTCGGCGCTGGCGGACCGCATGCACGTGCGCGACCCACGGCGCGCGCGGGCGCTCGCCGCCGCCAAGCCCGTGACCTACCTCGTGTTCGACGTGCTGGCCCGGGGCGGCGAGGACCTCACCGCCCGCCCGTACGACGAGCGCCGGGCGATCCTCGACGCGCTGGCCGCGCACGGCCTGCCCGAGCAGGTGCAGCTCTCCCCCGTCTACGACGACGGCGAGCAGCTGTGGGCCGTCACCCGGCAGCACGGCCTCGAGGGCGTCGTCGCGAAGCGCCGCTCCTCGACGTACCAGCCGGGCCGGCGCTCGCGCGACTGGGTGAAGGCGCCGCACCGGCGCACGCGCGCGGCGCTGGTCGGGGGCTGGCGGCCCGAGACGACGGGCTCCGGGCGCCTCGGCTCGATCCTCGTCGGCGCCCCGGACCGGGACGGGACGCTGCGGTACCTGGGCCGCGCCGGCAGCGGGCTCACGGGCCAGCGCGCCCAGGAGCTGCGGCAGGTGCTCGAGGCCGCCGGCCGCCCCGACGCGCCGTTCGCCGACGTGCCGCGCGAGGACGCGCGCGGCACCCTGTGGTGCGAGCCGCAGGTCGTCATCGACCTGCTGTACCTCACCCGCACCCCGGACGGCCGGCTGCGCCAGCCCGTCGTGCGGGGCGTGCGCACGGACACGGACCCCGACCCCTGGGAGCAGGCGTGAGCCCCGAGCGGCAGATGGTCGACGTCGGCGGGCGCCAGGTGCGCGTCTCGCACCTGGAGAAGGTCATGTTCCCGGGCACCGGGACGACCAAGGCCGAGGTGATGCAGTACCTGGTCGAGGTCGCGCCCGCGCTCCTGGCCCAGCTGCACGAGCGCCCGGTCACGCGGATCCGCTGGCCCGACGGCGGCGGCGGCGAGCGGTTCTTCGAGAAGAACGTGCCGAAGGGCGCCCCGTCCTGGCTGCGCCACCAGAAGGTGCCCGCGGCGCCCGCGTCCGACGACGACGGCACCATCCTCGACCTGCCGTTCATCGACGACCTGGCCGGGCTCGTCTGGGCCGCCAACCAGGGGGCCCTGGAGCTGCACACGCCGCAGTGGACGGTCGGTCCGCGCGGCGGCGTGCGCGAGCCCGACCGGCTCGTCGTGGACCTCGACCCGGGGGCGCCGGCCGGGCTGGCCGAGTGCGTGCGGGTCGCGCACTGGGTCGCGGACCGGCTGCGCGACGACGGCCTGGAGACCGTCCCGGTCACCTCGGGGAGCAAGGGCATGCAGCTCTACGCCCCGCTGCCCGGCGGGCGCAGCGCGATGCAGGTGCGCGAGTACGCGAAGACGCTCGCGACGGAGGTGGCACGGGCGCACCCCGAGCTCGTCGTGGCGGTCATGCGCAAGGACCTGCGCGAGGGCAAGGTGCTCATCGACTGGTCGCAGAACCACCCCTCGAAGACGACCATCACGCCGTACTCGCTGCGCGGCAAGGACGCGCCGTACGTCGCGGCGCCGCGGTGGTGGGACGAGATCGGGCCGGACCTGCGCCAGCTGACCGCCGACGAGGTGGTCCAGCGGCTGCGCTCCGACGGCGACCCGTTCGCGGACGGCTGACGGCTCCGATGGCGGGCCCGTGCGCCGTGCGGCAGCGTGGTGCCGTCGGGAACCACCCGGACGAGCACCGGACCCATCACGCGGAGGAGTCACCCATGGCGCGCAGCGACCTGCCGAAGTACACCGTCCCGTCCCTCACCCCGGAGGACGGCGCCAAGGTGGCGGCGATCCTGCAGCAGCGGCTCGTGGCGCTGAACGACCTGCAGCTGACGCTCAAGCACATCCACTGGAACGTCGTGGGTCCGCACTTCATCGCGGTCCACGAGATGATCGACCCGCAGGTCGACGCCGTGCGCCTCATGGTGGACGCGATCGCGGAGCGCATCGCGACGCTCGGCGTCGCGCCCGTCGGGACGCCCGGCGCGCTCGTCGCGGCCCGCACCTGGGACGACTACTCGATCGGCCGGGCCAGCACCATCGAGCACCTCGGCGCGCTCGACCAGGTCTACGTCGGCGTCATCACCGAGCACCGCAAGGCCGCCGAGGAGACCGAGGAACTCGATACGGTGACCAACGACCTGCTGGTCGGCCACCTGCACGAGCTCGAGCTCTTCCACTGGTTCGTGCGGGCCCACCTGGAGTCGTCCGGCGGCGCGCTGAGCACCGCGGACGCGACGAGCGAGAAGGAGGCGGCAGCATCGGCCGAGGACGAGGCGAAGGCCGAGGCCTGATCCGCACCCGACGCACGCCCGAGAGGTCGTCCACCGACCGCTCGGGCGTGCTGCGTGCCGGGCGGCCGGAGCAGGTGCGCGCCCAGACGCTCGACCCCCGCCTGCACCTGGCGGCCCGGCTCGAGGACGCGTTCGACCGCCGGGTGGCGGTCACGCTGCGCGCGCGCGGCTGGACGGTCCGCATCGAGCCCTACGCGGGGTACGGCGGCGCCGGGTGGGTGCGCGTGCTGGCCCGCACGCTGCTGGCGGCGCCGCAGGTGCGCGACAGCGACCTGCCCGGCGCGGGCGGCAGCGCGCAGGCGGGCACCGGCGAGCCGCCCGCGGTGCGGGGGTGGCGCAGCTTCGCCACCGCGCAGGTCGCGGGCGCGGAGCTCGAGGTCCGGGTGGGCGACCAGGTGCACCATGTGGTCACGGACCGGGGCGGCTACCTCGACACCGTGCTGCCCAGCGACCTGGAGCCCGGCTGGCACGACGTGACGATCACCGCGCAGGAGGGCGCCTCCGCGGTCGCGCCCGTGCACGTCGTCTCCCCCGACACGCGCTACGGCCTCGTGAGCGACATCGACGACACCGTCATGGTCACGCGTCTGCCCCGCCTGTTCATCGCCGCCTGGAACGTGTTCGTGCGGCACGAGAACGCGCGCGAGCCGGTGCCCGGGATGGCCGAGCTGTACGACGAGCTCCTCGGCGGCGACCCCGGGCTGCCCGTCGTCTACCTGTCGACGGGCGCCTGGAACGCCGCCCCGGCGATCGGCCGCTTCCTGCACCGGCACGGCTACCCCGCAGGCCCCCTGCTGCTCACCGACTGGGGCCCGACGAACACGGGCTGGTTCCGCAGCGGCCGCCAGCACAAGATCGCGCAGCTGCGCCGGCTCGTGCAGGAGCTGCCGCACGTGCAGTGGGTGCTCGTCGGCGACGACGGCCAGCACGACCCCGACATCTACGCCGAGGTCGCCCAGCACCACCCGGACCACGTGCGGGCGATCCTGGTGCGGCAGCTGACCTTCGGCGAGCACGTGCTGGCCCACGGGGTGCCCGCCCCGACGCCGCAGCAGGTGCGCGCCGAGCGCGGCGCGGTGCGCGACGGCATCCCGGTCATCCAGGGGCCCGACGGGCGGGCCCTGCTGCGCGGCGTGCGGGCGCGCGCGGTCCGCCTGGGCTGACCCCGCGGGCGGCGCGACCGCCGGCGCGTCAGAGGCGCTGGGGGTCGTCCCAGTCCTCGAGGCTCGCGATCGCCTCGTCGTCCGGGACGAGCTCGACGGCGGTGAGCGAGCGGGGCGCGCGGGAGGGGTCGCCGCCCGAGCGGGTGTCGGCCGCGGCGAGCTCCGCCTCGACCGGTGCCCGGTCGGCCAGGCGCTCGGCGGCGGGGTCGGACGTGAGGTTGCGGTCGCGGCTCATGCCTTCGTTCTACCCGCCGCGGGGCTCCGGCGCACCCGGCCACGCGGCGCCGTTCCCGGGTGTTCCCACGCCTGTGACACGGCGTTCACGGACGAGACGAAGATCACAGGTCCCTCGTGATCGAGTATCTCGATGTCAACTTACGATCGAGGCGTGGCGAACGAGCGCAACGCCGGCTCGACCGGCAAGGGACCTTCGGCCCAGGACGCCCCGCGGACGGACGTCGTCGACGTCGTCCTCGTCGGCGGCGGGATCATGAGCGCGACGCTCGCCGCGCTCATCACGACGCTGGAGCCGACGTGGACCGTCGAGATCCACGAGCGGCGCGACGGCCTCGCCCTCGAGAGCTCCGACGCCTGGAACAACGCCGGCACGGGCCACGCGGCCCTGTGCGAGCTCAACTACACGCCGGAGCGCCCCGACGGCACGGTCGACATCACGAAGGCCGTGCGGATCAACGAGCAGTTCGAGCTCTCGCGCGAGCTGTGGCACCACCTCGCGACCCACGACCGGCTGCCGGGCGGCACCCGGTTCCTCACGACCACGCCGCACATGACGTTCGTCCGCGGCGCAGCGGACGTCGACTACCTGCGCCGGCGCTGGGAGGCGCTGCGCGCGCACCCCCTGTTCTCCGACCTCGAGTTCACGACGGACCCTGAGGTCATCGCCGGCTGGGCGCCCACGCTCGTCGAGGGCCGCGACCCGGCCGAGCCCGTCGCGGCGACGCGCTCCACCGCGGGCACCGACGTCGACTTCGGCGCGCTCACCCGCTCGATGATCGGCGACGCGGTCGCCCGCGGCGCCCGTCTGCACCTGCAGAGCGAGGTCACCCGCCTGCGCCGCACCCGCGAGGGCTGGCGCCTCTCCGTCCGCGACCGTCGCTGGAACGGCCACCGCCGGGCCCGTACCGTCCGCGCCCGCTTCGTCTTCATCGGCGCCGGTGGCGGTGCCCTGCCGCTGCTGCAGCGCTCCGGCATCCCGGAGGCCAAGGGCTACGGCGGCTTCCCGATCAGCGGCCAGTTCCTACGGACGACGAACCCCGAGCTGGTCGCGCGCCACCACGCGAAGGTGTACGGCAAGGCGGCCGTCGGCGCGCCGCCGATGTCGGTGCCGCACCTCGACTCGCGCGCCGTCGACGGCGGCAACGCCATCCTGTTCGGCCCGTACGCCGGCTGGTCGATGAAGTTCCTCAAGCAGGGCTCGTGGACCGACCTGCTGCGCTCCGTGCGCCCGGGCAACCTCGTCCCGATGCTCGCGGTGGGGCTGCGCAACCTCGACCTGGTCAAGTACCTCGTCAGCGAGGTGAGCGCCGGCCGCGACGCCCGGATGCGGACGCTGCGGGCGTTCATGCCGACCGCGCGCGACCGCGACTGGGAGCTCATCACCGCCGGCCAGCGCGTGCAGGTCATCAAGAAGGACCGCGCGAAGGGCGGCGTGCTGGAGTTCGGCACCGAGCTCGTCACGTCGGCGGACGGCACGATCGCCGGGCTGCTCGGCGCCTCGCCGGGCGCCTCGACGGCCGTCGCCACGATGCTCGACCTGCTCGAGCGCTGCTTCCCGGAGCGGGCCGAGCGCTGGCAGCCGCACCTGCGCGAGATGATGCCGAGCCTCGGCGGCGCGACGTGGGACGAGTCGTTCGAGCTCGACCAGCTGGTCGGGGACGGCGTCCGCCAGGAGGGCTGACCCTCAGGCGTGCTCGTGCGGCACGGCGAGCCCGTCGTCGCCGTGGGCGTGCGCGATCCCCTGCTCGTGCAGGCGCTCGTGCTCCTCGCGTGCCGCCATCCGGGCGCGGATGCGCTCCTGCACCTCGGCGCGGCGCAGCGGCGGCACGGTCGCGGGCGGCGTGCGGCGCTCGGGCAGCTCGTCCAGGACGCGCGCGGTGATCGCGGCGACCTCGGCCACGGCGCGCTCGAACGCCTCCCGCGTCTGGTCGCTGAGCTGCTGCACGCCGGTCACCTTCCGGACGTACTGGCGTGCGGCGGCCTCGATCTCCTCGGACGTCGCGGCTGGCTCGAGCCCTCGCAGGGTCGTGATGTTCCGGCACATGCGGCCGACGCTACGGGCCGGCGGGCGCGGCGGCTACGCCTGCTCCTGCTCCAGCCGCAGGAGCAGGTGCTTGGCCGCGTCGCCGCCGGCGTACCGGCCGGCGGTCCCGTCCGACCGGACCACCCGGTGGCACGGCAGGACGAGCGGCAGCGGGTTGCGCGCGCACGCGGTGCCCACCGCACGCACGGCGGCGGGCCGGCCGGCGAGCGACGCCACCCAGGCGTAGGTCGCCGTGGTGCCGTACGGGACGAGGCTCAGGTGCTCGACGACCTCGCGCCGGAACCCCCGGGCGAGGCGCAGGTCCAGCGCCACGTCGAACGCGCGCCGGCGGCCGGTGAAGTACTCCTCGAGCTCGCGGGCGACGACGTCGAGCCGATGCGGCGCCTCGAGCACCCGGGGGCTCACGGCGGCCGCGAGCTCCTCCAGCGCGGCGTCGTGGCCCTGGACCTCGAACGCGACGCGCACGACGCCCGCGGGGGTGGCCGCGACGAGCAGGGTTCCGACAGGGCTGTCGAGCGTCCGGTACGCGACGTCGAGCAGGTCCTCGGCAGCGGCGGCGTCCGCCAGCCGTCCGCGCAGCCGCACGAGCGTCTCGTCGGGCACGCGCGCGCCCGCGAGCAGGTCCTGGTCCGTCATGGTCGTCCTCCCGTCGGGGCGGTGGGTCTCGGGGCGTCGGCGCCGAGCGCGACCCGCAGCGCGGCGACGCCGTCGGACGCCGCGCGACGGGCGGCCGCGGACGAGCCGCCGAGCAGGGCGGCGACCTCGTCGTAGGGCAGGCCGCCGAGGTGGTGCAGCGCGACCGCGTGGCGCTGCTTGTGCGGCAGCGCGGCGACCGCCTGCCAGAGGTCCAGGTCGCGCGGCTCGTCGTGCACCGCCCGGTCCGGCGGCTCGGCGACCGGCGTCGCGCGGGCGTTGCGCCGCACGACGTCGACGGCCTTGCGGTGCGCCACCGTGACGAGCCACGCCCGCACGTCGGTGCGGTCCGGCAGGTCCGGCCACGCGCGCAGCGCGGCGAGGAAGGTCTCCGACCACGCGTCCTCGGCCTCGTCCGCGCCCAGGACCGCCCGGCACACGCGCAGGACGGTCGGCCCGTGCGCCTGCACGGCCCGCTCGAACGGCTCTCTCACGCCCACAGTGTGCCGACGCGCGGGGCGGCACGGATGTGAGGTCCGTCCCGGCGCGGCGTCCCACCGGCGTCCCACCGGCGCTACGCCGCTGCCGCGTCGGGCAGAGTGGGCCCATGACGAACCTCGACGCCCGCCCGCAGGAGCAGGTGTGCGACGCACGCGCCGCGCGCGGTCCCGTCGCCGAGCTGCACGAGGCGCGCGAGGTGCCGCTCGGCGGCGTGCGCGCGATGCAGGTGCGGCGCACGCTGCCGCAGCGCACGCTCCCGCTGGTCGGGGCGTGGTGCTTCCTGGACGAGTTCGGGCCGCAGGACGTCGAGATGCGGGTCCTGCCCCACCCGCACACCGGCCTGCAGACCGTCACCTGGCCGCTGTCGGGGCTGATCCGGCACCGGGACAGCGTGGGGTCCGACGTCGTGGTGCGGCCGGGCCAGCTCGACCTCATGACCGCCGGGCACGGCGTCGCGCACTCGGAGTTCTCCCTGGACGGCACGGGCGAGCCGCTGCACGCGGTCCAGCTCTGGGTGGCCCTGCCCGCGGGTGCGGACGAGGGACCGGCGTCGTTCGAGCAGGTGACCGACCCGCCCGTGTGGTCGGCGCCCGGCGTGCGCGCCACCGTCTTCGTCGGCGCCGTCGGCGAGGCGCGCTCCCCCGCGGTGGTGCACACGCCCCTGGTCGGTGCGGACGTCGCGCTGGAGCCCGGCACCGCCGTGCTGCCGCTGGACCCCGCGTTCGAGCACGCGGTGCTCGTCCTCCGCGGCCGGGCGACCGTCGCGGGCACGGAGCTGGACCCCGGGCCGCTCCTCGACCTCGGCGACTCGCGCACGGAGGTCGAGCTGCGCGCCGACTCCCCCGCGCGCCTGCTGCTCATCGGGGGCACGCCGCTGGACCAGGACGTCGTCATGTGGTGGAACTTCGTCGGCCCGGACCACGCGAGCGTCGCCCGGGCGCGAGCCGACTGGGAGGACCCCGTCCGCCGCGCCGAGCGGTTCGGCGTCGTCGACGGCCACGACGGGGCGCGCATCCCGGCGCCCGAGCTGCCGAACGTGCGGCTGCGTCCGCGCCGCCGCGGCTGACGCCGCTCAGACGTCGGCGGAGGCGAGCGCGTCGCTCGCGCCCTCCACCCGGATCTCGACCCGCGCGATGTCGCCGGCCGGCAGCGCGGACGACGCGCCCAGCCCGCGGGCACGACCATCGTGGCCGCGCCACGTCGCGACGACGCTCGCGCCGCCGTCCTCGTCCACGACGACCAGCTCGTACACGGGCCCGTCCGAGGCCCCGTCCGCCGGCGGGACGTACGCGCCGCCGGGCGCGCCGCCCGGGTACTCGCACGACCAGTCCAGCCGGGTGCCCCATGCCAGGGCCCGCATCGTGAGGTCCGCGTGCACGTCCGTCGCGCCCACCGGCTCGAGCCGGACGTGGACCACCTCGGCCGGCGCCGGCGGCGCCGTGCG
>NZ_HE978588.1:2656739-2664395 GCF_000312005.1 Cellulomonas massiliensis JC225
CGCGGCGCCCGGGTCGTCGAGCGCGCGGGCGTCCTCCGGCGCCACCGCGCGCAGCATCCCGGGCAGTCCCGCCAGCTCGGCGACGGCGGCCGTGCACGCGGGGCAGCCCTGCAGGTGCTGCTCGAACGCGCGCCGCTCGTCCGGGTCGAGCGCGCCGAGCACGTACGCCGCGTCCCACTCGCGGTACGGGTCGCGGTGGCCCTCGGCGGTCATGACGTCACTCCCCTCTCCTGCAGCGCGAGGCGCAGGGCCCTGAGCCCGTAGTGGAGCCTCGACTTCACGGTGCCCGGCGGGATGCCGTGCTCGGCGGCGAGCTCCGCCACCGACCGCCCGCCCCAGTACGCGCCCACGACGACCGCGCGGTGCTCGGCCGAGAGGCCGGCGAGCGCGTCGGTGACGAGCCACGCGTCGAGCACGGCGGACGTCCGGTCCGGCACGCCGGCGTCCGGCACCGCGTCGCTCGTCAGCTCGTGCCGGCGGCGGGCGCTGCGCCGGTCGTCGGTGACGAGGTTGCGCGCCACGGTCCACATCCACGCGCGCGTGCCGTCGACGTCGCGCTCGAGCACCTCCGGGTGCCGCCAGGCGCGCACGAGCGTCTCCTGGACGACGTCCTGCGCGAGCTGCTCGTCGCCGGTCAGCCGCGCCACGTACCGGTGCAGCTGCCCGGCGTGCGCGTCGTGCAGCGCCCGCAGGAGCGCGTCCGGCTCGGGCACGGGCCGCCTCACCACCTCTCGCACGGTCCTGACACGTCTACCACGCGACAGCCGCCGCCCGGGTTCAGGCGGTCGCCGCGCTTCACCCGGCCCGAGGGCCCACGGACCGCACGCCGCGGGCACGTACGCTCGAGAGGTGGCCTCGCTCGACCTCCCGTCCGACCTGCACGCGCGCACCGAGGAGCTGCGGCGCCTGCTCATGACGTACCGCTTCGGCGTGGACGAGGTCATGACGAAGGTGAACATCCTGCGCGACGAGTTCCGCCACGTGCACGACTACAACCCGATCGAGCACGTGTCCTCCCGGATGAAGTCCTTCGACTCGATCCTCGCCAAGTCCCGCCGCAAGCGGATCCCTCTGACGCCGGAGGGCCTGCGCGGCCAGATGCTCGACATCGCCGGCGTGCGCATCACCTGCAGCTTCGTCACCGACATCTACCGCGTCCGCGACATGCTCGTGGGCCAGCGCGACCTCGTCGTGCTCGAGGAGCGCGACTACATCGCGCACCCGAAGCCGAACGGCTACAAGAGCCTGCACCTCATCGTGCAGGTGCCCGTGTTCCTGTCCGACCGGGTCGAGGACGTCGTCGTCGAGATCCAGCTGCGGACGATCGCCATGGACTTCTGGGCGAGCCTGGAGCACAAGATCTTCTACAAGTACGGCGGCGAGGCGCCCCGGCACCTCACGGACGCGCTCAAGCTCGCCGCGGACGTCGCGTCGTCGCTCGACACGTCGATGGAGCGGATCCACGAGGAGGTCCAGGAGCTCGAGGCGCGGCGCCCGCACCCGGAGCCGGACCCGTCGTCGCAGGACGAGATCCTCGTCGCGCTGCTGCGCGCGGCGACCGCGTCCGTCGCGCACGGCAGCCCGCGCTCCTGACCACCGCCGGGGACCAACGTCCCCGTGGCCGGCGGTCCGCCGGTGTGAGCATGGAGGCGAGGGACCGGTCCGACGGCGGACCGCCGCCGCGCCGCTCCCCGCGAGGGTTCGCCCGAGGAGCGAGGAGGCTCACCATGCGTACCGAGGGACCCGTCGTCGTGGCGGTGGACGGATCGGCGCACAGCCGGCGCACCGTCGACTGGGGACTCGCCGAGGCAGAGCGCCTGGGGGCGCCGGCGGTGCTCGTGCGGGCGTTCCAGGAGCCGTACGAGTACACGTGGGGCTGGGTCGCCGCCCCCGGTGGCGCCGAGGTCGAGGCCAAGGAGCACCTGGCCCGGGAGCTGGAGCGCGCCGCGGCCGAGCACCCGCGCCTGGACGTCGCCATGGAGGTGCTGCACGGCCCGACGGTGCCGCAGCTGCGGGCCCGGACCGCCGGGGCGCGCATGCTCGTCACCGGGGCGGGCGAGCGGCCGTCCAAGCGGATCGGCCCCGTGGCCGCCCACCTCGCCGCGCACGCGCGGTGCACCGTGGCCGTCGTGCGCCCGGAGCCGTCCGGTGGAGCGGGAGCCCGCGTCGTGGTGGGCGTGGACGGATCGGTCCCGTCGGTCGCGGCCGCCCGGGTCGCGGCGCGGGAGGCCGAGCTGCGGGGCGTCCCGCTGCTGGTCGTGCACGCGCGCCCGACGACGCGCGCGCCGTTCGGGGCGCCGATGGAGCTCCCCGCGCTGTCCGACTCCGACGCCAACGACCCCGCGCACCGCGCCGCCGCCCAGCTCACGCAGCGGCTCGGCGAGGAGTTCGCCGGCATCGCGATCGACCTGCGGCTCGTCGACGACGAGCCGGCGAACGCCGTGGTCGGCGCGGCCCGCGACGCGCAGCTCGTCGTCGTCGGCTCGCGCGGGCTCGGCGCGTTCGCCGGCATGCTGCTCGGCTCGGTCAGCACGCAGGTGGCCCGGACGGCGCACTGCACGACGATGGTGGTGCACGAGGGCTGAGGCGCCCGCGCTCCGGCCGGCAGGCGCGTGTCGGTGGCCGGTGCCACGGTGGCTGCATCGAGAGGAGCCGCCATGGCCGAGGTCGTCCTGTTCCCGCACGCGCTCGGCGTCACCGACGGCGTGCGCGCGTTCGCCCGCCTGCTGGAGGACGCCGGGCACACGGTCCACGTGAGGGACCCGTTCGACGGCGAGACGTTCGACGACGTCGAGAGCGGCGTCGCCCGCGCGCGCGAGCTCGGGTTCGACGCGATCGCGCAGCGCGACGCGGAGGCCGTCGCCGGCCTGCCCGCCGGGCTGGTGTACCTCGGCATGTCGCTCGGCGTGATGAGCGCGCAGCCCCTCGCGCAGAACCGGCCGGGCGCCCGGGGCGCCGTCCTGCTCTACTCGTGCGTGCCGCCCGAGGAGTTCGGCTCGTGGCCCGCCGGGCTGCGCGCGCAGGTGCACGGCATGGACGACGACCCGTACTTCGCGCACGAGGGCGACCTCGACGCCGCCCGGGCGCTCGCCGCCGCCGAGCCGTCGGTCGAGCTCTTCGTCTACCCCGGCTCCGGCCACCTGTTCGCGGAGCCCGGCGCACCCGGGCACGACGAGGACGCGGCCCGGCTGCTCACCCGCCGGGTCCTGGACCTCCTCGACGAGCTCGACGCCGGCGCGCCGCGGGGCACCGCGGAGGCCTGAGCGACGCCGGAGGTCCACCGGGTGCAGGCGCCCGGACCCGGACGTACGGTCGAGGACGGCGCTGCAGCCCGCCGGCGCCGCCCCCGACCGAGGGAGACCCACCCATGCCCGACGCCGACCTCAGCGGCCGCACGGTCCTCGCCGTCGTCACCAACTACGGGGTGGAGCAGGACGAGCTCGTCGTCCCCGTCGACCACCTGCGCGAGGACGGCGCCCGCGTCGTCGTCGCCGCCGTCAGCACCGACCCCGTGCAGACCCTGGTGGGCGACAAGGACCCCGGCACCACCGTCACGCCCGACACGACCCTCGGCGAGGTGAGCGCCGACGACTTCGACCTCCTCCTGGTGCCGGGCGGCACCATCAACGCCGACCAGCTGCGCCTCGACGACGACGCGATCGCGCTGGTGCGCGCGTTCGCGGAGGCGGGCAAGCCCATCGCCGCGATCTGCCACGGGCCCTGGGCCCTCGTGACCGCGGGGCTCGTCTCCGGCCGGTCGCTGACCTCGTACCCGTCGCTGCAGACCGACGTGCGCAACGCCGGCGGCTCCTGGAGCGACGAGCCCGTCATCTCGGACGACGGCGCGTTCCCGCTCGTCACCTCGCGCACGCCCGACGACATCGACGACTTCTTGGGCGCGATCGACGCGGTGCTCGCCGCCGGCTGACGACCGCGTCGAGCGGCCGGACGGGAGCGGCCCGCCCCGGCCGCCACCGTCAGGCGGGTTCGCGCGCCGACGCACCGACCGACGTGCGCGCGGCCAGGTCGCGCGCGACGGCCGGGTCGAACCGCCCCGCGCCGGGCACGAGCGCGTTCGCGGCGGCCGCTCCGGTCCCCGTCCGCAGGGCGGCCGTCAGGTCGTCGCCGCGGTCGAGGGCGACGAGCATCCCGCCCAGGAAGGCGTCGCCGGAGCCGACCGGGTACGAGCCGTGCACGCCGGTGAGGGCGGCGTGGCGGCTGCCGGCCGCGTCGACGCCTCGGGCGCCCGCGGGACCGTCCGTGACCACCACGAGCCCGCCGGTCGCGGCGCGCAGGGCGTCGGCGAGCACGCCCAGCTCCCCGGCGGGGTCCTCCCCCGTCGCCTCCGCGGCCTCGGCCCGGTTGACCTTGAGCAGGTCGGGCGGCGGCCCGTCGGCGAGCAGGCGGCGCAGGGCCGGTCCGTGGCTGTCGACCGCGGTGCGGCAGCCCGGCGGCAGGCCATCGAGCAGGCGGACGAGCACGTCCGGGCCGAGACCGGCCGGCATGCCCCCGCTCACGACGCACCACCCCGGACGCTGCGCCAGCCGGGCGCGCCACGAGGACAGCAGCGCCTGGAAGGCACGCTCGTCCGGCGCGGGCGCGGGCTCGTAGATCTCCGTCAGCCCCTCGTGGTCGGCCGCGTGGACGCTGACGCACGTCCGCGTGAGCGCCTGCTGCTCGACCACGGTCAGGGGAAGGCCGTCGGCGCGGGCCGCCTCCGCGACCACCGCGCCCGTGCCCCCGCCCAGCACCGCGACCGCCTCGACGTCGCCGCCCAGCAGCACCGCCGCGCGCGCCGCGTTGAGCGCCTTCCCCCCGGCGGTCCGGTGCACCTCGCGCGGCCGCTGGATGCCGTCCAGCGCGTCGACGAGGTACGTGACGTCGAGCGCGGGGCTCAGCGCCGCGACGGTGATCACGGCACCCCGGCGGCCGCCAGGTCGGCGAGGGTCGCCTGCCGCCCGGTCCCGCCGGCACCGAGCGTCGACAGCGAGCCCGCCGTCGCGGCCCACCGCAGCCGCTCGTCCTCGTCCTGCACGCCGTGCGCGAGCGCGGCGAGGTAACCGGCGTCGAAGGAGTCGCCGGCGCCCGTCGTGTCCACCACGTCCACGGGCAGCCCGTCGGCGCGGTGCTCGGACCCGTCGGGCGCGACCGACCAACCTCCGTCGGCGCCGGCCTTGACCACCACGCGCGGGCCCCGTGCCGCGAGCCGGCGGCCCAGCCCGCGGTCGTCCGCGGCGCTCTCGCCGACCGCACCCGCGAGGGCGCGCAGCTCCGCGACGTTGGGCAGCAGCACGTCGAGCGCGTCGAGCAGGTCCGCGACCCCGGACCAGCGCTCGGCCGGGTCCCAGTTGGTGTCGAGGCTGGTCGTCATCCCCCGGGCGCGCGCCGCGGCCAGCACGCCGGGCAGGCCCGCGGCCAGCGCGGGCTGCAGGAAGTACGACGCGACGTGGACGTGCCGCGCGTCCGAGGCGGCGAGCACCTGTGCCACCCGGGCGGGCGTGAGCGTCGGGATCGTGCCGGGCACGGTGAGGATGGCGCGGTCGTCCGGAGCGGAGAGGATCACCGAGAGCCCGGTCGGGAGCACGGGGTCGACCTCGACGAGCTCGGTGCGCACGCCGCACCCCCGGAGCACGTCCAGCGTGAACCTCCCGAGCACGTCGTCGCCGACGCGCGCGACCAGCGTCGTCGGCACGCCCAGCCGGGCGAGCCCGCAGGCGACGATCGATGCGCTCCCGCCCAGCACCAGGTCGCCGGAGTCGAGCAGCTGCTCGGCCTGCCCGAACCGCGGCGCGACGTCGCCGCGCAGGACGAGGTCCACGTTCGCGTCGCCGACGACGAGCACCGGCGTCGCCCCACCCTGCTGCACCTCGGTCATCCCTTCAGCCCGGAGAACGTCATCGTCGCGATGAACTGCTTCTGCGCGAACACGAAGAACGCGATCAGGGGCAGCGTCGCGACGACGTTGCCGGCCATGAGCGACGACCAGTCCGTGCGACGCGCGCCCTGGAAGTTCGCGATGCCGAGCTGCACGGTGAACGACGCCTCGTCGTTGATCGCGATGAGCGGCCACACGAGGTCGTTCCAGGCGCCGAGCAGCGTGAAGATCGCGAGCGTCGCGAGCGCCGGACGTGCGAGCGGCAGCACGACCCGCCAGAACACCTGCAGCCGCGTGCAGCCGTCGAGGACGGCCGCCTCCTCGAGCTCGGCCGGCAGCGACAGGAAGAACTGCCGCATGAGGAAGATGCCGAACGCCGAGGCGAGCCACGGGACGATCGCGGCGCCGAGGGTGTTGATGAGCCCCACCCGCGCGAACATCACGTACGTCGGCACCATGAGCAGCTGGGTCGGGATCATGATCGTCGCGATGATGAGGACGAACCCCATCGTCCGGCCCGCGAATGTGAGCCGGGCGAAGCCGTAGCCGGCCAGCGAGCAGAGCACGAGGTGCGAGCCGACGCCGACCACCGCCACGATCGTCGAGTTGAGCAGCCAGTGCAGGATCGGCGACTCCTGGAACAGCCGGACGAAGCCGTCGAGCGTCAGGTGCGACGGGACGAGGCGCGGGGGGAACCGGTTGATCTCGGAGGCCGGCGTGAGCGCCGTGAGGAACATCTGGACGAACGGCAGCGCGAACAGCGCGGCGACGGGCGCCAGCAGCAGGTGCCACCACCAGCGGCGCCGGCCGCGGCGGCTGCGCTGCGCCTCGCCCGCCGTCCGGGCGGGCCGCGAGAGCGTCTCGAGGGCCATCAGAACGCCTGCACCTTCGCTCGTCGGGAGTAGAGCACGACGCCGAGCGTGATGAGCAGCGTCACCGCGAACAGCCCGTAGGCGACGGCCGACGCGTACCCGAACTCCAGCCCCTTGAACGCCGTCTGCCACAGGTAGTACACGATCGTCTCGGTCGCGTTCAGCGGTCCGCCGCGCGTCGTCGTGTAGACGAGGTCGAAGAGCTGGATCGCGCCGATGGTCTGCCAGACCGTGCAGAAGACGGTCACGGGGGCCAGCTGCGGGAACGTCACGTGCCAGAACGCCTGCCACCGGTTGCACCCGTCGATGCGGGCCGCCTCGGTGAGCTCGGTCGGGATGTCCTGCAGGGCCGCGAGGTAGATGACCGTCGTGAAGGCCGCCTGGCCCCACAGCGACATGAGGGCGATGACGACCATCGCCTGGCTGGGGTCCTCGAGCCACGCCTGCTGCGGCAGGTGCAGCGCCCGCAGCACGGTGTTCGCGAGACCGAACTGCGGGTTGAACAGGTAGGTCGTGAGGATGCCGGTGGCCGCGGCGGAGGCGACGAACGGCAGGAAGATCGCCGTCCGGTACACCCCCACGAGGAACAGCGGACGGTTGAGCAGCAGCGCCAGGCCGAGGCCCAGCAGCACCGACGCGGGCACGAACAGCGCCGTGTAGAACAGCGTGTGGCCCACCGCGGCGTGCAGGTCGGCGTCCGACACCAGCCGCCGGTAGTTGTCGAGCCCGACGCCGACGGGCGTGCTGAACCCGTTCCAGTCCTGCAGCGACAGGACGAACGCCCACACGGCCGGGACGATCGACAGACCCAGGACGATCAGGGTGGCGGGCGAGACGAACCCCCACCCGGTGAGCGCCCGGCGGGTGCGGTCGCGCCGGGAGGCGCGGCGCCGCGAGGGCACGGGGGCG
>NZ_HE978588.1:2664891-2762140 GCF_000312005.1 Cellulomonas massiliensis JC225
CGCGCCCCGCCGGGCGGGCGTGCGCGCTCGGCGTGAGCGCGGTGCGGCGCCACGAGCGCGCCCCCGCGGGTCGGGTCCCGGCCGTCGACGCCACCTCAGCCCCCGAGCGCCTGCGTCGCGGTCTGCGCGGCCTGCTCCAGAGCCGGCCCCGGCTCGCCCTGGCCCTGCAGCACCTGCGAGATCGCGGTGCCGATCGACTCGGACAGCTGGACGTACCCGTCGACCGTCGGCCGCGCGTGCTTCGCGTTCGCCATGTTGGCCGCCATCACGTCGAGGCCGGGCATCGCCTTCACCTGGGCCTGGAACTCGGGCGACGAGGTCTCCGAGTCACGCAGGGGCAGGTTGCCGTACGCGACGTTCCAGCGGACGTCCTGCGCCGGGTCCGTCAGCCACCTGACGAGCTCGTACGACCAGTGCGCGCGGTTGGCGTCGTGGTGGTCGAACAGCACCCACAGGTCCGGCCCGGAGACCGTCTCGTGGTTCCCGCCGGTGCCCGGCAGCGGCACGACGCCGTACTTCGTGCCCTTCGTCTGCAGGTCGTAGAGGGTCCACGGGCCGGACGTGATCATCGCGATGCGGTCGCTCGCGAACAGCTCGGCGGCCTTGATGTCGGTCTGGTCGAGGTAGACGCTCCTGTCCTCGACGGCCATGTCGCGCAGGAACGTCAGGGCCTGCACGCCCGGCTCCTCGTCGAAGGTCGCCGTCTTCTGGTCCGCCGAGAGGATCTCGCCGCCGTTCTGCCACAGGTGCGGCCAGAACTGCCACGTCGTCTCCTCGGAGCCCGACACCGAGTAGCCGTACCCGAACGTGTTCGTCGACGTGTCGGTCAGCTGCTTCGCGGCGGCGCGGAAGTCCTCCCACGTCCAGTCCGCCGTGGGGTGCGCGACGCCGGCGGCGTCGAACACCGTCGTGTTGTAGATCAGCGACAGGTTGTCGACGACCGCGGGGAAGCCGATCGTCACGCCGCCGCCGGGCTGGGCGGTCTGCCGGGCGGCGGCGGGCAGCTCGTCCCAGCCGACCGACGGGTCCTTCACCTGCTCGGTGATGTCGAGGGTGCGCTCCGAGCCGGCCAGCTCGCTCGCCCACGAGCCGTAGGCGTAGGAGACGTCCGGGTAGGTGCCGCCCGCGAAGCCCGCGGACAGCTTCTGCAGCAGGTCCTCCGTCGAGGGTGCGCCCGACGAGACGTCGATCGTCACGTTCGGGTGGAGCTTCTCGAACTCGTCGGCCAGACCCTCCAGGATCGTCTCGGCCTCGTCGGCCTGCCCCGTCCACCAGGTCAGCGTGACCTTGGCGTCGGGGTCGAGCGTCGCCGCCCCGGTGGGCGTGCCGCCGGAGCACGCGGCCAGCGCGAGCGCCGAGAGCGCGGCGACGCCGCCGGCGACGGCGATCCGTCTGCGCGTGGGTCGAGGGTGGGACATCGTGACCTCCTCGGTGAGGGTGTGCCGGGGACAGGGTGCTGGGTGTCAGGACAGGACGACGGAACGCGTGAGGTGCCGGGGCGTGTCGGGCTGCAGGCCGCGGCTCTCGGCGAGCGCCACGGCGAAGCGCTGCGCCTGGACGAGCTGGACCAGCGGGTCCGCCTCCGAGGTCTGGACGCGGGCGCCGGTGACCTCGATGTCCGCGACGATCGTCGGGTCCGCCGTGCCGAGGATCGTGACGAGCGAGCCGGGGTGCGCGACGGCGATCGGCCCGTGGCGGTAGTCGAGCACGGGGTACGACTCCGACCAGGCCTGCGCCGCCTCGCGGACCTTCAGCGCCGCCTCCTGCGCCAGGCCGTAGGTCCAGCCGTGCCCCAGGTAGACGACGTGGTCGACGCCGTCGACGGGCACGGGCAGCGGCGCGGCGAGCGCGCGGCGCAGTGCGTCGGGGAGCCCGGTGACGTCCTCGCCGAACGACTGCCGCGCGAGCGCGAGCACGGTCGTGGGGAACCGGGTCTGCACGACGGACTCCTCGTCGGCGAAGTCGAGCACCAGCGCCTCGTCGACCGCCTCGGCGACCGGCGTGCCGGCGACCGCGACGACCGCCGTCGTCGGCGTGCCCGGCGCGACGCGGGTGAGCGCCTCCCCGACCTCGGTCGTGGTCCCGGAGCGGCTGATGACCACGACCCGGTCGTACGGGCGGCCCGGCTGCCACTCGGAGGCGTAGGCGGCGTCGGTGACGCCGAGCCCGGCGCGCTCCCGCAGCACGGCGAGCGACTCGGCGACGAACTCGCTCGTGCCGCACCCGAGCAGCAGGAGCCGCTCCCCCGGCCGCCCGAGGACGTCGCCGACGGACGTCTCGCGCAGGGCGCGCTCCCAGATGTCGGGCTGGCTCGCGATCTCGCGTGCGGTGGTGCTGGTGCTCACGTGGGGTGCCTCTCTGCGACCGGTGCCGACGACTCGACGTCCGTGCTGCCATCGTGGTGAGCGGACTGAGCGGTTCGCAATGAAACTGAACTACTCGCTCACTATTTCTGATCGTTCGCCTCAGCCGAGGTGGAGCAGACGGCGGGCGTTGCCGCGGTAGACCGCCTCGAGCACGTCCGGCGGCAGGTCGAGGCCGCTCACCGTCCACCGTCCCTGGGGCGGCACCGGCTCCCCCGGCGCGTAGTCGAACGCCTCGTCCGCCGTCTCCAGGAACCGGTAGTGCGTCGTCAGCGACGCGTCGTCGAGCGGGAAGACGTCGGTCCCGAACAGGACCCGGTCGGGCCAGCGCTCGACGAGCCGACGGGCACGCCGGGGCTGGCGACCGAGCTCCGCCATCCGGCCCGCGACGTCGACGTGCCAGTTCGGCGCCGCCGCCAGCAGGCGCTCGACCCGGTCGAGGTCCTCCGCGACGCAGCCGACGTGGGCGCCCACGTAGGTGGTCCCCGGGGTCGCCAGCACCAGCGCCTCGAGCGCCCCGAGCAGCCGGTCGAACGACGGGTGCACCGCCCGGTCGCCGAACCACCACTCGGGGTGCTCGCCGAGCTCCTCGACGCGCTCGTTCGTCGCGTCGAGCGGGTCGAAGAAGGCGACCGGGTCGGCGACGTGGATCGTCACGGGCAGGCCCAGCTCACCCGCCAGCGCCAGCGTCCGCACGACGCGCTCGTCGTCGGGCAGGACGAGCGCGCCCGCGGCGTCGCGGTGGTGCAGGCCCAGCGTCTTCCAGACCTTGACGCCACGGGCGCCGCGGCGTGCGGCGTCGCGCAGCTGCCGCGCGAGGCGGGCCTGCGCGTCGTCGGCCGCCAGCACCGACCAGTCCAGCTGGCAGTACGTGACGAACCGGCCGGGGTGCGCGCGGTCGTACCGGTCGAGGTTCGCCTCGAGCTCGTCGCCGAGCATGCCGTCGAGGTTGACGACCGTCTCGACGTGGCGGCGGTCCATGAGCGCGAGGAGCGCGTCCACGTCCGGGGCCGTCCACCCCGGCGGCGTCAGCCAGCGGCCGAGGTGGTTGTGGGCGTCGACGCACGGTGCGGCGGGCACCGGGACGTCGGTCTCCTCGACGACGAGCCGCCGCCGTGGGCGCCAGTCGGCCAGGCGGAGGTCGCTCAGGCCCGGCGTGCCCGTCCCCACCGCCACCGCCTCAGGCCGCCAGCACCACGGCGCACGTGGCGGCGACGGCGTCGGCGACCGCGTCGCGGCCGGCCGCGAGGTACCGGCGCGGGTCGGTGACCCGCTCGTCGTCCCGCAGCACGCGCCGCACCTGCTCGGTCAGCACCACGTTGAGGGCCGTGCCGACGTTCACCTTGCGGATGCCCGCCCGCACGGCCTCCTGCAGCACGTCGTGCGGGACACCGGACGACCCGTGCAGGACGAGCGGCACGGGCACCGACGCGGCGAGCCGCGCCACGAGGTCCAGGTCCAGCGACGCGGTGGCGGTCACCATCGCGTGCGACGAGCCGACGGCGACCGCCAGCCCGTCGACGCCGGTGGCGGCGACGAAGCGCGCGGCCTCGTCGGGGTCGGTGCGGACCCCGGGTGCGTGCGCACCGTCCTTGCCCCCGACCTCCCCGAGCTCGGCCTCCACCCACAGGCCCGCCGCGTGCGCGTCGCGGCCCCACGTGGCGGTGGCGGCGACGTTCTCGTCGTACGCGAGGTGCGCGGCGTCGACCATGACGGACGAGACGCCGTACCGCCACGCGGTGGCGATGCCCAGGCGCAGCAGCGCGGCGTCCTGCACGTGGTCGAGGTGCAGCGCCACCGGCACCGTCGCCGCGGCGCCCAGCTCCTGGCAGGCGGCCAGCAGCGGCTCGTGGTGGCCGTGCCGGTAGCGGACCGCGTTCTCGCTGACCTGCAGGAGGCCGGGCACGCCCGCGCGCTCGAGGCCGGTGACGACGCCCTCCGCGTGCTCGAGGGTGATGACGTTGAAGGCGAGCACCGCCGACCGCGACGCCACGGCGGCGTCCACCAGGTCGCGGGTGCGGGCGAGGGTCACAGCGACCCCGCGGGCAGCGCGGCGCGCAGCGGCTCGGGCAGCAGGTCGCCGTGCGCGGCGACGAGCTCGTCGCACAGCTCCCACACCTGCGCCGGCGTGAGGCTCGACGACGCGTTCGGGTCGACGAGGACGGCCCGCCGGACCAGCCGCGGGTCGCCCGTGCGCGCCGCCTCGACGGCGAGGGCGGCGACGGACAGGTACGTGCGGTTGAGCGCCGCGCACTGCTCGGGCAGCGGCCCCATCGGCACGGGGTGCACGCCGTCCGCGTCCACGGTCGCAGGAACCTCGACGGCCGCGCCGGCGGGCAGGTTGTCGATGAGCAGGCCGCCGCCGGGCGCCGCGTTCGGCACGTTGACGTGGATCTCGCGCGGGGTGCCGGTCAGCACCGAGTGGATCACCTGCGGCGCGTACTCGGTCGCGCCCTCCTCCAGCGGCAGCGGCTCGCCGGCGGCGAGCAGCTCGCGCGTGCGCTCGTACTCGGCCACGTTGTCCCGGCTGATGCCGATGTACTGCAGCGGCTCGATGCGGAACCGCTCGACCTGCGCGTCGTCGTGCAGGAACCACGACAGGTACTCCGAGGAGTGCTCGCTCGTCTCCGTCGGGTAGTAGCCGATCCGGCGGAAGATCTCGACCCGGACCCGCCGCTCGAGCTCGGGGTCGGCCGCGATCCGCTCCCGCAGGCGCGGGTAGAGGTCCTCGCCCTCGTGGGTCCACTGCGTCAGCCACGCCTGGTGGTTGACGCCGTACGCCCGGTACCGGGTCTGCTCGACGTCCAGGCCGACGAGGGCCGCGAGGTCGTGCGCCGTCCAGTACACCGAGTGGCACAGCCCGTAGGTGCGGATGTCGGGCGCGGCGAGCGACGCCCACCACACGTTCATCGCCATCGGGTTCGTGTAGTTGAGGAGCACCGCGTCGGGGCAGACCGCGCGCATGTCGTCGAGGATCGCCGTGAGCACCGGGAACGTCCGCAGGCCGCGGAAGACGCCGCCGACCCCGGTCGTGTCGCCGATCGTCTGGCGCAGGCCGAACCGCGCCGGCAGCTCGAGGTCGGTGATCGTGGCGTCGATCCCGCCGACCTGGATCATGTTGACGACGAACTGCGCACCCTCGAGCGCCGCGCGCCGGTCCAGGCTGGCCCGCACCCGGGCCGGTGCCCCGAGCTGCTCCACCAGGCGACGCGCCGTTCCCTCGGCGACGGCGAGGCGCTCGGCGTCCACGTCGTGCAGGGACAGCTCGAGGTCGAGGTCGCCGAAGCCGAGCAGGTCCGCGACGAGCTGGCGGGTGAACACGACGCTGCCCGCGCCGACGAAGGTGATCGTGGCCATGCGGCGATGATCGACGCGCCTGAGCGAACCGTGCAAGAATTCGTGCACGACTCGACGAAACCGCTCAGTCTGGCTGAGCGAGCACAGGGGGCCACCATGACGGTGCAGGAGATCCCGCACGCGACGTCCCGCAAGCGGTCCGGGCGCATGCTCGCCGTGCTGGACCTGCTGGAGTCACGCGACCACGTCTCGCTGTCCGACCTGGTCCGGGAGCTCGACGTCTCGCCCGCCACGGTGCGGCGCGACCTCGCCGACCTCGAGGAGCAGGGCATGCTCGTGCGGACCCACGGCGGCGCCCGGGCGGCCTCGCGCGCCGAGGTGCCCGTCCGGCTGCGCGACTCCCAGTACCGCGAGGCCAAGCAGCGCATCGCCCGCCGGGCCGCCACGCTCATCCCGCCGGGGCCGTACAGCGTCGCCATCTCCGGCGGCACGACGACCGCCGAGGTCGCCAAGGTGCTCGCGACGCGTCCCGAGCTCGCGATCGTCACGAACGCGCTGACGACCGCGATGGAGATCGCCTCGCGCCCCAACCTCAAGGTCATCCTCACCGGGGGCGTCGTGCGGCCGAGCTCGTTCGAGTCGGTCGGCGTCATCGCGGAGAACACCTTCAACGCCATCAACGTCGGCACCGCGATCCTCGGCACCGACGGCATCAGCGCGTCGGGCGGGGCGACGACGCACGACGAGACCGAGGCGCGCACCAACAGCGCGATGGTCCGGCACGCGCAGCGCGTCGTCGTGGTCGCCGACGGGTCGAAGGTCGGCCGGGTCACGCTCGCGCGCATGGCGGAGATCGACGAGGTGCACGTGCTGGTCACGGACGCGAGCGCGGACCGCGAGGAGCTCGCCCGCATCGAGCGGCGGGGCATCGAGGTGCTCGTCGTCTGAACCGCGGGCGCCGGAGGCGACGAGACCCGCCCGGCGGCGCACCGGGCGGGCCTCGTCGTCGGGCGGGGTCAGCGGCAGGGCTGGAACGTCGAGCCGTCGAGGTCGAGGGAGAAGTTCACCGCGTTGACGTTCAGCGCGTTGGCCTGCGTGCAAAAGCCCGTCGTCCTCTGGTACTCCGCGACGAAGACCGGCTTGCCCGCCTGGACGAACGGCACCAGCAGGTCGCACTCGTCGTACTCGAAGCACTGCTCGTTGAGCGCGCCGTCCGCGTACGGCAGCAGCTGGCGCACCTGGTCGAGGTCGTTCTTCAGCAGCACGCTCATGCCGTACGCGTGGGTGTTGTTGAACAGGAACTGGTTGTAGATCAGCTGGTCGCGCGCCTTGAGCGAGAACCCGGACGCGTTCTGGTAGCCGTCGACGTTGTCCCACTCGACCATGTCGAAGCCCTTGTCCTTGCACATCTGGAGCCGGGCGTTCATGAGGCGGGCGAGCGTGCTGCTCGCCTTCTGGACGTCGCGCACGTCCAGCCACTTCTCCCCCGCCCAGCCGTCGAGGTTCTTGCCCTTGAGCGCCGCGGGGAACTGGCCGGCGTCGGGCCGCCAGTTCTCCCACGAGCCGCCGGACAGGTAGCAGACCGCCTTCTTGCCCGCGGCGTGCACCGCGGCGACGTCGGCCTTCGTGGCGTCGAAGCCGTCGAAGTCCAGCATCTGCACCGCGCGGTACGGCGACTTCGGGACCGACGCGAGCTGCCAGTCCCAGCTCGTGCGGACCGCCGGCTTCCAGGCGCCCGGCGCGGTGACGACCGGTGGGTCGAGCGTCGCTCCCCCCGTGCTGGGCGTGGCGGCGCGCGCGGGCGCGGCGGCGAGGCCGACGGCCACGGCGACGGCGGCCGCGACGAGCGCGGCGGCGAGCGTGGTGGTGCGACGGGCGCGGACGAGACGTAGCGACATGGGTGCTCCCAGGTGTTCGTCGGGTACGAGCGCTGTTCCTCACTCCCGGACCGGTCGCCTCCTCGCGCACCGGACGGGTGGCGGGCGCACGGTGGCGCCCGCCAGCGGACTCGTCGCGGCCACGCTAGCGAGGCCCGGACGAACCGGACCACGGGTCGTGCGCATCCGCTCAGCCCCGCTGAGCGGTGCCGGCGCGGCACGCCAACGGCCGGGCAGCGAGGTGCACCGCCGCGGGGCCCGCGGCTGGCAGGATCGCGGCCATGCAGGTGCGGGGCGACGACGCCACCCTCCCTCGCCGGACCGTGGCCGGCTACGCCCTCGGCTCCGTGGGGACGGGCGGGTTCGGCACCCTGCCCGGCCTGGTCCTCGCGTACTACCTGACCGACACGCTGGGGGTCGCGGCCGGGCTCGCGTCGCTCGTCGTGACGGTCCCGAAGATCTGGGACGTCGTGATCGACCCGTTCGTCGGCGCCCGGTCCGACGCGTCCGCCGCTCGCACCGGGTCCCGCCGGCGGTACCTGCTGGCTGGCGCCCTGAGCCTGCCGCTGCTGTTCGCGGCGGTGTTCGCCGCGCCCGAGGCGCTCGTGGGGCCGGCCGCGGCGGCGTGGGTCGTCGCGACGTTCGTCGCGGCGGCGACGGCGTTCAGCCTGTTCCAGGTGCCGTACATCGCGCTGCCCGCCGAGATCGCGCCCGACTACGCGAGCCGCACCCGGCTGCTCGCGCCGCGCATCGCCGTGCTGGCGCTCGCCATCCTGGCGTTCGGGGCCGGCGGGCCGCTCGTCCGCGACGCCGCGGGCGGCGGCCGGCCCGGCTACGCCGTCATGGGTCTGGTGTGCGGGGTGACGATCGGGCTCGGCATGCTCGCCGCGTGGTGGGGCGCACCGCGCCGGGCGGTGGTGACGGCCGCGGCCCCCGGCGCTCCCGCGGTCGCACCCCGCCCCGCCCGCCGGGGTGACGCGCTGCGCGCCGGCGTCGCCGCGGTGCGGGAGCTGCCGGCCTTCCGGGCGCTGCTCGCCACGTTCGTCCTGCAGGCGCTCGCCACGGGCGCGATGCTCGCCGCGGCGCAGTACGTCGCGACGTACACCCTCGGCTCGCAGGCGGCGGTGACCCTGCTGTTCGCGGCCCTCGTCGCCCCCGCGCTGCTCGTCATGCCGCTCGCCACCCGGCTCGCGGCGCGCGTGGGCAAGCAGCGCGCCCTGGTCGGCGCGTCGGTGCTCTTCGCGGTGGCGGCCCTCGCGCTGCTGCCCGCGCGCACCGCCCCCGGGCCGTGGGTGTACGCGCCCGTCGCGCTCGCGGGCGTCGCGTACGCCGGGATGCAGCTGTACCCGCTCGCGATGCTGCCGGACGTCGCGTCCGTCGACGCTCGCGCGCGCGGGGTCGACCGCGCCGGCGTCCTGAGCGGCGTGTGGACCGCCGGGGAGACCGCCGGCCTCGCGCTCGGGCCGACGCTCGTCCTGGCCCTGCTCGCCGCGACGGGCTTCGTCTCGCGCACGGGCGGCGACGTCGTCGCGCAGCCGGCGTCGGCCCTCACCGGCATCGTCGTCGCGTTCTCGCTGCTCCCGGCGGTGCTCGTCGCGCTCAGCCTCCTCCCGCTCGCCCGCTACCGGCTCACGGCACAGGTCGTGGACGCCCTCGACGACGGCTCCGTGGAGGTCTCGCCGTGACCCGCTCCCCCGACGACGTGCTCGCCGAGCTCGAGGCGCTGCGCGCGGCCGACCCTCCCACCCACGGCGGGCGGGTGCTGTCGTACGTGTACGACCCCGGACACCCCGACCTCGACCGCCTCGCCGAGCGGGCCGCCGCCGCGTTCCTGCCCGTCAACGGGCTCGACCCCACGACGTTCACGTCGGTGGCCGTTCTCGAGCGCGCGCTCGTCGCGCGGGCACGGTCGCTGTTCCACGGCGACGAGGAGGTCGTCGGGTCGGTGACCTCGGGCGGCACGGAGTCCTGCCTCCTGGCGGTCAAGGCGGCCCGCGAGACCTGGCGCGCCGCCGACCCGTCGCGCGCGACGGCCCGCGCCGCGATCGTCCTGCCCACCACCGCGCACCCGGCGTTCCACAAGGCGGCCGCCTACCTCGACCTCGACGTCGTCGCCGTCCCGGTCGGCCCCGACGGACGCGCCGACGCCGCCCGGCTCCTGGCGGCGCTCGACTCGCTCGGCCCGCGCGCGGCCCTCGTCGTCGTCTCGGCGCCCTGCTACCCGTTCGGCGCGCTCGACCCCGTGGAGGAGGTCGCGGCGGGTGCCGTCCGGCGCGGCGTCGCGTGCCACGTCGACGCGTGCCTCGGCGGGTGGGTGCTGCCGTGGTGGGGCGACCTCCCCGCCTGGGACCTCGCGGTGCCCGGCGTGACGTCCCTGTCCGCGGACCTGCACAAGTACGGCTACGCGCCCAAGGGTGTCTCCGTGCTCCTGCACCGGGGCCGCGAGCGGCACGCCGCCCAGTACTTCGCGACGACCGCCTGGCCCGGCTACCCGGTCGTGAACCCGACAGTGCTCGGCTCCCGGGCCGCGGGCGCGATGGCGGCGGCGTGGGCCCTCGGGGAGGTGCTGGGCGACGAGGGCTACGCGGCGCTCGTCGGCCGGGCCCGCTCGGCGACCCGGCGCCTCCGCCAGGTCCTCGACGGCCTCGACGGGGTCCGCGTCGTCGGCGACCCGGTGGGCCCGCTGCTCGCGCTGGCCGCCGACGGCCCGGGCGGCGTCGACCCCTTCCGCCTCGTCGACGCGCTGCGCGGCCGGGGGTGGCTCGCGCAGTGCCAGCCGGCGATGAGGCAGCCCGACGGCACCGTGCTGCCGCGCACCGCGCACCTCACGCTCACCGCCGCGACCGAGGACGTCGCCGAGGAGCTCGCCACCGACCTGGTGCGAGCGGCGGACGAGGTCCGCGGTGCGCCCGCCGCGTCCGGGGACCCGACGCTGGTGCAGCGCGTCCTCACCGAGGGCCTGCCCGACGAGCTCGCGGGCGTCATGGCGACGATCGAGTCGCTGCCCGCGGACGTCGTGCGTCCGGCGCTCGTCCACGTCCTGCAGACGGCGATCGACCCGGACGCCCCGGTCCGGAACGACGTCAGGCCTGGTGAGAGGTCCTCTCACCAGGCCTGAGACGTCGGGCTGACAGGATTTGAACCTGCGACCCCTTGACCCCCAGTCAAGTGCGCTACCAAGCTGCGCCACAGCCCGTCCGGCCCCGTGGGGCCTCGGAAACTCTACCGTACGAGCGCGCCCGTCCCGAACGCCGACGGGACGCGCCGCGCACCCGATACTGGCCGTGTGCCGATCGACGACGCGACCCGCTGCCCGTGCCTGAGCGGCCACCCGTACGGGGACTGCTGCGGGCCGGTGCACCGAGGCGATCGCCTCGCGCCGACCGCCGAGGCGCTCATGCGGGCCCGGTACAGCGCGTTCGCGGTCGGTGACGCTGCCTTCCTGCGCGCGTCGTGGCACCCGAGCACGCGCCCGGCGACGCTCGACCTCGACGACGAGGTGCGCTGGGTGCGGCTGGACGTCCTGGCCACCTCGGCGGGCAGTCCGTTCGACGACGAGGGCGTCGTCGAGTTCGTCGCGCACCACCGCGGTCCGGACGGGCGCGGGTCGCTGCACGAGCGCAGCCGGTTCGTGCGCGAGGACGGGCGCTGGGCCTACGTGGACGGCGACGTGCGCTGACCGCGCTCCTCGCGCGCGGCGTCGGCGGCCTGCTCCTGGCGACGGCCGGCCAGCACGTGCAGCTCGGCGGCGACGAGGACGAGCAGCGCGAGACCCACGACGAGCCCGACGGTGGCGACCCACTCCTGCAGGCGGAACAGGAACGGCTGCGTGACGAGCAGCCCGACGTACAGCGAGCGCCGGTACCACTCGAACGCCCGCTCGCTCGCCCCGCGCCCGGTGACGAGCCCGACGACCGCGAGGACGAGCTGCGCCGCTCCCCCGGCCGCGACGCCGATCGCGGCGAAGCGCGGGCCGGACGAGAGCAGCGCCCACGCGACGGACGCGAGCGCCGCCACGACCACGAGGCCGGCGACGACCGGGCCCAGCCAGCGCGCGTTCGCGAGCAGCTGCCGCGAGCCCCGCGTGACGAGGCGCGTGACGCCACCGACGAGGCTCGGGAGCTCCTGCTCGTCGTCGGGCGCCGCCTCGATGAGGGCGCGTGCCTCCGCGGTGCCCGGGACGTCCTCGTCGTGCGCCGGCACGTGCTCGAGCGCGCGTGCCCGCGCGCGCGGGCTGAACCCGCCCGCGACGCCCGCGACGGCCTCGTCGACGGCGGCCGCGAGCTCCTCGCTGGGGTGGCGCTCCCGGCGGCGCTGCAGCGCCTCGCCCAGCAGCATGAGCACGACCACGACGACGTAGATGAGTGCCGGTGCCGGCTTGAAGAAGTAGTCGTTGTCGGCGGTGAGGAACTTGCCGATCTCGTCGACGAACAGCCCGAAGCCGACGCCGCCGACCACCGCGACGCCCGGGCGCACGACGGGGCCGGAGTACGTGACCGCGAGGACGAGCGCGACGCCCATGAGGAGCCCGCCCCACAGCACGTGCGCGACGTGCAGGCCGCCGCCGCCCACCTGGGGGTAGCCGGACGCCGCGAGCAGCGCGCGGGTGACGAGGACGGTGGCGACCGTGACGGCGACGAACGCCGCGACGTTCGCGGAGCCCCGCGGGTCGCGCGGGAGCCCGACGCGCAGCAGCAGCGGCCGGCGCCGCACGACGCCCGGACCGTGGCCGCGCGAGCCGTCCGTCACCGGCGGCGCTTCTCCCGCACCCGCACGGAGATCGAGATCGGCGTCCCCTCGAACCCGAAGGTCTCGCGCAGACGACGCTCGATGTAGCGGCGGTACCCCGCCTCGATGAATCCCGTCGCGAAGACGACGAACCGCGGCGGGCGGGTCGAGGCCTGGGTCGCGAACAGGATGCGCGGCTGCTTGCCGCCCCGCAGCGGGTGCGGGTGGGCGGCGACCAGCTCGCCGAGGAACGCGTTGAGCCGGCCGGTGGGGATGCGCGTGTCCCAGGACTCCAGCGCCTTCTCCAGCGCGGGCACGAGGCGGTCGGTGTGCCAGCCGGTGCGCGCCGAGACGTTGACCCGCGGGGCCCACTGCACCTGCACGAGGTCCTTCTCGATCTCGCGCTCGAGGTAGTAGCGGCGCTCCTCCTCCATGAGGTCCCACTTGTTGTACGCGATGACGAGCGCGCGGCCGGCGTCGACCACCTGGGAGATCACGCGGGTGTCCTGCTCGGTGAGCGGCTGGGAGGCGTCGAGCAGGACGACGCCGACCTCGGCCTTCTCGATCGCGGCCTGCGTGCGCAGCGAGGCGTAGAAGTCCGCGCCCTTCGTCTGGTGCACGCGACGGCGGATGCCGGCGGTGTCGACGAACGTCCACGGGATGCCGCGCAGCAGGACGAGCTCGTCCACCGGGTCGCGGGTGGTGCCGGCGGTGTCGTCGACGACGACGCGCTCGGTGCCCGCGACCTTGTTGAGCAGCGAGGACTTGCCGACGTTCGGCCGGCCCACGAGGGCGACGCGGCGCGGGCCCTCCGGGATCGGCGTCGCGTGGGCGGACACCTCGGGCAGCACGTCGAGCACGGCGTCGAGCAGGTCACCGGTCCCCCGGCCGTGCAGGGCCGAGACGGGGAAGGGCTCGCCGAGCCCGAGCGACCACAGCGCGTACGCGTCGGCCTCGCCCGCGGGCCCGTCGACCTTGTTCGCGCACAGGACGACCGGCTTGCCGGACCGCCGCAGCAGGCGGACGACCTGCTCGTCGGTGTCCGTGGACCCGACCGTGGCGTCGACGACGAAGACGACCGCGTCGGCGAGCTCGATCGCGACCTCGGCCTGCTCGGCCACGCGCTTCTCGATCCCCGCGACGTCGACCTCCCAGCCGCCCGTGTCGACGAGCGTGAAGCGCCGTCCGGACCACTCCGCCGGGTAGCTCACGCGGTCTCGGGTCACGCCCGGCTTGTCCTCGACGACGGCCTCACGGCGGCCGAGGATGCGGTTGACGAGGGTCGACTTGCCGACGTTCGGGCGCCCCACGACGGCCAGCACGGGCAGCGCGTGGCCCGCGCCCCCGTCGTCGCCGACGACGACGTCGCCGTCGAGCAGGGCCAGGTCCTCGTCGTCGAGCTCGTACTCCGCGAGGCCGGCGCGCAGGGCGCGCTCGCGGTCGGCGTCGCCGGACTCGTCGGGCAGGACGATGACCTCGTCGTCGCCGAGCTCGAGCTCCTCGTCGACGAGCGCCTCGGCGGCGGGGTCGGCGGGAGCGGGCACGGCGGGCTCGTTCGCTGCGGGGTCGGTCATGGGCACCAGTGTCCCAGGCCGCCGACCCGCGGCGCGCCACCCCGGTCAGGCCGTCTCCTCCACGCGCCGCCGCAGCCCGCGCAGCATGCCGCGCGTCATGACGGCGCTGGCCGCGGCGGTGGGCTCCAGCACGGCCCGGACGAACGGCGTCGGCGCGGCGTACCGCTCCCGCACGACGACGCGCGTCGTGCGGTCCCGCCCGGGCCGCAGCACGAAGGACCACGTGAACGCGGGCGCGCCTTCGTCGGGGCTGCGCAGCACGATCCACCGGCCGGGCTCGGCCTCGACCACGCGCAGCGCGACCCGCGGGTGGAGCCGCACCTCGTCGCCGGGCGCGAGGTGCTGCCAGCGCGCGACGACCCTTCCGGCGGACACGATGCGGCAGCCGAACGCGTTCTCCAGCGCGTCGTAGGAGTAGAAGCCGCCGCGTCCCTGCCCGATCTGCACGAGCCACGGCCACACCCGCTCGGGCGTCGCACGGACCGTGACCGCCCGGGTGGCGACGAGCGCCGGCGCGGGCTGCAGCGCGTCGCCCGGCAGCGTCGCGGCGAGCTCGTCCTCGTCCGCGCCCCACTGCAGGTGCCAGGTCCGCACGACGGGCAGCGCAGCAGCGGCGGCCAGCGCGGCGGCGAGGGCGATCTCGCGCGCCGTGGGCAGCGGGATCCGGACGGTGCGGCGCATGCCCCCAGCCGACCACCCGCGTCGGGCCCGCGGCGCAGGACGATCGTCCTGCGCGGTGATCAGCCCGGGCGCTGCGGGTCGTCCGCCGGCAGCTGGACCCCCGAGCGCTCGACGGCCCGGGCGATGACGTCCGCCAGCGCGGTGCGCACCTGCTCGTTCGCGTGCGCGATCGCGGCGCGCCCGGACGTGCCCGCGGGTCGCTCGACGTCGAACGCCGGCCCGAACTCGACGACGAGGCGCCGGCGCGGCGGCGGCACCGCGTTGACCGACTGGCCGGTCCGGCGGGTGCCGAGCACGGCGACGGGCACGATCGCGGCCCCGCCGTTGACCGCCAGCCACGCCGCCCCGGCGCGTGCGCTCGCGACGTCGCCGCGGCCCCGGGCGCCCTCCGGGAACACCGCGACGACGCCCCCCGCCCGCAGCACGTCCCGGCCCGCCGCGAGGGCCGCACGCCCGCCGTCGCCGCGGTTGACGGGGATCTGGCCGGAGCGCCGCAGCAGCCAGCCCACCGGACCGACGAACATCTCCTCCTTGACGAGGACGTGCGCGGGCCGCGGGGCGACGCCGAACAGCACCGGGCCGTCCGGCAGGCCGGTGTGGTTCGCGACGAGCACGACCGGGCCGTCGGCCGGCACGTGCTCCGCGCCGACGACGTCGGTGCGCCACAGGACGTGCGCGAGGAACGCGCCGATGCCACGCGACCATCGCGGGGGCGCGACGAGCGCCGGGCGGCTCGCGCGGACCGCCGCGGCGGGCTGCTCGCTCACCGCCGGCTCAGCCGCGCGCGCGGACGACCGAGAGCACCGCCTCGATCGTCTGCGGCAGGTCGAGCTGGGAGGAGTCCACCGTCACGACGCCGTCGGCGGCGGTGTGGAACTGCACGACCATGGAGTCGTCGGCGTCGCGGCGCAGCACCTGGTCGCGCGTCGCCTCGACGGAGGCGGCGTCCGCGGAGCCGTGCACGTCGAGCGCGCGGCGGGCCAGCCGGGCCTCCTCGCTCGCCGTGAGCAGGACCCGCACGTCGGCGTCCGGCGCGACGACCGTCGTGATGTCGCGGCCCTCGGCCACGATCCCGCGGCCTTCGGAGAACGAGCCCGAGGCCCGCTCGGCGTCGATGGCGGCACGCTGCAGGCGGCGCAGCTCGTCGCGCACCGCGAGGTTCGTCGCGACGGCGCTGACGGCCGCGGAGATCGCCGTCTCGCGGATCGCCGCGCCGACGTCGGTGCCGCCGACGGTGACCGTCGGGGCGGACGGGTCGACTCCCATGACGAGCGGCATCGCCCGCACCGCGTCCGCCACCGCCGGCTGGTCCGCGAGGTCCACCCCGCGGTCCAGGCACCACCAGGTCGCCGCCCGGTACATCGCGCCGGTGTCGAGGTAGGCCAGGCCGAGCGCCCGGGCGACCCCCTTCGAGACGCTCGACTTGCCGGACCCCGAGGGTCCGTCGATCGCCACCACGAGCGCGTTCACCGGGCCAGCCTCCAACCGCGAGCCGTCAGCTCGCTCTCCAGGTGCGCGGCCGCAGCCGGCAGCACCGCGATGTTCGCCATGCCGACCGGGCGGCCGGCGGCGTGCTCGAGCGTGAGGTCCTCGAGGTTGACCCCCGCCTCGCCGACCTGGGTCAGGAGGCGGGCGAGCTCGCCGGGGGTGTCGGGCACCAGCACGGTGACGACGGCGTACTCGCGGTGCGCGCCGCCGTGCTTGCCGGGGATCCGGGCCACGCCGTCGTTGCCGCGCGCGATCGTGTCCGCGATCCGCGCGAGCGCGCCCAGCTCGACGTCCTCCGGGCCGCCGGCGGCGTCCGCGCGGTCGAGCGCGCCGATCACGCCGTCCAGGTCGTCGCGCAGCTCCGCCAGCACCTCGCGGACGGGACCCGCGTTCGCGGCGAGGATCGACGTCCACAGCGCCGGGTCGGACGCCGCGATGCGCGTGACGTCGCGCAGCCCCTGGCCGGCGAGGCCGAGCGCGTCGGGCGCGGTGCCGACGAGCCGGCTGGCGACGAGCGACGCCACGACCTGCGGGACGTGCGAGACGGCCGCCACGGCGGCGTCGTGCGCCGCGGCGTCCATCGTCACGGGGACCGCGCCCAGGTCGACCGCGAGCGAGCGCACGGCGAGCACCGCCTGGTCGGACGACGCACCGGAGCCGACGACGACCCACGGCCGGCCCAGGAACAGCTCCGGCACGGCGGCCGAGGGACCGGAGCGCTCGCGGCCCGCCATCGGGTGCGACCCGACGTAGCGGGTGAGGTCGGCGCCCGCGGCGTGCAGCTCGTCGAGGACGTACCCCTTCACGCTCGCGACGTCGGTGACGACCGCGCCCGGGTGCGCCGCGAGCTCGGCCGCGACGACGTCGGCCGTGACGTCCGGCGGCGCAGCCACCACGACGAGCGCCGGCTCGGGCTCGTCCGCCGTCGCGGGCCGCCCCGCGCCCACGTCCCGGGCCAGGGCCAAGGCGGTGCGGGACGGGTCGTGCAGCACCACGTCGACCCCGTGCGCCCGCAGGCCCAGGCCGACGGACGCGCCGAGCAGGCCCGTGCCGACGACCCGGACGGGCCCGGCGGTCGCAGCGGTCACATCCCCACCTGGGTCATGAGCGATCCGACCTCGGTCTTCGAGAGCACGCGCGTGCGGCCCGGCTTGAGCTCGCCGAGCTTGATCGGGCCGATCTGCGTGCGGACCAGCCGCGTGACCGGGTGACCGACCTCCTCGAAGATCCGCCGCACGACGCGGTTGCGCCCCTCGTGCAGCACGAGCTCGACGAGGCTCGCGTGCGGCAGCGCCTGCACGATGCGCACCGCGTCGACCGCGACGGGACCGTCCTCGAGCTGGACGCCGCGCGTGAGCTGCTGCACCAGCCGGTTCGGCACGTGGCCCTCGACCTCGGCGAGGTACGTCTTCGGGGCGCCGTGCGAGGGGTGCGAGAGCCGGTTCGCGAGCTCGCCGTCGTTCGTCAGCAGCAGCAGGCCCTCGGTGTCCGCGTCGAGGCGACCGACGTGGAAGAGCCGCTCGGTGCGGTCCCTGACGAACTCGGCCACGGTCGGGCGACCGTCCGGGTCGTGCATCGCCGAGACGACGCCCTTCGGCTTGTTGAGCGCGATGGTGACGGCCGACGCGTCGAGCTGCACCCGCATGCCGTCGACGTGGATCACCGCCGTGGCCGGGTCCACCCGGACGCCCAGCTCGAGCACCGGCTGGCCGTCGACGGTCACGCGGCCGTCCGCGATCAGCTGCTCGCACGCGCGCCGCGAGCCGAGGCCGGCGGAGGCGAGCACCTTCTGCAGCCGCACGCCGTCGGGGTCGTGCACGTCCACGGGCTCGGGCGCGGGCGCCCGGCGCGAGGACCGCGGCGGGCCCTGCGGACGGGAGCGCTGACCCGAGGACGCCGACCGCGCCGGGCCCCTGCCCTGGGCGGAGCCCCCGCGTCCTCGTCCCCCACCACGTCGGTCCTGGTTCATCGCACCTCTCCTGAGTCGGCTCCCTCGAGCGCGTCGAAGTCGGGCAGGTACGGCGCGAGGGGCGGCAGCTCGTCGAGGCTCGAGAGCCCCAGCCGCTCCAGGAAGTATCCCGTGGTCGCGTACAGCACCGCACCGCTGCTCGGCTCGGTGCCGACCTCGGCGACGAGACCGCGCGCCGTGAGCGTGCGGACCACCCCGTCCACGTTCACCCCGCGGACGGCCGAGACCTGCCCGCGCGTGACCGGCTGCCGGTAGGCGATCACCGCCAGCGTCTCGAGGGCCGCCTGCGTGAGCCGCGCCGTCTGGCCGTCGAGGACGAAGCGCCCGACGACGTCCGCGTAGGCCGGGGCGGAGTACACGCGCCAGCCCTCGCCGGCACGCCGTAGCTCCCAGCCGCGGGGGCGCCCGCCGCTCGCGCCGCGGTACTCCGCCGCCAGCTCGTCGAGCAGCTCCTCGACGCGCGAGGTCGGCAGCGCGAGCGCCGTCGCGAGCCGCACCGCCGGGATCGGCTCGTCGGCGACCATGAGCACGGCCTCGAGCGCCGCCAGCGCGCCGCCGGGCAGCGCCTCGACGTCGAAGGCGAGCTCGTCCGCGGCGGGCGCGCCCGTGGCCCCGTCGGCGGGCGCGCCGGTGAGCCCGTCGGCGGGCCCACCGGTGGGCCGATCGTGGGGCACGGCGTCGGGCGCGGTGCCCGGCGGCGCGTCGGCCGCGGCGGGAGCCGGGTGGTCGGGGTGCTCGTCGCTCATGCGTGGTCCTCCTGCTGCGCCGCGGCGGCGGCCACGGGGTCGGTGCGGCCGGCGGCCGGTGCCTCGGTGGTCGGGCCGGCGGCGGGCTCCGCGGTGGTGTCGAGCTGGTCGAAGTCGTCGGAGACCTCGACGTCGCCCTCGGCCGCACCCGTCCACCGCACGGTGAGCTCCCCGAGCGGGGTGACCTGGTCGAACCCGACCGCGCCCTCCCGGAACAGCTCGAGCAGCGCGAGGAAGCGCGCGACGACGACGATGGTCGAGCCGGCGTCGCCGACGAGCGCGCGGAACGACGTCGCGCCCGAGTGCCGGAGCCGGTCCACCAGCACGGCGGCCTGCTCGCGCACGCTCACCGGCGGGGCGTGCAGGTGGCTCAGGTCGACCCCCGGCGGCGCCGCCCGGGGCGTGAGCGCCTTCGCGGCCAGCTGCGCGAGCTGGTCCGGGCCGACCTGGAACACGAGCTCGGGCAGGAGCGCGGCCAGCTGCGGCTCGAGCTGCACGACCCGCGGGAACCGGCGCCCCTCGGTCGCCATCCGCTCCGCCAGGTCGCCCGCGAGGCGCTTGTACGCGCGGTACTGCAGCAGCCGCGCGAACAGCAGGTCGCGTGCCTCCAGCAGCTCGAGGTCCTCGGCGTCCTCGACGTCGCCGGACGGCAGCAGCCGCGCGGCCTTGAGGTCGAGCAGCGTCGCCGCGACGACGAGGAACTCGCTCGCGCGCGACAGGTCCCACTCCCGCTCCGCCTGCCGGATGTACCCGATGAACTCGTCCGTCACGCGCGCGAGCGCGACCTCCGTGATGTCGAGCTTGTGCTTGGCGATGAGCCCGAGCAGCAGGTCGAACGGTCCGGAGAAGTTGTCGAGGTGGACCTCGAACCCCTGCGTGCCCCGGGGCGCCGCGTCCGCGCCCGGCCCGGCGCCGGGCGTCCCGAGGGTCGTCGCCCCGTGGTCAGACGGCGCCCCGCCGTCAGGCGGCGTCGCCACGGGCGATGAGCTCGCGCGCGAGCTGCCGGTAGGCGATCGCTCCCGCGTGGGTGGGGGCGTAGCTCGTGATCGGCTCGGCGGCGACCGTCGCGTCCGGGAACTTCACCGTCCGGCCGATGACCGTCTGCAGCAGCGTGTCGCCGAACGCCTCGTGCACCCGGGCGACGACCTCGCGCGCGTGCAGCGTCCGGGCGTCGTACATCGTCGCCAGGATGCCGTCGACCTCCAGGCGGGGGTTCAGCCGGTCCCGGACCTTGTCGATCGTCTCGACGAGCAGCGCGACGCCGCGCAGCGCGAAGAACTCGCACTCCAGCGGGATGAGGACCCCGTGGGCGGCCGTGAGCGCGTTCACGGTCAGCAGGCCCAGGGACGGCTGGCAGTCGACGAGGACGACGTCGTAGTCGTCGAGCGCGGGCCGCAGGACGCGCGCCAGGATCGACTCGCGCGCGACCTCCCCCACGAGCTGCACCTCGGCGGCCGAGAGGTCGATGTTGGCCGGCAGCAGGTCCAGGCCCTCGACGCCCGTCGTGCGCACGACCTCCTCGAGCCGCGCGTTGCGGTCCATCAGCAGGTTGTAGACGGTGAGCTCGAGCTCGTGCGGGTTGATGCCGAGACCGACCGACGCCGCGCCCTGCGGGTCGAAGTCGACCACGAGCACGCGCCGGCCGTACTCGGCCAGCGCCGCCGCGAGGTTGATGGTGGTCGTCGTCTTGCCGACGCCGCCCTTCTGGTTGCACATCGCGATGACCCGCGCGGGGCCGTGCGACGGCAGCGGCGCGGGGACGGGGAAGTCGGGCAGCGGGCGGCCGACGACGTCGACCTGGGGCTGCGTGCTCACCGTGTCGTTGCTCACCGCGCCATCACCACGCCCGACAACCTACCCGAGCACGGGCGCACGACCGCGTGCGACGTCCGGTGTGGCGCCACTCAGAGCGGCAGGAACACGTCGACCGCGATGGCGATCGACAGCAGCGACAGGTACGTGATGGAGGCGTGGAACACCCAGATCGCGTTGAGGCGCCCGCGCTGGGGCTTGTCGGCCCGGCGCAGCAGCGTGATGCACGTCCACAGGAACCACGCACCGAGCGCCGTCGCGACCAGCGCGTACACCCACGTCATCCCGGCGGCCGGGACCAGCAGCAGGCTGCAGGCGATCATCGCGACCGTGTAGCCGATCATCTCGCGGGCGACCTTGGTGTCGGACGCGACGACCGGGAGCATCGGCACGCCGGCCGCCTCGTAGTCGCGGCGGAACTTCATCGACAGCGGCCAGTAGTGCGGCGGGGTCCAGAAGAAGATGACGCCGAACAGCAGGACGGCGGGCCAGCCGATCCCGCCGGTCACGGCCGACCAGCCGATGAGCACCGGCATGCAGCCCGCGGACCCGCCCCAGACGATGTTCTGCGGCGTGCGGCGCTTGAGGATCATCGTGTAGCCGACGACGTAGATGAGGATCGCCGCGGCCGTGAGCCAGGCGGAGACCGGGTTCACCATGACGGCGAGCCAGACGAGCGACACCACGCCGAGCACGAGCCCGAACGTCAGCGCCGCACGCGGGGAGACCTCGCCCGTCACCGTCGGACGGCGCTTCGTCCGGTGCATGACCTGGTCGATGTCGCGGTCGAGGTAGCAGTTCAGCGTGTTGGCCGACCCGGCCGCCGCCGCACCGCCGACGAGCGTCGCGAGCACCAGGCCGATGCTGGGCAGGCCGCCCTCGGCCAGGATCATCGTCGGGATCGTCGTCACCAGCAGCAGCTCGATGACGCGGGGCTTGGTGAGCGCCAGGTACGCGCCCGCCCGCTTGCGCAGCGCCGCCAGCCGGTCGACGGGAGCCGGGGGGGCGGCAGCCCCGGTCGTGGCGCTCTCCCCCGGGGTCGTCGACGTCGGCGTGGCCGCCGCCCGGGCGGACGCGGCTCCGTCGAGCGACAGGGGGGTGGAGAGGCGCACGCGCTGCGGCTCCGTTCGTCATCGGGGGTGCTGCAGCCATGCTACGGCCTGCGCCCCGCCGCAGGCCGCCGCGACGTGTGAGATCGGTCGCGTCGGGACCTGCGTCCCTTCCGCGGCGCGGTGACGTGCGGCATGGGAGCCGCGGCGGGTCCGGTGCGCCCCCGTCCTCGCATGGTGGGCGCTCGCCTCGCGCCCCACCGGGCGCGCTATAGGCTCGCTGAGGACGGTTCCGCAGACGAACCCACCCCGGCGACGAGCCGGCCGCGACCCCGCGCCGGCACCTCTGCGACGACGACGGGTGCGCGGCGGCCCCGACCCCGACGAGCCCTCCCGCGGGCGGTCGGCCCAGGTCTGACACGGCACCCGGTGCACGACGCCCGGGTGGGAATGAGGTGCGGTGAACGCGAAGGCTCCCCTGGCTCGGACGGTCGGCTGGACCGATCTCGACGTGCGTGCGGTCGACACCGTGCGCGTGCTCGCGGCGGACGCGGTCGAGAAGGTCGGCAACGGGCACCCGGGCACCGCGATCAGCCTCGCGCCCGCGGCGTACCTGCTCTACCAGAACGTCCTGCGCCACGACCCGACGGACACCCACTGGCTGGGTCGCGACCGCTTCGTCCTCTCCGCCGGGCACAGCTGCCTGACGCAGTACATCCAGCTCTACCTCGGCGGCTTCGGGCTCGAGCTCGAGGACCTCCAGGCGCTGCGGACGTGGGGCTCGAAGACGCCGGGCCACCCGGAGTACAAGCACACCGAGGGCGTCGAGATCACGACCGGCCCGCTGGGCCAGGGCCTCGCGTCGGCCGTCGGCTTCGCGATGGCGCAGCGCCGCGAGCGGGGCATCCTCGACCCCGACGCCGCTCCCGGCACGAGCCCGTTCGACCACTACACCTTCGTCATCGCGTCCGACGGCGACCTGCAGGAGGGCGTGACCAGCGAGGCGTCGTCCATCGCGGGGACGCAGGAGCTCGGCAACCTCATCGTCCTGTGGGACGACAACCACATCTCGATCGAGGGCGACACGGAGATCGCGTTCACCGAGGACGTGCTCGCGCGCTACGAGGCGTACGGCTGGCACGTGCAGTTCGTCGACTGGACCGCCGGCGGCGAGTACCGCGAGGACGTCGACGCCCTGGCGGCCGCGATCGAGGCGGCGAAGGCCGTCACCGACAAGCCGTCGTTCATCGGGCTGCGCACGCTCATCGCGTGGCCGACCCCCGGCAAGACCGACGACCACTCGTCCCACGGCTCGAAGCTCGGCACCGACGCGGTCCGCGGCCTCAAGGAGCTGCTCGGCTTCGACCCCGACCGGACGTTCGAGGTCTCCGACGAGGTGCTCGCGCACACCCGGTCGCTCGCCGACCGCGCCCGCGAGGCCCGCGCGACGTGGCAGGAGGGCTTCGACGCCTGGGCCGCCGCGAACCCGGAGAAGAAGGCGCTGCTGGACCGCCTGCAGGCGCGCGAGCTGCCTGCGGGCTGGGAGGACGCCCTGCCGGTGTTCGAGGCCGGCAAGGCCGTCGCCACCCGCGCCGCGTCCGGCAACGTGCTCTCGGCGATCGGGCCGGTGCTGCCCGAGCTCTGGGGCGGCTCGGCGGACCTCGCGGGCTCGAACAACACGACCATGAAGGGCCAGCCGTCCTTCCTGCCGGCGAAGCGCTCGACGCACGAGTTCGCGGGCGACGAGTACGGCCGGACGCTGCACTTCGGCATCCGCGAGCACGGCATGGGCGCGATCCTCTCCGGCATCACGCTGCACGGGCTCACGCGCCCCTACGGCGGCACCTTCCTGCAGTTCGCCGACTACATGCGCGGCTCGGTGCGGCTCGCCTCGCTCATGGGCGCCCCCGCCGTCTACGTGTGGACGCACGACTCGATCGGCCTCGGCGAGGACGGCCCGACGCATCAGCCCGTCGAGCACCTCACCGCGCTGCGCGCGATCCCGGGCCTCACCGTCGTCCGGCCGGCCGACGCGAACGAGACTGCGCAGGCCTGGAAGGCGATCCTCGAGCACACGTCCGGCCCGGTCGGCCTCATCCTCACCCGGCAGAACGTGCCCACGTTCCCGCGCGGCGAGGACGGCTTCGCGGGCGCGGAGGGCGTCGCGCGCGGCGCGTACGTCCTGCTCGAGGCCAGCACCGGCACCCCCGAGGTCATCCTCGTCGGCACCGGCTCGGAGGTGCAGCTCGCGGTCGAGGCGCGCGCGGTCCTCGAGAGCGAGGGTGTCCCGACGCGCGTGGTCTCGATGCCGTCGTTCGAGTGGTTCGCCGAGCAGGACGACGCGTACCGCGAGTCGGTGCTCCCGGCGTCCGTGCGTGCCCGGGTGTCCGTCGAGGCGGGCATCGCCATGTCGTGGCGGGGCGTCGTCGGCGACGCGGGCCGCAGCGTCTCGCTCGAGCACTTCGGCGCCTCGGCGGACTACGAGACGCTCTACCGCGAGTTCGGCATCACGGCGGAGGCCGTCGTGGCCGCGGCCCGCGAGTCGCTCGCCGCCGCCGGCGGCGCCGGCGCCCCGACGGGCTCGGAGGCCGCACCGACGAGCACGGGCACGGGAGACCAGCAGGCCTGAGCGCACGGTCGAGACGGGCCGGCTCCAGCCCGGCCCGGGTAGGAGGGGAACCACGATGACCACGAGCACCACCCCGCTGGGCCGGCTCGTCGAGGCGGGCGTCGCCGTCTGGCTCGACGACCTGTCCCGTGAGCGGCTCCGCACCGGCAACCTCGCGCAGCTCGTCGAGAAGGGCGTCGTGGGCGTCACGACCAACCCGACGATCTTCGCCTCGGCCCTGGCCAAGGGCGACGCGTACGACGAGCGGCTGCGCGAGCTCGCCGCCCGCGGCGCGGACGTCGACCAGGCCGTGTTCACGATCACGACCGACGACGTCCGCGAGGCGGCCGACGTGCTGCGGCCGGTCTACGACCGCACGGACGGCGTCGACGGGCGCGTCTCGATCGAGGTGGACCCGCGCCTGGCGCGGGACACGCAGGCGACGATCGAGACCGCCCGGTCGCTGTGGACGACGGTCGACCGTCCGAACGTCTTCATCAAGATCCCCGCGACGGTCGAGGGCCTGCCGGCGATCACCGCCGTGCTGGCGGAGGGGATCAGCGTCAACGTGACGCTGATCTTCTCCCTCGAGCGCTACCGCGCCGTGCTCGACGCCTTCCTGGCCGGCCTGGAGCAGGCGAAGGCCAACGGGCACGAGCTGGCCCCGATCGCCTCGGTCGCCTCGTTCTTCGTCTCGCGCGTCGACGCGGCCGTGGACCCGCTGCTGGACGGCATCGGCACGCCCGAGGCGGCGGAGCTGCGCGGCAAGGCGGCGATCGCCAACGCCCGGCTCGCGTACGGCGTCTACGAGGAGGTCGTCGCGAGCGAGCGCTGGAAGGCGCTCGCCGCCGCGGGGGCGCACCCGCAGCGTCCGTTGTGGGCGTCGACGGGCGTGAAGGACAAGGCGTACCCGGACACGCTCTACGTCGACGAGCTCGTCGTCGCGGGCGTCGTCAACACGATGCCGGAGGCGACGCTCGACGCGGTGGCCGACCACGGCGGCGACGGCTCCGACACGGTCACCGGGCGGCAGGCGGAGGCCGGCGAGGTGCTCGAACGGCTCGGGGCGCTGGGCATCCGCATCGACGACGTGACGGAGCAGCTCGAGGTCGAGGGCGTCGACAAGTTCGAGAAGAGCTGGGCGCAGCTGGTCGAGACGGTCCGCGACGGGCTCTCGTCCGCCGACGAGGCCATCGCCGGGACCGCCCGGTGAGCCCCGCGAAGGTGGCGGAGGGGAGCAACCCCCTCCGCGATCCTCGTGACCGCCGGCTCCCCCGCATCGCCGGGCCCTGCGGGCTCGTCATCTTCGGCGTCACCGGCGACCTCGCGCGCAAGAAGCTCATGCCGGCGATCTACGACCTGACGAACAGGGGGCTGCTGCCGCCGGGGTTCGCGCTCACCGGGTTCGCCCGCCGCGACTGGGCGGACCAGGACTTCGCGGAGATCGTCCACGACGCCGTCAAGGAGCACGCGCGCACGCCGTTCCGCGAGGCGACGTGGCGCCAGCTCTCCGAGGGCATCCGGTTCGTGCAGGGGTCCTTCGACGACGACGACGCGTTCGACCGGCTGCGGGAGACCGTCGAGGACCTCGACACCCGCCGTGGCACGGCGGGCAACCACGCGTTCTACCTCTCGATCCCGCCGAGCTCGTTCCCGGTCGTCTGCAAGCAGCTCGCCCGCTCGGGCCTGTCGCAGCCGCAGGAGGGCACGTGGCGGCGCGTCGTCATCGAGAAGCCGTTCGGGCACGACCTCGCCAGCGCCCGGGAGCTGCAGGAGATCGTCTCGAGCGTCTTCCACCCGGACGACATCTTCCGGATCGACCACTACCTCGGCAAGGAGACGGTGCAGAACCTGCTGGCGCTGCGGTTCGCCAACCAGCTGTTCGAGCCCATCTGGAACGCCAACTACGTCGACCACGTGCAGATCACCATGGCCGAGGACATCGGCATCGGCGGCCGCGCGGGCTACTACGACGGCATCGGCGCGGCGCGCGACGTCATCCAGAACCACCTGCTCCAGCTGCTCGCGCTCACCGCGATGGAGGAGCCGGTCTCGTTCTCCGCCTCCGACCTGCGCGCCGAGAAGGTGAAGGTGCTCTCCGCCGTGCGGCTGCCGCGCGACCTCGGGCGGCACACCGCCCGCGGGCAGTACACGGCGGGGTGGCAGGCCGGCGAGAAGGTCATCGGCTACGCGCAGGAGGAGGGCTTCAACCCGAGCTCCACGACGGAGACGTACGCCGCCATCCGGGTGGACATCGACACCCGCCGCTGGGCGGGCGTGCCGTTCTACCTGCGCACCGGCAAGCGCCTGGGCAAGCGCGTCACGGAGATCGCGGTCGTCTTCAAGCGGGCGCCGCACCTGCCGTTCGAGTCCACCTCGACGGAGGAGCTCGGCAAGAACGCTCTCGTCATCCGCGTCCAGCCCGACGAGGGCGTCACGCTGCGGTTCGGCGCGAAGGTGCCCGGCACGCAGATGGAGGTCCGCGACGTCACGATGGACTTCGGCTACGGCCACGCGTTCACCGAGGCGTCCCCCGAGGCGTACGAGCGGCTGATCCTCGACGTGCTGCTCGGCGACCCGCCGCTGTTCCCGCAGAACGAGGAGGTCGAGCTCTCCTGGAAGATCCTCGACCCGATCACGTCGTACTGGGCGTCGAAGGGCAAGCCCGACGAGTACCCCGCCGGGACGTGGGGGCCGCCGTCGGCGGACGAGATGATGGCGCGTGACGGCCGGTCCTGGAGGATGCCGTGATCATCGACATGCAGGACACGACGACCCGGGACGTCGCGAAGCGGCTGCTGGTCGAGCGGGACGAGGGCGGCGCCGTCGCCCTGGGCCGGGTGCTGACCCTGCTGGTCGACACGGGCACGCACGACCCCGAGCACGCGATCGAGGCGGCGAACGACGCGAGCCGGGAGCACCCGTGCCGCGTGATCGTCGTCGCCCAGGACACCGAGAGCCGGGCCGAGCGCATCGACGCCCAGATCCGGCTCGGCGGCGACGCCGGCGCGAGCGAGGTCATCGTCCTGCGCCCGTCGGCGCCCGTGATGAAGCACCTCGACACCCTCGTCATGCCGCTGCTGCTGCCGGACGCGCCGATCGTCGCGTGGTGGCCGTTCGAGCCGCCCCCGGCGCCGTCCGAGCACCCGCTCGGTCGCATGGCGCAGCGACGGATCACCGACACGTCGCAGGCGGCGCACCCCGGCAAGGCGCTGCGCCAGCTCGCGGGCGTGTACGCCGAGGGCGACACGGACCTGTCGTGGACACGCGCGACGCTGTGGCGGGGGCTCATCGCGTCCACGCTCGACCAGCCGCCGTTCGAGCCGGTGCGCAAGGCGTACATCTCCGGGGAGAGCACGCACACGTCGGTCGACATGGTCGCGGCGTGGTTCGCGCAGACCCTGCGCTGCCCGGTGCAGGTCGAGCGGTTCCCGGACGCGCCGGCGATCACGCAGGTGCGGCTCGAGCGCGCCAGCGGTGACATCGTGCTCGACCGCCCGGACGGCAAGACCGCCGCGCTGCACCAGCCCGGCCAGCCGGAGCACCGGATCGCGCTCCCCATCCGCCGCCTGCGCGAGTGCCTCACCGAGGAGCTGCGACGGCTGGACCCCGACGAGGTCTACGGCGAGGTGCTCCGCAAGGGCCTGGCCCGCCTGGACGCGCAGTGAGCCGCGCCGCGATGCCCCCGGTCTCCCGCGACGTGCTCGTCCACCCCGACGCGGGCACGCTCGCGCACGCCACGGCGGCCAGGCTGCTCACCCGCCTCGTCGACGTGCAGTCGCACCGCTCCCCCGTGCACCTCGTCGTGACGGGCGGCAGCGTCGGGATCGCGACCCTTGAGGCCGTCGCCCAGTCCCCGGCGCACGCGGCGGTCGACTGGTCCCAGGTCCACGTGTGGTGGGGCGACGAGCGGTTCGTGCCCGCGGGCGACCCTGACCGCAACGAGACGCAGGCGCGCGAGGCCCTGCTGGACGCGCTCGGTGCGGCCCTGCCCACCGGGAACGTCCACCCGGTCCCCGCGCAGGACGACGACGTCACCGACCCCGACGTCGCTGCCGACGCCTACGCCGGCGAGCTCGCCGCCTTCGCGGCGGCGGGCGCCGAGGTGCCCGCGTTCGACGTCCTGCTGCTCGGGATGGGGCCGGACGGCCACGTCGCCTCGCTGTTCCCCGGCCACGAGGCGCTCGGCACGGTCGGGCGCCCGACCGTCGGCGTCGAGGGGTCGCCCAAGCCGCCGCCGCGCCGGGTCTCGCTGACGTTCGAGGCGATCGCGCAGGCGCGCGAGGTCTGGGTCGTCGCCGCCGGCGAGGAGAAGGCCGCCGCCGTCGCGCGCGCCCTCGCCGACGACCCGGACACGCCGGCCGCGCGGGTGCACGGGACCGAGCGCACGCTCTGGCTCGTCGACGTGGCCGCCACCGGCGACGTCCCGACGAGCGAGCCGGACGGCACCCCGGAACCGACGAGCTGACCGAGGGAGGCACCGTGGAGGAGACGCCCGGGGCACGGGACTGGACCGCGGTCGACCGGTACTTCGAGGCGCTGGTCGCGCCCGACGAGGCCGTGCGGGCCGCCGCCGTCGCGCAGCAGGCGGGCGGGCTCCCCGACATCGCCGTCGCCCCGAACCAGGGCAAGCTGCTCCACCTGCTCGCGGCCGCCACCGGCGCCCGCCGCGTGCTCGAGATCGGCACGCTCGGCGGGTACTCCACCCTCTGGCTCGCACGGGCGCTTCCCCCCGACGGCCGGGTGACGACCCTGGAACTCGACCCCGCCCACGCCGCGGTCGCCCGCTCCTCGTTCGAGCGGGCCGGCGTGGCCGACCGGGTCGACGTCGTCGTCGGGCCGGCCCTCGCCTCGCTCGACGCGATGGTCGAGGACGGGACGGAGCCGTTCGACCTGGCGTTCGTCGACGCCGACAAGGAGAACCTGGCGCCCTACGTCGAGCGCTGCCTCGCGCTCCTGCGCCCGGGGGCGCTGATCGTCGTCGACAACGTCGTGCGCGAGGGCGCCGTCGTGGACGCCGCGCACCCGGACCCGCGGGTGCAGGGCGTGCGCCGCATGGTGGAGCTGCTCACCGGCCACCCCCGGCTCGACACGACGGTCGTCCAGACGGTCGGCACGAAGGGCTGGGACGGCTTCGCGCTCGCGCGCGTCCTCCCCTGAGGAGGGCGTCCACCTTCGCCGGGACGCGCACGCCCCCGCCGGTGAACGGCGGGGGCGTGCGGACGTCGGTGCGGCGGCTCAGCCGCCGCGGCGGGCGCGCAGGGCCGCAAGGGCCTCGTCGAGGATGGCCGCGCCGTCCTCGTCGGAGCGGCGCTCCTTCACGTACGCGAGGTGCGTCTTGTACGGCTCGTTGCGCACGGGCGCCGGCGGGTTCTCCCGGTCCTGCCCGGCGGGAAAGCCGCAGCGGGGGCAGTCCCACGTGGCGGGGGCCTCCTCGGACGCCTCCTCCGCGAAGCTCGGGCGCGTCTCGTGCCCGTTGGCGCACCAGTAGGAGATCCAGATGCGCGGAGCGGCGTCACCGCGCTCCGCCTCCCCCATCGGTCCGGCCCCGACCCTGGAACCTCGGATTGCGCTCCCGCTCGCCACGATTCAGCCCCTCACTCCGCCGAGACGCGCTCGACGAGCCCGAGCAGCACGATGACGGCGGTCCAGACCAGCGCGACGCCCACCGTGATGCGGTTCAGGTTCCGCTCCGCGACGCCCGAGCTGCCGGCGCTGCTCGTGATGCCGCCGCCGAACATGTCGGAAAGGCCGCCACCCTTGCCCTTGTGCAGCAGCACGAGCGGGATCAGGAGCAGGCTGGTGAGCACCAGCAGCACCTGCAGGGTGATCTTCAGAGCAGTCACAGGACGTTCCTCACACGGGTGGACGCGGATCGCGGTACAGGGTAGGCGACGCGGAGGCACGGAAGCCACCACGGCGCGCGCGTCGCGGCCCGGCGACCACCGCTGCGAGGTGGGCGCCGGGCCGCGACGGGTGCTCAGCGGGCCGGGCGGAAGGTCACAGGCCGACGGCGTGCGACTGGTACCGCGCGATCTTCGCGAACTCCTCGGGGTCGAGCGAGGCGCCGCCGACGAGCGCGCCGTCGACGTCCTCCTTCGCCATGATCGCCGCGACGTTCGACGACTTCACCGAGCCGCCGTAGAGGATGCGCGTGGCGTCCGCGGTCGCCTGGTCGTAGAGCTCCACCAGGCGGGCACGGATGGCCGCGGCCATCTCCTGCGCGTCCTCGGGCGTCGCGGTCTCGCCGGTGCCGATGGCCCAGACGGGCTCGTAGGCGATGACGAGCGTGGCGACCTGCTCGGCCGTCAGGTCGGCCAGCGCGCCCTCCAGCTGCAGCAGCGTGTGCTGGACGTGCGCGGCGGCGCGACGCGTCTCCACGTCCTCGCCGATGCACAGGATCGGGACCAGTCCCTGCCCGAACGCGGACTTGAGCTTCGCGTTGACGAGCGCGTCCGACTCGCCGTGGTGCTCGCGGCGCTCGCTGTGCCCGACGACCGCGTACGTGCAGCCGAGCTTGGCGAGGAACACCGGCGAGATCTCACCCGTGTACGCACCGGACTCGTGCGCCGACACGTCCTGGGCGCCGTAGACGATCTCGAGCTTGTCGGCGTCGACGAGCGTCTGGACGCTGCGCAGGTCGGTGAACGGCGGGATCACGGCGACCTCGACGGCCGCGAAGTCGTGCTTGCCGTCCTTGAGCGTCCACGCGAGCTTCTGCAGCGTGTGCGTCGCCTGGAGGTGGTCCAGGTTCATCTTCCAGTTGCCCGCCATGAGCGGGGTGCGGTTCGCCACGGGTCAGTCCTCCAGAACTGCGATGCCGGGGAGGGTCTTGCCCTCGAGGAACTCGAGGCTGGCACCGCCGCCGGTCGAGATGTGGCCGAACTTCGCCTCGTCGAAGCCGAGCGTGCGCACGGCCGCTGCCGAGTCGCCGCCGCCGACGATCGTGAAGGCGCCGTTCGCGCCGGCGTCGACGAGCGCCTGCGCGACGGCCTTCGTGCCGCCCGCGAACGCCTCGAACTCGAACACGCCGGCCGGGCCGTTCCAGACCACGGTCTTCGCGTCGGTGATCTTGGAGGCGAAGAGCCGCTCCGACTCGGGGCCGATGTCGAGGCCGATCTTGCCGTCCGGGATCGCGTCCGCCGCCACGACGGCCACCGGGGTGTCCGCCTTGAACTCGTCGCCCACGCGGATGTCGACCGGCAGGACGATCTCCACGCCGTCCTTCTCGGCCTGCGCGAGGTAGCCCTTGACCGTCTCGACCTGGTCCTCCTCGAGCAGCGAGGCACCCACGGAGTGGCCCTGGGCCGCGAGGAACGTGAAGAGCATGCCCCCGCCGATGACGAGGCGGTCCGCCTTCGTCAGCAGGTTCGAGATGACGCCGAGCTTGTCGGACACCTTCGAGCCGCCGAGGACGACGACGTACGGGCGGGCCGGGTCCTCGGTCGCCTTGCGCAGCGACTCGACCTCGGTCAGCACGAGCTTGCCGACGGCGTGCGGCAGCGCCTGCGCGACGTCGTAGACGGACGCCTGCTTGCGGTGCACGACGCCGAAACCGTCCGAGACGAACACGTCGGCGAGCTGCGCGAGGTCCGCGGCGAGCGAGGCGCGCTCCGCGTCGTCCTTCGACGTCTCGCGCGGGTCGAAGCGGATGTTCTCGAGCAGGGCGATCTCGCCGTCCTGCAGCGCCGCGACGGTCTCCTTCGCGGACTCGCCGACGGTGTCCTGCGCGAGCGCGACCGGCTGGCCGAGCAGCTCGCCGAGGCGGGCCGCGACGGGCGCGAGGGAGTAGCGGTCCTCCGGCGCGCCCTTGGGGCGGCCGAGGTGCGCGGCGACGACCACGCGCGCGCCGGCGGCGAGCAGCGCCTGCAGCGTCGGCAGGGCCGCGCGCACGCGGCCGTCGTCGGTGATCGTCGTGCCGTCGAGCGGCACGTTGAAGTCGGATCGGACGAGCACGCGCGTGCCGCGCAGGTCGCCGAGGTCCTCGATGGTCTTCATGGTCTCCTACCTAGCGGTCCCGGCGACGGCGCCGGGGAAGAGGTCCTGCAGGGTCGTGCGACGGGGCGTCCGTGGTGTCCACGGCCGCCCGGAGACGACGACGTCCGCGTGCGCCGGGGCCGGTGGCCGGGGCGCACGCGGACGCATCACGTCGACGGGCTGGTCGTCAGAGACGCTCGCCCACGTAGGACGTCAGGGCGACGAGGCTGTTCGAGTAGCCCCACTCGTTGTCGTACCAGGAGACGACCTTGACCTGGTCGCCGATGACCTTCGTCAGCTTGCTGTCGAAGATGCTCTGGTGCGGGTTCGTCACGATGTCGGACGAGACGATCTCGTCGTCCACGTACTCGAGGACGCCCTTGAGCGGGCCCTCCGCCGCCGCCTTCACCGCGGCGTTGACCTCGTCCACCGTGACCTCCTTGGAGGCGGTGAAGGTGAGGTCCGTCGCCGAGCCCGTGATGACCGGCACGCGCAGCGCGTAGCCGTCGAGCTTGCCCTTGAGCTCGGGCAGCACGAGGGCGACCGCCTTGGCGGCGCCCGTCGAGGTCGGGACGATGTTCTGCGCGGCCGCGCGGGCACGACGCAGGTCGCGGTGCGGGCCGTCCTGGAGGTTCTGGTCACCCGTGTAGGCGTGGATCGTGGTCATGAGGCCACGCTCGATGCCGATCGAGTCGTTCAGCGCCTTCGCCAGCGGGGCGAGGCAGTTCGTCGTGCAGGACGCGTTCGAGATGATGTGCTGCGTCGCCGCGTCGTACTGCTCGTGGTTCACGCCGACGACGAACGTGCCGTCCTCGTTCTTGGCGGGCGCCGAGATGATGACCTTCTTCGCGCCGGCGTCGAGGTGCGCCTTCGCCTTGGTCGCGTCCGTGAAGAAGCCGGTGGACTCGATGACGATGTCCGCGCCCAGCTCGGCCCACGGGAGGTTCGCCGGGTCGCGCTCGGCCAGCGCACGGATGTTCTTGCCGTCGACGATGATGTTGTCGTCGTCGAAGTCGACCGAGAGCGGGAACCGGCCCAGCACCGTGTCGTACTTGAGCAGGTGCGCCAGCGTCTTGTTGTCGGTGAGGTCGTTGACACCGACGATCTCGATGTCCGCGCCCGACTCCACGATGGCCCGGTAGAAGTTCCGGCCGATGCGGCCGAAGCCGTTGATGCCGACCTTGATGGTCACGTGCCCTCCTCGGCAGCGCCGACGGGGTCGGCGCACACATTGATGACGGTGTTCGCACGCCGCTGTGCGTCCGGGCGTCGCGGGCGCGCCACGTGGTCAGCACGTGACGCGCTCATGACGTTCGGATGGCTTGAGCCTATACCCGTGATCTTGCGCCCGCGGTCCAGAGGTCCTAGAGCGAACAGCCGTTCCACGTGCTGGGATGCCCGGTACCGGGGGTCGCGGGAACGCCGCCGGAGCGCGTCCGGGCGGGCGTCAGAGGTCGAGCAGGTCCGCGGAGAGACCCGCCTCGGTGTCGGGGATCCCGAGCTCCGCGGCCCGCTTGTCGGCCGTCGCCAGGAGGCGCCGGATCCGCCCGGCGACCGCGTCCTTCGTGAGGTTGGGCTGGGCGAGGCGGCCGAGCTCCTCCAGCGAGGCGTCCTTGTGCGCCAGGCGCAGCTCGCCGGCCTCGCGCAGGTGCGCGGGCAGGTCGTCGCCGAGGATCTCGAAGGCCCGCTCGACCCGCGCGCCGGCGGCGACGGCGGCCCGCGCGGAGCGGCGCAGGTTCGCGTCGTCGAAGTTGGCGAGCCGGTTCGCGGTGCCCCGCACCTCCCGGCGCACGCGCCGCTCCTCCCAGACCAGCATCGTCTGGTGCGCGCCGAGCCGGGTGAGCATCGCGGAGATCGCGTCGCCGTCGCGGATGACGACGCGGTCCACGCCGCGCACCTCGCGCGCCTTCGACTGCACGCCGAGGCGCCGCGCGGCGCCGACGAGCGCGAGCGCCGCCTCCGGACCGGGGCAGGTGACCTCGAGGGACGACGAGCGACCGGGCTCGGTCAGCGAGCCGTGGGCGAGGAAGGCCCCGCGCCAGGCCGCCTCCGCCTCGCCGACGCCCGCCGAGACCACCTGCGGGGGAAGCCCTCGCACCGGCCGGCCCCGGTTGTCGAGCAGGCCCGTCTGGCGGGCCAGCGACTCGCCGTCCTTGACGACGCGCACGACATAGTGGCTCCCCCGGCGCAGGCCGCCGCCCGAGACGACGATGATCTCGCTGTCGTGGCCGTAGACGTCCGCGATCGCCGTGCGCAGGCGGCGCGCGGCGGCGCCGGTGTCGAGCTCCGCCTCGATGACGATCCGGCCCGAGATGATGTGCAGGCCCCCGGCGAACCGCAGCGTCGCGGAGACCTCGGCCTTGCGGTACGAGGTCTTGTCCACCTTCAGACGAGCGAGCTCGTCCTTCACCTGTGCCGTCAGAGCCATGGGCGTCATCCTGCCATTCGGCCGCACCGCGCGGGACCGGTCCGCGGGGCGATCATCCGCGCCGGCCGACGTCCCCCAGGAAGCCCTCGACGACGTCGCGGTAGGCCGCCGCGAGGCGCAGCGGGTCGTGCTGCGACGTGCCGTCGCCGCGCCCGACCTGGCGCAGCAGGACGCGCGCTCCGAGGGCGTCGGCGCTGGTCAGCAGCGCGTCGACGTCGTCGACGGTGGTGGGGTCGGCGATGACCGCGTCGACGCGCAGGTCGGGCGCGTAGCGCGTCAGCACGTCGAGGTAGGCGTGCGCCGCCATGCCCGCCGTCTCGCCGTTCTCCTCGGGCGAGAGGTTGAGCGTGACGATCCGCCGCGCGCTCGTCGTGACGAGCGCCTCACGCAGCTGCGGCACGAGCAGGTGCGGCAGCACGGACGTGTACCAGGACCCGGGGCCGAGGACGACCCACTCGGCGTCCCGCACCGCCGCCACGGCCTCCGGGCACGCGGGCGGGTCCGCCGGCTGCAGGCGCACCCGCTCGATGTCGACCGACACGGCGACGTGGCTCTGCCCCTGCACGACGGCCGTCGAGCCGTCGCGCCGGACGTCCGCCTCGATGCCCAGCGGGACCGCGGCCATCGGCAGCACCCGCCCGCGCGCGCCGAGCAGGCGACCGACCCAGTCCAGCCCGGCCACCGGGTCGCCCAGCAGCTCCCAGAGGGCGACGATGAGCAGGTTGCCGACCGAGTGCCGGTCGAGGTCGCCGTCGGTGCGGAAGCGGTGCTGGAGCACGTCGCGCCACGTCCGGCCCCAGTCGGAGTCGTCGCACAGCGCGGCCAGGGCCATGCGCAGGTCGCCGGGCGGCAGGACGCCCAGCTCGTCGCGCAGCCGGCCGGACGAGCCGCCGTCGTCAGCCACCGTCACGACGGCGGTGATCCGGTCGGTCATGAGCCGCAGCGCCGACAACGACGCGGACAGCCCGTGGCCGCCGCCCAGCGCGACGACCGACGGCGCGAGCGAGCGGCTGCCCGGCGAGGGCGGTGGGGCGCCCGGGCCGGTCGGCTGGCCCACGGCGCTCACTCCTTGCCGAGGTCGCGTGCCGAGACGGTGACCCGGTGCCCCGCGTCGCGCAGCCGCGCCGCGATGGCCTCGCTGACCGCGACCGAGCGGTGCTTGCCGCCGGTGCAGCCCACCGCGATGGTCACGTAGCGCTTCTCCTCGTCGAGGTAGCCCGCGAGCACGGGCTCGAGCGCGTCGACGTACCGGTCGACGAACACCCGGGCGCCCGGCAGCCCGAGGACGTAGTCGCGCACCGGCGCGTCCCGGCCGGTGAGGTGGCGCAGCTCGGTGATCCAGTACGGGTTGGAGAGGAACCGCACGTCGACCACGTGGTCGGCGTCCAGCGGGATGCCGTACTTGAAGCCGAACGAGAGCAGCGAGATCCGCAGCGTGTCGGCCTCGTCGCCCGCGACCGTCGCGCGCACCTCGCGCGCCAGGTCGTGCACGTTGAGCTCGGAGGTGTCGATCACCGTGTCGGCGCGCTCGCGGACGTCCGCGAGGATCGCGCGCTCCTCGGCGATGCCGTCGAGGATCCGGCCGTCGCCCTGCAGCGGGTGCGGGCGGCGCACCTGCTCGAACCGCCGCACCAGGACCTCGTCCGAGGCGTCGAGGAAGATGATCCGGTGGTCGATGCCCGCGTCGCGCAGCTGGTCGAGCACGTGCACGAGGTCGTTGAAGTAGCTGCGCGCGCGCACGTCCACCACCGCCGCGACGCGCTCGGCGCGCGTGCCCGCCGGGCCGCTCGTCAGCATGCCGACGAGGTGGACGAGCATCTGGGCGGGCAGGTTGTCGACGACGTACCAGTCGAGGTCCTCCAGGACCGCGGCCGCGCGGGTGCGTCCGGCGCCGGACATGCCGGTGATGACGATCAGCTGCGGCTGCTGCAGCCGCGGACCCTCGGTCGCGGCCTCGATCGCGGGGATGCCGGTGGGGACGGTGATCGGGGAGACCTCGTCGCTCATGCGTCCAGCATGCCAGCCGGGCTCGCGCTCCCGGGCGCGGCGGCGGCGGGCGCGTCCGCCTGCTCCGGCGCCGGGGCCAGGGCCGCGACCACGGCCGCCGCGGTGCGCTGACCCATGCCGGGCACGCTGGCGATCTCCTCCACGCTGGCGGCGCGCAGCCGCTTCACCGACCCGAAGTGGCGCAGCAGGGCCGCCTTGCGGGCGGGCCCGAGACCGGCGACGTCGTCGAGCACCGAGGCCGTCATGCCCTTGCTCCGGCGGCGCCGGTGGGCCTGGATGGCGAACCGGTGCGCCTCGTCGCGCAGCCGCTGGAGCATGTACAGGCCCTCGGACGAGCGCTCCAGGATGACGGGGTACGGGTCGTCGGGGAGCCAGACCTCCTCGAGCCGCTTCGCGAGGCCCACCAGCGCCACGTCCTCGATGCCGAGCTCCGCCAGCGCCGCGGCCGCCGCCGCGACCTGAGGCGGCCCGCCGTCGACGACGACGAGGTTGGGCGGGTACGCGAACCGGACGGGTCGCCCCGTCGTCTCGTCGATCGGCCCCGACCGCAGCGGCACGCCGTCCTCGTCCTCCCCCGCGTCCAGCTCGGGGTCGCGCGACTGCTCGCGCTCGGCGAGGTAGCGCCGGAAGCGGCGCGTGATGACCTCGTGCATCGCCTCGGTGTCGTCGCGGGCGCCCTCCCCGTGCGAGCCGCGCACCGTGAACAGGCGGTACTCGCTCTTGCGCGGCATGCCGTCCTCGAACACGACCATCGACGCCGACTGGTAGGTCCCCTGGTTGTGCGAGACGTCGTAGCACTCGATGCGCAGCGGCGACTGGGCCAGGCCGAGCGCCTCCTGGATCTCCTGCAGTGCCTGGCTGCGCGTCGTCAGGTCCCCGGCCCGCCGGGTGCGGTGCAGCGCGAGCGCGTGCTCCGCGTTGCGCTGCACCGTCTCGGCCAGGGCCCGCTTGTCGCCGCGCTGCGGCACGCGGACCTGGACGCGCGAGCCGCGCAGCCCGGTCAGCCAGGCGCCCACCTGCTCGACGTCGTGCGGCAGCACGGGCACCAGGATCTCCCGCGGCACGGCCTGCTCGTCGTCCACGCCGTAGACCTGCTGCAGCAGGTGCTCGACGAGCGTCGCGTCGTCGAGCTCCTCGACCTTCTCGACGACCCAGCCCCGCTGGCCGCGGATGCGCCCGTCGCGCACGTGGAACACCTGCACCGCCGCCTCGAGCTCGTCCCCCGCCAGGGCGAACACGTCGGCGTCCGTGCCGTCCGGGAGCACGACCGCGTTCTTCTCCATGGCGCGCTGCAGCGTCGCGATGTCGTCGCGCAGGCGCGCGGCCCGCTCGTAGTCGAGGTCGGCCGCCGCGTCCCTCATGCGCTGGGTGAGGCGGCGGACGAACCGCGCCGTGTCCCCCGCCATGAAGTCGCAGAAGTCCTGCGCGAGCTGGTGGTGGTCGTCGGGCGAGATCCGCCCGACGCACGGCGCCGAGCACTTGTCGATGTACCCGAGAAGGCACGGCCGGCCCTGCTGGCGGGCGCGCTTGAAGACGCCCGAGGAGCAGGTGCGCACGGGGAACACGCGCAGCAGCAGGTCGACGGTCTCCCGGATCGCCCACGCGTGCGCGTAGGGGCCGAAGTACCGCGTCCCCTTGCGCTTGGCGCCGCGCATCACCTGGATCCGGGGGTACTCGTCTGCCATCGTGACCGCGAGGTACGGGTACGACTTGTCGTCGCGGTACTTGACGTTGAACCGCGGGTCGAACTCCTTGATCCAGCTGTACTCCAGCGCGAGGGCGGCGACCTCGGTCGGCACCACGGTCCACTCCACCGAGGAGGCGGAGGTCACCATGGTGAACGTCCGCGGGTGCAGGTTCGCCGGGTCCTGGAAGTAGCTGTTGAGCCGCTGGCGCAGGCTCTTGGCCTTGCCGACGTAGATCACGCGCCCGTGCGCGTCCCGGAACCGGTAGACGCCCGGCTGGTCCGGGATCTCCCCCGGGGCAGGGCGGTACGTCGCGGGATCGGCCATGCCACCAGCCTATGTCGGCGTACCGACGCGGCCGGCCCCGCGGCCGGATGGCGAGGCAGTTGCACAACAGTTGTGCACATCTTCTGTGCATGCTTGACTCGCGCCATGAGCACCTCCGAGCCGCAGGGCACCATCCGCCTGGACGCGCACGCGATCCGCGTCCTCGCCCACCCGCTGCGGGCGCGGGCGCTGACCGCCCTGCGGGTGGACGGCCCCGCGACGGCCACCACGCTGGCGGCGCGGCTCGGCACCCACACCGGCGCGACGAGCTACCACCTGCGGCGGCTCGCGTCCGTGGGCCTCGTCGAGGAGACGGGCGAGGGCCGCGGCCGCGAGCGGTGGTGGCGGCCGACGTCGCGGTCGCACTCGTTCTTCGCGAGCGACGTCGAGGACTCCCCCGACGCGCGCGCCTCGCTCACCTGGCTGCGGCTGCACTACCTGGAGCAGCTGGAGGAGCGGGCCGCCCTCTGGTACGCCCACGAGCACGAGCACAACCGGGCCTGGCAGGACGCGGCCGGCACGTCGGACGAGGTGCTCGCGCTCGACGCCGCGGGCACCGCGGCGCTCGTCGAGGAGCTCACCGCGGTCGTCGAGCGGTTCCGCGGCCGGCCGGCCAGCGACGCGGACGACGTGCGCCGGGTGTTCGTCGCGGTCACCGCGCTGCCCGAGGTCGGTCCGGCGCGATGACCGGCCCCGAGACGCCCGCACGCGCAGGCGCGCCGGCGTCGCTGCGCCGGCTGCGCCGCGTCTTCCTCGTCCTCACCGCGCTGCGCTGGCTGCCCGTGGGCCTGACCGTGCCGGTGACGCTGCTGCTGCCGCTCGGCCGCGGGCTGTCGCTGGCGGACGTCGGCGTCGCGATCGCGATGCAGGGGCTCCTCGTGCTCGCGCTCGAGCTCCCCACCGGCGCCCTGGCGGACACGCTCGGCCGACGGCGGGTGCTGCTCGCGGCGGCAGCCGTGGGCGTCGTCGCCACAGGCGTCATCCTGGCCGCGCACACGCTCGCGGCGTTCGCCGTCGGGTGGGCGCTGCAGGGGGTCTTCCGGGCGCTCGACAGCGGGCCGCTCGAGGCCTGGTTCGTCGACGCGGCGCTCGAGCACGGCCCGCAGGCGCGCGTCGACCGAGGCCTGAGCGCCCAGGGCGTCGTGCTCGGCGTCGCGCTCGGCGGCGGCGCGCTCGCCGGCGGGGCGCTCGTCGCGTGGCACCCGGTGGCCGACCGCGACGCGCTGGCCCTGCCCGTCGCGGTGGCGCTCGCGCTGCAGGTGGTGTCCCTGGTCGCGATCGCCTGCCTCATGCACGAGCCGCGCCGCACCGCCGCCGGCGTCCGCGGGGTCGCGCGTGCGGTCCGGTCCGCGCCGGGCGCGGTCCGCGGCGGCCTCGGCCTCCTGCGGCGGGACCACGTGCTGCTGTGCCTCGTGGCGGTCGAGCTCTCCTGGGGCTTCGGGATCGTCGCGTTCGAGACCCTCACCCCGGTCCGCGTGGCCGACCTGCTCGCCGACGACGCGCGCGCGGCGGCCGTGGTGGGTCCCGCGACCGCCGCCGCGTGGCTGGTCTCCGCCGGCGGGGCGGCGCTGCTGCCGTGGTGCAGCCGGCGGTGGGGCGTCGCCCGGTGCGCGATGGCGCTGCGCGTCCTGCAGGGCGCCACCGTCGTGGGCATCGGCCTCGCCACCGGCCTCGTCGGGGTGCTCGCCGCGTACCTCGCTTGCTACGCCGTGCACGGGGCGTCGTCGCCGGCGCACATGACGCTGCTGCACGCGCGGGCCACGGGGTCCGAGCGGGCCACCGTGCTCTCGCTGAACTCGATGGTCGGGCAGCCCGCCGCCGCGCTGGGCTCCGTGGTGCTCACGGCGCTCGCGGGAGCCCGCTCGCTGCCGCTGGCGTTCGTGGTCGCCGGCGCCGTGCTCGCCTCCGCGGCGCCGCTCTACCTGCCCGCCCGCCGCGCTGAGCGCGGCGGCGACGCGGCCGGCGCGCCCGCGGTCCGCACCGGGACGGGCGCGGCGACGGCCCGCTAGCGTGGACGGATGGCGCTCCTGCACTCGTACTCGGTGGACCTGACCTGGACCGGCGCGGGCAGCGTCGGGACCGCGACGTACACCTCGTACGGCCGCGACCACGTGCTGACGGGCGGCGACAAGCCGCCCCTCGCGGGCACGTCGGACCCGCAGTTCCGGGGCGACGCGTCACGCTGGTCCCCCGAGGACCTGCTGGTGGGCGCGCTCAGCCAGTGCCACATGCTGTGGTTCCTGCACCTCGCGGCGGCCGCCGGGGTCGTCGTCGTCGGCTACTCGGACTCCGCGGCCGGCACGATGCGCATCGAGGCGGCGGGCCACGGCCAGTTCCGCGACGTCACGCTCCACCCGCGGGTGGTGGTGCGCGGCGCGGTGCGCGCCGACGGCTCGCCGCTCACGGACGAGCACCTCGCCGACCTCCACCACGCCGCGCACGAGCACTGCTTCATCGCCCGGTCGGTGAACTTCCCGGTGCGGGTCGAGCCCGTGCCGGTGCTGCACGAGACGACCGCCGCCGGCGCCTGACGGCGCCGTCCGTCAGGCGCTCGCGCGCTCCCGCTCCGGCTCGAGCACCTCCGCGAGGAAGCGGCCGGTGTGGCTCGCCTTGACGCCCGCGACGTGCTCGGGCGTGCCCTCCGCGACGACCGTGCCGCCGCCGGAGCCGCCCTCCGGGCCCATGTCGACGACCCAGTCGGCGTTCTTGATGACGTCGAGGTTGTGCTCGATCACGATGACGGAGTTGCCCTTGTCGACGAGCGACTGCAGGACCCCGAGCAGCTTGCGGATGTCCTCGAAGTGCAGACCCGTCGTCGGCTCGTCGAGCACGTAGACGGTCCGTCCGGTCGAACGGCGCTGCAGCTCCGAGGCGAGCTTCACGCGCTGCGCCTCGCCGCCCGAGAGCGTCGGCGCGGGCTGGCCGAGCCGCACGTACCCGAGACCGACGTCCACCAGGGTGCTGAGGTGACGGGAGATGGCCGGCACGGCGGCGAAGAACTCCGCCGCCTCCTCGATGGGCATCGCGAGCACGTCCGCCACGGTCTTGCCCTTGAAGTGCACCTCGAGCGTCTCGCGGTTGTAGCGGGCGCCGTGGCAGACCTCGCACGGCACGTACACGTCCGGCAGGAAGTTCATCTCGATCTTGATCGTGCCGTCGCCGGAGCACGCCTCGCAGCGCCCGCCCTTGACGTTGAACGAGAACCGGCCAGGGGTGTAGCCGCGGACCTTCGCTTCGGTCGTCTCGGCGAACAGGCGGCGCACGTGGTCCCAGACGCCGGTGTACGTCGCGGGGTTCGACCGCGGCGTGCGCCCGATCGGGCCCTGGTCGACGTGCACGACCTTGTCGAGGTTCTCGAGCCCGGTCACGCGCCGGTGGCGGCCCGGCACCTGACGCGCACCGTTCAGCTCGTTCGCCAGCACCGTGTACAGGATGGAGTTCACGAGCGTCGACTTGCCCGAGCCCGACACGCCCGTGACCGCGGTCAGCGTGCCGAGCGGGAAGGACACGTCGACGTTGCGCAGGTTGTGCTCGCGCGCCCCGTGGACCGTGAGCTGCCGTGACCGGTCGACCGGCCGGCGCACCTGCGGCATCGGGATCGAGCGCCTGCCGGACAGGTACGCCCCCGTGATCGACTCGGTGGACGCGAGCAGGCCCTCGAGGTCGCCGGAGTGCACGACCTTGCCGCCGTGCTCCCCCGCACCCGGACCGATGTCGACGATCCAGTCGGCCGTGCGGATGGTGTCCTCGTCGTGCTCGACGACGATCAGCGTGTTGCCCAGGTCGCGCAGCCGCGTGAGCGTGTCGATGAGGCGCCGGTTGTCGCGCTGGTGCAGACCGATCGAGGGCTCGTCGAGCACGTACAGGACGCCGACGAGCCCCGACCCGATCTGCGTCGCGAGGCGGATGCGCTGGGCCTCGCCACCGGAGAGCGTCCCCGCCGGTCGCGTGAGGGACAGGTAGTCCAGGCCCACGTCCAGCAGGAAGCCCAGGCGCGCCTGGATCTCCTTCAGCACCTGCGCGGCGATCGCCCGCTCGCGCTCGCCGAGCTCGAGCGCGTCGAGGAAGTCGCGGGCCTCGCGGATGGGCAGCTCGCAGACCTCGGCGATCGACCGGCCGCCCACCTTGACGGCGAGGACCTCCGGCTTGAGCCGCGCGCCCTGGCAGACGGGGCACGGGACCTCGCGCATGAAGGCCTCGTACTTCTCCTTGCTCCAGTCCGAGTCGGTCTCCTGGTGCCGGCGCTGGAGGAAGGTCAGGACCCCCTCGAACCCGGTCGAGTACTGGCGCTCCCGACCCCAGCGGTTGCGGTAGCGGACCTTCACCTCGTGGTTCTGACCGTGCAGGACCGCGTTCTTCGCGCGCTGCGGCAGCGCCCGCCACGGGGCCGTCATCGAGAAGCCCATGTCGTCGGCGAGCGCCGTCAGGACGCGCTGGAAGTACTCGGCCGACATCTGCGCCCACGGCGCCACCGCACCCTCGGAGAGCGAGAGCTCCTCGTCCGGGACGACCAGCTCGGGGTCGACCTCGAGCCGCGAGCCGATCCCCGTGCACTCGGGGCAGGCGCCGTACGGCGCGTTGAAGGAGAACGTCCGCGGCTCGATCTCGTCGAGCGTGAGCTCGTGGTCGTTGGGGCACGCGCGGTTCTCCGAGAACCGCCGCTCGCGGCCGGGGTCGTCGGCGTCCGCGTCCACGAGGTCGATCACGACGAGGCCGCCGGCGAGGCCCAGCGCCGTCTCGATCGAGTCCGTGAGGCGCTGCTTGACCCCGTCGCGCGCCACGAGGCGGTCGACCACGACCTCGATGTCGTGCTTGAGCTTCTTCTCCAGCGCGGGCGGCTCGGCGAGCTGGACGACCTCGCCGTCGACGCGCGCCCGCGCGAAGCCCTTGGTCTGCAGCTCGCGGAACAGGTCGGCGTACTCGCCCTTGCGGCCGCGCACGACGGGCGCGAGCACCTGGTACCGGGTGCCCTCGGGCAGCTCGAGCAGGCGGTCGACGATCTGCTGGGGGGTCTGCGCCGTCACGCGCTCGCCGCAGACCGGGCAGTGCTGCGTGCCGGCCCGGGCGAAGAGCAGGCGCAGGTAGTCGTAGACCTCGGTGATGGTGCCGACCGTCGAGCGCGGGTTGCGGTTCGTCGACTTCTGGTCGATCGACACCGCGGGCGACAGGCCCTCGATGAAGTCGACGTCGGGCTTGTCCATCTGGCCGAGGAACTGGCGCGCGTACGCGGAGAGCGACTCGACGTAGCGGCGCTGACCCTCCGCGAAGATCGTGTCGAACGCGAGCGAGGACTTGCCCGACCCCGACAGCCCCGTGAAGACGATCAGCCGGTCCCGGGGGAGGTCGAGGTCCACGTTGCGGAGGTTGTGCTCGCGGGCGCCCTGCACCACCAGTCGATCGTTCACGCGCGGAAGTCTACGTTCCGCGACTGACAGTCGCACATCTGTTCGACGTGGGCGAAACGGCCGGCGCCGGCGCGAGCGGGTGCCCGCCGGCCCGCGGGCGGTCATGCTGGGGCCCGATGAACCCCTCCGCCCCCGCCCCCCGTGCCACGCCCCTCGCGACCCCCGACCGGCCCGCGCCCATCGCCGACTACGCCGTGCTCGGCGACGGCAGCACCGCCGCGCTCGTCTCGCTGCGCGGGTCGGTCGACTGGATGTGCGTCCCGCACTTCGACTCCGACGCGTGCTTCGCCGCGCTGCTCGGCGACGCCGGGAACGGCCGCTGGCTGCTCACGGTGCCCGACGCCACGCAGGTCACCCGCCGGTACGTGGACGACTCGTTCGTCCTCGAGACGACGTACGTCGCGCCGACCGGGACCGCCGTCGTCACCGAGACGATGCCCGTGGACGACGAGCGGTGCGACCTCGTGCGCCAGGTGGTCTGCACGGCGGGCCGGGTCGACGTCCTGCACGAGTGGGTCGTCCGGTTCGGGTACGGCGCGGTCGAGCCCTGGGTCAGCCGGCTCGTCGACGAGGACGGCGAGCCCGCCATCCGCGCGATCGCCGGCCCGGACGCGCTCGTCCTGCGGGGCGACGTCCTGCCCGAGGCGACCGACCACCGGCACGAGGGCCGCTTCACGCTGCACGAGGGCGAGCGCGTCGAGCTGGCCCTCACGTGGTTCCCCTCGTGGCGGCCCGTGCCGCGTCGCCGCCACATCGACGCCTTCGTCGAGGACCGCATCGACGCGACCCGAGACGCGTGGGGACGGTGGGCCGGCGTCGAGGGCGGCCCGCGGACCCAGCACGCCGCCGCGGTGCGCTCGCTGCTCGTGCTGCGCCTGCTCACCGACGCGGAGACGGGTGGCATCGTCGCGGCGCCCACCACGTCCCTGCCCGAGCTCGTCGGGGGCGAGCGCAACTGGGACTACCGGTTCTGCTGGCTGCGGGACGCCGCGATGACGCTCGAGGCGCTCGTCGAGTCCGGCTACCGCGACGAGGCGCACCACTGGCGGGACTGGCTGCTGCGCGCGGTCGCCGGCGACCCGGGCGACCTGCAGATCATGTACCGCCTCGACGGCGGCCGGCACCTACCGGAGCGGACGCTGGCCCACCTGGCCGGGTACCGCGGGTCGCAGCCGGTGCGGGTCGGCAACGCCGCGGTCGGGCAGGTGCAGCACGACGTCCTCGGCGAGGTCATGTGCGCGCTCGCCCTCGCCCGGAACGCCGGCCTCGCCGAGGACGGCGACTCCTGGTCCCTGCAGCGCCACCTCGTCGACGACCTCGTCGCCCACTGGACGGACCCGGACCGCGGCATCTGGGAGGTGCGCGGCGAGCCGCAGCGCTTCACGCACTCGAAGGTCATGGCGTGGGCGGCCGTCGACCGTGCGGTGCGGGCCGCGGAGCAGGACGGCCTGCCGGCGCCGTTGGAGCGCTGGCGCGCCGCCCGCGACGCGATCCACGCCGACGTGCTCGCCACCGGCTGGGACGAGCGGCGCGGCACGTTCGTCCAGCACGAGGGCGCCACCCACACCGACGCGGCTCTCCTGCAGGTCGCGATCGTCGGCTTCCTGCCGCCCGACGACCCGCGCCTCGCCTCCACCGTCGCCGCGATCCGCGCCGAGCTCGAGGTCGCGCCCGGTCTGCTGCTCCGCTACCGCAGCGATGTCACGGACGACGGCGTGGCCGGACACGAGCACGCGTTCCTCGCGTGCAGCGGCTGGCTCGCGCACGCGCTCGCGGTCCTCGGGGACGTGGACGAGGCCGAGCGGGTCCTCGCCACGCTCGTCTCCGTGACGAACGACGTCGGCCTGCTCGCCGAGCAGTACGACCCGCGCACGGGCGAGATGACCGGCAACATGCCCCAGGCGCTGTCCCACCTCGCGCTGGTGCGCGCCGCGCACGCCATCGACGTCGCCCGCGGCCTCGTCGCCCCCGAGTCCGCCTGAGCGGCCGGGCGCCCGGACGCGCTCAGTCCGGCAGCGGGCCGAGCACCGACGTCGCGACGGTGCCGTGCGCCGACTCGTCGTCGGACGGGTGGTAGATGCCGGCCAGCACGTCGCGGTAGAGCCGGTTCAGCTCGTTCCCGGTGAAGTACCCGCCTCCCCCGCCGACGCGCAGCGCGAGGTCCACGACGACGCGCGCGGTCTCGGTCGCGCGCACCTTGAGGCCGACGAGCTGCGCGAACCACCGGCTGCCGTGGTCGGCCCGCTCGTCCACGTCGCGCGCGAGGGCGAACACCTGCAGCTCGGCGCCGTCCTGGGCGAGCGCGGCCTCGGCGACCTTCCACCGGATGTCCGGGTCGTGCGCGTACGGCCGCCCGTCGTGCTTGAACGACGTCCGGCGGTGCGCGGCGGCGACCGCGAGCTCGACCGCCCGGCGCCCGACCCCCGTGTACACCGCCGCCAGGAGCGTCTCGAAGACCGCGAAGAGCGCGAAGATGAACGGGTCCGCGCTGGGGCCCGGCGGCAGCGCGCGGTACACCTGGTCGGCGGGCGCGTACGCGCCGTCCAGCACCGTCGTCGCCGACTGGGTCGCCCGCATGCCGAGCGTGTCCCAGTCGTCCTTGGTCGTCACGCCCTCGCGGCCGACCACTCCGTGCACGAGTCGCGGCCCGTCGGGGTGGTCCTCGTCCAGCCCGAAGGTCGCGAGCCGGGTCCACACCGGGCCGAGGGAGGTGAAGATCTTCGTCCCGTGGAACCGGTAGCCGCCGTCGGGCTGCCGCTCCGCGCGCGTGCGGGAGCCGAACATGACGAGGTCGTTGCCCGCCTCCGAGTTGCCGAACGCGAAGACCTCCCCCGCCGCGGCGTCCCGCAGCACGAACCCCACCGAGTCGTCGCCGTGCCCGGCGAGCAGCGCCGCCAGGCCGGTCACGACGAGGTGCATGTTCACCGCGAGGGCCGTCGCCGGCGCGGCGGCCGCCAGCCGCACCTGCTCGCGCGCGACCTCCTCGAGCGTGAGGCCGGCCCCACCGAGCTGCTCGGGGACGAACGCCGTCAGGTACCCCGCCGCCCGCAGGTCGTCGAGGTCGTCGTGGGGGAACGTGTTCTCGCGGTCGTGCGTGGCGGCGCGCTCGTGGACGCGCTCCAGCAGGTCGTCGGTCAGGAGGGTGCGCAGCGTGCGGGCCATGCGGCCCACTGTGCCATCGTCCCGCCCGCCGTCCGGACGCCGATCGCCGCGGGCGAACGCGTCGTCGCGGGTGACACGATGACGCCATGCCGACCTTCGCCGTGCAGTACACCTACGACGAGCGCGCCGACGTGCGCGACCGCGTCCGTCCGGAGCACCGGGCGTGGCTGGCCGGGCGCGCCGACGCCGGCGAGCTCCTCGGCTCCGGGCCCTACGTGGGCGGCGAGCCGGGCGCGCTGCTCGTCTTCCGCACCGCCGACGAGGAGACGCTGCGCACGCTCCTGGCGGCGGACCCGTTCGTTCGGGAGGGCTTCGTCGCCCGGACCGACGTCCGCGCCTGGGACCTCGTCCTGGGGCCCTGGTCGCGGTCCTGACGCCGCGCGGGTCGCCCGCCACCCACCACCTCAGCCCTGCGACGGCTCCGTGGACGGCGTCGCCCGGCGGGCGTCGCGTCGCGTGCGCAGGAGGCTGAGGACGGTCGTCACGCCGAGGATGACGACGATCGCGACGAGCGACAGCCAGATCGGGATCTCGGGCGCCCCCTCGACCGGCTCGCCGCCGTTGATGAACGGCAGCTCGTTGCGGTGCAGCGCCTCGAGCACGAGCTTGACCCCGATGAAGCCGAGCAGGACCGCGAGGCCGTAGTTGAGGTAGACGAGCCGGCGCAGCAGCCCGCCGACGAGGAAGAACAGCTGGCGCAGCCCCATGAGCGCGAACACGTTGGTCATGAGGACCAGGTACGGCTCCGACGTGAGCCCGAAGATCGCCGGGATCGAGTCGAACGCGAACAGCAGGTCGGTCGCGCCGAGCGCCACGAGCACGACCAGCATCGGCGTCATGACGCGCCGCCCGTTCTCGACGACGGTCAGCCGCTCGCCGTGGTACTCCTGCGTCGACGGGAACCAGCGCTGCACCAGGCGCAGGACGAGCGGCGGGGAGTAGTCGTCCTCGTCCGAGTCGCCCTCGCGCGCGACGCGCCACGCCGTGTACACGAGGAACGCGCCGAACAGGTAGAAGACCCAGCTGAACGCCGAGATCACCGCGGCCCCCGCGGCGATGAAGATCCCTCGGAACACCAGCGCGAGGATGATGCCGACGAGCAGGGCGAACTGCTGGTACTGCCGCGGCACGGCGAACCGGCTCATGATGAGGATGAAGACGAACAGGTTGTCGACCGACAGCGAGTACTCCGTCAGCCAGCCCGCGAAGAACTCCCCCGCGTACTGCCCGCCCCACGCGACCCACACGCCGATGCCGAACGCCACGGCGAGCCCGACGTAGAACGCCAGGTAGCGCAGGCACTCGGCGGTCGACGGCACGTGCGGCCGGCGGCCCACCACCGCCACGTCGACGACGAGGACGGCGGCGGCCACCCCGAGGGTCAGCAGCCAGACGAGCGGGTCGACCGTCACGGGGTCACTCCTTCGGGGACGTCGGCCGCGGCGAGGACGAGGGCTGGCCCGGCGCGGCGGGCGGCGCGGCGTCGGCCGAGGTGGCCCCGCCGGGCTCGACCGCGCCGGCGGGCTGGGCGGCACGGTCCTCGCGGCGCGTCGCGAGCAGGCTCGCGACGGTGGCGACGGCGAGCGTGCCGAGGATGACGGTCAGCGACAGCCAGATCGGGATCTCGGGGGCCCACTCGACGGGCTCGCCGCCGTTGATGAACGGCAGCTCGTTGACGTGCAGCGCGTGCAGCAGCAGCTTCACGCCGATGAAGCCGAGGATGACCGCGAGGCCCTGCGACAGGTACACGAGCCGCTCGAGCAGGCCGCCGATGAGGAAGTACAGCTGGCGCAGGCCGAGCAGCGCGAACGCGTTCGCCGTGAAGACGATGTACGGCTCGGAGGTGAGGCCGTAGATCGCGGGGATCGAGTCGAACGCGAAGAGGATGTCGGCGGAGCCGATCGCGACCATGACCACGAGCATCGGCGTGATGAAGCGGCGCCCGTCGATCCGGACGGTGAGCCGGTCGCCGTGGTACTCGTCGGTGGTCGGCACGACGCGCTTGAGCGCGCGGACGGCCAGGCCGTCGCGACGCAGGGCGGCGTCCTGCGCGACGTCGTTGTCGTGGTGCTCCCGCGCGAGCGAGATCGCGGTGTACACGAGGAACGCGCCGAACAGGTAGAACACCCACGAGAACTGCTCGATCGCCGCGGCCCCCGCGAGGATGAACAGCGTGCGCAGCACGAGGGCGATCGCGACGCCCACCAGCAGCACCTTCTGCTGGTACTCCCGCGGCACCGCGAACTTCGTCATGATGATGAGGAAGACGAAGAGGTTGTCGACCGACAGGCTCTTCTCGGTCACGTACCCGGCGAAGTACTCGGCGCCGGGACCCCAGCCCGCGACCATGCCGAGCCCGATGCCGAACACGACGGCGAGGCCGATGTAGACCGCGGACCAGATCGCCGACTCCTTGAAGCTCGGCGCGTGCGGCGTGCGCACGTGGGCGAAGAAGTCGAAGACGATGAGGCCGACGACGACAGCGCCGGTCACGATCCACGCGAGCAGGGAGACGTCCATGGGTGAACCCTTCGGTACAGGCGGACACGTCGAGTACCGAAGGTCTCCCCCACCGGCGCTGGAGGCCGGCCGGTCGCACCGGGACCTGGACGACCAGGAGCCGTGATGACGATGCGAGCGCTTGTGGGGTACTCCCCTTCAACCTGGCGAGCATACGTCACCCGCACCGGGGCGGCAGCGAGACGTCCGCCACGACCCGGTGGGGTCGCCCGTCACTGCAGGCAGAACTCGTTGCCCTCCGGGTCGGTCATGACCACCCAGAACTCGCCCATCTTCTCGCGCTCGTCGACCTGCCGGGCGCCGAGGGCGACCAGCTCCCGGGCCCGCGCGCGGACGAGCTCCGGGCGCTGCGGCGCCTCCACGGCGGCCGCCACGTTGACGTCCAGGTGCACCCGGTTCTTGGCGGTCTTGCCCTCGGGCACACGCTGGAAGAACAGCCGCGGGCCGACGCCCTCCGGGTCGATCACCGCCCACGCGCTGTCCCGCTCCTCGGGCGGCACGCCGACGTGCTCGAGGAACTCCTCCCAGGTCCCGAAGCCGGCGGGCGGGTCCTGCGACCGGTACCCGAGCACCTGGGCCCAGAACTCCCCGAGCGCGCGGGGGTCGTGCGCGTCGAACGTCACCTGGAACTCGACAGCCATCGACGTCTCCTTCGCCGTCAGCGCAGACTCGAGCGCCCCTGCGGCCCGGCGGCGCACCGCGCCACCGGGCGCTCTCAGGCGGTCGCCGCCTGCATCTGCCGGAGCTCCTTCTTGAGCCCCGAGATCTCGTCCCGCAGCCTCGCGGCGAGCTCGAACTGCAGCTCGCCGGCGGCGCCGTGCATCTGGTCGGTCAGGTCCTGGATCAGGTCGGCGAGCTCGCTCGCGGCCGCCCCCGTGAGCCGCGTGCGCTCGTCCCGCGGGACGTTGCGGGATCCAAAGCCCGGCACCGGCGCCTTCCCACGGCTGGACTGGCGGCCGGCCCCGCCCAGCAGCTCCGCGGTGTCGGCGTCCTCGCGCGCGAGCAGGTCGGTGATGTCGCCGATCTTCTTGCGCAGCGGCTGCGGGTCGACGCCGTGCTCCGCGTTGTAGGCGAGCTGCTTCTCACGCCTGCGGTTCGTCTCCTCGATCGCGAGCTCCATCGCCGCCGTCACCGTGTCGGCGTACATGTGCACCTGCCCGGACACGTTGCGGGCGGCGCGGCCGATCGTCTGGATGAGCGACTTGCCGGAGCGCAGGAAGCCCTCCTTGTCCGCGTCGAGGATCGCGACGAGCGAGACCTCCGGCAGGTCGAGGCCCTCGCGCAGCAGGTTGATGCCGACCAGGACGTCGTACTCGCCGAGGCGCAGCTCTCGCAGCAGCTCGACGCGCCGCAGCGTGTCGACCTCGGAGTGCAGGTAGCGGACGCGCACACCCTTCTCGAGCAGGTAGTCCGTGAGGTCCTCGGCCATCTTCTTGGTCAGCGTGGTGACCAGGACGCGCTCGTCGCGCTCCACGCGCTCGTTGATCTCGTGCAGCAGGTCGTCGATCTGGCCCTTGGTCGGCTTCACGACGATCTCGGGGTCGACGAGCCCGGTCGGACGGATGATCTGCTCGACCACGCCGTCGGCCATCGACAGCTCGTAGTCCCCCGGCGTCGCCGACAGGTACACCGTCTGGCCGATCCGCTCGACGAACTCCTCCCAGCGCAGCGGGCGGTTGTCGACCGCGCTGGGCAGGCGGAAGCCGTGCTCCACGAGCGCGCGCTTGCGCGACATGTCGCCCTCGAACATCGCCCCGATCTGCGGCACCGTCACGTGCGACTCGTCGATGACGAGCAGGAAGTCCTCGGGGAAGAAGTCGAGCAGCGTGTTCGGCGCCGACCCCGCGGTGCGGCCGTCGATGTGGCGGGAGTAGTTCTCGATGCCCGAGCACGAGCCGATCTGGCGCATCATCTCGATGTCGTACGTCGTGCGCATGCGCAGCCGCTGCGCCTCGAGGAGCTTGCCCTGCCGCTCGAGCTCGGCGAGCCGCTCCTCGAGCTCGAGCTCGATGCCGCGGATCGCGCGCTCCATGCGCTCGGGGCCCGCGACGTAGTGCGTCGCGGGGAAGATCATCATCTGCTGCTCGGACCGCACGACCTCGCCGGTCAGCGGGTGCAGCGTCGCGATCGCCTCGATCTCGTCGCCGAAGAACTCGATCCGGACGGCCAGCTCCTCGTACATCGGGATGATCTCGACGGTGTCGCCGCGCACCCGGAACGTGCCGCGGGTGAACGCCATGTCGTTGCGGGCGTACTGCATCTGCACGAACCGGCGCAGCAGCTGGTCACGGTCCACCTGGTCGCCCACCGACAGCGTCACCATCCGGTCGACGTACTCCTGCGGCGTGCCCAGGCCGTAGATGCAGCTGACCGACGCGACCACCACGACGTCGCGCCGGGTGAGCAGGGAGCTCGTCGCCGAGTGCCGCAGGCGCTCGACCTCGTCGTTGATCGACGAGTCCTTCTCGATGTAGGTGTCCGTCTGCGCGATGTACGCCTCGGGCTGGTAGTAGTCGTAGTACGACACGAAGTACTCGACCGCGTTGTTCGGCAGCAGCTCGCGGAACTCGGTCGCCAGCTGGGCGGCGAGCGTCTTGTTCGGGGCCATGACGAGCGTCGGGCGCTGCACCTGCTCGATCAGCCACGCGGTCGTCGCCGACTTGCCCGTGCCGGTCGCACCCAGGAGCACGACGTCCTTCTCCCCCGCGTTGACGCGGGCGGCGAGCTCGGCGATCGCCTGCGGCTGGTCGCCCGAGGGCTGGAACTCGGAGACCACCTCGAAGGGCGCGACCGTGCGCTGCAGATCGGTGACAGGACGCATGGCTCCACCGTACGGGGCGGCACCGACACGGACGCCTGGAGGGGCGCTCCGTCCGCTGAGGGCGCAGCCGAGCCCGGGTCAGCCGACGCGTTCGACGAGCTGCACCGGGTGGCCGTCCGGGTCCTCGACGAAGGCCACCGACAGCCGGCCGTCGAGGAACGGGTGCGGGGCGGAGTGCTCGCGCCCGCCCGCCGCCAGGGCGGCGGCGTGCGCCGCGGCGACGTCGTCGGTCCAGAGGGTCACGCACGCGCGGTGGCCGCTCGTCACCGGCGCGATGCCGTGGCTCTCGGCGGCCGGGCCGGGCAGCGCGAGCCCGAGGCCGAACCCTCCGAGCTGCATCTCGATCTTGGCCGGCGCCTCGTCCGGCGCCCGGAACGTCTCCCGGAAGCCGAACGTGCCGTAGAACCGCGCCGCGCGCTCGCAGTCGCCGACGAAGAGGATGACCTGGGGGTCGAACAGCTCCACCCGCGCGACCGTACGCGCCGCCGCGGCAGCCGGCGAGCCGGCCGCGCAGCTCAGTCGCCGGTGACCAGGGTGACGATCGCCTGCGGGTCCTCCGCGAGGACGCCCGAGACGAGCCAGTCCATGTAGACCGTGTAGACCGAGAAGCCGAGGAGCTTGCGGCGCCCCATCGGGACGAGCGACGCGACGCCGCCCTCCTTCGTCTGGAAGCTGTTGATCGCGGTACGGGCGGTCGTGCGACCGGCCGCGCGCTGCGCCTCGACGGTGAAGCGCATGAGCTCCTCCGCCGTGATGAGGTCGTGCAGCGAGAGGCCGACGTCGTTGAGCGTGCGGTTCTGGACGCGCACGCGGCCCGTGTCGTCCCGGACCTTGCCCGCGGCGGCCTCCGCCAGCTCGAGCACACGGCCCGGCGAGAGCGTCGTCCCGATCGAGACGGAAGCGCGCGACTGTGCCGGCTTGGTCATCGTTCCCCCGTCCTTCCGGCGTGGGCGTCGACCGTCGTGGGCGACGCTGCAAGCGGATGATCGTCACTCCGGGCGCGGATGTGGAGTGGATCACACCGCATTCACCTGAACGGGTGACCAGGACGGGGCGCGCCGGCGCGCTACGCCGGGCGGAAGGCGTCCGCCTCGTCCGCACGCTCGACGCTGAGCCGCGCCCACAGGTCGTCGACCTGGGTGCGGAGCTCGGCCTCGCTGCCGGTGCCGTCGAGCACCACGTCGGCGGCGGCCAGTCGCGTCTCGTCGTCGGCCTGCGCCGCCACGCGGGCCTCGGCGTCGTCCCGCGCCATCCCCCGCAGGCGGACGAGCCGCTCGACGCGCAGCAGGGCCGGCGCGTGGACGACCACCACGACGTGGAAGGTGTCGGCCTGCCCGGTCTCGACGAGGAGCGGGATGTCGTGGACGACGACGGCCGCCGGGTCCGCCGCCGCCGCTGCCGCCTCCCGCTCGGCGGACAGCCGCCGCACCACGGGGTGCACGATCGCCTCGAGCCTGCGCCGCGCCTCGTCGTCGGCGAACACCCGCCGGCCGAGCGCCGCGCGGTCGAGCGCGCCCTGGTCGTCCAGGACCTCCGCGCCGAACTCCTCGACGACCGCGTCCAGCCCGACCGAGCCCGGCGCGAGCGCCTCGCGCGCGAGGACGTCGGAGTCGACGACCACCGCCCCCAGCTCGGCGAACCGCCTCGCCGCGACCGACTTGCCGGCCGCGATGCCACCCGTGAGCCCGATGCGCTGCATCCGCCCATCGTGCCGGACCGGGCCGCTCGGCGCGCCCCCGCCTCCGGCGGGGACGCCGACGGGCCGGCCACCCCGGAGGGTGACCGGCCCGTCGTGAGCCTGCCGGCGCGACGTGCGCGCCCGTGGCGTCAGTTGCCCGTGAGCTTCTCCCGCAGGGCGGCGAGCGCCTCGTCGGACGCGAGGGTGCCGGCGGCCTCCTCGGTCGAGGACGAGTAGCTGGCCGGAGCCGGCGTCGAGTCGCCACCGCCGGACGCGGCCTCCGTGTCGGCCTTGACGGCCTCGGTGACCTGCTTGCGGTGCGCCTCCCAGCGCTCGTGAGCGGCCGCGTACTGGGCCTCCCACGCCTCGCGCTGGGCGTCGTAGCCCTCGAGCCACTCGTTCGTGGCCGGGTCGAAGCCCTCGGGGTACTTGTAGTTGCCCTGCTCGTCGTACTCCGCGGCCATGCCGTACAGGGCCGGGTCGAAGTCCTCGGAGGTCGGGTCGAAGCCCTCGTTCGCCTGCTTCAGCGACAGCGAGATGCGGCGACGCTCCAGGTCGATGTCGATGACCTTGACGAAGACGTCGTCGCCGACCTGCACGACCTGCTCCGGGATCTCGACGTGGCGCACGGCCAGCTCCGAGATGTGGACGAGGCCCTCGATGCCGTCCTCGACGCGCACGAACGCACCGAACGGGACGAGCTTCGTGACCTTGCCGGGCACGACCTGGCCGATGGCGTGCGTCCGGGCGAACGCCTGCCACGGGTCCTCCTGCGTCGCCTTCAGCGACAGCGAGACGCGCTCGCGGTCGAAGTCGACGTCGAGCACCTCGACCGTGACCTCCTGGCCGACCTCGACGACCTCGGACGGGTGGTCGATGTGCTTCCAGGACAGCTCGGACACGTGGACCAGACCGTCCACGCCGCCGAGGTCGACGAACGCACCGAAGTTGACGATCGACGAGACGACACCGGGCCGGACCTGGCCCTTCTGCAGCGTCTGCAGGAAGGTCGAGCGGACCTCCGACTGCGTCTGCTCGAGCCACGCACGGCGCGACAGGACCACGTTGTTGCGGTTCTTGTCGAGCTCGATGATCTTCGCCTCGATCTCCTTGCCGACGTACGGCTGGAGGTCGCGGACGCGACGCATCTCGACGAGCGAGGCGGGCAGGAAGCCGCGCAGACCGATGTCGAGGATGAGGCCGCCCTTGACGACCTCGATGACGGTGCCGGTGACGACGCCGTCCTCCTCCTTGATCTTCTCGATCGTGCCCCACGCGCGCTCGTACTGCGCACGCTTCTTCGACAGGATCAGACGACCCTCCTTGTCCTCCTTCTGGAGGACAAGGGCCTCGACCGCGTCGCCGACCTTGACGACCTCACCCGGGTCGACGTCGTGCTTGATGGACAGCTCGCGGGAGGGGATGACGCCCTCGGTCTTGTAGCCGATGTCGAGCAGGACCTCGTCGCGGTCCACCTTGACGATGGTGCCCTCGACGATGTCGCCGTCGTTGAAGTACTTGATGGTGGCGTCGATCGCGGCGAGGAGGTCCTCGGCCGTGCCGATGTCGTTGACCGCGACCTGCGGCGTGGCGGGCTTCGCGGGGGTGGAGATGCTCATGTAGGGATGGGCTCCGATGCGGACAGGAAGTAGGACGGGCAGATGGCGTGCCGGGACCGGCACGTGGATGGAGATGGTCGACGCCGAGTTCTTCGTCCCTGGACCCGCCGCCCAGCCGGCCGGTGACCGGCAGGGCTGAACGAGCATCACGACGAGGGCGCGCGGCGCCGCCGACCACCTTATCCGGGGCCGTGCGGGCGGGTCAAAGCGCGCGGGCGCCGCCCGGGCGTCCGAGCGCGGGCGGCGCTCAGGCGAGCGCGCTCGCCACCTGCAGCAGGTCGCCGGGCACGTGCTTGACCTTGCCGGCCACGTCCGCGATCGGCACGAGCTCGACCTCCTCGCCCCGCAGCGCCGTCATGACGTTCGTCCGGCCCGCGGTCACCGCGTCGATCGCCGCCATGCCGAAGCGCGAGCCGAGGATGCGGTCCTGCGCCGTGGGGATCCCGCCGCGCTGGACGTGCCCGAGGACCGTCACGCGCGTGTCGAACCCGGTGCGCTGGGCGATCTCGGCCTTGAGCCGCTCGCCGATCGCGCCCGCGACGATCTCGCCGAACTGGCCGACCTCGGTCTCGTACTCCATCGCCGTGCCGGGGGCCGGGATCGCGCCCTCCGCGACGACGATGATGGAGAAGCTCGCGTGCGCCCGGTGCCGGTGCCGCAGGAACTTCTCGATCCGCTCGATGTCGAACGGCTCCTCCGGGGCGAGCACGATCTCCGCGCCGCCCGCGATGCCGCTCGTCACCGCGATCCAGCCCGCGTGCCGGCCCATGACCTCGACGATCATCACGCGGTTGTGGGACTCCGCCGTGGTGTGGATGCGGTCGATCGCCTCCGTCGCGATCGTCACCGCCGTGTCGAACCCGATCGACGCGTCGGTCCCCCACACGTCGTTGTCGATGGTCTTCGGGATGCCGACGACCGGCACGCCGGCCTCGGCCACCTTGCTGGCGGCGTGCAGGGTGCCGTCGCCGCCGATGCAGATGAGCGCGTCGATGCGCTCCGCCTCGAGCGTCTGCACGACGGCGTCCAGCCCGCCGTCGTTGCGGTGCGGGTGGAACCGCGCGGTGCCGAGCAGCGTGCCGCCCTGCGACAGGACGTTGCGGATGTCCCCGCGGCCCAAGGGCCGCACGTCGCCGTCGACGACGCCCTTCCAGCCGTTGCGGAAGCCGATGATCGAGTGGCCGTACTGGCCCTCGCCCCGCTTGACGACGGCACGGATGGCGGCGTTCAGCCCGGGGACGTCGCCGCCGCCCGTGAGCAGTCCGACTCGCACGAAGAGCTCCTTCGGTGGGGTGCTGGGGTGCCGCGTCGCGCGTCGTCGGGCGAGCAGTGCCGCCAGCCTAGCCACCGTCCCGCGGGCCGAGGTGCACCTTCCGTCCGGGCCCGGCACGCCACACTGGTGGTATGGACGACCGCCTCGCCAGCGCCGGCTACGAGCACGTCCCCGACGACGCCGGCGGCACCGCGGCGCAGGGCTGGTGGGACGCGAACGCGGCGGAGTACCTCGCGGAGCACGGGCGGTTCCTCGGGCCCGCCGACTTCTGCTGGTCGCCCGAGGGTCTGCGCGAGGGGGAGGCGCGGCTGCTCGGCGACCTGCGCGGCCGGCGCGTGCTCGAGGTCGGCGCCGGCGCGGCCCAGTGCTCGCGGTGGCTCGTCTCGCACGGCGTCGACGCCGTCGCCTCGGACGTCTCGGCCGCGATGCTCGCGGCGTCGCGCGCCTACGACGAGGACACCGGGCTGCGCACGCCCTGCGTCCAGGCAGACGCCCGCGCGCTGCCGTTCGCGGACGCGTCGTTCGACGTGGTGTTCACCGCCTACGGCGCGCTGCCGTTCGTGCCGGACGCCGGGCGCGTGCACGTCGAGGCCGCGCGCGTGCTGAGGCCCGGGGGCACCTGGGCGTTCTCCGTGACGCACCCGGTCCGCTGGGCGTTCCCCGACGACCCCGGCGAGAGCGGGCTCACCGCCACGCGGTCCTACTTCGACCGGCGGCCGTACGTCGAGCGCAGCGAGGCCGGCCGCGTCCTGTACGCGGAGTACCACCGCACGCTCGGCGACCACGTCGCCGACCTCGCCGGCGCGGGCTTCGTGCTCGAGCGGCTCGTCGAGCCCGAGTGGCCGGAGGGCCACACCCGCACGTGGGGCGGGTGGAGCGCGCTGCGGGGCGCCCTGCTGCCGGGCACCGCGGTCTTCGTCTGCCGCCTGCCCGCCTGACGGCGGCGCCGGGTGGCGGCGGCCCGGGGTGCCGGGCCGCCGCCACCGGGGCGCTCAGTGCACCGTCGCCTTCTCGGCGCCCGCGCCGGTGAGCGAGCGGACCTCCATCTCGGCGAACTTCTCCGGGTGCGGCTTCTCCTTCGACAGCAGCGTCCCGACGATGCCGAGCAGGAACGCCAGCGGGATCGTGATGAGGCCCGGGTTCTCCAGCGGGATGACCGCGAAGTCGATGCTGGTGTCCCGGATCATCGACAGGCTCTTGCCCGTCGCCGGGTCGACCTTGCCCGACACCACCGGCGAGAACGTGATGAGGACCAGGCAGGAGATGAGCCCGCCGTACATGCTCCACAGCGCACCGGAGGTGTTGAACCTCTTCCAGAACAGCGAGTAGAGGATCGTCGGCAGGTTCGCGCTGGCCGCCACGGCGAAGGCGAGGGCGACGAGGAACGCCACGTTCTGCCCGTTGGCGAAGATGCCGCCGATGATCGCGAGGATGCCGATGACGATCACGGTGATCCGGGCGACCCGCACCTCGCCGTCGGGCTTGACCTGCCCGCGCTTGATGACCGAGGCGTAGATGTCGTGCGCGAACGACGTCGCGGCCGTGATCGTCAGGCCCGCCACCACCGCGAGGATCGTCGCGAACGCGACCGCCGAGATGATGCCGAGCAGGACGGTCCCGCCGAGCTCGAACGCCAGCAGCGGCGCCGCCGAGTTGACGCCGCCCGGCGCCGCCTTGATGACGTCGGGGCCCACGAGCGCGCCGGCGCCGTACCCGAGCACCAGGGTGAACAGGTAGAAGATGCCGATGAGCCAGATGGCCCACACGACGGAGCGACGCGCCTCCTTGGCGGTCGGCACCGTGTAGAAGCGCATGAGCACGTGCGGCAGCCCGGCGGTGCCGAGGACGAGCGCCAGCGCGAGCGAGAGGAAGTTGAGCTGGCTCGTCGGGGTGGCGCCGTACTGCTTGCCGGGGCCGAGCAGCGCCTCGCCGCCCTCGCCCGCCTTGTCGACGGCGCCCTGCAGCAGGTCGGACAGGTTGAAGCCGAACTTCGCCAGCACCCACACGGTCATGACGCCGGCGCCGGCGATGAGCAGCACCGCCTTGATGATCTGCACCCAGGTCGTGCCCTTCATGCCGCCGATGAGCACGTACAGGATCATCAGCGCGCCGACCACGGCGATGACGACGCCCTGGCCCGCGACGCCCTCGATGCCGAGCAGCAGCGCGACGAGGCCACCCGCACCCGCCATCTGCGCGAGCAGGTAGAAGAACACGACGGCGAGCGTGGACAGCGCCGCCGCCATCCGCACCGGACGCTCCTTGAGCCGGAACGAGAGCACGTCGGCCATCGTGAAGCGGCCGGTGTTGCGCAGGAGCTCCGCCACGAGCAGCAGCGCGACGAGCCACGCGACGAGGAACCCGATCGAGTACAGGAAGCCGTCGTAGCCGTTGATCGCGATGGCGCCGCAGATGCCGAGGAACGACGCGGCGGACAGGTAGTCCCCCGCGATCGCCGTGCCGTTCTGCGGGCCGGTGAACGAGCGGCCGGCGGCGTAGTAGTCGGCCGCCGTGCGGTTGTTGCGCGAGGCCCGCAGCACGATGACGAGGGTCACGAGCACGAACGCGGCGAAGATCGCGATGTTGACGACGGGGTCGCCGACCTTCTCGGTCGTCGTGGCGGCGGTCACGAGGCCGCTCATGCGACCTCACCCCCGTCGACCGTGCCCTCCTCGATGTGCCGGCGCAGGCGCTCGGCCACGGCGTCCTGCCGGTTGTTGGCCCAGCGGGCGTAGATCATCGTGATCGCGAACGTCGAGACGAACTGGCCGAGCCCGAAGAGCAGGCCGACGGTGATGTTCCCCCACACCTTCGTCGACATGAAGTCGTGCGCGTAGTTCGCCAGCAGGACGTAGACGAAGTACCACACCAGGAACAGCGCGGTCATCGGGAAGACGAAGTTCCGGAACCGCCTGCGCAGCGCCTGGAACTCCTCGGAGCGTTGGACTCTCTGGTAGTCGGTCTCGAACTCGCCGACGGTGTCGGTCATACCGCCTCCTCGGTCTCGCAGTGGCCTCGTTGCCACCGCGCACACTCTGGCGCATGACTGCGGCACCTCGCCACGCATCACCCGAAATCGTTATCGACCAGGAGACGACGGGCGAATCGCCCGTGCTGCGGAACGTGACCGGTCGGCGCCCATCGCGTGACTCCGCGGCTCGGACGCCGGGCATCGCGCGCCGGCGGCCGTCAGTGCCCGGCGGCGTGCCAGCTCGCGCCGACGCCCACCGAGACGTCGAGCGGGACGTCCAGCGGGCCGTCGGGCAGGCCGTCGCCGGCCGCGCCCATCCGCTCGCGCACCAGCGCCTCGACCTCCTCGCGCTCCCCGGGCGCCACCTCGAGCACGAGCTCGTCGTGGACCTGGAGCAGGAGGCGCGAGCGCAGCCCCCGGCGGACGAGCTCACGGTCGACCCCGAGCATCGCGACCTTGATCAGGTCGGCGGCGCTGCCCTGGATCGGCGCGTTGAGCGCCATGCGCTCGGCGGCCTCCCGGCGGATGCGGTTGTCGCTCACGAGGTCCGGCAGGTAGCGCCGGCGGCCCAGCACCGTGGCGGTGTAGCCGGTCGCGCGGGCCTGGTCCACGACCCCCGTCAGGTAGTCGCGCACCCCGCCGAACCGGGCGAAGTAGTCCTGCATGAGCGCCGACGCCTCGCCCACCTCGACCGCGAGCTGCTGGGACAGCCCGTAGGCCGACAGCCCGTACGCGAGTCCGTAGCTCATCGCCTTGATCTTGGAGCGCTGCGCGGGCGTGACGGCGTCGGTCGGGACCCCGAACACGCGGGAGCCGACGTAGCTGTGCAGGTCCTCCCCCGAGCGGAACGCGGCGATGAGACCCTCGTCGCCGGACAGGTGCGCCATGATCCGCATCTCGATCTGCGAGTAGTCGGCCGTCAGCAGCGTCTCGTAGCCGCCGCCCACGACGAACGCGCGCCGGATCTGGCGGCCCGCGTCCGTCCGCATGGGGATGTTCTGCAGGTTCGGGTCCGTCGAGGACAGGCGCCCCGTGGCCGCGATCGTCTGCTGGAACGTCGTGTGGATCCGTCCGTCGGGCGCCACGGAGCGCAGCAGGCCCTCGACGGTCTGGCGCAGGCGGATCGCGTCCCGGTGCGCGAGCAGGTGCTCCAGGAACGGGTGCTGCGTGCGCGCGAACAGGTCGGTCAGCGCGGCGGCGTCGGTCGTGTAGCCGGTCTTGATCCGCTTCGTCTTGGGCATGCCGAGCTGGTCGAACAGGATCTCCTGCAGCTGCTTGGGCGAGCCCAGGTTCACCTCCCGGCCGATCACCGCGAACGCCTCCGCGGCGGCCTCGTTGACGACGCCGTCGAACTCGCGCTCGAGGCCGCTCAGGTACTCGACGTCGATCGCGATGCCGGTGCGCTCCATCCGCGCCAGCACGTCCTCCAGCGGCAGCTCCAGGTCCGTCAGCAGCGCGGTCGCGCCGCGGTCCGCGACCTCCTGCCCGAGCACCTCGACGAGGTCGCGCACCGCGGCGGCGCGCACGGCCGCCCGGCGGCCCTCGTCGGAGCCGTTGATCTCGAGGTCGAGCGCGCCCTGACCGGCCGAGCTCGCGTCGTCGGCGGCCAGCTCCCGCCGCAGGTACCCGATGGCGAGGTCCGACAGGTCGTAGGCGCGGCGGTCGGGCTGGCACAGGTACGCCGCGAGCTCGGTGTCGAAGGCGACGCCCTGCAGCGTCAGACCACGCCCCGCCAGGGCGTGCCACGCCGTCTTGGCGGCGTGCAGCGCCTTCGGCTCCTGCGCCGAGGCGAGCCACGCGGCGAGCGCCGACTCGTCGACCGGGTCGATCTCGCCCAGGTCGTACACCGCCGCCACGCCGTCCGCGTCGGCCAGCGCGACGCCCCACGCGTCGCCACCGGCGGGCGCGCCGGACCCGCGCACGTCGACGCCGAGCACCTGCCCGGCGCGCTCCTGGAGCCAGCGGCCGAGGGCCCCCGGCGCGAGCGCGGCGACGTCGGCGAGGCCGCCGGCCACCGGCTCGGCGGGCTGCCCCTCGTCGGGCAGCATCGCGAACAGGCGGTCGCGCAGCGTCCGGAACTCGAGCTCGTCGAGGATCGTGTGCAGGGCCTGGCGGTCCCAGGGCCGCGCCTCGAGGTCCTCGGGACCGAGCGGGAGCTCGAGGTCCGTGACGAGCGCGTTGATCCGCCGGTTGAGCTGGACCTGCTCGAGGTTCGCCCGCAGCTGCTCCCCCGCCTTGCCCGGCACCTGGTCGGCCGAGGCCACGACGCCCTCCAGCCCGCCGTACGTGGTGATCCACTTGGCCGCGGTCTTCGGCCCGACCCCCGGGATGCCGGGCAGGTTGTCGCTCGTCTCCCCCACGAGGGCCGCGAGGTCGGGGTAGCGCTGCGGCGGCACGCCGTACTTGGCCTCGACCGCCGCCGGGGTCATGCGCGACATCTCGGAGACGCCGCGCACGGGGTAGAGCACCGTCACGGCGTCGCCGACGAGCTGGAAGGCGTCCCGGTCGCCGGTGCAGACGAGCACCTGCATGCCCTCCGCGACCGCCTGCGTCGTGAGGGTCGCGAGGATGTCGTCCGCCTCGTACGCCGGCTTGGTGAGGACGGGCACGTGCATCGTCGCGAGGACGCGCTGGATGACGTCCACCTGGCCGCGGAACGGCTCGGGCGTCGCGTCGCGGTTCCCCTTGTAGGCCTCGTACTGCTCGGTGCGGAAGGTGGTGCGACCGAGGTCGAACGCGACCGCGACGTGGGTCGGCTCCTCGTCCCGCAGGAGGTTCGCGAGCATCGAGACGAAGCCGAAGACGGCGTTCGTGGGCTGTCCCGTCGAGGTCGCGAACTTGTCGACCGGGAGCGCGAAGAACGCGCGATACGCCATCGAGTGGCCGTCGATCAGCAGGAGGCGGGCGGGCCGGCTGGGGGCGGACGACGGACGTGCTGGCTGTTCGGCGCTCACGGGTGCCAACCTATCTGCCATGTCCGACACCTCGACCGCGGCCCTGCGCACCCTGTCCCTCGACGGGACCCTCATCGAGCGGATGGGGATCGAGATCGTCGCCCTGTCCGCCGAGCGCGCGGTCGGCACCATGCCGGTCGAGGGGAACACGCAGCCGGCCGGCCTCCTGCACGGCGGCGCGAGCGCGGTGCTGGCCGAGACGCTCGGGTCGTTCGCCGCCTACCAGCACGCCGGCCCGGGCCGGGCCGCCGTCGGCATCGAGCTGAGCGCCACGCACCACCGCTCGGCACGCTCGGGCGTCGTCACGGGGACCGCGACGGCGGTCCACCTCGGCTCCACGCTGGCGAGCTACGAGGTCGTCGTCGAGGACTCCGACGGCCGGCGGCTGTGCACCGCGCGGCTCACGTGCATGCTGATCGACGCGCGCGGCTGATCCGCCGCGACCGTCCGGCCCGCGTCGCGCACCTGGCGGCGCCGGGCGATCAGGTCCTCCAGGCCGCGGCCCCGCGCCCGCCGCGCCGGCTCGTTCGTCGCGGCGACCGCGTCGGACGCGAGGCGACGCTGCAGCGAGGCGACCGACACGACCCGGTGCGAGGCCGCCGGCGCGAAGCCGACGCGCGCCAGGAAGCGCTGCATCCCGCGCGAGCCCGGCAGCGGCGAGGCGAACATCTCCGTCGCGCCCGCCTCCTCCGCGGTCGCCACCGCGCCAGCGAGTAGCGCGTGGCCCAGCCCTCGGCGGCGGGCGTCGGGGTGCACGAACACGGCCTCGATGTTGAGCATCGCCTGGTCGGTGAACGGGCCGGGCCCGACGACGCGCGCGATGAGCAGCCCGCAGACCTGGTCGTCGAGGGTGCCGACGAGCAGCCGGCCCTCCGGGAACGAGATGAGGGCGCCGAGCTGGTCGCGCAGGCGGTCGGCGTCGTCCGTGCACAGCTGCCCCCCGACAGCGGCCTCACGACGACCCACCAGGCACAGCTCCGTCAGCGCGGCCAGGTCCTGCGGCCGGGCCGGGCGGGCATGAACTCCAGGACGCACGGGCTGCGACCTCCTGTCGGACGGGGGGATCCGGTCGGTGCGCCACCTCTGCCCGCGATGGCTCCGGACGATCATGGACCAGGCGACGGCGTCCTGCCTACCCCTGCAGGTCACGCCCTGGGACGACGGAGTCCACACCTTGGATACGGCCACGATGTGGTCACGATCGCATGACTTTCGTCCCGGACACGTCCGCGGACTCGCCAATCGTGAAACCCACAGGACACAATCCCTGCCTATCGTCCTGCCACCCGGCAGGGTGGACCTGCCGAGCGGCACCGTCGCCCTCGTCCCGAGGGCATCCAGCGGCGTCCCTCACGAACGGACGGAGGTACGGGTTGCGACCCGTCGACACGGTGGTCAGGCCCTTGCGGCCGCCCCGCACCCTCGTCGCTCTCCTCGCGGCGGCCCTGGCCGTCCTGGCGACACTCGTCATCACCGCCGTCCCGGCCGGCGCGGCCGCCACGCCGTGCGAGCCCGACGACACGACCGCGTGCCTCAACATCACGGTCACGGAGCCCGGCTCCGGACCGGTCGCCGGCGTGGAGCTCACCGTCGAGGGGCAGGGGCAGGACGTCTCCGTCACCACGGGCGACAACGGCCGCGCCAGCGTGCCGCTCACGACGGCCGGCGACTACACCGTCACGGTGGACGAGGCGAGCCTCCCGTCCGGCAAGGGCCTGCTGCACCCCGAGGCCAACCCGGCGACGGTCCCCGTCGTGCTGGGCCGCTCCGCGGGCCGGATCGTGCAGGTCGGCGACCCGTCCGACGCGCAGCCCGGCAGCGGCGGCGGCGCCTCCGCCACGCCCGGCGCGACGTCCGCCCCCGGCGCGACGGCGCAGCCCACGGACGAGGCCGGCACCGGCACCGAGGCCTCAGCCGGTCCCGGCACCAACCGGTACGCCCAGCTCGTCCTCGCGGGCACGGTCTTCGGGCTGCTGCTCGCGCTCGCGTCGCTCGGCGCGAACCTCATCTACGGCACGACCGGCCTGTCCAACTTCGCGCACGGCGAGCTCGTCACGCTCGGCGGGATGACGGCGTTCATGGCCGTGCAGTGGTGGGACCTGCCGCTGTGGCTCGCGATCGTCGTCGCGACCGCGGCCGGCGCGCTCGCCGGATGGCTCCTCAACCGGTTCATCTTCGCGCCCCTGCGGCGCCGGGGCGTCGGCGTGACGCAGCAGATGATCGTCACGATCGGCCTCGCGCTCGCGCTGCTGTCGACGTACCTGTTCATCTACGGCGCGCAGCCCGTGCCGATCGTCTCCGGCATCTCGACCCGCATGCAGATCGGCCCCGTGCAGATCTCCGCGCAGTCGCTCGTCTCGGTCGCGATCGCGGTCGTCGTGCTGGCCGCCGTGGCGTTCACGCTGTCGCGGACCCGGCTCGGCCGCGCGACCCGCGCCGTGTCGGACAACCCCGCGCTCGCCGCGGCGACCGGCATCAAGGTCGAGTCGATCATCACCCGGGTCTGGATCGTGTCCGCCGCGCTCGCGTCGCTCGGCGGCGTGCTGCTCGCGCTGTACCTCAACACGACGCGGTTCAACTTCGGCTCGACGCTCCTGCTGCTCATGTTCGCGGCGATCACCCTCGGCGGGCTCGGCTCGCCGGCGGGCGCCGTGCTCGGGGCGCTCGTCATCGGCCTCGTCGTGGAGCTGTCCACGCTGTTCCTGCCGAACGACATGCGCTACGCGAGCGCGCTCGTCATCCTCATCCTCGTCCTGCTGATCCGGCCGCAGGGCATCCTCGGACGCGCCGAGCGCATCGGCTAGCGGGAGTCGTCGACATGGACCTCGGACAGCTCTTCACCAACGTGCTCAACGAGATGACGGGACCGACCGCCATCGCGTACGCGCTCGCCGCGATCGGGCTCAACATCCACTTCGGCCTCACGGGCCTCATCAACATGGGCCAGGCCGGCTTCATGCTGCTCGGTGCGTACGGGTTCGCCATCACGACGATCGAGGGCGGCCCGCTGTGGCTCGCGTTCCTCGTCGCGGTCGCGGCCGCCGTCGTCTTCGCGCTGCTGCTCGGCCTGCCGACCCTGAAGCTCAGAGGCGACTACCTCGCGATCGTCACGATCGCCGCCGCGGAGATCGTCCGGATGATCGGACGCTCGACAGCCCTGACCGAGCTCACCGGCGGGTCGGAGGGCCTCACCGGCAACTCGTTCAAGCACACCTTCCAGGACGCGTCGCCGTTCCCCGACGACCGCTGGACCCTCGGCCCGCTCACGCTCGCGACGAACACCTCCAACAGCTGGTGGCTGCGCATCGTCGGCTGGGCCGTCGTCGCTCTCGCGTGCCTGTTCGTCTGGCGGCTCATCCGCTCCCCGTGGGGCCGCGTGCTCAAGGGCATCCGCGAGGACGAGGACGCCGTGCGCGCGCTCGGCAAGAACGTCTACTCCTACAAGCTCCAGGCGCTCGTCCTGGGCGGCGTGTTCGGCGCGCTGGGCGGCATCGTGTTCGTCCTGGCGAGCTCCGTGCAGGCCGACTCGCTCGGCCGTCCGGTCACGTTCAACACCTGGACCATCCTGCTGCTGGGCGGTGCCGCCACGGTGCTCGGGCCGGTGCTCGGCTCGCTGCTGTTCTGGGGCGCGCTCATCTTCGTGCGCGGGCTGCTGCGCGGCGTCGTGCCCGACGGCTCGCTCACCGTGCAGCAGATCGAGCAGGTGGGCTGGGTGCTGGTCGGCATCACGCTGATGCTGCTCATCGTGTTCCGACCCCAGGGCATCCTGGGCGACAAGAAGGAGCTGGCGATCAATGCCCGTTGACATGCCGGTCCAGGACGTCGTCGAGCAGGCCCGGCGCGGCCTCGCGTCGGTCGAGCACGTCCCCGGGTCCGCCAAGCCGGACGCGCTGCTCGTCGCCGACGGCGTGCGCCGCAGCTTCGGTGGCGTCAACGCGGTCGACGTCGAGCACCTCGAGGTGCAGCGCCACGTCATCACCGCGCTCATCGGCCCGAACGGGGCCGGCAAGACGACCTTCTTCAACCTCATGACGGGCTTCGACAAGCCCGACGCCGGGCGGTGGGTCTTCGACGGCAGGACGCTCGGCGGGGTCTCCGCCTCGCGCGTGGCGAAGGCCGGCATGGTCCGCACCTTCCAGCTGACCAAGGCGCTCGCCCGCATGACCGTGCTGGAGAACATGCGCCTCGGGGCGCGCGAGCAGCCCGGCGAGAACCTGTTCGCGGCGCTCGTGAAGCCGCTGTGGGCGCCGCGCGAGCGGGAGATCACCGACAAGGCGATGCAGCTGCTCGAGCGCTTCAAGCTCGACACCAAGAAGGACGACTTCGCCGGGTCCCTGTCCGGCGGTCAGCGCAAGCTGCTGGAGATGGCGCGCGCCCTCATGTCCGACCCGCAGCTCGTCATGCTCGACGAGCCGATGGCCGGCGTGAACCCCGCGCTCACCCAGTCGCTGCTGGGGCACATCACCGACCTGCGCGACTCGGGCACGACCGTGCTCTTCGTCGAGCACGACATGCACATGGTCCGGCACATCTCCGACTGGGTCGTCGTCATGGCGCAGGGCCAGGTCGTGGCGGAGGGGCCGCCGGCCGACGTGATGGCCGACCAGGCCGTCATCGACGCCTACCTGGGCGCGCACCACGACACCGACCTCGGCGACGACGCGCTGCTCGACGAGGGCGGCGCGATCGACGCGGAGGCCGAGGCCGAGGCGGACGCCGAGATCGAGGAGAAGCCGTGACCGAGACCACCGCCCCCGCGCTGCACCGCGGCGCCCCCGCGGGCGAGCCGCTGCTGCACGCCGACGAGCTCGTCGCCGGCTACCTGCCCGGCGTCAACATCCTCAACGGGTGCTCGCTCGTGCTGCACCCCGGCGAGCTCGTCGGGATCATCGGGCCCAACGGCGCCGGCAAGTCCACGCTGCTCAAGGCGCTGTTCGGGCTCGTCGCGATCCGGGAGGGGTCGCTGACGCTCAAGGGCGAGAGCATCACGAACCTGCGCGCGGACTCCCTCGTCAAGCGGGGCGTCGGCTTCGTGCCGCAGACGAACAACGTGTTCCCCTCGCTCACGATCGAGGAGAACCTGCAGATGGGCGTCTACCAGACGCCGCAGAAGTTCTCCGAGCGCCTGGACGTCGTGCTCAACCTGTTCCCCGAGCTCGTCAAGCGCCGCAAGCAGCGGGCCGGCGCGCTCTCGGGCGGCGAGCGGCAGATGGTCGCGATGGCCCGGGCCCTCATGCCCGAGCCGTCGGTGCTCCTCCTGGACGAGCCGTCGGCCGGCCTGTCGCCCGTCCGGCAGGACGAGGCGTTCCTGCGGACGCGCCGGATCAACAAGGCCGGCGTGTCCGTCGTGATCGTCGAGCAGAACGCCCGCCGGGCGCTGCAGATCTGCGACCGCGCGTACGTGCTCGACCAGGGGCGCAACGCGTACTCCGGCCCGGGCCGCGACCTCATGAACGACCCGAAGGTCATCGAGCTGTACCTGGGCACGCTGGCGGCCGACGTGGACGCCGCGCGCGCCGCCGACGAGCACGGCGGTCCCGGGGTGCCCCCGACGGCCTGAGCGCTCCCCCGGCCCGCGCCGGCACCACCGAGGCCCCGACCGCCCTCCACGGCGGTCGGGGCCTCGTGGCGTGCGGGCCCGCGGCCGGCGGTCCACGTCAGGAACCCGCGGGCGCCGGCCACGCCGACGCACGAGGGCCCCCGGAGCGCTGCTCCGGGGGCCCTCGCGTCCAGCGTCAGGTCAGCCGATCATCCGGCCGGGACCTCGCCCTCCTCGGAGCGGCTGAAGGTGTAGGTGTTGTCGGCACCGAACTTGTAGATGCCGATGAACGCCGACGACGGGTCGTTCTTCTCGTTGAACGGGCCGACACCGGACGCCGACGTGTAGTCGATGTCCTTGCCGTCCGCGACGAGCTTGGAGCACTCCTCCCAGCCGGTGCACTCGGTGCCACCGTTCGCGCCGGAGACCGCCGCCATGTTCTTCTGGATCGTCGCCCCGTCGGACGCGCCGCCCTTGAGCGCGGCGAGCGCGACCAGCATGGTGGCGTCGTACGACTCGGGGCCGTACGAGTAGTCCTTGAGGTCGGGGTCGACGCCGAGCATGCGCTGCTGGAACTCCTCCGACGGGTAGGCGCCGGGCAGCGTGCCCTGCGCGTCCGTCAGCGTGCCCTCGGGGAAGCCGGTGTCGCCCTCGGTGCCGAAGTTCTGCAGGTTGCCGTCCACGAAGTAGGTCTTGCTCATGTCCCACTTCTGGGCCGCGAGCTCGCGCACGATCGCCGGGGTCTGGTCGGTGAAGGCCAGGACCACGATGGCGTCGGGCTTCTTCGCGATGGCGTCGCCGACGATCGTCGCGAAGTTCGTCTCGGCCGGGTCGAACTCCTGGCCCTTGGCGCCGTAGACGATCGAGCCGCCCGCGCCCTCGACGACGCCCGCGACGACGTCGCGCAGCGACGTGCCGTACGAGTCGTTGAAGACGAGGATGCCGACGTTGGACGCACCGTCGGAGACGACGAGGTTGCCCAGCACGTCACCCTGGACGGTGTCCGGCGGCGCGGTACGGAAGTAGAAGTCCGAGTACCCCGAGAGGTCGGTCGCGGTGTTCGCCGGGGAGACCTGGACGATGCCGGCCCCCGTGATGTCGTCGATGACGTTGAGCGTCACCGAGGACGAGGCGGCGCCGATGATCGCCGACACGCCAGCGCTGATGAGGCTCTGCGCGGACGCGGTGGAGACCGAGGCGTTCTGCGCGTCGGACGAGTCGGTGTGCGTGACCTTGACGTCGGCCCCGAACAGGCCGCCCGCGTCGTTGATCTCCTTGACGGCGAGGTCGACACCGGCGATCTCGGGCGGGCCCAGCTGCGCGAGCGAGCCGGTGACGGGGAGCAGCGTGCCGATGTGCAGCGGCTCGCCGCTCGCACCACCGCCGCCGCTGGTCTCGCCACCGCCGGGCTCGCCGGAGCTCGAGCAGGCGGTGAGGGCCAGAGCCAGCGCGCCGGCGACGGCGAGGCCCCGTCCTGCGTGTGTGGAACGAATCATGCGTGGTACCCCTCTGTGAGCACTGCACCCACCGGGCCCAGGCACGGGCCGCGGCGATGTGGCGCGAACGTACTCATGGTTTGTGTCCGCCATGTGAATGGCAACGTCTCGCCCTGATGTCGTTGCGCAGTTGTTACCGACGGGTCGCTCAGGGGCCCTTCGGCACGACCGAACCGGTGCGACGGTCATGACAGCGCTGGTGAAACGGTCACCCGAACGAGTGCTTCCGCGGGCCGAGATCCCGGCGCCCGGCCTCCGAGACGCGCGTCCGCCGCCGGGCGGTCGCAGGCCGTGCCCGGCATGATCGGCGGGTGCGCCTGGCGACCTTCAACCTCCTGCACGGCATGTCCCCCGCCGACGGCCGCGTCGACCTCGACCGGTTCGCCGCCGCCGTCCGCTCGCTCGACGCCGACGTGCTGGCGCTGCAGGAGGTCGACCGCGGCCAGCCGCGCTCGCACCGCGCCGACCTCACCGCCCTCGCCGCCGAGGCGGCGGGCGCGACGGACGCCCGGTTCGCCCCGGCGATGACCGGCGGCCCCGGCGTGTGGCGTGCCGCTCTCGGGCCGGTGCGGGGGGTGCCGCAGTACGGGATCGCGCTCGTGAGCCGCCACCCGGTGACGGCGTGGGACGTGTGGCGGCTGCCCCGCCGGCGGACGTGGACCCGGGAGCCGGGCTCGCGCCTGCCGCGGCCGCGCCGGGACGAGCCGCGCGTCGCCCTCGTCGCGCACGTCGACGCACCCGAGGGCCGGCTCACGGTCGTCGCGACCCACCTGGCGTACCTGCGCGGCCACAGCGGCCAGCAGCTCGCCTACCTGCGCGACCGGGTCGCCGACCTCCCGCGACCGCTCGTGCTGCTCGGCGACCTCAACCTGGGGCTCCCCGGCGTGCTCGAGACCTCGGGCCTTCGGACGCTCGCCGACGTGCCGACCTTCCCGGGCCACGCTCCCCGGACGCAGATCGACCACGTGCTCGTGGACGGGCCCGTCGAGGCGGTGTCCCCCGCCCGTGCCGTCGACACCGGCGTGTCGGACCACCGCGCGCTCGTCGTCGACGTCACGCTCGGCTGACCAGCACCCGGCCCGGCCGGTCGCGGACGCCGCCGGAGGACCGGCGGGGTCAGAAGGTCAGGACCCGTTGCCGACCTGCTCGATGACCGCGTCGGCCACCTCGCGCATCGTGAGACGGCGGTCCATCGACGTCTTCTGGATCCAGCGGAACGACTCGGGCTCGGTGAGGCCCATCTTCGTCATGAGCAGCCCCTTGGCCCGGTCGACGCGCTTGCGGGTCTCGAACCGCTCGGCCAGGTCGGCCACCTCGGACTCCAGCGCGGAGATCTGCGCGTAGCGCGAGATGGCGATCTCGACGGCCGGCAGCAGGTCCGCCGGGCTGAAGGGCTTCACGACGTACGCCATGGCGCCGGCGTCCCGGGCGCGCTCGACGAGCTCGGTCTGCGAGAACGCGGTCAGCAGGACGACCGGCGCCAGGTGCGCCTTGCCGATCCGCTCCGCGGCGGAGATGCCGTCGAGCACCGGCATCTTGACGTCCATGACCACGACGTCGGGCTTGAGCTCCGTCGCCAGCGCGACCGCCTGCTCGCCGTCACCGGCCTCGCCGACGACCTCGAACCCGGCCTCCCGCATCGTCTCGACGACGTCCATGCGGATGAGCGCCTCGTCCTCGGCGACGACCGCGCGGCGCGGCGGGCGCGCAGCGGCGGGCTTCTGCTCCTGCGGAGCAGCGACGGCGTCGAGGTCGAGCTCGGCGGGCGTCGACGGTTCGGTGCTGGCGTCCTTGGTCACGGGCACATCGTAGTGGGACGGGGCCCCGGCGCGTCCGACGCGTCCCGGGGATTCCCTGTGAGGCGGACCACGCGCGGCCGCGGGACGGGGAGCCGGCCGGGCCGGCGATATCCTGCCGACCTGGCCCCGATAGCCCAACCGGCAGAGGCGTTCGGCTCAAACCCGATCCAGTGTGGGTTCGAATCCCACTCGGGGCACCACCGCGCCGCGGCGGCACGGTCCGCCCGGGCCGTCGCGTCGGACCTGTGGTGCACGCCAGTCATCGGTGGTATGCCGGAACCTTCGGCCGTCGTCACCGAGGAGTCGCCGTGAGCGCGTCCTGGACCTCCCGCCGTCTGGCCGCGCTCGCCGCGGCTGCCGCCCTCGTCGTTGCCGGCGGCGCGACCCCCGCCTCCGCGCACCCCCGACCAGCCGACAAGGTGCCCGTCGCCGTCGGGACCGGCGGGGCCGTCGCGACGGTGGACGCCGACGCGACCCGCGTCGGGCTGGACGTGCTGCGCCGGGGCGGGAACGCGGTCGACGCCGCCGTCGCGGCCGCGGCGACCCTGGGGGTCACGGAGCCGTTCTCGTCCGGCATCGGGGGCGGCGGCTTCTTCGTCTACTACGACGCCGCGACCGGACGGGTCCGGACGATCGACGGCCGGGAGACCGCGCCGCAGGCGATGCAGGCGGACGCGTTCACCGAGGACGGCGTGGCGCTGCCGTTCGCCGAGGCCGTCACGTCCGGGCTGTCCGCCGGCGTGCCCGGGACACCGGCCACGTGGGAGACCGCGCTGCGCCGCTGGGGCACCCTCGACCTGCGCTCCGCGCTGCGCGGGGCGACGCAGGTCGCGCGGCGCGGGTTCGTCGTGGACCGGACGTTCGCGGACCAGGTCGCGCAGAACTCCGCGCGCTTCGCCGCGTTCCCCTCGACCGCGCGCCTCTACCTCCCGGGCGGCGCGGTGCCGGAGGTCGGGTCGCGGCTGCGCAACCGCGACCTCGCCGACACCTACGACCTGCTCGCACGGCACGGCTCCCGGGCGCTGTACACGGGGCCGCTGGCGCGCGACATCGTCCGCACCGTGCAGCGCCCGCCCGTCGCGGCCGACAGCACGCTCGACGTGCGGCCGGGGCTGCTCGAGCTGCGCGACCTCGCGGCGTACCGCGCGATCCTGCGCGAGCCGACGCACGTGCGCTACCGCGGCCTGGACGTGTTCTCGATGGCACCGCCGTCGTCCGGGGGCTCGACCGTCGGCGAGGCGCTCAACATCCTCGAGACGAGCGACCTGGGCGCGCTGCCCGCCGTCCAGGCGCAGCACCGCTACCTCGAGGCGAGCGCCCTCGCGTTCGCGGACCGCAACCGGTTCGTGGGCGACCCGGCGTTCGTCGACGTGCCGCTGCGCGAGCTGCTGTCCGACGGGTTCGCCGCCGAGCGCGCGTGCCTCGTCGGCGCGACGGCCGCGACGAAGCCCGTCGCGCCGGGCTCGCCGGACGGGGACTACGCGGGCTGCCCCGCGCCGGGCACCGCCGGGCGCGCCGGCTCCGACGGCCAGTCGACGACGCACCTCACCACCGCCGACCGGTGGGGAAACGTCGTGTCGTACACGCTGACGATCGAGTCGCTGGGCGGCAACGGCATCGTGGTGCCGCACCGTGGGTTCCTGCTCAACAACGAGCTCACGGACTTCAACTTCACGGACACGCAGGGCGGCCACGACCCGAACCTGCCCGGGCCAGGCAAGCGCCCGCGCAGCTCCATGGCGCCGACGATCGTGCTGTCCCACGGCCGGCCGGTGCTGGCGGTCGGCTCGCCCGGCGGCGCGTCGATCATCACCACGGTCCTGCAGGTTCTCGTCAACCGCGTCGACCTCGGGATGGACCTTCCCGCAGCGATCGCCGCCCCGCGCGCCTCGCAGCGCAACAGCCCGTCGGTCCAGGCCGAGCCGGCGTACCCGCGCGCGGCGCTCGCGGCGCTCGGGCACACGTTCACGGACACGCCCGAGATCGGCGCGGCCACCGGGATCGAGCTCCTGCGCGACGGCCGGCTGCTCGCCGCGGCCGAGCCGGTCCGCCGCGGCGGCGGCAGCGCGGGCGTCGTGCGCGAGCGCGGCCCGCACGGCGGCTAGGGGCACGCACCCCGCGCCACCCGTGCGGCCCGACCAGGGCCGCACGGGTGGCACTGGTCGTGGCGTGGCCCGGGGGCGCCTATGCTGCGCAGGACGACGCCCGATGGACGAGGAGGCCTCATGGCCGCGACGTCGGGCCGTGTGGCCGACTCGGACGACGCCGTCCTCCCGGCGCCGGCAGGTGCTCCTGAGACGATGGCCGCGCAGGCGGACCGGGTGCGGTGGCAGCTCGCCGTGACCGCCGGCGGCGTGGGCACCTTCGACTGGGACCTGCTCACGGGCCGCCTGGACTGGGACGACCTCCTGCTCGAGCTGTTCGGCCTGGAGCGCCACGCGTTCGGGGGCACGATCGAGGCGTTCAACGCCGCCCTGCACCCGGACGACATCCCCCGCGTCACGGACGCGCTCCGGGACGCCGTCGCGACGTGCTCCGCGTACGTCGCCGAGTACCGCGTCGTGCGCCCGGACGGCACGGTGCGCTGGGTGAAGGCGCGCGGGGTGGCGCTGCCCGGCCCCGACGGCCGCGCGCAGCGCGTGCTCGGCGCGGCGTACGACACGACGGTCGAGCGCGAGGGCGACGCGCGGGTCCAGCGGCTGCTGGAGACGATGACGAACGCGTTCTTCCTGCTCGACCGCGACTGGCGGTTCGCGCTGCTCAACACCGCCGCGGAGAAGATGCTGCAGGCGCCGCGCGCCGAGCTGCTCGGCCGCGTGGTGTGGGACGCGTTCCCGGCCGCCAAGGACTCGCCGTTCGAGGAGCAGTACACCGGAGCCGTCCGCGACGGCCACGCGCGCGCCTTCGAGGCGTACTACCCGGCTCCGCTCGAGCGGTGGTACGACGTCCGCGCCTGGCCGGGCCCGGACGGCCTGTCCGTGTTCTTCGACGACGTGACGGCCCGACGGGCCGCCGAGCACGAGGCGCGCTCCGCGCGGGCGTCCGCGGAGGCGGCGTCGCGTCGCCTCTCGATCCTGGGGGCGCTCGGCGACGACCTCAGCTCGACGCTGGAGACGGAGGAGGCCGTCGCGCGGCTTGCCCGGCACCTCGTCCCGGCGTTCGGCAGCTGGTGCCTCATCACGCTGTCCGAGGACCAGCGGCACCTGCGGGACATCGGGAGCTGGCACGCCGACGCCCGCCTGCGCGCCACGGTCGAGCGGTACGCGGCGCTGCGGATCGACTCTCTCGCGCCCACCTCCTACCTGTTCGAGGCGCTGCGCACCGGCCGGCTCGTCCCCGTGCCGGACGCGACCGAGTCGATCACCTCGGTGCTCAGCGGGCACGCGCGCGACGTGCTGCACGAGCTGGCCCCCCGGACCGCGTACGCCGTGCCGCTGCGGGCGCGGAACCGGACCGTCGGCGCCATGACGCTGTTCCTCGACGCCGACCACCCCGACCTGGACGACGACGACCTCGGCCTGCTCGTGCAGCTGGCCGACCGCGCGGGGCTGGCGCTCGACAACGCCCGGCTGTACCAGCGTCAGCGGGAGATCGCGGTGACGCTGCAGCGCTCGCTGCTGTCGTCGCCCGCGCAGCCGGCGGGGCTCGACGTCGTCGTCCGCTACGTGGCCGCCGCGGAGGTGGCCCAGGTCGGCGGCGACTGGTACGACTCCTTCGTCCAGCCGTCGGGCGCGCCCATGCTCGTCATCGGCGACGTGATGGGGCACGACACCCCGGCCGCCGCCTCGATGAGCCAGCTGCGCACGCTCCTGCGGGGGGTCGCGCAGACCGCCGTCACCTCCCCCGCCCAGACGCTCACGGCCCTCGACACCGCGGCCGTGGCGCTGTCCGTGGACGCGATGGCGACGGCGGTCGTCGCCCGGCTCGAGGACGCGGACCCGGCCGACGGCGGTGCCCGGCGCCTGGTCTGGTCGAACGCGGGCCACCTCCCGCCGGTCCTGCTGCTGCCCGACGGCGGAGTGGAGGAGCTCGTCGGCGAGGGCCCCGGGCTGGTGCTCGGCCTCGACCCCCGGGCGCCGCGGTCGGACAGCTCCCGGCCGGTGCCCCCCGGCTCGGTCGTGCTGCTGTACACCGACGGCCTGGTCGAGCGGCGCGGGGAGCACCTGCGCACCGGCATCGAGCGGCTGCTCGCCACGGTGCGCGACGCGGCACGCGGCGGCGTGCGGTCGCGGGGCGACCTGGACGCGCTCGTCGACGAGGTGCTCGCGCGGCTGAGCAGCCCCGAGCCGGGCGACGACGTCGCAGTCCTCGCGTTCCGCCTCGCCGACGAAGCGGATGCCTGAGCCCGGACCCCTGCCGGCGTCGCTCGCGCGCGTCTGGTCCCGAGCGCCGCGGTGGGTCGCGGCGTCCCTGGCGTCCCTGGGCGTGCTGGTCGGCGTCCTGCTCGTCCTGCACCCCTTCACGTCGCTCGCGGTGCTGCTCCTGCTCGTCGTGGTGGGGCTCCTCGCCGACGCGCTGACGACCGCCCTCGCCGCGCCGCGGCCGTCCGGGTGGGCGCTGCGCGTCACGTCGCGTCTCGCGGCCGCGGTGGCCCTGGCCGCGTGGCCGGCGCCGTCGGTCCGGGTGCTCGCCGTGGTCGTCGGGGGCGTGCTCGTCGTGGACGGCGTCACGGACGTGCTGCGCGCCGTCCGCCCCGGCCAGCCGGCGGGCTGGCACCTGGCCGTGCACGGCCTCGCCACGGTGCTGCTGGGGCTCGTCGCCCTGGCCTGGCCGGACGTGACGGTGGTCGTCGTCGCGGTCGCGTTCGGTGCCGCGACCGTCGTGCTGAGCGCCCGGCAGCTGCGAGGGGCCCGGCAGCCGGAGAACGCCGCTCGCCGTCCCCCGCGCCCGCGCCCCGCCTGGCGCCGGCACGCGGGCGTGGTGGCCGAGCTGGTAGGAGCGCTGGCGCTCGTGCTGCTCGGCGCCGCGCTGGCGCGGGCGACCCCGGTGCCCGACGCCTTCTACGCGGCGCCCGCGCGACCGCCCGCCGCCCCGGGCGCCCTCCTGCGGGCCGAGCCGTTCGTGCGGGACGTGCCGGACGGCGCCCGCGCCTGGCGCATCCTCTACACGACGACCCGGGACGAGGGCGTGCCGGCCGTCGCGAGCGCGATCGTCGTGACCCCGGAGCGTCCCGGCGGGCCGACGCCCGTCGTCGCGTGGGCGCACGGCACGACGGGGGCGGCCGAGGGGTGCGCGCCCTCGCTCCTCGACGACCCGTTCGAGGCGGGCGCCCTGTTCGTGCTGGACCGGGTCGTCGCCGAGGGCTGGACTCTCGTGGCCACCGACTACACCGGGCTCGGGACCGCCGGCCCCCACCCGTACCTGATCGGGCAGGGCGAGGCCCGCTCGGTCCTCGACTCGGTGCGGGCGGCTCGCGCGCTCGACGGCGTGCGTCTGACCGGCGACACGGTCGTGTGGGGGCACTCGCAGGGCGGGCACGCCGCGCTGTGGACCGGGCAGCTGGCCCCGGCGTACGCGCCGGACGTCCCGCTCGTCGGGGTGGCGGCCCTGGCGCCCGCGGCGAACCTCCCCGCGCTGGTCGAGCGGCTGGACGACGTGCGCGCCGGCGGGATCTTCGCGTCGTACGTGATCTCGGCGTACTCGGCGGCCTACCCCGACGTCGACGCGTCCGTCGTGCGCCCGACGGCGCGCCTCGTCGTGCAGGAGATGGCGGGTCGGTGCCTGGGCGAGCCGGGCGTGCTCGTGTCGGTCGTGACGGCGCTCGCGCTCGACCGGGACGTCTGGCACCGCGACCCGACGACCGGGGCGCTCGGCGCCCGGCTGCGGGAGAACGTGCCGGCCGGGCCGTCGGGGGTGCCTCTGCTCGTCGCGCAGGGAGGCGCCGACAGCCTCGTGCTGCCCGCGGGCCAGGACGAGTGGGTGGCCGCACGCTGCTCGTCCGGCGGCTCCGTCGACTACCGCACCTATCCCGGCCGCGGGCACGTCGAGCTGGTCGAGGCCGGCTCCCCCGCCGTGACCGAGCTGGTCGCCTGGACCCACGACCGGCTCGCGGGCGCCTCCCCTCGTGACACCTGCTGACGCCCCGGGCGACGCGGGTGCGCCCCGCACGGGGACCGTCCGCGTGGGATCAGGCCCGGGCGCGTCCCCGGCGCTAGGTTCGGGGCGTGCCTCCTCGCCGTCCGACCCCGCCGGCGCCGGCGGAGGGCGACTACCGCGAGGTGCGGCACCGCCGCGGGCTGCTCGACGTCCGCGCGATCGTGCTGTGGCTCGCCGTCGTCGTGGCGGGCCTGGGTTTCGCGACCGTCGCCAGCGGCACCATGTCCGGGCTCGCCGACGACGTGCGCGCCGGTGCGGGCCGCCTGCCCCACCCGCTGTTCACCGTTGTCCTCGTGGTGGTGCAGGTCGTCTACCTCGCGGTGCTGACGGTGACGCCGCTCGTCCTGGTGGTGCTGCGGCGCTGGGGCCTGCTCGCCCGCGGCGCGCTGGCGCTCCTGCTCGCGCCGACAGCCTTCGCGCTGGTGGGCCTGCTGCCCGCCGTGCGCTCGTCCGCACCCGTCGCGCCCCAGGGCGAGGACCTGCTGCGCCTCGTGCGCGTGGACTGGCCGCCGACGTCGGCGCTCGCGTCCGCGACCGCGCTGACCGTCGCGACGACCGGGCGCCTGCCCCGCCGCTGGCGCCGCGCGGCCTGGACGCTGCTCGTCGCCCTCGTCGTGCTCCGGGTGGTGACCGCCTCGTCGGCGCCGCTGGACGTGGTGCTCGCGGTCGGCGTCGGCGGGACGGTCGGAGCCGCGCTGACGCTCGCCCTCGGCCGCACCGAGCAGGAGCTCACCCCGACCGGGGTCCGGCGCGTGCTCGAGGGGGCCGGCATCGAGGTGCTGGACCGCCCCGTCGAGCGCGAGGCCGCCGTCCCGACGCTCCTCGTCGCGACGGGCGAGGGCCCGGTCGAGGTGCGCGTCCACAGCGACGACCGGTGGCGCGGGCAGCTGGGCAAGACGTACCGGCGCCTGCGCTGGCGGGACGTGGGCGACGACGTCGCGGCGCGGACCCCGACGCAGGCGGTGGCCGCCGAGGCCGCGGTGCTGCTGCTGGCCGGCTCCGGGGGGTGCGCGTGCCCCGGGTCCGGGCGGTCGCCCGCGCGCCGCGCGGCGAGGCCGTCCTCGCGGTCGAGGCGCCCGAGCTGCTGCCGCTCGACGAGGTCGACGAGCTCGACGACCGGACGCTCGACGAGGCCTGGCGGCAGGTCGCGCTCCTGCGGGCCGCGCGGGTCGCGCACCGGGACCTGCACCTCGGCGTCCTGGGGGTGGACGGCCGCGGCGAGGTGTGGCTGACCGGGCTCGAGGACGGCCTGCCCGCGGCGGACGACGCCACGCTCGGCTGGGACGTCGCGGAGCTGCTGGCGTCCTCGGGCGTCGTCGTCGGGCCGCAGCGGGCCGTCGCGGCGGCGGTGCGCGCGCTCGGGCCGGACGTCGTCGCCGACGCGCTCCCCCGGCTCGTCCCCGCCGGCCTGTCGTCGCACACGCGCGGCGCGCTGCGGGCCACGCCCGACGGCGTCGCGCCCGTCGTCGCGGAGGTCGTGCGCGTCACCGGCGCCGACGAGCCCGACGTGGAGACCGTCGCCCGGTTCCGGCCCCGCACGCTGGTGACCGCGGCGCTCCTCGTCGTGGCGATGTACTTCCTGGCGCCCCAGCTCGTCGACCTGCCCACCACGCTGCGGCAGCTCGACGGCGTCAGCTGGTGGTGGGTGCCCGCCGTGCTCGCCGCCTCCGCCGCGACCTACGTCGGCGCCGCGCTCGGGCTCGCGGGCGGCACGCCCGGCCGCGTCCCGGTCGGCCAGGCCGGCGCGGTGGCCCTCGCCTCGTCGTTCGTCGCGACGTTCTCGCCGCCGGGCGTGGGCCAGGTCGGGCTCAACATCCGCTACCTGCAGAAGCGCGGCTACCCGACGCCGGTCGCCGTCTCCGCCAGCGCCGCCAAGGAGGCCGCGGTCCTCGTGGCGCACCTGGTCCTCCTCGTCACGTTCGCCGTGCTGGCCGGCTCGAGCGGGGCGCTCTCGCAGGAGCTGGACCGCCTGCCGCCCGGGCACGTCGTCGCGGGCGTCGGAGGCGCGGTGCTCGCGGTCGTCGGCGTCGCGCTGGTCGTGCCGCGCGTGCGCGCGCTCGTGCGGGACCGGCTCGTCCCCGCCGTCCGGGCCTCGGTCGACGCCATGCGCGAGGTCGCACGCAGCCCCCTCAAGCTCGTCATGCTGCTCGGCGGCGTGACGCTCCTGCCGCTGGGCTTCGCCGCCTGCCTGTGGTTCTCCGTGGAGGCGCTGGGCGCCCACGCCGGCTTCGTCCCCGTCGCGCTCGTCTCGCTGACCGCCGGCGCGGTCGCCACCGCGGCGCCGACGCCCGGCGGCCTCGGCGCGGTCGAGGCGGTCCTCCTCGGGGCGCTCACCGGCATCGGCGTCGCGTCGGGCACCGCCCTCGCGGCCGTGCTGCTCTACCGGCTCGCGACGTTCTGGCTACCGATCGCGCCAGGCGCGCTCGCGTTCCGGTCGCTCACCCGCCGGTCCGTCCTGTAGCGGTCCCTGGGGCGCCGGGCGCCCCGGTTCCGGCACGGCGACGTCGTCGAAGACGTCCGCCAGCGCGTGCAGGTAGGCGACGAGCGGCCGGCGGGCCTCCGCCGGGACGGCACGCGCGGCGTCCGCCATGCCGGCGTGCATCGGCGTCAGCCGCTCGCGGATCTCGTCGTGCGCGTGCGGGGTGGCGACGAGGCGGACGGCTCGCCGGTCGTCCGGGTCCTGCTCGCGGCGCAAATGACCTGCGGCCACGAGGCGGTCGACCAGCTTGACCGTCGAGGCCGTCGTGATGCCGAGCCGGTGCGCGACGTCGTGCGGGTGGACGGCGCGACCGGCGCGCTCCCCCGCCACCACGACCTGCAGCGCGGCGAGGTCGCGGACGTTCATGCCCATGCCGGCACTCGTCCGGCGGCGCATCGCCTCGTCGGCCCGGCGCAGGCGGCGCACGGCCTCGAGCACGTCCGTCACCGACGGGTCGTCGGCGTACCAGTAGGACGGGCCCTCGCTCACCGGTCGATCCTAGGGCCAACATTCACTAGTCTGGCTAGCGATCGGGGATCTGACCCCGCCTTCGACGACAGGGAGCCCCCGTGCACGACGAGGTCGTCCTCCTCGCCCCCGACGGGCAGCCCGTCGGCACGGCGCCGCGCGGCACGGTGCACGGGTCCCGGACCCCGCTCCACCTGGCCTTCTCGTGCCACGTCACCGACGAGCGCGGCCGGCTGCTGGTGACGCGGCGCGCGCTCGGCAAGCGCAGCTGGCCCGGCGTCTGGACGAACGCGTTCTGCGGCCACCCGCTGCCCGGGGAGACCCTGCCCGACGCCGTCGCCCGCCGCGCCCGCGACGAGCTCGGCGCCGAGGTCACCGACCTGCACCCGTGGCTCCCCGACTTCCGCTACGAGGCGGTGGACGCGCACGGCGTCCACGAGAACGAGGTGTGCCCCGTCTGGGGCGCACGGCTGCAGGGCGACCTCGACCCCCACCCCGACGAGGTCGCCGACCACCGCTGGGTCGAGCCGGCGGACCTCGCCCGCGCGCTCGACGCGACGCCGTGGGCGTTCAGCCCCTGGCTCGTGCTGCAGGCGCGCGAGCTCACCGCCGCGGGACGCTGGGCGCCCGCCGAGGCCAGGACGGCCTGAGTGCGCGCCCTGGACGCGGTCCTCGGGGCACCCGGGCAGGCACCCGCCTCCGGCGCCGAGTTCCGTGCGCTGGCCGAGACGCTGCGGATGAGCGTCGGCGGCGGGCGTGGGCTCCGTCCCCGGCTGGTCCGTGCGTCCTACGCCGCCTTCGGCGGCACCGACGACGCGCTCGCCGGCGCGCTGGCCGACGCGGTCGAGCTCCTGCACACGGCGTTCCTCGTCCACGACGACGTGCTCGACGGCGACGAGGTGCGCCGCGGCCGGCTCAACACCATCGGGGCGTTCCGCCGCCGCGCCGACCACCAGGGTGCCGAGCCGACCGCCGCGGCCGCGTACGGCGACGCCGCGGGCATCCTCGCGGGCGACCTCGCGCTCGCGGGGGCCGTCGCGGCGGTGGGCGGGCTCGACGTCGACGCCCCCGCGCGGGCCGAGCTCCTCGCCCTGGTGCTCACGAGCATCCGCACCACCGCCGACGGCGAGCTGGCGGACGTCCACCACGGGCTCGGGATGCGCGTGCCCACGCTCGACGAGGCCCTCGCCACCGCCGAGAACAAGACCGCCGCGTACACGTTCCGGCTGCCGCTCGTCGGTGGCGCCCGGCTCGCCGGCCCGCTCACCCCGAGCACCCTGGCGCGGCTCGAGCTGCTGGCACGGCACCTGGGCCTCGCCTTCCAGCTCGCCGACGACCTCGACGGGGTGTTCGGCGACCCCGCGGTCACCGGCAAGAGCCGGCTCGGCGACCTGCGGGAGGGCAAGCGCACGCCGCTGCTGTGCCACGCGAGCACGACGCCCTCCTGGGCGCGCATCGCGCCGCTCGTGGGCGACCCGGCTCTGGACGAGGACCGGGCCGCGCTCGTGCGCACCGAGCTCGAGGCGGCCGGCTCGCGCCGCTTCGTGGAGGACCTCGCCCACCGTCATCTCGACGACGCGCTACGGCTCGCCGACGCCCTCGGGCTCGCCGACGCCGTGCGCGACGTGCTGGACCTGCCCTCACCCGCGGTGGTGGCGGCAGCCTCCTGAGCCCTCCCTGCGCCGGTGGTGTCCAGCAGCGGGCACCGCGGCCGGCCGAGGGGGTGCCGGCGGGTGTCGAGCAGCGGCACGGCCGTCGGCCGAGGACGGGACGACGACGGGCGCGCACCCCGCAGGGTGCGCGCCCGTCGTCGGAGCCCGTCGGCGTCAGGCGACGCGGCCGCCCGAGGCGTTCTCGTCGTCGCCGATCTTGTGCACGACGATCGAGTTCGTCGACCCGACGACGCCCACCGGCGTGCCGGCGACGACCACGACGTAGTCGCCGATCTCGGCCAGGCCGTTGGCGCGCAGCGTCGAGTCCACCTGGCTCACCATCTGGTCGGTGTCCTCGACCTTCGGCACCTGGTACGTCTGCACGCCCCAGCTGAGCGAGAGCCGGTTGCGCACCGACTCGACCGGCGTGAACGCCAGCAGCGGGATCGCGGAGCGCAGGCGGGACATGCGGCGGGCCGAGTCGCCGGACTGCGTGAACGTCACCAGGTACTTGGTGCCGAGCGCCTCGCCGATCTCCGCGGCGGCACGCGTGATGGCCCCACCACGGGTGTGCGGCGTCGAGCCGAGCGGAGCGATGCGCTCGCGGCCGAGCTCCTCGGTCGCCTCGATGATCCGGGCCATCGTCCGGACCGTCTCGATCGGGTACGCACCCACGCTCGTCTCGCCGGACAGCATGACCGCGTCGGCCCCGTCCAGGACGGCGTTCGCGCAGTCGGACGTCTCGGCGCGCGTCGGGCGCGGGTTCGTCGTCATGGACTCGAGCACCTGCGTCGCCACGATGACGGGCTTGGCCATGCGGCGGGCCATCTCGACGGCGCGCTTCTGGACGAGCGGCACCTGCTCCAGCGGCAGCTCGACGCCCAGGTCGCCGCGGGCGACCATGATGCCGTCGAACGCGGCGATGATCTCGCTGAGGTTCTCGACCGCCTGCGGCTTCTCGATCTTGGCGATGACCGGGACGACCCGGCCCTCCTCCTCCATGATCTCGCGCACCCGCTCGTAGTCGGCCGCGTTGCGGACGAACGACAGCGCGATGAAGTCGCAGCCCTGGGCGAGGCCCCAGCGCAGGTCCGTCTCGTCCTTGTCGCTCAGCGCCGGCACGGACACCGCGACGCCCGGCAGGTTGAGACCCTTGTTGTTCGAGACCGGGCCGGGGACCTCGACGCGCGTCACGACGTCGTTGCCCTCGACGGCCACGACGCGCACGAGCACCTTGCCGTCGTCGATGAGGATCGGGTCGCCGGGGCTGACGTCACCCGGCAGGCCCTTGAACGTCGTGGAGACGCGCTCCTTGGTGCCGTCGATGTCGTCGGTCGTGATCGTGAAGGTGTCGCCCACGGCGAGGTCGTGCTTGCCCTCGACGAACCGGCCGAGGCGGATCTTCGGACCCTGCAGGTCGACGAGGACCGCGACGGAACGACCGGACGTCTGCGCCGCCTGGCGGACGTTCGCGATGACCTTGGCGTGCTCCTCGGGCTCACCGTGGCTGCGGTTGATGCGAGCCACATCCATGCCGGCGTCCACCAGGGCCTGGATCTGATCGAGCGACTCCGTCGCGGGACCCAGGGTGCAGACGATCTTTGCTCTACGCATGACGACGAGCCTATGCCTTTCGAGTGGAACTTCTCGGGGTACGAAGTCCCCGGGAAGCGGTGCCCCGGGGCGGTAGTGCTCAGGGACGCATCGCCACCGTGGACGCCGTGACCGGTGCGGGGAGCTCGGTGCTCCCCGACAGGTACGTGTCGACGGCGGCCGCTGCCGCTCGTCCCTCCGCGATCGCCCAGACGACGAGGGACTGCCCTCGTCCGGCGTCACCGGCGACGAACACGCCGGGCACCGTGGTGGCGAAGTCGTCGCTGCGCCGCACGGTGCCGCGCTCCGTGAGCTCGACCCCCAGCTGGGCGGTGAGCGCCGACGTCTCCGGGCCGGTGAAGCCCATCGCGACGAGCACGAGGTCCGCGGGGATCTCACGCTCGGTGCCGGGGGTCGGCACGCGCCGGCCGTCCGGGAGGTACTGGGTGACCGCGAGGCGCAGGCGCTCGACCTTCTCCTCGCCCACGAACTCGACCGTCGAGGCGAGGTAGGCGCGCTCGCCGCCCTCCTCGTGCGAGCTCGACACCTCGAACAGGATCGGGTCCGTCGGCCACGGCTGGTGCGCGGGGCGCTCCTGCGGCGGCCGCTTGCCGATCGCGAGGGTGGTGACGGACGCGGCGCCCTGCCGCAGCGCGGTGCCGAGGCAGTCGGAGCCCGTGTCGCCGCCGCCGATGATGACGACGTGCTTGCCCTCGGCCGTGATCTGGCCGGGCACGGGCTTGCCGGCCACGACGGCGTTCGCCTGGTGCAGGTACTCCATCGCGGGGTGCACGCCGGCGAGGTCGTTGCCGGGCACCCGCAGCTCGCGCGGGACGGTCGCGCCCGTCGCGACGACGATCGCGTCGTAGCGCGCCTGCAGCTGCTCCCAGGTGACGTCGCGGCCGATCTCGACGCCCGGCCGGAACCGGGTGCCCTCGGAGGACATCTGCTGCAGCCGGCGGTCGATGTGCAGCTTCTCGAGCTTGAAGTCCGGCACGCCGTAGCGCAGCAGGCCGCCGATCTCGTCGTCCCGCTCGTACACGGCGACCGTGTGGCCCGCACGCGTCAGCTGCTGCGCGGCGGCGAGCCCGGCGGGGCCCGAGCCCACCACGGCGACCGTGTGACCGGTGAGGCGCTGCGGCACCTGCGGGTGCACGAAGCCGCGGTCGAACGCCTCGTCGATGATCGAGACCTCGACGTTCTTGATCGTCACGGGCGGCTGGTTGATGCCCAGCACGCAGCTCGACTCGCACGGCGCCGGGCAGATCCGACCGGTGAACTCGGGGAAGTTGTTCGTCGCGTGCAGCCGCTCGATCGCGTCGGACCACTGCCCGCGCCACACGAGGTCGTTCCACTCCGGGATGAGGTTCCCGAGCGGGCAGCCGTTGTGGCAGAACGGGATGCCGCAGTCCATGCAGCGGCCGGCCTGCTCCTTGAGGAACGGCTGGCCGGCCTCGCGGTGGGCGTGCACGTCCTTCCAGTCGCGCAGCCGCACCTCGACGGGGCGGTTCGGCGGCAGCTCGCGCTCCCGCACCTTCAGGAACCCGCGGGGGTCAGCCACGCGCCACCTCCAGGATCTGGTCCCACACGCCGGGGCGCGACGGGTCGAGGCCGTCGGCCTCGGCCTGCGCGAGCGCCTTGCGCACGCGGGCGTACTCGGTGGGCATGAGGCGCGTGAACCGGCCGCGTACGGCGGCCCAGTCCTCGAGCAGCTGCCCGGCGACCGGGGAGCCGGTCTCGTCGTGGTGCCGTCGGACGAGCTGCTCGATGAGCGCCGCGTCCTGGTCGTCGAGCGGCTCGAGGGCGAGCTCGCCGCTGCGCACCGCGTCGGTGTTGACGAGCGCCGGGTCGAGGTCGAGGACGTACGCCGTCCCGCCCGACATGCCGGCGCCGAAGTTGCGCCCGGTCCGGCCGAGGACGAGCACGGTGCCGCCCGTCATGTACTCGCAGCCGTGGTCGCCCACGCCCTCGACGACGAGCGTCGCGCCGGAGTTGCGCACCCCGAACCGCTCGCCGACCAGGCCGCGCAGGAAGATCGCGCCGCTCGTCGCGCCGTAGCCGATGACGTTGCCCGCGATGACGTTCTGCGGGCTCGACAGGACGGCGTTGCGGTCCGGCCGCACGACGACGAGGCCGCCCGACAGGCCCTTGCCGAGGTAGTCGTTCGCGTCGCCGTACAGGCGCAGCGTGACGCCCGACGGCAGGAACGCGCCGAACGACTGCCCCGCCGACCCGGTGAGCTCCACCTCGATCGTGCCCTCGGGCAGACCGGCGCCGCCGAAGCGCTTGGTGACCTCGTGGCCGAGCATCGTGCCGACGGTGCGGTTGACGTTGCGGACCGGCAGCGAGATCCGCACCGGCTCGCGCCGCTCGAGCGCGTCCTGCGCGAGCGCCACGAGCTGGTTGTCGAGCGCCCGCTCCAGGCCGTGGTCCTGGTCGCGCACGTGGTGCAGCGCGGAGCCGGGCGCCGGCTCGGGCACGGCCAGGACGGGGGCCAGGTCGAGGCCCTCCGCCTTCCAGTGGTCCACCGCCGCTCGGGTGTCGAGCACCTCGACGTGGCCGACGGCCTCCTCGATCGAGCGGAAGCCCAGCTGGGCGAGCAGCTCGCGCACCTCCTGCGCGATGAACTCGAAGAACGTCACGACGAACTCGGGCCGGCCCGTGAACCGCGCCCGCAGCTCCGGGTTCTGGGTCGCGACGCCGACCGGGCAGGTGTCGAGGTGGCAGACGCGCATCATGACGCAGCCCGAGACGACGAGCGGCGCGGTCGCGAAACCGAACTCCTCGGCCCCGAGGAGCGCGCCCACCACGACGTCCCGGCCGGTCTTGAGCTGGCCGTCCACCTGCACGACCACGCGGTCGCGCAGGTCGTTGAGGACGAGCGTCTGCTGCGTCTCGGCGAGCCCGATCTCCCACGGGGTGCCCGCGTGCTTGAGCGACGTCAGCGGGCTCGCGCCCGTGCCGCCGTCGTGCCCCGAGATCAGCACCACGTCGGAGTACGCCTTGGCGACGCCCGCCGCGATGGTCCCGACGCCGAACTCGCTCACGAGCTTGGTGTGGATCCGCGCGCGGGGGTTGGCGTTCTTCGCGTCGTGGATGAGCTGCTTGAGGTCCTCGATCGAGTAGATGTCGTGGTGCGGCGGCGGCGAGATCAGCCCCACGCCGGGCGTCGAGTGCCGCGTGCGCGCGACCCACGGGTACACCTTGTGACCCGGGAGCTGGCCGCCCTCGCCGGGCTTGGCGCCCTGCGCGAGCTTGATCTGGATGTCGTCCGCGTTCGTCAGGTACTCGCTCGTGACGCCGAACCGGCCCGACGCGATCTGCTTGATGGCCGACCGCCGCCGCGGGTCGTGCAGGCGCTCCGGGTCCTCGCCGCCCTCGCCGGTGTTCGACTTGGCGCCGAGCTCGTTCATCGCGATCGCGAGCGTCTCGTGCGCCTCGGCCGAGATCGAGCCGTAGGACATCGCGCCCGTCGAGAACCGCTTGACGATCTCGCTCACCGGCTCGACCTCGTCGACCGGCACCGGCGGCCGCAGGCCGTCCTTGAACGTGAGCAGGCCGCGCAGCGTCATGAGGCGCGACGACTGGTCGTCCACGCGGTTCGTGTACTGCTTGAAGATGTCGTACTGCCGCGTCCGCGTGGAGTGCTGCAGGCGGAACACCGTCTCCGGGTCGAACAGGTGGTCCTCGCCGTCGCGGCGCCACTGGTACTCGCCGCCGATCGCGAGGCGCTGGTGCGCCTGGCGGTTGCCGGAGGCGGGGTACGCGTCGGCGTGCCGGGCGGCGACCTCGGCCGCGATGACGTCGAGGCCGATGCCGCCCAGCCGGCTCGTCGTGCCGGTGAAGTACCGCTCGACGAGCGCGTGCGAGAGCCCGACCGCCTCGAACACCTGCGCGCCACGGTAGGACGCGATCGTCGAGATGCCCATCTTGGACATGACCTTGAGGACGCCCTTGCCGAGCGCCTTGATGAGGTGCGCGACCGCCTTCTCGGGCCCGACGCCCGGCAGGTAGCCGCTGCGCGCCAGGTCCTCGACGGTCTCCATCGCCAGGTACGGGTTCACCGCCGCGGCGCCGTACCCGATGAGCAGCGCCACGTGGTGCACCTCGCGCACGTCCCCCGCCTCCACGACGAGCGAGATCTGCGTGCGGGTGTGCCGGCGCAGCGTGTGGTGGTGCACCGCCGAGAGCAGCAGCAGCGACGGGATCGGCGCGAGGTCGGCGTCCGAGTTGCGGTCCGAGAGGATGACGAAGCTCGTCCCGTCCTCGATCGCGCGGTCGACCTCCGCGAAGATCTCCTCGAGCCGGGCCTGCAGCGCCTCTCCCCCGCCGGCGACCGGGTACAGGCCGCGGATCGTCGTCGAGCGGAAGCCGTGCCGTGGCTCCTTGGCGACGTGGACGATCTTGGCGAGCTGGTCGTTGTCGAGCACCGGGAACGGCAGGATCAGCTTGCGGGCGTGCTCCGGGCCGTCCTCGAGCAGGTTCGGCTCCGGGCCGATCGCGCCGCCGATCGACGTCACGAGCTCCTCGCGGATCGCGTCGAGCGGCGGGTTCGTCACCTGGGCGAACATCTGCGTGAAGTAGTCGAAGAGCAGCCGCGGCCGCGTCGAGAGCACGGCGACGGGCGTGTCGGAGCCCATCGCGCCGAGCGGCTCCGCGCCGGTGGCGGCCATGGGCGTGAGCAGGACCTTGAGCTCCTCCTCCGTGTACCCGAACGCCCGCTGGCGCCGGCGGACGGAGGCGGCGGAGTGCGCCACGTGCTCGCGCTCCGGCAGCTGCTCGAGGAAGACCGAGTTCTCCTGGACCCACTGCGCGTACGGCCGCTGCGCCGCGAGCTGCGCCTTGATCTCGGAGTCCTCGACGATCCGCCCCTGGCCGGTGTCGACGAGGAACATGCGACCCGGCTCCAGGCGGCCCTTCGCGACGACCGTCGCCGGGTCGAGGTCCAGCACGCCGGCCTCGGACGCGCAGACGACGAGGCCGTCCTCGGTCACCCAGTACCGGCCCGGCCGCAGCCCGTTGCGGTCCTGCACGGAGCCGATGAGCGTGCCGTCGGTGAACGTCATCGCCGCCGGGCCGTCCCACGGCTCCATGAGCGTCGAGTGGTACTCGTAGAACGCGCGCCGGTCGGGGTCCATCTGGGCGTGGTTCTCCCACGCCTCGGGGATCATCATCATCACCGCGTGCGGCAGCGACCGGCCCGCCAGGTGCAGCAGCTCGAGCACCTCGTCGAAGCTGCCGGAGTCCGACCCCCGCGGGGTACAGACGGGCAGCAGCGGCGCCAGGTCGCCGATGGCCTCGCTGCGCAGCGTGCCCTCGCGCGCCGCGACCCAGTTGCGGTTGCCGCGGACCGTGTTGATCTCGCCGTTGTGCGCGATGAGGCGGAACGGCTGGGCCAGCGGCCACGACGGGAAGGTGTTCGTCGAGAACCGGGAGTGCACCAGCGCGATCTCGGTCGCGTACCGGGGGTCCGAGAGGTCCGCGAAGAACGGCTCGAGCTGGCCCGGCGTCAGCATGCCCTTGTAGGTGAGCGTGCGCGACGAGAGCGACGCGAAGTACGTGCCGAGCTCGCGCTCGGCGCGGCGGCGCAGCCGGAACGCCCGGCGGTCGAGGTCGATGCCCGCGAGCTCGCGCGACGGGTCGGCCACGACGAGCTGGCGGAACACCGGCATCGAGGCCTGGGCCGTCGGCCCGACGAGGTCGGCGGTGACGACGACGTCGCGCCAGGCGAGGACGTCGAGCTTCTCCTCCGCGGCGATCGCCTCGACGCCCTGGACGACGCGCGCGCGCTCGTCCGCGTCGACCGGCAGGAACGCCATGCCGATGGCGTACGACCCGACGGGCGGCAGGTCCGCGTCGACGACGTCGCGCAGGAACGCGTCCGGGATCTGGGTGAGGATGCCGGCGCCGTCACCGCTGTCCACCTCGGCCCCCACCGCACCGCGGTGGTCGAGGTTGAGCAGGGCCGTCAGGCCGGCGTCGACGATGTCCCGCCCGGGCGTGCCGCGCAGGGTCGCGACGAACGCGAAGCCGCACGCGTCGTGCTCGGACGAGGGGTCGTAGAGACCGCCGGTCACCGAACCGTGCGTACCGGGGTGTGCGGGCGTCGCCGACATCTGCACCGTCCTCACGTGCCGCGACGGGGGCGTCGAGGCATGGCAACGAACTGGGGGAAAGGTGGGACGTCGTCGGCCCGAGTGTGGCGACGATACAGCCCGTTAACATGGCGGGTCATCACGCACCACGTGGAGTGGCTCACACCTGCTCACGGTCAGCGAGCGAGGTCCGAAGCCCCTTCCTCGTCGTCCTGCGTGGCGGGGGGTTCCAGCAGGAGGGTCGTGTCGCGACCGGGATGGCGGCGGCCGACCACCACGAACGCTACCAGCGCGCCGAGGAACGCCAGGATGGACGTCCAGACGTTGATCCGCAGCCCGAGGAAGCCGTGCGCCGGGTCGATCCGCAGCATCTCGATCCAGAGCCGGCCGGACGTGTAGACCATGACGTAGAGCCAGAACACGCGGCCGTGGCCGAGCTTGAAGCGCCGGTCCGCCCAGACGAGCAGCGCGGCGCCCGCGAAGTTCCACACCATCTCGTAGAGGAACGTCGGGTGGTAGAGCGTGCCCGCCGGGTCACCCTGCGGCCGGTGCGCGTCGTCGATCTCGAGCCCCCACGGCAGGGTGGTGGGGCCGCCGAACAGCTCCTGGTTGAACCAGTTGCCGAGCCGGCCGATGCCCTGCGCGACGAGCAGCCCCGGCGCCAGCGCGTCGGCGAACGGCGCGAGCCGCACGCCCTGGCGGCGTGCGCCGATCCAGGCGCCGACCGCGCCGAGCGCCACCGCGCCCCAGATGCCGAGGCCGCCCTCCCAGATGGCGAACGCCTTCCACGGGTCGCCGCCCGCACCGAAGTACGCGTCCGGGGACGTGATGAGGTGGTACAGCCGGCCGCCGACGATGCCGAACGGCACCGCCCAGAACGAGATCTCGAGGACCGTGTCGGGGTCGCCGCCGCGCTCCGCCCACCGGCGCCGCGAGATCCACAGCGCGACGAGGATGCCGGCGAGGATCGCCAGCGCGTAGGCGCGCAGCGGCACCGGGCCGAGGTACCAGACCGACTGGCCGGGGCTCGGGATCGACGCGGCCAGGGCCGCCGCCACGCCGCTCACGCCTGACCTCCTCGCGCCTCGCGGACGCCGGCCGCCAGGTCGGCCGCGAGGCCGGCCAGCGCCCGGCGGCCCGCAGCCGGGTCCTCCGCCTCGAGCAGCAGCCGGACGAGCGCCGAGCCCACGATGACGCCGTCCGCGTACCGGCCGACCTGCGCGGCCTGCTCGCGCCGCGACACGCCCACGCCGACGCACACGCGGGCCGCGCCCGCCGCCCGGGTGTCGGCGACGAGCTGCTCGGCGCGTGCGCCCACGGTCGCCCGCTCCCCCGTGACGCCCATCGTCGACGCGGCGTAGACGAACCCGCGCGAGGCGGCGGCCGTCGAGGCGAGGCGCTCCGGGGTCGAGCTCGGCGCGACGAGGAACACCCGGTCGAGGCCGTGCGCGTCGGAGGCGGCCCGCCAGTCCGCGGCCTCGTCGGGGATGAGGTCGGGCGTGATCAGCCCGGCGCCGCCCGCGGCGGCGAGGTCGCGCGCGTAGGCCTCGACGCCGTAGCGCAGGACGAGGTTCCAGTACGTCATGACGAGCACGGGGACGCCGAGGTCCGCCAGCTGCTCCACCGCGGTGATCGTGTCGCGGACGCGCGTGCCGCCGCCGAGAGCGACGTCCGCCGCGCGCTGGATCACCGGCCCGTCCATCACGGGGTCGCTGTACGGCATGCCGAGCTCGACGACGTCGACGCCCGCGTCGACCATCGCCCGCACGGCGTCGACGGACCCCGCGAGGGTCGGGAAGCCGACCGGGAGGTAGCCGACGAGCGCCGGACGGCCCTCCTCGGCGAGCGCGTCGAGGCGCGCACCGGTCGTGGACACGACGGTCGTCGTCACAGCTGCTCGCTCTCCTGGGTCTGCACCACGGGCTCGTCCTCGATCAGGCCGAACCACGCCGCCGCCGTCGCCACGTCCTTGTCGCCGCGGCCCGACAGGTTCACCAGCAGCACCGGCTCGTCGGACCAGCCACGCGCCTCGCGCCCGAGCTGGATCGCCCCGGCGAGGGCGTGCGCGGACTCGATGGCCGGGATGATGCCCTCGGTCCGGCACAGCAGGCGGAAGGCGTCCATCGCCTCGGTGTCGGTCACGGGGCGGTACTGCGCGCGCCCGATGTCGTGCAGCCACGCGTGCTCGGGCCCGACGCTCGGGTAGTCCAGCCCCGCCGAGACCGAGTGGCTCGGCAGCGTCTGGCCGTCGTCGTCCTGCAGCAGGTACGACTTCGCCCCGTGCAGCACACCCGGCGCGCCGCCGGAGAAGCGCGCAGCGTGCCGGCCGGACGCGACGCCCTCGCCGCCGGCCTCGAAGCCGAACAGCCGCACGTCGGGGTCGTCGAGGAACGCGTTGAAGATGCCCATCGCGTTCGAGCCGCCGCCGACGCACGCCGCCACCGCGTCGGGCAGCCGGCCGATCTCGTCGAGGAGCTGCGCACGCGCCTCCTCGCCGATGATCTTGTGGAAGTCGCGCACCATCTCGGGGAACGGGTGCGGGCCGGTCACGGTGCCCAGCAGGTAGTGCGTCGTCTCGACGTTCGCGACCCAGTCGCGCAGCGCCTCGTTGATCGCGTCCTTGAGCGTGCGGGTGCCGATCGTCACCGGGACGACCTCCGCGCCGAGCAGCTGCATCCGGGCGACGTTGAGCGCCTGGCGGCGCGTGTCCTCCTCGCCCATGTAGATCGTGCAGTCGAGGTCCAGCAGCGCCGCCGCGGTCGCCGTCGCGACGCCGTGCTGGCCCGCGCCCGTCTCGGCGATGACACGCCGCTTGCCCATCCGCTTCACCAGCAGCGCCTGGCCGAGGACGTTGTTGATCTTGTGCGAGCCGGTGTGGTTGAGGTCCTCGCGCTTGAGGAACACGCGCACGCCCTCGCCGACGTGCTGCGCGAACCGCGCGACCTCCGTGAGCGGGCTCGGGCGCCCGGTGTACGTCCGGTGCAGCCGGGCCAGCTCCCGGCCGAAGGCGGGGTCGGTGAGGGCCTTGTGGTACTCGGTGTCGAGCTCGTCCAGCGCCGCGATCAGCGCCTCCGGGACGAAGCGGCCGCCGAAGTCACCGAAGTAGGGGCCCTGGTGGGCGCCGAGCGGACCGCCGGCCTGCAGGACGTCGCGCAGGTCGGGCGAGCTCGCCGGGCCGCCGACGGTGGGGCGTCCGCTCACTGGCGCACCGCCCGCAGCGACGGGTGCGCGCCCGCGGCGACGAGGTCGGCCACGGACTGGCGCGGGGCGTCGTCGGTGACGAGCGCCTCGCCCACGAGGACGGCGTCGGCGCCGGCGCGCGCGTAGTCCATGACGTCGTGCGGGCCGCGCACACCGGACTCGGCGACCTTGACGACGTCGGACGGGATGGCCGGCGCGACCCGGGCGAAGGTGCCCCGGTCGACGTCGAGCGTCTTGAGGTCGCGGGCGTTGACGCCGATGACGCGGGCGCCCGCGTCGACCGCACGCGCCACCTCCTCGGTGTCGTGCACCTCGACGAGCGCCGTCATCCCGAGCGAGTGCACCCGCTCGACGAGCGACTCGAGCACCGTCTGCTCGAGCGCGGCGACGATGAGCAGCACGAGGTCCGCGCCGTGCGCGCGCGCCTCCCACACCTGGTACGGCGTGACGACGAAGTCCTTGCGCAGCACCGGGATGTCGACCCGCGCGCGCACCGCGTCCAGGTCCGCCAGCGAGCCGTTGAAGCGGCGCTGCTCGGTGAGCACGGAGATGACGCTGGCGCCACCCTTCTCGTACTCGGCCGCGAGCGACGCCGGATCGGTGATCGGCGCCAGCGAGCCGCGGCTCGGGCTCGACCGCTTCACCTCGGCGATCACCGTCACGGCGTCCTCGAGCCGCAGCCGGCCCAGGCACTCGATCGCCGACGGGCGCCGCTGGGCCTTCTCCTTGAGCTCCGCCAGCGGCACCGCCGCCTCCCGGACGGCGAGGTCCTCCCGGACGCCCGCGACGATGTCATCGAGCACCGTCACCGACACTCACCCCGCTCCCCGCTGCGCGCCCGCGCTCGACTCGGCACGGGCTGGTTCGTCCGACCCATCGTAGAGGGGCCCGCTCGTGACCCCGGACACAGCCCGGAAGGTGGGACGAACCGTCCCTGCCGAGGCCCCGGCCCGCGTGCCTCGCGCCCGTGCGTCAGCGCCGCGGCGTCACGGCCCGAGCACGCCCCCGGTGGCCGGCAGGTTGCGCAGCAGACCGAACACGACCGTGACCGCCAGCAGCACGACGCCCAGCACGGGTGGCACGCGCACCGGGCGACCCGCCCGCCGGCGGACCGCCCACGCGAGCCACGCCGCGACCACCAGCGGCACGAGGGCCACCCACAGCGGGTTCGACGCCCACGCACCCGCCACGTCGCCGTGCAGCAGGTCCCACGTCGCCCGCAGGCCGCCGCACGCCGGGCACGCCCAGCCGGTGAGCGCCAGGGACGGGCACAGCCCCCAGCTGCCGGGCCGGTGCGGGTCGCGGACCGCGACGAGCGCCAGCGCCCCGGCGACGGCCGCCGCGACCGTCGCGGGCGGGGTCCACCAGGCCGCCCGGTCGCCGGCGGCCCTGGCGTCCCTGCGCTGCACGCCCGAGCCCCGCGCGATCGTCAGGTGGAGCCGGTCAGTACGAGTACGAGTCGTACCCGGTCGAGGAGAACGCCCCGACGGCGAGCAGCACGCCGAAGAGCAGGACGCCGGCGACGCTCAGGCCGACGGCCACCCACCCCAGCACGAGTCCGGCCGTCGCCATGCCGCGGTTGTTCGCGCGTCCCTCGTCGGCGGCGCGCTGCGCCTTGCGGCCGAGGATGATCGCCGGGATCCCGGTGAGGAACATGCAGGACAGCACGAACGACGCGATGCCCAGCACCAGCGCCCAGATGCCCAGGTCGTTCTTCTCGGTCGACCCGAAGCCCGGCTGCGCGTACGGGTACGGCGACCCGTACTGCGGCGCCCCGTACTGCGGCTGGGCGGCGCCGTACTGCGGTGACCCGTACTGCGGTGACCCGTACTGGGGAGCGCCGTACTGCGGCGCTCCGTACTGCGGCGACCCGTACTGCGGCCCGCCCTCGTGCGGCTGCCCGGACGGAGCCCCCGCGGCACCCTGCTCCGGCCCCGAGGGCTGCGCTCCGGCGCCCGGCGACGACGGGGACGCGGGCTGGGCGCCGCCGTCACCGCCCGTGGGCGCGGCGTACGGGTCGTGGGGCTCGGAGGTCGACATGCTGCTCCATCGGTCGGTCACGGACGGGACGGCGCACCGGCCGTCCGGCCGCCGGGGCTCATGGTGCCAGCCACGGGGCCAGCACAGGCACGTTGCGCGCCACCCAGTACACGCAGATCGCCACGAGCACCCCCCAGATCACCCAGGCGGGTGCCAGGCGGGCCCGTGGCGCGCCCGTGGCGGCGCGGCGCCACCAGGCCAGCCCCGACAGCACGAGGTACGGCACGGCCAGCACGAGCGCGGGGTTCATCCCCCACGCCCCCGCGACGTCGAGGTGCGCGAGGTCGTGCACCGCGCGCAACGAGCCGCAGCCCGGGCAGTACAGGCCGGTGAGCCACAGGAACGGGCACGTCGGGTAGTGCCCCGGCTCGTGCGGGTCGACGGTGGCCACGACGAGGACCCCCGCCAGCGCGACCGTCGTCGCGGCGAGCGGCGCGGCCACGCGGCGCAGCAGCCCGTGCCCGGACGCGGCAGCCGCCCCGGACCCGACGCCGGGGGCGTCGGTCGGGGCGGCTGCCGGGGTCACGTCGGAGGGGTCGGTCAGTAGCCGGTCGTGCTGCTCTGCGACAGGACGCCCGCGAAGACGAGGGCCAGGTAGATGCCGCCGACGACGACGCCGGCGATGGCGGACCAGATCGCGAACTTCTTCGCCTTGTCGGCGGAGGCCTGCGCGCCCGCGACGTCGCCCATCTGCCACTTCGAGTTCACCTGCGTCGAGAAGACGATCGACGCGATGCCGAGCGGCAGGCAGCACAGGACGGTCGAGAGGATCGCCCAGACGAGGTAGTTGTTCGGCGGCGGGCCGGCGGGCTGCTGGTAGCCACCCGCGGGGTACGGGCTCGCCGACGGCGGCGGGCCGTACTGCGAGCCGCCGTACTGCGGCGCGCCGTACTGGGGCGGCTGCGGGGAGCCGTACTGCGGCGCCTGCGGCGGCTGCTCACCCGAGCTGCCGGGCTCCTGCGGCGATCCGTAGGGGTTCTGCGGGTCGTTCGGCGTCGACATCGATCCTCCGAGGGGTACGGCCGGCGTGGCCGGTCGGGACACGACGCGACGGGAACGCGCCGAGTGGTGCGGGTCCTGCTGGCTCCGGGACGGTCAGTGGCCGCCGGAACGGGCCTGGCGCGCCTTCGTGGCCTCGCCGCCCTGGCCGTGGCCCGCGAGCCGCAGCAGGCCGCCGACGACGAGCCCCGCGACGATCACGCCGAGGCCGACCACGAACAGCGGGATCTGCGCCAGCGCGACCGCGACGGAGGCGACGAGGGCACCCACGAGGATCATCCACACGGTGACCCACGCGGCGGTCGTCTTGCCGTGGTTCGTCGGCGGGGCCGAACGGGGAAGGTTGACGGTCTCCGTCCGGGTCGCGTTCTGCGCGCGGTGCGCGAGCGAGCTGTCAGCCATGGGGATGGTGCCTTTCCTGGTGCGTCGCGATCACCCTAGCGGACCTGCCGCCGGCCCGACCGTCGTGGCCGCCTCCGCCGCGCACCGTGTCGGGCGGGCGGGCGGCGCCGGCCGTCACGACGGGTCGTCGCCGCGCGAGAGGGCGTCCCAGTCGTCGCGCTCGTCGGGCTCCGCCGCACCCGCCGCAGGACGAGCGGACGGCTGCTCGTGCCCCCGCGTCGACCCCCACGACCGCGACACCCGCACGAACCACACCGCGAGCAGCACGTCGAGGACCCCGACCGCCACGGCGGCCCAGGGCGCGACGCCGACCGTGACGGGCCCCGACCCGCCGACCCCCGTCGCGGCGAGCACCACGGGCCGGACGGCAC
>NZ_HE978588.1:2762491-2816337 GCF_000312005.1 Cellulomonas massiliensis JC225
CGACGCCGTGACCTCCACCTGGCCCTGCAGGGCCGACGTGGCGGTCGCGGTCAGCCACGTCGGGACCGCGGTGAGGGCCGTCACGCCCGCCGCCAGCAGGAGCGTCACCGCCGCACGCCCGCGGCCCGCGGACCTCGTCCCGCCCCCACGGCCGGGCGTGCGGTGCGGGTCCGGCACCTGCGGCTCGTCGGGCCCCGTCGCCGGGCTCACGCGCCCGGTCGCCGCAGGCGCGCGGCGACCTGCACCGCCCGGACGACGGCGGCCGCCTTGTTCCGCGACTCCGCGTACTCGAGCGCCGGCACGGAGTCGGCGACGATGCCGCCGCCGGCCTGGACGTGCGCGCGACCGTCCCGGATCAGGGCCGTGCGGATCGCGATGGCCATGTCCATGTCGCCCGCGAAGTCGAAGTACCCGACCGTGCCGCCGTAGGTGCCGCGCCGGGCCGGCTCCACCTCGTCGATGAGCTCGATGGCCCGCGGCTTCGGCGCCCCCGACAGCGTGCCCGCCGGGAAGGTCGCCGTCAGCGTCTGCAGCGCCGTGGCGCCCGCGCGCAGCCGCCCGACCACGGTCGAGGTGATGTGCATGATGTGGGAGTACTTCTTGACCGCCATGAAGTCGACGACGTCGACGGTCGAGGGGTCGCACACCTTCGCGAGGTCGTTGCGCGACAGGTCGACGAGCATGATGTGCTCCGCGCGCTCCTTGGGGTCGGCGAGCACGTCGTCGACGAGCGCCCGGTCCTCCTCGGGGGTCGCGCCGCGCGGGCGGGAGCCCGCGATGGGGAACGTCGTCACGTGGTCGCCGGTGACCTTCACGAGCGTCTCCGGGCTCGAGCCGACGACGGCGAAGTCGCGGCCGTCGGCGTCCTGCAGCTGCACGTAGTACATGTACGAGCTCGGGTTGATCGTGCGCAGCACCCGGTACACGTCGAGCGGCTCGGCCGGGCACGGCAGGTCCAGCCGCTGCGAGACGACGACCTGGAACACCTCGCCGTCGCGGATCGCCTCCTTGCCGAACCGCACCTGCTGCTCGAACTCGTCCCGCGTGGAGCGGAACGCGATCTCGGGCTCCGGCACGTCCGCCAGGACCGACACGGCGGGCGGCGCCGGGCGCAGCAGGTCCGCCTGCATCGCGTCGAGCCGGCGCACGGCGTCCGCGTGGGCCTCGTCCACGCGCTCGTCCGTGTCGTCGAAGTTGATCGCGTTCGCGACGAGCCACACCGAGCCGTCGTGGTGGTCCACGACGGCCAGGTCGGTCGCGAGCAGCAGCGTCAGCTCGGGGACGTCGAGCTCCTCCGGCGCCTTGCGCGAGAGCGTGGGCTCCCAGTGCCGGACGATGTCCCAGCCGAGCGCGCCGACCAGGCCGCCGGTCAGCGGAGGCAGGCCCGGGATCGCGGGCGTCCGCAGCACGTCGAGGGTCCCGCCCAGCACGTCGAGCACGTCGCCCGAGGTCGGCACCCCGACGGGCACGTCGCCGACCCATACGGGCTCGCCGTCGCGCACGGTCAGCGTGGCCCGCGACCGGACGCCGACGAAGGACCAGCGGGACCACGTGCCGTCCGCCTCCGCGGACTCCAGCACGAAGGTGCCGGGCCGGCCGGCGGCGAGCGTCCGGTACAGGCCCACGGGCGTGACGTCGTCCGCCAGCACCCGGCGGACCACCGGGACCACCCTCCGGCTGCGCGCGAGGTCGCGGAACCCGTCGAGCGTCGGCCACGTCTCGCCCCAGGCCACCTGCGGGCGGGGGTCCGGCGCGGTGCCCGCGCCCGCGGCGGAGCCCGGGGTGCTCGTCGCGTCGCTCACCGGGCCCCCTCCGGACGCGCGCCCACGACCACCGGCAGGGGCCCGCCGGCCTCGAAGCAGGTGCGCGCGCCGGTGTGGCACGCGGCGCCCACCTGGTCGACCTCGACGAGCAGCGCGTCCCCGTCGCAGTCCAGGCTGACGGCGTGCACGTACTGCGCGTGGCCGGACGTGTCGCCCTTGCGCCAGTACTCCTGGCGCGAGCGGCTCCAGAACGTCACGCGGCCGCTGGTGAGCGTGCGGTGCAGCGCCTCGTCGTCCATCCAGCCGACCATGAGCACCTCGCGCGAGTCGTGCTGCTGCACGACGGCCGCGACCAGCCCGTCGTCGTCACGCTTGAGTCGGTCGGCGATCGCCGGGTCGAGGTTCGAGGCACGCTGCACGCCCCGATCCTGCCACGCGCGGCGGGACCGGCCGGGCACGGTCCGCGCCTGCCGTCCGGCCCGCCGTCCGGCCCGCGGGGACTCGCCGTCAGCGCGTGTGCGCCACCCAGGCGGCGTGCATGGTGGCGTACAGGTCGCCGCGCGCCACGAGCTCGGCGTGCGGGCCGGCCTCGACGACCCGCCCCGCGTCGACGACCACCACCTGGTCGGCCGCCTCGGCGGTCGACAGCCGGTGCGCGATGGTCAGCGTCGTGCGCCCGCGCGTGAGGCTCTCCAGGGCCCGGGCGATCCGCACCTCCGTCGCGGGGTCGACCGCCGACGTCGCCTCGTCGAGCAGCAGCACGTCGGGCTGGGCGACGTAGGCGCGCGCGAGCGCGACGAGCTGCCGCTCCCCCGCCGAGAGCGCCTCGCCGCGCTGCCCGACCGGGGTCTGGAGGCCGGCGGACAGCTCCTCCACCCACGGCCCGAGGCCGAGGGCCTCGACCGCCGAGCGGACGACCGCGTCGACGTCGTCCTCGCCGCGGACGCCGTACGCCACGTTCTCCGCGACCGTGCCGTCGAACAGGAAGCCCTCCTGCGGCACCAGGACCACGCGTCGGCGCAGGTCCTCGCCCGCGATCTGCCGCAGGTCGACGCCGTCGAGCAGGACGGCGCCGGCGGTCGGGTCGACGAAGCGGGCGACGAGCCGCGCGATCGTCGTCTTGCCCGACCCGGTGGCGCCCACGACCGCGACCGTCGACCCGGCGGGCACGACCACGTCGACGTCGTGCAGCACCGGCGGCCCGTCCGGGTAGGCGAACCCGACACCGCGCAGCTCGACGCGCGCGGGACCGCGGCGGCTCGGCGTGGGCGCCTCGGGCTCCACGACGTCCACGGGCGTCTCGAGGACGCCCAGCACGCGGCGCCAGCCGGCGACGGCGTTCTGCAGCTCGTTGAGGATCTCCGTCGCCATCTGGACCGGCGACGTGAACAGCTGGGCGAGGAACACGAAGGCCAGCAGGCGCCCGACCGTCAGCTCCCCCGCGACGCCGAGCAGCGTGCCGACGACCACGACGACCGCCAGGACGAGGTTCGCCACGAGGGTCCCGGTGCCGAAGACCACCGCGACGAGGTTCTGCGCCCGGATCTGCGCCACGCGGGTCGCACGGATCGTCGCGTCGAGCGCGCGCTGCGCCCGGGCGCCGACGCCGTACGCGCGGATGGTCTCCGCGCCGACGACCGACTCCGAGACCGTCCCCAGCATCGCGCCGTACGCCTCCCGCACCCGCGTGTAGCGGTCGTTGACGCGCCGCTGGAGCCGCGGCATCACGAGGGCGAGGGGCACGAAGCACGCCCAGACGAGCAGCGTCAGCTGCCACGAGTAGACGGCCATGAGCACGGTGGCGACCGAGATCTGCAGCACCGAGACGAGCAGCTGGATGCCGCCCCACTGCACGAACAGCGAGATGGTGTCGACGTCGGACGTCACCCGCGAGACCAGCGAGCCGCGCCGCTCGGTGCCCTGCGTGAGGACCGAGAGGTCGTGCACGTGGCGGAACGCGCGCGTCCGCAGCGTCAGCAGCCCGGCCTCGCTGGAACGGAACAGGCGCACGTTGACCGCCGCCGTGCAGACGGCACCCGCGAGCAGCCCGACGAGCGTGAGGGCCACGAGCGTCACGACGCGCGGCACGTCCGGCCCGCCCGCCGCGAGGATGCCGGTGTCGACGGTCTGCTGGACCGCGACGGGCACCAGCACCCGGCCGACGGACGCGACGACCGCCAGGGCGAGGGTGACCCCGAGGCCCTGCACGAGCTCGGGCGACACCTCCACGCCCGTGCGGACGGTCGCGCGCACGCCGAGCGTGCTGGTGCCTGCGAGCCGCGCGTCGCTCACGCGTCCACCTCCGCGTCCTGGGGCACGTCCCCGCCGAGCCCGTCGTCGAGGGCCTCGTCGTCCAGGGCCTCGCCGTCCAGCCCCTCGTCGTCCAGCGCGTCCTCGCGGGCCGCGGCGCGCCGCTCGCTCTCCCGCTCGTACGCCGTCGCGAGCTCGCGGTAGCCCGGGTCGCGCGCCAGGAGCTCCGCGTGGGTGCCGCGGTCGACGACGCGCCCGTCCTCGAGGTGCACGACCTCGTCCGCGAGGAGCACCGACGACATCCGGTAGGCCACCAGGACGACCGTCGGCCGACCCTGGCCGCCCTGCAGGCCGGTGAGGATCTCGCGCTCGATGCGGGGGTCGACCGCGGACGTCGCGTCGTCGAGCACGAGGACGCGGGGACGCCGCACGAGCGCGCGGGCGAGGGCGACGCGCTGGCGCTGCCCGCCGGAGAGGTTGGCGCCGCGCTCGCCGAGCGGCGCGTCGAGCCCGCCGGGCAGTGCCCGGACCACGTCGTCGACGCGTGCCAGACGCAGCGCGTCCCACACCGCGTCGTCGTCGGGCGCGCCGTCGCCGTCCCGGTCCGCGAGCGTGACGTTGCCCCGCACGGTGTCCTCGAAGAGGAACGCGCTCTGCGCGACGAACGCCACGTGCCGCGCCCGGTCCGCGGGGTGCAGGCTCCGCAGGTCGTGACCGTCCACGCGCACGGCGCCCGTCGTCGGGTCGGAGAGCCGGGCGAGCAGCTGCACGAGGGTGGACTTGCCGGAGCCGGTCGGCCCGACGACCGCGACCGTGCGTCCCGGCGCGACGTCGAGCGAGACGCCGTGGAGGATCTCGTACGGCCCCTCCGGCGTCGCCACGCGCAGCGTCACGTCGTCGACCTCGACGCGGGCCCCGGACCCGCTGGGCGACCAGCGCTGGGCGCCCTCCGCCAGCGCGCCGCGGGAGTCGAGCACGCGCGCGATGCGGTCGTGGCCGACGAGCCCCCGGGGCAGCTCGCCGAGCACCCACCCGAACGCACGGACGGGGATCGCCAGCAGCACCAGCAGGTACGCGGCCGCGACCACGTCGCCCGTGCCCACCCGGCCGGCCTGCACCTGCACGGTGCCGACGAGCAGCACCAGCAGCGTGCCGAGGTTGGGCAGCAGGTCGATCACCGGGTCGAAGAACGCGCGGACCTTGCCGACGTGCACGTTGGCGGCCGCCAGCTCGGCCGCGCGGGCCGAGAAGCGCTCCTCCTCGCGGTCCTGCGTGCCGAGCGACTTGACCAGGACAGCCGCCTCGAACGACTCGTGCGCCACGTCGGCCACCTCGGCGCGCAGCTGCTGGGCGCGCTGCGCCGCGGGTGCGGCCTTGCGCTGGAAGACGAGGTTGGCGACGACCGCGAGCGGCAGCACGACGAGCGCGGCGGCGGCCAGCCAGACGTCCGTGCGCAGCAGCTCGACGGCCGCCACCACGAGCATGACGACGACGCCCAGGGCGAAGGGCAGCGGGTTGAAGACGCCCGTCGCCGCCTCCACGTCCGCGCCGGCGTTCGACAGCAGCTGACCCGTCGGGTGCTCGCGGTGCCACGTCATCGGCAGCCGCAGGTACTGGCGGGTCACCTTCAGCCGGTGGTCCTCGCCGATGCGGGCGACGCCCATGCCGGCCCACACCCGCCGCCCGACCACCGCGAGGGCGAGCGACACCGCGACCGCCGCGAGGACGAGCCCCGCCTGGCCGAGCCGGGCGCGCGCCGCCTCGTCCCCGGCGAGGGCGGGCACCACGACCGCGTCCGTCGCCCAGCCCAGCGCGCGGCTGACGGCGACGGTGAGCGCGCCGAACAGCGCCGAGGTGCCGATCGCGAGCACGTAGATGCCGCGCTGGGAGCGGATCCCGCGCCACAGCAGCCCGAGCGAGCGTCGCGCCACCGAGCCCTGGAGGGCGACGGGCGGCTGGTCCACGGCGACGGCAGGGGCACGCGAGGGCACGCCGACGACCTCCTCGGGGGTGAGCGGGGGGAAGGACCTCATGCTCTCACGCACCGCCCACACCGCCCCGCCGCGTGGCAGCATGCCCCCATGACCTGGCACCAGGCGCTGCGTCGTGAGCTCGTGGACGCCCTGGCGGCGGTGCCGCCCGACGCACCCACGCTGTGCGAGGGCTGGCAGGCGCGCCACCTCGCGGCGCACGTCGTCCTGCGCCAGACCTCGCCGGCCGTCGGCCTGGGGCTGCTGCTGCCCCGCGTCACGTCGCTCGCCGACCGGCGCGTCGAGCAGCTGGCGGCCACGGTGACGGACGACGCGGCCTACCGCGCCCTCGTCGCGCGCGTCGCGAAGCGGCCGCCGGCGTGGCACCCGACGGCGTGGGCCGGGGACGCGGCCGACTCCGTCGAGCTGTTCGTCCACACCGAGGACGTGCGCCGGGGCGCCGGCGCGGCCGACCCGCGCCCGTTGGACGCCGGGCTCTCCGACCACCTGTGGCGCTCCCTCGTGCGGATGGCGCCGCTGCGCCTGCGCGGCGTGCACGCGGGAGTCGTCCTCGTCCGGGAGGACGAGGTGCGCGCGCGGGTGCGCCGCCCGCGGGGCGAGGGCACCGCGGTGGTGCGCGGCGAGGTCAGCGAGCTGCTCCTGCACCTCACCGGCCGCGGCACGGCGGCGGACGTCCACGTCGAGGGCCCGGGCGCCGACGCGCTGACGGCGGCCCTGCCCGTCTGAGCCGGCCGTCCGACCCGCCCGACCCTGCCCGTCGACCGGTCCGACCCGGCCGTCCGGCCGGCCGGACCGGGTCAGCGGACGACGACCCCCGCGGCCCGCATCGCGTCCTTGACCTGGCGCACCGTGAGCTGGCCGAAGTGGAAGACGCTCGCGGCGAGCACCGCGTCCGCGCCCGCGCGGGCGGCGTCGACGAAGTGGTCGACGGTCCCCGCGCCGCCGGACGCGATCAGCGGCACGCCGACCTCCGTGCGCACCGCGCGGATCATCTCGAGGTCGAACCCCGCCTCCGTGCCGTCGGCGTCCATGGAGTTGAGCAGGATCTCGCCCGCCCCGAGCTCGGCTGCGCGCGCGGCCCACCCGACCGCGTCGATGCCGGTCCCCCGCTTGCCGCCGTGCGTCGTCACCTCGAAGCCCGACGGCGTCGAGACGTCCCCCGTCACGCGGCGCGCGTCGACCGACAGCACCAGCACCTGGCTCCCGAACCGCTGCGCGATCTCGCCGATGAGCTCCGGGCGTGCGATCGCGGCCGTGTTGACGCCGACCTTGTCGGCGCCGGCGCGCAGCAGGCGGTCGACGTCGTCGGGCGTCCGGACGCCGCCGCCCACCGTCAGCGGCACGAACACCTCGCCCGCGGTGCGCCGGACGACGTCGTACGTCGTCTCCTTGTTCTGCGCCGACGCCGAGACGTCGAGGAACGTCACCTCGTCGGCGCCCTCCGCGTCGTACCGGCGCGCGAGCTCGACGGGGTCGCCCGCGTCGCGCAGGTTCTCGAAGTTGACGCCCTTGACGACGCGCCCGGCGTCGACGTCCAGGCAGGGGATGACGCGCACGGCGAGGGTCACGGGGTCGGCTCCTGGTCGGGGTCGGGCGCGCGCGAGTCGAGGATGTCGACGACGAACACGACGGTCTGGCCCTTGAGCTCCTGGCTGTCGGTCACGCCGAGCCGGTACGTCGGCGGCACGACGAGCATGACCTGGCTGCCGATCGTCTGGTCGACCAGCCCTTCGGACCACGCCGGGACCTCGTCGAGGGAGAACGAGACGGGCAGCCCGACCGACCACGTCGAGTCGAAGGGCTCCCCCGTCTTCCACGAGAAGCCGGTGTACTGCACCGTGATGGTGTCGCCCTCGGCGACCTGCCGGCCGGAGCCGCGCACGAGGGGCTGCGCGACGAGCTCGGTGGGCGGGTCGGCCTTGCTCCCCTTGATCGACGGCTCGCCGGAGTCGCTGCGCCGGACCTTGGGCAGCCCCTTGCGCGGCGGCACCTTCTCGCCGTCCGCCCGGGTCGGCAGCACGTCGAGCACCGTGACGGTCGGGTAGGGCGTGCCCCCCTCCGCGTCCGCGGGGCTGAGCTGCACGAGCCGCGCGCCGACGCGCTGGCCGTGCAGCGTCGCGTACAGGTCGGCGCCGAGCTCCTCCGCGGTGAGCAGGCGCGGCGCGGGACCCGTGGAGTAGCTCTCGCGCACGAGCGAGGCGTCGGTGGCGTTCTCGATCCAGTAGTCGAGCAGGACCGGGCCGTCGTCGGCGAGCCGCTCCCCCGTGCCGGGCCACACCGCCCACGACGAGGGCTCGGTCACGGTCAGCGGCGTGACGTACGTGGCGATCGGCCGCTCGCCGGGCTTGCCGGAGACCGTGACCTCGGCCACCGGCTCCTCGGGCGGGCTGCACGCCAGCAGCACCGACACGGCCGCGACGATCGCGCCGGCCACAGCGACTCGTCGCACGACCGTCCTTCCACCCGGGGCGCCGCGTCCGTCCGGGCACGGCCGCGCCTACTGTACGGCGCCCGGCTGAGGCGCCGGGCCGTCCGGTGCCGCCGCGGCGCCGGACGTCGTCAGGAGGCGGTCACATCGACTCGATGAGCCGGTCGACGCGCTCGTCGACCGAGCGGAACGGGTCCTTGCAGAGGACCGTCCGCTGCGCCTGGTCGTTGAGCTTGAGGTGCACCCAGTCGACGGTGTAGTCGCGCCGCGCGTCCTGCGCGGCCCGCACGAAGTCGCCGCGCAGCTTCGCGCGGGTCGTCTGCGGCGGCACGGCGGTCGCCTCGAACACCTCGAGGTCGGTCGTCACGCGCTCGACCAGGCCCTTCGCGGCGAGCAGGTTGTAGAGGCCCTCGGTGCGCGAGATGTCGTGGTACGCGAGGTCGAGGCGCTGCACGCGCACGTCCGAGAGCTCGAGGCCGTGCTTCGCCCGGTACCGCTCGATCAGCCGGTACTTGATGACCCAGTCCAGCTCGCGCTCGACGAGCGAGAGGTCGCCGGTCCGCAGCGCGCGCAGGCCGCGCTCCCAGAGCTCGAGCACCTGCTTCACCTCGGGCGTGCCGCCGCCCTGCGTCGCGACGAAGTCGCTCACCCGCGACAGGTACTCCTCCTGCAGGTCGACCGCGGTGACGGTGCGCCCGCTCGCGAGCGTCACGGGGTGGGTCCCGGTCATGTCGTGGCTGATCTCGCGGATCGCTCGGATGGGGTTCTCCAGCGACATGTCGCGCATCGGGACGCCCGCCTCGACCATGCGCAGCAGCAGGTCGGTGGACCCGGTCTTGAGCATCGTCGTCGTCTCGGACATGGACGAGTCGCCCACGATGACGTGCAGACGCCGGAAGTGCTCCGCGTCGGCGTGCGGCTCGTCCCGCGTGTTGATGATCGGGCGGGAGCGCGTCGTCGCGCTGGAGACGGCCTCCCAGATGTGGTCCGCGCGCTGGGACAGGCAGTACAGGGCGCCCCGCGGCGTGGTGAGCACCTTGCCCGCACCCGTGAGGATCTGGCGGGTGATGAGGAACGGCACCAGGACGTCGGAGAGCCGGGCGAAGTCACCCTGGCGGCGCACCAGGTAGTTCTCGTGGCAGCCGTAGGAGTTCCCGGCCGAGTCGGTGTTGTTCTTGAACAGGTGGATCCGGCCCGGCAGCCCCTCGTGCTCGAGGCGCTGCTGGGCGTCGGCGACGAGCCCCTCGAGGATCCGCTCGCCCGCCCGGTCGTGGGCGACGAGCTGGCGCACGTCGTCGCACTCCGCGGTCGCGTACTCCGGGTGCGAACCGACGTCCAGGTACAGCCGCGAGCCGTTGCGCAGGAACACGTTCGACGAGCGGCCCCACGCGACGACCTTGCGGAACAGGTAGCGCGCGACCTCGTCGGCCGAGAGCCCTCGCCCGTCCTGGGCCGCGCACGTCACGCCGTACTCGGTCTCCAGACCGAAGATCCGCCTGTCCATCGCGTGCTCCTCCCCGCGCCGGGCTCCGACCGAGCCGCCGTCCCTATCCTGCGCCCAGCAGGTCCTCGAGCGCCGCCCCGGCCACCCTGCGGAACGCGCGCCGGGGGCGCGTGCGGTCCAGCACGCCGACCTCGAGCTGCTGCGCGGGGATCGGGCGCTGCTCGGCGCCCTCGTCGGTCGGCGAGCCGAGCACGCGCACGGCCAGCGCCAGCACCTGCTGGAGCGTCATGCCGGGCTGCCAGCCGTCCGCCAGCAGCCCAGCGAGCCGCTCCGCCTGCCCGCCCATCACGACGTAGCCGTGCTCGTCGGCCACCGACCCGTCGTAGGTGAGCCGGTAGATCTGGTCCCCCTCGGGCGCCCGGCCGACCTCGGCCACGACGATCTCCACCTCGAGCGGCTTCGACTCGGTCGTGAAGACCGTGCCGAGCGTCTGGGCGTACGCGTTCGCGAGGCCCCGGGCGGTCACGTCGGCCCGGTCGTAGGAGTACCCCCGCAGGTCGGCGTAGCGCACACCCGCGACACGCAGGTTCTCGAACTCGTTGTACTTGCCCACCGCGGCGAACGCGATGCGGTCGTAGATCTCCGAGACCTTGTGCAGCGCGCGCGAGGCGTTCTCCGTGGCGAACGCGATGCCGTCGTCGTACTGCAGGACGACCACCGAGCGCCCGCGCGAGATGCCCTTGCGCGCGAAGTCGGCCCGGTCCTTCATCAGCTGCTCGGGCGAGACGTAGAACGGCATGCTCATCGCGCACCCCCGCGGCCCTCGTGCGTCATCCGGCGCTCGGCCTCGACCAGCTCGGCGACCTCCCGCAGCTGCTCGTCCGGCACGCGCAGGTAGCCCGACTCCGTCACCGTCGCGACGACGGGCCAGATGCCGCGCGTGCGGTCGGGGCCGCCGGTCGCCGAGTCGTCGTCGGCGGCGTCGACCAGCGCCTCGACCGCTACGCGGACGGCGCCCGCCGCGTCGAGGTCGGGGCGCCACAGCTTCTTGAGCGACCCCCGCGCGAACACCGAGCCGGAGCCGACCGCGTGGTGGTCGTGCTCCTCGTAGCGCCCGCCCGTCACGTCGTAGGAGAAGATCCGCCCGACCCGGCGGTCCAGGTCGAAGCCGCCGAACAGCGGGACGACCGCGAGCCCCTGCATGGCCAGGCCGAGGTTGCCCCGGATCATCGTCGCCAGGCGGTTCGCCTTGCCCTCGAGCGACAGCAGGCTGCCCTCGATCTTCTCGTAGTGCTCGAGCTCGAGCTGGAACAGCCGGACGAGCTCGACCGCGAGGCCGGCCGTGCCGGCGATGCCGACCGCGGAGTACTCGTCGGCCGGGAAGACCTTCTCGATCTCGCGGCTGGCGATCATCGAGCCCATGGTCGCGCGCCGGTCGCCCGCGACGACGACGCCCGCGGGGAACGTCAGCGCCACGATCGTGGTGCCGTGCGGCACCTGCAGCTCACCGACCGGCAAGGGGCGGTTCCCCGGCAGCAGGTGCGGGGCGTGACCGGTGAGGAACTCGACGAAGGACGACGACCCGGCCGTGCGGAAGGCGTCGGGCAGCCGCCCGGCCGAGCGGTCGAGCGGAGGTGTCGGGACGCTCATCGGCGCTCACTGACCGCCCTTCTGGACGAAGCCCCGGACGAACTGCTCCGCGTTGGACTCGAGCACGTCGTCGATCTCGTCGAGGAGGGCGTCCACCTCGGCGTCGCGGTTCTGGACGGTCGGGGCGACCGGCTCGGGCGCGTCGTCGGGCTCGTCGTCCCGGCGCTGCGGACGGATCTGCTCCTGACCAGCCATGCTGACCTCCCGGCGTCGTGCTCGTGCTCGGTAGCACCCTAGGCATCCACCCTAGGCCCGATCGGGGACGCCGCCCGCGCGCCGTCCACGGGAGGGGTCAGGAGCCCAGGGCCGCGAGCAGCGCGGACGCGTCCGGGCTGGCGTCGAGCAGGTCGCCGACGTGCGCGCGGGTGCCGCGCAGCGGGTCGCGCATCGGGACGCGCTGGAGCGTGCTCGAGCCGGGCACGTCGAAGACGACCGAGTCCCAGCTGGCCGCCGTGATCTCGCCGCCGTACCGGGAGACGGCCTCGCCCCGGAAGTAGGCGCGGGTGTCCTCCGGCGGGCGCACGACCGCGCGGGCGACCTGCTCCGGCGTGACCAGCAGCTCCACCGCGCCGGCGCCGACGAGCCGGTGGTAGAGCCCGCGCTCGGGCCGCAGGTCGGACCACTGCAGGTCGACGGCCGCGAGGCGCGGGTGGTCCCACTCGAGCCGGTCGCGGCGCCGCATGCCCTCCAGCAGCCGCAGCTTGGCGAGCCACTCCACCTCGCGCGCGCACGTCGCGGGGTCGGACCCCAGCCGGTCCAGCAGCGACTCCCAGCGGCGCAGCACGTCCGCCGTCTGCTCGTCCACCTCGTCGCCGACGTGCGCGACCGCCGTCCGGACGGCCTCGAGGTACCCGCGCTGGACCTCCAGCGCGGTGAGCGTGCGCCCGTCCGCCAGGTCGAGGCGGGCCGTGAGGGTCAGGTCGTGGCTGACCTGCTGCACCGCGGCCACCGGGTCGCGCAGCGCGAGCCGGTCCAGCGCGGCGAGCGCGCCGCCGGAGCCGCCGTCGGCGACCTGCCGCTCGAGGAGCCACAGGACGAGCGACGTGGTGCCGAGGCGCACGTACGTCGCCGCCTCGAGCATCGTCGCGTCGCCGACGATGACGTGCAGCCGGCGCCACCGGTCGGGATCGGCGTGCGGCTCGTCGCGCGTGTTGACGATGGGGCGACGCAGGGTCGTCTCGAGCCCGATCTCCGCCTCGACGTAGTCGGCCCGCTGCGACAGCTGGAAGCCGGCGCGCTCCCCGCGCTGCCCGAGGCCGACCCGACCGGCGCCCGTGAACACCTGGCGGGTCACGAAGAAGGGGATGAGGCGTGCCGCCAGGTCGGTGAACGGGACGGCCCGGTCGACGAGGTAGTTCTCGTGCGTGCCGTACGTCGCGCCCTTGCCGTCGACGTTGTTCTTGTACAGCGCCACGTCGGGCAGGGCGGGGTTGCTCGCCAGCCCGCGCACCGACTGGAGCATCACCTGCTCCCCCGCCCGGTCCCACAGCACCGCGTCGAGCGGGTTGGTCACCTCGGGCGAGGAGTACTCGGGGTGCGCGTGGTCGACGTAGAGCCGCGCACCGTTCGTGAGGATCACGTTCGCCGCGCCGGGGTCCTCGTACTCCTCGACCGCGGAGCGCGGCAGCTCCTGCGGGCCGTCGCCCGAGGGGGCCGGCGCGGCCGGGTCGTCCGTGAGCAGCGACGGGTGCGCCGACGCCCGCTGGAGGTGGAAGCCGCGGGCGTCGTGCAGCGGGTCCTCGTCGTCGTAGTCCCAGCGCGCCTTGCCGCGCGCGCCGTCCCGCGCCGCGGCGTGCACGGCGACGACGTGGGACGACAGCAGCATCGGGTTGGCGAGCGGCCGCCCCGGCTGGAGGATGCCGTACTCGGTCTCGATCCCCATCACCCGGCGCACGCTCACGCCGCCAGCCTAGGTGGCCGGCCGCCGCGCGCACGCACGGCCGGGCCCGCCGGGCGCGGCCGACGGGGCGCCGTGCGGGCCGTCAGAGGTACTGGCCCGTGCTCGTCACCGTCTCGATGGTCCGCGAGCCGTCGACGCCCTTCTTGCCCTGGGTGATCGTCCGGATGAAGACGATGCGCTCGCCCTTCTTGCCGGAGATCCGCGCCCAGTCGTCGGGGTTCGTCGTGTTCGGCAGGTCCTCGTTCTCCTTGAACTCGTCGACGCACGCGCTCAGCAGGTGGTCGACGCGGATGCCGCGCTGGCCCGTCGCGAGGAGGTCCTTGATCGCGGTCTTCTTCGCCCGGTCGACGACGTTCTGGATCATCGCGCCGGAGTTGAAGTCCTTGAAGTACAGGATCTCCTTGTCGCCGCTCGCGTACGTCACCTCGAGGAAGCGGTTCTCGTCGCTCTCGGTGTACATGCGCTCGACGACGCGCGTGATCATCCCCTCGACGGCCGCCGCGGCGCTGCCGCCGTGCTCGGCGAGGTCGTCGGCGTGGATCGGGAGGTCGGGCGTGAGGTACTTGCCGAAGATCTCGCGGGCGCCCTCGGCGTCGGGGCGCTCGATCTTGATCTTCACGTCGAGCCGGCCCGGCCGCAGGATCGCCGGGTCGATCATGTCCTCGCGGTTCGAGGCGCCGATGACGATGACGTTCTCCAGCCGCTCGACGCCGTCGATCTCCGAGAGGAGCTGCGGCACGATCGTCGTCTCCACGTCGCTGGAGACGCCGGTGCCGCGGGTGCGGAACAGCGACTCCATCTCGTCGAAGAACACGACCACCGGGTGGCCCTGCGACGCCTTCTCCCGCGCCCGGGCGAAGATGAGGCGGATGTGTCGCTCCGTCTCCCCGACGTACTTGTTCAGCAGCTCGGGGCCCTTGACGTTGAGGAAGTAGCTGCGCGCCGCGGCGACGTCGTCGCCCCGGGCCGCGGCCGCCGTCGCCGCCAGCGAGTGCGCGACGGCCTTCGCGATGAGCGTCTTGCCGCACCCGGGCGGCCCGTACAGCAGCACGCCCTTCGGCGGCTTGAGCCCGTGCTCGCGGAACAGCTCGGGGTGCAGGAACGGCAGCTCGACGGCGTCGCGGATCGTCTCGATCTGCGGGCCCAGCCCGCCGATGTCCTCGTACTCGATGTCCGGGACCTCCTCGAGGACGAGCTCCTCGACCTCGGCCCGCGGGATGACCTCGAAGACGAAGCCGCTGCGCGAGTCGACCGTCAGCGCGTCGCCGACGCGGACCTTCGCGTCCACGACCTGCCCGGCGAGCCGCACGACCCGCTCCTCGTCGCCGCGCCCGACGACGAGCACGCGCCCCTCGCCCAGCAGCTCCTTGACCGTGACGAGCTCGCCCACCTGCTCGTAGCCGCCGGCCTCGACGACCGTGAGCGCCTCGTTGAGCATGACCTCCTGGCCGGGCCGCAGCCGCTGCACGTCCAGCGCCGGGCTGGCGCCGACGTGCATCTTGCGGCCGGCGGAGACGACGTCGACGGTGCCGTCCGCCCGTGCGCCCAGGAACGTCGCGTAGGTGCCCGGGGGCTTGGCCAGGTCGTCCACCTGGCGCTTGAGCTCGAGGATCTGCTCGCGCGCCGCCACCAGCGCCTCGCTGAGCCGCTCGTTCTTGGCCGCGAGCACCGCGAGCTCGCGCTGCAGGTCTCGTCCTGCTGCCGGGTCCGTCATCGCACGACCTCCTTCTGCAAGGTGGGGGTGCACCGCGCTGTGCGAACTGCCCGCTGGTCCGACGACCCTAACCGCGGATGCGCACGGGTGCGGGACGACGCACGGTACGCCTCCGGCGGCCCGGGCGGGTCACCCGACCGGTGGCTGGTCGTCGGCCTCCGGCGCGGGCGCGGCAGCGCCCGTCTCCCGGGGCCGGCCGACGTCGCGGCGCAGCCGGCGCACGCGCTTGTCGGAGGGCACGCGCACCCCCATCGCCTCCTCCGACCAGAGCTCGGCGTCCGGCTGCGGCGCGCCGTCCTCGGCCACCGGGTACGACCCCTTGGCCGGCCGGCGCCTGCGCTGCGGCGCCTCGACGCCCGGCGCGAGCCGGCGGGTCGTCAGCAGGAAGCCCGTGTGCCCGATCATCCGGTGCTGCGGGCGCACGGCCAGCCCTTCGAGGTGCCAGCCGCGGACCATCGACTCCCACGCCTCGGGCTCGGTGTACCGGCCGTCGCTGCGCAGGTCCTCCGCGAGCCGCGAGAGCTGCGTGGTGGTGGCGACGTAGCAGAGCAGGAGACCGCCGGGCGCGAGAGCCGTCGCGACCGCGTCGAGGTTCTCCCACGGCGCGAGCATGTCGAGCACCACCCGGTCGACCGTGCCCGGCCCGGCGGCCGTCGGCAGCACGTCCGCCAGGTCGCCCACCGTGAGCTCCCACGCCGGGTGCGGGCCGCCGAAGAAGCCCTCCACGTTCCCGCGGGCGATCTCGGCGAAGTCCTCGCGCCGCTCGATCGAGTGCAGGCTCCCGCCGTCGCCGACCGCGCGCAGGAGCGACATCGTCAGGGCGCCGGACCCGACGCCCGCCTCGACGACCCGAGCGCCCGGGTAGATGTCCCCCATGGTGACGATCTGGCCGGCGTCCTTGGGGTAGACGACCGCGGCGCCGCGGGGCATCGACATGACGTGGTCCGCGAGCAGCGGCCGCAGCGCCAGGTACTCGATCCCCGCGGTGTTCGTCACCACCGTGCCCTCGGGCGCGCCCACGAGGTCGTCGTGGCGCAGGTAGCCGCGGTGCGTGTGGAACGTCGCGCCCGGGGCGAGCGTGATGGTGTGCAGCCGGCCCCGCGGGTCGGTGAGCTGCACGCGCTCACCCTCGCGGAACGGGCCTCGGCGCAGGTGGGCGCCGGTGGGCGCGTCGGTGGTCACGACCGACGATCCTAGGCGCCCGCGCGCCCGCCGGACCCGGGCGGTCAGGCCGTGCGGGCGGCGCGGGGGTCCAGGGCGCGCACGACGTCCGGCGTGCGCACGAGGGCGACGACGCGCCCGTCGACGAGCCCGACCACGACCGGCGACAGCTGGAGCGCGCCCGCCAGCGCCTCGAGCAGGGCGCGTCCCGACAGCGACGCGTCCACGACGGCTCCGCCCGGCAGCGCGACGGCGACCGAGGTCACGGGCGTCGTGGGCTGCTGCGCGGGCGGCACGGCGGCGGCCGACGCCCGGTCGACGTAGGCGGCGGGACGACCGTCGGGCGACAGGAGGACGACCTCGGCCGCGCCGGCCGTGGCGGCGGCGGCGCCCGCCTCCGCGACCGACGTCGTGTGCGCGACGGCGACCGCGCGCGTCCCCACGGCGTCGATCGTGAGCGCCTCGGCCGCGCGGCCGTGCTGCGCGCCGCGCAGCGACGCCGAGGCCCCCGACCAGAGGAACCCGCCGATGAGCACGCCCCACACGACGGCGAACAGGTCGGGCGAGCGTCCCTCGACGAGCGGGACGGCGAGCACCCACGCGACGACCGCAACGGCGACCGCGCGGCCGACCCAGGCCGCCGCGACCGTCCCACGGTGCCGGTCCCCCGTGACCGCCCAGACCACCGCCTCGAGCACGCGGCCACCGTCCAGGGGCAGGCCGGGCAGCAGGTTGAAGACCGCGACGAACCCGTTGGTCACGGCGCCCGAGTAGAGCAGGAGCGCCGCGACCGACCAGGGGTCCACGACCCGGGCGAGCCCGAGGAACGCGCCCGCCAGGACGAGGTTCGCCACCGGGCCGACGATCGCGACGAGCGCGTTGGTCGCCGGCGTCGGCGCGAGCCCGCCGAACGAGGTGTGGCCGCCCCACAGGGTGAGGACGAACTCGAACGGCTGCTGGCCGCGGGCGCGCGCGACGACGCCGTGCGCGATCTCGTGCACCAGCACGGACGCGAGGAGCAGGACGACGAACGCCGCCGCGACCAGGTAGATGCCGCCGCCGAGCTCCGGGGCCTGCGACCGGATCGACGGCGTGACGACGAGGGTCAGGACGACGGCGAGCACGAGCATGCTCGGCGTCAGGATGATCGGCGCCCCCGCGACCCGCCCGACGGTCCAGCCACGGGCGTGCTCCTGCTGCGGGGTGCTCACGGCCCTCATGCTAGGTGGCGCCGGCGGACCCCCGCGGCGCGCCGGCGTGGTCGTCCGCATCGGCGGGTCGAGGGCGGGCCTGTCGGCGCGCCTGCCTACCCTCGTGCCGTGACGACCGACCTCGCCCTGCCCGCCGCCCCCGACCTGACGACCTCGGGAGCCGCCGCGGAGGGTGCGGACGCCGAGGTGCGTCGCCCGTCCCGGCCTGGGCTGTCGCCGTCGCGCGCGAACGACTTCCTGCGCTGCCCGCTGCTGTTCCGCTTCCGCGTCGTCGACCGCCTGCCGGAACCGCAGAGCGCCGCCGCGGCACGCGGCACCCTCGTGCACGCGGTGCTGGAGCACCTGTTCGAGCTCCCGGCCGCCGAGCGCACCGTCGAGGCCGCGCACGGGCTCGTGCCGGTGCGCTGGGCCGAGATGGTCGAGCAGGCGCCCGAGCTCGTCGACCTGCTCGCCGACGAGGAGGACCCCGACGTCCCGCAGCGCTGGTTCGCCGAGGCGCGGGCCCTGCTGTCCACGTACTTCACGCTGGAGGACCCGACGCGCCTCGAGCCGCGCGCCCGCGAGCTGTCCGTGAGCACGGAGCTCGAGGACGGGCCGCACCTGCGGGGCGTCGTGGACCGGGTGGACGTGGCGCCCAACGGCTGGGTGCGGGTCGTCGACTACAAGACGGGCCGCTCGCCGCGCCCGGGGTTCGAGAGCTCGGCGCTGTTCCAGATGCGGTTCTACGCGTACGTCATCTGGCGCACGCGCGGCGTGCTCCCCAAGCGCCTGCAGCTGGAGTACCTCGGCGACGGGGTCGTCCTCGCGCACGAGCCCACCGAGGCGGAGATGGCGACCGTCGAGTCGCGCGTCCGGTCGATCTGGGCCGGGATCCAGGACACGGCACGCTCGGGCGACTGGCGGCCGAAGCCGTCGAAGCTCTGCGACTGGTGCGCGTTCCGCGACCTGTGCCCGTCGTTCGGCGGCACCCCGCCGGTCGTGCCCCCCGGCGCCGTCGAGCGTGCCACGGGCGTCGTCCCGGCCTGACCCGCCGGCTCGGCGGGCGACGCCCGTCAGGCGGGCAGCAGGTCCAGCGTCTCGCCGGCGGCGATCCGCGCCAGGTCGGCCACGGACACCGTGTCCAGCCCGCGCACGCGGCTCAGCCCCGGGCGCTGCTCGACCGGCACCAGCGCCTCGACCGCGAGCACCCGCGCGCCCGCCGCCGTCGCGGAGGCGATGCCGGAGCGCGAGTCCTCCACCGCGACACAGCGCTCGACGGGGACGCCGAGCGCGGCCGCGGCGGTGAGGTACGGCTCCGGCGAGGGCTTCGGCTCGCGCACCCGGTCGCCGGCGACGACGACCTCGAAGCAGCCGGCCGTGCGCGCGAACGGCTCGGCCAGGACCTCGAACGACGACGTGACCAGGGCCATCCGCACACCGGCGTCCGAGAGAGCCGCGAGAAGCTCGCGGGCGCCCGGCTGCCAGGGCGTGCTGGCCGCGACGCCCGCGGCCACGCGGGCGTTGAGCACGTCGATGATCTCGTCGGCGGGCAGGTCGACGCCGCGCTCCTGCAGGACGGCCGCGGCCTGCGTCATCGGGCCGCCGACCAGGGCGAGGCCGTCCTCGTGCGTCCAGGTCCCCCCGAACGAGCCGACGAGATCGGTCTCGGCGGCGATCCACAGCGGCTCGGTGTCGATCAGCGTGCCGTCCATGTCCCAGAGCACCGCGGCGGGAAGCCGGGGGGCCGCGACGGGCTCGGCGGCGAGGTCGGTGGCGAGGTCGGCTGCGGGCACGTCGGGGCGCGCGGGGTTCGTCGGCATCCCGTCGAGGGTACCCGCGCCCCTGCCGCTCCCCCGCCCGCCGGGGTCCTACGCTGGACGGATGGACGACGCCACGCAGGGCCAGCTCCCCGACCGCGACCCCGTCCTCCTCGCCGCCTTCGAGGGCTGGAACGACGCCGGGTCCGCGGTCACGCAGGCTCTCGAGCACCTCGACGAGGTGTGGGGCGCCACCGAGGTCGACGAGCTCGACCCCGAGGAGTACCACGACTTCCAGGTGAACCGTCCGGTCATCGGCTTCGGCGCGGACGGGCGGCGCACCATCACCTGGCCCACGACGACGGTGTCGGTCGCCACGACGCCGACGGGCCGCACGGTCGTCATCGTGCACGGCATCGAGCCGTCGATGCGGTGGCGCCGGTACTGCGCCGAACTGCTCGACATCGCGGCCGGCCTCGGCGTGCGCACCGTCGTCTCGCTCGGGGCGCTGCTGGCCGACGTCCCGCACACCCGGCCGATCCCGGTGACGGCCAGCAGCGACGACGCCGACGTGCGCCAGCACCTCGACCTCGAGCCGAACACCTACGAGGGCCCGACCGGCATCGTCGGCGTGCTGCAGCACCAGGCGCAGGCGCGCGGTCTGCGCGCGCTGTCGCTATGGGCGGCCGTCCCCCACTATGTCGCGCACCCGCCGTCGCCGAAGGCGACGCTCGCGGTCCTGCAGCGCCTCGAGCAGCTGCTCGGCGAGACGGTGCCGATGGGCGAGCTCCCCGACGACGCCCAGGCGTGGCAGCACGGGGTCGACGAGCTCGCGGGCGAGGACGCCGAGATCGGCGAGTACGTGCGCCAGCTGGAGGAGGCGAAGGACACCGCCGACCTGCCGGAGGCGAGCGGCGAGGCGATCGCGCAGGAGTTCGAGCGCTACCTGCGGCGCCGCGACAAGGGCACCGGCGCGGGCTGAGCCCCGGGCCGCGCGGCGGGAGCGGCCCGTCCGGCCGTCGTCACATGCGCACGCCGAGCAGCGCGTCGATGGTGCGTGCCACCACGCCCGGCGCGCCCTCGACGAGCACCGCGCCCGGCTGCGCGGCGAGCACGAACGCCTGCTCCACCCACGCGTCGACCACCGCGAGGGCCCGCGGGGCGTCGAGGTCGTCGGCCACGGCCGCCCGCACGCCGGCGAGGACGCCGGTGGCGTCGGGACCGCCGTTGCCCGACAGCGCCCGCCGCCAGCGCTCCAGCCGCGCCTGGGCCTCGGACAGCACCTCGTCGGTCCACTCCCAGTCGCTGCGGTAGTGGTGCGCGAGGACGGCGAGGCGGACCGCCATCGGGTCGACGCCCTGCGCGCGCAGGGCGGAGACGAGCACGAGGTTGCCCCGTGACTTGCTCATCTTCTCGCCGTGCAGCCCGACCATGCCCGCGTGCACGTGGACGGCGCCGCCGTGGCCGCCGAGGCCCCGGGCGTGCGAGGTGCTCATCTCGTGGTGCGGGAACAGCAGGTCGCTGCCGCCGCCCTCCACGTCGAACGACTCGCCGAGGGCGTCGCGCGCGATGACGGTGCACTCGATGTGCCAGCCGGGTCGTCCGCGACCCAGCGAGCCGCCGTCCCACGCCGGCTCGCCGTGCCGCTCGCGCCGCCACAGCAGCGGGTCCAGGGGGTGGCGCTTGCCGGGACGCTCGGGGTCGCCGCCGCGCTCCGCGGACAGCGCGCGCATCGTGGCGTCGTCGAGCCCGGCGACGGAGCCGAACCGGGGGTCCGCCGCCACGTCGGCGTACACGTCGCCCAGCTCGGTGCCGCCGTCGGCCTCGGGCGTCGGCACCCGGTACGCGAGCCCGGCCGTGAGCAGCCGCTCGACGGCGGCGACCACGTCGCCGACCGACTCGACGACGCCGCGCCACGAGTCCGGCGGCACGACGCCGAGCGCCGTCATGTCCTCCGTGAACAGGGCGACCTGGTCGCGCGCGAGCTCCTGCCAGTCGACGCCGGTGGCCTGCGCGCGCTCGAGCAGCGGGTCGTCGACGTCGGTCACGTTGCTCGCGTACCGCACCGTCAGGCCGGCGTCGCGCCAGGCGCGGACCAGCAGGTCGAACGCGACGTAGGTGGCGGCGTGGCCGAGGTGGGTCGCGTCGTACGGGGTGATGCCGCACGCGTAGAGCGTCGCCCGGGGGCCGCTCGCGGCGACGACGGTCCGGCCCGTCGAGCTGTCGTGGACCCGCACCTGCTCCCCTCGGCCGGGGAGCTGCGGGATCTGCGGCGGCGGCCAGGTGAGCACCAGCGAAGCCTAACGGCGAGCGGCCGCCCGGCCCGCCGCGCCCGTCGCCGTCCGCCCGCGGGCAGACCGGTGGAGCACCCCGGCGCGGCCTCGCTGCGCGGACGGGCGCCGCGGGGCGATGATGCGCAGGTGGGCACAGCGACCGGCACGAGCGCACCGACGACCGACGCGGCGGCCAGGGACCGCGTCCTGACGCTCGTCGGGGGCGCGTGGCGCGAGCTGCCGCCGGGCGCCGGGGACCGCGTCGAGGCGACGTGGGTGATCGTCGCGCGACCCGGCGACGTGCCGGAGGCCGCGCGCCGCTACGGCAGCAGCGACACGACCATCGCGGTCCTGGAGCACCGCGGGCCGCTCGCCCACGCGCTCGACGCCGGTCACTCGCGTCGCGCCCGGGTGGACCGCACCCCGGACGGCGACGTCGTGCTCACCGCGCCGACCCTGTCGTTCGTCGAGGAGACCCGCGACGTGCACACCGGCACGCTCACGTGCGTCGTGACCGACCACGTCGTCATCACGGCCGAGCAGGGGGACGCGGCCGTCCTCGACCACGCGGCCGCGCGCCTGTGCAACGGGCCGGCCATGACCGGGCCCGGCGTGCAGCAGGTCCTGGCCGCCGTCCTCAAGACGCTCGTGGGCTCCGCGGCCGACGTGGAGGTCGCGCTCGGCGAGGCGGTCGCGACGATGGAGCGGCTGGTGTTCTCGACCGAGCGCACCGACGACCCGCTGGAGCCCATCTACGACCTCAAGCGCGAGATCGCCGAGGCGCGCCGGGCGCTCGGCCCCGTCACGTCCGTGCTGCCCGACCTCATCTCCGACACGGAGGACCCGTCGGTGGAGCACCCGGCACGCGCCTGGCTGCCGCACGTGCAGGGCACCGCGGACCGCATCGACCGGCACCTCGAGGGCCACGACTCCCTCCTCGACGCGATGCTGCAGGTCCATCTCGCGCAGGTCTCGGTGCGGCAGAACGAGGACATGCGCAAGATCTCGGCGTGGGCCGCGATCGCGGCGGTGCCCACGCTGGTCGCGGGCATCTACGGCATGAACTTCCGCCACATGCCGGAGCTGTCGTGGACGTACGGCTACCCGCTCGTCCTGGCCGGCATGGCCGTCGTGTGCGTGGTGCTCTACCGGCTGTTCCGGCGCTCGGGCTGGCTCTGAGGCGCGTCAGGCCTGCGGCACCGCGTCGAGCGTGCCGGTGAGCAGCAGCAGCACGACGAGGGCCGCGAGCCCCAGCCGGTACCAGACGAACGGCGCGTAGCTGAAGGTCGAGACGATCTTGAGGAACGCGATGATGACGAGGTAGCCGACGAAGAACGCGACGACCGTGGCGATCAGCGTCGGGGCCAGCCCCGGCGTCCCGGCGGTGCCGAACTCGTCGAGGCTCGACGCGAGCTGGAACAGCCCCGAGCCGAACACGGCCGGGATCGCCAGCAGGAACGAGTACCGGGCGGCCGCCTCGCGGGTGTACCCCATGAGCAGGCCGCCGGTGATCGTCCCGCCGGAGCGGGAGACGCCCGGCACGAGCGCGAGCGCCTGCCAGAGGCCGAACTGGACCGCGTGCCGCGCGGTGAGCTGCTCCAGGGTCCGCTCCCGGCGGCTGCGGCGGTCGGCCCAGCCCAGGACGAGCGCGAAGCCGGCGAGGGTCAGCGCCACGAGCCACAGGTTCCGGAAGACGCCCTCGATCGAGTCCTGGAACGCCAGGCCGAGGACGACGATCGGCACGGTGCCGAGGGCGATGAACCACGCCATGAGCGCGTCGTGGTCGGCCGGTGCCCCGGCCGGCATGCCCGCGCGCGAGCGCCAGTCGCTGCCGTGCGCGCCGCGCAGGGCCCGCCACCACGCGCCGACGATCCGGGCGATGTCGCGCCGGAAGTAGAGCAGCACCGCGGTCTCGGTCCCGAGCTGGGTGATCGCGGTGAACGCCGCACCCGGGTCGGAGCCCATGAGGTCGCCCACGATGCGCAGGTGCGCGCTCGAGGAGATCGGCAGGAACTCCGTCAGGCCCTGCACGAGGCCCAGGATGATCGCCTCGCCCGCTCCCATGTCCGCCACGACGCGCCACCCTAGCCGCCCGGGGCGGGCCGGCAGGCGCCGGACCGCGGCGGGTCGCGGGCCTGGTGGCCGAGGCGGACGTCACCCACCGGGTGACCCGTGCGTCGCGGTCCCCCCGGTTAGGGTGCGGGCATGGATCAGCGCCAGGTCGGCCGCACGGGGCTGCGGGTGTCGTCCCTGGCCCTGGGCACGATGACCTGGAGCCGCGACACCGACCCGCACGACGCGGCCGAGCAGCTGCGGGACTTCGTCGACGCGGGCGGCACGCTGGTGGACACGTCGGCCTCCTACGCGGAGGGCGGGGCCGAGCTGCTGCTCGGCTCGCTCCTGGGCGACGTGGTCGCTCGCGAGGACGTCGTGCTGTCCACGAAGGCCGGCGTGCGGCGCACGCCCGGCGGCAACGTCGTGGACGCGTCGCGCGGCGGGCTGCTGGACTCCCTCGACGCGTCGCTGGCCCGGCTGGGCACGGACCACGTCGACCTGTGGTTCGTGCAGACCCCGGACCCGCGCACCCCGCTCGAGGAGACCGTCTCGGCGCTCGCGCTCGCGGTGCGCAGCGGGCGCGCGCGGTACGTCGGCCTGTCGAACCACGCGGGCTGGCAGGTGGCGCGCGCCGCGTCGCTGCTCGAGCGCGAGGTCGGCCTGGCCGCCGTCCAGAGCGAGTACTCGCTGCTGCAGCGCGGGGTAGAACGCGAGGTGCTCCCCGCGTGCGCGGCCCTCGGCGCCGGGCTGCTCGCCTGGTCGCCCCTGGGCCGGGGCGTGCTGACCGGCAAGTACCGGCGCACGATCCCGGCGGACTCGCGCGCCGCGTCCGCCCACCTCGCCGGGTTCGTGCAGCCGTTCCTCGCGGGCGCGTCCAGCGCCGTCGTGGAGGCCGTCGCCACGGCCGCCGCCGGTCTCGAGCGGCAGCCCCTCGAGGTCGCGCTGGCCTGGGTGCGCAGCCGCCCGCACGTCGCGTCGGCCGTCGTCGGCGCCCGGACCGCCGCGCAGCTGCGGGGCTCGCTGGCGTCGCTGGACCTGCCGCTGCCGGCGGAGGTCGCGGCGGCGCTCGACGAGGTCAGCGCACCGCCCGTCGGCTACCCCGAGCGGTTCTGAGCCGTCCGCACCCCGGGCATCCGGCGCACCTCCCGTGCACCTCTGGCACAGTGCCGTGCTTTCGGGTGCAGGCGGCACCGGCCGGCGGCCGGGCCGCACGGCGGCGGCAGCCGCCCGACGGGAGGGCAGGACGATGACGGCACTGGACGACGCGCTCGGGGACGTCTACACGGAGGTGCTGCGGCGCAACCCGGGTGAGCTCGAGTTCCACCAGGCCGTGCGCGAGGTGCTCGAGAGCCTGGGTCCGGTGGTGGCGAAGCGCCCGCAGTACACCGACGCCGCGGTGATCCGCCGCCTGTGCGAGCCCGAGCGGCAGCTCATCTTCCGGGTGCCGTGGGTGGACGACGCCGGGCGCGTCCAGCTCAACCGCGGGTTCCGCGTCGAGTTCAACTCCGCGCTGGGCCCGTACAAGGGCGGCCTGCGCTTCCACCCCAGCGTCTACCTGGGCATCGTCAAGTTCCTCGGGTTCGAGCAGGTGTTCAAGAACGCGCTGACCGGCATGCCGATCGGGGGCGGCAAGGGCGGCTCCGACTTCGACCCGAAGGGTCGCTCCGACGCCGAGATCATGCGGTTCTGCCAGTCGTTCATGACCGAGCTCTACCGCCACATCGGCGAGCACACCGACGTGCCCGCGGGCGACATCGGCGTCGGCGGGCGGGAGATCGGCTACCTGTTCGGCCAGTACAAGCGCATCACCAACCGGTACGAGTCCGGGGTGCTCACCGGCAAGGGCCTGACCTGGGGCGGCTCGCAGGTCCGCACCGAGGCGACGGGCTACGGCACCGTGTTCTTCGTGCAGGACGTGCTCGCGGCGCGCGGCGCGTCCTTCGACGGCCGGCGCGTCGTCGTCTCCGGGTCCGGGAACGTCGCCCTGTACGCCGCCGAGAAGGTGCAGCAGCTCGGCGGGGTCGTCGTCGCGTGCTCCGACTCCAGCGGCTACGTCGTGGACGACAAGGGGATCGACCTCGAGCTGCTCAAGGACGTCAAGCAGGCGCGGCGCGAGCGGATCGCCGTGTACGCGGCGGAGAGCGGCGCGCGGTTCGTCGAGGACGGCTCGGTGTGGGACGTGCCGTGCGACGTCGCGCTCCCCTGCGCGACGCAGAACGAGCTCGACGGAGGCCACGCCGAGACGCTCGTGCGCGGCGGCTGCGTCGTGGTCGCCGAGGGCGCCAACATGCCGTGCACGCCGCAGGCGGTCCGGGTGCTGGAGTCCGCGGGGGTGGTGTTCGTGCCCGGCAAGGCGGCGAACGCGGGCGGCGTCGCGACGAGCGCGCTCGAGATGCAGCAGAACGCCTCGCGCGACAGCTGGTCGTTCGAGCACACCGAGGCGCGCCTCGCCGAGATCATGCACGGCATCCACGAGCGGTGCCTCGAGACCGCCGACGAGTACGGCCGCCCGGGCAGCTACGTCGCCGGGGCGAACATCGCCGGATTCACGCAGGTCGCGGACGCGATGCTCGCGCTGGGCGTGATCTAGCCGGCGCCGCCGTCCGGCGGGGCGGGCGGCGCGTCAGCGCGCCGGCTCGCTCGCGTCCTCGGCGAGGTCGTCGACCTCCGCCTCGTCGTCGGCGTCCGGGTCGTCCTCGAACTCGTCGTCCCAGTCCTCGTCGTCGTCCTCGTCGTCCTCCTCCGCGAGGTAGAACGGCAGGGCCTCGTGGTGCACGGTCCCGAGCGCGTCGTCGTAGACCTCGAACGCGTCGGCGAGCACGTCGTACGCGTCGTCGACCGCGGGGTCGTCGTCGCCGTGACGCTGCACGACGGCGGTGTAGTGGGCCTCGAGGGCAGCGACGAGCCTGTCCAGGGCGGCACGCGGGTCGACGGTCATGGCACGACCGTAGCGCCGCCGGGGTCACAATGGCAGCGCAGTTCCTCGACGACGACCTCACGTCACGGAGGGTGGTGCGATGGCATCCGGACAGACCGGGGCACAGCAGGGGACGCGTCGCAGCCAGTGGGCGGCGCAGGGTGGGCAGTACGAGTACCGCGTGCTGACGATCCCGCACACGACGAGCGGCGGCGACACCCGGCGGATGCTCACCGAGCAGGCCGAGTACGGCCGCTGGGAGCTCGCCCGGTCGGTGCTGTACGTGGGCGGCCACCGGCGGGTGTGGCTCCGCCGCAAGGTGATCCGCGTGCGCAGCACGCTCGAGGAGACGACGGACTGACCGTCCGGCGCGGGGCCGGCCGGCCCCGCGCCGGTCAGCAGGTGGCGAGCAGCCGGTCGAGGACGCGGGTGCCGAAGCGCAGCGCGTCGACCGGGACGCGCTCGTCGACGCCGTGGAACATGCCCGCGAAGTCGAGCTCCGGGCCGAGCCGCAGGGGCGCGAAGCCGTAGCCCGTGATGCCCAGCCGGGCGAGCGACTTGTTGTCCGTGCCGCCGGACAGCATGTACGGCAGCACGACGGCCCCCGGGTCCTCCGCGTGCAGCGCGTCGGTCATGGCGTCGACGAGCGAGCCCGTGGCGGGCGCCTCGACGGCGATGTCGTGGTGGATCCGCTCGACCCGGACGTGCGGGCCGGCGAGCTCCTCCACCGTGGCGACGAACTCCTCCTCGCGCCCCGGCAGGAACCGGCCGTCGACGGTGGCCTCCGCGCGGCCCGGGATGACGTTGGCCTTGTAGCCCGCCTCCAGCTGCGTCGGGTTCGTCGTGTGGCGGAGCGTCGCGCCGACGAAGCGCGACGCCGGGCCCAGCGCCTCCACGAGCCGCGCGACGGCGTCCGGGTCCTCCTCGTCGAGAGGCAGGCCCGTCAGCTCCGCGACGCCCTCCAGGAGCGCGCGGACGGTCGGCGTGAGGTGCGTCGGCCACGCGTGCCGGCCGAGCCGGGCGACGGCGTCGGCGAGGTGGGTCACCGCGTTGTCCACGGCGACCTGGCTGCCGTGCTGCGCGCGTCCGTCGGCGACGAGCCGCATCCACGACAGGCCCTTCTCGGCGGTCTGCAGCAGGTAGGCGCGGGTGCCGCCGACCTCCACGGAGAAGCCGCCGACCTCGCTGATCGCCTCCGTGGCGCCCTCGAACAGCTCCGGGCGGTGGTCGACCGCCCACCGGGCGCCCATCGCCCCGCCGGCCTCCTCGTCGGCGAACATCGCGACGACGACGTCCCGCGCCGGGCGACGGCCCTCGCGGACCATCTGGCGCACCACGGCCAGGATCATCGCGTCCATGTCCTTCATGTCCACGGCGCCGCGCCCCCACAGGAGGCCGTCGACCTCCTCGCCCGCGAACGGGTCGACCGACCAGTCCTGCGCGCGCGCCGGCACCACGTCGAGGTGGCCGTGCAGCACCAGCGCCGGCCGGCTGCGGTCGGCGCCCTCGAGCCGGACGACGACGTTGGCCCGCCCCGGCGCGCTCTCGAACAGCTCGGGCTCGAGCCCGACCTCGGTGAGCAGGCCCATGACGTGCTCCGCCGCCGCGCGCTCCCCCGGACCGGACCCGTCGCCGTAGTTGGAGGTGTCGATCCGCAGCAGGTCCCGGCAGATCCCGACGACCTCGTCCTCGGCCCGCGTGCTCATGCCGTGGCCGCCGCGTCCAGCCCGCGTCGCGCCAGCAGCGGCGCGAGGTCGGGCTCCCGCCCGCGCAGCTCACGGAACGCCTGCACCGGGTCGAGGGAGCCGCCGCGCGACAGCAGCCGGGCGCGGAAGGCGTCGCCGTTCTCGCGGCGGAGCCCGCCGTTCTCCTCGAACCACGTGACGGTGTCCGCGTCGAGCACCTCCGACCAGATGTACGAGTAGTAGCCCGCCGAGTACCCGCCGCCGAAGACGTGGTTGAAGTACGACGTCCGGTACCGCGGCGGCACCGGGGCGAACGCGACGCCCGCGGCCTCCAGCGCGGCGGCCTCGAACGCCTCCACCTGCTCGACGTCCGTCGGGACGTCCTCGGGGGCGAGCCGGTACCAGGCCTGGTCCAGCAGCGCCGCGGCGAGGTACTCCGTGGTCGCGAAGCCCTGCCCGTCGCGGCGCGCCGCGAGCAGCGTCTCGACCCACTCCGCCGGCATGGGCTCGCCGGTCTCGTGGTGCACGGCGAAGGACCGCACGACCGTCGGGTCCCACGCCCACATCTCGTTGACCTGCGAGGGGTACTCGACGAAGTCGCGCGGCACGGACGTGCCGGACTGGGACGGGTACCGCACCGCGGAGAACAGGCCATGCAGCGCGTGGCCGAACTCGTGGAACAGCGTGATGACGTTGTCCCACGTGAGCAGCGTGGGCTCGCCCGCGGGCGGCTTCGGCACGTTGAGGTTGTTGACGACGACGGGCTGCTCGCCCAGCAGGCCGGACTGGTCGACGAGGTTGTTCATCCAGGCGCCGCCGCGCTTGGACTCCCGCGTCCAGAAGTCGCCGACGAACAGGCCGAGGCCGGAGCCGTCGGCGTCGAACACCTCCCACACGCGCGCGTCCGGGTGGTACGCGACGAGGTCGTGCCGCTCCGCGAACGTCAGGCCGTACAGCTCGTGCGCCGCGCGGAAGACGCCCTCGGTCAGCACGCGCTCCAGCTCCAGGTACGGGCGCAGCGCCGCGTCGTCGAGGGCCCGCGTCTCGCGGCGGACCCGCTCGGCGTAGAACGCCCAGTCCCACGGCTCGAGCGTCGCCCCCGGCACGTCCTCCTGCAGCGCGGCCTCGAGCGCCTGCGCCTCGACCCGGGCGTTCGCGACCGCCGCGGGCGCCAGGCGCTCGAGCATGTCCGCGACCGCCTGGGCCGACCCGGCCGTCGCGTCGGCGGCGACGTAGGCGGCGTGGTGCTCGTAGCCGAGCAGCTGTGCCCGCTCGGCGCGCAGCCGCGCCAGCTCCAGCAGGATCGGCCGGGTGTCGTGCTCGCCGCCCAGCCCGCGGGTGGTCGACGCACGGTGGACGCGCTCGCGCAGGTTCCGGTCGCGCAGCGACGCGAGCGCGGGCTGCTGCGTGGACAGCTCGTGCTCCAGCAGCCAGCCGTCGAGCCCGCGTCCCTGCGCGGCGGCAGCCGCGGCGGCCTTCGCGTCGTCGGGCAGGCCGTCGAGCTCCGCCTCGTCGGTGACGAGGACCGCGGCCGCGTTGCTCGCGGCGAGCAGCTCGCGCCCGAACGCCGTCTCGAGGGACGTGATGCGGGCGTTCAGCTCGCGCAGGCGCTCCTGAGCCGCCGGCTCCAGGGCCACGCCGTGGCGGACGAACTCGACGAGCAGCCGGTGGACCAGCCACGCCGTGTCCGGCTCGAGCGTGAGCTCGCCGGCCTCCGCCCGCGCGGCGAGCGCCTCGACCCGGGCGTGCAGGCGCGCGTCGAGGTACAGGGCGTCGGTATGCGCCGCGAGCAGCGGCGCGAGCTCCTCCTCGATCGCGTCGAGCCCGGGCGTGGAGTCGGAGCTCGACTGGTTGAAGAACGCCGTGAGCACCCGGTGCAGCACGCGGCCCGAGGACTCGAGCGCCTCCAGCGTGTTCTCGACGGTCGGCGGGGCCGGGTCCGTCGCGATGGCCTCCAGCTCCTCGCGGTGCAGCGCCATCGCCGCGAGCGCGGCCGGCCGGTAGTGCTCCTCACGGATGCGCGCGTAGTCGGGCAGCCGGTACGGCAGGGTCGAGGGCTGGGCGAACGGGTTCTCGGCGTCGAGCTCGGCGGTCATCGGGCCATCCTCGTCGGTCGGGTGCGGTCCGGACGGCGGGACACGGCCCGCTCCTGGCTCATCCTGCCGTCGATCGCAGCGCGGCGGCGACGTCGGTGGCGTCGTACCCGTGCGCGGCGGCCACCGCGGCGCTGGTGAGCAGCCCGGCGTGCGTGGTCAGGCCGTCCGCGAGCCCCGGGTCGGCGGCGACGGCGTCGCGCCACCCGTGCTCGGCGATCGCCGCGAGGTAGGGCAGCGTCACGCTGGTCAGCGCCCGGGTGGAGGTCACCGGCACCGCGCCGGGCATGTTGGCGACGCAGTAGAACACCGCGTCGTGGACCCGGAAGGTCGGGTCGTCGTGCGTCGTGGGGCGCGTCGACTCGAAGCAGCCGCCCTGGTCGACGGCGACGTCCACGAGCACCGACCCGGGCCGCATCCGGGCCACGAGGTCGTCGCCCACCAGCCGCGGCGCGCGCGCTCCCGGCACCAGCACGGCGCCGATGACGAGGTCGGCGTCGACGACCTCCCGCTCCAGGGTCCACGTGCTGGACGCGAGCGTCCGGACGCGGCCGCCGAACGCCGCGTCGAGCTCGCGCAGCCGCGGCATCGACAGATCGAGGATCGTCACGTCCGCCCGCATGCCGACGGCGATCTCGGCCGCGTGGCGGCCCACGACGCCGCCTCCGAGCACGACGACCTTCGCGGCGTCGACGCCGGGCACACCGCCGAGCAGGAGCCCTGCTCCCCCCTCGTTGCGCATGAGGTGGTACGCGCCGACCTGCGTCGCCAGGCGGCCGGCCACCTCGCTCATCGGCGCGAGCAGCGGCAGCGAGCCGTCGGCCGCGCGCACGGTCTCGTACGCGATGGCGGTCGTCCCGGCCGCGAGCAGCGCGTCCGTCGCCGCGCGGTCCGCGGCCAGGTGGAGGTAGGTGAACAGGACCTGGTCCTCGCGCAGGTGGCCGAACTCCGCGGGCGTCGGCTCCTTGACCTTGCACACCACCTGCGCGCCCCACGCGGCGGCCGCGTCGGGCACGATCCGCGCACCGGCGCGGACGTACTCCTCGTCGGGCACGGCCGAGCCGGCGCCGGCGCCGGCCTGCACGAGCACGTCGTGCCCCGCGCGCACGAGCTGGTGGGCACCCGCTGGGGTGAGGGCGACGCGGTACTCGCGGTTCTTGGTCTCCGCGGGGACGCCGACGATCATCGTTCCTCCCGTTCGTCCGGACGTCCCGTCGGGGTCTCCGCGGCGACCGTCCGCACCGCTAGGTTGGCGCACGGGCCGCCCCGGTGCGAGCGGCGGGGAGGGGCGTCATCCGCGTGGAGGTGTTCCGCAAGGGCCGCGCCGGTGCCCCCGCCGGCTACTTCGCGTGGGAGGCGGCGGGCCTGCGCTGGCTCGCGGACGCGGGCGGGGCCCCCGTCGTCCGCGTGGTCGCGCTCGGCGACGACCACCTCGACCTCGAGCGCCTCGAGCCCGTGGCGCCCTCCCGCCCGGCGGCCCGGGCGTTCGGCGCGGCGCTCGCCCGCACGCACGACGCGGGCGCGCCCGCGTTCGGCTCCGGCCCGGAGGGCTGGCGGGGACCGGGGTGGTTCGGGCCGCTCGCCCAGCCCCTGCCGCTCGTCACCGGCTCGTGGTCGCGGTGGGGCGAGTTCCTCGCCCGCGGCCGGGTGGAGCCGCTGGCCGAGGCGCTCGCACGCGCGGGCCTCCTCGACGACGAGGACCGGCGGCGCCTCGACGCGCTCGTCGGCCGCCTGGAGCGCGGCGACCTGGACGACGACGACGTGCCCGCGCGGCTGCACGGCGACCTCTGGTCCGGGAACGTGCTCTGGACGGCCGCGGGCGCGACGCTCGTCGACCCCGCCGCGCACGGCGGCCACCGCGAGAGCGACCTCGCGATGCTCGAGCTGTTCGGCGCCCCGTTCCTCGACGACGTGCTCGCCGGGTACGACGACGTGCACGCGCTGCGGCCGGGCCGCCGCCGGCGTCTGCCGCTGCACCAGCTCTACCCGGTGGGCGTGCACGCGCTGCTGTTCGGGGGGCACTACGTCGCGCAGACGCGCGCGCTGCTCCGGGCGCTGGGCTGACGCCGCGTCGCCTCGTCACGTGGCCTGCCCACCCGGGGCGGCCCTCGACGGCCGCACGAGGCCCGCCCGCTCAGCCGGCCCGCGCCTGCAGCACCTCGACGCCGAGGGCGCGCAGGCCCTCGAGCTGCTCCGGGTCCGCCCGGTCGTCCGTGACGAGCCGGGTGATGTGCTCGGGCGGCGCCGTCTGGAACATCGTGTCGACGCCGAGCTTGGTGTGGTCGGCCAGGACGACGAGCTCCTGCGCCGCACCGACGAGCACCCGGTCCATGCTGGCGGCGGCCATGTTCGGCGTCGACAGCCCGCGGGCGACCGTGAGCCCGTTGCCGGACAGGAACGCCGTCCGGACGCGGACGCCCTCGAGGGACTGCTCCGCGGCGCTCCCCACGAGGGCGAACGTCGAGCCGCGCAGCTGACCGCCGGTCATGACGACCTCCACGCCCGGCGCGTGCGCGAGCAGCGTGCCGACGAGCATGGAGTTCGTCACCACCGTGAGGTCGCGGCGCCCGACGAGGCGGCGCGCCAGCTCCTCGGTCGTCGTGCCGGCGCCGAGGACGACGGCGTCGCCGTCGTCGACGAGGCTCGCCGCCAGGGCCGCGATGGCGCGCTTCTCGTGCAGCGCGGTGTGGCTCTTCTGCACGTACGTCGGCTCCTGCGAGAGCACGCCCGGGGCGGCCGCCCCGCCGCGCCGGCGGTCGAGCAGCCCCTGCTCCTCGAGGAGCCGCAGGTCACGGCGGACCGTGACCTCCGAGGTGCCGACCTGCGCCGCGATGTCCCGCAGCCGCACGGCTCCGTTCGCGCGGACGAGCTCGAGGATCGCCTGGCGTCGTTCCGCGGCGAACATGCTCGGCACCCTAGTCCTGACCGCGCCGCGCCCGGTCACCCGTACGGGCGCTCTCACCCGGTCGGGCCTGGGCCGGCCGGACGGCCGCCGCCCGGGCCCCGCGTCGCCGCCGTTCGCTAGCGTCGGTGACATCCGTCGACCCCACGGTCGGCCCCGACCCGTCGTCACCCGGAGGTCCGCATGGCCATCGTCGTCTCGACCCTGTTCCTCTCGCTCGACGGGGTCGCCGAGATCGATCCCGAGTGGCACTTCCCCTACTTCGACGAGCACATGGGTGCGGCCGTGACGGAGGACTACCGCGACGTCGACGTCCTGGTGCTCGGCCGCGTCACGTACGACTCCTTCGCGGGAGCGTGGCCCGACCGCGAGGCGGCGGGCGGCGAGGACGCGACCTTCGCGGCGCAGCTCGGCGACGTGCGCAAGGTCGTCGCGACCCGGGGCGGCCAGGACCTCGGGTGGCGGAACGCCGAGCCGGCGCCGGACCTGGTGGCGGCGGTGCGGGTCCTGCGGGAGGACCCCGCGGTGGGCAAGGTGCTCGTCGCCGGCTCGATCTCGGTGGTCCGACAGCTGCTCGCGGCGGGCCTGCTCGACGAGCTGAGGCTGCTCGTCCACCCCGTGGCCGCCCGCCGCGGCGAGCGCCTCTTCGACGAGGGCGAGCCCTTCTACGCGCTGCGGCTGCTGTCGTCCGAGGCGTTCCCGACCGGGGTCCTACGGCTGGTCTACGCGCCGTCCGCCGCTCCGGCGCCCGCGGCGTACGAGGACGTGACCGACCGGGTCCCGGGGGCGGACGGCTGACCGCACCGCCCGGGCGGGGAGCCCGCCCGGGTCACGCCGGGTCCGGGACCCCCGCGATCGGTGTGGTGCGCGAGCGGCCCGCGCCGTCCTTGAGCACCACGTACTTGAGGTCGACGTGCGGCTCGAGGGCGCTGAACTTGTCGTTCGGGGCACCGATCACGAGCTGGAAGCCGAGGCCGCGCCATGCGCCGACGGCCCGCCCGGTGAACCGCGCGTCCGCCTTGATGAGCGCCTCGTCGAGGAACACGGGCGCGTACCGGGGCCGCTCGGCGCCTGCGTCCCCCAGCTGGTAGCGCAGCGCCGCGCCGACGATGAACGCGACGAGCTCCTGCGACTCCCCGCCCGACTTCTCGCCGATGTGGTCGTACAGGGCGACGTGCCGCCCGTCGAGGTCGATCTTCTCGGCGCTGAGCCGCACGTGCCGGCGGACGTCCACCAGGTCCGCGAAGTCCGGTGCCGTGCGGCGGATGCGGTCGATGACCTTGGCGGTGCGGGCGTAGCGCCGCTCGCGCTCGGCGTCCGTCGCGTCCGTCGCCAGGAGCTCGCGCAGGTCGCGGAGCTCCTTGCGGAAGCGCGCCAGCACCGTGGACTGCGTGTCGCGCGCCTCGATCCGGAGCCGGTGCTCGTCGTCGGCGAACGGCAGCCCGGCGAGGATGTCGTTGACCGGGCGGATGCGCTCCTTGATCTCGCGCACGCCGCGGCTCAACGCGCTGTGCAGGTCGGCGAGGTCGTTCCCCGACAGGCGCAGCAGGCTCTTGCGCCAGGCGTGCTCCAGCTCGTGCAGGCCGCTGGTCTCCAGGTCGTCGAGGATGCGCGCATAGTCCCCGTACGACCCCTCGGGGTCGGTGCCGAGGTTCGGGTCGGGCCAGCGCTCGACGAAGGTCTCGAACGTCCGGCTCAGGGCGTCCCGCGCCGCCGCGATGGTCTGCTGCGCGGCCTGGCGGTCGGCCCGCAGGTGCTCGTCGGCGCGCGCGAGCACCTGGTCGAAGGCCGCGAGCCGCTCGACCGGGTCCTCGCCGGCGTCCGCGGGCGCGTCGCCCAGCAGCGCGTCCAGGTACGCGTGGTGCTGCGCGGCCACGGTGGTCCCGGACTGCTCGGCGGCGTCCAGCGCCTCCTGCGCGGCGTCGACCTCGTCGATGACCGCCGACCAGCGCTCGGCCAGCTCCTCGGCCTGCGCCTTCGTCCGTCCGAGCTGCTCGGAGAGCACCTGGATGGTGACGTCGAGCTCGTCCGCGCGCGCCTGCAGGCGCGTGATCTCCGGGCTGCCCGAGGTGAGCTGCTCGGCCACCGAGGCCCACCGCGCGCGGTCCGCCTCGACGGACGCCACGTCGACCGCGTCCCAGGCCACCTCCGCCAGCGTCGCGTACGCGCGCCGCTGCGTCTCGAGCCCGTCGAACCGCTGCTCGGCGTCGCGGACGGCCGCGATCGCCTCGTCGACGCGCCCGTGCGCCCGCCCGAGCTGCTCGTCCAGCAGCGCGAGGCGCCGGGTGTTGGTGAAGCCCAGCACGTTCGAGCGTCCGAGGCCGCCGTGCGCGCCCTTCGTGCCCTCGGAGAGCTGGCCCGAGCGGGTCAGCGCCTTGGCGTGCTGCGAGAGCTCCCCTGGCGTGTCGACGCAGACGAACGCGAACCGGCTGGCCAGCTCTCCGCGCAGCCAGCCCGTGAACGGCCCGCTGCGGTAGTCGAGCCGGCCGGGGAGCGTCCGGGCGTCGGCCGCGGCGTCGTCGGGCAGGCCGGTCGGCACGCCCTGGAACCGGATGCGCCGTGCCGTCGGCACCGCGTCGATCGCCCTGCGGAACGCGCCGAGGTGGGTGACGTCGATGAGGATGCGCGTCGCGAAGCCGCCGAGCGCGAGGTTGAACGCGTCGCGCCACGGCTCGAACTCGGTGCGGACCTCGAGCAGCTCTCCCACGAACGGCAGGTCCTGAGGCGTGAGGCCGGCGGCCTGCGCGAGCGCCGCGCGCGCCGCGTGCAGGTCGCCCGGGATGTTGTCGCGCCGCCGGTCGGCCGCCGCTCGCTCGCGCTCCAGCTCGGCCAGCTCGCCCTGGGCGGCCTGCGCCGCGGCGCGGGCCTCGACCAGGGCGTCGACGGCCGTCCGCCGCGGCTCGGGGTCGCGCAGCGCCGACCGTGCGTGCGCGACGAGCGCCACGAGGTCCTGCTCGGTGGCCACGGCGACGCCCGGCAGGTCCGCGAGCGCCGCGTCGAGGCGCGCACGGCTGCGCGTGACCTCGTCGAGGCGCGCCTCGGCCGCGCGCAGCTCGCGCCGCGCCGTCGCCAGGCGGTCCCCGCCCGAGGACCACAGCGTCTCGCGCACGCCGCCGAGCTCCGCGCGCGCGGCGTGGATCCGCGCCTCCGTCTCGTCCGCCTGCCCGCGGGCCTGCCGGCGCCGCTGCTGCAGCGCACCCTCGACCTCGCGCAGCAGGTCGAGCCGGCGTCCGTGCTGCCACAGCGCCGCGGGCGAGCCCTCCTGCGCGAACGTCCCGAGCTGCTCGACCGTCGCCAGGCGCGCCGCCGCCGCCTCGGCTTCCTCGCGCAGGCCCCGGATGGGCTCCAGGGCCCGCACCTGCTGCCGCGCGGTGACCATCTGGTCCCGCGTCCCGGTGAGCTTGTCGAACTGCTCCACCACCGCGTCCGCGGTCGCGAACGTGTCGGGCTCCTCGAGCACCATCGCCTTGTACAGGGCGTCGACGGTCGTGATCTGCTGGCCCGCCTGGATCCGGCCGAGCAGCGCGACCGCCTTGCCGCCGTCGCCCGAGGCGCCGATGCCGAGGGTGGAGTGCAGCCTCGCGGTGAACTCCCGGTCGGTGTCGAAGCAGGTCAGCCCCGCGGCCGTCACCGCGGGCCGGGCCAGCCGCTGCTCGGCGGCCGCCGCCAGGTCGCGCAGGTCGAACGGGCCGTCGGTGGTCGCCCGCACGGCCGTGACGTCCTCGAGCGTCCGCGCCGACGACGGGACGTACCACGCCCGCACGCCCGTCAGCTCGGCGCCCGACTGGTCGACCCACGTCATGGCGATCGCCGACCAGGTGTCCCGGCCGTCGCCCCGCAGGACGCGCTGACGGGTGCCGTCCTCGGTGCGGGACTCGTCGAGCTTGCCGCGCGCGTAGGAGAGGATGTTGCGCTGGTCCTTGCCGCGGGGCCGACCGACCACTCCCCCGTTGGACGCGCCGTTGAACGGCGTCGTGTGCGGCATGAGCAGCGCGATGTACGCGTCCATGAGGGTGGACTTGCCGGAGCCGGACCCGCCCGAGAGCAGGGTCGCCGTCGCCGCGAGCCGCACCCGGTGGTGGCCGTCGTAGCCGCCCCAGTTGACGAGCTGCAGGTCGCGGGCGAGCCACTGCTGGCCCGTCGACGTCGCGGGCACGAGCCCGAACAGCGTGTCGATCATGGTCATCGGGCGGCCTCCTGCCGGGTCTGCGTGCGCTCGCGCAGCCATGCGCGCAGCTCGGCGAGCCGCTCGTTGCTCAGCACGACCTCCACGAGCGGGGTCACGCGGTAGCGGCCCTCCGACTCCTCCTCGACGAGCCCGTCCTTCGCGAGCCGCGCGATCGCCGTGCGGATCTCGCGCTGGTGGCCCGCGACGTTCGTGTCGTCCGCGTCGAAGTACGTCAGCGCCGTCTGCTCGAGCTCCTCGACGTCCACGCGCGCCGACGCCTGCCCGGCGCCCTGCTCGCGCTGGAACACCGTGCGCAGGTGCACCAGCACGAGGGTCTCGGCCCGCGTGTACGCCTCGTCGCGCAGCAGGACCGGGACGTCGAGCTCGGCCGAGCGGACCTGCCGCTTGTAGGCGACGCCCCGCTCGTGGTCGACGACGAGGTGGACGAACAGGTCGTGCAGCCGGGACTCGATCACCTGCTGGTTCGCCAGCAGGGTCCGCCACTGCGCGGGGCTGCGGTCGGCGAGCAGGAACCGCCGCTGCAGCAGCCGCACGAGGACGCGGCGCACGTCGGCGTCGAGCGTGCCGGAGTCGCCCGCGAACAGCTCGGTGGGGTCCTCCTCCATCGGCACGGGCGCGATGAAGGCGTCGCCGTCCTCGTCCACCTCGGGGGCCGGGGCCGCGGTCGCGGTGTCAGTCATCGTCCTCGTCCTTCGTCGGTGCGTCGTCCGTCGTCAGGGGCGCGCCGGTGGCGCGGCCCGGCGCGACGGCGCTCGTCGTCACGCCCTCGAAGGCGAACCGGCGCCGCGACCCGTCCGGCCGCACCGCCTCGACGAACGCCACCCGGCCGGTCCCGGTCATGCCGTGCTGGTCCGCGATCTCCAGCAGCCCCAGCAGGTCCACCGGCCGGCGGAGGGTGACGGGCGCCGTCGCGAACGCGTCCGCGACGTCGACCGCGCCGTCCGGCCCGGCGGCACCCGCCAGGTGGGCGCGCAGGTCGGCGTACTGCGGGCCGCCCCACGCGCGGGCGTCGAGCGCGCTCGGGGCGGGCTCGTCCTCGTCCCACTCCGGCAACGGGGCCGGCGGCTGCGGCGGGCGCAGGTCGCCGGGTGCCTGGCGCAGGTGGTCCACCTCGGCGACGGGCAGCCGGCGCAGCGGCTCGACGGGCTGCCCGCGGCGCGCGTCCGGCATCCACGACTGCAGGCCGCTCATGACGTCCCGCAGCAGGTCGTCCACCTGGCGGTCCCGCAACGGGTCGTGGTGGCGCACCTGGGCGGTGATGACGAGCGACGCCTCGCGCTGGGCCGCGAAGACCTGCTCCAGCCCCTGCTCGATGCGCCGCACGACGTCCGCGAGCTCGGTGCGACGGGCCGCCGGCAGGCGCGCCGCAACCCGGTGGCGCAGCACGACGTCGAGCTGGTCCGCGAGCGCGTCCAGCCGCTGCGGGTCGCCCAGCAGGCGCAGCGCACCGGAGAAGGCGCGGCCCTCCGGGGTGGCGTCCATGACCTGCTCGCCGCGCTCCAGGTACTCGCGCAGCACCTCACCGGTCGGGCGCTCGTCCTGGCGCAGCGCCGTGACGACGTCGCGCTGCATGGCCTTGATCGCCTCGGCGACGCGCGCGAAGTCGGCCGGGAGCTCCCGCACCAGGTGCAGGACGTTCTCGGCCTGCTCCAGCACCTCCTCGTCGTCGACCGGCTCCACGACGCCCGTGCGCTGGACCCGCTCGAGCTCCTCGCGCAGGCGGGCGATCTCGGAGTCGAGCCGGGCCATCCGGACGAGCACGTCGGGGTCGGCGTCCTGCGCGAGCCGCTCGACCGCGTCCAGCAGCGTGCGCACGCGGGACTGCGACACCCGGGCGCGTGCGCCGCCCGCCCGACCGGCCACCTCGAGCGCCCCGACCGCGTGCGCCGAGAGCCGGTACACCTCGACGTCGTCCTCCAGCACCTGGCGGACCAGCCACCCGGCGTCCGCCCACCCGCGGCACAGGTCGCGCGCGCTGCCGACGGGCAGCGCGTCGCCGTGCCCGGCCGCCCGCAGCTGCTCCAGGGCGTCGCCGATCTCCGTGTGGGCCTCCGCGACCGGGACGGTCGCGCGGTCCGCCGTGAACGTCAGCGAGAGCAGCGCGACGACGAGAGGGGCGTGCCGCTTGTGGAGCAGGTCGAGCATCGGGTTCTGGAAGGCCCGGACAGCTCCCAGGTAGGCCCCCTCGGCACGCGTGATCATCGGCGGACACCCTAGGCGGAGCCGCACGCGCGTCCGCGCACCCGACACGCCTCGTCGAGGGCGACATGCGTGACACCGGGGCCTGGGGACGACTCGGCGGTGCGTGCCACCTGCCGCTACCCGCGGACGGGCACTTCCGACATCCTGGGCACAGGCTGCGGACGAGGTGGTGCACATGTGGCGTGGCGAACCCGGCCGGGACGAGCTCGGCAGGACGGGCTACGAGCTGTTCGTGGGCGCCCTGTCGGTGCTGTCGTTGGTCAACCTGGTGCTGCTGGCGGCGCTGCACGACCCCGGCACGCAGCGCGTCGTCCAGGTGCTCGGCCTGCTGCTGAGCGTCGTCTTCCTGGTCGACTTCCTCGTGCGCCTCGTGCGCGCACCCTCGCGCTCGCGGTACTTCTGGCGCGAGTTCGGGTGGGCCGACCTGCTCGCCAGCCTGCCGTTCACGCAGGTCAAGATCCTGCGCGTCTTCCGCCTCGTCGCGGTCCTGCGGCTCCTGCGCCGCTATGGGCGCCGGGACATCGGCCGGCGCCTGGCCGCCGACCCGGCGAGCAGCGCCCTGCTCGCGCTGCTGCTGCTCGGCATCCTTGTCCTCGAGTTCGGCAGCCTCGCGGTGTGGCAGATCGAGCGGGACGTGGCCGGCGCGAACATCCTCACGCCGGGCGACGCGCTCTGGTACGTCGTCGAGACGATGTCGACCGTCGGGTACGGGGACCAGTACCCCGTGAGCACCGCCGGACGCGTGCTGGGGGCGACGATCATCGTCGTCGGCGTCGGCATCTTCGGGACCCTGACGGGCTACCTCGCGAACCTCTTCCTCTCCCGCCCGCGCAAGGTTGACGACGACGAGGCGGAGACGGTCGGGATCGAGGAGGCGCGCCGTCAGCTGGCGCAGCTGGAGGCCCTCCTCGCGCAGCAGCGGGAGGCGCTCGCCCGACTGGAGCGGTCGCTGCCGCGGACCTGACGTCCGGAAATCCGCCGACGAGGGATCGGCTCCCCCGTACCCTCAGGATCCCGCCGCCGTCCGCCGATGCCTGGACGAGCCCGTCGTCCACCCCCGTCAGGAGCCTGCCGTGACCGTCGAGCGGACCCTGGCGCGCGCCGCCGCCGACGTCGCCGCCGGTGACGCGCGCCTCGCGCGCCGTCGCCTGCGCGACCTCGTCGCCGCGTTCCCGACGGACCTGAGCGTGCGCGACGCGCTCGCCGCGGCGTACCGGCTCGAGGGCGACCTCCCGCAGGCCGGGCGCTGGTCGTACCTCGCGGACGACCGGGACGAGGCCGAGGTTGAGGCGTTCCGCCGGCGCTACGACGACGACCCCGTGCAGCTCATGCGGGCCCTCGCGTGGCGCGGCTCGGAGGACGACGCGCCCACCGCCATCGCCCGTACCCGGCTCGCCGAGGTGCGCGCCGACGCCGAGCGCGCCACCGGCGTCGCGCAGACCTGGGAGAACCCGCGCGTGCCCGACCCGCCCTCCTCGTGGGGCGAGCGGATCGGCTGCACCCTCGTGGCCCTCGTCGGCGCCGCCGTCGTCGTGCTCGTCCTGGCCGGGATCGTCGACCTCGCCGCCCGCGGGTGGGACGCGCTCCAGCGCTGGTTCGGCTGATGGTGCTCGCCCCCGCTGGGTCAACCCGCCGTCCCCGACGCCGTCGCCGGATGCCTGCCTGGGTCCAGACCCTCCTCGTGCTGGGCCTCTTCACGGGCGTCGCGGTGGCGATGCTCGTGTCGGACCTGGCAGACCAGTCGGTGGCCCGCGCCCTCGATGCGCACGGCCGTCACCTCGTGGTGGAGTCCGTCCGCATCTACACGGGCTGCGCGCGGCACTGCAGCGGGCCGTTCGTGGAGGTGGGGTTCGAAGGCCGGACGACCCGCCTCCGTGGGGTCCGGCCCGACACGGCGGACCTCCCGGACAAGGTCTGGCTGACGCCCCCGGTCGGCCACGACTACGCCCCTCCGCTCGCCGTCGTCGTCGACCCGGACGACGCCGACGTGGCCATGGCCGCGCGTGACGTGGAGGCGTTCCTCGAACCCGACCTCATCCCGACGGACGTCGCGATCGCCGTCGGGTTGGGCGTGTTCACGGGCGTCACCGTCGCGATCGTCCGCGGCCGCGAGCGGCGCCGGCACGGCCCCTCGGCACCGCGTCACGCGACGGTGTGAGCGACGGCCGTCCCGGGCGCTACGACCCGGCCACGCCCGCACCGAACGGTGGACGACGCGCTCGCCGCCGCGTGCCGCCGCGCGGCGATGCCGCCACGGGTGCGCGTCCGGAGAACCAGAGAAGCCCCGTCCGCACCTGGCGGATCGGGGCTTCTGGTCGCTGTCAACGAGTGTCCGGAGCGGGAGTTGCACTCCCATGCGAGACACGGTGAGCACCGTGCTGGCAACCGGATCGCATGCCCCGGAGGGCTAGGGGCGCGAGGGCGTTGTGGCGTCGTACATTCCACGATCCGAACTTGGCACTGGACTCAACAGTCGATACGGATGATCCACGTCGACTTGCACGGGAGCGGCTCAACGGTACGCAGCCTTCCCTAGCGCGCCGTCCAGAGCATCTGCGTACGCATCGAGCGCTCGGGCGACGTCTCGACCACGCGCCCGAGCAGTGATTGCAAACGAGCCAGCGTTCGAAGCCGTCTCGTTCACCCGCCATTTCGGGACCAACCGTGCAGATAGAGCCGAGACCCGGTCTCGAATACCTCGCGAAAGGCCCGTGCGGTCCTCGAATCCAGTTTGAAGCCATTCCACAACGAGTACGATATCTTCAGAAATCAGATCCCCACCGAGGCGGACATGGAGGCCGGTAGGAGAATCGAAACGGATGCCCTGACGGTCGTCATCCCACGTATACCTCGCCAAAATCGGGCATCGCGCAGCAAGCTCCTCGGCGATTACCGTCACATCTTCCGAGGACTGCCTATTGAGCGCATCGGCAACCGTGACCAGTTCGTGTTCGATGCGAGAGACATCCCAGCGGGTGGACTGAGCGTCGCGCGTCGCACCGACCACGACGCGCGCCAGGCGATAGGCGGACGAACGCCACGCGCTAGCGCCATGAAGTCCCGACACGGCAGAACGCACGCGCTCTGGCCATGATCCGTCGACATGTTCGTTTGGCAAGGGATGAACACCACCCGCCAAGAAGAATAGGGTCATCCCAAATCCGAACGAGTCGACCTGAGCACTTCTCGTAGATTCCTTCGCCCTACTGACCTGCTGCTCAGGCGCGAGATACCCTGTTGCCGTCGTGAACACGACCGACCGCTCCGCCGCACCGATATGCCAGGACAGGTCAAAATCCAGTACGACTATCGAGCTAAAGTTGCGTTCGGTCCAGTAGTCACGGACCATTATGTTGGCTGGCCTGATGTCTCTGTGAAGAATTCTCTCCGGAAGCATGTGCGCCCTGCGGATTATCCTAACCGTCTCGATCGCAGTAGTCAGCACATCCGAGATACCCTCGAGTTCGTTCGCCGCCTTTAGGTCCTCCAGGGTTGGCCCATCGATCCAGTCCATCGCAACGAACGCAGGAATCTCGGATGCGGCCCGATACGTAACCATCCCCTCGATTGGCGAATCGCGGAGTATTTTCATCGAGCGAACGCCCCGACGAAAGCTCGCGAGAGCCACGGGGCGTCGGCGCACCTCATCGAGAAGGATCTTCACAGCCACGGTCTCACCCGTAGGGGCGGTCGCTCGGTAGACTCGACCGAACGCGCCGCGCGCAATCTCTTCGTCAAGACGGTACCCAAGGAGATCATTACTTCCGGGCCGCGCCGATGCGTACCACGCTCGATAGATAAGTTCGTCATTCGCATCCGAGAATTGCTGATATTCGCGATAGGACTCCTCCGTGCCGGGTGCGAGGATCCTCGCTGCAACCTCGTTGAGATGAACACGAAGCTCCTCGGTCGACAGCTGGTATGCGTCGGCACGAACCGCCATGGCCCCCGACTCGTCCACAGGGGCGACGATCTCGGACACTGGCGGCAGATCATCGGGACCTCCATCGACAGAAACATATGTCGCTAGATCGTTCAAGAGTTCAGCCAATTCCGAATGGCTTCCGTCCTGATTCCGGTACCGAATAACGCGAATTCCGCGCGCCTCAGCCCACATGTCGGTCGCGCGCTCCGAGCGGTGTGTAAGCCAGAAACTGGGTGCATTGCCATGCGTGACGGTGGCCAAGGCATCCAGATGGCTGCCAATTGCAACGTCGTCAGCACTTATTCCGACGAATATGTTAGTGAAGAACGAAAGGCAGAATCGCAAGAACTCCGCATAGTCTTGGTTCTTCATTAGTCGCGACAGGTCGTCGACGGTGAAAATCCAGGTAGCAGAGTCGTGTACGACGCCGTGCAAATTGCCAATGAGTGCACGGCCACCAAACATGGCACCGCGAACGTTAGCGATATTGGCACCTGAATACTCGATCGGCAGCAGCCCCTGGTTCTCTACGGCGTACGCCTTGGCCGCAAAGCGATCCAGATTGAGCGTGAGCATTCCCATAAGGGGCAGTCTCCACAGAGCGCGATAGTTTGCTGGCGGCGCCATGGTGTCCGCAGGTTGCAGAGCCTCGCGTATGATTGCTTGGTAGGTGGTTTCACCAAGAATAGAACGCAGGATCTTGAAGTCGACCCAGAAGTTCTGAGACCTGCGGACTTGATCGACGCGGTCTGCAACCTTCGCGGCTTCCGCCGGTGGGTATTCGCCCGCCCTGCGCGTCGCAGCAGCGACGAGCCGGTCCTTCAGGCCCTGCCAACTCGGCAACCCAGAGGCAGCGCTGAGGCCACTTCCTGCCCATACCAGGAGCGGCCGTGTGCGCTCGGAGACGATGGCTCTGAGCGCCAGATACGCGTCCTGTTGGTCGAAAGTCATCGCCTCTTCGCCCGCTCCCTCTGGTAGCACCCGACAACTGCGATAGCCAAACCATAGGGATCGCAAGCTCAACGGTGGCGAAGTTCACCCGACATGACGTCCATGCTTGCGCTGGGGAGGCGGGGGCCGAGCACGAGGACCGATCGACCGCTTCGATCCGCCTACAAGCGGCGGACAGGACTCTCGGAGAGTGGAACTCCCGCATAGGGGACCCTCCAGACATCGTGCACGGGGCACACGAAGGGCGACCCCAGTGTGGACCAGGATCGCCCTCGTGCCCGCTGTCTCAACGGCCTGTCTCCCGGTGCCGACACCAGGAAGTCTGGTCTTCAGGCTATCGCGGAGCTTCGAACCGGGGCGACCGCCGCAAGTTCAGGCTCGATCACGCGCTCGACCCCGTGGGGTCGCGGACGAGCATGTCGACTCCACGGTCGACGCCGCCCGTGGATGTGGTGTCCGAGCCGGCCCGCGCAGCGCGCCCAGCCGGGCATCCAGAACTCGGAGGCCCGAAGTACTTCTCGGCCGCGGATCGCGCCGGCTGCCTCAGCTGGAGCTCAGACCTAGCTTGTCGAAGAAGGCTCGGTTCCGCTCAGTAGCGGCGTTTACCAGGCGATCGAAGTTCATAACTTCGACATACGCCTTATGGGACTCGATGAAACCGAAGTAACCCTGGTTGTCGTATGTGGGCCGTAGGTTCGACAACTCACAACGCGACACCATGGTGGGCGTGAGGTCCGCGACGATGTAGCAGAAGGCCGGGACCTCGTGTGACTGCGGAATTGGCCGACCGGTCGCGGTCCTCATCCCGCCACCACGGATGCGCTTCACGTAGTCCAGGCATTGCTCGATCGGGTTATTTCCCTCCGACGCGTCGTTGCGCATCGGCCGCTTGATCTCAACGACGACAATGGACGGCAGCGGCAGCACCTTTCCTTCCGCAGCCAGCACCGGGGTGTCGACCCGGGTCGCCAGCACGTCTGGCTCCCTCGTCGAGTCCGAATCAGTAATTGGCACGCTCCTGAGCGTCTTGTCTGACGCCAGGTAGTCATGGAACGCGAGCCGCTCGTCGATGATCCAGAGGTTTGAGGCGTCGGTGCCGAGCTCGTTCGAGTCCTTCCGCATCGGGATGAGTAGGGAGTGGATGGCGTCCTCCCGGCTGTACTTACCGTCGTCGTCGGACTGGATCAGCTTCGCCAGCAGATCGAGTATCGTCCGCCGTCGCGCGACGTAGGCCGCCAGATCAGACTGATTGATCTCCTTGATGGTCTCCAGGTAGCGAGCGAGCCGCTCGTCATAGTCTGCGGGCCGCTCCGCCCCGAGCTCGGCGAACACGATCTGGCCCTCGGCGAGTGCAGCGGCATCGAGCTTCTGTAGAGCACGATGCAGTTCAAGTTCGAGGTCCTGGTCCTTCATCGCCGGGTCCACCGTGATGCCGAGCGACTCGATCCGGGCCAGCACCGGTCGGTATCGCGGAGCCCGCGTGCTCACGAAGTCATGGACGCGCGCCTTGCCCTCCGCGCGGGCAGCAAGCAGCGAGGTATCCAAGACCTTCTCCACCTCATCGAGCACCGCTGCGCGGATGTCGTCCAGCGACGCGTCCTCGGTCAGAGCCCCGCCCGGCAGGCGGTCGGGGATGTCAAAGTCCGTGCGGTCGGCGCGAACGTGTTCGTCGAGGAAGTTTGAAGACAGGTAGCAGGCGTAGACGAATTCGGCCGAGCTCTCGTCTCTGAGCCGCCCATACAGGCCCGGCACCTTGCCGGTGAGGTTCTCATCCATAACGACGCGGTTCGCCCGCACACCAGTGGAGACGGGGCGTCGTGCGCCGCGCGGACGCCTTGAGGCGCAGGTTGATCATGTCGAACGCCTGTCCCTTGACCTCGAACCTGCTCCGTGGCATCTCGGAACCGGCGAAGTCTTCCATCAGCCGCGTAAGCGACACCGTCTCGTCGTCGTCGGACACGATGATTTCCGGGGCACCACCAGGACGCAGGAAGTACCAAACGCAGTGCTCAAGAATCTCCCGAGCGATCACGTCGACGGTCTTCGATGCGCTCTGCTGGTAGGGCTTCTTGAACCCATCCAACGTTACGGTCGAGCCGAAATCGCCGACGTCCGTTGGCTCCTCGTCCTGCTCGACCTCACGTTCCACCGAGAACCGGAACTGACGCCCGCGCAACTCACCCGCGGCGTCCGTGTACGCGCTGCGGACCACGACGCGGTCGAACGCCTTGAGCCAGAGAAGCCGCCCCACGCCCCGACAGCCGATCCCGGCCTTGAACTCGCTGTCGAGCGTCTCGAACGAGACCATGTTCTCCGGCGTGAAGCCCACACCGTTGTCCGCGATGGTGAAGCCCACGATCGGCTTGAGCGGCGTTCGCCCAGGCCCGGCGGTGCCGAGATCGAATTCATCCTGCGGGTCGCGCAGGATCTGCACCTTGAGGCGACCGCGATCGACGTCGTCACCGAAGCGCACGTCGATCGCCTGGATGCTGTTGACGACCGCCTCCAGCAGAGGTAGGAGCGCGTGGCTCTTGGGCAGGCTGGTGTTGCGCACCCGCCCCGCCAAGGACGTAGTCAGTGCCATGCCGTCCCTCCGCTTCGATGCCTGGACCATAGGCTGACACACCGACATAGACCGTCCGCGACGGGGTCTCCGCCACAGCTGTTGGTGGACCATCTGCCTGCGACGGGCAGACCCTATCGGGCTCGGTGGCGACTAGGGCGTCGGACCACCGCCTGCGCGACGAGACCCGCTGCTCACCTGGGTCCGTGTCGAATCGGTCCACGAAGAGTGGATCAACGTCGCCTCTTGAACAGCCGTCCGATGACCACGGTAAGGGCCGACTTCTCTCTGAGCGGCCCGCCCACAAGTGTGGTCGCGCAGGCAGATCTCGCTTTGAGGCACGTCCATAACGGACGAAGGCCACGCCTGCTGGCGTGGCCTTCGTATGTCGCTGGTCGTGTCCGGAGGGGGACTTGAACCCCCACGCCCTATACGGGCACTAGCACCTCAAGCTAGCGCGTCTGCCATTCCGCCACCCGGACGAGTGGACCTCGGAGACCCTCGCGGGAGCCCCTCGGTGCGGCAGGAACGATAGCACGGGGTGGCGCGCATGCCGGAATCGGACCCCGGGGGCAGACTGGCGCCACACGCCCGCTGCGTCGCGTCCTTCGAGGTCGCAGCGGTGCCACGGCTCACGACACCGGGAGTGGCATGTCCGACCCGAGCAGGATCACGCCGAGCCCGACGGCGCGCAAGGTCGCGGGCGCCCGGCGCAACCCCAACGCGATCGGCTACGAGCAGACGGCGCCGCGGTGGCTGCGCTCGGTGGCCGGGTGGTCGTGGCGGCTGCTCGTCGTCGCTGCGGCGATCGCGCTGGTGTTCTTCGCGGTGGCGCAGGTGCAGCTGCTGTTCATCGCGGTGTTCATCGGGTTCGTCATCGCGGCGGTGCTGCGGCCGCTCGTCGAGTGGTTCGCGAAGGTGATGCCGCGGTTCCTCGCGACGGCGCTGGCACTGCTCCTGGCGATCGCGTTCCTGCTGGGCATGCTCACCTACGTCGGGTTCTCCGTCGCCGGGCAGTGGGAGTCGCTGCAGCAGCAGTTCGGGGACGGCATCACGCAGATCACCGACTTCCTCGAGTCGGGGTCGCTGCCGTTCAAGATCACGAGCGAGCAGATCGCCGAGTGGATCGCGAACGCGCAGCAGTGGATCCAGGACCACGCCGGCCAGCTCGCGGGCCAGGCGGCGGCGGGGGCAGGCTCGGTCGTCGAGGTGTTCACCGCGATGGCGCTCGCGATCTTCTGCTCGGTGTTCTTCCTCGCTCGGGGCGCGGAGATGTGGACCTGGTTCCTCAACCAGCTCCCGGCGCGCACCCGCGACTCGTGGAAGCTGGCCGGGGGCGCCGGCTGGTACACGTTCTCCGGCTACACGCGCGGGACGGTGATCATCGCGCTCACGGACGGGATCCTCGCGTTCATCCTGCTGTCGGTCCTGCGGGTGCCGCTCGCGGCGCCGCTCGCCGTGCTCGTCTTCATCGGTGCGTTCATCCCGCTCGTCGGCGCACCCGCAGCCATGATCGTCGCGATGATCGTGGCGCTCGCCGCCAACGGGCTGTGGTCGGCGGTCGCGGTCGGCGTCGGCATCGCGCTGATCGGACAGCTCGAGGGGCACGTGCTGCAGCCGATCATCATGGGCAAGCAGGTCTCGATCCATCCGGTGGTCATCGCGCTCGCGGTCACGGCGGGGACGCTGACGGCGGGCATCCTCGGCGCGGTCATCGCCGTGCCGCTCGTCGCCGTGTTCTGGGCGGTCTTCTCCCGCCTGCGGACCATGGACCCGCCGATGGAGGAGGACGACGCGCGCGACGCGATCGAGCCCGTCGAGGACGAGGACGCGGAGCCGGCGGACGCCTGACGGCAGCCGGGCCGAGCGCGGGTCAGAGCGCGGCGAGCAGGCGCTCCGCCTCGTCCCGGACCGCCGCGGGCGGCGGGAGCAGCGGCGCCGGCAGCGGCCCGACCGGAAGGCCGAGAGCGTCGCCGAGGACGACCGCGAGGCGCGCGACGCCCCACTGCGCGCCGAGCTCGGCCAGGCGGGTCAGCGGCCGCGCGAGCTCGTCCGCCCGCTCGACGTCCCCGCCGGACGCGGCGGCGGCGACCGCGACGAACGGCTCCGGCAGGAGGCCGGCGAGCCCGCTGTGCCAGGAGCGGGCGCCCGCCGCGAGCGCGCGGTGGCCGAATGCGTCGCCCGAGCAGCCGACCTCGACGTGCTCCGGCACGCGGGCGAGCAGCTGCGCGCAGCGGTCGGTGAGCTCCGCCGGGTCCGCTCCCCTGTCCTTGAGCCCGCCGACGCCCGGCAGCGCGGCGACGGCCGCGAGCACGTCGACGGTCAGATGCACGCCCGTCGTGCGGGGGTTGTGGTAGGCCCACACCGGCCGGCGGGCGGCGCTCGCGACGTCCCGGTACAGGGCCACCACCTCGTCGTCGACGAGCGGCAGGTACGACATGGTGGGCAGGAGCAGCGCGTCCGCGCCCGCCTGCTCGGCGGCGGCGGCGTGCGCGTGCACCTCGGCGGTCCGCAGCGCGCCGATGCCCGCGAGCACCGGCACGCGCCCGCCCGCGGCCTCGGCGGCGGTCTCGACGACGGACCGCCGCTGCACGGGCTCCAGGTAGGCGAAGCCGCCCGCCGAGCCGAGCACGGCGACGCCGCCGGCCCCCGCGGTGACGGCTCGCTCGACGTAGCGGCGCAGGACGGGCACGGCGACCTCGCCGTCGCGGGTGCGCGGGGTGGGCAGGTAGGCGATCAGCGGTCCGAACACGTGGGCAGGCTAGCGGCGGGCGCGGCGCGCGCGTCGTGGCGTCGCGGTCAGCGGAAGTCGCGCGAGGACGAGCGCACCCGCAGCGACAGCGGCGACAGGTGCTCGGCGACGAGGTTGGTCGCACCGTCCGCCCGTTCGAGCCGGCCGCGGACGACGAGCGCGGCGGACGTCCGGGCGGCGCGCCGGAACCGTTGCCACAGCCCCGCCGAGCAGACGACGTTGAGCAGCCCCGTCTCGTCCTCCACCGACAGGAACGTCACGCCGCCCGCCGTGCCGGGACGCTGCCGGTGCGTCACCACGCCGGCGACGGCGACCCGGCGCCCCTCCTCGTGCCCGTACGCGTCGACGACCCGCAGGACGCCCGCGTCGTCCAGCCCGCCCCGGACGAACTGCGTCGGGTAGGAGTCGACCGACACCCCTGTGGCCCAGACGTCGGCCGTGGCGTGCTCCAGGTCGTCCATGCCCGGCAGGGTCGGTGCCTCGACGCCGACGCTCACGCCCGGCAGCGTGTCGGGGCCTTCCTGGGCGAGCGCCCCGGCGGCCCACAGCCCCTCACGCCGGGTGACGCCGAGCGGCTCGAGCGCCCCGGCGGTCGCCAGCGACTCCAGCTGCCGGGTCGTGAGCTGCACCCGTCGCACGAGGTCGCGCAGGTCCGCGAACGGGCCGTGCGCGCGGCGCTCGTCGACGAGCCGCTGCGCGACGTCCTCGCCCACCGACCGCACCGACGCGATGCCCATCCGGACCGCGAGCGAGCGGCGCGGTCCGCCGGCCCGGCCGGTGCTGATCCCGGCGGGCGCGGTCGTCCCGGTGCCGCTGGCCTGGGGGCGCAGCCGCGGCTCGCCACCCGGTGGGGTCGGGCCCGTCCGCTCGACGCACGCCTGCACGTCGGACGCCTGCACGTCGGGGCGCAGCACCTCGACGCCGTGCCGCCGCGCGTCGGCGGCGAGGCTCTGCGGCGAGTAGAAGCCCATCGGCTGCGCCGCGAGCAGCCCCGCGTAGAACGCGGCGGGGTGGTGCACCTTGAGCCACGCGCTGGCGTAGACGAGGTAGGCGAAGGAGTACGCGTGCGACTCGGGGAACCCGAAGTCGGCGAACGCCTTGAGCTTGTCGAAGATCTGCTCGCCGATCTCGGTGCTCACGCCGTGGTGGGCGGCGCCGGTGAGGAACCGGTCCTTGAGCGCGAGCATCCGCTCGGTGGAGCGCTTGGACCCCATGGCCCGGCGCAGCTGGTCCGACTCGGCGGGCGTGAAGTCCGCGACGTCGATCGCCATCTGCATGAGCTGCTCCTGGAACAGCGGCACGCCGAGGGTCTTGCTCAGCGACTTCTCCAGCAGCGGGTGCAGGTACTCGACCTTCTGCCGGCCGCGGGCGCGCTCGATGTACGGGTGCACCGACCCGCCCTGGATCGGCCCGGGCCGGATGAGCGCGACCTCGATGACGATGTCGTAGAACGTCCGGGGCTGCAGGCGGGGCAGCGTGCCCATCTGCGCGCGGGACTCCACCTGGAACACCCCGACGGTGTCGGCCGCGCTGAGCAGGTCGTAGACCAGCGGGTCCTCCTGGGGCAGGCCGTGCAGGTCGAGCTCGGTGCCCTCGGTATCGCGCACGAACCCGAACGCGATCCGCAGCGCGGTGAGCATCCCCAGCCCGAGCAGGTCGAACTTCACGAGCCCGGCGTCGGCGCAGTCCTCCTTGTCCCACTGCAGCACGGTGCGCCCGGGCATCCGCGCCCACTCCACCGGGCAGACCTCGATCACCGGCCGGTCGCACATGACCATGCCGCCCGAGTGGATGCCCAGGTGCCGCGGCAGCCGGAGGAAGCGCTCGGCCAGGTCGATGACCTGCTCGGGGATCTCGTCGAGGTCGGCCGCCGAGGGCGGCAGCGTGGTGGGGACGACGTCGTGCCCGTCGGCCGTCGCCAGGCCCGGCACGTCGGTGCCCTTCGGCGCCCGCAGCACCGCCGCCGGCTCCCACGTGTTGCCCCACATCGACGCGCGCGTGCGCCAGCGCTCCTCGCGCGCGGTCGAGACGACGACGCCGTCCACGATCGCGCGGTGGTCGGAGTCGACGGGCGGTGCGGCTCGACCGGCCGACGAGCGGGTCGACGAGCCCGCCGGCGGCCCGGCGGGCAGCGGCCCCCCGTGCCCCTCGTGCGGGGGCCCGGGCGGCGCCGAGCGCAGGCTCCCCCAGCGCTCGATCGACTTCGCCCACGCGTCCTGCTGCCCGACGTCGTACCCCAGCGCGCGGGCGGCGTCCCGCACGGCCGAGCGCGGCCGGTAGGAGATGACGTTGGCGACCTGCGCCGCGTGCTCCCGGCCGTGCGTGGCGTAGACGTGCTGGATGACCTCCTCGCGGCGCGCGGACTCGATGTCGATGTCGATGTCGGGCGGCCCATCGCGCTCCGGGGCCAGGAAGCGCTCGAACAGCAGACCGTGCCGGACCGCGTCGACGGCGGTGACCCGCAGCGCGTAGCAGACCGCCGAGTTCGCGGCCGAGCCGCGGCCCTGCGCGAGGATCCCGTTGCGCCGGCAGAAGTCGACGAGGTCGTGCACGACGAGGAAGTACCCGGGGAACCCGAGCTCCTCGATGACGTGCAGCTCGTGCGCGAGCTGGGCGTACGCACCCGGCACGCGCTCCGCCTCCGGCGGCCCGTAGACCTCCCGCGCCCCGCGGCGCACGAGCTCGCGCAGCCACGTCGTCTCGGTGTGCCCCTCCGGCACCGGGTAGGGCGGCAGCTGCGGCGCGACGAGCGACAGGTCGAACGTGCACTCGCGCGCGAGCGCCGCCGCCGTCGGCACCGCGTGCGGGTGGTGGGCGTGCAGCAGGCCCATCTCGGCGGCCGAGCGCAGGTGCGCCGCCGGTGCGGCGGGCAGCCAGCCGTCCAGGTCGTCGAGCGACGAGCGCGCCCGCACGGCCGCCAGCGCGGCCGCGAGGTCCGCGTCCCCCGGGGTCGCGTGGTGCACGTTCCCCGTGGCGACGAGCGGCAGGCCGGAGCGCGCCGCCAGCTCGGCGAGCGCGTCGGCCCGCTCGCTGTCGTACGCGTCGCCGTGCGCGGTGACCTCGACGGCGACGTTGTCGCGCCCGAACAGCGCGACGAGCCGGTCGAGCTCGCGCTCCGCGGCCGACAGCCCGCCGGGGGCGACGCCGACGCTGCCCGACGGGTCGCCGCCCGCCAGCGCGCGCCGCACGTCCCCCTTGCGGCACCCCGTCAGGACGAGCCACTGCCCGTCCGCCGCCTCGGCGAGCTCCTCCAGCCGGTACTCCGCCGCGCCCTTCTCCCCCGTGCGCAGGTGGCCCTCGGCGATCGTCCGGGACAGCCGCCGGTAGCCGTCCGGCCCGCGGGCGAGCACGAGCAGGTGGCTGGCACGCGGGTCGGGCACGCCGGTGGGCGGGTCGAGCACGGGCGCGGCGCTCGGCCGGGTGTGCTCGCGGCTGTGCCGGGTGCCGTCGGGCGCGGGCAGGTGCAGCTCGGCGCCGAACGCGGTCGGCAGGCCGACGAGCTTGGCCGCCTGGGAGAACCGCACGACGCCGTAGAGGCCGTCGTGGTCGGTGAGCGCCAGCGCCTCCAGGCCCAGTCGAGCGGCCTCCGCAACGAGCTCCTCGGGCTGGCTCGCCCCGTCGAGGAAGCTGAACGCCGAGTGCGCGTGCAGCTCGGCGTACCCGCCGCCGAGCCGTCCGGCGCGCCGGTCGGCCGTCCACCGGTCAGTCATAGCGGGCCTCGCAGGTCCAGCCCTGCGCGTCGCAGGCCAGCAGCACGGCGGTGCCGTCGTCGAAGGCGACCTGCAGGTGCCCGCGCAGCCCGGCTCCGGTGGCACGGGGGGCACCGTGTGCGCTGCCGGCGCCGCCTGCGCCGCCTGCGCCGCCTGTGCCGTCACTGGCCCACCAGCGCGGCGACAGCAGCCACGGCCCCGCCCAGCCGGTGACCTGCCGCTCGTCCACGGCGTGCGGCGAGTCCTCGGACGGCCGCCAGCGCACGCGCGCCGGCGGTCCGCTCAGCCCCGTGCGCACGTCGACGCGCACCGGCGCCCCCGCGGGGTCCCGGACCTCCACCGGCTCCGCCGGGGTGCAGACCGTGGCGGGCGCCGGGTCGG
>NZ_HE978588.1:2816697-2844741 GCF_000312005.1 Cellulomonas massiliensis JC225
CCCCGGCGCGGTGGCTGCGCGCCGTCGCCACCGCGGACGCGCTGAGCCAGCCCTCGAGCTGCCAGCGGACCCGGTCCGTGATCCGGGCGGGCGTCAGCCCGCCCCACCCGCCGAGGTCGGTGCGCCACGTGCGCACCAGGTCGGTGCCGTCGTCGGTGCGGGCGGCGATCTGCAGGCGGCCGCACGTGACGCCGTGGTGGACGAGCAGGTCGTGCAGCTCCTCCGCGAGCCGCCGCCCGGCGAACGTCGCCTGGTCCACCCGGTCCAGCGGCGGCTCGAGGTCGGTCGCCACCTCGAGGTCCGCCTCGGGGCGTCGTCGCGCCGGCGGCCGCTCGTCGTCGCCGCGCGCGAGCACGTGCGAGCGCACGCCGGACGCGCCGAACCGGGCGGCCACGTCGGCCTCCGGCAGGGACGCCAGCGCGCCGAGCGTGCGCAGACCGAGCCGGCGCAGCAGGTCGACGAGGTCGAGGGTGCGGGCCGCGGCGTCGTCGTCGGTCGCGGCGTGGACGAGCTCGCCGACGTCGCGCGGCGCGAGGAACGCCCGGGACCGGCCCGGTGCGACGACCTCCCCCGTGCGTGCCGCGAGGACGGCCGCGAGCAGGCCGTCGGCGGTGCCGACGGCGCACTCGTGCCCCGTCCGCTCGGCGACCGCGTCGACGAGCCGCTCCGCGAGCGCGTCCTCGGAGCCGTGGTACCGGGCCGCGCCGCCCGCCGGCAGCAGCAGCAGCCCCGCCCGGACGACCTCGACGCCGGCGACGACGGTCTCGGCCGCGGCGGCCACCGGCTCGAACAGCCGGATGTCGCGCGCCTCGTCGGTGGGCAGCAGGACCAGCTCGGGGCAGACCCCCTGCGCCTCGCGGCGGCGCATGCCCCGGCGCACGCCCTCGGCCCGGGCGAGCGCGGACACCGCGGTGACGCGCGCGCCGTCGAGCACCGCGGCGGGCAGGTGGGCGGCGAGCTCCTCGGCGGCGACCGCCGCGACGACCGGCCAGTCGGGCACCCACAGCACCGTCGTGCGCGTGCTCATCCGACGAGCCTCAGCGGGCTGCGCGTCTCGTCCGCGACCGGGGCGGGCGGCTGCGGGTGCTGCGCGCCGAACGGGAGCGTGAGGTCGAGACCGGCGGGCACGCCGGCGCCGGAGCGCCCCGTCCGCGCGACCCGGACCTGCTGCGCCCGCAGCCGTCCGTCCCCCGTCCCGACCCCCGTCCAGCGGCTGTGCTCGACCGTGAGGACGACCTGCGCCCCCGGCCACGGGACGGTCGAGAGCAGCACCGCGCCCCGGTCACGGACGCGTGCGGTGAGGCGCCGCCGGTCGGCCTCCGGGAGGGCCGCCCCGGGCCCGACGACGACGACGTCCAGCCCGTCGACGAGCGCGGCGAGCACGTGCGCCGTCTGCGGCCCGGGCTCCGGCACGAGGGCGAACCGGTCGAGCGCGACCCCGGCCTGGGCGGCCGCGAGCAGCCCGACGGAGGGCTGCCCGACGACCGCGGACCACCCGCCCCCGGCGCAGGCCGCCGCGACGAGCGCGAGCACGAGCGAGGTCGAGCCGGTCACGACGGTCGCCGCGCCCCGGCGCAGCCCGTCGGGCAGCAGCGGCGCGAGCGGCGGCGGCACGGGCAGCGGGGGGCGCTCGGCGACGAGCAGCGCGGTGGCCGGCTCCCCCTGCGAGCCGGCCACCGGCGGGTCGTCGGGCGCCGGGCGGACCGGGCGCGCGGGTGGTCCGTCCGGCTCCGGCGCCGGCTCGGGCACCACCGTGAGCGGGACGGGTGCGGGAGCGACGGCGGGCCGGGTGTGCGTCCGCACGCTGCGTGCCCCGGTCCGCTGCTCGGCACGCTCCAGGGCCGCCCGCGCGATCGCCGCACGGTCCGCCTGCGTGAGGGTGCCGACCGCCACCGCTCCTCCTCCTGTGTGCACCTGACATCCGCTGCCGGGCAGCGGGACGAGCGGTGCTCGAACCCGTCCCAGCGAGTCGAACACCTGTTCGAAGTATCTCAGTAGACGCTGACACTCCGCGACGTGTCAACGCGAGTCACCCGGTCCCCGCGTGGCCGGCCCGGGGGCCCTCGACGGGCTCACCCGGCCCCCGTCGCGCCCCGCCCACGACGGGGCCAGGATGGGCCGCATGAGCCCTTCGATCGACCGGCCCGCCGCGCCGGACCCGTACGCTCTGCAGCCCGCCGTCCCGGCGTTCACCCTCACCAGCGACGACCTCGTCGACGGCGAGCGCCTCGCGGACGTGCACACCAACACCGACGCGGGCGACAACGTCTCGCCGCAGCTGTCCTGGTCGGGCTTCCCGCCCGGGACGGCGTCGTTCCTCGTCAGCTGCTACGACCCCGACGCCCCGGGCGTGGCCGGCTGGTGGCACTGGACGCTCGTCGACGTCCCGCCCACGACGACCTCCCTGCCGCGCGGCGCGGGCGACGGCTCCGGCATCCCGGCCGGCGCCTTCCACCTGCGCGGCGACGACGGGGAGGCGCGCTACGTCGGCGCCGCTCCCCCGCCCGGCGACCAGGTGCACCGGTACTTCTTCGTCGTGCACGCGCTCGACGTGCCGAGCCTGGGCCTGACGCCCTCCACCAGCCCGAACCAGGCCGCGTGCGTCGTCGACTTCCACACGCTCGCCCGCGCGGTCCTCGTCGGCACCTACCAGCGCTGACGCGCTCCCGGACGCCTCGGCGGGTCGCCGCCGGCCGGAGCTAGCCTGCGCGCATGACGACCCTCGGCAGCCTCACCTGGGAGCCCGCGCTCGACCACCCCGACCTGCTCGCCGCCCCGACGCTCGCGGCCGTCCGCGCCTGGGCCGAGGCCGACGAGCGGGTCGCGCGCGAGGTCGTCGTCACCGAGATCGACCCCGAGCTGGCCGACACCGCCGCGCTCACCGAGGCGTTCGCCCTGCCGCCCGCCGCGTCCGCGAACTGCGTCCTGGTCTCGGGCCGCCGCGAGGGCGTCGAGAAGGTCGCGGCGTGCGTGGTCCGGGCGACGACGCGGGCGGACGTCAACAACGCCGTCAAGCGGCTGCTGGACGTGCGCAAGGCGTCGTTCCTGCCGACGGACCGGGCGGTCGCGGACTCGGGCATGGAGTACGGCGGCATCACGCCGCTCGGGCTGCCCGCCGGGTACCGGGTCCTGGTCGACGCGGCGGTCGCCGTCGAGCACCCGGAGGCCGGCGCGCTCGTCGTGATCGGCAGCGGCGTGCGCCGCTCCAAGGTCGCGCTGCCCGGCGCGCTGCTGGGCACGGCGCCCGGCGTCGAGGTGGTCGACGGGCTCGCGCTCGGCTGAGCTCAGGCGCGCGTCGCCCAGAACGCGACCGCGGCCGCCGCCGCGACGTTGAGCGAGTCGACGCCGCTGGCCATCGGGATGCGCACGACGACGTCCGCCTGCGCGATCGTCGCCGCCTTGAGCCCGTCGCCCTCCGCCCCGAGGACGAGCGCGAGGCGGTCCGGCGGATCGGCCGCGAGCTCGTCGAGCGTCACCGCGTCGTCGCGCAGCGCGAGCGCGGCGGTGACGAAGCCCGCCGCCCGCAGGTCGTCGATGCCGCCCGGCCACGGGTCGATCCGCGTCCACGGCACCTGGAAGACCGTCCCCATGGAGACGCGCACGCTGCGTCGGTACAGCGGGTCGGCGCAGCGCGGCGTGACGAGCACGGCGTCGACGCCGAGCGCCGCCGCGGAGCGGAACGCCGCGCCGACGTTGGTGTGGTCGACGACGTCCTCCAGCACGGCGACGCGGCGCACGGAGGGGTCGGCGAGCAGGTCGGCCGCCGGCACGAGCGGCGGGCGGTGCATCGCGGCGAGCGCGCCGCGGTGGACGTGGAAGCCGGTGATGGCCTCGAGCACGTCCTCGGCGGCGACGTACACGGGCACCGCGTCGTCGCCGGGCACGGCCGCGAGCATCCGCTCCAGGTCCGGCAGCCAGCGCGGCGCGAGGAGCACCGAGCGCGGCCGGTGCCCCGCGGCGAGCGCCCGGCCCAGCACCGTGGAGCTCTCCGCGATGTACAGGCCCTTGGCGGGCTCGTGCCGCGAGCGCAGCGCGACGTCGGTCAGCGAGACGTAGTCGGCGAGCCGCTCGTCGGTGGGGTCCTCGACGGGTCGCAGGTCGGCACGCACCGGCCCATCCTCCCAGGCGCGCGACCCGGCTCAGCGCCGGCGCGAGGCGAGCACGCCGCCGGTGACCGCGGCGGCGACGCCGAGCACCGCGAGCACCGGCACGATGACGAAGGCGCCGTGGATCCCGAGCTGGTCGGCGAGCCACCCGAGGACGAACGGCGCGACGCCGACGGCCACGCCGGCGCCCATCGTGATCCGGGCCTGCGCGGCGTCGGTCGCACCGGGCGCCGTGGCGAGCAGGAGCGAGCAGGCCAGCGGGTACTGCACGCCGTAGCCGAGGCCGGCGACGACGAGCCCCGCGATCGCGACGCCGGGCGTGGTGGCGGTCCACAGCACCGCCCAGCCGACGATGGCGACGAGGAAGCTCGCCGCGAGCAGCCGGACGGGCGAGAGCTTCAGGGACAGCGGCCCGACGACGAACCGGATCGCCGTCATCCCGACGAGCAGCCCGGCGGTGGTCGCGGCCGCGATGCCGGCGCCCGCGCCGGTCTGCTCGCGCACGAGCTCGGTCGACCAGAACGTCGTCGACATCTCGATCGCGACGCCCGCGACGACGGCGACGAGGAACGCGCGCGAGGGGCCGTGCAGCGTGCGGGCCGAGCGCGGGTGCAGGGCGAGCGCCTCGACGGTGCTCGTCTCGACGCCCTCGGGCTCGGCGACGAGCGCCGGGGCGTCGTGCGCGGGCGTCATCGCTCCGCCGACCGGCCGCCGCCGGTTGAGCAGCGCCGCAGCCACGGCGAGGACGATCGCGACGGCGACGGCGGGCCGCCACCCCCAGCCGATCGCGACGCAGGCGCCGACCGCGAGCGGGCCGACCAGCCCGACGCCCGAGCCGAGCCCGTTCGCCTCCGTGACGGCGGCGCTGGCCGCACGGCCGTGGTGGATCGTCAGCCCGGCCTGGGCCGCGCTGAGCGCGACGTTGCCGCCCAGCGCCAGGACGACCATGCCGGGCAGCGTGACCGCGAGCGACGGGCCGAGCAGCAGCCCGAGCATGCCGACGACGACGAGCCCGGCCGCCGTCAGGAGGGCCTCGCGACGACCGAGACGCGCGATGCCCCAGGGGGCGGCGAACGCGGCGAGCACGGAGCCGACGGCCATCGCGGTGCCGTGCAGGCCCGCGAGCGCGTTGGAGACGCCGAGGTCGGCGGCCAGCAGCGGGACGCTGGGGTTGAAGCTGTAGAGCACCCACCCCCACATGACGAACCAGGCGTAGAAGGCGAACGTGGTGGCGTCCCGGCGCAGGCGCGGCGGCGCGTCGGCGGGCGCGCCGGGCACGGGTGCGGAGGGGCCCGGAGCAACCTCCGGCGAGGGGGTCATGCGGGCAGGATAGGCGGCCGCGCCGACGCGGCCGTGGGCCTGACGGCTCCGGCGGCGGGTCCCGGGGGCGGCGGGGTCAGGCGCCGGCGGCGCCCAGGCGAGCGGCGAGCTCCTCCAGCTCGGCGCGGTTCCGCTCGAGGTACTCGTGGACGGGCACGGACGACGACTCGTCGCGCACGCCCTCCAGCACCTTCGGCGCCTCCTCGGCCAGGTCGACGCGCGAGGTCCCGTCGCGGTCGACGACGAGCGAGAGGACCACCGAGCCGCCGGACGACGAGCGCGCGAGGTCCTCCATGAGGTCGAGCACCGTCCAGTACAGGTCCTCGGGGTCGCGGTAGTCCCGCTGCTCCAGACCGGCCGGCGTCTGCACGACCACGACGTCGACGGACGAGCCGCTGTACGGCCCCTCGGCGACGGTGCCCTCCCGCCGGCTGACGATGCGCAGCCAGCCCGCGGGGGCCGACTGCGGCAGCGCCGCGACGATCTGGGCCAGCACGGCCTCCTGCTCCGGTGTCACGGACCGCTCCTCAGCGTGGTGGTTGGGCGTCGTTGGTCCAGTCGTACTTGAACGTCTGGCCGTCGATGTTCAGCTCGACCGCGAACCGGTCGGGGCGCGTGCTCTCGTTCCCCGGACGGTACTTCGGCTCGATGTGGATCGTGACGTTCCCGGGCGTCTCCCCGCGCAGCGCGCGCCGGATCTGGCGCTCCATGCGCGCCCACTCGCCCTGGTTGAGGTTGACGAGGCCGTCGTACGGCTTGCCGTTGCCGGGCAGCACGTTGAGGCGGTTGGTGGGGCCGCCGAGCGAGTCCGCGATGAGGTGGAAGCCGATGTCGTTCGGCAGGCCCTCGTTGCCGATCTCCGCCGTCAGCGTGCTGTTGCGCCCGCCGTCCCCGAGGTTCACCTGGCCGCTGACGCTCTTGGTCCGGCCCAGCGCGTCCGTCTCCCACGCGATGCCGTTGTACTCGTACACCGTGTTCGGGTGCGGGCTGTTCGCGACGCGGTTGAACGACGCCATGTCGTCGAACTGCAGGTGCGGCATGGGCAGCCCGTCGGCCCGCGCGACGACGTCGACCTTCGCCCCGAGCTCGAGCAGCTCGTCGACGTCGATCCCGCGCGCCGCGAGCTCCGCGAGGTCCTCCGCGCGCAGCGCCCGCCGCGTCCACTTGCCGCCCGTCGCGCCCCAGCCGAGGAACGGGATGAGCCCCGCGGCCGAGAGCCCCGCGTCGACCGCGTTGCCCTCGGCGGCGTACCAGACGGCGTTGATCGCGTCCGCGGGCTCCCCCAGGAACGGGACGAGACCCAGGCCGTCGAGCACCAGGTGCCCGATGTCGGAGAACGGGTTCGAGCTCTGCCGGCTCGCCTCGATCTCCGCTGCCTTGATCTCGATGACCGCGCGCGCGTCCTGCGCGATGCGCTGGCTGATCTCGACCGACCCGCCCTCGAACGGCGTGATGGCCGCGGCGATGGCCGCGTTCGAGCCCGCCCCGTCGTCGACCGGCCAGCGCCGGCGCGCGAGCACGTACTCGAGGAACGCGTTCGTCGTAGCGGTCGTGCCGCCCTCGGAGATCGTGACGACCTCGCCCGAGCCGAACAGGTTCTGCGCCGCCTGCGGGCTGCGGCCCACCGCGGTGAGGATGCCGGCGAGCGGGTCGTAGTACTCCGTGTAGCCGGTGGGCGCGCCCTCGTCGTCGCCCTGCACCGGGTCGATCGCGCCGAAGCCCTCGCCCATCGAGTGCGCCCGGTCGTACCACATGTCGCGCCGGTCGACCTGGCGCTCGTAGGCGTACACGTCCTGCGCGACCGTCGTGAGGAAGTCGGCGCCGAACGTCCCCCGCGACAGGACGAGGCCGAGCGCGCTGGCCTGCCCGAGGTGCTCCGGGTACTCCTCCGTGATCGCGTCGGACCACTGCTCGGCGTACCCGTCGGGCAGGGCCAGGTCGCCGCCCGACTGCGTGGCCGTACCGAACGTCGTGCCGAGCCCGTCGAGCAGCTGCTCGTACGACTCGTCGAAGGCCTCGATGTCGTCGATGTCCGAGCCGAACGAGTTCTGCACGAGCGTGCGCCGCGTCGTCGACGCGTCGAGCACGAGGTCGGCCAGCTCCTCGGGGCTGACCTGAGTCGCGAGCTGGTGGGCGAAGTACGGGTCGGCGCCGTTCTCGGCGAGCAGGTCGACGAGCTCCTGCGGCAGGTCGTCGCCGGACCCGTAGTCGTCGATGAGCTCCGCGGCGCGGTCGGCGAGCTCGCGGGCCTCCTCCGGCGTCGTCGTCGGGATCGACGCCTCGTCGAGCTGCACGTACCCCTGCACGCCGGGCGTCTGCGCCTCGATGTGCCGCGCGAGCGCGAGCCGGCGCCGCAGCCCCGGCAGCTCCCGGTCGATCCAGGCGGCGACCGCGTCGACGCGCGTGAGCTCCGCGGTCGAGAGCATCACCTGGTCGAGGCCGGAGCGCAGCGACGAGCGATGCGACGGCACGTCCACCGAGGCGTCCTCCAGCGCCCGGACGAGCGCCGCCATCTGCGCGAGGTCGATCGACGCGACGCTCACCGCAGGTTCCTCCACCGGGTCTGCCAGGCGGTGCGCTCGACGGTCTCCGGCTGCCCGGCGATCGCGTCGTCGTACGTGCCCATCGCGCCGTCCGCCGCCGTGCGCAGCGCTCCGCGGTGCCCGACGAGCTCGGTGTAGAACCCGTCCGCCACCGTGCTCACCCACGCGCCCGCGTCCATCGCGGCCACCGCGGCGTCGAGGTCGTCGCGCAGCGTCGCGGCCACGGGCTGGGCGCTCGCGCGCTTCGACCGGATGGCGGCCAGGTAGGGGTTGGGGACCTTCTCCGCCTCGTCCGCCACGGCCTCAGCCCTCCCGGCCGGCCGGGACGGGCCCGTGCTCCGCGACCCAGGTGTCGAGGTACTGCTCGAACCGGCCGAGCGACTCCTCGTCGTGCACGCCGTTGGTGCGCTTGGGCTCGTCGTAGCCGAGGTCCACCGCGATCGCACCGTCGGCGTCCAGCCGCAGGTCCAGGGTCGTCCAGCGCCGGTCGGGGCCGTCCTGCGCCGACAGCTCGTTCAGGCGCACCACCGCGTCGTAGAGCGGCTCGTCGTACGCGACCTGCCCGTACAGCCAGCGGTCACCGCCGTCGACGACGGCGGTCGTGATCCAGTTGAGGCTCACGGCTCCGGCGCCGTCGACCGTCGCCTCCCAGTTGCCGAGCAGCCGCGCCCAGCCCTGCGGGGCCACCTGCGCGAACCGTCGCGCGACCGCGCCCAGCTGTTCCTGCTGCTCCGCGAGCCCCACGGGAGACCTCCCTCGCCGACGTCAGGACGCCATGATGCCAGCCGGCGCCCGATCCGTCCGGGTCTTGCGCGACGTCGCCCGACCGGCCGACCGGCCGGTCGGGCGACCGGTCACACGTCCTCGGCCAGGGCCGCCGCGAACTGGCTCTGGTACAGCCGCGCGTACGCCCCGCCCGCGGCCAGCAGCTCTTCGTGGGACCCCTGCTCCACGATGTCGCCGTGCTCCATCACGAGGATCACGTCGGCGTCGCGGATCGTCGAGAGCCGGTGCGCGATGACGAACGACGTCCGGCCGGCCCGCAGCGTGCTCATCGCCTGCTGCACCAGAACCTCGGTGCGGGTGTCGACCGACGAGGTCGCCTCGTCCAGGACGAGGATCGCCGGGTCGGCGAGGAACGCGCGGGCGATGGTGAGCAGCTGCTTCTCCCCCGCCGAGACGTTCGACCCCTCGTCGTCGATCCGCGTGGCGTAGCCGTCGGGCAGGATCCGCACGAACCGGTCGACGTGCGTCGCCTCGGCCGCCGCGACGACCTGCTCGTGCGTCGCACCGTCCACGCCGTACGCGATGTTCTCCTCGATGGTGCCGCCGAACAGCCAGGTGTCCTGCAGCACCATGCCGACCTCGGAGCGCAGCGCGTCGCGCGTCATCGCCCGGGTGTCCACGCCGTCCAGCGTGATCCGGCCGCCGTCGATCTCGTAGAACCGCATGAGCAGGTTGACGAGCGTCGTCTTGCCCGCGCCGGTGGGACCGACGATGGCGATGGTCTGGCCCGGCTGCGCGACGAGCGACAGGTCCGTGATGAGCGGCTCGTCCGGCGAGTACGAGAACCGCACGTGCTCGAACTCCACGCGCCCGCGCACCGGGTGCTGCGGCGCCTCGGCGGGCTCGGGGTCGGCGTCCTGCTCCGGCGCGTCCAGCAGCTCGAAGACGCGCTCGACCGACGCCATGCCCGACTGCAGCAGGTTCGCCATCGACGCGATCTGCGTGATCGGCTGCGTGAACTGGCGCGAGTACTGGATGAACGCCTGCACGTCGCCGAGCGTCAGGGCGCCGGACGCCACCCGCAGGCCGCCGAACACCGCGACGACGACGTAGTTGAGGTTCGCGAGGAACCCGAGCGCCGGCTGGATGGTGCCCGAGATGAACTGGGCCTTGAAGCTCGCGTCGTAGAGCCGGCCGTTGCGCTCCCGGAACGTGTCCGCGGACTCCTGCTGGCGGCCGAAGACCGTGACGAGCGTGTGCCCCGTGAACATCTCCTCGATGTGCGCGTTGACCTCGCCGGTGCTCGCCCACTGCTGCACGAACTGCGGGCGGCTGCGCTTGGCGATCGCCGCGGCGACGACCATCGACAGCGGCACGGTGACCAGCGCGACGACGGCCAGCACCCACGAGATCGAGAACATCATGATGAGCACGCCGATGACGGTGAGCACCGACGTCACGAGCTGGCTGAGCGTCTGCTGCAGCGTCTGGGCGACGTTGTCGATGTCGTTGGTGACGCGGGAGAGCAGCTCGCCGCGCGGCTGGGAGTCGACGTAGCGCAGCGGGAGCCGGTTGACCTTCGCCTCGACGTCGCGGCGCAGCCGGAGCACCGTGCGCTGCACGAGCCCCGCGGTGACGCGCCCCTGGACCCAGCCGAACAGGAACGAGCCGACGTAGACGAGCGCGACGACCAGCAGCACGTCCCGCAGCGCGTCGAACTGGATGCCCTGGCCCGGCACGACGTTCGCCATGCCGGAGACCATGTCCGCGACCCGGTCCTGGCCCGCGGCGCGCAGCGCCTCGATCGCCTGGTCGCGGGTCGTGCCGGCCGGGACGAACGTGCCGAGCGAGCGCCCGACGACGCCGTCGAAGATGATGTTCGTCGCGTGGCCCAGCAGCCGCGGGCCGATCACCGCGAGGAACACCGAGGCGACGGCGAAGAGCGTGACGAGCAGGATCGGCCCCCGCTCCGGCCGCAGGACCCCCAGGAAGCGCCGGCTCGACGCACCGAAGTTCTGCGACTTCTCGCCGGGCATGCCCATGCCCATCGGGCCGTGACCGGCCGGCCCGCGCCGGACCGGCGGCTGGGCGGGCCGCTGCGGCGCCGCCGGACGGGCCGCTCCCTGGGCGCTCATGCCGCCTCCTGCGCGCTCAGCTGGGACAGGACGATCTCGCGGTAGGTCTCCGAGCTCTCCATGAGCTCGTCGTGCGTGCCCTGCCCGACGACGGTGCCGCCCTCGAGCACGACGATCGTGTCGGCGTAGCGGATCGTCGCGACGCGCTGGGCGACGACGAGCACCGCCGCGTCCCTCGTCTCGGGCTGGAGCGCCGCCCGCAGGGCCGCGTCGGTCGCGTAGTCGAGCGCCGAGAACGAGTCGTCGAACAGGTAGAGCCGTGGTCGTCTCACGAGGGCGCGGGCGATCGCCAGGCGCTGGCGCTGGCCCCCGGAGACGTTCGTGCCGCCCTGCATGATCGGCGCGTCGAGCCCCTCAGGCAGCGCCTCGACGAAGTCGCGCGCCTGCGCGACCTCCAGCGCGTGCCACAGCTCCTCGTCGCTCGCCCCCGGACGTCCGTACTCGAGGTTGCTGCGCACCGTGCCGGTGAACAGGTACGGCTTCTGCGGCACGAGCCCGATCTGGTCCCAGAGCTCGTCGGGGGCGATGCGGCGCACGTCGACGCCGTCGATCGTCACGGAGCCCCCCGTGACGTCGAACAGCCGCGGGACGAGGTTGACCAGGGTCGTCTTGCCCGCGCCCGTCGAGCCGATGATCGCCGTCGTCCGGCCCGGCTCGGCCACCAGGTCCACGTGCTGGAGCACCGGCTCCTCGGCGCCCGGGTAGCGGAACTCGACGTCGCGCAGCTCCAGCAGCCCCGGCCGCGTGCCCGGCAGCGGGGTCGGGTCCACGGGCGGGACGACCGACGTCTCGGTGTCGATGATCTCCGTGATGCGCTCCGCGGAGACCATCGCCCGCGGGATCATCACGAACATCATCGTCGACATCATGATCGCCATGAGGATGTAGGCGATGTAGGACAGGTACGCCGTCAGCGCCCCGACCTGCATCTGGCCCGCGTCGATCCGGTAGGCGCCGAACCACAGCACGCTCGTGCTGGTGAGGTTCAGGATGAGCATGACCAGCGGGAAGATCAGCGCCATGAGGCGCCCGGCGCGCAGCGACGTGTCGAACAGCGCCGTGTTCGCCTCCTCGAACCGCGCCGTCTCACGGCGCTCGCGGACGAACGCGCGCACCACCCGGATGCCGCTGATCTGCTCGCGCAGCACGCGGTTGATCGCGTCGATCCGGGTCTGCATGAGGCGGAAGTACGGCACCATCCGGCGCACGACGAGGCCGACGCAGATCGCGAGCACCGGGACCGCGACGAGCAGGATGCCGGACAGCTGCACGTCCTCACGCAGCGCCATGATGACGCCGCCGACGAGCAGGATCGGCGCCATCACCATGAACAGCGCGGTCATGAGCACGACCATCTGCACCTGCTGCACGTCGTTGGTCGTGCGCGTGATGAGCGTCGGGGCGCCGAAGCGGCCGACCTCCTGCGCCGAGAACGTCTGCACGTGCGTGAAGATCCGCTCGCGCAGGTCCCGGCCGAACGCCATGGCGGCCTGCGCGCCGAAGTAGACGGCGACGACCGCGCAGACGACCTGCAGCAGCGAGACCGCCAGCATGATCCCGCCCAGGCGCACGATCTCCGCGGTGTCCCCGGTCGCGACGCCGTCGTCGATGATGTCGGCGTTGAGGCTGGGCAGGTACAGGGTCGCGAGCGTCTGGGCGAGCTGGAGGAGGACGACCGCGGTGACGGCGCCCGAGTACGGGCGGAGCTGCTCGCGGAGCAGTCGGACGAGCATCACGAGCTCCTTGCGGCGAGGGGGGTGTCGGCGGGTGCGGACGGTGTGGACGAGGAGGGCGTGGACGGGGACGTGGCGCCCTCGCCGGCAGGCGCGTTCGGCGCCGGGCCCGCGTGCTCGTCCTGCGGCGCCCGGGACAGCACGCCGTGCAGGACGAGGTCGACGAGCGCCGTGGGGTCCGGCGGCGCGCTCTCGCGGCCGCGGCGCGCGGCGTCGACCTGACGCATCGCCGCGCCCAGCAGGACGGTGTTGAGCAGCTCGACGACGTCGCCGACAGGCATCCGCAGCCGCTCGGCGTCGGGGCGCACCAGCCGTTCCGCGGCGGCCAGCACCGCGACGTTGCCCGCCTCCTGCCGCTGCGACCACTCCCGCATCTGCTCGGCGTGGGCGGTCCGCGGCTCGTGCGGGTCCAGCGACGCGAGCTGGTGCAGCACGCCCATCCACCGCACGCTGTCGCCGACGCGTGCGAGCCCGATCCGGACGAGCTCCGCGAGGCGGTCCTCGAGCGGCAGGGACCGGTCGATCGCCTCGATGTCCGGCACGGTCGAGAGCGGGTCCACGGCGGCCAGGACGGCCGCGCGCACGAGCGAGCCCTTGTCGTCGAAGACGCGGAACAGCGTCCCCTCGGCGACCCCGGCGGCGCGGGCGAGCTCGCGCGTCGTCACCGCGGCGCCCCGCTCGAGCAGGACGGGCCGGACCGCGCGCAGGATCGCCGCGCGCCGCTCGTCGGCCGCCATCGGCGCCGCCCGTCCCTGCCGAACCACGCCCGCGAGCGTAAGTGAGTGAGCGCTCACTCGCAAGCCTTTTCGCTCTGGGCGTGCGACGAGGGCCGACCCCGAGCGGGGTCGGCCCTCGTCGTGCGCGCGGCTCAGCGCGCCGGCGGCTCGTCGTCCGTGACGTCCTCGACCGGGGCCGTCACGGGCGCGTCCCGCACGGGCGGCACGGCCGGCGGGCGGACGGCCGCTCCCCCGGGGTGCTGACCGAGCTCGGCGCCCGGGTCGAACGGCCGGCCGCTGAGCGTGCCGGAGGCCGTCGCGTCCGCGGTCGCCGCGGCGGACTCCCGGCGCGCCTCGGCGAGCGCCTGCGCGGGGTCCGTCAGCGAGGTCGGCGGGAGCGAGTCGGCGAGCGGCGAGTCGCCGGACTCGCGGAACGGGATGTCCGAGCCGCCCTCGGGGCCCGCGAAGCCCTTCGCGAGCACGCCCAGCGCGCCGCTCAGCTCCGCCGGCAGGAACCACATCGTGTTGGCGGGGCTCTCGGCGATCTTCGGCAGCGTCTGCAGGTACTGGTACGCGAGCAGCTTCGGGTCGGCGTCGCCGCGGTGCACGGCGTCGAACACCTGCAGGATCGCCCGGGCTTCGCCCTCGGCCCGCAGGATCGCGGACTGGGCCTCGCCCTCGGCCCGCAGGATCGCCGCCTGCTTCTCGCCCTCGGCGGTGAGGATCTGCGACTGCTTGACGCCCTCGGCGGTGAGGATCGCGGCACGGCGGTCACGCTCCGCGCGCATCTGCTGCTCCATCGAGCCCTGCACGGAGGCGGGCGGGTCGATCGCCTTGAGCTCGACCCGGTTGACCCGGATGCCCCAGCGCCCGGTCGCCTCGTCGAGCACGCCGCGCAGCTGGCCGTTGATCTGGTCGCGGCTCGTCAGCGTCTGCTCGAGGTCCATCGACCCGATGACGTTGCGCAGCGTCGTGACGGTGAGCTGCTCGATGCCGTAGATGTAGTTCGAGATCTCGTACACCGCGGCCTTGGCCTCGGTGACCTGGAAGTAGATGACCGTGTCGATGCTCACGACGAGGTTGTCGGAGGTGATCACCGGCTGCGGCGGGAAGGAGACGACCTGCTCGCGCAGGTCGACGCTCGCGCGCACGCGGTCGATGAACGGCACGAGCAGGTGCAGGCCGGCGTCGAGGGTGCGCGAGTAGCGGCCGAGCCGCTCGACGATGAGCGCCACCGTCTGCGGGACGATCCGCACCGCGCGGAACAGCGCCACGACGACGAACAGGGCGACGAGGCCGACGACCAGGTACACGAGCACCTGACCGACGTTGGTGTCGTCCACAGGGCCTCCTCCGGTTGGGGTGCCGCGAGAGCGGCGGGACGGGTCAGACGGCTCCGCCGGTGCTGCTGACCGACGGCGAGACGACGGCGGTGGCGCCCTCGATCCGGTCGACACGGACGGGAGCCCCCGGCTCGAGCGTCCCGTGCGTCGTGCGGGCGCTCCACACCTCGCCGGCGAGCTTCACGCGGCCGCCCTCCGGTGACACGGTCGCGACGACCACGGCGTCGCGGCCGACGAGAGCGGAGGCGTTCGTCTCGACGAGCGGGGTGCGCCGGCGCAGGTGCTGCAGGAGCCAGGGGCGCAGCAGCGCGAGCAGGAGGAACGAGACGAGGCAGGCGACGACGACCTGCGCCCAGAACGGGGCGCCGAGCGCCGCGGCGAGGCCGCCCGCGAGCGCCCCGCCGGCGAGCATGATGAGGACGAGGTCGAGCGACAGGATCTCGAGGATGCCGAGGACGACGGCACCGCCGACCCACCACAGCCACTCCATCGTGCGCTCCTCTCGACCGGTCGACGGCGTCGGCGCGGGGCGAACCCCCGTCAACCGATCCTAGACGGTTTCTTTGCGATCTCGAGGAAGAACGCAGCCTGCTCAGCCGGCGGCGCGGGCCGTCCAGCGGGACCCGGCGCGGTCCACGACGAGGTCGAGGCCGAACGCGCCCGAGAGGTTCTCGGGCGTGAGGACCTCCTCCAGCGGACCGGCGGCGTGCACCTGCCCGTCGCGCAGCAGGAGCAGGTGCGTGAAGCCCGGCGGGATCTCCTCGACGTGGTGGGTCACGAGGACCAGCACGGGTGAGCGCCGGTCCGCGGCGAGCTCGGCCAGCGCCGCGACGAGCTCCTCGCGACCGCCCAGGTCGAGGCCGGCCGCCGGCTCGTCGAGCAGCAGCAGCTCCGGGTCCGACATCAGCGCGCGGGCGATCTGCACGCGCTTGCGCTCGCCCTCGCTCAGGGTGCCGAACGTGCGCTCCGCCAGGTGCGAGACGCCGAACGCGGCGAGCAGGTCGGCCGCGCGCGACTCGTCGGACTCCTCGTACGCCTCGCGCCAGCGCCCGGTCACCCCGTACGCCGCGGTGAGGACGACGTCGCGGACGGCCTCCGAGGCGGGGATCCGCTCGGTGAGCGCCGTGCTCGACAGGCCGATGCGCGGGCGCAGCTCGAACACGTCGACGCGCCCGAGCCGCGAGCCGAGCAGGTCCGCCGTGCCGCTGGTGGGGTGCATCCGCCCCGAGGCCACCTGCAGGAGCGTCGTCTTGCCCGCGCCGTTGCGGCCGAGCACGACCCAGCGCTCGCCCTCGCGCACCGACCAGGTGACCTGGTCGAGGATCGTCGTCGTCCCCCGTCGGATCGTCACGGCGTCCAGGTCGAGCACGTCGGTCATGGGCACGACCCTAGTCGTCGGGCGGCCGGGGGACGGCCACCGACCCGCGCCCCGGCGCCCGGCGCGCACGGCGCCCGTGCGTGCCCCCGCGGGTCGCCGCGTACGGTGGGCGCGTGCTGCTCGACCTGCCCCGATCCGTCCTGCTCGCCCTCTGGATCGCGTCGCACGACCCGGTCCGCGCGGTCGCCGCGGTGCAGGGCGACGACGAGCCGCACACCGTCGTCGAGGAGGACGGCGAGCCGACGACGCTCGCGCGCTGGCTGGCCGCGCTCGGCGCGGCGGAGGCCGTCGCGGGCCTGCTCCCCGTACCCGGGGACGCGCTCGGCGTGCCCGCCGCGGTGAGCGGCGCCGCCGTGGAGGCCGGCGAGGCGGTGCTCGTGCACACCGGCGCCGCGGGCCTCGCCCTCGTCCCCGAGGTGCGCCGGTTCGGCTCCGAGCTGGAGCCCGGGCACCTCGTGGCCTGGCATGTCACGCCCGTCCCGGACTGGCGTCTCGCGCTGCAGGGCCGGCTCGGCACGCTCGGCGACGCCGAGCGCGAGCTGCGCCAGGGGCTCGTCACGGCGACCGAGGCGCTGCAGCGGCTCGACGTCGCGCGCTGGCGCCCCGACGCCGCGGCCATGATCGGCGCGGTCCCGCGCCTGGAGCTGCCGACGTCACGCCTCCCCCGCGACCTGGACGGCCGCCGGGCCCGGACGCTGACCAGCGCGGCGCGCCTGCGCACGATCGTGTCGCTGGCGGTCGAGGACGACGGCGGGGCGGTGAACCTCTGGCAGGCGGACCAGCGCACGGCCGCCCTGCGCGACGTCGACCGGGTCGCCCGCGCGGCCCTGTGCGCCGCTGCCACGACCCTGCAGGGCTGAGGCGCGGCTCAGGCCGGGCAGCGGTCGAGCGCGAGCCTCGCGGAGTCCGGGAGCTCCTCCGGGTCGTGGCCGCAGTCGACCGCGCCCTGGACCGCGCCGGTCCAGTGGTGCAGCACGCCGGTCCAGGTCCGGGCGCCGCACGCGACGGTCACCTGCGCCGTCAGCGGGCGCGCGGCGCTGTAGAAGACGAACGTCGCGCTGCCGGGGTCGTCGACGGACATCGCGTCCCGCGGCGAGCCGGTGTCCGGCGCGGTCAGCGACCACCCGCCCCGCTCCAGCACCGCCCGCGCCTGCTCGCTCGCCTCGAGGTCCTGCACCTGCAGGCGCGGGTCGTCCTGCGACCACACGATGGCCGGCGGCTGCGAGACCTCGTCGGTGGCGCTGCTCTCGACGAGCTGGCCGGCCTCGTAGCGTTCCACGGCCGCGCGCAGCAGCACGGTCTCGCCCACCTCGGGCTCCCCCACGAGGCGCAGGTCGTCCGCGGAGGGGACGCACGCCGGCGACGCGCTCGCGGTGGCGGGAGGCGTCCCGACCGCGCGCGTCGGGGCGGGGGCGTCGGTCGGCCCCGTGCACGCGGCGAGCGCGAGGACGGCGACGACGAGCGAGACCCGGCGGGGCGGAGCGGTGAGAGCCACGTGACCTCGTCCGACGCTGGACCCGGCGCGCGCCGGCTGGTGCGAGGATGCCACGGCGGGACGGGGCGGCGCGGCGGTTTCCGACGCCGGGTCGGTCGCTGCTGCGAGGTCCGTCGCTCAGGCGAGCGCCGTGCGGTAGACCTCGAGGGTCCGCTCGGCGATCGCGGACCAGGAGAAGTGCTCCTCGACGCGCGTGCGGGCCGCCGCACCCCAGCGGCGGGCCGTGGCCTCGTCGCTCACGACCTCGACGAGCGCCGCGGCCAGGTCGGCGACGAACGCCTCCGGGTCGACCGGCGTGCCGGTCCCGTCCTGCACCTGCTCGATCGGGACGAGCCGCCCCGTGACCCCGTCGTCGACCACCTCGGGGATGCCGCCCGTGGCGGTCCCGACGACGGGCAGCCCGACGGCCATCGCCTCCAGGTTCACGATCCCCAGCGGCTCGTAGACCGAGGGGCACGCGAACACGGTGCCGTGGCTGAGGACGGCGACGAGCTCGTCGCGGGGCAGCATCTGCTCGACCCACACCACGCCCGAGCGCCGCTCGCGCAGCCGCTCGACGAGCCCGGTGACCTCGGCCGCGATCTGCGGCGTGTCCGGCGCGCCGGCGCACAGGACGAGCTGCACGTCGTCGGGCAGCCGCTCGGCCGCGCGCAGGAAGTACGGCAGACCCTTCTGCCGGGTGATCCGCCCGACGAACACGACGGACGGCCGCTCCGGGTCGATGCCGAGGCCGCGCACGACCTCGTCCGCCCGCGCCAGCGCCTCGTCGCCGGCCGGCCGCCGCCAGCCCTCGAGGTCGATGCCGTTGTGCACGACGTGGACGCGCGTCGGGTCGACCGACGGGTAGGAGCGCAGGATGTCGTCCCGCATCCCCGCCGAGACCGCGATGACGGCGGTCGCCGCCTCGTACGCGGTGCGCTCGGCCCAGCTCGACACCGCGTAGCCGCCGCCGAGCTGCTCGGCCTTCCACGGGCGCAGCGGCTCGAGGCTGTGGGCGGTGAGGACGTGCGGCAGCCCGTGCAGCAGCGACGCCAGGTGGCCGGCCATGTTGGCGTACCAGGTGTGCGAGTGGACGAGGTCGGACGCGACGCCGTCGTCGCCGACCGCCCCGACGCCGTCGACGATCTCCAGGTCCACGCCGAGCGTCTGCAGGGCGGCGTTCGCACCGGTCAGCCCCTCGGGCACGGCGTAGCCCCGCACGCCCGGCTCGTCGCGCGGCCCGTCGAAGCAGTGGACGCGGACGTCGACGCTGCGCCGCAGCACCGCCGCGAGCTCGGCCACGTGCACGCCCGCGCCGCCGTAGACGTAGGGCGGGTACTCCCGGGTGAGCATGTCGACGCGCACGGCCGTCCTCCGTCCTCTCGACCGCCGCGCCCGGCCGGGCCGGGGCTGCGACGGCACCGCCCGGTGCCTGCGCGACACGCTAGCGCGTCCTGGCCTCGCCGCCCGGCGGCCGGAGGCCTAGGGTCGGAGCATGGCAGCGCCGCGCGTCCTCGCAATCGTCCTCGCAGGTGGCGAGGGCAAACGCCTCATGCCGCTCACGACGCACCGCGCCAAGCCCGCGGTGCCGTTCGGGGGCATCTACCGGCTCATCGACTTCGCCCTGTCGAACGTCATCAACTCCCGGTACCTGCACGTCATCGTGCTCACGCAGTACAAGTCCCACAGCCTCGACCGGCACGTCTCCAAGACGTGGCGCATGTCGGCGCTGCTCGGCAACTACGTGGCCGCCGTGCCGGCGCAGCAGCGGGTCGGCAAGCACTGGTACCTCGGCTCGGCCGACGCGATCTACCAGTGCCTCAACATCATCGACGACGAGCGTCCCGACATCGTCGTCGTGGTGGGCGCCGACCACGTCTACCGCATGGACTTCTCGCAGATGGTCGACGCGCACATCGAGTCGGGCGCGGAGCTGACCGTCGCGGGGATCCGGCAGCCGATCGGTGAGGCCGACCAGTTCGGCGTCATCGAGACGGACCCGTCCGACCCGACGCGCATCGCCGCGTTCCGGGAGAAGCCGAGCGACCCGGTCGGCCTGGCCGACTCGCCCGGCGAGGTGCTGGCCTCGATGGGCAACTACGTGTTCGACGCCGACGCGCTCGTGCGCGCCGTCACCGCCGACGCCGAGAACGCCACGTCGCGGCACGACATGGGCGGCGACATCGTCCCGGCGTTCGTCGACAAGGGCACCGCGGGCGTCTACGACTTCATCCGCAACGACGTGCCGGGCTCGACGCCGCGCGACCGCGACTACTGGCGCGACGTCGGGACGATCGACGCCTTCTACGAGGCGAACATCGACCTCATCGCGATCGAGCCGGTGTTCAACCTCTACAACGACGAGTGGCCGCTCTACACCGGCTACACCGGGCTGCCGCCGGCGAAGTTCGTGCACGCGGGCGCCGGCCGGCTCGGGCATGCGGCCGACTCGGTGGTCTCCCCCGGCGTCGTGGTGTCGGGGGCGACCGTCTCGGGCTCCGTCCTGTCCCCCGGCGTGCGCCTGCACTCGTGGGCGCAGGTCACCGACTCCGTGCTGATGGACGGCGTGCAGATCAGCCGGTACGCCCAGGTGCACCGGGCGATCCTCGACAAGAACGTGATCGTGCCGGAGCGGGCCCGGATCGGGCTCGACCGCGAGCACGACCTCGAGCGCGGGTTCACCGTCACCGAGTCGGGCCTCACGGTCGTGCCGAAGGGCACCGTCATCACCGACTGACGCGTCGCACCGCCCGTCGGGGCGCACGGTCCAGTCCCCGGGCGCCCTGAGGACAGCGGTGCGCGCCTCGGTAGCCTGCCGCCGTGACCGCCCCGCGCCTCGTCGTCATGGACGTCGACTCGACCCTCATCACGGCTGAGGTCGTCGAGCTGCTCGCGGCGCACGCCGGCTCGCAGGCGCGGGTCGCCGCGATCACCGAGCGCGCGATGCGCGGCGAGATCGACTTCGCGGCGTCGCTGCACGAGCGCGTCGCGACGCTCGCCGGGCTCCCCGTCTCGGCGGTGGAGGCGGTGCGCGACGAGGTCCGCCTGACGCCCGGCGCCCGGGAGCTCGTGGCCGAGGCGCAGCGGCGCGGCTGGCCCGTGGGCCTGGTCTCCGGCGGGTTCATCGAGATCGTCGCGCCCCTCGCCGAGTCGCTCGGGATCACGCTCGCGCGCGCCAACGCCCTCGAGGTGGCCGACGGGCACCTGACCGGCCGCGTCGCCGGCCCGGTCGTCGACCGCGCCGCCAAGGCCGAGGCGCTGCGCGACTACGCGCGCCGCACGGGCGTGCCGATGGAGCGGACCGTCGCGATCGGGGACGGCGCGAACGACCTCGACATGATGGCGGCCGCCGGGTTCTCGGTGGCCTTCGACGCCAAGCCCGTGGTCGCCGCGGCGGCCGACGCCGCGGTCCGCGGGCGGCTCGACGCGGTGCTGGCCCTGCCGCCCTTCCTCGAGGACTGACCGTCAGGAGGGCGTGACGAGCCGCGCGAGCACCATCGAGCCGCGGCCGACCTCGCCCCAGCCGGTCGTCGTCTCCAGCAGCGACCAGCTCGCGGTGGGGACGCCCACGCGCACGCGCGCGAACGCCGCCGGGTCGGACGCCGGCCCGGCGAGCTGCTCGGCGACGTGCGACATCGTCGGCTCGTGACCGACGACGAGCACGGTCTCGACGTCGTCGGGCACGGCCGTGACGAGCGCGACCACGTCGCCCGTGCCGGCGTCGTACACCTCGTCGCGGTACTCCACCCCGTCGACCGTCGTGCCGAGCGTCGACTGCACGAGCTCCCAGGTCTGGCGCGTGCGCAGCGCGGACGAGCACAGGACGAGGTCGGGCACCAGGCCGTCCTCGGCGAGCGCCCGCCCGACGGTCGCCGCCTGCCGCCGCCCCGCGAGCGCGAGCGGCCGCGCGTGGTCGGCCATGCCGTGCGGGTGCTCCGCCTTCGCGTGGCGGAGCAGGATCAGCCGTCGGGTCACGCGCTCAGCGTGCCACGGCCGGCGGGGCGACGGAGGTCACCACGCGCCGGCCGTCGGCGCGTGCAGGCCGTCGGCGTCAGAGGCCCATGGCGTGCACGCCGCCGTCGACGTGCACGATCTCGCCCGTCGTCGCCGGGAACCAGTCCGACAGCAGCGCGGCGACCGCGCGGGCGGTCGGCTCCGGGTCCGTCACGTCCCAGCCGAGCGGGGCGCGCTCGGGCCAGCCGCCCTCCATCGCCTCGAAGCCGGGGATCGACTTCGCGGCCGTCGTCCGGATCGGACCCGCCGAGACGAGGTTGACCCGCACCCCCGACGGGCCCAGGTCACGGGCGAGGTAGCGCGCGGTCGACTCGAACGCGGCCTTCGCGACGCCCATCCAGTCGTACACCGGCCACGCGTACCGCGCGTCGAAGGTGAGGCCGACGACGCTCGAGCCGCGGCTCAGCAGGGGCTGGGCGGCGACCGCGAGCGACTTGAGCGAGTAGGCGCTCACCTGCAGCGCGGTGGCGACGTCGTCCCACTCCCCGGCGAGGAAGTTCCCGCCCATGACCGACTGGGGGGCGAACCCGATGGAGTGCACGACGCCGTCGAGCCGGTCGAGGCCCGCCTCCCGCACCCGGTCGGCCAGCGCCGCGAGGTCCTCGTCGGAGGTGGCGTCGAGCTGCAGCACCTGCGCCTCCTTCGGCAGGCGGCGCGCGATCACCTGCGTGAGGCGGAACTGGCGGCCGAACGAGGTGAGGACCACCTCGGCGCCCTCCTCCTGCGCGAGGCGGGCGACGTGGAAGGCGATCGAGCCGTCGGTCAGCACGCCGGTGACGAGCAGCTTCTTGCCGTCGAGCAGAGCCATGGGAGTGGTCCGTCCTGTCGTGGTGGGAGGGTCAGTGGCCCATGCCGAGGCCGCCGTCGACCGGGATCACGGCGCCGCTGATGTAGGCGGCGGCGGGCGAGGCGAGGAACTCGACGGTCGCGGCGACCTCGTCGGGCTCGGCGAACCGGCCGGCGGGGATCGCGGCGACGTAGGCGTCGCGGCGCTCCTGGGGCAGGGCGCGCGTCATGTCGGTGTCGATGAAGCCGGGCGCGACGACGTTCGCGGTGATGCCGCGGCCGCCGAGCTCGCGGGTCACGGAGCGGGCGAGCCCGACGAGTCCCGCCTTCGAGGCCGCGTAGTTGACCTGGCCCGCGCCGCCGTACAGCCCGACGACGGACGAGATGAGCACGACGCGCCCGCGCCGCAGGCGGATCATGCCCTTGCTCGCGCGGCGCACGCACCGGAACGCCCCCGTGAGGTTGACGTCGAGCACGTCCGCGAAGTCCTCGTCCGTCATCCGCAGCAGCAGCTGGTCGCGGGTCACGCCGGCGTTCGCGACGAGCACCTCCACCGGGCCGTGCTGGGCCTCGACCTCCGTGAACGCGGCGTCGACCGACGCGGTGTCGCGCATGTCCCCGTGCACCCCGAGGACGCCCTCCGGCAGGTCCCCGGACCGGTAGATGGTGGCGACGCGGTCGCCCGCGGCGACGAACCGCTCGGCGATGGCGCGGCCGATGCCGCGGTTGGCGCCGGTGACCAGCACGCTGCGCGGGGCGGGCGACTGCTCGGGCTGCGAGTTCTCAGGCACGGGACACGACGCTAGCCGACCCGCGCGAGGCGCCGGGCGGGCGGCCCGCAGCAGGATCGTCGTCCGGTGTTGTGGAGGTCGCACAACGCAGGCGGAGCCGCGGTGGCGAGCGCGGCTTACGATCGTGGGGTGAGCACACGCCGGTCGCACGAGCCCGAGGTGCAGCGGATCACGTCCGCCCCCGAGCCGCTGGCCGACGACGTCGCCCGGCGGCAGAAGCGGTATCTCGTCCAGATGGGCATCCGCACCGTGTGCTTCCTCGCGACCGTGCTCACGTGGGGCCACGTGCCGCTGTGGCTGTCGGTCGTGTTCCTCGTCGGCGCGGCGGTGCTGCCCTACGTCGCGGTGCTGGGCGCGAACGCCGGCCGCGAGCGCCGCGACACCGACCAGACGTTCTTCGACCCGCGGCAGATCGGCCCGGGGTCGGGGCCCACGCGTGGCCTGGGCGGCCGGCCGTGAGCCTCCTCGGACCCGTGCCCGACGCGGTCGACGAGCTGGTCTGCAGCGCGCGCGGCTGCCGGGCCGAGGCGACCTGGGGTCTGCTCTGGAACAACCCGAAGCTGCACACGCCGGACCGGCGGAAGGTCTGGCTCGCGTGCGACGAGCACCGTGAGCGGCTCACCCAGTTCCTCGACGTGCGCGGCTTCGTCAAGGACGTCGTCCCGGCCGCGGCCCTCGAGGGCGCGCCGGGCTCGACGTCGTGAGCCCCGCCGCCCGCCGCGCCCTCGGCCTCGTCGCCGTCGGCGTGCTGGTCGCCGTCGTCTGCACCTTCCTCGGCCGCTGGCAGTGGCACCGGCACGAGTGGCGCGACGCGCAGATCGCCGTGGTCGAGGCCAACTACGACGCGACCCCGGTGCCTCTCGCGGACGTGCTCGACGGCGTGGGCGACGCGCTGACGGACGACGAGGCCTGGACGCCGGTGCGGGTGAGCGGCCGCTACGACGCCGGGTCGACGGTGCTGCTGCGCAACCGGCCCGTGGACGGCCGGCCCGTCTACCACGTGCTCGTCCCCTTCGTCCTCGACCGCGCCGGCGGCGGCAGCGCGGGCGCGCCCCCCGTGCTCGTCGTCGACCGCGGCTGGGTCGCCGTCGGGGAGGACGCCTCGAGCGCGGTGGACGTGCCGCCGCCGCCCGCCGGCGACGTGACGCTGACCGTGCGCCTGCGCGCCGGCGAGGCACCCGGGCGGCCGGCCCCCGCCGGGTACACGCACGCGATCGCCGTGGACCAGGTGCTCGCGCAGGGCGGGGCGCAGGGCAGCGCCTACCGCGCGTACGGGTCGCTCGTCGCCGAGGACCCCGCCCCCACGACGCCGCTCGGTGCGCTCGCCGCCCCGAGCCTCGACCCGGGCTCCCACCTGTCGTACGCGTTCCAGTGGTGGGTGTTCGCGCTCGGGGCGCTGGTCGGGTTCTCCCTGCTCGCGCGCCGCGAGATCACCGACGCGCGCGCGGTCGAGGCCGACGGCGCGCCCGACCCGGCCGCTCCCCCGGCGCCGGCGCCTCGTCGCGGACGGCGCGACGGCCGGGCCGAGGCGGAGGAGGACGCGCTCATCGACGCCCAGCTCGCGGAGCCGGGCGGACGCTGACGCCGTCCGCCGTCTCCTCGGCCGGCCTCACGCGAGCGTGATGAGGTCCAGGTAGTCGTCGCTCCACAGGTCCTCGTCGCCGTCCGGCATGAGCAGGACCCGCTCGGGGTTCAGCGCCGCGACCGCGCCCTCGTCGTGCGAGACCAGGACGACCGCGCCGGTGTAGCCGCGCAGCGCCGCGAGGATCTCCTCGCGCGACGCGGGGTCGAGGTTGTTGGTCGGCTCGTCGAGCAGCAGGACGTTCGCGCTCGACACGACGAGGGCGGCGAGCGCGAGCCGGGTCTTCTCCCCGCCCGACAGCACCCCGGCGGGCTTGTCCGCGTCGTCCCCGGAGAACAGGAACGAGCCGAGCACCGACCGCACCTGGGTGTCCGTGAGGTCGGGCGCCGCCGAGCGCAGGTTCTCCACGACCGTGCGGCCCATGTCGAGCGTCTCGTGCTCCTGGGCGTAGTACCCGAGCTTGAGCCCGTGGCCCGGCCGGACCTCCCCGGTGTCCGAGGACTCGAGCCCACCGAGGATCCGCAGGAGCGTCGTCTTGCCGGCGCCGTTGAGGCCCAGGACGACGACCTTGCTGCCCCGGTCGATCGCGAGGTCCACGCCCGTGAACACCTCCTGCGAGCCGTACGACTTCGACAGGTCGGCCGCCGTGAGCGGGGTGCGGCCGCACGGCGCGGGCTCGGGGAAGCGCAGCTTCGCCACCTTGTCGGCGACGCGCACGTCCTCCAGGCCGCCGAGCAGGCGCTCCGCCCGGCGCGCCATGTTCTGGGCGGCGACCGTCTTCGTCGCCTTCGCGCGCATCTTGTCGGCCTGCGCCATCAGCGCGGCGGCCTTCTTCTCCGCGTTGGCCCGCTCGCGGCGGCGGCGCTTCTCGTCGGTCTCGCGCTGCTTGAGGTACGCGTCCCAGCCGAGGTTGTACTGGTCGAGCTGCGCGCGGTTCGCGTCCAGGTGGAAGACCTTGTTCACCACCGCGCGCAGCAGCTCGACGTCGTGCGAGATGACGACGAGCCCGCCCGGGTAGACCTTGAGGTAGTCGCGCAGCCACGCGATCGAGTCGGCGTCGAGGTGGTTGGTCGGCTCGTCCAGCAGCAGCGTCTCGACGCCCGAGAACAGGATCCGGGCGAGCTCGACGCGCCGGCGCTGCCCGCCCGAGAGCGTCCCGATCTCCTGCGAGAGCACCCGGTCGTCCAGGCCGAGGTTGGACGCGATCCGGTGCGCCTCGCTCTCGGCGGCGTACCCGCCCGCGGCGGTGAACCGCGCCTCGAGGCGCGCGTAGCGCTCCATCGCGCGGTCGCGCACCTCCTCGTCCTCCGCCGCCATGTCCGCCTCGGTGCGCCGCATGGCGCGCACGATCTCGTCGAGGCCGCGGGCCGAGAGCACCCGGTCCATGGCGAGCACCGACAGGTCGCCCGTGCGGGGGTCCTGCGGGAGGTAGCCGACGTCGCCCGAGCGCATGATCTGGCCGCCCGTGGGCTGCGTCTCCCCCGCGAGCGTCTTCGTCAGCGTGGTCTTGCCGGCGCCGTTGCGGCCGACGAGGCCGATGCGGTCGCCGGACGCGACGCGGAAGCTGGTCGGCTCGAGCAGCTGGCGGGCACCGACGCGCAGCTCGACGGCCTGGGTGGAGATCACGGGTGTGGCATTCCTCCGGAAAGGGCGCCCCGGTCTTGGCCTCGGGCGCAAACGACGGCCATCCTAACGACCGCTAGCGTGGCGACCTGCCGCCCGGCGGCGCACCTGGATACCCGGTCGTCCGCCTCCAGCGCGACGACGACCCCGCCCGGCCCCGCCCACGACCGAGGGGAACGCGTCATGGCCGACACCCGCTCCAGCACCGCACCGACGGACGCCACCAGCGCCGGCACCAGCACCGACACCCGCACCGCCGAGACCCTGCCCACGCCGGTCGAGCGCCGCGGCTCGGCCGCGACCGACGCCGCGCTGGTCGCCACCTTCGCGGCCTTCGTCGCGGTCTGCGCGATCCTCCCGGGCATCCCGACGGGCGTCGGCGTGCCCGTCACGCTGCAGACGCTCGCCGTCATGCTGACCGGCATGGTGCTGGGCTGGCGCCGCGGCTTCCTGGCCGTCGCGCTGTACGTCGTGCTCGGCCTGGCCGGGCTGCCGATCTTCTCCGGCGGCCGCGGCGGGCTCGGCGTCCTCGCCGGGCCCACGGTGGGATACCTGCTCGCGTTCCCGTTCGCCGCCGCGCTGTGCGGGTGGCTCGCCGGCTCGGCCGCCCGCGCGACCGGCTCCGCGCGCTACCTCGTCCTCGTCGCGAGCGGCGTCGTCGGCAGCTTCGTCGTCATCCACCCGGCCGGGATCGCCGGGATGATGGCGCGCGCGGGCCTCACGCTGCCCGAGGCGTTCGCGGCGGACGCCGTGTTCATGCCCGGTGACGTGCTCAAGAACCTGGCGGCCGCCGCCGTCGCGGTCGCGGTCTTCGCCGCCTACCCCGACCTGCTGCGCGGCCGCCGCTGAGCGCGACGTGATCGAGCTCGACGACGTCGTCGTCACCGCCTACAGCCCGGACCCGCAGGGCGGTCCGGACCGCGTCGTGCGGCTGCTCGGGCCCGTGAGCCTGCGGCTCGCCGAGCGGCGCGTCGCCGTGGTCGGCGCGAACGGCTCCGGCAAGTCCACGCTCGCGCGGCTGCTCAACGGGCTGGTGCTGCCCTCCGCCGGACGGGTGCGGGTCGGCGGGCTCGACACCGCCGAGGACGGCCCCGCGGTCCGCCGCAAGGTCGGGTTCGTCTTCACCGACCCCGACGCGCAGCTCGTCATGCCGACCCCCGTCGAGGACGTGGCGCTCTCGCTGCGCCGGCTCGTCCCCGACCCGGCCGCCCGCGACGCGCGCGCCCGGGCCGCGCTCGCCCGCGTCGGCCTGGCCGACCGCGCCGAGCTGCCCGTCCACGCGCTCTCGGGCGGTCAGAAGCAGCTGCTCGCGCTCACGAGCGTGCTGGCGGTCGAGCCCGACCTGCTGGTCTGCGACGAGCCCACGACGCTCCTGGACCTGCGGTGGAGGCGCACGGTCGACGCGCTGCTCGACGCGCTGCCGCAACGGGTCGTCGTCGTCACCCACGACCTGGAGGCGGCGGCCCGGGCCGAACGCGTCCTCGTCGTCGACGAGGGCGCCGTCGTCTTCGACGGCGCGCCGGCCGACGCCCTCGCGCACTACCGCACGCTCATGGCCGACGCGCCGGCCCCCGCGGGCCCGCGCCACCCCACCGGACCCGCACCCGCGAGCCCGGCGCGGTGAGCCGGCCGCTGCGGGCCCCCTGGGCCGGGCCGCTCGGGCTCTACCACCCCGCCACCAGCGTCGTGCACCGCACGGCGCCCGGCCTCAAGCTCGCGCTCCTGGCGGCCGCCGGCCTCCTGCTCGCGGTCGTGCGCGGGCCCGTCGGCGCGC
>NZ_HE978588.1:2845206-2872436 GCF_000312005.1 Cellulomonas massiliensis JC225
CGCTGGGGGTGCACGCGCTCGCCCGGCTGCCGTGGCGGCGCACCGGCGGTGCGGCACTCGGCGTGCTCGGCGTGGCGGCGCTCCTCGGCGCCTACCAGTGGTGGACCCGGGGCGCGGCCGTCGCCGTGGAGACCGTGGCGGACCTGCTCGCCCTCGTCGTGCTCGCGTCGGTCGTCACCGCGACGACGCGGGCGGACGCGCTGCTCGACGCCGTCGCGCGAGCCGCGCGGCCGCTGCGCCACGTCGGGCTGCCGCCGGAGACCGTGGCGCTGGTCTGCGGGCTCGTCCTGCGGACCGTCCCGGTGCTCGTGCACGACGCGGCCGAGGCGCGGGACGCCGCCCGTGCCCGGGGGCTCGAGCGCTCGGTCCGGGCGACGGTCGTCCCGGCCGCGGTCCGGATGGTCGGCCACGCGCGCGCGACGGGCGACGCGCTCGCCGCCCGGGGGCTCGCGGAGCCGGTCACGGCGGACGGGCGGGCCGGCGCCGCCGGCAGTACCGTCCGACCATGACGTTCCAGGAGGGCGGTTCGTTCGAGGGCGGTCGCGTCGGGACCCGGCGCGGCGTCGGCGGCAAGGGCATCGCGATCGGCGGCGGCGGCATCGGCGCCGTGCTGGTCACGCTGCTCGTCATGTTCCTCGCGAACCAGACCGGCACCGACCCGAACCAGCTGCTCAACCCGGGCGGGGTCGGCGGCGCCGCGCAGGAGGACGTGGTGGGCGACTGCACCGTCGAGCAGGCCAACACCGACCGGCAGTGCCGCCTGTCCGCGACGATCCAGTCGCTCGACGCCGTGTGGGCGGGCACGCTCACCGGCGCCGACGCGGGCCAGCCCGCCGTGTGGTCGTTCGAGGGGTCGACGAGCACGGGGTGCGGGAACGCCACCTCGGCGGTCGGGCCGTTCTACTGCCCGACCGACCAGTCGATCTACCTCGACCTCGGGTTCTTCGACCAGCTCACGTCGCAGCTGGGCGCGACCGGCGGACCGCTCGCCGAGGAGTACGTCGTCGCGCACGAGTACGGGCACCACATCCAGCAGGTGACCGGCGTGATGGACCGCGCCGACCGGGGCGGCACCGGCGCCGAGTCGGACTCGGTGCGCGTCGAGCTGCAGGCCGACTGCTACGCGGGCGTGTGGGCCGGCAATGCCGCCACGACGGTGGACCCCGACACGGGCGTCACGTTCCTCGAGCCGATCACGCAGGACGAGCTCGCCACGGCGCTCGACGCGGCGTCGGCCGTCGGGGACGACCGCATCCAGGCCGGCTCCGGCGGAGGGGTCAACCCGGAGACGTGGACGCACGGCTCGAGCGCCCAGCGGCAGAAGTGGTTCATGGTCGGGTACGACGCGAAGAAGGCCGCGGCCTGCGACACGTTCGGCACCGACGACCTCTGAGCGGCCGTCCGCGCCTCAGATGTTGAAGCCGAGGGCCCGCATCTGCTCGCGGCCGTCCGGCGTGATCCGCTCGGGACCCCACGGCGGCATCCAGACCCAGTTGATCCGGAAGCCGTCGACGAGGCCGTCCAGCGCCTGCGCCGACTGGTCCTCGATGACGTCGGTCAGCGGGCACGCCGCCGAGGTCAGCGTCATGTCGATGACGGCGGTGTTCGTCTGGTCGATCACGACCCCGTAGACGAGCCCGAGGTCGACGACGTTGATGCCGAGCTCCGGGTCGATGACGTCGCGCAGCGCCTCCTCGACGTCGGCGACGTTCGCCGGGGACTGTGTGGTCTCGCTCATGCGTCCTCCTTGGCGGCGGGCGCCGCACCGGTCTTGATGAGGGCGTCCGTCAGGGCGGTCCAGCCCAGCAGCGCGCACTTGACGCGCGCCGAGTACTTGCCGACGCCGGTGAAGGCGGTGGCGTCGCCGAGGCGGTCCTCCGCGTCGGGGTCGTCGAGGCCCGCGCCGCGCGACTGCATGAGCGCGCGGAACGTGCCCGTGAGATCGCCGACCGACGCCAGGTCCTCGCCGACGACCAGGTCGTGCAGCACCGAGACCGAGGCCTGGGAGATGCTGCAGCCCTGCCCCTCCCAGCGCACGTCCCGGACGGTGCCGGCGTCGTCGAGGTCGACCTGCAGCGTCACCTCGTCGCCGCAGGTGGGGTTCACCTGGTGCGACTCGGCGGTGACGGCCGTCGCGGCCGCGCCGAGGCCCCGCCCGTGCGGGTGCTTCGCGTGGTCGAGGATGACCTGCTGGTACAGCTGCTCCATCGAGGTGCTCATCGCGCTCCTTCCAGTCCGAAGAACGCGCGGACCCCCGCCAGTGCTTCCCGGAACGTCTCGATCTCCTCGGCCGTCGTGTAGACCGCCGCGGAGGCGCGGGCCGTCGCCGCCACGCCGAAGCGGCGGTGCAGCGGCTGCGCGCAGTGGTGGCCCACGCGGACCGCGACGCCCGCGTCGTCCAGCACCTGGCCGACGTCGTGCGCGTGCACGCCGTCGACGACGAACGCGACGGTCGCCAGACGGTCGCGCACGTCCGTCGGCCCGATCACCCGCACGCCCGGGACGCTCGCGACGGCGTCGAGGAGCAGGCCGGCGAGCCGGTGCTCGTGCGCGGCGACGGCGTCCATGCCGAGCTCGGACAGGTAGCTCGCCGCCGCACCCATGCCGACGGCCTGCGACACCATCTGCGTGCCCGCCTCGAACCGCTGCGGCGGCGGGGCGTACGTCGTCTCGGTCATCGTGACGACCTCGACCATCGAGCCGCCGGTGGTGACCGGCGGCATCGCCTCGAGCAGCTCGCGCCGCCCGTACAGCGCACCGACGCCGGTGGGACCGAGCATCTTGTGCCCGGAGAACGCGGCGAAGTCGACGCCGAGCGCGCGCAGGTCGACCGGCAGGTGCGGCACCGACTGGCACGCGTCCAGCACGGTGAGCGCACCGACCTCGCGGGCACGCGCGACGAAGCGCTCGACCGGCGTGATCGCCCCCGTCACGTTCGAGGCGTGCGTGAACGCGAGCACCTTGGTGCGGTCGGTGACCACCGTCGCCAGCTCGTCGTCGCGCAGGCGGCCGTCGTCGTCCACGCCGACCCAGCGCAGCGTGGCGCCGGTGCGGGCCGCCAGCTCCTGCCACGGCACGAGGTTGGCGTGGTGCTCGGCCTCCGTCACGACGATCTCGTCGCCGGGCCGCAGCGCGAACCGCTGCGCCGCCGACCCCCCGCGGCCCAGCGTCGCGTTCGACATCGCGTACGCGACGAGGTTGATCCCCGCCGTGGCGTTGCTCGTCCAGACCAGCTCGCCCGCCGAGGCCCCGACGAAGGAGGCGACGCGGTCGCGGGCGTCCTCGAACGCCTCGGTCGCCTCCTCGGCGAGCTGGTGCGCGCCGCGGTGCACGGCGGCGTTGCGCTGGACGTAGAAGTCCTGCTCCGCGTCGAGGACGACCTCGGGCTTCTGCGACGTCGCGCCCGAGTCGAGGTAGACCAGCGGCCGGCCGCCGCGCAGCGTGCGCTCGAGCAGCGGGAAGTCCGCCCGGACGGCGGCCAGCTCGACCGCGTCGAGCTCGCGCGCCCCGGGCGCGGCGCCGACGCCCGCGGTGCCGGGCGTCTCGATGGTGCTCGTCATGCTGTCCTCCTCGGCCGGGACGACGACCCCCGGGTGGTCCCGCGGGGGTCGTCGTCCGTCACGCGGTGCGCCGGGCGAGCCGTCAGGCGACGGTGCTCGTCAGGAACCGGTCGTAGCCCTCGTTCTCGAGCCGCTCGGCGAGCTCGGGGCCGCCCTCCTCGGCGACCTTGCCGTCGACGAAGACGTGCACGAAGTCGGGCGTGATGTAGCGCAGGATGCGCGTGTAGTGCGTGATGAGCAGGACGCCCACGTCGGAGTTCTCCCGCACGCGGTTGACGCCCTCGGAGACGATGCGCAGCGCGTCGACGTCGAGGCCGGAGTCGGTCTCGTCGAGGATCGCGAAGCGCGGCTTGAGGAGCTCCATCTGGAGGATCTCGTGGCGCTTCTTCTCGCCGCCCGAGAAGCCCTCGTTGACCGAGCGCTCGGCGAACGCCGGGTCCATGCGCAGGTTGTCCATCGCCGTGCGGACGTCCTTGACCCAGCCGCGCAGCGCGGGGGCCTCCCCGTCGATCGCGGTCTTGGCGGTGCGCAGGAAGTTCGACACCGAGACGCCCGGCACCTCGACCGGGTACTGCATGGCGAGGAACAGGCCGGCGCGGGCGCGCTCGTCGACCGACATCGCGAGCAGGTCCTCGCCGTCGAGCAGGACGGTGCCGGAGGTGATCTGGTACTTCGGGTGGCCCGCGAGCGAGTACGCGAGCGTCGACTTGCCGGACCCGTTCGGGCCCATGATCGCGTGCGTCTCGCCGCTGTTCACGGTCAGGTCGACGCCGCGCAGGATGGGCTTGGCGCCCTCCTTCGTCTCGACGCTGACGTGCAGGTCGCGGATCTCCAGGGTGGCCATGTGGGGTGTTCCTTCTCTCGACGCTTCAGAGCGGGGTGTCGATGTCGACGAGCACGCGCTCGCCGTCGACGGTCACGGGGTAGACGGGGACGGGCGTGATGGCGGGCGGCCCGGTCGGCTTGCCGGTGCGCAGGTCGAACCGCGACCCGTGCAGCCAGCACTCGATCGTGCAGTCCTCCACCTCGCCGTCCGCCAGGGAGACGGCACCGTGCGAGCAGACGTCGTTGATGGCGTGCAGCTCGCCGGCCTCGTCGCGCACGATGGCGACCTCGACCGGGCCCTGCTCGCCCTCGAGCTCCACGCGCAGCGTGCCGCCGACGGGGACGTCCCCGTCGTAGCAGGCCAGCTGTGCGCTCACGCGGTGTGCCCGGCGGCGGACGAGCCCTCGACGGCCGGCGCGAGGATGACGCTCATCGACTTCTCGAGCTCCTGCTCGATCGCGGCGATGAGCCGCTCCTCGACCTCCGGCACGCCGATCTCGTGGATGAGCTCGGCGAAGAACCCGCGCACGACGAGCCGGCGCGCGTCCGCCTCGGGGATGCCGCGGGCACGCAGGTAGAACAGCTGCTCGTCGTCGAAGCGACCGGTCGCGCTCGCGTGCCCGGCCCCCTCGATCACGCCGGTCTCGATCTCGAGGTTCGGCACCGAGTCGGCCCGCGCGCCGTCGGTGAGGACGAGGTTGCGGTTGAGCTCGTAGGTGTCGGTGCCCTCCGCGTTGGCGCGGATGAGGACGTCGCCGACCCAGACGGCGTGCGCGCCCTCGCCCTGCAGCGCGCCCTTGTAGGTCACACGGCTCACGCAGTTCGGGACCGCGTGGTCGACGAACAGGCGCTGCTCCTGGTGCTGGTCCGCGTCGGCGAAGTACAGGCCGAGCAGCTGCACCGACGCGCCCTCGCCGACGAACTCCGCGTCCGGCGTCACGCGCACGACGTCGCCGCCGAGCGTGACGACGATGTGCTTGACGGTCGCGTCGCGCCCGACCCGCAGCCGGTGCGACGACGCGTGCACGGAGCCGTCCGCCCAGTCCTGGACGGAGACGACCGTCAGGTGCGCGCCGTCCTCGGCGACGATCTCGACCGTCTCCGTCAGCGCGGCGTGACCGACGTGGTCGAGCACGACGACCGCCTGCGAGAGCGGCTCGGCGTGGACGAGCAGGTGCGTCGCCGTCGGGTCGAGCGGGGCCTCCGCGGTGCCGGCGCCCTCGACGCCCTCGACCCGCACGGAGGTCACCTTGGAGGCCACGGCCTCCTTCGGGACCGTGACGACCGTCGCGCGGGGGTAGGACGCCCACGCCACGGCGGCGGTGCGGTCGCCGGGGCGGCCGGCGCGCCCGAGCCGCTCGTCGCCGCGGTCCACGATCTCGACCGTCACCTCAGGCGCCTCGACCACGGTGGTGAGCACGCCGTGCCCGTCGAGCGTCCCGGTCTCGGCCGCGAACAGCGGCGCGAGGCGCGCGACCGGCGAGAAGCGCCACTCCTCCTCGCGCCCGTTCGGGACCGGGAAGTCCGCGACGTCGAAGGACGTGAGCCGGGCGGCCCGGGACGCCTCGGGGACGGCGCCGACGCCGTGCGCGTGCGCGCCGTCGGCGGCCGCGCGCGAGTGGTCGGTGGACAGACCCGCGCCGTCCGCGAGCGCGGCGGGCGTGTCGTTCGTCGTGGTCGTCATCAGCCGACGGCCCCTTCCATCTGCAGCTCGATGAGGCGGTTCAGCTCGAGGGCGTACTCCATGGGCAGCTCGCGCGCGATGGGCTCGACGAACCCGCGCACGATCATGGCCATGGCCTCCGTCTCGGGCATGCCTCGGGACATCAGGTAGAACAGCTGGTCCTCGCTCACGCGGGACACCGTCGCCTCGTGGCCCATGGACACGTCGTCCTCGCGGACGTCGACGTACGGGTAGGTGTCCGACCGGGAGATCTGGTCGACCAGCAGCGCGTCGCACAGCACGTTCGAGGCCGAGTGCGAGGCGCCCTCGAGCACCTGCACGAGGCCGCGGTAGGACGTGCGCCCACCGCCGCGCGCGACCGACTTGGAGACGATCGACGAGGACGTGTGCGGCGCGGCGTGCACCATCTTGGCGCCCGCGTCCTGATGCTGGCCCTCGCCGGCGAACGCGATCGAGAGCGTCTCGCCCCGCGCGTGCTCGCCGAGCAGGTAGATGGCCGGGTACTTCATCGTGACCTTGGAGCCGATGTTGCCGTCGACCCACTCCATGGTCGCGCCCTCGGCGGCGGTCGCCCGCTTCGTCACGAGGTTGTACACGTTGTTCGACCAGTTCTGGATGGTCGTGTACCGGACGCGCGCGTTCTTCTTGACGATGATCTCGACGACCGCCGAGTGCAGCGAGTCGCTCGAGTACACCGGCGCGGTGCAGCCCTCGACGTAGTGCACGTAGGAGCCCTCGTCGGCGATGATCAGCGTCCGCTCGAACTGGCCCATGTTCTCCGTGTTGATCCGGAAGTAGGCCTGCAGCGGGATCTCGACGTGCACGCCCGGCGGGACGTACACGAACGAGCCGCCGGACCACACGGCCGTGTTGAGCGACGCGAACTTGTTGTCGCCGGGCGGGATCACCGAGCCGAAGTACTGCTCGAAGATCTCCGGGTGCTCGCGCAGGCCCGTGTCGGTGTCGAGGAAGATGACGCCCTGCTCCTCGAGCGACTCCTGGATCTGGTGGTAGACGACCTCGGACTCGTACTGGGCGGCGACGCCGGCGACGAGGCGCTGCTTCTCCGCCTCGGGGATGCCCAGCCGGTCGTAGGTGTTCCGGATGTCGTCCGGCAGGTCCTCCCAGCTCGCCGCCTGCTTCTCGGTCGAGCGCACGAAGTACTTGATGTTGTCGAAGTCGATGCCCGACAGGTCCGAGCCCCACCACGGCATGGGCTTCTTCTCGAACATGCGCAGCGCCTTCAGGCGCGTCTTGAGCATCCACTCGGGCTCGTTCTTGAGCGCCGAGATCTCCCGCACGACGGCCTCGGACAGGCCACGCTTGGCGGTCGCGCCGGCGACGTCGGGGTCGTGCCAGCCGTAGCCGTAGCTGCCGATCGAGGCGATGGCCTCGTCCTGCGTCATCGGCTGGTTCTCGGTGGGTGCACTCATGCGGTCGTTCCTTCCGGGGCGAGCACGGGGTGGTGCGGGGGGACGTGCGGGGACGTGTCGTCGCGCGGCGGCAACGTCGTCCGGGGGCCGGTCGCGAGGACCGGGATGCTCGTCGTGCAGACGTGGCCGCCGGCGGCGAGCGTGGACAGGCGCTGGACGTGGACGCCGAGCAGCCGCGCGAACGCGCGCGCCTCGGCCTCGCACAGCTGCGGGAACTCGTGCGCGACCTCCTGCACGGGGCAGTGGCCCTGGCACAGCTGGACCGCGCTGGTGCCGGCGACGGGCCGGGCGCTGGCCTCGTACCCGTCGGTGGAGAGCGCGTCGGCCATCGCGTGGACGCGGTCGCCCACGTCGTCGATGCCGTCGACGGCGGCGGCGAGGCGCTCCTCGAGCACGGCGACGCGCTGCTCGGCGAACGCCGCGACGGCCTCCGGGCCGGCCGCGTCCGACAGGAAGCGCAGCGCCTGCGAGGCGAGCTCGGAGTACCGCTGGGAGAGCGCGGCCTGGCCGCGCCCGGTGACGACGTAGCGGCGCGCGGGCCGGCCGCGCCGGGACGGCGCGGGACCGCCGTCGCGGACCTCGATCTGCTCCGCCTGCTCCAGGACGCCGAGGTGACGGCGGATGGCGGCGGGCGTGAGGTCGAGCTCCGTGGCGAGCTCCGCGGTCGTGACGGGCCCGGCGCTCGCGACGAGCCGCAGCACCCGGTGGCGGGTGCCGGCCTCGGTGTCCTCGGCGCGCAGGGGGCCGGGCGTGGGCAGCGTGGTGCTCATGCCAACCTCCTCCGGACCGGTCGGGCGCCGCGGCGCCTCGCGTGCCGGGCGCGTCGACGCCCGCGATATTGACAACATGGTTGTTGCCTAAATCCATCCTCGCAAGCAAGGACACCCTTGCCCGGGCCTGCGGCCCATGACGTCGGTCACACCGAGGCGCCGTGGCCGGGTCGCCGTGCCCTCGCCGCCGACGGCCCGCGCGCCTACCCTGGCGCCGTGGAGCAGCTGCTGCGGGCCGGTGCCGACGTCGAGCTGGCCGCCGTGGACCCGCGGTCGACCCCCGGGTTCGAGGGCGGCAAGGCGGAGGGGCGCCGCGCGCTGGCCGCCGGCGCCGAGGAGCTCGCCGACCTGCAGGAGCGGCTGTTCGCCGCGAGCCGGGCCGCCGGCGACCCGCGCTCCGTGCTGCTCGTCCTGCAGGCCATGGACACCGCCGGCAAGGGCGGGATCGTCCGGCACGTCGTCGGCGCGGTCGACCCCCAGGGCGTGCACGTGCACGCGTTCAAGGCGCCGACCGACGAGGAGAGGGCGCACGACTTCCTCTGGCGCGTGCGGCGCGCGCTGCCCGGGCCGGGCCTGCTCGGGGTGTTCGACCGGTCGCACTACGAGGACGTGCTCATCCACCGCGTGCGCGGCTTCTCGTCGCCCGAGGTCGTCGAGGCGCGCTACGGGCAGATCGTGGACTTCGAGCAGGAGCTGGCGGCCGCGGGCACGCGCCTCGTCAAGGTGATGCTGCACCTGTCGCGCGACGAGCAGCGCGAGCGGCTGCGGGCGCGGCTGGACGACCCCACCAAGCACTGGAAGTACAACCCGGGCGACCTGGACGAGCGCGCGCTGTGGCCGGCCTACCAGGAGGCCTACGAGATCGCGATCCGCCGCACGAGCACCGACGTGGCGCCCTGGTACGTCGTCCCGGCCGACCGCAAGTGGTACGCCCGGCTCGCCGTCCAGGAGCTGCTGCTGGGCGCGCTGCGCTCGTTCGAGCTCGGCTGGCCGCCCGACGACTTCGACGTCGAGCACGAGCGGGCCCGGCTGGACGCCTCCTGACGGGTCGGGGCGCGGCGTCCCGGAGCCCTAGACTCGCGGACCGTGCCCGGTAGCCCTGCGGTCGTCGTCGACGGACTCGTGAAGTCCTACGGCGGCCGCGCCGTCGTCGACGGGCTCAGCCTGGCCGCGGAGCCCGGCCGCGTCACCGCGGTGCTCGGGCCCAACGGCGCCGGCAAGACGACGACGGTCGAGTGCTGCGAGGGGCTGCGCTCCCCCGACGCCGGGACGGTCCGCGTGCTCGGCCTCGACCCGGTCGCCGAGGCGCGCGAGCTGCGTCCGCGGGTCGGCGTGATGCTCCAGGACGGCGGCCTGCCGACGGGCGTCCGCGCGGGCGAGATGCTCGCGCACGTCGCGCGGATGTACGCCGCGCCGCGCGACCTGGGCGAGCTCGCCGAGCGGCTCGGCCTCGGGTCGTTCGCGCGCACGACGGTCCGGCGCCTCTCCGGCGGCCAGCGCCAGCGCCTCGCGCTCGCGGCGGCCGTGGTCGGCCGGCCCGACGTCGTGTTCCTCGACGAGCCGAGCGCGGGCATGGACCCGCAGTCGCGACGAGCGGTGTGGGAGCTCGTCCGCGAGCTGCGCGCCGACGGCGTCGCCGTCGTGCTCACGACCCATCTCATGGACGAGGCGCAGGACCTCGCGGACCACGTGGTGGTCGTCGACCACGGCGCGGTCATCGCGCAGGGGTCCGTGCCGGAGCTCGTCGCCACGGGCGACGACACGAGCGTGCGGCTCACGACCGCGCGGCCGCTCGACGCCGGGGACCTGGCGGACCTGGGCCGCTCGGTCGGGGCCGCGGTCTCCGAGGCCTCCGCCGGCACCTACCTCGTCGCGGGGGGCGTCACGCCGGCGACCGTCGCGGCGGTCACGGCGTGGCTCGCCGGGCGCGACGTCCTCCTCACCGGGCTGACGGTGGGGCGCCGCACGCTGGAGGACGTCTTCCTCGACCTCACCGGACGGCACCTGCGATGACCGCGACCCCCCGCCCCGCCCCGGCCGTCCACGCCGGCGCCGCACCCGCACGCCGTCGCGTGCTCGCGCAGACCGCGTTCGAGACGCGGGCGATCCTGCGCAACGGGGAGCAGCTGCTCGTCACGATCGTCGTGCCGGTCATGGTGCTCGTGGGCCTCACGCGCGCCACGTTCGTGTCGATCGACACGGGCGGCGCGACGCGCATCGACTTCCTGGCCCCGGGCGTGCTGGCGCTCGCCGTCATGACGTCGTCCTTCACGTCCCAGGCGATCGCCTCCGCGTTCGACCGGCGCAACGGCGTGCTGCGCCTGCTCTCGACGACGCCGCTCGGCCGCGGCGGGCTCCTCGCGGGCAAGGTGCTCGGCGTGCTCACGGTGGGCGCCGTGCAGGTCGTCGTCATCAGCGCCGTGGCGCTGGCCCTCGGGTGGCAGCCCGATCCCGCCGGGATCCTGCCCGCGGTGCTCGCCCTCGTGCTCGGCACGGCGGCCTTCACCTCGCTCGCCCTGCTCGTGGCCGGCACGATGCGCGCCGAGGCGGTGCTCGCGCTGGCGAACCTCGTCCTGCTGGTGCTCGCCCTCGCCGGCGGCGTGGTGTTCCCCCCCGAGCAGCTGCCCGGGCCGCTGCGCCACGTGGCGCTGCTGCTGCCCTCCGGCGCGCTCGGCGAGGCCATGCGGGGTGCGCTGCTGCACGGGCAGGTGCCCGCGTGGTCGGTCGTCGTGCTCCTCGGGTGGACCGCGGCGCTCGGGTGGGGCGCCGGCCGCCTGTTCCGCTGGCACTGACGCGCCTGGGTGTGACGCGTCTCGCCGGCCACCTGGCCGGAGCCGCCACCGGCGCGACCTAGGCTGGTCCGCGTGACCGCGCCCCTCGCCGAGCCCGCCGGCACGTCCACCGGCTCCCCCGCCCCCGCGCCGCCGCACGCGCCCGGCACGGGGTTCGCCCGCCTGCGCTCGCGCCTCGCCGCGCCGGTCGTCGTGGCGAACCTCGTCGGCCAGATCGCCATCGTGGGCACCGGCGGCGCCGTGCGGCTGACCGGCTCGGGGCTCGGGTGCTCGACGTGGCCGCAGTGCGAGCCCGGCGAGTTCACGCCGCAGTTCCACGCCGCGATGTCGATCCACCCGCTCATCGAGTTCGGCAACCGGACGCTCACCGTCGTCCTCGGGATCATCGGCGTCCTCGTCGCCCTGCTCGTGACGACGGAGGTGCGCCGCTCGCGCGGGTACCGCGCCCTCGGCCTCGTCCCGGTGCTGGGCGTGGCCGCGCAGGCGGTGATCGGCGGCCTCGTCGTGCTGCTGCACCTGCACCCGGGCTGGGTCGGGCTGCACATGCTCGTCTCCATGGCCCTCGTCGCCGCGTCGTCCTGGCTGCTCGTGCGCACGCGCGAGGGCGACGGCCCCACGGCCTGGCTGGTCCCGCCGGCCGTCCGGCGCGCGGCGGGCGCGCTCGGCGCCGTCCTCGTGGTCGTGCTCGCGCTGGGCGTGGTCGTCACCGGCGCCGGCCCGCACTCGGGCGACGACGAGGTCGGCTACCGCCTCGCGGTGGACCCGTGGACCTTCTCCAAGCTGCACGCGTGGGCCGTGTGGGCCTTCGTCGCGGTGCTCGTCGCCGCGCTCGTCCTGCTGCGCCGCGCCGGCGAGCGCGGGCGGCCGTGGCGCGCGGGGCTCGTGCTGCTGGCGGTGACGCTCGCGCAGGGCGCCGTCGGGTACGTCCAGCTGTTCACCGGCCTGCCGGTCGGCCTCGTCAACCTCCACATGATCGGTGCCGCGACCCTCGCGGCCACCACCGTCTGGTTCGTCGGCGCCCTGCGCACGCGGTCCGCCGTGGGCGCTTCGTCCCGATAAGGACCTGTTGCGTGTCGGAGGGTCGTTCTACTCTCCGGGACCATGACGGATGCGATCACGGCACGGGGGCTCGTCAAGCGGTACAAGGACGTCACGGCGCTCGACGGCGTCGACCTGACGGTGCCCGAGGGCTCCGTCCTCGGGCTCCTGGGCCCGAACGGGGCCGGCAAGACCACCATCGTGCGCATCCTCGCGACCCTGCTGCCGGCCGACGCCGGCACCGCGCACGTCGCCGGCGTGGACGTCTTCGCCAAGCCCCGTGAGGTCCGCCGGCGCATCGGCCTGTCGGGCCAGTACGCGGCCGTCGACGAGTACCTGACCGGCTACGAGAACCTCGAGATGATCGGGCGGCTCTACCACCTCGGGGTGCGGCGCTCGCGCGAGCGCGCCCGGGAGCTGCTCGCGTCGTTCCGGCTGGAGGACGCCGCCGACCGGCCGTCGCGCACCTACTCGGGCGGCATGCGCAGGCGCCTCGACCTGGCCGGCGCGCTGGTCGCCGACCCGCCCGTGATCTTCCTCGACGAGCCGACGACGGGCCTGGACCCGCGCGGCCGAGCCGACATGTGGGAGGTCATCCAGGGACTCGTGGCGGGCGGCACCACGCTGCTGCTCACGACCCAGTACCTCGAGGAGGCCGACCTGCTGGCGGACGAGATCGTCGTCATCGACCACGGCCGGATCATCGCGCAGGGCACGGCCGACCAGCTCAAGCTGCAGGTCGGCGGCGAGCGCCTCGACCTCACGGTGCGCGACCCGGCCCGGCTGGAGGACGCGCGCGCCGCCCTGGAGCCGCTCGGCGTCGGCCGGGCCACCCTGGACGCGGGCCGCCGCTCGCTCCTCATGCCCGTCGACGGCGGGGCGCGGACCCTGACCGAGGCGCTGCGCACGCTCGACGCCGCCGGGATCGTGGTCGACGACGTCGGCCTGCGCCGGCCGACGCTCGACGACGTGTTCCTCGCTCTGACGGGCCGCCCGGCGGAGGACGAGCCCGAGCCCGACCGGCCGCCGGACGACGGGGCCGGCCCGGTGCGGGCCGACCACGGCCGGCACGCCGTCGAGGGAGGTGTGTGATGGCGGTCCCCATGGTGCTCGCCGACGCCCACGTCGTCGCGAAGCGCAACCTCATCAAGATCAAGCGGGTCCCCGACCTGCTCGTCTTCACCACGCTGTCGCCGATCATGTTCGTGCTGCTGTTCGCGTACGTGTTCGGCGGGGCGATCGACGTGCCGGGCGGGACGAGCGCCGACGCCTACCGCGAGTACCTGATGGCGGGGATCTTCGCCCAGACGGTGATCTTCGGCGCGACGATCACCGGAGCCGGGCTCGCCGAGGACGTGAAGAAGGGCATCATCGACCGCTTCCGGTCCCTGCCCATGGCGCCGTCGGCCGTGCTCACCGGCCGGACCCTCTCCGACGTCATCAACAACGTGATCGTGCTGGTCGTCATGTCGCTGACCGGTCTGCTCGTCGGCTGGGGCATCCACAGCTCGGTCGGCGAGGCCCTGCTCGGGTTCGTGCTGCTGCTGGTGTTCGCCTACGCCGTCTCGTGGATCATGGCGTGGCTCGGCATGCTCGTGCCCAGCGTCGAGGTGTTCAACAACGCGACGTTCATCGTGATCTTCCCGCTGACGTTCGTGGCGAACACGTTCGTGCCGCTGGAGAGCCTCCCGACGGCGCTGCAGCGGTTCGCGGAGTGGAACCCCGTGTCGGCCGTCACGCAGGCGTCGCGCGAGCTGTTCGGGAACATCCCGGCCGGGGTGCCCGAGCCGACGTCGTGGCCGCTGCAGCACGCGCAGCTGTACACGCTCATCTGGACGGCGGTGTTCCTGGTCGTCTTCATCCCGCTCGCGAACGCGCAGTACCGGCGCTCGACGAGCCGCTGACCTTAGGCGTCAACGAAGCCGGGCCGGGCCGGGCCGGGTCGCGCAGACCGCGATCAGGCCTCGCCCGGCACCTCGACGGGGACGAGGGTCGACCAGCCGAGCGACCGCGCCGTCGCGGCCGCCAGGACGCCCGTGACGGTGGTCGGGCTGTGCAGGCGGCCGTCGAGCACGGCCTCGACCGCCTCGTCGAGCGGCACCCAGCGGGGCACCATCGCCGCCTCCTCGTCCTCCCGCGAGAACCGGTGCTCGTCCGGCACCGGCGACAGGTCGCGCGCGAGGAAGACCACGATCCGCTCGGTCGACCCGCCCGGGGTCGTGTTCAGCTCGACGAGGCGCCACCACGCGCCGGCACGCAGGTCCGCCTCCTCGGCCAGCTCGCGCGCCGCCGCGGCGGCAGGGTCCTCGCCCTCGACGTCGAGCAGCCCGGCCGGCGGCTCCCAGAGCACCGCGCGCACGGGGTGCCGGTACTGCGAGAGCAGCAGCACGCGGTCGTCCTCGTCGAGGGCGATGACCGCGACGGCGCCGGTGTGGTCCACGTACTCGCGCACGACCTGCGAGTCGCCGAGGTCGACGACGTCGGACACGACGTCCCACACGAGGCCGTGGTGGAGGACGTCGTGCCGCAGCACGGGCCGCTCGGTGGGCACGTCCTGCAGCACGTCGTCCCCGCCCGCGGCGGCGCCGGAGGCGGCGCCCGCGGTGTCGCTCACTCCTCGACGCCCGCCAGGGCGGCTCCGACGAGCCCGGCGAACAGCGGGTGCGCCTTCGTCGGGCGGGACTTGAACTCCGGGTGGGCCTGCGTCGCGACGTAGTAGGGGTGCACCTCGCGGGGCAGCTCGACGAACTCGACGAGCGAGGTGTCCGGCGAGACGCCCGAGATGACGAGCCCGGCCTCCTCGAGCTTGTCGCGGTAGGAGTTGTTCACCTCGTACCGGTGCCGGTGCCGCTCGGTGACGCGCTCCGCGCCGTACACCTCGGCCGTGATCGAGCCGGGGGCGAGCAGGGCCTCGTAGGAGCCGAGCCGCATGGTGCCGCCCATGTCGCCCTCGCCGCCCACGATGGAAAGCTGCTCGGCCATCGTCGCGATGACCGGGTGCGCCGGGTTCGCGTCGAACTCGGAGGACGACGCGCCGTCGAGCCCGACGACGGTGCGGGCGTACTCGATGACCATGCACTGCAGGCCGAGGCAGATGCCGAGCGTCGGCACCTTGTTCTCGCGCGCCCAGCGCAGGGCGCCGAGCTTGCCCTCGATGCCGCGGACGCCGAAGCCGCCGGGCACGAGGACGCCGTCGACGCCCTCGAGCGCGCGCTGCGCACCCTGCGGCGTCTCGCAGTCGTCGGACCGGACCCAGCGGATCGTCACCCGCGCGTCGTGGTGGAAGCCGCCGGCGCGCAGCGCCTCCGTGACGGACAGGTAGGCGTCCGGGAGGTCGATGTACTTGCCGACGAGCGCGATCTCGACGCGGTGCGCCGGCTGGTGCACCCGGTGCAGCAGCGCGTCCCAGCCGCGCCAGTCCACGTCGCGGAACGGGAGCGAGAGCCGCTGCACGACGTAGGCGTCCAGGCCCTCCGAGTGCAGCACGCGCGGGATGTCGTAGATCGACGGCGCGTCCTTCGCGGTCACGACGCCCTCGACGTCGACGTCGCAGAACAGCGCGATCTTGCGCTTGGTGCCGTCTGGCACGTCGCGGTCGCAGCGCAGGACGATCGCGTCGGGCTGGATGCCGATGCTGCGCAGGGCGGCGACGGAGTGCTGCGTCGGCTTCGTCTTGAGCTCGCCGGACGGGCCGATGTACGGCACCAGCGAGACGTGCAGGAAGAACACGTTGGCCCGGCCCAGGTCGTGACGCACCTGGCGCGCGGCCTCGAGGAACGGCAGGGACTCGATGTCGCCGACCGTGCCGCCGATCTCGGTGATGATGACGTCGACGTCGTCGGACGCCTGCGCGCGCATCCGCTCCTTGATCGCGTCGGTGATGTGCGGGATCACCTGCACCGTGTCGCCGAGGTACTCGCCGCGCCGCTCCTTGGCGATGACGTGCGAGTAGATCTGGCCCGTCGTCGCGTTGGCCGACCCGGCCAGGTCGACGTCGAGGAAGCGCTCGTAGTGACCGACGTCGAGGTCGGTCTCGGCACCGTCCTCGGTGACGAACACCTCGCCGTGCTGGAACGGGTTCATCGTCCCGGGGTCGACGTTGATGTACGGGTCGAGCTTCTGCATCGTGACCCGCAGGCCACGGGAGCGCAGCAGGCGGCCGAGGCTGCTCGCCGTCAGGCCCTTGCCGAGAGAGGAGGCGACTCCCCCGGTGACGAAGATGTGCCGGGTCGTGGAGTCCGACCGCCCGGAGAGTCGATTCGCGCGCTCTGTCACGGGCTTCCACCCTACCCGACGCCGGGATGCCTGGGGTCAGGCGCGCGGGGTGAGCCGCGACACCCGCGACCCCGGCGGCGTCAGCCCGCGGGGTGGTCCGCCTGCTCCCCGCCGGCCGCCTCCGCCGCTGCCGGCACGGGCGTCCGCTCGACGGCGAGCACCTCGGTCAGCGTGCGCCGGTCCAGCGCCAGCACCCCCAGCCCGAGCACGACCGCCGCGAGCAGCGCCGCCCCGGCGCCCGCCCCGACCGCGGTCGCGACCCCGTCGCCGGCGAGCTCCTGGACCGCGTCGCACACCCAGCGACCGGCGACCGAGGCGAGCGCGCCCCCCACGACGAGCACGACGAGGGTCCGCGGGAGGCCGCGCACGGCCGCCGGGCCGGCGGCTCGGCGCAGGGCGACGAGCGCGACCGTGCCGCCCGTCAGCATGCCGAGCGTGCTGCCCGCGCCGATCGACACGAGGACGTCGTCGCTCGGCAGGCGCAGCGCGTGCAGCACGGGGATCGCGACGGCGACGGTCCCCCACCCGGCGACGTTCGCCACCACCGCCGCACGGCTGCGCTCCAGCGCGTACAGCGCGCGCGAGCCGTGGAACATCGCGGCGAAGCCGAGCAGCCCGGGCACCATCCACGTGAGCGTGACGGCCATACCCGTGGCGACGCGGGCGTCGTCGCCCAGCGCGCCGAACACCGTCGCGACCGCGGGCGCCGCCGCGACCACCGCCGCGGCCCCCACGGCGGCGGCGACGAGGACCCCGCGCGTCGTCGAGGACGCCATGCCCGCGAACCCCTGCCGGTCGCCCGTCGACGCCCGCGCCGCCAGGCGCGGGAACGTCGAGGTCGCCAGCGGCACGACGAGCACGGCGTAGGGCAGCAGGTAGACCTGCTGGGCGTAGAGGTAGGTGGTGTAGGGCCCCGTGGCCGACGAGGTCACCGCGATGACGACCAGCACCGACAGCTGCTGCGCCGCGACGCCCGCGATGCCCGCGGTCGCGAGGGCCAGCAGGCGGCGCCCGACGCCCGGCGCGAACCGCCACCGCAGGCGCAGGCGCAGGCCGAGCCGCCGCACGGGCACCAGCATGGGGAAGCACATCGCCGCCACGCCCAGCGTCGTGCCCCACGCGAGCACCGGGAGCGCCGCCTCGTCGAGCCGGGCCGGGTCCACCTGCTCGCCGTGCGCCAGGGCGCCGTAGACGAGGTAGGTGGCGATGACGGTGAGCGACGACATCACGGGGGCGAACGCGGGCCAGAAGAACCTCTTGTGCGACTGCAGCACCGCGTAGAGCAGCACGGCGACGCCGTACATCGGCACCTGCACCGCGAAGACGAGCAGGAAGAACCGGATCAGCTCGGCCTGCTGGGCGCCGTGGTCGCGGGCCAGCAGCCCGGCGATCGGCCCCGAGAAGAGCGCCAGGAGGGCGGCGAGCGGGACGAGCACCGCGAGGGTCCAGCCCAGGGCGGCGCCGACCGTGCGCTCGATCTCGTCCCGGGCCCGCTCGTCGAGCGCGCGCCGGGCGACCGGACCGGCCAGCACGGGCACCAGCGCTCCGGCCAGCGCGCCGCCCGCGGCGACCTCGAACAGCACGTTCGGCAGCGAGTTCGCGAAGTTGTACGCGTCGCCGATGTCGCGGGCGCCGACCTGGTGGGCCTGCAGCATCCACCGCACGAGGCCGAGCACCCGGCTGAGCACGGTGATGGCGGCGATCATCGCCGCGGCACCGGCCAGCCCGCCGAGCGCGCGTCGCGCCGCGGGGCTCATGCGGGGGTCGGGCCGGACCTCGGCGCGCCGGAGCCGGTCACCGGAGCGTCGGGGCCGGCCACCGGCACGTGCGCCGGCCGGCGCCCCCAGCGGTCGACGTCCCGCAGCACCGGCGTGCGCTCGATGACCCGCGTGAAGCTGATGCGCTCGCTCGCGACCGTCAGGGCCAGGACCACGCCGAGCGCCGCGAGCCGGACGCGCCGGGGAGCGCCGAGCACGAGCGCCGTCCCGACCGCGGCACCCAACGCGTTCGCGCCGCCGTCGCCGAGCATGTCGGTCTCGGCGAGGTCGGACGGGAAGGCGGCACCCGAGGCGCCGACGACGGCGGCCGCCACGCCTCCCGCTGCACCGGGCGCGGCGACCAGCGGCGCGGACGCCAGCGTGACGGCCTTGAGGGCGCGCCCGGGCCGCAGGTCGAGGAGGTTGACGAGGTTCGCCGTCCCCGCGACGAGGGCGCCCGACGCGAGCACGTCGCCGACGTGCGCCGTGCGGGAGCCCGTGCGCGGCAGCGCGAGCGCCGCGGCGACGAGCGCGCTCGCCCCGATGCCGAGCACCTTGAGCCCGCCCGTCGTCAGCTCGCCCCGCGCCAGCGCGCCGAGGTGGCCGCGCAGCCCCTTGCGCTTGCCGTCGGGGTCCTCCGCGAGGTCGTCGACGATCCCGAACGCGGCCGCGCCGGCCGTCGCGACGGCCACCGCGGCGCCCGCCCGACCGCCGCCGCTGCCGACCGCTGCGCCCACCAGCAGGCCCGACGCGACCGCGGGACCCTCGAGCAGGCTCACCGGCTCGCCCCGGTGGTTGGTGCGCGTCCAGCGCGCCTGCCCGCCGGGCGCCGCGTTGTCGAGCCAGCCCCGGACGGCCGAGGTCACCACACCGGCGACGGTCGCCCCGAGGAGGCGCGGCAGCACGGCACCCACGTCAGTCGCCCTGCGGGGTGACCGGCGTGCGGTCCGGCACGGGCAGCTGCACCCGGGGCGGCATGACCGTGAGGTCCGGCCCGGAGCCGTAGTGGCCGTTCGTGCCGTCGATCCGGGCGGCCAGCGCGAGCGGGACCGACACCGCGCCGGTGACGAGCTGCGCGTCCGAGACGGTCGTGACGCGCGCGGCCGTCGCGTCGTCGGCCAGCACGGCGTTCGTCAGGCTCCCCGTCACCTGCGGGCCGTCCGCGAGAACCGCACCGTCCGTGAGCTGCTGCGCGGCCGTGACGACGGCGAGCTGGGCGGCCTGCACCTGCTCGTCGACCGGGCTGGGGGTGGCCGCGTCGGCGTCCAGCGGCGGCGCGACGACGACGACGGCGTCCGCCGGGGTCGTGACCGGGTCCGCCAGCGTGACGAGCGGGTCCTGGTCCTGGGAGTCGGTCGACGACAGCACGGCGAGGAGGCTGCTCGCGTCGGCGCTGAGCGCATCGGGGTCCTCGGGCTGCGCCGCGGTGAGCCCCTGCACGAGCGCGTAGCCGAGCTCGACCTCCAGGCCGGCGCTCGCGTCGGGCGCGGGCTGCAGGTACTGGACGAGGCTGCCCGCCAGCGCCTGCCGGTAGTCCCGCAGCGCGGCGGACGTCCACGCGTCGGTGAGCGTCGCGTGCGCCGTCACCGTCGCCCCGGCCTGGTCGAGCCGCTGGTCGATGGCCTCGAGGACCGCGGGCTCGACCTCCCCCAGCGCCACGACGGCGACGCGACGCTCCGGCATCACGCCCGCGAGCAGCGTGGGGGCCGCGGCGTCGACGTACGCGTCGCCGGCCGCGACGCGCGCGTTGGCGTCGTCGAGCTCCGCGCGCAGCGCGTCCTTCTCGGACCGCAGCTGCTCGACCTGGCCGGTGAGGGTGTCACCGATGGTCTCCTTGAGCGGGCCGGCGCCGAGCGCGATGCCGACCGCGAGGGCCAGGAACACCGAGATCAGCGAGACGACGTGGTACCGGAAGTCGATCACGAGGCGTCACTTTCGATGGAGGTCGGGCGGGTGGGGCGCACGCGCGTCACGACCCCCCGAACAGGCCCTGGACCCACGACACGAGGTCGTCGAACCGGGCGCCGAGCAGACCGATGGTCGTCTGGCCGGCGGCCGTCGACGCGAGCGCGACGCCGAGGGCCAGCAGGCCGGCGAGGACGAGCAGGACGAGCTGCCCGTTGGAGATGCCGTGGCGGTAGAGCCGCGAGACGCCCTTGGCGTCGACGAGCTTGCCGCCCACCCGCAGGCGGGTGAGGAACGTGGAGGCCATGCCGGACCGGCCCTTGTCGAGGAACTCGACGAGCGTCGCGTGCGTGCCCACGGCGACGATGAGCTCGGCGCCCTTGTCGTCGGCGAGGAGCATCGCGACGTCCTCGCTCGTGCCGGTGGCGGGGAACACCACGTGCGGCACGTCGAGCTGCTCCACGCGGGCGAGGCCCGGCGCGCGGCCGTCGCGGTAGGCGTGCACGACGATCTCGGCGCCGCAGGTCAGCGCCCGGTCCGACACGGAGTCCATGTCGCCGACGATGAGGTCCGGCCGCCAGCCCGCGTCGAGGATCGCGTCCGCGCCGCCGTCCACCCCGATGAGCACCGGGCGGTACTCGCGGATGTAGGGGCGCAGCGTGACGAGGTCCTCCTTGTAGTGGTACCCGCGGACGACGATGAGCACCTGCCGACCGTCGATCTGCGTGCTGATGTCGGGCACGCCCACGCCGTCGAGCAGCAGGTCCCGCTCGCGGCGCAGGTAGTCCATCGTGTTGGCCGCGAACGACTCGAGCTGCACGGAGAGCCCCGCCCGGGCCTCCTGCATCGCCGCCTGGACGGTCTCGGAGGTCTGGACGACCCCCTCCGCGACGAGCAGCTCGCCGTCGTACACGGCGCCGTCGACGATCCGCAGGCGACGTCCCTCGTGCACCGTCATGACGTCCGGCCCGAGGTCGTCGAGCAGCGGGATCCCGGCGTCGACGAGGATCTCGGGACCCAGGTTGGGGTAGCGCCCCGACGTCGAGCGGGCGGCGTTGAGCACGGCCGCAGGCTTGCACATGAGCAGCGCCTCGGCGGCGACCCGGTCGATGTCCTCGTGGTCGATGACGGCCACGTCCCCGGGGCGCAGCCGCTTCGTCAGCGCCTTGGTCCGGGTGTCGACGCGCGCGGGACCGGCGACGACGCCGGGCTCGGACGCGGACGTGCGGGAGCGCAGAGAGGTTCTCATCGTGGGGTCATCGTGCCACGCCGGAGAGCTCCAGAAGCTCAGCGGCATGGGCTCGCGCCGACTCCGAGTCCTCCTGGCCGGACAGCATCCGGGCCAGCTCACGCACCCGTTCCGGGCCGTCGACGGCCCGCACGTCCGACTCGGTAACGACGTCGACGCCGTCCGCTGTGGACTTCGTCACGACGAGGTGACGGTCGGCGAACGCCGCGACCTGCGCCAGGTGCGTGACGACGAGCACCTGGGTCTCGCGGGCCAGCGCGGTGAGGCGCCGGCCCACCTCGACGGCGGCGCGGCCGCCGACGCCGGCGTCCACCTCGTCGAAGACGAACGTCCCCGGCCGGGACGCCCCGGAGCCCTCCGCTGTCGCGAGCGCGACCTCGACGGCGAGCATGACGCGCGACAGCTCGCCGCCGGACGCGCCCTTGCCGAGCGGTCGCGCCGGGGCACCCGGGTGGGCGACGAGGAGCATCTCGACGTCGTCGGCGCCGTGCGGACCGGGCTCCGCGGGCCGCACGGCCACCTCGAGGCGCGCGCCGGCCATGGCGAGCCCCGCGAGCTCGGCCGTCACCGCGTCCGCGAGCCGCCCGGCGGCCTGCGTCCGGGCGCGGGTGACGTCGGCCGCCAGCGCGCCCAGCTCGCCGTCCAGCGTGGTCCGGCGCTCGCGCAGCGCCGCGATCCGGTCGTCGCCGCCCTCGAGCTCGAGCAACCGCGCCGACGCCTCCTGCGCCCAGCCCAGCGTCGCGGCCACGTCGCCGTGCGTGCGCGTGACGGTCGCGAGCTCGGCCCGGCGCTGCTGCACGACCTCGAGCCGGCGCGGGTCGGCCTGCAGGTCCTCCAGGTAGGACGAGAGCTCGGTCGCGACGTCAGCCAGCAGGTACCCCGCCTCGGCGACGCGCGCGCCGAGCGCGGCCAGCGCCGGGTCGTGCGCTCCCGCCTGCTCCAGCAGGCGGCGTGCCTGGTCGACGACGAGCGCGGCGGAGGGCGCGTCGTCCTCCCCCGCGAGCGACTCGTGGGCGCCGGCCGCGGCCGCGCGCAGGTCCTCCGCGTGCGCGAGCCGCTCGTGCTCCTCGGCGAGCTCGACGTCCTCCCCGGGCTGGGGGTCCACCCGCTCGATCTCGACGAGCCCCAGGCGCAGCAGCTCGGCCTCCCGCGCGCGGTCCTGCGCCCGGCCGACCAGCTCCTCGAGCTCGGCGTCGACGCGCGCCCGCTCGGCCCACGCGGCCCGGTAGCGGTCGAGCGTTCCGGCGTGGTCCTGCCCGACGAAGGCGTCCAGCGCGTCCCGCTGGTGCGCCGGCGACCGCAGCCGCGCCTGGTCCTGCTGCCCGTGCACGGTCACGAGCTCGGCCGACAGCTCGGCGAGCACGGCCTGCGGCACGGACCGCCCGCCCACGAACGCCCGGGACCGGCCCGACCCCGCGTCACCGCCCGCGGCCACCGTGCGCACCAGCAGCACGGAGCCGTCGTCGTCGCTCTGGCCGCCCGCGTCCTCGACGCGCGCCGCGACCGACGACCCCGACGGGGGCAGGACGCGCCCTTCGACCGAGGCCGCCGCGGCTCCGCGGCGCACGGTCGCCGGGTCGGCCTTGCCCCCGAGCAGCAGGCCGAGCGCCGTGAGGACCATCGTCTTGCCCGCGCCCGTCTCGCCGGTCAGCACGGTCAGGCCCCGCCCGAGCGTGACGTGCGCGGTGCCGATCACGCCCAGGTCGGCGATGCGGATCTCCTCGATCACGGCAGCTCCTGCGCCCGGGCCCGGCCCCGCCACCCGACGACCGGCAGGTCGAACTTGTGGACGAGACGCGTGGTGAACGGGGCGGGCGACAGCCGCGCGAGCCGGATCGGACGGTCGGAGTGCCGCACCTCGACGCGCGCGCCGGGCTCGACCTCGAGGCGTCGCCGCCCGTCGCACGTCAGCCGGCCCGCGATGCGCGAGCGGTCGATCACCTCGATGCCGAGCACGCTGTGGGGGCCGAGGACGAGCGGCCGGGCGAAGAGCGCGTGCGCGGCGAGCGGCACGACGATGAGCCCCTCGACGTCGGGCCACACGACCGGCCCGCCGCCGGAGAAGGCGTGCGCCGTCGAGCCGGTGGCCGTCGCGGCCACGACGCCGTCGCAGCCGAACGACGACAGCGGCCGCCCGTCCACCTCGAGCACCACCTCGAGGATGAGCGCGCTGTCGGTCTTCTCCAGCGACGCCTCATTGAGGGCCCAGCCCTCCTGGACGGAGCCGTCCGGCGCGAGGACGCGCACCTCGAGCGTGGAGCGCTCCTCGATCGCGAACCGGCCCTCGGTGAGCCGACGCACGGCCTCGCCGACGTCGTCGCGCTCCGCCTCGGCGAGGAACCCCACGTGCCCGAGGTTGACGCCCAGCAGCGGCACCCCGGTGCCGCGGGTCAGCTCGGCCGCGCGCAGGATCGTGCCGTCGCCCCCCAGCACGATCGCGAGCTCGAACGACGGCAGCTCGTCGGCGGTCGTCTCGTCGCTGACGAGGACCGGCTCGACGCCCGCGTCCTCGAGCTGGCGCAGCGCCTCCTCGCGGGCGGCGAGCGCCTCGGAGCGGGCCCGGTGGGTGATGACGAGCGCGCGGCGGGTCACGGGCGCACCGCCTCGACCGCCGCGCGCAGCTGCGCGTCGGGCACGTCGACGCCGCCGGGGCGGCCGGTGAGCCACAGGAAGAGCTCGACGTTCCCGCTCGGGCCGGGCAGCGGGCTGGGCACGACCGCGAGCACGCGCAGGCCCGCCGCGCGCGCGGCTCCCGCCACGGCGACGACGGCCTCGGCCCGCAGCCGCGGGTCGCGGACCACGCCGCCCGAGCCGAGCCGCTCGCGCCCGACCTCGAACTGCGGCTTCACCATAAGGAGCAGGTCGGCGTCGGGCGCGCTCACGGCGACGAGCGCCGGCAGGACGAGCGTGAGCGAGATGAACGAGAGGTCGGCGACGACGAGCTCGGCGGCGGGCAGGTCGCCCGGACGCAGGTCGCGCACGTTGACCCCCTCGCGGACGTCGACCCGCTCGTCCGCGCGCAGCTCCGGCCGCAGCTGGTCGTGCCCGACATCGACGGCGACGACGCGCCCGGCGCCCCGCCGCAGCAGCACGTCCGTGAACCCGCCCGTGCTCGCCCCGGCGTCCAGGCACAGCCGCCCCGCGACCGCCGGGCCGTCGGGACCCAGCGCGTCGAGCGCGCCGGCGAGCTTGTGGCCCGCCCGGGAGGCGTACCCGGGGTCGTCGTCGGCCGCGACCTCGAGCGCCCGCTCGGGGCCGACCGCGACCGCCCCCCTGGTCGCCACGTGACCGTCGACGCGCACGCGGCCCGAGGCGACGAGCGTCGCGGCGTGACCGCGCGAGCGGGCCAGGCCGCGCCGCACCAGCTCGGCGTCCAGTCGTGTCGTCACGCGGTCATCCCTCGGCGTCCGCGAGACGGTCCTGCAGCGCGCGGTGGACGGCGTCGAGCACCTCGACGTGCTCGCGCAGCGGCCGGGCCTCCAGGTCGTCGACGACGGACAGCGCCTGGTCGACGGCGTCGTCCCCGGTGCTCGCGGACGAGCTCGACCCCGGGTCACCCGGCACGTCGGCGCCGTCGCCGGCGCGCAGGACGTCCTCGCTCACGCTGCAGTCCCTTCGATCCGTGCTCGACGCGGCACGCGTCCCCTCGCGGCGACGCGTCGCGCCCGCGGCCCGAGCGTCTTGAGCCAGGGCCACGCTACCTGCCAGGACCCACCGGGTGCGGGAGCTGTGGACGGCCGGCCGCCGGGTGCGCCGGCCCGGCCCGCGCCGTGCCGTCAGTCCCCGACGTCCAGCCGGGGCACCGCGGCCGCGTCCAGCGGTTGGCCGTCGTCCGCCGCCGCCCAGGCCGCCGCGCACGCAGCACGGACCCGGTCGACCGCCGCAGCCGGGCCGTCTCCACCGCGTCCCAGCTCGAGGCTGCCGTCGACGACCCGCGCCGACGACTCGCGGCACCGCCACCAGCCATCGTCCGCCCGCTCGGGGACGGGGTGCGGCTCGAGCAGGGCGCGCAGGTCCGCGCCGATGAAGTGCGGGCGCTCGCCCGGCGCCGCGAGCACGTCCTCCCGGGCCTTGTCGACGCCGGTCAGCACGTGCAGGCCGGCGTAGTCACCCGCGCGCGCCCCCGCCAGGTCCGTGTCCAGGCGGTCCCCGACGACGAGGGTGCGCGTGGCGCCGGCGCGCTCGACCGCCATGCGGTACATCGTCGGCGACGGCTTGCCGGCGCTGTCCGGCGTCACGCGGGTCGCCGCGGCGACCGCCCCCACCAGGGAGCCGTTCCCCGGCGCGAAGCCCCGCGCGGTCGGCAGGCTCTTGTCGAGGTTCGACGCGACGTGCCACGCCCCGCGCTCGACCGCGTAGGCCGCCTCGGCGAGCTGCGTCCACCCCAGGTGCGGGGCGAACCCCTGCGCCACCGCGGCCGGCTCGTCGTCGGCGGAGTCCACGACGACGAACCCGGCCTGGCGGACGGCGGTCACGAGGCCGTCGCCGCCCACGACGAGCACCTTGGCGCCCGGCTCCAGGCGCGTGCGCAGCAGCTGGGCGCACGCCTGGGCCGCGGTCATGACCTCGGACGGCGACGTGGCGATGCCGAGCTCGGTCAGCTGGTCGCTGACCGACTCCGGCTCGCGCGAGGCGTTGTTGGTCACGAAGACGAGCCGCAGGCCCGCCTCGCGCGCCGCGGTGAGCGAGTCGCTCGCGTGCGGGATGGACTCGTGCCCGCGGTACGCCACCCCGTCGAGGTCGACGAGGGCGAGGTCGAACGCCCGCGCGAGCGGCTCCGCCGACCCCAGCAGCCCGGCGCTCACGCCTGCTCCTGCGTCTGCTCGGTGGTTCCCTGCGCATCGCCCGCGGGGGTCACGTCGTCCGCCCCGGAGCGCTCCGTGACGGCGTCGCCGGCCACCGGCTCACCGTCGAGGGCGTCTTCGTCGTCGTCGGCGTCCTCGAGGTCGAAGACGACGACGTCGTCCTCCACCTCCCCGGACGCGGCGTCGAGCTCGGCGCGGCTGAACGAGGCGAGCTCGGCGGCCGCCTCCTCAGGGCGTCCCGACGCCTCGAGGGCGGCGGCGCGCGCCTGCGCGACCCGAGCCGCCTGCAGCCCTCCCGACGGGACGACAGACCGCAGCGCCGCGACGGCGGCCTCCGGCTGGCCGAGGTCGAGACGGGCTCCGCTGACGACGATCGCGAGCTCGACGCGCGCCTCGGCCGAGAGCGTCGACGCCTCCGGCTCCTGTGCGAGCGCGACGGCTCGCTCGGGGCGACCGAGCCCGCGCTCCGCGTCCGCCATGATCGCCAGGTGCTCGGACGAGCCGTTGAGCCGGCGCACCGTCCGCAGCTCGCGCAGCGCCTCCGCGTACCGGCCGGTCCGGTACGCCGCAAGACCCGCAGCCTCCCGCACGACGTCGACGCGCCCGGCACGGCGCACGGCAGCCTGGGCGTGCAGGTACGCGGCCTCGGGGTCCTCGTCGAGCAGCCGGCCGACCATCACGAGGTGGCGGCCGACGCGCTCGGCGTTCTCCTTGGTCAGCGTCCGCAGGGGCGCCCGCGCGGCACGATCGAGGTCCGCGAACACGACGTCGTCCGGGATCGGCGGCTCCTCGACCCGCGGCCGCCGGTCGTCGACCGGACGAGCCGGCCGGTCGTCGCCCGACCACGACCGGGAGCCCTCGGGACTCCTGGAGCCCGCACCGCGCGCGCCGGTGAACCCGCCGGGCCGCGACCCGCCGCGGTCCCGCGAGGAGCTGTCCCGCGACCAGCCGCGCGAGTCCTCCCTCGGGCCACGACGCTCTCCGTAGCCGCCGCGGGCGTCAGGACGCTGGCTGGCCCGACGCTCGGCGCCGCCGCGCCCGCCGCCGTCGCGCGGCCCACCACGACCCGCGGGCGCACCGCCGCGCGCGTCACCCTCGGGGCGCGGCGACCACGGCCGGCGCTCCCCCGCACGCGGG
>NZ_HE978588.1:2878431-2903600 GCF_000312005.1 Cellulomonas massiliensis JC225
ACACGAGGCCCTCTTGGCATCGACTACTTGGCACACTGTTGAGTTCTCAAGGAACAGACGCGCATCCGGCGGGGACCTTGCGGGCCCCGCGAGAGGCTGTGTCGTTCGAGCCGGACCCGCCGGCGACGGGCCCGTGGGCCCTGACCGACTGCGATCCGTCCGACCGTCCCGAGGGCGCACGAAGCGCCTGACGTTCAGGTCGGGGGTGGTCGCCCTGCGGGAAACAGCCACCGGGTTGATCCTCGGTGTCCGTCTCTCCCTCCCGGGCGACGTCGTAGAACATTACGCGGGCCTGCGCGTGGATGGCAAATCGCGAGGTGGTGACGCCGGTCACCCGGTCGAGATCCGCGTGATCGTGCGGATCTCACCCGTCCGCGGGCGGCGGACCGGTCCCGGCGGTGCGCACGGGCGGTGCGGACTGGCGGTGCGCACCGCCGGGGAGCGGCGAGCTCAGGCGCTGGTGTCCACGACGGCGAGGGTCCGCTTCCCCCGGCGCAGCACCGCCCACCGTCCGTGCAGCAGGTCGTCCGCACGCAGGACGGCGTCCTCGTCGGGCACGCGCTCGTTGTTGACGGACGCTCCCCCCTCCGCGACCGCCCGGCGGGCCTCGGACTTGCTGCGCACGACACCCGAGGCGGCGAGCAGGTCGACGACGGGGTCGCCCACGCGCCCGGCCGCGGTCGGCAGCTCCGCGACGGCTGCGGCGAGCGTGCGCTCGTCGAGGTCCGCCAGGGATCCCCGGCCGAACAGCGCCTGGCTCGCCGCGACCACCGCGTCCGCCGCGTCCGTGCCGTGGACGAGCGCCGTGACGTCGTACGCCAGCGTGCGCTGGGCCTCGCGGGCCGCCGGGCGCTCCGAGACCGCGCGCTCAAGCTCGTCGATCTCCTCCCGGGTGCGGAAGGTGAACACCTTGAGGTAGCGCACCACGTCGGCGTCGTCGGAGTTGAGCCAGAACTGGAAGAACGCGTACGGCGTGGTGAGCTCGCCGTCGAGCCACACGGTCCCGGACTCCGTCTTGCCGAACTTGGTGCCGTCCGCCTTGGTGATGAGCGGGGTGGTGACGGCGTGGACCGCAGCGCCCTCGACCTTGCGGACGAGCTCCACGCCGGACAGCAGGTTGCCCCACTGGTCGGAGCCTCCCGTCTGCAGCGAGACCCCGTGGCGACGGTGCAGCTCGAGGTAGTCCATGCCCTGGAGGATCTGGTAGCTGAACTCCGTGAACGAGATCCCCTGCTCGCTGTTGAGGCGCCGCGCGACGGTGTCCTTCGCGAGCATCGTGCCCAGCCGGAAGTGCTTGCCCACGTCGCGCAGGAAGTCGATGGCCGACAGCGGGGCGGTCCAGTCGAGGTTGTTGACCATGGTCGCGGCGTTCGGCCCGTCGAACCGCAGCAGCGGAGCGATCTGCCCCCGGATGCGCTCGACCCAGCCGGCGACGACGTCGCGGTCGTTCAGCGTGCGCTCCCCCGTCATCTTCGGGTCGCCGATGAGGCCGGTCGCCCCGCCGACGAGGGCGAACGGCCGGTGGCCGGCGTCCTGGAGCCGTCGCACCGTCAGCACCTGGACGAGGTTGCCGATGTGCAGGCTCGGGGCGGTCGGGTCGAAGCCGCAGTAGAGGGCGACCGGACCTGCGGCGAGCGCCGCCCGCAGGGCGTCGAGGTCGGTCGTCTGGGCGAGCAGGCCGCGCCAGGCCAGCTCGTCGAGGATGTCGTTCACGGATGTCTCCAGGATCGGGGCGCGCCGCGCCCGGGTGCGGTCGGTCGGCGTCCGCCGGCGCCGTCGCCCCTCACGGGGCGTCTGTCGGCGCCGGCCGGCGATATGCGGGGCGGTACGCCGAGACCGTCGGCTCCCCCGCCAGCCAGTACCGCCACGAGTACCGGCTCTCCCCGCCGGCGCCCGAGACCCCGACGCGCGGGCCCGCCTTGTGCGCCGGGCGGCTCGGCACCTCGTGCCGGTGCACGACGACGGTGCCGTCGGGCTCCGTCACGTCGGCGCCGTTCGCGGCGAGGTCCAGGCCCAGGCACACCGCGAGCCGCGCGGGGCCGCGTGCCAGCTGGCGGTGCGAGTCGACCGTCCCGGCGCCCGCGCGCCGGCGCCAGGCGAGCTCCGCCCCGTCGACGACCTCGCCCGCGCGCAGCAGCACGGCGGCCGCGCGTCCGGTCGGCTCGGCGACGACGTTGACGCAGTGGTGCAGACCCAGGTGCCGGTAGACGTACAGCCGGCCGGGCTCGGCGAACATGACGGCGTTGCGCGCGGTGCGCCCGCGGTACGCGTGGGAGCCCGGGTCGTCCTCGCCGCCGTAGGCCTCGACCTCCGTGAGCCGGACCGTCACGTCGCCCTCCGGCGAGCGCGCGGTCACGTAGGCGCCCAGCAGGTCGCGGGCCACGGCGTGCACCTCGCGGGCGAACCACACGCGCGCCGGCACCGCGCCGACGCCGGTCGGCGGCACGAGCTCCGACGGTCGCGGAGCAGCCTCGGACTCGCTCACGGGACCATCCTGCCGCACCGGCCCGGCCTCCGGCCGTCGCCCGGTCACCCGAGCGGCTCGCCCGTGGCGCCCAGGAGCACGTCGGCGCGCTCGCGCGTCCGCTCGCGCGCGAAGTGCTCGGCCTCGTCGCGCATCCAGGCGAGCCAGTGGTCGCGCGCGTCCTCGCCGTCCCGCGCGAGCCCACGCTCGAGGCGCAGGCCGGCGGGCGCCTCGACCCAGACGCGCAGCGACGCGACGGCGTCCGCGGCCCGCCGCGCGCTCCCGCAGCCCTCGAGGACGAGCACGCGCGGCACCGGGACGTCGACCCAGTCGTCGAAGGCGTGCGCGACCCAGTCGTAGCGCTGGAAGCGGCCCGGCCGCCCGCGGCGCAGCGGCTCGAGCACCTGGGCCGACAGGCGCGGCCACAGCGAGCCCTCCAGGCCGGACCAGCCCTCGTAGAGGTCGTCCAGGTGGACGACGCCGACGTGGACGCCGCGGGTGGCGCCCACCTCCGCCATGCGCGCCGTGGTGGTCGTCTTGCCCGAGCCCGCGGGTCCGTCGACGCACACCAGGCGCACCGGGCCGAGCCGCGCGGGTGCGGCCAGGGCGCGCTCGAGCAGCCCCGCCGCCACGGCCGTCAGGAGGCTCCCGCCCACGTGCGCAGGCGGGCCGACCGCTCGCGCGCGGCGGCGAGCTGCTCGGCCACGCGGGCCGGCGCGGTGCCGCCGACGGCGTCGCGCGACGCGAGCGACCCCTCGACCGACAGCACCGAGCGCACCTCGGGGGTCAGGTGCGGCGAGATCGCCGCGAGCTCGTCGTCGGTCAGCTCCCACAGCTCGACAGGCGGCTCGTGCTGCTCGCAGGCCCGCACGCACGCGCCCGCGACCTCGTGCGCCACCCGGAACGGCACGCCCTGCCGGACGAGCCACTCGGCGACGTCGGTCGCGAGCGAGAACCCCTGGGGCGCGAGCGCGGCCATCCGCGCGGTGTCGAACGTGAGCGTGGCGATCATGCCCGCGAACGCCGGCAGCAGCACCGTGAGCTGGTCGACCTGGTCGAAGACGGGCTCCTTGTCCTCCTGCAGGTCGCGGTTGTACGCGAGCGGGAGCCCCTTGAGGGTCGTGAGCAGGCCGGTCAGGTCGCCGACGAGCCGGCCGGCCTTGCCGCGGGCGAGCTCGGCCACGTCCGGGTTCTTCTTCTGCGGCATGATGCTCGACCCGGTCGAGTACGCGTCGTGGAGGCGGACGAAGCCGAACTCCTTCGTCGCCCAGAGGACGACCTCCTCGGCCAGCCGCGAGACGTCGACGGCGAGCATCGCGGCGACGAAGGCGAACTCGGCGACGACGTCACGCGACGCGGTGCCGTCGATCGAGTTCTCGACCGGACCGTCGAAGCCCAGCTCGGCGGCCACCGCCGCAGGGTCGAGGCCGAGCGACGAGCCGGCCAGCGCGCCCGAGCCGTACGGCGAGCGCGCCGCGCGGGCGTCCCAGTCCGTCCAGCGCTCGACGTCGCGCAGCAGCGGCCACGCGTGCGCCAGCAGGTGGTGCGCCAGCAGCACGGGCTGGGCGTGCTGCAGGTGCGTGCGCCCCGGCATCGCCGCCGAGCCGGCGGCGTCGGCCTGCGCGACGAGGGCGTCCACGACGTCGAGCACCAGCCCGGCGAGCGTGCGCGCCTCCCGCCGCAGGTACATCCGGACGAGCGTAGCGATCTGGTCGTTGCGCGAGCGGCCGGCCCGGAGCTTGCCGCCCAGGTCGGCGCCGGCCCGCTCGATGAGCCCCCGCTCGAGCGCGGTGTGCACGTCCTCGTCGTCGGGCCCGGGCCCGAACGCGCCGCTCGCGACGTCGGCGCGCAGCCGCTCCAGCGCGTCGACCATCCCGGCGACCTCGTCGTCGGTCAGCAGGCCGGCCGCGTGCAGGACGTGCGCGTGCGCGACCGAGCCGCTGATGTCCACGTCGGCGAGCCGCCAGTCGAACTGCGTCGACCGCGACAGGTCGGCCAGCGCCGCGGCGGGGCCGGACGCGAACCGCCCGCCCCACAGCGCCAGCCGGACGTCCGGCCGCACCTCAGGCATGGATCCCGCCGCGCGTCCCGAGGTCCTCGGCGTAGCCGAACTTCACGTCGCGCGCCGCGGCGAGCTTGCTCGTCAGGCCGTAGATCTCGATGAAGCCCTTGGCGGCCGACTGGTCGAACGAGTCGCCCGTGTCGTACGTCGCGAGGTTGAAGTCGTACAGGCTGGCCTCGGAGCGCCGCCCGGTGACGGTCGCCCGACCGCCGTGCAGCACCATCCGGATCTCGCCGGAGACGTAGCGCTGGGTGTCGGCGATGAACGTGTCAAGGGAGCGCTTGAGCGGGCTGAACCACTGGCCGTCGTAGACGAGCTCCGTCCACCGCTGCTCGACCGACCGCTTGAACCGGGCCTGCTCGCGCTCGACCGTGACGTTCTCGAGCTCCTGGTGCGCGGCGATGAGCGCGATCGCGCCGGGGGCCTCGTACACCTCGCGGCTCTTGATGCCCACGAGCCGGTCCTCGACGATGTCGATCCGGCCCACGCCCTGCGCTCCGGCGCGGCGGTTCATCTCCTGGATCGCCTGCAGCGGGGAGACCGGCACGCCGTCGAGCGCGACCGGCACGCCCTGCTCGAAGGTGATGACGACCTCGTCGGCGACGGGCGGGAACGTCGGGTCGTCCGTGTACGAGTAGACGTCCTTGGTGGGCTCGTTCCAGATGTCCTCGAGGTAGCCGGTCTCGATGGCGCGGCCCCAGACGTTCTGGTCGATCGAGAACGGGTTGTGCTTCGTCGTCGCGATGGGCAGCGCGTGCTTCTCGGCGTAGTCGATGGCCTTGTCGCGCGTGAGGGCGAGGTCGCGGACGGGTGCCAGGCACCGCAGGTCGGGCGCGAGCGACGTGATGCCGACCTCGAACCGGACCTGGTCGTTGCCCTTCCCGGTGCAGCCGTGGGCGACGGTCGTGGCGCCGAACTGGCGCGCGGCACGCACGAGGTGCTTGACGATCACCGGCCGCGACAGGGCCGACACCAGCGGGTACCGGTCGAGGTAGAGGCCGTTGGCCTGCAGCGCCGGCATGCAGTACTCCGCGGCGAACTCGTCGCGCGCGTCGGCGACGTACGCCTCGACCGCGCCGCAGTCGAGCGCGCGGCGGCGGATGACCTCGAGGTCCTCGCCGCCCTGGCCGACGTCGACGGCGACCGCGATGACCTCGGCGCCGGTCGCCTCGGCGATCCAGCCGATGCCCACGGAGGTGTCCAGGCCGCCGGAGTAGGCGAGGACGACGCGCTCGGTCATGACAGGTTCTCTCCTTCGTCGGGGTGACTATGCATGACCATACATGCGAGCGGGTCGATATTCATAACCGCCGTCAGCCCTCGGACGCGAGGGCGAGGAACCGGGCGGCGAGCGACTCGCCGTCCGGCGTGCGCGAGATGACGAGCACGGTGTCGTCGCCCGCGATCGTGCCGAGCACCGCGGGCAGGACCGAGTGGTCGATCGCCGAGGCGAGGAACTGTGCGGCACCCGGGGGCGTGCGGAGCACGACGAGGTTGCCGGACGCCTCCGCGGTGACGAGCAGCTCGGCGCACAGCCGCGCCAGCCGGGCGGCCAGCACCTCGGTCGTCGTCGTCGCCGGGGTCCGGTCGCCGCCCTCCCCCGGCACGGCGTACGCGAGGGCGCCCGCCGGGGTCCGGACCTTCACCGCGCGCAGCTCCACGAGGTCGCGCGAGAGCGTCGCCTGCGTGACGTGCACGCCGTCCGCGGCGAGCAGGTCCGCGAGCTCCGACTGGGAGTGCACCGTGCCGCGGGACAGCAGCTGCGCGATGAGGGCGTGCCGCGCGGCCTTCGTCGAGGGGACGCCCGGCGTCGTCACGCGCGCTCCAGCAGGTAGGTGAGCAACGCCTTCTGGGCGTGCAGCCGGTTCTCCGCCTCGTCCCAGACCACCGACTGCGGACCGTCGAGCACCTCCGCGGTGATCTCCTTGCCGCGGTACGCCGGCAGGCAGTGCATGACGAGTGCGTCGGGGGCCGCGAGCGCGAGCGCCGCGGCGTCCACCCGGAACGGCACGAACGGGGTCTCGCGCTCGGCGGCCTCGTCCTCCTGGCCCATCGACACCCAGGTGTCGGTGGCGACCACGTCCGCCCCCGCGACGGCCTCCTCGATGGTGTGCACCACCCGCACGGAGCCGCCGGTCTCCGCGGCGATCCGGCGAGCGTCCTCGAGCACCTGGGCGTCCGGGAGGTAGCCGGCGGGCGTCCCGACCCGCACGTGGAGCCCGGCGGTCGCCCCGCCCAGCAGGTAGGAGTGCGCCATGTTGTTGGCGCCGTCCCCGACGTACGCGAACGTGCTGCCCGCCAGCGCCGCGGCGCCGCCCCGGTGCTGGGCCAGCGTCACGAGGTCCGCGAGCACCTGGCACGGGTGGAACGCGTCGGTCAGCGCGTTGACGACCGGCACCCCGGCGAGCTCGGCCATCTCCGCCAGGTGGGCCTGCTCGAACGTGCGCCACACGATCGCGGCGACCTGGCGCCCGATCACGTGCGCGGTGTCCGCGACGGACTCGCGGCGACCGATCTGCGCCAGCTTGCCGTCCACGAGCAGCGGGTAGCCGCCGAGCTCGGCGACGCCGGTCGTGAACGACACCTGGGTGCGCAGCGTCGGCTTGTCGAAGATGATCGCGACCGCGCGCGGGCCCACGAGCGGCGACCGGATGAACCGGTCGTCGCGGAAGGCGAGCGCGAGCTCGATGACCTGGCGCTGCTCGCGGGGGGTCAGATCGTCGTCGCGGAGGAAGTGACGCACCATGCTCAGGCCTCCAGGTCGTGCGGCAGCGCCGCGAGGAAGTCGGTGAAGGACGCCGCCTGCTCGTCGGTCAGGACGAACGGCGGCGCGAGGCGCAGCGCCGTCGGCGTCGGGGCGTTGACGACGAAGCCGGCGTCGAGGGCGCGCGCCTGCACGGCGGGCGCGACGGGGGCGCTCAGCTCGACGGCCACGAGCAGCCCCTCCCCCCGCACGCCGGCGACGAGCGGGTGGCCGAGGCCGGCGATGCGCTCACGCCACGCCGCGCCGAGGCGTGCGACGTGCCCGAGGAGGCCGTCGCGCTCGATGACGCCGATCGTCGCGAGTCCCGCTGCCGCGGCGACCGGGTTGCCGCCGAACGTGGTGCCGTGCTGACCCCGGCCCAGCAGGGTGGCGACGGGCTCGCCGTACGCGACGAGCGCGCCCACGGGGAAGCCCCCGCCGAGCCCCTTGGCGACCGTCACGGCGTCGGGCACGACGCCCCCGCCGAGGTGCGGGTGGTGGTGCGCCATCCACCGGCCCGTGCGGCCCATGCCCGTCTGGACCTCGTCCAGGACGAGCAGGGCGCCGTGGTCGGCGGTGAGCCGGCGCGCGAGCGCGAGGTAGCCGGGCGGCAGCGGACGGACGCCCGCCTCCCCCTGGATCGGCTCGACGACGAGCCCCGCGACCGCGTCGCCGTCCGTCGCGAACGCGGCCTCGAGCGCTGCGGTGTCGCCGAACGGCAGGAACTCCACGCCGCCGGGCAGGGGCTCGAACGGCTCGCGGTAGGCGGCCTTGGACGTGAGCGCCAGCGCGCCCATCGAGCGCCCGTGGAAGCCGCCCTCGAGCGCGAGGACGCGCGGGCGGCGACCGCCGGAGTGGCGGCGCAGCAGCTTGAACGCCGCCTCGTTCGCCTCGGTGCCCGAGTTCGTGAGGAAGACCCGTGACCCGTGCGGTGCGCGAGCCACCTCGAGGAGGCGCTCGGCGAACGCGATCTGGGTGGGCGTCGCGAAGAAGTTCGAGACGTGCCCGAGCGTGCCCAGCTGGGCGCTGATCGCCGCCGTCAGGGTGGGGTGGGCGTGCCCGAGGGCGTTGACGGCGATGCCGGCCAGCAGGTCGAGGTACCGGGTGCCGTCGGCGTCCCACACGTAGGCGCCCTCGCCGCGCACGAGCACGCGCTGCGGGGGGCCGAAGGTGTCCATGACCGCGTGGGTGTAGCGCTGCGTCCACTGCGCGACGGAGCCCTCGGCGGCGGGCACCGGGAGCACGCCGTCGACCGGGCGCTGCGCGTCGAGGTGGCGGCTCACGTGAGGGACCCCGTGTCGTCGGGCGCGCCGTCGGGCAGGACCATGGTGCCGACCCCCTGGGTGGTGAAGACCTCGACGAGGATCGAGTGCGGCTGGCGGCCGTCGATGACGTGCGCCCGTCCGACCCCGCCCTCGACGGCGCGCCAGCAGGCCTCCATCTTGGGCCGCATGCCGGAGTCGAGCGTGGGCAGGATGTCCGCGAGCGCGCTCGCCCGCAGCTGCCGGACGAGCGAGCCCTTGTCGGGCCAGCTCGTGTAGAGGCCCTCCACGTCCGTCAGCACGATGAGCTTGCGCGCGCCGAGCGCGACCGCGAGGGCCGCGGCCGCGGTGTCGGCGTTGACGTTGAGGACGGTGGTCGGGTCCTCGACGTCCGGTGCGACCGTCGAGACCACGGGGATCCGGCCGGCCTCCAGCAGGTCGAGCACGGCGCCGGGGTTGACGTTGACGACGTCCCCCACGAGGCCGACGTCGACCGCCTCCCCGTCCACGACGGCGTGCCGGCGCGTCGCCTGGAACAGCGCACCGTCCTCCCCGGAGAGACCGACCGCGTACGGGCCGTGCGCGTTGAGCAGGCCGACGAGCTCGCGGGAGACCTGCCCGGTGAGGACCATCCGGACGACGTCCATCGCCTCGGGCGTCGTGACGCGCAGCCCGCCGCGGAACTCGGACTCGATGCCCAGCCGGTCGAGCATCGCGTTGATCTGCGGGCCGCCCCCGTGCACCACGACGGGCCGCAGCCCGACCTGACGCAGGAACACCATGTCCTCGGCGAAGGCGCGCTTGAGGTCGTCGTCGACCATGGCGTTGCCGCCGTACTTGACGACGACGAGGGCCCCGGAGAACTGCTGCAGCCACGGCAGGGCCTCGACGAGGACCTCCGCCTTCTGGTCGGCACGCAGGTCGGTGCGGGTGTTGAAGACGAACGCGTCGGTGCTGTCGCTCATGTGGAGTAGGCGCTGTTCTCGTGGACGTAGTCGTGCGTGAGGTCGTTGGTCCAGACCGTCGCCACCTCGCCGCCGGCCTTGAGGTCGACGAGGACGCTGACCAGCCGGTCGGCCGCCATGTCGACGTCGGTCCGGGGCGCGTGCGCGGCGCCGTCGCGGCACACCAGAACGCCGTTGATCGAGACGTCGACCGCGCCCGGGTCGAAAGGGGCGACCTCCTCGGGGACCGTCCCGACCTGGGCGAGCACGCGGCCCCAGTTCGGGTCGTTGCCGAACACCGCGGCCTTGAAGAGGTTCGAGCGGGTGACGGCCCGGGCGACCGCGAGCGCCGCGGCCTCGGTCGTCGCTCCCGTGACGGTGACGGCGATGTCGTGGGTCGCGCCCTCGGCGTCGGCGACCAGCTGGCGGGCGAGGTCGCCGCAGACCGCCGTGAGGCCCGCGGCGAAGCCGGCGGGGTCGGGCGTGGCGCCGCTGGCGCCGGAGACGAGCAGCACCACGGTGTCCGACGTGGACATGCACCCGTCGGAATCCACGCGGTCGAACGTCTGGGCCGTCGCCGCGCGCAGCGCCGCGTCGGCGGTGGCCTCGTCCACCACGGCGTCCGTCGTGATCACGCACAGCATCGTCGCGAGCCCTGGCGCGAGCATGCCCGCGCCCTTGGCCATCCCTCCGACCGTCCACGTGCCGAAGTCGCCGTCGACGGTGAGGTGCGCGGTCTTGGGGACCGTGTCCGTCGTCATGATGGCGGCCGCGGCCGCGGGGCCGCCCGTCGTGGACAGCGCCTCGGCGGCCGGCGCGACGCCGGACAGCAGCGCGTCGATCGGCAGCCGCTCGCCGATCAGCCCCGTGGAGGCGACGACGACGTCACCCGGGGAGACGCCGAGGACCTCGCCGACCCTCTCGGCCGTCGCGTGGACGTCCTGGAAGCCGGCCGGGCCGGTGCAGACGTTCGCCCCGCCGGAGTTCAGCACGACGGCGCTGACCACGTGGTCGGTGACGACCTGGCGTGACCAGACCACGGGCGCGCCGACGACGCGGTTGGTCGTGAAGACGGCCGCGCCGACCTGCAGCGGCCCGTCGTTGACGACGAGCGCGAGGTCGGGGCGGCCCGAGGCCTTGAGCCCCGCGGTCACGCCGGACGCGCGGAAGCCCGCCGGCGCCGTGACCCCGTCGGAGAGCTGCGCGCCTCCGATCGCCGTGATGCTCATGGTGCGACTCCGTCCGTCGGGAGGCCGAGCGTCTCGGGCAGCCCGAGCGCGAGGTTGAGGGACTGCACCGCAGCGCCCGCGGTGCCCTTGACGAGGTTGTCGATCGCCGCGACGGTGACGACCCGCCCGGCCGCCTCGTCGACCGCGACCTGCACCAGCGCGGTGTTGGCGCCGAGGGTCGCCGCGGTGGTCGGCCACTGCCCCTCGGGCAGGAGGTGGACGAACGGCTCGTCGGCGTACGCCCGCTCCCACGCGGCGCGCACCGCGTCCGGCTCCGTGCCGGGCACGAGCCGCGCCGTCGCGGTCGCGAGGATGCCGCGCGCCATCGGGACGAGCGTCGGCGTGAAGGAGAGCGTCACCTCGGCCGCACCCGCCACGCCCAGGTTCTGGACGACCTCGGGGATGTGCCGGTGGGTGCCGCCCACCGCGTAGGGCTGCGCGGCGCCGAGCCCCTCGCTCGCCAGCAGGTGGGTCTTGAGGGTGCGTCCGGCGCCGGAGTAGCCGTTCGCCAGGACCGCGACGAGGTCGGTGGGCTCGACGACGCCGGCGGCGACGCCCGGCTGCAGGCCCAGCGTCACCGCGGTCACGTTGCAGCCGGGGACGGCGATCCGCCGGGTCCCGGCCAGGGCGGCGCGCTGGGCGGCGGCGACGGGCTCCCCCGCGTGCAGGAGCTCGGGCAGCCCGTACGGCCACGTGCCGGCATGCGGCGAGCCGTAGAACCGCGTCCAGGCCGCCGCGTCGGTCAGCCGGTGGTCCGCGCCCAGGTCGACGACGACGGCCTGCGAGCCGCGCGCCTCGAGGTCGGCCGCGATCGCGCCGCTCGCGCCGTGCGGCAGGGCGAGCACGACGACGTCGTGGCCGGCGAGCTCGTCCGTGCTCGTGGGCGCGAGCACGCGGTCGGCGAGCGTGCGCAGGTGCGGGTGGTGCTCGCCGAGCGCGGTGCCCGCGTTCGCGTGGGCGGTGAGGGCGCCGATGCGGGCCTCCGGGTGGCCCAGCAGCAGCCGGAGCACCTCGCCCCCGGCGTACCCGCTCGCGCCGGCGACGGCGACGGTGAAGGACATGTGCATGACCATACACTCGACTGCAGAAAGATACGAAGACGTCGTCCGGGGATGAGAACGGCGTCCCCTCGTGTTGGCAGGTGACGTGCGCGCCGTCATCGCCACCGCCGCGGGCGGTCCCGAGGTCCTGCAGTACACCGACGTGCCCGACCCGGTCCCTGGTCCGGACGAGGTGCTCGTGCGCGTCGCGGCCGCCGGCGTCAACTTCATCGACACCTACCGCCGCGCGGGCGTCTACCCCGTGCCCTTCCCCCACGGCGTCGGCTCGGAGGGAGCGGGCGAGGTCGTCGCCGTCGGTGCCGACGTCGCGACGCTGGCCGTCGGCGACCGGGTCGCCTGGGAGAGCGGCGGGCCGTCCTACGCCGAGCTCGTCACGGTGCGGGAGTCCCGCGCCCTGCTCGTCCCCGAGGGCGTGGACGACCGCACGGCCGCGGCGCTCCCCCTGCAGGGGCTCACCGCGCACTACCTCGTCACGTCGAGCTTCGCCCTGGGACCCGGCCACGACGTGCTGCTGCACGCCGCGGCCGGCGGGGTCGGCCTGCTGCTCACGCAGCTCGCCGCGGCGCGGGGCGGCCGCGTGATCGCCACCGTCGGGTCCCCGGAGAAGGAGCAGCTCGCCCGTCGGGCCGGCGCGGCCGAGGTCGTGCGCTACCGCGAGCTGACGGACCTGACCGCCGAGCTGCCCGCCCTCGTCCGCGACCTCACCGGCGGCCGGGGCGTGCACGTGGTCTACGACGGCGTCGGCCGGGACACGTTCGACGCCTCGCTCGCGTCGCTGCGGCGCCGGGGGACGCTCGTGCTGTTCGGGGCGTCGTCCGGGCCCGTGCCACCGGTCGACCCGCAGCGCCTCAACGGCGCCGGCTCCGTCTACCTCACGCGCCCGACGCTCGGGCACTTCGTCGCCGACCGCGAGGAGCTGACCTGGCGGGCCGGCGAGCTGTTCGACGCCGTCACGGCCGGCGCGCTCGACGTGCGCGTCGGCGCCACCTACCCCCTCGCCGACGCGGCCGAGGCACACCGGGCGCTCGAGTCGCGCGCCACCACCGGAAAGGTCCTGCTGATCCCGTGAGCACCGTCCCCGCCCTGCCCACCCTCTCGGCCCCGCCCCGCACCCTCCGGGTCGAGGTCTGGTCCGACGTGGCCTGCCCGTGGTGCTTCATCGGCAAGCGCCGGTTCGCGACCGCCCTCGCGTCGTTCCCGCACCGGGAGCACGTCGAGGTCGTCTGGCGCTCGTTCCAGCTCTCGCCCGAGACCCCGACCGGACCGGGCCGCCCCGAGATCGACGCGCTCGCCGAGACGAAGGGGCTGCGGCGCGACCAGGTCGAGCAGATGTTCGCGCACGTCACCTCCGTCGCCGCGGGTGAGGGCCTGCGCTACGACTTCGCCCGCACGCTCGCGTTCAACACCTTCGACGCCCACCGCCTGCTGCACCTCGCGCAGGAGGCGGGCGGGGGCGCGCTGGTCGAGCGCACCATGGAGGCGCTGTTCTCCTCGCACTTCGAGCAGGGCGTCGACCTCGGGGCCGACGGCGCGCTCGTCGCCGTCGCCGCCGGGGCGGGCTTCGCCGAGCACGGCTGGGACGACGCGCGCGTCGCCGCGGCGCTCGCGTCCGACCAGCAGGCCGACGCGGTCCGGACCGACCTCGACGAGGCGCGCAGCCTCGGGGTCACGGGCGTCCCGTTCTTCGTCGTCGACCGCCGGTACGCCGTCTCCGGCGCCCAGCCCGCCGAGGTGTTCACGCAGCTGCTCGAGGCCGGCTGGCGCGAGGCCAACCCGCTCACGACGATCGCGCAGGGCGACGCGTGCGGCCCCGAGGGCTGCGACTGACGGCGTCCAGCCCGCCGCGCGGACCCTCGTACGGCCTGCGCTCCCCCCGCGCGACGACGGCGCGCCGGTCCCCGACCGGCGCGCCGTCGTCCGTCGTCAGCCGCGCACCCGCACCGGAGCGCTCGTGCTCGGCGCGACGTTCTCGTCCGACGGCAGGAACGTCGCCGTCAGCGTGTGCGTGCCCGAGCCGAGCCGCGGCAGGGTGCCGAGCGCGATCCCGAGCCGCACGTTCAGCGTCGTGACGACCCTGCTGCCCTCACGGATCTCGACGGTCCCGTCCGCGAGCCGGCCGTTGTCCTGCGAGACGCCGACGAGGGCGATCGTCGGCAGCCAGCCGCCGCCGATCACGCTGAGCGAGGTCCGCGTCGTCGCCTTCACCACGGTGACCGCGACGGGCTGCGACTGCGACCCGGCGACCTCGTCGGTGCCCGCCCACCGGGCGACCACCTGGTAGGTGCCGGCGGGGGTGCTCGCCGGCAGCCGCAGGGTTGCGGTGCCGGAGCGCAGGGTCGCGGTGCCGAGCACGTCGTCGCCCGACACGAACTCCACCGACCCCGAGACCGGCCCGTCCGCCGTGACCTTCGCGGTGAGCACGACGCGACCGCCCGCCTTGCCGTACACCTGGCTCGACGGCGAGGCCGTCAGCGTGGTGGTCGACGCGGCCTGACCGGCCTCGACGGTGAGCGGCAGCGTGACGGTCGTGCCCGACGGCTCGGCGACGAGCGTGAGCGTGTGCTCCCCCGCCTCCGTGCCCTCCGGGATCGTCACGGCGACGTCCGCGTCGCCGCCCTCCACGGCCGCGGACCCGATCGGGTCGCCGTCGAGGCGCACCTCGAGCGTCGTGTTCTGCGGCGAGCCGAGGCTCGTGAGGTCGAGCCTCGTCACCGGGAAGGCGAGCTCGTCGCCCGCCGTGACGCTCGCCGGCAGCGCCGGCACGCCGACCGCCTGGCGGGCGAAGTCCGGCGCGAGGTCCGGGTGCGCCTCGAGGTACGCGATCCATCCGTCGCGGTCGATCAGGCCCGAGTCGCGCGGCTGCGTCCCCTCCGTGAACACCCGGAAGTTGTCCCCACCGGTCACGAGGAACGAGAACGTGCCGATCCGGTACTCCGCGTCCGGGTCGAGCGGCCGGCCGTCGACCGTCACCGACGTGATGTGCGACCCGAGCGGAGCGTCCGGGTCGTAGGTGTACGTCACGTTGTCCGAGAGCCCCAGCTGCAGGTACGGCCGCGACGGGATCGTCCCGTCGGCGTTCGTCTGCCACTGCTGCTCGAGCATCGTGCGGACCTGCGCGCCCGTGAGCGTCGTCGTCCAGAGGTTGTTGACGAACGGCAGCACGCCGTTCGCCTCCGCCGTGGTGACGACGCCGTCGCCCTCCGTGCCCGAGGCCGTGTAGAGCAGCTCGGCCCGCAGGCCGCCCGGGTTCACGACGCCGATCTGCGCACCGCCGAGGTTCGACGGGGCGAGCGTGTCGCGCAGCGCGTTGGCGACGAGGTCGCCGAGCGTCGACTCGCTGGCCCGGTCGTCACGGCCGGTGGTGGGCTGCGGCCCCGGGCCGACGTACCGCCCGTCCACGTACGAGCCGCCCGTGAAGGCGGTCGTGATGTCGGCGGTGACGGAGCCGACGGGGACCGAGCCGACCTCGTTCGCGTACGCGAGCGCGGCGTCGACGATCTGCTTGACCTCGGCGACGCGCGGGTAGGTCGCGACGAGCGTCGCGTCCGCCGTCGTCGTGCGCGCCACGTTCGAGGCGGTGTACGCCGTGACCTCGTCCGAGGACGCGTCGTACGTCAGCGTGACCTTGCCGAGGTTCTCGCCGTACGAGCCGGTCTGCAGCACGGGACGGGTCTTGCCCGCCTCGCCCGGGACCGGTGCGTCCCACGCGTACTGCTTGTGCGTGTGGCCGGTGAAGATGACGTCCACCGCCGCCGAGGTCTTCTCGACGATGTCCGCGAACGCGCCGCCGGCCGCGACCTCCTGCTCGAGCGTCGCGCCGTCCGGCGTGCCCGCCCCCGCGCCCTCGTGGTACGTGGCGACGATGACGTCGGCCTCGCCGTTCGCGTCGTCGCCGTCCGTGAGCTGCGCCGCGACGCGGTTCACCGCCGCGACCGGGTCGCCGAAGTCGAGGTCCGCGATGCCCGAGGGCGTCACGAGCGTCGGCGTCTCCTCGGTGACCGCACCGACCACCGCCACGTCCACGCCGCCCATGTCGAGCAGCGTGTACTCCGGCAGCACCGGGTCGGTCGTGCCCTTGGCGTAGACGTTGGCGCCGAGGTACGGCCACCGGGCGTTGTCGCCGCCGTCGACCACGCGGTCGACGAGGTCGGAGAACCCCTTGTCGAACTCGTGGTTGCCCACCGCCGAGGCGGCGAGCCCGAGCGCGTTGAGCACGTCGATCGTCGGCTGGTCGTCCTGGACCGCCGAGGCGAACAGCGACGCGCCGATGTTGTCGCCGGCCGACACGAAGGCCACCGGGCCGTCCGCCGCCGCGCGCTGCTGCTCGACCGTCCCGGCGAACTTCACGGTGTTGGCGTCGATGCGGCCGTGGAAGTCGTTGATGTCGAGGAAGGTGAGGTTCACGGGCGGGGCGTCCGCGGCCAGCCCGACGACCACCGGGTCGTGGTCGGACGAGCGGTAGGCGTCCGGCGCGTAGAACAGCATGCCGTGGTAGTTGTACCGGCTGTACTCCAGCGCGATCGACTCCTCGGCGTTGATCTCCCAGATGTCCGCCCCCGTCGCCCGCGCGAGCGCCGCGTCGTTGAGCAGGACGTGGTCGAGCGAGCCCGACAGACCGGAGAACGAGTACGACCACTGGTCCTCGGCGAGCGAGGAGGCCGCGTCGGTGTAGCCCGCGTCGTAGAGCACCTGCAGCGGGTCCTCGTGCGTGTAGGCGTTGAAGTCACCCACCAGCGCGACCGCCTGGGCGTCGCCCTGCACGGTCGGCACCCAGTCGCGCAGCGCGGTCGTCTGCCGGACGCGCGACTCGTTCGACGCACCCTGGCCGTCGCCCGTGTCGGCGTCGCCCGGCCACGGGCCGGCGGAGCCCTTGGACTTCAGGTGGTTGACGACGAACAGGAACGGGTCGCCGCCGTCGACCGGCGTGAACACCTGCCCGATAGGCTCGCGCGCGTTGCCGAACGCCTGGTCGTCACCGCTCTGGTCGCCGAGCGCGCGGGACGGCCCGGTCCGCTCGACCGCCGCGGTGCGGTAGATGATCGCGTTGGTGATGACGTCCTGCTCGGAGGCCGGCGGCAGCTCCGACGACGAGGGGACGAACGCCCACACGTCCGAGCCGGCCGCCGCGTTGAGCGCGTCGACCAGCGTGCCGAGCGCCTCGTCGGCGACGCCGTCGACGGCGGCCGAGTTCTCGATCTCGAGGAGGCCCACGACGTCGGCGTCGAGCGCGTTGATCGCCGCGACGATCTTGCGCTGCTGGCGGTCGAGGTCGGCCGCGTCCCACGCGCCGCGCGGCGCGCAGCCGTCGCGGACCGTCACGCCGTCGCCGGCGCGGTCGGTGTACGCGACGCAGCCGGCGGTGCCGGCACCCAGCGTGGTGAAGTAGTTGAGCACGTTGAACGACGCGACCTTGAGGTCGCCGCCGACCGGCGCGGGGGCCGTCGTGCGGTCGTTCTCGAAGGTCACCGGCGCGTCGCCGCCCGCGACGACCTGCGCCGTCGGGTTCAGCTTCCACGCGTCGTTGCGGTAGTCGACGACCACCGGGTCGGTGAACGTGACAGCCGCCCCGACCCGGACCGGGTTCGTCAGCGAGACGTACGGCGGGGTCTGGGACTGGTTCGCCGACGACAGGAAGTTCGTCGTGGCGCCGTCGTCGAGCACGACGCCGCGGGCCGCGTTGTCCGCGGCGACCGCCGCTGCCTGGTCCGAGCCAGGGCGCGCGACGTCGGTCGGCTGCAGCAGCGGCGTCGAGCCCGCCGCGAGACCGACCTCGCCGTACTGGTTCGTCGAGAACGTGTTCGACACCGTCAGGTCACCCGTCGGCGCGAAGAGCATCGACTCCATCGCCTCGCGCGCCGCCGCGGTGGCCGGCCAGGCGCCGGTGAGCGGCTTGACGGCCTCGGCCGGCTCGGACAGCGGCGTGAGCCCGCCCGCGGCGACGGTGATCTCCGTCAGGCCGTTGAACTCGCTGACCGCGCCGGTCACCTGCACGTGGTCGCCGATCTCCACGTCGCGCACGGTCGCCGACGAGAAGACGAACAGCGCGTCGGACGACGTGCGGCTGCCGAGCTCGCCGCCGGTGCCGGGCGTCTGGATGACGTAGCCGTTGAGGCCGCCCGTCGGGTACGCGGCCGTGACGACGCCGGAGGTGGTCACCGTCCGGCCCGCCAGGGGCGAGGACGCGCCGTCGCCCTGGACCTCGGCGATCGTGACGACGTCGGGGTCGCCCGGGTCGCCCGGGTCCGTCCCGCCGCTCGTGCCCTGCGGGGTCGGCTCGCCCGCCGCGAAGTCGGCGGCGTTGTTCGCGGTGCTCTGCGTCCGCGAGATCGACGTCGCGTTCGTCGTCGCCGGTGCTGCGCCGCTGCCGGCGTAGACGCTCGCGCCGCCCCAGCCGACGAGGTCGACGACGTCCGCGGCGGAGGCGCACGCGGCGGCGCTCGAGCACGACAGCGTCGTCGTGCTGCGCGTGAGGGCGACCTTGCCCGCGGTGCCCGACATCGCGACGTTGCCGCTCGCGTCCGTCGGCGGCAGGTCGGGCTGCGTCTCGTCCGCGCCCTTGGCGGCCCCGACGAGGTACGACGAGCCCGCGGGGATCGTCCCCGTCAGCGCGATCTTCCCGCTGAACGTCGTGTTCCCCGCGGACCCGTACTGGACGGCCCAGCCGGACACGTCGACGGCCGCACCGGAGACGTTCTTCAGCTCGACGAAGTCCTGGTCGAACTTCCCGCCCGAGTTGCCACCCCCGCCGTAGACCTCCTGGACGACCACGGCGGCCGCCGCGTCGACGGCTCCCTGCGCGGCCTGCCCGGTGGCGGTGATGCCCGCCAGGGCGACGGCGAGGGCGGCTGCGCCCCCGGTGAACGATCTCGTGGCAAGGCGCACGGCGGCCTTCTCCTTCGTCGGGGAACGCGGGAGGCCCGCACCGCGGGCCGCCGCCCACCTTCGGCGATATGTCCGGAAGGCCGCAACTACCGGCGGGTAACAGTTGGGTGAACTCGTCCCACGACCACGCCGACACGACGCTGACCTGGCCAGATGCGGCGACGGGCCGTGGGCGCGACCTCCGTCGCGCCCCCGGCCCGTCCGCGCCTCGGATGCCGCGGTCTCACGCCCCGCGGCGCCCTGGCGTCACGCGCGCAGCGTCGCCCCGAACCGGCGCGCCGCCTCGGCGACGACGCCCTCGCGGACCGCAGCCGTCTCCTGCGCGGTGAGCGTGCGGTCGTCCGCACGCAGGCGCAGCGAGAACGCGAGCGACTTCGTCCCCGGCTCCAGCTGGTCGCCCGTGTACACGTCGAACAGCTCGGCGCTCTCGAGCACGTCGCCTGCGGCGCTCGCCACGGCGCCGGCGCGCACCGCCTCGAGCACCGCCGCCGCGGGGACCTCCGCCGGCACGACGAGCGCGACGTCCTCCTTCGCGAGCGGGAAGGTGGACAGCGGGCGCGCCTGGCGCGGCTCGCCGCTCGAGGCGGCGAGCAGCTCGTCCAGGTCGACCTCGAACGCGACCGCGCGCGCCGGCAGGTCGAGCGCGGCCACCACCTTCGGGTGCAGCTCCCCGGCGTGGCCGACGAGCGTGCCCTCCGCCGTCTCGAGCCGCGCGCAGCGGCCGGGGTGCCACGGCGCGTGGTCCGCGTCCGCGGTCACGACGAGGTCGACGCCCACGACGCGCGCCACCAGCTCGGCCGCGGCGATCGCGTCCGTGTGGTCGGCGCGGCGGCCCGCTCCCCACCAGCCGGTCGGCGTCCGCAGGCCGGCCAGGACACCCGCCACGCGGCGCGGCTGCGGGGGCACCGCCGCGTCCAGCGCCTCGAGCTGCTCGTCCGTCGGCCGCACGCCGCCCGGCAGCGCCGGTGCCGACGACGGCGCGTCGGCGCCGGGCCGCGTGACGAGCCCGATCTCGAAGACCGCGAGGTCCCCGTTCCCGCGGGCCACGTTGCGCCGCGCCGTGTCGAGCAGCGTGACGAGCAGGTTCGTGCGCAGGAATGGCTGCCCGTCCTGCAGCGGGTTGGCGAGGCGGACCGCACGCCGGCGCGCGTCGTCCGCCGGCAGCCCGAGGGCGTCGAGCTGCTCCTCGCCCACGAACGGGTAGCTGAGCACCTCGACGAGCCCCGCGTCCGCCAGCGCCCGCGCGACCGAGCGGCGCACGCGCTGCTCCTCGCTCAGCCCGCGACCGGCAGGCGCCGTCGGGAGCACCGACGGGATCTCGTCGTAGCCGCGCAGCCGCGCGACCTCCTCGACGAGGTCCACCGGCACGGCGAGGTCCGGGCGCCAGGTCGGCACCCGCACGGACGCCGTGCCGTCGCCGGCCGTCCGCACCTCGCAGCCGATCGCCGTGAGGGTCTCCACGACCTGCTCCGGCGCGTACGGCACGCCGACGAGCCGCCCCGGCAGCGCGAGGTCCAGCTCGATCGTCGCGGGCTCGGACGTCCGGTCGACGTCCGTCAGCGTCGCGTCGGCCGTCCCGCCGCCGAACTCCGCGAGCAGGGCCGCCACGCGCGCGACCGCGACCCGCGGCAGCTGCGGGTCCACGCCGCGCTCGAAGCGCTTGGACGCCTCCGAGGGGAGCCGGTGCCGGCGCGCCGTGCGCGCGATCGTCACCGGGTCGAAGTGCGCGGCCTCGACGAGCAGGTCGGTCGTCGCCTCCCCGACCTCGGTCGTCGCGCCGCCCATGACCCCGGCCAGCCCGATCGGGCGCGAGCCCCGACCCTCGGGCGAGTCGGTGATGAGCAGGTCCTGCGGGTCGAGCGCCCGGTCGACGCCGTCGAGCGTCGTCATCCGCTCCCCGGCAGCCGCCCGGCGCACGACGATCGGCTCGTGCAGCGTCGACAGGTCGTAGGCGTGCAGCGGCTGGCCCAGGTCGAGCATGACGTAGTTCGTCACGTCGACCGCGAGGCTGATGGGGCGCATGCCCGCCTGCTGCAGGCGGCGCTGCATCCACGCCGGGGACGGGTCGTTCGCCCGCACGCCCCGCACCACCTGCGCGACGAACCGGTCCGCGCCGGGCACGCCGTGGACCGGCGCGGCGTCGTCGATCTCGACGGCGAACCCGCCGCCCGACGCCGGCTCGGTCGGCACCGGCAGGGCCGGGTCCGTGAACGGGGCTCCCGTCGAGTGCGACAGCTCGCGCGCGACGCCACGCATCGAGAAGCAGTACCCGCGGTCGGGGGTGACGTTGATCTCGAGCACCTCGTCGCCCAGGCCGAGGAGCTCGCGCGCGTCGGTGCCCACCGGCGCGTCGAGGCCGAGGTCGGCCAGCACGATGATCCCCGCGTGGTCCTCGCCGAGGCCGAGCTCGCGCGCCGAGCAGATCATGCCGTCGGACACGTGGCCGTACGTCTTGCGCGACGCGATCGGGAACGGCCCGGGCAGGACCGCGCCGGGCAGCGCGACGACGACGCGGTCGCCCACGTCGAAGTTGTGCGCGCCGCACACGATGCCGCGTGGCGCCCCGCCCGGCTCGTTGTGCTCGGGGCCGACGTCGACGCGGCACCAGTTGATCGTCTTGCCGTTCTTCTGGGGCTCCGGCGTGCGCTCGACCACCTCGCCGACGACGAGCGGCCCGGTGACCGCCGCAGGGTGGATCGCCTCCTCCTCCAGCCCGACGCGGACGAGGTCGGCGGCGAGCTGCTCGGCGGTGAGGCCGGCGGGCAGGTCGACGTGCTCGGCGAGCCACGTCAGCGGTACGCGGGGCATCAGATCTCCGTCCCGAACTGGAGCGAGAAGCGCACGTCGCCCTCGACCATGTCGTGCATGTCAGCGATGCCGTGACGCAGCATCAGCGTGCGCTCGATCCCCATGCCGAACGCGAAGCCCGAGTACACGTCGGGGTCGACGCCGCACGCCCGCAGGACGTTCGGGTTGACCATCCCGCAGCCGCCCCACTCGATCCAGCCGGCGCCGCCCTTCTTCTGCGGGAACCACAGGTCCATCTCCGCCGAGGGCTCCGTGAAGGGGAAGAACGACGGCCGCAGGCGCGTGCGCGCCTCGGGTCCGAAGATCGCACGGGCGAAGTGGTCGAGCGTGCCCTTGAGGTGCGCCATCGTCAGGCCCTTGTCCACGGCCAGACCCTCGACCTGGTGGAACACGGGCGTGTGCGTGGCGTCGAGCGCGTCGGTCCGGAAGACCTTGCCCGGGCACGCGACGTACACCGGCAGGTCCCGCTCCAGCAGCGTGCGGGCCTGGACCGGCGAGGTGTGGGTCCTCAGGACGAGGTTCGACGGCTCGTCGCCGGCGTCGACGTAGAACGTGTCCTGCATCTGCCGCGCCGGGTGGTCGACGCCGAAGTTCAGCGCGTCGAAGTTGAACCACTCGGCCTCGAGCTCGGGCCCGTCGGCGATCTCCCAGCCCATGGCCACGAAGATGTCCGCGACCCGCTCCTGCAGCGTCTCCAGCGGGTGCCGGGCACCCGCCGGGGTGCGGTCGGCCGGCAGCGTGACGTCGACCGCCTCCTCCACCAGCACGCGCGCGTCACGCTCGGCCTCGAGCTCGGCCTGGCGGGCCGCGATCGCCTGGTTCAGCTCGCCCCGGGCGCCGCCGACGAGCCGGCCGGCGGGACCCTTCTCGGCGGGCGCCAGCCCGCCGATCGCGCGGTTCGCCAGCGCGAGGGGGCTGCGCTCGCCGGTGTGCGCGAGGCGCACCGTCTTGAGCTCGTCGAGCGTGCCGGCGGCCGCGACCGCGGCGCGGGCGGCCTCGACGGCCGCACGCACGCCGGCCTCGTCGAGGGGGGACAGCACGTCGGGGGACAGCGCGGTGTCGTCGGACATCCGGGACCTTCCAGGGCGGAGACGGGCGGCCCGCGCCGCGGGCGGCGCCGGGGGCCGCGGGCCGCGTGCGTCAGCAGGCGGCCCGGCAGGCGGACCAGCAGAGCAGTCTAGTGGCGCCCGTCCGGGGCCTCGTCGGCGTCTCGCCGTCGACGCGCGTCAGCGCGAACCCGGGACGGGCCCGGGAAATCGGCGACCACCCGCCGTGCGCGACGTCATGACCGCATCGTCGCCCCCGCCCCTGCCCGGTGGCAACCGCGATCCGGCGCGCGCCCCGCTCAGGCGAGCGGCAGGCGCTCGAGCGGGGTGTAGAGCGGGCCCCCGCCGCGGCCCGCCCCGGGCCGCGACTCGACGACGAGGACCTCGTCGACGTCCCACGCGGGGCCCTCGTACACCGCGAGGGCGCGCATGAGCGTCTCCCCCGTCTCCACCGGCTCCGGACCCGGGCGCGAGCGCCCACGGCGCGGGGGCCCGCTGCCCGGCCGGACCCGCCCGACCGTCAGGTGCGGGCGGTCCCGGACGCGCTCGTCGCGGTGCGCCCCGACCGCATCGCCCGCGTCGACGCAGACCCGGACCACCCGCCGGTGGGCGTCGAGGTCGCCCGCGGCGCCCACCCAGAGGGTGCGGTGGGCGAAGACGCCCGCGCCCCGCAGCTGCAGCCGGTACGCCGCCTGCCCCGCGAGCCCCGAGGCCAGCTCCTCGACGAGCGCGGGCGTGGCGCCGTCCGGGACGTCGCCGTAGAAGGCGGTCGTCAGGTGCCACGCCTCCCGGGCCGTCCACCGCGCGGAGGACGAGCCCGCGGGTGCACGACGCACCGCCGCGAGCGCGAGGTCGAGGTGGTCGAGCACGTCGTCGGCGGGCCACACCGCGGCGAAGAGCCTCATCGCTGGGCCCGCCCGCTCGCGTACAGGCACACCGTCGCCGCGGTCGCGAGGTTGAGCGACTCCGCCCGCCCGCGCAGCGGGACGCGCACCACCGCGTCGGCCAGCGCCCGGTCCTCGTCGCGCAGCCCCCAGGCCTCGTTGCCGAACACCCAGGCCGTCGGCCGCGCCAGGTCCGGGAGACCGGGGGCCGCGGTGCCCGCCACGTCCAGCAGGTCGTCGAGGTCGTGCTCGCCTGTGCCGTCGGCCGCGAGCACCAGCAGCCCGGCGCCGCGCAGGGCCGCCACCGCGTCGGCGAGACCCGCGCCCGTCGCCACCGGCAGGTGGAACAGCGACCCGGCCGTCGACCGCACGACCTTCGGGTTGTGCACGTCGACGCTCTCGTCGGTCAGCACCACGCCGTCCGCGCCGGCGGCGTCGGCGGCCCGCACGACCGTGCCCGCGTTGCCCGGGTCGCGCACGTGCGCGAGCACGGCGACGAGCCGGGGCGCCCCGGTGAGGACGTCCTCCACCGACGTGCCGAGCAGCTCGGCGACGGCGACGAGGCCCTGCGCGTCGGGGCTCATCGCGTCGAGCACCTCGGGCGTGCCCAGGCGCACCCGGATGCCGCGCTCCTCCGCGCGCTCGACGACCTCGACGTACCGGGCCGCCGCGTCCGCCGTCGCGTAGAGCTCGTGGACGTGCGCCACGTCGACCGCCTCGCGCACCGCCTGCGGCCCCTCGACGACGAACCGCCCCGTGCGGCGGCGCACCGCGCGCTGACCGAGGGCCCGCACGGCGCGGACCCGCTCCGCCCGCGGGTTGTCCATCACGCTCACGGCGAGCAGTCTGCCAGCGCACGGGCACCCCGCCGGGCGGGACGACGACGCCCCCGGCCGCGCAGGGCGGACGGGGGCGTCGGTGACCGGTCGGACGTCAGGCGGCCTTGGGCGCGTTGACGTCGGCGGGCAGCGCGGCCTTGGCGGCGGCGACGAGGGCCGCGAACGCCGGCGCGTCGTTCACCGCGAGGTCCGCGAGCACACGACGGTCGACCTCGATGCCCGCGAGGCGCAGGCCCTGGATGAGGCGGTTGTACGTGATGCCCTGCTCGCGCGCAGCCGCGTTGATCCGCTGGATCCACAGCTTGCGGAAGTCGCCCTTGCGGACCTTGCGGTCGCGGTAGGCGTAGACGAGGGAGTGGGTGACCTGCTCCTTCGCCTTGCGGTAGAGGCGCGAACGCTGCCCGCGGTAACCGCTGGCGCGCTCGAGGGTCGAACGGCGCTTCTTCTGGGCGTTGACCGCCCGCTTCACGCGTGCCACGTGATGCTCCTTGCTGGTCTAGGGCTCGAGGGTGTGCCCGGCGCTCGCGCGCCGCGGGTCACTTGCCGAGCAGCTTCTTGATCTTGGGGGTGTCCGCGGCGGAGACGACGACGTCGCCGGCGATGCGGCGGGTGCGGCGGCTCGACTTGTGCTCCAGCAGGTGGCGGCCGTTGGCCTGCTCGCGCATGACCTTGCCGGTCCCGGTGACCCGGAAACGCTTCTTCGCACCGGAGTGCGTCTTGTTCTTCGGCATGGCTGCCGTTTCTCCTTCGTTCGTCGCCGCGCGGGCTCGCGTGGCTCGTCTCGGACGGTCCGACCGGGGTGACCGGGCCGTCGTCGGGTCAGCTCAACTGGCGTCCCCGCGCGGCGGCGCGGGGCGGGCCGAGGGCTTGGCGGCCGGCTTGGCGGCTGCCGGCTTCGCGGCCGACGGCCGGGGAGCCGACGGTCGCGGCGTGGCCGAGGCCGAG
>NZ_HE978588.1:2904054-2910428 GCF_000312005.1 Cellulomonas massiliensis JC225
GGCGCCTCGCTCGCGGCGGGGGCCGGGGCCTCGGCAGGGGCGGGAGCCTGCTCGGCGGCCGCCGGTGCGGGGGCCGGAGCCTGCTCCACCGCCGGAGCCTCGACGTCACCCTGCGGCGCGGCGGCCGCCTGGGCGTTCGCGGCCTCGGCGTTCGCCTCGCGCTGCGCGGCGGCCTGGGCCGCCCGACGCTGCTCCTGCTTCTGCTCGGCCTTCTTCTTCACCGGGCCCAGCACCATGATCATGTTGCGGCCGTCCTGCTTCGGCGAGCTCTCGACGAAGCCGAGATCGGCGACGTCCTCGGCCAGCCGCTGCAGCAGGCGGATGCCCATCTCCGGGCGCGACTGCTCGCGACCGCGGAACATGATCATGACCTTGACCTTGTCGCCGGCCTTGAGGAACCGCTCGACGTGGCCCTTCTTGGTGCCGTAGTCGTGCGGGTCGATCTTGAGCCGGAAGCGGATCTCCTTGAGGACCGTGTTGGTCTGGTTCCGCCGGGCCTCGCGGGCCTTCATGTCCGCCTCGTACTTGTACTTCCCGTAGTCCATGATCTTGACGACGGGCGGGCGGGCGTCCGGCGCGACCTCGACCAGGTCGAGGTCGGCGTCCTGGGCCAGGCGCAGTGCGTCCTCCACGCGGACGATGCCGACCTGCTCGCCGTTCGGGCCGACCAGGCGGACCTCGGCGACGCGGATCCGATCGTTGATGCGGGGCTCGCTGATGTTGAGGCTCCTCGTGTCGTGGTGGGCGACCGCCGAGAACGAGGAAGGCCCTCGTCCTGGGCACAGGAGGAGGGCCTCTGACCGTCCGCGCTGGCCACCACGGCACGCCGTGGCGACGCCCCGACCGGAAACCGATCGGTGCGCGGACCGTGACCCGGCCTCTGTCGCCCGCGGTGCGGGACGGTCGATGCTCGGGTGGGAGAGGATCTCCGCTTGTGCGCCCGGGCCCTCGGTCGTGCGCCGCGTCGCGGCGCCTTCCCGGGGACCCAGGTCAGTCGTGGGACAACTCTACCAGACGCCCCCGCCGACCTCGCCGCACGGCCCGGTCCCCGCGACGCGCGGGCGACCCGAGACTTGAACCGTTCCAGAAAACGTGATCGGGTGTGCCGCATGGACGAGGTGCTGCTGCGCGAGGCCGGGCTGCGGGTCACCGCTCCCCGCCTCGCCGTGCTCGAGGCGCTGCACGGTCACGGTCATCTCGACGCCGACCAGGTGCTGACCGCCGTGCGCGAGCGGCTCCCCCAGGTCTCCGTGCAGGCGGTCTACGACGTGCTCCATGCCCTCACGGGTGCGGGGCTCCTGCGCAGGATCGAGCCCGCCGGGCACCCGTCGCGGTACGAGCGGCGCGTCGGCGACAACCACCACCACGTGGTGTGCCGCTCGTGCGGGGCGATCGACGACGTCGACTGCACCGTCGGCCACGCGCCGTGCCTCGTCCCCTCCTCGACCTCCGGGTTCTCGATCGAGACCGCCGAGGTCACCTACTGGGGCCTGTGCCCCGCCTGCCGCCGCTGAGCGCGGCCGCACCCGACGAGCGCCACACCCGCGGCGCCCGCCCCACCACGGAGAGGAACTCCATGTCCCAGGTGCCCCCCACGACGACGAACGCCGGTGCCCCCGTCGCCTCCGACGCGCACGCGCTGACCGTGGGCACGGACGGCCCGATCGTCCTGCACGACCACTACCTCGTCGAGAAGCTCGCGCAGTTCAACCGCGAGCGCGTGCCCGAGCGGGTCGTGCACGCCAAGGGCGGCGGCGCGTTCGGCACGTTCCGGGTCACCGGGGACGTCTCCGCGTACACCCGGGCCGCGCTCTTCCAGCCGGGCGTCCACACCGACATGCTCGCGCGCTTCTCCTCCGTGGCCGGCGAGCTCGGCTCCCCCGACACCTGGCGCGACCCGCGCGGCTTCGCGCTGAAGTTCTACACGTCGGAGGGCAACTACGACCTCGTCGGCAACAACACGCCGGTCTTCTTCCTGCGCGACGGCATCAAGTTCCCCGACTTCATCCGCTCCCAGAAGCGCCTGCCGGGCTCGCACCTGCGCGACAACGACATGCAGTGGGACTTCTGGACCCTCTCGCCCGAGTCGGCCCACCAGGTGACGTGGCTGATGGGCGACCGCGGCCTGCCGAGCTCCTGGCGCCACATGGACGGCTTCGGCTCGCACACCTACCAGTGGATCAACGCCGCGGGCGAGCGGTTCTGGGTCAAGTACCACTTCAAGACCCAGCAGGGCATCGACAACCTCACGGCCGAGCAGGCCGCCCAGCTCGCGGGGTCGGACGCCGACGTGCACATCCGGGACCTGTACGAGCACATCGAGGCGGGCGACTTCCCGCGCTGGACGCTCTCGGTCCAGGTCATGCCGTACGAGGACGCGAAGACCTACCGCTTCAACCCGTTCGACCTCACCAAGGTGTGGCCGCACGCGGACTACCCGCTCGTCGAGGTCGGCGAGATGGAGCTCAACCGGAACCCCGAGAACTACTTCGCGCAGATCGAGCAGGCCACGTTCGCGCCGAGCAACTTCGTGCCCGGCATCGCGGCCAGCCCGGACAAGATGCTGCTCGCGCGCATCTTCTCCTACGCCGACGCCCACCGGTACCGCGTCGGGACGAACCACGCCCAGCTGCCGGTGAACGCTCCGAAGGCGCCGGTGCACTCGTACTCGAAGGACGGCGCCGCCCGGTTCCACTTCGCGTCCGCGAGCACCCCGGTCTACGCGCCGAACTCGGTCGGCGGCCCGGCCGCCGACCCGGCGCGGGCGACGGACGGCGGCTGGGAGATCGACGGGGAGCTCACGCGCTCCGCCGCGGCGCTGCACGCGGAGGACGACGACTGGGGCCAGGCCGGCACGCTCTACCGCGAGGTGTTCGACGACGCCGCGCGCGAGCGGTTCCTGGCGACGATCACCGGGCACGTCGGCGGCGTGAAGAGCGACGACATCCGTGAGCGGGCGATCCGCTACTGGACGAACGTCGACGCCGGCCTCGGCGCCGCGCTGCGGGCCGCCCTCGCCGGCGTCGCCCCGGTCGAGACGGGGACCCCGGCGACGGCGACGCTGCCCTCCGCCTGACGACCGACGACGGCCCCCGCTCCCCGTGGCGGGCACGGGGGCCGTCCCGTCGTCGGTCCGGGCGGTGAGAGGATCGCTGCATGACCGACTCCCCCGACCTCGACGCCTCGGCGACGCGCGACATCGCCGACGTCGCCGCCGTCGAGATCATCACCACGGCGGCCGTCCACCTCATGAGCGCGGCCGCCGTGAAGTGCGGGCTCGCCGAGGACGGACCGTCCGGCTCGGGCGCCGAGTACCTCGACCTCGACGAGGCGCGCAAGCTCATCACCGCGCTCGCGGCGCTCGTCACCGCCTCCGCGCCCGACATCGGCAACCAGCACGCCCGGTCGCTGCGCGACGGGCTGCGCTCCCTGCAGCTCGCGTTCCGCGAGGCGTCGCCGTTCCCGGACGCACCGGGCGAGGGCCCGGGCGAGAAGTGGACCGGCCCCGTCTCCTGAGCCGGTCTCAGGCGCCGACGTAGCGCGCCAGGTGCTGCCCCGTCAGCGTCGACCGGTCGGCGACGAGCGCCGACGGTGTCCCCTCGAAGACGACTCGCCCGCCGTCGTGCCCCGCTCCGGGGCCGAGGTCGATGATCCAGTCGGCGTGCGCCATGACGGCCTGGTGGTGCTCGATCACCACGACCGACCTCCCCTGGTCGACGAGACGGTCCAGCAGACCCAGGAGCCGCTCCACGTCGGCGAGGTGCAGCCCCGTGGTCGGCTCGTCGAGCACGTAGACACCGCCGGACTCGCCGAGGTGCGTCGCCAGCCGCAGCCGCTGGCGCTCGCCGCCGGACAGCGTCGTCAGCGGCTGCCCGAGCGTGAGGTAGCCCAGCCCCACGTCGGCCAGCCGCTCCAGCACCGCGTGGGCGGCGGGGGTGCGCGCCTCGCCCTCGGCGAAGAACCGCTCCGCCTCGGTCACGGGCATCGCCAGCACCTCGCTGATGTCCTTGCCGCCCAGCCGGTACTCCAGCACGGAGGCCTGGAAGCGCCGGCCCTCGCACTCCTCGCACGTCGTGGCGACGCCGGCCATCATCGCGAGGTCGGTGTAGATCACCCCCGCGCCGTTGCACGCCGGGCAGGCACCCTCGGAGTTGGCGCTGAACAGGGCCGGCTTGACGCCGTTCGCCTTCGCGAACGCCTTCCGGACGGGCTCGAGCAGGCCGGTGTACGTCGCCGGGTTGCTGCGCCGGGAGCCGCGGATGGACCCCTGGTCGACCGTCACGACCCCCTCGCGCCGCGCGAGCGAGCCGTGCACGAGCGAGCTCTTGCCGGAGCCGGCGACGCCCGTCACGACGACCAGGACGCCGAGCGGGACGTCCACGTCCACGCCCTGCAGGTTGTGGGTGCTGGCCCCGCGGATCTCGATCGCCCCGTTCGGCGTGCGGACCGACTCCTTGAGGCGCGCCCGGTCGTCGAGGTGCCGACCCGTCAGCGTGCCGCTCGTGCGCAGGCCCTCCACGGGACCCTCGTAGCAGACCGAGCCCCCCTCGCTGCCCGCGCCGGGCCCGAGGTCGACGACGTGGTCCGCGACCGCGATCGCCTCGGGCTTGTGCTCGACGACGAGCACGGTGTTGCCCTTGTCGCGCAGCCGCAGCAGCAGCTCGTTCATGCGCTGCACGTCGTGCGGGTGCAGCCCGATCGTCGGCTCGTCGAAGACGTAGGTGACGTCGGTGAGCGACGAGCCCAGGTGGCGGACCATCTTCGTGCGCTGCGCCTCGCCGCCCGACAGCGTGCCCGACGGGCGGTCGAGGCTGAGGTACCCGAGCCCGATCTCGACGAAGGAGTCGAGCGTCTCGCCGAGCGCCGTGACGAGCGGCGCGACGGACGGGTCGTCGATGCCGCGCACCCACCCCGCGAGGTCGTTGATCTGCATCGCGCACGCGTCGGCGATGCTGACGCCGGCGATCTTCGACGAACGCGCCGCCTCGTTGAGCCGCGTGCCGTCGCAGTCGGGGCACGTGCGGAACGTCACGGCGCGCTCCACGAACGCCCGGACGTGGGGCTGCATCGCGTCGACGTCCTTGCTGAGGAACGACTTCTGGATCCGCGGGATCAGGCCCTCGTAGGTGACGTTGATGCCCTCGATCTTGATCTTGGTCGGCTCCTTGTACAGCAGCGCGTCCAGCTCGCGCTTCGTGAAGTCGCGCACCGGCTTGTCGGGGTCGAAGAAGCCGCACCCGGTGAAGATGCGCCCGTACCAGCCGTCCATCGAGTAGCCGGGGATTGTGAGGGCGCCCTCGCGGATCGTCTTCGTGTCGTCGTACAGCGCGGTGAGGTCGAAGTCCTGGACCGTCCCGCGCCCCTCGCAGCGGGGGCACATGCCGCCCGTGACGGTGAACTCCCGGCGCTCCTTGGTCTGCCGGCCCCCGCGCTCGAACGAGACCGCGCCCGCGCCGCTCACCGACGCGACGTTGAACGAGAACGCCTGGGCCGAGCCGACGTGCGGCCGGCCCAGCCGGCTGAACAGGATGCGGAGCATCGCGTTGGCGTCGGTCACGGTGCCGACGGTCGAGCGGACGTTCGCGCCCATCCGCTCCTGGTCGACGATGATCGCCGTCGTGAGGCCGTCGAGCACGTCGACGTCGGGCCGCGCGAGCGTCGGCATGAAGCCCTGCACGAACGTCGAGTAGGTCTCGTTGATCATGCGCTGGGACTCCGCGGCGATGGTCGCGAAGACCAGCGAGCTCTTGCCCGAGCCGGAGACGCCCGTGAACACGGTGAGCCGCCGCTTGGGCAGGTCGACGTCCACGTCGCGCAGGTTGTTCTCGCGCGCACCGCGCACGCGGATGAGGTCGTGGCTGTCCGCGGCGGCGCGGGTCGTCGTCGTCCCGGGCGTGGTCGAGGTCGGCATGCGGGCCAGACTAGGGGCCGCCACCGACGTGCGGCTTCTCCGTCCCTGACCGGACCGCTGGTCCAGCTCAGGGACGCGGCAGGGCCGCCTCCGGCCCCACGCCCGCCGGCACCGCGTCCGGCGCAGGCGGGCACGGCCCGTCGGCGGACGGCTCGTCCTCGTCCGGGCGGGCGCCGCGCCGGACGAGGACGCCGGCACCGACGACGAGGAGCCCGGCGACGGCGGCGCACACGAACCCCGCCGCGGCGCTGACGCCGTCGACGACCGCCCCGACCACCGGCGCGCCCAGCGCGTTGCCCACGGTCGCCGTGGTCCCGCTCCAGCCCATCACCTCGCCACGCCGGTGCTCGGGGACGAGCGCGACCAGCGCCGCGTTGATCGCCGCCAGCGCCGGCGCGCACGGCAGCCCGGCGACGACGACGCCGAGCGCGAGCGCCCACGGCACGGGCGCGGCGAGCGCGAG
>NZ_HE978588.1:2912277-2925131 GCF_000312005.1 Cellulomonas massiliensis JC225
CGAGCGGTCACCGGCGCCTGCGCGGGGACGGCACCGGCTCCGGGCACGGCGGCGGCGGGGGTACGGGACGCGCGTCAAGCCGGTCGGCGTGTTCGTCGTCGACGACGAGGGCGTGCACTGGCAGCCGGCGCTCGACCTCAACCGCGTGATCCTGGGCGGGCAGGTCGTCGGCGCGACGGCGCTGGCGCTGGGCGCCGTGGCGTGGGCGGTCGCCGGCATCGCGCGGGCCGTGAGCGGGGCCGCCGCCTCGGTGAGCGAGGCCGTCGCGTCGCGCTGACGGCGCCGGAACCGGCCGGCGGGTCAGCCCGCCGGCCGGACCCGCAGCTCGACCGAGTCCACGCGCTCGGCGACCACGTCGTCGGCCGCGAGGACGGCGTTGACGCGCGCGAGCACGTCGTCCAGCCCGGCGCGGTCCAGACCGGGCGGCAGCGCGACGGCGACGCAGACCTCGGCGCGGCGGCCGGCCTCGACGTGCGCGTCCGCCACGCCGGCGACGGCGCGCACCCGGGCGGCGACAGCCGCCACCTCGGGGTCGACGACGCCGTCGAGCACGGCGGGACGCCACGGCTCCTGGCGGGCCAGCGCCCACACGGCCGGACGGGGCAGCAGCGCGGTGGCAGGCCCCGCGGGGTCCACCACGACGAGCTCCCACCCCTCCTGCACCGCCGAGAGCGCCGCGCGAGCGGCGTCGGCGGGCACGGGCCGGGCGTCGGGCCGCCAGCGCGTCATCGTCTCGACCGACGAGAAGACGGGCAGCGCCGTGCGCCCGTCCGGCGCCCGCAGCGCCACGACCCCGGCGGAGGCCTCCTTGTCGACGGTGTGGGCGTGACCGCCGTGCTCGACGACCTCGGCGGCCTCGAGCTCCGCGAGCACCGGCACCAGCACCCGCGCGCCGGCGAGCGCCCCGACGACGTCCCGCACCGGCCCGCCGCCCGCGTGAGCCGCGAGGGCGCGCGCGAGCGCGGGGTCCGCGCTGCCGTCGTCGCCCGCGAACGGGGACGACGGGGGCAGCTCGCGCCCGCTCAGGGCCGGCCCGCGACGTCGAGCGCCTCGGGCAGCGTGAACGCACCCGCGTAGAGCGCCTTGCCGACGATCGCCCCCTCGACGCCGACCGGGACCAGGGTGCGCAGCACGCGCAGGTCGTCGAGGCTCGAGACGCCGCCCGACGCGACGACCGGCGCGGACGTGCGCCCGCACACCTCGCGCAGCAGCTCGACGTTCGGGCCGCGCAGCGTGCCGTCCTTGGTGACGTCCGTGAGCACGTAGCGCGCGCACCCGGCGTCGTCGAGGCGCGCGAGCACCTCCCACAGGTCGCCGCCGTCGCGCGTCCAGCCGCGCGCCGCGAGCGTCGTGCCGCGCACGTCGAGCCCCACGGCGACCTGCGCGCCGAAGCGCGCGATCGCGTCGGCGGTCCACTCCGGGTCCTCGAGCGCCGCGGTGCCGAGGTTGACCCGCGTCGCGCCCGTGCCGAGCGCCCGCTCCAGCGACGCGTCGTCGCGGATGCCGCCCGACAGCTCCACCCGGACGCCACGCTCGACGAGCGCCGCGGTGACGTCCGCGAGCTGCGCGGCGTTGCTGCCCCGACCGAACGCCGCGTCGAGGTCGACCAGGTGCACCCACTGCGCCCCGCCCTGCTGCCAGTCGAGCGCGGCGGCCAGGGGGTCGCCGTAGCCCGTCTCCGAGCCGGCCTCGCCCTGGACGAGCCGGACGGCCTGGCCGTCGGCGACGTCGACGGCCGGCAGCAGCTCGAGCGCCGGGCCGTCGGCGGGCGCGGTGGGGTGGCTGGACGAGGTGGTGGTCACCAGGTGTTCTCCGTGCTCGGGGCGCGTCAGCGCAGCGTGTCGACCCAGTGGCGCAGCAGCTGGGCGCCGGCGTCGCCGGACTTCTCGGGGTGGAACTGCGTCGCGGCGAGGGGGCCGTTCTCGACGGCGGCGACGAACCGCTCGCCGTGCTCGGCCCAGGTCACGAGCGGCGGGCGCAGGGGTGAGTCCTGCTGGACGTCGAGCGGGAGGTCGCGCGCGGCGTACGAGTGCACGAAGTAGAAGCGCTCGTCCTCCAGGCCGGCGAACAGAGTCGAGCCCTCCGGCGGCTGCACGGTGGCCCAGCCCATGTGCGGCACGACGGGCGCCTCGAGGCGGTCGACCACGCCGGGCCACTCCCCCAGGCCCGCGGTGCGCTCGCCGTGCTCGACACCCTCGGCGAACATGACCTGCATCCCGACGCAGATGCCGAGCACCGGCCGCCCGCCCGCGAGCCGGCGGTCGACCACCTGGTCGCCGCGCACCGCGCGCAGGCCCGCCATGCACGCCGCGAACGCCCCCACGCCGGGCACGACGAGACCGTCGGCCTCCATGGCGGCGTCGTGGTCGGCCGTCAGCTCGACCTGCGCACCGACGCGCTCGAGCGCGCGGACGGCGGACCGGACGTTGCCGAAGCCGTAGTCCAGGACGACGACGGAGGGCTGGGAGGGCACGCGTCCAGGCTACCCAGCCGCGCGGGCCGCCCGTGCACGCGCCCGGGTCGCGAGACCCGGGGTCAGCGCCGCGGCCGGCTCGACGCCAGCAGCCGCATGGCCCGCCAGCGCGACATGCCGACGCTCGAGACGACGCCCTCGAGCTCCGCCGGCCGCACCGAGCCGAGCAGGAGGTCCTCCAGCGCCGCGGGCGAGTCCGACAGCACGAGGCCCGGCGGCACCGTGCCCTGCGCGGCGCCCTCCGCCCAGCGCGTGGCGGAGATCTGCTCCTCGCGCCGCTCCATCAGCACGACCGGCACGGCCCGCAGCAGCTGGGAGATCGCCTGCGCGCCGGCCGCGCCGGTGGCCGGGTCGCGCAGCACCGCGACGGCGCCCACCGGGGTCGGGACGACGTCCACGTCGACCTTGGCGAGCGCACAGGCGGCGGCGAGCGCCGCCGGGACCGCGACCTGCGTGAGCACGAGCGCGACCGTCGGCACGTCCTCGTCCGCCAGGAGCGCCGACGCGTCGTCGGGGACCTGCAGGCCGTCGGGCAGGGGCGCGTCGTCCGGACCGGCCTGGTCCTCCGCGCGCGGGTCGTCCGGCGCCGCGCTCACAGCGCCCCCTTCGTCGACGGGATCCCCTCGACGCGCGGGTCGGGCTGGACCGCGAACCGCAGGGCCCGGGCGAGGGCCTTGAACTGCGCCTCGACGATGTGGTGCGGGTCCCGCCCCTCCAGCACGCGCACGTGGATGCTGAAGGCGGCGTGGTGCGCGATCGACTCGAGCACGTGGCGGGTCAGCGAGCCCGTGAAGTGCCCGCCGATGAGGTGGTACTCCTGCCCGGGCGGCTCGCCCGTGTGGACGAGGTACGGCCGGCCGGAGACGTCGACGACCGCCTGGGCGAGCGCCTCGTCGAGGGGCACCGTCGCGTCGCCGAAGCGCGAGATGCCGCGCTTGTCACCCAGCGCCTCGCGCAGCGCCTCGCCGATGCAGATCGCGACGTCCTCGACGGTGTGGTGCGCGTCGATGTGCGTGTCGCCCGTGGCCCGGACGGTGAGGTCGATGAGCGAGTGCTTCCCGAGCGCCGTCAGCATGTGGTCGTAGAACGGGACCGTCGTCGAGATCTCGGTCCGACCCGTCCCGTCGAGGTCCAGCTCGACGACCACGCTCGACTCGCTCGTCGTGCGCTCGACACGCGCCGTGCGCGCGCCCGCCTTCGCAGGGCTCACAGTCCCGCCACCTCCACCAGGGCGTCCCGGAACGCCGCCGTCTCCTGCGGGGTGCCGACCGACACCCGCAACCATCCCTCGGGCCCGACCTCGCGGATCAGCACCCCTCGGTCGAGCAGACCCTGCCAGACCGCGCGCCGGTCGTCGAACAGGCCGAACAGCACGAAGTTCGCGTCGGACTCGGCGACGGTGAGCCCGCGCTCGCGCAGCCAGACGACCAGGGCGTCGCGCTCCTCGCGCAGCGAGCCGACCTGCGCCATGAGCTCGTCGCTGTGGGCCAGCGCGGCGCGCGCGACGGCCTGCGTGACGGCCGACAGGTGGTACGGCAGCCGCACGACCCGCAGCGCGTCGACGAGGCGCGCGCTCGCCGCGAGGTAGCCCACGCGGGCGCCGGCGAGGCCGAACGCCTTCGACATCGTGCGGGTGACCGCCAGGTGCGGGTGACCGGCGAGGAGCTCGAGCGCCGACGGCGTGCCACGGCGCCGGAACTCGCCGTACGCCTCGTCGACGACCACGACGCACCCGCCGGGCACCTGCGCCGCGGCGTCGAGCACCGCCTCGACCGTCGCGGCGGGCAGCGCGGTCCCCGTCGGGTTGTTCGGGCTGGCCAGCAGCACGACCGACGGACGGTGCTCCGCGACCGCCGCGCGGGCCGCGTCCGGGTCGAGGCTGAAGTCGTCCTCGCGGCGGCCGGCGACCCAGCCGGTCGAGGTGTCCCGCGCGTACTCGGGGTACATCGAGTACGTCGGCGCGAAGGACAGCACCGTGCGCCCCGGCCCGCCGAACGCCTGCAGGAGGTGGAGCATGATCTCGTTCGAGCCGTTGGCCGCCCACACCTGCTCGGGAGCGAGGTCGACGCCCGACTCGACACGGAGGTAGGCCGCGAGGTCGGCGCGCAGCGCGAGGAACTCGCGGTCGGGGTACCGGTTGAGGCCGTGCGCGGCCTCGGCCACCGCCGACGCGATGTCGGCCACGACCTGCTCCGACGGCGGGTAGGGGTTCTCGTTGACGTTCAGCAGCACGGGCACGTCGAGCTGCGGGGCCCCGTACGGCTCCAGCCCGGCGAGCTCGGGGCGCACCGGCAGGGCGGGTGCGAGGTCGGCGGTCACCGGTCGATTCTACGGACCGCGACCGGACGGCCGGGGCGGCGTCCGCCCACCGGCCGCGCGGCGCCCGCGCGCCGGCCGGTCGCTCCCGCCCCGACGGGGGCCGGCTCAGAACCGCGCCTGGACCGCCTCGGCGTGGGCGGGCAGACCCTCGGCCTGCGCGAGCGCGACGATCCGCCCCGCGACCGCCTGGAGCGCGTCGGCGTCGTACTCGACGACCTGCACCGCGCGCACGAACGAGTGCACGCCCAGGCCGCTCGCGTAGTGCGCGCAGCCGCCCGTCGGCAGGACGTGGTTGGAGCCGGCCATGTAGTCGCCCAGCGACACGGGCGACCACGGCCCGACGAAGATCGCGCCCGCGCTGGTCACGCGGTCGGCGAGCGCCGAGGCGCCCTGTGCCTGGATCTCCAGGTGCTCGGCGCCGTACGCGTTGACCACCTCGAGGCCGGCCGTCAGGTCGTCGACGAGGACGATCGCGGACTGCGAGCCGTCGAGCGCCGTGCGCACGCGGTCGCGGTTCGGCGTCGCGTCGACGCGGTCGACGAGCTTGGCCTCGACCGCCCCCGCGAGCTCGACGCTCGGCGTCACGAGCACCGCGGCCGCCAGCGGGTCGTGCTCCGCCTGCGAGATGAGGTCGGCCGCGACGTGGACGGGGTCGGCCGTCCCGTCGGCGAGGATCGCGATCTCGGTCGGTCCCGCCTCGGCGTCGATCCCGACGACGCCGCGGACCAGGCGCTTCGCCGCCGCGACGTACACGTTGCCCGGGCCCGTCACGACGTCGACCGGCTCGCACAGGGTCTCGCCGTCCTGCGGCTCGCTGCCCACGGCGCCGTAGGCGAACATCGCCACCGCCTGCGCACCGCCCGCGGCGTACACCTCGTCGACCCCGAGCAGCGCGCACGTCGCCAGCACGACGGGGTCGGGCAGCCCCGCGCGGTCCCGCTGCGGCGGCGACGCGACGGCGAGCGACGCCACGCCGGCCTCCTGCGCGGCCACGACGTTCATCACCACGGACGACGGGTACACGGCCAGCCCGCCCGGGACGTAGAGGCCCACCCGCCGGACCGGCACCCAGCGCTGGCGCACCTGAGCGCCGGGCGCGAGCTCGACCGCGAAGCCCTCGGGGACCTGCGCGGCGTGCACCCGGCGGACCCGGCGCACCGTCTCGTCCAGCGCGTCCCGCAGCTGCGGGTCCAGCGCGGCCAGCGCGTCGGCGAGCGCCTGCGCGGGCACCCGCAGGTGCTCGGGGCGCACGCCGTCGAAGCGCTCGGCCAGGTCCCGCAGCTCGGCCGCGCCGCGCACGCGCACGCCGTGCACGATCGGCGCCACCGCCTCGGCGGCGTGCTCGACGTCCACCTCCGCCCGCGGGAGCGTCTCGAGCAGCTCCCGGCGCGACAGGGTCCGGCCTCGCAGGTCGATTCGGCTGATCACGTGCCCGAGTCTAGGCGCGGCGACGCCGCGCGACCGGGGCCGTCCGCCGCCGGCGCCGTCCGGCTGGGAGACTGGGGCCATGACCGACCGCGACCCCATCCGCCTCGGGCAGTTCCTCAAGCTCGTCGACGTCGCCGACACCGGCGGCGAGGCCCGCGCGCTCCTCGAGGACGGCGCCGTGCGCGTCAACGGCGAGGACGAGCAGCGCCGCGGGCGGCAGCTGCGACCCGGCGACGAGGTCGCCGTCGACCTGCCCACCGGCGTGCGCACCTTCCTGGTCCGCTGACGGGCCGGCCGGCCGGCCGACCGCCCGCCGACCGCGACCCGCGGCGCTCAGGCGGACAGGCAGCTCGGGCCGAGGAGCGCCTTGAGGTCGCCGAAGAGGGAGGGTGAGCGCTCGACGCGCAGGCCGTCGTCGAGCCGCATGACCGTGGCCCGGCCGGGACTGGTCAGCCGCAGGTGCACCTCCGTCACGCCCGGGTGGGTCGACAGCACCTCGCGCAGCCGCTCGACGAGCGGGGGCGTGCACCGTGCCGCCGCGAGCGACACCACCACGGGGGCGTCCACGGCCTGCGACACGTCCGGGAGGCTCACCTCCATGGCCTGCAGCGACATCGTCTCCTCGCGGCGGCGCACGCGGCCCCGCACGACGACGATCGCGTCCTCCGCGAGGACGGTCGAGTACGCGAGGTACGTCTCGCCGAAGAAGGCGACCTCCAGCGAGCCCTCCATGTCCTCGAGCGTGATCATCGCCCAGGGGTTGCCCTGCTTGGACATCTTGCGCTGCAGCGACGTCACGAGACCGGCGAGCACCACCGTCGAGCCGTCGGGGCGCGCCTCGTCCGCCAGCAGCGTCGCGATGGAGACGTCCGCGGACGCGGCGAGCACGTGCTCGATGCCGGACAGCGGGTGGTCGGAGACGTAGAGGCCGAGCATCTCCCGCTCGAACGCGAGGCGCTGCTTCTTGTCCCAGTCCGGCAGGTCCGGGATCGTCACGGAGAAGCCGACGGCGTCGTCGTCGCCGCCCAGGTCGGCGAACAGGTCGAACTGCCCCTCCGCCTCCTTCCGCTTGACGCCGATCACCGCGTCGACCGCCTGCTCGTGCACCAGCAGCAGCGCGCGGCGCGGGTGGCCCAGCGAGTCGAACGCGCCCGCCTTGATGAGCGACTCGATCGTCCGCTTGTTGCAGACCACGGCCGGCACCTTGTCCAGGAAGTCGGTGAACGACGTGAACGCGCCCTTCTCCTCGCGCGTCCGGACGATCGCGTCGACGACGTTCGCGCCGACGTTGCGCACCGCCGTCAGGCCGAACCGCACGTCGGTGCCGACCGCCGTGAAGTTCGCGGACGACTCGTTGACGTCCGGGGGCAGCACCGTGATGCCCATGTGCCGGCACTCGCCGAGGTAGAGCGCCGACTTGTCCTTGTCGTCGCGCACGCTCGTGAGCAGGGCGGCCATGTACTCGGTCGGGTAGTTCGCCTTGAGGTACGCCGTCCAGTACGAGACGAGCCCGTACCCGGCCGAGTGCGCCTTGTTGAACGCGTAGCCGGCGAACGGGACGAGCGTGTCCCACACCGCCTGGATCGCCGGGTCGGAGTAGCCCCGCTCGCGCATGCCCGCCTGGAAGGGCACGAACTCCTTGTCGAGGATCTCCTTCTTCTTCTTGCCCATCGCGCGGCGCAGCAGGTCGGCCTGGCCGAGCGAGTACCCGGCGAGGATCTGGGCTGCCTTCTGGACCTGCTCCTGGTAGACGATCAGGCCGTAGGTCTCGTCGAGCACCTCCGCGAGCGGCTCCGCCAGCTCGGGGTGGATCGGCTCGATCTTCTGCAGCCCGTTCTTGCGCAGCGCGTAGTTCGTGTGCGAGTTCATGCCCATCGGGCCGGGGCGGTACAGCGCGATGACGGCGGAGATGTCCTCGAAGTTGTCCGGGCGCATCTGGCGCAGCAGGGCGCGCATCGGCCCGCCGTCGAGCTGGAACACGCCCAGGGTGTCGCCGCGCGCCAGCAGCTCGTACGTCGGCTTGTCGTCGAGCGGGACCTTCTCGATCTCGACGGGGTCCTTGCCGTTCATCACGATGTTCTCGAGCGCGTCGTCGAGGATCGTGAGGTTCCGCAGCCCGAGGAAGTCCATCTTGATGAGGCCGAGGCCCTCGGACGTCGGGTAGTCGAACTGCGTGATGATCGCGCCGTCCTGCGGGCGGCGCATGATCGGGATGATGTCGATCAGCGGCTCGCTGGACATGATGACGCCGGCCGCGTGGACGCCCCACTGGCGCTTCAGGCCCTCGATGCCGCGGGCGAGCTCGACGACGCGCTGCGCCTCCGGGTCCACGTCGTGCAGCTGGCGGAACTCCGCGGCCTCCGCGTACCGCTCGTGCTGGGGGTCGAAGATGCCCGACAGCGGGATGTCCTTGCCCATCACGGCCGGGGGCATCGCCTTGGTGAGCTTCTCCCCCATCGCGAACGGGAACCCCAGCAGCCGCGCCGAGTCCTTGAGGGCCTGCTTGGCCTTGATGGTGCCGTAGGTGACGATCTGCGCGACGCGGTCGTCGCCGTACTTGTCCGTCACGTACCGGATGACCTCGGCGCGCCGGCGCTCGTCGAAGTCGACGTCGACGTCGGGCATCGACACGCGCTCGGGGTTGAGGAACCGCTCGAAGATGAGCCCGTGCTCGATCGGGTCCAGCTCGGTGATGCCCATGAGGTACGACGCCATCGAGCCCGCCGCCGAGCCGCGCCCCGGCCCGACGCGGATGCCCTGGTCCTTCGCCCAGTTGATGAAGTCGGCGACCACGAGGAAGTACCCCGGGAAGCCCATCTGGACGATGACCTCGCTCTCGTACTGCGCCTGCTTGCGCGACGCGTCCGGGACGCCGTCGGGGTAGCGGCGGTGCAGCCCGCGCTCGACCTCCTTGACGAACCAGCTCGTCTCGTCCTCGCCCTCGGGCACGGGGTAGCGCGGCATGTAGTTCGCACCCGTGGGGAACGAGACCTCGCACTGCTCGGCGACGCGCAGCGTGTTGTCGCAGGCCTCCGGCAGCTCCGCGAACACGCGGCGCATCTGCTCGGCCGACTTCACGTAGTAGCCGGTGCCGTCGAACTTGAACCGGTCGGGGTCGTCGAGCGTCGAGCCCGAGTTGATCGCGAGCAGCGCCTCCTGGCTCGACGCGTCCTCCTCGCGGACGTAGTGCAGGTCGTTCGTCGCGAGCAGCGGCGCACCGATCGCCTCCGCGAGCCTCAGGAGGTCCTTCGTGACCCGGGTCTCGATCTCGATCCCGTGGTCCATGAGCTCGACGTAGAAGTAGTCCTTGCCGAAGATGTCCTGCAGCTCGCCGGCCACGCGGACCGCCTCGTCCCACTGGCCGAGCCGCAGGCGCGTCTGGATCTCGCCGGACGGGCAGCCCGAGGTCGCGATGAGGCCCTCGGAGTAGGTCTGCAGCAGCTCGCGGTCCATGCGTGGCCACTTGCCCATCTGCCCCTCGAGCGACGCGAGCGAGGACGCGCGCATGAGGTTGTGCAGCCCGGTGTTGTCACGGGCCAGCAGCGTCATGTGCGTGTACGCGCCGCGCGCCGAGACGTCGTCGGCCTCCTGGCCCTGCTGGCCGAACCGCACGCGGGTCTGGTCGAACCGGCTGGTGCCCGGCGTGACGTACGCCTCGATGCCGATGATCGGCTTGATGCCCGCCGCGGTGGCCTTCGACCAGAAGTCGAACGCGCCGAACAGGTAGCCGTGGTCCGTCGTCGCGACGGCCGTCTGGCCGAGCCGCTGGACCTCGGCGAACAGGTCGGGCAGGCGGGCGGCGCCGTCCAGCATCGAGTACTCGGTGTGGACGTGGAGGTGGACGAAGTCGGAGCCTGTCGTTCCTCCAGCCGCTGCCATGCGGGCGATCCTACGTCGGCCCTGCGACACCCCCGGCCGGCCGTCGTCGTGTGTCGGCGGGTCCGCCGGCGACACGCCGGGAGGGGGTCAGCGCCAGCCCGCGGCGAGGGCCTCGAGCGCGTGCTCGAGGTCCGCCGGGTACTCGCTCGTCACCTCGAGCCACTCCCCGGTCGTCGGCTGCGCGAAGCCCAGCCGCACCGCGTGCAGCCATTGGCGCGACAGGCCGACGCGGCTCGCCAGTGCGGGGTCGGCGCCGTAGGTGAGGTCCCCGACGCACGGGTGGCGCAGCGCCGAGAAGTGCACCCGGATCTGGTGGGTGCGGCCGGTCTCGAGGTGGACCTCGACGAGCGAGGCGGCCGGCAGCATCTCGAGCACCTCGTAGTGCGTCACCGACGGCTTGCCGTCCGCGACCACCGCGAACTTCCAGTCGGCGGAGGGGTGCCGCCCGATCGGGGCGTCGATCGTCCCGGTCGTGGGGTCGGGGTGGCCCTGCACCAGCGCGTGGTACACCTTCTCGACCGTGCGCTCCTTGAAGGCGCGCTTGAGCACCGTGTAGGCGTGCTCGCTCTTCGCCACGACCATGAGCCCCGACGTGCCGACGTCGAGGCGGTGGACGACGCCCTGCCGCTCGGCCGCGCCGGACGTCGAGATCCGGTACCCGGCCGCGGCCAGCCCGCCGACGACCGTCGGTCCGGTCCAGCCGGGCGACGGGTGGGCCGCGACGCCGACGGGCTTGTCGACGACGACCACGTCGTCGTCCTCGTACGCGACGCGCATGCCCGGCACGGGCTCCGCCACGACCTCGACCGCCGCCGCCGGCGCGACGTCGGGGAGCTCGACCTCGAGCCACCCGCCCGCCGCCAGACGGTCGGACTTGCCGAGCTCGCGCCCGTCCAGCCGGACGCCGCCGCCGGCGGCGATCTCGGCGGCCCGCGTGCGGGACAGGCCGAGCAGACGCGCGAGCGCCGCGTCGACGCGCTCGCCGGCCAGCCCGTCCGGGACGGGCAGCGACCGGACCTCCGTCACCGCGTCACCGGTCCTCGTCCGCCGCCGGGGCGGCCGGGGCCTCGCCCTCCGGCCCCGCGCCGTCGCGGGTCCCGTCGAGGCGCTCGCCCCGCACCACGGCCAGCACCAGCAGGACCGCCGCCACGACGATCGCGATGTCCGCGACGTTGCCGACGAACCAGTCGGCGTAGGCGATGAAGTCGACGACGTGCCCCCGTGCGAACCCGGGGTCACGCGCGAACCGGTCGACGAGGTTGCCGATCGCGCCGCCGAGCAGCAGGCCGAGGGCGACCGCCCACAGCGTGGAGCCGATGCGCCGCGCCGCGCGGGCGACCACGACGACGACGCCGGTGGCCACGAGGGTCAGCACCCACGTCATGCCCGTCGCGATGGACAGCGCCGCGCCGGGGTTGAAGACGAGCTGGAGCCCCAGCAGGTCACCGAGCACGCTCACCCGCTCCGACTCGGACAGCGTGCGCAGGGCCCAGGCCTTGGTCAGCTGGTCGAGGACGACGACCACGACGGCGAGCGAGACCAGCAGCGTGAGCGCCCGACGGCGACGCGCGCCCCCCGCGCCCACGGCCGCCTCGGGCGCCGTCGTGGCGGCGTCGGCGGGGACGGCGCCGCTCGCGGGCGGCAGGCCGGAGGAGGCGTCGGGCTGGGAGTGCACCGGTGGAGTCTACGGGCGCGTCAGCGCCGCTCCTCGCGCTGCTTGCACTCCACGCACAGCGTCGCGCGGGGGAACGCCTGCAGGCGCGCCTTCCCGATCGCCTTGCCGCAGGACTCGCAGGTGCTGAACGTCCCGGCGGAGATCCGCGCGAGCGCACGCTGCGTCTGGCCGAGCATGTCGCGCGTGTTGTTGACGAGCGTCAGCTCCTGCTCGCGCTCGAGGGCCGACGAGCCCGAGTCGGCCTGGTCATCGCCCGCGCCGTCGCCGGAGTTGCGCAGCAGGTCGGACAGCTCGGCGTCCGCGGCCACCAGCTCGCCGGTGAGCCGGTCGATGTCCGCCGTGAGCTCGTCGGCGATGTCGCGCACCTCGCGCACGCTCCACGGCTTCTCGCCGTCGCGCACCACGAGCTGCTTGACGAGCCGCGTGAGCTCCTTGGTGTCGGTAGTGAGGCTGGTCAGCGACCCGCCCACCACCGTCTGGTCGTTCGACACTGGATCCCCCGTCCCCTCGGGTCACGGAACTGTAGGCGCGTGCAGTTCCGCACACAACACGCCACGCCCGAGGGCGTGGCGTGCTGCGGAGGACGACGCGTGGACCGGACCGTCGGCGGGCGGGCTGGAGCCTGCCGCCGGTGCGGTCCGGCGAGGCTAGATGTTGTGAGCGTCCCCGACGGGCTGAGCCTGACCGGACGAGCGCGGCGGCAGCGCGTTGCCGCGGTTCTCCACGTCGGCGAGCAGGTTCTCGAGGTAGCTCTTGAGTCGCGTGCGGTAGTCACGCTCGAACAGGCGCAGCTCGTCGATCTTGCGCTCGAGGAGCGAGCGCTCCTGCTCGAGCTGGCCGAGCGTGCGCTGCGACGTCTCCTCCGCCTCGCGCACGATGCGGTTGGCCTGCGACTTGGCCTCGCCGATGAGCCGCTCGGACTCCTCCTGGCCGCTGCGCACGTAGTCGTCGTGCAGCTTCTGCGCGAGCGCCAGCATGCCGGTCGCCGACTCGGGCTCGCTCGCCCGGACGGGCGCGCCGACCGGCTCCTGCACCACCGGCGCCGGCACCGGGGCCGCCGCGACGGGCGCGGGGGCCGGC
>NZ_HE978588.1:2925408-2929890 GCF_000312005.1 Cellulomonas massiliensis JC225
GGCGCGGGGGCCGGCACGGGCTCGGGCGCGGGCTCCGGCTCCGGCTTCGGCGCCGGGGCGGCCTGCTGGGCACCCGCCCGGCTCAGCTCGGCGACGCGTCGCTCGGCGGCCGCGAGCTTCGTCTTGAGGCTCTCGTTCTCGCCCTGCAGGTCCCGCAGCGTGCTGACGACCTCGTCGAGGAAGTCGTCCACCTCGTCCTGGTCGTAGCCCTCACGGAACTTGGTCGGCTGGAACTTCTTGTTCAGGACGTCGTCTGCGGTCAGCAGTGCCATCGTCGTCACCTCTGTCGTTCTCGCGGGGTCATGTCTGTGTGGCGGGCCACCGACCACCTCGGGCCACCGTAGCGGAGAATCTCCGCCCGGGACGCGTCGCGTCCCGTGTGCCGGTCACGTCGCCAGCGACGCCAGGACGGCCAGCAGGACGAAGCACAGGATCATCAGGACCGTGAACGCCAGGTCCAGCCGGACCGTGCCCAGGGTCACCGACGGGACGACCCGCCGCAGCGTCCGCAGCGGCGGGTCCGTCACCGTGTAGGTCGCCTCCGCGACCACGAGCATCACGCCGCGCGGCCGCCAGTCGCGCGCGAAGATCATCACCCAGTCGAGGACCAGGCGCACGAAGAGCAGGACCAGGAAGACCAGGACGACCAGGTAGAGGACGGACGCGACGATCGCCACGCGTCAGCTCTGGTTGAAGAAGGCCGGCCGGACGCTCGGCTCGGCCCCCGCCTCGCCCGCGACCTCGACGTGCGAGGGCGAGAGCAGGAACACCTTGTTCGTGACGCGCTCGATGGACCCGTGCAGCCCGAAGATCAGGCCCGCGGAGAAGTCGACGAGGCGCTTGGCGTCCGCGTCGTCCATGTCCGTCAGGTTCATGATCACCGGGGTGCCCTCGCGGAACGCCTCGCCGATCTTGCGCGCGTCGTTGTACGAGCGGGGGTGGATCGTGCTGATGCGACGCAGGTCGCTCACCGGCGTCGGGACGGCGACCGCCGTCCGCGTCGGGCGCAGCGGCGTCACCTGCGCCTCGTGCTCGTGCTCGACCACGTCGGTGCCCTCCTCCACGACCTCGTCGAGGTAGTCGTCGTGCTCGGCCCGGTCGTCGGCCAGACCGAGGTACAGCATCGTCTTGCGCAGCGCTCCGGCCATCGGGCTGTGCTCTCCTCCCCCGGATCTCTCCGGACCTACCCGAGCGGCACGACCTCACGGACGCCCAGCTCCCTGTGCCGTCACGCTAGCAACGGCCCCGGACGAGCACCCGACGCGACACGCCCGTCGGTCCAGGTCCACCCGGGTCACCCTGCCCGCGGTCAGCCGTCCGCGCCCGGCGGCAGGAGCCGGACGACGCCGGCGAGCCGCCCGGTGGCGCCGTCCCGGCGGTAGGAGAACAGGTCCGGGTCGGTGAAGGTGTCGCGCGCCGAGCGCCGCACCCGCACCCCACGGGCGCGCAGCCGGGCCTCGACCCCCGCGGGCAGGTCCAGCCCCGGCGTGCCCCACGAGGTCGTCGACCGCGACTCGGGCACCGTCGCGGCCACCTCGTCCCGGAGCTCGGCGGGCACCTCGTACGAGACGCCCGCGATCGCCGGGCCGACCGCGGCGGCCAGCCGGCCAGCGTCGGCGCCGAGTGCGACGAGGGCGTCGAGCGCGGCGTCCACCGCACCGGCGACGAGACCGCGGCGGCCGACGTGCGCGGCCGCGACGACGCGGGCGACGGGGTCGGCCAGGAGGACCGGGACGCAGTCCGCCGCGATCGCCGCGACCGCGACGTCCGGGGTGGTCGAGACGAGCACGTCGAAGCCCGCGTCGGGCACCGGCTGGTCGCCGCTGCGCACGACGAGCACGTCGGCGCCGTGGACGGGCTGCACGAACGCGACGCGGGCGCCGACGCGGTCGGCGACGAGGCCGCGGTTGCGGGCCACCGTCCCGGGGTCGTCGCCGACCCGTGCGCCGAGGTTGAGCGTGTCGTACGGCGCGGTCCCGGCGCCCCCGTGCCGGTCCGTGAAGCCCGCGAGGACGCCGGGGCCGAGCTCGACCTCGTGGAAGCCGATGCCCGACCCCGCGCCCGCGGGGACGCTCGTCATCCGGCGCCGCCCGGCGCCTACTTGAGGAAGTCGGGGACGTCGAGGTCGTCCCGCTCCCGGCGGGGCGTCTCGTCCGTGAAGATCCGAGGCACCTCGAGCGCGCCCGTGATGGGCGTCGGCTCCGCCTCCGTGGAGAGGAACGCCGGCACCTCGGGCTGGGCGGGACGCGTGGTCTGCTGCGCCCCGACCGGGACGGGCACCGGCGCGGTCTCGGCGTGCCGCGCGGGCTCCGGCCGCTGCGCCGGGACCTGCACGGCGGGCGCGCCCGCCCGCGCGTTGCCGCTCACCTGGCCGAGCGCGCGCGCGTCCCGGCGGACCGCCGGGGCGCCGCCGTCGAAGCCGGCCGCGATGACCGTGACGCGCACCTCGTCGCCCAGGGCGTCGTCGATGACGGCGCCGAAGATGATGTTCGCCTCCGCGTGCGCGGCCTCCTGGACCAGGCGCGCCGCCTCGTTGATCTCGAACAGGCCGAGGTCCGAGCCGCCCTGGATCGACAGCAGCACGCCGTGCGCCCCGTCGATCGACGCCTCCAGCAGCGGGGACGAGATCGCCATCTCGGCGGCCTGCACCGCGCGGTCCTCGCCGCGGGCGTAGCCGATGCCCATGAGCGCCGAGCCGGCGCCCTGCATCACGGACTTGACGTCCGCGAAGTCGAGGTTGATGAGGCCTGGCGTCGTGATGAGGTCCGTGATGCCCTGCACGCCGGAGAGCAGCACCTGGTCCGCCGAGTGGAAGGCGTCGAGCACCGAGACGCTGCGGTCGGAGATCTGCAGCAGCCGGTCGTTCGGGATGACGATGAGCGTGTCGACCTCCGCGCGCAGCGCGTCGATCCCCGCGTCCGCCTGCACCGAGCGGCGGCGGCCCTCGAACGTGAACGGGCGCGTCACCACGCCGATGGTGAGGGCGCCGAGCGAGCGGGCGATCCGCGCGACGACGGGCGCGCCGCCCGTGCCGGTGCCGCCGCCCTCGCCCGCGGTGACGAAGACCATGTCGGCGCCGCGCAGGACGTCCTCGATCTCCTCCGCGTGGTCCTCGGCGGCCTTCTTGCCGACCTCCGGGTCGGCGCCGGCGCCCAGCCCGCGCGTCAGCTCGCGGCCGACGTCGAGCTTGACGTCGGCGTCGGACATGAGCAGGGCCTGGGCGTCGGTGTTGACGGCGATGAACTCGACACCCTTGAGGCCGACCTCGATCATGCGGTTCACGGCGTTGACGCCGCCGCCGCCGATGCCGACGACCTTGATGACCGCCAGGTAGTTCTGCGGAGCTGCCACGGTGGGTGCCTCTCGTTCGGTGCTGGTCGCGGCCCCGGCGGGCCCCTTCCGTGTCATCCGCGACACGCCGCGGGTGACGGTGAAACCTTCATCCTCAACTTGAGGGTTAGAGTTCTCTCGGGTGCGTTGTCAGTGCGTGACGGTAGGTGGCACCCCCACCCCGATCAACGACCGCACGCGCGTGTCGCGCAGCTTCCTCCGGACGCCCGTCGCGCGGCCGCGCTGGCGCAGCGGGACGGCTCCGCGAAGCCCCTGGTGGACGCCCCGGTGGAGCGGTCCGACGTCACTTGGTCATCGGCATGGTCGGCGCCGAGACGTCGACCAGCTTCGCCTTCTTCGTCTGCGGCGCGGAGCGCAGGGTCTGCAGGACGGCGATCTTGAGAGGCGTCTGCGCCGAGCTCCCCCACTTCACGGTGGTGCCGTCCCGCAGCGTCATCCCGACCGTGTCCTGCGTGCGCGCCGACACGTCCTTGACCTGCTCGAGCAGGTCGGGCGGCAGCTGCTCGAGCACCGTGAGGACCGCGTCCAGCGTGCGGCGCTCGCCCACGGGCACCGACACGACCGGCAGGCCGCGCGGGGGCTTGTCCGTCCGGCCGACCTGCACGCCGTCGATGTCGAGCAGCGTGTACCCCTCGTCGGACGCCCCGCCCGACCCCGACCGCTGCGCCGGCACCGCGGCCACGGGCTCACGGGCGACGAGCACGACGTCGAGACCGTGCGGCCAGTCGCGCACGACGCGCGCCTCGCGCACGCCGGGCACCTCGAGCACGGCGTCGCGCAGCGCGACGGTGTCGAGCCGGGGCAGGGGCACGTCCGCGTAGTGCTCCACCGCCTCGCGCACCTGGTCCACCGCGACGACCGTGCCGGCGCCGGTGACCTGCACCTGGTCCGTGTCGAGACGCAGCACCGGCGAGAGGAGGACGAGCCAGCCGACCGCCGCGGCGGCCACGACGCCCCCGCCCAGCACGGCGACCTGCCGCCGCGCGAGCGTGCGGCGCGCCCGCGCGCGCTCGGCGAACCTCTCGGCCGACCGGTCGGAGACGACCGCCGGCCGCACGGGGCCGCGCCAGCCGGGCGAGGACGTGTACGTCGTCACCGCGCGCCCCGGCGCGGTGCTCGTGGTCTCGCCGG
>NZ_HE978588.1:2931285-2973417 GCF_000312005.1 Cellulomonas massiliensis JC225
CGGCCACCCCGACACCCGCCGCCGCCGCGCCCATCCGGCGCCGGGTCTCCGCGGCGTCGGGGGCCCTCCAGCAGCACCCGGACGTGCGTGCGCAGCCAGTCGGCGTCGAGCGACGCGTCGTCGACCAGCAGGCCGCCGCCGGCGGCGACGACCGGCCCGGCGTTGAGGCGCTGCTCGCCGTTGCCGATCGGCAGCGGCACGTAGACCGCGGGCAGCCCGAGCGCGGCGAGCTCGCACACCGTCCCGGCCCCCGCGCGGCCGATCACGAGGTCGGCCAGGGCGAGCGCGTGCTCCATCTCGGTGAGGTACTCCCGCACCTGGTAGCGCTCGGCGCCGGGGACCCCGGCGACCGCCTCCCGCACCGCGTCGGCCTTGCCGCGGCCGGCCAGGTGCAGCACCTGGGCGCCCGTGGCGAGCAGGTCCGCCGCGGCGGCGGCCACCGCCGTGTTGATCCGCAGCGCGCCGAGTGAGCCGCCGGTGACGAGCAGCGTCACGCGCTCCGCGTCGAGCCCGAGCTCGCGCGCGGCGAGCGCGCGGCGGCCCGCGGCGTCCGTCCGGCGCTCCTCGACGAGCCGGGCGACCGGCGCCCGCAGGGGCAGCCCCGTGACGACCGCCCCCGGCAGGCGCGTGCCTGGGAAGGTGACGGCCACCGCGTGCGCCCAGCGCGCCCCGAGCCGGTTGGCGAGGCCGGGGCGGGCGTTCTGCTCGTGGATCACCACGGGCACCCCGCGGCGGCGCGCCGCGAGGTAGGCGGGCGTCGAGACGTAGCCGCCGAAGCCGACGACGACGTCCACCCCCTCGTCGATCGCCGCCTCCGCCGCCGCGACCGCGTCGCGGAGCCGGCCGGGCAGGCGCAGGAGGTCGACGGAGGGGCGCCGGGGCAGCGGCACGCGCGGCAGGACGCGCAGGTCCAGGCCGTGCGCCGGCACGAGGTCCGCCTCGAGCCCCTCCGCCGTGCCCAGCACCGTGAGCCGGGCGTGCGGGTGCCGGCGGCGGACCTCGTCCGCGACGGCGAGCAGCGGGTTGACGTGGCCCGCCGTGCCGCCGCCGGCCAGCAGGACGTGCAGCGGCTCAGCCACGGGCCCGCCCGATGACGGCGAGCGAGCGGCGCAGCACCGAGGGCCGCGCGGCGAGCGCCTCGGCCGCCCCCGGCTCGGAGCGCGCGAAGGCCACGACGACGCCGAGCGCCGCCAGCGTCATGATGAGCGCCGACCCTCCGGCGGAGACGAGCGGCAGCGGGACGCCGGTGACGGGCGCGAGGCCGATGACGACGGCGATGTTGATGAGCGCCTGCCCCACGATCCAGAACAGGATCGCGCCGGTGGCGATCTGCACGAACGGGTCGGGGTGGCGGCGGATCACGCGGATCATCGCGAACGCCAGCAGCCCGAACAGCGCCAGCACCAGCACCGTGCCCACCAAGCCCAGCTCCTCACCGAGGATCGCGTAGATGAAGTCGTTGTGCGCCGCGGGCAGGTAGGACCACTTCTCGCGGCTCTGCCCGAGGCCGAGGCCGCCCCACCCGCCGGACGCGAGCCCCCACCCGCCGTGCAGGGTCTGGTAGCAGTCGTCCTGGGGGTTGCAGCTGGAGGAGTCGAGCCACACGGCGATGCGCGCCATGCGGTTCGTCGAGCTCTGCGCGAGGGCCACCGCGGCGGCCGCCGCGAGCACCGCCGCGATCCCGAACAGCCGCAGCGGGACCCCGGCGACGAACAGCGCGCCGGTCACGAGCAGCATGAGGACCAGGCTCGTCCCGAGGTCGTGGCCGTACAGGACGGCGGCGATCGCGAGCCCCGCGACGGGCACCGCCGGGATGAGGGCGTGCTGCCAGCGGTGCAGCAGGCGCTGCTTGCGCGCCAGCACCGCCGCGAGCCACAGCGCGAGCGCCAGCTTGATCGCCTCCGAGGGCTGCGCGGTGACGCCCCCCGGCAGGCAGATCCAGTTCATGTTGCCGCCCGCCGCGGCGCAGCCCAGCCCCAGGAACACGAGCGACTGCGCGACCACCGCCCCGAGCAGCGCGGGCCAGGCGAGCGACTTGTACAGCCGCACCGGCAGGCGCGAGAGCAGGAACGCGATCGGCAGGCCGACGAGCGCGAACTTCGCCTGGTCGAGGAACACCGCGTACGGCGAGTTGCCCTTGTCGAGCGACTCCACGCTCGAGGACGAGAGCACCATGACGAGCCCGACGACGAGCAGGAGGGTGGTCGCTCCGACGAGCACGTAGTAGCTCGTCACGGCGCTGTTCCACTGGCCGAGGGCGGAGCCGCGCCGCGGCTCGTCGGCCGCGGTGAGCTCCCCGGGGGTCGTCGCGGTCACGGTCGTCCCCCTTCTGCTCGCTCCTCGTCCGCCCGCGCCCCTGCCCGCGCGGGCGCCGTCACGCCGTCGCGCCCAGCGCGCGCGCCGCCGCGGCGAACTCCTCGCCGCGCTGCGCGTAGGACCGGAACTGGTCCCACGACGCGCACGCGGGGGCGAGGAGCACCGTGACGGGGCCGCCCTGCTGCTCGAGCGACGCCCGCGCGACGCGGTACGCCTCGGCGACGGCACGGGTCATCACCGTGCCAGTCTCACCGGGCTCGACCTCGGAGACGGGGATCTCGGGTGCGTGTCGGGCGAGCGCGTCGCGCATCGGCTCCTGGTCGACGCCGACGAGGACGACCGCGCGCACCCGGTCGCGCCGGGCCTGCACCAGCTCGTCGAACCGCTGCCCCTTGGCGTCGCCCCCCGCGACCCACACGACGCTGCGCTCGGGGAAGCCGCCGAGGGCCGCCGCGGCCGCGTGCGCGTTGGTGGCCTTCGAGTCGTCGACGAACGCGACGCCCTCGAGCGAGCCGACGACGGCGATGCGGTGCGCCGCCGGGGTGAACGCGCGCAGCCCGTCGCGCACGTCGACCGGCTCGACGCCGTGGGCGAGCGCCAGCGCCGCCGCGGCGAGCGCGTTCTCGACGACGTGCCGGGGCACGCTCCCGTCGGGCCCTGCCGTCGCGGCGAGGTCCGCGAGCGTCGCGAGCTCGGCGGCGTGGGTGTGCCGCAGGCGCGCGAAGCCGCGGTCGACGAGCACGTCCTCGACCAGGCCGACCTGGCCGACGAGCGGGGTGCCGGCGGTGAAGCCCACGGCGACGCAGCCGTCGACCACGTCGGCGTCCCGGACGAGCTGCTCGGTCACCGGGTCCGCGCTGTTGTACACGCACGCGACCTGGGCCCGCTCGAACACGCGCCCCTTCGCCGCGACGTACGCCTCGTAGGAGCCGTGCCAGTCGAGGTGGTCGGGCGCGATGTTGAGCACCGCGGCCGCCTGCGCGGACATCGAGCGGGTGAAGTGCAGCTGCGGCGAGCCGAGCTCGACCGCGAACACGTCCCACTGCGGGTCGGTCGCCATCAGGGTGATCGGCACGCCGACGTTCCCGACCGCCGCGGAGCGGCGGCCGGCCGCCTGCAGGATCGCGTCGAGCATCCCCGTCGTCGTCGTCTTGCCGTTGGTGCCGGTGATCGCCAGCCAGGGCGCCGGGCCGTCGCCGGACGCGCGCGGCACGCGCAGGCGCCAGGCGAGCTCGACCTCGCTCCACACGGGCACGCCACGCTCGCCCGCCGCCACCAGCAGGGGGTGGTGGGGCGGCAGCCCGGGCGAGGCGACGACGAGGTCCGTGCGCGCGAGCGCGTCGCCCGCGAGCAGCTCGTCGGTCGCCATGACCTCGTCGGAGCGGTCGTCGACCGGCACGACGCGCGCCCCCCGTGCGGCCAGCACCTGCTCGGCGGCGCGCCCCGACATCCCGTACCCGGCGACGACGACGCGCGCGCCGTCCAGGTCCTCCTGCGGCCCGGCACCCACGGTCAGCCCGCCACCCACTCGGCGTAGAAGATGCCGACGCCGAGGGCGACGAACAGGCCGGCGATGATCCAGAAGCGGATCACGATGGTGACCTCGCCCCAGCCGCCGAGCTCGAAGTGGTGGTGCAGCGGCGCCATCTTGAACACGCGCCGGCCGGTCAGCTTGAAGAACCCGATCTGGATGACGCTCGAGGCGACCTCCAGCACGAACAGCCCGCCGATGATGACGGCGAGGATCTCGGTCCGGGTGAGGATCGACAGCCCGGCGAGCGCGCCGCCCAGGGCCAGGGAGCCCGTGTCGCCCATGAAGATCTTGGCCGGGCTCGCGTTCCACCACAGGAACCCGAAGCAGGCCCCCGTGATCGCCGCCGCGACGACCGCGAGGTCGAGCGGGTCACGCGTCTCGTAGCAGCTCGGCCCGGCCGACGCGAGGATCTGGCACGACTGGTTGAACTGCCACACGGCCACGACGACGTACGAACCGAAGACGATGAGCGACGTCCCCGTCGCCAGCCCGTCGAGCCCGTCCGTGAGGTTCACCGCGTTCGACCACGCGGTGATGAGGAAGTTGGCCCAGACGACGAACAGGATCAGCCCGATCGTGGCCCCGGCGAACGCCAGGTCGATGTTCGTGTCCCGGATGAACGAGATCCGGGTCGAGGCCGGCGTGCGGAACAGGTCGTTCGGGAACTGCAGCGCCGCGACGGCGAACGTGATGCCGACCAGCCCCTGGCCCACGATCTTCGCGGTCGGCGTCAGGCCCAGGCTGCGCTGACGGGAGATCTTGATGTAGTCGTCGAGGAACCCGACGAGGCCGAGCCCCACGAACAGGAACATGACGAGCAGGCTGGAGACGGACGGCCGGGTCCCCGTGACGAGCAGCGCCCCGAGCCAGCCCACGACGCTCGCCCCGATGATGACGACGCCGCCCATCGTCGGCGTCCCGCGCTTGGTGTAGTGCGCCGTCGGGCCGTCCTGGCGGATGAACTGCCCGTACTGCTTGCGCACCAGCAGGCGGATGAACAGCGGGGTGCCGAACAGGGCCAGGACGACGGCGATGCCGCCGGAGATGAGGACCGCTCTCACCCGGTCACCTCCGCCGCGCCGGTGAGCCGGTCGCCGAGGCGCCACAGCCCCGACCCGAACGACGACTTCACCAGGACGACGTCGCCGGGACGGACCTCCTGCTCCAGGAACGCGGCCGCCGCGTCGACGTCGTCGGCGAGCACGACCTCGTCGCCCCAGCTGCCCTCGTGGTTGGCGCCGTCGCGGATCGCCCGCGCGCCCTCCCCCACGACGACGGTGAGCCCGATGTTGAGCCGGACGACGAGGCGGCCGATCGCGTCGTGCGCCTCGCGCGAGCCCGGGCCGAGCTCGAGCATCTCGCCGAGGACCGCGATCGAGCGCCGGTCGCGGCCCGCCAGCACGGCCAGCGCCTTGAGCGCCGCGCGCATGGAGTCCGGGTTCGCGTTGTAGGAGTCGTCGACGACGGTCACGCCGTCCGGGCGGTCGACGACGTGCATGCGGTGCGGCGACAGCGCGTCGGCCGCCGACAGGCCCGCGGCCACGTCGGCCAAGTCCAGCCCGAGCGCGAGGCAGGTCGTCGCGGCGGCGAGGGCGTTGTGCACGTGGTGCTCGCCGACGAGGCGCAGCTGCACGGGGGCCGTCCGGCCCTGCGCGGCCAGCACGAAGGACGCGCGCCCGGCGCGGTCGAGCGTGACGTCGAGCGCCCGGACGGTCGCCGACGGGCTCGTGCCGAACGTCAGCACCTCGCCCGGTGCGAGGTCCGCCATCGCGAGGACGCGCTGGTCGTCGGCGTTGAGGACGGCGACCCCGTCCGGCAGCAGGCCCTGCACGATCTCCGACTTGGCACGCGCGACGGCCTCGATCCCGCCGAAGCCGCCCAGGTGCGCGTGCCCGACCGCGAGCACGACCGAGACGTCGGGCGGCGCGATCGAGGTCAGGTAGTCGAGGTGGCCGGGACCGCTCGCGCCCATCTCCAGCACGAGGTACTCGGTCTGCTCGTCGGCGCGCAGGACGGTCAGCGGCATGCCGACCTCGTTGTTGAACGAGCGCACCGGCGCGACCGTCGGCCCGGCGGCGGCGCACAGCTGCGCGAGCAGGTCCTTCGTCGTCGTCTTGCCCACCGAGCCCGTCACGCCCACGACCCGCAGCGGCGTGCCGCCCGGCTCGACCGCCGCCTCGCGCAGGCGCGCGAGCACGTCGCGCGCGAGGTCGCCGAGCGCGCGCTGGACGTCGTCGACGACGACGGCGGGCAGCTCGGTGCCGTCGGCCGCGTGCACGGGACGAGCCGCGAGCACGAGCGCGGCGCCGCCCTCGACCGCGGTGGCCGCGTAGTCGTGCCCGTCGACGTGCTCGCCGGGCAGCGCGACGAACAGCCCGCCCCGCTCCACGGCACGGGAGTCCGTGACCACCGCGCCGTGCACGAGCACCGGCTCGTCGCCCTGCGCGCGCAGCGCACCGCCCGTCGCGGCCGCGATCTCGGCCGCCGTCAGCGCGATCACGCGCTCAGCCCGCTCAGACGCTCGTCACGCACGGCCCGCAGGACGTCACGGTCGTTGTAGGGGTGGAACACGCCGGCGATCTCCTGGTGCGGCTCGTGGCCCTTGCCGGTGACGAGGACCGTGTCGGCCTCCTCCGCCATGGCGAGGGCGTCGCGGATGGCCTGCGTGCGCGTGGTGGCCTCGACCACGTCCTGCATCGAGGGCCGGCTGCGGCGCACACCGGACAGGATCTGCCCCCGGATGTCGGCCGGCACCTCGGAGCGCGGGTTCTCGTCCGTGACGATGACGACGTCCGCGAGCCGGCCCGCGATCTCGCCGAGCACGGGTCGCTTGGTGGCCTCACGCTCGCCGTCGGAGCCGAAGACGAGGAACAGGCGCCCGGGGGTCATCGGACGGACCGCCTCGATGGCCAGCACCATGGCGTCGGGCGTGTGCGCGAAGTCGACGAGGCACAGCGGCATGCCGTCGCCGCGCTCGACGACGCGCTCCATCCGGCCCGGCACGTCCCCCGCCTGCGCCACGGCGCCGATCGCCGCGTCCAGCGGCACCCCGGCGGCGTGCGCGAGGACGATCGCCAGCGCGGCGTTCGAGACGTTGAACTGCCCCGGCAGCGGGGCGGTCGCCCCGTGCCGCACGCCGTCCGGCGCGCGGAGCACGAAGGCCGAGCCGGCACCCGAGGGCACGATCGACTCGACGACCCAGTCGGCCGTCGCCGAGGCGTCGGAGCCGACGTACGTCGACACCGTCTCCACCGGGATCGCGGACTCGACGGCCAGCCGCCGCCCCCACTCGTCGTCGACCAGGACGACGCCCCGGCGCGCCTGCTCGGGCTGGAAGAGCCGCTTCTTGTCGCGGAAGTAGCCCTCCATGTCCCCGTGGAAGTCGAGGTGCTCCTTCTGGAGGTTCGTGAAGCCCGCGACGTCGAACACCGTCCCGCGCACGCGCCCGAGCACGAGCGCGTGCGACGAGACCTCCATGGCGACCGAGCCGGCGCCGAGCTCCAGCGCGCGGGCGAGCACCGCCTGCAGGGCCGGCGCCTCGATCGTCGTGCGCTTGGCCGGCAGCGACTCGGTGCCGATCCGCGCCTCGACGGTGCCGAGCAGCACGGTCGTGGGGTGGACGGCGCGCAGCGCTGCGTCGGTGAAGTACGTCGTCGTCGTCTTGCCGTTGGTGCCGGTGACGCCGACCGTGACGAGCCGCTCGGCCGGGTGCCCGTGCACCTGGGCGGCGAGCGGGCCGACCACGGCGCGGGGGTCCGGCGCGACGAGCACGGGGACGCGCGCGGACACGCCCTCGTCGGCGAGCAGGGCGGCCCCGTCGGGGTCGGTGAGCACGGCGGTCGCGCCGGAGTCGACGGCGGTGGCGGCGAACCGGGCGCCGTGGGCCTTCGCACCGGCGAGCGCGGCGAACAGGTCGCCCGGCTCGATGTCGGCGCTGGTCAGGCTCACGCCGGTGACCTCGACCCCGTCGGGCGAGGCTCCGGTGAGGTCCAGCGCGAGCTGGTCAGCGAGGTCGGCGACCCGGTGGGCCGCCGGACGCGTCGGGCGCATCCGGGCAGGCGAGGTCATGGGTGAGAATCTACCCCGGTCCGCCCCGCGCCCCCGCCCGGTCACCACGTCGTCGGGTAGAGCTTGGTGGCCTTGCCCGACGGCGCGACGCCGAGCTCGCCGAGCGTGAAGCCCGCGACGTCGCTGAACACGGGGGCGGCCACGACGCCACCGAAGATCGACGACTCGGGGTTGTGCAGGATCACCGCGACCACGATCTCCGGGTCCTCGGCCGGCACGGCCCCGATGAACGACGCCGTGATGCCCTTGTGGCCGTTGACCCAGTTCTCCGCGGTGCCCGTCTTGCCGGCGACCTGGTACCCGGGGATGGCCGCCTTGCTGCCGGTCCCGTCGTCGACGACCGAGTTGAGCATCTTGAGCACCGTGTCCGCGGTCTTCTCCGACACGACCCGCGTCGTCGCCGGCTTCTCGGCGGGGTGGTAGGTGCCGTCCGGCGACGTCCACCCCGCGATGATGTGCGGCTGGACGCGCACGCCGCCGTTGGCCACCGTCGCGAAGACCTGCGCCGCCTGGATCGCGGTCACCGAGACCGACTGCCCGTAGAGCACGGCCCACTTCGAGCGGCCGTCCCACTCCTGGTAGGGGTTCAGCAGACCCGCCGACTCGGCCGGCAGCTCGATGCCCGTCTCCTGCCCGAAGCCGAACCGCTTGAGCCACTGGTGGCGCTGCTTGACCGTCAGCTGCTCGCCGATGTCGATCGTGCCCACGTTCGACGACCGGGCGAGCACGCCCGTCGCCGTCAGGCGCTCCACCGGGTGGGGCTCCGCGTCGTGGAACGTCTGGTTGTTGTCCGTCGTGATCGTGTCGGGCACCCGGAAGCGCGTCGTCGGGGTGACGAGCCCCTCCTCGAGCGCCGCGCTCATCGTGATGACCTTGCCGGTCGAGCCCGGTTCGAAGACGTCGGACACCGAGCTGGTCAGCGAGCCCGTCGAGGTGCCGGGGTCGTTCGGGTCCACGGTGCCGGAGTCCGCGAGAGCGAGCAGCTCGCCGGTCTTGACCTTCCACACCACGACCGAGCCGGAGTCGGCGCCCGTCTTGTCGAGCGCCTCCTCCAGGTCGGACTGGGCGCGCCACTGCACGTCCGACAGGAGCGTGAGCCGCACGCTGTCCCCGTCCCGCGCGGCCGTGCCCTGCTGGTAGCCGCCGGGGATCGGCTGCGCCTTGGCGCCGCCCTCGTAGACCTCCTCGCCCGGCTTGCCGGCCAGGCGGTCGTCGAGCGTGGCCTCGAGCCCCGCGAGCCCGAGGCCAGCCGAGTTGACGAAGCCCACGACGTTGCCCGCGAGGTTGCCGTTCGGGTACACCCGCTCGGCGACCTTGTCGACGTTGATGCCGTCGAGGCCCAGCGCCCGCACCTCGCGCGCGACCGACGGCTCGACGCCCTTCTTGAGGTACTTGAAGCTGCGGGTGCCGACGAGCAGACCGCCGAGCTCCTTGACGTCCATGTCGAGCACCGGGGCGAGCACCTGCGCCGCGCCCAGCACGCCGTCGGGCCGCTCGCCACGGCCCCGGTACAGGTCGATCCGCTGCTGGTTGACCGAGATGTCGTAGCGCTCGACGGACGAGGCCAGGGCGACGCCGTTCGCGTCGGTGATCGAGCCGCGCGTGCCGAGCAGGCTCACCGACTTCAGCCGCGCGTCCCGCGCCTGCGCCGCGATCGCGCTGCCGTGCAGCCCCTGCACGTACACGAGGCGCCCGGCGAACACGGCCAGGACGACCACCAGCGCGACCGTGACGAACCGCATCCGCGCCCGGGAGCCCGAGCGGGGCGCGGGAGGCGGCACGGTCACGACCCGGCGCGCCGCCGACGTCCGTGCGGGGGGCGCCGCGTTACCGCGGCCGTCCGCCCGTCCGGCGACCGGACCGCCGCGGGTGGGCCGCGCCGCCGGGTCGGTCCGGACGGGAGGCGTCATCCCTTGGTCCCCAGCACCGTGCCGTCCGACAGGCGCACCCAGCCGACGTTCGCCGCGGGCACCAGGCCGAGGGCCTTGGCGGCCTCGGCGAGCTGGTCGGGCGAGGCCTTCGCGTCGAGCTCTGCCATGAGGTCCTTCTGGTCCTGCTGGAGGCGGCCGAGCTCGTTCGAGAGGTCGAACTTCTCGTACGCCGCGGACGCCATCTGGGTGTTGAGGAGCAGCGCCGACAGTAGCGCCGCGCCGAGCACCGCCATGCACGCCACGACGAAGGGCACGCGAGTTCGTGCCTGCTGCGGCGCGCGCACGACGCGCAGCCGCGGCGCGTCGTCCCGGCGGGGGCGCGGCGCCGGCGCCGGCGTCGTCGGGGCGGCAGGGGCTCGGTAGGCGGTGGCGGCGCTCATGCGGCCCTCCTGGTGGTGCGCAGGTGATCGGGGGTGGGTCGCACGCGCTCGGCGGCGCGCAGCCGGACGGACTGGGACCTCGGGTTGCGGGCGAGCTCGGCCTCGTCGGCCTCCTCCGCGCCGTGGGTGACGAGCCGCAGGTACGGCTGGTGCGTGTCGGGCAGGACGGGCAGGTCGACCGGAGCGCTCGGCGTGGCGCCGCGGACGAACGCGCGCTTGACGATGCGGTCCTCGAGCGACTGGTACGCCTCGACGACGATCCGGCCGCCGACGGCCAGCGCCTCGATGGACTCGGGCACCGCCCGCTCGAGCACCTCCAGCTCGGCGTTCACCTCGATGCGCAGCGCCTGGAACGTGCGCTTCGCCGGGTGCCCGCCCGTGCGGCGGGCCGCAGCGGGGATGCTCGCGCGGACGATGTCCACGAGCTCGGCAGTCCGCGTGAGCGGGGCGCGCGTGCGCGCCGCCACGACGTTGCGCGCGATGCGCGGGGCGAAGCGCTCCTCGCCGTACTGCCGCAGGATGCGCACGAGCTCGCGCTCCTCGTAGGTGTTGAGGACCTCCGCGGCGGTCAGGCCGCGGGTCGCGTCCATGCGCATGTCGAGCGGCGCGTCCTGCGCGTAGGCGAAGCCGCGCTCGGCCTCGTCGAGCTGCAGCGACGAGACGCCCAGGTCCATGAGGACGCCCTGCACGTGCGGGTGGCCGAGGCGGTCCAGGACGTCGCGGATCTCGTCGTAGACCGCGTGCACGCCGGTGAACCGCTCGCCGAACGGCGCGAGGCGGCGGCCCGCGAGCTCCAGCGCCTGCGTGTCCCGGTCGAGGCCGACGACCCGGACGTGCGGGAACGCCCGCAGGACGCCCTCCGTGTGGCCGCCCATGCCGAGCGTCGAGTCCACCATCACCGCGTCGGGCGCCTGCAGCGCGGGCGCCAGGAGCTCCAGGACGCGCTCCAGCAGGACGGGCGCGTGCCGCCGCGCGGCGTCGTCCTGCTGGTCCATGCGTCGCTCCCAGGCTGGTGGTCGGGCGGCCCCTCCGCCGTCCGACCAGATCCCCCACCGGCCCTCTGGCACCGGGGAAGTGCGCCAGGAAGGACGGGAGGAGATCTCGCCGGGCGGGAGATCGTGGCCTCGTGCTGCTGTCGTGCTCGTCGTGCTCGTCGGGTCGTGCGGGTGGTGCGGGTCGTGCGGTGCAGGTGGGGAGCTGCGAGGGGCCGGCGGGGAGCCGACAGGGTCTAGAAGGGACCGTTCGGGAAGACCTCCTCGGTGGTGTCCGCGTAGCCGGACTCCTGCTCCTCCAGGTAGGACTCCCAGGCCTGGAGGTCCCAGATCTCCACCCGGGTCCCGGCCCCGATGACCGCGACGTCGCGGTCGAGGCCCGCGTACCGGCGCAGCATCGGGGGGATCGAGATCCGGCCCTGCTTGTCGGGCAGCTCGTCGCTGGCCCCGGACAGGAAGACGCGCAGGTAGTCGCGCGCCTGCTTGCTCGTGACGGGCGCCTGGCGCAGCTGGTCGTGCATGCGCCGGAACTCGTCGATCGGGAGCAGGAAGAGGCACCGCTCCTGCCCTCGGGTCATCACCAGCCCGGGTGCGAGCTGGCCACGGAACTTCGCGGGCAGGATCAGCCGCCCCTTGTCGTCGAGCCGCGGGGTGTAGGTCCCGAGGAACGGCACGGCCGAGCCGAAGAGCGCGGCCGACGTCTCGTTCACCGCGCCTCCTTCCCCACCGGGCCGTGGTGCGGCTCCCCTCCTCACCACGTGCCTCCACGGTACTCCACTTCCCTCCACCGCGCGCCTCCGAAGGGGCGTTTTCACCCGGAAGAACGGCATGAACGTGCAGGTCAGAGGCGGTGGAGGAAGGTGGAGGGAATGTCCGGGCCGGCGTTCGATCGGCGTGTCAGCCGGGCCGCGTCGCAGTCGCGCGCTCGGACAGATCGGCACACACGGGGCGTAACCGGACACGCGTCGGGTGCCGGTGGGGACCTCGGCGCGACACGGGGTGGAGGGAAGTGGGGGGGACGCGGGTGGACGCCTGTCGGCTCGCGCGGCGTGCCGCGACGTGAACCCGCCGCGACACTGTCTCGTAGGGCCCGGCAGGGGCAGGCGGGCGAAGTGTCCGGCGAGCGGTGCCCCGGCGCCGCCCGGGACCGTAGGCTCGGAGGCCACTGCCACGAGGAGGCGCGATGCTGCAGGCTGTCCCGTCGTCGAGCGAGCTCGACGAGCTGGTCTCGACGACGACCCGGATGCGGGAGAGCATCGAGACGGTGGTGACCGGCCGCACCGAGCTGGTCCGCGTGACGCTCGCGGTGCTCCTCGCCGAGGGTCATCTGCTCCTCGAGGACGTGCCCGGCGTCGGCAAGACGACTCTGGCCAAGGCGCTCGCCCGGACGATCGACTGCTCCGTGGGGCGCATCCAGTTCACGCCCGACCTGCTGCCGAGCGACCTCACCGGCGTCAACATCTTCCGCACCCAGACCAGCGAGTTCGAGTTCCGCCCGGGCCCGGTGTTCGCCCACATCGTCATCGGCGACGAGATCAACCGCGCCTCGCCCAAGACGCAGTCCGCGCTGCTCGAGTGCATGCAGGAGGCCCAGGCCACGGTCGACGGCCAGACCTACCCGCTCCCCCGGCCGTTCCTCGTCGTCGCGACGCAGAACCCGGTGGAGATGGAGGGCACGTACCCGCTCCCCGAGGCGCAGCGCGACCGCTTCATGGCGCGCCTCACCGTGGGGTACCCGAGCGTCGAGTCCGAGCTCGCCATGCTGGACAACCAGGAGCAGTCCGACCCGCTGGCGACGCTCAAGCCCGTCACCGACGCGGTGCAGATCGGGACGCTCGTCGACCACGCACGGCGCCTGTACGCCGCACCCGGCGTCAAGCGGTACGTCGTCGACCTCGTCACCGCGACGCGGGAGGACCAGGCCCTGCGGCTCGGCGCCTCCCCCCGCGCCGCGATCCAGCTCCTGCGCGCCGCCAAGGCCTTCGCGGCCATGGAGGGCCGGGACCACGTCCTGCCCGACGACGTGCAGCGGCTCGCGGTCCCGGTGCTCGCCCACCGCCTGCTGCCCAGCACGGAGTCCCGCCTGTCGGGGCGCAGCACCGACGACATCGTGGCCGACGTCGTCGCGCGCGTGCCCCTGCCCGTGCCGACGGGGCACACGAGCCGCTGATGCGCGCGCGTCCGACGGCTCGCGGCTGGGGACTGCTCGCCGCCGGCGTGGTCCTCGTCCAGATCGGCCTCGGTCTGGGCGCGGTCGACCTCGTCCGGCTGGGCCTGCTGCCGGTCGTCGTGGTCGTCGCCGCCTTCGTCGTGGTCTCGCTGCGCGACCCGGCGCGCAGCCGGCACCGCCTGGCGGTCACGCGCGACGTCGTCCCGAACCCGGTGCACGCCCACGAGCAGCTGCACGTGGCCGTGCGGATCCGCGCGCGCGACCGCTCGGCGCGCACCCGGCTCAGCGGCCTGCGGTTCTCGGAGCAGGCGGCCGCGGAGCTGTCCGGCGGCCAGGCCCTGCGCGCGCGCGTGACGCGCGAGCTCGACACCGTGACGGTGAGCTACGGCGTGCAGGCCGCCCGACGGGGTCGCTGGCCCGTCGGCCCGCTCGTCGTCACCCACGGCGACGTGTTCGGCACCGTGCGCACGACCGCGCTGCTCGGCGAGCAGGCCGAGGTGGCCGTCTGGCCCACGGTCGTGCCGCTGCCCGCGCCGAACGACGTGCTCGTGGGCGAGCCGGACCGGGTCGCCCTCGGCGCGCGCTCGCCCTCGACGGACGACGCGGCCCTGCGCGACTACCGCGAGGGCGACGACCTGCGCCGCGTGCACTGGCGCAGCAGCGCCCGCCGCGGCGACCTCGTGGTGCGCTCCGACGAGCGCGCGGGCATGCGTCCGGTCTCGGTGCTCATGGACCTGCCGATGCGCGGGGCGTCGCTGGAGTGGACCATCTCGCTCGCCGCGTCGATGGCTCTCGCCATGCTGGAGTCGGGGCACCCCGTGCGCTGGCTGGGCTCCTCGACGACGCGCGCGGCCGCGACCATCTCCGCCCCCGGCCTGTCCTTCGTGCACGCGCGCAGCGACTCGGCGCGCGCCCGGCTGCTCGACGAGACGATCGACCTGCAGGCCGCCGGCTCGGCGTTCGAGGCGGAGGAGCAGCTCCTCGGGGCGACCCACCTGCTCGAGAACACCGACGCGGGCGGCGAGATCGTCCTGGCCGTGCTCGGGCCGCTCGGGGCGCGGGGCCAGCAGGCGCTCGCGCACGTCGCCGACACCGCCCAGGGCTGGGCGATGGTGCGCACCGACGGCACGTCGCCCCAGGCGGCCCGCGAGGCCGAGGCGACGATCCGGGCGCTGCGCCGCGCGGGGTGGCGCGCATGCGGCGTCACCCCCGGGGAGGACGTGATGCGGTGCTGGCTGCGACTGCTCGGGTCCGCCCGATGAGCGCGGCGGCGCCCCTGCGCGGCTGGCGCGCGGCCCTCGCCACCGGGCTGCTCGCGGCGGCGACCTGCGCGAGCGTGTTCGCGCTGCGCAACCTGCTCGCGCCCGGCGCGTGGGCCGTCGTCACGTGCCTGGCGGTCATCGGTCTCGCCGCGGTGCTCGCGGGGGTCCGCGCGGCCACGCGTGCCCTGCTCGCGCCGACCGCCGTCGGGCTGGTCGTCGCGGCCGCGGCGGTCCTCGTCCGCTACGGGGCGCCGCCGGGCCGCGTGCAGCTCGTGCCGGACCTCGGGTCCTGGGAGCGGACGACCGCCCTGTGGGGCGAGGCCGTGACGGCCATCAACGACTCGACCGTGCCGATGACCGTCACCCGGTCCACCGAGCTCGTCGTCGTGGTCGGCGCGCTGCTCGTGCTGCTCGCGGCCGACCTCACCGTCGCGCTCGGCCACCCCGCGTGGTCCGGGCTGGCGCTCGTCACGCTCTGGCTCCCGACCGTCCTGCTCGGCTTCCCGGCGCCCGCGCTCGCCGCCGGCGTCGCGGGCCTGTGCTACCTGCTCGTGCTCGCCGTCTCGTCCGCGCCGGCGGCCACCCGGGGAGCGGCGCGGGCGGACCGCTCACGCGTCGCCCTCGGCTCGTCCGCTGCCGTGGTGGTCCTCACCCTCGCGCTCGCGCCGATCGTCGCGCTCGTCCCGAGCTGGTCCGCGTGGGGCCTGCCCACGTTCGGCCAGGGTGCGGTCGGGCCGGTCGCCATCGACACGAGCCTCGACATGCGCCAGAGCCTGGGCAACCAGACCGGCCAGGTCGTGCTGCGCTACCGCGTCTCCGGGATCGGCGAGGACGAGCCGGCGGCGGACGACGCCACGCCCGCGCCGAGCGCCTCCGCGACCGCCGGGAGCCGGGCCGTCACGGCCGCCACGCTGGGGCCGCTGCGCGCCACCACGCTCACCGAGTTCGACGGACGCGAGTGGCGGCCGACGCCCTCGGTCGAGACGGTGCCCGTCGACACGGACGCCACGCTGCTGGGCCCGGGCGCCAGCCTCGGCCGCGAGCCGCGCGAGTCCACCGGGGCGACCCTCGCCCGCGTCGCCGTGCGCGTCGAGGCGCTCTCCGACCGCCGGCTGCCCGTCCCGACGTTCCCGCGCACGCTCGACGCGCCCGGCGCCTGGCAGTACGACTCGGCGCTGGACGCCGTCACGGGCTCCGCGCCGACGCGCTCGGGCATGCGGTACACGATGGTGACGGAGATCCCCTCGCTCACCGCCGACGACCTGGAGGGCGCCGCGATCGGCGACCCGGGCGACCAGGGCGCCTCGCTGGCCCTGCCCGCGACGGAGCACGCGCAGGACGTCGCCGCACGAGCGCGCGAGATCGCCGACGGCGCGGCGACGCCCTACGCGCAGGCGATGAACCTGCAGACCTACCTGCGCTCGACCACGAACTTCACCTACGACACCCGGGTCGCGCCCTCGCGCAGCGGTGACGCCGTCTGGGACTTCCTGCAGTCGCGACGCGGCTACTGCGTGCAGTTCGCCACGACGATGGCGGTGATGGCCCGCACCCTCGGCATCCCCTCGCGCGTGGGCGTCGGCTTCCTGCCGGGCGACACCGCCGAGGACGGCTCGCGCGTCGTCACCGGCAAGGAGGCCCACGCCTGGCCCGAGCTGTACTTCGAGGACTTCGGGTGGGTCCGGTTCGAGCCGACGCCCGCCGTGCAGACCGGTGCGCCGCCCGCGTGGAGCGACCCCTTCGCGAACGTCTCGGCTCCCGAGGACGTCGACGACAACCGCGCTCCGCAGGGTGCTCCGACCTCGGGGGCGACCTCCGCCCCCGAGGAGGACCCGCAGGGCCCGACGCCCGGCGCGCAGGCGGAGGAGTCGTCGTGGTGGCCGATCGGCATCACGGCCGCGGCGGTGCTGGTCGTCGCGGGGCTCGCGGCGCTCGTGCTGGTGCGGCGGCGCTCGCGCCAGGCGCTCGAGCTCACGCCCGAGCAGGCCTGGGCGCGCCTGCGCGCGCGGCTCGCCGCGAAGGGCGTCACCTGGACCGACGCGACCACGCCGCGCGACTCGGTCGCGCGCGTGCGCGAGCGGGTGGAGGAGAGCACCGGCGTCGCCCTCGACGACGAGGCGGTGTCCGCGCTGCGCGCCATCGCGACCGCGGTCGAGGTCGAGCGGTACTCGCCGCGCGAGCCTCGGCTGGAGCCGGGCGCGCTCGCCGGCTGGGTGGACGTGGTGGTCCGCACCGTGGACGAGGCGAGGCGGACGAAGCAGCCGCGGCCGGAGGCGCCCACGCCGGTCGGCTAAGCGTCGGGTGCGTCGTCGGCGGCTCGTCGGCGCGGAGCGCCCGCGCGGCGTGGGTGGTGAGCCCGGGCGCGCGCCCGCGTTGAGGCGCAACGGCCAGCCGCGGACCGCCGTGAGAGGGGCTCGCGCCTACCGGGCGCTCGTCCACCACGCGTGGTGCGGACGGAGAGCCGAGGTGGATCAGGCGCCGCCCTCGCGCCGGCGGTCCCACCGCTCCTCGAGGCGCGACATGAAACCGCGGTGCGTGCTCTTCTGGCGCGCAGCCGCGGGACGGACCTGCCCGTCGGCCTGGACCACGCCCTGCGGTCCCTCCCGGCGCCGCGGGTTGGCGAACGCGAAGGCCACGGCGGCGAACATGACGACGAAGCCGATCACCCCGAGCAGCGGGAGGCTCTGAGCCGCGCCGACCACGAGGAGCAGGAGCCCGACGACCGCGCCGAGGCCGGCGACGACATACCGGCTGACGGATCGTCGACCCCGCTGGGTCAGCGTGTTGGCGAGCCGCGGGTCGTCAGACGTGAGCGCTCGCTCCATCTGCTCGAGGACGCGCTGCTCGTACTCGGAGAGAGGCATCCCGACTCCCATGTCCTGAGGTGTGCCGTGTTCCAGGTTCAGGATAGATCCGCGGGAACGAAGGTGGTAGTCGAGCGCGTCCCGTCCGGCCGGACGTCACCCGCCCCAGCGCTGATCGCCGACCGTCCGAACCGCTCGCGCACGCGGTCCATGGCGATCTCGGCCTCGCGTCGCGCGTCGTCCCGCTCCAGCACCGCCTCGTCGAGCGTCGGCTGCCGCACCGCCTGCGCCGCGCTGCCGAGGCCCTCGACACGCACGCCCACGAGCCGGACGGGCAGTCCCTCGAGGTCCACGCCCGCGAGCAGGTCCCGCGCGTGGAGGTAGATCTCCCGGCCGACGTCCGTCGGGCTGTCCAGCGTTCGCGACCGGGTCAGCGTGCGGAAGTCGCTCGAGCGCACCTTCAGCGTCACGGTCCGGCCCATGAGCGAGCGCGAGCGCAGGCGCGAGGCGCAGCGGTCGGCGAGCTCCCGCACCTTCGCCTCGACCACCGTGAGGTCGTCGACGTCGGTGACGAACGTCTCCTCCGCGCCGATCGAGCGCTCCTCCCGCGTGGGCTCGACCGGGCGCGGGTCCCGCCCCCACGACAGGTCGTGCAGGTGGCGGCCTGCTGCCCGCCCGACGGCGCGCTCGACGACCTGCACGTCGTTGTGCGCCAGCTCCGCCACCGTGCGGATGCCCCAGCGCTCGAGGGCCTGCTGCGTGCGCTCACCCACGCCCCACAGCGCGCCGACGGGGAGCACGTGGAGGAACTCCACGGTCGCCGCCTTCGGCACCAGCAGGACGCCGTCGGGCTTCGCGTGCCCCGACGCGAGCTTGGCGACGAACTTGGTGGCGCCGATGCCGACCGAGCACGTGATGCCGTACCGGGCCTGCACCTGCCGCCGGATCTCGGCGGCGATCGCTGTCGGCGGGCCGAGCCGTCGGCGCGCCCCGCTCACGTCGAGGAACGCCTCGTCCACCGAGACCTGCTCGAGGAGCGAAGTCACCGAGCCGAGGATCTCCATGACGCCGGCCGACACCTCGCGGTACGCGTGGTGGTCCGGCGGCACGACGACCGCCTGCGGGCACAGCCGCAGGGCCGCCGCCATGGGCATCGCCGAGTGCACGCCGTACGCGCGCGCCTCATAGGTCGCCGCCAGCACCACGCCGCGCTGCGCGCCGCCGACGATGACCGGCAGCCCGCGCAGCTGCGGGCGCCGCGCGAGCTCGACGGACGCGAAGAAGGCGTCCATGTCCACGTGCAGGATCGAGCAGCCGTCCTCCTGGGTGCCCCAGTCGCGCCGCGCCGCGTCCGACCGCGGGCCTCGGCTCACGGCGCGCTCACGAGGCGCGCCGCTCGACCTCGACGGCACGGGTCGCGTCGGACTCGAGCAGCCGGCGCGCCTCGTCGAGGAAGTCCTCGGCCGCGCACAGCGTGCTCTCGGCCCGGGCGTCGTCGACCGCGTCGAACCGCCCCGCCTCCACGGCCGACCGCAGCGCGGCGCCGTCGGCGAAGAACTGGCCCCACGCGGCGAGCGCCGGCTCGACGCGCTCGAGCATGCCCCAGACGGTGCGCGGGGCCCCGCGCCCGGCCGGGCGGCCACGGTGAGCGACCACCGCGGCGGCCGCGCGCAGCGCGGCGAGGTGGGCGTGCGAGAACCGCTCCCAGGCCTCCGGGGAGAACTGCGCGGCGAGCAGCTCGGCGTCGGCGCGGCCCAGGAGGTCGTGCACGCGACCGGACAGCGGGGCGCTGCGGACCGTCGTCACCATCGTCACCGCCTCCTTCGTCCCCGCCCCGTCGGGCGCCGTCGTCGTCCCACCATCATCGAACACCTGTTCGAACGATGCAAGCCCTCCGGCCCGTCGATCGCTCCCACCGGCAGGGACGGCTCCGGCGCTCTCGCGAGCCGCCGTGCCGCTCCGGCACACCGCGAGGCACGGTGCGTACCGTGGCCGGGTGACCCGATCCTCCCACCGCCCACCGACACGACCGGGAACGGGGCGGACGGGCCCCCGGTGGCCGTCGGGGCCGGTGGAGGTCCCGACCGGCACGGTGGAGGTGGTCCCGGACCCCGACGACCCGGACGGCGTCACGCTGCTCGTCAACGGCGTGCCGAGCTCCTACCTGGACCTGGCGGACCCGCGCGTCCTGGTCTTCGAGTACATGCAGCAGATGGCCGCCGTGGTCGAGCGGCTCCCCGAGGGCCCCCTCGACGTCGTGCACCTGGGGGCCGGTGCCTGCGCGCTCCCCCGTGCGCTCGACGCGGCCCGGCCAGGTTCGCACCAGCTCGCCGTCGAGCTGGACCCGGCGCTCCCCGAGCTCGTGCGGGGCTGGTTCGACCTCCCGCGCTCCCCCGCCCTGCGGGTGCGCACCGGCGACGCCCGCGCCGTCGTCGAGCAGCTCGGGGCGCAGCGCGCGGACGTCGTCGTGCGGGACGTCTTCGCCGGGGACCGCACCCCCGCCCACGTGTGCACCCTCGAGATGGCCCGCGAGGTGCGGCGCGTGCTGCGCGTCGGCGGGGTGTACCTCGTCAACTGCGCCGACCGCGCGCCGCTCACGCTCGCGCGCTCCGAGGCGGCGACGCTGCGGGAGCTGTTCGCCGACGTCGCGGTCGTCGCCGAGCCCGGGCTGCTCCGGGGGCGGGGCTACGGGAACGTGGTGCTGGCCGCCACGGACGACCCCGCGCTGCTGGCCGACCCGGCGCTGGGGCGCGCGGTGCGCTCGCTGCCCGCCCCGGCCCGCCTGCTGCACGGCGACGAGCTGGTTCGCTTCGCGGCCGCCGGCGTCGTGCTGCGCGACCCGTCCTGACGTGCGCTCCCGCCGCGGACCAGCACGCGGACGGGGCCGGCACCCTCGGGTGCCGGCCCCGTCACGAGGTCGTGGTGCCGCCGCTCAGAGCGGGCGGACGCTCGCGGCCTGCGGGCCCTTGGCCCCCTGCGTGATCTCGAACTCGACGCGCTGGCCCTCCTCGAGGGTGCGGTAGCCCTGGACCTCGATCGCCGAGTAGTGGACGAAGACGTCGGCGCCGCCGTCGTCCTGGGCGATGAACCCGAAGCCCTTCTCGGCGTTGAACCACTTCACAGCGCCCTGTGCCATGTGCCTGCTTCCTTCGTGTACGGCCGACGAGGCGACGGGTGGACCCGCGCCGCAGCGCAGCGACCGGCGCACCCGGAGCGGCCTCGTCGGGCCGCGGGCAGGCCGCGGCTCGATGGCGACGGCGCCGGGGTGCGTGCACTCGCTGCACCGGGTGCATCGTGGCACCGCCGTGGTGACCCGCGCCACGTCCTCGACACTCCCCCGTGCCGGGATTCGACAACGATTGGGTAAAGGACGCCCGCCGCGTCACCCGAACGGGCGCTTCGGCGCCGGTCCGCGTCAGCGCGTCTCGTCGTCGCCCTGCTCGGCCAGGAACCGCTCGAACTCCGCGCCCAGCTCGTCGGCGGTGGGCAGGTCGGTCGAGCCCGCGAGCAGGCTCTGCCGGCCGATCGAGCGGGTGAACGCGTCGTACTGCTCCTCGAGCGCCTTGACGACGGCACCCACCTCCTCGGAGCCGCGCACCTGCCGCTCGATCTCCTCCGACGCGTCGCGCGCCGCGGGCTCGAGCGCCGCCACGCGCAGGTCGAGCCCGGTCGCCCGCTCGATGCCCTCGAGCGCGGCCATGCTCGCCTGCGGGTACGCCGACTGCGCGAGGTAGTGCGGGACGTGCACGGCGAAGCTCATCGCGTCGTGCCCCGACTCCCCGAGGCGCAGCTCGAGCAGCGCGCTCGCGCTGGCCGGCACCTGCACCGTGCCGAACCACGAGGTGTGGTCGGCGACGAGCTCGGCGCGGGTCGCGGACGCGGTCACCGACACCGGGCGGGTGTGCGGGATGCCCATCGGGATGCCGTGCACGCCGACGGTGAGGGGCACGTCGAAGAGCTCGACGATCTGCCGCACCGCCGCGACGTACCGCTCCCACTGGACGTCCGGCTCCACGCCGTGGAGCAGCAGGAACGGCACCCCTGCGCCGTCCTCGACCACGTCGACCACGAGCTCGGGGTCCGCGTACGACGTCCACGTCGTGGAGTCGAACGTCATGGCGGGCCGGCGGGAGCGGTAGTCGACCAGCTGGTCGACGTCGAACGTCACGAGCCGCGACGACGGCAGCGCGTCGCCGAGGTGCTCGGCGGCCAGCTGGCCGGCGCTCCCCGCGTCGACGAACCCGCGCACCGCGTGGATCAGGACCGGCCCCTGACCGTCGCCGGTGCGGGCCCGGACCGCGGCCGCCGCCAGCGCGTCCACCTCGTAGATCTCGCTCGGGTCCAGCATGGTGCTCCTCGTCCGTCCGACCGTGCGCCCTGCTCGGGCGTCGCTGCCGTGGTCAACGCCCGACGAGCCGGGATGCTTCCCGTGCGCGGTCCCGCCGTCTCAGCGCGTGGGCAGCCGCACGACCTCGACGAAGAACTCGTCGATCTGGCGCACCACGTCGATGAAGCGGTCGAAGTCGACGGGCTTGGTCACGTAGGCGTTGGCGTGCAGCGAGTAGCTGCGCACGACGTCCTCCTCCGCCTCCGACGTGGTCAGCACGACCACGGGGATCGCGCGGAGCGCGGCGTCCGCCTTGAGAGCCTGCAGCACCTCGCGGCCGTCCATCCGCGGGAGGTTGAGGTCGAGCAGGACGAGGTCCGGCGTCGGCGCGTCGGCGTACTCGCCCTCCTTGCGCAGGAACGCCATGGCGCTCACGCCGTCGGCGACGACCGAGAGCCGGTTCGCGACCTTGTGGTCCTCGAACGCCTCGCGCGTCATGAGCACGTCGCCCGGGTCGTCCTCGACCAGGAGCACGTCGATGGGCTTGCGGCCTTCAGGCACGGCTGTCTCCGTTCTCCCCCGCGGGGGCCTGCGGGTCCGTGGCGGGCAGGGTCCAGCGGATGCTGGTGCCCTCCCCGTCCGGCGGGTCGATCCAGATCCGACCGCCGTGGAACTCGACGATCTTCTTGCACAGGGCCAGGCCGATGCCGGTGCCCTCGTAGACGTCCTTGGCGTGCAGGCGCTGGAAGATGACGAAGACGCGCTCGGCGTACTGCTCGTCGATCCCGATGCCGTTGTCGCGGCAGCGCACGACCCACTCGTCGCCGTCGCGCTCCGCCGACAGGTGGACCTGCGGCACCCGGTCGGGGTGGCGGAACTTGACCGCGTTGCCGACCAGGTTCTGCAGCAGCTGGACGAGCAGCGGCCGCTCCCCGCGCACCACGGGCAGCTCGTCGTGCGTCACCTGGGCGCCCGTCTCCGCGACGGCCTCCTCGAGGTTGTCGAGCGCCTGGGCGAGCGCGTCGTCGAGGGGGACGTCGGTGAGCTCGCCGGACACCCGGCCGACGCGGCTGAAGCCCAGCAGGTCCTGGATGAGCCGCTGCATCCGCTTCGCGCCGTCGACCGCGAACTCGATGTACTGGTCCGCGCGCTCGTCGAGCTGCCCGCCGTACCGCTTCTGGAGCAGCTGCGTGAAGCTGGCGACCTTGCGCAGCGGCTCCTGCAGGTCGTGGGACGCCACGTACGCGAACTGCTCGAGGTCGCGGTTGCTGCGCTCGAGCTCCTCGGTCTGCTCGGAGAGCCGGGCGTGCGCGTCCTGGATCTCGGCGCGCGAGCGCTCGACCTCCTCGACCTGCGCGACCAGCGTCGTCCGCATGGACTCCACGTCGTGCGCCACGCTCGCGATCTCCCCGGGGCCGGTCGCGACCACCGGGTGGCGCAGGTCGCCCGACGCGACGGCGCGCGCGTCGGCCGCGAGGGAGTCGAGCGGCTCGACGACCCACCGGCGCAGCGCGACCCACAGCGCGACGCCGAGCGCGACGGCCGCGGCGACCAGCAGCACGACGGTCCAGGTGGCGACCGACATCCACGTCGCCAGCTCGCGCACCGCCGCGCCGCGGCGCTCGCGCAGCAGGTCGATGTAGACCTGCGCGTCCGCGCGCGTGGCGTCGAACAGGCGCCTGCCGGCCTCGACCGTCGACGTCGAGACGGACGACGTGCCGTCGGCCTGGACCGACGCGATGACGGGGGCGGCGAACTCGTCGAACCAGACCTGCGCCGAGTCGGCGGCGTCCTGGGCCGCGCCGGCGAGCGCGGCGTCGCCACTGGTGCGCTCGCGCTCCGCCAGGGTCTCGAACGAGATCTCGTCGACCGCGCGCTGGTACGGCTCGAGCGTCACCGTGTCGCCCGTGAGCGCGTAGCCGCGCACGGCGGTCTCGGCGTCGACGAGGTGGACGAGCGCGGAGTCGGCCGCCGTGATGGCGTCGAAGTAGGTGCGGGTGACCGCGTCCTGCCGGTCGACCAGGCGGGCGAGCACCACGCCCGTGCCGGCGACCACGAGGCCGAGCGCGAGCCCGGACGTCACGAGCAGGACGAGCAGGCGGCGCCGCAGGGTGGACGGGCGGCGGGTCTCGCTCGACGTCACGCGCCCCACCCCACGACGACGAGCGCGGCGTCGTCGACCAGGTCGCCGCCGTGCAGCGCCCGCACGTCCTGGACGACCTGCGTGACGAGGCCGTCGTCGCGGCCGCTGCCCGCACGCACGGCCAGGGCGTCGTCGACCACGCGCACCAGCCCCGGCTTGCCCAGGCGCTCGGTGCTGCCCGCGAACGTCGCCTCGACGAGGCCGTCGGTGTACAGCAGGACGCGCCACCGCTCCCCGAGCTCCAGGCGCTGCGCGGGCCAGCCGCCGTCGACGGGGATCCCGAGCGCGCGGCCGCGCCGCTCGGCCGGGATCACGCGCGTCGGCGGCCCGACGACGAAGGGGGCGGGGTGGCCGGCGAGGTACAGGTCCGCCGACGTGCGCTCCGCCGCGACCTCCAGCATCGCGACGGTGGTGAACACCTCCGGCCGCGCCCGCTCGGAGACGAGGACGCGCTCGAGCAGGCCGAACAGCTCCGGCGTGGCGGTGCCGGCCAGCACGAGCGTGCGCCACGCGGTGCGGAGGGTCGCGCCCAGGGCGGCCTCGTCGGGCCCGTGCCCGCAGACGTCGCCCACGAGCGCGAGGACGGAGCCGTCCGCGCGCTCGACGACGTCGTAGAAGTCGCCGCCCAGCAGGCCGTCGCGGCCGGCGCGGTACCCCACCTGGACCTCGAGCAGCGGGTCCTGCACCGCCGGGACCGGCAGCAGGGCCCGCTCGAACCGCAGGTTCTCCTCGGCGCGGACCAGGCTGCGGTACAGCGCGCGGTCGGTCTCCTCGAGGCGGCGACGCTGCGTCGCGTACCGGACCGACCGCGCGAGCTGGTCGCCGTCGACCTCGCCCTTGACGAGGTAGTCCTGGGCACCGGCGGCGAGGGCCTGCAGGCCGGCTCCCGTGTCCGCGAGGCCGGTGAGCACCACGACGGCGCGGGCCCCGGCGGCGAGCATGCGCTCGACGACGCCGATCCCGGTCGCGTCGGGCAGCCCGAGGTCGAGCAGGACGCAGTCGCAGTCGGCGCGGCGCACCGCCTCGTCCAGCGTGCGGACCCAGTCGAGCTCGAACACGATCCCCGCGTCCTCGAGGTTCTCCCGGACCAGCAGCGCGTCACCGGGGTCGTCCTCGACGAGGAGGATGCGCAGGGGCCCGTCCCCGGGCACCGGGCGGACGCCGGCGGCGGTCGGCTCGAGGGACGACGCGGGGCGTGCCGCCTCAGGCGCTGGCTGGCTCACGGGTCTCCTCTCGGTCCGGCGCAACCGCAGCGTACGGGCAACCGTGCCGCTCGTCGCAGTCGAGAGCCCACGTCAGGCGGTATGTCCGGACCGCCACCCGGACGCCGGTCCCCCCGGCGGACCCCGCAGGCGGATAATGGACGGCCGCCGCGCGGGCACGTGCCCGACGGCCGGCGGGGCGACGGACCGACGGGAGCGCACGTGCAGGTGAACGAGGACGGACGACCGGCCGAGCAGCGGGTCGTCGACGCGCTGTACGGGCGGCTCGACGAGCAGCGGGCCGCGACGCGGGACCGGCTGGCCCAGGTGCGCCGCGCGGGGCCCTCGGGGTCGCCGCAGAACCGCAGCGAGCGGGACGCCTTCGCGACGCTGTACGAGGACCGGCTCGCGCAGCTCGAGGCGGTCGAGGACCGCCTCGTCTTCGGCCGGCTCGACCTCGACGACGGCGACCGGCGCTACATCGGTCGCATCGGCCTCACCGACGAGGACCAGTCGGTGCTGCTCACGGACTGGCGCGCACCGGCCGCCCAGGCGTTCTACCGGGCGACCGCGGCGCACCCGGACGGCGTCGTGCGCCGCCGTCACCTCGTCACCCGCGGCCGGACGGTGACGGGCGTCGAGGACGAGGTGCTGGACCTCGACCTGCTGAGCGCGGAGGACGCCGACGAGCGCCTCGCGGGGCTGTCCGGCGAGGGCGCCCTGCTCGCCGCGCTCCGGGCCGGGCGCACCGGTCGCATGGGCGACATCGTCGCGACCATCCAGGCCGAGCAGGACCGCATCATCCGCTCCGAGCTGTCCGGCGCTCTCGTCGTCCAGGGCGGGCCCGGGACCGGCAAGACCGCGGTCGCGCTGCACCGCGCCGCGTACCTCCTGTACGCGCACCGGCGCACGCTCGAGCGCTCCGGCGTGCTGCTCGTCGGCCCGAGCCGGACATTCCTGCGGTACATCGACCAGGTGCTGCCGTCGCTCGGCGAGACCGGTGTCGTGACGACGACGGTCGCGCAGCTCGTGCCGGGCGTCGCCGCGACGGGGACCGAGGACGAGCGCGTCGCCGAGATCAAGGGCCGCGCAGTCATGGCGCAGGTCGTCGAGAGGGCTGTGCGCGACCGGCAGCGCGTGCCCGCCGAGCCCGTCCGGGTGCGGGTCGAGGGCCGGACCGTGGTCATCACCCCGCAGGACGTCGCCGCGGCCATGGGCCGCGCGCGGCGCCAGCACCGGCCGCACAACCTCGCGCGCGTGACGTTCGTGCGGGACATGCTCGGCCGCCTCGCCCAGCAGTACGTGGACCAGCTCGGCTGGGAGGTGCCCGCCGACGAGCGGGGCGAGATCCTCGAGGAGCTGCGTTCGCACCGCGACGTGCGCGTCGCGCTCAACCTCGCGTGGATGCCCCTCACGCCCGAGAAGCTGGTCGCCGACCTGTGGTCGAAGCCGCACCGGCTGGAGCGCGCCGCCCCGCAGCTGTCCGCGCGCGACCGCGCGCTGCTGCGGCGCGACCCGGACGCCGGGTGGACGCCGGCGGACGTCCCGCTGCTCGACGAGGCCGCGGAGCTGCTCGGCGAGGACGACCAGGTCGCGCGCGCGCAGGCCCGCGCGGACGAGCGCCGACGGGCCGAGGAGGTCGCCTACGCGCGGCAGGTCCTGGAGTCGAGCGGCAGCAGCGGCCTGGTCTCGGCCGAGCTGCTGGCGGACCGGTTCTCGGCGTCGGGACCCCGCCTGACGACGGCGGAGCGCGCGGCGGCGGACCGCACCTGGACGTACGGCCACGTGGTGGTCGACGAGGCGCAGGAGCTCTCGGCGATGGCCTGGCGCGCGCTGCTGCGCCGGGTGCCCACGCGGTCCCTGACGATCGTCGGGGACGTGGCCCAGACGAGCGCCGCCGCGGGGTCGCGGAGCTGGGCGCGCACGCTCGACCCGGTGCTGCGCGGCTCGTGGCGGCTCGAGGAGCTCACGGTCAACTACCGCACGCCGGCGTCGGTCGCCGACGCCGCGCGGCGGGTCGCCCAGGCGGCGGGGCTGCCGGTCAGCCGCCTGACGTCGGCGCGGGAGGTCCCCGAGGCGCTCGTCCTCGAGGGGACCACCGAGCCGGAGCTCGCGACACTGGCCGCCCGGACCGCCGCCAAGGCGGTGGCCGAGGTGACGACGTCCGAGGGCGCCGGGCGCGTGGCGGTCGTCGCGGTCGGCGGCCGCGTGCCGGGCCTCCTGGCGGCGCTGGCGGACGCGGGCGTGGAGGTGGCGGCGGGGTCCGGCACCGACGCCGCCGACCTCGACGCTCCGCTGGTCGTCCTCACGCCCGTGGAGACGAAGGGGCTCGAGTTCGACGTGGTCGTGCTCGTCGAGCCGCGCGAGGTGGGGGACGGCGGGGCGGGCGACCTGTACGTGGCGATGACGCGACCGACGCTGCGGCTGCACGTCGTGCACGCCGGGGACCTGCCCGCCGGTCTGTGAGGCGCGGCGGCGGCCGCGTGGCCGGTCGCCGCCGTGTCCGGCTTTCGGACGAGCGTGTGCCCGCACCGTGAGAAGGCGCACCATGGTCCGGTGCTGAAGGCTCTGCTCCTCGAAAACCTGCACCCCCGGGCCCGCGAGATCCTCGAGGCCTCCGGGTTCGACGTCACGACCCGGACGGGCGCGCTGGACGAGCACGAGCTCGTCGAGGCGCTCCAGGGCGTGCAGTGGCTGGGCATCCGCTCCAAGACCCACGTGTCCGCCGAGGTGCTCGCGCAGGCGCACGACCTCGTCGCGATCGGGGCCTACTGCATCGGCACCAACCAGATCGACCTGCGCGCGGCCGCCGCGCGCGGCGTCACCGTCTTCAACGCGCCCTACTCGAACACGCGCTCGGTCGTCGAGATCGCCATCGCGGAGATCATCGCGCTCACGCGCCGCCTGACCGAGTTCGACCGGGCGATGCACGACGGCGTGTGGAACAAGTCCGCCGTCGGCGCGCACGAGATCCGCGGCCGCACGCTCGGCATCATCGGCTACGGCAACATCGGCACCCAGCTCTCGGTGCTCGCCGAGAACCTGGGCATGTCCGTCGTGTTCTACGACACCCAGGAGAAGCTCGCGCTCGGCAACGCGCGCCGCATGGACACCCTCGACGAGCTGCTCGAGGCGTCCGACGTCGTCACGCTGCACGTCGACGGCCGCGCCGGCAACGCCGGTCTGTTCGGCGCGAAGCAGATCGCCCGCATGCGGCCCGGCGCCCTCCTGCTCAACCTCTCCCGCGGCTTCGTCGTCGACCCCGCCGCCGTCCGGGACGCGATCGTGTCCGGACACCTCTCGGGCGCCGCGATCGACGTCTTCCCGGTGGAGCCCAAGCGCAAGGGCGACCCGTTCGAGTCCGAGCTGCGCGGCCTGCCGAACGTCATCCTGACGCCCCACACCGGTGGCTCGACGGAGGAGGCCCAGGAGGCGATCGCGCAGTTCGTCTCGACGAAGGCCCGCGACTACTTCACCACCGGGACCACGACGCTGTCCGTCAACATCCCGGGGCTCACGCTCGACCAGCGGCCCGGCGTGCACCGGCTCGCCTGGATCCACCGCAACGTCCCCGGCGTCCTCGCGGCGGTCAACGCGACGCTCGCCGAGCACGATGTCAACATCGAGAGCCAGATCCTCGGCACCTGGGGCGAGTACGGCTACGTCGTGACCGACACCGCGACCCCCGTGGAGGACGCTGCGGTGCGCGCGCTGGAGTCCCGCCCCGAGTCGGTCCGGCTGCGCGTGCTGTCCTGACCCTCACCGCCCGACCACGACGCAGGGCCGGCACCCGTCGGGGTGCCGGCCCTGCGTCGTGCCAGGGGTGCGCGCGCGCACCGGTCGGTCAGGCCGACCCGCTCTTGCGCTGGAACCGGCGCTGCGCCGGCCCGTTGGTCTCCGAGCCGTGCACGGCACCGGTGTTCGCCGAGGCGTCCGTCGTGCGGTGCGCCTGCGCCTTCTTGCGCTCGAGGGCCTCGCGGAACCTCGCCTTGGCGTCCTCGCTCACGGCGGGCGGTCCGTCCTGCTGCGCCATCGGGGCCTCCTTCGTCGCGGCCGGGTCCGGCCCGGCGTCGGGCGTGCCGACGTCGGCCGGCACGTCGTCCCAGCCTGGACGACGCGGGCGCCGCGCGCCAACCCATTGCCCCGGCCGAGGAGCCGACGGGCCGGTGGCGGGCGACGAGCCCCGGCTCGGTACGGTCGAGGCATGAGCGACCCGTCTCCCGGCCCCGTCGTCCCGGGCAGCCTGCCCCAGCGCCGCGCCGGCGGCCTCTCGCTGCCCGTCCTCTCGCTCGGGCTCTGGCAGAACTTCGGCCACGGCGTGCCCTTCGCGGACCAGCGCCGGCTCGTCCTGCACGCGGTCGAGCGGGGTGTCACGCACCTCGACCTGGCCAACAACTACGGCCCCCCGTCGTTCGCCGCCGAGGAGTCGCTCGGGCGGCTGCTCGCCACCGACCTCCGGCACGTGCGGGAGCAGCTGCTCGTCACCACCAAGGCGGGGTACGGCGCGTGGGCGGGCCCGTACGGCGAGTTCGGCTCCGCGAAGTACCTCACCGCGTCGCTCGACGAGTCGCTGCGCAGCCTCGGCCTCGACGCCGTCGACGTCTTCTACAGCCACCGCTACGACGCGCGCACGCCGCTCGAGGAGACCATCGGGGCGCTGGGCCGCGCGCTCGACGCCGGCAAGGCGCGTCTCGTCGGCATCTCGTCGTACTCCGCGCGACGCACCGCCGAGGCGCTGGAGGTGGCGCGCGGCCTCGGCGTGCACCTCGCCGTCCACCAGCCGTCCTACTCGATGGTGAACCGGTGGGTCGAGGAGCCCGGCGACGACGGGCGCTCCCTGCTCGACGTCGCGGCCGGGGCCGGGATGGCCGTCGTCGCGTTCAGCCCGCTCGCCCAGGGGCTCCTGGGCGGGCGCTACTCCCACGGCATCCCCGACGACTCGCGTGCCGCGCGCGGGGGCCCGATGCGCCCCGAGTGGCTCACCGACGAGACGCTCGCGCACGTGTCCGCGCTCGAGGCGGTCGCGCGCGAGGGCGGGCGCACGCTCGCCCAGCTCGCGCTCGCCTGGGTGCTGCGCGACCCGCGGGTGACCACGGTGCTGGTCGGGGCGCGGACGACGGAGCAGCTGGACGACAGCCTGCGGGTGGCCGACGGGCCGGCCCTGTCGGAGGAGGAGCTGGCGACCATCGAGCCGCACGCCGTCGACGCGGGCATCAACCTCTGGGCGTCGCGGTCGAGCGACCTCTGAGTCGCCGCGCGCGCCGCGACCCGGCACCCGGCCCGGGCGCCCGGCCCGGCGTGGGGTCAGGCGTTCGCGCCCGACTCCTGCGGCTCCGACCCCGCGGGCTCCGGCGGCGCGTCCCGCTCGGCACGCAGCACAGTGATGGCCGCCTCGAAGTCCTCGAGCGACTCGAACGCCTGGTACACGCTCGCGAACCGCAGGTAGGCCACCTCGTCGAGGTCCCGCAGCGGGCCGAGGATCGCGAGCCCGATCTCGTAGGCGTCGATCTCGGCGGAGCCCGAGGACCGCAGCGTCTCCTCGACCTTCTGCGCCAGGAGCGCGAGGTCGTCCTCGCTCACGGGGCGCCCCTGGCAGGCCTTCCGCACGCCGCCGGCGATCTTCTCGCGGCTGAACGGCTCGGTGGCGCCGGAGCGCTTCACGACGGACAGGCTGGTCGTCTCGACGGTGGTGAACCGGCGGTTGCACGCCGGGCACTGCCGACGGCGGCGGATCGAGGCGCCGTCGTCGGAGGTCCGGGAGTCGACGACCCGGGAGTCGGGGTGGCGGCAGAAGGGGCAGTGCACGGTGTTCCTCCGCTGGGTCCGTGGGCCGGAGCCCTCGTCGAGGGCGCGCGCGCACCGACGGACGACCAGGCGACGCTAGGCCACCGGTGCGCGACAGGCAAGGCGACGGACGGCCCGCCCGAGCGGCCGACGGCGCGCGGAGGAGCCGTCGGACCGGATGCGGGTCGCACGAGGGCGGCCGCCGCGAACGGCGGCCGCCCTCGTCGGGACGCCCCCGTCCCCGCGCAGACGACTCGCCTCGGCTGCGCACGCGATGCAGCGGTCGGGACGACGGCGGACCGTCGGCGACCACTCCCCCGAGCGAACCCCCCAGCCCGTTCGAGGTAAGGCAAACCTATCCTTACGATCGCGCACCCGGCAACACCCCGGGCGGGACCGGTCAGCCGCGCGGCAGCGCGATCGTCTGGCCGGCCATGAGCTGGTCGCTCGAGAGCCCGTTGAGCCGGACCAGCTGGCCGACCGTGCTGTTCACCGACTCTCCCGCAGGCGTCACGGTGGCCGCGATGTCCCACAGCGTCTCGCCCGGCGCCACGACGTGCTCGACCACGGCAGGGGTCCGCGCCGGGTCGCCCGCGGCCAGGGCGCGGCCGCCCATCAGCCCGACGAGCCCGACGAGCGCGAGCGCCAGCACGATGAGCACGGCGCGCCCGCGGGCCGTCAGACGCAGCTCGCCGGCCGGGGCGCGCCGGGCCTCGTGCGCGCTCCCGCCGCGGGTCCGTGCGTCGCGTGCCGGCACGACCCGACCGATCCCCGGTGCCACCGCCATCGCGCTCATCTCGACCACTCCTCGCCGGCGCCCCTCGGCGCCTCTCCGTCGTCTCGTCCGTCGAACACCTGTTCGTCGAACGCCTGTACGGATGTCTACCAGCAGGCTCCGACATCGTCCAGAGACACGCTCGAACAGATGTTTGAAACGGCAGGCCACCGGCCCTAGGCTGGCGGCGCACGCACAGCGCACCACGGACCACTGACACGGCACGCGACCTGCGAGGACGCGGACCGCCGCCACCGGGACGGGCTGCGGACGCACGGCGCACGGGCAGAGCGGGACGACGCACGCACGGGAGGACACGCAGTGACCGACGGACGGGACACCAGGGGCGACGCCGAGGCCGCCGACGAGCTCGCGACCGTGCACGCGCTCCCCGACGGCGCCGCCGGCCCCGACGGGCTGACGAGCCGCCAGCGGCTCGTCCTCGAGACCATCCGCTCGTCCGTCGAGAGCCGCGGCTACCCGCCGAGCATGCGCGAGATCGGCGAGGCGGTCGGTCTCACCAGCCCGTCGAGCGTCAAGCACCAGCTCACGGCCCTGGAGCGCAAGGGCTACCTGCGCCGCGACCCGAACCGCCCGCGCGCCATCGAGGTCGTCCATCCCGACGACTCGCGCGGCGTGAGCGCCTGGCCGCCCGTCGTCGCCCTGGCGGACGCCGACGCGCCCGAGAACGACCAGCGGCCGAGCCCTTCCTACGTGCCCGTCGTCGGCCGGATCGCCGCCGGTGGGCCGATCCTCGCGGAGCAGGTCGTGGAGGACGTCTTCCCGCTCCCCCGCCAGCTCGTCGGCGAGGGGGACCTGTTCCTGCTCAAGGTCAGCGGCGACTCCATGGTGGAGGCCGCCATCTGCGACGGCGACTGGGTGGTCGTGCGGCGCCAGCCGGTGGCCGAGAACGGCGAGATCGTCGCGGCCATGCTCGACGGCGAGGCGACCGTCAAGACGCTCAAGCGGACGGACGGCCACGTCTGGCTCCTGCCGCAGAACGCGGCCTACGCCCCCATCCCCGGGGACGACGCCACCATCCTGGGGCGCGTCGTCAGCGTGCTGCGCAGCCTCTGACGGACCTGGGCCGCCCGCACGCGGGGGCGGCCCGCGAGCGATGTGCCGAGGGCTCCCGGTCCGGCGGACCCGGGAGCCCTCGGCCCTCGTCGGACGGCTCAGAAGCCGAAGGACCTCGCGACCTCGCGCAGCGCGTCCGCCGACCGGTGCAGGCCCGAGAGCTCGTCGACCGACATCGGGATCGGCAGGCGGTCACCGGCGCCGAAGCTCCCCACGAGCGTGGGCACCGACAGGCACACGTCGCTGATGCCGTGGTAGTCGTCGAGCAGGGACGAGATGGGCAGGATGCGCCGCTCGTCCTTGAGGACCGCCTCGATGATGCGCGAGCCGGCCAGCGCGATCGCGTAGTTCGTGGCGCCCTTGCCCTCGATGATCCGGTAGGCCGACTCGACGACCTCCCGCGCGATCCGGTCCCGCACCTCCCGGGTGAGCGGCCCGCTGCCGTGCAGGCCCTGCCAGTCCAGCAGCGGCACGGAGCCGATCGTCGCCGAGCTCCACAGCGGGAGCTCGGTGTCGCCGTGCTCCCCCGCGATGTACGCGTGCACGTTCTGGACCGCGACCCCGGTGTGCTGGGCGACGAGGTACCGCAGGCGCGAGGAGTCCAGGACGGTGCCCGAGCCGAAGAGCTGGTTCGGAGGCAGGCCCGAGATCTTGAGCGCCGCGTAGGTGACGATGTCGACGGGGTTGGTGACCATCACGTACGTCGCGTCCGGCGCGACCGCCACGAGCTCGGGGAGCACCTTCTTGACGAGGCCGATCGTCGCCTCCGCGAGCTCGATGCGCGTCTGGCCCGGGCGCTGCTTGGCACCCGCGGTGAACATGACGACGTCCGCGTCGGCGCACACCGCGATGTCGTCGGAGCCCACGACGTCCGCCATGGGCATGAACTGCACGCCGTGGCCGAGGTCCAGCGCCTCCGCCTCCACCTTCGCGGTGTTGATGTCGTACAGCGCGACGGTCCGGGCGGCGCCACGCATGAGCGCGGCGTACGCCATCGTCGCGCCGACGGCGCCCGCGCCCACGATCGCGAGCTTCGAGGTGCGGCGCACCCGGCGGTCGGAGGCGCCGAGGCCCTCCTCGTCGATGTCGGTGCCGTCGGTCATGCCGCGCCTCCCCGTCGTGCTCAGCCTCGTCGGTCCAGGTCCGGGCGCCGCGTGCGGCGCCGGACCCTCGAAGGCTAGGCGGTCTGGACCCGTGGCCGCGACCGCCCGAGGCACAGGCTCAGCCGGCCAGCCGCTCGAGCGCCGCCGTCGCGACCGCGAGGTCGGTCGTGCGCCAGAAGTCCGGCATCGAGCGCAGGAGGTACTCGCCGTACCGCGCGGTCGCCAGCCGCGGGTCGAGGACGGCCACGACGCCCCGGTCGTCGGTCGTGCGGACGAGCCGGCCCGCGCCCTGGGCGAGCAGCAGCGCGGCGTGCGTGGCCGCGACCGCCATGAAGCCGTTGCCGCCGGACGCGGCGACCGCGTCGGAGCGCGCCGAGCGCACCGGGTCGTCCGGACGGGGGAACGGGATGCGGTCGATCACGACGAGCCGGCAGGTGGCCCCCGGCACGTCGACGCCCTGCCAGAGCGAGAGGGTGCCGAACAGGCACGTGGGCTCGTCCGCGGCGAACCGCGCGACGAGCGTCGGGAGCTGGTCGTCGCCCTGCAGCAGCACGGGCACGTCGAGCCGTTCGCGCATCGCGACGGCGGCGGCCTGGGCGGCGCGGCGGGAGGAGAACAGGCCGAGCGTGCGCCCGCCGGCCGCGCGCACCAGCGCCTCGATCTCGTCGAGCTGGGCCTCCGTCGCGGGCTCCCGACCGGGCGGGGGCAGCCGCCGCGCGATGTAGCAGATGCCCTGGCGGCGGTAGTCGAACGGGCTGCCGACGTCCAGGCCGCGCCACCGCAGCGAGCCGGGCGCCGCGGTGGCCGCCGACGGAGCGGCCTCCGGCTGCTCGGCGACCGGGCCGTCGGCGGCCCCGCGCTCGAGCCCGACGGACCGGGCGACCGGTTCGAACGACCCGCCGAGCGCGAGCGTCGCCGACGTGAGCACCGCCGAGCGCCCCTCGAGCAGGTGCGTCCGGACCAGGCCGTGGACCGCGAGCGGCGCCGCGTGCAGGCGGGTCAGGGTGCTGCCGCGCCGGTCCTCGGACCGGGCGCACCACAGCACGTCCCGCCCGTCGTCGTCCGCGGTCATGCGCTCGGCGACCTCGAACAGCGCGAGCATCGCCGCCGCGGCCATCTTGAGGCCGCCCTCCTCGCCCTTGGGCTTCGCGCCGTCCGGCTTGAGCGCGGTGAGCAGCGTCCGGGCCGCGTCGCGCACGGCGGCGACCGCCGTGTGCGCGTGGGGCGGCAGGCCGTCGCGGAACCGGCCCTCCGGCATCTCGACGAGCACACCGGCGAGCGCGCCGGCCGCCGAGTCGAGGTCGGTCGTGGGGATGCCGCCGTGCCGGCGCGCCAGGCGCGCCGCGTGCTCGATCGTCGCGACCGACAGCTCGGCGGTCGCCTGCGCGGTCACCCGGTCGACGAGCTCGTGCGCCTCGTCGACGACGAGGGCCTGGTGCTCCGGCAGCACGTTCGGGGACCCGGTCGCCGCGATGCCGAGCATCGCGTGGTTCGTCACGACGACGTCGGCCTCGCGTGCCCGACCCCGCGCACGTTCGGGGAAGCACTCCGCGAGGTGCGGGCACGCCGAGCCGAGGCACTCCAGCGACGTCACGGAGACCTGCCGCCACGCGCGGTCGCCCACCCCCGGCACGAGGTCGTCCCGGTCGCCGGAGTCCGTCTCGGCGGCCCACTCGCGCAGCCGGACCACCTGCTCGCCGAGGCTCTCGTCGAGCGTCCCGGCGGGCCCGGGGTGCTCCGCCGCCCCGGGCCGCTCCGGCAGGTCGAACAGGGCGCCCGGCTCGTCGTCGGGGTAGCCGCCCTCGACCTTGTGCAGGCACAGGTAGTTGTGCCAGCCCTTGAGGAGGGCGATCGTCGGCGTGCGCGGCAGGTGGGGGGCGAGCGCCGTGGCGGTGAGCGGGAGGTCGCGCGTCACGACCTGCCGCTGGAGCGCGAGGGTCGCCGTCGAGACGACGACGCGCTCGTCCTCCAGCACCGCGTGGCGGACGGCCGGGACGAGGTACCCGAGGGACTTGCCCGTCCCGGTGCCGGCCTGGACGAGCAGGTGCTCACCCGTGGCGAAGGTCTGCGCGACCTCGTCGGCCATCCGGTGCTGACCGTCGCGCCGTGCGCCGCCGAGCGCGGCGACCGCCACGTCGAGCAGCTCCCCGACCGCGACGGCGTCGCGCGCCGGCGCCGCTGCCGGCGCGGCGTCCCCGCCGCTCTCGGCGGCCGGGTCGGCGTCGCGGCTCAGGGGTCGGGCGGGCACCGCGTCAGCCTAGGCGAGCCGCGGTGCCCGACGGGCCGGCGTCAGGCGCTCCGGACGGCGGCGGCGCGCAGCTCCGCCGCCAGGGCCTCGTCCACGCGGGCCCGCAGCTCGGTGCCCGCGTCCGTGTGCCGCTCGTGGTCGATGTCACCGTGCTCGTGCACGCGGCTGACCAGGTCCCCCCGGTGGTACGGCACGACGACGTCGACCTCGACGCCGGGACGCGGCAGCTGGTCGGCGATGAGCTCCTGCAGCTGCGCGATGCCCTCGCCGGAGTGGGCGGAGACCACGATGGAGTGCAGCTCGCGCGAGCGCAGCCGGGCGATCGCCTCGGGGTCGGCCACGTCCGCCTTGTTGAGCACGACGATCTCCGGCACGTCCATCGCCCCGGGGATGTCGGCGAACACGTGGCGGACCGCCGCGATCTGGCCCTCCGGGTCGGGGTGCGACGCGTCCACGACGTGCAGGATGAGGTCCGCGTCGGCGACCTCCTCCAGCGTGGAGCGGAACGCCTCGACGAGCTGGTGGGGCAGCGCCCGGACGAACCCGACCGTGTCGGCGAGCGTGTAGACGCGCCCGTCGCTCGTCTCCGCGCGCCGGACCGTGGGGTCCAGGGTCGCGAACAGCGCGTTCTCGACGAGCACGCCGGCGTTCGTCAGCCGGTTGAGCAGCGACGACTTGCCGGCGTTGGTGTAGCCCGCGATCGCGACCGAGGGGATCGCGTGCCGGCGGCGCGACGAGCGCTTCGTACGGCGTGCGGGCTCCATGGCGGCGATCTCGCGGCGCAGCTTCGCCATCCGGTTGCGGATGCGGCGGCGGTCCAGCTCGATCTTCGTCTCGCCGGGACCGCGCGAGCCCATGCCGGCCCCGGCGCCGCCGACCTGGCCACCGGCCTGCCGGGACATCGACTCGCCCCACCCGCGCAGGCGCGGCAGGAGGTACTCGAGCTGCGCGAGCTCCACCTGCGCCTTGCCCTCCCGGGACTTGGCGTGCTGGGCGAAGATGTCGAGGATCAGGGCCGTCCGGTCGACGACCTTGACGCGGACGATGTCCTCCAGCGAGCGGCGCTGCGACGGGGCGAGCTCGCCGTCGACGACGACGGTGTCGGCGCCCACGGCGGCCACGACGGACGCGAGCTCGGCCGCCTTGCCGGAGCCCAGGTACGTGCCGGGGTCCGGCTTGGCCCGCCGCTGCAGGAGCCCCTCGAGCACCTGCGAGCCGGCCGTCTCGGCCAGCGCGGCGAGCTCCCGCAAGGACACCTCGGCGTCCGCCGCCGTGCCGCCGGACCACAGCCCGACGAGCACGACGCGCTCGAGGCGCAGGGCGCGGTACTCGACCTCGGTGACGTCCTCGAGCTCGGTCGACAGGCCGGCGACGCGGCGCAGCGACGTGCGCTCCTCGAGGTCGAGCTGGTCGCCGTCGTAGGTGGAGTGGACGGTGCCACCGGAGTGCAGCGCGGTGCCGGCGCGGGCGAGCACCCGCGCGACGACGTCGTCGGCCACCTCCTGCGGCGTGCGGGCGTCGGCGCCCGGGTTCTCGCGGGGGGTGCTCGGCTGGTTCACACGGTTCCTCTCGGTGCACGGTCGGCTCGGGCCGACGGTCGGGGCACTGCTGCCCGACCTCCAGGTTGACACGCGCTCGCCGCGCGGTCGACCGGTTTCGCCGAGGGCCGAGGGCTCGCGGACGGCTCGGTGACCGCGCGTCGGTGCCCCGGCGATAGGGTCGCGCGCGTGACGCACGACCACTACTTCACCGCCGAGCCGGCGTCCGCCGACGAGCGGCGGACGGTCGACGTCGAGCTCGCCGGCCGCCGGCTGGTCGTCGAGACCGCGGGCGGCGTGTTCTCGCCCGACCACGTCGACCTCGGCACCCAGGTGCTGCTCCGCAGCGTGCCGGCGCCGCCGACCGACGGCGACCTGCTCGACCTCGGGTGCGGCTGGGGCCCGGTCGCGCTGGAGCTCGCGCTGCGCAGCCCGCGGGCCCGCGTGTGGGCGGTCGACGTCAACCGGCGGGCGCTCGACCTGGTGGGTCGCAACGCGTCCCGGGCGGGGCTCACGGGCGTGCGGGCGGTCGAGCCCGACGACGTCCCCGACGACGTGCGGTTCGCGACGATCTGGTCCAACCCGCCGATCCGGGTCGGCAAGGAGGCGCTGCACGCGCTGCTCCTGCGCTGGCTGCCGCGCCTGGAGCCCGGCGGCACCGCGTGGCTCGTCGTGGGGCGCAACCTCGGCGCCGACTCCCTGCAGCGGTGGCTGGCGGAGCAGCTGCCCGAGCACCGCGTCGAGCGCGCCGCGAGCGCCAAGGGCTTCCGCGTGCTCGGGGTCACGTCGCCCTGACGGCGCCTCGTCGCCGACGCGTCGGCGGCGCGCCCTAGGGTGGACGACCGTGCCGCAGCCCCAGCCCTCGACCGACCTCGCGCAGGCGCGTGCCGCGTGGCGGGCGCTGCGGCCCACCACCTGGGGCATGTTCGCCCTGACCTTCATGGCGGCCTTCGAGTCGCTCGCCGTGACGACCGTGATGCCCACGGTCGCCGAGCGGCTCGACGGCACGCAGCTCTACGCGTTCGCGTTCGCGGGCCCCGTCGCCGCCGGCGTCGTCGGCATGGTGGCCGCCGGCCGCTGGGCCGACCGGGCAGGCCCCGGCCGCCCGCTGGTCGTCGCGGCGGCGACGTTCGCGGCGGGCCTCGTCGTCGCCGGGCTCGCGCCGACGATGGCGGTGCTCGTCGCCGGCCGCCTGGTCCAGGGGCTCGGCGGCGGCGCGCTGTCGGTCGTGCTCTACGTCGTCGTCGGCCGGCTGTACCCCGCGGTCGTCCAGCCGCGCGTGTTCGCGGGCTTCTCGGCCGCATGGGTGCTGCCGTCCATGGTCGGTCCGCCGCTGGCCGGGCTCGTCGCGCAGCACGCGGGCTGGCGCTGGGTGTTCCTCGGCGTCGCCCTGCTCACCGTGCCCGTCGCGGCGGTCGTGCTGCCGGCGGTGCTGCGCATCGGCCCGCCGCCCGAGGCGTCGGACGCGCCCGCGGCGGCCGGCGACCGCCTCGCCTGGGCGGTCCTCGCGGCGGGTGGGGTGCTCGGCCTCAACCTCGCCGCGCAGGCGCGGGTCCCCTGGTCGCTCGTCCTGGCGGCCGCGGCGGCCGCCGTGTCGCTCGCCGCCCTGCGACCGCTCGTCCCCCGCGGCACCCTGCGGCTCGCGACCGGCCTGCCCGCGGTCATCGGCACCCGCGGCCTTGTCGCCGGCGCGTTCTTCGGCGCCGAGGTCTACCTGCCGTTCCTGCTCATCGAGCGGTACGGCTTCGCCCCGACCACCGCCGGGGTGACCCTCACCGCGGCCGCGATCGCGTGGGCGTCGGCGTCCTGGGTGCAGGGCCGGCTGGGCGATCGCCTCCCGCACGCGCGGGCGATCCGGGTCGGGACGGCGCTCGTCGCGGTCGCGGTGACCGGGACGGCGGTCGGCGCGTGGCTGCACCTGCCGGCCGCGGTCGTCATCGTCGCGTGGGCGGTGTGCGGCGCCGGCATGGGCCTGACCTACGCCCGGCAGACGGTCCTCGTGCTGGCCTTCTCGGCCCCCGGGACGCAGGGGACGAACAGCTCGGCGCTCACCACCACCGACTCGCTGGGCGCCGCGCTGTCGCTGGCGGTGACCGGCCTCGTGTTCAACATCTCCCACGCGTTCGCGCCGACGCTGGCCGTGACCGCCGTGCTCGCGGTCGCGGCCGCTCTCGCGGCGACGAGGATCCGGCAGCCCGCTGGCTCGCGTCAGGCGGACGCCGCGGCGACCGCCGCGCGCAGCTGAGCGAGCGTCGGCACCCCCGCCGCCTGCACCCGCACCCGTCCGCGGGCGTCCAGCACGAGCACCGTCGGCGTCGACGTCACGCCGAGCCGCTCCCCCAGCGCCAGGTGGTCGGCGACGTCGAGGTCGACCGCGGTCACGCCCGTCGCCGTGGCCACCGCGCGCTCGACCACCGCGCGCGTCGCCCGGCACGGCATGCAGAAGGCGCTGGAGAGCTGGACGACGGTCGCCGACGCGCCCAGCGGCGCCCCGATCTCGTCGGGCGTCAGCACCTGCTCGGCCACGGGGCTCACGACCGGACGAGCGCCGTCACGTCGACTGTCGCGTCCGCGACGAGCACGGCCGGGCCGGCCAGCTCGACGTGGCCGTCCGGCAGGGCGGTGACGCGCACGGTCCCCCCGGGCACGTCGACGAGCCACACGTCGGGCGCGCCCGACCCGGCCCACGAGCGCACCGCGAGCGCGGCCGCGCACGCGCCGGTCCCGCACGAGCGGGTCTCGCCGACGCCGCGCTCGTGCACGCGCATCCGCACGCGCCCGACCGGCCCGTCGTCGAGCCGCTCCTCGCCGAGCGGGACGACGAGCTCCACGTTCGTGCCGTGCGGGGGCACGGGCACCACGTCGGGGGCCGTCGTGAGGTCGGCCGCCGCGAGCTCGGACTCGTCGGCGAGCGCGAGCACCGTGTGCGGGTTGCCCACGTCGACGCCCAGGGCCGGCCGCGTGACCGGCAGGCCGCGCACCGTCACCTCGGCGTCGAACCCGTCGGCGAGCGCCTGCGCGCCGCCCGGCAGCGTCCAGCGGCCCATGTCGACGGCGTACCAGGCGTCGTCGTCGACGCCGGCGGGCACCGGCACGCGGCGCACGCGGCGCACGCCCGCGCGCGTGCCGAGCGCGAGCTCGCCCGTGCCGTCCCACAGGCCCAGCCGCTCGAGGAAGGCCGCGAACACCCGCACCCCGTTGCCGCACATCTCCGCAACGGAGCCGTCGGCGTTGCGGTAGTCCATGAACCAGCGGGCGGCGGGCTCCTGCGCGAGGACGTCCGCACCCTCCGGCAGCCGCTCGCTCGCCACCACGCGGATCACGCCGTCGCCGCCGACGCCCGCGCGGCGGTCCGCGAGCGCACGCACCAGCGGGGCGGACAGGTCGAGGGCGCCCGACCGGTCGTCGAGCAGGACGAAGTCGTTCTGCGTCCCGTGGCCCTTGCTGACCGGCAGCGTCGCGCGCGGCACCGTCGCGACGGCGGGCGCGGGGGCGGCGGGGACGGTGGAGGTCACGACCCCAGGGTACGTCGCGCCTGCGGGCCGCCGGGGGCCGGGTCCAGCGTGCCGGCGTCAGCCCGGGCGACGAGCTCCAGCGCCCGCTCGACGAGGTGCGGGTCCCGCGCGTCCAGCCAGTGCACCCTCGGGTCGCGCCCGAACCAGCCCATCTGCTTGCGCGCGAGCCGGCGCGTCCCTGCGGTCGTCGCCGCGCGCGCCTCGTCCGGCGTGCAGCGGCCCTCCAGGGCGTCGATCGCCTGCGCGTAGCCGACGGCCCGCGCGGCCGTCCGCCCGATGCCGTGGTCCAGCAGCGCGCGGACCTCCTCGATGAGACCCTGCTCCCACATGCGGTCCGTCCGTCGCTCGATCCGCTCGTCGAGCACGGCGCGGTCGCAGTCGAGGCCGATCTGGACGGCAGGGACCTCGTACACGTGCTGCGGCAGCGACGAGGAGTAGGGACGGCCCGTCAGCGCGATGACCTCCAGCGCGCGGACGATCCGGCGCGCGTTGCGCGGGCCGATGCCCGCCGCCGCGACGGGGTCCGCCGCCGCCAGCTCCTCGTGCAGCCGGCGGGAGCCCTCGCGCTCGACCCGCTCCTCGAGCGCGGCGCGCACGTCCGGGTCCGTCCCGGGGAACTCCATCCGGTCCAGCAGCGCCCGCACGTACAGCCCCGAGCCGCCCACGGCGACCGCCCGGCGGCCGCGGGAGTCGACGTCGGCCAGCGCGGCGCGCGCCCGCGCCTGATAGTCCGCGACCGTCGCGTCCTCGGTCGGGTCCAGCACGTCGAGGAGGTGGTGCGGCACACCACGCCGCTCGTCGGGCCGCAGCTTGGCGGTGCCGACGTCCATGCCGCGGTAGAGCTGGAGCGCGTCGGCGTTGACCACCTCGCCCCCGAGCGCGAGGGCGAGCTCGAGCCCGAGGTCGGACTTGCCGGTCGCGGTCGGCCCCACGACGGCCACGACGAGCGCGCTCACCGGGCCG
>NZ_HE978588.1:2973997-2991477 GCF_000312005.1 Cellulomonas massiliensis JC225
ACCCGCGCGTCCGCCGGCAGGCCGGAGACCGCCCGCTCCGCCGCGTCCCGCAGCCCCGCCAGCACGTCCGCCGCCCCGGCCGCGCCCGGCACGAGCAGGGCGGTGTCGGGGACGAGCGCGGCGGCGACGAGCACAGGCAGAACCTAGCCGCTCGACGGCGGGCGCCGTCCGCGGCGGGGCGCCGTTCGCGGACGGCGCAGCGGCCCCCCTTCGTCCGTCCCCGCGGGTACTGTCGGCCCATGGCATCGTTCGGCGATCGGGCCCGCGGGTGGTGGCGGCGACCCCGGCACCCCGGCGCGGAGGCGGACGTCGCGCCGGTGGTCGACGACGACGAGCTGCACGACCGCGTGGCGGCGCTGCTGGCCCGCGAGCTGGGTGTCGCGGAGCGCTCCGAGGAGCTGCCGACGCCGGTGACGCCCGCCCGCATCGCCGCCTGGATGGCGGACAACGACTTCAGCTACTTCGTCGACAACGACGGCGACCTGGGCGGCCTGTGGCGGGGTCGGCTCTTCTACTTCTTCCTGTTCGGCGAGCAGGCCGAGATCCTCCAGGTCAGGGGGCAGTGGCACCGCGAGGTGGCGATCGAGCGCCTCGAGGAGGTGCTGGACCTGTGCAACGAGTGGAACGCCGACCGCATCTGGCCCAAGGCCTACGTGCGCGTGCGTGACAACGGCCGGGTGCACGTGGTGTCCGAGGTGGCGACCGACCTCGAGCACGGGGCCACCGACGCGCAGCTGAGCCAGATGCTCTTCTGCGGGCTCTCGACGGGGAGCATGTTCTTCGACTCGCTCGACGAGCACTTCCCCGACCCGGCCGGGGTCGCGCCGTGAGCGCGCCCGGCTGGCTGCAGCGCGTGCTGGGCGGCCTGCCCAAGCCGCCGAAGCAGGTGCCCGAGGACGAGCCGCCGCGCCCGCTGTCGCGCGATCGCGTCGGCGAGTACCTGCTCGACCGCGGCTACAAGTTCGTCGTCGACGACGACGGCGACCTCACCGGCACGTGGGACGGGAACCGGTTCTGGTTCCTGCTCCTCGGCGAGCAGCAGGAGATCGTCCAGGTGCGCGGCCGGTGGCACCGCGTGCTGCCGCTCGAGCAGCGCCCGGCGCTCGCGCTGGCCATCAACGACTGGAACCGCGAGCGGATCTGGCCGAAGGCGTACCTGCGCGAGGAGGATGGCTCGCTCGCCCTCTACAGCGAGGTGTCGGCCGACTTCGAGCCGGGGGTCTCCGACAACCAGCTCGCGCAGGTGCTCGCGTGCGGGCTGGGCACGGGCGTGCAGATGTTCGCCGCGCTGGACGCGATGCTCCCCCGCGAGGGGACGCAGCCGCCGAGCGACCTGCCCGACGACTGAGCCGACCGCGCCGGCGCTAGGCGCGCGGGCCGAGCGTCGGCAGGCCGAGCACCACCGGCCCGACGGCGCCGCTGCCCGTACCGCACGCGTCGCCGCCGTGGGGGTGCTCGTCGGCGCCCGACGCCCGGCGCTCCCACGCGTCGCCCGCGCGCGTCCGGCGGACGGCGAAGGCGCCGCCCTCGAGCGCGGAGTCGGCGACGAGGTGGTGGGGCGCCCCGTGCGTCACCGTCACGGTGACGAGGTCGCCGGGCCGCGGCGCGTCGGAGGCGGGCAGGCCGGGCGGCAGCGACAGGTGGACCAGCCGGTTGTCGGCGGCGCGGCCCGAGACGCGTGCGGTGGCGCCGTCCTTGCGCCCCTCGCCCTCGGCGACCAGCACCTCCACGGTCCGGCCGACCTGCGCCGCGTTCTCCTGCGCGGAGATGCGCTCCTGCAGCGCGACCAGCCGCTCGTACCGCTCCTGGACGACCTGCTTGGGCAGCTGCCCGGGCAGGTCGGCGGCGGGCGTGCCGGGCCGCGGTGAGTACTGGAACGTGAACGCGGACGAGAACCGCGACGCCTCGACGACGCGCAGCGTCTCGACGAAGTCCTCCTCCGTCTCCCCGGGGAACCCGACGATGATGTCGGTCGTGATCGCCGCGTCGGGCATCGCCGCCCGGACGCGGTCGAGGATGCCGAGGAAGCGCTCGGAGCGGTACGAGCGGCGCATCGCCCGCAGCACCCGGTCGGACCCGGACTGCAGGGGCATGTGCAGCTGCGGCATGACGGTCGGCGTCTCGGCCATCGCCTCGATCACGTCGTCGGTGAACGCCGCGGGGTGGGGCGACGTGAACCGCAGCCGCTCGAGGCCCGGCGTGGCCCCGGCGGCGCGGAGCAGCTTGGCGAACGCCTGCCGGTCGCCGAACTCGACACCGTAGGAATTCACGTTCTGCCCGAGCAGCGTGACCTCGATCGCGCCGCCGTCGACGAGCGCGGCGACCTCGGCGAGCACGTCACCCGGCCGGCGGTCGCGCTCCTTGCCGCGCAGGTGCGGCACGATGCAGAACGTGCACGTGTTGTTGCACCCGACGCTGATCGACACCCAGCCCGCGTAGACCGACTCGCGACGGGTCGGCAGCGTCGAGGGGAAGACCTGGAGCGACTCCTCGATCTCGACCTGCGCCGCCGCGTTGTGCCGCGCCCGCTCCAGGAGCACCGGCAGCACGTCGAGGTTGTGCGTGCCGAACACGACGTCGACCCACGGCGCCCGCTCGACGATGCCCGCGCGGTCCTTCTGCGCGAGGCAGCCGCCCACCGCGATCTGCATGCCCGGGCGCGCCCGCTTGTGCCCCGCGAGGCGGCCGAGGTTGCCGTAGAGCTTGTCGGCGGCGTTCTCCCGCACGGCGCACGTGTTGATGACGATGACGTCGGCGTCCTCGGCGGCGGCGTCCTGCGCGCTCGCGGCGACGTAGCCGGCCTGCTCGAGCATGCCGGCCATGTGCTCGGCGTCGTGGACGTTCATCTGGCAGCCGAGCGTCTTGACGACGTAGGTGCGCGGGCGCTCGAGGTCGGCCGGGCGGCCGGTCCGCTCGCGGACGAGGGCGGGCGCGTCGAGGGACGGCGCCTCGGCGGACGGCGCGGGCGCGGGCAGGGTCGTGGACATCACCGACCAGGGTACGACGCGCAGGTCACGGACCCGACCGACGCGGCCCGACCTGCGACGACGCCCCGGTCACGAGTCCGAAACGTGACCTGGCTAGGGTGGCCGCCCCGGACATTTCCCCCTACCGTGCCAGGATGGCGGACACCGCAGTGACCTCCGACGACCAGCCCGACCGCACCACCGCAGGAACCACGGCGACCAGCTCGACGGCCGCCGCCGCGGGCAGCACCCAGGACCGGCCCGACGCCGTGCGGTCCCCCGGCTCCCCCGGCGACCCGCTCGTCGTGCTGAGCGGCGTCCAGAAGCACTTCGGCCCCCTGCACGTGCTGCGCGACATCGACCTCACCATCCACCGCGGCGAGGTCGTCGTGCTCATCGGACCGTCGGGCTCGGGCAAGTCGACCCTCTGCCGCACGATCAACCGCCTGGAGACCATCGACTCCGGCTCCATCACCATCGACGGCCGCGAGCTGCCGGCGGAGGGCCGCGAGCTCGCCCGCCTCCGGGCGGACGTCGGCATGGTGTTCCAGTCGTTCAACCTGTTCGCGCACAAGACGGTGCTCGAGAACGTGACCCTCGGCCCGATCAAGTCGAAGGGGGTCAAGTCCTCCCAGGCGAAGGAGAAGGCCACCCAGCTGCTCGAGCGGGTCGGGGTCGCGAACCAGGCCGGGAAGCTGCCCGCGCAGCTGTCCGGCGGCCAGCAGCAGCGCGTCGCCATCGCCCGCGCGCTCGCCATGGACCCCAAGGTCATGCTCTTCGACGAGCCGACGTCCGCGCTCGACCCCGAGATGATCAACGAGGTGCTCGACGTCATGGTGTCGCTCGCGCGCGAGGGCATGACGATGCTCGTCGTCACGCACGAGATGGGGTTCGCCCGCCGGGCCGCGCACCGCGTCGTGTTCATGGACGCCGGCCAGGTGGTCGAGCAGGCCGACCCCGAGACCTTCTTCACCGCGCCGCGCAGCGAGCGCGCGCGTGACTTCCTCTCGAAGATCCTCACCCACTGAACGCGACCGGCCCCGGTCGTCCGACCCCCACCGAGACCCCACGACCCCCTGCACACGAACCGCACGATCACCTGACACGAAGGGGAAGTCCCATGCGACGACGAGTCGGATTCGCCGTGGTGGCAGCCGCCGCCACGCTCGCCCTGGCCGCCTGTTCCGGCGGAGGAGGCGACGAGCCGGGCAGCACCGGCGGCGGCAAGCCGGAGAAGATCCGCATCGGCATCAAGTTCGACCAGCCCGGGCTCGGGTTCCAGGACGGCAGCAAGTACACCGGCTTCGACGTCGACGTCGCGCGGTACGTCGCCAAGTCCCTGGGCTACGAGGAGGGCGACATCGAGTTCATCGCCGCCCCGTCCGCGCAGCGCGAGACGATGCTCCAGAACAAGCAGGTCGACATGATCTTCGCGACCTACTCCATCACCGACAAGCGCAAGGAGACGGTCTCGTTCGCGGGCCCGTACTTCGTCGCCGGGCAGGACCTGCTCGTCGCCGCGGACGACTCGGCGATCACCGGCCCCGACACCCTCGAGGGCAAGAACCTGTGCTCCGTCACGGGCTCGACGTCCGCGCAGCGGATCAAGGACGAGTACGCCTCGGGCGTCAACCTCGTCGAGCAGCCGGGCTACGCGGAGTGCGTGACCGCGCTCGTCGCCGGCTCGGTGGACGCCGTGACCACCGACGACATCATCCTGGCCGGCCTGGCCGCCATCCCGGCCAACGCCGGGAAGGTCAAGGTCGTCGGCAACCCGTTCTCGGAGGAGCGCTACGGCGTGGGCCTGCCCAAGGACAGCGACCAGTGCGAGCCGATCAACGAGGCAATCACGAAGATGATCGACGACGGCTCCTGGCAGAAGGCGCTGGACGACAACGTCGGCTCCACCGGGTACAAGCCGAACGCCGACCTGAACCCGCCGAAGCCCGACGCCTGCGGCTGACCTCGCACCCGTGCCGGCGGTCCTGCGACCGCCGGCACGGGTGACCGCCCGCCCCCTACGGAGACCTGGTGGACGACAGCTACCTCGACCGGCTGCTCTCGCTGTTCAGCGAGTACGACGTGCCGGCCGCGTTCTGGGTGAACATCCAGCTCACCTTCTACGCGGCGATCCTCTCGCTCGTGCTCGGCACGGTGCTCGCGATGATGCGCATCTCGCCCGTGCCCAGCCTGCGCTGGGCCGGCAGCACGTACGTCACGCTGCTGCGGAACACGCCGCTGACGATCATCATCCTGTTCTGCGTGCTGGCTCTCTGGGGGCAGCTGGGCATCGTGCTGTCGACGGACTTCCAGCGGAACTTCTTCCTGCTGGCCGTCCTCGGGCTGACGGTCTACCACGCGGCGTTCGTCTGCGAGGCGCTGCGGTCCGGGGTGAACACGGTGCCCGTCGGCCAGGCCGAGGCGGCACGGGCGATCGGCCTGTCGTTCTGGCCGGCGGCCCGGCTCATCATCCTGCCGCAGGCGTTCCGCGGCGCCGTCGCCCCGCTGGGCAACGTCCTCATCGCCCTCACCAAGAACTCCACGGTCGCGGCAGCCGGGTCGGTGGCCACCGAGGCGTCGAGCGTCATGAAGACGATGATCGAGTTCCGGCCCGACGTCGTCGTCGGCATCTTCTTCATCTTCGCCATGGGCTTCGTCGTGATCGTCGTCCCGATCGGCCTGGCCACGACCGCGCTCTCGCGCCGGCTGGCGGTGGCCCGATGAGTGATCTCGTCCTGTTCGACGCGCCGGGCCCGCGCGCGCGGCGGCGCATGGTGTGGGTGAACGTCGCGGCGACGCTCGCCGTGGTGGGCATCGGCGCGTGGGCGCTCGTCCTGCTCGGCCAGAAGGGTCAGCTGGCCGCCGACAAGTGGCAGGTGTTCCTCACCGCCAACCCGTGGACCAACTTCTTCATCCCGGGCCTCATCAGCACCCTCAAGGCCGCCGCCGTCGCCATCGTGACCTCGGCGGTGTTCGGCGTCGTCTTCGGGCTCGGCCGCCTGGCCCGGTCGCGCGCGGTGCGCACCGTGAGCGGCGTCGTGGTCGAGTTCTTCCGCGCCGTCCCGGTGCTGCTCATGATGATCTTCTTCTGGCTCTGGATCAGCCGGCTCGGCGTCGTGAGCCCGAACGACGTGCCGTTCATCGGCGTCGTGCTCGGCCTCACGTTCTACAACGGCTCGGTGTTCGCCGAGCTGGTGCGGTCGGGGGTGCACGGGCTGCCGCGCGGGCAGCGCGAGGCGGCGCTCGCGATCGGTCTGCGTCGCTCGCAGTCGCTGCGGCTCGTCGAGGTGCCGCAGGCGCTCATCGCGATGCTGCCGGCGATCGCCAGCCAGCTCGTGGTGATCCTCAAGGACACGGCGCTCGGCTACATCATCACGTACCCGGAGCTGCTGCAGGCGGCGCGGCAGTTCGGCGCCGGACAGGGCAACATCCTGCAGTCGCTGCTGGTCGCCGCCGTCATCTTCATCGTCATCAACTACGCGCTGACGAAGGTCGCCGAGCGGCTGGCGGGCCGCGTCGGGCGGCGGACCGCGGGCCGTGCCGCGAAGGCCGAGGCGCCGACGCTCGTGGTGGACACGGGGCGCTAGCGACGACCGCCAGCGCGGGTGCCGGCCCGGGCGCTAGCCCGCGGTCGCGCTGGCGCGCAGCTCGCGCACGACGGTGACCGTGATCTCGCCGGGGTAGACCAGGTCCGACTCGATGTGCCGGGCGATCGCCACGGCCAGCTGCGGCAGGTCCGAGTCGGAGACCTCCGACGGCTCCACGACGACGCGGACCTCGCGCCCCGCCGACATCGCCAGCGCCCGCCGGACCCCGGCGTGCGCCGCGACGAGCTGCTCGAGCTTGTCGATCCGCTCGACGTACTGGTCGAGCTCCTGGCGGCGGGCGCCGGGCCGGGAGGCGGAGATCGCGTCCGCGACCTGCACGACCACGGCCTCCACGGTCTCCGTCGGCACCTCGTCGTGGTGCGCCTCGATCCCGTTGACGACGACGTCGGACTCGCCGTGCCGCCGCGCCAGGTCGGCGCCGACCCGCGCGTGCGTCCCCGCGACCTCCGAGGTGAGCGCCTTGCCGATGTCGTGCAGGAAGGCGGAGCGCCGCGCCACCTCGACGTCCGCGCCGATCTCGGCCGCCACCGAGGCGGCGACCAGCGCGCTCTCCACCAGGTGCTCCAGCACGTTCTGGCCGTAGGACGTCCGCAGCCGCAGCCGCCCGAGCGTGCGCACGAGCGTGGGGTGCAGGCCCTCGACGCCGGCCCGTTCGGCCGCGTCGTGCCCGGCGGCGACGGTTCGCTCGTCGGACGAGGCGACGGCGTCGGCGTACGCGGCCTCGATCCGCTGGGGGTGGATGCGGCCGTCGGCCATGAGCGCCTCGAGGGTGACCTGCGCGAGCTCGCGGCGCTCCGGGTCGAAGCTGGACAGCACGACGGCGTCCGGCTGCTCGTCGATGAGGACGTTCACGCCGGTGAGAGCCTCGAAGGAGCGGATGTTGCGCCCCTCCTTGCCGATGATCCGGCCCTTCATCTCCTCGTTGGGGAGCGGGATCACCGTGATCGCGGCCTGCGAGCTCGTCGCGACGGCCGTGCGCTGCACGGCGGTGGCGACGATGCGGCGGGCCTTCGCCTCGGCCGTCCGCCGCGCCTGGGCCTGCGCCCGGCGGACCAGCGACTCCGCGTCGTTGCGCGCCTGCTCGCTCAGCCGTCGTGCCAGCTCGGCCTTCGCCTCGGCCGCCGTCAGCCCCGCGGTCGACTCGAGCTCCGCCGTCGCCGCCTTCTCGGCCTCGGCGCGGGTGCGCGCGGCGGCCTCCTCGGCGGCGGCGCGGGTCTGCGCGGCGTCGCGCTCGGCGTCCGCGAGGAGCCGCTGCGCCGAGCGCTCCAGCTGCGCGGCCGACTCCGCGCTGGCGCGCGCGACCCGGCTGAGCTCGCTCGCCTGCGCCTGCTCGGCCGCGACCGCCTGCTCGCGGTCGCTCACCCGTTGCTCCCGGCGCTCCGCGTCCGCCATGAGCGTGCGCGCGCGGTCGCGGACCTCCTCGACCTCGCGTTCCACCGACTCGCGCCGCTGCGCGGCCTCGCGGCGCGCGACGAGCACGAGGATGAGCGCGACGAGACAGGCACCCAGCAGGCCGACGATCGTGCCGAGCGATCCCCAGGTCACGCCGTCCTCCTTCCGGGCCCGTCGGTCGGGCACGCCTATTCTCGCGCACCGCGGGTGCGTGTCCTGCACCGACGTCCCGACGCGCCCGGGCCGCGCGCTCCGTGCCCGCGGGGCCTCGGCGCCGGACGCGCGCTCAGTCCGGGAGCGGCAGGCCCGTCTCGTCGTCGTCGAGCGACTCCGCGGCGAGCTCCTCGCGCAGGATGGTCGCCACCAGCGACGGGGAGTAGCCCCGCCGGCCGAGCGCGGCGTAGGTGCGCCGCGCCCGTACCTGCGGGTCGAGCCCTCGCGTCGACGCGAGCTTGCGCCGCACCAGGACGCGGGCGGCGGACGCCTCGTCCTCGCCGTCGATCTGCTCCAGCGCCTCGTGCGCGACCTCGTCGGCGACGCCCTTGCGCCGCAGCTCCACGGCGATCGCTCGACGCGACTGGTGACGTTCCTGGTGACGCGTGCGCACCAGCATCGCGGCGTACTCCGCGTCGTCAACCAGACCGACCTCGGTGAACCGGTCGAGCACGCGGTCCGCCACGTCGTCGGGCACCTCACGGCGGCGCATCGCCTCGGCGATCTGCGCACGGCTGCGCGGCGCGTCCGTGAGCAGCCGCAGCGCGATCGCGCGCGCGACCGACTCCGGGTCGGCGTCGCGGTCGCGCTCCGGGTCGCCGGTTCTCGGCGGTTCGGCTCGCCGCACCCTCGTCCTCCTCGTCGCTCCTGCCACACCGTCGCCGCAGACACGCCGTCCCCGGGTCCACGCGGCGTCGGCGCGCGGACCCGGGGACGGCGGTCAGGGACGCGAGGTCACGATCAGAAGTCGACCGCCGGCGAGGCGTCCGCCGGGGCGTCGAGGCGGGCCCCCACGCCGAGCTTCTCCTTGATCCGCTTGTCGATCTCGTCCGCCAGGTCGGGGTTGTCCCGCAGGAACTTGCGGGCGTTCTCCTTGCCCTGCCCGAGCTGGTCGCCCTCGTACGTGAACCACGCACCGGACTTGCGGACGAAGCCGTGCTCGACGCCGAGGTCGATGAGGCTGCCCTCGCGGGAGATCCCGACGCCGTAGAGGATGTCGAACTCGGCCTGCTTGAACGGCGGCGCGAGCTTGTTCTTGACGACCTTGACGCGGGTGCGGTTGCCGACCGGCTCCGTCCCCTCCTTGAGGGTCTCGATGCGACGGATGTCCATCCGGACGGACGCGTAGAACTTGAGCGCCTTGCCACCGGTCGTCGTCTCGGGGGAGCCGAAGAAGACGCCGATCTTCTCGCGCAGCTGGTTGATGAAGATCGCGGTGGTGCCGGACTGGTTGAGCGCGCCGGTGATCTTGCGCAGCGCCTGCGACATGAGGCGGGCCTGCAGACCGACGTGGCTGTCACCCATCTCGCCCTCGATCTCGGCCTTGGGCACGAGCGCCGCGACGGAGTCGATGACGATGATGTCGATCGCGCCGGAGCGGATCAGCATGTCCATGATCTCGAGCGCCTGCTCGCCGGTGTCCGGCTGGGAGACCAGCAGCGCGTCGGTGTCGACGCCCAGCTTCTTGGCGTACTCGGGGTCGAGCGCGTGCTCCGCGTCGATGAACGCGGCGATGCCGCCCGCGCGCTGGGCGTTGGCGACCGCGTGCAGCGCGACCGTCGTCTTGCCGGAGGACTCGGGGCCGTAGACCTCGATGATGCGGCCTCGCGGCAGCCCACCGATCCCGAGCGCCACGTCGAGCGCGATGGACCCCGTGGGGATGACCTCGACGGGGGCACGGCCCTCGTCGCCGAGGCGCATGATCGACCCCTTGCCGAACTGGCGGTCGATCTGGCTGAGAGCGGCCTCCAGAGCCTTCTCGCGGTCCTGAGGTGCGGGCATGGTGTTCCACCTTCGTCATCCGTGCAGCAGACCGCTGCGCCTACGGGGTCTGGTCCTTGTCGTCGTGCGGTGACGCTATGCCCGACCACCGACATGCCGGCCGTCCCCGCCCCGGGCTGTGCGCCGGCCGAGCCGGCGGCGACCTGGGGACGGTTGGACCGGTGTCACCTGCGGACGACACTAGCCGAACAGGTGTTCGATCGCCGTCATCCGCGCGGCGTGTCGCCGGATCCCGCCGCCGCCACCCGCACGGCCTCCCCCGGTCGCAGCACCACCGGCCGCACCGCCGGCGCGACCCGCAGGCACGCCGCCGCGAACGCGTGCCCCGCGACGTCCATCCAGCCGGGCGGGAGCCAGCGCGACGCGGGCGCGTGCAGCGTGCCCCAGTGCACCGGCACCGCGGCGCGCGCGCCGACCAGCGCGCACGCGCGCGCCGCCTGCAACGGGTCCATGTGCCCGCCCGACAGCCGCGGCCCCCACCCGCCGACCGGCACGAGCGCGAGGTCCACCACGCCGCCCGCGATGCGCGGCACGTCCGCCATGGCCGGGAACAGCTCGGTGTCGCCGGCGAACCACACGCGGGCGCCGGGCGCGCGCACGACGAAGCCGCCGGCGGCGTTCGGGCGGTGCGGCATGGGCCGGTGCCCGTGGACCGCCGGCACCGGGACGACCTCCACCGGGGTGCCGGGCACGGTCCAGGCCCGCGTCACGCCGAGCGCCGACGCGACGCCGTGGTGGCGCAGCCAGCGGGCGTTCGCCGGGGCGGAGAGGACGGGCACGCCGTCGAGCAGGCGCAGCGACGCGAGCTCGGCGTGGTCGTGGTGCAGGTGCGAGATCAGGACCGCGTCGGCGCCCGCCCAGGTCTCGACCGCGGGCGGGGCGCCCCGGCGGCGCAGCAGCCCGGCGTTGCGGCGCAGCAGCGGGTCGGTCAGCAGCCGCGCGCCGCCGACGTCCAGCACGACGCTGGCGTGCCCGAGCCACCGCACGCCGACGCCGCCGTCCGTGGCGTCGCGCGCGTCCGGTCCGGCGTCGCCGCCGTCCGNGCCGGGGCCGGGGCTCACGGCCGCAGACCCGCCTGGCGCGCCCAGCGGACGAGCTGCGCGTGCACCGCCTCGGCCCCGACGAGCAGCCGCCGCCCGTCGAGCTCCTCGCGCAGGTCGTCGTCGACGTGCCACTCGGCGGGGTGCACGAGCAGCGCGAGGTTCTGCCGCCCGCCGATGCCGCCGTGGGAGCCGACCTGGTGCTCGAACGCGTGCACGCGCCCGCCCGCCGAGACGGACGAGACGAGCAGGAGGTCGCCGGTGTTCTCGAGGCGCGCCGCGCGTGCGAGGTCCGCGCGCGCCCGCGCGCCGTACGGGGCCAGGGGGTCCTCGCCCTGCACGTCGGCCTCGGGACGCTCGAGCAGGACGAGCCCGCGGTCGCCGACGGCGACGAGCCCGTTGTCGCGGGAGTCGACGACGACCACGCCGATCCCCTCCTGCGCCGCGAGGCCCGCGACGAGGCCCGGCCGGCGCTCGGCGAGGTCCTCCAGGGTGAGGCGCCGGGGGTGCTGCGGGAACCACACCAGCCCGAGGTTCCCGGACGCGACGACCGCGACCTCCGGCACGCCCTCCGGCTCGCGTCGGCGCGCGGCCGCGTCCGGGCCGTGGACGACCGGGGTGCGGCGCAGCGTCGGCGCGCTCGACAGGAGCGCGTTGAGCGGCCCCCACTCCTCGCCCCCGAGGCTCGAGCGGGCCGCCGCACCGGGGTCCGCCATCAGCGCCCGCACCGTGTCGGTCAGCGAGCGCCCGGTGAGGTCGTGGAACGTCTCGCCCAGCGCCTGCCCGTGGTCCGACAGGACGACGCAGCGGTAGGCGCGGGGCGCGAGCGAGGCGACGCGCTCGAACGTGCGCAGCGAGCGGTCGAGGCCCTCGAGCGCGCGCAGCGCCTCCGGGCGCGAGGGCCCGGCGTGGTGCGCGATCTCGTCGTAGTCGACGAGGTCGACGTAGACCGTCGGGTCGCCCCGCAGGAGGGCCTCGCTGACGAGCGCGGTGTTGAGGTCGCGCATGAGGACGTTGGTCACGCCGCGCAGGACGACGTACCAGCCGCGGCGCGCGATCCGGGGCCGGACGTCGCGCGCCCGCTGGCGCCGCCCCTGGTACAGCTCCTTGACGATCTCCCCGAGCGTGAGGACGAGCGCGCGGGCGACGACGAACGGGCTCGCGAAGAACCGCACGTACTCCTCCCCCGGGCCGATGCCGGGCGAGCGGCCGTCGGGCCCGGGGGCGCGCGTGCGGCTCATGACGAGCAGGGGCGTCGCGGCGTCGCCCGAGAACATCGTCGAGATCGCCGTCCCGCCGCCCGCCAGCAGGCCCTCGCCCGTCGAGAGCCGCTCCTCGACCAGGGCGGCGTCCTCCGGGTGGTTCGTGACGACGAGCCGGCCGAGCCCGCGGTCCCACCACCGGAACGCCGGGATCGCCGAGGAGTCGCCGTGCAGCAGGCCCGCCTGGCTCGCGGGCGTCGTCGACGGCACGCGTGCCCACCAGGAGTCGAGGCGGTGCGTGCCCGAGTCGAGCCAGCGCTGGATGGTGGGGACGAGTCCGGCCTCGACGGCCTCGCGCAGCACCTCCGCCCCGACGCCGTCGAGCTGCACCACCAGCAGCCCGGAGCGGGACGGCGCCGGGACCCCCTCGGGGCCGGCGCGCCGCCGGGCACGCGAGGCACGGCCGAGCACGTCGGCGACGACGTAGCCGCTGTCCGCGGCGCCCCACAACCAGCGCGCCCCCGCCATGACGACCGCGGCGACGACGATCGTGGCGACGACGCCGCCGAGCGACGAGACCTCGATCCCCGGCATGAGCACCAGGGCGGCGTAGGCGATGGTCAGCTGCGCCGCCAGCCCCAGGACGACCGCGACGACGGCCCCGCCCACGGCGGCGAAGCGGCGCAGCGGCTCCCGCAGCCCGACGTCGGCCACCGTGATGACGAGCGCGGCCCCCACCAGGCCGGGCCACGAGCTCACCTCCACGGTGCTGGTGAGCAGGGCGCCCGCGGCGAGCCCGACGACCGTCGCGCCGAGGCCGACGAGCGCCTCCGCGACGTCGGCGGCGAGCAGGCGCCACCGCGGTCCCCCGGCGCTCACCGCGCGGGCCTCAGCGGCGGGGCGGCGCCTGGCGGTAGGGGTCGAGCCCCCACCGCTGCGCCTCCGGCACGTCGAGCTCGTCGCACATGGCGTGCCACACCTCGCGCGGCTCGACGCCCGCGTCGAGCGCCTGCTGCGGCGTCCGCCCGCCGAGGGACCCGACGACGAGCGTGCGCACGAGCTCCCGGCCCTGGGCGCTGCCCAGCACCTCCTCGACCAGGTCCCAGAACTCGCGGTGCCTCACGGACGACAGCCTGCCACCTGCGGGACCCCCGCGGGGGGCCGCCCCGCGCCGGGCGCTCGGGCCGCGCGTGTCGGTCCCGACCCCGACAATGGGCGCGTGGTCCTCGACCGGTTCTCCGCCCCGACCCGCGCCTGGTTCGCGGGCGCCTTCGAGGCGCCCACCGCGGCGCAGGAGGGCTCGTGGGAGGCGGTGTCCGGCGGGGAGCACGCGCTGGTCGTCGCACCGACCGGGTCCGGCAAGACGCTCGCCGCGTTCCTGTGGGCGCTCGACGGGCTGCTCACCGGCCCTCGCCCCGACGACCCGACGGCGCGCTGCCGCGTCGTCTACGTCTCGCCGCTCAAGGCCCTCGCGACGGACGTCGAGCGCAACCTGCGCTCGCCGCTCGTCGGGATCCGGCAGGCGGCCACGCGGCTGGGGCTCGAGCTGCCCGACGTCACCGTCGGGATCCGCACCGGCGACACGCCGCCGGCCGAGCGGCGGGCCTTCGCGACGCAGCCGCCCGACATCCTCATCACGACACCCGAGTCCCTGTACCTCGTCCTGACGTCCGGTGCGCGCGCCGGCCTGTCGGGGGTGACGACGGTGATCCTCGACGAGATCCACGCGGTGGCGGGCACCAAGCGGGGCGCGCACCTGGCCCTGTCGCTCGAGAGGCTGGACGCGCTGCTCGAGCGCCCGGGCGGGCCCGGGCCCGTGCAGCGCGTCGGGCTGTCGGCGACCGTGCGACCGGTCGAGGCGGTCGCCTCGTTCCTGGGCGGTGCGCGCCGCCCCGAGGACGGCGGGCGCGCGGTCCGCGTCGTGCAGCCGCCCTCGCAGAAGCGGATCGAGGTCGACGTCGTCGTCCCGGTCCCGGACCTCACCGAGCTCGGCGGGCCGGCGACGGACGAGCCGGTGCTCGACCTCACGGGGGACGGCATCGCCCCGACCCGGCGGGCGTCGATCTGGCCGCACGTCGAGGAGCGCGTGGTCGACCTCGTCGCCGACCACCGGTCGACGCTCGTCTTCACCAACTCCCGGCGGGGCGCCGAGCGCCTGACGTCGCGCATGAACGAGGTCTGGGCCGAGCGCTCCGGCGAGGAGCTGCCCGACCCCGGCGCCCTGCACCCCGCGTCGGTGCAGGCCCAGTCCGGCGCCTCGGTCGGCGTGGACACCCGCGACGCGGCCACGATCCTGGCGCGGGCGCACCACGGCTCGATGAGCCGCGCGGAGCGGACCCGCACGGAGAGCGAGCTCAAGGCGGGCCGGCTGCCCGCGGTGGTGGCGACGAGCTCGCTGGAGCTCGGCATCGACATGGGCGCCGTGGACCTCGTCGTCCAGGTCGGCGCTCCCCCGTCCGTGGCGAGCGGGCTGCAGCGGGTCGGCCGCGCCGGCCACCAGGTCGGCGCGGTCTCGCACGGCGTCGTCTTCCCGACCTTCCGGGGCGAGCTGGTCGCCTCCGCCGTCACGGCCGAGCGCATGCGCGGCGGCGAGCTGGAGGCGCTCACCGTGCCGCGCAACGCGCTCGACGTGCTCGCGCAGCAGGTCGTCGCGATGGTCGCGGTCGAGGACTGGCCGGTCGACGAGCTGGCCGCGGTGGTGCGCCGCGCCGGGCCCTACGACCAGCTCGGCGACGCGACGCTCCGCTCCGTCCTCGACATGCTCGCGGGCCGCTACCCGAGCGAGGAGTTCGCCGAGCTGCGCCCGCGGCTCGTCTGGGACCGGGTGCGCGACGTGCTCACCGCGCGTCCGGGCGCGCTGCGGCTCGCGGTGACGAGCGGCGGCACGATCCCCGACCGCGGCCTGTTCGGCGTCTTCCTCGCAGCCGGCTCCACGACGAGCGACGTGCCGGTGGACCCCGAGACCACCGGCGGCCGCGTGCGCGGCGGCAAGCGCGTCGGCGAGCTCGACGAGGAGATGGTCTACGAGTCGCGCGCGGGGGACCTGTTCACGCTGGGCTCCAGCACGTGGCGCATCGAGGAGATCACGCCCGACCGGGTGCTCGTCACGCCGGCGCCCGGCGTCCCGGGGCGGCTGCCGTTCTGGAAGGGCGACTCGCCGGGCCGGCCGGCCGAGCTGGGCCGCGCGATGGGCGCCTGGGTGCGCGAGGTCGCGGCGGCCGACGACGAGGAGGCACGGGCGCGGGTGCGGGCGGCCGGCCTGGACGAGTGGGCCACCGACAACCTGCTGGCCTACGTGCGCGAGCAGCGCGAGGCGACGGGGACGGTGCCGAGCGACGTCGAGATCGTGGTCGAGCGGTTCCGCGACGAGCTGGGCGACTGGCGGGTCGTGGTCCACTCGCCGTACGGGGCGCGGGTGCACGCGCCGTGGGCGATCGTGCTCGGCGCGCGGCTGCGCGAGCGCTACGGCGTCGACGCCGCCGCGATGCACTCCGACGACGGCATCGTGCTGCGGCTGCCCGACATGGTCGACGCCGCGTTCGGCGACCCCTGGGGCGGCGGCGCCGACGCCCCGGCGGACGGGGACGGCCCACTCGTCGACGCGTCCGACCTGCTCGTCGATGCGGAGGAGGTGCTCGACTCGGTCCGCGCGGAGCTCGGCTCGTCCGCGATGTTCGGCGCCCGCTTCCGGGAGGCGGCGAGCCGCGCGCTCCTGCTCCCCCGGCGCCGCCCCGACCGCCGTCAGCCCCTGTGGCAGCAGCGGCAGCGCTCGGCGCAGCTGCTGTCCGTCGCGGCCCAGTACCCGGACTTCCCGATCCTCCTCGAGGCGGTCCGCGAGTGCCTCCAGGACGACTTCGACACCGAGGGCCTGGCGACGCTGATGCGGGACGTCGCCCAGGGTCGCGTGCGGGTGGTCGAGGTGACGACGCCCCAGCCGTCGCCGTTCGCCCGGTCGCTGCTGTTCGGCTACACCGCCCAGTTCCTCTACGACGGCGACGCGCCGCTGGCCGAGCGCCGCGCCGCGGCCCTCACGCTGGACCCGACGCTGCTCGCGGAGCTGCTCGGCGAGGGCGGGGCGTCGCAGCTGGCGGACCTGCTGGACCCCGACGCGGTCCTGCGCACCGAGGCCGAGCTGAGCGGGCGCGCCCCCGACCGCCAGGCGGGCTCGCTGGAGCAGGTCGCCGACATGGTGCGCCGCCAGGGCCCCCTGACGGCGGACGAGCTCGCGGACCGCGTGCGCCCGGAGCTGCGGGGCGAGGTCGCGGTGTGGCTCGACGAGCTCGAGCGGTCGCGGCGCCTGATCCGGGTCCGGCTGTCCGGCGTGGAGCCCGAGCGGGTCACGCAGTGGGCGGCGATCGAGGACGCGGGGCGCCTGCGGGACGCGCTGGGCGTCGCGCTGCCCGTCGGGGTGCCCGAGGTCTTCACCGAGGTGCTGCCCGACCCCGTCGGCGACCTGCTGCGCCGGCACGCCCGGACGCACGGTCCCTTCACGGCGGCGTCCGCCGCGGCGCGGTTCGGGTGGGGCGTCGCCGTGGTGACCGAGGCGCTGCGCCGGCTGGAGTCCGCGGGGGTGCTCGTCCAGGGTCGGCTGCGGCCCGACGTCCTCGGCGGGACGGGCGACGAGTTCTGCGACGCCGACGTCCTGCGCACGCTGCGCCGCCGCTCGCTCGCGGCGCTGCGCGCCGAGGTCGAACCGGTGCCGCCGGCCGCGCTCGGGGTCTTCCTCCCCCGCTGGCAGGGCGTGCACCCGAGCGGGGCGACCTCGTCGACCGGCCTGCGTGGGCTCGACGGCGTGGCGCGGGCGGTCGAGCAGCTGGCCGGCGCGGTCGTCCCGGCGTCGGCGCTGGAGACGCACGTGCTCCCGGCGCGCGTGAAGGACTACTCCCCGGCGATGCTCGACGAGCTGACCGCGGCGGGCGAGGTGCTCTGGGCGGGCCATGGGCGGCTCGCCGGCCAGGACGGTCTCGTCTCGCTGCACCCCGCGTCGGTCGCCGACCTCACGCTGCCCCTGCGTCCGCCGGACGACGACGCGACGTCCACGCCGCTGCACGCCGCGGTGCTCACGGCGCTCGACGGCGGCGGGGCGTGGTTCCTCGCGGCCCTGACGGAGCGCGTCCGCTTCCACCTCGCGACCGACGCGCTGGGGACCGAGCGGCCGGAGGGAGCGACCGAGGAGCCGCCGGTCGCGCAGGCCGAGGTCCTCGACGCGCTGTGGGACCTCGTCTGGTCGGGCGCCGTGACGAACGACGGGCTCGCTCCCCTGCGTGCCTGGCTCGG
>NZ_HE978588.1:2991963-2994586 GCF_000312005.1 Cellulomonas massiliensis JC225
CGTGCCGGGCGGCGGTGCGGGATCCGCGGCGTCCGGGGCGGGCCGCTGGTCGCTGCTGCCGGCGCGCGAGCTGGACCCGACGCTGCGCGCGCACGCGCTGGCGGCGCAGCTGCTGGACCGGCACGGCGTGCTCACGCGCGCCGTCGCCCCCAGCGAGAACCTCGGCGCGCGCTTCGCCGACGTGTACCGCGTGCTGGCGGCCCTGGAGGAGGCGGGGCAGGTCCGCCGCGGCTACTTCGTCGAGCGGCTCGGCGGCACGCAGTTCGCCCTGCCAGGCGCGGTCGACCGGCTGCGCTCGGACGCGCAGGTCGTCCAGACGGCCGCGCAGCGTGCGCAGGACGGCCTGGAGCCGCCCGAGCCGCACGTCGTGGTGCTCGCGGCCACCGACCCGGCCAACCCGTACGGCGCGGCGCTCGCCTGGCCGGCGGCGCCGGTCGAGGACGCCGACGCCGCGGCGGTGCGGCACCGGCCCGGCCGCAAGGCCGGCGCGCTCGTCGTCCTCGTCGACGGCGACCTCGCGGTCTACCTCGAGCGCGGGGGGCGCTCGGCGCTCAGCTTCTCCCGCGACGCGCACGTGCTCGCCGCCGCGGCGCGCGGGCTCGTGACGACGTCCGCCGAGCGTCACCTCGGCCGGCTCACGGTCGCCCGGGTGGACGGGCTGCAGGTGCTCGGCGAGGGCGGCCTGCACAGCCCGCTCGGCGAGGCGCTGTCGTCGGCGGGCTTCGCCACCACGCCCCGCGGCCTGCGGTTCGGCTCGCCGGCGCGCACGGGCGGCGCCTCGCGCGCCGGGGCGCCCAGCCCTGAGCCCGACGGCCCGGTGCGGCGTGCCTGAGGGCGACTCGCTGCGCCGCGCGGCCGCGCGGCTGGACGCCGCCCTCGTCGGTGCTCCGCTGGTGCGCGCCGAGCTGCGCTGGCCCACGGCCGCGACGGTCGACCTCGTCGGGCGCTCGGTGCTGGGGACGCGCCCCTACGGCAAGCACCTGCTGACCCGCCTCGACGACGGGCGCACGCTGCACACGCACCTGCGGATGGACGGCACGTGGCGCGTCGCCCGCACGGGTTCGAGCGGTGCGCGCGCCGGCAGCCCGGACGTCCGCGCGGTGCTGGCCACCCCGACGTGGACGGCGATCGGGCTCAAGCTCGGCATGCTGGACGTCGTCCCGACGCCGGCCGAGCACACGCTGATCGGCCACCTCGGCCCCGACATCCTCGACGACCCGGTCGACGCGGCCGAGGCGCTGCGCCGGTGGGCGCTCGCCGGCTCGACACCCGTCGCGGAGGTGCTGCTCGACCAGCGGGTCGTCGCCGGGATCGGCACCATCTACGCCGCGGAGTCGCTGTTCGCCGAGCGGCTCTGGCCGTGGACCCCCGCGCACGCGGTGCCGGACCCGGCGCGGCTGCTGGGCGTCGCGCGCCGGCTCATGCAGCGGTCCGTCGCCGCGGGGCCCCGGCCGTCGAACGTCCACGGCCGAGCCCGCCGTCCCTGCCCCCGGTGCGGCACGCCGATCGCCGTCGGCCAGGCGCGCCGCCCGCCCCAGGAGCGGCCGATCTTCTACTGCCCCCGCTGCCAGCGCCCACCCGGCGACGCCTAGGCGACGCGCGGGACGCGCCGGGCACGACGAAGCCCGCGAGAGCGGTGGTTCTCGCGGGCTTCGTCGGGTGCGGCGTCAGCCGATCGGAGCGAGCTCCGACCGGGTGAGCGCCCACCCAGAGTCGTTGGTGCCGGAGAGGAGCTCGGCGGGGACCGTGTCGGGGATCAGCAGGCCCTCGGCGACGGCCACGCGGTCGCTGACCTCACGGAGCACGAGCGACATCGGGACGTCCAGCGCCTCGCAGATGCTGTGCAGCAGCTCCGACGACGCCTCCTTCTGACCTCGCTCGACCTCGCTCAGGTACCCGAGCGAGACACGAGCGGCCGACGAGACCTCACGCAGGGTGCGGCCCTGGCGCTGTCGCGCGTCACGCAGCACGTCGCCGATCTCTCGACGGAGTACGACCATCCGGGCTCCCCCTCTCGCGTCCTGTCCCGCCACCGGCGTCGGAGCCCCTGGACGGGCCAGCCCGACGACCGCGGCCCCCGGCACTGCCTTCACCGGGAGAGTCCCACCGTACCGTGCGCCTCCGACACGTGCGTGGTCGCGTCGTGTCTTCGGACGAGTTGTCATCACGGTCGTTGCAACGCCCCGCGAGGCCAGCGTGTTCCCCGCCGCGCCACGCCGCCAGCAGGGCGCGTCGTTCTCACCCGCGGGATCACCCGGACAGCGCGCGTCCGTGCTCCCGGGCGACGGGTCGTCACCCGGTCGGCGCACCGCCGACGAGCTCGAGCGCGAGCCGCAGCACCGCCGTCGCGGCGACGGTGCGCACGAGCGCGCGCCCACCGGGGACGCGCAGCGAGCGGACCTCGCGCCCGGAGGGCGTCTCGACCGCGACGTGGAGGGTGCCGGGCGGGTGGCCGTCCTGCGGGTCGGGCCCCGCGACGCCGGTCGTCGCGAGCCCCACGTCGGCGCCGAGCCGGCGGCGGACGCCGGCGGCCATCGCGAGGGCGACCTCGGCGTCCACGGCGCCGCGCTCGGCCAGCAGCGCCGCGTCCACGTCGAGCACCGACGCCTTGAGGTCGGTCGCG
>NZ_HE978588.1:2995276-3031273 GCF_000312005.1 Cellulomonas massiliensis JC225
GGAGGCGCCCGGCACGTCGACGAGCGTCGCGCAGACGAGCCCGCCGGTGAGCGACTCGGCGACCGCGAGCGTCCAGCCGCGCGCGCGTGCGGCGTCCAGCAGGAGAGCCGCCGTCGGCGGCGCGCCCGCGGGCGTGCTCACGAGGCGTCCCGGGCGCGCGCGGCGCGCGTCGCGCCGGGCGCGGCGGTCCGGACGATCCGCACGGCGACGCGCACGTAGTCGATCCCCGTCACGACGGTCACCACCAGGGCGGCCGCCATGGCCACCGCCGCCAGCGTGCCGACCCACGCCGGCAGCGCGAAGAGCGGCAGGACGTACAGGCCGATCGCCACGGTCTGCAGGACGGTCTTGACCTTCCCGCCGCGCGAGGCCGGCAGGACCACGTACCGGAGCAGGAAGAAGCGCATGACCGTGATGCCGAGCTCACGCACGAGGATGACGATCGTCACCCACCACCAGAGGTCGCCCAGCGCGGAGAGCAGCACGAGCGCCGTGCCCACGAGGAGCTTGTCGGCGATCGGGTCGAGCAGCTTGCCGAGGTCCGTGACCTGGCCGGTGCGGCGCGCCCACCAGCCGTCGAACCGGTCCGTGAGCGCGGCCAGGGCGAACACGGCGGCGGCGACCAGCCGGCCCGCCACGCTGTCGCCCGACTCGACCAGCATCGCCCAGGCGAAGAACGGCACCAGCAGCACGCGTCCGGCCGTCAGTACGTTCGCCAGGTTCCACGCGCTCGGCGCGGGGGCGGGGACGTCGCTCACGGACCCAGCCTAGGCGTGCGCACCGGCGGCACCGTCCAGGCGCGATCCGGTGGCGCCCGCGCGGACGCGGGCCGGCCTCCGGGCGCCGCGCGGCCCGGACCGGGGCGAACCGGACGGCGGCCCCGGTCGCACACGCCCGCCCACTACCCTCACCCCGTGACCCGCCACGTCCGACGGCACCCGCCGCGCCCGGCGCTGGTCGCGCTCCTGGCCTCGGTCGCGCTCGTCGCCGCCTGCACGGCCGGGGTCGCGGTCGCGCTCCAGCCCTGGTCCGCGTCCACGGCGGCGACCTCGGGCCCGACGCGCGTCGTCGCCTCGCCGGAGCCGTCGCCGACGCCCACCCCGACGCCGACCGCCGATCCGGACGCGTCGTTCACGATCGTCGCGGGCGGGGACGTGCTCGCCCACGTGCCGGTCGTGCGCAGCGCGGAGAAGGCGGGCGGCTGGGGCGCGCTGCTCGACCCGCTGCGGCCCTGGGTCGAGGGTGCCGACCTCGCGCTGTGCCACCTGGAGGTCCCCGTCGCGCCGCCCGGGACGACGGTGAGCGGGTACCCGCTGTTCGCGGCCCCCGCCTCGCTCGTCCCCGCGCTGCACGACCAGGGCTGGGACGGCTGCTCCACGGCCTCGAACCACTCGGTGGACAAGGGCTTCGCCGGGGTCGACGCCACCCTGGACGCGCTCGACGCCGCCGGCATGGGGCACGTGGGGACGGCCCGGTCCGAGGCGGAGGCGGACCAGCCGCAGCTCTACCGTCTCGAGCGCGCGGGGCAGACGATCACCGTCGCCCACCTGTCGGCCACCTACGGGACCAACGGCATGCCCGTCCCCGAGGGCAAGCCGTGGTCGGTGAGCCTCATCGACGTGCCGGCCCTCGTCGAGCAGGCCCGTGCGGCGCGCGCCGCGGGCGCCGACCTCGTCGTCGCGAGCGTGCACTGCTGCGTCGAGTACCGCACCGAGCCGACCGACGAGCAGGCCGCGATGGACCAGGCGCTGGCGGACTCGGGCCAGATCGACCTCGTCATCGGCCACCACGCGCACGTGCCCCAGCCCGTCGCGCGGCTCGACGGAGGGCCGGGCGGTGCCGGGATGTGGGTCGCGTACGGGCTCGGGAACTTCCTGTCCAACCAGGACTCCGACTGCTGCTCCCCCAAGACCGACTCGGGGCTGCTGCTCACCGCCCACGTGTCGAGCCCGGGGGCCTTCCCGGCCGAGGGTCGCGAGGCGGGGCCGGCGCGGGTGACCGGCGTGGAGTGGACGCCGATCACCGTCGACCGGGTCGGCGGGCACCGCGTCTACGCGCTCCCCGAGATCACCGACGGCGCCGGCCGCCTGTCCGCGCAGGCCGTCCGCTCGCGCACGGAGCGCGTCGTCGCCGCCGCGGGCGACGCGGCGCCCGAGCGCACGGAGCCCGTGACGCCGAGCGGCCCTGCGGCCGTCGTCGTCGAGCGCACGGGCGGCTGAGCGAGCCGTCCGGCGGGAGCGCCGGCCGGCTCGTCAGAGCAGCGACGCGGGCGGCTGGGCGCCGCCGAACATCCAGCCCTGCCCGTAGCGCCACCCGTTCGCGTGCAGGAACTCCGCCTGCTCCACGTGCTCGATGCCCTCGGCGATCGTCACCATCGTCAGCTCGCGTGCGAGCGCTCCCAGCGCCCGCGCGACCTTGCCCGCCGTCGGGTCCTCCGGGATGCCGGACGTGAACGACATGTCCAGCTTCACCCCCGCCACGGGCAGGTCGCGCAGGTACGACAGCGGCGAGACCCCCGTGCCGAAGTCGTCGAGGAGGATCGGCACGCCGGCGGCCGACAGCTGCGTGAGCTCGTGCCGGATGCGCGTGCCCGACGCGACGAGCGAGGACTCGATGAGCTCGACGACGATCCGGCCGGCGGTCACGCGCCGGCGCGAGATCTCCGCGAGCACGGTCGTCGCGAACTCCCCGTCGCCCAGCTGGTCGGCGGAGACGTTGATCGACACCCACCGGGTCGGGTCCGGGTGCGAGGCCACGAACTCGACGACCTGCGCCGCGACGAACTGCCCGAGCGGCACGGTGATGCCGGCCTCCTGCGCCGCCGAGAGGAACGCCGACGGCAGCAGCAGGCCCCGGGTCGGGTGCTGCCAGCGCACCAGCGCCTCGTACCCGACGACGCGCTGGTCGGCCAGGTCGACGATGGGCTGGTAGTGCACGACGAGCTGCCCCTCGGCCAGCGCGTCGGCCAGCTCGCGCGAGAGCTCGAGCCCGGAGCCCCGGCTCATCGAGTGGTCGTACACCTCGGTGCGGCCGCGGCCCGCCGCCTTCGCGCGGTAGAGCGCGGCGTCCGCCGCCGCGAGCATCGCCGGGGCGCCGCCCTCGACGGTCTCGGGCTCGGCGAGCGCGATGCCGACCGACGCGCCCACGCTGAGCCGCCGTCGGCCGACGCGGACGGGCTCCTGCAGGCCCGCGTGCACCGCGGCGGCGACCTCGAACACCGCCTTGGGGCCGTCGGGGTCCTGCACGACCACGACGAACTCGTCGCCGCCGAGCCGCGCCACCGTCCCGCGCCGCGCGGTCGCCGCGCGCAGGACGCCCGCGACGTGGACGAGCACCTCGTCGCCCGCCGCGTGGCCGTAGCGGTCGTTGATCTCCTTGAAGCCGTCGAGGTCGCAGGCGAGCACGGCGACGCGGTCGACGACCCCGGGCTGCTCCAGCACCGACTGCAGCACCTCCTGCAGCAGCGTGCGGTTGGCCAGCCCGGTGAGCGGGTCGTGCATCGCGCGGTGCGTGAGCATCTCGGCCTGCAGGCGCGTCTCGGTCGAGTCGCGCACCTGGACGACGAAGTGGTCGGGGCGCCCGTCCGCCGTGCGCACGAGCGCCGCGTCCAGGACCACCCACACGAGGTGGCCGTCGGCGCGCTGGTAGCGCTTCTCCATCGAGAACCGGTGCTGGCCCCCGCCGAGCAGGCGGTCGACCTCGAGCCGCTCGGACGCGCGCGTCTCGGCGGTGGACAGGTCCTCCATCGGGTAGCCGCGCAGGGCGCCCACGGTCGTCGCGAGCAGGTCCGCGAACGCCGCGTTCGCCTCGACGATGCACCAGTCGAGGTCGACGAGCGCCATGCCGATGGGCGCGTTCTCCATGGCGACGCGGAACTGCATCTCGGAGCGGATGAGCGCCGCCTCGACCTCGCGCCGGCCGGTCACGTCGACGAGCGTGGTGAGCACCGCGTCGTCGTCCCCGTCGCCCGCCGCCACGAGCTGGCTGGACACCTGGACCATCCGGGCCTGGGTCCCCGCGGTGCCGGGCAGCACGACGCCGACGAGCGCGGAGTCGACGGTGTACCCCGTGTGGTGCCCGCCCTGACGGTGCCCGAGGACGGCCGACGGGTTCATCGCGAGGCCCTGCTCGTTGACGAGCACGAGCGGCAGGTCCGACAGCTGGCGCCCGACGCTCACGGCCGGCTCGAGGCCGAGGATGGCGGCCGCGCGCTCGCTGAGGTCGAGCACCGCGCCGCCGAGCGAGGTGACGAGCACGCCCTCGCGCGTGACGGCCTGGAGGGCGTCGTAGCGCCGGCGCAGCTGGCGCGAGAGGCCGAGCAGCTCGTTGGCCCGGGCGACCTCACGGCGCTGGCGCTGCAGGAGGACGAGCACCGCCAGCAGCGCCACGATCGCGATCACCGCGATGACGGCGACGACGGCGAACGACCCGTCCCCCGGGCCGGCGAAGCCGGCCTCGGACGGCAGGGTCACCGGGATCCGCCGGACCAGCGCCCGGCGTCGTCCTCGTCCTCGTCCGCGCCGTCGAAGTAGTCGTGGGCCACCGGCGGGTCGCCCGGCAGGCCCTCGTCCTCCTCGGCACCGGGCTCGCCCCGCAGCATCGCGAGCGTGCCGGGCAGGTCGTCCGGCTGCACGAGCACCTCGCGGGCCTTCGACCCCTCGGACGGCCCGACGATCTCGCGCGACTCGAGCAGGTCCATCAGCCGGCCGGCCTTGGCGAAGCCCACGCGGAGCTTGCGCTGCAGCATCGACGTGGAGCCGAACTGGGTCGTCACGACGAGCTCCGCGGCCTGCAGCAGCAGGTCGAGGTCGTCGCCGATGTCCTCGTCCACCTGCTTCTTCGCCGGCGCCTGCGCGACGTCCGGCCGGTACGTCGGCTTGGCCTGCGTCTTGACGTGCTCGACGACCGCGTGGATCTCCGACTCCGCGACCCAGGCGCCCTGCGTGCGCATCGGCTTGGCGCTGCCCATCGGCAGGAAGAGCGCGTCGCCCTGGCCGATGAGCTTCTCGGCGCCCGGCTGGTCGAGGACGACCCGGGAGTCCGCGAGGGAGCTGGTCGCGAACGCGAGGCGTGACGGCACGTTCGCCTTGATGAGGCCCGTGACGACGTCCACGGACGGCCGCTGCGTCGCGAGCACGAGGTGGATGCCCGCGGCGCGCGCGAGCTGCGTGATCCGCTGGATCGACGCCTCGACGTCGCGCGGCGCGACCATCATGAGGTCCGCGAGCTCGTCGACGATCACGAGCAGGTACGGGTAGGCCGCGATCTTGCGCTCCGACCCCGGCAGCGGCTTGACCTTGCCGGCACGGACGGCCGCGTTGAAGTCGTCGACGTGCTTGAACCCGAAGTGCGCGAGGTCGTCGTAGCGCGCCTCCATCTCGCGCACGACCCACTCGAGCGCCTCGGCGGCCTTCTTCGGGTTGGTGATGATCGGCGTGATGAGGTGCGGGATGCCCTCGTAGATCGTCAGCTCGACCCGCTTGGGGTCGACGAGCACCATGCGCACCTCGTCCGGCGTCGAGCGCATGAGGATCGAGACGATCATCGAGTTGACGAACGAGGACTTGCCCGCGCCGGTCGCACCGGCCACGAGCAGGTGCGGCATCTTGGCGAGGTTCGCGACGACGTAGCCGCCCTCGACGTCCTTGCCGACGCCGATCACCATCGGGTGCTCGGAGCGCTTGGCCGCGCTCGAGCGCAGCACGTCGCCGAGGGAGACGGTCTCGCGGTCGGTGTTCGGGATCTCGATGCCGATGGCGGACTTGCCCGGGATGGGCGACAGGATCCGCACGTCGGCGCTCGCGACCGCGTAGGCGATGTTCTTCGACAGCGCCGTGACGCGCTCCACCTTCACGCCGGGGCCGAGCTCGACCTCGTAGCGCGTGACGGTCGGGCCGCGCGTGAAGCCCGTGACCTTGGCGTCGATCTCGAACTGCTCGAGCACGTTGGTCAGCGAGTCGACGACCCGGTCGTTGGCGGCCGAGCGGACCTTGTGCGGCGCGCCCTTGGCGAGCACGTCCTCGGCGGGCAGGACGTACAGGACGTCGCCCTCCAGGGTCGGCTGCTCGCCGCCGCGCGGCACGCCGCGGGCGGGCGGCGGCTCGACCGGCTTGCGCGGCCCGGGGACGGTCGCGACCGGCGCCGTGACGGCGTCGGGGTCCGCGCCGAGCACCTCGGTGACGTCGTCCGCGCCGGCGTCGGCCTCCTCGGCCGCCGCGACGAGCGCGGCCCGCCGGAACGCCTCGTCGGCGTCGTAGTGGTCGAGCAGCTCGTCGGACGTCTCGTCGCCCGGCTCCGCGGCGCGGCGGCGGGTGGGCAGCCGCAGCCGCTTGCGCGTCCGGGGCTCCGGCTCCTCGACGGCGGTGTGGCCCGCGTTGATGACGAGCGGCTCGTCGTCGTCCTCGCCGGGCTCGTCGCTCTCGCGGTGCCCGGTCACGAAGGCCCAGCCGGCCCGCAGGCGCGGGACGATCTGGTGCACGGGCGTGGCGGTCAGGACGAGGACGGCGAAGAACGCGAGCAGGACGAGCAGGATCACCGTGACGACGCTGCCCAGCAGGCTCGACAGCGGGTTCGCCACCGCCAGCCCGACCAGCCCGCCGGCACGCAGCAGGTGCGGCCAGTCGTCCGTGCCGGGCACGCCGCGGGAGACCTGGACGATCCCGCAGACCGCCACGAGCAGGGCCGTGAGCCCGATCCCCATGCGCCCGTTCGCCTGCACGCGCTCGGGGTGCCGCATGAGCCGGACCGCGATCGCCAGCAGGACGAGTGGTGCGAGGACGCTCAGCGCGCCGACCGCGCCGGCCACGGCGGCGTGGACCACGGTGCCGGCCGTGCCGGACAGCCCCCACCACTCCTGCGCGGCCACGACGACGGCGAGCGCGAGGAACGTGAACGCGAGGCCGTCCCGACGGTGCGCCGGGTCGAGGTCGCGGGCCCCGTTGCCGAGGTGCCGGGCGGCGCCGCCGACGAGGTGGGCGCCACCCATCCAGATGCCGCGCACGATGCGCACCGGCAGCGCCGGCCGGGTCGGCGGCTGCGGCGCGCGGGCCGAGGGGCGCGTCGAGCCCTTGGCCGTGCTGCGCGGCTTGCCGGCCGAGCCCGAGGTGCGGGCGCCCCGCGCGGCGGGCGCGCCCGAGCGCGTCCGAGGAGTCGTACGGGTCGCCATGGTCCTCACGGTAGCGGCGCACCCGCCCGGGCAGGGGTACGCCGTGCCGTGTCCGGGCACCTCGGTGCGGTTCGCGCGCCGCCGCGGTCCGACGCGGCGTGTCCGTGCCCCGTGGCAGGGTCGGGGCATGACCACGTCGACGAGGACGCGGCCCGGTCCCGGGGCGGCCGCGCCGGTGACGCGGGCCGCCGTGCTGCGGCACCGCGTGCGCGTGCAGCAGCTCGACCGGCCGGCGGGCAGCGCGGCCGGTCCGACGGACGCAGACGTGCTCGCGGTCGGCGTGCAGGACACCGGCCCGGACGGCTCGCTGTGGGCGCTGGCGGTGCGCGGGGTGCCCGTGCGCGCCGGCGCCTTTCCGGAGGAGCTCGCGCTCGCGTGGACGCTGCGGGGCGCGCCCCACCTCTACCGGCGCGCGGACCTGCCGTCCGTCCAGCGGGCGCTGCGTCCGTTCTCCGACGACGACGCCGCCCGCCGGGTGCTCGACGCCTCGCGCCCGTGGCGGGCCGCCGGGCTGCGGCCGCTCGACGCCTGGGCCCGTGTCGCCGCCGCGCAGCGCGCGCTGGTGCGCGAGCCGGTCGTGAAGGGCGAGCTCTCGACGCTGCTGACCGCCGAGCTCGGCGAGCCGTACACCCGCTGGTGCCGGCCGTGCGGCGCGACCCACCTCTACGAGCAGTCGTTCCGGCTGCCGGCCCTGCACGCCGGCCTGGAGCTCGTGCCCGGCACGTCGCCGCCCGTCCTGCGGCCCGTCCCCGGCTGGCCCCCGGAGCAGGTCGGCCAGGTCGAGCGTGCCGACGACGAGCCCGACGGCGAGCACGACGTCGTGCGGCTCCTGCTCCACCTGCTCGGGCCCATGACGCCGAAGCAGGCCGCCGAGCTCCTCGACGCGCCGCTGGCGGACGTGCGGCGGCGCTGGCCGTCCGACGCCGTGGAGGTCGAGGTCGACGGCCGCCGGTCCGGCGCGCTGCCGGCCGACGCGGCGGCGCTGCAGGTGCACGAGGACGTCGCCGACGAGCCGCTCGTCCGGCTGCTCGGGCCCTACGACCTCTACCTGCAGGGACGGGACCGCGACCTGCTGGTGCCCGACGCGGCGCGGCGGAAGGCCCTGTGGCCCGTGCTGGGCCGCCCCGGCGCCGTGCTCGTCGACGGGGAGGTCGTCGGCACCTGGCGTCCCCGCACCCGTGGGCGCCGGCTCGGCCTCGAGCTCGACCCGTGGGTCCCCTGGGACGCGGCCACCACCGCGGGGGTCGAGCGCGAGCACGCGCGGCTCGCCGCGTTCCGCGGACTGTCCGCCGGCTGAGCCGGCGCCACCCGGTCCGGGCGGCCGGCGTGGACGCGCGACGAGGCGTGTCGGTCCGCGGGCGTACCGTCTGGCCGTGAGCCGTCGAGGGTGGGTCCTGCTGCTGACCATGGGCGTCGTCTGGGGCGTGCCCTACCTGCTGATCAAGGTGGCGGTGCAGGACGTCTCGCCGGTCGGCGTCGTCCTCGCCCGCACCGGCGTCGGCGCGCTCCTGCTGCTGCCGTTCGCGCTGCGCGCCGGCGGGCTGCGGGTGCTGCGCGGCCACTGGCCCGCGGTCGTCGCGTTCGCAGTGCTGGAGATCGTCGGGCCGTGGTTCCTGCTCTCGAACGCCGAGCGGACGCTCACGAGCTCGACGACGGGCCTGCTGGTCGCGACCGTCCCGATCATCGCCGTGGTGGCGGGCCGCCTGGTCGACCGCCGGCGCGTCGCGCTCGTGCGCTGGGTCGGGCTCGCCGTGGGCCTCGGTGGCGTCGCGCTGCTGCTGGGGCCCGGCGCCGCGGCCGACGACCCGTGGGCCGTCGCGCAGGTGCTGCTCGCCGCCGTCGGGTACGCCGTCGCGCCGATCATCGCCGAGCGGCGCCTGCAGGGCGTCCCCACGATCCCGCTGACGACCGCGTGCCTCGGCATGACCGCGCTCGGCTACCTGCCCGTGTACCTGCTGACGGGGCCGCACCCCGTCCCCGGCACGCCCGCGGTCCTCTCCCTCGTCGCCCTCGGGGCCGTCTGCACGGCCCTCGCCTTCGTGCTGTTCTTCGGGCTCATCGCCGAGGTCGGCGGCGCGCGCTCCACGCTCGTCGCCTACCTCAACCCGCTCGTCGCCGTGACGCTGGGCGCGCTCGTCCTCGACGAGCCCCTCACGTGGGGCGTCCTCGCGGCCATGGTGCTCATCCTCGTCGGGTCCGCCGCCGCGTCGCGGCGCGGCTCGCCCGCCACCGGCGCGCCCGTCCCCGACCCGGCCGACGCCGCGCTCCTCAACCCCGAGCCCGAGGAGCCCGCGCGCGCCCCGCAGTGACGACCAGGCTCAGGCCTCGAGTCGTCGGTCGGCCCGCCCCTGCGCTCCGCTCCCGGCCCAGGCCGCTGCGCGACCCGGTCCGTCCGCTCCGCTCCGGGTCAGGCCTCGAGTCGTCGGTCGGCCCGCCCCTGCGCTCCGCTCCCGGCCCAGGCCGCTGCGCGACCCGGTCCGTCCACTGCGCTCCGGGTCAGGCCTCGACCACCACGGGGATGATCATCGGCCGGCGCCGCAGCCGGTTCGACACCCAGCGGCCGACGACGCGGCGCATCACCTGCTGCAGCTGGTGCGTGTCGACGGCGCCCTGCGCCGCGGCCTCCTCGAGCGCGCGCGTGAGGTCGGGGAGGATGTCCTCGAACACCTCGTCCTGCTCGGCGAAGCCGCGCGCGTGGATCTGCGGCCCGGCGAGCACCTTGCCGTCGGCCGAGCTCACCACGGCGAAGATCGAGATGAAGCCCTCGTCGCCGAGGATCCGGCGGTCCTTGAGCTCCGCCTCGGTGATCCCGCCGACGCTCGAGCCGTCGACGTACACGTACCCGCACGGCACCGCACCGACGACCTTCGCGACCCCGTCGACGAGGTCCACGACGACGCCGTCCTCGGCGAGCACGACCCGGTCGGCCGGCACGCCCGTCTGGACGGCCAGGGCGGCGTTCGCGACGAGGTGGCGCACCTCGCCGTGCACCGGCATGACGTTGCGCGGTCGCAGGATGTTGTAGCAGTAGAGCAGCTCGCCTGCGCTCGCGTGCCCACTGACGTGCACCTTCGCGTTGCCCGAGTGCACGACGCGCGCGCCGAGGCGCGTGAGCCCGTTGATCACGCGGTACACCGCGTTCTCGTTCCCGGGGATGAGCGACGACGCGAGGATCACGGTGTCGCCGGGGCCGACGGACACCTTGTGGTCGTTGTTGGCGATCCGGGACAGCGCGGCCATCGGCTCGCCCTGCGAGCCGGTGCACATGAGCACCACCTCGTCGTCGGGCAGGCCGTCCACCTGCTTGAGGTCGACGACCACGCCGTCGGGCACCTTGAGGTAGCCGAGGTCGGACGCGATGGCCATGTTGCGGACCATCGAGCGGCCGACGAGCGCCACCTTGCGCCCGTGGGCAGCGGCAGCGTCGAGCACCTGCTGGACCCGGTGCACGTGCGACGCGAACGACGCGACGATGATGCGCTTCGTCGACTCGGCGAACACCGAGTCGAGCACCGGGCCGATCCCGCGCTCCTGCGCGACGAACCCGGGCACCTCGGCGTTGGTGGAGTCGACCATGAACAGGTCCACGCCCTGCTCGCCGAGCCGCGCGAACGCCCGCAGGTCGGTGATGCGGCCGTCGAGCGGCAGCTGGTCCATCTTGAAGTCGCCCGTGTGCAGGACGGTGCCCGCACCGGTGCGGACCGCGACGGCGAGCGCGTCGGGGATCGAGTGGTTGACGGCGACGAACTCGCACTCGAACACGCCGAGGCGCTCGACCTGCCCCTCGCGCACGGCGAGGGTCAGCGGCTGGATGCGGTGCTCCTTGAGCTTCGCCTCGACGAACGCGAGCGTGAGCTGCGAGCCGACCAGCGGGATGTCGCGGCGCAGGCGCAGCAGGTACGGCACGGCGCCGATGTGGTCCTCGTGCCCGTGCGTGAGGACGATCGCCTCGATGTCGTCGAGCCGGTCCCGGATGTAGTCGAAGTCCGGGAGGATCAGGTCGACGCCGGGCTGGTGGTCCTCGGGGAACAGCACGCCGCAGTCGATGACCAGCAGCCGGCCCTCGTGCTCGAGGACCGCCATGTTGCGGCCGACCTCGCCGAGGCCCCCGAGGGCGACGACGCGCAGGGCACCGGACGGGAGCTGCGGCGGCAGGCCGAGCTCGGGGTGCGGGTGGCTCAAGGAGTCTCCTGTGTTCGGGTGGTTCAGCGGACGGCGACGTCCAGCAGCCCGGCGGCCACCAGCTGCGCTCGGATCGCGTCGAGCTCGTCGTCACCGGCGGGCACGAGGGGCAGGCGGACGTGGCGGTTGGGCAGCACGCCGAGCACCTCGAGGGCGGCCTTGGCGTGCACGGTCTGGAAACCGGCGCCGTTGACGGCCTCGACCGCGGGCAGCAGGGAGCGGAACAGGCGCAGCGCCTCGGCGGTGTCCCGTGCGTCCCAGGCGCGGACCAGCGCAGCGAGGCGCTCGCCGGCGACGTGCCCGACGACCGACACGATGCCCACGCCGCCCACCGCCAGCAGCGGGAGCAGCATGCTGTCGTCGCCGGCGTAGTACGCCAGGCCGGTGCGCTCGATCGCCCGCGCGGCGGCGACGACGTCGCCGGTGGCGTCCTTCACCGCGACGACCTTCTCGTGGGCCGCGATCGCCTCGATCGTGGCGGGGGCGAGCCGCACGGCCGTGCGGCCGGGGACGTCGTAGAGCATGACGGGCAGGTCGGTCGAGTCGGCGACGGCGGTCACGTGCCGCACCACGCCCTGCTGCGAGGGGCGCGAGTAGTACGGCGCCACGACGAGCAGCCCGTGCGCGCCGGCCTCGGCAGCCTGCTCGGCCATCCGGATCGCGTGCAGCGTGTCGTTGGAGCCCGCCCCCGCGAGGATCGTGGCGCGGTCGCCGACCGCGTCGACCACCGCGCGGATGACCTCGGCCTTCTCGGGCGTGTGCGTGGTCGGGCTCTCACCGGTGGTCCCGTGCAGGACGAGGCCGTCGTGGCCGTGGTCGACGAGGTGGCGCGCCAGCCGGACCGTGGTGTCGAAGTCGACCGCGCCGTCGGTGCGCATCGGCGTGACCATCGCGGTGAGGACGGCTCCGAAGGGTCGGGCGGCGGAGGTCGGACGCATGGGGCCACCGTACCGCCCTCACCCGGACGGCGGAGGCGGCCGCCCGGTCAGCGGGCGGGTGCGTCCGGCACGCGGCGGTAGGACTCGAAGCGGTACCGCAGGCCCCCGGTGGAGGTGTGCCAGCCGTCGGCCGGTGACGCGTCCGCGAGCGCGAACGCCTCGCCGAGCACGGGGGCGTGCGTGTCCCCCTCGACGTCCACGTCGACGACCGTGATCTCGACGCGGTCCGCGGACGGCAGCGCGAGGGCGTAGACCGCTCCCCCGCCGATCACCCAGACCTCCTCGTCCTCGGCGCGGGCGGCCGCGAGCGCGTCCGCCAGGCTCACCGCGACCACCGCGCCGGGGGCCCTGGTCGCGGGGTCGCGGCTGAGGACGACGTTGGTGCGGCCCGGCAGCGGACGGAACCGCTCGGGGAGCGAGTCCCACGTGGCGCGGCCCATGACGACCGGGTGCCCCGTGGTGAGCGCACGGAAGTGCGCCATGTCCTCCGGCACGCGCCAGGGCAGCGCGCCGTCGACGCCGATGACCCCGGTCGGGCTCTGCGCCCAGACGAGGGCGAGCGTCACACCGCCACCGGCGCCTTGATGGCGGGGTGGTGCTGGTAGCCGACGACCTCGACGTCCTCGAACCGGTAGTCGAACAGCGAGGGCGCCTTGCGCAGGCGCAGCGTGGGGGCCGGGTACGGCTCGCGCGTCAGCTGCTCCCGCACCTGGTCGACGTGGTTGTCGTAGATGTGGCAGTCGCCGCCGGTCCACACGAAGTCGCCGACCTCGAGGTCGGTCTGCTGCGCCACCATGTGGGTCAGCAGCGCGTACGACGCGATGTTGAACGGCACGCCGAGGAACAGGTCGGCGGAGCGCTGGTACAGCTGGCACGAGAGCCGGCCGTCGGCGACGTAGAACTGGAAGAACGCGTGGCAGGGCGCGAGCGCCATGGACGGGATGTCGGCCACGTTCCAGGCGGAGACGATGTGCCGTCGCGAGTCGGGGTCACGCCGCAGGTTCTCGAGCAGCTGCGTGATCTGGTCGACGTGCCCGCCGTCGGGCGTGGGCCACGAGCGCCACTGCACGCCGTACACGGGGCCGAGCTCGCCGTCCGCGTCGGCCCACTCGTCCCAGATCGTCACGCCCGCCTCCCGCAGGGAGGCGACGTTCGACTCGCCGCGCAGGAACCACAGGAGCTCGTGCACGATGGAACGCAGGTGCACGCGCTTCGTCGTGACGAGAGGGAAGCCGTGGGACAGGTCGAACCGCATCTGGTGCCCGAACACGCTGCGGGTGCCCGTGCCGGTGCGGTCCGCCTTGGGCGTCCCGGTCGCGAGGACGAGCCGCAGGAGGTCCTCGTAGGGCGTCTCGACGATCTGCTCGCTCACGCGGTCATCGTAGGCCGCGCGCGCCGACCGCCGGCGCAGGCACCCCGGGGCGGCGCCGGCCCGCGCGTCGCCGTCCTCGCGCCCCGGCGCCCCGCGCTCCATCCCACAGAACGGTCGGTCCCACGATGACATCCTCGGCGACGTCCGCCACCGCCCTGCCCCCCACCGTCGCGGCCCACGTGCCGACCGGGGTCCTCGTCGGCGGCCGCTGGCGCCCCTCCTCCGGCGGCGGCACGTTCCCCGTGGCCGACCCGGCCACGACCGAGGTCCTCTTCGACGTCGCGGACGGCACGGAGCAGGACGCGCTCGACGCCCTCGGCGCCGCGGCCGACTGCGCCGAGGAGTGGCGCCACGTCGCCCCCCGCGAGCGCTCGGAGCTCCTGCGCGCGGTGTACGAGACGCTCACCGCGCGGGCCGACGACATCGCCGCGCTCATCACCGCCGAGGGCGGCAAGCCGCTCGCGGAGTCGCGTGCGGAGGTCGCGTACGGCGCGGACTACGTGCGCTGGTACGCCGAGGAGGCGGTCCGGGTGGACGGGCTCGCGCGCCGGGCGCCGGCGGGCGGCAACCACCAGCTCGTGCTGCGGCGCCCGGTCGGCCCGGCGCTGCTCGTCACGCCGTGGAACTTCCCCATCGCGATGGTGGCCCGCAAGCTCGCCCCCGCGCTCGCGGCCGGGTGCACGGTCGTCGTGAAGCCCGCGCAGCTGACGCCGCTCACCACCGCGTACGTCGCCGAGGTGGTGCGCGCGCAGCTCGAGGCCCGCGGGCTGCCCACAGGCGTGGTCAACGTCGTGCCCTCGTCGTCCGCCCGCCGCGTCTCCGGACCGCTCCTCGCCGACCCGCGCCTGCGCAAGCTCTCGTTCACCGGGTCCACGGAGGTCGGCGCGCGCCTGCTCGAGCAGGCGGCACCGAACATCCTGCGCACGTCGATGGAGCTGGGCGGCAACGCGCCCTTCCTCGTGTTCGACGACGCCGACCTCGACGCGGCGGTCGAGGGGGCGGTCGCCGCGAAGATGCGCAACTCCGGCCAGACGTGCGTCGCCGCCAACCGCTTCCTGGTCCAGGAGGGGGTCGCCGCGGAGTTCACGGACCGGCTCACGCGGGCGTTCGAGGGCCTCGTCGTCGGGCACGGCGCCGCCGAGGGGACGACGGTCGGGCCCCTCATCGAGGCGGACGCGGTGGACCGGGTGGAGCAGGTCGTCGCCGAAGCGGTCGACGGCGGCGCCCGCGTGCGCGTCGGCGGTGACCGCCCGCGGGGCCGGGGGTACTTCTACCGCCCGACCGTCGTGGACCGCGTCGGGCGGGAGGACCGGCTGGTGACCGAGGAGATCTTCGGGCCCGTCGCCCCCGTCCTCACGTTCGGCGACGAGGCCGAGGCCGTCGCGCTCGCGAACGCGACCCCCTTCGGGCTGGTCGCCTACGCGTACACCCGTGACGTCGGCCGCGTCATGCGCCTGGCCGAGGAGGTCGAGGCGGGCATGCTCGGCGTCAACCGCGGGATGGTCTCCGACGCCAGCGCCCCGTTCGGCGGCGTCAAGCACTCGGGGCTCGGCCGCGAGGGTGGCGCCGCGGGGATCGAGGAGTACCTCGACCCGGTGTACGTCGCCCTCTGACCCCGGCCGGCCGCTGGGCGCAGGGCGCACCGTCCGCGGCGGTGTGCCTACAGTGCGCGCTGTGGCGAGGCGGGACGACGAGACACGGGCAGCCGTCCGGCAGGCCGTCTCCGTCTCGGTCGCGACGGGGCTGTACGGCGTCTCGTTCGGCGCGCTCTCCGTGGCGGCCGGTCTCGACCTCGCGCAGACGATGGCCCTGTCGCTGCTGATGTTCTCCGGCGGGTCGCAGTTCGCCTTCATCGGTGTCGTCGGGGCGGGCGGGCCGGGTGCCGCCATCGCCACCGCGGGGCTGCTCGGCGTCCGCAACGGCCTCTACGGGCCGCAGGTCGCCCCGCTGCTGGGCGCGCACGGCTGGCGGCGGCCGCTCGCGGCGCACCTGACCATCGACGAGTCGACCGCCGTCGCCACCGCGCACCGGGCCGGGCCGGCCGCGCGCGCGGGCTTCTGGTGGACCGGCGCCGGCGTCTTCGTCCTGTGGAACGCGTTCACGCTCGTCGGCGCGCTGCTCGGCGACGCGCTCGGCGACCCGCGTCGCTACGGCCTCGACGCCGCGGCGGCTGCCGCGTTCCTCGCGCTCGTGTGGCCACGGCTCGGCGGTGCCACCGGGCGGCTGGCGAGGCTCGTCGCGGGCGCCGCGGTCGTCGTCGCGCTCGCCCTGACCCCCGTGGTCCCCCCGGGCGTCCCCGTGCTCAGCGCGGCCGCCGTCGCCATCCTCGTGGGGATGCTCGTGCGCCCCGGCCCGGACGACGTGGCGCCCGACGACGAGGAGGCGCGCGCCTCCGGAGGTGGCTCGTGACCTGGTTCGCGATCGTGGCGGCCTCGGCCGTCTGCTTCGGGCTCAAGCTCGCGGGGCACCTGGTGCCCGAGCACTGGCTGGCGCAGCCCCGCGTGGCCCGCACGGCGGCGCTCGTGACCGTCGCGCTGCTGTCCGCGCTCGTCGCCGTCCAGGCGCTCACGACCGGCCGGGAGGTCGTCGTCGACGCCCGGCTCCCGGCGCTCGCCGTCGCCGCGGTCGCCCTGGTCCTGCGCGCCCCGTTCGTCGTCGTGGTGGTGCTCGCGGCGCTCACGGCCGCGGGCCTGCGGGCGCTCGGGATGCCGTGACGCGGGCACCGGGGCGCCGGTCCGCGCGTTGATACCCTCGCCCGACGACGAGGCCGCCCCCGCGCGCGGCCCCCGCCACCCCGGAGGACCGATGGCCCAGGCCACCCCTGCCACGCTGCGCCGATCCCCGTTCGGCTCGCTGATCTTCATGTCGCGGTGGCTCCAGCTGCCGCTGTACCTCGGCCTCATCGTGGCGCAGGCGTTCTACGTCTGGCAGTTCATGACGTCGCTGTGGGACCTCGGCGTGGGGCTGTTCACGGGGCACACGACCAGCCACGGCGAGGAGGTCGTGTTCGACGAGGGGACGATGATCATCGCCGTCCTGGGGCTGGTCGACGTCGTCATGATCGCGAACCTGCTCATCATGGTGATCATCGGCGGCTACGAGACGTTCGTCTCCCGGATCCGGCTCGACGACCACCCCGACCAGCCCGAGTGGCTCTCGCACGTGAACGCGAACGTCCTCAAGACGAAGCTCGCGATGTCGATCATCGGCATCTCGTCCATCCACCTGCTCGCCAGCTTCATCGAGGCCGGCGACACGCTGCACGAGCCGTCCGGGGAGAAGGCGCTCCTGTGGCAGACGCTCATCCACCTCGCGTTCATCGTCTCGGCCCTGGCCCTCGCGCAGATCGACCGGATGTCGGTCAAGCACCCGTCGAAGGCCGCGGCTCCCGTCGCCGAGCCCGACCGCGCCCCGGCGGCACGGTGATGGACCTGCTGCGCGAGGCCGCCGACGTCTCGGTCCGCCCGGCGGTGCCGGGCGACGAGGACGCGATCGCCCGCATCCAGGTGAGCGCGTGGCGTGCGGCCCACGGGGCGGCCCTCGGAGACGCCCTCGACCTGCTCGACCTCGACGCCGTCCGCACCCAGTGGGCGGCGGCGGTCTCCGCTCCCCCGAGCGGCCACCGGGTCCTCGTGGCGTGCGACGGCCCGACGGTCGTGGGGTTCGCGGCGTTCGCGACCATCGACGACGAGCCGCCGGGCGGCGTCGTGCTGGCCCTCGAGGTCCAGCCGGTGCAGCAGCGGGCCGGGCACGGCTCGCGGCTGCTCGCGGCGTGCGTGGACCTGCTGCGCGAGCAGGGCGCCGACCAGGTGCAGACGTGGGTGCTCGACGGCGACACGGCCCGGGAGGAGTTCCTCGGCGGCGCCGGCCTGGGGCCGGACGGCACGACGCGCACCCTGGCGTCCGGCACGCAGCCGGACGGGACGGAGCGAGTCGTCACCGAGCACCGCTGGTGGGCCTCGATCTGAGCGCCCCGCGGCGCGGCGCGGCGTCCCTCAGCGGGTGCGGGCGCGGTGCAGCCGGGCCGCGCGCCGCAGCGACTCCCGCGCGCGGGAGCGGTCGCCCGCCGCGTCGTACGCGAACGCCACGTGGTACCAGACCCGCCAGTCGTCCGGGGCGGCGTCGACCCGCTCGCGCGCGCCCTCGAACGCCGCCCGCGCCGCGGCGCGGTCGATCCGGCCGCCCGGCGAGCGGGGCAGGTCGTCGACCGGCAGCTCGTCGGCGGCGGCGAGCTCGTCGGCCATGCGCTGCACCTCGACCGCGAGCAGCCACTCGCGCACGATGAGCCCGACGACGAGCAGCGGCAGCACCAGCAGCGCCACGCCCATGACGACCGCCACGGGCTCACCCGTGCGCACCAGCGCCACCGCACGGACCGCCACGAGCCAGACGTAGAGCGCCAGCAGCGCCGTCAGCGCCACCGCGCCGGCCGTCGCGACGGCGCGCGAGCGGCTCATCGCGGCAGGTCGAGCAGGTGCTCGAGCCCGACCGTGAGCCCCGGCAGCCCGGCGACCCGGCGAACGCCGAGCAGCACGCCCGGCACGAAGCTCACGCGGTCGAACGAGTCGTGCCGGATCGTCAGCATCTCCCCCGGGTTGCCGAGGAGGATCTCCTCGTGCGCGACGAGCCCGCGCAGCCGGACCGCGTGCACGTGCACGCCGTCGACGACCGACCCGCGCGCGCCGTCGAGCTGCTGGGACGTGGCGTCCGGGCCGGGGCCGAGGCCGGCGGCGGCACGGGCGGCGGCGATGCCCGCGGCCGTGTGCCGCGCCGTGCCCGACGGCGCGTCGACCTTGTCCGGGTGGTGCAGCTCGACCACCTCGACCGACTCGAACCACCGGGCGGCCTGCGCGGCGAACGACATCGCCAGGACCGCCCCGAGCGCGAAGTTCGGCGCGACGAGCACGCCCACCCCCGGGCGGTCGGCGAGGTGGTCGCGCACGCGGCCCAGCGACGCGTCGTCCCAGCCCGTGGTGCCGACGACGGCGTGGATCCCGGCGTCGACGAGCGCGTGGACGTTCGCCTCGGTCGACGACGGCACCGTGAAGTCGATCGCGACCTGCGCGCCGGCGGCGGCGAGCGTGGCGAGGTCGTCCCCGGCGTCGAGCGCCGCGACGAGCTCGAGGTCGTCGGCCTGCTCGACCGCCGACACCATCGTGGACCCGACCCGCCCGGCGGCGCCCAGCACCGCGACCCTGATGCGCTCCGTCACGGGAGCCCACCCTACGGAGGTCAGCGGACCGGTGCGACGACGTCCGTCAGCCGGTCCAGCACGCGGCGCAGCTCGGCCGGCGCGAGGCCGGTGAGGCGCTCGACCTCCCGCGGCGGGTGGCCGGCCCGCACGTACCAGCGCAGCACGCCCGCCACCTGCCCGACGTCGTGCGTGCCCCGCCCGACCGCCTCCCGGACGAGCACGGTGAACCGGATGGCTGCGAGGTACCGCCCGAGCTCGACGCCGAGGAACCGCTCGGACCACCGGTACAGGTCGCTGACCGTGGCCTCGACCGCCCGCGCGAGCTCGCCGGCCGACACCCGCCCCTCCCGCTCGTCGACCACCCGCAGCGCGTCGGCGAGCCGCCCGAGGTCGTCCCCCTCGACGCGAGGCACGACGGCGAGGGCGTCGACCAGACGACGCGCGGCCCGCTCGTCCTCGCCGACCGCGACGTCCGTCGCGACGGCCGCGAGCACGTCGGCGCCGACGAGCGTCTCCGCGGGCTGCCACACGTCCGCGAGGGGCCCGCGCCCGAGGCGTGTCGTGGCCAGGGGGTGCAGCTGGACGCCGACGCGGACCACGGCGTCGCCGTGCCGGCGCAGCGCGGCGTGGGTCGTCAGTCCTCGCAGGCCGGTCCCGTCGGGCCGCTCGACCCCGGTGAGCACGTCCCGCAGGGTGCCGGCCGGCCCGACGACGACCTGGAGCAGGCCGCGGCCGTCCGGGACGAGCACCTCGGTCGTCGGCGCGTCGTGCCGCACGACCCACGCGTGCTCGACCGTCCCGGGCACGTGGGCCCCGACACGCAGGTAGCGGTCGCTCATGGACCCATCATCGCGCGCGGCCGTGCCGCGGGACAGGCACGTGGGCCCCCTCAAGCGTCGCCGCCGCGACGCCGATGGCACGGCATGGACCTCGCCCCGGCCCCCGCCCCCGCGACCTCGGACCCGGGGGCGGCTCCGGTCGTCGGACGGGTGCGGCGCCGGGCGGTCCTCGAGGCGGTCGGCGGGCTGCTGCTGGCGCTCGCGGTCCTGTTCGTCGGGACGACCGCGCTCGCCACGTGGGGCGAGCACCTGTACGACCACGACGGCACGGTCCACGGCATCGCGCTGTGGCAGGCGCGCGACTGGACGCCGCACCTCGCCCCCGTCGCCGTCCTCGTCCTGCTCGCGACGGCCGAGCAGACGCGGCGCGGTCGGCCGCGGCTCGTGCCCGCCCTGTGCGCGGGCGTCGTCGTCGCGTGGAGCGCCGTGGGCCTGGTCTCCCGTCGCGTCCTCGAGGGCCTCACGCCCGAGTCGTGGAGCGAGCCCCGGACCGTCCTGGAGGAGCTCGCGCTCTCCGGGCAGTGGCCGGGCTGGACCGACCCGTGGGCGTGGCGGGACGAGGCGGGCGCGCTGTTCCCGTCCCGGCGCGAGGTGGTCGCCGGGACGGAGCTCGCCGGCGGGGTCGAGCGGGTCCCGCACCCCGGGGCGCTCACCCCGCTCGTCCTCCTGTTCGCGCTGCTCGTCGTCACGTGGGCGGGGCGTCGGCTCGGGCGGTCCCTGCCGCCGGGACCCCCGACGGCCACCGGCGCGCGGTGGCTGGCGGTGGCCGTCGTCGGGCTCCCCCTGGGCGCCGCGTGGAGCGCGGTCGCGCTCCTGGGCGGCGAGGACGCCGCGGTCGTCCTCCCGCGCGACGCCGTCCCGGCCGGCGGGCTGCTCGCGCTCGTGACGCTCGCCGTCCTGTCCGTGGGACTCGGGCGCGCGGTGTGGGTGCTCGCCGCGCTCGTCGCCCTCGCGCTCCTCGCTCCCGCGTTCGCGACGTGGTGGCAGGGCGGGCCGGACGCGGGGCTCGTGATGCCGCTGGCCGTCGCCGTGTCGGCCCTGGCCGCCTGCGGGGCCGTCCCGCTGGCACGCGGCCTGCACCGCTTCCTCCCGGCGCGCGCCTGACGCCTCGGACGGTGCGCCGCCGGCCTGCGGCTCAGTCCCCGAAGGGGCCGACGCGCACCACGGTGCGCGGCCGCGAGGCGAGGTCGGCCGCCAGCTCCTGCACGTCCGCCGCCGTGACCGCGCGCACGCGCTCGAGCGACTCGTCCAGGCTGAGCAGCTCGCCGTGCACCAGCTCGGCCTTGCCGAGCCTGCTCATCCGCGAGCCGGTGTCCTCCATGCCGAGGACGAGCCCGCCGCACAGCTGGCCGAGCGAGCGCTCCAGCTCCGCCGGCGTGATCGGGCTGTCGGCCAGCCGCTCGAACTCGGCGACCATGAGCGCGACGACCTCGTCGACCCGCGCGGGCGTGCAGCCCGCGTACAGGCCGAACACGCCCGTGTCCGCGTGGCCGCTCGCGAACGAGTACGTCGAGTACGCGAGCCCGCGCCGCTCGCGGATCTCCTGGAACAGGCGCGAGGACATGCCGCCGCCGAGGACGGCGTTGAGCACGGAGAGCGTGAACCGGCGCGGGTCCGTCGCGGTGAGCGACGTGCTGCCGACGATGACGTTGGCCTGCTCGGTCGGGCGGCGCACGGAGCGCTCGAGCCCGACGGCGGGGATGCCGGCCGTGCCGGCCGGCAGGTCGAGGCCGGGGACGCGGCGGCCCTCGGGCGCCGCGGCCTCGTCGAGCGACCACCCGCCGGTGGCGAGCGCGTCGAAGACCTGCTCGCACAGGGCGTCGTGGTCGACCCCGCCGGCGGCGGAGACGACGAGCGTCGAGGGCTTGTAGTGCCAGCGGTAGTGCTCCCACACGGCGTCGCGCGGCACCGCGCGGATCGTGTCGGGGGTGCCGCCGATCGGGCGGCCCAGGGGGTGGGCGCCGAGGACGGCGGCGGCGAACTGCTCGTGGACGACGTCGCTGGGGTCGTCGTCGTTCATGGCGAGCTCCTCGAGGATGACCCCGCGCTCGGTCTCGAGCTCGTCGGTGTCGATCCGGGCGCTCGTCACCATGTCCGCGATGACGTCGACGGCCATGGGCAGGTCGGTGTCGAGCACACGCGCGTAGTAGCACGTGTGCTCCTTGCCGGTGGCGGCGTTCGCCTCGCCGCCGACGGCGTCGAAGGCCTCCGCGATGTCCATCGCGGTGCGCCGGGCCGTCCCCTTGAACAGCAGGTGCTCGAGGAAGTGCGTCGAGCCGTGGTGGCCCGACTCCTCGTCGCGGGACCCGACGCCGACCCACGCCCCGACGGTCGCGGAGCGCAGGCCGGGCATGTGCTCGGAGAGCACCCGGACCCCGCCGGGCAGGACGGATCGACGCACGTGCGTGTCACCGTCCTGCCCGACGGACTGCTCGGCCCCGGGCCCACCGGTCCGGACGAGCGGGAGGTCCAGGGGCACGTCAGGCGTCGACCGCGGCCGGCGCGTCGGCGGAGCCGGCGGCCTCGCCGTCCTCGTCGACGACCGCGTGCAGCGACAGCTTGCCGCGCGGGTCGATCTCGCCGATCTCGACCTGGACCTTCTGGCCGATCGAGAGGACGTCCTCGACGTTCTCCACGCGCTTGCCGCCGACGAGCTTGCGGATCTGGCTGATGTGCAGCAGACCGTCCTTGCCGGGCGACAGCGAGATGAAGGCGCCGAACGACGTCGTCTTGACGACGGTCCCGACGAACCGCTCGCCGACCTCGGGCATGTGCGGGTTGGCGATCGCGTTGATCGCGGCCCGCGCCGCCTCGGCCGACGGGCCGTCGGTCGCACCGATGTAGACCGTGCCGTCGTCCTCGATGGAGATGTCGGCGCCCGTCTCCTCCTGGATCTGGTTGATCATCTTGCCCTTGGGGCCGATGACCTCGCCGATCTTGTCGACCGGCACCTTCACCGTGATGACGCGCGGCGCGTACGGGCTCATCTCGTCCGGCGTGTCGATCGCCTCGGCGATGACGTCGAGGATCGCGAGGCGAGCCTCCTTCGCCTGGGTCAGCGCGCCCGCCAGGACCGACGCCGGGATGCCGTCGAGCTTGGTGTCGAGCTGGATCGCGGTGACGAACTCCCGCGTGCCGGCGACCTTGAAGTCCATGTCGCCGAACGCGTCCTCGGCGCCGAGGATGTCGGTGAGCGCGGCGTACCGCGTCTCGCCGTCGACCGTGTCGGAGACCAGACCCATCGCGATGCCCGCGACGGGCGCCCGCAGCGGCACGCCGGCGTTCAGGAGCGAGAGCGTCGAGGCGCAAACCGAGCCCATCGACGTCGAGCCGTTGGAGCCGAGCGCCTCGGACACCTGGCGGATCGCGTAGGGGAACTCCTCGCGCGACGGCAGGACCGGCACGAGCGCCCGCTCGGCGAGCGCGCCGTGACCGATCTCGCGCCGCTTCGGCGAGCCCACGCGGCCCGTCTCACCGGTCGAGTACGGCGGGAAGTTGTAGTTGTGCATGTAGCGCTTGCGCGTCTCGGGCGACAGCGTGTCGAGCTGCTGCTCCATGCGGAGCATGTTGAGCGTCGTGACGCCGAGGATCTGCGTCTCGCCGCGCTCGAACAGCGCCGAGCCGTGCACCCGCGGGAGGACCTCGACCTCGGCCGAGAGCGTGCGGATGTCGCGCAGGCCGCGGCCGTCGATGCGGAAGCCGTCGGTGAGGATGCGCTGGCGGATGAGCTTCTTCTGCACCGAGCGGTACGCGGCGGAGAGCTCCTTCTCGCGACCCTCGAACTGCTCGGCGAGCTCGGCGAGGACCTCCGCCTTGATCTCGTCCAGGCGGCCCTCGCGGGTCTGCTTGTCGGCGATGCTCAGCGCCTCGCCCAGGCGCGCCGACGCGGCGCCCTCGACGGCGGCGTACGCGTCGTCCTGGTAGTCCGGGAACGTCGGGAAGACCTGCGTCTCCTTGGCGGCCTTGCTCGCCAGCTCGCGCTGCGCCTCGACGAGCGCGCGGATGAACGGCTTGGCGGCCTCGAGGCCCTCGGCGACGACCTCCTCGGTCGGCGCCTGCGCACCCTCGCCCTTGATGAGGTTCCACGACTTCTCGGGCGCCTCGGCCTCGATCATCGCGATCGCGACGTCGTCACCGACGACGCGGCCGGCGACGACCATGTCGAACGTGGCGCGCTCGCGCTCGGAGTAGCGCGGGAACGCGACCCACTGGCCGTCGATGAGCGCGATGCGCACGCCGCCGACGGGGCCGGAGAACGGCAGGCCGGAGATCTGCGTCGAGATCGACGCGGCGTTGATCGCGAGGACGTCGTACGCGTCGTCCGGGTGGATCGCCAGGACGGTGATGACGACCTGGACCTCGTTGCGCAGGCCCTTGACGAACAGCGGGCGCAGCGGGCGGTCGACGAGCCGGCAGGCGAGGATCGCCTCGGTCGAGGGACGGCCCTCACGGCGGAAGAACGAGCCGGGGATCTTGCCGGCGGCGTACTGCCGCTCCTCGACGTCGATCGTCAGCGGGAAGAAGTCGAACTGGTCCTTGGGGTGCTTGCCGGCCGTGGTGGCCGACAGGAGCATCGTGTCGCCGTCCAGGTAGGCGGCGACGGCGCCGGCGGCCTGCTTGGCCAGGCGGCCCGTCTCGAAGCGGACGGTGCGGGTGCCGAAGGAGCCGTTGTCGATGACGGCCTCGGCGAACTGGATCTCGGGACCCTCCACGGGTGCCCTCCTTGTTCTCGAAGGCGCCGGGCCGGCCGCGGCGGTCTTCGACCGTGGTCCTCGGAGCCGGGTGCGGTTCCGAGAGCCACTACCGAGGACCGGACGAGCGGACCAGGCGCGGTGGATGGTGCTGGTGGTGCGGGTCGCGCGGGGCCGGCGACGGCCCCACGCGGAACCAGCCCGGACCCGCGCGGGGTCCGGGCTGGTCCGGAGGTTCAGCGGCGAAGGCCGAGGCGCTCCACGATGCTGCGGTAGCGGTTGATGTCGACCTTCTGGAGGTAGCCGAGCAGGCGGCGACGACGACCGACGAGCAGCAGCAGCCCGCGGCGGCTGTGGTGGTCGTGCTTGTGCTCCTTGAGGTGCTCCGTCAGGTCCTTGATGCGCTGCGTCAGGACCGCGATCTGCACCTCCGGCGAGCCGGTGTCGCCCTCGTGAGTGGCGTACTCGGTCATGATGGCCTGCTTGGTGGCAGTGTCGAGCGACACGGTTCTCCTCGTGGTGTCTCGTTGCGCGGTGCGCCGGGGCATGTCCACCCGGGCTCTCTCGTTCCGCGGCCGGTCGTACGGCAGCAGTCATGCTACCAGGCCGGACGGGTCGACCCCCCTCCGGTCCGCTGGTGCGCCGGTCGACCGCGCGGGACGCACCGACCGGCGGACGAATCGGACACGAGCCGGTAGTCTCCTGCCGTCGCACGCCAAGGAGGGCACCGCACGTGAACGACCTGCCCGAGGCACCGCACCCCGCCTCGTCCGACGTCCTCGACTTCGGCTGGGACGCGCCCGCGTCCGAGCCGGGCGCACGCCGCAGCCGCGAGGAGCTCCTCGCGATCGGGCACCAGGTGCTCGACGGCATGCACCAGCTGCGCGACCACGTGTGACGGGGAGCTGACGCCGCCCACCGGCCGGCGCCTCACTCCTGCGGCGCGACCCCGAGCACCTGGCGCGCCCGCGCCACGTCGCCGTCCATCGCCTCGACGAGCTCGTCGACCGACGAGAAGGCGAGCGTCGGCCGCAGCCGCGCGACGAGCTCGAGCACGACCTCCTCGTCGTACAGGTCGAGGTCGGTGCGGTCGAGCACGTACGCCTCGACCCGGCGGCTCACGCCGTCGAACGTCGGGTTCGTGCCGATCGAGATGGCCGCGGGCAGCCGGGGCTCGTCGACGAGCGGCTCACCGTCCGCCGTGCGCGAGCGGCGCAGCCACCCGGCGTACACGCCGTCCGCGGGCACCATGCCGTCGGAGTCCGCGGCCAGGTTCGCCGTCGGGTAGCCGAGCTCGCGCCCCCGGGCGTCGCCGTGCACGACCACGCCGCGCAGCCGGTGCGGGCGGCCGAGCACCTGCGCGGCGCCCACCACGTCGCCGTCCTGCAGCAGCTCGCGCACCCACGAGGACGACCACCGGCGGTGCACCGGGTCGTCCGCCGCGCCCGCGGGACCCGTGACGTCGTCGATCACCTCGACGCCGAAGCCGAAGCGGCGCCCGAGCTCCCCCATGGTGGCGAGGTCGCCGGAGTTGTCGCGCCCGAACCGCACGTCGCGGCCCACGACCACCGTCCGGGCCCGCAGGCCGTCGACGAGGTAGCGGCGCACGAACTCCTCGGGCGTCTGGCGCGCGAAGTCGAGCGTGTAGGGCAGCAGCAGCACGGCGTCGAGGCCGGTCCCGGCGAGCAGCTCGAGCCGGTCCTCGTCGCCGGTGATGAGCGCCGGCGCCGCACCCGGCCGGTGCACCTGCTGCGGGTGCGGGCTGAACGTCACGGCCACGGCGCGGGCGCCCCCCGCCCGCGCGTCGTCGGCCATCGCGCTGAGGACGCTCACGTGCCCCCGGTGCACGCCGTCGAAGTTGCCGATCGTGACGACCGAGGGGCCGAAGTCGTCGGGGACCTCGGACAGGTCGGTCCAGCGCAGCACAGGTGCGATCATGCCATCCGCGCGGCCCCGTGCGGCGCCGCGACCGTCGGGACCGGTGCGGGCGGCGCGCTCACGCGGGCGCGAGGACGAGCACGGGGCGTGCGCGCCCGCCGCGGGTCTCGACGAGCGCGACGAGCGACCCGTCGGGCGCGACCGCGGCCAGCGGGCCGCCGGGGTCCCCCTCGCGCGCCGCGATCGCCTGCCCGTAGGACAGCGCCGTCGCCTCGGCGGACGTGAGGACGCGCTCGGGCATGACCGCGCGCGCCGCGTCCGCGAGCGGGAGCGTCTCGGCCGGCACGTCGTCGGGGAGCTGCGCGAGCTCGTCGAGCGTCGCGGCGCGGTCGAGCGCGAACCCGCCGACCCGCGTGCGGCGCAGGGCGGTGAGGTGGCCGCCGACGCCGAGCGCGGCGCCGAGGTCCCGCGCGAGGGCGCGCACGTACGTCCCGGACGAGACGACGACGCGCACGTCCACGTCGAGCACGCCCACGCCGTCCACCGTCGCGGCGCGCGTGCCGAGCACCTCGAACGCGTGCACGACCACCGGCCGCGCCGCCAGCTCGACCGCCTCGCCGGCCCGCACGCGGTCGTACGACCGCCGGCCGTCCACCTTGATCGCGGAGACCGCGCTCGGGACCTGCTGGAGCGGGCCCGTCAGCGGGACGGTGGCCGCGACGACGTCGCTGCTCGTCAGGTCGCCCGCGCCGGCGAGCGACGTGCGCTCGCCCTCGGCGTCCTCGGTCGACGTGGTCTCGCCGAGCCGGACGGTCGCGAGGTACTCCTTGTCCGCGCCGACGACGTAGGTGAGCAGGCGGGTGGCCCGCCCGACACCGACGACGAGGACGCCGGTCGCCATGGGATCGAGCGTCCCGGCGTGCCCCACCTTGCGGGTGCCGGCGACCCGCCGCAGGCGCGCGACGACGTCGTGGCTCGTCCAGCCGGCCGGCTTGTCGACGACGAGGACGCCGTCCGCCGCGGTCGGCCGCCGCGGCGCGCGCTCGCGCGGCTCGGCGCTCACGCGGTGCGCCGCTGCTCGGCGATGCTCTCGGCGACGCAGAGCAGGAGCGAGTCCAGACCGGCCTCCTCGCCCTCGTGGGCGGGCGCGTCGACGGCGAGCAGCACGTTGATGAGCATGCCGTTGGCGACGAACTGCCGCCCCTCCTCCGCGGTGCCGCCGGAGCGCTCGAGGAACGCCTGGTAGGCCTCCCCGAGGGTGCGCCGCGCGTTCGACGCGACCGCGGGGTCGCTGTCGAGGAACCCGTGCATGAGCAGCCGGAGCAGGTCGCGGTCGTCGAGCAGCCCGGTGTACGCCTCCCCCATCTCCCGGGCCGCGTCCGGACCGGCGGGCACGCGCCGGAGCGTCTCGAGCACCTGCGCGGTCACCTGGGCGTGCGTCTCGCGGAAGAGCTCGCGCTTGGAGCCGAACAGGCGCACCACGTAGGGCTGCGAGACGCCGGCCTCGCGCGCGATCTCGTCCGTCGTGGCCGCGAAGCCGTCGCGCGCGAAGAGCCGGCGGGCCACCGCGAGGATCTGGTCGCGCCGCTGGGCCCCGGTCATCCGCGTCGTCGCGGTGTCCGCATCCTGAGTCGCCATGTTGACAGGTTATCAGTGGATGCCTACGTTCGTCTTTGTTAGTTATCACTCAATGCCAACCGTTGCCGCACACGTCCTCCGCCGCCCGCGGCCCCGCTCCAGGGAGACACGATGACCACGCTGACCGACCGGGCCGACGAGCCCGTGCCGCCCGCCCACGCCGGGCGCCGGCGCTCGACCGCCCTCGCCCTCCTCGCCGCATCGCTGCCGATGTTCATGGCGACGCTCGACAACCTCGTCATGACGACCGCGCTGCCGGTCCTGCACACCGAGCTGTCCGCGTCGCTCGAGCAGCTGCAGTGGATGGTCAACGCCTACACGCTCGCCTTCGCGTCGCTCATGATCGCCGCGGCCACGCTGGGCGACCGGCTCGGCCGCCGCCGCCTGTTCCTCGCCGGCATCACGGTGTTCGCGCTGGCGTCGATCGCCTCCGCGCTGTCGACGAGCGCCGGCGCGCTCATCGCGGCCCGCACGCTGCAGGGCGCGGGCGCGGCCGCCGTCATGCCGCTGTCGCTCACCCTGCTCGCCGCCGCCGTGCCCGCGTCGCGGCGCGCCATGGCCATCGGCGTGTGGGGCGCGGTGTCGGGCCTCGGCGTCGCGCTCGGACCGGTCGTCGGCGGCGCCGTCGTCGAGGGGCTGTCGTGGCAGGCGATCTTCTGGATCAACGTCCCGGTCGCGCTCGTGGCGGTGCCGCTGGTGCTGCTGGCGCTGCCCGAGCAGACGGGGCGCCGCCAGCGGCTCGACCTGGCCGGCCTCGTGCTCGCGGCGAGCGGGGTGCTCGCGCTCGTGTGGTCGATCGTCCGCGGCAACGAGGACGGCTGGACGTCCGGCCGCGTCCTCGGCGGGCTCGTCCTGGGGCTGGCGCTGCTCGCGCTGTTCGTGCGCCGGGAGGCCCGCACGCCCTACGCGCTGGTCCCGCTGCGGCTGTTCCGGGTCCGGTCCTTCTCCGTGACGAACGCCGGCGCGCTGCTCTTCTACGTCGGCGTCTTCGGCGCGGTCTTCCTGCTGTCGCAGTACCTGCAGGTCGGCATGGGGTACACGCCGCTCGAGGCGGGCGTGCGCACCCTGCCGTGGACCGCCGCGCCGATGCTCGTCGCCCCCCTCGCCGGGCTGCTCGCGCCCCGGGTGGGCGTGCGGCCGCTGCTCGTGAGCGGCCTCGCTCTGCAGGCCCTCGGCCTCGGCCTCCAGGCCGCCGTGATCGGATCGGCGACCACCTACGCCGACCTCGTCCCGGGCCTCGCGCTGGCGGGCATCGGCATGGGCCTCACCTTCGCGCCGCAGGCGACGGCGGTGCTGGCGGACATGGCGCCCGACGACCACGGGACCGCGAGCTCGGTGAACGCGACCATCCGCGAGATCGGCGGCGCGCTCGGCGTGGCGGTGCTCGTCGCGGTCTTCCAGGCGGCGGGCGGCACGCTCACCCCGGCCGGGTACGCGGCCGGCCTCCAGCCGGCGGTCTGGGTCGGCGCCGGCATCACCGCGCTGGCCGCCCTGGTGACCCTCGCGATGCCCCGCGCGACCGGGCGGCTCACCGGCGCGGCGGCCGCCGAGCCCGTCCGCGAGCTCGTCCCCGCCTGACGAGCGCCCCGGACCGAGGTCCCTGGTCAGGCCCTGTCCGCCGACCCCCGCAAGCCCCTCCACCGGGAGCACCCGCCCTCGGTGGAGGGGTCCCCGGCGTCCGAGACCTAGGTCACTCGAGGCGGCCGCGGCGCGCTCCTAGCGTGCGAGACGTGGACGCCTGTCACGACCCTCGCCCCGCCCCCGCTCCCCGGCCCCGGAGCCGGGCCTGCACGGCCCGCCGCGCTGTTTCGCTCGCGGCGCTGCCGCTGCTCCTGCTGCTGACCGCGTTCGCGCCCGCGCGGGCCGTACCCGCGGCCGAGGACGGCCCGTCCGGCGGCGAGGCGTCGCTCGTCCTGCCCGACCTGTCGCAGGTCACGACCCTCGGCGGCGTCTCCGGCCGGGCGCTGCTCGGCATCGGGATCCTGGTGTGCCTCGGCGGCCTCGCCTTCGGCGCGGCGACGTTCTCCCGGCTGCGCCGGCTGCCCGTGCACTCCTCGATGCGCGAGGTCGCCGAGCTCATCTACTCGACCTGCCGCACCTACCTCACGCAGCAGGGGCGCTTCCTGCTCGTCCTGTGGGGCTTCATCGCGGTCGTCATCGTCGTCTACTACCGCTTCCTCGTCGGGTTCGCGTGGGGCAAGGTCGCGGTCGTCATCGCGTTCTCCCTGCTCGGCATGGCGGGGTCGTACGCGGTCGCCTGGTTCGGGATCCGCGTCAACACGTTCGCGAACGCGCGGACCGCCTACGCCTCCCTGCGGGGCAGGCCGCTGCCCGTGCACCGCATCCCGCTGCAGGCGGGCATGGCGATCGGGATGGTCCTCATCAGCCTCGAGCTCGTCATGATGCTCGTCATCCTGCTGTTCCTGCCGCCGACCGTCGCGGGCGCCTGCTTCATCGGGTTCGCCGTCGGCGAGTCCCTCGGCGCCGCCGCCCTGCGGATCGCCGGCGGCATCTTCACGAAGATCGCCGACATCGGCTCGGACCTCATGAAGATCGCGTTCAAGATCAAGGAGGACGACGCGCGCAACCCCGGCGTCATCGCCGACTGCACCGGCGACAACGCGGGCGACTCGGTCGGACCCAGCGCGGACGGGTTCGAGACGTACGGCGTGACGGGCGTCGCGCTCATCACGTTCGTCCTGCTCGGCGTCCACGACCCGGCGGTGCAGGCCGGGCTGCTCGTCTGGCTGTTCGTCGTCCGCGCCGTCATGGTGGTCGCGTCGGCCGCCTCGTACCTCGTCAACGACCGGTGGACCCGCCGCCGGTGGGCGCACGCCGACCGGATGGACTTCGAGGCGCCCCTGACCTCGCTCGTGTGGATCACGTCGGTCGCGTCGACCGCCCTGACGTTCGCGACCTCGTGGTTCGTGCTCTCCGCGATGCCGGACGGCCTGTGGTGGAAGCTCGCGGCGATCATCACCTGCGGCACCCTCGCCGGCGCCTTGATCCCCGAGCTCGTCAAGGCGTTCACCTCGACCCGCTCACGCCACGTGCGCGAGGTCGTGACGAGCTCCCGCGAGGGCGGCCCCTCGCTCAACATCCTCTCCGGCATCGTGGCGGGCAGCTTCTCCGGCTACTGGCTCGGCATCGCCGTCGTCGCGCTCATGGCCGTCGGGTACGGCGTGTCCACGCTCGGCCTCGACGCCCTCATGGCCGCGCCGGCCGTCTTCGCGTTCGGTCTGGTGGCCTTCGGCTTCCTCGGCATGGGCCCGGTCACGATCGCGGTCGACTCCTACGGGCCGGTCACCGACAACGCGCAGAGCGTGTACGAGCTGTCGACGATCGAGGAGCTCTCCGGGATCGACGAGGAGCTGCGCGCCGAGGGCTTCGAGCCCCAGTGGGTGGCGGCCAAGCAGATGCTCGAGGAGAACGACGGCGCGGGCAACACCTTCAAGGCCACGGCCAAGCCGGTGCTCATCGGCACCGCCGTCGTGGGGGCGACCACGATGATCTTCTCGATCATCATGGCGCTCACGGACGGGCTGACGACGGACCTCGAGAACCTCTCGCTGCTGCACCCGCCGTTCCTCCTGGGGCTCGTCACGGGCGGCGCCGTGATCTTCTGGTTCACGGGCGCCTCGATCCAGGCCGTGACGACCGGCTCCTACCGCGCGGTCGCCTTCATCAAGGGCACGATCCAGCTGGACGGCTCGACGAAGGCGTCGCCCGAGGACTCCCGCAAGGTCGTGGAGATCTGCACCCAGTACGCCCAGCGCGGCATGCTCACCATGTTCCTCGGGGTGTTCTTCTCGACGCTCGCGTTCGCGTTCGTGGAGCCGTACTTCTTCATCGGCTACCTCGTCTCGATCGCGGTCTTCGGCCTCTACCAGGCGATCTTCATGGCCAACGCGGGCGGCGCCTGGGACAACGCGAAGAAGATCGTCGAGATCGACCTCCACGCCAAGGGCACCGCGCTGCACGACGCCACGATCGTCGGCGACACCGTGGGCGACCCGTACAAGGACACGTCCTCGGTCGCGCTCAACCCCGTCATCAAGTTCACGACGCTCTTCGGCCTGCTGGCCGTCGAGCTCGCCGTGTCGCTGCGCCACCAGGGCCAGGGCGTCCTCGTCGCGGTGCTCGCGGCCGCGTTCTTCGTGACGTCGCTCGTGTTCGTCCACCGCTCCTTCCACGCCATGCGCATCGAACGGCCCCGCGACGGCAGCGACACCGAGCTGCTGCCCGAGCCGCCGGTGCCCTCCGAGCCCGGCGCCGACGCCGGCCTCGACACCCCCGCCGCGACGGCGCCGGCAGGGGCGGCCCCCGCGGCCGACAGCTCCGTCGACCCCGTCGACGCCGACGCCCTCGCCGGCGCGGGAGGCAGGTGACCGGCATGCACATGGCCATCGACTACACGAACCCGGCGGGGCTCCCCGTCGTCGACGCCGACGGGCGGGTCGCCGGGCACGACGCGGGCGCCACCCTCGTGCGTCGCCTCATGCGGGTGTTCCCCGGCGCGAAGCTCATCGGCACCGAGAACCGGTTCGGCGACGGCTTCGAGATCGTCACGCTCGACAAGATCGACCCGGACTCCACGGTCGTCATCACGATGGACGTGCTCGACGCCCCCGAGCTGCACCGCCGGCTGGCGCCGCGCGGCACGCCGAAGATCATGAACTTCGTGTGGTGGAGCGTCGGCGACCACCACACGACGACGGTGCCGCGGGCGACGTTCGCGCTGTCGTGCGCGCTGTTCCCGACCTTCGCGAACTCCGAGCGCACGGCGACCGAGATCCGCGAGGTCGTGCGGCAGTGGACACCGCCGCACGTCGCCGAGCAGGCGACGACCGCCTGGGTCAACCTCGGCATCCGCCTCGAGCACGTGCAGCCGCGCCGGCGCACGGACGTCCCGGTCGTCCTGTACCCCGCCATCTACCTGTCGCCGCGCAAGCAGCCGAAGGTCTTCCTCGACGTGGTCGAGAAGGTACGGCGCCAGACGCCCCTGCGGCTCGAGATGCGGCTGCACGAGAAGCACCTGGCCAGCGAGCTGGCGATGCGCGTCTCGCAGCACGACTGGGCGTGGGTCGGGCCGCTCACGGCGAGCCGCGAGTCGTACTGGAAGCACCTGGCCGGCACGATGGCGTTCCTCGCGACCGCGCTCGACGAGTCCTACGGTCTGGAGTACGTCGAGGCGCTGGTCGCCGGCGCGGTCGGCGTGTTCCCCGACCGCCCCTGGGCGCGTGCGCTGCTGCCCGCCCGGTACCCGTTCCTGTACCGCGACGAGACCGAGGCGCAGCAGCAGCTCCTGCGCGCGGTCGTGGACCCGGACGCGTGCCGGGCCGAGCTGGACGCCTGCGTGTCCGGCAGCTTCCAGCAGTGGCTCCGCGCACGCCACGACGACGACCTGTTCGAACGGGCCGTGGTCGAGCGCGTGCGCGAGTGGTTCGGCGACTGATCGCAGCCGGTCGCCGGAGCACGACGGGCCGGGACCCGCGCACCAGCGCGGGGCCCGGCCCGTCGGACGTCCGGCTCAGCGGCCGGCGTCGTCGTCCTGCTCGTCGTCGGGGTGGCGGTAGGGGTCCGCCTCCCCCGCGTAGCTCGCCTGCGCGGCGAGCGCCGCGACCTCGGCGTCGCGGCGCGCGGCCTCGGCCAGCGCCTGCTCGAGGTGCGCAGCCGTCTCGGGGACGGCGTCGAGGTGGAACGCCAGCGTGGGCGTGAGCCGGATGCCGGTCTGCTTGCCGACCTCCGAGCGGATGAGACCCTTGGCGCTCTCGAGCGCGGCGGCGCTGCCCGTGCGCGCCTCGTCGTCGCCGTAGACCGTGTAGTACACGTCCGCGTGCTGCAGGTCCCCCGTCACCTTGACGTCCGTCACGGTGACGAACCCGAGCCGCGGGTCCTTCACGCGGGTGTCGAGCATCTGCGCGACGACCTGCTGGATGCGCTCCGCGAGCTTGCGGGCGCGGGCCGTGTCGGCCATCTCCTACCTCCTGTCGAGGACGACCGTGGGGCGGGCGGTGACCCGCCCGCCCCACGGCTCGAGGGTGACGCTCAGGAGCGCGGCTTCTCCCGCATCTCCCACGTCTCGATGACGTCGCCGATCTCGAGGTCGTTGAACGACCCGAGGCCGATACCGCACTCGAAGCCCTCGCGGACCTCGGTCGCGTCGTCCTTGAACCGCTTGAGCGACTCGATCGTCAGGTTGTCCCCGATGACCTTGCCGCCGCGCAGGACGCGCGCCTTGGTGTTGCGACGGATCTCGCCCGACCGGACGATCGAGCCGGCGATGTTGCCGAACTTCGAGGAGCGGAACACCTCGCGCACCTCCGCGGTGCCGAGCTGCGCCTCCTCGTACTCCGGCTTGAGCATGCCCTTGAGGGCCGCCTCGACGTCGTCGATCGCCTGGTAGATGACCGAGTAGAAGCGCACGTCGACGCCCTCGCGGTCGGCCAGCTCCTCGACGCGCTCCGCGAACTTCACGTTGAAGCCGAGGATGATCGCGTTGTCGACCGTCGCCAGGTTGACGTCGTTCTGCGTGATCGCACCGACACCGCGGTGGATGACCCGCAGGTCGACCTCGTCGCCCACGTCGATCTTGAGCAGCGCGTCCTCCAGCGCCTCGACGGCACCGGACACGTCGCCCTTGATGACCAGGTTGAGGGTCTCGACCTTGCCCTGAGCGAGCGCCTGCGTGAAGTCCTCGAGGCTGATGCGCTTGCGACGCTTGGCCAGGAGGGCGGCGCGCTCGGCGGCCTCGCGCTTCTCGGCGATCTGCCGAGCGGTGCGCTCCTCGGGAGCGACGAGCAGCGTGTCGCCCGCGGACGGGACGGACGCGAGGCCGAGCACCTGCACCGGACGGGACGGGCCCGCCTCGGTGACGGTGTCGCCGTGCTCGTCGAACATCGCACGGACGCGACCGAAGGCCGTGCCCGCGACGATCGCGTCGCCGACGTGCAGCGTGCCGGACTGGACCAGCACGGTCGCCACCGCGCCGCGGCCCTTGTCGAGGTTCGCCTCGATGGCCACGCCGCGCGCGTCCTTGTCGGGGTTCGCCCGCAGGTCGAGCGCCGCGTCGGCGGTCAGCAGGACCGCCTCGAGGAGCTCGTCGATGCCGAGGTTCTGCTTCGCCGAGACGTCGACGAACATCGTGTCGCCGCCGTACTCCTCGGCCACGAGGTTGTACTCGGTGAGCTGCTGGCGGATCTTGGCGGGGTTGGCCCCCTCCTTGTCCACCTTGTTCACCGCGACCACGATCGGCACGTTCGCCGCCTGGGCGTGGTTGAGCGCCTCGATCGTCTGGGGCATCACGCCGTCGTCGGCCGCGACCACGAGGATCGCGATGTCCGTGACCTGCGCACCACGGGCACGCATGGCGGTGAACGCCTCGTGACCCGGGGTGTCGATGAACGTGATCGGCCGCTCGACGCCCTCGTGGGTCTTGGTGACCTGGTAGGCGCCGATGTGCTGGGTGATGCCGCCGGCCTCGCCCGCGACGACGTCCGTCGAGCGGATCGCGTCGAGGAGCTTGGTCTTGCCGTGGTCGACGTGACCCATGACGGTGACGACCGGCGGGCGGGCCTGCAGGTCCTCGTCGGACTCGCCGGCCTCCTCGGCCTCCAGGTCGATGTCGAAGGACCCGAGCAGCTCGCGGTCCTCCTCCTCGGCCGACACCATCTCGATGACGTAGCCGAGCTCGGCGGCCAGCGTGCCGAACGTGTCCTCGTCGAGCGACTGGGTCGCCGTGGCCATCTCACCGAGGTGGAACAGCACCGTGACGAGCGACGCCGGGTTGGCGTCGATCTTGTCGGCGAAGTCGTTCAGGGACGAGCCGTGGCGCAGCCGCACCACCGTGGAGCCGTTGCCGCGCGGGACGGACACGCCGCCCAGCGACGGCGCCTGCATCTGCTCGAACTCCTGCCGCTTCGCGCGCTTCGACTTGCGGCCGCGGACGGGACGACCGCCCGCACGACCGAACGCACCCTGCGTGGAGCCACGACCGGCACCGCCGGGACGACCGCCGCCACCGGGACGGCCGGCGAAGCCGCCGCCACCGCCGGGCGCGCCGCCACCGCCACCGGGACGGCCGCCGAAGCCGCCGCGGCC
>NZ_HE978588.1:3032050-3043484 GCF_000312005.1 Cellulomonas massiliensis JC225
CCGGGGCGGGCGCGGGCGCCGGAGCGGCCGGCCGGGACGCCGGCCTGGCGGCGGGCTTGCTGTCGGCCGCCTTCACCGGGTGCGCGTCGCGCAGCCGTCGCACGACGGGGGGCTCGATCGTCGAGGACGCCGAGCGCACGAACTCACCCATCGTGTTGAGCTCGCTCATCAGGGTCTTGCTGTCGATCCCGAGCTCCTTGGCGAGCTCGTAGACGCGGACCTTGGCCACATCTCTCCTGTCCTGGTCCGCCCCGGACAGGGTCGGACCGTCGTCAGACTTGCGTACTCATCGCACGGCACTCATCGGTGCGCACTCATCGGGTAGCCATCGGCTTCCAACCCGCTTCCTGTCGACGATCGACGCCGGTCACGTCCCGGCGCCGCGATGTCCTTGCGTTCCTGCTGCGCGGCCGGCAGCCGCTCGGCTCACGAGCCGTCCCCAGCGTGCTCGAGGTGCTCGCCCACGACGGACGCGTCCAGCGGCCCCTGCTCGCGCAGGGCCCTGCCGAACGCCCGCCGTCGGACGGCGAGCTCCAGGCACCGGGGGTCGGGGTGCAGCCACGCACCTCGGCCCGGCATCCGACGGGCGGCGTCCACGGCGAGCGCGGGAGCTCCCGCGCCGTCCCGGACGACGACCACCCTCAGCAGGACCGACCTCGGACCGGTCGTCCGGCAACCCACGCACGTCCGGGTCGGACCCGCGGCGGGCCCCGGCACCGGCTCGGGTGCTGAGGATGACACGGGGGCTCGCCGTCCAGGCGTGGGAAGCGGGGCGTCCGGCCCAGCCGCAGAGAGTCTACCGCGCCGCGTCACCCGGCGTGACCCGGCGTGTCGGACGTCTCGTCCGCGCCGCCGGCCGCGCCCTCCGCGTCGGAGCGGATGTCGATGCGCCAGCCGGTGAGCTTGGCGGCCAGGCGGGCGTTCTGCCCCTCCTTGCCGATCGCCAGCGACAGCTGGTAGTCCGGCACGACCACCCGGGCGGCCCTCGCGGCCTCGTCGACGACGGTCACAGACACGACCCGCGACGGCGACAGCGCGTGGGCGATCATCTCGGCGGGGTCGTCGGAGTGGTCGACGATGTCGATCTTCTCCCCGTGCAGCTCGGCCATGACGGCACGGACCCGCCCGCCGAGCGGGCCGATGCAGGCCCCCTTGGCGTTGACGCCCGGCACGGTCGCGCGGACGGCCATCTTCGTGCGGTGACCGGCCTCGCGGGCCAGCGCGGTGATCTCGACGGTGCCGTCCGCGACCTCGGGCACCTCGAGCGCGAACAGCTTGCGGACCAGCCCGGGGTGCGTGCGCGACAGGGTCACCTGCGGGCCGCGCGGGCCGCGCGACACGTCGATGACGTAGCCACGGATCCGCTCGCCGTGCACGTACTGCTCGGTCGGGACCTGCTCGTGCTGCGGCAGGACCGCCTCGGTGCCGCCCACGTCCACCAGCACGGTGCGCGGGTCGCGCCCCTGCTGGATGACGCCGCCGAGGACCTCGCCCTCCTTGCCGCGGAACTGGCCGAGCACCTGGTCGTCCTCGGCGTCGCGCAGGCGCTGCACGATCACCTGACGCGCCGTCGCGGTCGCGATGCGCCCGAAGCCGTCCGGGGTGTGGTCGAACTCCGGCGTCTCGACGTCCGCGGGCCGGCCGTCCTCGTCCAGGGGCGCGGGCTCGCGCGCCCACACCGTCACGTGACCGGTCTTGCGGTCCACCTCCACCCGCGCGCGCTGGTAGGCGTCCGGCGTGCGGTGGTAGGCCGACAGCAGGGCCTGCTCGATCGCCGCCACCAGCACGTCGAGGCTGATCTCCCGCTCGTGCTCGAGCGCCCTCAGCGCCGTCATGTCGATGTCCACGACCTCAGCCCTCCTGTCCAGCGTCGTGCGTGTCGTCCTGCGCGTCGTCGTCCGGCGAGCCGAGCCCCGAGAGGTCGACCTCGACCCGGGCGTCCCGCACGTCGGCCAGCGGCACCCGCACCGGGTCCCCGACCTTGGGCCGGCGTCCCTTGAGGCCCGGCGTCACGGGGACGACGACCAGGGCGTCGCCCTCCGCCGCGCCTCGCTCGACGTCGCTCAGCCGGCCGGCGACCGTGCGGCCGTCCGTCGTCCGGACGGTCACGGAGCGGCCCACCGCCCGCACGAAGTGCCGGCGCTCGGTCAGCGGACGGGACACGCCGCGGCTCGACACCTCCAGGGTGTACGCGCCCGGGACCACGTCGGCGGCGTCCAGCGCGTCGGAGACCAGCCCCGTCGCGTCGGCGACGCGGTCGAGGTCGAGCTCCCCCTCGGCGTCCTCGACGAGGTCGAGGACGACCTCGACGACGGAGGATCCGCCCTCACGCCGGACGTGCACGTCCTCCAGGACCAGGCCCGCCGGCGCGACGGCCGGCTCGACGACCTCGCGGACCCGCTGCTCGGGAGCGGCTGCCACCATCTCCGCCTCCTTCGTGCTCAGCGGGTCAGTGGCGCCCGACCCCGTGTGCGGTTGTGAGCACAGCCTATCCAGTGGACCGGGCGCCCTCACCCGCGGCGCCCGCGACGGCCGCGCGGCGTGCGACGGTCGACCGAGAGCTCCGTGGCAGGATCGGCGCGATGACCACGAGCCCGCGCCCCGCCGCACCCGCCGCCCGGCGCAGGCCGTCGGCGGCGGTGCGCGCGGCCGCCGCGGGTCTCGTCGTCCTGGCGCTCGCGCTCGTGGCCGGGTGCGGGGTACGCCTCGAGACGCCGTCGCCGGCGCTGCCCTCCCCCGGGCTCGACGAGCAGGTGCGGGCGCGCGCCGTCGCGGACGCGCAGCAGCTGGAGGCCGGGGCGACGTCGCTGCTGGCGTCCACGCCCGCGGACTCGCCGGTGCACGCGGTGCTGGACGACGTGGCCGCGTTCAGCGGACGGCACGTCGAGGAGCTGGGCGGCACCTGGGACCCGGGCGTCGAGGGCGCGACCCCGACCCCGACGGCCGGTGCGGAGCCCGCCGCGTCGCCCGCTGACTCCGCGGCCGTCCTGGCCCTCCTCGTCCCCGCGACCGAGCACGCGCTCGCCGACGCGGACGCCGCGGGCGACGGCCCCCTCGCGCGGCTGCTCGCCGCCGTCGCGACGAGCCGGGCGGAGCTCGCGCGCCGCCTCGCGACGGCCGCCGGCCTCGACGTGCCGGACGTGGCCGCCGTGCCCGAGCCGGGCACGAGCGCCGACCTCGCCCCGGCCCGCGAGCCGGGCGAGGAGGACGACGACGGCGACGACGCGTCCGGCACGCCGGAGCCGTCGCCCACCGCCACGGCCGCGGGGCTCCTCGAGGGCCAGCTCGACCCGCTCGTCCTCGCCCACGACCAGGCCGGGTACGGCTACGAGGTCCTCGCGGCACGCTGGACCGGCGCCGCCCGCGAGCGCGCCGCGGCCGCCGCCACCCGCCACCGGGGGCTCGCGCAGGCCTGGGCGCAGGTCGCCGGGGTCGACGGCACGGCCGACGACCCGCGCCGCGTCGCGTACACCCTGCCCGTGCTGGACACGTCGAAGCAGAAGCGCGCGCTCGCCCGGACCCTCGAGGCGGCCGTGGCCGACGCGACCAGCGTGCTCGTCGCCGAGGCGAACCCGGGCACGAGGGCCGTGCTCCTCGACGGGCTGCGCCGCGCGACCGCCGACGCCGCGGGCTGGGGGGCTGCCGCGGTCGCGTTCCCCGGCATGCCGGAGCTCGCGCAGGACCCTCAGGGCTGAGCCGCCGCCCGCGCCCGGTGTGCGCGCGGGGTGAAGATCCCACGAGGCGAGCGGGTGAAGCTCCTCCCCCGGCTCGTGCCGGCCCCCGCACCGACCGACGATGAAGAGGAACCCCCGGACGGACCCGCCCGCCCGAACGACCGCTGGAGCCCCTCATCCGTCCCCTCGTCCTCGTCCACGGCACCCGCACCTCCTCCGCGATCTGGACCCCCCAGCTCACCGCCCTGCTGCGCTCCGGGCACCCCGCGGTCGCGGTCGACCTGCCGGGGCACGGCGCCCGGGCGGACGAGCGGTTCACGCGCCCGGGGGCGCTCGCCGTCCTGGACGTCGCGGTCCGGGGCTGCGCCGAGCCGCCGCTGCTCGTCGGCCTCTCGCTCGGCGGGTACACGAGCCTGGCGTACGCCGCCGAGCACCCCGGCCGCGTCGCGGGCGTCCTGCTGGCCGGCTGCTCCACGGAGATCAAGGGCAAGCCGCTCGGCCTGTACCGCCGCGCGTCGCGCGTCGTCACCCGCGCGCTGCACATCGGCGGCGACGACTGGTCGGTCGTGGAGGACATGCTCGCGTCGATGGCCGGGTACTCGCCCCTGACGGACCTGCGGCGCGTCGACGTGCCCGTCTGGCTCGTCAACGGCCGCCGCGACCCTCTGCGGCTCGACGAGCGCCGCTACGTCGGCTCCCGGCCGGGGGTGCGCCTGCACGTCGTGCGCCGCGCGGGGCACGACGTCAACATGCACGCCCCCGTGGCGTTCAACCGGGTCCTGCTCGACGCGCTGCACGCCCTCGCGCCCCGCGAGCGCCTCGCCCCCGTGCTCGGCTGAGGCGCCCTCGGGCCGCTGCTCAGCGGGTCGGCGCGAGCGACTCCCTGACCAGCGCCTCCACGCGCTCCACCGCCGCGTCGACCGGCACCTGCTCGGGGGTGCCGCCGACGCGCGGCCGCACCTCGACGACGCCGTCGGCCAGGCCTCGCCCGACCACGACGACGAGCGGCACGCCGAGCAGCTCCGCGTCGGCGAACTTCACGCCGGGCGAGACCTTCGGCCGGTCGTCGTACAGCACCTCGACGCCGCGGCCCGCCAGCTCGCCGGCGAGCTGCTCGGCCGCGTCGAACACGGCCTGGTCCTTGCCCGTCGCGACGACGTGCACGTGCGCCGGTGCGACGTGCGCCGGCCAGGCGAGGCCTCGCTCGTCGTGGTTGGCCTCCGCCAGGGCGGCGAGCACCCGGGTGACGCCGATGCCGTACGAGCCCATCGTCACGACGACGGACTTCCCGTTCTGGTCCAGCACCGTCAGGCCCAGGGCCTGGGCGTACTTGCGGCCGAGCTGGAAGATGTGGCCGATCTCGATGCCACGGGCGAGCTCGAGCGGGCCCGAGCCGTCGGGCGCCGGGTCCCCCGCGCGGACCTCCGCCGCCTCGACGGCGCCGTCGGCGCCGAAGTCACGGCCCATGACGAGGTCGAAGACGTGGCGCCCCGGCTCGTCGGCCCCGGTGATCCAGCGGGTGCCGGGCACGACCCGCGGGTCGAGCAGGTACCGGACCGCGGTGCGGGCCGGGTCGTCCGCCTCGTGCCCGTGGGCGTTCGGGCCGAGCGCCCCCGGGCCGATGTAGCCGCGGACCAGCTCGGGGTGCGCGGCGAAGTCCGCGTCGCCGGCCGGCTCCACCTCTGCGGGGGCCACGTTGGCCTCGAGCCGCTTGAGGTCGACCTCGCGGTCGCCCGGCAGGCCCACCACGAGGAGCTCGCGCTCGCCGCTCGGGTGCACCAGGGCCAGGACGACGTTCTTGAGGGTGTCCGCCGCGGTCCACGCCCGGTCCGGCCGCGGGAAGCGCTTGTTCGCGACCGCGACGAGGGAATCGATCGTCGGGGTGTCCGGCGTGTCCTCGACGTGCGCCGCCGGGGCGTCGTCGAACGGCACCGCGTCGGGCACGACGGTGGTGACCGCCTCGACGTTGGCGGCGTACCCGCCGGGCGAGCGCACGAACGTGTCCTCGCCGATCGCGGTCGGGGTGAGGAACTCCTCCGAGCGCGAGCCGCCCATCGCGCCGGACGTCGCCGCGACGACGACGTACGGCAGCCCGAGGCGCGTGAAGATCCGCTCGTAGGCGTCGCGCTGGGCCTGGTACGAGGCGTCCAGGCCGGCGTCGTCGACGTCGAAGGAGTACGCGTCCTTCATGATGAACTCGCGGCCGCGGATGAGCCCGGCGCGCGGCCGGGCCTCGTCGCGGTACTTCGTCTGGATCTGGTACAGCGACAGCGGCAGGTCCTTGTACGACGAGTACAGGTCCTTGACCAGCAGCGTGAACATCTCCTCGTGCGTCGGCGCGAGCAGGTAGTCGTTGCCCTTGCGGTCCCGCAGCCGGAAGATGTTCGGCCCGTACTCGGTCCACCGCCCGGTCGCCTCGTACGGCTCGCGCGGGAGCAGCGCGGGGAAGTGCACCTCCTGGGAGCCCGCCGCGGCCATCTCCTCGCGGACGACCGCCTCGACCTTGCCGAGCACGCGCAGGCCGAGCGGGAGCCAGGAGTAGATCCCGGGGGCCGCGCGGCGGATGTAGCCGGCGCGCACGAGGAGCTTGTGGCTCGCGACCTCGGCGTCGGCGGGGTCCTCGCGCAGCGTGCGGACGAACAGCGTGGACATCCTCAGGAGCATGGGCGGAAGCCTAGTTGCCACGGCGTCCCGCTCCGGACGCGACGGCGCACCTGGGCACGTGTCGGGCGCGTGCGCCACGATGGACCCGTGCCCGAGCTGCCGGAGGTCGAGGCGCTCGCGCGGTTCCTGCGCGAGCGCACCCACGAGCGCACGGTCACCGGCGTCGAGGTGGGCGCCATCAGCGCGCTCAAGACCTTCCGCCCGCCTCCTGACGCGCTCGTCGGCGGAGTCGTGGTCGACGCGTCCCGGCACGGCAAGTGGCTGGACCTCACCGTCGCGACGCCGACGGGCGAGCCCCTGCACCTCGTCTGGCACCTGTCCCGCGCGGGCTGGGTGCGCTGGTCGGAGAAGCTCGCGGCGACCCCCGTGCGGCCCGGCCGCTCCCCCATCGCGCTGCGCGTGCGCCTCGACGACGGCGCCGGGTTCGACCTCACGGAGGCCGGGACCCGCAAGCGCCTGGCCGTGCACGTCGTGGAGGACCCCGAGGAGTTCCCGCAGATCGCGACGCTCGGCGTCGAGCCGCTCTCCGACGCGTTCACCGAGCAGACGCTCGCCGACCTCCTCGCGCAGCGGAACCAGCAGGTCAAGGGGCTCCTGCGCGACCAGGGCACGATCGCCGGGATCGGCAACGCCTACTCGGACGAGATCCTGCACGCCGCCCGGATGAGCCCGTTCGCCCCGACGCGCTCGTTCGACGCCGAGCGGACCGCGACCCTGTACCGGGCGATCCGCGAGGTGCTCACCGGCGCGGTCGACGCCGCCTCGGGCCGCCCGGCCGCCGAGCTCAAGGACGCCAAGCGGCAGGGCATGCGCGTGCACGGGCGCACCGGCGAGCCCTGCCCCGGCTGGGACGGGGTGCCGTGCGGCGACACCGTGCACGAGGTGTCGTTCGCGGACTCCTCGCTGCAGTACTGCCCGACGTGCCAGACGGGCGGCAAGCCGCTCGCCGACCGCCGGCTCTCACGGCTGCTGCGCTGAGCCGTCGCGCCGTGCCGGGTGCGGCGCGCGCCGACGCCTAGAACAGGACGGTCGCGTAGGTCCCGACGCGGCGGAATCCGACCGCCTCGTACGCCGCGATCGCGCGGGTGTTGTAGCCGTTGACGTACAGCGAGACGAGGGGCGCGACGCTCGAGCGCGTCTGCTCCACCACCGCCGCCATGCCGCTCTCGGACAGCCGCAGGCCTCGCCGCGCGGGGGTCACCCACACGCCCTGGACCTGGGCGACGCCGCCGGCGACGGCGCCGAGCTCGGCCTTGAAGACGACCTGCCTCCGCCCGTCGACGGGCTCGATCCGGGCGAACGAGCGGCCCTGCCCGACGAGGCCGCGCACCCGCATCTCGTAGGGGCCGTTCGGGCCGGAAGCCGGCGAGTAGCCGACCTCCTCGGTGAACATGCTGATGCAGGCCGGCAGGACGAGGTCGAGGTCGTCGGGGCGGGAGCGCCGCACCTCGGGGTCGGCGGCGACGAGCGGCGCGCGGTCGATCACCATCGAGGGCTGGTCGCCGCGGATCTCGCGCGCCCGCGGCCACACCCGCGACAGCCGCTCCCACAGGCCCAGCACGGCGTCGGCGGGGCCGACGATCGACGAGCACCGGCGTCCGGCGTCGCGGGCGAGCGCGGCGAAGGCGTCGAGCGCGTCGGCGGCGACCCGGGGGTCGTCGGCCGGGACGACGGGGACGAGGTTCGCCCCGGCCCAGCAGAGCGCGACGAGCTCGTCGTCGACCTCGTAGCCCCACAGGACGCCGCCCGCGGAGCGCATCCCGACGACGACGGCCTGCTCGAGGCGGCCCGCCGCGAGCACCGAGCCCACGGCGTCCTGAGCGCACACCTCCAGAGCGGCACGGAGGTCGTGGTCGCCGAGCGTCCGTCCTCCGGGCCGCCCGTCGAGCAACGTCGCGCGACGCGCACCCATGGGGAAACTATGCACTACGTCACACCACCACGACGCATCGACGCGAGGGCCGACCGGGACCGGAATGCTGCGTGGCCGTGGCGTGAACGGCGGCGGGCGTCAGCGGCCGACCGACACGACCGGCGAGCCGGTCCCGGACTCGACGGGGTCCATCGTCTCGGCGAGGCGCAGGGCCTCCTCGATGAGCGTCTCGACGATCAGCGCCTCCGGCACGGTCTTGACGACCTCACCCTTGACGAAGATCTGCCCCTTGCCGTTGCCGGACGCGACGCCGAGGTCGGCCTCGCGCGCCTCGCCGGGCCCGTTGACGACGCAGCCCATGACGGCGACCCGCAGCGGCACCTCCATGCCCTCGAGACCGGCGGTGACCCGCTCGGCGAGCGTGTAGACGTCGACCTGCGCGCGCCCGCACGACGGGCAGGAGACGATCTCGAGCTTGCGCGGGCGCAGGTTGAGCGACTGCAGGATCTGGATGCCGACCTTGACCTCCTCGACGGGCGGGGCCGACAGGGAGACGCGGATCGTGTCGCCGATGCCCTTGCTCAGCAGCGCGCCGAACGCCGTGGCGGACTTGATGGTCCCCTGGAAGGCGGGCCCGGCCTCCGTGACGCCGAGGTGCAGCGGCCAGTCGCCGCGCTCGGCGAGCAGCTCGTAGGCGCGCACCATGACGACGGGGTCGTTGTGCTTGACGGAGATCTTGAAGTCGTGGAACCCGTGCTCCTCGAAGAGCGACGCCTCCCACACGGCCGACTCGACGAGCGCCTCGGGGGTCGCCTTGCCGTACTTGGCCAGCAGCCGGGGGTCGAGCGAGCCGGCGTTGACGCCGATCCGGATCGAGACCCCGGCGTCCGTCGCGGCCTGCGCGATCTGCTTGACCTGGTCGTCGAACTTCCGGATGTTGCCCGGGTTGACCCGCACGGCCGCGCAGCCGGCGTCGATCGCGGCGTACACGTACTTCGGCTGGAAGTGGATGTCCGCGATGACGGGGATCTGCGACTTGCGCGCGATGGCCGGCAGCGCGTCCGCGTCGTCCTGGCTCGGCACCGCGACGCGCACGATGTCGCACCCGGACGCGGTCAGCGCCGCGATCTGCTGCAGCGTCGCGTTGATGTCCGTCGTGGGGGTCGTCGTCATGGACTGCACGCTGATCGGCGCGTCGCCGCCGACCTCGACCTTGCCGACCCGGATCTTGCGCGACACGCGCCGGGGGGCCAGGACGGGGACGGGTGCGGCGGGCATGCCGAGGGCGATGGGAGTGCTCACCGCCCCATCATCGCACCGCAGGGGCCTGGACCACGCGCGATGCCGGTGCGACGCACACCATGCTCACGACGCCTCCACGACGGACGGCAGCGCCGTGGCGGCGCGCGGCGGCCGGCCCGGTCGCGAGCCGCCGGACGGCGCCGAGGGAACCGCCTAGACCGCGACGGGCTTGACGATGTCCGCGTACACCAGCAGCACGCCGACGGCGCCGAGGAGCACGAACACGGCGTAGGCCACCGGCACGAGGCGGGCGGTGTCGAAGGGCCCGGGCCGGGGCAGGCCGCGCAGCCGCGCGACCTGGCGGCGCCCGCCCTCCCACAGGGCGGCGGCGACGTGGCCCCCGTCGAGCGGCGGCAGCGGGATGAGGTTGAAGACGAACAGCGCGATGTTGAGCGCCGCCAGCATCTGCAGCAGCGCCGCGGCGCGCATCCCCCAGTCGACCCCCTCGCCCTGGACGGACGCGATCTCGCCCGCGAACCGTCCGATCCCGACGACGCCGACGATGCTGTCGGTGCCGCGCTCGCCGGAGCCGAACGTCACCTGCGCGAGGTCGACGACGCGGGCGGGCAGCGCCGCGACGACCGAGAGCGTCTGCCAGGTCATCGTCCCGACGGATGCCGGCACGTCGGCGAGCGGCTGGCGCCGCACCTCCTCCGTCGGCCCCACGCCGAGGAACCCGACGGGCGTCGTCACGACCGTGCCGTCGTCCCGCGTGACCACGGAGCCGTCGTCCGCGAGCACCGGCCGCGGCGCGACGACCGGCGTGACCGAGAGCTCCACCTGACGGCCGTCCCGCTCGACGACCATCGGCACCGTGTCGTCACCGGTCGCGCGGATCAGCCGCGAGAGCTGGTCCCACGACGTGACGGCGGTGCCGTCGTAGGTCACCACCGTGTCCCCCGGGCGCAGGCCGGCCGCGGCGCCCGGAGCGGCCTGGTCGCCGTCCTCACAGGTCCGGCTCACGGGCGCGTCGGCCGGCAGCACGCACTCGGACACGGAGCCGAGCGTCGTCGTCGCGGTGGGCAGGCCGATGCCGACGAGCACGATCGCCATGAGGACGACGGCGATGAGCAGGTTCATCACCGGCCCACCGAGCATGACGACGAGCTTTTTGGGCGTCGAGAGGCGGTAGAAGGCCCGGTGGTCCTCGCCCGGGTGGATCTCCTCCGCGCTGGCGGCGCGGGCGTCGGCGGCCAGCCGCCGCCACCACGAGGTGCCGGCGGGCGCGTCCACGGCCGTCGCGGGCGGGTACATGCCGATGAGGCGCACGTACCCGCCGAGCGGGATCGCCTTCACGCCGTACTCGGTCTCGCCCCTCGTCCGCGACCAGAGCGTCGGCCCGAACCCGACCATGTACTGGCTGACGCGGACGCCGAACCGCTTGGCCGGGACCATGTGGCCCACCTCGTGCAGCGCGATCGACGCGAGCAGCACGACCAGTGCGACGAGCACACCGATCACGTACGCCATGTTGTCCTCCCGACGGTCCCGCGCCCATCATCGCCCACCGCACGCGCACGCGGGCCACGCGCATCGTGCCGTGCCTGCCTGGGAAGCGGCTGGGTGTCACCCGGACGGCGGCGCCCGGCACCGACGGACAACCGGGTCCCGCGGTGGGAGGATCGGGGCACACGACGCGGAGGTGGTGCCGGTGGCTGCTGCGGAGACGCTCTGGACCGCGCTGTCCCCCGACCGCGAGCCGCAGCCGCCGCTGGACGGGGACGACGTCGCCGACGTCGTCGTCGTCGGCGGGGGCCTGTCCGGCCTGTGGGCCGCGTACTACCTGCTCGAGGCGGAGCCGGCGCTCGACGTGTGCCTGGTGGAGTCGGCGACGGTGGGCGCGGGCGCGAGCGGGCGCGGCGGCGGCTGGTGCTCGGCGGCGCTGCCGCTGCCGCCGGCGGCCGGACGCGACGAGGAGGGG
>NZ_HE978588.1:3043737-3045773 GCF_000312005.1 Cellulomonas massiliensis JC225
ACGCGACGAGGAGGGGTCCGTGCGGCTGCGCGCCGCGCTGCGCGACGCGGTCGTCGAGGTCGGCGGGACGGCCGCCGCGGAGCAGATCGACTGCGGGTTCTCGTACGGCGGCGCCGTCACCGTCGCCCGCAACGCCGCGCAGCTCGCGCGGCTCGAGCGCGCGGCCGAGAAGGAGCAGGCCTGGGGCGACGACGTGCGGGTGCTCGACGCGGCGCAGGCACGTGAGCACGCCCGGGCGGAGGGCGTCCTGGGCGGGACCTACAGCCCCGACGCGGCCGTCCTCGACCCGCTGCGGCTCGTCCGCGGCCTCGCCGACGTCGTGCAGGCGCGCGGGGCCCGGGTGCACGAGCGGACGCGCGTGCGCCGGGTGTCGCCCGGGGCGGTCGTCACCGACCACGGCACGGTCCGCACGCCGCGGGTCGTCCGGGCCGCCGGCGCGTGGACCTGCCGGCTGTCCGGCTCCCGCGACGTCGCCCCGCTCGTCTCGACCTTCGTCGCGACGGAGCCGCTGCCGGAGTTCGTGTGGGCGCAGCTGGGCTTCGCGGCGCACGAGACGGTGCTCGACGCGCGGCGGCTGCACGTGCGGGTGCGGCGCAGCGACGACGGGCGCCTCGTCGCCGGGGGCCCGGCCGTCCCCGACCTCGGGGTCGTGGAGCGGACCGGCGACCCCGTCGGGCGTCTGCACCGCGCGCTCACCGACCTGTTTCCGGTGCTGGCGGACGTGCGCCTCACGCACCGCTGGGACGCCCCGCTGGGCCTGCGGCGCGACGGGCGCCCCGCGGTCGGGTACGACGCCGACGACGGGCTCGCCTGGATCGAGGGCGTCGGCGACGACGCCGCCGTCGCGAACCTCGCCGGCCGGACGGTCGCGGCGCTCGTCGCCGGCACGGACGACCCGCTGGTGCACCTGCCGTGGGTCGGGCACCGCTCCGCCGCGTGGGAGCCCGAGCCCGTCCGGACCGCCGGGCTCGTCGCCTCCCGGCTCGCCGACGCGTGGGCGGACCGGGTCGACCGGTGGACGGCCCAGCGCGCCGCACGCGCGGGGCGCTGACGGCTCACCGGCTCAGCGCTGGTCGAGCACCTCGTGCGCGCGGGCCCGCGCCCAGCGCTCGGCGTCGAGCACGGCGTCCAGCGTGAGGCCGGGCACCGCCGTGCCTGGGTGCTCGTCCAGCACGCGCGCGACGGTGCCGACGATGTCGAGGAACCCGATCCGACCCGCGAGGAACGCCGCCACGCACTCCTCGTTGGCCGCGTTGTAGACGGCCGGATGGGTGGCCGACGCGGCCACCGCGGCGCGCGCCAGGGCGACCGCCGGGAAGACGTCCTCGTCGAGCGGCTCGAACGTCCACGCGGTCGCCGTCGACCAGTCGCACGGCGGTGCGACGTCGGGCACGCGGTCGGGCCAGGACAGTCCCAGCGCGATGGGCAGGCGCATGTCCGGAGGGCTCGCCTGGGCGATCGTGGAGCCGTCGACGAACTCGACCATCGAGTGCACGACCGACTGCGGGTGCACGACGACCGTGATGTCGGCGACCGGCACGTCGAACAGCAGGTGCGCCTCGATGAGCTCCAGGCCCTTGTTCATGAGGGTCGCGGAGTTGATCGTGACGACGGGGCCCATCGACCACGTCGGGTGGGCGAGCGCCTGCTCCGGGGTGACCGCCTTCACCTCGTCGCTCGTGCGCCCGCGGAACGGGCCGCCCGACGCGGTCAGGACGATCCGCCGGACCTCCGAGCGGCGCCCCCCGCGCAACGACTGCGCGATGGCCGAGTGCTCGGAGTCCACCGGGACGATCTGGTCCGCGCGCGTCGTCGCGTCGCGCACGAGCGCGCCGCCGACGACGAGCGACTCCTTGTTCGCCAGGGCCAGCGTGCTGCCGGCACGCAGGGCGGCGAGCGTCGGGCCGAGCCCCACGCTGCCCGTGATCCCGTTGAGCACCACGTCGGCGCCCGAGCCGGCGAGCTGCGCGGACGCGTCCGGGCCCGCCAGGACCTCGGTCCGCGTGGCGCCGGCGGCGTCGAGCGCCGCCCGGACC
>NZ_HE978588.1:3045998-3074875 GCF_000312005.1 Cellulomonas massiliensis JC225
GCGGCGTCGGCCCGCGCGACCGCGACCGTCCCGACGCCGAGCCGCAGCGCTTGCGCCACCAGCGCGTCGACGTCGCCGCCGCCCGCGCTCAGCCCGACGACCTCGAACCGGTCGGGGTGGCGCAGGACGACGTCGATGGCCTGCGTCCCGATCGACCCGGTCGAGCCGAGCAGGACGACGCTGCGGCGCCGCGACGCCTCGCCGCTCGCGCTCGTCGCGCTCACTCGACGCCGAGCAGGACCTCGACGGCCCGCGCGAAGAACGCGTCGACCGGCGGCTCGGCGTACGCGTTGCGTCCCTTGCGGCGGCGGAACGTCGCCGTCCGCACCTCGGCGGCCGACAGGGGCGCGCCCTTGTCGAAGTAGGCGATGAGCCGGTGGCAGAGCTCGTCGACGTCGGCGGGCTCGTAGCCCTGCTGGCGCCCTTCCGGCGGTGCGAACCGGTCACCGTCCGGCCGGCCGAGGCGGCCGTAGAGCGTGCGCGCCTGCTCGCCGAGCCGCTCCATCCACCCCTGCTGGCCGTGCCGGCCGACGTAGTCCGCCCGGGCCCGGGCGACGAACGCCGACTCCAGCCGGTCCAGCGCCGCGTCCACGGCGGCCGGGACGTAGCCGCCCCGCACCATGTCGAACGCGACGCCGCGGACCTCCTTGCCCGACAGCTCGCTCGCCGGGCCCGTCTCGTACAGCGCGCGGGCGTGCGCGAAGAACTCGTCGACCTCGTCCGGGTCGTAGCCCGACCGCAGGCCCGACACGGTCCGGAACATGCCGTCGCTCACCTGGTCTCCTCCGCTGCGAGCTGCCCGCAGGCGCCGTCGATCTCGCTGCCGCGCGTGTCCCGGACGGTCGTCGGGATGCCGTGCGCACGCAAGCGTGCCACGAACTCCTGCTCGACCGCGGGATCGCTCGCCGTCCACCGCGAGCCCGGCACCGGGTTGAGCGGGATCGGGTTGCAGTGCACCCAGCCCTTGCCGCGCGCGTTGAGCTTCTCCCCCAGGAGGTCGGCCCGCCAGGCGTGGTCGTTCACGTCGCGGATCAGCGCGTACTCGATGGACACGCGTCGTCCGGTCCGCTCGAAGTACCGGTGGGCCGAGTCGATCGCCTCGTCGACGCTCCAGCGGGTGTTGACGGGCACCAGCTCGCTGCGCAGCTCGTCGTCCGGCGCGTGCAGCGACAGCGCGAGGGTCACCGGGATGCCCTCGTCCGCGAGCCGGTCCATCGCCGGCACCATGCCGACCGTCGAGACGGTGACGTTGCGTGCCGACATGCCGAGCCCGTCCGGGGCCGGGGCGACGAGCCTGCGCACGGTCTCCATCACGGCCTTGTAGTTCGCGAGCGGCTCGCCCATGCCCATGAAGACGACGTTGGTCAGCCGCCCGGGGCCGCCGGGCACCTCGCCCGCGGCGAGCGCGCGCGCCGCCTCGCGCACCTGCTCGACGATCTCCGCCGTCGAGAGGTTGCGCAGCAGGCCCATCTTGCCGGTCGCGCAGAACGCGCACGCGAGCCCGCACCCCGCCTGGCTCGAGATGCAGAGCGTCGAGCGGCCCGGGTAGCGCATGAGGACGGACTCGACCTTGGCGCCGTCGAACAGGTGCCACAGCGTCTTGACCGTCGTGCCGCCGTCGGCGGTCATCGTCCGGACCTTGGTGAGCAGCTGCGGGAACAGGTCGCCCACGAGCCGGTCGCGCGACGCCTTCGGCAGGTCGGTCATCGCGTCGGCGCTGGCCGTCAGGTGCGTGAAGTAGTGCGTCGCGAGCTGCTTGGCCCGGAACGGCTTCTCGCCGAGCTCGGTCACCGCGGCGACGCGCTGCTCGGGCGTGAGGTCGACGAAGTGGCGCGGCGGCTTGCCGCGCGGACCCCGCGACGGCGAGGACAGGTCGAGAGTGACGGGCGTCCCGGTCACGGGCGCACCCCCTTCGTGAGACGGGGCGGAGCGGCTCGGGTCAGGCGACCACGGGGACGAGCCACGCCAGGAGCAGGTAGACCGCCGGGGCGGTGAGGAGGAGCGAGTCGAGCCGGTCGAGGAGGCCGCCGTGACCCGGGACGAGGCGGCCCATGTCCTTGAGCTCGAGGTCGCGCTTGAGCATCGACTCGGCGAGGTCGCCGAACGTCGCCGTGGCCACCGTGGCGAGCCCGAGGACCACGCCGGCGACCGGCTCGGCGCCGAACCCCAGCTGGACCCCGACGACGCCGACGACGCAGGCGAGGACGACCGAGCCGATCAGCCCCTCCCACGACTTCTTGGGACTGACCGACGGTGCCAGCGGGTGCCGGCCGAGCAGGCTGCCGACGACGTAGCCGCCGGTGTCGCTGGCGACCGGCAGCAGGATGAACAGGAGCACGCGGGCCGGCCCGTCGGGCGCGGCGAGCATGAGCATGACGAACCCGCCGAGGAAGGGCACGTACGCCGCCGCGAAGGCGGCGCCGGTCGCGTCCCGCAGCGCGGGCTGGCCGCTGCCGTCCAGGACCCGCCAGATCACCGCGCCGCCGACGGTCAGCATGAACGCGACGAACAGCGCCTCCGGGCCGGCCGTGTAGGCGGAGACCAGGATGCCGACGGAGCCGACGAGCAGCGGCAGCAGCGGCAGGTGGATGCCCCGCCGCGTGAAGGCCTGCGCCAGCTCCCACAGCGCCGCGCCCACGGCGAGCACCGCCAGGACGACGAACGCCTCCTTGACGATGAACAGCGACGCCACGACGACGACCAGGAGGCCGACGCCGACGCCGACCGCGACCGGCAGGTCCCGGCCGCGGCGGCTGGTGGCGGGTGCTGCGAGCTCGGTCATCAGACCTCGAGCAGCTCGCTCTCCTTGGCGGAGAGCAGGGTGTCGATGAGGTCGACGTGCTTCTTCGTCAGCGCCTCGAGCTCCTTCTCCGCGCGCACGACCTCGTCCTCGCCCGCCTCACCGTCCTTGACGATGCGGTCGAGCTCCTCCTTGGCGCGGCGGCGGATGTTGCGCACCGAGACGCGGGCGTCCTCGGCCTTGTGCTTCGCGAGCTTGACGAAGTCCTTGCGCCGCTCCTCGGTGAGGGCGGGCAGGACGATGCGGATGACGTTGCCGTCGTTGTTCGGGTTCACACCGAGGTCGGAGTCGCGCAGCGCCTTCTCGATCGCCGCCATCGACGACTTGTCGAACGGGCTGATGAGGATGGTGCGGGCCTCGACGACGTTGAACGACGCGAGCTGCTGCAGCGGGGTCGGGGCGCCGTAGTAGTCGACGACGATCTTCGAGAACATCGCCGCGTTGGCCCGGCCGGTGCGGATGGTGCCGAAGTCGTCCTTGGCCACCTCGACGGCCTTGTCCATCTTCTCCTCGGCCTCGAAGAGAGTCTCGTCGATCACCGCTGCTCCTTGGTGTGCTCGTGGGGTCCGGGTCGTGCTCGCCGTCGTCGCGACGCGGGGGGCGTCGCGACCGGTCAGCTCGCGGTGACCAGCGTGCCGATCTTCTCACCCTCGAGGGCCCGCGTGACGTTGCCGTGCTCCTCCAGCCCGAACACGCGCATCCGCACGTCGTTGTCCCGCGCGAGGCTCAGGGCGGTCTGGTCCATCACCGCGAGCCCCTCGACGAGCGCCTCGGTGTACGTGACGTGGTCGAGCAGCGTCGCCGTCGGGTCCTTGCGGGGGTCCGCCGTGTAGACGCCGTCCACGCCGTTCTTGCCCATGAGGACCTCGTCGCAGTGCGTCTCGAGCGCCCGCTGCACGCACACCGTGTCGGTCGAGAAGTACGGCATGCCGGCGCCGGCGCCGAAGATGACGACGCGGCCCTTCTCCATGTGCCGGATGGCGCGCAGCGGGATGTAAGGCTCCGCGACCTGGCCCATGGTGATCGCGGTCTGCACGCGCGTGCTGACGCCCGCCTGCTCGAGGAAGTCCTGCAGGGCGAGGCAGTTCATGACGGTGCCCAGCATGCCCATGTAGTCGGCGCGCGCGCGGTCCAGGCCGCGCGAGGAGAGCTCGGCACCGCGGAAGAAGTTGCCGCCACCGACGACGATCGCGACCTGCACGCCCGACCGGACGGCCACGGCGATCTCGGCGGCGACCCGCTGCACCACGTCGGCGGCGAGGCCGACGTCACCCCCGCCGAAGGTCTCGCCCGAGAGCTTGAGGAGCACTCGCCGGGTCCATGTCGCGGTGCTGTCCTGGCTCACGGGTCCTCCTGGGTGCGTCGACGGCTGGTCCTGCTGCGCGCGTCCGCGGCGTGCGGACGCGGGTGCGACGGTGGCCCCGACCCGAGCGGGACGGGGCCACCGTCGTGAGGCGTCAGGCGCCGACGCGGTACCGCACGAAGCCGGTGACGGTGCCGCCGGCCTCCTGGAGCACCTGGCCGACCGACTTCTTGCTGTCCTTGGCGAACGGCTGGTCGAGCAGCACGTTCTCCTTGAAGAAGCCCGTGAGGCGCCCCTCGACGATCTTCGGCAGCGCGGCCTCGGGCTTGCCCTCGTTGCGTGCCGTCTCCTCGGCGATCTTGCGCTCGGACTCGACCGTGTCGGCCGGGACCTCGTCGCGCGTGAGGTACTGCGGCGAGAACGCGGCGATGTGCGTCGCCACGTCGCGGGCCACGGAGGCGCCCGCGGCGTCCGTCGCGACCAGCACGCCGACCTGCGGGGGCAGGTCCTTGTTCACCTTGTGCAGGTAGACCTCGACGTGCTCGCCGGCGACCCGCGCGAGGCGGCGCACGACGACGCGCTCGCCGAGCGTGGCGGCCGTCTCGTCGACGATGCCCTGGACGGTCGTGCCCTCGTACTCCGCGCCGGTGAGCGCGTCCGCGTCACGGGCGCCCGTCGCCACCGCGGCGGCGAGCACGCGGTCGGCCAGCGAGATGAACGCCTGGCTCTTCGCGACGAAGTCCGTCTCCGAGTTGACCTCGAGCAGGACGGCCGTCTGGCCCTCGCCGTCGGCGGTCGGGCCGACGTGCGCCGCGACGAGACCGTCGGAGGCCGCACGGCCCTCGCGCTTGCCGACACCCTTGAGGCCCTTGACCCGGATGATCTCGAGCGCCTTGTCCGCGTCGCCGTCGGCCTCCTCGAGCGCCTTCTTGACGTCGAGCATGCCGGCACCGGTCTTCTCGCGCAGGTCCTTGATGTCCTGGAGCGAGTAGTTCGCCATCAGTCGGTTCCGTTCTGTGGTCGGAGGATGCTTCGGGTGGGCGACGTCACTCGGCGTCGTCGGCCGCGGCAGCGGCCTCCTGCGCCGGCGCGTCCGTGGTCACGGCCTCGGCAGCCGTCGGCGCCTCGGCCTGCACGGCCGCGGGGGCGGCGGCGGACTCGCTCTGCTGGACCTGCGCCTCGGCGCCGGCGAGCAGCTCGCGCTCCCACTCGGCCAGCGGCTCGGCCTCGGGCTCGGCGCCCTCGGTCGCCGCGGTGCGGCCCGAGTGGCGCTTGAGCAGGCCGTCGGCGGCCGCGTCGGCGATCACGCGGGTGAGCAGCTGGACGGCACGGATCGCGTCGTCGTTGCCCGGGATCGGGTAGTCGACGAGGTCGGGGTCGCAGTTGGTGTCGAGGATCGCGACGACCGGGATGCCCAGCTTGCGCGCCTCGTCGACGGCCAGGTGCTCCTTGTTGGTGTCGACGACCCAGATCGCCGAGGGCACCTTGGCCATGTCGCGGATGCCGCCGAGCGTCTTCGCGAGCTTGTCCTTCTCGCGGCGCAGGACGAGCAGCTCCTTCTTCGTCAGGCCGGAGGCCGCGACGTCGTCGAAGTCGATCTGCTCGAGCTCCTTGAGGCGCTGCAGGCGCTTGTGGACGGTCGAGAAGTTGGTGAGCATGCCGCCCAGCCAGCGCTGGTTCACGTAGGGCATGCCGACGCGGGCGGCCTGCTCGGCGACCGGCTCCTGCGCCTGCTTCTTCGTGCCGACGAACAGGATGCTGCCGCCGTGCGCGACGGTCTGCGACACGAAGTCGTAGGCCCGGTCGATGTACGACAGCGACTGCTGCAGGTCGACGATGTAGATGCCGTTGCGCTCGGTGAAGATGAAGCGCTTCATCTTCGGGTTCCACCGGCGGGTCTGGTGCCCGAAGTGGACACCGCTCTCGAGCAGCTGGCGCATGGTCACGACGGCCATGGCACGTCCTTCCGGCGCGCACGGAGCGTGCGCGCGACGACGAGCGGGCCCCGAGGCCCGCGATGCGGTTGTCGGCTCCGACGGCGTCGGGGCCCCTGGCGCCATGTCGCTGCCGCGCCGGGCTGGGCCCGGACCGTTGCGGCGACGACCCCGGCCGCACCGGACCCGTCCGGCGGACCGGGCGGAGCGGTGGCGAGCCGGGTGGATGGCGCGCGAAGTCGACCGGCACGGACCGGTCGCAGCGTGAAGTCTAGCGGATCCCGGCAACGGCCCTCGCACGCGGGTCGCGGGCGTCGATCCCGCCGTCGAGCCGTCCCCAGCCACGGCCTCGTCGCCGCCCGTCCACCCCCGTGGCACCCGTACCCGCCCGGGCGCCGGCGCAGCCCGCACCGTGGGGTCATGACGCCCAGCCACCTCCGCCGCCCGGGCGGCGGCCGCGTGACCGACCGCTCGCCCGTCGCGCTCCCCCGCCGCGCGCGGGCGGCCGTGCTCGGCGGCCTCCTCGCGGCTGCGGCGGCGTTGACCGTCTCCGCCGCGGGAGCGGTCGCCGCCGACGACGAGCGCCCGACGAGCACCGCCCCCGCCGACGTGGACCGCCCGTCCTACGCGCTGCCGCTCGACCGTCCGGCGCGCGCCCTGCCCGACGTCCTGCGCCGGTTCGACCCGCCCGTCCGTCGCTGGTCGCCGGGGCACCGGGGAGTCGACCTCGCCGCGGCGCCCGGCGAGGCCGTCCTCGCCCCCGCCGCGGGCGTCGTCACCTTCGCCGGGCCGGTCGCGGGGCGAGGCGTCGTCACGGTGCTCCACGCGGACGGGCGGCGGTCGTCCGTGGAGCCGGTCGCGGCCGCGGTCCGTGCGGGCGACCGGGTGCGCGCGGGTCAGGCCCTCGGCAGGCTCCAGGAGCCCGGCGACGTCGAGGGTCCGCACTGCGCACCGGCGTCCTGCCTGCACTGGGGCGTGCGCGAGCCGCGGCACGGCGCCGAGCGGTACGTCGACCCGCTGGCGCTGCTCGACGGCCGGGGGCCGCCCGTCCTCCTGCCCGTGCACGCCTGAGCGGGCGGCACCCGGACGTCCGCCGCGGACACGGCGCCGCCGCCCCCGACAGCTCGGGAGCGGCGGTCCGGACGGTCGGGGCCCTCGGTCAGGCGCGCTCGGCGTCCACCAGGCGCGTGCGCAGCCGCAGCATCGCCGCGGTGTGCATCTGCGAGACGCGGGACTCGGTGACGCCCAGCACGCGGCCGATCTCGGCGAGCGTCATGCCCTCGTAGTAGTAGAGGACGACGACGACGCGCTCGCGCTCGCTCAGCTGCTCGACCGCGCGGGCCAGCAGGTACTTGGTCTCGGCGGCGTCCACCTCGCCGGCGGGGTCGGCCGCACGCTCGTCGCCGAGCGTGTCGCCCAGGGAGAGGCCGGCGCGGTCCTCGGAGCCGCCGAGCAGCTCGTCGAGGGCGGCGACGTTCACCGTCGAGAGCTGGGAGTGCACGCTGCGGAGCTCCGCCACGGGGATCTCGAGGTGCGCGGCGAGCTCCTGCTCCGTCGGCGCCCGGTGCAGCGACGACTCGAGCTCGGCGTACGCGCGGTCGATCGAGCGCGCCTTCGTCCGCACCGAGCGCGGCACCCAGTCCATGGCGCGCAGCTCGTCGATGATCGCGCCGCGGATGCGCGAGGAGGCGTACGACTCGAACTTCACGGCACGGTCCGTCTGGTACTTCTCGATCGCGTCGATGAGGCCGAACATCCCGTACGAGACGAGGTCGGCCTGCTCCACGGAGCTGGGGAGCCGCATGCCGACCCGGCCGGCCACCGCGGAGACCAGCGGGGCGTAGTGCAGGATCAGCCGCTCGCGCGCCGCCGGCGAGCCGGTGGTCTTGAACGAGGTCCACAGGGCGGAGAGCGCGTCCGTCTCGTCGACGGTCGTCTCGGCGTGGCGGCGCTGCTGCGGGATGACGCCCTCGGGCGCCGTGCCACCGGCGAGGCGCAGGCGCCACGCGGCAGGTGCCTGCACGTGGGTCGTCGTCATCGCGGACTCCATTCGGTCGTGCACAGGTGCGGGAGGGGGCGTACCTGACCGGACCCGAGAGGAGACCTGCTCGGCGGACCGTCTCGGCCGTCCGCACCGGCGATGGTGCGGAGAGCTCCGGCGGCCGGGATGTCACGTCGACGGGCTTTGCGAGGGTCCGTCTGCGTGACATCCGCCACGTTCATGGAGCGAGAGTGACGTGTCACAGACGGCGAAACAAGTCCGCTATTCATCACATCGGCCTAACGCACGGGCGTTTCCGGGTCGATTGTCCGATTCACCGAGCGGTATTTCCGATGCGTCCGATTTAATTCACCCGCTCGTGGCTTGCGAGGTCCCAGCCAGCACCCAGGATCGTCCGCTACGCCTCGCGAGCCCGGCGAGCTCGAGGGTGCCCAGAGCCACCTCCGCGGCCGCGCGTGCCACCCCCGCCCGCGCGGCCAGCTCGTCGACGCCCGAGCCCACCCGACGCCGCAGCGCTCCGTGCACGAGGCGCGCCGGCTCGTCGAGGCCGTCGGTCTCCAGCCGGCCGGCGCCCCGCTCCGGGGCGAGGTGCCCGCCGACCGCCGCGGCGAGCTCGACCACCTCGTCGGCGTCCGTGACGCACACCGCCAGGCCCTCGCGCAGCAGGCGGTGGCACCCGGCCGAGGCGACCGACGTGACGGGGCCCGGCACGGCACCCACCGGCCGCAGCAGGCGCGCCGCGTGGCGCGCGGTGCTGATGGCGCCGGAACGCCACGCCGCCTCGACCACGACCGTCGCCGCGGTGCCGGCCGCGATCACCCTGTTGCGCTGGAGGAACCGGCTGCGCGTCGGCACGGCGCCCGGCGGGACCTCGGAGACGACCGCGCCGCCCGCGTCGACCACCGCCTCGAACAGGTGCGCGTTGCCGGCCGGGTAGGCACGGTCCACACCGCCGGCCAGCACGACGACCGTCCGGCCGCCGGCCGCGAGCGCCCCGCGGTGGGCCGCGGCGTCCACCCCGTACGCCCCGCCGGAGACGGTGCACCAGCCCAGCGCGGCGAGCCGGGACGCCAGGTCGACGGCGACCCGCTCGCCGTACGTCGTCGACGCGCGCGCACCGACCAGCGCGACCGCGGGCACCTCGGGCGGCAGGTCGCCCCTGACCCACAGGCACGGCGGCGCGGCGGGACCCAGGTCGTCGAGACCGGGCCACCACAGGTCGTCGCCCGGCACCACCAGCCGTCCGCCGCAGCGGTCCAGCAGCTCGAGGTCCCGGCGCGGGTCCACGGTCGGGAACCGGCCGGCCCAGCGGCGCACCGCGCGCCCCAGCCGGGCACGGTCCGGGCGGGCCGCGCCGTCCAGGTGCTGCGGCGCCCCGTCGTCCTGCGCGGCGCGCCACTCGGGGTCGCCCGCACCGGCCAGCACGCCGGCGAGCCAGCGCCAGGCGCCGAGCCCGCCCATCGCCCCGACGAGCAGCCCCGCGACCTCGTCGCCCGGCTCCACCAGGGCGCTCCACGCCGCGCGTGCCGACCTCTCGTCCACGACCGAGGCGCTCACGCGCCCTGCCCGCGGGTGCGCAGCAGCAGTGCCAGGCCGACGTCCGCACGCCGCGGCGCCGGCCGACCACCGAGGTCGGCGAGCGTCCAGGCGACCCGGAGCACCCGGTCCACACCCCGCAGGCTCAGCGTCCCGCGGTCCAGCGCCCGGTCGAGGTCGCCGACGAGCGCGCGGTCCGCGCCCAGCCGCTCGCGCAGCCAGGGCCCCGGCACCTCCGCGTTCGTCCGCCACGGCGTGCCCGCCAGGCGCTCGGCGCCGGCGGCCCGGGCCTGCGCGACGCGGGCCGCGACCACCGCGGTGCTCTCCCCCGGCAGCGCCGCGGACCGCGCGTCCTCGAGCTCGACCTGCAGGTCGACGCGGTCCAGCAGCGGGCCGGAGAGCTTGCCGAAGTAGCGTCGGCGCTGCTCCGAGCGGCACGTGCAGTCGAGGCCCTTGCCGACCGCCCGCCCGCACGGGCAGGGGTTTGCCGCCAGGACGAGCTGGAACCGGGCCGGGTACCGGGCGGTGCCGTTCGCCCGGTGCAGCACGAGCTCGCCGTTCTCCAGCGGCTGGCGCAGCGTCTCCAGCACGGACGGGCTGAACTCCGGCGCCTCGTCGAGGAACAGCACGCCGCGGTGCGCGCGTGACGCGGCGCCCGGCCGTGGCAGCCCGGACCCGCCGCCGACGACCGACGCGGGCGTCGCGGTGTGGTGCGGGTCCTCGAACGGAGGCCGGCGCAGCAGGCCGCCGGTGGCGTCGAACGTGCCCGCGACGGAGTGGACGGCCGTGACCTCCACCGCGTCCGTCTCGTCGAGGTCCGGCAGCAGGCCCGGCAGCCGCGCCGCCAGCAGGGTCTTCCCCGTGCCGGGCGGCCCCACCATGAGCAGGTGGTGGCCGCCGGCCGCGGCGACCTCGAGCCCGCGGCGCGCCTCCGGCTGCCCGAGCACGTCCGCGAGGTCGGGGGCGCTCCGCTCCGCAGGGCTGGCGCTCGGGCCCTGCGCCGGGGGCTCGACGTCCGGTACCTCGACCTCGGCGCCGTACCACGCGGCGACCTGCGCCAGCGTCAGCGCCGCGGCCACCTCGGCGCCCGGGACGAGCCGCGCCTCGGCCGCGTTCGCGGCGGGGACCACCACCCGAGGACGCCCCGCGGCGACGGCCGCCGCCACCGCTGGCAGGACGCCACGAACGGGCCGGAGGCGACCGTCGAGCCCGAGCTCCCCCAGGTGGACGACCTGCTCCACGCGGGACGGGTCGACCACCTCCGCCCCCGCGAGCGTCGCGACGGCGATCGCCAGGTCGAACCCCGAGCCGGACTTGGGCAGCGACGCGGGCGAGAGGTTCACGGTGATCCGGCGCTGGGGCCACGACAGCCCCGACGACGAGACCGCGGCCCGCACCCGGTCCCGGCTCTCGGCGAGCGCGGCGTCCGGCAGCCCGACGAGCGCGAACGCAGGGATGGACGCCGCCAGGTGCGCCTCCACCTCGACGACGTGACCGGCCAGGCCGACGAGCGCGACGCCGAGCGTGCGTCCGAGGGCCACTCAGACCACCCCGACGAGGTGCTCGATCGTCGGCGCGCCGCGCCGGGGGACGAGCACCGCGACGACGTCCACCCGCACCGACGCCGGCCGTGCCTCGTGCGCCGCGAGCCACTGGCCCGCGAGCCGGCGGATGCGCGCGAGCTTGGGTGCCGTCACGGCCTCGGCCGGGTGCCCGAACGCGAGCGACCGCCGGGTCTTGACCTCGACCACGACGAGCTCCGCGCCGTCGAGCGCCACGAGGTCGAGCTCGCCGCCCGTGCCGCGCCAGTTGCGGTCGAGCACCTCCCAGCCCCGACCGCGCAGGTGCTCGTCGACGAGCCCCTCGCCGAACCTTCCCAGTGCGTCCTTGACGCGCACGCGACCACCTCCGTGCACGACGCTGGGGCACGCGGGCCGTCCCGCGCGGACGCTCGCACGAGCGCGGGGACGCGACGATCGGCCCGCGGGACTGTGGACGGCTCGCCGTCCGGCGTCAGCGCGGGAAGCCGGGCGCTCCGGGCGCCCCGAGGTCGAGCTCCGCCTTCGCGAGCTCCTCGACGTTGACGTCCTTGAACGTCACGACGCGCACGGACTTCACGAACCGCGCCGAGCGGTAGACGTCCCACACCCAGGCGTCGGCGAGCGCGAGCTCGAAGTACACCTCGCCGGCGGCGGAGCGCACCTGCAGGTCCACGTGGTTGGCCAGGTAGAAGCGCCGCTCGGTCTCCACGACGTACGAGAACAGGCCGACGACGTCCCGGTACTCGCGGTAGAGCGCGAGCTCCATGTCGGTCTCGTAGTTCTCCAGGTCCTCCGCACTCACGCGCCCATCATCCCCCATGGGTCGGTGGCCTCGAGCGCACGCGCGACGTCCTCGACGTCGGCCTCGGAGGCGGCCGTGCCGGGCAGGCGCCACGAGCGGCGGTGCAGGACGCAGGGCCCGTGCTCGCGCAGCGCCGCGACGTGCTCGGGCGAGGCGTAGCCCTTGTTCTCGTCCCAGCGGTAGGCCGGGTGCTGCGCGGCGAGCTCGACCATCATCGCGTCGCGCTCGCACTTGGCCAGCACGCTCGCGGCGGCCACGCTCGCGCAGGTGCGGTCGGCCTTCACGCGCACGTGGACGCGCGGCGCGACGGCCTGCGGCTCGTCGCCGTCGAAGAGGTCGCCCTGCGCCGGTGCCGTGAACCAGTCGTGCGAGCCGTCGAGGAGCACGACGTCGACGGGCCCGACCTGCGCGCTCGCCGCCGCGAGCGCCCGCCGGCCCGCCAGGCGCAGCGCCGCGATGATCCCGACCGCGTCGATCTCGTCGGCGCTCGCGTGGCCGACCGCCCGCGCGACGCCCCACCGCCGCAGCGCGGGCAGCAGCGCCGTGCGGGCCGCCGGGGTGAGCAGCTTCGAGTCCGCCACGCCCTGCGGAGCCGTGCGGGTGCGGGCGTCGACGACGACCACCCCCACGCTCACCGGCCCGGCGAGGGACCCGCGGCCGACCTCGTCCATGCCGGCCAGCAGGCGCGCGCCGTCGCGCAGGAGCACGCGCTCGTGCCGCAGGTGCGGGCCGGTGCGGCGGGCCGGCTCCGCGCGGCGCGGCACCGCACGAGGCGCCGGCGGCGCCTCGACGCGTCCGAGCTCCTCGACGCTCACGACGGGTCCGGCACGTCCGCGAAGGTGTCGGACGGGTTGTGCAGCACGGTCGCCCGGTCGAACGGGAACACGAGGACGAACGCGACGCCGACGACGTTGGCGATCGGGACGGACCCGCCGCCCGCCTCGTCCATGTGGACGCGCGAGTCGCCCGAGTGCTGGCGGTTGTCCCCCATGACCCAGATGCCGCCCTGCGGGACGACGGTGTCGAACGCCATCTGGCTCGGCTGGGAGCCCGGCTTGAGGTAGGGCTCGTCGATCGGGACGCCGTTCACCGTGACGGGCTCGCCCGGCCCCTCGCACGCCACCCGGTCCCCCGGCAGCCCGATGACCCGCTTGACGAGGTGCTCGCCCGCGTCCTGCGGGTACAGGCCGATGAACGTGAGCATGTCGTTGATCGCGCCGCGCACCGGCCCGGGGTCGGGCTTCGGCACCGACTGCAGCCAGTCCGCCGGGTCCTTGAAGACCACGATGTCGCCCCGGCGCAGCTCGAACGGGCCCGGCGTCAGCTTGCTCACCAGGATGCGGTCGTCCTGGACGAACGTGTTCTCCATCGACTCGCTCGGGATGAAGAAGGCCTGGACGAAGAAGGTCTTGACGATCAGCGACAGGACCAGCGCGCTGATGAGGATGATCGCGGTCTCCCGCACGAGCGCCCCGAAGCCGCCGCGGCTCGCGGCCCGCTCCGGGTCGGCGGCGTGGCGCGGCGGCGGGTCGCCGGACACGGTGCGCCCCGTGTCCACGTGCTCGCGTGCGGGCCACTGCTCGGTCGGGTCGCTCACGCGGACAACTCTCGCACGAGGCCGGGTGCGTCGCGTACGCGCACCGCGCCGTCCGCGGCGATTCACAGGCCCTGCGCGGTCGGGCCGCACGACGCCGTCCGTGCACGACGACGGGCGGCCACCTCGTCGGAGGTGACCGCCCGTCGGAGGCTCGAGCCTCAGGCCTGCTTCGGCGCGTTGTCGCGCTTCTCGCGGATCTTCGCCTTCTTGCCGCGCAGCTTGCGCAGGTAGTACAGCTTCGCGCGGCGGACGTCACCGCGGGTGATCACCTCGACCGACTCGATCGAGGGGGTGTGCACGGGGAACGTGCGCTCGACGCCGACCTGGAAGCTGATCTTGCGGACCGTGAACGTCTCGCGGACGCCCGCGCCCTGGCGGGCGATGACGACGCCCTGGAAGGCCTGGATGCGCGAGCGGTTGCCCTCGACGACCTTGACGTTGACCTTGACGGTGTCGCCGGGACGGAACTCCGGGACGTCGGTGCGCAGCGAGGCTGCGTCGATGCTGTCCAGCGTGTGCATGATGTGTCGCTTTCCCGCCCTGCCACAGGTCAGGAACGTCTCCGAGGGCGCCGCACGTGCGTGTCGGGCGTCCCGTGGTCTGGTTCCGGGGCGTGTCCGTGGGACGAGCCCGCGGGGTCTGACCGTGGTCGTCTCCCCTGTGGCAGAGACGCGGCCGAAGCGCACCAGCGCACGATTCTGCCACAGCGCCGGTTCCCGGATCCAATCCCGGGCCGCGGCCGTGCGTCACACCCGCGCGTCAGACCCGGACGAGCCGCCCGCCCTGCGGGGTCCAGCCCAGACCCGCCAGCACGGCGAGGTCCGCCGCGTCGAGCACCGCGGGGTCGAGGCGCTCGAGGAGGTCCGGCCGCCGCTGCGCCGTCCGCTCGAGCGCCCGGTCCCGGCGCCACCGGGCGACCCGGCCGTGGTGCCCGGACAGCAGCACGTCCGGCACGTCGAGGCCCTCCCACGACGGGGGCTTGGTGTACACCGGGTACTCCAGCAGCCCGGCGGCGCCGTGCGACTCTTCGACCAGCGACTCGGGGTTCCCGACGACGCCGGGCAGCAGCCGGCCGACGGCCTCGACGACGACGAGCGCCGCCACCTCGCCGCCGTTGAGCACGTAGTCGCCGATCGACAGCTCCACCACCCGCACGCCGGGCCGGGCCGCGTAGCGCTCGGCCACGCGCGCGTCGATGCCCTCGTACCGCCCGCACGCGACGACGAGGTGCCGCTCCCCCGCGAGGGACTCGGCCGTCCGCTGCGTGAACGGCTCGCCGGCGGGCGTGGGGACGACGAGCACGGTGCCCTCGTCGACGACGTCGTCGAGCGCCCGACCCCACACGTCCGGACGCATCACCATGCCGGCGCCGCCGCCGAACGGCGTGTCGTCGACGGTCCGGTGGCGGTCGGTCGTCCAGTCGCGCAGGTCGTGCACGCGCAGGTCGAGCAGACCGGCCGTGCGGGCCTTGCCGACGAGCGAGAGCCCGAGCGGCGCGAGGTACTCGGGGAAGATCGAGACGACGTCGACGCGCACCGCTCAGCCGTCCTGCTCGTCGGTCCCCGTGGTCTCCTCGGAGACGACGAGGTTCGCCGCGTCGGACGCGAGCAGGCCGCCGGGCGGGTCCAGCACCACGCGGCCCCCGGGGACGTCCACCACCGGGACGATCTCCCGGACGAAGGGGACGAGGGTCCGGGCCCCGTCGGGCTCCCGGACGACGAGCAGGTCGTGCGCGGGCGAGTGCTCGAGCCCGACGACCTCGCCCACCACGCGACCGTCGACGTGCTCCGCGCGCAGCCCCGCGAGCTCGTGCGGGTACCAGGCGTCGTCCTCGTCGGACGCCGGCGCGTCGACGACGAGCTCGACGCCGCGCAGCGCCTCGGCCGCGGTGCGGTCCGCCACACCTTCGAAGGCGACGTACCAGCGGCCCTGCTGCACCCGGGTCCGGGCGATCGTCAGCGGCCCCGCCCCCGCGGGCTCGGTGCGCAGGCGGGAGCCGACGGCGAGCCGGTCGGGGGCCGAGTCGGTCCGCAGGTCCAGCGCCACCTCGCCACGCAGTCCGTGCGCGCGCCCGATGCGGGCGACAGTCAGCTGCACCAGTCCTCCTCGTTCGTCCGGCGGCGGGGACCCGCGGTCGCCGCGATGCTCTCCGGCCGTGCGCCGGGTCCGGACACGCCGAGGCCCGGACCCCAGGCTAGGGGTCCGGGCCTCGGTCGCGTGATCAGCGCCGGTCGACGTCCACGACGTCGACGCGCACCGCGCCCTGGGTGGAGAGCGCACCGACGACGGTCCGCAGCGCGCGTGCCGTGCGGCCGCCGCGCCCGATGACGCGACCGAGGTCGTCGGGGTGGACCCGGACCTCGAGCAGCTCACCGCGACGCAGCGACGACGACGACACCTGCACGTCGTCCGGGTGGTCGACGATGCCGCGCACCAGGTGCTCCAGCGCGTCGGCGAGCATCAGGCCTGCTCGTCCTCGGAGGACGCGGCCTCGGCGGCCGGCTCCTCGGCGGGGGCCTCGGCCTTGGCGGCCTTCTTCTCGGCGGCCGACGCCTTGACCTTCTCGGCGTCGGCGGCGGCGGCCTCGACGGCAGCCTTCGCGTCGGTCTTGGCGGCCTTCGTCTTCAGCGTGCCCTCGGCACCGGGCAGGCCCTTGAACTTCTGCCAGTCGCCGGTGACCTTGAGCAGCGCGAGCACCTGCTCGGTCGGCTGCGCGCCGACGCCGAGCCAGTACTGCGCACGGTCCGAGCTCACCTCGATGAACGAGGGCTCCTCGGTGGGGTGGTACTTGCCGATCTCCTCGATCACGCGACCGTCGCGCTTGGTGCGCGAGTCGGCGACGACGATGCGGTAGTACGGGGCGCGGATCTTGCCGAGCCGCTTCAGGCGGATCTTGGTGGCCACGGTGTGGTCTTCTCCTGGTGTCTGCTGAGGTGGCCTCGCCGCGCCGCCCGTGGGGTGGGGCGCGCCGGTCCGGCCGAGGACACGGTCGGGCGCGGGTAGAGGGTCCGCGGCCGCCGAGTACAGCCGGCCATTCTGCCAGACGAGCGGGTCTCGCCCAAACGGTCCCGCGCAGGCCGCGACGCCCCGGGCACCGACCGGCGCCGGAGCGGGTGCGCCCGAGTCACCCGGTCGGCCGACGCCGCGCGAGCCGGCACCCCGTCGAGCGTCTCGCACCCGCTACCGTCCACCCACGCGCCCGGACACGGGCGGCGACAGGAGGGCGGATGGACCCGGACGGCCCGCGCGTCGCGACGACCACGGTCGACGGCGTCACGACCCTGTGGGCGGACCTCGACGGCGACGCGCTCGGTGCGCTCGTCGTCGGCGGCGGGGCTCGGCACCTCGCCCCGACCGACGCCGGCCTGCACCACCTCGTCGAGCACGTCGTCATGCACCGCGTCGGACGCGTGAGCGCCGAGCACAACGCGGTCTCCGGTCCGGACGACGTCCTGTTCTGGGCGCAAGGCTCCCGGGCCGACGTGACCGACTTCGTCCAGCGGGTCGCCGCGGTGCTCGGCGGTCTCGACGACGTGACGCCCCAGGAGGTGGACCAGCAGCGCGCGACCATCCTGCGCGAGGTGGGCGTCGAGGCGCTCTCCGTCTCCCCCGGGCCGTTCGCCGCCCGCTGGGGGGCGGCGGGGCTCGGCACCGTCGACCTGGACCACGCCGCGCTCGCCGCCCTCGGCCCGGAGGACGTCCGCCGGCACGCGAGGGCGTGGTTCGTCCGGGACGACGCCCGTCTCGTCCTGTCGTTCCCTCCGCCGGACGACCTCACGCTTCCCCTTCCCCCCGGAGCGCGCCCGCTGCTGTCGCCGGAGACGCCCTGGGACGGCCCGCTCCCCGGTCTGTTCATCAGCCCGCAGGACTCGGTGACCCTCTCGTTCGTCGTCGACGCGCCCCGCGCGCTCGCCTCGCTGTGCGCCGCGGTGGTCGAGCACGCCCTGCTGGACGACCTGCGCGCCGCACGCGGCCTCGTCTACCAGGTCGACCGCTCCGTCTGGGGGCTCGGCGGCGGACGGTACCTCGTGGTCCTCGCGACGGACCCCTCCTCGGCCCAGGCCGCGCGCGTGCTGCTGGACGCGTGCCGAGCCCTCCGGGCGATCGGCACCGAGGGCCCGCAGGGCGACGTCCTCGAGCACGCGCGCGCCGCGTTCCTCGCCGAGCTCGGCTCGCAGCGCGGGCGTCGCAGCATGCTCCTCGCCGCGGCCGGCGCGGACCTCGCCGGGCGTGAGCCTGTCGATCCGCCCGCCGTGTTCGCCGCGATCCGGGCGGCCTCCGCCGACGAGGTGCGCGAGACCCTGCGCCGCGCATGGCCGACCACCATCGCGACCCTCCCGGGCGGCGGCGACCGGCCCGACGCCGTCGAGACCGCACTCCTCGACGAGGTCGGGCTTCACCCGCGGGGGTTCGTGCCGCTGCTGCTCGACGACCGACGGTCCGTGCTCCGACAGCTGCGCCACGGGTCCCGACGCGCTGTCGTGCGTCGCCGGCGGGGCTCCCTGCCCTTCCGCGGCGAGGAGGTGTGGCTCGGGGAGCGCGAGATCGCCGTGCCCGCCGCCGGTGGTCGGCTCCACGTCGACGACGTGGTGCTCGTGGGCGAGGACGACGACGGCCGGGTCCAGCTCGTCGGTCGGGGCGGTGGCTCGTTGGTCGTCGAGCCGGGCCGGCTGCGCCGGGCGAAGGTCCCGTGGGACCGTTTCCTGGCCCACGTCCCGCCGTCCGCCGCGCGGCACAGGCGCACGTCGTCGACCAGCACCGACGAGGCACGCCCATGAGCCCGCCACGGACACGGACAGCCGAGGTCGCCGGCGTACGGACGATCTGGGCTCCCCTCGAAGGGCTGCCCGTCGGCGCGCTGGTCCTCGGGCTCGGGCTCAGCGACCTGGAGCCCACGAGCGCGGGGCTCCACCACCTGATCGAGCACCTCGTCTCCCGACGGCTCCCGCGCGGCCTCGTCCGGAGCGAGCCCTCGTCGAACCTGCACGCCGTCCGCTTCGTCGCGCGCGGCGCCCGTGCCGACGTGCTCGACCACCTCGGGCTGGTGGCGCGGGCGCTGGCCTCGCTCGGCACCGTCACGGACGACGAGGTCGCCGCCGAGCGACGAGCGATCGAGCACGAGATCGACGGACGGTGCTACGCCGGCGCCGGGCACCTGGCGGCACGGTTCGGCGCGCAGGGCAACGGGATGAACGACCTCGAGCACGTCGCCCTGCGGACGCTGCAGTCGGCGGACGTGCACGCGGCGGCCCGCACCTGGGTCGTGTCGGAGAACTGCCGGCTGGTCCTCTCGTGGGAGCCGGAGGCAGGCTCGCCCGCGCTCGCCCTGCCTGCGGGTCCGGTGCCGCCGCGGCGCCAGGCCGCCACACCGCGGCCCGTGCGGACGCCGAGCGCGGTCACGCTGCTCGGGGAGGTCACCGCGATGTCCTTCCTCACCGACGCACCCACCGGCCTGCGTCGGGCGGCGCTGGCCGTGCTCGACCACGCCGTCGGCGACGCCCTGGAGGACCGCTCGGTCGACCCGGTCGTCGCGAGGGCCGTCCGGGACGACGCGGGCCTCCACGTCGTCGAGGCGGCGCTGCGCCCCACCGGAGACCACGCACGCGCGCTCGCGACAGCCGTGCGCACCGTTCGCTCGCTGGCAGCCGCCGGGCCGACCCGGGACCTTCTCGCCCGTGCTCGACGTGACCTCGCCCTGCAGCGCCTGGAGCCCGCGAGCCACCTGGCGCTGCTGCTCGACGACGCGGCCCGGGACCTGCGCGGTCTCGCGCTGGAGGACGAGCCGGAGGTCGACGCCGAGGCGCAGCGCCTGGCCGCCGACGACGTCGGCGCCGCGTTCGCCGCCATGGCACCGTCGATGCTCGTCACCTTCAGCCACCTCGCGGCCTCTCACGCCGGCGACGTGATCGAGGAGCTCGAGCTGGAACACTGGCCCTGGCCGACGACCGACGGCACCCGCGCCCCTCGTGCGGCCAGGCGCCTGCGATCGCGGCGCGGTCGCGGCCTGCCGGGCCTCGCGCTGGACGGTGACACGCTGTGGATCGACGACGGCACCGTCCGCGTGAGGCCCGACGACGTGGCCCTCGCTCGGCTCGACACGGACGGCCTCACGGAGCTGATCACCCGCGACGGCCGAGCCGTGCAGGTGCACCGAGCGTTCTCTCGCGGCGCCGGGCGCGCGTGGGCCCGGTATGTCGCGTCACTCCCGCCGGACGTGGTGCGCCGGTCCTGGTGAGCGGTCCGACTCTCGTCGGGGTGCGGCTCAGGCGACGCGCGCGCCCCTGAGCACGACGGCCCGGGGCCGGGCGAGCTCGGTGACGTCGGCGCGGGGGTCGGCGTCGTAGACGACGAGGTCGGCGCTCGCGCCCTCGTCGAGGCCCTCGGCCCCGAGCCACGCCCGCGTGCGCCACGAGGCCGCGGCGACGACGTCGCGGTCCGGGATGCCGGCCCGGACCATCTCGACGGCCTCCTCGGCGATGCGCCCGTGGCCAATCGTGCCTCCGGCGTCGGTGCCGACGAGCACACGGACGCCGGCCTCGTGCAGCGCGCGCACGTGCGCGTACCGCCGCTCCCCCATCGCGCGCATGCGCGCCGCGAAGCGCGGGTACCGCTCCTCGCCCTGGGCGGCGATCGCCGGGAACTGGCCGATCTGCAGGAGCGTCGCGGTGACGGGGACCCCGGCCGCCGCGATGCGCTCGATCTGGGCGTCGGTGGCGCCGGTGGCGTGCTCGAGGCAGTCGACGCCCGCGTCGAGGAGGTCGTCGAGCGACTCGGTCGCGAACGTGTGCGCCGTCACGCGGGCGCCCGCGTCGTGCGCGGCGCGGACCGCCGCGTGCAGCACGTCGGCGGGCCACAGCGACCGCAGGTCGCCGTCGGGGCCGAGGTCGCGGTCGATCCAGTCGGCGACGAGCTTGACCCAGCCGTCGCCCCGCGCCGCCTCCTCGCGGACCGCCGTCGGGAGGTCCTCGACGCGCGGCAGCTCGCGGCCGTAGTGCCGCAGGTACCGCTTCGGGCGCGCGAGGTGGCGGCCGGAGCGGATCAGCCGCGGCAGGTCCTCACGCGCGTGCACCCAGCCCGTGTCCGCGGGCGAGCCCGCGTCGCGGACGAGCAGCACGCCGCTGTCCCGGTCGGCGAGCGCCTGCTTCTCCGCCGTGCCGTCGTCGACCGGGCCGTCGGCGGCGAGACCGATGTGGCAGTGCACGTCGACGAGCCCGGGCAGCACCCAGCCGTCGAGCGTCGCGTCGGGCACCCCCGACGGGCGCTCGAACGTGAGCCGCCCACCGACCACCCACGCCTCACCGACCTGGCGCTCGTCGTCGAGCACCACGGTCCCGCGCAGGTGGATCATCGCCGGACGCTCAGCGGCCGCCGAGGAACTTCTGCAGGTCGGCCGGGATCTCCAGCTCCGACGCGGCCGGCGCGGCCGGCTTCGCCCCCAGCCCGAAGGCCGACCCGGCGGGGGCCTTCGGCCCGATGCCGGCGGCGCGGTCGGCCGCGGCCCGCTCCTGCTGCGCGCGCAGCGCCGGGTTGCCGGACTTGCCCTTGGCCTTGCGCGCGGGCGCCTGGCGGCCCTTCGACTTCTTGCCGCCCATGCCGGGCAGGTTGCCCATGCCGGGCATGCCCATGCCGCCGCCCTTGGCCATCTGGCGCATCATCTTCTGCGCGCCGTCGAACCGGTCGAGGAGCTGGTTGACGTCCGTCGTCGTCGTGCCCGAGCCCCGGGCGATACGCGCGCGGCGCGAGCCGTTGATGATCTTCGGGTTGTCGCGCTCCGCCGGCGTCATCGAGCGGATGATCGCCTCGACGCGGTCCACCTCGCGCTCGTCGAAGTTCTCGATCGCCTCGCGCATCTGCCCCATGCCGGGGAGCATGCCGAGCATCTTCTTCATCGAGCCCATGTTCTTCAGCTGCTGCATCTGCTGCAGGAAGTCCTCGAGCGTGAAGTCCTGGCCGCTGACGAGCTTGCCCGCCATCTTCTCGGCCTGCTCGGCGTCGAACGCTCGCTCGGCCTGCTCGATGAGCGTGAGCACGTCGCCCATGTCGAGGATGCGGGAGGCCATCCGGTCGGGGTGGAAGACCTCGAAGTCCGTAAGCTTCTCGCCGGTGCTGGCGTAGAGGATCGGGCGGCCGGTGACCGACGCGACCGAGAGCGCCGCGCCACCCCGCGCGTCGCCGTCCAGCTTCGACAGCACGACGCCGGTGAACCCGACACCGTCGGCGAACGCCTGCGCGGTCGTCACGGCGTCCTGGCCGATCATCGCGTCGATGACGAAGAGGATCTCGTCGGGGTCGACCGCGTCGCGGATGTCGGAGGCCTGCTGCATGAGGTCCGCGTCCACGCCGAGGCGGCCGGCCGTGTCGACGATGAGGACGTCGTGCTGGCGGGCGACGGCCGTCTGCCTGCCGGCACGCGCGACCTCGACCGGGTCGGCGCCCGCGGGCAGGACGTCGTCGGAGCCCTGGTTGCCGGGGTGCGGCGCGAAGACGGGCACGCCCGCCCGCTCGCCCACCACCTGCAGCTGCGTGACGGCGTTCGGGCGCTGGAGGTCCGCCGCCACGAGGAGCGGCGTGTGGCCCTGGTCCTTGAGGTGCAGCGCGAGCTTGCCCGCGAGCGTCGTCTTGCCCGCCCCCTGCAGGCCCGCGAGCAGGATGACGGTCGGCGGGTTCTTCGCGAGGCGCAGCGCGCGGGACTCGCCGCCGAGGATCGTCACGAGCTCGTCGTTGACGATCTTGACGACCTGCTGCGCCGGGTTGAGGGCCTGGGAGACCTCCGCGGACAGCGCCCGCTCGCGCACGGCGCCCGTGAAGGCGCGCACGACGGGCACCGCGACGTCGGCGTCGAGCAGCGCGCGGCGGATCTCGCGCACCGTGGCGTCGATGTCCGCCTCGGACAGGCGGCCCTTGGTGCGCAGGTTCTTGAAGGTCGACGTCAGTCGGTCGGACAGGCTCGCGAACACCAGGTGGTCCTCACCGGCTCGAAGATCAGGGACGTCCCAGGGTACCCGCCAGCTCCCGCTGGGCCCGCGCGGTCAGCTCGTCGACGAGCGCGGCGCGCCACGTGGTCCACGCCTGCGGGCCCGCCGCCTTGGCGTCGGCCTCCGTGAGCACGCGCAGCTGGTCCAGCAGGTCGGCGCGGTGGTCCACGGCGTCGAGCAGCCGCGCGAGCGTCCGCGGGTCGTCGTGGTCGTGGTTCGTCGCCAGGTCGGCAAGCGTGAGGTGCTCGCGGACGAGCCGGGTGACGTCGGCCGCCACGTCCTCGTCGAAGCCCATGCGCTGCACGATCGGCCCGACGAGGCGCGCGCCCTCGGCGGCGTGCGAGCCGCCGGCGCGCGGACGCTTGCCGATGTCGTGCAGCACCGCCGCGAGCAGCAGCACCTGGTCGTGCTCCGTGCGCCGGTCGCGCGCGACGTTCGCCACGGTCTCCACCATGTGCCGGTCGACCGTGTACCGGTGGATGGGCGAGCGCTGCGGCCGGTTGCGCACCCCCGCCCACTCCGGCACCCACGTCGTCACGACGCCCGCGAGGTCCAGCGCCTCCCACACGGGGACCTGCGCGTGCCCCGACCCGAGCAGCTGCAGCAGGTGCGTCCGGGCCTGGCGCGGCCACGGCGTCGGCAGGGGCGGCGTGGTGGTGAGGCTCGCGACGGACACGGGCGAGATCTCCAGCCCGGTGCGGGCGGCGGTAGCGGCCGCGCGCAGCGACAGCAGCGGGTCGTCCGCGGGGCGGGCGTCGACCGCCAGGACGAGCTCGCCGTCGTGCTCGACCAGCCCCTCGGCGATGGCCCGCAGCCGCGGCGGCGTCCGCCGGCCCCGGACGAAGATCGGGCCGCGGGGACGGGCCGGGCGCTGCAGCGCCTGGCGGGCGTTGCGCACCGTCGTGTCCAGCGCGTAGGAGATGACGCGCCCCGCCTCGGCGAGGCTGGCGAGCAGGTCGTCGCGGTCGCCGAAGCCGACGAGCGCCGCGACCTCGTCCTGGTCCGCCAGGAGCAGGCGGTTGGTGTGCCGGCCCGTGACGGCCTGGACCGTGTCGCGCACGTCGAGCAGGTGCTCGTACGCCGCGTCGACCGCACCGTGCGGCCGGTCCGTCAGCCACGTCGCGGCGAGCGCGGACAGCACCACGGCGTCGCGGATGCCGCCGCGGGCCTCCTTGAGCTCCGGCTCGACGAGGTAGGCCAGCTCGCCGTGCCGCTCCGCGCGCTCCTTGGTCGACGCGAGCAGCTCGGGCAGCCGCCGGCGGGCGGCCGCCCGCCAGTCCTCCAGCAGCGCGGACGTCGCCCGGGCGACCACCACCGCGTCGCCGGCCACGGGCTGCAGGTCGAGCAGCCCGACCGCGGCGGGCAGGTCCTTGGACGCGATCTGGCGGCACTGCGCGAGGGACCGCACCGAGTGGTCGAGGTCGAGGCCGGCGTCCCAGATGGGGTACCAGAGGCGCTCGGCGAGCGCGCGCAACTGCTCCGGCGTGTGCCCTCGCCCCTCGTGGACGAGCAGCAGGTCGAGGTCGCTGACCGGGCTCGCGTCGCCGCGGCCGACGCTGCCGACCACGCCGAGGGCCAGGCCGGCGACGTCCTCGCCGTCCGTCGCGTCCGTCCAGAGCTCGGCGAGGCGGCGCACGACGAGGTCGGAGACGGCGCGCCGCCGGGCGGCCCCGTCCGCCCCCGGTCCGAGGGTGGCCCGCGCGAGGGCGAGCCGTTCGGCGCGCAGGTCCCGCACCCCACGTGCGGGGTGCGGGACCTGCGGTGCCTCAGCGGCCGCGCCCCCCGCGGGCGGCCGGTCGTCCGTCATGTGCGGTCAGCGACCTCAGAGCGCGTCGTCGCCGTGCTCACCGGTGCGGACGCGAGCCACGTCCTCCACCGGCACGACCCAGACCTTGCCGTCGCCGATCTTGCCGGTCTGCGCCGCGCGGATGACGACCTCCGTGACGCCGGCGGCGTCCTCGTCCGAGACCAGGACGTCGATCTTCACCTTCGGGACCAGGTCGACGGTGTACTCCGCCCCCCGGTACACCTCGGTGTGGCCCTTCTGGCGGCCGTAGCCGCTGGCCTCGCTGACCGTGAGCCCGCGGACCCCGGCGGCCTCGAGCGCCGACTTCACGTCGTCCAGCCGGTGGGGCTGGATGACTGCGCTGACGAGCTTCGTCATCACTTCACCTCCGTCACGACGCGGGCGCCTGCGCCCAGCGTCTCGTACGCCGTCTCACCGTGCACCGACTGGTCGATCCCGCCGACCTCGACGTCCTCCGGCACGCGCCAGCCGAGCGTCGCCTTGAGGATCAGCCCGATGACGAGCGTGACGAGCCCCGAGAAGACGACCGCCGCCAGGGCGATGATGACCTGGATGACGAGCTGGTTGATCCCGCCGCCGAACAGCAGGCCCGTGTCCGCCGCGAGGAAGCCGATCAGCACGGTACCGACGAGGCCGCCCACGAGGTGGACGCCGACGACGTCGAGCGAGTCGTCGTAGCCGAACTTGTACTTCAGGCCGACCGCGAGGGCGCACAGCACGCCCGCGATCGCGCCCAGGATGATCGACGTGACGGGGCGCAGGGCGCCGGCCGCCGGGGTGATCGCGACCAGACCCGCGACGATGCCGGACGCCGCACCGAGCGACGTGGCGTGGCCGTCGCGGAACTTCTCCGTGAGCAGCCAGGTGAGCATCGCCGCCGCGGTCGCCGCGGTGGTGTTCACCCACGCGAGGCCCGCGTTGCCGTCCGCCGTGAACGCGGAGCCCGCGTTGAAGCCGAACCAGCCGAACCACAGCAGCGCAGCGCCGAGCATGACGAACGGCAGGTTGTGCGGCCGCATCGGCTCCTTGCCGAAGCCCTTGCGGCGGCCGACGATCAGGGCCAGCACGAGGCCGGCGATGCCGGCGTTGATGTGCACGACCGTGCCACCGGCGAAGTCGATCGGTGCGGTGACGGCGTTGCCGTCCGCGTCGGTGCCGAACAGGGCGCGCGCGATCGAGCCCTCGGCGCCGGAGAGCGCGCCGCCGCCCCACACCATGTGCGCCATCGGGAAGTACGCGACGGTGACCCACAGGGCGACGAAGACGAGCCAGGTGCCGAACTTCACGCGGTCGGCGAGCGACCCGCTGATGAGGGCGACGGTGATGATGGCGAACGTCACCTGGAACGCCACGCCGACGGCGGCGGGGACGCCGAACCCGTCGATGACGAACTCACCGGAGTCGTCCCAGATGGTGCCCGACAGCCCGAACTGGTCGAACGGGTTGCCGAAGATCCCGGCGACGTCGGCGCCGTACGACATCGACCAGCCCCACAGGACGTAGACGATCGTCACGACGCCGATGGCGCCGAACGACATCATCATCATGTTGAGGACGGACTTGCCGCGGACCATGCCGCCGTAGAAGAACGCCAGCGCAGGCGTCATGAGCAGCACCAAGGACGCTGACGTCAGCATCCAGGCTGTCGCTCCGGTGTCCAGCTCCATGAGTCGCTTCTCCCCTCGCCAGCCCGGGGTGGCTGGTCGCGGTCAACGTTCGGGGAGCGCGGTTTCGGCACGTCGCGGGCCGCGTTACGGCGAGGTGACAAGCGTCGTGGTGGCGTAAACGTTGAGTTTCCGTCTGGGCGAACGTCCAGCAGCTGGACGGTCAGCCCTCCAGGATGCCGTCGACGAACTGCTCGGGGTCGAAGGGCGCGAGGTCGTCGGGGCCCTCGCCGAGACCGACGAGCTTGACCGGCACGCCGAGCTGGCGCTGCACGGCGACGACGATGCCGCCCTTGGCGGTGCCGTCGAGCTTCGTCAGCACGATGCCGGTGACGCCGGCGACCTCGCCGAAGACCTTCGCCTGGTTGAGCCCGTTCTGGCCGGTCGTCGCGTCGAGGACGAGCAGGACCTCGGACAGGGGCGCCTCGCGCGTGATGACGCGCGTGATCTTGCCGAGCTCGTCCATGAGGCCGGCCTTGTTCTGCAGCCGGCCCGCGGTGTCCACGAGGACGACGTCGACCTCGGCCTGCTTGCCGGTGCGGACGGCGTCGAACGCCACCGCGGCCGGGTCGGCGCCGTCGCGGTCGGAGCGGACGGTCGGGACGCCCACGCGCGAGCCCCACGTCTCGAGCTGGTCGGCCGCCGCGGCGCGGAACGTGTCCGCAGCCCCCAGGACGACCGAGCGCCCCTCCGCGACCAGGACGCGCGCGAGCTTGCCCACCGTCGTCGTCTTGCCGGTGCCGTTGACGCCGACCACCAGGACCACCGACGGCACCTCCTGCCCGGCGGCGTCGGTCGTGCGTGACGTCGCGAGCGTGCGGTCGAGCGACGGGTCCACGAGCGCGACGAGCTGCTCGCGCAGGAGCGCGCGCACCTGCCCCGGGTCCTTGACGCCCTCGACGCGCACGCGCGTGCGCAGCGCCTCGATGAGCTCGGCCGACGGCCCCGCGCCGACGTCGGCGAGCAGCAGGGTCTCCTCCAGCTCGTCCCAGTCGTCCTCGGTGAGGTGGTCGCGCGAGAGCACCGCGAGGAGGCGGGCGCCGAGCGGCGAGCCGGAGCGCGCGAGCCGGCCGCGCAGGCGCGCGAGCCGCCCGGGCACGGGCGCCGGGACCTCGAGCGGGACCGGCTCGACCAGCTCCGCGATCTCGACGTCCCCGCCGAGCTCCACGGGGTCGGCCGTGGAGACCGGGTCCGCGCCGGCGGGCGCCTCGGTCGTCGGGCGCTCGACGGTCGCGGTCGCGCCGCCCGGCGCCTGCTCACCGGTCGCCGGGGGCTCGGGCGGCGTGCCGCGACGGCGGCGCACCAGCAGCGTCGACACGGCGACGACGACGGCGAGCGGCACGCCCGCGGCGAGCAGGATCTCGAGGGTCTCGTTCACCGGGTCAGTCTGACGGTCGGGCGGTCGCCGAGGCGAGTCGGCCGCTCGTGGGCCGTCTCACAGCTCAGGCGCGGCGACGGCCGGGGATGAGCTCCGCCGCGCGCTCGCGCGCGCGGTGCAGGCTCTCGGTGAGGTCCTCGGGCTGCACGTAGCCGGAGCCCTCGTCGACGTTGGCGCGGAGGAACTCGACGAGCGAGACGTCCACCGGCTCGGCCTCGACCTCCTCGCGCGGCTCCTTGCGGGCGGCCCAGCCGGCGCGGAAGGCGGCGAGGGGCGACTGCCCCGTCTCGGCGCCCGAGACGACGCTCGCGTACAGCACCACGAACCCTGCCACGAGCAGGGCGATCACGATCCCGATCACGACGGCCATGGGTCCATGGTCCCCCGTCGGCGCACGCCCGCGCCCGCGCCGTGCGACGTGCTCCGACAAGGGACACAACATCTCCACACGGCGTCGCCGGCGGTCCGGCCGGGGGCCCGCCGGCCGCACGGACCTACGCCGGGACCTCGTCCCGCATGCGCTGGCTGATGACGGTGGTCACGCCGTCGCCGCGCATCGTCACCCCGTAGAGCGCGTCGGCGATCTCCATCGTGCGCTTCTGGTGCGTCACGACGATGAGCTGGGAGTCCTCCTGCAGCTCGCGGAAGATGTCCAGCAGCCGGCCGAGGTTCGCGTCGTCGAGCGCGGCCTCGACCTCGTCCATCACGTAGAACGGCGACGGGCGGGCCTTGAAGATCGCGACGAGCAGCGCCACGGCCGTCAGCGAGCGCTCGCCGCCGGAGAGCAGCGACAGCCGCTTGACCTTCTTGCCCGCGGGCCGCGCCTCCACCTCGATGCCGGTCGTCAGCATCGAGTCCGGGTCGGTGAGCACGAGGCGGCCCTCGCCGCCCGGGAACAGCCGCGGGAAGACGTGGTCGAACGCGGCGGCGGTGTCGCGGTACGCCTCGGCGAACACCTGCTCCACCCGCTCGTCGATCTCCTTGACGATCTCGAGCAGGTCCGCGCGGGACTTCTTGAGGTCCGCGAGCTGGTCGGTGAGGAACTTGTGACGCTCCTCGAGGGCGGCGAACTCCTCCAGCGCCAGCGGGTTCACCCGGCCCAGCAGCGAGAGCGCCCGCTCGGCGGCCCGCAGGCGCTTCTCCTGCTCCGCGCGCACGTACGGCACGGCCGTCGGCGCGCCTTCCTGCGGCTCGGTCCCGGGCGGGAGGACGACCGGGACGTCCTGGTGCGGCCCGAACTCCTCGACGAGCACCGCGGGGTCGAGCCCGAGCTCCTCGACCGAGCGCGACTCCAGCTGCTCGATCCGCAGGCGCTGCTGCGTGCGGGCGACCTCGTCCCTGTGCGCGACGTCCGTGAGCCGCGCCAGCTCGGCCGCGAGGCGGTCGACGTCCACGCGGACGGTGGCGATGGCCGCGTCGCGCTCGGCGCGGGCGCGCTCGGCGGCGTCGCGCTCGTCGGACGCCCGCCGCAGGGACGTGTCCAGGACGACGAGGGCACGGCGCGCGCCCGCCTCGACCGCGCGGGCGACCTGCGCCTG
>NZ_HE978588.1:3076207-3081166 GCF_000312005.1 Cellulomonas massiliensis JC225
AGCGAGGCGGTCCCCCGCATGCGCTCGCGCAGCGACGAGAGCCGGTACCAGACCTCGCTGGCCTCGCTCAGCGCGGGCGCGGCCTCGGCCGCCTCCCGCTCGAGGGTCGCCAGCCGCCCGCGCGCCGCGGCGAGGCCGCCCTCGACCTCCTCGCGCTGCGCGTGCAGCGCCGTCTCGTCGGCGATCTCCTGCTCGAGGGTCGCGGTGAGCTGCGCGAGGTCGTCCGCCAGCAGGCGCGCGCGGGCGTCGCGCAGGTCGGCCTGGACCACAGCCGCCTTCCGGGCCACCTCGGCCTGCCGGCCGAGCGGCCCGAGCTGGCGCCGGATCTCGGCCGTGAGGTCGCCCAGCCGGGTCAGGTTGGCCTGCATCGCGTCGAGCTTCCGCAGAGCCTTCTCCTTGCGCTTGCGGTGCTTGAGGACGCCGGCGGCCTCCTCGATGAACCCGCGCCGCTCCTCGGGCGTCGCCCGCAGCACGGCGTCGAGCTGGCCCTGCCCGACGATGACGTGCATCTCGCGGCCGAGGCCGGAGTCGGACAGCAGGTCCTGGATGTCGAGGAGGCGGCAGCCCTGCCCGTTGATCGCGTACTCGGAGCCGCCGTTGCGGAACAGCGTGCGGCTGATCGTCACCTCGGAGTACTCGATCGGCAGGGCGCCGTCGGCATTGTCGATCGTCAGCGACACCTCGGCCCGGCCCAGCGGTGGGCGGCCGGCGGTGCCGGCGAAGATGACGTCCTCCATCTTGCCGCCGCGCAGCGACTTGGCGCCCTGCTCCCCCATCACCCACGCGAGCGCGTCGACGACGTTGGACTTGCCGGAGCCGTTGGGCCCGACGACGCACGTGACGCCCGGCTCGAAGCTCAGCGTCGTCGCCGAGGCGAACGACTTGAACCCCCGCAGCGTCAGGGTCTTGAGGTGCACGGGGCGAGCCTACGGGCGCGGTGGGCGGGTGCCGTGGAGGCGGGCGTCAGAGCGCCGGGAACCACAGCGCGATCTCGCGCTGGGCCGACTCCGGGGAGTCGGAGCCGTGCACGATGTTCTCGATGACCTTGCGCCCCTGGTCGCGGGCCAGGTCGCCGCGGATCGAGCCCGGCGCGGCGACCGTGGGGTCGGTGGCGCCGGCGAGCGAGCGGAAGCCCTCGATCACGCGGTGGCCCTCGACCACGGCGGCGAGCACCGGGCCGGACGACATGAACTCGATGAGCGGGCCGACGAACGGCTTGCCGGCGTGCTCGGCGTAGTGCTCGGCCAGCAGCGCCTCGTCGGCCTGCCGCAGCTCGACGGCGGCGAGCGTGTAGCCCTTCGCCTCGATCCGGCGCAGCACCTCGCCGACGAGCCCCCGCCGGACGCCGTCCGGCTTGACGAGGACGAGGGTGCGCTGGGGCTGGGGTGCGTCGGTCATGGGCGTCACCCTAACGGGGCGCTCCCGGGCCGCGCGGGCCGGCGGGCGTCCCGCCGCCCGTCAGGGACCGACCATGCCCGGGTGGGCGGCGTCCCACTCGGCCCGCTCCCGGTCGATGCGCGCGCCGATCCGCAGGGAGACGACCCACAGCACCACGAAGACCACCGACATGAGCAGCGCGTACGGACGGGCGACCGGTGGCAGCACGAGCGTCGTCGCGACGAGCATCGCCTGGCCGGCCCACCCGAGGGCGTACCCGCCCGGACGGGACACCATGCCCGCGATGACGAGGAACCAGAGCGTCAGGACGCCCCCGACCAGCCACACCGCACGCGGCTCCGCGGCACGCAGCCCGAACGCCACGAGCGTCCCGAAGAACACCACGAGCGCCTCCAGGACGAGCATCGTCTGGGCGAACTGCGGCTTGGCCGGCCGCTTGCGGCGCACGGGCGGGGTGTCGGGGCTCGTCACCGCGTCAGGGTAACCGCCGCCCGCCGCCGCACCCCGCCGGTCGGGGCGGGGTGCGACGGCGCGGCCGGGGCGAGCGCTCAGCGGCTCGCGCCCACGCGCTCGGCGTCGGGGTCCGCCTCGGGGGCGTCGCCCGCCGCCGGGGCGGAGAGCTCGTCGACGACCTCGGCGCCCGCGCGCGGGTCGTCCGCGGCGACCGCCTCGCCGCGGGCCACCATGCCGGCCACGTCGGAGAGCTTGACCTCGCGCAGGAAGAGCGCCAGGACGAACCCGACGAGCACCAGCGGCACGAAGTACCAGAACGACGGTGCGAGGGTGCCGGCGAACGCGTCGATGACGCCGCTGCGGTACGGCTCGGGCAGGTTCTGCACGACCTCCGGCGTGATGCTGGCCGCCCCGTCGCCCGCACCGGCGGGCGCGCCCGCGAACACCTCGGAGAGCTTGGTGAACAGCGCGTTGGTGAAGACGGTCGAGAAGACGGCGGTGCCGACCGCGGCGCCGATCTCGCGGAAGAAGTTGTTGGCGCTCGTCGCGGTGCCGATCTCGTGCGGGTCGACCGAGTTCTGCACGGCCAGGACGATCGTCTGCATGACGAGGCCCATGCCGGCGCCGAGCACGAAGATCATGGCGCCGAACAGCCACAGCGACATGTCACCCGTGATGCGGGTGAGCCACATGAGCCCGAGCGCGGTGATCGCGAGGCCCACCACCGGGAAGGCCTTGTAGCGCCCCGTCTTCGTGATCGCGATGCCGGACCCGATCGCGGTGATCATGACGCCCGCCATCATCGGCAGCATGAGGAAGCCGGACTCCGTCACGCCTGCGCCGGTCGACATCTGCAGGAACGTCGGCAGGAACGCCAGCGCCGCGAACATGCCCGCCCCGAGGATGAAGCCGATCAGCGTGGCGATGGTGAACGTCGAGTTCCGGAACAGCCGCAGCGGCAGGATCGGGTCGCTCGCGCGCAGCTCGACGACGACGAAGAGCACGATCGACAGCAGGGTGCCGCCGACGAGCGCGAGCAGCGCCGGGTCGGACCAGTCGTAGCCGCTGTTGCCCGAGAACGAGGTCCAGCTGCTGGCGAGCACCAGGCCGGACGTGCCGAGGACGAGGAAGAGGATCCCGGCGACGTCGAGCCGGCGGCCCGAGCGGTGCGACGGCAGCTTCAGGGTGAGCCACGCGGTCACGAACGCCGCGACGCCGATGGGGATGTTGAGCCAGAAGCACCAGCGCCAGTCGGCGTGCTGCGTGAACAGGCCGCCCAGCAGCGGGCCGACCACCGCGGCGATGCCGAACAGCGCGCCCATCGGACCCATGTACTTGCCGCGGTCCTTCGCGGGGACGATGTCCGCGATGATCGCCTGGGACAGGATCATGAGGCCGCCGCCGCCCAGGCCCTGCACCCCGCGCCAGAAGACGAGCTCGCCGAACGAGTGCGCGAAGCCGGCACCCGCCGAGGCGAGCGTGAACAGGCCGATCGCGACCAGGAATGGCCACCGGCGCCCCCACAGGTCGCCGAACTTGCCGTACAGCGGCATGACGATGGCGATCGCGAGGATGTACGCCGTGACGACCCAGCCCTGGTGGGCGACGCCGTCGAGCTCGCCGACGATCGTGGGCATCGCGGTGCCGACGATCGACTGGTCGAGCGAGGACAGGAACATGCTGGCCATGAGCGCACCGAAGATGAGCCAGACGGTGCGCGGCGTGAGCACGACGAGCGGCTTGTCGCTCGCCGGTGCCGGGGCGTGGGACGCCATGGGTGGGTACCTCGTTCTGGTGGAGGGCGGCCGTCGGGGCAGCCCGACGGAGTCTGGGGACGGTGGAGCCGCGGACCTGGCCGGTCGCGCGGCGGCGGGTCAGGCGGCGTCGAGCAGGCGCCGCAGGGCGGTGACGACCTCGGTGAGCCGCGCCCGTCCGTCGCGCTCGGCCGGGGCCGCGTCACCACCGGCCGCGTCCTGGACGGCCGCGTGGACGAGCACCATCGTGAGGGCGGTGACGACCTCGACGGGGTGCTCGGGCGGGTCGCCGAGCCGCCGGCGGAGCAGGTCGACGAGCTGGTCGCGGTGCTCCTCGACCCAGCCCATGTGCTTGGCGAGCAGCCGCGGCTCGCGCCGCGCCAGGGCGAAGCCCCGCTCGACGCGGTCGCGCCCGACGGGCGGGGACTCGAAGAGGTCCGCGAGCAGGACGACGAGGTCGTCGACGAGCTCCCCCGAGGGCCCGCCCTGCGCGAACAGGTGCGCGGGCCCGGAGTCGACGGGCCACGCGACGTGCCCGAGCACCGCGTCGTCCTTCGAGTCGAAGTAGTTGAAGAAGGTGCGCGTGGAGACCCCCGCGGCCTCGCAGACCTGCTCGACGGTCACGGCGTCCAGGCCGTGCCGCTCGACGAGGTCCTGCGCGGCGTCGATGAGCACGCCGCGCCGCGCGCGCTTCTTGCGCTCGCGCAGGCCCAGCTCCTCCGGGTCGGGCGTGAGGGCGCGCGCCAGCTCGGCCAGCTCGTCGCCCCGCTCGCGGTCGGTCGCCTGCGGCGCGCCGTCCTGCACTCGTTCCTTCACGGAGTGAAACTTTACACCCGATGCAAAAGTGCAGGGGGTGAAACGATCGTGCCGCCGATCACAGGCCGCGCGTCAGCCGGTCAGAGCTCGCCGAACCCCTCGTCGACGGCCGCCGTCAGCGCGTCGACCGCCTCGCGCGCCTGCGGGCCCTCCGCCTCGATCCGCAGCTCGGTGCCCTGTGGCGCCGCCAGCTTCATGAGCTCCAGCACGCTGGCGGCGTTGGAGCCGTTGACCCGCACGTGCGCGTCGTAGCCGGCCATCGAGCGCGCGATCGTCGCGGCGGGACGCGCGTGCAGCCCCTGCGGGTTGCGCAGCGTCCGGGTCGCCCGGACGACGCCGTCGTCCGGCCCCGCCGGGCTCGCGGGCTCGGCGGCGGGGGCGGCGGCGTGGTGCGACGCCGGCTCGACACCCGACTCGGCGAACAGCCCTCCCGCCGCCTCGGCCGCGGCCAGCACCCCCTCGACGCCGGCGCCGCCGTGCGCCGCGACGGCGGCCGCGACGGCGCCCTCGACGAACGGCGCGTCGGCGATCCGCACGC
>NZ_HE978588.1:3081706-3085697 GCF_000312005.1 Cellulomonas massiliensis JC225
GGCGCCCTCGACGAACGGCGCGTCGGCGATCCGCACGCGGGCCGCGAGGTCCTCGTCGGCGAGCTCGAGCACGGACTCGGTGGTGAGGACGGCCGAGCCGAGGTCGGTGAGGACCACGGCCGAGCCGCCGTCGGCGGTCGCCTGCGCGAGCGCGGCCTCGACGGCGTCGTAGCTGGTGCCGATCGAGCCGTCCTCCAGCCCGCCGGCCGCCAGGATCGCGACGCCGGGCGCCATCTGCGCGGCGAGCCGCACGGCCCCGTCCGCGAGCTCGCGGACGTGCGACACGAGGACGAGGGCGACGGGAGCGCTCACGCCGCCGCCTCCGCCGCCGCGTGCAGGATCAGCTCGGTCGAGCGGGCCCCCGGGTCGAGGTGCCCGACGGACCGCTCGCCGAGATAGCTCGCCCGCCCCTTCGTCGCCTGCAGCGGGATCGTCGCCTGCGCGCCCTGCGTGGCGGCGTCCGCCGCGGCGGCGAGCACCTCGGCGGGCGTGCCGCCGGCGTCGGCGCGGGCGACCGCCGCCTCGACCGCGGGGGTCCACGCGTCGACCATCGTCTTCTCGCCCGTGGTCGCCTTGCCGCGCGCCACGATGCCCTCGAGCGCGGCCTCGAGGGTCGCGACGACGCCCGCGCTGTCGAGCTCGGGCGTCGCCGCGGCCTTCGAGGCGCGCAGGTACGCGGTGCCGTAGAGCGGCCCGGCGGCGCCGCCGACGGTGGACATCAGGGTGGTCGCGACGAGCTTGAGCACGTCACCGACCGTCTCGGGCGCCGCCTCCAGCGCGTCGAGCTTGGCGACGACGGCCTTGAACCCGCGGTTGAGGTTCTCGCCGTGGTCGCCGTCGCCGATCTGCCGGTCGAGCTCGATGAGCTCCTCGCGGTGCTCGGCCACGACCTGCGCGCTGCGGCGCACCCAGTCCACGGCCCACGCGACGTCCGTCATGCCCACGCTCCTGTTCGAGTCGGCCCCTGCCCCGCCACCCTAGGCGGGCCTCACCACCGCAGCGCGGTGGTGTGCACGGGCGCGTCCCACAGGGCCGTCAGCTCGTCGTCCAGACGCAGCACCGTGACCGACGCGCCCTGCATCTCCAGCGAGGTCACGTAGTTGCCGACGAGCGAGCGGCTGACCTCGACGCCCCGTTCCTCCAGGAGCGCCCGTGCGCGGCGGTAGACGATGTAGAGCTCGGACGCCGGCGTGCCGCCCATGCCGTTGACGAACAGCAGCACGCGCTCGCCCGACGCCAGAGCGAGGTCGTCGGCCACGGGGTCGAGCAGGAGCTGGGTGATCTCGTCGGCGCTCGCGAGCGGGATGCGGCGCCGGCCCGGCTCCCCGTGGATGCCGATGCCGATCTCGATCTCGTCCTCGGGCAGGTCGAAGCTCGGCTTGCCGGCGTGCGGCACGGTGCACGCGGTCAGCGCGACGCCCATGCTGCGGACGTTCTCGTTGACGCGCGTGGCGATCGCGGTGACGGCCTCCAGGTCGTCGCCGCGCTCGGCGGCCGCGCCCGCGATCTTCTCGACGCAGACGGTCCCGGCCACGCCGCGGCGCCCCGCGGTGTACAGCGAGTCCTGCACGGCGACGTCGTCGTTCGTGATGACGGTGCGGACCTCGACCCCCTCCGCCTCGGCCAGCTCGGCGGCGGTCTCGAAGTTGAGCACGTCGCCCGTGTAGTTCTTGACGATCGCGAGCACGCCCGCGCCGCCGTCCGCGGCCTGGATCGCGGGGGCGATCTGGTCGGGCGTCGGGGACGTGAACACCGCGCCGGGGACCGCCGCGTCGAGCATCCCCAGGCCGACGAAGCCGGCGTGCAGCGGCTCGTGCCCGCTCCCGCCGCCGCTGACGATCCCGACCTTGCCCTGGACGGCCCCGCCCGCGCGGGTGACGAAGTCCGGGTCGTGGTGCACCGCGACGACGTCGCCGTGGGCGGCGCCGAAGCCGTCCAGGGTCTCGGTGACGACGGCGGCGGGGTCGTTGATGAGCTTCTTCACGCTGGACCACCCTCCCCGGGCGCCGGCTCCGGCGTCCGAACGTGCGGGAACCGGGACGTCCTCGTCCCGTCAGACCTCACTGTCCGGGCGCGGTCAGACGGGCGCAAGGGGAGGACGTGCGCGGGTGGTGCACGTTCGTGCAGGGCCGCCCCGCCCACCTGGACGCGCGTCCGGTCGCCCGGCGGGCGTCGGACCGCAGGTCGCGCCCGTGCGCCGGGACCCCGCACCCGCACGCCGCCCGCCGGGCGAGCGGCGCGCGGGACACAGGGTGCACGCGCGGGGGGTCCTGCGGTCAGTCGCGGCCCAGCAGCACCCGGGCCTCGGCGACGAGCAGCAGCGAGCCCGTCACGAGCACCCCAGCGCCGCGCTCGACCTCGGACTCGGCCCGCGCCGCGGCGAGCTCGATCGCGTCGTCGAGGCGCTCGGCCACGTGGACGCGGTCCTCGCCGAACACGTCGCGCGCCACCTCGGCGAGGTCGTCGACGTCCATCGCCCGGGGGGACGACGCCCGGGTGACGACGATCTCGGCGAGCTCCGGCTCCAGCACCGAGAGGATGCCCTCCGGGTCCTTGTCGGCCATGACGCCCACGACGCCCACGACCCGCTGGAGCTGGAACGCCTCGTCGACGGCGGCGACCAGCGCCTCGGCACCCGCCGGGTTGTGGGCTCCGTCCACCAGGACGGTGGGGCTCGACCGGACGACCTCCAGCCGGCCCGGGGAAGACACGTCGGCGAACGCGGCGCCGACGACGTCGCCGTCGAGCGCTGCTCCCCCGGTCAGCAGGGCCTCGGTCGCGACGAGTGCGAGCAGCGCGTTGTGCGCCTGGAACTGCCCGTGCAGCGGCAGGAACACGTCGGCGTAGACCCCGCCGAGGCCGCGCAGCGTGAGGAGCTGGCCCCCCACCGCCAGCTGCCGGTCGACCACCGCGATCTCGACGCCCTCGCGCGCGACGCGGGCCGCGCCCCGCTCGGCCGCCTGCTCGAGGACGACCGCCTCGACCTCCTCGTCCTGCTCCCCCAGCACGACCGTCGCGCCCGGCTTGACGATGCCGGACTTGACCCGGGCGATCTCGACGAGGGTGTCGCCGAGGTACCGCTCGTGGTCCATCGCGACCGGCGTGATGACGGCGACGTCGCCGTCGGCCACGTTCGTCGAGTCCCACAGCCCTCCCATGCCGACCTCGACCACCGCCACGTCGACCGGGGTGTCCGCGAACGCGGCGAACGCCATCACGGTGAACACCTCGAAGAACGAGAGCTGCGGCTCCCCGCGCTCCCGCGACCGCTCGTCGACCATCGCGACGTACGGCTCGACGTCCTGCCAGACCTCGACGAACCGCTCGTCGCTGATCGGCTCGCCGTCGACGACGATCCGCTCGGTGACGCGGCTGAGGTGCGGGCTGGTGAACCGGCCGGTGCGCAGCCCGTGCTCGCGCAGCAGCCGCTCGACCATGCGCGCGGTCGAGGTCTTGCCGTTCGTGCCCGTGACGTGGACCACGCGGTAGGCGCGCTGCGGGTCGCCGAGCAGCTCCATGACCTGCCGGGTGCGCTCGAACGACGGGTCGATCTCGTGCTCGGGCGCCCGCGCGAGGATCTGCGCGTAGACGGCGTCGGCCGCCGCACGGGCCGCCTGAGCGGCCTCGTCGCGGCGGTGGTCCCCGCCCGCCCGGCTCACGCCGCGCCCCCGGCCCGCTCGACGCGCACCCCGAGCTCGGCGGCGTCCGTGCGCTGCACCGTGACGCTCGTCGCGAGCGTCTCGGCCGCGACGACGTCCCGGTGCGCCTCGACGGCCGCCACGTGCTCGGCCGGGACGTCGAGGTGCAGGGCGATGCGGTCGGCGACGTGCAGGCCGGCCGCCTTGCGCGCGTCCTGCACCGCCCGCACGACATCGCGGGCGTACCCCTCGGCGAGCAGGTCCTCGTCGAGCGCCGTGTCGAGCACGACGAACCCGCGGCTCGGCAGCACCGAGGCCGCCACGTCGTCGCCCGCCCCGTCCGCGACCACCGT
>NZ_HE978588.1:3086090-3089870 GCF_000312005.1 Cellulomonas massiliensis JC225
CCGAGGCGACGAGGTCGACGAAGGGGGCGGCGAGCTCCGGGAAGGGGATCGCCACGCGCACCTCGCGCAGCGGCTGGCGCACCCGCAGGCCGTTCGCCTTCCGCAGGCCGAGCGTCGTCGAGACGATCTCCCGGACGCGGTCCATCGCGGCGACGAGCTCGGCGTCCGTGAAGTCGGTGCCCTGGACCCCGTCGCGCTCGAGGTCGGCCGAGCCGAGGCCCTCCGCCGTCACGATCTCCTCCGGCGTCGGCCAGTCGGTCAGGTGCACGCTGCGGCCGCCGGTCAGGCCCCGCCAGATCTCCTCCGAGACCAGCGGCGCCAGCGGCGCCATGACCCGCGTGAGCACCTCCAGCGCCGTCCAGAGCGTGTCGAAGGCCGTCTGGTCCTCGTCCCAGAACCGCTGGCGCTGCGTGCGCACGTACCAGTTCGTCAGCACGTCGAGGTGCTGGCGCACGGCCTCGCACGCCCCCGAGATGTCGTACTCGTCGAGGAGCGCCGTCACCCGGGTGACGAGCTCGCGCGTGCGCGCCAGCAGGTCGCGGTCGGCCGTCGCGAGCGAGCGCGCGCCGCCCTCGTCCACCCGGCGGGCACGCAGGCCCGCGCCGTCGTTCGCCGCGCCCGCGTAGAGCGTGAAGAAGTAGTACGTGCTCCACAGCGGGAGCAGGACCTGGCGGACCTCCTGGCGGATGCCCTCCTCCGCGACGATGAGGTTCCCGCCGCGCAGGATCGAGCTGGCCATGAGCGACCAGCGCACCGCGTCCGAGCCGTAGACGTCCCACATCTCGACCGGGTCGGGGAAGTTGCGCAGGGACTTGCTCGCCTTGCGGCCGTCGTCGCCCAGGACGATCCCGTGGCACATGACGTTGCGGAACGACGGACGGTCGAAGATCGCCGTCGCGAGCACGTGCAGCGTGTAGAACCAGCCGCGCGTCTGGCCGATGTACTCGACGATGAAGTCGCCCGGGTAGTGCTGCTCGAACCACTCGCGGTTCTCGAACGGGTAGTGGACCTGGGCGAACGGCATCGAGCCGGAGTCGAACCACACGTCCAGCACGTCCGGGATGCGGCGCATCGTCGAGCGGCCCGTCGGGTCGTCGGGGTTCGGGCGCGTGAGCTCGTCGATGTACGGCCGGTGCAGGTCGGGCTCGCCCTGCTCGTTCGTCGGCAGCCGGCCGAAGTCCGCCTCGAGCTCGGCGAGCGAGCCGTAGACGTCGACGCGCGGGTGCGCCGGGTCGTCGGAGACCCACACCGGGATGGGGGTGCCCCAGTAGCGGTTGCGGCTGATGGACCAGTCGCGCGCCCCCGCGAGCCACTTGCCGAACTGGCCGTCCTTGATGTGGCCGGGGATCCAGGTGATCTCCTGGTTGAGCTCCACCATGCGGTCGCGGAACTCCGTGACGCGCACGAACCACGACGAGACCGCCATGTAGATCAGCGGGTTCCGGCACCGCCAGCAGTGCGGGTAGGAGTGCTCGTAGGTCTCGTGCCGGACGACGGCCGACCGCAGGCCCTCGGGGACGCGCGCGAGCGCGCCGGTCCCGCTCTTGAGGTCGGCGATGATCGCCTTGTTCGCCTCGAAGACGTGCTGGCCCTCGTAGTCCGCGACGAGCGACGTGAAGCGGCCGCCCGCGTCGACCGGCACGACCGGCGCGATCCCCGCGGCCTCGCAGGTGGCCATGTCGTCCTCGCCGAACGCCGGCGCGAGGTGCACGATGCCCGAGCCGTCGTCGGTCGTCACGAAGTCCGCGGCGAGCACCTGGTGGGCGTTCTCGTGGCCGAGGAAGTAGTCGAACGGCGGCGTGTAGCCGCGGCCGACCAGGTCGGCGCCGGTGAGCTCCTGGACGACGGTCGCCTCGCCGAGCTCGCGGGCGTAGGCGCCGAGGCGCGCGGCGGCCAGGACGACGCGCTCGCCGGGGTGCGCCTGCCCGAACGGCGAGTCCTCGGCCGGCTCGACGACGACGTACTCGATCTCCGGCCCGACGGCCACGGCGAGGTTGCTGGGCAGCGTCCAGGGCGTCGTCGTCCAGATGAGCGCGAGCTCGCCGGTCTCCAGGCGCAGACCGACGGTCAGGGCCGGGTCCTGCCGGGACTGGTAGACGTCCGCGTCCATGCCGAGCTCGTGGTTCGACAGGGGCGTCTCGTCGCGCCAGCAGTACGGCAGCACGCGGTAGCCCTCGTACGCGAGCCCCTTGTCGTACAGCTGCTTGAAGCCCCAGATCACGGACTCCATGAACGTCACGTCGAGCGTCTTGTAGTCGTGGTCGAAGTCCACCCAGCGCGCCTGGCGCGTGACGTACTCGCGCCACTCCTGGGTGTACTTGAGCACCGACTCCCGGCACGCGGCGTTGAACGCGGCCAGGCCCATCTCCTCGATCTGGGCCTTCTCGGTGATGCCGAGCAGGCGCTGCGCCTCGAGCTCGGCGGGCAGCCCGTGCGTGTCCCACCCGAACCGGCGCTCGACGCGCTGGCCCCGCATCGTGCGGTAGCGCGGCACGACGTCCTTCGCGTACCCGGTCAGCAGGTGCCCGTAGTGCGGCAGGCCGTTCGCGAACGGCGGGCCGTCGTAGAACACGTACTCGTTGCTGCCGCCCTCCCCCGCCGGGCGCTGGTCGATCGACGCCTGGAACGTCCCGTCGGCGTCCCAGTGCGCGAGCACGTCCCGCTCCAGCGCGGGCAGGTCGGGCGAGGGGGCGACGTCGTCGGAGCGGTGCAGCGGGTAGCGCGTGCGGTCGGTCACCGGTCGGGTCTCCTGTGGTCGGCACCAGGGGTGCGTCGCTTCGGCCGCGAGGACGGACGCGCCGGACGGCCGGCGTGCCGCGGTACCACCTCGCTTGCCGGCGACCCGGGGGTCGTCGACCACTCTCCGACGGCTGTGACGGGCCTGCCCCGTCCGGTTCTACTGAGGCCGTACCCCGCGCGAGAGCCCCGCGAGGGTCCGGCCCGTTCTTCCGGAGGCTCGCCGGTGATGGCCGGGTCGACGCCTGTGCGGACGAGTCTAGCCGAGGGCGAGGTCGACGATCCCGGTGCGGGACAGCGCGCCCGCGAGCAGGTCCAGCGACGACGCCCGCCCGGCGTCCGACCCGCGCGGGTCGAGCGCGGCGAGGGCCAGGTCGGCGACGTCGTCCATCGCCCGGACGCACTGCGCGTAGGCGAGCCGGTCCGGGTCGATCTCGACCCGCCCGTAGCCGGTGAAGAACGCGGCCGCCTGCTCGGGCGTGACGGGCGCGTAGGCGAGCACGCCGCCGAGCAGGAACATGAGGTCGTGCTCGGGCGGCGCCAGCACCGCGTCGTCCCAGTCGACGAGCGCGACGTCGCGTGGCCCCGTGACGAGCACGTTGCCCAGGTGCGGGTCGCCGTGGCAGACGACGAGCGGGACCGAGCGGGGGTCGTCGCGCTGGCGCTGCTGCAGCCGGGCGCCGAGCCGGATGGAGCGCGTCCGGACCTCGAGGAGGCGGTGCCGCGCCGCCTGCCAGAGCACGCCGGCCTCGGCGGCGAGCTCGTCGACGACCGCCGAGGCGGTGCCGCGGTCCGCGGCGTCGAACGCGACGAGCGCGCGCCCCGGACGGAAGTCGGTGCGCGGCAGGTGCGGCGCCGCCTCCGGACGGACGGCGTGCGTCCGCGCGAGCAGCCGCCCGAACGCGGTCCACTGCGGCGGGGTCAGCGCGACGTCGAGGGCGCGGGGGCCGTCGAGCCAGGCGCTCACCGTGAGCCGCCCGCCGGAGCGCTCGGCCCACAGCGCGCCGGTCCGCGTGCGACGCGGCGGGGCCACGAGCGCCGGCG
>NZ_HE978588.1:3090347-3121194 GCF_000312005.1 Cellulomonas massiliensis JC225
GGCAGCGCGCGGGCGATCGCCGCGGTGGCCTCGAGCCCGCCGGGCGAGCCGCCGGAGGTCCAGCGCACCGCGAGCGCGCCGTCGTCGGTCGCGGCGCGCCAGGTGCACGCCGCCCCGTCGGCGCCTGCCGGCACCGCGTCGAGGGTCCGGACGTCGACGTCGAAGTCGTCGTGGAGCCACGCGCGCACGTCGGTCTCCGCCTGCACCGCCACCTGCTCCCCCTCCCGCCGTCCCGGCAGGCTAGGGGGCTCGTGTTGCCGCCTCGTTGCCGTCAGGTGCCGTTCCGGGGACGGCGGCGACCGGTCCGGCCCCGTCGGCCCGCCCGCGGGGACGTCGGACAATGGACGGCATGACCCCGACGATCCTGCTCGACCTCGACGGCACCCTCATCGACTCCGCCCCCGGCATCTACTCCTCGCTGCGGCACGCGTTCGCGGCGCACGGCCTGCCGGTGCCCGACGAGGCGACGCTGCGCACGTTCGTCGGCCCGCCGATCCACGACTCGATGCGTCGTCACCACGTGCCGGAGGAGCTCGTCGAGCCGGTCGTCGCGAGCTACCGCGAGGCGTTCGCCGCCGGCGGCCTCTACGACGCGACGGTCTACGACGGCGTCCCCGAGGCGCTGCAGGCCCTGCGCGACGCCGGCGTCCGGCTCGTCGTCGCGACCGCCAAGCCCGAGGTGTTCGCCGGGCCGATCGTCGAGCGGCTCGGGCTCGACCGCTTCGTCGACGGCGTCTTCGGAGCGCCCCTGGACGAGGGGACCTCGAAGGGCGACATCATCGCGCGCGCCCTCAGCACGAGCGCCGCGGGGCTCGACGCCGGTGCGCTGCTCATGGTCGGGGACCGCGAGCACGACGTGCACGGGGCGATCGAGAACGGGCTGCGGGCCGTCGGCGTGCGGTGGGGCTACGCGCAGCCGGGCGAGCTCGAGGACGCCGGCGCGACCGCCGTCGTCGCCGAGCCGGCCGACCTCGCCGCGACGGCGCTGGAGCTGCTGCGCGCCGCCGCTTGACCTTGACGCAGCGTCAACTCCTACCGTGGATCAGGTTCACATCCACGACGGAGGCGCAGCGATGAGCACGACCAGCGAGCGGGCGTCCCGCCGGCACGCGCACGCCTCGATCCAGGAGGTCGCCCGGCTCACCGGGACGACGAGCCGCACGCTGCGGCACTACCACCGGATCGGGCTGCTCGAGCCGTCGGGCGTCGGCACCAACGGGTACCGCCGGTACGACGCCGACGCGCTCGTGCGCCTGCAGCGGATCCTGCTGCTGCGCGACCTCGGGCTCGGCCTCGCGGACATCCGCGAGGTGCTCGACCGGGAGACGGACGAGACGGCGGCGCTGCGCCGCCACCTCGACCGGCTCCACGACGAGCAGCGGCGGCTCGCCCGCCGCATCGCCTCCGTCGAACGGACCATCCACGCACGGGAGGAGGGGGTCGCGATCATGGCGAAGGACATGTTCGACGGCTTCGACCACACGCAGTACCAGGACGAGGTCGAGCAGCGCTGGGGCGCGGACGCGTACGCGGCGTCCGACACCTGGTGGCGGTCGATGAGCGAGGACGAGCGCACCGCCTGGAAGGCGCGCACGGCCCAGCTCGCGCAGGACTGGGCGGCCGCCGCGGAGCGCGACGTCGACCCCGCCTCCGACGAGGCGCAGGAGCTGGCGTCCCGGCACGTCGCCTGGCTCGGGTCGGTGCCCGGCACGCCGGGCCACGGGTCCACGCCGGTGCGCGAGTACGTCACCGGGCTCGCCGACATGTACGTCGCGGACGAGCGGTTCGCGGCGAGCTACGGCGGGCGGCACGGGGCGACGTTCGTCCGCGACGCGCTGCACGCGTACGCGGCCCGGCACCTGTAGCCCGCGACAGCGACGGCCGGCCCCTTCCCGGGGGCCGGCCGTCGACGCCTGCCCGTCAGGACGACGCGATCGAGCGCTGCCACTCGTCGTGCAGCGCGGCGAACCGCCCGCCGGCGGCGACGAGCTGTGCGGGCGAGCCGTCCTCGACGACCCGGCCCGCGTCGACCACGAGCACGCGGTCGGCACCCATGACGGTCGAGAGGCGGTGCGCGATGACGACCGCCGTCCGGCCGGCCAGCAGGGTGCGCAGCCCCTCCTGCACGAGCGCCTCGCCGGGCACGTCCAGCGCGCTCGTCGCCTCGTCGAGGATCAGCACGGCGGGGTCGGCGAGGAACGCCCGGGCGAACGAGACGAGCTGACGCTGACCGGCGGAGAGCCGGCCGCCGCGCTTGTCCACCTCGGTGTCGTACCCGTCCGGGAGCGACGCCACGAGCTCGTGCACGCCCACCGCGCGGGCGGCGGCCTCGATCTCCTCGCGCGTCGCGTCGGGGCGGCCGAGCGCGATGTTCGCGGCCACCGACCCCGAGAACAGGTAGGCCTCCTGGGTCACCATGACGAGCGAGCGCCGCAGGTCGGCAGGGTCGGCCTCGCGCACGTCGATGCCGTCGACGAGCACCGCGCCGGCGCGCACGTCGTAGAACCGCGCGAGCAGCTTGGCGACGGTCGACTTCCCGGCGCCCGTCTCCCCGACGAGCGCGACGACCTGCCCCGCCGGGACGTGCAGGTCGAGCCGCGGCAGGACCGTGGGCCCGTCGCCGTAGCCGAACTCGACGCCGTCGAAGCGCACGTCGCCGCGCACGTCCCGCAGCGGCACGGGGTGCACCGGGTCCGGCACGGACGGCTCGTGCCCGAGCAGCCCGGCGAGCTTCTCCAGCGCGGCGGTCGCCGACTGGAACGAGTTGTAGACCATGCCGATGTCGCGCAGCGGCGCGAAGAACCGCCGCGCGTAGAGCACCGCGGCGACGAGGACGCCGACGTCGAGGCCGCCGTCCAGCACGCGCAGGCCCCCGAGCAGCAGCACGACCGCCACGGTGACGTTGCCGATCAGCGTGAGGCTGGAGTCGAACACGCCGTTGATGCGGATCGACCGGGCCGTGTTCGCCCGGTAGTCCTCGGCCAGGCCGTCGTACGTCGCCGCGGTCGCGGGCTCGCGGCGGAACGCCTGCACCGCGCGGATGCCCGTCATGGTCTCGACGAACCGCACGATCACCCGCGCGACCGCGGTGCGGCTGGCCCGGTAGAGCACGACCGAGCGGAGCTGGAACCAGCGGGTCACCAGCGCGCCCGGCACGACGGCGACCAGCAGGACCAGGCCCGACCGCCAGTCCAGCAGCGCCAGCGAGACGCCGGTCAGCAGCATCGCCAGCGTGCTCGTCGCGAGGGTCGTGATGCCGCCGTCGAGCAGCTCGCGCAGCGCGTCGAGGTCGGACGTCTGCCGCGAGATGATCCGGCCCGACGTGTAGCGCTCGTGGAACTCGAGGTCGAGGCGCTGGGTGTGCCGGAACACGCGGCGCCGCAGGTCCAGCAGGATCGACTGGCTCACGCGCGCGGACGTGCGCACGGTCGCCGCCGTCAGCAGGCCGCCGAGCAGCGCGGCGACCAGGTAGCCGCCCGCCGCGAACCACAGCGGGCGCGCGTCGCCGCCGCGCAGGGCCGGCAGCGCGGAGTCGATCCCGTAGGCGACGAGCGCGGGGCCGGCGACGAGCGCGACCTGCGAGCCGACGACGAGCAGCGCGGTGCCCCACACCGCGCGGGCGACGGGGCGGACGAGCGAGCCGAGCAGGCGCATCGACCGCGCACGCAGCGCCCGGCCGTCGAGCGTCTCCTCGTCCGACGCGGGCGGGCGGACGGCCGTCGTGCTCATCGGACCGCCTCGACGGGCTCGTCGGCGTGCTCGTGCTCCAGCGCCGTCAGCACGTACCGGTAGTGCGGGTGGCTCGCGAGCAGCTCAGCGTGCCGGCCGACGCCCGTGATGCGGCCGTCCTCCAGCACCGCGACACGGTCCGCGAGCGCGACCGTCGACGTGCGGTGGGCGACGACCAGGGTCGTGGTCGAGGCGAGCGTGGCCCGCAGCCGCGCGGTGACGCGCGCCTCCGTCTCGACGTCCAGGGCGGACAGCGGGTCGTCGAGCAGCAGCACCCGTGGGTGCACGGCGATGGCCCGCGCGAGCGCGATGCGCTGGCGCTGCCCGCCCGACAGGCTCAGTCCTTCCTCGCCGATGACGGTGTCGAGCCCTCGCGGCAGCCGGCGGGCGAACCCCGCGTGCGCGACCTCCAGCGCCTCCTCCAGGCGCGCCTCGGCGGCCTCGTCGTCGACGTCCTCGACGCCGAGCAGCACGTTCTCCCGCACCGACGCGGAGAACAGGATGGGGTCCTCGAACGCGACCGAGACGGCCGCGCGCAGCTCGGCCCGCGTGAGGTCGCGGACGTCGACGCCGTCGATGCGGACGGCGCCCGCCGTCACGTCGGAGAGCCGGGGCACGAGCTGCAGGAGCGTCGTCTTGCCGCTGCCGGTGACGCCGACGAGCGCCATCGTCTCGCCCGGCTCCAGCGCCAGGTCGACGCCCGCGAGCACCTCGCCGGAGGCCTCGCCCCGCCGCGGCGCGTGGGCGAACCGGACCCCCGCGAGCTCCACCCGGGCGCCCCGCGGGTCGGCGGGCGGCAGGTGGGCCGGCGCGGCCGGGTCCTGCACCGCGGGCACCGTGTCGATCACCTGCACGTAGCGGTCGGTCGCCGCCTTGGCGTCGAGGGTCATGGCCAGGAGCTGCCCCAGCCGCTCGACCGGGTTGTTGACCACGGCGGCGGTGGCGAAGAAGGCGACCAGCGCACCGACGCTCAGCTGCCCGCTCGCCGCGAGCGGCACGCCCACGGCCAGCGCCACCGCGAGCACCGCCTCGGGGATCGCGCCGAGCGCGAACGAGACGCGCGAGAGGGTGCGGGCCTTGTGCACCTCGGTCTCGCGCAGCGCGTCGGCCTGGCGGGCGAAGTCCTCGAGCGCGTCCTCCCCGCGGCCGAACGCCTTGAGCACGCGGATGCCGTGCACGGACTCCTCGACGGTCGTCGCGAGGTCGCCGGCCTGGTCGCGCGCCCGGCGGGCGACCACCTTGTAGTCCTCGCGGAACCGGAAGCCCAGCCAGACCATCGGGACGGCGCCGGCGACGTAGACGAGGCCGAGCTGCCAGGACGTGGCGAGCATGAGGCCCACGCCCACGACGATCGTCGTGGCCGACACCAGCGTCATGACCAGGCCGAAGACGATCCAGCGCCGGATCGTCGACAGGTCGCTCATCGCGCGCGAGAGCAGCTGCCCGCCCGACCAGCGGTCGTGGAACGCGACCGGCTGGTCCAGCAGGTGGCGGAACAGCGTCGTGCGCATGTCCCGCTCGACGCTGGTGCCGGGCGTGAGGATCAGCGCGCGACGGCACCAGACGAGGAACGCCTCGAGCGCGCCCAGCGCGAGGACGAGCAGCGAGCCGAGGACGACGCCCCGCGTCGACCCGTCGCCGAGCAGCGGCCCGTTGACGACCCACCGCAGCACCTGCGGGACGGCGAGGGCGAGCAGGCTCGCCCCGAGCGCGGTGAGGCCGCCCAGCGCGATCCGCGGCAGGGCAGGGCGCGCCCACTCGCGCAGGCGCCACAGCACCCGCAGGGTCGAGGAGGACGCGCCGCCGGACGAGGAGGGTGGAGCGACGGGCACCCGCCCACCCTACGAACGGTCCCCGACAGCCGCGCGGTCAGTCTCGGCGGGCGGTCGTCCAGTTGTTGACCTGGGCGCGCGGGCGCACCACCAGCAGGTCGACGTTGACGTGCGGCGGGCGGCCGAGCGCGAACGCGATGACGTCGGCGACGTCGTCCGCCACCAGCGGCTCGTAGCCCTGGTACACGGCCGCCGCGCGCTCCGCGTCGCCGCCGAACCGGACGAGCGAGAACTCCTCCGTGGCGACCGCGCCTGGCGCGACCTGGATCACACGCACCGGTTCCCCCGCGAGCTCCCAGCGCAGCGTCGTCGCGAGCATCTGCTCGGCCGCCTTCACGCCCGTGTACCCCGCTCCCCCCACGTACGGGTCGAGCGCCGCGGTCGACGTCAGCACCAGCACGTCGCCGCCGCGCTCGCGCAGCGTCGGCAGCAGCGCCTGCGTGACCCGCAGCGTGCCCAGCACGTTGAGCTCGTACATCGTGCGCCACTGCTCGAGGTCCGCGTCGGCGACGGGGTCGAGGCCCAGCGCACCGCCCGCGTTGTTGACCAGCGCGTCGAGACCACCCGTCGCCAGCACGTGCTCGGCAAGCGCGGCGACGTCGTCGTCCTTCGTCACGTCCGCCACGACCGGGACGGCGCCCGTCTCGGCCGCGAGCGCCTCCAGCCGGTCGGCTCGTCGGGCGGTCGCGACGACGTCCCAGCCGTCCGCCCGCAGCCGGCGCACGGTCGCGGCGCCGATCCCGGACGAGGCACCGGTGACGAGGGCGCGGCGGGGACGGTCGGTGGGAGGCATGCGGGCTCCTGCGGGTCGCGTGGCTGTCGTCCGCACGGTACCCGCGGGCGCCCCGTCGCCGGCGCCCGTCGCCGCGACGCGGACTCGCCCGGCACCGGCACCGCGACCTAGGGTGTGCGAGGACCCCGGCCGTGCTTGGCCGAGGACGCGCGCCCGCAGCGGCAGCGCCCGGGGCGCGACGTGCGCCCGACCCCCGGCCCCGGGTCGTCCCCCACCCTCTGCCCAGGGAGACCTCCCGATGATGCGCCCGAGGATCGTCGCCGCCCTGCTGCCCCTGCTGGCCCTCGCGGCCTGCGCGGGCGGCCCGGCCGGCTCGTCGCCCTCCGCCACCCCGACCGCGTCCGACGCCGGCTTCACCCCGGTGACCGTCGACGACTGCGGCACGACCGTGACGGTCGAGCAGCCGCCGCAGCGCGTGGTGACCATCAAGTCCACGTCGACCGAGATGATGCTGGCCCTGGGGCTCGGCGACCGGCTCGTCGGAACGGCGTTCGCGGACGGGCCCGTGCCCGACGCGTGGGCGGACGCGGCCGCGGACGTGCCGGTGCTCTCCGACAAGGTGCCCGGCCAGGAGGCGCTGCTCGAGGTCGAGCCGGACTTCGTCTACGCCGGCTGGGAGTCGAACTTCTCCGCCGACGGCGCGGGCGACCGCGCGACGCTCGCGGGCCTGGGGATCCAGACGTACGTCTCCCCCGCCGCGTGCAAGGAGAAGGGCTACATGCCCGACCCGCTCACGTTCGACGAGGTGTTCGGCGAGATCCGCGAGGTGGCGTCGTTCTTCGGCGTGCAGGACCGGGCCGAGGCGCTGGTCGCGGAGCAGCAGGCGCAGCTCGATGCCGTGCAGAAGCCGGCCGAGCCGACGACCGCGCTCTGGTACAGCTCGGGCACGGACACGCCGTACGTCGGCGCGGGGATCGGCTCGCCGCAGATGGTGATGGACGCGGCGGGCCTGACCAACGTGTTCGCCGACGTGCACGACACGTGGACCTCGGTCAGCTGGGAGAAGGTCGTCGAGGCGGACCCCGACGTGCTCGTGCTGGTCGACGCGACGTGGAACACCGCCGCCGACAAGATCACGATGCTGGAGTCCAACCCGGCGACGCGGGAGCTCACCGCGGTGCGCGAGCACCGGTACGTCACCGTGCCGTTCCCGGCGAGCGAGGCGGGCGTCCGCTCCGCCTCCGCCGTGACGTCCGTGGCCGAGCAGGTCGCGGCCCTGGGGTCGTGAGCACGACGACGAGCGAGCCGGCACCGACGAGGGCGGCGCAGGACCGGGCGGACGGCGTCCCCGCCGCGCCGGCGCGCACGCCGCTCGCGGTGCTGCTCGCCGTCGGCGTGGCGGTGCTCGTCGCGACGGTGCTCGTCGCGGTGACGATCGGCCCGGCGGACCTGTCGGTGTCGGAGGTGGCCCGCAGCATCGGCGGGCACCTCGGGCTGGACGTGGTGCCCGTCGAGCGGCTGCGGGACGCCATCGTCTGGGAGCTGCGGCTGCCGCGCGTGCTGACCGCCGCCGCGGTCGGCGCCGGGCTGGCACTGGCGGGCGCCGTCATGCAGTCGCTCACCCGCAACCCGCTCGCGGACCCGTACCTGCTGGGTCTGTCGTCCGGGGCGTCGCTGGGCGCGGTCGCCGTCCTCGTCGTCGGCGTCGGGCTGCTGCTGCCCGTGGCCGCGTTCGCGGGGGCCCTCGCCGCGCTGGCCGCGACGCTGGCGCTGGCCCGCACCGGCGGCACGCTGACGCCCGGCCGGGCCGTGCTGGCGGGGCTCGCGGTCTCGCAGCTGTGCGCCGCCGGCACGTCGTTCGTCATCTTCTGGACCGCGACGGGCGACTCCTACCGCGAGATTCTGTCCTGGCTGCTGGGGTCGCTCGCCGGGTCGACGTGGCAGTCGGTCGCGATCAGCGCGCCTGCCGTCCTCGTCGTCGGCACCGTGCTGGTGCTCGCCGGCCTGCGCCTCGACGCGTTCGCGTTCGGCGACACGGCCGCGGCCGCGCTCGGCATCGACGTCGACCGCACGCGGTGGACCCTGCTGACCCTCGTCGCGCTGCTCACTGGGGCGATGGTCGCCGTCTCCGGCGCCATCGGCTTCGTCGGCCTGGTGCTGCCCCACGCCGTCGGGTCGCTCACGGGGCCGGCGCACCGGCGCCTGCTCCCGGTCGCCGCCGTGACGGGCGCGGTCTTCCTCGTGTGGGCGGACACGCTCGCGCGGACGGTGTTCGACCCGCGCGAGCTGCCCGTCGGGATCGTCACGGCGCTCGTCGGCGTGCCCGTGTTCGCGGTGCTGCTGCGCCGCCGCGGGGGGTCGGCATGGACCTGACGCCCTACCCCGTCCGCGTCGACGGCGTCCGCGTCCGCCTGGGTGGGCGGTGGGTCGTCGACGAGGTCGACGCGACGCCCCCCGCCGGGCGGCTCACCGGGCTGCTGGGCCCGAACGGCGCCGGCAAGACGACGCTGCTGCGGACCGTCGCGGGTCTGCTCGTGCCCGATGGCGGCGCGGTGCTCGTCGGGGACGACAGCCAGGACGTGCGTGCGCTCCCCCGCCGCGAGCGCGCGCGACGGGTGGCGCTGCTCGAGCAGGAGTCGTCCAGCACCGTGCCGCTCACGGTGCGGGAGGTCGTCGCGCTCGGCCGGACGCCGTTCCGCACGCTGTGGGGCGCCGACGACGACGCCGAGGCGGTGCACCGCGCGCTGGCGACCGCCGGCGTGGCCGAGCTCGCCGACCGGTTGTGGTCCACCCTGTCGGGCGGCGAGCGCCAGCGCGTCCACGTCGCGCGTGCGCTCGCGCAGGAGCCGAGCCTGCTGCTGCTCGACGAGCCGACGAACCACCTCGACGTGAGCGCCCAGCTCAGCCTGCTCGGGTTCGTGCGGAGCCTCGGCACCACGACGGTCGCCGCGCTGCACGACCTCAACCTCGCCGCAGCCTTCTGCGACCACGTGCTCCTGCTGCACCGCGGCCGGCTCGTCGCGTCCGGCACGCCGGAGCAGGTGCTCACCCCCGCACGCCTGCGGGAGGTCTACGACGTCGACGCCGACGTGCTGGTCCACCCCCGCACGGGCCGCCCGGTGATCGCGCTCGCGGGCCGGGCGGAGGCAGACGCGTGAGGATCACGGTGCTGTCCGGCGGCGTCGGCGGCGCGCGGTTCACCCGCGGGCTCCTCCGGCTCCTGCGCGAGCGCCTGCCCGACGGCGACGGCGGCACCCGCGCGCGCGTCACCGTGGTCGCGAACACCGGCGACGACCTGTGGCTGCACGGCGTGCGCGTCTGCCCCGACCTGGACACGCTCATGTACACGCTCGGCGGCGCCGTGCACGAGGAGCAGGGCTGGGGGCGGCGCGAGGAGTCCCGCCGCGTGTCCCGGGACCTCGCCGCGTACGGGCTCGGCTGGGAGTGGTTCACGCTCGGCGACCTCGACCTCGCGACGCACCTCGCGCGCACCGAGCTGCTGCGCCGCGGCGAGCCGCTGTCCGCCGTGACCCGCCGGCTCGCCCGGCGCTGGTCGCTCCCGGTCGAGCTGCTGCCCATGACCGACGACGAGGTCGAGACGCACGTCGTCACGGACGAGGGGACGCTCCACTTCGAGGAATGGTGGGTGCGCCACCGCGCCGCGCTGCCCGCGCGCGGGTTCCTGCAGGCCGGCGTCGAGGGCGCCTCCCCGGCGCCCGGCGTGCTCGAGGCGCTGGCGGGGGCCGACGTCGTGCTCGTGCCGCCCTCGAACCCGGTCGTCTCCGTCGGCACGATCCTCGGCGTGCCGGGCGTGCGCGACGCGCTGCGGGCGGCACCCGGGCCGGTCGTCGGGGTGAGCCCGATCGTCGGCGGCGCCCCCGTACGCGGCATGGCGGACGCGTGCCTCACGGCGATCGGCGTCGCGACCGACGCCGCCGCGGTCGCGGAGCACTACGGACGGCGGGTGGACGGCGGCGTGCTCGACGCGTGGCTCGTCGACGACGCGGACGCGCCGGCCGCCCGGCACCTGAGCGAGGCGGGGTGGACCGCCGCCGCGGCCCCCACGCTCATGACGGACGAGGACGCCGCCGCTCGCGTCGCCGCCGCCGCGCTCGACCTCGTGGGGCGCGCGCCGTGACCCGCTGGTGGGTCGTCGTCCCGGTCAAGGAGGCCGCCCGCGGCAAGAGCCGCCTCGCCGGCGTCCTGCCGGACGACGACCGCACCGCGCTCGTCCGCGCCATGGCGCTCGACACGCTCGCCGCCGTGCGGGGCGCCCGGTCCGTCGCGGGCGTCGTCCTGGTGTGCTCCGACGAGGCGCTCGCGCGCGTCGCGGCGGACGACACCGCCACCGCCCCGCTCGTCGTCGTCGACGACCCCGCCGCGGGCCTGGACGCCGCGGTGCTCGCGGGCGCGCACGAGGCGCGCCGGCGGGCCCCGGGATGCCCGCTGGCCGTCGTGCTCGGCGACCTGCCGCTCCTCACGCCGGAGGGCGTCGAGGAGGTCCTGGACCGCGCCGCCCCGCACGAGCGCGCGCACGTGCCCGACGCCGCCGGCACCGGCACGACCGTCCTCACCGCGCTCACGTCGCTGCGCCCGTCCTTCGGCTCCGGCTCGTCCGCTCGCCACGCGGCCGCGGGTCACGTGCCCCTCACGCTGCCTGCCGGCTCGGGCGCCCGTCACGACGTCGACGTCCCCGACGACCTCGCGTGGACCCGCGCGCACCGGCCGGCGCCGCGCACCCGGCGCGCCCTCACCCCCTCCGCCTGAGGGCCGGTGTGCGGACGGGCGGCGTGCGGCAGGATGGCCGCATGACGCTGTGGATCACCGGCGAGCCCGCCGCGGACGAGCTGCTCTCCACCGACCCGTTCGCGCTGCTGGTCGGCATGCTGCTGGACCAGCAGTACCCGATGGAGGCCGCCTTCGCCGGCCCGTGGAAGCTCCGGGAGCGGATGGGCGACCTCGACCCGCACGTCATCGCGGACGCCGACCCCGAGGAGTTCGTGGCCCTGTGCACGACGCCCCCGGCCGTGCACCGCTACCCGGGCTCGATGGCGGCCCGCATCCAGGCCGTCGCCCGCGCCGTCGTCGAGGAGTACCACGGCGACGCGGCCCGGATCTGGACGCACGGCGACCCCGACGGCGCGACGGTGCTGCGGCGGCTCAAGGCGCTGCCGGGCTTCGGCGACCAGAAGGCGCGCATCTTCCTCGCGCTGCTCGGCAAGCAGCTCGGCGTCGAGCCGCTCGGGTGGCGCGAGGCCGCCGGCGCCTACGGCGAGGACGGCTCCCGGCGCTCGATCGCCGACGTCACCGACCCGACGTCGCTCGCGGAGGTCCGCGCGACGAAGAAGGCCGCGAAGGCCGCCGCCAAGGCCGGCTGAGGCACCACCTCGCGCCTGCGCCCGGATCACGGCCCGGCGTGGCACGCTCGCGCCATGATCGTGGTCACGACCGACGAGCTCCCCGGGCACCGCATCACGGCCGTGCTCGGCGAGGTGATGGGCCTGCGCACCGGCACGCCGGCGGTGAGCCTGAGCCGCGCGTTCGGGTCCATCGGCCAGGCGGAGTCGCCGGACCTCACGCGCGCGTCGTACGACATGCGACGCGACGCCGTGAACCGGCTCGTCGCGGAGGCCGCCGCGCGCGGCGCGAACGCCGTCGTCGGGCTGCGCATGGACACGGCCGCCGCGGAGCAGCACCGCGAGATCCTGGCGTACGGCACCGCGGTGGTCGTCGAGCCGGTCGACGCCGGCTCCTGACGGGCGCGGCGCGTCAGCCGCGCTGCTCCACCGCGTCCTTCCAGCCCTGGGCGTACGCCTCGGCGCTGCCCTGGTGGAACATGTCGTCGTCGCCGACGCGCGCTAGCGTGCGGGCGCCCGGGCCGTCGTCGTCCGTCACCACGTCCAGCCCTCGGACAACGGCGAGCGGCCGTCCCGCGGCCTTGCCCTTGACGAGCTCCGCGGCCGAGGCGATCTCGTCCGCCGTGGCGGTGACCGTCATCTCCAGCGGCCGGCCGAACGAGTCGAGCTGCCCCTTGAGGTCGTCGAGCAGCCGGACGCCCGCCGCCCCGATGGTGAGGTCCGTGACGCCCTGGCGCCAGGGCCGGCCCGCCGTGTCGGTCACGAGCAGCCCGAGCCGGACGCCGAACGCCTCCTGCAGCCCCGCGCGCAGCGAGCGGGCGCTCGCGTCGGGGTCCTCGGGCAGGAGCAGCACCGTGCCGGCGGGGGTGTTGCTCGCGTCGACGCCGGCGGCGGCCATGACGAGCCCGAGGCGGTTCTCGACGATCCGGGTGACCCCGCGGGCGTGCTCGCGCGTCGCGACGACGCGCACGGTCTCGTCGGTGATGGCCTGCTCGCGGTCGTCCGCGGCGACGACCCGCCCCTCCGCCTTCGAGACGACCTTGCTCGTCAGGACCAGGACGTCCCCGTCCGCCAGGGCGTGGCCGGGCTCCGCGGCCGCGTCGGCGCGCAGCACCTCGACGAGCAGCGCCAGGAAATCGTCGCCCGGCTGGATCTCCGGCAGCCCGTCCGGCGCCCAGACGCGCAGCTCCACTAGCGCGCCAGCTTCGGCAGGACGTCGCGGCCGAAGACCTCGATCCACTCGCGCTGGTTGCGACCGACGTTGTGCAGGTAGACGCGGTCGAAGCCGAGGTCGACGTACTTCTGGATCTCGGCGCGGTGCACGTCGGGGTCGGCCGAGATGACCATGCGGCCCTCGAAGTCCTCGGGTCGCACGAGCTTCGCCATCTGCTCGAAGTCGAACGGCGAGCGGATGTCGGCCTTCGGGAACTTCATGCCGCCGTTGGGCCACTCGTGCATCGCGTTCGCGAGGGCCTGCTCGTCGGTCTCCGCCCACGAGAGGTGCAGCTGCAGGACCTTCGGCATCGACCCCGGGTCCCGGCCGGCCTCGCGCGCGCCGTCGTCGAACTTCTGGAACAGGCCCGAGATCTTCTCCAGCGGCGCCCCGACGGTGATGAGACCGTCCGCGACCCGCCCCGCGCGCTTGGCCGTCACGGGGCCGGCGGTCGCGACGAGGATCTCGGGCGCGACCTCCGGCATCGTCCACAGGCGGGTCGACTCGAGCTTGTAGAACTGGCCGGCGTGCTTGACGTCCTTGCCCGCGAGGGACGACGAGAACAGCTTCTTGATGATGTCGATGGCCTCGAACATGCGGTTGATGCGCTCGGGCGCCTCGGGCCAGTAGCCGGCCACGACGTGCTCGTTGAGCGCCTCGCCGGAACCGAGACCCAGCCAGTGCCGCCCCGGGTACATCGCGGCGAGCGTGGCGCTGGCCTGCGCGACCATCGCGGGGTGCCAGCGGAACGTCGGCGCCGTGACGCCGGGGCCCATGTCGCCACGGGTGCGCTCGCCGATCGCGGTGAGCACGTTCCACACGAACGCGGCCTGCCCCTGCGCCGGGACCCACGGCTGGTAGTGGTCCGCCGCCATGACGCCGGAGAAGCCGTGCTCCTCCGCGAGCGCGGAGAGCTCGACCGCCTCGGTCGGGTGGAACTGCTCCAGCATCGCCGCGTACCCGACGGTCAGCCCGCCCACCGTGCCGTTCCCGGTGCCGCTCTCGGTCACGTGCCACCTCTCCCGCTCGTCGTCCCGCTCGTCCCGCTCGTCCCGCTCGTCGCGAGGGCACGCGGTCGGCGCTCACCCTCGGTGCGAGGCTAACCCCGCGGGGCGGCGAGCGCGGGCTCGTCCTCGTCCGGGCCGCGGCCGCCTGCGGACGGCTCGGCGGTGACCGGGGCCGGCAGCAGGGCGGCGGCGGCGTCCCGGTCCGCGCCCCGACGCACGAGCGCGACGCCGGCCACGACGAGCACCGCACCGACGACCTGGACGGCCAGCGGCGCCTCGGCGAGCAGGAGCCACGCGAGCAGTACCGCGAACAGCACCTCGGTGAGCGCGAGGAACGACGCGACCCGCTCGCCGAGCATCCGCACGGACACCGCCGAGACGCCGTAGGCGACCGCGGTGGGCAGCACGCCGACGACGGCGAGCGGGACGAACCACGGCACGACGACGCCGACGACCTCGACGTCCACGAGCGGCGCCTCGAGCGGCAGGACGCCCACGAGCGCCGCGGCGCCGATGGCGAGGGCGCCGACGCCCATGCCGGCGCCGGCGAGGCCGACGGGCGGCAGCTCGGTGGGCCGCGCGGTGAAGGCGAAGTAGGCGGCGTTGCCGACGGCGGCGACGAGCGCGAACAGCAGGCCGACCGGGTCGAGGCGCACGGCGCCGGTGAGGTCGAGGACGAGCACCAGGCCGCCCATGGCGAGGGCGGCGCCGACGAGGGTGGCGCGCGCCGGTACCCGCCGGGTCCGGAGCCATCGCCACGCCACGAGCAGCAGCGGGCCGGTGTACTCGACGAGCAGCGCGACCGCCACGGGCAGGCGCTCGACCGCCAGGAAGTACATCCCGGCGGCGACGGCGACGCCGAGCGTGCCGAAGCCGACCACGGTGCGCCACTCCTGCCGCAGCGCGCCCCACCGGCCGCGCAGCGCCCAGCACGCGGGGCCCGCGAGCAGGAGCGTGCCGAGCGTCAGCCGCACGAGGATCGCGGCGCCGGGCGACCACCCGGCGGCGAGCAGCGGCTTGACCACCGGCCCGCTGGTCGCGAACGCCAGCGCGGCGACGAGCCCGGCGGCGATGCCCACGCTGCGGCCGCGCACGCCCGCGGCACCCACGACGACCCCCGACACCTGCGACCTCCCGCATCGAATCGCCTGGTGGGGGCACGATGTCCGCACACGTCACCCTCGTGAGGTCGTGTGGGCTGGTGCGGGCTCTCAGGCGTGAGCTGCTCGTACGCTCGTGACACTAGGGCCAGACGAATTCAGGAGTCAACATGGTCTTCGCCCCTGACACGGAGGCGAACCTGGCCGCCGCGGCCGACCTGGTGAACACGGCCCGGCGCCGCGACGGCGTCGACGCGCTCACCACGCCCGACGAGCTCGACGCGTTCTACGAGCGCTGGCGCTACTCGGTGCGCCACGACGGCGACGCCGCCGAGGTCGCCGCGGTGCGCGAGACCCGCGACCGGCTCGCCCGCCTGTGGTCCGTCGACCGCGACGAGGCGGCGGCGACGGTCAACGCGATGCTCGCGGAGTCGCAGGCCCGGCCGTTCCTCGTCCGGCACGACGGCATGGACTGGCACCTGCACGCCACCGCGCCCGACGCGCCGCTCGCCACCGTCATCCTCGTCGAGTCGGCGATGGCGGTCGTCGACGTCGTCCGCAGCGACGAGCAGTCGCGCCTGCGGACGTGCGAGGCGGAGGACTGCGACGCCGTGCTCGTCGACCTCTCGCGCAACCGCTCCCGCCGGTTCTGCGACGTCAACAACTGCGCGAACCGCGCGCACGTCGCCGCCTACCGCGCCCGGCGCGCCGCCGACTGACGCGCCACCCGGACGGCCCCGGCGGCCGCGGACCGTGCGCCGCGCACGAGCCCCGGTGCCCGTCGGAGCGGCGTCACGCGGGCGGCGTCGGTCCCGCCCTCGATCTGGGAGGATGTGTGCTCATGACCGACACCACCCCCACGTCCGCCACGCCCGCCCCGGCCCTCAAGCCCACGCGCGTCGTACCGGACAGGGTCTCGCTCGACGGCGTCGAGGAGCGGTGGGACGCGCAGTGGTCCGCCGAGGGCACGTACCGGTTCGACCGCACGCGCACGCGCGAGCAGGTCTACTCCATCGACACGCCGCCCCCCACGGTGTCCGGCTCGCTGCACGTCGGGCACGTGTTCTCGTACACGCACACCGACGTCGTCGCCCGCTACCGGCGGATGCGCGGCGCCGAGGTCTTCTACCCGATGGGCTGGGACGACAACGGCCTGCCCACCGAGCGGCGCGTGCAGAACTACTACGGCGTGCGCTGCGACCCCTCGCTCCCCTACGTCGAGGGCTTCGAGCCGCCGCACACGGGCACCGAGGGCAAGGCGGTCAAGCCCGCCGACCAGGTGCCCGTCTCGCGGCGCAACTTCGTCGAGCTCTGCGAGCGTCTGACGACCGAGGACGAGAAGCAGTTCGAGGCGCTCTGGCGCCGCCTCGGCCTCTCGGTCGACTGGTCCATGACCTACCAGACGGTGTCGCAGGACTCGATCGCGGTCGCGCAGCAGGCGTTCCTGCGCAACCTCGCGCGCGGCGAGGCGTACCAGGCCCAGGCGCCCGGGCTGTGGGACGTCACCTTCCAGACGGCGGTCGCCCAGGCGGAGCTCGAGGCCCGCGACTACCCCGGCGCGTTCCACCGCGTCGCGTTCCACCGCCCCGACGGCACGCCCGTGCACATCGAGACGACGCGGCCCGAGCTGCTGCCCGCGTGCGTCGCGCTCATCGCGCACCCCGACGACGAGCGGTACCAGGCGCTGTTCGGCACGACGGTGACGTCGCCGATCTTCGGTGTCGAGCTGCCCGTGCTCCCCCACCCCGCGGCCGAGCCCGACAAGGGCGCCGGCATCGCGATGTGCTGCACCTTCGGCGACCTCACCGACGTGCAGTGGTGGCGCGAGCTGCAGCTGCCCACGCGCTCGGTCGTGGGCCGCGACGGGCGCATCGTGCGCGAGACGCCCGAGTGGCTGACCGGTGCCGGCGCGGCGTTCTACGCCGAGAGCCTCGCCGGGAAGACGACCTTCTCCGCGCGCGAGGCGGTCGTCGCCGGGCTGCGCGAGTCCGGCGACCTCGACGGCGAGCCCGTGCCGACCCAGCGCAAGGCGAACTTCTACGAGAAGGGCGACAAGCCGCTCGAGATCGTCACGAGCCGCCAGTGGTACCTGCGCAACGGCGGCCGCGACGAGGCGCTGCGCGACGCGCTGCTCGCGCGCGGCAAGGAGCTGGGCTTCCACCCCGACTTCATGCGCGTGCGGTACGAGAACTGGGTCGGCGGGCTCAACGGCGACTGGCTGGTCTCGCGCCAGCGCTTCTTCGGCGTGCCGTTCCCGGTCTGGTACCCCGTCGGCGAGGACGGCGAGGTCGACCACGACGCGCCGATCCTGCCCACCGAGGACGCGCTGCCCGTCGACCCGTCCTCCGACGTCCCGCCCGGCTACACGGCGGAGCAGCGCGGGGTGCCCGGCGGCTTCGTCGGCGACCCCGACATCATGGACACGTGGGCGACGAGCTCCCTCACGCCGCAGATCGTCGGCGGCTGGCGCACCGACCCCGACCTGTTCGCGCGCGTGTTCCCCATGGACCTGCGCCCGCAGGGCCAGGACATCATCCGGACGTGGCTCTTCTCGACCGTCGTGCGCTCGCACCTCGAGCACGGCTCGCTGCCGTGGTCCGACGCGGCCATCAGCGGCTGGATCCTCGACCCCGACCGCAAGAAGATGTCGAAGTCGAAGGGCAACGTCGTCACGCCGATGGGCCTGCTCGAGGAGCACGGGTCCGACGCCGTCCGCTACTGGGCGGCCTCCGCCCGGCTCGGCACCGACGCGGCGTTCGAGATCGGCCAGATGAAGATCGGCCGCCGCCTGGCGATCAAGGTGCTCAACGCGAGCAAGTTCGTGCTCTCGTTCGGCGGCGCCGACGAGCCCCTCCAGCTGGACCCCGCGCTCGTGACCGTCGCCCTGGACCGCGCGATGCTCGCCGGCCTGGCCGACGTCGTCGACGCCGCGACCGCCGCGCTCGAGGCGTACGACCACACGCGGGCGCTCGAGCTCACCGAGACGTTCTTCTGGACGTTCTGCGACGACTACCTGGAGCTCGTCAAGGACCGCGCGTACGGCGCGGGCGCGAGCGCCGACGAGGTCACCGCCGCGACGGTCTCCGCGCGGGCCGCGCTCGGCCTCGCGCTCGACACCCTGCTGCGCCTGCTGGCTCCCGTGCTGCCGTTCGCGACCGAGGAGGTCTGGTCGTGGTGGCGCGAGGGCTCGGTGCACCGCGCCCCGTGGCCGACCGCGGACGCGCTGCGCGCCGCCGCGGCGGACGCCGACCCCCGCGTCGTCGGTGCGGCGGGTGCCGCGCTGGCCGCGCTGCGCAAGGTCAAGTCCGAGGCCAAGGTCTCGATGCGCACCCCGATCGACGCCGTCACGCTCACCGTCCCGGACGCGCTGCGCGCGAGTGTCGAGGTCGCCCTCGACGACGTCCGCGCGGCCGGCCGCGTCACGGGCACGCTCGAGCTCGCGGCCGGCGACGGCGAGGTGCCGGTCGCGCGCGACGCCCAGCTGGTGACCGAGACCGCCTGACAGGAGCCCGCCATGCAGGAGCGCACGACCCCCTCACCGGTCGCCCTCGACGAGTCGATGTCGATCAACGACCTGCTGGCTCAGCGCCTCGAGCGCGACGCGGGCGGCGTGCTCGCGGAGCGGTCCGACGGGCAGGGTCGCTGGACGCCCGTCACCGTGCAGGCGTTCGCCGACGAGGTGCGCGCCGTGGCCAAGGGGCTCGTCGCGCTCGGGATCGCGCCGGGCGACCGGGTCGGCATCATGTCCCGCACGCGCTACGAGTGGACCGTCCTGGACTTCGCCGGGTGGGCCGCCGGAGCCGTCGTCGTGCCGATCTACGAGACGTCCTCCGCGGAGCAGGTGCGATGGATCGCCTCCGACTCGGGCGTCCGGCTCGTCGTCGTCGAGACCGCGGCGCACGCCGCGATCGTGGAGGAGGCGCGCGACGACCTGCCCGGGCTCGGCCAGGTCCTCGTCATCGACTCGGGCGCGCTCGGTGCGCTCGAGACCCTCGGGGCGACGGTCGACGACGACGAGGTCGCGCGGCGCTCGGAGGCGCTGAGCGGCGCGGACCTCGCGACCGTCATCTACACGTCCGGCACGACCGGGCGCCCCAAGGGCGCCGAGCTCACGCACGGCAACTTCGTCGCGCTCTCCCTGCTCGGCGTCGACGGGCTCGCCGACGTCTGCGCCGCGCCGGGCTCCCGCACGCTGCTCTTCCTGCCGCTCGCCCACGTGTTCGCGCGGTTCATCGAGGTGCTGTGCATCCCGTCCGGCGCCGTCATGGGGCACACGCCGGACGCCCGGCACCTCGTCGAGGACCTCGGCGCCTTCCGCCCGACGTTCGTGCTCGCGGTGCCGCGCGTGTTCGAGAAGGTCTACAACTCCGCGCAGCTCAAGGCGGGAGGCGGCGCCAAGCTGCGCGTGTTCCGCTGGTCGGCGAAGGTCGCGATCACGTGGTCGCGGGCCCTCGACACCCCGCGCGGCCCGTCCGCCGCGCTGCGCGCCCAGCACCGCGTCGCGGACGCGCTCGTGCTCGGCAAGCTCCGCGCAGCCCTGGGCGGCCACGCCCGCTACGCGATCTCGGGCGGTGCCCCGCTCGGCGAGCGGCTCGCGCACTTCTACCGCGGCGTCGGCGTCGTCGTGCTCGAGGGCTACGGCCTCACCGAGACGACGGCGCCCACCGCGGTGAACCTGCCCGAGCTGTCCAAGGTGGGCACGGTGGGACCGCCGTTCCCCGGCACGTCGATCCGCATCGCGGAGGACGGTGAGATCCAGGTGTCCGGCCCGCACGTGTTCCGCGGCTACCGGCACCTGCCGGAGGCGACCGCGGAGGCGTTCGACGACGGGTGGTTCCGCACCGGCGACATCGGCCACCTCGACGACGACGGCTACCTGCACATCACCGGCCGCAAGAAGGAGATCATCGTGACGGCCGGCGGCAAGAACGTCGCCCCCGCGGTGCTCGAGGACCGGCTGCGCGCGCACCCGCTCGTCAGCCAGGTCGTCGTCGTGGGCGACCAGCGCCCGTTCGTCGGCGCGCTGGTGACGATCGACGAGGAGATGCTGCCGGGGTGGCTCACGCAGCACGGGCTGCCGGCGATGACGGTCGCGGAGGCGCGGACGAACCCCGACGTGCTGGCGGCGCTCGACCGGGCCGTCGCCCGCGCGAACGACGCGGTCTCCCACGCCGAGTCGATCCGCAAGATCGAGGTCCTCGACACCGACCTCACCGAGGACAACGGCTACCTGACGCCGTCGCTCAAGGTGAAGCGCGCGCTCGTCGTCAAGGACTTCGCGCCGGCCATCGAGCGGCTGTACACCGACACCCGGGAGACCACCGGGCGCTGACGCACCGCCCGGGCCCGCAGGCCCGGGCGGCGTCCGTCACCTGCTCAGACGACTCCCCGGACCCGCCGGGTGTCCGCGGACTGCGTCAGCACGGACTCGCTCGGCGTCGAGCCGTCGCGCCACCGCAGCACGGCCCCCACGCCGTCGACGAGCTCGACGGCGCCGTCGTCGGCGAACGTCACGCCGGCGTCCTGCGCGAGGGCCGCGCGCACCAGCGCGACGCCGACGGGCATCTCGCGCGTGTCGCCCTCCCCCACGCCCAGCGCCGCCAGGTCGTCCGCACCGACGCCGAGCTGCAGCGGCTCCGGGCCGACCCACACGGACCGCTCGACGAGCGACCCGGTCAGCGAGCCGGTGTGCAGGACGAGCTCGTCGACCTGACCGCGTCGCAGCACGTCCACCACGTCGTCCAGCGCCGTCACGGCGCCCGAGCCCTGGCCGAGCGACTGGGCGAACCGATCCAGCACGGCCGCGCGCCGGCGCAGGCGGAAGGCGTCGAGAGCCTCGCGCACGCGCTCCTCGAACGCCTCCTGCCGGATCCCGTCGCCCCGGCCGCCACCGGGCACCTCGACGAGCAGCTCCCCGACGCGCTTGTCCACCGCGTCCCGCACGAGCGCGACGGCCCGCAGGTCGCCCGTGAGCACGACGAGCTCGGGCTGCTGCTCCGCGACGGCCCGGTCGAGCGCGGCGGCGACGGCCTCCGCGTTGCGGCTCCACGAGTCCTCGGCGCGCGTCTGCGCGCGCCGCTCCATGCCGTCGCGGGTCTTGTGGATCTCGTCGTGGCCGCCCTCGACGGTCTCCGTCCGCTTGCCCCTCCGGCCCGTCCCGTCGACCCACGTGAGGTCCGCACCGGAGCGGTCCACGGCGACGACGACGAACCGCACCGCGTCGTCCGCGGCGCGCGCGGCCGGCAGCAGCGCCGGGACGGGTCCGAACACGCCCTCGGACTGCGCCGGCGGCTCCGACAGCACGCGGTCCACCCGGACGCCCTCCGAGTCCGCGACCACGACCCGCCCGTGCGGGCCGCGCTGCCAGGTGGGGACCGCGATGGTCTCCCCGATCTCGTCGAGGACGGCCGCGGGCGCGCCGTCGCGCTCCAGACCGCGCCGCACCGACCGCCATCGCTCGACCACGCCCTGCTCGCCCGGCCCCTCGGTCGGCGTCGCGTCGAGATACACCGTGGTGAACGGTGCCGGTCGGCCGAGAAGCGGCTTGAGCCAGTGCAGATCCATGTGGCGGTACCTCCCCGAACGGTCGACGGCGGGCCGCGAGACGCTCCGTCCCTGGCGCGCCGGAACTGTCCCACCCACCCAACTCCACCCCGCCGCGGCGCGCCACCCCGGCCGGACGGACGGACGGACGCGTAGGGTCCTGGGCTCGTGGACCTCACCTTCCGGGACGCCCGGCGCGACGACCTGCCCCGCATCGTCGAGCTCATCGCCGACGACGCGATCGCCGCCGCCCGCACCGGCAGCTTCGGCGAGGCGCACGAGCGGGCGTTCGCGGCGATCGCCGCCGACCCCAACAACGAGCTGGTCGTCGCCGAGGTCGACGGGCGGGTGGTCGGCGTCATGCAGCTGACCTACATCCCGTCGATCTCGCGGGACGCGGGGACGCGGCTGCTGGTCGAGGCGGTGCGCGTGGACGCGGCGCTGCGGGGCGCCGGCCTGGGCACCCGCCTCATGGAGCACGCCCACGACCGGGGCCGGGCGCGGGGCTGCACGCTGGCCCAGCTCACGTCCGACAAGCGCCGGCCGGACGCCCACCGGTTCTACCGGGCGCTCGGCTACGCGCAGTCGCACGAGGGGTTCAAGCGCGCGCTCTGACGCGCGCCCGCCGGGGGTCAGTCGGCCCGGGTCGCCCGGTGGTCCTCCGCGATCTGCTCGTGGTGGCGGATGACCTCCGCGACGATGAACGCGAGGAACTTCTCGGCGAAGACGGGGTCGAGGTCCGCCTGCCGGGCGAGCTCGCGCAGCCGGGCGACCTGCGCGGCCTCGCGCGCCGGGTCGGACGGCGGCAGCCCCTCGGCGGCCTTGAGCACGCCGACGCGCTGCGTCGCCTTGAACCGCTCGGCCAGCAGGTGGACGAGCGCCGCGTCGATGTTGTCGATGCTGCCGCGCAGGCGCGCCAGCTCCGCGGGGATCGGGGCCGGCAGGTCGCTCACGCCGCCAGCCTAGGCAACGACGACCGGCGTCAGGCGCTCTTCTCGCGAGGCGGACGCTTCTCGCGCGGGGTGTCCCGCGGCACGAGCGTCGGGTTGACGTTCTCCAGGACGACGTCCCGGGTGATGAGGACCCGCGCGACGTCGTCGCGGCTCGGCACCTCGAACATCACCTGCTGGAGGACCTCCTCCATGATCGCGCGCAGGCCGCGCGCGCCCGTGCCGCGCAGGAGCGCCTGGTCCGCGATCGCCGCCACCGCCTCGTCGTCGAACTCGAGCTCGACGCCGTCGATGGTGAACATGCGCTGGTACTGCTTGACGAGCGCGTTGCGGGGCTCGGTGAGGATGCGCACCAGCGCGTCGCGGTCGAGGTGCGACACCGCGGCGACGACGGGGAGCCGGCCGATGAACTCGGGGATGAGGCCGTACTTCTGCAGGTCCTCGGGGCGCACCTCGGCGAACAGGTCGCCGGTGTCGTGGCCCTCGGACAGCGGCGAGCCGAAGCCGACGACGCGCTTGCGCGCCCGCGCCGCGATGATGTCGTCCAGCCCGGAGAACGCGCCGGCCACGATGAACAGGACGTTCGTCGTGTCGATCTGGATGAACTCCTGGTGCGGGTGCTTGCGGCCGCCCTGCGGCGGGACCGAGGCGGAGGTGCCCTCGATGATCTTCAGCAGCGCCTGCTGCACGCCCTCGCCGGAGACGTCGCGCGTGATGGACGGGTTCTCGCTCTTGCGGGCGATCTTGTCGATCTCGTCGATGTAGATGATGCCCGTCTCGGCCTTCTTGACGTCGTAGTCGGCGGCCTGGATGAGCTTGAGCAGGATGTTCTCGACGTCCTCGCCGACGTAGCCCGCCTCGGTGAGGGCCGTGGCGTCGGCGATCGCGAACGGGACGTTGAGCATCCGGGCGAGGGTCTGCGCCAGGTACGTCTTGCCCGTCCCCGTGGGGCCGACGAGCAGGATGTTCGACTTCGCGATCTCGACCGGGTCGTCGGCGGACGGCCGCCCGGACTCACCCGCCTGGATGCGCTTGTAGTGGTTGTACACCGCGACCGCGAGGGCCCGCTTGGCCGACTCCTGGCCGATGATGTACTGCTCGAGGAACTCGAAGATCTCCTTCGGCTTCGGCAGCTCGACCAGGCCGACCTCGGTCGCCTCGGCGAGCTCCTCCTCGATGATCTCGTTGCAGAGCTCGATGCACTCGTCGCAGATGTAGACGCCGGGGCCCGCGATCAGCTTCTTGACCTGCTTCTGGGACTTGCCGCAGAACGAGCACTTGAGGAGATCTGCCCCGTCTCCGATTCGAGCCACGTCGCGTCCCTTCGTGTCGCCGGTCCCGGTCGGGCCGGCGCTGCTGTGCCGTCAGTCCCCTGCCACGCCGTCGGTGCCCGGCCGGACGACCCTCGTCCGGCCCGCACCCGCCGCGCGCGGGCGGTGCCTACCCATTGGACACTACGCCGCGGGCCGCTGTCAGGCGTAGCCGGTTCGTGCGCCCGGCGTGTCCCTCGTTCGCCCCCCGTCGCGGTGGTCCGACGACGGCGTCGGGCGGCCCCGGCCACGGGGCCCGGACCGCCCGACGACGTGCTGCTGCCTGCTCGGCCGCTCAGTCCTCGGGCTTGGCGTCGACGACCGTCGGCCGGGCGCCCTTGCGGCTCTCGAGCACCTGGTCGATGAGGCCGTACTCGAGCGCCTGCTTCGCGGTGAGGATCTTGTCGCGCTCGATGTCCTGCCGGACGAGGTCGACGTCCCGGCCGGTGTGGTGCGCGATCGTCTGCTCGAGCCACTCGCGCATGCGGATCAGCTCGTTGGCGTGGATCTCGATGTCGGAGGCCTGCGCGTAGCCGCCGCCCTCCATCGCGGGCTGGTGGATCAGCACGCGCGCGTTCGGCAGCGCCAGGCGCTTGCCGGGCGTACCGGCCGCGAGCAGCACCGCGGCCGCCGACGCCGCCTGCCCCAGGCAGACGGTCTGGATGGCCGGCTTGATGTACTGCATCGTGTCGTAGATCGCCGTGAGCGCCGTGAACGAGCCGCCGGGCGAGTTGATGTTGATGATGATGTCGCGGTCGGGGTCGGCGCTCTCCAGCACGAGCAGCTGGGCCATCACGTCGTCCGCCGACGCGTCGTCCACCTGCACGCCGAGGAAGATGATGCGGTCCTCGAACAGCTTGGTGTACGGGTCCTGGCGCTTGTAGCCGTAGGCCGTCCGCTCCTCGAACTGGGGCAGCACGTAGCGGCTCGCGGGCGACGCCGGCGCGTACCCGCCCGCGAGCGAGGCCGCGCGGGCGATGAACTGGGACTCGGTGCTCACAGGTCTCTCCTCAGCGTCAGGGGGGTGTCAGGCCGTGCCGCCGCCGCCGGCGACGGAGCCCGCGGATGCCACGACGTGGTCGACGAAGCCGTACTCCAGCGCCTCCTGCGCCGTGAACCAGCGGTCCCGGTCGGCGTCGGCGTTGATCTGCTCGGGGGTCTTGCCCGTCTGCTGGGCGGTGAGCTCCGCGAGCACGGTCTTCATGTGGAGGATGAGCTGCGCGTTGATGCGCACGTCGGTCGCCGTGCCGCCGATGCCGCCCGAGGGCTGGTGCATCATCACGCGGGCGTGGGGGGTGGCGTACCGCTTGCCCTTGGCGCCGGACGAGAGCAGGAACTGCCCCATCGAGGCGGCCATGCCCATCGCGATGGTCGCGACGTCGGGCTGGATGTACTGCATGGTGTCGTAGATCGCCATGCCCGCGGTGATCGAGCCACCGGGCGAGTTGATGTACAGCCAGATGTCCTTGTCGGGGTCCTCCGCCGCCAGGAGCATCATCTGCGCGCAGATCGCGTTCGCGTTCTCGTCCCGCACCTCGGAGCCGAGCCAGATGATCCGCTCGCGCAGCAGTCGGTTGTAGATGTGGTCGTTGAGGCCGAACCCGGGGGACTCTGCCCGGGCCATCGCCGGCACCTGCTGCTCGTTCACGAGGACTCCTCCGTCTGGCGGCTCGTCGCGGCCGTCCTGCTCGTCGTACCTGTCCTGCGGGCGGGGCCGGTGGGCCTCGCGCTGCAGCGACCCTAACGCCCGGGCGCGCGCACCCATGGCCGCGCGGCGGCCGTTTTCGCTGACGGCGCAGCGGGGACGCGCAGGGCCCCGCACCGGTTCCGGTGCGGGGCCCTGGAGAGGCGGCGAGGGGTCAGCCCTGCAGGTCGTCCGCGCTCGACTGACCGCCGAGGACGGACGAGATGTCCGTCGCCGAGCCGTGCTCGGCGCGCGCCTTCTTCTTCGGCGCCTCCTCGGCCGGCTCGTCCGCCTGGGGCTGCTCGGCGAGCTCGGCGTCGGCCTGGGCCGCGTCCTCCTCGTCGGTGCCGATGAAGTCGGACAGGTCGACCGTCGCACCCGAGGGGTCGGTCACGGTCGCGCGGCGCAGCGCCACGGCGATCGCCTTGGAGCGGGCCACCTCGCCGACCATCATCGGGATCTGGCCCTGCTGGTCCAGCGTCTGGATGAACGTGTTCGGGTCCATGCCGTACTGGCGCGACTGCGCGACGAGGAACTCCACGAGCTCCGGCTGCGCGACGCGCACGTCGAGCGCCTCCGCGAGGGTGTCGAGCAGGATCTGGTTGCGCAGGGCGGTCGTCGCCTGCTCCGTCACCTCGGCGCGGTGGACGTCGTCCTCGAGGCGGCCCTCGCCCTCGAGGTGGCGGTGCACCTCGGCCTCCACGACGCCGTTCGGCACGGGGATCTCGGTCTCGGCGAGCAGCTTCTCCAGGAGGAGGTCGCGCGCCTGCACGGCCTGGTTCTGGACCTTGATCTTCGAGGCCTGCTCGCGCAGGTCGTCCTTGAGCTCGTCGATCGTGTCGAACTCGGAGGCCAGCTGGGCGAAGTCGTCGTCGGCCTCGGGCAGCTCGCGCTCCTTGACCTGCGACGCCGTCACCGTCACCTGGGCCGTCTCGCCGGCACGCTCGCCGCCGACCAGGGTGGTCTCGAACGTGGTCGTCTCGCCGGCCGACAGCCCCGTGAGCGCCTCGTCGAGGCCCTCGAGCATGTTGCCCGAGCCGATCTGGTAACTGATGCCGCTGACCTGGTCGACCTCCTCGTCGTCGATCTTCGCGACGAGGTCCAGGACGACGAAGTCCTTGTCCGCCGCCGGGCGGTCGACGCCCACGAGGGTGCCGAAGCGCTCGCGCAGCGCCTCGAGGCGCCCCTCGACGTCCTCGTCGGAGACCTCGACGTCCTCGACCTGGACCGTCAGCCCGTCGAGCGACGGCAGCGTGATCTCGGGGCGCACCTCGACCTCGGCGGTGAAGTGCAGCTCGCCCTCCTCGTCGCCGGGGACCAGGCCGGGGACCTTCGTGACGTCGACCTCGGGCTGGCCCAGCGGGCGCAGCTTGTTCTCGCGCACGGCCTCGGCGTAGAAGCCCGACAGGCCCTCGTTCACCGCGTGCTCGATGACGGCGGGGCGGCCCACGCGCTGGTCGATGATGCGCGGCGGGACCTTGCCCTTGCGGAAGCCCGGCACCGTCACCTGCTCGGCGATGTGCTCGTAGGCGTGCGCGATGCTCGGCTTGAGCTCGTCGTAGGTCACCTCGACGGTCAGCTTGACCTTGGTGGGCTCCAGGGTCTCGACGGCGCTCTTCACTTCGATGGTCTCCAACTGATCGGGGCCCGCGCCGGTGACTCCGGCGACGGGGAGCTGTGGGCCGCGCGCCGTCCCGACGGCCGCCTCGACGACCACGCTGCGACGCGCGCACGCGACCCTCGATGCTACGCCACACGGAGGATCGCCCGCCAAAGCGCCGCGGTCGCACGCCACGGGCGCTCCGGACGATCCGGACGACGGCTCGCGGTCGGGATGGCGGGATTCGAACCCACGACCTTCCGCTCCCAAAGCGGACGCGCTACCAACCTGCGCCACATCCCGTGCGCCGGACGGCGACCGTCGCGGCGCCCTCATCGTAGGGGCTGGGCCGCGCGCGGCTGGCGGAGCGCGGCTCCGGCAGCCGGTACCCTGGGTGCCGCAGTCGGGCGCCCGCGGCGCCGCGACCTGTGCGGACGTAGCTCAATGGTAGAGCCCCAGTCTTCCAAACTGGCTACGCGGGTTCGATTCCCGTCGTCCGCTCGTTCCCAAACCCGCATCACGATGGGAGCCCGAGTCCTGGCAGGACTCCTCGGGGCATCCTGTCCGACTGGACGACGACACCGGTGTCGGCTCCCTCGACGTGCGGCTCGATCCGTCGAATCCTCGTGCGTCGTTGAGCGGCTCCGCGGGCTCGTCGAACAGACACCGCCAGATGCATCGGCCGACGCCCGGCGTCGGTGGCCCGCGTCACGCGCAGGTCGGGCCGATGGGAGAGATCGGCTCCGCGGGAGCCGACCCCGGGCCGCCGAGTCGGTCAGGCGCCTTCGCCCGGCTTGCCTCCCCGGCGGCGGCTGGCTTCAACCAGTCCCCCCGCAAGGCCAAACACGACGGCGACCACGTACAGCCGAGGATCAGTCACCTGTGCACGATCCAGGATGAGAGATCCGAGAACGAAGATGGCAGCGAGGGCGACGCCGTAGGTGACGGGGTGCTTCAGCATGCGAATCTCCTCCATCCGAACGGAGCGGCGCCGATGAGGGTCAAGCGGATCTAGACGCACCGGTGGTGACTGGCCCCGCTCAAGAGCGTGCTCGCGATGCTCGACCACCGTCGAGCGCGATGCCGCACCCGGCCGGGACGTCGATGCTGGGAATCGCGAGACAGACTAGGGCCTGGAACCGACCCGTCCACGCGCATGGAGCGGTACGCGCGACCTCCGCCTTGCCGTAGCGCCCCACTGGCCCTGCGGGTTCGATGCCCGTCGTGTGCTCTCCCGTCCGTCCGGCGTCCCTCTCCCCCGGTCTGCCTGTCGATCGCAGAGGCGGTGTGAACGCGGGCCTCGGCACCGCGAGTGATGTGCTGCCGCTTCGTGACCGCGAACAGCGGTGCGATCAGGTCCTGGCCGAGCCACGAACGCATCCAGGGGCACGTCCCGACGGACGTGCCCCTGGGTGACGGCGCCGAGCTGTCGTCGGACGATCAGCTCGCGTCGCGCAGCACCCGGCGGAGCGCCTCGTACTGCGGCTTCGGGTTGGAGTGCATGTCGTACAGCAGGCCGGCGCCCTGGCCGGTGAACCAGCCCGGGATCCAGGAGTTCGCGTCCGAGACGCCCCACACGGTGAAGGACTTGCACGCCTCGACGGCGAGGCAGGCCTGCAGCGTGCCGACCCAGTAGTCGACCTGCTTCTTCGCGTCACCGGGGTTCAGCGGCGTGTTGGTGTACGTCCCGTTGGGCTTCTGCTTGACGAAGGTGCGCACGTCGACCTCCGTCATCGCGACCTCGAGGCCGAGGTCGGCGAACCGCTGCAGGTTGGCCTGCAGGTCGGGGAAGCCGTACTGGGTGTCGAGGTGGCCCTGGAAGCCGACGCCGTCGATCGGCACGCCGTCGGCGACCAGCCCCTGGACGAACGCGTGGACGGCGTTGCTCTTCGGCCCGGTGAACTCGAGGTTGTAGTCGTTGTAGAAGAGCAGCGCGTCCGGGTCCGCCTCGTGCGCCCACCGGAACACGTCGGCGATGTAGTCGCTGCCGTCACCCGTCAGCTCCTGGTAGGCGTCGTACCAGATGGTCTCCCGGAACGTGCCGTCGTCGTTCCACGCCTCGTTGAGCACGTCCCACTGCTGGATCTCGCCCGCGAAGTGGCCGGCCACCTCGAAGATGTGCGCCCGCAGGATGTCGCGCAGCTCCTCGGCCGAGAAGTCGCCGGTGGTCAGCCAGGTCGGCAGCTGGTTGTGCCAGACGAGCGTGTGCCCCCGCACGACCTGGTGGTTGTCCTGGGCGAACTCGACGAGCGCGTCGGCGGCGGCGTAGTCGAACGCGCCCTGGGTCGGCTCGACGGCCTCCCACTTCATGACGTTCTCGGCGGTGACGCTGGAGAACTGCGTCGAGACGATCTTGCGGTACTTGCCGTTGCCGGCCAGGAGGTCGGTGTTGACCGCCACGCCGATCTTGATCCCCGCCTGCCCGGCCAGGTACCGCAGGGTGTTGTGGCCAATCACGGCGGAGTGCTTCGAGGCGTTCGGGTCGGCGGGCGGCGCCGGTGCGGCCAGCGCCGCGGCGGGGACGAGGGCGAGGCAGGCGACGGCCAGCCCGCCGGCGATCAGGGAATGGGATCGACGCACGGCATGCTCCTTTGCATGGGGTCACGGCGGCCCTCGACATTGTCGATAACGTTCTCCACCGCCGACCGTCACGATATGCACGTTTTGTTCAGCGGGGCAACCTATCGGCGACAGGCCCGCGGGGGAGACCCCGCTGCGCTGGCCCCGCGCCGCCCTCAGCGCGACCAGGCCGGCTCGAAGTCCGCGTGGTCCGCGTAGACCTCGGCCATCCGGCGCAGGGTCGTCCGCGCGGTCAGCGCCGCGGCCATGACGTAGGGGCGCAGCCGCGAGCGCTGCGGGAGCTCGTGGGCGAGGCGCAGCATCTCCGCGTTCGCGTCGACGACCTGCTCCTTGGCGTCGCACTCGGCGATCGCCCGCGCCGCGCCCCAGCGCAGGTGGTGGGCCGCGGCGTGCACGTCCTCGAAGTAGCCCGTGTCGTCCACGACCAGCCCGGCGACGAGCCGGTCCTCGGCGATGCGGGCGCGCAGGAACTCGACGACGTCAGCCACGACCTCCTTGATACTGGACGCCCGTCCAGGTGCGCCAGGGCGCGGCGTCGCGACCACCTGATCGGCCGAGGTCGCGGCGCACGGCCGCGGGCCGCTGCTCAGCTCGACGGCGGCGCCGACGAGATGTCGCCCAGCACCGAACCGGGGTCCACCTCGACGGCGAGGTCGCCGAGCGAGACGACGCCGACGATCCGCCCGTCGTGGACGACGGGCAGGCGGCGCACCGCGTCCTGGGCCATGAGCCGGGCAGCCTCCTCCAACGGCGTCGAGGGCTCGACGGTGGCGGCGGTCGAGGCGACCTGGCCGACCGGGTCGTGCGCGGACCCGCCGACGGCGAGCACCCGGACGACGAGGTCCCGGTCGGTGACGATCGCGCAGCCGCCGTCGTCCTGGACCAGCACCACGTCCCCGATGTCGCGCTCCCGCATGAGCTCCGCCGCCTCGCGCACCGTCGCCGTCAGCGGCAGCGTCACGGGGTCCGCCGTCATGACGTCGGCCACGGTCCGAGGCATGCGACCAGCTCCTTCCACCACGCCGGCACGTCAGGACGGTGCGCGGCGTTCGATCCGGTCAGGACGCCGGCGTCCGCCCCTCGTCGGCCGGCTGGTCCTCGGCGGCGTGCGGCGGCGCGTCGGAGGGGGACGCGGCGTCCAGGTCGGCGCGCGCGGCGGCCCGGTGGCGGTCCGCGGCCGCGCGTCGCGCGGGCTCCTCGGGCCCGTCG
>NZ_HE978588.1:3121677-3153985 GCF_000312005.1 Cellulomonas massiliensis JC225
GCGGCGTCCGCCTGCTCGCGCGCCTGCGCCGCGCGGGCGGCCGCCGTACGGACCGACTCCTCGCTCGCGCTCATCCCGGAGTCGAGCTCGGCCGCGCGTGCCGCCGCCGCCGCGGCACGCTCGCGGTACTCCTGCCCGCGCTCCTCCGGCTCACCTGGTCCCGCATCCCCCGGGTGGTTCACCCGGCCAGTACAGCACCGCGCCCGCAGGGCCGCACGACGGCCGCCGTGCGATGGCCGCGTGTCGGCGCCTCCTGCCACGGTGGGCCCATGACCCGGTTCGCCGTGGACGCCCTCGTCGTCGCTCGCCTGCTCCAAGACGGCCTCTCCGTCCCGCCCGCGCACTCCCTCGTCGGGCCCGCCGTGCTGCGCTCCGACGTCCTCGCGCTGCTCTACCGCTCGGAGCGCGCCGGCGAGCTCGACCCCGCGCGGCGGCGGGCCCTGCTCGACGCGCTGGCGGGGCTGCGCATCCGCCTGCTCGGCGACCGCGTCTCGCGCGCGACCGCCTGGCGCATCGCGTCCGACCTCGAGTGGGACGACCCCCGGCCCGCCGAGTACCTCGCGGTGGCGACGCTCCAGGCCGACGCGCTCGTCGCGCTCGACCCGGTGCTCGTCGAGGCGTCGACGGGCCTCGTCCCGACGGCGTCCGTCGACGAGCTGCTGCGCCCCTGAGCCTCGTCCGCACGTTGGCGCGACGAGGACGGCCGCTCGGCGTGCGGACCATCCGAGCCCGGTGCATCATCAGATCGCGCACTCGGAGAAGACAGGAGGCCGGCCGCCCGGGGGGACCAGGGCGGCCGGCCTCAGCGCTGGGAGGCGAGGTCCGCCGAGGCGGGAACGCACCCGCACCCGTCGCACGTTGGCCCGTGCAGCGGCACCCTGGTGCCCGGGCGGCGCAGGCCGTCGACCGGTCGACACCCGTGCGGCCGCCCACCCTGACCGCCACCACCCGGGACGCACCGTGACCGCCGACACCTGGGCCGACATCGGCCTGGTCCTCCTCTTCATCCTCCTCGGCGGCGTGTTCGCCGGCACCGAGCTCGCACTCGTCTCGCTGCGCGAGTCGCAGCTCGGGCAGCTGGAGAAGCAGGGCCGGCGCGGCGCGCGCGTCGCGTCCGTCGCGCGCGACCCCAACCGCTTCCTCGCCGCGGTGCAGATCGGCGTCACGGTCGCCGGGTTCTTCTCCGCGGCGTTCGGCGCCTCGACCCTGGCGCCGAGCCTCGCGCCGGCCCTCGAGAGCCTCGGCCTGTCCGCGGGGGCCGCGTCGGGCGCCGCGCTCGTGCTGCTCACCCTCGTGATCGCCTACCTCTCGCTGGTGCTGGGCGAGCTCGCGCCGAAGCGCATCGCGATGCAGCAGGCCGCGCGGGTCTCCCTGTGGGTCGCCCCTCCCCTGGACCGGTTCGCGACGCTCATGAAGCCGGTTGTGTGGCTGCTCTCCGTCTCGACGAACGGCGTCGTCCGGCTGCTGGGCTTCGACCCGCGGGCGACGAGCGACCAGATCAGCGAGGACGAGCTGCGCGACCTCGTCGTGAGCCACCCCGACCTGCCCGAGGACGAGCGCCACCTCATCGGCGACGTGTTCGCCGCGGGCGACCGCTCGCTGGCCGAGGCCATGCGGCCGCGCGCTGACGTGCAGTTCCTCGCCGCGTCCGCGCCCCTCGCCGAGGCGGCCCGCGTCGTCGGCCAGCTGCCCTACTCGCGGTACCCGGTCACCGGCGAGGACTTCGACGACGTCGTCGGGTTCGTGCACGTCCGGGACCTGCTGGCGCCCGTGGCGGAGGCCGTACGCGAGGCCGAGCTCGACCCGGACACGCGCGGGGGCGAGGGCGTCGTCGAGGCGATCATCGAGGTCGCCGAGCGGACGGTCGGCGACGTGACGCGGCCGATCCTCTCCCTGCCGGGCACGAACGCCGTGCTGCCGACGCTCTCGGCGATGCGCCGCACCGGGGCACACATCGCGGTGGTCATCGACGAGTACGGCGGCACCGACGGCATCGTCACGCTCGAGGACCTGCTCGAGGAGCTGGTCGGGGACATCGTCGACGAGTACGACGTGCCGAGCGACCGGCCCGACGGCGCGGCCGAGCTCGACGCCGGACTCACGCTCGAGGAGTTCGCGCAGCGCACCGGCCTCGTGCTGCCGGACGGGCCGTACGAGACCGTCGCGGGGTACGTGCTGGCGCGCCTGGGGCACATCCCCGACGTCGGCGAGCACGTCGACGTGGAGCCCGACGAGCAGCGGGGCGACGGCGCCGGCGCGCGCATCGTCGTCCGCGGCGTCGACCGGCGCCGCATCACCTCGGTCGCCGTCGACGGGTCGCCGGAGCGGGACGCGCAGGCCCCGCCGTCCTGACCCGGGTCAGCCCCGGCGGCGGACCGACTCGCGCTCGACCAGGCGCGTGGGCAGCACCACCGGCTCGGGGTCGCCGCCCGACAGCACCTCGGCCAGGACCAGCGCCATCCGACGGCCGAGCTCGTCGATCGGCTGGTGCACCGTCGTGAGCCGCGGGTGCAGCATCGTGGCGACCGGAAGGTCGTCGAAGCCCACCACGCTCACGTCGTCCGGCACGGCGAGCCCGCGCCCGCGCAGCGCGCGCACCGCCCCCGCCGCCATGTTGTCGTTGGCGGCGAGCACCGCGTCGAGGTCCGGGTGCTCGTCGAGCAGCGCGTGCGTCGCGCGCGCGCCGGACTCCTCCGAGAACGTCCCCGTCGCCTCGACCGGCTCGCCCGCGCCGAGCTCGGCCAGCGCGTCGCGGTAGCCCGCGCGCCGGTCGCGCGAGACCGCGAGATCCGGCGGCCCGCCGACGAACCCGATCCGACGGTGCCCCGACCGCGCCAGCATCCGCGTCGCGCGGCGGGCGCCGCCCCGGTTGTCGGCGTCGACGTACCAGCGCGCGTCGGCGTGCAGCGGGCGCCCGCCGAGCACGACCGGGACCTCCTGCCCGAGCGCGACGTCGAGCAGGGGGTCGCCGTCGCGCACGCCCATGAGCATGATCCCGTCGGTGCGGCGGGGGTGGACGAGGCGCCGGAGGCGGTCGACGTCGGGCGCGACGACGAGCGTCAGCAGCAGGTCGGTCGGCTCCAGCCCGCGGCTGGCACCGCGGGCGACGGCGGCGAAGAACGGGTCGGCGAACAGGGCGGGATCGTCGTCGGGGACGGCGAGCACCACGGAGCCGACGCGGCGCGTCACGAGACCTCGCGCGTTGGGGTTCGGCGCGTAGCCCAGCGACGCGACGGCCCGGGCGACGGCGTCCCGCTTCGCCGGGCGCACGTGGGGGGCGCCGTTGATGGCGCGCGACGCCACCGACCGCGAGACGCCCGCCAGCCGGGCGACCTCGTCGAGCGTCGGGGACCGGCGCGTCACGTCCTCGGTCACGCCACCCCCGTCGGCCGCTCGTGGGCGCGCCGGTCGGCGGCCGCTGGCGGCCAGTATGGCGGTCGCGCCCTCTTGCGGTCCGGGAGGCGGTCCAGCACCGTGACGCCATGACGACCTTCAGGGCCACGCTCGAGCGGACCGGCGGCACCACGGTGGGCATCGTCGTGCCCGACGAGGTCGTGGCAGGCCTGGGCGCCGGTCGGCGGCCCGCCGTGCTGGTCCGGCTCAACGGGTACGAGTACCGCACGACCGTCGGGTCGCGGGACAGCCGCTTCCTGCTCCCCGTCTCTGCAGCGGTGCGCGAGGCGGCGGGTGTGGCCGGCGGGGAGGAGCACGACGTGACCGTCACGCTCGACGACGCCCCTCGGACCGTCGAGGTGCCCGAGGACCTCGCGGGCGCGCTCGCCGAGGCCGGCGCGCGCGAGCGGTTCGACGCGCTCGCGCCCTCGCACCGCCGCGAGCACGTCCGCAGCGTCGTCGAGGCGAAGGCCGCGGCGACCCGCGAGCGCAGGATCGCCGCGGTGGTCGCGAGGCTCGTCGACACGAACGGGTGAGCCGTCCGTGTGCTGAGACGCCCGTCTCACGGGAACGCTTGGCACCGGCGCGGCGTTGCGGATAGCGTCACCCCGGACGACCGCCGGTGGCGGTCCAGCAGACGAGGAGAGCGATGAGCGTGCGCACGTGCACCGCCCACGCCTCCGTCCACGCCGCGGCGGCGTGCTGCTGTCCGTGTCGGTAGAGCGCTGGCTCCCGCACCCCCTCCGCAGACCTCCGCGTCCGCGACCGCCAGCGCTCGCCCCGAGGCCCCGGCTCCCCCACCGGGCCGCACAGCTCCGCGCCCCGAGGGCGCACCCCACCCCCGCCGTCACCGACGGCTCGACCGAAGAGGAACCATGGCACGCATCTACGACGACGCGACGGCGCTCATCGGCAACACCCCGCTCGTGCGCATCAACAAGATCACCGACGGCGCCGGCGCGACGGTCGTCGGCAAGCTCGAGTTCTACAACCCCGCCAACTCGGTGAAGGACCGCATCGGCGTCGCGATCATCGACGCGGCCGAGGCGTCCGGCGAGCTCAAGCCGGGCGGGACGATCGTCGAGGCCACCTCCGGCAACACGGGCATCGCGCTCGCGTTCGTCGGCGCGGCCCGCGGCTACAAGGTCGTCCTGACCATGCCCGAGACGATGTCCAAGGAGCGACGCGCGCTGCTGCGGGCCTTCGGCGCCGAGCTCATCCTCACGCCGGGCTCGGAGGGCATGAAGGGCGCGCTCAACCGCGCCGACGAGATCGTCGCCGAGCGCGAGGGCGCGATCCTCGCCCGCCAGTTCGCGAACGCCGCCAACCCGGAGATCCACCGCCGCACGACCGCCGAGGAGATCTGGGCGGACACCGACGGCGAGGTCGACATCCTCGTCGCCGGCATCGGCACGGGCGGCACCATCACCGGCGTCGGCCAGGTGCTCAAGGAGCGCAAGCCGGGCGTGCAGATCGTCGGCGTCGAGCCGGCCGAGTCGCCGATCCTCAACGGCGGCCAGCCCGGCCCCCACAAGATCCAGGGCATCGGCGCGAACTTCGTCCCCGAGATCCTCGACACCACCGTCTACGACGAGATCATCGACATCGACGCGGACACGGCCGTCGCGACGGCCCGGCGCGCGGCCGCCGAGGAGGGCCTGCTCGTCGGCATCTCCTCCGGCGCCGCCCTCGCCGCCGCGAAGCAGCTCGCCGAGCGCCCCGAGAACGCCGGCAAGCTGATCGTCGCCATCATCCCGTCGTTCGGTGAGCGCTACCTGTCGACGATCCTCTACGCGGACCTGCTCGACTGAGCCCCCGCACGCACCTCCCCGCACCGCAGACAGGAGCCCGCTCCGTGCCCGACGCCCCCCACTTCCTGGCCGTGCTCCGGGAGGACCTGCGCGCTGCGCGCGACCGCGACCCCGCGGCCCGCTCGCTCGCCGAGGTCGCCCTGGGCTACCCGGGGGTGCACGCGATCTGGGTGTACCGGCTGGCTCACCGGATGTGGCGCAACCCGGCGCTGCGGCTGCCCGCGCGACTGCTCTCGCAGCTCGCGCGGGCAGCGACCGGGATCGAGATCCACCCCGGCGCGCGCCTCGGCCGCCGCCTGTTCATCGACCACGGCATGGGCGTCGTCATCGGCGAGACGGCCGAGGTCGGCGACGACGTCGTGCTCTTCCACGGCTCGACGCTCGGCGGCAAGTCGATGCACCGCGGCAAGCGCCATCCCACGCTCGGTGACCACGTGGTGGTCGGCGCGGGAGCGAAGGTCCTCGGGCCGGTCTGGGTGGGGCACGGCGCGCAGATCGGCGCCAACGCGGTCGTGATCCACGACGTCCCGCCCGAGGCGATCGCGGTCGGCGTCCCGGCGACCATCCGGCTGCGCCCGGCGCAGGCCCCGTTCGACGCCGAGGTCGACGACCCCGCGATCTTCATCTGACCGCACGGGCGGCTCGCGGTTACCCGGGACGCGCCGGGAACCGACGGACGCCCGAGGCGCATCCACCCCCGCCCGCGGCGCCGGTAGCCTCGGCCCGTCGACGACGACGGACGGAGGACGGGATGCGGCTGGGGTACCACACCGGCTACTGGTCGGCGGGCCCGCCGCCGGGGGCCCAGGAGGCGGTGCTCGCGGCCGAGCGCCTCGGGTTCGACTCGGTCTGGACCGCGGAGGCCTACGGGTCGGACGCGCTCACCCCGCTCGCCTGGTGGGGTGCGTCGACGTCCCGCATCCGCCTCGGGACCGCGATCGCCCAGCTCTCCGCACGCACGCCGACCGCGGCGGCGATGGCGGCGCTCACGATGGACCACCTCTCGGGCGGCCGGTTCGTGCTGGGCCTCGGCGCCTCCGGCCCGCAGGTCGTGGAGGGCTGGTACGGACAGCGCTACCCGCGTCCCCTGGCCCGCACCCGCGAGTACGTCCAGGTGGTCCGCCAGGTGCTGGCGCGCGAGGCGCCCGTCACGTTCGACGGCGAGTTCTACCGGCTCCCCCTCGGCCCCGACGAGGGCGCCGGCCTCGGCAAGGCGCTGCGGTCCACCGTCCACCCGCTGCGCGCCGACCTGCCGATCCACCTCGCCGCCGAGGGTCCCCGCAACATCGCGATGACCGCCGAGATCGCCGACGGGTGGCTGCCGCTGTTCTACTCGCCGCGCATGGACGCGACGTACCGCCAGCTGCTCGAGGACGGGTTCGCCCGCCGCGACCCCCGCCTGCGCCCGCGCGAGGAGTTCGAGGTCGTCGCCACCGTGCCCGTCGTCGTCGGCGCGGACGTCGAGTCAGCGGCGGACCAGGTGCGGCCGTTCGTCGCGCTGTACGCGGGCGGCATGGGGGCCAAGGGCGCCAACTTCCACCGCGACGTGCTGGACCGCCTCGGCTACGGCGAGGCGTGCGACGAGATCCAGGCGCATTTCCTCGCGGGCGACCGGGCGCGCGCCGCGGCCGCGGTGCCGATCGAGCTGGTGCAGGACATCGCGCTCGTCGGCACGGCCGACGACATCCGGGCGGCGCTGCCGGCGTGGGAACGGACCGCCGTCACCGTCGTGCTCGTCCAGACCGACCCGCGCGCGCTGCCCGCGGTGGCCGAGCTGCTCGCGGGGTGAGGTCCGCCGCCGTGAGGGACGGGCAGGACGACCACCTGGAGGCCGTGCTGGCCCTCGTCGAGCAGATCCCGCCGGGCCGGGCCATGACGTACGGGACCATCGCCGAGGTCCTCGCCGACCGGGCGCTCGCGGAGGGTCGCCGGCCGTTCGGAGGGCCGCGGCACGTCGGTCACGCGCTCGCCCGCGCCGGGTCGGGCGTCCCCTGGTGGCGCGTCGTCAACGCCGCCGGCCGGCCGCCCGCGCGGCACGCCACCCGCGCGCTGGCCCTCCTGGCGAAGGAGGGCACGCCGCTGACCGCCGACGGCGAGCGCGTGGCCCTGCGCCGCGCAATCTGGTTCCCCGACGACTGAGCCGCCGGGCAGGATGACCGCGTGAGCCAGCTGCCCCCGGACTACCGGACCGTCGAGATCCCCGCCGAGCGCATCCCCGAGGTCGTCGAGGTCGACCACCTCGCGTTCGCGTCCACACCGGACGCCGAGACCCAGGCGCTCCTGCCGAACCGGCTCGAGACCGGCCGGACGATGGCCGTCGAGGCGCCCGACGGGTCGCTGGCCGCCGTGCACGGCTCGCACGCGTTCACGCTGCCGGTGCCCGGCGGCCAGGTGCCCTGCGCGGGGCTGACGTGGGTGGGCACCCGCCCGGACCAGCGCCGCAGGGGCCTGCTCTCGTCGATGATCGCGACCCACTTCGAGCGCAGCATCGCGCGTGGCGAGCCCGTCTCGGCGCTGTTCGCCGCCGAGACCGCGATCTACGGCCGCTACGGCTACGGCAGCGCGGCCGACGACGCGCGCGTGAAGGTCCCGCGCGGCGCCGCGCTGCGCGACGTGCCGGGCTCCGCCGACCTGACCGTGCGTCTCGACACGCTCGACGCGGGCCGCCACGGCGCGCTCGTCGAGCGCCTGCACGCCGCCGCCGGCGCCGGCCGGCCGGGCTGGATCCTGCGGACCACCGACCCGCTGCGGGCGCGCGTCACGGCCGACCCGCCCGCGTGGCGCAAGGGCGCGGAGGCGCTGCGCATCGCCACCGTGCACGACGCCGGGGGCGACGCGCGCGGGTACGCGCTGTTCGCGCGCACCGACGACTGGAACGACGCGGGCCCGCAGGGCGTCGTCCGGGTCCGCGAGGTCGGCGCGGTCGACGCCGCGGCGGCGCACCGCCTCTGGGCGTTCCTGCTGGACCTCGACCTCACCGTGCGCGTGGAGGCGTGGCTGCTGCCGGTCGACGACGCGCTGCTCCAGCTGCTCGTGAACCCGCGCGTCGCGCTGCCGACGGTCGTCGACAACCTGTGGGTCCGGGTGCTCGACGTCCGCGCGGCGCTGGAGGGCCGCCGCTGGTCCGCGCCGCTCGACGTCGTCCTCGACGTCACCGACGCGCAGGTGCCCGCGAACGCCGGGCGGTGGCGCGTGCGGTCGACCGAGCAGGCGGGCGACGGGACGTGGGGTTCGTCGGTGGAGCGTGCCGACGACGAGCCGGACCTGCGGCTCGACGTGCGCGAGCTGTCGGCGGCCTACCTCGGCGGCCGGTCGCTCGAGGCCTACGCCCGTGCCGGGCTCGTCGAGGAGCTGCGCCCGGGAGCGGCCCGCGCGGCGGCGGTCGCGTTCGCCTGGCCCGTCGCCCCCGTCTGCAGCTGGGTGTTCTGAGCGCGGACGCGCCGGTGCCGCGGCGCCGGTGCGTCAGCCGCGCGAGCGCTCGTACGCCGCGACGAGCTCGATCCGCCGTGCGTGGCGCGGGTCGCCGCTGAACGGCTCGGCCACGAACGCGTCGACCAGCGCGAGCGCCTCGTCGACCGAGTGCTGGCGGGCTCCGACGGCCGCGACGTTCGCGTCGTTGTGCTGGCGCGCGAGCTGCGCGGTGGACAGGTTCCACACCAGCGCGGCACGCACGCCCGCGACCTTGTTCGCCGCGATCTGCTCGCCGTTGCCCGAGCCGCCGATGACGATGCCGAGCGACCCCGGGTCGGCGACGACCGCCTCGCCCGCGGCGATGCAGAACGGGGGGTAGTCGTCGTTCGCGTCGTACTCGGCCGCCCCGTGGTCGACGACGTCGTGCCCGGCGGCGCGCAGGTGCTCGGCGACGGCCTCCTTGAGCTCGAAGCCGGCGTGGTCGGTGCCCAGGTGGATGCGCATGGCGACATCCTGCCGCACCCGTGGGCGACGACCCAGACCGCGACCCCCTCGCCGTCGCCCGCCCCTGTGCGTGCGGGTGCTCGCGCCTAGGCTGTCCGCCATGACTCGAAGCGGCATCGACCTGACGGCCCTCGACCCGGCCGTCCGCCCCCAGGACGACCTGTTCCGGCACGTGAACGGCCGGTGGATCGACCAGCACGTCATCCCCGCGGACCGCGCCATGGACGGCTCGTTCCGCGCGCTGCACGACCGGGCCGAGGAGCAGGTCCGCGACATCATCGTCGAGTCGGCCCAGGGCGACCCGGAGGGCGTCGCCGCGAAGGTAGGCACGCTCTACGCGAGCTTCATGGACACCGACACCATCGAGGCGGCGGGCGTCGCACCGCTGCGCGTCGACCTCGCGCTCGTCGAGGCCGCGGCGACGCAGGCGGAGCTCACGGGGGCGCTGGGCGCGCTCCAGCGCACGGGCGGTGTCGGGGCGCTCGGCTTCTGGGTGGACAACGACGCGAAGGACCCCAGCCGGTACGTCGTGTACCTCACGCAGGCGGGCCTCGGGCTGCCGGACGAGTCGTACTACCGCGACGAGCAGTACGCGTCCGTGCTCGCGGCGTACGGCCCGCACGTCGCCCGCATGCTCCTGCTCGTCGGCGTGGCCGCCGACCAGGAGGCGGCCGACGCGCTGGCCGAGCGGGTGGTCGCGCTGGAGACGAAGCTCGCCGCGGCGCACTGGGACGTCGTCGCCGACCGCGACGCGGACCGCACCTACAACCCGACGACGCTCGTCGCGCTCGCGAACCGCGCGCCCGGCTTCGACTGGCACGCCTGGGCCCGCGCGCTCGGCGCGCCCGAGGGCTCGCTGGACGAGCTCGTCGTGCGCGAGCCCTCCTACGCGGAGGCGTTCGCCGAGCTGTGGCAGTCCGAGCCGCTCGAGGACTGGAAGGCGTGGCTCACGTACCACGTCGTGAGCGACCGGGCGCCGTACCTGTCGGACGAGGTCGTCCAGGCGAACTTCGACTTCTACGGCCGGACGCTCACGGGCGCGCAGGAGGTCCGCGACCGCTGGAAGCGCGGCGTCTCCCTCGTCCAGGGGGTGCTCGGCGAGGCCGTCGGCGAGGTGTACGTCCAGCGGCACTTCCCGCCGTCGCACAAGGAGCGGATGGACGAGCTCGTCGCGAACCTCGTCGAGGCGTACCGCCGTTCGATCACCTCGCTCGACTGGATGGGCGCCGCCACCCGCGAGAAGGCGCTCGCCAAGCTCGACGCGTTCACCCCGAAGATCGGCTACCCCGTGAAGTGGCGCGACTACTCGGCCCTCGAGGTGCAGGCCGACGACCTGCTCGGCAACGTCCGGCGCGCCCACGCGTTCGACCAGGACCGCGAGCTCGGGAAGATCGGCAAGCCCCTGGACCGCGACGAGTGGTTCATGACGCCGCAGACGGTCAACGCCTACTACAACCCCGGCATGAACGAGATCGTCTTCCCCGCGGCGATCCTGCAGCCGCCGTTCTTCGACGCGGACGCGGACGACGCCGTCAACTACGGCGGGATCGGCGCCGTGATCGGGCACGAGATCGGACACGGCTTCGACGACCAGGGCTCGAAGTACGACGGGGAGGGGCGCCTGGAGGACTGGTGGACGCCCGAGGACCGCGCCGAGTTCGAGGCGCGGACGAAGGCGCTCATCGCGCAGTACGAGGCCTACTCCCCCGCGCAGCTCGGCGGGACGCACCACGTCAACGGCGCGCTGACGATCGGCGAGAACATCGGCGACCTCGGCGGCCTGTCGATCGCGCTGCTCGCCTACGAGATCGCGCTCGGCGCGCCGCTGGACGAGGCACCCGTGATCGACGGGCTCACCGGCGCGCAGCGCGTGCTGCTCGGCTGGGCGCAGGTGTGGCAGGCCAAGGGCCGCGACGAGGAGGTCGTGCGGCGTCTGGCGACCGACCCGCACTCCCCCAACGAATTCCGCTGCAACGGCGTGGTCCGCAACATCGACGCGTTCTACGACGCGTTCGAGGTCACGCCGACCGACGCGCTCTACCTCGCTCCCGAGGAGCGGGTCCGCATCTGGTGAGCCGGGGGCAGGAGGTCGGCGCTCAGCCGACCTCCTGCCACTTCGCCCGGGCGAGCTTGAAGCCCGTGCCGTCGTCCCGCGTGCAGGTCACGCCGTCGGACGCGCTGCGGCACGTGTAGCCGTCGACGCTCGCCTGCGAGCCGTACTCGAGCACGGGGCCCTCGGGCACCGCGGGGGCGGAGCCGTCGACGCACACGAAGGCGAACCCGTCCTCGTTGAGCGCCACCACGTGGCCGGTCTCGCCGTTGCAGCCCGGCACGGCCGGCGGGTCGTAGGCGATGTTCCGGATCGTGCAGGTGACGCCGTCGCCGGACATCGCGCAACGGATGTTGCCGCTGGGCAGCTGGAACGCCTGAGCCTTGGGGCCGGCGGACCCCCCGGGCGTCGGCTCGGCGCTGGCGGAGGCGGTGCCGCCCGTGCCCTCGCCGCCCGGGGTCCCGGAACCGCCGGACATCCACACCGCCAGCAGCACGAGGGCGATGACCACGAGCACCAGGTCGACGACGACCCAGATCCGGATCGTGCGGCTCATCGTGCGGTGTCCTCCCCGTCCTGCGGCCGTCGGGCGCCGGCCCGACCGCCGGCGGGTGCCGGCGACGTCCCAGGATCACACGGACGTTCCGGACATCCCAACCCAGGTCCGCCGCCGGCGACGGGCGCCGACGTCAGAGCTGCGGCCCGGACGTCCGGGTGCGCTTGAGCTCGTAGAAGCCCGGCACGCGCGTCATGAGGACGAGCCCGTCGAACAGGTCGAGCGCCGCCTGACCGGTCGGCGCCGGCGTGACGACGGGACCGAAGTACCCGACCCCGTCGACGGCGACGACAGGCGTGCCGACCTCGTCGCCGACGAGCGCCATCGCCTCGGCGTGGGACGCCCGCAGCAGGTCGTCCACCTCGTCGGTGCCGGCCACGTCGGCCAGCGCGGCGGGCAGGCCCACCTCGGCGAGCGCCTCCGCGACGATCGCCTCGGTGTCCGTGCGGCGACCGGGGTGCCGCCGGGTGCCCATCGCGTCGTACAGCGGCTTGAGCACCGTGTCGCCGTGGTCGCGTGCCGCCGCGACGAGGACCCGCACGGGGCCCCACGAGGCGTCCATGAGCGCGCGGTAGTCCTGCGGCAGGTCACGCCCCTCGTTGAGCACCGACAGGCTCATGACGTGCCAGCGCACGTCGAGCCCTCGGACCCCGGCGACCTCGTCGATCCACCGGGACGTCATCCACGCCCACGGGCAGGCCGGGTCGAACCAGAAGTCCACCGTGGGCTGGTCGGTCGTGCTCATGCGTCGTCCTCTCGTCGTCTGCGTGCGCCGGTCATCCTCGCAAACCCGTGGGGGTGCCGCGACGCGCGCGTGGCATGATCGCGGAGGTCCACGTCCTCACGAAGGAGTCCTGCGCGTGCCCGGAGAGAACCTCACCCGTGCCGAGGCGCGCGAGCGCGCCTCGCTCGTCGACACCGCGTCGTACGACGTCGCGCTCGACCTCACGACGAGCCCGACGACGTTCCGCTCGCGGACGGTCATCCGCTTCTCCGCGACCGAGGGCGCGGCGACGTTCGTCGACCTCATCGCCCCGACCGTCCACGAGGTCGTGCTGAACGGGCGCGCCCTGGACCCCGCCGCCGTGGTCGCGGACTCGCGGATCGCGCTCGACGGGCTCGCCGCCGAGAACGAGCTCGTCGTCGTCGCGGACTGCGCGTACATGAACACCGGCGAGGGCCTGCACCGGTTCGTCGACCCCGTCGACGACGAGGTGTACCTGTACTCGCAGTTCGAGGTCGCGGACTCCCGGCGGGTGTTCGCCGTCTTCGAGCAGCCCGACCTCAAGGCGACGTTCACGTTCACGGTCACCGCGCCGGCGCACTGGACCGTCGTCTCCAACTACCCGGCCGTGGGCGAGCCCGCGCCGGTCGAGGGCGGCGTGAACCGCAACGGGGGCGCCGACCACGGCACCGCCACGTGGACGTTCGAGACCACGCCGCGCATCTCGTCGTACATCACCGCCGTCGTCGCGGGTCCGTACCACGGCGAGCACGGCGAGCTGACGAGCTCGGACGGCCGCACGATCCCGCTCGGCGTGTACTGCCGCTCGTCGCTCGCCGAGCACCTCGACACCGAGGAGATCCTGGCGATCACGCGCGCCGGCTTCGCCTTCTACGAGGAGGCGTTCGGCTTCCCGTACCCGTTCGCCAAGTACGACCAGCTCTTCGTGCCCGAGTTCAACGCCGGGGCCATGGAGAACGCCGGGGCCGTCACGTTCCTGGAGTCGTACGTCTTCCGCTCCAAGGTCCCCGAGGCGACCGTCGAGCGGCGCGCGGTCACGATCCTGCACGAGCTCGCGCACATGTGGTTCGGCGACCTCGTCACCATGCGCTGGTGGGACGACCTGTGGCTCAACGAGTCGTTCGCCGAGTACGCGTCGACGCTCGCGACCGCCGAGGCCACGCGCTGGACCAGCGCCTGGACGACCTTCTCCTCGATGGAGAAGTCGTGGGCCTACCGGCAGGACCAGATGCCGTCGACGCACCCGATCGTCGCGGACATGCGGGACCTGGAGGACGTCGAGGTCAACTTCGACGGCATCACCTACGCCAAGGGCGCGAGCGTGCTCAAGCAGCTCGTCGCCTGGGTCGGGCAGGAGCAGTTCCTCGCCGGCGTGCGGGCGTACTTCGCGAAGCACGCCTGGGGCAACACCGAGCTGCGCGACCTGCTCGCCGAGCTCGAGACGACCTCCGGGCGCGACCTCGCACCCTGGTCCGCCCTGTGGCTGGAGCAGGCCGGCGTCACGCTGCTGCGTCCCGAGATCGAGGTGGACTCGGAGAACCGCGTCACGTCGTTCGTCATCGTGCAGGAGGTCCCCGCCGAGCACCCCGTGCAGCGGCCGCACCGGCTGGCGGTCGGCGGCTACGACCTCGACCGCGACACCGGCGCGCTCGTCCGGACGACGCGCGTCGAGCTCGACGTCGACGGTGCGCGGACCTCCGTGCCGGAGTTCCTCGGCCTCCCCCGGCCGGCCCTCGTCCTCGTCAACGACGACGACCTGGCCTACGCCAAGATCCGGCTCGACGACGCCTCGCTCGCGACCGCGATCGAGCACCTCTCCGACTTCTCGACGTCGCTCCCCCGCACGCTGGTGTGGGGCGCGGCGTGGGACGCGACGCGCGACGGCGAGCAGCCCGCGCGGGACTTCGTCGACCTCGTGCTCGGCAACATCGCGCACGAGACGGACTCGTCCGTCGTCCAGACGCTGCTCCGGCAGCTCGCGACGACGCTCGACCTGTACGTCGCCCGCGAGCACCGGGACGCGACGGCCGACTCCGCCGCGGACCGCCTCCTCGCGCTGGCGCGAGGTGCCGAGCCCGGCTCGGACACCCAGCTGCAGCTGGTGAAGGCCTTCGCCGGGCGGGCCCGGACGGACGAGCAACTCGACGCCGTCGCCGCACTCCTCGACGGCCGGGAGACGCTCGACGGCCTCACGGTGGACACCGACCTGCGCTGGGAGCTCGTGACGTCGCTCGTCGTGGGCGGCCGGGCGAGCGACGCCGACATCGCGGTGCAGCTCTCCGCCGACCCGACGGCGACCGGTCAGCGGGCCGCCGCCAGCGCCCGGGCGGCCGTGCCGACCGCCGCCGCGAAGCGGACCGCGTGGCACGCCGCCGTCGAGGACGCCGCCGTGCCGAACGCGATCCAGGCCGCCACGATCTCCGGGTTCGGGCGCGTGCATGACGTCACGCTCCTGCGCCCGTTCGTCGAGCCGTACTTCGCCTCCGTCGAGCGCGTGTGGGCCGAGCGGACGAACGAGATGGCGCAGAACGTCGCCGTCGGCCTGTACCCGCTCGACCTGTCCGACGACGAGACGGTCGACGTGCTCGCGCTCACCGACCAGTGGCTCGACGAGCACCCCGACGCCAGCCCGGGCCTGCGCCGGCTCCTCGTGGAGTCGCGCGACTCGGTGCGCCGAGCGCGGGCCGCCCAGGAGGCGGACCGCCGCCGAGGCTGAGGAGAGTGCGCCAGCATCCGTGACGTGGCGGTCGCCCTCCGTGGACGGCGACCGCCACTGTCATGAGTGGTCGCCCCGCAGCACACGCGCGTACGCCGGGTCGACGCCGAGCAACCGCCCGAGCTCCTCGAGGTCCTCGACCTCCCGCAGTGGGAGGACGACGTCGTACTCGTAGAGCTGCGTGCAGAGGTTCTTGAAGGCCACTTCGGCCTCGCCGACGTAGACCAAGGTCGTGAAGTCCATGACCTCGTGGACGAGCAACCCTCGCTCGCCTCCACGGATGACCGCATCACGGACCCGCGTTGATGTCCGCGCGGCTCGTCCTGTCGGTCATCGAGCTCGTTGCCGGGAGCAGACGGCGCGCGACCACCGACGGGCTGCCGCGTGTCCTGGACGCCGCTCGCGCGGCCACATCACTCCGGCTCTTCCTTGACGATGCAGAAGTTGGGAACGGGCTCCGTCCCTCGCACCGTCGGGAGGAAGCCCTCCGCTCGGGGCGCCGGGCCAGGCGGCAGTCCTCGTAGGCAGGCGTCGCACCAGAAGACGAACGTCGAGCGCTCGCTGGCCGGATGGTCGACCAGGAAGACCAGCTGCAGGAGTTTGCTCCCGCAGCTCGGGCACGGCGTGCCGGACAGAGTCGACCGGCCGGCGTGGATGTTCTCGTAGGCGTCGTACCACTGTCCTGCGACGTCCATCGCGTGGGCGCCTGCCGTCAGCGCCGCTCGTCGTCAAGCTCGACGACGGGGGCGGCGGACGACACCTCGATGTTCCCGAAGTCGCCGACGAGCGAGTGGCGGTCGTCGCCGATGAGCAACGTGTCCACCGACCCGTAGTCGATCTCCCCCGTCGCGTCGCGGGCTGGAGGCCGCCCCTGGTCCGACCACGTCAGCCGGCGAACATTCGGGAAGCGCAGGACGCCGCTGCGATAGCAGTACTGCTCTCCTGGGAGCGGCGCCGTGAATGCCCTGTGCGACTCCAGGAGGACGAAGTCCAGCCTGAGCACCAGCGCTCCGGGACGTGCCGTGACATCCAAGACCCACGAGTCTTCGAGGTAGTAGTCAGCCAGCGCCGGAAGCGTCCAGTAGGCAGCGTCGGTCAACGCGATCCTTCGATCGAAGATGTCAGCAGCTCGTCCCGCGCCGTGGACGAACCGCGGCCCTGGCGACGTCCCGAGACTCCCCGTCGTCCGCGGGGCCCTGAGATCACGACGGCGCTGCGTTCTCGCGCAGCGCTTCCGTGAGCTCGGGGTCCACGGACAGCAGCCGACCGAGGTCCTCGAGCTCCTCGATCTCCGCCACGGGCAGCGCCACGTCGTACTCGTACAGCTGGGTGCACAGGAGCTCCATGCCGACCTGGCCTTCGCCCGCGTCGAGATAGTCCAGCACGTTGGCAACGTCGCGGTGCGGAAGGCCACGAACCTCGGCTCCGACGACCGCCCAGCGCAGTCGCTGCATCACGTTCGACTCAGCGCGATGCCCGGTCACGGGATCGGGAAAGCGGTGATGATTCCCTCGCCGCCCGGCTCGATGGCCACTCGCATGTTGACGCCGTTCCGCACTCCCTCGGCGATGAAGCGCACGGGCTTTCCCTTCTTCGTGAACTCTGCTCCCGCGACCCCGGATTGCTGGATCCACGTGATGCTCGGATCGGTCGCCACATCGGAGACCGCGTGCATGATCTCGTCGTCCGACCAGGACTGAGGAAACCACGTCTTGCCGTCGATGCCCCCATGTCGGTGGCCTTCCATGATGTGCGCGCGTCGACTCGCCGAGGCGAGGTCGACGAACTCGGTCGACGTCGCCTTGACCGCCGTCGACTCCGTCGCCGCCAGGAGGCGGCCGCCGCCGAAGCGGGCGCCGAGCATGCCGAAGGCGGCCATCTGGACGGCGCCGGCGCAGGCGCCCTTCGTGTCGTCCGACGAGCAGGTCATCACGGCGAGCGCGACGCCGGACGCGATGTTGACGGCGGCGCCCGTCGTGGCGAGGCCGCCGATGAAGGGCGCTACGGGTGCGCACACCACGGTGGCCGCGCAGCCGATGGCCACGATGCCCGCGCCGACCGCGACGTAGCCCGAGATGGCGTTCACGTCCTGGAGGAAGTTCTGCCAGGAGAACAGGCCGAGCTGGTCCGTCAGGACGGCAGGGTTGGCGCTCGCGTACCGGTAGGTCTCGCCGGTGCCGCCCTGGTCGGGCGTGGTGAAGGCGGCGGTGCCCGGGTGGTAGACGCGGTAGCCGAGGCGCCAGGCGGTGTCGCCGTTCGTCGTCCGGCCGCCGGTGAACATGAGCGGGTTGGCGACGGCGCCGCTGACCGCCGTCTGCTTGGCGATGGCGCCGTAGGGCTCGTAGGCGTACGTGCGCTGGACGGCACCGGAGCCGTTGCGGGTGGTGACCACGGAGCCGAGCTCGTCGGTCGAGTAGTGCGTGAGCGTGGAGCCGGTCACGAGCGTCGTCAGCTCGCGTCCGTAGACGTACGCCCGGGTGACGGTCGCGCCCTTGCGCTCCCCCACGAGCTGCACGGAGAGCGGGTCGTAGTCGAAGGTGGTCGTCGCGGCGCCTGCGGTGGAGGTCAGCAGCGCGCCGTTGCCGGTGTAGGTGTACCGCGTCGTCGTCGAACCGGTCACGGTCGACGTCACCTGCCCCGCCGCGTTCACCGTGTAGGTCGTGCCCGAGCCGCTCAGCTGGTTGCCGTCCGCGTCGTAGGTGAACGACCGCGCGCCACCGGCGCCGTCCTGGCTCACGAGCCGGCCCTGGTCGTCGTACGTGAACGTCGTGGCGCCCGAGGGCCGCCTCAGCGTCACGAGGTTCCCGGCCTTGTCGTAGCCGTAGCGCACGTAGTCGGTCGCGCCCGTGCACGTCGTCGCCCGGTAGCAGGCGGCGGTCAGCCGGCCGCGCGCGTCGTAGGTCTGCGTGGTCGACCGGCGAGCGAGGTCCGTCACCCTGGTCGGGTTGCCGGCGGCGTCCCGCACGTAGCTCGTGCTCGCGACGAGCTTCCCCGCCGCATCCCGCTCGAAGCTCTTCGCGAGACGCCCGTTGCGGTCGAACCGCTGGGTCGACGTGATCCCGTCCGGCTGGACCCGGGTCACGGTGCCGGCCGCGGTGTCGTAGGTGTAGCGCGCCAGCACGACGGACCCACGCGTCACCTTGGCGAGGCGACCGACCGTGTCGTACGCGTACGTGACCGCCGCCTGGTGCGGGGCGGTGCGCGACGTGAGGCGCCCCGCGGCGTCCCACGCGTAGGACCACGTGTCCGCACCCCGCTTCACCGTCGTCGGCCGGTCCAGCGCGTCGTACCGGTACGTGGTCGTCCCGGAGCCGTCCGTCATCGACGTGCGGCGCCCGGCGGCGTCGTACGCGAACGTCACGTCGGGCGTGTCGTCCGAGTAGTCCACGCGGGTGAGCAGCGACCGGGCGTCCCACGAGAGCGTCGTGGTGCGGCCCGACGGAGCGACGACGGTGCGCCGGCGGCCGTTCGAGTCGTAGGTGAAGCGCCACGTCGCTCCGGCGACGCCGACGCCCGTCACCCGGTTGGCGAGGTCGTACGTGTACGACGTCACCCGGCCCGCCTCGTCGGTGAGGGTGGCGAGGTTCCCGGACCGGTCGTAGGTGCTCGTCGTGGTCGAGCCGTCGGGGTAGGTCACCGCCGTGGGGTGGCCGGCGTTGTCGTACGTGTACGCGGTCACGCCGCCCCGGGCGTCGGTCCGCGTCGCGACGCGGCCGAAGCCGTCGTACGTGTAGCGCCCGAGGACGCCCGTCGGCCCCGTCACGGTCACGACGCGGCCCGCGGCGTCGCGCGTGAGCCTCGTGGACCACTCACCGGTCGCGCCGGCGACGTTGCCCGCCGGCGGCGTGGTCGAGACCAGGCGACCGAAGGGGTCGACCTTCAGGGTCGTCCGGTCGCCGTTGGCCGCGGTGACCGCCGTGGGGTCGCCGGTGGTCGCGTCGTAGGCGAATGTCGTCGCGCCGGAGGCGGGAGGCGTCCGCTTCGCCAGGTCGAACATCGTCGCGGCGTAGGCGAGGCTCGTCGCCGCGGCGGCGACGGGCGGCGTCACCTTCGTGAGGTTGCGGCGTGCGTCGTAGGCGTAGGTGGTCCGACGGCCCAGCCGGTCCACCGACGACGAGGGCTCCTTCTGCCCGGCGGCGTAGACGGTGGTGTCCACGTACCCGGCGGCGTCCACCCGGTCGGTCACGTGGCCGTCGGCGTCGTAGTCGAAGATCGTCTGGTCGCCGGTCGTCCCCGCGACGCGGAACAGCGTCCCGTCGTCGTTCCAGGTGTACCTCGTCGTGACGCCCGTCGGGTCGACCTGCCGGACGAGCCAGCCCCGCGCGTAGACGTCCTTCCAGACGCCGCCGCGCGCATCCGTCATCGTCGACGTCGTCGTCGCGGGGTCCCAGGCCCAGGTGGTGCGGTGGCCGTTGCCGTCGCGCTGGGCGACCACCCGGCCGCCCGAGCCGTACTCGACCGAGACCTGCGGCGTCGCGGCGGCCGTGTTGCGGACGCTCGCGAGACGTCCGGACGCGTCGTACGTGTAGGCGACCTCCACACCCCCCGGCGACCGCACCCCCGTCAGGCGACCGCCGGAGTACGTGTACGACGTCCTCGCGGTGGCGCCGCCGGTGCCGGTCGCCGTGACGGACGCGAGCATCCCGGCGGCGTCGTAGGCGTAGACGAGCGAGCGGCCGGCCGAGGCGACCGTCGCGACGCGACCGCCGGCGTCGCGCGAGAGGGTGATCGCGCGGCCGTCCCGGTCCACCATGGACCGCAGCGCGCCGGTCGAGGAGAACGTGAGCGCCCAGCGGTCCTCGGTGGACACGACGAACGTCCCGTCGGCGTTCTCCTGCAGCGTCGCCGCGCTGGCGAAGGGGTCCTTCCACGTCGTCCCGCTGCGGAACGGGAACACGGTGCTGGCCCCGTGGCTGGACCGCCACGTCACGGCCACCCCCCGCTCGACGACGAGCGAGTCGGAGAACGAGCTCGTCCAGCCGCGACCCAGCGGGCCGGAGCGCTCGAGATCGGAGCTGTAGGAGCGCCAGACGTCGAGCGACGCGCCCCGCACGGGCATCGTCAGGTCCGTCTCGGCGTGCGTGAAGGCGCCGGTCAACGATGCGACGGGGTCCGCCTGCAGGCCGCTGGGCGCGAGCCCCCCGACCACCAGGCCGACGGGCATCGGCGTCGCGGGCGCCCCGGGCGTCATCACCGCGAACGCCCGCGCGTTCGTCCCGGCGGGCTCGTCGCCGACCTTGCGCGTCATCTCGAGCCAGGCGCGCCCACGCTGGACCGGGCGGCCCGCGTTCGTCTGCGAGCCCGCCGGGCAGGTCGCGGGGATCGCGACCGTCACCCCGCCGAGCAGCTGCGGGGCGCTCGGGTCCTTCGACGTCACGGCGCCCGACCCGGACGCGAGCACCTGGCGCAGGCTCGAGCAGTTCGACAGGACGAGCTCGAGGCTCCAGGACGCCGTCGGCGTGTGACCGGCGCAGCCGCCGGGGACGACCTCGAGGAGGTACGCCCACGCCTCGAGCGTCGCGACCTGCCCCGTCTCCCAGTAGTCGACCGGCACGCCGCCCGAGTTCGCCATCGTCGGCACCGGGTACACGACGCACGGTGGCCCGCTCGCCGCGTGCGCCGACGCGGGCAGCAGGGCCCCGAGCAGGGCGATCACGAGCAGGACGAGCACGGACCGGCGGGCACGACGCACGGCATTCCCCTGACTGGTCGACGGATCGAGCCGTCGAACCGTCCCAGGGGCGCCACCGCGCCTCGGGGTCGTCCACAGCAGGTCGGCGACGGACGGCGCCGTCCACAGCCCTGCGCCGGTCTCGTCTATCGGAGGCGGGCGCCCGAGCGGTCGCGGACTAGCGCCGGAACACCGCCGCCAGGCTGCGCAGGCGGGCGTTCGTGAACAGGTCGTCGACCAGCACGACCTGCCCCGCACCGTCCGCGAGCGGCACCTTCCAGTTGGGGTACTCCTGGTCCGTGCCGGGCTGGTTCTGCGCCCGGCGCTCGCCCACGGCGTCCGTCAGCGCGACGCCGAGCAGCACGGACGGCGTACCCAGCAGCCACCGGTGCAGCGCCTCGACGATCTCCCGCTCCGACGGGTCGTCCCCCACCAGCCCGCGCGAGCGCAGCGCGTCGAGCATGCGACCGCGCTCGGACTCCGCCTGCGCGCGCACCGTCGCGACGGGCTCGGTCAGCAGGCCGAGCCGTTCGCGGATCGCGACGTGCTCGCCCGCCAGGTACCCCGCGGTCGGCGGCAGGTCGTGCGTCGTCACCGTCGCCAGGACGAGCCGGCGGTACTCCTCGGGCGGCAGCGGCCCCCCGTGCCCGTCGCTCTCGAACCACAGGACCGAGGTGCCGAGGACGCCGCGCTCGGACAGGTAGTCGCGCACCCAGGGCTCGACGGTCCCCAGGTCCTCACCGATGACGACGGCGCCCGCACGCTGCGCCTCGAGCGCGAGGATCCCGACGAGCGCCTCGTGGTCGTAGCGGACGTAGGTGCCCTCGCCCGCGCCGGCGCCCTCGGGGATCCACCACAGCCGGAACAGCCCGATGACGTGGTCGATGCGGATCGCGCCCGCGTGCCGCAGGACGGTGCGCAGCATGTCCCGGTACGGCTTGTAGGCGGTGCGCACGAGCTCGTCCGGCCGCCAGGGCGGCTGCGACCAGTTCTGCCCCTGCTGGTTGTACATGTCGGGCGGCGCGCCGACCGTCGCGCCGCGCGCGAGCACGTCGCCCAGCATCCAGGTGTCCGCGCCGGCCGGGTGCACGCCCACCGCGAGGTCGTGCATGATCCCGAGCCGCATGCCGCCGCCGCGCGCGGCGGCCTGCGCCGCGGCGAGCTGCTCGTCGACCACCCACTGCAGCCACGTGAAGAACTCGACGCGGTCCGCGAGCGCGATGCGCTCGGCCTCCACCGCCGGGGACGCCGGGTCCGCGAGCTCGGGCGGGAACGACTCGGGCCCGTACTTCTCGGCCAGCGCGCACCACAGCGCGAACGTCTGCAGCCCGGCGCCCTCCTCGGCGACGTACGCGGCGTACTGGGCCTCGCGGGCCGCCGAGCGCGGGACCGCGTGGATCACCTCGAGCGCGGAGCGTTTCGCCTCCCACGCGGCGTCCCGGTCGATCGGGGCCGAGCTCGCGTTGAGCGGCGTGACGGTCTCCGCGGCCCACTCGACCAGCGAGCGGTCCGCCGACGAGAGGTACCCCGCCTCGCGCACGTCGTCCGGCCGGATGTAGAGCGGGTTGACGAACCGCCGCGTCGTCGGCAGGTACGGCGACGGCGTCATCGGCGCCACCGGCTCCGCGGCGTGCAGCGGGTTGATGAGCACGAAGTCCGCGCCGTGCTCGTGCCCGACCAGCCAGGCGACGTCCGCGAGGTCGGCGAGGTCACCGACCCCCCACGACCGCTGGGAGCGCGTCGAGTAGAGCTGGGCCATGAGCCCCCAGGCGGGGCCGTCGGAGAGGAAGTCGGGCAGCGCCACGCGCTGGGGCGTCACGACGAGCGTGCCGCGCGCACCCGCGCTCGGGCCGTCCGCGCGCAGCGTGTGCCAGCCGAGCGGGAGGTCGTCGGGGACGAGGAACGTCGCCCGGCCGATCCGTCGCCCGTCGACCGTGCGCGGCTCGACGTACAGGTCCACCTGCACGAGCTGGACCTGGCCGCCGCCCGCCTCGTCGTCGAGGTCGACGTGGACGGTCACGGGGTCGCCGTCGGTCACGTGGACCGGCACCCGGACCTCGGTCCCCTCCCGCGCGACGACGACGGGCGGGACGACGCGCCGCCACGGCATGTCGTCGGCGTGGGCGAGCGCCAGCTCGATCCGCTCGGGCGAGGACGCGTCGACGCCGAGGGCCGCCAGCACCCGCCGCAGGGTCCCCGTGCGCGGGTGCTCCCGGGTGCCGTGGAAGCTCCAGAACTCCGTCGCGATGCCGTGCGCCTCGGCGAGGCGCAGCAGAGCAGGCGAGGGAGCCGCCGAGTCGTCGAGCACACGTCGATCCTGCCAGAGCACGCGGTACGCGCCAGGCGCCACGACGACGAGGGCCCGGCGACCGCCGGCGCGGACGGTCGGCGCAGGCCGCGCGGGCCGTCGTAGCCTTGCCGACCATGAGTGGCCCCCTGTCGCACGCGTACCCGCCCGCCGACCGGCTCGACCTCGTCGAGGACCTGCACGGGCAGCCGGTCGCCGACCCGTACCGCTGGCTGGAGGACGCCCAGGACCCGCGCACCCAGGCGTGGTCCGACGCGCAGGACGCGCTGTGGCAGGAGCACCGGCGCGCGGCGGCGCAGCGGCTGGCTGCCGGGCCGTTCGGGACCGAGGCCCTCACGGACCGGCTCGGGCAGCTGCTGGGCGCAGGCTTCGTCGGCACGCCCGCGTGGCGAGGCCGGCGGCGGTTCTTCGCGCGCCGTTCGGGCGAGCAGGAGCACGCGGTCGTCGTCGTCGCCGAGCCCGCGCCGGACGGGACGGAGGTCGAGCGGGTGCTCATCGACCCGATCGCCCTGGACCCCGCCGGCACGACGACGCTGGACGCGTGGCAGCCCTCGAAGGAGGGCGACCTGCTGGCCTACCAGGTCTCGTCCGGCGGGACGGAGGAGAGCGTCCTGTGGATCGTCGACGTCGCGACGGGTGCCGTGGTCGACGGGCCGATCGACCGCGCGCGGTACTCCCCGGTGGCGTGGCTCCCCGGCGGCGAGGAGCTCTACTACGTGCGCCGGCTGGCCCCGGAGCTCGTGCCGGAGGACGAGCGGCAGTACCACCGTCGGGTGTGGCTGCACCGCGTGGGGACGAGCACGGACCAGGACGTCGAGGTGTTCGGCGCGGGGCAGGACAAGACCACCTACTACGGCGTGAGCGTGTCCCGCGACGGCCGGTGGGTGCTCCTGCACGCGTCCGTCGGCACGGCGCCGCGCACGGACGTGTGGATCGCCGACCTCGCGGGCGGGGCTGCCGACGAGCCGCGCTGGCGCGAGGTGGCGGTCGGCCGGGACGCGGAGACGAGCGCGAGCGTCGGCCGCGACGGGCGGCTGTACGTGCACACCGACCTCGACGCGCCGCGCGGCCGGCTCGCCGTCGCCGACCCGACGGACCCCGGGCCGGAGGGCTGGCGGACGCTGCTCGCGGAGGACCCCGAGGCGGTGCTGGAGGACGTCGCGCTCGTCGACGACGGCGACCCGGCCCGGCCCACCGGGCTGCTCGCCGCGTGGCGGCGGCACGCCGTCTCCGAGCTGACGACGCACGACCCGACCACGGGCGCGTGGACCGGCGAGGTCGCCCTGCCCGGGCTCGGCTCGGTCTCGGGGCTCGTCACGCGCCCCGAGGGTGGCGCCGACGTCTGGTGGAGCTACACCGACCACACGTCGGTCCCCACGGTGCACCGCTACGACGCCCGCACGGGCAGCACCGTCGTCTGGGCGACCCCGCCGGGCGCGCCCGCGGCCCTGCCCGAGGTCCGCGTCCGGCAGGTCGTCGCGACGAGCGCCGACGGCACCCCGGTCCGCGCGTTCGTCGTCGCCCGCGCGGACGCCCTCGACGCGGCGGGCCGGCCGCTCGCACCGGTCCCCACGATCCTGTACGGGTACGGCGGCTTCCAGATCTCGCTCGACCCCGCCTACTCCGCCACGACCCTCGCCTGGGTCGAGGCGGGCGGCGTCTACGTCGTCGCCAACCTGCGCGGCGGCGGCGAGGAGGGGGAGGACTGGCACCGCGACGGCATGCGCGCGCACAAGCAGCACGTGTTCGACGACTTCCACGCGGTCGCCGAGCTGCTCGTCGCCGAGGGCTGGACGACGCCCGAGCGCCTGGCCTGCATGGGCGGCTCGAACGGCGGCCTGCTCGTGGGCGGGGCCCTCACGCAGCGGCCGGACCTGTTCGCGGCGGTCGTGTGCTCGGCACCGCTGCTCGACATGGTCCGCTACCAGCGGTTCGGGCTGGGCGTCACGTGGACCGAGGAGTACGGCGACGCGGACGACCCGACCGAGCTGGGGTGGCTGCTCGGGTACTCGCCGTACCACCGCGTCGTCGACGGCACGCCGTACCCCGCCACCCTGTTCACGGTCTTCGAGGGCGACACCCGCGTCGACCCGCTGCACGCCCGCAAGCTGGCGGCCGCGCTGCAGGCCGCGACGAGCCGACCGCCGCAGGACGCGCCGGTGCTCGTGCGCCGGGAGGTCGGCGTCGGGCACGGCGGGCGGGCGCTGTCCCGCACGATCGCCCTGTCGGTGGACCAGCTCCAGTTCGTCGCCGACCGCACCGGGCTGGGCGCATGACCGCCGCCGGCCCGACGCCCGAGCCGACCAGCAGCCCCGCCGGCGACTACGTGCCCCAGGGCTGGGGGCCCGACGACCTGTGGGACTGGTTCCTCGGCATCCCGCTGCGGGTGACGCTCATCGTCGCGATCTCCTCGATCCTGCTGTACCTGCTGCACCGGCTGATCCGGACCGTCACGAACCACGTGGCCGAGGGCAGCCCGGTGTTCGAGCGCGGGCGGCTCGGCGAGAGCCCGATCGGCTCGGCGCTGCGCGTCGCCGACCCCCTCGCCACCGCCCGGCGCGCGCAGCGGGCGCGCACGCTCGGCTCGGTGCTGCGCTCGGTCGCGAGCATCCTCGTGTGGTCGATCGCGGCGTTCCTGGTCCTCGACGCGCTCGGCGTCAACATCGCGCCGTTCATCGCCTCCGCCGGCGTCATCGGCGTCGCCGTCGGGTTCGGCGCCCAGAGCCTCGTCAAGGACTTCCTGACCGGCCTGTTCATGCTGCTGGAGGACCAGTACGGCGTGGGCGACGTCGTCGACGTGGGGCCCGCGTCCGGAACCGTCGAGGCCGTGACGATGCGGATCACGAAGGTCCGCGACGCGGACGGGGTGCTCTGGTACGTCCCGAACGGGACCATGGTGCGCGTCGGGAACAAGACGCAGGGGTGGGCGAACGCCGTCGTCGACGTCGACGTCGACTACTTCCAGGACGTGGACCGTGTCCGCGACCTGCTGCGGCAGGCGGCCCGCCGCGTCCAGGACGACCCGGTGCTCGGGACGTACCTGCAGGGCGAGCCCACGGTGACCGCCATCGAGAAGCTGAGCTTCGACGCGTTCGGCCTGCGGCTCAAGGTGCGCACGGCGCCCGCGATGCAGTGGGAGGTCGCGCGCGCGCTGCGCGTGGCCGCCCGCGACGTGCTGCAGGAGGAGGGCGTCCCGCTCGCCGGTCAGCGGGACCTGTGGGACCGGCACCGCGCGGAGGTGCCCGCCACGCCCGACGAGCCGGGCGCCGACGCCGAGGCCGGGGCGGCGGACACGCCCGCCCGCGACCCCCGCCGCACGCCCGTCGAGGAGGTCGTCGACCCGGCCCCCGCCGAGCCCGACCCGACGCCGGCGGCGCGCAGACGGCGCGCGCCGCGGCCGAAGGAGTAGGTCGTCAGCGCAGGGAGTCGAGCTCCGCGGCGAGGTTGTCGGCCTCCGGGCCGACGATCACCTGGACGATGCGGCCCGAGCGGACGACGCCGAACGCGCCGGACGCCTTGAGCGCCGCCTCGTCGACCAGCTGGGCGTCCGTCACCTCGACGCGCAGCCGCGTGATGCACGGCTCGAGGTCGACGACGTTCGTGTCGCCGCCGAGCGCTGCGAGGATCTGCTCTGCCTTGCCCATGGAACTCCTTGCTCACCGATGCGCCGATCGCACGCACGTCGTGCCGACGCGCTCCTCCAGCCTATCCCCGGCTGTGGCGCACGTCGCAGAGCGGCCGTGTGACGGAGCCCGGGGCCGTCGCCCGTGCGTGTGAGGATGGACGCGTGCGTCCCGACACCTTCTACGCCGCGATCGGCGGCCACGAGACGTTCGTCCGGCTCGTCGACGAGTTCTACCGCGGCGTGGCCGACGACCCGGTGCTCCGCGCGATGTACCCGGAGGACGACCTGGGCCCCGCCGCCGAGCGCCTGACGCTGTTCCTCGAGCAGTACTGGGGCGGGCCGACGACGTACTCCGACACGCGCGGGCACCCCCGGCTGCGGATGCGGCACGCCCCGTACAAGGTCAACCCCGACGCGCGCGACCGCTGGCTGCGCCACATGCGGGCCGCCGTCGACTCCCTCGACCTGGCGCCGCTGCACCGCGCGCAGCTGTGGGACTACCTGGAACGGGCGGCGTTCTCGATGATCAACTCGTTCGAGGAATGACCGGCGGCTCGTCGACCGGTGCGGCGCCCGGCGGGCACCCGCTCGTGGCACGCTTCCTCGCATGACCGACCTGGGCAGCATCACCCCCGACCCCATGGCCGCCGTGCTGCGGATCCTCGACGTGCAGCCGGTGCCCGGCGAGCCCGACACGTTCCGCGGCGAGAGCCTGCCGCTGCCCCGCGGGCGGGTCTTCGGCGGGCAGGTGCTCGCGCAGTCGCTCCTCGCCGCCGGACGCACGGCCCCCGGCGACCGGCTCCCCCACTCCCTGCACGGCTACTTCCTGCGCGCCGGCGTCCTCGACGAGCCGATCACGTTCGCCGTCGAGCGGCTGCGCGACGGCCGCTCGTTCGCGGCCCGGCGCACGCACGCGATCCAGGGCGGTGCGCCGATCCTGTCGATGATCGCCTCGTTCCAGGAACAGCAGCCGGGCATCGACTTCTCCGACGAGATGCCGCACGGGATCCCGGACCCGGAGGACGTCCCCTCGGCCGTCGAGGTGCTCAGCGGCGTCGACCACCCGGGCGCCGCGTTCTGGACCCACGCCGCCGCGTACGACCTGCGCCACGTGCACGGCGCGATCTTCCTGCGGCCCTCCGAGGACCGCTCGGGCCAGCAGGCCGTGTGGTTCCGCGCGCGCGGTCCCGTGCCGGACGACCAGCTGCTGCACCGGGCGCTGCTCGCGTACGCGTGCGACCAGGTGATGCTCGAGCCGGTGCTGCGCCGCGCCGGCCTCTCGTGGGTGCATCCGGGGCTGTCCATGGCGAGCCTGGACCACGCGATGTGGTGGCACCGGGACGCGCACGTGGACGACTGGCTGCTGTTCGTCCAGTCCACCCCGAGCGCCCAGGGCGGGCGCGGGCTCGGCGCGACGCGCGTCTTCGACCGCGAGGGCCGCCTCGTCGCGTCCATCGCGCAGGAGGGCATGGTCCGGCTGCGGGACTGACGGCCGGACCCGCCGCCCCCACGTTCGGCGAGCGCGAGCGCGGCTCGCACCGCAGACTTCCGGCATGGTCCGGCTCCGACGCGTGCGCATCGACGCCCCCGGGTGGACCCGCCGGCGCGCGGGCTCGGGGTTCGTGTACCTCGACGTGGACCGCGCGCGCATCGCCGACGAGGTCCACCTCGAGCGTATCGTCGGCCTCGCGATCCCCCCGGCGTGGGAGGACGTGTGGATCTGCCCGTGGCCGAACGGGCACATCCAGGCGGCGGGCCTCGACGCCGCGCAGCGGCGCCAGTACCTCTACCACCTGCAGTGGCGGGCGCGGCGGGACAAGCTCAAGCACGACCGCGTCCTGCAGGTCGCGCGTGCCCTGCCCGCCGCCCGGCGGCGCGTCCGGCGGGACCTGGCGCTGGACGGCATGCCGCGGGAGCGGGCGCTCGCCGTGGCGTTCCGGCTGCTCGACGAGGCGTACCTGCGGGTCGGCGGCGAGGGCTACGCGGTCAGGCACGGGTCCTACGGGCTGGCCACGCTGCTGCGCTCGCACGTGCGTGTGCTCGCGCCGCAGTCCCCCGGCGACGAGGGGCGCGTGCACCTGAACTTCCCGGCGAAGTCCGGGCAGGTGCGGGACACGGTGGTCGAGGACGACGACGTGGCGCGGGCCGTGCGGCTGCTCGTCCGGCGGCGCGACGACGGCCCGCACGCGGACGAGCTGCTCGCCTGGCGCGACGACGGCGGCACCTGGCACGACGTGACGAGCGCGGACGTCGGCGCGTACGTGAAGGCCATGCTCGGGACCGACGCGACGCCCAAGGACTTCCGGACGTGGCACGCGACCGTGCTCGCCGCCCGCGCGCTGGCCGACGCCGGCCCGCCGCCGGCGTCCGAGCGCGCGCGCCGGCGCGTCGTCGCGCAGGCCGTCAAGGACGTCGCGGCCGAGCTCGGCAACACGCCGGCGGTCTGCCGCGCCTCGTACATCGACCCTCGGGTCATCGACCTCTGGGAGCACGGGGCCACCATCAGGCCCACGCGGTCCCACGCGGTGGCCGAGCGGCGCACGCTCGAGCTGCTCGCCTGAGCGCGGCCCTGCGGGTGCGGGCCGGGTGGCCGCCCCGCAGACTGCGACCATGAGCGCAGCAGGCGGCCCCTCCGCGGGCGAGCTCCCGGCCGGCCCGGTCGACCCCTCGGTGGGGTCGGAGCCCGACGACCTCGCGCCGCAGCCCGTCGCGCAGACCCTCCCCGGGCTCGTCCCGGGCTTCGACGCCGACGGGAGCCCCCGCGGACCGCTCGTCGCCGTCACCGGGGTGACGGGCTACGTCGGCGGCCGGCTGGTCCCCGAGCTGCTCGCCGCCGGGTACCGCGTCCGCGCGGTCGCCCGCAACCCCGACCGGCTCCGGGGCCGGCCCTGGTACGGCGACGTGGAGGTCGTGGCCGCGGACGCGTCGCAGCCCGACGAGATCCGCGCGGCGCTCGACGGCGCCGCGGTGGCGTACTACCTCATCCACTCGCTCGGGTCCGGCCGGTCGTTCGAGTCACGCGACCGGCACACGGCGCTGGTGTTCGCGCAGGCGGCCCGCGAGGCGGGCGTCGCGCGCATCGTCTACCTCGGCGGGCTGGTGCCCGAGGGCGAGGAGCTCTCGCCGCACCTGCAGTCGCGCACGGAGGTGGGCGAGATCCTGCTCGCGTCCGGGGTGCCGACGACCGTGCTGCGGGCGGCGGTGATCCTCGGGTCCGGATCCGCGTCGTTCGAGATGATGCGCTACCTCACGGAGCGGCTGCCCGCGATGACGGTGCCCCGGTGGGTGGACAACCGGATCCAGCCGATCGCCGTCCGTGACGTGCTGCGGTACCTCGTCGGCTCGGCGGCCATGCCGCCCGACGTGAGCCGCGCCTTCGACATCGGCGGCCCCGAGGTCCTCACGTACCGCGACATGATGCAGCGCTACGCGCACGCCGCGGGGCTGCACCGCCGGGTCATCGTCGGCGTCGGGGTCCTGACCCCCCGCCTGTCGAGCCTGTGGGTCTCGCTCGTCACCCCGGTGCCCGGAGGGCTGGCGCGCCCCCTCGTCGAGTCCCTCGTGCACGAGGTGGTCTGCGACGAGCACGACATCGCCGACCACGTGGCCGACCCGCCCGGCGGGCTCGTCGGCTTCGACCGCGCGGTGCGCCTGGCGCTGAGCCGCGTCCGGGACGCGCAGGTGCAGACGCGGTGGTCCTCCGCCGCCGTGCCCGGGGCGCCGAGCGACCCGCTGCCCAGCGACCCCTCGTGGGCCGGCGGCTCGCTGTACACCGACGAGCGCAGCGTCCTCGTCGACGCCTCGCCCGCCGCCCTCTGGCGGGTGCTCGAGGCCGTCGGCGGCGAGCGCGGCTGGTACTCGTGGTCGCTCGCGTGGCGCGTCCGCGGCGTCGCGGACCGCCTCGTCGGCGGCCCGGGCCTGCGCCGCGGCCGCCGCGACCCGCGGCACCTCGCCGTCGACGACACGGTCGACTGGTGGCGCGTCGAGGAGGTCGAGCGCGGCCGGCTGCTGCGGCTGCGCGCCGAGATGCGGGTGCCCGGCCTCGCGTGGCTCGAGCTCGCGATCGACGACGAGGACGAGCCCGACGGCACGACGCCCGGCTCGCCGGGCTGGACGCGACCGCCCACGCGGTTCCGCCAGCGGGCGCTGTTCCACCCCCGGGGGCTGGCCGGCCAGCTCTACTGGTGGTCGGTCTACCCGTTCCACGGCGTCGTGTTCGGCGGCATGCAGCGCAACATCGCCCGCGCCGCCGAGACCGCCGAGCGCGCCCGGACGGACGTCAGCGCTGCCGCGCTGCCGTGATCCTGCAGACGAGCTCGTCGAGCGCGTCGTCCGGCAGCAGCTCACCGGCGAGGAAGACCCGGGTCGACCCCTGCCGCAGCCGGACCACCCGCCCGAGGCGCCGCACGCGGGACAGCGCCTCGTACCGGACGTGCGACGCGCCGAGCGGGCCCGCCAGGAAGAGGTGCTCGGGCTCGAGCGCGAGCGCGAGACGCGAGCCCGCCGGCAGCTGACGACCCGCCTGGCGCACCATCAGCGCGCGCAGGGCCGCCGCGACGACGGGAAGCAGGACGAGGACGGTCAGGAGGAACCCCGGGCCGGTGCGCAGGACCAGCGCGGCGGGCACGCCCACGAGCACCACCCCGGCGAGGACCCACGGCAGGACCCAGCGCCAGAAGACCGCGCCGGCGACGCGGCGCGCGTAGCCCTCGTCGGTCGTCCACGCGGTGTGGTGCACGGCGCCGGGGGCCGGCGCGGGCACGGTCGGCACGGTCGTCGCGTCGTCGGGCGCCGCCGCCGGGCGCTCCGCCCCGCTCACGGGCGTCGGCGCATGGGCACGGGGGCCTCGACGTACGGCTGCCACGCGGCGCGCTCGTCCGGGCCGATGCGCGTCGGCGACCCGGAGCGGTCGACGAGCACGACGGTCGTGACCGCCCGGGCGTACACGACGCTGCCCTCGACGGACGACGGCCGGTCGCGCACCTCGTAGCAGACGTCGAGGCTGGCGCCGCCGAGGTGGCCGACCCAGAGCTCGACCGTCACGGGGGTGCGCTGGTAGCCGAGGGGCCGCAGGTACTCGATCTCCTGCCGGGCGATGAGCGTGTGCAGGTCGGCGTCCGGCCCGGCGTCGAGCACGGCGGTCGGGAAGTCGGGGTCGGCCCGCACCCCGTCGGTGCCGACCGGGTGCGACCAGAACGCCGAGATCCGGGCCTCCTCGAGCAGCCGCAGCATGATCGCGTTGTTGACGTGGCCGTACGCGTCGAGGTCCGACCACCGCAGCTGGACCGGGACCTCGATGCGCATGGCTGCCTCCTCGTCGTCGGGCCGCCCGCCGTCGGGTCGACCGCCCCGGGCGATCCTAGGCCCGTCGCCGCGGTCGGCCGAGGTCAGGAGGCCGCACGCCGCGCCGCGGCCGCCGCGGTGGCGTGGGCGGTGACGACCGCGGTGACCGGGCCGACCACCCGGGCGGTCGCGACCTCCTCGACCGCCGACCGCAGCGAGCGCCGCGCCCGGGCGG
>NZ_HE978588.1:3154487-3160416 GCF_000312005.1 Cellulomonas massiliensis JC225
GCACGGCCCCGACGACCGCCGGCACGCCAGCCGCCTGCTCGAGCGCGTCCACGAGCCGCCGCGTCGCGCGCCCGAGGTCCGTCCCGGCGGGCGCCGAGCCGAGCGCGTCGAGCACGCGCGCCGCTGCGGCACGCTCGTCCGCCTCCCACCGCTGCACCGAGGCCTGGCGGCGGCGGACCGCGTCGGCGAGGAGCCGGGCGAGCTCGTCGACGCCCTGCCCCGTCGCCGCCGACGCCGCGAGCACGCGCGCTCCCGCCAGGCCGTCCTCCTCGACGAGCCGCCTCAGGTCGGCCAGGCACGCGCGCTGCTCCTCCGGCGTGAGCCGGTCGGCCTGGTTGAGCACGACGACCGTCACGGCGCCGTGCGCCGCCAGCGGCCGCAGGTAGTGCTCGTGCAGGGCCGCGTCGGCGTACTTCTGGGGGTCGACGACCCACACCAGCAGGTCCGCGCGCTCGACGACGTGGTCCGCGCGGGCCCGGTGCTCGGTGACGATCGAGTCGTGGTCCGGCAGGTCCAGCAGCACCATCCCGTCGGGCGCGGCCCCCGCGGCGGACCGGCCGGGAAGCGAGCCGTCGTCCGCCACCCGACGGCCCACGTCCAGCCAGTCCAGGAGCGGGCCGGCGCCCTCGCCGCGGACGACCGCGAGCGGGTGCGACGTCGTCGGTCGCTGGACGCCCGGCGCCGCGACCTGCCGGCCGACGAGCGCGTTGAGCAGCGATGACTTGCCCGAGCCGGTCGCGCCCGCGAGCGCGACGACCGTGTGCTCGGCGGACAGGCCTCCGCGCTCGCGGGCCCGCTGCAGCACGGCCCGCGCCGGCTGCGCGACCGAGTCGGCGAGGTGCTCGCCGGCGGCGTCGAGCGCCTGCTCGAGCGCGTCGCCCCGCGCGGCGAGATCGAGCCTCACGACCGTCCCTCCGGGCGCTCGTCGGCGTCGCGCCGCTCGTCCCGGCGGCCGAGCAGCCGACGCCAGAAGCCGGTGCGGGAGGGTGCCCCCTCGTCGCCCGTCCCCGTCCCGGCCCCCACCGGCACGGCCGGCGCCATCGAGCCGCTCGCGCCGGGCCGGCCGCCGGGGTGGGCACGACGCCACGCGTCGGCTCCGCGCAGCTGCACGCTCGCGTGCGAGGCGGGCGTCGTCCGCGCCGGCTCGGGTCCCGCGGCGAGCGCCGCCTCGACCTCGTCGGCCGCGGCCCGCAGCCGCGCCGCCGCCTCGGACGCCTGCTCCAGGGCCAGCGCGTCGAGCCGGCCCTCGAACCGCCCGAGGTCGTCGTCGACGAGCGCCCGCACGCGCTCGACGAGGCGCTCGTGCGCCGTCGTCGTCAGCCGCCGCACCGCCTCGTCGCCGAACACCGCCTCCAGGAGCCGCTGCGCGAGCACCGCCGTCCCGCCCGCGATCCCCACCTCGACGCCCGTGAGACCGCCCGTGGAGGCGAAGACCGCGACCATGAGCGCCACGCCCAGGGCGTTGACGCCGAACGAGAGCGCCCGCGCCGTCCCGCGCCGGCGCTCCCCCTGCTCCCGCACGAGGTCCAGCACGTCCCCCTGCCAGCGCCGGACCTGCTCCGCGACGGCCGCGCGCGACGTCGCTCCCGCCCGGCCCCCGCCGGTGCCGTCCGCGAGCGCCACCCCCGCGGGGTCCGCCCGCCACGACGCGTCGGTGCGCTCCGCGGCGTCGTCGAGCGCGTCGAGGACGACCGCCTCCAGGCCGTGCGCGATCGCCTGCTCCGCCTGGGGGGCGGGGGCCGGCCGGCCGCGGACCACGCGTCCGAGGGCGTCCCGCAGACGGCTCACGCGCTGCTCGACGGCTCGCAGCAGCTCGCCCGTGCCGACGAGGTCCTGCCAGCGCGCGAGCACCTCGCCCCGCAGCATCGTCCCGTCGGACGTGGCGCGCACGACCTGCTCGACCGCGTCGTCGGCGTGCCGGCGGACCACGGCGCGCAGGCGCTCGTCCGCGGCCGCCTGCTCGTCGAGCGCCGCCGCCAGCGTGCGCGCGCGCCGGGCGAGGTCGGCCAGCGCACCGGCGAGGGTCGTCGCGGCGACCTCGGCACGCGCCCCGGCGTCGGACCCGAGGTCCGAGAGCCACGCGGCGACCTCGCCGACGGCCTCCTCCGGCAGGAGCCCGCCCGTCGCCGGCGTCTCCGGCACGGCGAACAGCGGCGACTCGCCCAGGCCGTGCTCGTCCAGCAGCCGGCGCAGGTCCGCCACGACCGCCTCCGCCCCCGCGTCCACCCGGTCGACGACGAGCGCGACGTTCGCGTGCCGGGCGGCCGCCGCCTCCAGCAGCTGCCACGGGACCGCGTCGGCGTACCGGGCGGCCGTCGTGACGAAGAGCCACAGGTCCGCCGCCGCGAGCAGCTGGGCGGCGAGCTCGCGGTTCGCCGTCTCGACGGAGTCGATGTCCGGTGCGTCCAGCAGCGCGAGCCCGGCCGGGAGGGCGTCCGTCGGGACCAGCCGCAGCGCGCGCCCGTGGTCGGCACCGGCCCCGCCGGTGACGCGCGCGAGGCCCGGCAGCACCCGGTCGGTCGTGAACCACCCCTCGTCGACCGGGTGGTGCACGAGCACCGGCGAACGGGTCGTGGGGCGCAGCACGCCCGGCTCGGTCACGCGCTCGCCGAGGAGCCCGTTGACGAGGGTCGACTTGCCCGCTCCCGTCGACCCGCCGACGACGACCAGCAGCGGCGCACCGCTCGCCCGCAGGCGCGGCAGCACGTGGTCGTCCAGCTGGTCGGCGGCGGCGCGCAGGTCGGCGCGCGCGGACGCGGCACCGGCGACGTCCAGGGGCAGGGCGACGGCGGCGAGCCGGACCCGCAGCAGCTCGGCCGCACCCAGCAGGTCGGGCCGGCGCGCGGCGTCCTGGTCGGCCGTCATGCCCTCAGTGTGGCGTCTCGGCTGGTGGAGGGCCTGCCGGAGCCGGCGGCCGCGCGGGGACGACGACGGCCGGCGTCGAGGAGAGCCCTCGACGCCGGCCGTCGGTCCGCGGTCAGTCGCGCGTCAGCTTGCGGTACGTCACCCGGTGCGGGCGCGCCGCGTCGGCGCCGAGCCGGGAGACCTTGTTCTCCTCGTACGCCGCGAAGTTGCCCTCGAACCAGTACCAGTTCGCCGGGTCCTCCTCCGTGCCCTCGTAGGCGAGGATGTGCGTCGCCACCCGGTCGAGGAACCACCGGTCGTGCGAGACGACGACGGCGCAGCCGGGGAACTCGAGCAGCGCATTCTCCAGCGAGCCGAGCGTCTCGACGTCGAGGTCGTTGGTGGGCTCGTCGAGCAGCAGCAGGTTGCCGCCCTGCTTGAGGGTGAGCGCCAGGTTGAGGCGGTTGCGCTCGCCGCCGGACAGGACGCCCGCCGGCTTCTGCTGGTCCGGGCCCTTGAAGCCGAACGAGGCCACGTACGCGCGCGACGGGATCTCGACGTTGCCGACCTTGAGGAAGTCGAGGCCGTCCGAGACCACCTCCCAGAGCGTCTTCTTGGGGTCGATGCCCCCACGGCTCTGGTCGACGTACGAGATCTTGACGGTCTCGCCGATCTTGAGGTCGCCGGCGTCGAGCGGCTCGAGGCCCACGATCGTCTTGAACAGGGTCGTCTTGCCGACGCCGTTCGGGCCGATGACGCCGACGATGCCGTTGCGCGGCAGGGTGAAGCTCAGCCCGTCGATGAGCGTGCGCCCGTCGAAGCCCTTCTCGAGGTCCTTCGCCTCCAGGACCACGTTGCCCAGGCGCGGGCCCGGCGGGATCTGGATCTCCTCGAAGTCGAGCTTGCGCGTGCGCTCCGCCTCCGCCGCCATCTCCTCGTAGCGCGCCAGACGCGCCTTCGACTTCGTCTGGCGGCCCTTGGCGTTCTGCCGGACCCAGTCGAGCTCGTCCTTGAGGCGCTTGGCGAGCTTCGCGTCCTTCTTGCCCTGGACCTGCAGGCGCTCCTGCTTCTTCTCCAGGTACGTGGAGTAGTTGCCCTCGTAGGGGTACAGGCGGCCGCGGTCGACCTCGCAGATCCACTCCGCGATGTTGTCGAGGAAGTACCGGTCGTGGGTGACGGCCAGGATCGCGCCGGGGTACGTCTTGAGGTGCTGCTCGAGCCAGAGCACCGACTCGGCGTCGAGGTGGTTGGTGGGCTCGTCGAGGAGCAGCAGGTCCGGCTTCTCGAGCAGGAGCTTGCACAGCGCGACGCGGCGGCGCTCACCACCGGACAGCACCGAGACGTCGGCGTCGGGCGGCGGGCAGCGCAGGGCGTCCATCGCCTGCTCCAGCTGCGCGTCGAGGTCCCACGCGTCGGCGGCGTCGATCGCCTCCTGCAGCTGGCCCATCTCCGCGAGCAGCGCGTCGTAGTCCGCGTCGGGCTCCCCCATGAGCAGGGAGATCTCGTTGTAGCGGTCGAGCTTGCCCTTGATCTCGGCGACGCCCTCCTCGACGTTGCCGAGCACCGTCTTGTCCTCGTTCAGCGGCGGCTCCTGCTGGAGGATCCCGACGGAGTAGCCCGGCGCGAGCCGCGCCTCGCCGTTCGACGGCTGGTCGAGGCCGGCCATGATCTTGAGGATCGTGGACTTCCCCGCGCCGTTGGGGCCGACCACGCCGATCTTGGCGCCCGGCAGGAAGTTCAGGGAGACGTCGTCGAGGATGACCTTGTCTCCGTGCGCCTTGCGCGCCTTGTACATGGTGTAGATGAACTCAGCCACAGGCTCTTCGTCCGCCCTCTGGTCGTGTGTCGTCGGTCCGCGGGGCCGCCGGTCGTCGTGCGTCCGCCCGCTCGGGAGCGTCCTGCGCTCGTCCGGGCGCGCCGCGACGGACCGCCGGGCCGGTCCCCCAGCCTAGGCGATCCGGGCGGCACGCCCGGATCCACGCCGGTGCCCGCGTCCGACCACGCGTCACACGCGCGCGGACGCCGCTCCCACGAGCCCGAGGTCCGCGGGCGGCAGGGGACCCTCCTCGGTCTCGAGGTCGTCCGGCTCCCGGTCGGGCTCGGCCTGCGAGACGGCGTCCAGCACCGCGGCCGCGTCGTCGGGCAGCTCGTCGAGGCGCGTGACGTCCGGCAGCTCGGTGCGCTCCGTGCGGGCCACCGTGCGGCGGAACCGGGTCGAGCCGTACGCGAGGTCGTGCCCCACCGCGTCCGCGACCAGGACGAGCGACGTCCGCACGCCCTCGGCGGCGACCCACTCCTCGGTCGAGAGCCGGCCGTGCACCACGACCGGGTCCCCCTTGCACAGCGACTGCGCGACGTTGAGGGCGGTGACCCGCCACGCCTTGACCGTGAACCACTCCGTGCGCCCGTCGCGCCACGCACCGGTCTCCCGGTCGCGCACCCGCCGCGTGCTGGCGAGCCGGAACGACGCGAACGGCACCCCGCCGTCGTTCTCGTGATAGCTGCGGACCTCCGAGCCGATCCACCCGGCGACCGTGACCTCCAGCGACTGCGTGCTCATCCGACACCTCCCTCGACCCGGACCGTCCGGGTCGAGGTCGACGCTCCGGCATCGCCCGCGCCCGCGGCAGCGGCGGCGGGCGACCCGTGGATCGTCAGGTCGTCGGCTCGGTCTGGGGGCGGCTCGTCAGCCGGCCGCCTCGGTGAGCGCCTCCCGCACGGCCCGGTGCTCGGCCAGCACCTGCGCCGTCGGCTCGACGAGCCCCCGCCGCACGACCCCGGCGAGCGCGGCCCGCCCGTCGGCGACGACCGCCTCGTAGCGGCGGCGGGCCGCGCGCGAGCGCACCCCGCGGGCCACCAGCCACAGGACGACGGCTGCGGCCGCGGCGCCGGCGGCCCCGACGAGGGCCCAGTCCGGTGCCCCGGAGGCCGCGACGCGCCACACGACGAGGCCGACGGCCGCGGCGAGCAGCACGAGCGACCCGACGACGAGCGCGAGCGCCGCCGCCGGCCGGCGCACCGTGACGTCCACGCCGCGCAGCGCGTCCTGCGCCTCCCCGCGCAGCCGCGCGGCCGACGGGACGCG
>NZ_HE978588.1:3161939-3201399 GCF_000312005.1 Cellulomonas massiliensis JC225
CGCGGTCGCCGCCGCGTGCGTCAGGTCGGTGACCAGCGCGGCGAGGGCCTCCTGGCGCGCGCTGCCTCCGCGCCCCGCGCGCACCCGGCCCGAGCGCCGCACGAGGCCGTCGAGCACGCCGCCCGGTGCGGTGAGCTCGACCCACCGGCCCCGGACCGCGCCGTCGACGGCCGCACCCTGCGCGATCGTGATGGAGCCGACCGCCTCGTCGGCCGCCGCGTCGACGCGGCGGCTCAGGCCGGCCGCGGCGTCCGACTGCTCCTGGACCGCCTCCGCCAGCTCGTCGACCCACGCGCGCAGCGCCGTCAGCGACCCGCGCAGCGTCCGTCCGACGACGGTCCGCGCCCGGTCCGGGCCGGCGAGCATCACCAGCCAGCGGTGGATCGGCGCGACGACGTGCGGCTCGAGCATCCCGACGTGGGGGCCGACGTCCGGGACGACGAACAGCGGCGACCCCTGCAGGCCGTGGTCCCGCAGCCGGCCGAGCAGGTCCCCGCGGACCGTCGGCAGCGACGCGGTCGGGACGCGGTTGAGGACCATCGCGATCGACGCCCCGCGCTGCACCGCCTGCTCGAGCACCTGCCACGGGAGGGCGTCGCCGTACCGCGCCGCGGTCGTGACGAACAGCCACAGGTCCGCCGCCTCGAGGAGCCGGTGGGCCGACTCCCGGTTGGACTCCAGCACCGAGTCGAGGTCGGGGGCGTCGAGCACGGCGATGCCGCGCGGCACGTGCTCGTCGGCGACGACCTGCACGGACTCGAGCACCGGGTGGTGCGAGAGCAGCTCGGTGTCGAGCGGGTGGTGGACGAGCACGGGCTGGCGCGTCGTCGGGCGCAGCACGCCCGCGGTGCTCACCTCGCTGCCGACGAGGGAGTTGACGAGCGTCGACTTGCCGGCGCCGGTCGACCCGGCGACGACCACGACCGCGGGTGCCGACAGCTCCGTCAGCCGCGGCACGAGGTGCTCGTCGAGCTGGTCGAGCAGCCGGTCGCGCGAGCCGCGCGCCGCTCCGGCGCCGGGCAGGTCGAGCGGGAAGCCGGTCGCCGCGACGTCGCGCCGCAGGTCCGTGACGGCGTCCAGGAGCGAGGTCGCCGCGAGCGGGCGCGCGAGCAGGTGACGCGGGTCGTCGTCCGGCAGCGCGGCGCCGCGCGACGCCCGCGCCGACGGCGACGCGCCGGTCGGCGGGCTCGTCTCGGGCGCGGCGGTCACGCCTCCATTGTCTCGGCTCGGCTGACCAGGACAAACACGGCGCGCGGGAAGGACCCCCGCCGGGTGCTCCCGGGGGCCGCGCAGGCACGGCGTCTACGATGCTGACGACGACGGCGCTCGCCGGCAGCGGCCCCGGCCGCAGCCGACGACGACCCGCCGTCGGGCCCCCGTAGCTCAACGGATAGAGCAACGGCCTTCTAATCCGTCGGTTGCAGGTTCGAGTCCTGCCGGGGGCGCCGCCGAGCGGCCGACCCGCGCCCCCGCGCCCCGGCCGGCGTCAGGGCGGCGGCAGGGCCACGGACGGCGACGGCTCGGCCTGCGCCGGCGTCACGAGCGTGCTCCCGAGGCCGGCCGCCACGGTGAGCAGCGCCACGACGAACGCGGCCGCGAGCAGCCGCGACCCGCGCGCGACGGTCCCCAGCAGGAACGCCTGCAGGACGGCGAGCAGCGCCGCCAGCATCACGCCGGCCGCGGGTGCGAGCCAGGCGCACCCGGCGGCCACGAGCGACGCACCGAGCATGAACCACTCGGCCGTGCGCTCCGGTCGGACGACGGAGCGTCCGGGTGTCGTCGTCGACATGTCGATCCCCCTCTCGACGCGGCGACGGTACCGCGACCGGGCGACCGGCGTCTGCCCCCTTTCCTCCGCACCGGCCGGGCCGTCCGGCGGGCGGTGCCTGCCCCCTGTGCCACCATGACCGCGTGCGGACGGCTCAGCGGCCTGGCGGCCGGGCGGACCGGCGACGGCGGTCGCTGATGGGCCGGCACGCGTCGGGGCCGGCGCAGCCCGCCCGCCCGCCCCGCGACCGTGCGGCGAGCGCGGCGTCCGTCTGGCTGCAGCGGGTGGCCCTCGGCGCCGTGGCCGGCGCGGCGATCTGGCTCGTCCTGCGCTGGGCGGGCGTCGGCGACCGCACGGCGCTCGTGGGGGCCGCGGGCGCCGCCGTCGTGGTCGTCGTCTCGGCCGCGGTCGCCGCGACGCTGCCCTCGCCGCACCGCGACGACGAGGACGACGAGGACGACTAGCGGCGCGAACGCGTCACGGCTGCACCGGGAGCCGCTCGGTCGGCGGCACGTCGCGGCGCCGCCACACGTGCCAGCGGTCCACCGCGCACACCACGCCCAGGACGGCCACGGCGAGCGCGATGGCGGCGAGCACGTCGGAGAGGAAGTGGTAGCCCAGGTAGAGGCGGGAGAGCGCGACGAGCCCCGTCCCGACGACCGTCGCCACCGCCCACGCCACGACGCGCCCCCGCGTCGGGTGACGGCTGGCGTCCAGGTAGCCCGCGACGAGGAGCAGGGTCGCCGTGCCGAGCGTGTGGCCCGACGGGAAGGACGCCGTCGTCTCGGCGCCCGGGATGAACATCGTCTCCGCGGGCGGGCGCTCGCGGCCGACGAACCCCTTGACCGCCAGCCCGACGAGCGTGGAGGCGATCATCGCCAGCGCGAGGAGGGACGGCCGCCACCACTCCCGGCGCACGCGCACCCAGACGGCGCACCCGACGGCGACGGCGATCGGGAGGACGACCGGACCGGTGACGAACGTGATCGCCGCGAGCACGGCGGTCATGAGGTCCGTGCGGTGCGCGACCATCCACGCGAGCACCTCCTGGTCGAGCGCCCACAGCTCGTCCCCGTCCAGGACGGCCTCGAGCAGGACCCCGAACACGACCAGGCCGACGACCATGAGGACGATGCCGGGCGCGAGCACCCACACCACCGGCCGCTGCCGCAACCACGCACCCAGCCGCTCGATCATGCGACGCGACGCTATCCGCGCCCCGGCACCCCCGCCACGCGGACGCCCGGGCCGTGGCTCTAGGCTGACCGCGTGACCAGCACGCCAGCATCCTCGACGTCGTCCCAGCCGAACGGCCACGAGAGCGCCGACCGCATCGTGTGGATCGACTGCGAGATGACCGGCCTCGACCTGGGTGCCGACGCGCTCGTCGAGGTCGCCGCCGTGGTCACCGACTCCGAGCTGCGCGTGCTCGGCACGGGCGTCGACGTGCTCATCGCCCCCCCGCCCGCAGCCCTGGAGCAGATGGGCGACTACGTGCGCGCGATGCACACGACGTCGGGCCTGCTCGACGACCTCGCAGGCGGGACGACGCTCGAGGAGGCCCAGCGCCTCGTGCTGGAGTACGTCCGCACCTGGGTCCCGGAGCCGCGCAAGGCGCCGCTCGCGGGCAACAGCGTCGGCACGGACAAGGCGTTCCTCGAGCGGGACATGGCCGAGCTCGTCGACCACCTGCACTACCGGGTGATCGACGTCTCCTCGATCAAGGAGCTGGCCCGCCGCTGGTACCCGCGCGTGTACTTCGCCTCGCCGGAGAAGAACGGCGGCCACCGGGCGCTCGCGGACATCCTCGAGAGCATCGACGAGCTGCGCTACTACCGCGCGGCGCTGCTGCCGGCCCAGCCCGGTCCCGACTCGGCGACGGCCAAGCGCATCGCCGCGGACGTCGTCTCCACCTCGGTGAAGACCGGCGTGCTGCCGGCCTGACGCCGCCGGCGCACCCGCACGAACGCCGAGAGGGCGCCGAGTGATCTCGGCGCCCTCTCGCATGGGGTGGCTAACGGGACTTGAACCCGCGACCCCCTGGACCACAACCAGGTGCTCTACCGACTGAGCTATAGCCACCACGGACTCCCGGGCTGCGCCCGAGGCCGAGCAGGAGTGTACCGGTTCCGGACGCGCTGCCTCGCATCGTCCCGGACGCCGGTCCGCGGACTAGAGGCGCGCGGCCAGCGCGTCGGCGAACCGCTCGACCGAGCCCGGGCCGTGCTGGAAGAACAACGACGGCTCGGCCAGCTCCAGCTCCAGCAGCACCGGGGCGTCCTCGTCGTCCCGGATGAGGTCGACGCGGGCGTACAGCAACGGCCCGTCCAGGTGCGGGAACACCTGCTTGAGGGCCGCCACGACGCGCTCGGCGAGCTCGCGCTCCTCCGGCGCGGCGTCCCGCGGCGACATGACCTCCTCGCGGTAGAGGACGCCGTCCGACTCCCCCGCGCGGTACGGGCCCTCGAGCAGGGGACCCTTGCGCACGGCGTGACTGAACTCACCGTCGATGAAGACGAGCGCCGTCTCCCCCTGGGTGTCCACGCGCCGCAGGTACCGCTGGATCATCACGCGCCGCCCGACCCCGAGCAGGTTCTTCGCGTGCATGATCGCGAGCGACCGCGACGGCGTCTCGTCGGCCTTGTAGCGGCCGGTGTCGCGCGAGCCGGCACTCACGGTCGGCTTGATGACGAAGTCGCCGAACGCCGGGAAGCGCGTGTGGATGGCGCGGGCGTTGAAGTTGCGCTCGGGGTCCAGCCAGATGGTGGGGACGATCGGGATGCCGAGCTCGTCGAGGTCGCGCAGGTACGTCTTGTCGATGTTCCAGGCAATGACCTCGGCGGGGTTGAGCAGCGTGCTCGTCCGCTCCACGCGGCGCGTCCAGTCCGTGAACTGGGCCGGCCGCTCGGTGTAGTCCCACGTGGAGCGGATGACCACGTGGGGGTACGCGCCCCAGTCGACCGTCGGGTCGTCCCACACCGCCACGTCGTGCGCGACGCCGCGCTCGCGCAGCGCGTCGCGCAGCACCTGCTCGTCGGGGTCGAGGTCGGGCAGCGCTGCGCAGGTCGCGAGAGCGAGCCTCGCCGTCGTCTCGGTCACCGGCTCAGCGTACCGACGGGCCGGTCGTGCTCCGGCGGCCCCGCCGTCGTCGCCCCGCCGCCGGCGTCGTCGTCCGCCGCCAGGCGGGCGAGCGCGCGGACGACCGCGTCCGGCCCGAGCCGGCCGACGACCGCCTCGCCGTCGGTGACGAGCACCGGGCCGTCCGCCGCGAGCAGCGCGTCGAGCGCCTCGCCGAGCTCCGTGCCCAGCGCGACGCGCGGGGCGCCGTCCGCGGGCGTGGGCGCGTCGTCGGGCCCGAGGTCGGCGCGCTCGAGGGTGCCCAGCGACAGCAGCCGCGCGACGCGGCCGCGGCCGACGAGGTCCGCCACCGCCGGCGTCGCGGGACGTGCGACGACGTCGAGCGGCGCCGCGAGCTGCTCGACGTGCGCGCCGGGGCTGAGGACGGCCACGCGGTCCGCCATGCGGACCGCCTCGTCGATGTCGTGCGTGACGAGCATCACGGTCGTGCCCAGCTCGCGCTGGATCCGCGCGAACTGCTGCTGCAGGCGCCGGCGGCCCACCGGGTCGACCGCACCGAACGGCTCGTCCATCAGCAGCACGGGCGGGTCCGTCGCCAGCGCCCGGGCGACGCCGACGCGCTGCCGCTCCCCGCCCGAGAGCTCGTGCGGGTAGCGCCTCGCGTACCGGGCGGGGTCCAGCCCGACGAGGTCGAGCAGCTCGTCGACCCGGGCCGACGTGCGGCGACGGTCCCAGCCGAGGAGGCGGGGCACGGTCGCCACGTTCTGCGCCACCGTGCGGTGCGGGAAGAGCCCGACGTTCTGGATGACGTAGCCGATCCGGCGTCGCAGCCCCACCGGGTCGACGCGCGTGACGTCCTCGCCCTCGAGCAGGATCCGGCCCGAGCTCGGCTCGACGAGCCGGTTCGCCATCCGCAGGGTCGTGGACTTCCCGCAGCCGGACGGCCCGACGAGCACGAGCACCTCGTGCGCGCGCACGTCGAGGGTGAGGTCGTCGACCGCCGCATCCTGCTCGCGCGACGCGTACACCTTGCTGACGTGCTCGAACCGGATGGTCACGTCGTCCATCGGGCGACCGTAACCCGTGCGTGCGACATGGGCACAGACCCGCCCATGTCGGACGAGGCGTATACGTTCGCCGCATGCACCGGGCCGCCGACCCCCCGCCCAACCCGTGGTTCTCGTGGACGTACCTCGAGCGCAACGGCGAGGACGTCGCGCGCGCGCTCGAGCAGCACGTCAGCCTGACGCTGCAGGCGATCGCGATCGCGATCGTCGTCGCCGTGCCGCTCGGCGCCCTCGCGCACCTGCGCCCCCGGCTCGCCGGTCCGGTCCTCGGGACGACGGGCGTGCTCTACACGATCCCCTCGCTCGCGCTGTTCGCCGTGCTCGCGCCGTACACCGGCATCGGCCGCGTCACCGTGCTCATCGGGCTGGTGCTCTACGCGCTGCTCGTCCTCGTCCGCGGCGTGCTGGTGGGCCTGCGCGGCGTCGACCCCGCGGTGCGGGACGCGGCCCGCGGCATGGGCTACGGGCGCGCACGGATGCTCTGGACCGTCGAGCTGCCGCAGGCCCTGCCCACCGTCGTCTCGGCCGTGCGCCTCGCGACCGTGACGACGGTCGCCCTCGTGACGGTCGGCGTCGTCGTGGGCTTCGGCGGGCTCGGGCAGCTGATGTTCCGCGGGTTCCGGAGCAACTACCACGCCGAGATCATGACGGCGACGGTCCTGTGCCTCGTCCTCGCGCTCGTGCTCGACCTCCTGGTCGCCCTCGCCGGCCGGGTGCTGACGCCGTGGTCACGGGACGCCCGGGTCCTGTCGGGGGCCGCCGCGTGAGCGCGCCGGACGCACGGGCCGCGGGTCCGGCGGGAGGTGCGGCGTGGACGTCCTGAACGAGGCGCTGCTGTGGCTCAACGACCCCCTCAACTGGACGGGCCCGAACGGTGTCGTCGCCCTCGCGGGGGCTCACCTGCGGGTCTCGTTCCTCGCGGTGCTGCTGGCGGCGGTCGTGGCGCTGCCCCTCGGTGTCTGGCTCGGCCACCGCGGGCGGGGCGCCGTGCTCGGCGTGCTCGTCGCCAACACGACCCGGGCCCTGCCCACCCTCGCCCTGCTGACGCTGCTCGCCGCGAGCGGGCTCTTCGGCAACACCGCCACGGTCCTCGCGTGCGCCGTCTTCGCCGTCCCGCCGCTGCTGAGCGGCGCGGTGACGGGCCTCGCCGAGGTCGACGCCGACGTGCGGGACGCGGCCCGGGGCGTCGGCATGTCGCCCACGCGGCGCCTCTGGGTGGTCGAGCTGCCGCTGGCCGTCCCGCAGATCGCCGCCGGCCTGCGCACCGGCGCCGTGCAGGTGCTCGCGACCGTGCCGCTGGCCGCGCTCGTCGGCGGCACGTCGCTCGGGTCGATCGTCGTGACCGGCTTCGGCCTGCAGCGCTACGGCCAGGTCGTGGCCGGCGGCCTCCTCGTCGCGGCGCTGTGCCTGGCCGTCGAGGGCCTGCTCGCGCTCGCCCAGCGCGCGGTGACCCCCGCCGGCCTGCGGGCGCTCGCCCGCTCCGAGCGCCCCGGCGCCCGCGCGCGCCGCTCGCCCGTTCCGGTTGACGCTGCCGCGGCGGCCGGTTCGAATGGTCCCCGGCCGTGAGCACGTCCGAGGTCCGCACGTCCGTCCCGACCCGGCACCGGCCCCGACGCGAGGAGCACCCCATGCGCGCCACCCGCACCATCGCCCTGTCCGCCCTGGCGGCAGCCACCCTGCTCCTGGGTGCCTGTGGCACCCCGGGATCGGGCGGCGGCCAGGCCGCCCCGACGAGCAGCGGCTCCGCCGGGCTCGAGGAGTGCGCCCCGATCGCGGACCAGACGCTCGTCGTGCTCGAGGACGACAAGCAGCTGCAGAACGCCGACAACGTCATCCCCGCGGTGAACAGCGACGTCGCGGCCGAGCACCCCGACGTCGTCGAGCTGCTCGACACCGTCTCGGCGGCGCTCGACACCGACAAGCTCATCGCCCTCAACAAGGCCGTCGACATCGACCGCCAGACGTCGTCCGACGCCGCGAAGACGTTCGTCGCCGACGAGGGGCTCGCCGCCCCGGAGAAGAAGGACGGGGCCGGCAAGCTCGTCGTGGGCGCCGCGAACTTCTCGGAGAGCTCGACGCTCGCCGAGGTGTACGCCGAGGTCCTGCGCACCGCCGGCTACGACGCGAGCGTCCAGACCGTGGGCAACCGCGAGACCTACGCGCCGCAGCTCGCCAAGGGCACGCTCGCCGTCTTCCCCGAGTACGCGGCCACGTTCGCCGAGTACCTCAACGCGCAGAAGAACGGGGCGGACGCGACGCCGATCGCCTCGCCGGACGTGGACGCGACGGTCACCGCGATGACGCCGCTCGCCGAGGAGTACGGCGTCACGCTCGGCACGCCGTCGGCCGCGCAGGACCAGAACGCGTTCGCGGTCACCAAGAAGTTCGCGGACGAGCACCAGCTCACGACGCTCAGCGACCTCGCCGAGACCTGCTCCGGCGTCGTCATGGCCGGCCCCCCGGAGTGCCCGGAGCGGCCCTTCTGCCAGCTGGGCCTGAAGGAGACGTACGGCATCCAGTTCGGCGAGTTCAAGTCCTTCGACTTCGGCCTCATCGGGCAGGCGCTGCGCCAGGGCGACGCCGCGATCGGCGTCGTCTCCTCCAGCGACGGGTCCCTCGCAGCGGGCTGACGGCCGACCGGCGAGGCCCCTCGACGGCGGGGCGGGCGACCAGCCCGCCCCGCCGTCGGCGTCTACAGCCCGGCGACCTCGAGGAACCGCAGCCACACCTCGCTGAGCGTGGGGTAGGACGGGACGGCGTGCCAGAGCCGCTGCAGCGGCACCTCGCCGACCACGGCGATCGTCGCCGCGTGGAGCAGCTCGGCCACCTCCGGCCCGACGAAGGTGGCACCCACCACCACGTCGCGCGCGGCGTCGACCACGAGCCGGCCGCGGCCGGCGTAGTCCGGGGACAGCACGGACGCGCCCGCGAGGTTCGCGAGGTCGTAGTCGAGCACCCGCACCTCGAGCGCGGCGTCGCGCGCCGCCTGCTCCGTGAGGCCGACCCACGCCACCTCCGGGCGCGAGAACACCACCTGCGGCACGCTGCGCCGGTCGGCGGTCGCCCGGTACCGGCTCCAGTCCGCCGCCGTCCGCTCCTGGTCCGCGTCGGGCTGGCCCGGCTCCGTGGCGGTGCCGAAGCGCGCGGCCACGACGTCGCCGGCCACCCGGGCGTCGTACTTGCCCTGGTGCGTCGTCCCGGTCCGCCCGGTGACGTCGCCGACGGCGAACAGCCAGCCGTCGTCGACGCCCGTGGCGGCCAGCGCGTCGTCGACCTCGACCGGTGCACCCGGCTCCAGGCCGACGCTCTCCAGCCCCAGCGCACGGGTGCGCGGCCGCCGCCCGGTCGCGACGAGGACCTGGTCCACGACGTGCTGCTCCTGGCCCGTCGCCGTGCGCACACGCACCTCGACACCGTCGTCGCCCCGCCGGAACTCCTCCGCGTCGGCCTCCAGCAGCACCCGGACCCCGAGCCCGCGCAGGGACGCGAGCACCGCCTCCCCCGCGAAGGCCTCGGCGCCCCCGAGCAGCCGCCCGCCGCGGACCACGAGTGTCACCTGCGTGCCCAGGTCGGCGAACGCCGTCGCCATCTCGACCCCGACGACGCCCCCGCCGAGGACCAGCAGCCGCGCGGGCACGTGCTCGACCGCCGTCGCGTCCCGGCTCGTCCAGGGCTCGATCTCGGCGAGGCCCGGGATGCCGGGCACCACCGGCTCGGAGCCGGTCGCCAGCACGACCGCGGCGCGCGCCCGCACCGACGTCTCCGTGCCCTCGTGCGTCACGACCACGTGCCGCGGGCCGTCGACCCGTGCGTGGCCCCGCAGCAGCGTCATGCCGGCGCCGTGCACCCAGTCGACCTGGGACGAGTCGTCCCAGCGGTGCGTGATCGCGTCGCGGCGCGCCAGCACGGCCTCGACGTCGAGGTCGCCGTCGACGGCCGCACGGGCGCCGGGGACCGCGCGCGCCGCTGCGAGGACCGCGCCCGGCCGCAGCAGCGCCTTCGACGGCATGCACGCCCAGTACGAGCACTCCCCGCCGACCAGGGCGTGCTCCACGATCGCCACGCTCAGGCCCGTGCGCCCCGCACGGTCGGCCACGTTCTCCCCGACCGCACCGCCGCCGATCACGACGACGTCGAACTCGCGCTCGTCCGCCACGCTGCACCTCCGTCCCAGGGTGCCGGCCGGGCGCCGGCTCCCTCATCGTCGCGATCCACCGTGCACGCCGCACGGCGGCTCATGCCTGCCTCCGGGCGGCGAACCGCTCGACGAGCCGCCACCGGGAGGCCTCCCGCTCCTCGAGCACCAGGCCCGCGTGGTCCAGCGACGACGAGGGCCGCCGGCGGTGGTGCTCGCCGGCCGCCGCCGGGGTGACCGCGTCGAGCAGCCGCTGGAGCGCCCGCCAGGGCGCCGCGGACGACTCGACGTGGTCGGCCACGAGCACGACGCCGTCGGGCCGCACCACCCGTGCGAGCTCGCGCAGCACCGCCCGCTCGTCGGGGACGCAGCACAGGGTAAACGTGCACAGGACCGTCTCGAACCGCGCGTCGTCGAAGGGCAGCGCCGCCGCGTCCGCCACCTGCAGGTCGACGCCGCGCGCCTCCGGGCGCCGGCGCGCCTGCTCGAGCATCGCCGGGCTGGCGTCGACGGCGACCACGCTGCGGGCATGGGCCCGGTAGTACGGCAGGTTCGCCCCGGTGCCGACGCCCACCTCGAGCGTGCTCCCCCGGACGCGCTCCGCGACCCAGCGGCGCGCGGGCGCGAGCAGGCGCCGCTCGAGCGGGGCGGTGGCCCGGTCGTACGCCGCGGCGTGGTCGTCCCAGTAGGAGGTCGGCGCCGTCGGCCGGTCGTGCGCTCCAGGAGGCATCGCCGCCACGCTAGCCCGGGCGGCCGTGCGCTGGGGAGCCCACGGACCGACGGAACGACGGAGGGCCTCCCTCAGCGTCGCCGCTGGTGGGAGGCCCTCCGGGTGGTGCGCCATCAGGGACTCGAACCCCGAACCCGCTGATTAAGAGTCAGCTGCTCTGCCAATTGAGCTAATGGCGCGCGGGAAGGAACGTTAGCAGTCCCGGGGCTGCGGAAGCGAACCGGGGACGTGTGGCGTGAGCCACCCGCTCTCCTCCTCGAGGAGCTCCTGCGCAGAGGGAGGCTCGGGGTCGAACAGGTCGAGGAGCAGCGTCAGCGGGACGCGGTCGCGCAGCAGCGACTCGACCCGCGCCCGGACTGCGGCGTCGACCGGCTCCGGCACCGTCATCGTGACCCCTCCCTCCGTCACCGCGCCTCACGCTCGTCACCTGCAGAACGCGTCCGACCCGGCGGGCGTTCCCGCGCCGTCGAGGCACAGACCACCAGGACGGCGGCATACCGGGCAAGAACCCGCGCCGCGCGCTGTGATACCGATCACCCGAACGAGCGATACCCCGGTCGGGTCAACGGTGCCGCACGATCATGCGGGACGCCCGCGGTGACGCTGCGCCGATCGGGTGAGCCGACGGCCGGCCGGGCGGGGCTCAGAGGTAGAGGCCGGGCCCGTCGCCGTCGCCGTCGGGCTCGGCCACGGCGTGCACGTCCTTCTCCCGCAGCAGGAGGTACGTCGCACCGCCGAGCTCGACCTCGGCCCGCTCCTCGGGGTCGAACAGCACCCGGTCGCCGACCTCGACCTGGCGCACGTGCTGGCCGGCGGCGACGACCGTCGCCCACGCGAGGCGCTTGCCGACCGCGGCCGTCGCGGGGATGAGGATGCCGGCGTTCGACCGGCGCTCCCCCGGCTCGCCGTCGAGCGAGACGAGCAGCCGGTCGTTGAGCATGCGGATCGGGACGTGCGGGAGGCTCACGGCACCGACGCTACCGGGCCGTGCGACGTAGGCTGGCCAGGCCGCCCCCGGGCGCCACCCGCGACACCGAACGACCGCCGCGCGGCCGTCCCGCGCCCTCCGACAGGAGCTCCCCGTGCCTCGACTCGCCCCCGGCGACCTCGCCCCGGACTTCACGCTGCCGACCGCCGACGGCGGGTCGGTCACGCTGTCCGACCTGCGGGGCCGCCGCGTGATCGTGTACTTCTACCCCGCTGCGGGCACGCCCGGCTGCACCACGGAGGCGTGCGACTTCCGTGACTCCCTCGCCTCGCTGCACGGCGCCGGCTTCACCGTCGTCGGCATCTCGCCCGACGAGGTCAACAAGCTCGCGGCGTTCGCCGAGGCGGAGCACCTGACGTTCCCGCTCGCCTCCGACCCGTCGCGCGAGGTGCTCGAGGCCTGGGGCGCCTGGGGCGAGAAGACGCTCTACGGCAAGACGGTGACGGGCGTGATCCGCTCGACCGTCGTGGTCGACGCCGAGGGCCGCGTCGAGCTGGCGCAGTACAACGTCAAGGCCACCGGCCACGTCGCCAAGCTGCGCCGCAACCTCGGCCTCGACTGACGGCTCGCGCCCGCGCCGGACCCGGCGCCGGGCCGTGTGGGAGACTCGCTGCCGCGCGGGAGTGGTGAAACGGCAGCCACGCCAGGTTTAGGTCCTGGTGCTCTCACGAGCGTGCGGGTTCAAGTCCCGCCTCCCGCACCGTGTCGCTAGGGCTGTGACCTGCGACAGAGATTCTGGGGCGAGTAGTCCGGAGGTCCGGACAACAGGACCGGACAACAGCCGGGAGCGTCCAGTGGCAGCGAAGACCGTCGTACGGCGTCGAGCGGACGGTTCGATCGCCTACCGGGTGCCGTTCCGCATTGCTCCAGGCGGCAAGGTGACGTCGGAGACGTTCGAGTCGGCGGAGGGCACCGAGCAGTTCCGCCGGCTGCTGGACAGGGTCGGCGGCCAGGCCGCGCGCGACATCCGCACCGCGTCGACGAGCAGCGCCCTGGACGTGCCCACGCGCCACGGCGCTCGAGACGCACCTGGAGTCGATCGCGGCGTCGGTGACGCCCGGCACGGTCGCCGGGAACCGCCGCATGGCGCTGCGCACGTGGCTGCCCGTGCTCGGCGAGCTGCCCGTCGACGCGATGACTAGGGACGCGGTCGTGCGGTGGGTCGCCGCGAGCGCGCCACCGAGACGCAGGCGTCCGCGCGCGCCCGCGCGAACGCGATCGCCGCACAGCGCGAGGACCCCATGGTCGTCGTTCCAGCGCCCAAGACCTACGCCCCGAAGTCGATCCGCAACGCCCACGCGCTGTTGTCGGACGTCCTGGCCACCTGCCACGAGCGCGGCTGGGTCTACCGGAACGTCGCCAAGGGCGTCGCGATGCCGTCCGACCATGCGCACCGCGAGATGGTCATCCTCACCGAGAACGACGTCGTCACCCTGCTCGGCCACGTGCTGCCCCACTACCGGCCGCTCGTGCTCACGCTCTACTCCACCGGCCTGCGATGGGGCGAGGCGACCGCCCTGCAGGTCGGCGACCTCGATCTCGACGGGGCCGTCGCGACGCTGCGCGTCCCGCGCGCGTGGAAGAAGGACGCCGGCGGCTCTCGCTACTAACCTCGGCTCGCCGAAGACCCGCCGCGCGCGGCGGACGGTCTCTCTCGGCGCCCAGCTCGTCCCGGTGCTCCGCGACGTCGTCGCCGGGCGGAAGGCCGACGAACTCGTCTTCACCACCGCCACCGGCGCACGGATCGCGCAGGCCCGTTTCTGGGACCGGGTGTGGCACCCGGCGGTCGTCGCCGCCGACCTCCGCAAGACGCCGCGCGTGCACGACTTGCGGCACACCCACGCCTCGATGTGCATCGCGGCCGGCACGGATCTGCTGCAGCTGCAGCACCGCCTCGGGCACGAGTCCCTCAAGACCACGGGCGACACCTACGGCCACCTCATGCCCGACGCGCTCGCCGCGCAGGCCCGCATCGCAACGACCATGCTCGGCGACGCGCTGCCGCAGCTCGAGGGCTAGCTCTAGCTCCCCGCCACGTCGAGGAACGCAGCCTTGTACTGCTTGGCGACCGACGGCTTGACACTCCCCGACACGCGCAGCAAGGCGTTGCCGGCCTGCGTGTCGTACTCGACGAATGCGGAGCCGAGCGAGGCCGTGACGGAGTCGATGTACTTCGCACGGGCCTTGGCGTCGGCCTCGTTGTCGAACACCTCGACGACGGCACCGCAGTCGACCCCTGGGCCGTCACCGCAGGTCGCCCCCTGGATGTTGATCACGGTGGCGGACGTGTACTGGTGGGGACGCCCGAGGAGGTCGTTCCCGTCGGTGTCCTCGGTCAGGTCGACGGTATTCTCCGCGGACTTGACGTCAGCCGCCACGGCGGCCGCGATGCTGTGAGCGTCCTTCGGCGCCGCCGTGGTGGGCGCGGTCGCAGTCGGGTCGACGGCGGCGGTCGTGGGCTGCTCCGGCTCGGCAGCGGCGCTGCTCATTGGCGCCGAGGGCGGCGTCGGCGCGGCGGTGGCGCCTGGCCCCGACGACGAGCAACCGGCAAGCAGGACGAGCGGAACCAGTGCCAGGATGCAGCGCTTCATGATGAGTCCTTCGGTCTCGGGGACGCAGTCCTTGAGGGTGTCGGTCGCTGCGCCCACGCCAGGCGCGCTCGCGCCGGCGTCAGAGACCGTTGAGGACGAGCGGACGGCCGGCAGCGGGCGTCGGTCAGCATCCGTGTTCTGTCTCCCGGTAGAGCGCGACGAGTTGGTCGCGCTCGTCGGTGGTGAGAGCGTCGATCCGGGCGAGGAGGGTGTCGACGTCGACCGCGAGACAGTCGGCGACTTCCTCGAGCTCCTCTGCGCAGCGGTACGCGTCGAGCAGCTGCGGCATCTTCACGAGGCGACGGGCTGCTAGCTCACGCGCGGCGCGCTCGTCGGCGCCCAGGCAGCCGGCCGTGCGTCGTCCGGCTCGGCGACCGCGTCGCGTATTCCTGGCAGCGGTGGGAAGGGCCGGACGGCCACGATCACACGATCGGCTGCCTGTAGGTCTGGCACTACTGCGAGCACCCGCTGTGGGCCGGTCTGAGGGCTACGACGCGGACTTCGGGCAGTACCGCTACTGGATGCCCGCCGGCGTCGGCGCGCACGACCTCATCCAGCGCGAGCAGCTGTACATCGAGGCGTCGGTCTACTGGCCGGACTGCTGCGGGATGCACGGCTTCATCCGCGACGGCCGCTGGCACCCGGTCTAGCCCTACGCACAGACCCGCCCCCACCCCTGCGTTGAGATGAGGCGGGGGTGGGGGCGCTTTCGTCATGCCCGCTCCTGCTCGTCGAGCATGTCGTTCAGCTGGTGCGTCTCGTCGTCGTCCAGCGGCGCCGGGTCGTGCTCGACTTCGCGCTCCGCCAGCGGCTCCTTCGCCACCTCGACCTGCTCCTCGACGCGCTTCTCGATGTCGCCCACCCCTCATCACCTCCTCGTCAGGGACGTCACCCGCTCAACGTACGTCGGCCGAGCGACCCGGCCACCCGACCCAGGGACGATGGGCTCGTGAGCGACAGCCTCCCCGGCCCCGACGAGCGCGCCTCCCGCTGGCAGCGCGTCGTCAACGCCCGCCCGATCCCGCCCCGGCACCTGCAGCGCGTCGACCGCCGGCCGATCCCCGTGACGGCACGCGTCGTGCGGGGCACGACGGCGCCGAGCTCTTCGTCACCGTCGCCGAGGACTGGGTCGGGCGCGACGTGCTCGTGCACCTCGCCGACGACCGGCGCCAGACGCGCGGTGTGTGGCTCGACGCCGCAGATGTTCGCCGGAGGTGATGGGGCTAGTGCCCGGCCGGGCGTGGCGCCTCTCCGGGCAGTACGTGGAAGGCGAAGCTGACCCTCACGTCGTGAGCGAGTCCCGCTTCTTGGTAGTGGTCAGATCCGACCGCGCGCCCGTACAGGTGGATCGTCGCGTTCCGCGAGCGGAGCCCGTCGACGAACCCGAAGGGGTAGACGACGCCGACGCCCGACGGCGTACGGAGAACTCCTGGGCTCACGCCGGGTTCGCAGAAGTCGAAGGATCCGTACGACGGGCTCGCGATCCACTCCAGGTCGCGCCCCTGCGGATCGGAGGCCGTCGCGCTGAGCTCGACGGAGTCCCCTACTCGCACAAGACGTGGTGTCGAGAACACGATGACGGCAGGGTTCTGTGCGATCTGTTCTGCGCTGGCTTGTCGATTGGTCGAGTCGCCTGCGGCCGTCAGAGCGGGGTAGAACAGCCCCGCGGCGTCACGTTCGTTCATGAACCTTCCGATCCTGTTCTGGATCTCCACCGCGATGCCCGAGAGCATGTCGCGCGCGCTGGCCGGGAGTGCCCTGCCGTGCATCGCGTCGTGGCGCCACGCCACCGCTCGGTCGAGCAAGGGCCCCATCTCCGGCTCGGGGCCCAACACATCCTCGAGCAGGTCCCAGCGGTTGCGGAGGAACTCGACGAGCGCGCTCAGCTCGACGAAGTCCAGGACGCTCGTGAACCCAGGCTCCATGCCCTGGCTGATCGAGCGTAGGACGTACCGCTCGCGAGCCTTCGAAGCCCGGCCATCGATCTGCTTCGTCGTCATCGTCTGGTGCCACCCGGGGCCCAGGCTGGCGTCGGCGGTGTAGACGACCTCGAGGAGCTGTCGCAGTCCGCGCTCCATCGCGACGACTGCCTCGTGCGGCGTGTATGTCGTCACCGCGCCCTCGCTCTCGCGACTGCCACGTCCTTCATGCGGGACCCTAGCGCTCGGGAGCCCACCTGAGCTGTCGCCGTGCGTCGGCCGTAGTCCGGACAACAGGGCGGCGGCGTATCGCGGGATTGAGTAGCGGTCAGGCGCAGGGTGCCAGATCGGCTCTGACCTGCTCGTCCGCAGGTCGGGGCACCATGCTGCTGGAGGGCCGGTGCGGGTTCAAGTCCCGCCTCCCGCACGCGGGCGCGCGCCACGCCCCGCGGACGACACGAAGGGCCGGCCCCCCGGGGGGCCGGCCCTTCGTGCGTCGTGGTCGGATCAGGCGTCCGCGCCCTGGCGCTCGGCGATCTGCTTGCGCACGTCGTCCATGTCGAGGTCCTTGACGGCCTTGACGACCTGCTCGAGCGCGGGGCCCGGCAGGGCGCCCGGCTGGCGGAACACGAGGATGCCCTCGCGGAACGCCATGAGCGTCGGGATGGACGTGATCTGCAGCTCCGCCGCGAGCTGCTGCTCGGCCTCGGTGTCGACCTTGCCGTGCACGACGTCGGGGTGCGTCTCGGACGACTGCTCGAACACGGGCGCGAAGCGCTGGCACGGGCCGCACCAGTCGGCCCAGAAGTCGACGAGCACGATGTCGTTCTGCTCGATCGTGGTGCCGATCGACTCGGCGGTCAGCGTCGTGGTGGCCATGCGGGCCTCTCCTTCGTCTCGGCTTCGCCCTGTAGAGCGTCCGCCCGGTTCGGGGTATTCCCGGGCCGTCGCGGCGCCCAGTCGGGGCGCGGGCCGCGCGCCGGTGCGTCCGCGACGCCCGGAGCACGGTAGAACGGCACGGTGACCGAGACCGCCGACTTCCCGCCCGACCCCGAGCGCCCCGCCGGGTGGCTGCCCCCGGACGAGATCAGCCGCATCCGCGCCCAGATCCCGATCCTCTACGTCGACGCCGTCCCGGTGCGGGTCGACGACTCGGGCGACGTCGTCGCGGTCGGCCTGCTGCTGCGCGTGACCCCGGAGGGCGTCATGTCGCGCGCCCTCGTCTCAGGACGCGTGATGTACCACGAGCGCGTGCGGGACGCGCTGCTGCGGCACATCGAGAAGGACCTCGGGCCGGTCGCGCTGCCGATGATCCCCTCCTCGCCGCAGCCGTTCACCGTCGCCGAGTACTTCCCCACCCCGGGTGTCACGGGCTACCACGACCCGCGCCAGCACGCGGTGTCCCTCGCGTACGTGGTGCCCGTCGCGGGCGACTGCCGCCCGCAGCAGGACGCGATCGACCTCGCCTGGCTCACGCCGGAGGAGGCCTGCGCGGAGCAGGTGCAGGTGGAGATGAACGGCGGCCAGGGGCTGCTGCTGCGCCAGGCGATGGCGTGGGTCGGCCGGATGGCCTGACGCTCACAGCTCCAGCTGCGGCCAGTCCGCGAGGTCCGCGCGCATCGCGCGGTCGTGGGTGGCGACCACGACGGCGGCGGACGTCGCGCGCAGCGCGGCCGTGAGCTCGTCGACGAGACCGACGGAGAGGTGGTTCGTCGGCTCGTCGAGCACCAGCACGTGCGGGGCGGCGAGCAGCGCGCACGCGAGGTCGAACCGGCGCCGCTGGCCGGTGGACAGCTCCGCGAGGGGTCGCTCCAGGTCCTCCTCGCGCAGCAGGCCGAGCGCCGCGACCGGGACGAGCTGCTCCGGGTCGAGCTCGCCCGCCCCGAGCAGCTGGAGCGCGCGGCGGGCGTAGGCGTCGAAGGCCGAGGGGCCCGCCTCACCCGCCGGGCGCACCGCGTGCTCGGTCGGCCCCTCCTGGGCGAGCACGCCGAGCCGCACGCCCTCCGCCACCGTCCGGGCGCCGCGGTCGAGCGGGACGGTGCCTGCGAGCGCTGCGAGCAGCGTGGACTTGCCGGAGCCGTTCGGCCCCGTCACCAGGAGGCGGCCGGCGGGCAGGATCTCGACGCGGCGGCCGGGCAGGTCGAGGCGCGGACGGCCGTCGCCCGCCACGCGCGGCGCCCGCAGCTCGAGCAGCGGGCCGCGGTGACCGGCGGCACGGTCGGCGTCGGGGTCGAGCGGGCGGTCGGGGTCGGCCGCGGGCGACGAGCGACGCGGCACGGCCGGAAGGTCGGGGAACGTCAGCGCGAGCGGCGGCTCCGGCACGGCCACGGCCTCGGCCTCGAGCCGCTGCACGAGCCGGTCCGCCGCCTTCACGTGGATGCGGGCGCGGGTCGCGCGACGGTGCTTCTGCGAGCCCTTGACCGGCCGCCACTCGTCGGACAGGCCCTCGTACGAGGCGTCGAGGCGCTCGGCCAGCCGCGCCGCCCGGGCGCGCTCCTGACGGAACCTCTGCCGCCACCGCCGGAGCATCTGGTCACGGGCGAAGCGGTAGTCGGCGTAGCGTGCCGCGCCGTACAGCGTCGGGCGCCCGTCCATCGACGGGTCCAGGTCGAGGATCGCCGTCATGACGTCGTCGAGCAGCCGGCGGTCGTGCGTGACGATGACGACGCCGCCGGGCCAGCGCTGCAGCGCGCCCGTGAGGTGCTCGACCCCGCCGGCGTCGAGGTGGTTCGTCGGCTCGTCGAGGAGCAGCACGTCGGCCCGCTCGGCGATCCGGCAGGCGAGCCGCACGCGGTAGCGCTCGCCGACGCTCAGGGCGTCGAGCCGGCGCTCGCGGTCGCGCGGCGCGCCGAACCGGGTGAGCGCCTCGTCGACGCGCCGGTCGACGTCCCACGCCTCGAGCTGCTCATACCGGGTCGTCGCGCGCTCGAGGGCATCGAGGTCGTCGCCGCTCGTCGCCAGGACGTGCTCCAGCCGCGCGGCCGCCTCCCGCACCCCGGCGGCCGTGGCGTCGAGCAGCGCGCCGACAGTCTGGCCGGGCAGGACGCCGAGCTCCTGCTCGACCACCCCGACGGTCCCGACGCGCCGCACCGTGCCGGCGCTCGGCGCCAGCTCGCCCGCCAGCAGCCGCAGCAGCGTCGTCTTGCCGGCGCCGTTCTCGCCGACGAGGCCGATCCGGTCGCCGGCGGACACCGTGACGTCCAGCGCGTCCACGACCGGGCGGCCCGGGTAGCCGAACGTCAGGCCGGTCGCGACGAGCTGCGCGGCGCCCGGGGTGGCGGAGCCGCCGGACGCCCCCACGAGCGGCCCGAGGTGCTCCGCCATCGGTCGTCCCGCCTCAGCCCGCCGACAGGACGCGCGCGATCGCCGGCGCGAGCGCCCGGAACGCCTGCCCGCGGTGGCTGATCGCGTTCTTCTCCTCGGGCGTCAGCTCCGCGCACGTCCGCGTCTCGTTCGTCGGCACGAGGACCGGGTCGTACCCGAAGCCGTGCTCTCCCCGCGGCGCGGTCGCGAGCACGCCGATGAGGGAGCCGTGCTCGACGTGCTCGACGCCGTCGGGGGTCACGAGCGCCGCCGCGCAGACGAACCGCGCGCCGCGGTGCTCGGGCCGGACGTCGGCGAGCTGGGCGAGGAGCAGCGCGAGGTTCGCGGCGTCGTCGCCGTGCCGGCCGGACCACCGGGCCGAGAAGATGCCGGGCGCGCCGCCGAGCACGTCCACCGCGAGGCCCGAGTCGTCGGCGACCGCGGGCAGGCCGGTGAACGCCGCGAGGGCGCGGGCCTTGATGAGCGCGTTCTCGGCGAACGTCACGCCGTCCTCGACGGGCTCCGGCGCGCCGACGTCACCGGCGCCGACGACGTCGGACTCCGTGAGACCCGGCAGGCCCGGCGCGAGGATCGCGCGCAGCTCGCCGACTTTGTGCGCGTTGTGCGTGGCCAGGACCAGGCGGGGGCTCATCGCGCCGCCCGCGTGGCCGACCCGTCGCCCGCCGGCGCGGCGAGCGCGTCGCGCTGCAGCTGCGCGAGCGTGCCCGTGCCGGCCAGCGCGAGGTCGAGCAGCGCGTCCAGCTCGGCCCGGTCGAACGGGGCGTGCTCGGCCGTGCCCTGCACCTCGACGAACGCGCCGCCGCCGGTGACGACGACGTTCATGTCGGTCTCGGCGCGCACGTCCTCGACGTACGGCAGGTCGAGCACGGGCACGCCGTCGACGATGCCGACCGAGACGGCGGCGACCGAGTCGCGCAGCACCGTGCGGCCGGGGGCCACGACGCCCTGCTGCGTCGCCCACGCGACCGCGTCGGCGAGCGCGACGTACGCGCCGGTGACGGCCGCCGTGCGGGTGCCGCCGTCGGCCTGCAGCACGTCGCAGTCCAGCACGATCGTGTTCTCCCCCAGCGCGGCGACGTCCACGACGGCGCGCAGCGAGCGGCCGATGAGCCGCGAGATCTCGTGCGTGCGCCCCCCGACCTTGCCGCGGACCGACTCACGGTCCGACCGCGTCGAGGTCGCGCGCGGCAGCATCGCGTACTCGGCCGTCACCCAGCCCTCACCCGAGCCCTTGCGCCAGCGCGGCACCCCCTGCGTGAAGGACGCGACGCACAGCACCCGCGTGTCACCGAACTCGACGAGGACGCTGCCCTCGCCGGAGCCCAGGAAGCGGCGGGTGATCGTGACGGGGCGCAGCTCGTCGGGGCGCCGGCCGTCCGGGCGCACGCCGGAGGGGGCGGAGGGGGTCGGGGTCATGCCACCGAGCCTAACCGGGCGACCCCGCCGTCCCGCCGCGGCCTCAGAGCGCGAAGACGTCGCCCGCCCGCGCCACGTCGAGCGGACCGTCGTACACCGCGCGGGCCTCGGCGCGGGTCACCGCCGGGTCGTTCCAGGCCGGGAGGTGGGTGAGGACGAGCCGCCGCACGGCCGCCCGGGCGGCCACCTCGCCGGCGCGCCGACCGGTGAGGTGCACGCCCCGCACCGCGTCGTCGCGGCCCTCGACGAACGCCGCCTCCGAGAGCAGCAGGTCGACGCCGGCCGCCAGCACGTCGAGCCCGCCGCACTCGTCGGTGTCGCCGGTGTAGGCGAGCGTCACGCGCCGCGCCGGGTCGTCCTCCGCGGGGCCGGTGACCCGCACGCCGAACGCGGGCAGGGGGTGCTCGACGGGCACCGGCACGAGCTCGAGGGGTCCCACCCGGACGGCGACGCCCGGCTGCCAGGTGCGGACGTCGAACTGCTCCGCGACGGCGCTCGTGTCCTCGTCGCCGTTGAGCTGCGCGAGCCGGGCCGCGGTCCCCTCCGGGCCGTGCAGCGGCACGGGCGTGGTGCACGGCCCGGCGGGGCGGTACCGGCGGACCACGTCGAGCCCGGCGAGGTCCGCCACGTGGTCCGCGTGCAGGTGGGACAGCGCGACGGCGTCGACCGTCGCGGGGTCGACCACGCGCTGCAGCGGCCCGAGCGCGCCGTTGCCGAGGTCGAGCAGGACGGACCAGGTGCGGCCCGTCTCGTCCTCGGCCTGCACGAGGTAGGACGACGCGGCCGAGTCGGGGCCCGCGAAGGACCCCGCGCAGCCGACGACGACGAGCCTCACCGCAGCGCCCCCAGCGGCTCCACCGCGTCGACCTCCGGCCCGAGGAAGCGTCGCGCGAGCTTCTGGAACGAGCCCGGGTCGCCGGTCGCGAGGAACCGGTGCGTCGGCGGGCCCGCGGCGGGGTCCCGCTCGAGGCCGTGCTCGACGAGCGTGCGGTAGACGTCGCGCGCGGTCTCCTCCGCGCTGGAGACGAGCGTGACGTCGTCGCCCATGACATAGGAGATCGCGCCCGTGAGCAGCGGGTAGTGCGTGCAGCCCAGGACCAGCGAGTCGACGCCCGCCTCCCGCACCGGGTCGAGGTACTCGTGCGCGACCGAGAGCACCTCGGGCCCCGACGTCACGCCGGCCTCGACGAGCTCGACGAACCGCGGGCACGCCTGCGACACGAGCGAGACGCCCCGCGCCACGGCGAACGCGTCGTCGTACGCGCGGGACTGGATCGTCGCCTTCGTGCCGATGACGCCGATCCGGCCGGTGCGGCTCACGGCGACCGCGCGGCGGGCGGCGGGCAGGATCACCTCGACCACCGGGATGCCGCGGCGCAGGGTGTAGCGCTCGCGCGCGTCGCGCAGCATGGCCGCCGAGGCGGAGTTGCACGCGATGACCAGCAGCTTCACCCCCGCGTCGACGAGGTCGTCCGTCACCTCGAGCGCGTGCGCGCGGACCGCGGCGAGCGGCTTGGGGCCGTACGGGGTGTTGAGGGTGTCGCCGATGTACAGCGTCGACTCGTGCGGCAGCTGGTCGAGGATCGAGCGGGCGACCGTGAGACCACCGACCCCGGAGTCGAAGATCCCGATGGGGGCGTCGTTCACGCGGCCGAGCCTAGCCCTCGTCGGCGTGCGGCTCGCGCCGCTCGCCCGCCGCGCGCGCCTCCTCGAGCATGACGAGGACGAGCGACTCCTGCAGCCAGGACAGAGCGTCGTAGGCCGAGACGAGGTAGAGCCGGGCCGCCACCAGCGGCTCCTCGGGCGAGGCCAGCTGCAGCTCGGTGAGCAGCCGCTCGGCGTCGTCCTCCTGCTGGATGCCGAGTCGGTCGGCGAGCACCAGCCGCACGTCGCTGAGGGCCGCGGCGACCGCCCGCGCGTCCTCGCGGCGCACGACCACGCGGTCCGGGTGCCGCTCGTCAACGTCGACGAGCGCGCGCCACCACGTCGCCAGCCCGGCGACCTTGCGGGCGCGCACGTCGTCCTCGGTCAGCCGGCGGAACTCGGCCGCGACCGTCGGGTCGTCGCGCGACGCGTCCGGCAGCAGGCGTCGCACCGCGGGGTCGTCGGGCGGCTCGATGTCGCTCGTCCGGAACCGCAGTGCCGCGGCGTCCTCGCCCGCTGCCTGCGCCCCGCCGTCCTCGAACCGCTCCGCGCCCAGCAGCTGCGCGACGTCGGCCGCCGCGGCGGCGAACACGGTCCGCTCGGCCTCGCCGATCCGGGCGACGAACCCGCGCCGGCGTGCGCGGAAGCGGCGCATCACTGCCCGCTGCGCTGCAGGGTGGCCCAGAGCCCGAACCCGTGCATCGCCTCCACGTCGACCTCCATGGCCTCTCGCGTGCCCGTCGAGACCACGGCCCGCCCCTCCTGGTGGACCTGCAGCATGAGCCGGTGCGCCACGTCCTGCGGGTGGCCGAAGTAGGTCTCGAAGACGTACGTCACGTACGTCATGAGGTTCACGGGGTCGTTCCAGACGATCGTCACCCACGGGTCGTCGGTCGCGGCGTCGCTCGCGGCCTCGGCGACCTCCGACGGGGCGGTGAGCACGGGCACGGCACTCACTGTAGGCGCCCTGACCTGGCCGGTCGCCCGCCGGGGCCCTAGCGTGCGAGTCATGACGAGCACGCCCGGCACGACGCTGCCCGACACCACGACGTCGCTGCTGACGGACCGCTACGAGCTCACGATGCTCCAGGCGGCGCTGGCGGACGGCACCGCCGACCGCCGCTGCGTGTTCGAGGTGTTCACCCGACGCCTGCCGGCCGGGCGGCGCTACGGGGTCGTCGCAGGCCAGGGGCGCGTGCTGGAGGAGCTCACGCGGTTCCGCTTCGAGCAGGACGAGCTGGACTGGCTGGCCGCCGCCGGCGTCGTGGACGACGCCACGCTGGGCTGGCTCGCCGACTACCGCTTCACGGGCACCGTCCACGGGTACGCGGAGGGCGAGGTGTTCTTCCCCCAGTCCCCCGTCCTCGTCGTCGAGGGCACGTTCGCCGAGGCGGTGCTGCTCGAGACCGTGGTGCTCTCGATCCTCAACTTCGACTCCGCCATCGCGTCGGCCGCGTCCCGCATGACGAGCGCCGCCGTCGACCGGCCGTGCCTGGAGATGGGCGCGCGCCGCACGCACGAGGACGCCGCGGTGGCGGCCGCGCGGGCCGCGGTCGTCGCGGGCTTCGCCGGGACGTCGAACCTCGAGGCGGGGCGGCGGTACGGCCTGCCGACGATCGGGACGGCGGCCCACGCGTTCACGCTGCTGCACGACGACGAGCGCTCCGCGTTCGAGAGCCAGGTCGCGGCCCTCGGCAGCGGGACGACGCTCCTGGTCGACACCTACGACGTGCGCGAGGGCGTGCGCCTGGCGCTGGAGGTCGCCGGCACCGGGCTCGGGGCGGTGCGCCTGGACTCCGGCGACCTGGGGGTGCTCGCCTCCGAGGTCCGCCACCAGCTCGACGAGGCCGGCGCGCACGGCACCCGGATCACCGTCACGTCGGACCTCGACGAGTACGCCATCGCCGCGCTCGCCGCCGCTCCGGTCGACTCGTACGGCGTCGGGACCTCGCTCGTCACCGGCTCGGGCGCGCCGACCTGCGGCATGGTCTACAAGCTGGTCGCGCGCGAGGGCGCGGACGGCGCGATGGTGCCCGTCGAGAAGCGCTCGAGCGCGAAGACGAGCGTCGGCGGCCGCAAGTCGGCGGCGCGGCGGCTGGGCGCCGACGGACGCGCCGTCGAGGAGGTGGTCGTCACGGGCCCCGAGGAGGCGGTGCGCGGCTGGGCGCCCGACGACGACGCCCTGCGGCCGCTGCTCGTCCCGCTCGTCACCGACGGCGTCGTCGACGAGCGGTGGACGGGTGCCGCCGGGGTGGCCGCGGCCCGCGAGCGGCACCGCGAGTCGCGTGCCGAGCTGCCGCGCGGGGCCCGCCGGCTGTCGGCCGACGAGCCCGCCCTCGCGACGACCACGCTCCGCCTCGGCTGACCCGACCGGCGCCGGGCGGGCCGGTCAGCGCTTGCCGACGAACCAGCCGCGCACCATCGCGACGCGCGACGCGAGCTGGTCGGGGTCGGCGAGCGCGACCTCGGGGCCGCCGCAGCGACGCCGCAGCTCCGCGTGCACCGACCCGTGCGGCTGACCGGAGCGACGCGACCATGCCCCGACGAGCTGGGAGAGCTCCTTGCGCAGCTCCGCCTGCCGGCGGTGGTCGAACTCGCGCGTCGCCTCGTCGGGCCCGCTGGCCCCACGCGACCGCCGGCCGCTGAGCTGGTCCGCCTGGCGCTGCCGCAGCAGCGTGGCGACCTGGTCCGGCTCCAGCAGCCCCGGCAGGCCGAGGAAGTCGAGCTCCTCGTCCGAGCCGACCTCCGCGCCCGTCCCGAACTCGCCCCCGTCGAACAGCACCCGGTCGAACGTGGCCTGCGCCTCGAGGGCCTGGAACGCCCCCTCCAGGCCGTCCGGACCCACGGCGTCCGGGCCCGAGCGCTCGCGGTTCGCCTCCTCGAGGAGGGCGGCCTCCGGGTCGAAGCCCGCCCCGTCCTCCTCCGCCGTGCGCGGCCGGTCGAGCGCGTGGTCCCGCTCGAGCTCGAGGCTGCCCGCGAGGGCGAGCAGCTGCGGGACGCTGGGCAGGAACACCGACGCCGTCTCGCCGCGGCGCCGGGCACGGACGAACCGGCCGACGGCCTGCGCGAAGAACAGCGGCGTCGCCGTGCTCGTCGCGTAGACGCCGACCGCGAGCCGCGGCACGTCGACGCCCTCCGAGACCATCCGGACGGCGACCAGCCACCGGGAGTCACCCGCGGAGAACGCGTCGATCTTGTCGCCCGCGCCGGAGTCGTCGGAGAGGACCACGGTCGGCGACTCGCCGGTGAGCCGGGCGAGGTGCCCCGCGTAGGCGCGGGCGTCCGTCTGGTCGGTCGCGATGATCATCGCGCCCGCGTCGGGCACCGAGCGGCGCACCTCCGTCAGGCGGCGGTCCGCCGCGGCGAGGACGCTCGGGATCCACTCGCCCTCCGGGTCGAGCGCCGTGCGCCAGGCCTGCGCGGTGACGTCCTTCGTCAGCGGGTCGCCCAGCCGGGCGCTGACCTCGTCACCGGCGCGCGTGCGCCAGCGCATCGAGCCGCTGTAGGACAGGAACAGGACGGGCCGCACGACGTGGTCGCGCAGGGCGTCGCCGTAGCCGTAGGTGTAGTCGGCGACGCTGCGCCGCACGCCGTCGCGGTCGGGCGCGTACTGGACGAACGGGATCGCCGCCGTGTCCGAGCGGAACGGCGTGCCGGTGAGGCTGAGCCGCCGCGCGGCGCCCTCGAACGCCTCCCGGACCGCGTCGCCCCACGAGAGGGCGTCACCGCCGTGGTGCACCTCGTCGAGGATCACCAGTGTGGGGGCCGCCGTCGTGCGCGCCGCGTGGAGCGCCGGCTTGCTCGCCACCTGCGCGTACGTGACCGCGACGCCGTCGAAGCCGTGCCCGTGCCGGCCCTGGGCGTTGCTGAAGCTCGGGTCGAGCCGGATGCCCACCCGCGCCGCGGCGTCCGCCCACTGGCGCTTGAGGTGCTCGGTCGGCGCGACGACGGTCACCCGGCGCACGACCCGGGCCTCGAGCAGCTCGGTCGCGATGCGCAGCGCGAACGTCGTCTTGCCGGCGCCCGGCGTCGCGACCGCGAGGAAGTCGCGCGGCTGGCGCTCGCGATACGCCTCGAGCGCCTCGGCCTGCCACGCGCGCAGCTTGCCGGCCGTCCCCCACGGCGCCCGGGCCGGGAAGGCCGGGGGCAGGTGGGAGGCAGCCGACGACGAGGCGTGCGTCGGGTCGGACGAGGCGGAGACGGACGGGCGCGTGCCGCCGCTCACGAACCGCTGCCGGAGCCGCGGCCGAAGCCCCAGCGCCGTCCGCCACCGGACCCCGAGCCGCCGCCCTCCGCACCGGAGCCCTCGCCGTCCTGCGGCTCACGCAGGCCCTCGTAGATCTCCTTGCACACCGGGCACACCGGGAACTTGCTCGGGTCGCGGCCGGGGACCCACACCTTGCCGCACAGGGCGATCACGGGCTTGCCGCTCATCGCGGACTCGAGGATCTTCTCCTTGCGCACGTAGTGCGCGAAGCGCTCGTGGTCCCCCGGCTCGACCTGCTCGGTGGTCTCCGGCCGCTCGAGCACCGAGGTCGCGCCGCCCTGGTCCGGCCGGAACGGGTCGTCTGGTCCGGTGCCGGGGAAGGAGGGCTCGCTCATGCGCGGAAGTCTACGTCGCGGCCCCGACACGGCCGGGCGGCGACCACCGCCCGGCCGCACGGTCACAGGCCCTGCCAGCCCGGCTTCGACGCGTAGGTCTCGCGGTAGTAGTCGGCGAGCTGCAGGCGCGACGCGGCCGCGTCGTCGACGAGGACGGTCACGTGCGGGTGGTGCTGCAGGACGGTGCCGGGCCACATCGCGCTGACCGGCCCCTCGACGAGCTGGTGCACGGCCTCGGCCTTCTGCCGGCCCGTCGCCACGAGCACCAGGTGCCGGGCGGACATGATGGTCGCGAGGCCCTGGGTCAGCACGTGCCGCGGCACGGCGTCCACGTCGTCGTCGAAGAACCGCGCGTTGTCCTGGCGGGTCTGCGCCGTCAGCGTCTTGATCCGGGTCCGCGACGCGAGCGACGAGCCGGGCTCGTTGAACGCGACGTGCCCGTCCGTGCCGATGCCGAGGATCTGCAGGTCGACGCCCCCCGCCTCGGCGATCGCGGCCTCGTACTCCGCGCAGGCCGCGGTGATGTCGTCGGCCAGGCCGTCGGGGCCGCGCACGGCGTCGGCGGCGAAGTCGACCCGGCCCACCAGCTCGGTCTGGATGACGTTGCGGTACCGCTGCGGGTGCTCGGCGGGCAGGCCGACGTACTCGTCGAGCATGAACGCGCGCGCCCGCGCGAACGAGAGGCCCTCCTGCTCGTGCAGACGCACCAGCTCGTCGTACACCTTGAGCGGGCTGGAGCCCGTGGCCAGGCCCAGCACGGCGTCCGGCATCGAGCGCAGCAGGCCCGCGACAGCCTGGGCGGCCACGCCGGCGAGCTCCTCGGCGGGAGCGATCACGACCTCCATCAACGACCTCCGCTCAGGGCGCCGTCGCGCCCGACCACGGCGGCGCCGACGGCGCCGACCGGTGCGCCCGCGGGCGCCAGGGTGACCCGCTCCTCCAGCGCCATCGAGGCGAGGAACGGCGAGGAGAGGGCCCCGGCCCGGAGGACCTCCCGCACGGCGTCGAGCAGCGGCGTCCCGACGCCGCTGACCCCGCCGCCGACGACGACGCGCCGCACGTCGCACGTGAGCACCAGCAGGCGCACCGCCGTCGCCACCGCGCCCGCGAACTCGTCGCGCACGCGCACCGCGCGAGGGTCGCCGGCCGCCGCGGCCGCGAAGACCTCGACCGGCGCCGGACGCTCGTGCGGTCCGGGCCACGCCGCGTCGAGCGCCGAGCCCGAGGCGTACTGCTCGAGGCAGCCGAGCTGCCCGCAGTTGCAGGGCCGGCCGCCGGGCACGTACGTGAGGTGCCCGATCTCGCCCGCGGCGCCGCCGGACCCGCGCCGCAGCCGACCGTCCAGCAGCAGCCCTGCGGCCAGCCCCGTGCCGAGCGCGAGGAACGCGAGGTCCGGCAGCTCGCCGGGGGCGAGCAGGTGGGCGGCACCGACGGCCGCGACGTTGACGTCGTTCTCGAGGCGCACGTCCACGGGCGCGCCGAGCCGCGCCGCGACGAGCGGCGCCAGCGCCGCGCGGCCGTCCACCCCGAGGTTCACCGCGTGCTCGACCGTGCCGTCGACGTGGTCGACGACGCCGGGCAGGCCGATGCCGATGCCCGCCAGGTCGACGACGTCCACGCCCCCGGCCAGCGCGAGCGCGTGCACGGCGTCGACGACGCCGCCGACGACCCCGTCGACGCCCCGGACGGTCGCGGACCGCGTCTCGTGCCGCACGACCCCGGCCGGGTCGAGCAGCACGCCGTGCACCTTCGTGCCGCCGACGTCGAGGCCGACGCTCCAGCCGGAGCGGACCGCGGAGGCCGTGCCGACCGTGGCCGCCGACGCCTCGCCGTGGCCGTCGGGAGGGCCCGCGGGCAGCACGTGGCCGTGCGCCCGCTGCGGGGGCGCCAGTGTCTGCTCGTCCACGTCAGCCCTTCACCGCTCCGGACACCAGTCCCGAGGTCATCTTCCCCTGCACGAACAGGAAGAAGATGATCACCGGGATCGCGATGATCGCCGAGCCCGCCATCACGACGCCCCAGTCGGTGGCGCGGTTGGCCTCGAGCAGCCCCTGCAGCCACAGCGGCAGCGTCCGCTGCGCCGGCTCCGTCATGACGACGAGGGCGAGGGTGTACTCGTTCCACGCCTGCAGGAAGCCGTACACGCCGGACGCGACCAGCCCGGGGGCGAGCAGCGGGAAGGTGATCCGGAAGAACGCGCCGGTGCGGGACAGGCCGTCCACCATCGCGGCCTCCTCCAGCTCGATCGGCACGCCGGCGACGAACCCGCGCAGCATCCAGATCGTGAAGGGCAGGATCGCCGCGGTGTACACCAGCGCGAGGCCCGCGGCGCGGTTGACGAGGCCCCAGCTGTCGAGCACGGCGTACTGGGAGATGAAGAGCCCCTCGGCGGGGATCATCTGCACGACGAGGATCGTGAGGATGAACGACTTGCGCCCCCGGAACCGGAAGCGGCTGACGGCCAGCGCGGCGAAGAAGGCGAACACGAGCGCCGCGATCAGGACGATCACGACGACCGACAGCGAGACGCGCATCGCGTCCCAGAACGTGCCGTCGTTGATGACCTGGCGCACGTTCGAGATGGTCCCGTCGACGGGGAACCAGGCCGGGTCGGGCGCCTGCAGCGCGCTCAGGGGCTGGAAGGCGCTGTTGACCATCCAGTAGATCGGGAAGACCCAGAGGATCGCGACGACGACCGCGAGCACGCTCAGGAGCCGGCGCGACAGCGTGCCCTGGGAGCGACCCGACTCGGTCGAGGCGGTGGCCTGCACGCGGGCCGGACGGGCGGACGTGCTCCGGTCGCGCGGGGCGGCGAGGGTGCTCACAGCTCGTCCTCCTTCAGCATCTTGCGGATGTAGAACCCGGTGAGGGCGAGCGTGATGACGAGCATGATCGTCGCAAGGGCGCCGGCCTGGCCGAAGTCCTTGGACATCGAGTAGATGAGGGTGCCGAGCAGGTTCGTCTCGCGCGTCGGCGCGCCCGCTCGTTGGAGCGTGTAGATCTGCGTGAACACCTTGAGGTCCCAGATCACCTGCAGCAGCAGGACGATCGTGAGCACCGGCCGGATCATCGGCATGGTGATGTTCCAGAACCGCTGCCGCGGCGACGCGCCGTCGAGCTGCGCCGCCTCCATCGTCTCGGCCGGCACCTGGAGCAGGCCCGCGTAGACGGAGAACGCGACGAACGGCACCGACATCCACACGACGATCACGGTGGCGACGAGGTAGAAGGACAGCGGCTGGACGATCCACGAGTGCCGGTCGAACTGGTCGAGCCCGAACACGTGCACCAGGGTCCAGTTGATGACGCCGTACTGCGTGTCGAACAGCCACTGCCAGACGGTCATGGACGCCAGGACCGGCGTGCCCCACGCGAGGAGCAGCGCGACCTGCAGCGTCATGCGGGCGCCTCGCGCCACACGCTCCATGAGCACGGCCAGCGCGACGCCGACGAGCATCGTGAGCGCGGCGTTGACGAGGCAGAACGCGATCGACCGGGCGATCACCGTCCAGACGTAGGAGTCGGTCAGCAGGTCGGTGTAGTTCTGGAGACCGACCCACTCCGGCGGCGCGCCGAACTGCTGCTTGAGGCCGAACTCCTGGAAGGAGAGCACGAACTGGCGCACGAGCGGGTAGCCGAGCGCGACGCCGATGACGATGCTCGCCGGCAGCAGCAGGCCGTACGCGCCGAGGCGAGGGCGCCGGCGGCGCACCGGCGGCCGTGCCGGGGCGGTGGGGGCAGAGGCTGCCATGGGGGTGGGCTCCAGTCTGGCGGCGCGCGCCGGCCCTGCGGGGCCCGGACGCACCTGGTCGTTCAGGTGGTCGTCGCCACGGTGCTCCTGCGGCACCGGGCCTGTCGACGCCTGGGCGGTGGTCGGCCGGTCCGGGGACCGGCCGACCACCGACCCGGGTGGGTCAGCCGTTCAGGATGTCCGCGATCCGCTGGTCGGCAGCGGTGGCCGCGGTCTTGACGTCCTGGCCGGTGGCGAGCTGCTGGAAGAAGTCCTCCAGCACGCGGTCGCCCTCGACGGTCGCCCAGTTCTCGGCGGCCGGCGTGAGCTTGGCGGCCAGGGCGGCCTTGACGGCGGCCTGGGCGTACACGTCGTCACCGACGGAGGCGGTGTACTCCGAGTTGCCCGGGATCAGGCCCTTCGAGCCGAGCTGGTTCTGGAAGTCGGCCGAGAAGATGATCTTCAGCAGGTTCTTGGCCAGCTCCGGGTGCTTCGACTTCGCGGCGACCGCGAGGTTCGAGCCGCCGGCGAACGCCGTCGCGACCTCGTCGGCCGAGTTGCCGGGGAGCGGGAAGATCCCGGTGTGCTCCTCGTTGCAGGCCTGCTGCTTGGTGCGCTTCTCGGTGGCCTCGTCGGACTGGTCGTCCGCCGCGACCTTCTCGTCGCACTCCTTGATGTTGATCGACCAGCGGGCCCACGTCGGCGCGTAGAACATCGCCGCCTCGCCGTTGTTGAACGGCACCCACGGCTCGGCCGAGTCGGAGTCGGCGGGGGCGTTCGTCGCGTTCGTGAACAGGTCCTGGACCTGCGTCAGGCCGGCGACCGAGGCGTCGCTCGAGAGCGCGCCCTTCCACTGGTCGCCCTCCTGCACGGCGAAGTCACCACCGTTGGTGAACAGCCACGACGCGCCGGAGTACCAGTCCTGGCCCGGCAGCCACAGGCCCGAGACCTTGTCGGTCGTGAGCTTCTTCGCAGCGTCGTTGAACTCGGCGAGGGTCGTCGGGACCTCGACGCCGGCGTCCTTGAACACGTCCTTGTTGTAGAAGACCGCGCGAGCACCCGAGTAGTAGGGCACCGCGTAGATCTTGCCGTCGGCCGTGCCGGCGTCGACGAAGCCCTGGAGGAGCTTCTCGCCGCCGAGCGCCGGGTAGAGGTCCGTGATGTCGGCGAACGCGCCGGCCCACGTGAACGTGGGGGCCTGCGTGTTGCCGATCTCCACGACGTCCGGCGTCTGGTCCTCGGACGCGAGGGCCGTCTGCAGGCGCGGGACCAGACCGCTCCAGTCCTGCTGCTCGATGACGAGCTTCGAGCCGGGGTTCTCCGACGCGAACGTCGTCGTCAGGTAGTCGCGCAGCTCCTGCGGCGTGTCGGTGCCGTTGAGCCACAGCTTGATCGTGGCCGGCTCCGGCGTGCCGCCCGCGGAGGGCGACTCGTTGTCGGCCGGGGTGTCCGTGCCGCACGCCGCGAGGGCGAGAGCCGCCACCGCGCCGAGCGCTGCGAAACGTAGGATCTTCACGTTGGGGTTCCTCCCGTGAGCGAGGCGAGCGCCGGACGGCGGTCGCCGGGGGTGATTCCGACCTGCAAGGGGCCGGCTCGGGGTCGTCACGTGACTCCGAGCTGGCCTGACAGGACGAGGACTGCTGCACCGGTCAGCACCCCGTCCTCGTCGAGCGAACCCATCCGTAGCGTCAGGCCCTGCCCGATGACGGGCATGGTCCGGGCACGGACGGCGTCGAGCGCCGCCTCGAGCAGAGGTCCGTCCAGCAGCTCCCGGGGGCCGGAGAGCAGGATCTCGCCGAGGTCCAGCGCGGACACGACGGGTGCCAGGGCGATGCCCAGCAACCGTCCGACCGACGCCAGAGCAGCGTCGGAATCCTGGGGGTCGAGGCCCGCGACGCGTGCGCGCAGGGCCGGGACGCTGAGCACCGTCTCGAGGCAGCCGCGCCGGCCGCAGGCGCACGCGCCGGGCTCCTGGGCGGACTCGTCGTCGAGGACGGTGACGTGGCCGATCTCACCCGCGGCGTGGTGCTTGCCGACGACGAGCGCCCCGTCGACGACGATGCCGGCGCCCACGCCCTGCCCGATGGTGACGACCATCGAGCCGCTGCCGGCCGCCTCGCCGTAGGTGAACTCCCCCAGCGCGCGAGTGTTCGCGTCGTTCGCGACGTGCACGGGCACGCCGAGCCGCTCCGTGAGGAGCGTCGCGAGGGGAAGGTCGTACCAGCCGAGGTTCGGCGCCTGCACGACACGGCCGTCCTGGTCGATGACGCCCGGCGAGGCGATGCCCACGCCGAGCACCGGGCTGGCCGCGGCGTCGACGAGGTCGGCGGCGAGCGCCACGAGGAGCTCCACCACGTCGTCGCCGCGCCGGCCCTCGAGCGGCGCCGTGCGGCGCGTGACGAGCTCGCCGTGCATCGTGAGGACGGCCCCGACGAGCTCGGAGTCGTCGGTGAGGTCGAGGGCGACGATCTCGAAGGCCTTCGCGTCGAGCCCGACGAGCGTCGCGGGCTTGCCGACCTTGCCCTCGACCTTCACGCCGAGCTCGGTGACGAGCCCCTCCGCGATGAGGTCGGACACCAGGTCGGAGACGGTCACCCGCGTGAGGCCGGTGCTGCGCGCGATGTCGGCGCGTGAGCTGTTGCCGTCGTGGAAGAGGGTCGCGAGCACCATCGAGCGGTTGTGCGCGCGGGCGTGCTCGGGCAGCGCCTTGACCGTGGGCCGCAGCGCCCGTCCGATCCGTCGTGCACCCGAGCTCACGGGCGCTCCTGCCGTCGTCACGTTTGTTAGTAGAGCTTCCTTACTAATGGAAGTCAACCACCTGTCGTGACCGTGATCACATCGTGACCGTGCGTTCACACGAACGACGCACGACCCCGCGCAGCCGGCCTCCTGCGTCCCCCGACCGGCGCAGCGGGGCCGTGGTCAGCGTCCTCTCAGCGTCCGTCGGCGGCCACGGCGTCCACCCAGCCGAGCGCCCCCGCGTGCCGCACGGACCGCGTCGCCACCTGCACCGCGCGCCCGAGAGCGGTGGGCACGTCCGCTCCGCGGGCGACCTCGGCGGCGAACGCGCCGTGCAGCACGTCGCCCGCGCCCAGCGTGTCGACCACGTCCCCGGCGGCCACCGCCGGCGGACGGACGAGACCCCGGTCCCCGTCGGCGGAGCGCCACTCGACCGGGCCCGCCCCGGACGAGCGCGCCACGGTGGCCGCTCCCCACGCGGCCACGGCGTCGAGCACGTGACCGGGGTCCGGGGCGCGGAAGTCCGCCGACAGCACCGCGTGGTCGACGAGCGCGAGGAGCTCCTCGAGCCCGGGCTTCCAGCTGCCGCCGTCGAGGAGCACCGGCACTCCCCCGGACCGGGCGGCCCGGGCCAGCGCGACGGCGGCCGCGAGGTGGTGGCCGTCCAGCAGGAGCGCGTCGGCGCCCCGCAGGACGTCCTCGGCGACGGCGGCCGCCGCGTCGTCCAGGCGTGCGACGCCGGTGGCGTTGACCGAGACCACCGAGCGCTCGCCCGTGGCCCGGGTGACGAGCACCGTCGAGACGGCGGGCGACCCCGGCAGCCCCTCGAGCAGGTCCACGACCTCGACACCCCGCCCGGCGAGGCCCGAGCGGACCGCGTCGGCGACCGGTCCCGTGCCGAGCGCCGTGACGAGGACGGTGGGGACGCCGAGCGCCACGGCGGTCGCCGCGGCGTTGGCGGCCGGACCGCCGAACGCGACGCTCGCGCTGCGCGCGACGACCTTCTCGTCCGGCCCGGGCAGCGCGTCCACCACCTGCACCACGTCGAGCGTGGCCAGGCCCGCGCACACCAGGCGTGCGCTCACCGACGGTCCACGAGCAGCCACGTGGCGCCGCCCAGCGCGGCGGCCGCGACCGCGACGGACGGCCACGGGCCGAGCGCCGTCTCGCGCGCGAGCACGTGCGACGCCACGAAGCACCCCGCCGCCACGAGGAGGACCCCGCCGACCCGCACGGGTCCGGCGTCCCGCGCGCGCCACGCGCACGCCGCGGCGCCGGCCACCAGGACGGCCCCGCCGAGGGGGCGCACGCCCGTGACCTGGGCGACGGCGAAGCCGGCGACGAGGGTCGCGGCGGCGGGGACGGCGGTGGGAAGTCGGCGCACGCCGCCACCCTAGGACGGCGCGGCGCGCGCGGTCGCGGGGCGACCTCCGTCCCGTGGAGGGCCCCACGGTGCGGCACTAGGTTGGACCTCGGCCCGTCGTGCCGTCCGCCGCGTGCCGGTCCCCCCGGCGCCGCCCCGGCAGCCTTGCCCGTCAGAGAGGGAACCCGAGTGTCCACGCAGCCGATCGACCCGACCACCACCGGCGCCTGGCAGGCGCTGAGCGAGCACGAGTCGACGTTCACCCCCGACCTGCGCGGCTGGTTCGCCGCCGACCCCGAGCGCGCGCGGCGCCTGACGTTCCCGCTCGCCGACCTGCACGTGGACCTGTCGAAGAACCTCGTCACCGACGAGACGCTGGAGCTGCTGGTGCGGCTCGCGCACGAGGTGGGCGTGGCGGACCGGTTCCAGGCGATGCTGCGGGGCGAGCGGATCAACGTCACGGAGAACCGCTCCGTGCTGCACACCGCGCTGCGGCGCCCGGCCGACGCCGAGCCCGCGCTCGTCGTGGACGGCCAGCAGGTCGACGACGACGTGCAGGAGGTGCTGCACCGGGTCTACGAGTTCGCCGAGCAGGTGCGCTCGGGCGAGTGGACGGGCGTCACGGGCGAGCGCGTCGCGACGGTCGTCAACATCGGCATCGGCGGCTCGGACCTCGGCCCGGTCATGGTGTACGAGGCGCTCAAGCCGTACGTCCAGGACGGCCTGGAGGTGCGGTTCGTCTCGAACATCGACCCGACGGACCTGGCCGAGACGGTGAAGGACCTCGACCCGACGACGACCCTGTTCATCGTCGCGTCGAAGACCTTCACGACGCTCGAGACGCTGACGAACGCCCGGCTGGCCCGCGCGTGGCTCTGGGAGCGGCTCGCGGCCGCCGGCCACCTGGCGGACGACGACGAGGCGCGCACCGCGGCGGTCGCGAAGCACTTCGTCGCCGTCTCGACGGCGCTCGACAAGGTGGCGGAGTTCGGCATCGACCCGGCGAACGCGTTCGGCTTCTGGGACTGGGTCGGCGGCCGGTACTCGGTCGACTCCGCCATCGGCACCTCGGTCGCGATCGCGATCGGCCCGGACGCGTTCGCCGACTTCCTCGCGGGCTTCCACGCGGTCGACGAGCACGTGGCGACGACGCCGTTCGAGCGCAACGTGCCCGTCCTCATGGGCCTGCTCAACGTGTGGTACGTGAACTTCCTCGGCGCGCACACGCACGCGGTGCTGCCGTACGCGCAGTACCTGCACCGGTTCCCGGCGTACCTGCAGCAGCTGACGATGGAGTCGAACGGCAAGTCCGTGCGGTGGGATGGCACGCCCGTCACGACGCTCACCGGCGAGGTGTTCTGGGGCGAGCCGGGCACCAACGGCCAGCACGCCTTCTACCAGCTCATCCACCAGGGCACGCGGCTCATCCCGGCCGACTTCATCGCGGTCGCCAACCCGGCCCACCCGCTGCGCGACGGCGACACGGACGTGCACGGGCTGTTCCTCGCGAACTTCTTCGCGCAGACCAAGGCGCTCGCGTTCGGCAAGACCGCCGACGAGGTGCGCGCCGAGGGCACGGCCGAGGAGATCGTGCCCGCGCGCGTGTTCTCCGGGAACCGGCCGACCACGTCGGTCCTCGCCCCGGCGCTCACGCCGTCGGTGCTCGGGCAGCTCATCGCGCTGTACGAGCACATCACGTTCGTCCAGGGCGTCGTCTGGGGCATCGACTCGTTCGACCAGTGGGGCGTCGAGCTGGGCAAGAAGCTCGCGCTGGAGATCGCGCCCGCGGTCGCCGGGGACTCCGCGGCGCTGGAGGCCCAGGACGCCTCGACCCGCGAGCTCATCGCGACGTACCTGCGCCTGCGCGACTGAGGACGGGGGCAGGACGTGGCCGAGGTCGTCCGGGCGCGGGTGGACGCATGGTGCTGGGCCGTGCGGCTGTTCCCCACGCGCTCGGCGGCCGGCGCCGCGTGCCGGGCGGGGCACGTCCGGGTGAACGGCGAGCGCGCCAAGCCGGCGACGATCGTCGTGCCCGGGGACGAGGTCCACGTCCGCGGCGGGGCCCGTGAGCGGATCGTCGAGGTGCGCCGCACGGTCGTCAAGCGGGTGGGTGCCGCGGTGGCGGTGGAGTGCTATCTCGACCGCTCCCCCGCCCCGCCGCCGCGCGACCAGGTGGCCGTCGCTGCGCTGCGCGACCGCGGGGCCGGCCGGCCGACCAAGCGCGACCGCCGGATGATCGAGCGCCTGCGCGGGCGCTGACCGCGCAGGGCGCACACTGGAGGGGTGCCCGCCGACGCCCCTGCCCTCGACCGCGCGCCCGGCGCGGCCGCGCAGCGCAACGGGCAGGACGGCCCTCTGCTGGACACCTACCGGCCGCGGCACGCGCTCGACCTGAGGCTCACCGTCGCACCGCTGCGGCGCGGCCGGGGCGACCCCACGTGGGCGGACGGCCCCGACGGCGCGCTCTGGCGGGCCCACCGGACCCCGCACGGCCCGGCGACGACGCGGCTGCAGCAGCGCCGGGGCGAGGTCGACGTCGCCGCGTGGGGGCCCGGCGCGTCGTGGGCCGTCGAGGCGGTCCCCGAGCTGCTGGGCTGCCGGGACGACGGCGAGCTGGACGCGTCCCTGCACCCGGTCGTGGCCGCGGCGCACCACCGGCACCCCGGGCTGCGCGTGCCCCGGTCGGCCGACGTCCTCGGGGCGCTGGTCCCCGGCGTGCTCGAGCAGCGCGTCGTCGGCCTCGACGCGAAGGCCTCCTGGCGGCGGCTCGTCGCCCGCCACGGCGAGCCCGCGCCGGGCCCCGTGCGCCTCGTCGTGCCGCCCGCCGCCGAGGTGTGGCGTGACCTGCCGGACTGGGAGTGGCGCCGGGCGGGGGTCGAGGGAGCCCGGTCCGACACCGTGCGCCGGGCCGCGCAGGTCGCCGGCCGCCTGGAGGCGACGCTGTCGCTGCCCGTCGTCGAGGCGCGCCGCCGGCTCACGTCCGTGCGCGGCATCGGCGCCTGGACGTGCGCGGAGATCACGAGCCGCGCCCACGGCGACACCGACGCGGTGCCCGTCGGGGACTACCACCTGCCGTCGATCGTCGGGTGGGCGCTCACGGGCGAGCGTGCCGACGACGCCCGCATGCTCGAGCTGCTCGAGCCGTGGCGGGGGCAGCGCCACCGCGTCGTGCGGCTCGTCGCCCTGACCGCGACACCCCCGCGACGGGCGCCGCGCTCGCCGCGTGCGGTGCCCCTGCGCTGAGCGGGTCGGGTAGCGTCGTCCCCGGACGTCCCCGCACTCCAGGCGGGGCTGCACGCACCCGGGAGGAACCCATGAGCCAGCCTGTCGTCGAGTCCCGCGACGAGGACTCGGTCGAGGCGGCCGGCACCGCGGTCGCGACGTTCTTCGCCTTCGTGCTGTTCCTGGGTGGCCTCGCCCTGCTGGCGATCTCCTTCGACGTCGGCGACGCGGCCCCGTGGACCTTCACCGGCGGCATCCTCGCGATCGGCCTGGCCTTCGCGCTGCCGACGACGATCCTGCCCGCGCTGGAGGACCGTCAGGGCTCCTGACGCCAGGCCCCTCGCCTAGAGCTGGGCGAGACGCCAGGTCCCCGTCGTCCGGACGACGACCACCGACGGGCCCGTGTCGATCGGGGCCGTGTCCGACATCGCGCCCTCGCCGTCGACGAGCGTGAGCGGCGCCTTGCCGCCGTACTGCACGACCGAGAACGGGCTCGGGTCGTCGTGGATGTACGCGAGGTGCCCCTGCGGGCCGTCGTAGAGGACGACCGTGTCCCCTGTCCCGGACAGCGCGGCGCCGCCGCCGCCCACGTGCGCCGCCCCGGAGACGGGCACGAGCGTGACGACCCAGTCACCCTCGGCGCTGACCCGCAGGGCGTCGGGGCGGTCGGCGCGCAGGCCGTACGCCGTCGTCCCGGAGTAGGCCCCCGAGGACGCGACCAGGGCCTTGCCCGCCTTCGCCCCCGAGCCGTCGAGCGGCTGCACGCGGAACGTCCCGCCACCGGCGTAGCTCGCCACGACCAGCCCCGCGCTCGCGCCGGCCGGGACCGGGACGACGTCGTCCCCCGACCCCTCGACGGTCACGGGGTCGAAGCGCCCGAACTGCGTGTCGTAGGGGCCCGCGAGGTCGTCGGCCCCACCGCCGGGCTGCGCCGGGGCCGTGGCCGCGGGCGACCCCTCGACAGGCAGCGACCACCCGGGGTCCGGCGCGCCCTCCGTCGCCTTCGAGATCGCGCCGACCACGACCATGACCGCGGCCGCCTCCAGCGCGAACACCCAGCCGCGCCGCCACACGGGCACGCGGTAGCGCCGCTCGTGCGGCCGCCACGTCGGCGAGGGGCGCACGTCGGGGCCGGGCCAGGCGG
>NZ_HE978588.1:3202106-3230558 GCF_000312005.1 Cellulomonas massiliensis JC225
GCGAGCGGGGCCGGCCCTCGGTCGGCCGCGCGGCGGGCCCCGCACCCGCCGGCGGCGGGTCGGTGGCAGGCCGGGCGGGGCGCCAGATGCCGTCGGGACCCAGCACGTGCCCGGGCACCTGGTCGACGCTGCGGCGGGGACGGCGCGGCTCGTCGCTCACCGTCGCCGCCGGTGGGCACGCCCGCACCGCGTCGCCCGAGGCGACGAGCCGGTCCGCGCAGACGTCATCCCGCGATTATGACCGCCGCCGGTGTGAGCCCGGGCACAACGGACGCACGACCACGGCGGGCCCTCTCGGGGGACAATGGTCGCGTGACCGATCAGAACGCCGCGCCCCGCATGAACGTCGAGTCCTTCAACCTCGACCACCGCACCGTCGCCGCGCCCTACGTGCGCCTCGCGGACACCAAGCGTCTGCCGCACGGCGACGTCATCAGCAAGTACGACGTGCGCTTCGCGCAGCCGAACGTCGGCCACCTCGAGATGGCCACGGTGCACTCGCTCGAGCACCTGTTCGCCGAGCACTCGCGCAACCACTCCGACCGGGTGATCGACTTCTCGCCGATGGGCTGCCAGACGGGCTTCTACCTCATCCTCGAGGGCGAGTGGGAGCTCGACGACGTGCTGGGCCTGGTCGGCTCCACGCTCGAGGACGTCCTGGCCGCCGACGCGGTGCCCGCCGCGAACGAGGTCCAGTGCGGCTGGGGCGCGAACCACACGCTCGAGGGCGCCCAGGAGGCGGCTCGCGGCTTCCTCGCCCGGCGCGACGAGTGGTCCCAGGTCGTGGCCGAGTGATCCCGGTCGACGCGGTCGTCGTCGTCGCGATGGTCGACGAGGCGGCCCCGTTCGTCGCCCGGGCGGACTACGTCGGCCCGACGCACCGGGTGGGCCACGCCGACCACACGGTGCTCACGCTCGCCCGCGCGACGGTCCTGCTCGTCCGCTGCGGCATCGGGCTGGTGAACTCCGCGACGGCCGCAGCGGTCGCGGTCAACGCGACGTCGCCGCGCGCCCTCGTCAGCGCGGGGACCGCCGGCGGGCTGGGCGTCGACGTGCACGTCGGCGACGTCGTCGTGGGCTCGCACTACGTGTACTCGGGCGCCGACGCCCGCGCCTTCGGCTACGAGCTCGGCCAGGTCCCCGGCATGCCCGAGGTGTACGCCGCCGAGCGTGCGCTGCAGGACGCGGCCGCCGCGGCGACCATCGATGTCCCGGAGGTCCCCGGCGCCACCTCGCAGGTGCACACGGGCACCGTGCTGTCGGGCGACGCCTTCATCGACGGGGAGCGCGTGGACGCGATCCGGTCCTCGTTCCCGGGCGCCCTCGCGACGGACATGGAGTCGGCGGCGCTCGCGCACACCAGCCACCTCTACGGCGTGCCGTTCGTCTCCGTCCGCGGCATCTCCGACCTGTGCGGCCCGGTCGCCGGGGCGGACTTCCTCGCGCACGTGGACGACGCGGCGGACCGGTCCGCGGGCGTCGTCGTCCAGCTCCTGCGCACGCTCGTCCCCGCGCACGCCTGACGCGCCGGGCCCCCGAGGTCGGCCCGGAGGTCGGCTCAGAGGTCGGCGACCGCCGGCACGCCGGGGGCGACCACGTCGCGGACCCACGCGGCGAGCGACGTCTCCGGCGGGCGCAGGATCGCGGTGTCGACGCCGTGCCGGGACCACACGCGCATCCGCTCGACGAAGGCGGCCACGTCCCCCGCGAGCAGCTCGCGCCCGTCGTCGAGCACGGTGATGCGGATCTCCGCCGGGTCGCGGCCGACGTCCTCGCAGTGCCGGCGGAGCACGCCGACGAGGTGGGCGAGCGTCTCCTCGTCGCGCGCGAACAGGTTGCACGCGTCGGCGTGCTGCGCGACGAGCCGCAGCGTCTTGCGCTCCCCCGAGCCGCCGATCATGATCTCCGGCCGGCCCGACAGCGGCAGCGGGCGGCACAGCGTCTCGTCGAGCCGGTAGTGCCGGCCCTCGAACGGCCCGTCGTCGTCCGGGTCCCACATCTGCCGGGCGATGAGCACCGTCTCCTCCAGCCGCTCGAACCGCTCCGCGAGCGGCGGGTACGGCACCCCGAGCGCACGGTGCTCGCGCTCGTACCAGGCCGCGCCGATGCCGAGCGTCGCCCGGCCGCCCGAGAGCACGTCGAGCGTCGCGACCGTCTTGGCCAGCAGCCCCGGGTAGCGGTAGGTGACGCCCGTGACGAGGACGCCCAGCTGCGTGCGCTCCGTCTGGCCCGCGAGGTACCCCAGCGTCGTGTACGCCTCCAGCATCGGGTCGCTCGCCGGGAAGCCCGCGCGCTCCATCTGGAACCAGTGGTCCATGACGGAGACCCAGCCGACGCCCGCGTCGTCCGCCGTCCTCGCCGCGTCCGCGAGCTCCGTGCGCAGACGCTCGGGCGGGACGGAGTCGAACCTCATGAGGTGCACGCCCAGTCGCATGGCACCCTCCCTTCCTCCGGTGACGATCAGACCACCGTCCGCGGCCGGCCGCACGATTCGCCCGCTCCCGCCGCGCCCCGCGCTTCAGGGACGGGTCCGTGACGCCGATCACAGGGGTATGGCGGTCACGGATCTCGGCGCACGCGTGGCGGCGCGGCTCGGACGGTCGCGCCTCGACGTCGTGCCGATGCCGGCCGCGCTCGCCCGAGCCCTCGACGACGCCGGTGGGCGCGCCTGGCACGCGCGGCGGGTGCCGGGGCTGGCCGGCCTGCTCGGTCGCATCGACCACCTCGTCGTCGGCCCGGCCGGCGCGTTCGTCGTCGACGAGCACGGCGTGCCGGGGCGTCCCCACCGGGTCGTGGACGGCGGGCTGGTCCGGCCGAAGGCCGAGCGCCTCGTCGTCGGCTCGCACACCTGCACCGCCCTCGTCGAGGCCGTCCGCGCGCACGTCGACGTCGTGCGCGCCGCTCTGGACGCCGCCGAGCTGGGGCACGTGCCCGTGCGAGGCCTGCTGTGCCTCCCGGCCGCCGACTGGTCGGCCGCGGCGGACGGGCTCGTCGTGGGCCAGGTGGAGGTCGTCCCGCCGGCCGTCGCGCTCGGGGAGGTCGTCGCCGCCGGGCCGCTGGACGCGGAGGGCGTCGACCGCGCGCACGCGCTGCTCGGAGCGGTCTTCGGCTGAGGTCGTGGGCTGAGCCCCGCCCCGCTCAGCCGCGCCGGCGCAGGTCCGTCAGCACCGACCGCACACGCGAGTCGGCGCGGAGCAGCCACGACCCCAGCGCGATGCCCGTGAGGTAGCCGAGCGAGATCGCGACCATCGACGCGCCCGCCGTGACGATCGTCGTGAGGGCCTGCTGGTCGTCGCCGAAGAACGACGTGACGCCCACGAGCCCCAGCGCGCCGGGGACCAGCAGCCAGAACCCGGGCAGGAAGGAGACCTGCATGGGCGGGCCCGACGGCCGGGTCGAGGCCAGCAGCGCGACGGGCGTCATCGTGAGCGCGCCGACGAAGCCGGAGACGGCGCCCCCGAAGAAGAGCCCGCCGATCACCTGCCCCGCGTACGCGACGACGAGGACGACGAGGATCCAGGGCCGGGCCGAGCGCCGGGCGCCGTGGTGGTAGCAGACCCCCAGCCCGTAGACGAGGACGCCGAGCCACGGACCCCACCAGCCCAGGGTCCGGTCGTGGGCCGCGGCGAGCTCGGTCGCCGGGACGCCCACGAGACCGGCCGCCGCGCCGATCCCGAGCGCCAGCAGCACCAGCTGCATCGCCCCGCCGGCCAGCCGGGCGCCGCCGGCGACCATCTGGCGCGTCGCGAGGTCGATCGCCGCGGTCGTGAGCAGCGCCCCCGGGAGGAAGGTCACGAGCGGGGCGATGAGCGGCGCGTACAGGCCGACGCCCGCGTGGGTCGAGGCCAATAGCGCGCCGACGGCGACCAGGAACGACGTGCCGAGGACGACCAGCGCCTGGTACGCCGACGACCAGCGGGCGGCGACCAGCTGGATGCCCGCGACGACGCCGCCCAGCACCGCCGCGACGGCCACCTCGGCCCACCCGCCGCCGAGGATCAGGGCGAGGCCGGCGGACGAGCCGACGTAGCCGAGCGTCCGCACCGCGGCGCGGTACGGGGGCGGCGCGGCGCGCACCTCGGCGATGCGGGCGAGCCCCTGCTCGGGGGTGAGCGCCTCCCGCTCGGCGCGGTCCGCCAGGTCGTAGACGTCCTGCACCTGGTCGAGCCGCAGGCTGCGCGTGCCCGCGGCGGCGGCCGCCGTGTGCGTCGTCGCGCCGCTCGGCGAGGAGACGACGAGCGCGGTGGGCAGCACGACGACGGACGAGCCGGCCGCCCCGCCCACGTCGGCGACCTTGCCGAGCGTCTCCTCGATCTGGACCACGGGCGCGCCGGCGTCGAGCATCGCGCCGCCGAGCCCGATGAGGAACGGCACCACTCCCGGTGCCGCGTCGGTGCCGGCCGCGGGCGCGGACGCCGGCACGGCGGGCGAGCCGCCGGATCCCGACGGGGTGGGCGCGGCGTCCTCCGGGCCGCGCGGGTCGCGTCGGCGCAGCGCGACGACGAGCGCCGCCGTCGCCAGCGCGAGGACGAGCGCCGCGACGAGGACCATCGCCAGGGGCAGCTCGGAGGTGGTCACCGCGGGCGGCACGGCCGGCGCGGGCGCGGTCACGGTGACCGTCGGCGTCGGCGCGCTCGTCGTGGCGGGCGCGGACGCCGTCACGGTGACGGTGGGCGCGGGCGACGACGTGGGCGCCGGCGCGGTGACGGTCGCGGTCGGCCGCGGGCCTGCCGTCGTCGTGACGGTCACGGCGGGCGCCGGCGAGCCCTCCGGTCCCGTCGTCGAGGGAGACGGGGTCGTCACGCCGGCGGGCGCCGTGGCCATCGGTGCCCTCCTGTGGTCAGCGGTGCGGCTCCACGACGAATCCTGTCAGGCCGTCGGCGGGTCCGCCGGTCGCGTCGACGGAGGTCACGTGCGCGCCCGGCGGCCCGTGCAGCGCCCAGTCGTGCAGCGCGTCGACCGCGTCCGGCGCGCCCTCGGCGACGATCTCGACCGCACCGTCCGGGCGGTTGAGCACCCAGCCCGAGACGCCGAGCTCCTCCGCGCGCCGGGCGCACCACCACCGGAAGCCCACGCCCTGCACGCGGCCCCGCACGACCATCGTCCGCCGCGTCGCGGCGTCCGAGCCGGCGGCTGCGTCACGCACCGCTCAGGCGGCCGGTGCCGCGATGTTGACCATCCACGCGGTGCCGAACCGGTCCGTCACCATGCCGAACGTCGCACCCCAGGGAGCCTGCTCCAGCGGCATCGTGACCTCGCCGCCCTCCGCGAGCGCGTCCCAGTAGCGCCGCAGCTCCGCGGCGTCGGAGGCCTCGCCCGACAGCGACACCGAGATCGTCGAGCCGGGCGTGAACGGCATCGAGCTGGGGGTGTCGGACGCCATGAGCGTGAAGCCGCTGGGCGTCTCGAGCTGCCCGTGCATGACGTGGTCGGCCTCCGCGGGGTCGTCGCTGACGTGGAACTCCGCGAACGTCGAGATCGTCAGCTCGCCGCCGAAGACCCGGTGGTAGAACTCGAGCGCGTCGCGCGCGTCGTCGCGGAAGCCCAGGTACGGGTTGAGCACTGCAGCCATCGGTGTCCACTCCCTCGTGTCGTCCTCGTGCCGCGGCCGGCAGGCCACCGACTACCCTTCAACCGCCCTCGTCGGGCGTCAAGCGTCCAGCACCCGCAGGCGGACCCCCAGGGTGTCGCCCACGTCCACGCCCTCCGCCCGGCGGACGGCGCGCTTGACCGGCAGGACGAACGTGCGCTGCTCCGCGCTGGGGAACACGGACGTCCGCCACGTCGTCGACCCGACGCTCGCCTCGACCCGCACCGACCCGAACCCGCGCCGCACGGAGACGACGTCGAGGATGTCGTCGGCGAGGTCGGTGGGCAGCGAGACGAACGTCCAGGCGTCGGCCCGGCGTGCGTCCCACTGCCACAGCGGTGCGTCGAACTCCACGATCACCGCGCCATCGTGGCGCGCGCCACCGACACGCGGCCAGGTCCGTCGCCCGCGAGGCGTCCGGTCAGGCCCGCACGAGCTCGACGAGGACCTCGAAGTGGCCCGTCTGCGGGAACATGTCGAGCAGGCGCCCGCGCGCGGGCCGCAGGGAGGGCATCGCCGCCAGGTCGCGGGCGAGCGACGGTGCGTGGCAGCTCGAGTACAGGACGCGCGCGACGCCCGAGCGCTCTAGCCACCCGGCGAGCTCGGCGCCGATGCCGCGCCGCGGCGGGTTCACGACGACGAGGTCGGGGACGTCGGACGAGGCGAGCGCGAACGCCGTGGCGTCCCCCGCCTCGAACCGGACGCCGGCGAGGCCGGCCTCCGCCGCCGTCGCGCGCGCGCTCTCGATCGCCTCGGCGCTCGTCTCGATCCCGGTGACGACCCGGCCCGGCCCGGCCAGGTGCAGGGCGAAGCCGCCGACGCCGCAGTACAGGTCCCACACCGAGCGCGGAGCGGCCTCGTCGGCCCACGCGCTCGCCTGCCGGTACAGCGCCGCGGCGACGTCCGTGTTCGTCTGGAAGAAGCTCTGCGGTCGCAGGTGCAGGTCCAGCCCGTCGACCGACATGCGGAGCGTGTCGTCCTGCGTCAGGACGATCTCCCGCTCGCCCTCCAGCGCCGCCTTGTGCTCGGGCAGGACGTTCGCGGTGACGACGCGCAGCCCCGGCAGCTCGTCCTGGAGCCACGGGAGGTGCTTGCGGATGCGCGCGAGCGCCTCGGTGGAGCGCAGGACGAACCGCACCATGAGCTCGCCGTCCGGGGACTGCGTGACGAGCACGTGCTTGAGCTCGCCCGACCGCCCCGGCACGTCGTACGGCTGCAGGCGCGCCCGGGTCACGAACCGCGCGAGCACGGGGAACGACGCCCGCAGGCTCGGCGGGTAGAGGCCGCAGCCCTGCAGGTCGACGCCCCGTCCCTGCGGGTCCAGGATGCCGAGCGTCGGCGCCTCCAGCGTGCCGCCGACGACCATCTTGGCCTTGTTCCGGAAGCCCGCCTCCGCGCTCACCACCGGCGGCAGCCACGTGACGCCCGACGCGTCCACGTGCGTCCGGCAGGCGGACTCCTTGGCGGCGAGCTGCGAGCCGTACGGCACCTCCATGAGGGTGCACGAGCGGCAGAGCCCGGCGTCGAAGTAGTCGCACTGCACGCCTCCAGGCTACGGTCCGGCGACCGCGCCCCCGTCCGGGCCGGTCGGCGGCGGGACGGCCCGCAGCGCGACCCCGTGTCGCTCCAGCACGCGGTCGACGAGCCGCTCGAGCACCGCGACGGCGGCCTCGTCGTCGTACCGCGCCCGGACGCTGCCCCTGCCGGACCCGGCCCGCGGCAGCAGCCGTCGCGTCTCGTCGACGAGGTCGAAGTCGAGCGCGTGCACCGTGCCGTGGTCCTTCGCGGCGGTGACGAGGACGTAGCCGTCCTGCCACGTGCGGCCCACCTTCACCATCGGGCGGGAGCGGAAGAGCTCCGCGCCGATCCCCGACCGCCGCTCGGCGTAGCGCACCAGGTGCGTCACCCAGCCGCGGGCGGGCTCGTCGAGCGAGTCGAGGTAGTCCTGCGGCGTCTCCACGAGGTCACTGTCCTCCTGCCCGCCGACGGTGCGCAGCATCCGGCCGGGCGGTGCGGTGGTCGCCCCGACGGCCGGCCGGCTCGGATGTCAGATCCTACTCGTACACTTGTTCGAACGGCGGCCCACGACGAGCGCGAGGAGTGACGGTGACGACCACGTCGGTGCTTTCTCGCGACGTCCGCGAGGCGGACGGCCGGGTGTTCCTCGGCGGCGGCGGGCGCGACGTGCTGCCCGAGGTCGTGGAGGCGCCGGTCCCGGGGCTGGTGCGGCGGCTCACCGAGCTGCCCGTCGCCGACGTCTCGTCGCGCGACCTCGTCACCGCCGTCGCCGGTTGGCAGCGGGTGATCGGCGCCGCGATGGCCGCGCAGGCGGCGGCCCTCGTGGAGCTCGAGCGCCGCGGCGGCGTGGTCGCGCAGTTCCTCGACGACGAGGTGGCGTGCGCCCTCGGGACGACGCGGCTCGCGGTCCAGGTGCTGCGGGGCCGGGCGCGCTGGCTCGACGAGCACCCACGCGTGCACGACGCGCTCGCGTCCGGGCTGCTCGACGTGCGCAAGGTCGACGCGCTCGCCGACGGCACGCAGGCGGCGACGACCGCCGTGGCGCGGCGCGTGGTGGACGGGGCTCTGGAGCGGCTCCGCGAGGCCCACGCACGGCAGGAGGTCGTCACCGTGCCGGCGCTCCGGCGCCTGGTCCGCCGGCTGCTCGCCGCCGAGGAGCCGCCCGCGGCCGCCGAGGCCGTCGGGCTGCGCCGGGCCGACCGGCACGTGACGACCACGTGGGCCGACCCGTCGATGGCGTCGGTGCGCGCGCTGCTGCCCGCCGAGCACGCCGCCGCGATGATGAGCGTCCTCGACGCCGTGGCCGACCGCGACCTGCACCGGGGCGACCCACGCACCGGCGACCAGCGCCGGGCCGACGCGTTCGCCGACGTGTTCCTGCAGGTCCTGGACGCCGGCGTCCTCCCCGACGGCCGCCCGCTCCCGCGCCGGCAGGGTCGGCGCGCGTCGATCCAGGTGACGGTCGCGGCGTCCACCCTCGCCGGGCTGGACGACCGGCCCGGCGAGCTCGCGGGACTCGGGCCCGTACCGGCCTCCGTCGCACGCGAGCTCGCCCAGGACGGGACGTGGCGCCGGCTGCTGACCGACCCGGCGACGGGCGCCGTGATGGAGACCGGACGGGTCACGTACCGCCCGGGTGCCGATGTGACCCGGACCGTCGTCGCGAGGGACGTGACGTGCGTGTTCCCCGGCTGCCGCCGACCCGCCGAGCGCTGCGACCTCGACCACGTCGAGCCGTTCGACCCGCGTCGGCCCGCCGAGGACCAGACAACGGCCGACAACCTGCAGGCGCTGTGCCGCACGCACCACCGCGCCAAGACCCACGGCCGGTGGTCGGTCCGGCGCGACCGGGCGACGGGCGCGATCCACTGGCGCTCGCCGCTGGGGCACGACTACGTCCGGCGGCCGACGCAGGTCGTGCACGTCGACGAGCCCGCCCTCCACCGGAGGCCGCCCCCGCGCCCACCGGGCGACGAACCCCCGCCACCGTTCTGATCAGGCGCGCCGCCGGCCGTCCGCGACCAAGCCTGCCCGCCGCACCCACGGTGCTCGCTCGCGAGCGCAGCATGCGGTGACGGTCCCGGGTGGGAGCCTGGACGGGTGACGACGCGGCTGCGCACCCTCGATCTCCGGATGACCGACGGACGTGCGCTGCGGGCGTACGACTCAGGGGCCGCCGGAGTGCCGGACGGCCCGGCGCCGGCGGACGCGGGGCACGACCTCGTCGCGGTGTGGTGCCACGGCACCCCGAACCTCGGCATGCCGCCGGAGCCGCTCATGACCGTCGCGCGCGAGCTCAGGCTGCGGTGGGTGGGCTACGACCGGCCGGGGTACGGGGGCTCCGACCCGCTGCCCGGCCGGACCGTCGCGGACGCCGGGCACGACGTCGCGGCGGTGCTCGACGCGCTGGGCGCCGAGCGGTGCCTCGTCGTGGGCCACTCCGGCGGCGGGCCGCACGCGCTCGCCGCGGCCGCCGCGCTGCCCGACCGGGTGGCGGCGGCCGTCGTCGTCTCCTCGCTCGCACCGCACGACGCGCCCGGCCTCGACTGGTTCGCGGGCATGTCCGCCACCGGGCAGGAGGTGCTGACGGCGGCGGAGCACGGACGGGCGGCCCGGCTCGCGCACGTCGAGCGTGCGGACGCCGAGCCGATCTTCGTCCAGCGGGACCTGGACGCCCTCGCCGGCCCGTGGTCGTGGTTCATGGACGTCGTCGAGCCGGCCCTCGCGGGCGACCCCGCCGGTGCGGCCGACGACGACGTGGCGTACGTGACGCCGTGGGGCTTCGCGCCGGACGCGGTCGTCCAGCCGGTGCTCGTCGTCCACGGCGGAGCGGACCTCGTCGCCCCGGCCTCGCACGCGCGGTGGCTCGCCGCCCGCCTGCCGCGCGCGGAGCTCTGGGTCGAGGCCGACGACGGCCACGTCTCGGTGCTGAGACGGGCGGACGACGCGCTCCGTTGGGCCGCCCGGGCGGCCGGTGTACTTCCGGGGGCGCCGGCGCGCTCCTGACCTATGACGAGCCGAGAGGAGCGGGCGATGGAGCTCGAGACGCAGGCGCAGACGCAGCAGGTCGTGGTGCTGGACGATCGGACGCGCAAGACCTACCGCTACCTCCGGGTCGCGGTCGTGGCGCTCGCGCTGCTCCTGATGGTCTCGCTCCTCATCGAGATCGCGACGAACGACTGGAACCCGGCGTTCGGGTCGATCAGCGGCTTCTACTACACGCCGGTGCGCAGCGTGTTCGTCGGCGCGCTCGTCGCGGTCGGTCCGGTGCTCATCGCCATCAAGGGCCGCGCGGGGTGGGAGGACTCGCTGCTCGACGTCGCGGGCGCGCTCGTGCCCGTCGTCGCGCTCGTCCCGACGCCGATCCTGCCCGTCGCCGGCCAGTACTCGTGCGCGGTCGCGGACCGCAAGTGCGTGCCGGAGGAGCTGGTGCACGGCGTCGTGAACAACGTCTCCGCCCTGCTCGTCGTCGGCGCCGCGGGCATCGTGTTCGCGTGGTGGCAGTCGCGCGGCTCGGACGCTCTCTCCGCCCGTCGAGGCCTGATGGTGGCGGCGCTGCTCTGGCTGATCACGGCCGTGTTCCTCTGGGTGCCCGCGCTGCAGGGCTTCTTCCTCAAGTCGGCGCACTACTCGGCGGCGATCACCTTCTTCGTCCTGCTGGCCGGCGTGGCCTGGGTGAACGGGCAGCGCGTCGCGCAGCGGCCCTCGATCAGCGACGCGGCGTCCGCGCGGTTCCGGGGCGCGTACCGCGGGATCGCGACGGCGATGGTCGTGGCGGCCCTCCTGACGGGCGCGGCTTTCCTCCTCACCGCGTTCGTCGGGGTCGCGATGCCCTTCATGACGATCTTCGTCATCGAGGCCGTCCTGCTGCTGCTCTTCGTCGCCTTCTGGACGCTCCAGACGGTGGAGAACTGGGACATCGAGGCGAGCGAGGACGACCCGGCGGCCGCCTGAGCGGACGACGTCGCCTCAGCCGGACGTATCTGAGGCGCCTCAGCGCCCCCTTGCTTCCACGAACCGGGCGAAATACGGATGCGCCCGACCTGCCTCACCCGGCAGGTTGGGACTCGTCCCGCTCGGGACGTCCCATCCATCCACGACGAAGGAAGGCGGAGCCATGTCGTCCGACAGCACGACCGCTCAGCTGCTCCACCGCTATCGAGAAGAGGAGCTCGCGCGCACGCTCGAGCGTCGCCGCCGTGAGGCGGAGCGCACCGAGGGTGCTCGCGTCCAGCGCCGGAGCCGCCGGTGGGCCCTGCCCGCCCGGCTGCACGTCGCCGGCCGACTCTCGTGACTGCGTGCGGAGGCGTCCGACCGGACGCGATCGACCCGGGACCGCCCCTGGAGCACTCGAGCTCCAGGGGCGGTTCTGTGTCTGCAGCAGGGCCGTCCCGTCGTCCCCGGATGCGGAGGTCCGGCGCGCGGCGGACGATGGCCGCGACGACCGACGAGGGAGGCGACCATGCCGGAGCGTGACCCGGGCCCGAGCGTCAAGGACAAGGAGCTGTACGAGAAGCTCCGCGACGAGGGCAACAGCAAGGAGAAGTCCGCGCGCATCGCGAACGCCGCGGCGGCGAGCAGCCGCAGCGAGGTGGGCTCGAAGGGCGGGCAGTCCGGCTCCTACGACGACTGGACGGTCGACGACCTGCGCCACCGCGCCGCGGAGCTGGAGATCGAGGGCCGCTCGTCGATGACGAAGGACGAGCTCATCGACGCGCTGCGCTCGCACTGAGGCGCGGCGCTCAGGGGGCCGGCGGCCGGCAGACCAGCACCTGCACGCCGGATCCCTCCAGCCGCAGGTCCCCCGCCGCCGCGGGGACCAGCACCGTCGCACCACGCGCGACGTCCAGCCTCGTGCCGCCCGCGACGAGCGCTCCCGACCCGTCCACCACGACGACGACGGCGAAGCCGGCGTCGAGGGCGCGCGAACCGGTCCACCGCTCCACGCGGAAGAACGCGGCCCCGGCGGGCAGCAGCTCCCCCTCGTCGGAGGACGTGGCGCCGCGCAGCGCCTCGACCTCCGCAGCCGACCACCCGCGCCGGTCGACGGCCCCCAACGCGGTCCCGAAGCCGAGCCCGAGGTGCCCGTCGACGACGCCGTCGATCGCGAACCCGCGCCACTCCAGCAGGATCGACAGGTCGGTCGGCTCCTGCAGCTCGACGACGAGCGCGCCCTCGCCGATCGCGTGCGGGAGCCCGGCCGGCACGAGCACGGCGTCGCCGGCGCACAGGTCGAGCGCGTGCATCGCGCCGAGCATGGCGTCGGTGTCCTGGTCGCGGACCCACGCCGCGAGCTCCTCCGCGCCGACGTCCCGCGTGAAGCCCAGGTGGACGCGGGCGGGCTCGAGCACGACCCACGCCTCGGTCTTGCCGTGCGCGAGCCCCAGGTGTGCGGCGGCGAACGGCACGTCCGGGTGGGCGTGGACCGGCAGCCGCTGGCCGGCGTCGAGCAGCTTGACGAGCAGGGCCGGGTCTGCGCCGTACCGGGCCACGTGCGCGTCGCCGAGCCACGCCCGCGGGTCCGCCTCGATCGCGTCCCGCAGCAGGCGGCCGTCGGGCAGCGTCGTGAGGCCGACGGGGTCGTGCCCGAAGACCGGGGTCGACGAGGCGACCCAGTCCTCCGGCTCGTGCCCCGCCGCCCGCTCGGCGGCCTCGGGCCCGTCCCGGAAGGACGCGATCCGGCGCCCGCCCGCGTAGAAGCGGTCGGCGGGCTGGTTCGCGGGCAGGACGAGGGGCTTCATGACTCTCCGGGGACGAGGGGGCGGTGGGGACGGATCGCGACGCGGACGCCGGTGCGCCAGGTCGCGCCGGGCTCGAGCAGCGGTGCGCCGGCGTCGGGCAGGTCGCGCTCCGGGCCGAACAGCGGGGCGTTGGTCGGCTCCACGCCGAGGACGTAGGCGCCCGCGGCCGGCCAGCTCCAGGTGCACAGCCGCGGGAGGGTCGCGTCGGTCCAGCCGACGACGACGTCGGGGTGGTCGTCGTCGCCGACGAGCACGGCCCGGGCGCCACGGACACCGGGGTGCTCGGCGACGACCGGCTCGAGGCCGCGCGCGGGCGCAGGGGTGAGGAGCGGGTCGCGCCCGGGCGGCAGCGGCTCGCGGAGCACGGCGGGACCGGCGTCGACGGCGAGCCGCGCGCCCGGCCGCAGGAGCGGCGCGCCGAGGTTGACGTGGTACAGCAGCGGGACGCCCACGGGCCGGTCGCCGACGTTCCTCACGACGTCCCGCACCTCGACCGACGCCTCGCCCGTCCCTGCGACGACCTCGCGCTCGACGACGACCCGGCGGCCGTCGAACGTCGTGTGCGGGACGGTCCCGCGGACGACGACCCGCGAGCCGTCGTCGGTGCGCTCGCGCGCCCAGCCGACGTCCGTGGCGGGGGTGAGGTGGTGGGTGCCGTGCTGGCCGGACCCGGCGCGCGGCGGGCCGATGTTGTCGGGACCGCAGGTGGCGAGCAGGCCGCCGAGGAACCGGTCCTCCCAGCCACGACCGGGCCCGGGGTCGACCGGGTGCATCGAGCGCCACGCCACGGGGACGGAGCCCCACCAGCACGCACCAAGGTCGAGCCCGCGGTCCGGCAGCACGTCGAGGGCGAGGCCCCCCGCGAGGCGCAGCGCCAGGACCCGGCGGCCGTCGGCGCGCGTGAGCTCCTGGACGTCCGCCAGCGCCTCGGGCAGCGCGACGCGCCCGTCGTCGGCGAGGTCCGCCCAGCGCGTGGCCGCGCCGGGCCGGGGCGCGCCGCTCACCGGTCCGCCAGCGCCGCGAGGAAACCGCCCACGAACGCGTCCCCCAGCCCGATCGTCGTCGGGGCCGCGACCCGGGTGAGGTCCAGCGCCGGCTCGACGACCGCGTCGGGCAGCAGCTCGGCCAGCCCTCGGACGACCGTCGTCCCGGTGGCGCTCGGCGCCAGCGAGCGGGTCGCCGCCTCGTCCGCCGCGGTGAACCCGTCGCCGAGCCGGTACCGGGTGCTGGCCGTCGTGATGCCGCCGACGAGGGACGCGCGGAAGGACTCCGCCCGCTCGCCGACCGCGAGCGCCCAGTACTTCGTGTGCACGACGAGCGTCGGCGCGGGCACGAGCGTCCGCAGCTCCCCCACCGCCTGGGCGACGTCGCGGGGGTCGGCGAGGTCGACCGGCCGGCGCAGGTAGGCCTGCAGCTCGTCCTCGTTGAGGCTGTACACGTCCACCGACCGCGCCATCTCGTCCCGCACCCGCAGGCTCAGCTCCGGCACGTGGTACCCGGCGTCCTCGAAGACGACGAGCGCGCCGGGAGGCAGCGAGCGCATCGCGGCGTGGAGCTGCTCGAGGCGCTCGTCGAGCGTGCGCGGGTCCTGGATCACGTTGAACGACGAGACCAGGAAGACGTCGGCACCGCCGAGCGCCTCGGGCAGGTCGGCGGCGAGCCGCAGCTCGCGGTGCGGGGGGTCGTTCGCGTAGATGATGCGGTTGGGGTGCGGCGCGACGAGCTCCGTCTCCCCCTCGGCGCCCCGCAGCCGGACGCGCGTGCCGGCCGGGTACTGCACGATGAGGTGCGGGTCGAGCGAGTCGTGCTCCGCGCTCGACACGACGTCGACGGACGCCGGGAGCAGCCGGCGCACGGTGTCGTCGATCGACACCAGGTGCACGGTGCTCGGCACGCCGAGCGCATCCATCGCGATCGCGGCGCGCACGCACGTCCCGCCCAGCGTGACCGCCTTGTCGAACCGTGCCGCCACGGTCTCGACGAGCGCCGAGGACGCGACGTACCGCTCGCCGCCGACGCCGTCGCGGACGAACGCCAGCACGCTGCGGACGAGGTCGCGCACGGACTCCACCGGCGCGTGCAGGTCGAGGTCCTCGGGCCCGACGCCGTGCTCGGCGGCGAGCGCCTCCAGCACCGCCGGGTCCCAGCGGATCTCGTAGTCCACCGTCCCGCCCATGCCCAGCACGAACCGCGTGCTCATCGGTCTGGTCGCTCCCTCGCGTGCGTCGACGGCGGGCTGCTCCCCGCCGGGTGTCTGCTGTGCCGCGAGGCGGCCGGCCCGTCGTCCGGACCGGCCGCCCCGCGGGTCGTGCGTCAGTACAGGTCGGCCTTGCCCGCAGCGTCGAACAGCTCGATCTTCTGCTGGGCGACCTGCTTCATCGCGGCGATCGCCTCGGGCTGGATCGCGAGCGGCTCGCGCAGGGTGGTGTCGGCCAGCACCTCGCGCATGCGGTCGTGGTACGCGACCTTGATGTCGCTCGAGATGTTGATCTTGTTGATCCCGAGCTTCACCGACTGGCCGATCTCGTCGTCCGGGTTGCCCGAGCCGCCGTGCAGGACGAGCGGGATGGGCAGGCGCGCCTTGATCTCCTGGAGCAGGTCGAGCCGGAGCTCGGGCTTGACGTGCTTGGGGTACAGGCCGTGCGCGGTGCCGATCGCGACCGCGAGGCTGTCGACCCCGGTCCGGTCCACGTACTCCACCGCCTCGTCCACGTCGGTGAACGTGATGTCCGAGACGGCGACGCCGTCCTCCGCCTGCTCGTCGAGCTTGCCGATGGTGCCGAGCTCGCCCTCGACGGAGAGACCCACCGCGTGGGCCGTGTCGACGACCCGCCTGGTCACCGCGACGTTGTCCTCGAAGGGCGTCATCGACTTGTCGATCATCGCCGAGGTGAAGCCGTACTGGATGGCCTCCAGCACCTGCTCGTAGCTGCCGCCGTGGTCCCAGTGGATCGTGACCGGCACCGACGAGCGGTACGCGCGCTGGATGATCGCGGCCATCGCGTCGCGGCCCAGGTGCGCCATCTCGTCGGGGTGGATGGCCACGATGAGGGGGGCGCCCAGCTGCTCGCTGATCTCGAAGACCCCCTTCGCCATCGCCCAGTCGCTGATGTTGAAGGCAGGCACCGCGAAGGAGTTCTCGTTCGCGACCGCCAGCAGTTCCCGGCCGTTGATCAACATGTGTGTCGTCTACTTCCTGTGTGTTTCTTCGGTGGTCTTGCAGGTCTCAGATCTTCACGGCGCCGGCGGTCATGCCGCCGATGAAGTAGCGCTGGAAGAACAGGAAGAGAACGAGCACGGGAATGCAGCCGAGAATGCTCATGGCCATCATCTCGTTCCATTCGTACGAGTGCTGGCCCATGAGGAGCTGGATGCCGATGGGCACCGTGCGCATGTCTTCCGTGCGCGTGAGGGTGAGCGCGAACAGGAACTCGTTCCACGCGATCATGAACGTGTAGACGCCGACCGAGACGAGCCCCGGCACCGAGATCGGCACGAGGATGCGCCACAGGGCCGTCATCGGCCCGGCGCCGTCGACCTTGACGGCCTCGTCGAGCTCCTTGGGCAGGGTGTTGAAGTACCCGGTCATCATGATGATCGCGTAGGGCAGCGTGAACACCATGTAGGTGAGGATCAGGCCCGGGTAGGTGTTGTAGAGCTTGAGCACCACCATGAGCCCGAAGTACGGGATCAGCAGCGTGATCGGCGGGACCGCCTGCACCGAGACCACGACGACGTTGATGGTCTTCTTGCCCCAGAACTCGTAGCGGCTGAACGCGTACGCCGCGAGGACCGCGACGACGAGCGTGAGCGCCGTGACCGTCAGCGCGACCACGTAGCTGTTGAGGAAGAACCGCAGCTTCACCGGGTCGGTGAGGATCGTCGTGTACGCGTCGAACGAGAAGCCCGGCGTGAGCAGCCGCGGCGGGGTCGCGAAGATCTCGGGGTTGCGCTTGAACGAGCTGGAGAGCATCCAGACGACGGGCAGGGCGGAGAAGCAGGCGCCGACGACGAGCGCCGCGATCGTCGCGGCCTTCTTGCCGGTGTGCTTCGGCGGCGTCCGCAGCGCGGGCCGTTCGGTGCCGAGCTCGCGCAGAGCGGTGGCGGGCTGGGTCGTCATCGTCAGTCCCTCGCCTTCTGGTGCCGGACGTAGAAGAACGCGAGCACCATCGACAGCAGGAGCACGATGACGGCGGACGCGGAGGCGACCGAGAAGTCGTACTCGGTGAACGCGAGCTTGTAGGTGAAGGTGGAGAGCATCTCGGTGGCGTTGATCGGGCCGCCGCCGGTCGTCATCCAGATGAGGGCGAACTGCTGCGTCGTCCAGATGAAGTCGAGCAGCGCCATCGAGACGATGATCGGGCGCAGCTGCGGCAGCGTGACGTTGCGGAACTGGTTCCAGGCCCCCGCCCCGTCGACGCGGGCGGCCTCGTAGAGGTCGCGCGGGATGCCCTGCAGGCCCGCCAGCAGCGACACCATGAAGAACGGGTAGCCGGACCAGATGTTGATGAACGTGACGGCCGCGAGCGCGGTCGACGGGCTCGAGAGCCACTCGGTGCGGCCGTCCGTGAGGCCGCTCGCCCCGAGCAGGTAGTTGACGACGCCGTTCGGGTTGAGCAGCAGGCGCCACAGCACGGCGATGATCGCCACGGTGAACAGCCACGGCAGGATGTAGAGCACCCGGAAGAACGCCTTCGTCCGGTGGGCCAGCAGCGGCGAGTTGAGCAGCAGCGCGAAGCCGAGCCCGACGACGAAGTGCGCCACCACCGACGAGATCGTGAACACCAGCGTGTTGCGCACGGCCGTGAAGAAGACCGGGTCCGTGAGCACCTCGACGTAGTTCTCGAAGCCGATGAACGCGGGGTTCTTGTTGGTGATCACCCGGTCCATCAGCGAGTAGCCGACGACCATGACGATGGGCGTCACCATGAGGATGATCAGCAGGACGCCGGTCGGGCTCAGGAACCCGTAGGGCGTGAGCCGCTGCTTGAGCCGGCCGAGCGTCCGAGCCCGGGGGCTCGGCGCCGGGGCCGCCGCCTCGGGCGCCTGCACGCCCTCGGGGGGACGGGTGGTGTGGGACATGAACACGAGCTCTCTCCTCGGTGGCGGGCCGCGCCGGGCGCCGGGCGCCCGGCGCGGCCCCGCAGGGGGTACGGGCCTGGGCCGGCCTAGAACTCCTCGTCCCAGGCGGACTGCGCCGCGGTGAGCGCGTCGGCCATGGACTGCTGGCCGTCGAGGGCCTTCTGGAACTGCTCGCCGAAGTCGCGCATCAGCTGCTCGGCGACGGGCAGGCCGGTGAACTCGTTCGCGGGGTACCCGGACTTGTAGATGTCGAAGGCCGTCGAGAACAGCTCGTCGTCCTTCACGAAGTCCGGCACCGAGGCCGTGTTGCCCGGGAAGGCGTGGGCGATCGACGACAGCTCGCTGTTCGTCTCCTCGCTCATGAGGAACTCGATGAGCTTGAACGCCTCGGCCTTGTGCTCGGAGTTCTCCGCGATGCCGATGCCCCACGACGCGTACGGGATGCCGCGCTTGCCGGAGTAGCCGTCCTCGGCCGGGATGGCCGAGATGCTGAACTTCAGGTCGGGGTTGGCCTCGCGGATGGTGTTCACGTGGGCGAGGGAGTCGATCATCATGCCGACCCGGCCGTTGGTGAACTCCTCGACCTTGTCCTGCTCCTTCATCGTGAACGACCCGGGCGCGATGACGCCGTCGTCCCACAGACCCTGGATGTAGTCCGTCGCGCTGGTGACCGCCGGGTTGTCCACGAGGGCCGGCTTGCCGTCCTTGAGCATCGAGCCGCCGGACGCCCAGACCCACGACATGACGTCGTTCTGGATGCCGTTCGGCGCCTCGAGCGAGAGCGGGAGGACCCAGCCGTGCACGTCGCCGCCGAGGCCGGTCACCTTCGTCGCCGCGTCGGCGAACTCCGTGCGGTTGGTCGGGGGCGCCGTGACGCCCGCCTTCCCGAGGAGGTCGTCGTTGGTGAACATCGGGTACACGAAGTTCACGACGGGGATCATGTACGTCTTCCCGTCGACCTGCACCTGGCTCGCGAGCTGCGAGTCGTCGTAGCCGGCGTCCTTCATGACGGCCGACAGGTCGGCGATGGCCCCCTGCTGGGAGAAGTCGTTCACCCACGCCCCGTCGAGACCGACGACGTCCGACATGGTGCCGGCGGCCGCACCGGCCACGACCTGCTCCTTGGTCGACGCGTACGGACCGGAGAGAAGCTCGACCTTGATGCCCGGGTTGGCCTCCTCGAACTTGTCCATCAGCGCGCGGAACTCGCCGTCCGGGAGCTCGGGCTCCCACCACTGCGAGAACTCGAGCGTGACGTCTCCCCCGGACTCGCCGCCCGAGCCCGAGCCACCGCCCGAGCACGCCGCCAGTGCGAGCGCCGCGACACCGGTGACGGCGATGAAGCGTCCAACGTGAGCGCCCTTGCTCATGACTCTCCCATCCTCAGGATCTGCCGCTTCGTGCGACTGTCTGCGCACTTTTGCGTGTTTCCGCCACCGTAGACCGGGCCCCTGGGAGCGTCAAGCACTCACAGGAAGCCGTGACCGCCCCGTGATCCGGACGGAGCGGACGGACGGGGCGGTCCCGTCGGGACCAAAGGACGCCTGACGTGGGACGACGCGTACGTGCGGCATCCTGCGACTTTGTGCGGCACGGCATCCGACCACGCCCCCGAGACCGCGTCCGCATCGCGGACGGGCACCCGTCGGCGCGTCCGAAGCGCACTCCGACGCCGCGACCGTGCAGGCAAAACCGGCGGGTTCTCGCATGAACCCGCACCGCTGTGCTTGAGTACTCCCTATGTCTGCGACCAACGACGGCGCGGCGCGCCGCCTGCCCGCCGGACGCAAGGCCGAGCTGGCCGCGTACGTGGCCGAGCACGGGCAGGTGACCGTCGCCAACCTCGCCGAGCGGTTCGACGTCTCCCCCGACACCATCCGCCGGGACCTCGACCAGCTCGACGCGGACGGCGTGCTCATCCGGACGCACGGGGGCGCCATCAGCCCGCAGGCGGTCCCCCGGCCCGACACCGGGATGGACGTGCGCCTGCGCCTCCAGACGCGCGCGAAGGACCAGATGGGCGCGCTCGCGGCCGGCCTCGTCGAGGACGGCTCGGCCCTGATGATCAACGCCGGCACGTCCACCCTCGCGGTGGTGCGCCACCTGGCCGACCACCGCGACCTCACGGTCGCGACGAACTCGCTGCGCATCCCGACCGAGATCAACCCGCTCGCGTTCCGGGACCTGTACGTGTTCGGCGGAGCCGTCCGCCTCACCGCGCAGGCGACCGTCGGGCCGGTGTCCTTCCCGAGCAGCGCGGGGGCCGACCGCGACATCCGCTGCGACCTGGCGGTCATCGGCGTGGGCGCGGTGAGCGCGGACTCGGGGTACTCGACGAGCAACCTCGGCGAGGCGTCGATGATGAGCGCGATGATGGACCGCTCCGCGCGCGTCGCGGTGCTGGCCGACTCGAGCAAGTTCGGCCGCCGGCTCTTCGCCCAGATCGCGGACCTCGGCCGCGCCGACTACCTCGTCACCGACGCCGCACCGCCCCCGGAGCTGGCGCACGCGCTGGCCGAGGCGGGCGTCGAGGTCCTCGTCGCGGCCGCGGACGCCTCCTGACCGGGCCCGCGACGGCGCGCCTCAGGGTCGGCTGAGGCACCTCAGCCCCGCCTCAGGTCCCTCCTCAGCGATCCCGCCCACCACATCCGGTCGGTCGACCGATGTGGCACCCCCGCCTCAGCGACGACCGTGAGGGTCATCGGGGACGGGCCCCGGTGGACGGTCAGGAGGACGCCATGACTCTCACCACGTCGGACACCGTGGAGATGCTGTACCAGCTCGCGCAGGTCGAGCAGGCCCGCCGCAACGACGAGCGCCGCCGGGCGGCCGAGGCGCGCGCCGCGCGCCGGGCGCAGCGGTCGCAGGACCGCCACGACCGTCGGGCCGAGCGCCGGTCCCGTCGTGCGACGGTGCGCCCGAGCCTGCCGTGAGCGCCGCGGCGGCCGGGGTCGGGCCGGGACACCGTGAGGAGCTCGCTCCCCGGGTCCCGGCCTGACGCGCGCCGGGCGCCGACCGGTGTCGTCCGCTCGTCCGAGGCGCGGGACGACGCCATCCAGCTGATGGGACCGGGAGGCCGCGCCGCTCGCGGGGCGGTGGACTGACCGCATGCTGGCCCTGTTCAAGGAGGAGCCGGGCCCCGGGCTCGCTCTCGTCGAGCGCCCTGAGCCCGTCGTCGGACCCGGCGAGGTCAAGATCCGGGTGCTGCGCACCGGCATCTGCGGGACGGACCTGCACATCCTGCGCTGGGACCCCTGGGCCGCCGGCGCCATCCGCACCCCCCTCGTGCCGGGCCACGAGTTCTTCGGCGAGATCGTCGAGGTCGCGCCAGGCGTGCCGGACGTCGCCGTCGGGGACAAGGTCTCCGGCGAGGGCCACATCGTCTGCGGCACGTGCCGCAACTGCCGGGCCGGCCGCCGCCAGATGTGCATCCGGACCGTCGGCGTCGGGCTGCAGCGCGACGGCGCTTTCGCCCAGTACGTGACGCTCCCCGCCGAGAACGTGTGGGTCCACCACGACCAGGTCTCCCCCGAGGTCGGCGCGATCTTCGACCCGCTCGGCAACGCCGTCCACACCGCGCTCGCCTTCCCGGTCGTGGGCGAGGACGTGCTCGTGAGCGGCTGCGGGCCCATCGGCCTGATGTCCGTCGCGGTCGCGCGGCACGCCGGCGCCCGGCTCGTCGTCGCGACCGATCTGTCCGCACCGCGGCTCGACATGGCGCTGCGCATGGGCGCCGACCACGCCGTCGACGTCTCGTCCGAGAACCTGCACGAGGTCCAGCACACCCTCGGCATGCGGGAGGGCTTCGACGTGGCGTTCGAGATGAGCGGCGCGGCGTCGGCGCTGCCGCTCGTCATCGACAACATGAACCACGGCGGCCGGATCGCGATGCTCGGGCTGCCCGGCGAGCCGTTCGCGATCGACTGGAGCACCGTGGTGCTGCGGATGCTGACGCTCAAGGGCATCTACGGGCGCGAGATGTTCGAGACCTGGAACTCGATGAGCGCGATGCTGCACACGTCCGAGGTGCTGCGCGAACGGATCGCCTCGCTCGTCACGCACCGGTTCGGCGTCACGCAGTGGCAGGACGCGTTCGACGCCGCGGCGTCGGGCGGGGTGGGCAAGGTCGTCATCGACTGGGAGCAGGTGTGATGGGCACGAGCACGACGAGGCAGCGCTGGGCCGACGAGCTGGCGGCGATCGAGGCCGCAGGGCTGACGAAGCGCGAGCGGGCGCTCACCGGCCCGCAGTCGAGCCGCATCGCGCTCGCCACGGGCTCGCGGCTCAACTTCTGCGCGAACAACTACCTCGGCCTCGCCGACGACCCGCGCATCGAGCAGGCCGCCGTCGACGGCATCCGCACGCACGGCTTCGGGCTCGCGAGCGTGCGGTTCATCTGCGGCACGCAGGACGTCCACCTGGAGCTCGAGCACCGCGTCGCCCAGCTCCTCCAGCGCGACGCGGCGATCCTGTTCTCGTCGTGCTTCGACGCCAACGGCGGCGTCTTCGAGGCGCTGTTCGGCGCCGAGGACGCGATCATCTCCGACGAGCTCAACCACGCCTCCCTCATCGACGGCATCCGCCTGTGCAAGGCCCGCCGCTACCGGTACCGCAACCGCGACATGGCCGACCTCGAGGCGCAGCTGCAGGCAGCGTCCGACGCGCGCTCGCGCATCGTCGTGACGGACGGCGTGTTCTCGATGGACGGGTACCTCGCGCCGCTCGACGAGATCTGCGACCTCGCGGACCGCTACGACGCGCTCGTCCTCGTGGACGACTCGCACGCGGTCGGGTTCATGGGCGACGGCGGGCGCGGCACGCCCTGGGTCTTCGGCGTGCAGGACCGCGTCGACATCCTCACCGGCACGTTCGGCAAGGCGCTCGGCGGCGCGTCCGGCGGCTACGTCGCGGCGCACCGCGAGGTCGTCGACCTGCTGCGCCAGCGCGCACGCCCCTACCTGTTCTCCAACACCCTCGCGCCCTCCGTCGTCACCGGCACGCTCGCGGCTCTCGCGATCGTCGAGGGGTCCGACGACGCGCGCGAGCGCCTGCACGCGAACGGCGCGCTCTTCCGCGGCCTCATGGCGGAGGCCGGGTTCGACCTCCTGCCGGGCGAGCACCCGATCGTGCCGGTGATGTTCGGCGACGCCGTGCTGGCGGGCGCGATGGCGGACGAGCTGGACCGGCGGGGCGTCTACGTCACGGCGTTCTCGTACCCGGTCGTGCCGCAGGGCCGCGCCCGCATCCGCGTCCAGCTGTCCGCCGTGCACACCGAGCAGGACGTGCGGGAGGCGGTCGCGGCGTTCGTCGCCGCCCGGGAGGCCGTGGGCGGGGCCGCCGTCACGGGCTGACGTCGAGCAGGTCCCCCGGCCGGCAGCCCAGCGCGTCGCAGACGGCGGTCAGCGTCGAGAACCGGATGGCCCGGGCGCGGCCGTTCTTCAGCACGCTGAGGTTGGCCACGGTGACGCCCGTCGCCCGCGCCAGGTCCACGAGCGTCATGCCCCGGGCCTCGAGCAGGTCACCGAGCCGGCACACGACGCGATGCGGCGCCTCCGCCTCGGCCGTCACACGAGCCCCTCGGTGTCGCGGGCCAGCCGACGCCCGCGGTGCGTGGCCCAGGCCAGCACGGCGAGCAGGGCGACCACCGTGAGCGGCCACCACGGGACGGACCACCCCGCCGTGAGCCAGCCGTCGGGGACGGCCGGCCCGCCGTACGCGTGCGTCGCCAGGGCGTGCCGGGCGGCGAGGTGCGGCAGGACGACGACGAGCGCCCAGCCGGCGAGCAGCGCGGCGGCGGCCCCCGCGAGGCGCGGGGCGGCTCCTGCGGCGAACGGGTCGGCGTGCGCCCACGACCGCAGCACCGGCACGAGCAGGAGGGCCACGAGCCCTCCGACGAGGAGCGAGAGCCACAGCGGCGCACCCGCGGCGACGACCGCCCACCCGCTCGGCTCCCACCACGTGAGGCCCAGGCCGCCCACGTGCTGCACGGGCAGCGGCTGGCCGCCCGGCCACACGTCCCGCGGGACGGCCGGCTCGGCGAAGGAGCCGTCCGGGTACGCCCAGCCCTCGACCGCCGGGACGATCCCGAGGTCGGCGCGCGCCGGGCCCCCGGAGATCCTGACCGGCAGCGTGCCGGACGTCCCACGGCCGGTCGCCGCCAGGACGAGCTGCGCCGCTCCCGCGACGACCGCCCCCACGGCGGCGACCGTCACGACCCCCACGAGCCCGCCCGACGCGAGCGACCGTCCCTGCACGACCGTGTCCACCGCACCCATGCCCTCTCGTATCGACTGTCGATATGCACATCGACAGTCGATATGGCTCGCGTGAGGCCGGACACGGCGTTCACCCGTCCGGCCGCCGGGCCGTAGGTCCCGGGGCGCGTCGCCCCGCGCTCGCGAGGATGGGGGACGAGGAGGGCGACATGAACGCACCGTGGTGGCGGCTCGCCGCCGAGCGGGGGATCGCGACGGCGACGCCGTCGAGCCCGCAGGCCAAGCCGCAGAACGACCGGACGACCCCGGCCCGCTGAGGTCGCGGGGAGGGCCGGCCGTCGCGCGGGCCGTGTCGGAGGCGTGCCCGACCATGGGCGCGTGCCCGTCGAGACCGCGCATGACCCGGACGACGTCGTCGGACCCCGACGACGCGCCGAGATCCTGCACGCCGACCTCGACGCCTTCTACGCGTCGGTCGAGCAGCGCGACGACCCCCGGCTGCGCGGCCGGCCCGTCGCGGTCGGGGGCGGCGTGGTGCTCGCCTGCTCCTACGAGGCGAAGCGCCGTGGCGTCCGCACGGCGATGGGCGGCCGGCAGGCCCGGCGGCTGTGCCCCGACCTCGTCGTGGTCCCCGCCCGGTTCGAGGCCTACGTGGAGGCGAGCCGCGCCGTCTTCGAGGTCTTCCGCGACACGACGCCGCAGGTGCAGGGTGTCTCGATCGACGAGGCGTTCCTCGACGTCGCAGGGCTGCGGCGCCTCGTCCCCGACCCGCCCGTCGCGATCGCGGCGCGTCTGCGCGAGCGCGTCCGGCTCGAGGTGGGCCTCCCCATCACCGTCGGCGTCGCGCGCACGCCGTTCCTCGCGAAGGTGGCGTCGCGCGTCGCGAAGCCCGACGGGCTGCTGCTCGTCGAGCCCGAGCGCGAGGACGCCTTCCTGCACCCGCTGCCGCTCGAGGTGCTGTGGGGCGTCGGCGAGGTGACCGCCGCACGGCTGCACGCGTTCGGCCTCGCGACCGCGGGCGACGTCGCGGCGCTGCCCGAGCACGTGCTCGTCGGCGCGCTCGGGCCCGCCGCCGGGCGGCACCTGCACGCCGTCGTGCACGGCCGCACGCCGGTCCGCGTCGAGACCGACCGGCACCGGTCGTCGGTGGGCGCGCAGCGGGCGCTGGGCCGCGGGCCGCACGACGAGGCGTTCGTGCAGGCGGCGCTGCTCGGGCTCGTCGACCGGGTGTGCCGGCGCCTGCGCGCGGGTGGGCGGACCGCGCGCACCGTCGTCCTGCGCCTGCGGTTCGACGACTTCACCCGGGCCACCCGGTCGCGGACCCTCCCTCAGGCCACCGCCGCCGGCGCGGACCTCGCCGCGGCCGCCCTGGCGCTGCTCGCCGAGGCCCGCCCGCTCGTCCGCGAGCGCGGCCTCACCCTGGTCGGCGTCGCGCTCACCAACCTGGCGTCCGACGCGTTCGTGCAGGGGGCGCTCCCGCTCGACGGGCCGGACACCGCCGGCCTCGACCGGGCCGTCGACGCCGTCGCCGAGCGGTTCGGGCGCCGCACGCTCGTCCGGGCGAGCCTGCTGCGCGGCGGCGACGGCTTCGAGGCGCCGCAGCTGCCCGGCTGAGCCGCACGTCCCCGGCGGGCGCGTGTCGGTGGTCGCCGCCACGATGGGCGCCATGACCTTCATCAGCCAGCAGCTCGTCGTGTTCGACACCGCCGACCTCGCCGCGTCCAGCGCCTTCTGGGCCGCCCTCCTCGAGGGCGAGGTGACCCGCACGGACGACGACTGGCACGCCGTCAGCGTCGGCGGCCAGGAGCGGGTCGCGTTCCAGCTCGCGCCCGACCACGTCCGCCCGGACTGGCCGGACGGCCAGCCGCAGCAGGTGCACCTGGACCTCACGGTCGACGACATCGAGGCGGCCCACGCGCACGCGCTCGAGGTCGGGGCGCAGCTGCTGCAGGACGCCGACCGCTCGACCGAGAGCGGCTTCATCGTCTACGCCGACCCGTCGGGGCACCCGTTCTGCCTGTGCTGGTGACGCGTCACCGGTGAGGGGCGGCGCCCGTCCGGCTAGAGACGCGGCTCGCAGGCGCCCGCGCCGAGCTCGGCCAGCCCTGTGCGGTCGCCGTCGCCGAGGTCCGTGACGCCCGGGGTCAGCTCCGGGTTCATGAGCTGGGTGGGGTCGTCGACGTGGTCGAGGCCCAGCACGTGCCCGAGCTCGTGCTGCACGAGCGCGCGCAGCAGGTCGTCCCGCGCGCCCGGGGTCACGCCCTCGGCCATCGTCGCGATCGCCTCCACGTCGAGCGCGACGACGCCGGTGACCGTCAGGACCGGCCCGTCGCCGACCGCGACCGCCATCGGTCCGCCGATCCCGGCGACGGTGCCGGCGAGCGCCGGCGTCTCGTCCTCGTCCGACCAGGCGACCAGCAGCGGAGCCCACCGGGCGCCGTACCGGTCGGGCTGGAACGGCGCGCGATCGGGCGCGGGCGCCTCGCTCGTCTCCCCGTCGTCGACGAACACGAGGCCCGTGGCGGCCTGCACGCGGGCCACGGCGTCCGTGACGGCCTCCCGGCCGCCGACGGGCTCGCCGTCGGGGCGGACCACGTAGTGCACGGGCCGGCACGGGTCCCACGCCACGGGCGCGGCGCCGTCGGGCTGCCGCTGCAGGAACGCGTACGACTCGCTCGGGGTGCTCACCGCCGGCGGCAGGCCGAGCGGATGGTCGGCCGCCTCGACGCCCGCCGGCGGCGCCTGCCGGCCGAGGGACCCCGCGTCGTGCACGAGCACCTGCACCGCGCCGTCCAGCGGCCCCAGGCTCTCGACGAGACCGCTGTCGCGCATGGCTCCCATGAGGCGCGCCCCGGCGACGACGACCGTCGCAGCGACGAGCGTGACGCCCAGCACGGTGCCGAGCCGCGAGAGCAACGAGCCGCGCGGGCGACGCGCGCCCGGCGACCGCCGGAGTCCGCCACGCCCGCCCCCCGTCGGACCCAGCAGCGGCGGGCCCTCGCGCCAGGCGTCGGGACGCGGCGCCACGGCCGGGTCGGGCCGGCGCCCCGCCCGCTGGGCCGACCGGGCCTCGTCCACGACCCACTGGGGCACCCGGCCGGTGGGCGACCGGGGCAGGTCGTCGTGCGGCACGTCGTCGTGGCGGTCGGTCACGGCCACGAGGCTACGTCCCGGCGGCGTGCCGCAGGTCGCGACGGTGCCCGGGCCGCTCGTCCGGAGCAACGGGGTCGGCCGGTGGCCGTGACCTGCGTCACAGCGTGCCCGGGCGCGGAACACCACGGGGCGCCGCGGCGTCGTGGTGAGGGTGAGCCGGACGGCTCGGAGGAGGCGACATGACGACGACGGCACTGCCCCTGGTCCTGGGCGGCAACGTGTTCGGGTGGACGGCGGACGAGACGGCGAGCCACCAGGTGCTCGACGCGTTCGTCGGGGCGGGCGGCTCGCTCGTCGACACGGCGGACGGCTACTCGGCCTGGGTCCCGGGCAACTCCGGGGGTGACAGCGAGACGATCATCGGCCGCTGGTTCGCCGCGAGCGGCCGTCGCGACGAGGTCGCGCTGGCGACCAAGGTGAGCCAGCACCCGCAGTTCCGTGGGCTGGCGGCCGACAACGTGGCCGCGGCGGCGCGCGCCTCGCTGCGACGCCTGCAGACCGACCGCATCGACCTGTACTACGCGCACTTCGACGACGAGTCCGTGCCGCTCGTCGAGACGGTCGCGGCGTTCTCGAGGCTGGTCGACGAGGGCCTCGTGCGCACGATCGGCGTGTCGAACTACACCCCGGAGCGCGTGGCGCAGTGGTGGACCATCGCCGAGCAGGAGGGCCTGCACCGGCCCGTGGCCCTCCAGCCGCGCTACAACCTCGTCGAGCGCGACTACGAGAGCTCCTACCGCCCGCTCGTCGAGCGCCTGGGGCTCGACGTCTACCCCTACTACGGCCTCGCGTCCGGCTTCCTGACCGGCAAGTACCGCGACGGCGCAGACGTCGACAGCGCGCGGGCGCAGGGCGCCTCGCGCTACCTGGACGACCGCGGACGGCGCGTGCTGGCCGTCCTCGACGAGGTGGCGGCCGCGCACGCGACGCCCGTCGCCGCCGTCTCGCTCGCCTGGCTGCGCCAGCAGCCGACCGTGACCGCACCCATCGCGAGCGCGCGCACGGTGGAGCAGGTGCAGGACCTCGTCGCGTCGGCCGAGGTCACGCTGACACCCGACGAGCTGGAGGCGCTCGCCGCCGCCTCGTTCTGACGCCGGGCCGCGCGCGTCAGGGCCGGGCGGCCGGCCGGCGCGCGCGGCGGCGCGTGGACGCG
>NZ_HE978588.1:3230989-3254880 GCF_000312005.1 Cellulomonas massiliensis JC225
CGGCGCGTGGACGCGACGGTGCGCCGCAGCCGCGTCCGCGTCGCCGTCGCGCGCGTGGGCTCGTCCTGCGCGTGTGCGCGCGGCTGCGGCACGACGGCCTCGACGACCATCGACCCCTCCGCCGGGCCCTCGACGAGCTCGTCGACGAGCGACGGCTGGGCGCGCACGGCGGCGGGCTGCGCGCCGAGCGCGCGGTGGGCCCGCACGTAGGACGGCACGAGCAGCAGCACGGCACCGATCCACGCGAGCGGGTTGCCCCACACGACGCCGGCGTAGCCGAAGGCCGCGCCGAGGACGAGCGCGGCGCCGACGCGCATGACGAGCTCGATGACGCCGGAGACCGTGGGCACCGCTGCGTGGCCCAGCCCTTGGAGCGCGCCGCGCAGCACGAACAGCACGCCGAGCACCGAGTAGAGCGCACCGTTCACGGTGAGGAACTGCGCCGCCATCGCGACGACCCGCTCCTCCCCCGGGCCGACGAACAGCCCGACGATGTGGCTGCCGGCCGTCACGAGGACCACGCCGAGCACGAGCGCGCCCGCGACGGCCATGACGACGCCCTGCGTCACCCCGCGGCGGATCCGGTCCGGGCGCCCGCCGCCGAGGTTCTGCGCCGCGAACGTCGAGACCGCCAGCCCCAGCGACGCGAGCAGCGCCACGGCGAGGCCGTCGACGCGCGCCGCCGTCGTGTAGGCGGCGACCGCGTCCGAGCCCAGCTCGTTGAGGCGCAGCTGCACCGCGAGCGCGCCGATCGCGATGATGGAGGCCTGGAAGCCCATCGGCAGGCCGAGCCGCAGGTGGCGCACGACGTCCTCGCGGGCGACCCGCAGGTCCGCCCGGCGCACGTGCAGCACCGGCACCCGGCGCGCGATGAACCACAGGCACAGCGCGACGGAGACGGCCTGCGAGGCGACCGTCGCGAGGGCCGCACCCCCGACGCCGAGTCCGGCCCCGCGGACCAGCGCGACGACGAGGGCGATGTTGAGGCCGCAGCAGACGGCGAGGAACACCAGGGGCGTGCGGGAGTCGCCGATGGCGCGGACGATCGCCGCGAGGAAGTTGAAGAACATCGTCGTGACGGCACCGGCGAAGCTCACCGTGGCGAAGGTGCGCGCCTGGGGCACCAGCTCCGGCGGCGTCTGGAGCAGGGTCAGCGCGGGGCCCGTCGCGAGGAGGGCCACGGCCGTCAGGACGACGCTCGCGGCCGCCGTCAGGACAGCGCCGGTCGCGACGGAGCGGCGCACCGCCGCCGCGTCGCCGGCGCCGAACGCCTGCGCGGTCGGGATCGCGAAGCCGGACGTCATGCCCCACGCGAAGCCGAGCAGCAGGAACAGCAGGCTGCCGGTGGAGCCGACCGCCGCGAGGGCGTCGACGCCGAGCGTGCGGCCGACGATGAACGCGTCCGTCACCTGGTACAGCTGCTGGACGACGTTGCCGACGAGCAGCGGGACCGCGAAGACGAGGATGACGCGCCAGGGGCGGCCGGTCGTGAGGACCTTGGCCATGACGAGAGTGCTCCCAGGACGAGGGGGTGCGGGGGGACGGCGCTGGCCTTCCGGCAGGGCGCCGCGGTCGATCATAACGATTCGATCGGCCGTGACCTGCAGGGTTTTACGGGGCAACCGCCGCGTGTGGTGTCGTCTGCGTCACCTGGCAGCGAGCGCACGACGCTCGACGGCCCGCCTGTTGCCTCGCGCGTGACCCGCAGAAGGCACGGCGTCGAGCGACGCGTCCGGGCGAGCCGCGCCGTCCACAGGATCGACCGAACCGGCACCACGCGCTGTCCGGTTTGGATACCTTCACGCCTGTGCCGACGCAGGGGGAACACCGACGTTCGACCACGGTCGCGGCGCTGGCCGCCGCCGCGCTCCTCGCGATCGCGGCGTGCACCGGCCCGGCGGACCCGGTCCCACGCGCGAGCAGCACCTCGGCACCCAGCGGCTCGCCGACGCCGTCGGCGAGCCCGACGCCCACGGCGCCGGCCGAGCCCGAGCTGCCGGCACAGGTCGAGTCGGTCGACGGGGCCGTCGCGATGATGCGCTACGTCTTCGAGCTCTACACCTACGCCTTCGCCACGAACGACGCCAGCGGCTTCGAGCCCATCAGCGCGGACGACTGCACGTTCTGCTCCAACGTCCGGAAGAACGTGGCGACCAACCGCAGCGCGGACCACGTCGTGCACGGTGATGCGATCACGGTCGACAAGCTCTCCTCGCGCCCGATCGGCGATCAGGGCTACTTCTCGATCCGGGCCACGATCACCCAAAACCCGTCCGAGACTCGCGACCGCGCGGGAGCCCTCGTCGGCACCAGCGAGGGCGGCCGGTTCTCGGTACAGGCCGCGCTGCAATGGCGGGGCAAGAGCTGGGAGGTCTTGGAGGTCGAGGCAACACCGGCGAAGACGCCGTGATCCGCACGCTCGCATCACTGCTCGCAGCGGCGCTGGCGTTCGCCCCGGCGTCAGGTGCGAACGACGACTTCGGCCACAACGCCGAGGCCAGCGGGAAGGTGATCCGCACGGACGCGCGTGTTGCCGAACGAGAGCGGGACCGCGATACGAGCAGCGAGCCCGATCCGCGCAAGCGACTCACCGACTACCTACGGTCCGCGTACTGCCTCTTGGGTCGGCCGGAGATCGGCTCCGACCAGGCGGTCGACCCGTGCGACACGTTCCCCAACCCCGAGGACCTGCCGACCTGCGACGACGGCGACGCGTGGCTGCAGCCGCTGCTCCGGCGCACGCGCGCGACCGCCGGCTCGGCGTGGGGACCGTGGTACGTGCTGTCGGACTGGGCCTGCGAGGCGGACATCGCTCCGGAGCTCACGGCCGAGGCGTTCCGCGAGCTCGTCGTCGCCCCGCCCGAGCTGCACATGCAGCCGGACCGGCGCGAGCTCCTCGTCAACATGCCGACCGTCGTCTACTCGGACGACGCCGTCCGCACCTTCGAGACCGAGCTGCTCGGCTACCGCTTCGACGTGGAGGCGCGGCCGACCCGCTACCTGTGGACGTTCGGCGACGGCACGACCCGGACGACGACGTCCGCGGGCCGCCCCTACCCCGCCAAGGACGTGGCCCACGTGTACCGGCGAGCCGGCGAGGAGCGCATCTCCCTGACGGTGACCTGGTCGGGCCGCTACCGGGTCGAGGGAGCCGGGCCGTGGCGAGAGGTCGACGGCACGGCGACGACGACGGCCACCACACCGCTGTTCGAGGTCGTCGAGCGTCGTGCGCACCTCGAGAGCGCCACGTGCGACGAGCAGCCGGACGCGCGCGGCTGCTGACGACCGGCTGCCGGAGGCTGCTCAGGCGCGCCAGGTCGACGCACGCCGGGCGGCGGCGAAGACGGCGTCCACCTCGTCGGCGGCGAGAACCTCGGGCCGTGCGCGCAACCACCGGACGAGCCGTCGGGAGGCGAGCACGTGCACGTCGGCGGGCTGCGCCCGCACGGTGAGGTCCTGGGCCCGCACGACGACGACGCCCTCGACGACCACGCGTCGGCCCACCGCGGCCGTCAGGAGGCGCTCTGCTCGCTGAGCCTCGTGGCGCGCGTTGCGCACGTACGGGTAGCGGGTGCCGTTGACGAGGACCGCGTCGTTCGCGACGAAGACGCGCGCGCTCGGGTGGTGCTTGGTCTTCAGGGTGAGGACCCCGCCGGGGCCGACAAGCACGTGGTCGATGTCCGCGCCGCGGGACCCCACGGGGACCGAGTGCAGCACGCGCCAGCGAGGGTCGCGCCGCACGACCTCTGCGAGCAGCTGGCCCACGACCAGCTCGCCGTCGAGGCCGCGCTGCCAGGAGACCGCCTCCGCGGCCAGCTCGCGCACCGTCGGCGCGGCGGCGGCCTCGTGGCGACGGGCCTCCTGCTTCGCCTCGCGCATGAGGTCGCGCAGCTCCTGCCGCTCCGGCCGCCGCCGTCCGACGAGCCCTCGCAGGAGGTCGCCCAGCGGCGACTGCGCCCGGACGAGCCGGTCCTGCGCCCGCAGCTCGTCCAGCTCGGCCCACCAGTAGCGCGCGGGGGCCTGCGCCGAGGCTGCCTGGGCGTCGAGCTCCGTGAGCCGGTCCGCCAGCGACTGACCGGGCGGTCGCAGCGTGAGGTCCTCGTCGGCCGCCGGCTCCGGCCGGGGGGTCGACGGTCCATCGGCCGAGGACGCGGTCCGTCGCCCCTCGGGTGAGGCCGCCGGCGAGGGCACCACCCCGACGAGCTCGCTGCGCCCGACGTGGCCGTGCTGGGCGCGCCAGCGCGCCACGGTCGCGTCGAGGAGGGCGGCGTCCGCGGTCGCGTAGTGCGTCGCGCCCGTCGCGAGGTCGTGCCACCCGAGAGGGGACCCGTCGGGCGCGGTGACGTAGAGCCGGTCCTTCCCGAACCGCTGCCATCGCGTCACGCTCGCGTCGATCACGACGACGACATCGGACGACCCCACGGCACCCTTGAGAAGTCCGCCGTGGCGCCATCCGATCAGGCGAGCGCGGTCACACGTCCTCGAGCGGCACATCAACGGGCGGCGTCGGGACCTCGTCGCCGGGGACCGTCGCGGACGTGCCGCTCCCGTATCCGAACAGGTGCGCGCTCAGCACGTCGACCTCGCGCCGCGGGTCGCCGAAGAACGCCGCCAGGCGGTGCGCGACGCGCGTGAACGGTCGCTCGCGCGGCAGCCCTGCCTCGTTCCAGTTCGCGGTCGGCACGACGAGGAACAGGTGGTGCGCGTCGCGGGCGACGTGCACCTTCCAGAAGTCCTTGAGGTCGTGGTTGTTGGTCGTCGTCCCGCCACGCTCGACCTCGGCGATGATCCCCCGCCCGTCCCCGAGCGGGTACACGAAGTCGGGGCGCGCGCGGGTGACGAAGCCGTCCTGGGGCGTCAGGACGACCTCTTCGTCGAACCCGATGCCGTGCAGGAGCTCCCCGACCACCCTCTGCACGGCGGCGCTCGACGCCCGGTGGACGTGCACACGGTCGATCTCGTCGCGCCTCGTCTCGAGGTGCCGGGCCAGCTGCTCGGCCATCGCGTCGACGACGCCCACCTCGGCCTCCTCCTGCTCCGTGAGCACGCTCCGCACGAGGCGGACGTGGCGGAGCTCGGGCACAGCTGCGAGCTTGCGCCGCTGGGGCGCCGGAAGCTAGCTCCGTCCGGGGGACCCGAGGCGACGGGTCAGCGGTCCGCGACGTCGACACCGTCGACGAGGGGCCGAGCCGCCGGGGCCGCCGGCCGGCGGGAGCCGGCGCGGCGGGCGAAGCGGTCGACCGAGCCGGCCACCGCACCTCGGAGGATGAACTCGGTCTCGCCGACGAGCCGGTAGGGGTCCTCGCGCATCCCGCGGGCGAGCCACTGCATCACGACGGCGAGGACCGAGAGTGTGTAGAAGTCGACGATGAAGTCGCGGTCGGCGGCGGGCAGCGTGGCACGACCGCCGGCGTCGTCGAGGATCGCCTCCGTCATCTGGCGCATCTCGCGGAAGAGGAACGCCTGCAGCTCGCCCGGCGTGAGGTCGTCGACGACCGCGTAGCACGACTCCCGGTGCGTCTGCATGTACCGCATCATCCGCAGCAGCCCGTCAGCCCACTCGTCATACCGCGCGATCGACAGGACGACGGCCGACACCTCGGTCTTGAAGACCCATACCGCCAGGTCGCGCACGTCGCGGAAGTGGTAGTAGAACGCCTTGCGGGTAAGCCCGCAGGCGTCGGTGAGCTCGGTGACCGTGACGCGGCGCAGGGGCACCTGCTCGAGGCGCGCCTTGAGGGCGTCGCCGAGCGCACGCTTGGTGTCGGGCGGGGCCACGCGTGCTCACCTGCGCCTTCGGGTCCGGTCGCTCTCTCCACGATCGGCCAGCCCGGGCCTCGACGAGGTGGGTCCAAGGTCCCGGCGACGGCCCTGCACGGGTCGGCGGCGACGTCGGCGGGGACGCCGGTCTGGACAGGTGGCGCCACGTGTCCAGCGCAGCCGGGGCGGACCGCCTCCTAGCGTCGCGAGCAGCGAGCCGGCACCCCCGACCGGCTCACGGCTCGGCCGGAGGCGGCGATGTTCCTGTTCGACTCGATCCCCTGGTACTCGTGGGCGATGTGGTTCGTCGTCCTCGGCGCCCTCATCGCGCTGAACGAGGTGACGCGCCGCTGGAAGTGGGCGGGGCTGGCGTTCTTCGTCGCGTTGCCGGTCGTCCTGACCATCGTCGTCTGGCCGCACACGGCGGGCGCCGGCTCCTCGACGGGCACGTGGTTCCACTGGGTCAAGGTGTACTCGGCGCTGGCGGGCTGCCTCGGTTTCATGGCGCTGCGCTACGTCCCGCGCCTGCAGCGCAACCGCTGGATGCTGATGTTCCCCGCCGCGATCCTGGCGCTGAACATCACCGAGGCGGTCGTGCGCGACTTCCAGGTCTCGCGCCTGCAGGGGATGCACGACGGCGTGATGATGGTCGGCGGCGCGTGGAACGTCATGAACGGCGTCGCGGGGATCCTCAACATCCTCACCATCTGCGGCTGGATGGGGATCATCGTGTCCCGCGACCGCTCGAAGGACATGGTCTGGCCAGACATGCTCTGGTTCTGGATCGTCGCGTACGACCTGTGGAACTTCGCCTACGTCTACAACTGCGTCGGCGACCACGCGTTCTACGCCGGCGCGGCGCTGCTGATCTCGTGCACGATCCCCGCGTTCTTCCTCAAGAAGGGCGCCTGGTTGCAGCACCGCGCGCACACGCTCGCGCTCTGGATGATGTTCACGATGGCCGTGCCGACGTTCGTCAGCTCGTCGATGTTCTCGGTCGACTCCTCGCACGACCCGGCGGCGCTCATGACCGTCTCAGCGCTGTCGCTCGCGGCCAACGTCGCCGTCGTCGTCTACCAGGTGCGGGTGATCGTCACGCGGCGCCGTCACCCGCTGCGCGAGGAGCTGTTCACGCACCTGCGGCCGTACCGCGAGGTGCTCGAGGCCAACGTCCCGCTCAGGGCGGAGCCTGCGGCCGACCGCTCCCCCGCGCTCGCCGGCCGCTGACGCACGCACGAGGGCCCGGGCACCGTACCGGCGGCGGCCCGGGCCCTCGTCGTCGTCCCAGAGGTGCTGGTCAGCCGACCTCGGCCGCGACGCGCGAGTGGCGCCGCGAGTAGGCGAAGTAGATCGCGAAGCCGATGACGAGCCAGACGAGGAAGCGCAGCCACGTCTCCACGGACAGGTTGATCATGAGGTAGGTGCAGATGACGGCCGAGAGGATCGGCAGCACCGGCACCCAGGGCACCCGGAAGGCCCGCGGCAGATCGGGACGCGTGCGACGCAGGACGATGACGCCGATGGACACCAGCAGGAACGCGGACAGCGTGCCGATGTTCACCATCTCCTCCAGCACGCCGACCGGCGTGAGCCCCGCGACGACGGCCACGACGCCCGTGACGACCGCGGTGATGACCCACGGCGTGCGGAACGTCGGGTGCACCTTGGCGAGCCGCGGCGGCAGCAGGTGGTCGCGCGACATCGCGAAGATGACGCGCGAGGCGCCGATCATGAGCGTCAGGACGACGGTCGTGAGGCCGGCCACCGCTCCCGCGGAGATGACGGTGGCCATCCAGTCCTGGCCGTGCTGCGCGAAGGCGTTGGCGAGCGCGGCGGCGGGGTCGAGCTTGTCGTAGCTGACCATGCCGGTGACGACGACGGAGACGGCGCAGTACAGGACCGTGCAGATGATGAGCGACCCGATGATGCCGATGGGCAGGTCGCGCTGCGGGTTGCGGGTCTCCTCGGCCGTCGTCGCGACGACGTCGAATCCGATGTAGGCGAAGAACACGAGCGCGGCACCCGCGAAGATCCCGCCGACGCCGAACGCGGACGGCTCGATGCCGAGCAGCGCCTGCAGCAGCGGCTGCGTGAGGCCGGTCGTGTGCTCCGTCGCCGCGGCCGGCGGGACGAACGGCGAGTAGTTGGCCGGGTTGATGAACTGGATGCCCGCCATGATGACGAACAGCACGATGAAGAGCTTGAGGGCGACGAGCACGAGGTTGACCCGCATCGACTCCTTGATGCCCAGCGTGATGAGGACGCCGAGCAGCAGCACGAGCACGACCGCCGGCAGGTCGATCACGCCGCCGTAGGCGATCGCCGACGGGATCGTGACGCCGAAGTTCTCGAGCAGGACCCCGAGGTAGGCGCTCCACCCCTGGGCGACGACGCTCGCACCGAGGAACATCTCCAGGACAAGGTCCCAGCCGATGATCCACGCGAAGATCTCGCCGAGGCTGGCGTACGAGAACGTGTACGCCGAGCCGGAGACGGGCACGGTCGAGGCGAACTCCGCGTAGCAGAGCGCCGCGAGCGTGCAGCACACCGCCGCGACGACGAAACTGACGACGATCGACGGGCCGGCCACGTCGTGCGCCGCGCGCCCCGTGAGCGTGAAGATGCCGGCGCCGATCACGACGCCGACGCCGAAGACGACGAGGTCGAGCGCGCTCAGCGTCCGCTTGAGCTGGTACTCCGGCTCGTCGGCGTCCGCGAGCGACCGCTCGATGGACTTGGTGCGCAGCAGGCTCATCGGCCACCTCCGCTCGGCGCTGCAGAACGCCCGCCAGTCTGTCGGAAGGGGCCACCGGCCGCGCGCGGCGGAGGCAGGCCGTCCCACACCTCGGACGTCCCACGCGTCGCCTCCCACGCCCGCGGGCCGACGAGCACCGACGTTCGTCCTACGGTCGGGGGTCCCGGACGGGCCGGCCCGCGCCGGCGTGTAGACTGCTCGTGCGTTCACGTCGCGGGCTCCGTCCCGCCGCGCACTTCGGTCCCCCAGCATCGAAGCTGGATCGCGTGACCAGGCAGCCAGGCTGCCGCCCCAGATACCTGCGCACGGCGCAGCGAGAGAAGCCATCATCCCGATCGTCCTGACACGTCCACCCCTGCCGCCCTCGGCGGCGACCGCACCCACGACGGCACCGCCGTCCGCATGGCCGACGACCGACCCGGCCGGGCCTCCCGACGAGGCTCGTCACGGGGCCACCGTCTGGCGCCGCGCCGACGACGGCGTGTGGGCCGCCACCACCCACGGCGAGTACGCCGGCACCATCGTCCGCACGCCGGACGGCTACCGCGTGAGCGACCGCCTCTCCCGCCCGGTCGGGCTCGCGCCCGGCTGGCCCGACGCGGTGGCGCTGCACGTCCGCGCCGCGACCGCCACCACCCCCCGGCGCCCCACGGGCGCCGCCCCCACCCGTCCGCGCCGCCTGCGGCGCGACGAACCCGGCCGCCGTCGCGGCCAGGTCCATCGAACGAGAGAAGACATCATGGCCACCGGAACGGTGAAGTGGTTCAACGCGGAGAAGGGCTTCGGCTTCATCGCCCCCTCCGACGGCTCCGCCGACGTGTTCGCGCACTACAGCGCGATCGCGACGTCGGGCTACCGCTCCCTCGAGGAGAACCAGAGCGTGGAGTTCGACGTCACGCAGGGCCCCAAGGGCCCGCAGGCGTCCAACATCCGCCCGCTCTGATCCCGGCGGGTCGTCACCGACCCACCGCGCCCGAGGCCCGCTCCGTCACGGAGCGGGCCTCGACCTTTCTCAGCCGGCAGGGACGGGGGCGAGCCGCACGACGTTCCAGGACACGGGCGGCACCTCGATCCGCAGGCGCCCGTCCGCGAGCGCGGCTGTGCCGTTCGGCCGCGGCAGCACGCTGCTGTCGTCGTCCGCGGTCGCCTGCCACGTGTGGTCCGGGTTCGCGAACGTCGTCGCCTCGCGCACCCGCAGGCCGGGCAGCGACCGGACGTCCACCTCGAGCAGAGCCGGCTCGCCCTGCGACCGGTTCACCGCGAACAGCGTGACGTCGCCCGTCGCCTCGTCGCGGGTCGCGACCGCGTCGACGAGCGGGACGTCGCCGAACCTCGCCGTCTCGTAGGTGGGCGCGTCGATGGCCACCTGCAGCACGTCGCCGGAGGCGTACCGCGACGCCTGCGCGAAGGGGTGGAACGTCGTCTGCCGCCAGGCGCGGCCGCCCGGCTCGGTCATGATCGGCGCGATGACATTGACGAGCTGCGCCAGCGACGCGGCGTGCACGCGGTCGGTGTGGCGCAGGAGGCTGATGAGCAGGCTCCCGACGACAACGGCGTCCGCGACGTGGTACCGGTCCTCCAGCAGCACGGGCGCCACGGGCCAGTCGTCGCCGCTGGGCGGGCGGGACTCCGCCCGGTGGACGTACCAGACGTTCCACTCGTCGAACGAGACGTGCACCCGCTTGGCGACCTTCTTCTGCGCCCGGACCGCGTCGGCCGTGGCGACGACGGACTCGACGAACCGGTCCATGTCCACCGCCGACGCGAGGAACGACCCGAGGTCGCCGTCCTCCTCGCAGTAGTAGGCGTGCGCGGAGACGAGGTCGACCTGCTCGTAGGCCTCCCCCAGCACGACGCGCTCCCACTCGCCGAACGTCGGCATGCCGGAGCCCGACGAGCCGCACGCCACCAGCTCGAGGTCGGGCCGGATCATCCGCATGGCACGGGCCGTCTCCGCCGCGAGGCGCCCGTACTCGTACGCGCTCTTGTGCCCGAGCTGCCAGGGCCCGTCGAGCTCGTTGCCGAGGCACCACATGCGGATGTCGTACGGCTCGGCGGCGCCGTGGGCCCGGCGCAGGTCCGACAACCGCGTGCCGGAGCGGACCGTGCAGTACTCGAGCAGGTCGAGCGCCTCCTGCACGCCTCGCGTGCCGAGGTTGACCGCCATCATCGGCTCGACGCCCGCGAGCGCGGCCCACCGCAGGAACTCGTCGACCCCGACGAGGTTCGGCTCGGTCGAGTGCCAGGCCAGGTCCAGGCGCCGGGGACGCTGCTCCACCGGGCCGATCCCGTCCTCCCACCGGTACCCCGACACGAAGTTGCCGCCCGGGTAGCGCACCGTGGAGACGCCGAGCTCGCGCGTCAGCTCGACGACGTCGCGGCGGAAGCCGTCGGCGTCCGCGCTCGGGTGCTCGGGGTCGTGGATGCCGGTGTAGACGCACCGGCCCAGGTGCTCGACGAACGACCCGAAGGTGCGGCGGCGCACGGGACCGATGCGGAACGCCGGGTCGACGGTCAGGCTGACGGGGATCATCGCGCTCCTGGGAGGGGCTCGCGCCGCAGCGGTGCGGCGCCGTCGTCGGGGGCGCCGCGATCGTATCGGCGGTTCAGGTGCGCGGGGGCAGCCGGTGCAGCTCGACGGCGTCCAGGGCGCCGTCGCGCACCTGCGCCGTGACGTACGTCGCGTGCGGCTGTCGCCGCCGGTCGGTCGGCGAGCCGGGGTTGAGCAGCCGCATCCCGCCGGGCGTCGTGGAGTCCCACGGGATGTGGCTGTGCCCGAAGACGAGCAGGTCGTGCCCGCCGTGCGCCGCGTCGCAGCGCCCCTCGCGCCCCTGCGCCGCGCCCGTCTCGTGCACCACGGCGACCCGCAGGCCGTCGAGCTCGACCTCCGCCACCAGCGGGAGGCGCGCGCGCAGGGCCGGACCGTCGTTGTTGCCGTAGCAGCCCACCAGGCGCGCGGCGCGCTGCTCGAGGCGGTCCAGCAGGTCCTCCTCGACCCAGTCGCCCGCGTGCAGCACGACGTCGGCCGCGTCGACCGCATCCCACACCTCGGCGGGCAGGTCGCGCGCGCGGCGCGGCACGTGGGTGTCGGCCAGCAGCAGCAGGCGCACGGCGCCTCCTCGTCCTCGTCGTCGTGCTCGTCGTCGTGCTCGCACGGTGCCCGACGATGGTCCCGCAGCTGCGCGGGCGCCGCCGCCGGGCGCGACATAGCCTGACGGCCGGTCGAGCCACGGCCACGCCTGCGAGCACCGGGGGTCCGCCGCGATGACCGCCTTCCTGTCCCTCCCGCTGGGCCCGAAGTGACGCGCCCGTCGCTCGACGAGGCGGTCGCGCGCGTCCTCGGCCCCGACGCGGCGCTGCGAGACGTCCAGAGCGAGGCGCTGGCCGGGCTGGAGGAGCACGACACGCTGCTCGTCGCCCGCAGCGGCGCCGGCAAGACGGCGGTCTACGCGATCGCCACCCTGCTCTCGGGCCGGCTCACCCTCGTCGTCTCGCCGCTCCTGGCGCTGCAGCGGGACCAGGTCCGCGCGCTGACGGAGTCCGGCCTGCGGGCCGCGTCGGTGAGCTCCCTGGTGCCGGCCGCGCGTCGGCGCACCGCGCTGCGCCGGGCCGCCGACGGCGAGCTCGACGTGCTCCTGCTCGCCCCCGAGCAGCTCGCCCGTACGGAGGTCCGCGACGCGCTCGCCGACGCGGACGTCGGGCTCGTGGTGGTGGACGAGGCGCACTGCGTCAGCGAGTGGGGCGACGACTTCCGGCCCGACTACCTCGCGGTCGAGGGCGCGGTCGCCGCACTCGGCGGGCCCCGGCTCCTCGCGCTGACCGCCACCGCGTCGCCGCGCGTGCGTGCGGAGGTGGTCGAGCGCCTCGGCATGCGCGACGCGCGGGTGCTGGTCCGCGACGCCGACCGTCCCGAGATCTGGCTCGGCGTGCACCACCGGCCGACCGAGCGGGACCGCGACGACGAGGCGGTCCGCGTCGCGCTCGAGGAGCAGGGCGCGACGCTCGTGTACGCCCGGACCCACGCGCACGCCGAGCGGCTCGCCGCGCAGCTCACCGACGCCGGGCGGGCGTGCGCGGCTTACCACGGCGGACTCCCGGCCCGGGAGCGCACCCGGCTGCAGGACGACTTCCTCGCCGGGCGCACCGACGTCATGGTCGCCACGAGCGCGTTCGGGATGGGCGTGGACCGCGCGGACGTGCGCCTCGTCGTCCACGCCGGTCTGCCGCCCTCGCTGGACGCGTACTACCAGGAGGTCGGCCGTGCGGGCCGCGACGGGCAGCCGGCGCGCGCGGTCGGGGTCGTCCTGCCTGGCGAGTCCGGGCTCAACGCGTTCCTCGCGGCCCGCAGCGGACCGCGTCCGGCCACGGTCGACGCCGTGCTCGGCGCGCTGCGCGACGGCGCCACCACGCGGGACGAGGTCGCGCGCGCCGGGCACGTCGCCGCGAGGACCGCCTCGCGCACGCTCGCGGCGCTGCGGGACGTGGGCGCCGCCGTCACCACGGCGGACGGCTGGGCACCCGGCGATCTCGGACGCGACACGGCGCTGCAGGCGCTGCGCGAGCGGGCCGAACGGCGCGAGCGGCTCGAGCGCTCGCGGGCGGAGATGGTCCGCTCGTACGCGGACACCACCGACTGCCGGCGCCGGGTCCTGCTGGAGCTGCTCGGCGAGACGCACCCGCAGCGGTGCGGCCACTGCGACAGCTGCGACGCCGGCACCAGCCTCGCGGTGACCGACGCCTCCGTGAGCGTCGGGCGGCGGGTCCGGCACGACGAGTGGGGCGGCGGCACCGTGAGCGTCGTCGAGGCCGACCGGCTCACCGTGCTCTTCGACGAGCAGGGCTACGTGACGCTCGACCGCGAGATCGCGCTCGACTCCGGGGTGCTCCGGCTGGAGGACCGGGCGGCGGGCTAACGGGCCCGGCGCGCGACCGAGCGGAGCACCCGGTACGCCACCAGCCCGCTGACGACCCAGCCGGCCGTCACGACGACGGGGTCGAGCACCTGGTGCCGGACGTCGACCCGGCCGCGGCGCGAGCGCACCGGGCCGTGCCCGATCTCCCCGAGCACGCCCGACTCGGTCAGCGGGTCGTCCGGTCGCGTGGTCGCGAACGACGCGAGGTGGCTCTCGACGGCGTCGACGCGGTCGCCGAGCAGGAGCAGCAACCAGTGCGCGGCGCGCCCCTCGCTGAACCGGCGGTACGCGAGCCCGCGGATCGCGCCGGACGCGCCCTTGAGCGGCACCGACGTGCCGAACACCGGAGGCAGCCGCGGGTGCTCGATCGAGCGCTCGCGCGGCGCGAGCTCCGGCTGCTGCTCGGGCAGCTCCCAGTGCGCACCCGTCTCGATGCCGGGCACCTCCCGGGGGAAGGCCGGCCGGTCGGCGCGGTCGAGGTCGGCCCCCCAGCCGGGGATCTGGGCGCGCAGCTCCTCGGACGTGCGGGGCAGCGGCGGCTTCTGCGGCGTGTACGGCATGGCGGTCCTCCCGTCAGTCGCCGGGGACGATGAGCGGCTTGATGCAGCCGTCGAGCTTCTGCGAGAAGACGTGGTACGCCTCCGCGATGTGCTCGAGCGGGAAGCGGTGCGTGACGATGTCGCTCGGCGTCAGGTACCCGCTGCGGATGTGCTCGAACAGGCGCGGCCACTGGCGCTTCACCGGCGCCTGGTTCATGCGCAGGGTGAGGCCCTTGTTCATCGCGTCGCCGAACTTCACGGCGCTGAACATCGGGCCGTAGGCGCCCATCACGGAGATCGTGCCGCCCTTGCGGACGGAGTCGATCGCCCAGTTCAGCGCGACGGGCGAGCCACCCTGCAGCTTGAGCGTCACCGCCGTCACGTGCTGCAGCAGGTTGCCGTCCGCCTCGGCGCCCACGGCGTCGACCACCCGGTCGGCGCCGAGCCACCCGGTGAGGCGCTTGAGCTCGACGACGACGTCGCGGTGCTCGGTGAAGTTCACCGTCTCGGCGAACGCGAACGTGCGGGCCTTCTCGAGCCGCTCCTCGAGGTGGTCGACGACGACGACCCGCCCGGCGCCCATGAGCCACGCCGACCGCGCCGCGAACAGCCCGACCGGGCCGGCGCCCAGGACGACGACGACGTCGCCCTCGACGATGTCGGCGAGCTGGGCGCCGAAGTAGCCCGTCGCGAGCGCGTCGGTGCACAGCACCGCGTCCTCGTCGCTCATCCAGTCCGGCACGACGGCCGGGCCGACGTCCGCGAACGGCACCCGGACGAACTCCGCCTGGCCGCCGTCGTACCCGCCGGTCGTGTGGGAGTAGCCGTAGATGCCGCCGACCGCGGTGGCGTTCGGGTTGACGTTGTGACAGTTGGAGAACAGGCCGCGGGCGCAGAAGAAGCAGCTGCCGCAGTAGATGTTGAACGGCACCATCACGCGGTCGCCCACCGAGAGCCGCTCGACCGACGGGCCCACCTCGTGCACGACCCCGACGAACTCGTGCCCGAACGTCATCCCGACCCGGGTGTCGGGCATGAGGCCGTGGTACAGATGCAGGTCCGACCCGCAGATCGCGGCGGTCGTGACCTGCACGATCGCGTCGTTCGGGTGCTCGATGCGGGGCATCGGCTTCTCGTCGACGCGGATCTTGTAGGGCCCGCGGTAGGTCATCGCTCTCATCACGACCACGCTCTCATCCGCACCTCGACCCCGCACAGCGTGAGCATGTCCCGCACGCAGCGGGACGCGCTCAGCTCCAGGCCGCGCAGACCGCAGACGTCGCGCAGGCGCATCAGCGCGCGCACGCCCTCGGCGCCGCAGTAGGTGACCCCCGTGCAGTCGACGTGCACCGGCAGGTCGCTCGCGGCCGCCGCGAGGACGACGTCGTCCAGGGCGGCACGCGTGCCGACGTCGATCTCGCCGGCGATGACCACGTGCAGCTCGGTGTCGCTGCGGACGAGCCGGACGGCGCGGCCGGTCCGGTCGGGCGACGAGGAGGGGAAGGTGATCACGTCGAGCTCCTGGCGGGTCGGTCACCGCTGGGGGTTCAACGATGTGATGATCCTCTCACACCGGCGCGAAACGGGAAGATCCGGCAGGGCGACCGACGGGGCCCGCGCTCGCGGGCCCCGTCGGTCCTCCGGTCCCCTGGCGGTCAGCGCCCGCCGCGCATCGACGCCAGCAGGACGTCGAACACGTGCGTGTTCTTCTGCGCCTGCGCGAGCCGCTCGCTGCCCGGCCCCTCGGCCGTCAGCGGCGTCGCCGCGCCCGTGTGCGAGCCCGTCGTCCAGTCGATCGTGAACTCGAGGTCGCTGCCCTCGATCGGGAACGGACCGTCCTCGAGGCTCTGCAGCACGTCGTCCGAGGTGCTGTCCTCGTCGCCGGACTCGTCGTCCGCGTCGACGTTCTCGATGGCCAGACCGCCGGTCTCGTGGTCGCCCACGACGACGACGAGCGTGCCGGGGTGCCGCTTGGCGTAGGCGTGCACCACGGCCACCGTGTCGTCGAACGCCTCCCCGGCGGCGAGCATCTGCGTCGCGTTGTTGGCGTGCTCCATCTCGTCGATGCCCTCCTCCTCGACGAGCAGGAAGAACCCCTGGCGGTCGTCGTCGAGCACGTCGAGAGCCTTCGTCGTCATCGTGGCCAGCGGCACCACCGGCGCGTACTCGTCGCCCTGCCCCTCGGGCGCCTGCTCGAACATCTCCTCGTTCGCGAACAGCCCGAGCAGCTTGTGGCCCCGAGCCGCCGCGAGCTGCGAGCCGTTCGTGACGTACTGGTAGCCCATCGACCGGGCCCGCTCGACGAGGTTGCCCTTCGTGCTGCGGCTGACCTCGGGCCTCGGGTCGTCCGGGTCGTCGGGGTAGGCACCCTCGTCCCCCGCCGGGTACCACCAGTCCTCGCCGCCGCCCAGGATCACGTCGGGCTTCGTCACGTCGAGGAACTGCCGCGCGATCTCGCTCTGGTCCGCACGGTCCGGCACGTGCGACCCGAACGCGGCCGGCGTCGCGTCCGTGACCTGGGCCGTGGTGACGAGCCCGGTCGACTTCCGCAGCTTCTTCGCGTGCTGCAGCAGCGTCGTGTGCGCGCGCCCGTCGACGTCGACCGACACCGCGCCGTTGTAGGTGCGCACCCCCGTGGCGAGCGCGGTCGCGGCCGCCGCCGAGTCCGTGACGGCCTCGTCCGGGTCCTCCGAGTCCGTGTACGTCCAGCCCGCGTACCGCAGGCGGTCCATCGCGAGCCGGCCGTCCTTGCCGACCGTCGCGAGCCGGATCGCGTCCCGCGCCGCGATGCTCAGTCCGTCGCCCACCATGAGCACGACGTTCTTCGCGACCTTGCTGTTGCTGCTGCCGTGGTGGCCCGCGTCCTTGCCTCCGTGCCGGTCGCCCATCGCGACGCTGCCCGTCGCGAGCGCGCTCGCGAGCACCGCGACGCCCCCCGCGCTGATCCACCGTGTCCGTGACTGACTCCGCATGCCCCTGCACCCTTCCGTCGAACGTCCTCGTTCACCGGGTTCTCACCCCTGCTGCTCGCCTTCCGTCCCGACCGCGTCGTCGTCCACGGCGTCCGGGTCCTCCTCGGGCTCGAACGTCGTCGGCTCGCCGGCACCGAGCTCCACGCCCGGGCCCTGCGGCGTCGACGGGTCGGCACCGTCCTGCGGCTCGTCGGTCGCGCTCACGCGACACCCCCTTCGCGCTGGAGTGCTCCGCTCCCGCCGCGGCGTGCTCCACGGCCCGGCCCACGCAGGCGTCCGCCGCCACGACTCCGTCCCTCACCGGCGTCGTCGTCGACGCCGCGGGGACACGCGGCCGGAGCCTGCGGGCTCCAGCGCCTTCGACCGTAGACCCGCTCCCGCCGTCGCGCAGGCGGTGGCCCGCCGGCGCTGGTCAGGGCACGTTCGCCCCGCCGTTGACGTTGATGACCTCGCCGACGACGAAGCTCGACTCGGGCGAGGCGAGGAAGACGTACGCCGGGGCCTGCTCGACGGGCTGGCTCGTCCGGCCGAGCCACGACGACTCGCCGAAGCCGTCGAGCTTCTCGGACGGCTGGCCGTCGGTGACCTGCAGCGGCGTCCACACCGGGCCGGGCGCGACGGCGTTGACGCGGATGCCGCGCGGCGCGAGGTCCGCCGCGAGCGCCTTCGTGAAGCCGATGATCGCGAACTTGGTCGAGGCGTAGCTGATGATCATCGGCGACGGGTTGTACCCCTGCACCGAGGTGCTGTTGATGATGGTCGAGCCCGGCGGCAGGTGGGGCAGCGCGTCGCTGGTGATCCAGAACATCGCGGTCAGGTTCGTCTTGACCGTCCGCTCGAGGTCGGCCTCGTCGAGCTCGTCGAAGCTGCGGTGGTACACCTGGTGCGCCGCGTTGTTGACGAGGATGTCCAGGCCTCCCAGCCCCTCGACCGCGTCGGCGACGAGCCGGCGGCAGTGCTCGCGGTCGCGGATGTCCCCCGGCAGCAGCACCGCCGTGCGGCCCTCGGCCCGCACGAGCTCGGCGATCGCCTCGGCGTCGACCTGCTCCTCGGGGAGGTAGCTCAGCGCGACGTCGGCGCCCTCCCGCGCGAACGCGATGGCGACCGCCGCACCGATGCCCGAGTCGCCCCCGGTGATGAGCGCCTTGCGCCCCGGCAGGCGGCCGGTGCCGCGGTAGCTCGTCTCGCCGTGGTCGGCCTTCGGGTCGAGCTCGGCGTCCAGCCCGGGCAGCGGCTGCCACGAGGCGTGCGGCTTGATGTGGGCGTGGCGCTCCACCGGGTTGTCGAACGTGAGCTGGTCGGAGGTCATCGTCGTCTCCTTCGCGGCGGCCGGACGTCCGGTCGCGCGGAGCGACGTCGGTCCTGGTGGCGACGATAACGTTATCGACCCGTTCGCGTGGAGGTGCGGCGCGGACGGAGATCGGCTGGCCGGTGTTCGCGCTCAGCCGCGGGAGTGGATCGTGACCTCGTAGCCGTCGGGGTCGCGGAACGCGAACGTCGTGCCGAACGGACCCTCGGCCGGCTCCTGGGTCACGGTGACCCCGTGCTCGACCAGCCGCGCGTGCAGCGCGCCCGCGTCGGGGTCGTGGAACCACACCCCCACCCCGAGTCCGAGGGGGCCGGCGTCGAGGTCGACGCCCGGGAGCGGAGCGCGGACCGCGAAGGAGGTCCCACCGCGCGAGAAGACCGCGGCCTGGGGGTTCGGGGCGGGGAGGCGGGTGAGGCCGACGAGGCGCTCGTAGAAGTCCGCCGAGGCCGCGAGGTCGCGGACCTGGAAGGAGACGAAGTCGGGACCGGCGGCGCCGGCGGTGTCGGTTGTCATGTCAACAAGTTGACATCGCGGATCCGCGGTGTGTCAAGATGTTGACATGAGTGAGATTGACGACGCCGTCGCGAAGGAGCTGGGGATCCTCCTCAAGGCGACGCAGGCGGCGCTCCACCAGCGCATGGACGAGGCGCTGCGCCCTCTCGGCCTGACGGTGTCGCAGTACGCCTGCCTCAGCACCCTCCACGAGGAACCCGGGATCACCGCGTCCGAGCTCGCGCGCCGCACGTTCGTGTCGCGCCAGTCGATGAACGTGCTGCTGCAGGGGCTCGAGCGCCAGGGCCTCGTCGAGCGCACGCAGGAGCCCGGCCCTCGCCGGGAACGCGCCGCCGACCTCACCCCGCCGGCCCGCCGGTTGCTCGCACGGGCCGAGTCGGCCGTCGCGACGGTGACGAGCCGCATGCTCGCCGGCCTCACCCCGTCGCAGCGCGACGGGCTGCGGGAGGCGCTGACGGCCAGCCGCGACGCCCTCCTGCACCCCGGCGCGGACGCGCCCGTCGCGAGGGGATAACCGCGCGACCCCCAGCCCGTCCCGTCGCGACAATGGCGCCGTGGAGCAGGTCCGGGTCGTCGTCGCGCACGACGAGCGCACGACCCTGCGCGTCGGCGACGTGTTCCTCAAGGTCGACGGCGACGACGAGCGCCTCGACGCGGAGGTGGAGGCGCTCGCCGCCGCACCCGTTCCCACGCCGCGGGTCCTGTGGCGCCGGCCGCACGTGCTCGCCCTGGCCGCCGTCCGCGGCACGCCGCTCGGCCGCGTCGGCGAGCCCTCGACGGCCTCGCCGGCCGCGTGGCGAGCCGCCGGCGCCGTCGTCCGGACGCTCCACGACGCACCGCTGCCCACCCGGATGGCACCCGGCATCGACGCGCGCGCCCGCCGGCTGGAGCGCGAGAGCGCGTGGCTCGTCGAGCACGACGTGCTCCCCGCCGGCCTGGTCGCGCACAACCGCGCGCTCGCCGAGACCGCGCTGCGCCCCGCGCCGCCGGTGTTCGCCCACGGCGACCTCCAGGCCGACCACGTGTTCGTCGTCGACGACGCGGTCGCCGGGATCATCGACTGGTCGGAGGCCGCCCGCGACGACGCCGCGTTCGACCTGGCGCTCCTGACGCTGGGTCACGCGGAGCGGCTCGACGACGTGCTGGACGGGTACGGCTCGGAGGTCGACCAGGACCGGATCCGCGCGTGGTGGTCGTGGCGGTGCCTCGTCGGCGTCCGCTGGCTCGTCGAGCACGGCTTCGACCCCTTCGCGCCCGGCTGCGAGGTCGACGTCCTGCGCGCCCAGCCCTGAGAGGACAGCGCTCATACCTGCGTTCCCGCAGGCTCTGGCATGTCACGTCGGCCCGAACGACCGTCAGAGTCGCGCTAGAAGCTCCGCCTTCTTGGCGCTGAACTCTTCGTCTGTCAGGATGCCAGCCCCGTGCAATTCGCCCAACTGTCGAATTTGCTCCATCACGTCGGTGTCGGCACTAGGGGGAGCGGAACTTTCGGGCGAAGATACGCCGTGGATCTTATCGCGCACCACGTTCGAGAACGTCTGGAGCGCCTCCAGGTCGGATATCCACTTCATGTTGACCTTATTGCCCGAGGCGAAGAAGCCGACAACATGGCCCATCATGCTCTTAGACTGCTCGTATGAGCTGACCTTGTCGTACGGGAACGACTCAAGGTCGTACCCCCCCAGCTTCTTCGAATAGAAGACAATGCGAGTCTGCGTGGCAATGAGAATCCCGGCGCGAGTCCAATCGTTGCCCATCTTCTTGGTCTCGTAGGTGCCCTGGACCGCGCCGAGCACCTCCTCGCCGACCTCAAGGTGCTCTCGAGCCTGGTCCAGGAGCTTGTCGATCTTCGCCATAGCCATACCCCCTACGCGCGATTTGACTGCTCCATCCTTCTGCTCGCGCGCCTCCATGTCCAGAGACCTGTAGCCCGCGCCTTCCGAACTCTTGCGGCCGCGACGTCGCGAAGTGCGGCGGGAGGTACTGAACGCCCGTGCGTCTCGCCATCGAACTCAGCCCGCCGTGGCAAGAAACGCTAGTACGGGGCTCGATGAGCCGCTGCGGCCGCAGACCCTCCCGCTCAATGGGTCTACGGTGGCTCCGCCGTTCAACACCGCGTAGGCAAGACCATCTATGACGACCAGCGGGTCTACCCGCGCCGCGCGTCAGTAAGCGACAAAGCGCTGCGGACGCAAATAGCGTTAAAGCGGGACGTCGCTCGGAACGCCGCGCGGGGATCGAAGCAACACGAGGCCCGCCCCCGGCAGGGACGGGCCTCGTGTTACCGACGGAAGTACCCCGCGCGCTGCGCGAAGGCACCGAGGTGGAGGTGGCGGGAATCGAACCCGCGTCCGATGACGTGGAACCAGGGATTCTCCGGGTGCAGTCCGTGATGGAGTTTCTCGGCCCCCACCACTCCCACGGACAGGAAGGCGGACAGGCCCAGTCGGCTGGAAGTCCCGGTGACCACACCGACGATGGTCACCAGCAGTGGCTCTCTAGATGACGCCGGGAACTAGACCGAGAGCGTGTCTAGGCCGACGGACTTCGAGGCTCGCTCAGGCGGCGAGGGCGAAGTCGGTGCGCTTGGAATCGGCACCTATGAGTTGCATGGAGCGTTGACGAGATGACCATGCATCCTCGACCCGCTTCTCCTGGCTCGACGATCACCGTCGAAACCGATCACCCCCATGTGCAGTTATCAAGCGCCGGGCCTGTCCGAGGACGAGCGGCGAACCACCGGTCCGGCGACTGCCCAGCCTACCGTGCAACGCCGCGACGGTCCCGGGGATTCCACCCGCCCGGCCTCTCCCCCGCCGGCGGGTGCCGCGAGTAGCGTCGAAACGGACATTTCGGCACCAGGGGGGCGGGATGGTCCGGGTGACGCCTGCGGCGGTCCGCCGCGACGAGGCGCTGGAGCGGTCGGCGCGGCAGCTCGGGTGGTCGGTCGCCGCGGCCCTCGTCGTGGGCGCGGTGGGTGCCGTCGCGGTCGCGGCGCCGGGGCCGGGCTCGGCCGCGGACGGGTTCCGGTGGCTGCTCGTCATGCTCGCGACCGCGTCGGTCGCCGCGATCCTCGGACTGATCTTCGGGGTGCCGCGCGCCCGGACCGACTTCTCGGCGGCGGCCAGCGAGCGGTACGCGTCCAACTCCAACCTCGAGCAGATCTCCGACTGGCTGACCAAGCTGCTCGTCGGCGCCGGCCTGGTGCAGCTCGGCCGCGTGCCCGGCCTGGCGCGCGACGTCGGCGACTACCTCGGCGCCGACCTCGCGGTGCCCAACGCCTCCGCGTTCATGGTCTCCGCCGTGGTCTACGGCGCCGGCGTCGGGTTCGGCGCGGCGTACCTGTGGACGCGTCTGCGGCTGCGCATCTTCCTGGAGCGCAGCGACCAGGCGGCGGCGGAGGCGTCGAAGGTGGACGAGGTCGCCGACGACCTGCGCTCCGTCGCGACCGGCGAGACCGACAAGGCCGTGCGCGACGCCGCGCAGAAGGCCGTCAAGCAGCGCGGCGAGATGGCGGCGGCCGCCCTGCTGCCCGTGCTGTGGGTGGACGACAACCCGTCGAACAACACCTCGCTCGTCGACGCCCTGGAGCGGGTGCAGGTCCACGTCGACCTCGCGCGCTCCACCGAGGAGGCGCTCGCGCTGGCGGCGAGCCGCGAGTACGGCGTCGTCATCACCGACATGGGGCGGCGCGAGGGCGGCAAGTTCGACCCCGACGCGGGCCTCACGCTGCTGCGCGAGCTGCGCGCGTCCGGCCAGGACGTGCCGGTCTTCGTCTACACCAGCGCGCGGGCGCAGGACCGGCAGCAGGACGCGCTGGACGCGGGCGCCACGCTCGTCACGTCGCGCCCGACCGAGCTGTTCTCCGCCACCGTCTCCGCCCTCACCACCGGCCGCACGCACTGACGGCCGCGCCCGGGCCCACGAGGAGGTGGGCCCGGGCCGCGGCCGCGACGCGGGTCAGGCGGCGGGACCCTCCACGAGCGTCACGCTCGCCTGCTCGCTGCCGCCCGTGGTCCCGGAGGTCCACGTGACCGTGACCTCGTCGCCGGGCTCGTGCGCCGCGAGAGCGGCCGAGAGGTCGTCGGACGAGCGCACCGCCGTGCCGTCGACCGCGGTGATCACGTCGCCGGCGGCCAGGCCGGCCCGCGCGGCGGGCGTCCCGTCGAGCACCTCGCCGACGACCGCGCCGCTCTGGCCCGTCGCCGCGGACGAGTCCGCGAGCGCCACGCCGAGGAACGCCGGCAGGCCGATCTGCACCGTGCCGGACTCCTCGCCCGAGGCGATCTGATGCACGATCGCGACTGCGTCCTGGATCTCGATCGCGTAGGCGACGGTCATCGAGGTGTTCGTCGACGCGGCGGTCGTGATGCCCACGACCTCGCCCTCGTCGTCGAGCACCGGGCCGCCCGAGTCGCCCGAGACGACGTCTGCCGAGAACTGGATGAGGCCGTCGAGCGTCTCGGCGTCGCCCGTGCCCGTCGCGGCGGTCATCGACTGGTCGGTCGCGGTGACGTCGCCCGTCGCGGCGACGAGGTCCCCCGTGCCCTCCGCGTTGCCGACGGCGGTCACCTCGTCGCCGGCCTGCACGCCGCCGTCGTCGTCCAGCGTGACCGTCTGCAGCCCGGAGGCGCCCGTGAGCTGCAGCAGCGCGACGTCCGCGCTCGGGTCGGCACCGAGGACGGTGGCCGTGTAGGTCTTCCCGGTCGACTCCACCGTCACCTCGACGCTCGTCGCGCCCGAGATCACGTGGTTGTTGGTGAGGACGAGGCCGTCGCTCGTCAGCACCATCCCGGTGCCCGCCGACGCGCCGTCCTGGTAGCCGAGGGTGCTGTCGATCGTCACGACGCCCACCTGCTGCTCCGCCGTCGCGGCGGTCGCCTGCGTCTGCGACGAGCCGCCCGACGTGCCGTCGCCGGGGGCGGTCCCGCCGCGGCCGCCCGGGCCGAAGTCCGGCACCGTGCCGTCCTGGCCCTGGTCCGGGACCGTCGTGCCGGGGTCCGTCTGCTCCGTGCCCGTCGCGCCCGACGCCGGCTCGGCCGCGGTCGTCCCCGCGCTCGCGTCGGCGCCGGAGCCCGCGATGACCGCGCCCGTCGCGCCGCCGGCCACGAGCCCCACGACGAGCGCGGC
>NZ_HE978588.1:3255511-3271495 GCF_000312005.1 Cellulomonas massiliensis JC225
CGGCCGGCGGCGCGTACGGCCCGTACCCGGCGGGCACGCCGAACGCCGCGCCGGGGGCCTGCTCATGCGGGGTCGGCACCGGCGGCTCGCCCGTCGTCCCCGGCTCGCGATCCGTGCTCTGCTCGCGCTGCTCGTCCATCGTGTCCTCCTGCTGGTTCGTCCTGGCGACCACGAAACGCCCCGCACCCGGGCGCACCCTGGGGCCTTCCCGGGAGCAGCCTGTGCGTCGCTCCCCCGGCCGGTGTCCGCGCCCGGTGGCACCATGAGCCGCATGCAGCTGCCCGTGATGCCGCCGGTCGCGCCGATGCTCGCCAAGTCCGTGCCGACGATCCCGCCCGGCGCGTCGTACGAGCCGAAGTGGGACGGGTTCCGCTCGATCGTGTTCCGGGACGGCGACGAGGTCGAGCTCGGCAGCCGCAACGAGAAGCCGCTGACGCGGTACTTCCCGGAGCTGGTCGAGGCGGTGAAGGCGGAGCTGCCGCCGCGGGTCGTCGTCGACGGGGAGATCGTCGTCACGACGCCCGACGGCCTGGACTTCGAGCTGCTCCAGCAGCGCATCCACCCCGCCGCGTCGCGCGTGCGGATGCTGAGCGAGTCCACGCGCGCGCAGCTCGTCGTGTTCGACCTGCTCGCGATCGGCGACGAGGACCTCACCGGGCTGCCGTTCCGCGAGCGGCGGGCGCGGCTGGAGCAGGAGCTCGCCGGCGTCGGGCCGTCGGTGCACCTCACGCCCGCGACGACCGACGTCGAGCAGGCGCAGCGGTGGTTCACGGAGCTGGAGGGCGCGGGGCTCGACGGCGTCGTCGCCAAGCCGCTCGACGGCGTCTACCAGCCGGACAAGCGCGTCATGTTCAAGGTGAAGCACCAGCGGACGGCGGACTGCGTCGTCGCCGGGTACCGCGTGCACACGTCCGGCCCCGAGGCGATCGGGTCGCTGCTGCTCGGGCTGTACGACGACGCAGGCACGCTCGTGTCCGTCGGCGTCATCGGCGCCTTCCCGATGGCGCGCAGGCGGGAGTTGTTCACGGAGCTGCAGCCGCTCGTGACCTCGTTCGAGGGCCACCCCTGGAACTGGGCCGCGGCGGCCACCGCGACCGAGCGGACCCCGCGCTCCAGCGAGTTCTCCCGCTGGAACAACGGCAAGGACCTGTCGTTCGTCCCCCTGCGACCCGAGCTGGTCGTCGAGGTCCGCTACGACCACATGGAGGGCAACCGCTTCCGGCACACCGCGCAGTTCAACCGGTGGCGACCCGACCGCGACCCGCGCTCGTGCACCTACGAGCAGCTCGAGAGCCCGCTGACCTACGACCTCGACCAGCTCGTCCCCGGCCTCGCGCGCTGACGAGCCCGTCCACAGATCGGCCGTTCCGGCCCCGGCGACTGTCCGGTTTGGGTACCTTCACGCGTGTGCTGACTCAGGGGGAACGCCGGCGGGCCACGCTCGCACCCGCTCTCGCGGTGCTTCTGGCGGGAGGGCTGGCTGCATGCAGCCCCGCAGACCTACCGGAGCCGGTCCCCACGACCGAGCCGACGTCGAGCTCGCCCCAGGAGCCCAGCGACACCCCTTCGCCGGCTGAGCCGATCCGTCCGGCCGCCGCCAACTCGACCGACAGTGCCGTGGCCACTATGCGCTGGGTCTTCGACGTCTACACCTACCTGCTCAACACAGGCGACACGGCCGAGTTCGCTGCGGTGAGCGACCCCGACTGCAACTACTGCGCGAACACCCTTGAGCGAGCGAAGACGATGTCGGACGCAGGGCAACGCGTCGAGGGCGGCGTCATGACTGCAACGGGCATGAGCGCGAGCGGGATCGGCGACGACGGGTACTACACCGGTCGCGCGAGTGTCACGCGAGGCCCGTCGACGACGTACGACTCGAAGAACCAGATCATCGACAGCGTCCGGGATGCGACGGACTACGACGTCCAGTTCTCCCTCCAGTGGACCGGCGACGACTGGAGGGTCCTCGAAGTCGAAGCTCGACCGGTCGATGCGCCGTGATCTCCGTCGTTCTGGCTGCAGGACTCGTTCTCGCGGGTGTGCCGTCCGGCGAAGACACATGGGGCTCGGACGCGGAGGCCACGGGCGAGATCATCCGGACGAACTTGTGGGAGGCGGAGCGGGAGCGGCGGACGCGCGAGAAGGACCAGCCCGATCCTGAGAAGCGGCTCGCGGAGTACCTGCGCTCGGCGTACTGCGCCCGCGCCGGGGAGGAGTCCGGCTCCGGCGCGGTGCTGCCGTGCGGCGACGTCCCGGCCGATGACGACCTCCCCGAGTGCGACGACGCGGGCGTGCTCGAACCGCTGCTGCGGCGGACCCGCGCCACGCCCGCGACCCCGTGGGGCCCGTGGTACGTCCTGTCCGACTGGGCGTGCGCCGGCGACCTCGTCCCGGCGTTCACCGCCGCCGACTTCCGCGAGCTTCCGCTCGCCCCGCCGGCCCTGCACGTGCAGCCGGCGCGCGGGCAGGTGCTCGTGCACATGCCGACGATCGTCTACTCGGACGACGCGGTGCAGACCCTGGAGACGGAGCTCCTCGGCTACCGCTTCGAGGTGCAGGCGACCCCGAGCAGCTACCGATGGGACTTCGGCGACGGGGAGACCGTGACGACCCGCACCCCCGGCCGGCCCTACCCCGCGAAGGACGTCGCGCACGCCTACCGGTCCACCGGCACACAGCGCGTCACCCTGACGGTGACGTGGACCGGTCGCTACCGGGTGGCGGGCGCCGCCGGCTGGCAGGACGTCGACGGCACCGCCACGACGACCGCGAGCACGCCGGACTTCACCGTGGTCGAGCGGCGCAGCCGGCTCGTCACCGGGACGTGCGACGACGAGCCCGACGCCGCCGGCTGCTGAGCCCGCCGTGCGGGGCCCGACCGGCGTCGTCGGTCACCAGCCGCCGCCGCCTCCCCCGCCGACGCCGCCGCCGGAGAACCCGCCCGAGAAGCCGGACCCGCCGGACGACCCGGGGGTCGGCGCGGACAGCGACTCGGTCGCGATCGTCTCGAAGCGGTCCATCGAGCTCGCGAACGCGGTGCCCCAGAAGAAGCCGGGCATCGGGTTGTAGTAGCCCGTGTACCAGCCGGGCTGCTCGACGGCCCGCCCCTGCGCGGCGAGCTCGCTGAAGACGCGCGCCCACCGCTCGGTCAGCCCGAAGACGATCGCGTAGGGCAGGTACCGGCTGAAGATGTCCTCGCCCTCCTCGAAGCGCAGCTGGTTCGCCTCGGCGGTGGCGAGGTACTGCCGGAAGCCGAGGGACTGCGCGAGCACGGCCGTCCCGTCGCCGGTCCGCGCCGGTGCGGCGTTCGCGCACACGATGGCCACGACGCCGACGATGCCCAGCCCGATGGGCACCCACAGCAGACCCGCGAGCCACGGCGTGCTCGAGCCGGCGGCGAGCGCGAAGAACCCGATGAAGAACGCGGCGACGACGAGCGCGATGCCCGCCGCCCACCAGGTGGCCCGGACGTTCTTCGGGTTGGAGCGGAACCAGCCGACGTGCGTGACGTGGTCGTACAGCCCGTCCTGGACCTTCTTCATCGACGCGGCGAAGGTGGTCCGCAGGTCCTTGAGCCGCACCTCGTCGCGGCCGGAGAAGATCTCCCGCATGAGCGTCTGCTCGAACGGCAGGAGCTGCGACTCGTCCGCGCTCAGGCGGGTGAGCGTCCAGTCCTTCGGCTTCTTGCCAGGGTCCGAGCGCGGCACCTCGGAGATGTGCAGGTACCCCCGGACGGCCAGGTCGACGAGGGTGGCGGTGACGTCCACCGGGTCGGCCTTCTCGTCGACGAGCGTGCCCAGCTCGCCGGGGCGGACACCCTCGGGCGGCGTGAACTGCACGGCCACGGGCGTGCGCTTGTCCCGGTAGCCCGTGGCGGCCTGGCCGCCTGCGGGCCGCAGCCCCGGCGTCAGGCCGAGGTAGGCCTGGTCGCGGCCCGTGCGGCGGACGCGCCGGACGACGAAGAACGACCCGAGCGCGGCGATGGCGAGGCCGAGCCCACCGGCGGGCGTGAGCGGACGGACGGCGGCGAGCGGGTCGGGCTTGTCGACGAGGAACGGCTCGACGCCGGGGAACGTGCCCGCCGGCCACCCGACGGTGGTCGTGAGCTGGCTGCCGACGGGCACGAGCTGCTGGAGGAACGTCGACGTGTCGCCGGTGCTGGACGCCGAGTCGCACGGCGTGGTCGAGCCGTACTCCCCCACGAAGCAGACCTGGTCGTCGGGCGTCGCCGGCCCGGTGATGTTCACGGACACCCGCCCGATCGGCACCTCCCAGCCGGAGCCGATGACGTTCCAGTACAGCTCGTCGCCGGAGTGCTGCGCGTTCGCGGGGTTCACGAAGCCGTCGACGGTGTACGTCACCTGGTACGTCTGGACGCCCGACACGTCGTCGACGTCGGGGTCGCCGATGCGCAGGACGATCGCGTCGGAGGTGTCCTCGCGGTTGACCTGCGCCGGCGCACCCGTGCTGCTCGACGCGTCGATGCCGCTGTAGCGGAACTCCCGGTCCGTCGTGTCGTCGACGCCCTGCCGCGTCACGAGCGTGAGGTACGGGCCGTGACCGGGGTCGTCGCCGAAGTCGAAGTCGAAGTCGATGACGACGCGCATCCGCCCGTCGCTGCCGAGAGCGGCCGAGACGTCGTACCGCGTGATCTCGCGCCCGCTCGACTGGTCGGGCACCGCCGCCGGGGCCTCCACCGGCACGGCGCGCACGACCGGTGCGGCACCGGCGAGCGCCGGGGACGACAGCGTCAGCAGCCCTGCGGCGGCGAGCAGCGCCGCGACGCGGGCGGCGGTCCTGCGGTGGCGACGGCCGGCTCGACCGTCCGGACGCGTCCCGTGGGGCGTCACGACTCCTCCTCCTGGCCGCGGCGGTCGCGGACCCGCACCGATCATGGTGCAGCGGCGCCGCGAGCCGCACCGGGGCGCGCCGGGCGGCGAGCCCCGAGGTCAGAACGGCGGGCCGACGTCGCCGAACGCCTCCGGCGGCCAGCCGGCGGGCCGCATCCGCAGGACGTCGGGGCCGGGCCGGACGAGGTGCGTCGACGCGGCGCTGGCGAGCGTGTCGAGCAACGGCGGGAGGCTGGCGGTCCAGAACGCGTCGGGGGACGCGTCGCCGATGCGGCGGTACCAGTCGGGCGGCCCGGGGACGAGTGCGGCGCACACCTGCGTCCACGTCCGGTCGGCACCGAGCGCGACGGCCGACGGCAGGTGCGCGACGAGCGTCGCGGCGTCGACCTGACCGGCGAGCGCGTCGGGTCGGGCCGACCGGTACGCCTCGCGCAGCCGCAGGCCGTGCGCGAGCAGCCGCTCCCCGGTCGGGGTGAGGTGCGTGGCGCGGCGGAGCCGGCCCGGCTGCCGCCACCCCTGCTCGACCACGGCGGTGTCGAGGGCGTGCAGCACGTCGGCGCCGGAGCCGTCGAGCAGCGCACGCAGCGCGAGGGTCGTCGTCGTGGCGCGGCCGCCCGGGAAGAGCCCGGCGAGCAGCAGCCGCTCCGCGCGGCTCGGCTCGGGGGACCCGCCGAGGGCGTCGCTGGGCCCGTCGCTGCGCACGAGCGTCCAGTCGTGGGCGACCCGGTCGCCCTCGCCGAGCTCGACGACCTCGACCCGACCCCGCCGGGCGAGGTCGAGCAGCGTGGCGACGAGCCCGGCCCCGGAGGCCGCGCCGTCCACCAGGGCGGCCAGCTCCCCGGGCCGCACGCCGTCGACCGCACCGGTGAGCAGGTCGTCGGCGGGCATCGTCGTCAGCGGTCGCGACGCTCGCGGATGGCGCGCTGCGCCTCGAGGTTGTCCTGGCGCTCGCGCAGCGCCTGGCGCTTGTCCCAGTCCTTCTTGCCTCGCGCGAGCGCGATCTCGACCTTCGCGCGACCGTCGAGGAAGTACAGCGCGAGGGGCACGATCGTCTGGCCCTTCTCGCGCGTGCGGGCCTCGAGCCGCTCGATCTCCTCGCGGTGCAGCAGGAGCTTGCGCTTGCGCCGCGGCGCGTGGTTCGTCCAGGTGCCCTGCGCGTACTCGGGGATGTGCACCCCGAACAGCCACGCCTCGCCGCCGTCGACCTCGCACCACCCGTCGATCAGGCTCGCGCGGCCGGCGCGCAGCGCCTTGACCTCGGTCCCGCTCAGGACGAGACCCGCCTCGAAGACGTCCTCGATGGTGAAGTCGTGCCGGGCCTTGCGGTTGGCGGCGACGAGCTTGCGCCCCGTCTCCTTGGCCATGACCGTCGCCTCCTTCCGTGTCCGGCCCGTGTCGCGCGGGTGGGCACGGGACGGGCCCGCCGCGACGGCAGCGGGCCGACCTCCGAGCCTACCGGCCTGCCGACGGGCGTCGACCTCATTGCGCCCAGGGCGCAGCGCCCGCGACGGGCCGTCAGAGGCCCAGCAGCGACCGCGGGTTGACCGTCGAGCCGTTGACGTACACCTCGAAGTGCAGGTGGCACCCGCCGGACGTCCCGGTGTTCCCCGCGTACCCGAGGAGCTGGCCGACCTTGACGTGCTGGCCGGCCTGGACGACCCACCGGGTGAGGTGGTTGTAGCTCGACTGCAGGCCGTTGCCGCGGTACAGCCCGTGGTCGACCATCACCTGGTTGCCGTACCCGTACCGGCTCTGCGCCCACAGCACGGTGCCCGACCGGCCGGCGTACACCGGCATCCCGCAGTGGTCGCGCAGGTCGATCCCCGCGTGCAGGCGCCAGTAGTGCAGCACCGGGTGGAACCGCATGCCGTACTCGGACGTCACGTAGATCGGGCTGATCGCGGTCGGGTTGGCGAAGATCGCCCCCGAGACGGAGCCGGTCGGCTTGGACCCGCCCTGGTTGTTCTTCGCGTCGCGCCGGCGCTGCGCCGCGATGGCGGCCTTCAGCTGGTTGCGGATCTTCTTCGCCTCGGTGTCCGCCTTCGCGAGCTCCGAGCGGATCTCGTCCTTCTTCGCCTCGAGCCGCTGCTTCTGCTTCTGCTCGTCGGCCAGCAGCTTGTCGAGCGCGGCGCGCGCCGCCTGCGCCTCGCGGCGTGCCTCGTCGGCCTCCGCCACCTTCGCGTCCGCCTGCTTCTTCAGCTCGGCGATGCGCTCCTCGACGGCGTCGAGCCGGGCGGCGGAGTTGCGGCCGGAGGCCTCGCTCGTGCGCAGCTCGTCGAGCATCTGGGCCTGCGTCCGCAGCGCGGTCGACACCAGGCCGTACCGCTCGACGAAGTCCTCGGTGCTCTCCGCCTCGAGCATGACGCTCACGCCGGAGACGTCGCCGCCGCCGCGGTACGCCTCGCGCGCCATCTGGCCGATCGCGTCGCGGACCTGCTCGGCCTTCGCGGCGTCCTGCTCGATGGACTCGCCGAGCGCCGACTTCTCGTCGCCGGCGTCGCGCAGCCGCGCCGCGAGCATGTCCGCCTCGCGCATCGCCTTGTCGTACGCGTCGTTGGCCCGGTCGAGCCGCTCCTGGGCGACCGGGATCTTCTCCCGGATCTCCAGCAGCCGGTCGGACGCCTTGGCCAGGTCGGCGCGGACGCCCTCCATCGCCTCCTCGGCGTCGGCGCGGCGCTGGGCGTTCTCCTTGCGCGCGCGCTCGGCCGCCGCCCGGCGGTCGTCGATCGAGTCGGCGGCCGCGGGCACCGACGCGACGAACGTGGTCGTGGCGACCAGGGCGGTGACGACGGCGACGGCGGCGGCGCGCAGCGGCTTCCTCATCGGCTCAGACCTTCGTGTACCGGCTGAGGGTGACGACGGACGAGATCGTGGCCAGCAGGATCGCGACGACGATGAGCAGCGGGGCGACGACCATGACGTCGGCCGTCGACACGTACGGGATCCAGCCGACGGACGACCCGAGCCAGTCGGTGACGAGGTACTGCACCCCGAGCCACAGGGCGCCGCCGGCGAGCAGCGCGCCGACCGTGGCGGCGATCGCGCCCTCGAGCATGAACGGCAGCTGGATGAACAGGGTCGAGGCGCCGACGAGCCGCATGATGCCCGTCTCCCGGCGTCGCGAGAGCGCCGAGAGCCGGATGGTCGTGGTGATGAGCAGCACCGCGGCGACGAGCATGATCGCGGCCAGGCCTCCGGTGAGCAGCGTCGCGCGGTCGAGCACCAGGAACACGCGGTCGAACAGCCGGCGCTGGTCCTTGACCTCCTCGACGCCCTGGCGGCCGGAGACCACGTCGGCGACGAGCTGGTACTTCTGCGGGTCGGTCAGCTTGATCCGGAACGAGGAGTTCATGTCGTCGACGGTCGCGACCGACGCCCAGAACTGGTCCTTGAACTGCTTCTGGAACGCGGCGAACGCCTCGTCCTTCGACTCCTCGTAGATCTTCTCGATGTACGGCTCGATCTCCGGCGCCTCGAGCGCGGCGCGGATCTGCGCCTTCTGCTCGTCGGTGACCTCACCGCCCGCGCACGTCGGGGTCGACGAGTTCTGCGGGCACAGGAAGACCGACACCTCGACCTTGTCGTACCAGTCGTCCTTCATCTTGCCGATCTGCAGCTGCAGCAGCGCCGCGGCGCCGACGAAGGTGAGCGAGACGCAGGTGACGAGGATGACGGACACGGTCATCGACAGGTTCCGGCGCAGGCCGATGCCGATCTCGGAGAGGATGAACTGCAGTCGCACGGCTCCCCCTCAGCGGTCCGAGCCGTACACGCCGCGCGACTGGTCGCGCACGAGCTCGCCGGTGCTGAGCTCCACGACGCGCTTGCGCATCTGGTCGACGATCTCGTCGTCGTGCGTGGCCATCACGACGGTGGTGCCCGTGCGGTTGATCCGGTCGAGCAGGCGCATGATCCCCAGGGACGTCGTCGGGTCGAGGTTGCCGGTCGGCTCGTCGCACAGCAGGATCGGCGGCCGGTTGACGAACGCCCGCGCGATCGCGACGCGCTGCTGCTCGCCGCCGGACAGCTCGTGCGGGCGCCGCTTCTCCTTGCCCGCGAGCCCCACCATGTCGAGCACGTCCGGGACGGTCGTGAGGATGTGGTGGCGGGGCTTGCCGATCACCTGCAGCGCGAACGCGACGTTCTCGAACACCGTCTTGTTCGGCAGCAGGCGGAAGTCCTGGAACACCGCGCCGATCTGGCGGCGCAGCGACGGCACCTTCCACGACGAGAGCGTGCCGAGCTCCTTGCCCGCGACGAACACGCGCCCGGCGGAGGCGCGCTCCTCGCGCAGCACGAGCCGCAGGAAGGTGGACTTGCCCGAGCCCGAGGCCCCGACGAGGAACACGAACTCGCCGCGCTCGACGTCCAGGGACACGCGGTCGAGCGCGGGTCGTGCGCCGCGGGCGTAGACCTTGGTGACGTTCTCGAATCTGATCACGGCGGGGCGGCCGGGGTCGGGGACAAGGAGGGACCGGCCGCCACGAGGGTAGGCACGGCCCGTCCGCGGCCGGGCGCGTGACACGCCGGGGCGCGCCTGTGAGTCCGCCGCGCGGGGCCGCGACCGGGCGGCGGCGCCCGTTTCGCCCGACGTGTCCCCGGTGGGCGCGTCCGTCGGTCGGTCAGCCCAGCGCGTGCAGCCGCGGGCGGCGCAGCGTGGGCGCGCCCGTGATCGCCGCGAGGACCTCCTCGTGGCTGGAGCTCGCGGCGTCGAACACGCCGTTGTTGCGTCCGTGCCGCAGGACGACGATGCGGTCGGAGACCGCGCGCACGTCCGTCATGTTGTGGCTGATGAGGATGACGCCGAGCCCGAGCTCCCGCAGGCGCTCGATGTGCATGAGCACCTCGGCGGTCTGGGCGACGGAGAGGGCCGCCGTCGGCTCGTCGAGCACCACCAGCCGCGGCTCGCCGATGAGCGTGCGGGCGATCGCGACGGCCTGGCGCTGCCCCGCCGAGAGCCACGAGAGCGGGGTGCGGGCCGACGGGATCCGGCTGTTGAGGTCGTCGAGGACCTTGCGGGCCATCGCCTCCATGCGCTCGTCGTCGCGGTAGCCGCCGCTGCGCTTCAGCTCACGGCCGAGGAACAGGTTGCTCGTGACGTCGAGGTTGTCGCACAGCGCGAGGTCCTGGAACACGGTCGCCACGCCGAGCGCGTGCGCCGCCGCCGGCGTCGGGATCGTCGTCGGCTCGCCGTCGAACTCGATCAGGCCGGCGTCCGGGTTGAGGACGCCCGAGACCATCTTCGCGAGGGTCGACTTGCCGGCGCCGTTGTCGCCGACGAGGGCGACGACCTCGTGCGCGTGGACGTCGAGGTCGACGCCCACGAGCGCCTCGACGGCACCGAACGACTTGGAGATGCCGCGCATGGACAGCAGCGGCGTGGTGGTGGCGCTCATCCCTCCCCTGCTCTCCGTCGGGCAGCCTGCTGGACGAGTGTCGCACCTCGTCCGCCCCCGGGGGCACCCTGCGGGCCGCTGGGGACGAAGCGATGCGGAACCGTCACCCGGGTGGACGTCACAGGCCCTCCACGTCGACGGTCTCGTCCACGCTGAGCGGGACGTCGGTGGACTGCAGGGCCATCACCAGGGCACCGACCACCTCGGCGCGGGTGCCGAGGGCCGACGGGACGACGTCGAGGGGCGCGATGCTGTTGGGCAGCGCACCGCGCTGGACCGCCGCGCGCAGCGGCGCGATGAGGGTCTCCCCCGCCTCGGCCATCTCGCCGCCGACCACCACGACCTGCGGGTTCACGCCCAGGCACAGGCCTGCGACGACCATGCCGATCGTCGAGCCGGCGTGGGCGATGACGTCGCCGCACCGCTCGTCGCCCTGGTTCGCGCGCTGCACGACGTCGCGCACGTTCGCCACCCCGGGCAGCGGGCCGACCTCGCGCAGCAGCGCCGCCGAGCCGACCACCGTGTCGAGGCAGCCCACGTTCCCGCACCGGCACTGCTCGCCGGCGGGCCGCACGACGACGTGCCCGATCTCACCCGCGGTCCCGGCGAAGCCCCGCACCAGCTGCCCGCCGATGACGATGCCGGCGCCGACGCCGTACGACGCCCGGACGAACACGCTGTCGGTGTACGCGCGGGCGGCTCCGGTCTCGCTCTCGGCGAGGGCGGCGAGGTTCGCGTCGTTGTCGACGTAGACCGGCACGTTGAGGCGCTTGGACAGCACCTGCCCGACGTGCACGTCGTCCCAGCCGGGCATGACGCCGTGCACGGAGATCATGCCGGTCGACGCGTCCACCGGGGCCGGCACCCCGACCCCCATGCCCACGACGTCCTCGAGGGACGCGCCGACCCGCTCGAGCAGGTCGACCACGAGCAGCGCGACCCGGTCGAGCGTCGTGTCCAGCCGGTGCTCGACCGGCAGGGGCAGGGTCTGCTCGACGAGGATCTCGTGGCTGAAGTCCCCGAGGGCGACCCGCATGTGCCGGTGCCCGACCTGCACCCCGGCGGCGAGCCCCACCCGGCGGGCGAGCGTGACCATCTGGGCACGCCGCCCGCTGCGGGTGGTGAACGCGGTGTCGACGACGCCCGCGGCGAGCAGCTCGCGGACGATCGTCGACACCGTGGCCTGGGACAGACCGGTCGCCGACGCGAGGTCGACCTGGGTGAGGCCCCCGTACCGCTTGACCGTCTCGACGACCAGCTGACGGTTCGCCTCCCGCAGGGACGACTGCGACCCCGCCGGGGCCGCGCGCCTGCTCACGGCTGCACCCTAGTAGCGTCCGGCACGGCCGGAAGCCGGTTCAGCTCGTCCCGGCGCGCCGCTTGTTGATCAGGTCGAACGCGACCGCCAGCAGCAGCACGAGGCCCTTGATGGCCATCTGCCACGAGGGGTCGACCGACATGATCGACAGGCCCATGTTCAGCACGCCCATGATGAGCGCACCGACGATGGCGCCCGCGACGCGACCGATGCCACCGGTCACCGCCGCACCGCCGATGAAGCAGGCGGCGATGGCGTCGAGCTCGTAGTTCTGGCCGGCCGCGGCGATGGCCGCGCCCGCACGGGACGTCGTGACGATCGCCGCCGCACCGGCCAGCAGGCCCATGTTGACGAAGATCCAGAAGTCCACGCGCTTGGTGTTGACGCCCGACAGGCCCGCCGCGAGGCGGTTGCCGCCGATCGCGTAGATGTGCCGGCCGAAGACGGTGCGGCCCATGAGGAACGAGTACGCCACGACGAGCGCGCCGACGATGACGAGGACGATCGGGGTGCCACCCGCCGAGAGCGACAGGATGACGGTGAGGATGCCGACGAGCAGCGCCACGCCGACGATCTTCGCGACGAACGCGCCGAGCGACTCGACGTGCAGCTCGTGCTTGCGCAGCTGGGCGCGGGCGCGCAGCTGGGAGAACACGAACGCGGCGACCGCGAGGACGCCGATCGCGATCGTGACGACGTCCATGTTGTTGGCGAAGCCGAGGAAGTTCGGCAGCGAGCCCTTCGAGATCTTGATGAACGTCGAGGGCAGCCCCGCGATGGTCTCGCCGACGACGACGAGCGCCAGGCCGCGGAACACGAGCATGCCCGCCAGCGTCACGATGAACGCCGGGATCCCGACGTAGGCGACCCAGAAGCCCTGCCACGCGCCGACGACGCAGCCGATCGCGAGGCCGAGCAGCACGGCGACGAGCCACGGCAGGCCCCAGTCGCGCATCGAGACCGCGACCACGCCGCCGATGAAGGCGACGACCGAGCCGACCGAGAGGTCGATGTGCCCGGCGACGATCACCATCACCATGCCGATCGCCAGGATCATGACGTAGGCGTTCTGCTGGAACAGCGCCGCGACGTTGTTCGCGAGCAGCAGCTTGCCGTCCGTGAGGACCTGGAACAGCAGCACGATGACGATCAGCGCGGCGAAGATGCCGTACTGCCGCGCGTTGCCGCCGAGGCCGGACATGCGCTCGCCGATCGACAGGCGAGGCTTTTCGCCCGACGGCATCGCCGGTGCGAGGTTGGTGTCGGTGCTCATCGGGGAGTCACGTCCTTCTCCATGGTCATGTACTGCATGAGTCGCTCCTGGGTCGCGTCCTGCCGGGCGACCTCGCCCGTGATGCGGCCCTGCGACAGGGCGTAGATGCGGTCGCAGACGCCGATCAGCTCCGGCAGCTCCGAGGAGATGACGACGACGCCCTTCCCCTCGTCCGCGAGCCTGTTGATGATCGTGTAGATCTCGTACTTCGCGCCGACGTCGATGCCACGCGTCGGCTCGTCGAGGATCAGCACGTCGGGGTCGGCGTAGATCCACTTGCTCAGGACGACCTTCTGCTGGTTGCCGCCCGAGAGCTTGCCGACGAGCGCCGCGACCGTCGGGGTCTTGATGTTCATCTCCTTGCGGTACCGCTCCGCCACCTTGAGCTCGGCGTTGCGGTCGACGACGCCGAACCGGGCGAGCTTGCCCAGAGCGGAGCCGGAGATGTTGTGCTGGATCGTGTCGATGAGGTTGAGGCCGAACCGCTTGCGGTCCTCGGTCGCGTACGCGATGCCGTGCTCGATGGCGGCGTGCACGGAGCCCGCGTGGATCTCCTTGCCGTCCTTGAAGACGCGGCCCGAGATCTTCGAGCCGTAGGAGCGGCCGAACAGCGACATCGCGAGCTCGGTGCGCCCGGCCCCCATGAGGCCGGCGATGCCCACGATCTCGCCGCGGCGGACGTGGAACGACGCGCCGTCGACGACCTTGCGGCTCTGGTCGATCGGGTGGTGCACCGTCCAGTCCTCGACCCGCAGGACTTCGTCGCCGATCTGCGACGTGTGCTCGGGGAACCGGCTGTCGAGCGGGCGGCCGACCATCCCGCGGATGATCCGCTCCTCGCTGACGGGCTCGGCGCCCTTCATCGGCAGCGTCTCGATCGTCTTGCCGTCGCGGATGATCGTCGTCGTGTCGGCGATCGCCTCGATCTCGTTGAGCTTGTGGCTGATGATGATCGACGTGATCCCGTGGTCGCGCAGACCCGAGATGAGGCCCAGCAGGTGGGCGCTGTCGTCGTCGTTCAGCGCGGCGGTCGGCTCGTCGAGGATGAGCAGCTTGACCTCCTTCGAGAGCGCCTTCGCGATCTCGACGAGCTGCTGCTTGCCGACGCCGATGTCCACGATCTTGGTGTCCGGGCGCTCGTCCAGGCCCACGCGGGCGAGGAGCTTGGCCGCCTCGGCGTTCGTCGCGTTCCAGTCGATGACGCCGCGCGCGCTGCGCTCGTTGCCGAGGTAGATGTTCTCCGCGATCGACAGGAACGGCGACAGCGCCAGCTCCTGGTGGATGATCACGATGCCGCGCGCCTCGGAGTCGCGGATGCCCTTGAACTCGACGGTCTCGCCCTCGAAGACGATGTCGCCCTCGTAGGTGCCGTGCGGGTAGACGCCGGACAGGACCTTCATCAGCGTCGACTTGCCGGCGCCGTTCTCACCGCAGATCGCGTGGATCTCGCCGCGGCGCACCTGCAGGTTCACGTCGGACAGCGCGAGCACGCCCGGGAACCGCTTGGTGATGTCGCGCATCTCGAGGATGTGCTCGTTCGTGCGTGTGTCTTCCATCTCGACCTTCAGTCCTCGCCCTGGTCGCCGTGGGTCGCGGGGAGCCGCGGCCCGCGCCGCTGCCGGCGCGCACGCAGGGGCGCGCGCCGGCAGCGACGGTGGTCTCCCGGGCGGCCGCCGCAGGGACGGCCGCCGGGGATGACGCCTCTCGGGTCAGAGACCCAGGTCGGACGCCGTGTAGAAGCCGGAGTCCACCAGGACCGACTGGACCTGGTCGGGCAGGACGACCTGCGGGTCGAGCAGGTTCGTCGGGACGTTCTTGTTGCCGTTGTTGTAGGACTCGGTGTCGTTCACCGTGACGTCCTTGCCCGTGACGATCTGGTCGACCATCTCGGCCACGGCGTCGCCCAGGGCACGCGTGTCCTTCCACACCGTCATCGACTGCTTGCCGGCGAGCATGTTGAGGACGTTGGCCTTGTCGGCGTCCTGACCGGTCAGGACCGGCCAGTCGCCACCGTCGCCCGCCTTGTAGCCGGCGCCCTCGAGGGCCTGGGCGATGCCCAGGGCCAGCGAGTCGTTCGGCGACAGGACGACCTGGACCTTGGTGCCGTCGTTGTAGAACGAGTTGAGACGGTTCTCCATCTCGTCCTGCGCGTCGTCCGAGCCCCAGCCGAGGATGCCGATGGACTTCCAGTCGTCGTTCGACTTCGGCGCCTTGCCCGACTTCACGACGAGCTTGCCGTCCGTGACGTACTTGCTCAGGACGTCCCACGCGCCGGAGAAGAAGAACTTGGCGTTGTTGTCGTCGGGCGAACCGGCGAAGGGCTCGAAGTTGTACGGGCCCTTGCCGTCGGCCAGGCCGAGGGTGGACTCGATGAACTGGCCCTGCAGGGTGCCGACCTTGTAGTTGTCGAACGTCGCGTAGTAGTCGACGTTCGGCGTGTCGTTGATCAGGCGGTCGTACGCGATGACCTTGATGCCGCTCGAGGCAGCCGTCTCGAGGACGGGGGCCAGCGCGGTGCCGTCGATCGAGGCGATGACCAGGACCTTGGCGCCCTGGTTGATCATGTTCTCGATCTGGGTGATCTGCTGGTCGACCTTGTTGTCGGCGTACTGCAGGCTGGTCTCGTAGCCCTTCTCCTTGAGCAGCTCCTCCAGGTGCGAGCCGTCACGGTTCCAGCGCTCGAGGGACTTCGTCGGCATCGCGATGCCGATGAGACCGCCGGCCTCGGCGGACTGGCCGCCCTCGGTGCCGTTGCTTCCAGGGGTCTCGCGCTCGCTGCTGCACGCGGTGAGCGAGAGGGCGATCACACCCGCCGTGGCGACCGTGAGCACCTTCTTCCAACCAAGGGACATCGTCGTCAGCTCCTCGTCTACGTCATCTCGATCGGGCCGCGCAGCGCTTCGGCGTCGGTGCCCCGCGCCGGTCCAGGCCCGTCCACGGTCCTGGTCCGGGGCGACCCGGTGGTGACGACTGAATTCAAGTCTCGAAGCCATCGCGGATGCAAGTTCTGTTACCAACCTGTGTCCTGCGCCTTTTTGTCCCGGTTTCCACGCGCCCACCACGGCTTCGGTTCGCGATACGAAGCCATGCGCCCCGCCGGTTGTGGCGCAGGTCACAGCGTCGGTGCGGCCGTCCGTGTGACGG
>NZ_HE978588.1:3272141-3282553 GCF_000312005.1 Cellulomonas massiliensis JC225
GTGCTCCGTGCGCAGGTCCTTGACCATCTGGTACGGCTGCAGGACGTAGGAGCGCATCTGGTCGCCCCAGCTCGCCTTGATGTCGCCGGCGAGCTCCTTCTTGGCCGCGCGCTCCTCCTCCTGACGCTGCAGGAGCAGGCGCGACTGCAGGACGCGCAGCGCGGCGGCGCGGTTCTGGATCTGCGACTTCTCGTTCTGCATCGAGACGACGATGCCGGTGGGGATGTGCGTCATGCGGACCGCCGAGTCGGTCGTGTTGACCGACTGGCCGCCGGGGCCGGACGAGCGGAACACGTCCACCTTGATCTCCGACTCGGGGATCTCGACGTGGTCGGTCTGCTCGATGAGCGGGATCACCTCGACGGCGGCGAACGACGTCTGCCGGCGGCCCTGGTTGTCGAACGGGGAGATCCGGACGAGGCGGTGGGTGCCGGCCTCGACCGACAGGTGCCCGAACGCGTACGGCGTCTTCACCTCGAAGGTGGCGGACTTGAGGCCGGCCTCCTCCGCGTAGGAGGTGTCGAGCACCGTCGTCGGGTAGCCGTGCCGCTCGGCCCAGCGCAGGTACATGCGCAGCAGCATCTCGGCGAAGTCGGCGGCGTCGACGCCGCCGGCGCCGGCGCGGATCGTCACGACCGCGTCGCGCTGGTCGTACTCGCCGTTGAGGAGGGTGCGGACCTCGAGCTCGCCCAGGTCCTTGCGGATGCCGGTCAGCTCGCCCTCGGCCTCGACGAGCGAGTCCTCGTCGCCCATCTCCTGGCCCAGCTCGACGAGGGTCTCGAGGTCGTCGATGCGCGCGCGCAGCCGGTCGACGCGGTCGAGCTCGGCCTGCGAGGCGGACAGGGCGCTGGTGACCTTCTGCGCGGCGTCCGGGTCGTCCCACAGGTCGGGCGCGGACGCCTGCTCCGAGAGCTCGGCGATCTTCGCCTTGAGGGCCGTGGGGTCGCTCACTGCCTGGATGGACTCCAGCGTGGTGCGCAGGTCGCGGATCTCGGCGGGGAAGTCGGTGGTGGCCACGACCGTCCAGGCTACCCGGTGCACGGTGACGGCTCGGCCGGGAAGTGTCGATCGCGGCCCGCTCCTCTCGTCTCCACGCTGGTCGGAGAGAAGTTCGGCACCAGCACTTGATCGGTACAGAAGCCCGCGCTACTGTATCGGTATAGATCTGGAGCGGTACAGAGAGGAGCCAGCCATGACCCCGAACACGCAGATGGGACTCGTCGGCATCCAGGCGTCGTACCGGGACTCGCACAGCGCGATGCCCGACGCTCCGGTCGTCGAGCCTCGTCCTCGTCGGCCGCGCCGGGAGCGTCCGCAGCGCACCCGGCGCGCCCTGGCCGTGACCCTGCACCGGTGGGCCGACGCCGTCGCGCCCCGCCAGGTGCCGCACCAGCCTCTGGTGTGAACGCCACGACCGCGACCCGCGCGGTGCCGCCCCCGACTCCCGGGCCGGCACCGCGCGGCGTCGTCGAGAGCGCCGACGCGACCGCCACAGACGCGGGACCTGCGCCCGGAGGCCGTGCGGCGGCCTACCCTGGTGCCCGTGAGGACCCGTCCGACGACGCACCCGGGGACCCCGTGGCGCGCGTGACCCTGCAGACCGTCGCCGACCGCGTCGGCGTCAGCCGGATGACCGTCTCGAACGCGTTCTCCCGCCCCGACCAGCTCTCGGCGGCGCTGCGCGACAAGATCCTCGCCGCCGCCGACGAGCTCGGCTACGTCGGCCCCGACCCGGCCGCCCGCGCCCTCGCGCGCGGCTCGTCCGGCGCCGTCGGCGTGCTGTTCACCGAGTCCATCGGCACCGCCTTCCGCGACCCCGTCGCCGCGGCCTTCTTCGGCGCGCTCGCCGAGGGCCTGTCGGAGCACGGCGTCGCCATCACGCTGCTGCCCGAGAGCAAGGCCGGCCAGCACGTCGCCGCGCGCGACGTCGCGATGGACGCCGCGCTCGTCTACGCCTGCCCGCCGCACGCCTCCGCGGTGCAGTGGCTCGTCCGCCGGCGCCTCCCCCTCGTCTACGTCGACCAGGAGCCGCCCGAGGGCGTCTCCAGCGTGCTCCTCGATGAGGAGACGGGCGGGCGGCTCGCCGCCGAGCACGTGCTCGCGCTCGGCCACCGCCGCGTCGCGCTCTTCACGACGAACTGGCTGCGCGGCGGCAACGCCTGGGCGGACGACGCCGCGACCGCCGGCGTCGGGGTCGTCGCCCGCGGCCGCGTCGACGGCGCCTACGCCGCGCTGGCCGCGGCCGGCGCCGAGGTCAGCGCGTACGAGGCGCACGACAACGACGAGCGGTACGTGCCCGACGCCGCCCGCGAGCTGCTGGCCGGCGACGAGCCGCCGACGGCCGTCCTGTGCTTCTCCGACCTCATGGCCGCCGCCGTCATCCAGGCCGCGACCGAGCGCGGGCTGCGGGTGCCCGAGGACCTGTCCGTCGTCGGGTTCGACGACAGCGTGCTGGCCCGCACCACCGAGCCGCCCCTGACGACCGTCCGCCAGGACTTCGATGCCAAGGGCCGGCTGGCCGCCGACGCGCTGCTCGCCGCCATCGACCGCGTGCGCGCGGGCCAGGCCGCCGAGCCGACGCAGCAGCGCATCCCGGTGGAGCTGGTCGTGCGGGAGAGCACGGGCCCGGCGCCGCGCTGATCGGCCTTTGTCAGCCCGTCAGGACGCGCGCGCGACCGACTCCGCGCGCAGCTCGACGCCCTCGCCCCACCACGAGAGCAGCCACCCGCCCGGCCCCGGGTTCGTTACGACGACGAACTCGACCCGGGCGCTGCGCCCGTCCGGGCTCGACGCGTCGCGCACCCGCAGCGACCGCCACCCCGACCACTGCTCCGGGTGGCGCTCCAGGTAGTCCTCGACCGCGCTGCGGACCGCCGCGTCGGACAGCGGGAGGCCGTCGATCCCGCCGTCCGCGCCGAGGCCACGCTCGAAGTACGCCTGCTCGGTCAGCGCGTCCGCCGCGTCGAGCGCGACGAGGTCCGCGAGCGCCAGCACCCGTTTGCGCTCCAGGTGCGCCGCCGCGACGGAGCCGACGACCGCGACGAGCAGCAGCGCGACCACGACGAAGCCGAGCGTCAGCACCATGACCTGCCCGTCGTCGTCCGACGCGGCCCGTCGGACCGGGTGGGCGCGGCTCCTCACGGCGCCTCCCGGAACGCGTCGACGGCAGCCGTGCGCGTCGCGGTCACGGGCACCTCGAGCGGCACGACGTCGCGCACGAGTGGCGGCACGAAGGGCAGCGGCACACGCACGGTCACGGTGGCGGTCACGTCCCCGCCGGGGGTCAGGCAGGGGTCGCCCGAGCACGCGACGGCCACGCTGCGGGCCGCGTCGTCGTCGAAGCCCTGGTCCGCCAGCGCGATCGCCACGGCCGTCGTCGCGCGATCCCCCGCCCGCTCCTCGTCCGCGACGACGTACGCGCGGGCGGCGTCGCGGGCCGCGCCCTCGACCGCGAACGCCGCCGCCTCGACACGTCCGAGGACGGCCACGAGGTAGACGAGCGGGACGAGGAGCACGAGCGTGACGCCGAGGAACTCGACGACGGCGCTGCCCTCCTCGTCCCCGAGCCGGCTCGGCCACGGGGCGCTCCCCCACCCGCTCGTCACGGTCCCTCCGCCAGGGCGTGCCCGCGCACGGTCATCACCCCGGACGGGCCCAGCAGGCCGACGAGCGGGAGCGGCGCGCGGATCTCGACCTCGACCACGTCCAGGCCGCCCAGCCGGGTCCGCCGAGCGCTGACGTCCTGCGCGAACGACGGCGCGAGGGAGCCCTCGACCAACGTGCTGGCGCGCTCCACCGCGTCGTCGTCGGTGCGTCCGGGCGCCGCGTAGCGGGCCCCCTCGGCCGCGGCGTCGACGAGCGTGTTGCGGACGTGCAGCACGAGCGTGAGCTGGACGACCCCCGCGAAGACCAGGGTGACGAGCGCCCCCACCAGCACGAAGTCGACGATCGCGGAGCCGCGGTCGTCGCGCGGGCTCACCGCTGCGTGACCATGGCGATCGCGTCCTGGAACAGCCCTTCGAGCGCGTCCCCGGCGAGCGCCCAGATGCCCGCGACGAGTGCGGCGGTCATCAGCGTCACGAGCACCCAGCCGGGCACGTCGCCGCGGTCGTCGCTCGCTGTGGCGCGCGCCGCGAGGCGGGCGGCGAGACGCGTCAGGACGCTCGGCTCCCCGCCCGGCCGACGGTGGTGGGTGGTGCTCACGGGCAGGGTCATGTCGTCTCCTTCGTCAGGGGGCGGTCGGTCTGCGGCACGTCGGGTGGGTCTCGACGGACGTGGAGGTGGGCTGTGCTCACAGGCCCACGTCCAGCACGATGAGGCTGGGGAACACGGCGAAGAGCACCGTGACCGGCAGGATCAGGAAGACGACGGGCACCATCATCAGCACTTCCTTGCGGCCACCCGTCTCCATGAGCGCGCGCCGCGACTCGTCGCGCACGTCCTGGGCCTGGGCCCGCAGGACCTCCGCGAGGGGCGTCCCGCGCTCGAGCGCGACCGACACCCCCTCCGCGAACCGGGCGAGCGCCGGGAGGCCCGTGCGGCCGGCCAGGCCGTCGAGCGCGACGACGAGGGGGGTGCCCGCGCGTGCGTCCGCGAGGGTGGCGGCGAGCTCGGCGCTCAGCTCGCCGCGGGTCGTCCGCACCACGCGCTCCAGCGCGCCGACGGCACCCTCACCCGCGCCCACCGCGAGCGCGAGCAGCTCCGCGACCGCCGGCAGCTCGGCCAGCATCCGGCTCTCGCGCGCGCTCACCTGCCGGGAGAGCAGCCAGTCGCGCGCCAGCGCGCCCGCAACGGCGCACGTGCCCACGAGCACGGCGAGCGGCAGCAGCGCGGCGCCGCGGGCGGCGGCGAGCAGCAGCGCGAGACCCAGGCCGAGGGCGGTACCCACGACGCCCCAGACCACCTGGCCGGCGCGGAACTGCTCGACCGTCTCCTCGCGGCCCGCACGCACGAGCCGCTGCCGCAGCGCCGGCGTCGCGGTCCCGACGCGGGCCACGACCCGGACCGCGTCGGCCATCACCGGCGCCAGCAGCCGCGACAGCGTGGGGAACGGCCCCCGCACGTCCTCGGCGCTGATCAGGGACGACGTCCTCCGCCGGGGCCGCAGGTAGGGCGCGAGCCGCTGGTCGAGGGTGACGCGCCGCGCCCGGACGTGGGCGGCGACGAGCACGAGCCCGACCCCGAGGAGCAGCCCGACGAGCGCTCCGGCGGCGGCCGGGTTCACCGCAGGACCCGCGGGTCGTCCGGCAGGCGCGCGATGCGGGTCATCAGCGCGTACGCGACGACCGTGCTGCCGGCCCCGACGAGCAGGACGACCAGCCCGGCGGCGGAGTCGTAGGCGCGCGCCGCCTCGGGCCGGCTGGCCAGCACGACCAGCACCACCCACGGCGCCGTCGCGGCCAGCCGGGCGGCGTTGACCGTCCAGCTCTGCCGCGCCTCGAGCTCGCCGCGCGTCCGCAGGTCGTCCCGCAGGAACGACGACAGGGTGCGCAGGAGCCGTCCGAGGTCGGTGCCGCCCACGTCCCGCGTCATCCGCAGCGCCTCGACGATCCGGTCCGCCACGGGGTCGGCGAGCCGCGCCTTGAGCGCGTCGAGGCAGTCGCCGAACCTGCCGGTCGCCCGGTAGTCCTCCGCGAACGCGGAGAACGGCTCCCGCAGCTCCACGGGGCCGCGCTCGGCGAGCTGCGCGACGGCCTCCGGCAGCGCCAGCCCGGCGCGCACGCCGGACGCGAGGTGGTCCACCACCTCGGGCCACAGCCGCCGGAGCCTCGCCTGCTGGCGCCGCGCCCGGCCGCGGACGAGCGCCGACGGCCCCGCGGCGGCGAAGAGCGCGAAGCAGCCCGCGATCGCGGGGGTCGCGGTCACGCCCAGGGCCAGCACGCCCACCGCGAGCCCGACGACCAGGCTCGCGGCCACGAGCCCACCGGGCGTCACGCCGCGTACCCCCGCCTGCACGAGGGCGTCCTGCGTGCGGGCGCGCCACCCCGTCCCGTCGTCCCGCCTCGGCGCGGGCGCCCACAGCGACCACCACACGCACGCGACGCCGGCGCCCAGCACCAGACCCACCACGACGGGCACGGCTCACCCCCGCGGGCGCAGGAGCGCCGCCAGGTCGATGCCGGCGCGCTCGAACCGCTCGGCGTGGGGCGGGTAGCCGTCGGCGCGCACCAGCCGGCCGCCGCGCGTGGCGAACAGCTCCGTCGTCTCGACGACGCCCTGCTCGACCCGCCCCGGCACGGCGACGACCTCGCGTGTCCGCCGCCGCCCGTCCGGCCCCACCTCCAGGTGGACCACCAGGTCCACCGACGAGGCGACCGTCGGCACCACGAACCGGTCCGACACGTTCTCCCCCGCGAGGAGCGGCAGCGTGCAGAGCTTCACCAGCGCCTCGCGCGCCGAGCTCGCGTGCAGCGTGCACATCGCCGGCACGCCGGCGTTGAGGGCGATGAGCAGATCCAGCGCCTCGGCCTCGCGGACCTCGCCGACGATCAGCCGGTTCGGCCGCATGCGCAGCGCCTCCTTGACGAGGCGGCGCAGCGGGATCTCGCCGGTGCCCTCGAGGCTCGGCTGGCGGCACTGCATCGCCACCCAGTCGCGCACCGCGAGGCGGAGCTCGAAGACCTCCTCGCAGCTGATGACGCGCTCCCGCGGCGGAACCGCGCCCGCGAGGGCGTTGAGCATGGTCGTCTTGCCCGCCTGAGTCGCCCCGGAGACGAGGATGTTGAGGCCCACGCGCACCGCCGCGCGCAGGAAGGCGGCCGCCTGCTGGGTGAGCGATCCGAGCGCGACGAGCTCGTCGACGTCCGACGCCCGCACGACGTACTTGCGGATGTTCACCGACCAGTGCCGCCGCGTGACGTCGGGGATCACGACGTGCAGCCGCTCCCCGCCGGGCAGGGTCGCGTCGACGAACGGCGAGGACAGGTCCAGGCGCCGGCCGGAGACCTTGAGCATGTGCTCGACGAGGTCCCGCACCTGCTGCTCGGTCAGCACCGTGGTCGTCAGCTCCGCCTCCCCGCGGCGCGCGACGAACACCTCCGTCGGCGAGTTGAGCCAGATCTCCTCGACCTCCGGGTCGTCGAGGTACTGCTGCAGCGGCCCGAGCCCGGCCACGGCGTCGACGACGGCCTTGTGCGCCGCCGCGGGGTCGACGATCGGCGGGACCGCGCCCACGACCGAGCGCTCGTCGTAGTCGGCCATCGCGGCGCGCACGAGCGTCGCGACCCCGGCCGGGTCGCGCACGGGGTCCAGGCCGCGGCGGCGGATGACCTCGCGCACCTCGCGCTCGAGGATCGCGACCGCGTCCATGCCACCCCCTGCCGACCGCTGCCGATGACGTCATGCCCGCCCGGTACGTCCGTCATGTCCGGTTCGACCAGGCGAGCAGACCCTAGGGGAAGCGACGCTCACTGCGCAGGCCGTTGTCCACAGGACGCTGGACGATCGCCCGAACGGGTGGCGTCCGGGCGGGTCGGCCGCGCTCAGGACGAGCGCGTGACGCGGAACTCGTTGCCGTCCGGGTCGGCGAGCAGGCCGTCCGCGAAGCGGGTCGCCCCCAGCGCGACGAGCCGGTCGACGTCCTCGTCGTCCGCCGCCAGCTCGAAGCGGAGGGTGCGGCCCTCCTTCTGGTTCACGGGCGGGCCGCCCCAGGAGATCTTCGTGCCGCCGTGCACCGGGTGCTGGATCGACGTCTCCGCGTCCTGGTCCCAGTTCAGGGGCCAGCCAAGCGCCGCGCTCCAGAACAGGCCGACCTCGCGGGTTCCGTCGCAGGCCAGCTCGCCGAGCGGGCCGCAGCCGGCGGTGAAGCCGTTGGCGGGCTCCAGGACGCAGAACGCGTTGCCCTCCGGGTCGGCGAGCACGACGTGCCCCTCCTCCGGCAGCTGGCCGACGTCGAGGTGGCTCGCGCCGAGCGACAGCGCCCGCGCGACGACCGCGTCCTGCTCGTCGGGCGTCCCGCACGTGAGGTGCAGGTGGATCCAGTTGTGCTCGACGATCTCGGCCGGGCTCTCCTCGAACCGGAGCACTACCTGCCCGGGGTCGTCGGAGAGCACCGTCGTGCCGTCGGGCGCGACCTCCCGGCCGAGCAGCGCCGCCCAGAACGCGGCGAGGGCGCGGGGGTCGTGCGCCTCGGTGGACAGGGCCAGGAACCGGACCGTCATGCGGCCGACGCTAGGCCCGGCGCGAGCGGGCGGCACGCGGTTTCCGAGGCGCCTGCCGGAGACGCCCGCCCGGGACCCTCGGTGCACGGCGGCCGGCGCGGGAGTCGCTAGGTTGACGGCGTGAGCATCCCCACCACCGCCCCCTCGGGCGAGCAGCACGTCCTGTCCCACGGCCCGCACCGGGCCGTCGTCGCCTCCGTGGGTGCGAGCCTGCGGCGCTACGACGTCGACGGCCTCGAGGTCGTCATGCCCTACGACGAGGACGCGATCGCCCCCGCGTTCGCCGGGATGGCGCTCGCGCCCTGGCCGAACCGGCTGCGCGACGGGCAGTACACGTGGGCGGGCCGCACGCACCAGGTGCCGGTGACCGAGCCGTCGCGCTCCACCGCGCTGCACGGGCTGGTCTCCTGGGAGCGCTGGACCGCCGTCGAGCAGTCCGCGTCGAGCGTGACGCTCGAGCACGTCGTCGTGCCCACCTACGGGTACCCGTGGCCGGTGCGCCTGCAGATCACGTACGCGCTCGACGACGCCGGCCTGACGATCCGCACGGTGGCGACCAACCTCGGCGACACCGACGCCCCGTACGGTCTGGGCTTCCACCCGTGGCTGTCGACCCGCGGCGCCGCGGTCGACGCCTGCACGCTGCGCGTCGACGCGACGCACCACGTGACGGTCGACGACCGCCTGCTGCCGACCGGCATCGAGCCGGTCGCGGGCGTCTACGACCTGCGCGAGGCCGCGTCGCTCGCGGGCGTCGAGCTCGACGACGCGTGGACCGGGCCCACCCGCGACGCCGACGGCCTCTCCTGGATCGTGCTGGCCGCCCCGGACGGGCACGCCTCCGCGATGTGGGCGGACGAGACGTTCCGCGCGTGGCAGGTCTGCTCGGGCGACGGCCTCGAGGGCATCCAGCGCGGGGCCGTCGCGGCCGAGCCGATGACGTGCGTCGCCGACGCGTTCCGCACCGGCGACGACGTGATCACGCTCGCCCCGGGCGCCTCGCACGAGTCGACCTGGGGCCTGCGGCTGCTCTGACGCCGCCGCGGCGGCCGGTGAGGGCGTGCCTCCCGGCCGCGGCCCCGGCGGTCACTCGCCGTAGTACTCGCCGTCGGCCTTCACGCCGGACAGGTACTCCCAGTGCCACCGCTCCTGCGGGCCGCCGCCGCCGGGCTTGGCCCACTCGGGGTTGACGAAGCCGAAGACCGGCCCGTTCTGCAGCAGCCAGTCCCAGCGCGTGCCGTACGTCATCGACTTGCAGAAGTCGATCGCCAGGCCCCACCCGTGGTTGCTCTTGCCCGGCGAGGCCGCCAGGCCGCCGCGGGTGGCCTTGACGGCACGCTGCTCGGCGAGCGACCGGTAACCCGACTCGATGCACATGTCGGCGCCGTACCGCGCGACGTACATGTTGTTGAGCTCCGTGAGCGCGGACGCCGCGTCGGCGCGCAGGCGCGTGCGGCCGTCCCACAGGGTGCACAGGTCCTGCGTGGCGAGCAGGCCGTTGGCGCCGCCCGCGCGCTGCGCGGGGTCGCAGCCCGGGATCGCCTCGCGGACGAGGTCGCGCGAGACGCTCTCGTCGCGCAGCACCATCGTCGACGACGAGCCGTCGGAGACCAGCGACGTGGGCGGCAGCACCGACGTCGGCTGCTCCGTGAGCGCCGAGACCGTGCCGGGCAGCGAGGACTCCGCGACGGACGGCCCGCCGGCGAACACGTCGGCCCCGGTGATGGCACCGCGGGCGATCGGCACGGCCACGGTCGCCGCCGCAAGCGCTCCCACCACGCCGAAGCGCACGCTCGCCCGCATCGAGCGGGTGCGCACGGTGCGGGCGGGACGGGGCGCCTCGTCGTCGGCCGCCGGCTCCGGGTCGGCCTCCGCCAGCGCGTCCGCGACGAGCGCGGCGACCTCCGGCGTCACCTGCGCGATGAGCTCCGTCGGCGCGTGCGCGGTCTCGGAGACGACCGGGGTGGTCCAACCCTGCGCCTGCGGCGCTACGACCCGGACGGCGGGGGCCGGGGCCGGCGGCACCTGCACGGGCGCGTCCGTCGGCTCGTCGTGGTGCTGCGCCGGGTCCGTGACCGGCGTGGTCCACATCCGCTGGGTGTCGACCGGCTCCTCCTCCGGCGCGCTCGGCGCGGGCGCGAGCCGCTGGGGCTGCGGGCCGACGAGCGTGACGGGGATGGCGGGCGAGGCGATGGGAGCGGCGAAGCGCTCGGGCTGCGGGGTCGCGGCGTCGGCGGGAGCCGGCGTGGCGGG
>NZ_HE978588.1:3282909-3290255 GCF_000312005.1 Cellulomonas massiliensis JC225
GGGTCCGTGCGTGGTCCGGCACGGCGTCCCGCACCGCGAGGCGCAGCAGGTCCTCGACGGAGGCGGCGGGGGTGCCGGCCCGGCCGACGACGGGCAGCCCCGTCGCCGGCGAGTGCGCGTGGGGGCCCTGCAGCCCGGTCGCGGCGGGCCAGCTGTCGGCGACGGTGCGGCGGCTGCGGGCGGGCTCGCCGGCGGGCATCTGCAGCGTCTGGACCTGGGACGCCGGCAGCGGCGCGGGGGTCGACGAGGCGGCTGCGGCGGCGCGGCGCTCGGCCTCGCGGATGCTGCGACGGGTGAGCCGCTGGGCGGCCTCGACCGAGGAGTCGTCAGGGGCAGACCCCACCGGCACCTCCCTCGTCAGGCAGCAGACGTCCGCGTCTGCGACGTCATCGTGAGCGCGTCCGGTCGGGTTCCCCTGAGACCTGCGTCCCGTCCGCGATCACGAAACCATAACGGCTCACCCGCTAGCAGCAAAACCCCCTGGACGCGCGTCCAGCGGGTGTCGTGCCTCACCCCGGCCGACGCCGCGCGGCCACCGGACGGCCGCCGCGCGGACACCTCGTCGTCAGCGCAGCGAGCCGCGCTGCATCGCGTCGCTGACCTCGCCGACGAGCTCCTCGAGGATGTCCTCCAGGAAGACGACGCCGGTGCACGAGCCGTCGACGAGCACGCGCGCGAGGTGCGCCCCGGACCGCTGCATGGCCGCGAGCACCGTCTCGATCTCGTCGTCGACGCCGGCCACCGCGAGCGCCCGCAGCCGCCACGCGGGGACGGGCAGGTCGCGCTCGGAGCCCTCGGCGTAGAGCACGTCCTTGACGTGCAGGTAGCCGACCGGCTCCCCGTCGTCGTCCGCGACGGGGAAGCGGGAGAACCCGGTGCGGCCGACGAGCTCCTCGACGGCGGCGGGCGTCACGTCCCGGCGCAGGACCACCGCGTCGTCGAGGCCGACCATGACGTCGACCGCGCGCTTGTCCGAGAACTCGATCGCCGTGGTGAGCAGGCCCTGCTCGTCCTCCAGCAGGCCCTCGGCCTGGGAGCGCTCGACGATCGACTGCACCTCCTGCGCGGTGAACGCCGAGGCGACCTCGTCCTTCGGCTCGACGCCGAACAGCCGCAGCACGTGGTTCGCGAGCCAGTTCAGCGCCCAGATCACCGGCCGCACGACGCGCGCGACCCACACGAGCGGCGGGCCGAACAGCAGCACCGCGCGGTCCGGGCCGGAGACGGCGAGGTTCTTGGGCACCATCTCGCCGAGGACGACGTGCAGGAAGACGACGACGGCGAGCGCGACGACGAACGCGATGGGGTGCGTCCAGGCAGGGCTCACGCCGAGCGCGTGCAGCGGCTCCTCGATGAGGTGCGCGATCGCCGGCTCGGCGACGACGCCGAGGCTCGTCGAGCACACGGTGATGCCGAGCTGCGCGCACGCGAGCATGAGGGACACGTGCTCCATGGCCCACAGCACCGTGCGGGCCCGGCGGTCCCCCGCCTCGGCCAGCGGCTCGATCGACGAGCGCCGCGCGGAGATGATGGCGAACTCCGCGCCGACGAAGAACGCGTTGGCGGCCAGCAGGACGACCGCGATCGCGAGGGCGAGCGTGCTGCTCATCGCTCCTCCCCCTCGCCGACCTCGGCCGCGGGCAGCACGCGCACGCGCTCGACCCGCCGCCCGGCCATCTGCGCGACCTGAAGCACCACGTCGCCGGCCACCACCTCGTCGCCGACCTCCGGGATGCGGCCGAGCTCGGCCATGAGGAGGCCGCCGAGCGTCTCGTAAGGGCCGTCCTCCGGCACCCGCAGGCCCGTGGTCTCCCACAGCTCGTCGGGCCGCAGGACGCCGGGCAGGTACCAGGAGCCGTCGGCGGAGCGCGCCGCGGTCGTGCGGCGGCGGTCGTGCTCGTCGCGGACGTCCCCGACGAGCTCCTCGACGACGTCCTCCAGCGTCACGATGCCGGACGTGCCGCCGTACTCGTCGACGACGACGGCGGCCTGCAGGCCCTGGTCGCGCAGCTCGACGAGCAGCGGCCCGAGGTGGACCGTCTCGGGCACGCGCGGCGCGTCGACCATGAGGTCGGCGGCACGCACGAGCGGCCGCTCGTCGTAGGGCACGGCGATCGCGCGGCGCAGGTGCACGAGCCCGACGACGTCGTCGCTGGAGTCACCGATCACCGGGAAGCGCGAGTGGCCGGACGAGCGCGCGAGCATGACGACGTCGGCGGCCGTGTCGTCGCGGTGCACGACGACGAGCCGCTGGCGGTCCGTCATGACGTCAACGGCCGTGAGCTCGCCGAAGTCGACCGCGTTGGTGAGCAGCGTGGCGGTCGACGCGTCGAGCGTGCCGGCCTCGGCCGAGCGCCGGACGAGCGCCGCGAGCTCCTGCGGCGAGCGGCCACCCGACAGCTCCTCGCGCGGCTCGACGCCGACGGACCGCAGGATCCGGTTGGCGGTGCCGTTGAACGCGACGATGAGCGGGCGCAGCGCCGAGGTGAAGCCGCGCTGCAGCGGCGCGACCGCGCGGGCGGTGCCCAGCGGGCGGGCGATGGCGAAGTTCTTGGGGACGAGCTCGCCGAACACCATGGAGAAGCCGTTGACGAGCACGACCGCGACGACGACGGCGAGGACGCCCGCGACGGCCTCGCCCGCCCAGCCGCCGATCCAGGACGCGAGCATCCGGGCGACCGCCGGCTGCGTCGTGTAGCCGAGCAGGACGGTCGTCAGCGTGATGCCGACCTGGGCGCCCGACAGCTCGGTGGACAGCCGGCGCAGCGCCTTGAGCACCGACTGGCCGCGCCGGTCGTCGGCGCGCGTCTGTTTGTCGACGACGCCGGGGTCGAGGGTCACGAGCGAGAACTCGCCCGCGACGAACACGGCGGTGCCGGCGGTGAGGAGGACGCCCAGGCCGACGAGCAACCACTCCGTCAGCACGGGGTCACCGCGCGCAGCACGGCAGGGACTAGGGCAGGGGGGCCGGCATGGTCGGGCCCGGGCTCGCAGGCCCGGGCGGGACGCCGGCAGCGACTTGAGCTGCTCATCGTGGGCGCCAGTGTACGGACCGGCGCCGCTGCCGCACGAGGGCGGCGGGCGACGCGCGCCGGAAGGCCGGGCCGCGCGCAGGCGCCTGTGCCACGCTGGCCCCATGACCACGACGAGTCCAGTTAGGACGGCCCGCGACGCGACGACGGTGCTGGTGGTCGAGGACGAGCCGGCGATCGCGCAGGCCATCGTGCGGCGGCTCTCGGCCGAGGGCTGGGCGGTCGAGGCGGCGCGCGACGGCCTCGCGGGCGTCGCGGCGGCGTCCCGCCTGCAGCCCGACGTCGTCGTGCTGGACGTCATGCTGCCCGGCATCGACGGCCTCGAGGTGTGCCGGCGCATCCAGGCCGAGCGCCCCGTGCCCGTGCTCATGCTCACCGCGCGCGACGACGAGACGGACATGCTCGTCGGGCTCGGTGTGGGCGCGGACGACTACATGACCAAGCCGTTCTCCATGCGCGAGCTCGTCGCGCGGACGAAGGCGCTGCTGCGCCGTCAGCAGCGCGCCACCCTCGCCGCCGAGCAGGCGCAGGCCACCCAGCCCGACCCGCCGCTCGTCCTCGGCGACGTCGTCGTCGACCGCGCGCAGCGGCGCGTCATGCGCGACGGCCAGGAGGTCCACCTGACCCCGACCGAGTTCGACCTGCTGCTCGCGCTCGGCACGTCGCCGCGCACGGTGCTCACGCGCGAGCGGCTGCTCGCCGAGGTGTGGGACTGGGTCGACGCCAGCGGCACCCGGACGGTCGACTCCCACGTCAAGGCGCTGCGCCGCAAGCTCGGCTCCGACCTCATCCGCACCGTGCACGGCGTGGGCTACGCGTTCGAGCCGTCCGGCGAGGAGCCGGACGGGGCGTGACCGCCGCCCCCCGCCACGCCCGCGGCGACCTCGCGCGGTCGCTGCTCCCCGACGTGCGGCCGCTCGACCGGTTCAGCTCGATCAAGATCAAGCTGGGCGTGCTCGTCGCGGCCGTCGTGACGCTCGCGGCCTTCATCACCTGGCTGGGCCTGACGCGCCACCTCGGCCCGACGCGCACGCTGCCGCTCGCGATCGTCATCTCGCTCGTCGTCACCCAGATCCTCGCGCGCGGCATGACCTCGCCCCTGCGCGAGATGACCGCGGCCGCCCGCAAGATGGCCGGCGGCGACTACACGGTGCGCGTGCGCGCCACGAGCCGCGACGAGGTCGGGCAGCTGGCCCACGCGTTCAACACCATGGCCGAGGACCTCGGGCAGGCGGACGGGTTCCGGCGCGAGCTCATCGCGAACGTCGCGCACGAGCTGCGCACGCCGGTCACCGCCCTGCAGGCGCAGCTCGAGAACATCGTCGACGGCGTCGACGAGGCCGACCCCGCCACGATGGAGGCGGCGCTCGCCCAGACCGAGCGGCTCGGCCGGCTCGTGACCTACCTGCTCGACCTGTCCCGCCTCGAGGCGGGCGACGCCCCGCTCGAGATCACCCGCGTGCCGCTGGAGGACTTCCTCGAGGAGGCCGCCGAGGCGGCGGCGCTGGTCGGCGCGGCCAAGCACCTGCGGTTCCCGGTGCAGGTGGACCCGCCCGGGCTCACGATCGACGCCGACCCCGAGCGCCTCCACCAGGTCGTCGCCAACCTGCTGCACAACGCCGTGCGCCACTCGCCCGACGGCGAGGAGGTGCGGCTGGAGGCGACCCAGGTCGGGCCGACGGTCCGGCTGGACGTCGTCGACCACGGGCCGGGCATCGCGCGCGAGCAGCGGGCGCACGTGTTCGAGCGGTTCGTGCGGGGGAACATGCCGTCGACGACGGGCGTCGGCTCGACCGGCGGCACGGGGCTCGGCCTGTCCATCGTGCGCTGGGCGGTCGAGCTGCACGGCGGCACGATCGAGGTGGCCGACACCGAGACCGGCTGCACCATGCGGGTCACGCTGCCCGCGCGGGCCGACGTGCCGCCGACGCCCGCCGGCGGCCTGCTGATGGCGCGGCCGGGAGAGACGCCCGCAACGCGCTGACCGGTAGGTTCGTCGCATGAGCCAGCCCACCCCACCCACCCCGCCGGACGGCGTCGTCCGGGTCGAGCGACTCACCAAGACCTTCGGCCACGTGCGTGCCGTCGACGACCTGACCTTCGAGGTCCGGCCCGGCCGCGTCACCGGGTTCCTCGGGCCCAACGGCGCCGGCAAGACGACGACGCTGCGGATGCTGCTGGGCCTCGTGCGGCCCACGTCCGGCACCGCCACGATCGGCGGGCGCCGCTACGCCGAGCTCCCCCGCCCGACGTCCGTCGTCGGCGCGGCGCTGGAGGCCGCGAGCTTCCACCCCGGCCGCACCGCGCTGGACCACCTGCGCAGCTACGCGCCGCAGGTGCCCGTCACCGACGCCCGCGCCCGCGAGGTGCTCGCCACCGTCGGGCTCGCCGAGGTCGCCGACCGGCGCGTCGGCGGGTTCTCCCTCGGCATGCGCCAGCGCCTGGCCCTGGCCACGACGCTGCTCGGCGACCCGCAGGTGCTCGTCCTCGACGAGCCCGCCAACGGCCTCGACCCCGAGGGCATCCGCTGGCTGCGGGTGTTCCTGCGCTCGCTGGCCGCCCAGGGGCGCACCGTGCTCGTCTCGAGCCACGTCCTGTCCGAGGTCGAGCAGACCGTGGACGACGTCGTCATCATCGCCGGCGGCCGCCTGGTGCACGAGTCGTCGCTCGCCGACCTGGCCGCGATGACGACGACGCGGGTGCGCGTCGTCTCCCCCGACGTCGACGGGCTCGCGCGCCTCGTGCAGGCGTCCGGCTGGCGCGTCGGACCCGACGGCGCGGGGCCGGGCTGGGTCGAGCTCGAGGGCGTGGAGACGCCGGAGGTCGGCGCCGCGGCGTTCCGCGCGGGCCTGGAGCTGCACACGCTCACGCGCGTCGACCCCGGCCTCGAAGGGCTGTTCCTCGAGCTGGTCTCCCGCGGGGCTCCCGGGCCCGTCCAGCAGGCCCCGGCCGGACGGGCGGTGGCGTGATGCGTGCCGCCCTCGTCGCCGAGACCCGCAAGGTCCTCACCACCCGGATGTGGTGGATCCTGCTCGTCGTCATGGCCGCCTACATGGCGCTCATGTCCGGCGGGCTCGCCGCCGCGCTCTCGCTCGCCCCGGAGCAGACGGGCGCCGGGTCGGACGCCCCGCCGATCGGCCCGGAGCAGGTCGTCCGCGGCGCGTACACGGTGGCCGTGTCGTTCGGCTACCTGTTCCCGCTCCTCGTGGGCGCGATGGTCGTGACGTCGGAGTTCCGGCACAAGACGATCACGCCCACCCTGCTCGCCGAGCCGCGGCGGACCGTCGTCCTGCTCGCGAAGCTCGGTGCCGGGGCCGTCCTCGGCGTCGTCTTCGGCGTCGTCGGCACGCTGGCGTCCGTGGGTGCCGGCGCGGGCGTGCTCGCGATCATCGGCAAGCCGACCTACCTGGACCTCGGCTCGACGTGGCGCACCATCGCGCTCTCGGCGCTCGCGCTCACGGTCTGGGCCGTGCTCGGCGTCGGCTTCGGCGCGACGATCACGAACCAGGTCGCCGTCATCGTCGTCGTCCTCGCCTTCACGCAGTTCGTGGAGCCCGTCGCGCGGTTCGCGCTGGCGAGCACGGACTGGGGCGGCGGCATCGCGAAGTTCCTGCCCGGTGCGGCGGGTGAGGCGATCTCGGGCGGGTCGTTCTACTCCGTGTCCGGGCTCGCCGACCTGCTGGCGTGGTGGCAGGGCCTGCTCGTGCTGCTCGGGTACGCGCTGGTCCTGGCGCTCCTCGGACGCCTGACCACCCTGCGGCGGGACATCACCTGACCCGCGGACGTCCGTCCCCCGACCGCCGGCCGGCCCGGCGGGCGGTCGCGGGGCGTCTCACGCTCTGGGACGGGACATGACCTCGGATGCCCCCGGCAGACCCCGGCTTGGGCGTGCGACAGGCCTTCCCTTGCCCGGCGTTGACCTGGGCGCGCCGGACAGGTGAAAGGCGTCGGCAGATGCCCCGGAGGCCGCCGCCCCGGGCCGTCCCGGCCGCGCGCAGCCCGTAGTCTTGACCTCAACAGAACCGACAACGACGCGGTCACGAACCGCATGCGGAAGTGGGCGATCCTCGCGTGGTCCAGAAGGCGGAGCCGGAGTCGACGCGCGCTGATTTCGGCGCGAACGAGTGGCTCGTGGACGAGCTGTACGAGCAGTACCTGCAGGACAAGAACGCGGTGGACCCCGCGTGGTGGGACTTCTTCGAGGGCTACCGCTCCGGGGACGGCAACGGAGCCGAGCGTCCCGGCGCGACGGCCGTGACCGCCCCCGGCCCCGCGCAGCCCGCCGCACCCGCGCCGAGCGCCGCCGCGGCGCCC
>NZ_HE978588.1:3291000-3308452 GCF_000312005.1 Cellulomonas massiliensis JC225
GGCCCCGGTCGCGGAGCCGCCCGCCGTCACGTCGCCCATCGCCACCGCCCAGCCCGCCACCGCGCCCTACGCCCAGGTCGCGCGCCGCTCGACGGCCGTCGAGCCCGGCGAGACGAGCGACGACGTCCAGAAGCTGCGCGGCCCGGCCGCGCGCGTCGTGACGAACATGGAGTCCTCGCTCGAGGTCCCCACCGCCACGTCGGTGCGCGCCGTCCCGGCGAAGCTCATGGTCGACAACCGGATCGTCATCAACAACCACCTCGCCCGCGGGCGCGGCGGCAAGATCTCGTTCACGCACCTCATCGGGTTCGCGCTGGTCGAGGCCCTGCACGACATGCCGGCCATGAACGCCGCGTACCAGCTCGTCGACGGCAAGCCCGGCGTCGTGCAGCCCGGCCACGTCAACCTCGGCCTCGCGATCGACCTCGCGAAGCCCGACGGCACGCGGCAGCTGCTCGTGCCGTCCATCAAGAAGGCCGAGACGCTCGACTTCGCGCAGTTCTGGACCGCGTACGAGGACGTCGTGCGCCGCGCGCGGCAGAACAAGCTGACGGTCGAGGACTTCCAGGGCACGACGATCTCGCTGACCAACCCGGGCACGATCGGCACCGTCCACTCGGTGCCGCGGCTCATGCAGGGGCAGGGCACGATCGTCGGCGTCGGCGCGATGGACTACCCGGCCGAGTTCGCCGGCACGTCCGAGGACCGGCTCAACGCGATGGGCGTCTCGAAGGTCCTGACGCTGACGAGCACCTACGACCACCGCATCATCCAGGGCGCGCAGTCCGGCGACTTCCTGCGGATCATCGGCCGCAAGCTCCTGGGCGAGGACGGCTTCTACGACCGCGTGTTCGCCGCCGTCGGCGTCCCCTACGAGCCGGTGCGCTGGGTGCGCGACGTCTCGAACGACCCCGACGCCGAGGCGGTCAAGCCCGCGCGCATCGGCGAGCTCATCCACGCCTACCGCTCGCGCGGTCACCTCATGGCGGAGACCGACCCGCTCGCCTACCGCCAGCGCAAGCACCCCGACCTGGACATCCAGAACCACGGCCTCACGCTGTGGGACCTGGACCGCACGTTCCCGACGGGCGGCTTCACCGGCAAGCCCCGCGCCACGCTGCGCGAGGTGCTGGGCCTGCTGCGCGACTCGTACTGCCGCACGACCGGCATCGAGTACATGCACCTGCAGGACCCGCGCCAGCGGCGCTGGCTGCAGGAGCGGCTGGAGTCGGGCTACGCCCGCACGCCCCGCGAGGACCAGAAGCGCATCCTGCGCCGCCTCAACGCCGCCGAGGCGTTCGAGACCTTCCTGCAGACGAAGTACGTCGGCCAGAAGCGGTTCTCGCTCGAGGGCGGCGAGTCGGTCATCCCGCTGCTGGACGCGATCCTGTCGAAGGCCGCGGACAACGGGCTCGACGAGGTCGGCATCGGCATGGCCCACCGCGGGCGCCTCAACGTGCTCGCGAACATCGCGGGCAAGTCGTACGCGCAGATCTTCAGCGAGTTCGAGGGCAACCAGGACCCGAAGTCGGTCCAGGGCTCGGGCGACGTGAAGTACCACCTCGGCACCGAGGGCGTCTTCACGGCGGAGTCCGGAGCGACGACGAAGGTCTACCTCGCGGCGAACCCGTCGCACCTCGAGGCCGTCGACCCGGTGCTCGAGGGCATCGTGCGGGCCAAGCAGGACCGCATCGACCTCGGCGGCGACGGGTTCTCGGTGCTGCCGATCCTCATCCACGGCGACGCGGCGTTCGCGGGGCAGGGCGTCGTCTTCGAGACGCTGAACCTCGCGCAACTGCGCGGGTACCGCACCGGCGGCACCATCCACGTCATCATCAACAACCAGGTCGGCTTCACCACCGGCCCCTCGTCGTCGCGTTCGTCGCAGTACGCGACCGACGTGGTCAAGGGCCTGCAGGTGCCGGTCTTCCACGTCAACGGTGACGACCCCGAGGCCGTGGTACGCGCCGCGGAGCTGGCGTTCGAATACCGCGAGCAGTTCGACCGCGACGTCGTCATCGACATGGTCTGCTACCGCCGCCGTGGCCACAACGAGGGCGACGACCCCTCGATGACGCAGCCGCTCATGTACAACCTCATCGAGGCCAAGCGCTCGGTCCGCAAGCTGTACACCGAGACGCTCGTCGCCCGCGGCGACCTCACGCTCGAGGAGGCCGAGACCGCGCTGCAGGACTACCAGTCGCAGCTCGAGCGGGTCTTCACCGAGACGCGCGAGGACGGCTGGACGCCGCCGCCGGCCGACACCGAGGCGGTCGCCGGCCTGGAGCGGCCGGAGTCGCAGCTCGAGGACGCGGGCGTGATGGTGGGCTGGAAGACGGCCGTCGACGCCTCGACGCTCGCCCGCATCGGCCGGGCGCACGTCCGGCCGCCGGAGGGCTTCACCGTCCACCCGAAGCTGGCCCAGCTGCTCAGCAAGCGCGAGCAGATGTCGCGCGACGGCGGCATCGACTGGGGCTTCGGCGAGCTGCTCGCGTTCGGCTCGCTGCTCATGGAGGGCACGCCGGTGCGGCTCGCGGGGCAGGACTCGCGCCGCGGCACCTTCGTGCAGCGCCACGCGGTCTTCCACGACCGCGAGACGGGCGCCGAGTGGACGCCGCTGCTGTACCTGTCCTCCGACCAGGCGAAGTTCTGGGTGTACGACTCCTCCCTGTCGGAGTACGCCGCCCTCGGCTTCGAGTACGGCTACTCCGTGGAGCGCCCGGACGCCCTGGTGCTGTGGGAGGCGCAGTTCGGCGACTTCGTCAACGGCGCCCAGACGATCATCGACGAGTTCATCTCGTCCGCCGAGCAGAAGTGGACGCAGCGCTCGTCCGTCGTGCTGCTGCTCCCCCACGGGTACGAGGGTCAGGGGCCGGACCACTCGTCCGCGCGCATCGAGCGGTTCCTGCAGCTCGCGGCGCAGGACAACATGGTGATCGCCCAGCCCACGACGCCCGCGTCGCACTTCCACCTGCTGCGCCGCCAGGCGTACAACCGGCCGCGCAAGCCGCTGGTCGTCTTCACGCCCAAGTCGATGCTGCGCCTCAAGGCCGCGTCGTCCGCCGTCGAGGACTTCACGACCGGGACCTTCCGGCCCGTGATCGGCGACGACCTCGCGGCCGCGAAGGCCGACCAGGTGACGCGCGTGCTGCTGTGCTCCGGCAAGGTCTACTGGGACCTGCTGGCCGAGCGGGTGCGCTCCGGCGACGAGCGGACCGCGATCGTCCGGCTCGAGCAGCTGTACCCGCTCGACGCGGACGGCCTGCGCGAGGCGCTCGCGCCGTTCGGCGACGCCGAGCTCGTGTGGGTGCAGGACGAGCCCCGCAACCAGGGCCCGTGGTCCTTCCTGTCGCTGCACCTGCCGCAGCTGCTCGGCCGCACGCTCGACGTGGTGTCGCGCCCCGAGTCGGCGTCGCCCGCGGCCGGGTCGGCCAAGAAGCACCAGGCGCAGCAGGCCACGCTCGTGGAGCGCGCGTTCCTGCGGGCCTGACGACCGACGACGAGCGCCGCGTCCCCGGCCGGGGGCGCGGCGCTCGTGCGTCGGGGCGGCCGGATCCACGACAGGCCCGCGGATGACCGCCGATCCGCGGCCGCGGCTGGGATGATCGGCGGTGCGCGGGGCACCCGCGCGAGGACGGACCGGACGGAGGCAGGGCGTGGGTGAGCTGCGGCTCGTGGTGATCGGCGACGAGCTCGCGGCAGGGACGGGCGACCCGAAGGCGCTCGGCTGGGTCGGCCGGGTCGCGGCGCGCACCTCGACGTCCGACGTGCTCTCGGTGCTCACGCTCGCCGTCCCGGGCGAGACGACCACGGCGCTGGGCGCGCGGTGGCAGGACGAGGTCGAGCGGCGCCTGTCCCCCGAGGCGGACAACCGGCTCGTCGTCGCGCTCGGCCGCCACGACCTCGACGCCGGCCTGACGCTCGCGCGCAGCCGGCTCAACCTCGCCAACGTGCTCGACGTGGCCGAGCAGCAGCGGCTGCCCGCGTTCGTCGTCGGACCGCCCCCCGGCGCCACCGCGGACGGCGACCGCATCGCCGAGCTGTCCGCCGCGTTCGCCGACGTGGCCGCGCGCCGCCGGGTGCCGTACGTCGAGACCTACGGCCCGCTGGCGGCGCACGACCAGTGGCTGGCCGACATGGCCTCGGGCGTCGGCGAGCTGCCGAGCCAGGCCGGGTACGGCCTCATGGCGTGGCTCGTCCTGCACACCGGCTGGCACACCTGGCTCGGCCTGCCCGACGACGCGCAGTGACCCGCGGGCGCCGCTGACGGCTCCGCGGCTCGACGGCTCGGCGGCTCCGCTCGTTCAGCGCAGCGTCGAGCGGACCGAGCGCAGGGCGGTGTCGAGCACGGTGCGCAGGGTGTCGACCGTGAGCTGCTCGACGGCGCCCCGGGCGTCGGCCCGGCGCAGCTCGGCGCGCAGCTCGTCGCGGAAGCGCCGGACGAGGGCCTCCGACTCGACCCACCGCACGTGCGAGGCCACCCGCTCGTCGCGGTCCTGCACCGGAGGCCGGGGCGCGTGGGCGGCCTCGTCCCGGGCGCGCTGCGCGGCCGCGGCCAGGTCGGCCCGCAGGCTGGCCATCGAGTCGCGCACGTCGTCGCGCACGTGCACCGCGCGGTCGCGGACGGACTCGGCGATCCCCTCCTCCAGGTCGGCCAGGTCCCCCTGCCGGGCGGCCAGCTCGGCGCGGCCCGCCTCCGTGAGGGCGTACGTCGCCTTGCGTCCCTCGTCGCTGCGGGTGACGAGACCCTCGTCCTCCAGCCGGGCCAGGCGCGGGTAGATCGTGCCGGGGCTGGGCCGGTAGGTGCCGCCGAACCGGTCGGTGAGGGCGGTGATGAGCTCGTAGCCGTGCTTCGGCCCGGACTCCAGCAGCGCCAGCAGGTAGAGCCGCAGCTGGCCGTGGGCGAAGACGGGTGCCATCACGCGCCCGCCCGCAGCACCGTGACGTCGCCGGAGACCGTCGTCGCGGAGACGTAGCAGGCCCCGTCGCCGGACTGCAGGTCGACGGACCGGCCGCCGGACCCGCGGTGCTCGAGGTCGTCGAGGACGAGCCGCCCGGACACCGACTGCAGCTTCGCGCGGACCCCCTTGTCGTGCGGGACGCGGACGGTGACGTCGCCGGACACCGTGGACGCCGTCACCGAGGAGGTCGGCGCCGTGAGGTCGAGCGCGAGCCCGCCGGAGACGGTGTTGGCCTGCACGACCGTGAGGTGCCCCGACGCGGCGAGCTCACCCGAGACCGAGTGCAGGCGCAGGTCGCCGGTGTGGTCCCGGACGACGACCTCGCCCGACACGGTGCTGGCCGTCAGGCGGCCCCGCGTGTGGTCGGTCACGAGCGAGCCGGAGACCGTCGACACCGACGCGTCCTCGACGACGTCGGACAGCAGGCCGTCGGCGCTCACGGTGCCGAGCTTGGTGGCGACCTCGCGGTGCACGGCGATCGAGACGTCGACCCGGTCGCGGTCGCGGAAGTTCCGGAACCGCTCGAGGAACCCCTCCCACCCGCTGAGCGTGAAGGCGTACCCGACGCGGAGCTCGCCGTCGACGAGGCTCACCTCGAGTGGCCGGCCCTCCACGGAGTGCACCTCGACGCGCGCGCCCGGCTGGTCGCCCGCCACCACGTCCGCCCGACCGCCGACCACCTGCACGCGCAGCGCCGTCACGTCGTCGACCTCGATCACCTGCGGGCCCGACACGACCCAGGACTCGGATGCCATCGTTCCTCCACTCACGACATATCGCGTTCGTTGGACACGTTATATCGCGTCTTGGCGCGTGACAACCCCCTGCACAGGACGGCCCCCGCTCCCGGGAGGAAGCGGGGGCCGGCTCCGGCCGTCAGGTGAGGGCGCTCAGACGAGCACGCCCGCGGCGCGCAGCTCGACGGTGAGGTCGTGCGGGTTCGACGACGCGAGCAGCGCCTCCTCGTACGACGCGACGCCGTCGCGCACGAGCGCGAACAGGTGCTGGTCGAACGTCTGCATCTTGTAGAAGTCGCCCTCCTTGATGAGGTCCAGCAGCGGCGGGTTGTTCTCGGGGTCGACGATCGACTCCGCCGTGCGGCCGGTGTTGACCATGACCTCGATCGCCGGGGTGCGGCCCTGCCCGTCCTGGCGGCGCAGCAGGCGCTGCGACACGATGCCGCGCAGCATCTGCGAGAGCGCGATGCGCACCTGCTTCTGCTCGTGCGGCGGGAAGAAGTCGACGATGCGGTTGATCGTCTCGGGCGCGTCGATCGTGTGCAGCGTCGACAGGACGAGGTGGCCGGTCTCCGCCGCGGACAGCGCCGCGCGCACCGTCTCCAGGTCGCGCATCTCGCCGACGAGGATCACGTCGGGGTCCTGCCGCATCGCCGCACGCAGCGCGGTGGCGAAGTCCGAGGTGTCCATGCGGACCTCGCGCTGGGAGACGATCGACTTCTTGTCGTGGTGCAGGACCTCGATCGGGTCCTCGATCGTGATGATGTTGCACTCACGGAACGTGTTGATGAGGTCGATCATCGACGCCAGCGTCGTCGTCTTCCCCGAGCCGGTCGGGCCCGTGATGAGCACCAGGCCGCGGGGCTCGAGCGCCAGCTCGCCGACCACCTCGGGGATGCCGAGGTCGCCGAGCGACTGGGCGCCGACCGAGACGCGCCGGAACACCATGCCGTACGTGCCGCGCGCCTGGTAGGCGTTCACGCGGAACCGGCCGACGCCGGACAGCGAGTAGGCGAAGTCGGCCTCGTGGTGCTCGCGGAAGGTGTCGACGAGGTCGTCGGGCAGCACCTCCTCGAGCATGTGCTCCAGGTCGCCGGGCGTCAGGTCCGGGACCTGCAGCTTGCGCAGGCGGCCGTCGACGCGCACGCGTGCCGGCGAGCCGACCTTCACGTGCAGGTCGGAGCCTGCCGAGCTCGCGAGCGCGTGCAGGAGCGGGATGACGGACTGCAGTTGCTTGGCCACGGGCTGTGCATCGGCGCCCCGGGTGCCCGACTTGAGCGGATGCGCACCCCGCGTCGGACGCGGGCCGGCCGGGCGCCGGACCTCGTCCGCACCATCCAAACCCCTTGCCCGCGCCCCCGGACCCGGTCGAGTCTGGGACTCGCCCGCACGCCACGCGAAGGAGCGCCGCATGTCCGCCTCGCACAGCACCACCGGGACCCTCGACCTCGACGACCTGCGCGGCCGCACGAGCGGCGCCGTCGTCACGCCCGGCGACCCCCGCTACGACGAGCTCCGCACGATCGTGCTGGGCGGGATCGACCCCCAGCCCGCCGTGATCGTCCGGCCCGTCGACGACGCCGACGTCGTCGCCGCGGTCGGGTTCGCGCGCGACGCCGGCCTGACCCTCGCGGTCCGTGGCGGCGGCCACAGCGGCGCCGGGCACGGCACCGCGGACGGCGGGCTCGTCGTCGACCTGCGCGAGCGCCGTGGCATCGACGTCGACCCGGCCGCGCGCACCGCGTGGGTCGAGGCCGGCGCGACCGCCGGCGAGGTGGCCGTGGCGACGAGCGCGCACGGCCTCGCGGTCGGGTTCGGCGACACCGGCTCCGTCGGCGTCGCGGGCATCACGCTCGGCGGCGGCGTCGGGTACCTGTCCCGCGCGCACGGGCTGTCCGTCGACAACCTGCTCGCCGCGGACGTCGTCCTGGCCGACGGGCGGGTCGTGCGTGCGGACGCCGAGCAGCACCCCGAGCTGTTCTGGGCGCTGCGCGGCGGGGGCGGCAACCTCGGCGTCGTCACGCGCCTGCAGTTCCGGCTCCACCCGCTCGACGGCGTCACCGGCGGGATCCTCGTCCTGCCCGCGACGGCCGGGACGGTCGCGGGCGTCGTGGCGGCGTCGCTCGACGCGCCGGAGCACCTCGGCACGATCCTCAACGTGATGCCGTGCCCGCCGATGCCGTTCGTGCCCGCCGACGTGCACGGCCGGCTGGTCGTCATGGCGATGCTCTGCTGGTCCGGGCCCGCCGACGAGGCGGAGGCCGCGCTCGCGCCGTTCCGCTCGCTCGCCGAGCCGCTCGCCGACCTGGTGCGGCCCGTCGCCTACCCGGAGCTGTTCCCGCCCGCCGACCCCGAGTACCACCCGGTCGCGGTGACCCGGACGCTCATGCTCGACCACGTCGACCTGCCGCTCGCCGAGCGCGTGCTCGAGCGGCTCAGCAGCGTCGACGGCATGCGCGTCGTCCAGCTGCGGCCCCTCGGCGGGGCCATCGCGCGGGTGCCCTCCGACGCCACCGCCTACGCGCACCGCGGCAGCCGGCTCATGGGCAACGTCGCCACGTTCGTCCAGGGCGACGACCGGGCCCAGCGCACGGCGTGGGTCGAGAAGACGCTGGCGCTGCTCGACCAGGGCGACCCGGGCGTGTACGTGAACTTCCTCGGCGACGAGGGGCCCGAGCGGGTGCGCGCCGCCTACCCCGGAGCGACGTGGGACCGCCTCGCGGCGGTCAAGGCCCAGTACGACCCGGGCAACCTGTTCCGGCGCAACCAGAACGTCCCTCCGGCCGGCTGACCGGCGCCGTGCCGCTGCCGCTGGGCCTGACGCGCGTCGTCCGCCGCGTCGCGAACCCCGTGATGGTCCGCCTCGCGGGGCACGGCTCGCTCGTGGTGCTGGAGCACGTGGGGCGACGGACGGGCACCGTGCGGCGCACCCCGCTCATGGCCTTCCGGCACGGCGGCACCGTCACCGTCGCGCTGACCTACGGCCCCGACGTCGACTGGCTGCGCAACGTCCGCGCCGCGGGCGGCTGCCGCATGCTGCTGTCCGGGCGGGTGCTCCACCTGGGGCCGCCGCGCCCGCTCGCCCCGGAGGTCGCCCTCGGACGGATCCCGCAGCCGCAGCGCGCGCTGCTGCGGTGGCCGGTGCGGTGCCGGGACTACGTCGAGCTCGCGGTGCTGGACGCCGTGCGGTGACCGTGCACGGCTGCTGCCGCCGGTGTGGGACCATGGGGGCTCGCGTCGTCGATCGTCCGGGCTGTCGCCGTCCGGGCGCCGTCGTCGCCCCGGCCCGCCCGGAGCGCGACGGACCGCTCGAGACGCGCCGCCCGCAGGCCCGCGGGCCGCAGGCCCCTAGCCCGCACGACCGACAGAAGGAGACACCCATGAGCAAGCGAGGCCGCAAGCGCCGTTCCCGCGCCGGGAGCGCCGCCAACCACGGCAAGCGTCCCAACGCCTGACGTCGGACCCCCGACGCCCGAGGGCCCCGTCGCGCAGCAGCGCGGCGGGGCCCTCGTCGTCCCGGTGGTCAGGAGTCGGCGATGCGCGTGATCCGCAGCGTCGAGATGTGCGCGGTCACGCGGGCACGCAGCTCGTCGGGCGCGATCTCCACCTGCTCGTAGCAGCGGCGCACGAGCTTCTTCACGACGAGCTCGACGTCGTGCTCGGCGAGGCAGCCGCTGCACTCGGCGAGGTGCTCACGGACGCGGTCCGCCTCGGGCGCCTCCAGCTCGGAGTCGAGGTACGCCCACAGCTCGGCGACGGCCTCGTCGCAGTCGCAGCCGGACTGCGAGGTCCGTGCCACGGGCGTCGGCGTCCCGGCCTCGTCCCACGTCGTCATCGGTCCCCCTCCGAGTCCTTCGCCGCCGGCACCAGGCCACGCTCGCGCGCGTAGTCCGCCAGCAGGTCCCGCAGCTGGCTGCGGCCGCGGTGCAGCCGGGACATCACCGTCCCGATCGGCGTGCCCATGATCTCGGCGATCTCCTTGTACGCGAACCCCTCGACGTCGGCGAGGTACACCGCGATGCGGAACTCCTCGGGGATGCGCTGCAGCGCGTCCTTGACGTCCGAGTCCGGCAGGTGGTCCAGCGCCTCGGCCTCGGCCGACCGCAGCCCCGCCGACGTGTGCGACTCCGCACGCGCCAGCTGCCAGTCCTCGATCTCCTCGGAGCGGGACTGCTGGGGCTCGCGCTGCTTCTTGCGGTACGAGTTGATGTACGTGTTCGTCAGGATGCGGTACAGCCACGCCTTGAGGTTGGTCCCGGGGCGGTACTGGTGGAACGCCGCGAACGCCTTGGCGAAGGTCTCCTGGACGAGGTCCTCCGCGTCGGCGGGGTTGCGCGTCATCCGCAGCGCCGCGCCGTACAGCTGGTCCAGGTACACCAGCGCCTCGGCCTCGAACCGCTCCGTGCGCGCGGCGGGGTCCTCGGACAGGGGCGCGCGCGACGTCTCGTCCGCGCTCTCGGCGGTCGGCTGGACCGGGCTCTCACTCATCGGCGTCGAGCCTATGCCCCAGGGGAACGGTCCACCGAACGGCGTCACCGGGTGGACCGGGACGACCGCCACGGGGCGCACGTCCGGCGCGAGGAGCAGGCTCATGACAGGCTCCAACACCGGCTCCGCGGCGCAGATTCCCGAGCCTGGTGCGGGTTTCGCCCTCGCCCCCGGCCGCTGCCGGGACGCGGCTGCGGGACGCGAGTAGCGTGGCAGCAGCCCGGCCGTCGCCGGGCGGACCGCCGTCCGGAGGGGCTCCCGTGCTGCTGCGTCGACTCGCCCGTGCAGGGTTCGCGTCCTGGTTCGTCGCCGAGGGGCTGTCGGTGGTCCGGCACCCGTCGGCCCACGTGGCGGAGGCCCGCGCCGCGCTCGACGCGACCCGCGACCTGGTGCCCGCCGAGGCGCGGACGGGCGCCGTCGGCGACGTGCTGGACCAGCACCTGACCGACCGCCAGCTCACCACGGTCGTGCAGGTGCACGGCGCGCTGCTGCTCGCGGCGGGCAGCGCGCTCGCGCTGGGCCGGGCCCCACGCGCGGCGGCGCTCGCCCTCGCGGCGCTCACCGCACCGCTGGTCGCCCTGTACCTGCCGGACAAGCGGCTCGACGGCGGCGACCGCGTGCGCCGGCGCGAGCGCACCGAGAAGCTCGTCCGGGCGGTGGCGTTCACGGCCGGCGCGGTGCTCGTCGCGGCCGACCGCGAGGGCCGCCCGTCGCTCGGGTGGAAGGTGCGCCACGCGATCGACGAGCGCACGGCGGCGCGCGCGGGCTCCTGAGCCGCCGACCGGCCGCCGGACGCGCCCGCGGACGCCCCGAGCGCCGCCGGTAGCCTGGCCGCATGACCGCTGCGCAGCCCACCGCCGCCCTGTGGACCGCCCCCCGGGCGACGGGACCGCTGGACGCGACGGTGGAGGTGCCCGGCTCGAAGTCGCTCAGCAACCGCTACCTCGTGCTGGCCGCGCTGGCCGCCTCGCCGAGCCGCCTGCGCGCCGTCCTCGGCTCGCGCGACACCCGGCTCATGGCGCAGGCCCTGCGCCGGCTGGGCGTCGGCGTCGACGAGCACGCCGGCGCGCAGGGGTCCGACTGGGTCGTCACGCCCGGACCGCTGCGCGGCGGCACGACGGTCGAGTGCGGCCTGGCGGGCACCGTCATGCGGTTCGTCCCCGCGCTCGCGGCGCTGGCCGACGGGCCGGTCCGGTTCACGGGCGACGCCGAGGCGCTCGCGCGGCCGATGGGTCCGGTGCTGGACGGGCTGCGGCAGCTCGGCGTGCGGGTCGACGACGAGGGCGAGCCCGGTCGCCTGCCGTTCACGGTGCACGGCACGGGGTCGGTGGCCGGCGGCGAGGTCGAGGTCGACGCCTCGGGCTCCTCCCAGTTCGTCTCCGGGCTGCTGCTGGCGGGCGCCCGGTTCGAGCGCGGGCTCGTCGTGCGGCACGTCGGCGCGACGCTGCCGAGCCTGCCGCACATCGCGATGACCGTGGAGGTCCTGCGGGCGGCCGGCGTCGACGTGGACGACTCGCGGCCGGCCACGTGGGAGGTCCGGCCGGGCGTGGTCGCCGGGCGTGACGTGCGGGTCGAGCCCGACCTGTCGAACGCGGCCCCGTTCCTGTGCGCCGCCCTCGTCGCCGGCGGGACGGTGCGGGTCCCGGGCTGGCCTGCCGCCACGACCCAGCCGGGCGCGCTGCTGCCGGGCATCCTCGAGCGCATGGGCGCCACGACGTCGCTCGAGGGCGACGTGCTGACCGCGAGCGGCACCGGAACCGTCCGCGGCGTCGACCTCGACCTGCACGCCGCGGGCGAGATCGCCCCCACGATCGCCGCCCTGGCCGTGCACGCGGACTCCCCCACGCGGCTGCGCGGCATCGCCCACCTGCGCGGGCACGAGACCGACCGGCTGGCCGCCCTCGCGGCGGAGATCACGCGCGTCGGCGGCGAGGCGCGCGAGACGGACGACGGGCTCGTCGTCACCCCGCGTCCGCTGACCGGCGGGGCGTGGCGCACCTACGCCGACCACCGGATGGCGACGGCGGGCGCGCTCGTGGGGCTGCGCGTGCCGATCGACGTCGAGGACGTCGCCACGACCGCGAAGACGATCCCGGACTTCGTCGGCCTGTGGTCCGGGATGCTGGCCGGGAGCCGATGAGCCGCGGGGCGCGCCGGTGAGCGGGCGGCGGTACGACGAGAGCGACGTCCGCATCCGGCCGGGCCGGGGCAGCCGCCCGCGCACCAAGCAGCGGCCCGCGCACGAGGACGCGGAGAGCGCGCTCGTCACGGGCGTGGACCGGGGGCGCTACGCGGTGCTCGTCGACCCGGCGGGCCCGGACGAGCACGCCGCGACCGCGATGAAGGCGCGCGAGCTCGGCCGCGAGCGCGTCGTGCCCGGCGACCGGGTGGACCTCGTCGGCGACACCACCGGCGACGAGGGGACGCTCGCGCGCATCGTCCGGATCGGCGAGCGGCGCACGGTGCTGCGGCGCACCGCCGACGACACGGACCCGGTCGAGCGGGTGATCGTCGCGAACGCCGACCAGCTCGTCGTCGTCACCGCGCTCGCCGACCCGGAGCCGCGCACCCGCATGATCGACCGCTGCGTCGTCGCCGCCTACGACGCCGGCATGGACGTCCTGCTGTGCCTGACGAAGGCCGACCTGGCGTCGCAGGACGAGCTGGTCGCCATGTACGCGCCGATCGGCGTGCGCGTCGTCGTCACGCAGCGCGGCGAGGGCGGCGCGATCGTCGGGCTCGACGAGGTCCGCGCGGCGCTCGACGGCCGGGTGTCGGTGCTCGTGGGGCACTCGGGCGTGGGCAAGTCGACGCTCGTCAACGCCCTCGTCCCCGACGCGCGGCGGGCGACGGGCGTCGTCAACGACGTCACGGGCCGCGGGCGGCACACGTCGACCTCGGCCGTCGCGCTGCGCGTGCCGGGCGGCTCCCCCACGTGGGTCATCGACACCCCCGGGGTGCGCTCCTTCGGGCTCGCGCACGTCGACCCCGCCCACCTCGCCGGCGCCTTCCCCGACCTCGCCGAGGTCGTCGCCCAGTGCCCGCGCGGGTGCACGCACGCGGACGACGCCCCCGACTGCGAGCTCGACGCGTGGGTCGAGGGCGCACCCGACGACGAGACCCGCGAGGCCCGCCGCGCCCGCGTGGAGTCGTTCCGCCGCCTGCTCGCGAGCCGCCTCGGCTCGGCGGACGCCGACCCGCGCGAGGCCGGCGTCGAGCGGCGCCCCTGACGCGCACCTCCCCCGATGTCCCGGCGGGCGCCGATAGCGTGTCCGCCATGAGCCAGCGCACCGGGTACGACGACGACCTGCGCCTCGCGCACGTGCTGGCCGACCAGGTCGACGCGCTGACGATGTCGCGCTTCAAGGCGCAGGACCTGCGGGTCGAGACGAAGCCGGACCTGACGCCCGTCACGGACGCGGACCGCGCCGCCGAGGAGCTGATCCGCCAGGGCCTGTCCCGGTCCCGGCCGCGCGACTCGGTGCAGGGCGAGGAGCTGCCGACCACCGGCCACGGGCCGCGGCGCTGGGTGGTCGACCCGATCGACGGCACCAAGAACTTCGTCCGCGGCGTGCCCGTGTGGGCCACGCTCATCGCGCTGCTCGACGGCGACGAGGTCGTGGTCGGCCTGGTGAGCGCCCCCGCGCTCGGCCGCCGCTGGTGGGCGGCCCAGGGCCTCGGCGCCTGGACCGGGCGGTCGCTGGCCGCCGCCACCCCGATGCGCGTCTCGCAGGTGACCGAGCTCGCCGACGCGTCGCTGTCGTACTCGAGCCTCGGCGGCTGGGAGGAGATCGGGCGGCTCGGCTCCTTCTTCGACCTCGCGCGCAGCGTGTGGCGCACCCGCGCGTACGGCGACTTCTGGTCGCACGTGCTCGTCGCGGAGGGGGCGGTCGACGTCTCGTGCGAGCCGGAGCTGGCGCTGCACGACATGGCCGCGCTGGTCCCGATCGTCACCGAGGCGGGCGGCCGGTTCACCTCGGTGACGGGTGAGCCCGGGCCGTGGGGCGGCTCGGCGCTCGTCACCAACGGGCACCTCCACGACGCGGCCCTCGCGCTGCTCGAACCGCGCGGCTGAGGCGACCGCCCGGCTCCTGCGGGCGCGGCGCCGGGCTGGGAGGCTGGCGGCGTGGAGCCGCACCTGCAGCACCGGGCGTCGTCCTTCGGCGGCGGCGTGGACGCCTACGCGGCGCGCCCGGGCTACCCCGACGAGGCGGCGCGGTGGTGCCTGCCGCCCGGCGCGCGGGACGTCGTCGACGTCGCGGCCGGCACCGGCAAGCTGACCGCCGCCCTGCTGCGCGCGGGGGTGCGGGTCCGGGCCGTGGAGCCCGACGACGCGATGCGCGCCGCCCTGGAGCGCGACCTGCCCGGCGTCCCTGCCGTGCGCGGGACGGCGGAGGCGACGGGCCTGCCGGACGCGTGCGCCGACGCCGTGACCGTCGGGCAGGCCTGGCACTGGTTCGACGCGCCGCGCGCGGCCGCCGAGCTCGCGCGCGTGCTGCGGCCGGGCGGCCGCCTCGCCGTGCTCTGGAACACCGAGGAGCCGGAGGCGGGGACGTGGGTCGAGGCGTACCGGGACCTGCTCCACCGCGACGACCCGATGGCGTACGACCACGTGCGCGAGCCGGCGCTCGGCGCGCGGTTCTCGCCGCCGGAGCACGCGACGTTCCCGTGGGTGCGCAGCGTGACCCGGGCCGAGGTGCGGCTGCTGGCCGCGAGCCGCTCGTACGTCCTCACGATGCCGCCCGAGCGGCGGGAGGCGCTGCTCGACGAGATCGACGCGCTGTGGGGCACGCACCCCGACCTGGTCGGCCGCGACGACGCGCCGCTGCGCTACACGACCCGGTGCTGGCGCGCCGTCAGGCTGCCAGCGCCGCCGGCAGCTCGCTGAGCGACCGGATCACCGTCACGCCCGCGAGCCACGCCTCGTCGACGGGCCGCCGCCGCGCGCCGGGGCGGTCGAGCCACACGCCGACGAGCCCCGCGTCCCGGGCGGCCGCCGCGTCCACGTCCGGCTCGTCGCCCACGTACGCGGTGCGCGCCGGGTCGGTGCCGAGCCGGCGGCACGCCTCCAGGAACACCCTCGGGTCGGGCTTGCCGAAGCCCAGGGTGTCGACCGTGACGAGCAGGGGCACCCGGTCCAGGCCCGTCGCCTCCAGCTTGGCCTGCTGGTACGCGGTCGCGGCGTTGGTCAGCGCGCCGACCACCACGCCCGCGTCCAGCAGCGCGTCGACCACGTCGTCCGCGTCGTCGTGCCGCGCCCAGGCGGCGCGGAAGGTCCCGTCGAAGACGCCGTCCCACTCCGCGAAGGACTCCTCGTCCAGCGCCGGCCCGCCGAAGCGCGCGTGCAGCTCGTTGGCGCGCGCCAGGCGCTGCGCCTCGTGGCTCACCTCGCCGCGCGTGTAGGCGGCGTAGTGGCCGCCCGCGTCGGCGCGCCACACCGAGAGGATCTCGGCGTCGCGCTCCGGCCCCGTGGGCAGGTAGCGCCGCGCGACGGCCGCGAGCGCGTGCACGAACGCGCCGCGCGTGTCGACGAGGGTGTCGTCGACGTCGAAGAGCACGCCGTCGACCCGCAGGGCGGGCGCGACGGGGTCGGCCGCCGTCACAGCGTGGCGCGCAGCGCGGCGACCCGGGCCAGCGTCGCGTCGCGGCCGAGGATCTCCATCGACTCGAACAGCGGCGGCGAGACGCGCCGGCCCGTGAGCGCGACGCGCAGGGGCGTGTACGCGAAGCGCGGCTTGATGCCCAGCCCGGCCTCGTCGACGAGCGCCGCCTGCAGGGCGGCCTGCGTCGCCTCGGTCGTGAACCCGTCCGCGGGCAGCTCGGCCAGCACCCGCGCGGAGGCGTCGAGCACGTCGGCCGCCTCGTCGCGCAGCGCACCGCGTGCGTCGTCCGTGATCTCGAGCGCGTCGTCGGCGACGAACAGGAAGCCCAGCATCCCGACGACCTCGCCGAGCAGCGTCATGCGCTCCTGGACGAGCGGCGCGCCGGCGTCGAGCAGCGCCTGGTGCTCCGGCGCCAGGTCGGCGTACGAGCCCGCGGGGACGAGCCCGGCGGCGTGCAGGTACGGGACGAGCCGGTCGCGGAAGTCGTCCGGGGCGAGCAGGCGCACGTGCGCGGCGTTGATGGCCTCGGCCTTCTTGAGGTCGAAGCGGGCGGGGTTCGGGTTGACGTCGGCGACGTCGAACACCTGCGCCATCTCCTGCAGGCCGAACACGTCGCGGTCCGGGCCGATCGACCAGCCGAGCAGGGCCAGGTAGTTGAGCAGCCCCTCCGGCAGGAAGCCGCGCTCGCGGTGCAGGAAGAGGTTCGACTCGGGGTCGCGCTTGGAGAGCTTGCGGTTGCCCTCCCCCATGACGTACGGCAGGTGCCCGAACACCGGCATGACGCTCGCGACGCCGATCTCCATGAGCGCGCGGTAGAGCACGACCTGGCGGGGCGTCGACGAGAGCAGGTCCTCGCCGCGCAGGACGTGCGTGATGTCCATGAGCGCGTCGTCGACGGGGTTGACGAGCGTGTAGAGCGGGTGCCCGTTCGCGCGCACGATCACGTAGTCGGGCACCGAGCCGGCCTTGAAGGTGACCTCCCCGCGGACGAGGTCGGTGAACGAGACGTCCTCGTCGGGCATCCGCATCCGGATCACCGGCTCGCGGCCCTCGGCGCGGTAGGCCGCCTTCTGCTCCTCGGTGAGGGCGCGGTCGTAGCCGTCGTAGCCCAGCTTGGGGTCGCGGCCGGCGGCGCGGTGGCGCGCCTCGATCTCCTCGGGCGTCGACCACGACTCATAGGCGTAGCCGCCCTCGACCAGGCGCCGGACCACGTCGGCGTACAGGTCGTAGCGCTGGGACTGCCGGTAGGGCTCGTGCGGGCCCCCGACCTCCACGCCCTCGTCCCAGTCGAGGCCCAGCCAGCGCAGCGCGTCGAGCAGCTGCAGGTAGCTCTCCTGCGAGTCGCGCTCGGGGTCGGTGTCCTCGATGCGGAAGACGAACGTGCCGCCCGTGCGGCGCGCGTACGCCCAGTTGAACAGCGCCGTGCGGATGAGCCCGACGTGTGGGGTGCCGGTGGGGGACGGGCAGAAGCGGACACGCACGGCGGGGGTGGTCATGGGCTTCAGCCTAGGGCCGCCGACGGGCTCCTCCCGTCGCCGTCAGCGCAGCGCGCGGGCGACGCGGACGGGCACGACGAGCCGGAGGACGGACCGCCGCCCGACGGCCACCGCGCGCCGCGGCAGCCGCCGCGCCCGCGCGCGCTCGGCGAGCTCGTGCACGGCCG
>NZ_HE978588.1:3308897-3378558 GCF_000312005.1 Cellulomonas massiliensis JC225
CCAGGCGGCGTCGGGGCCGCCGGTGCCCGTCCGCGCCGCCACGGGCAGCTCGTCGAGCCGGCGCAGCAGCCCGGACGCGGCGAACGGGGGGTTCAGCAGGTCGTCGCGGACGCCGAGGTCGGCGACGAGCACCGTCGGCACGCCCGCGGCCAGCGACTCCAGCGCGGCCGTGGAGCTCACGGTGACGAGCGTCGTGCCGGGCCGCAGCCGGTCCCGCAGCGGCCCGGTCGCGAAGCGCAGCCGGTCGGCGGGGTGGCCGAGCCGCGCGTGCTCCTGCGCCCACAGCCGCGGGTAGGGGTGCGGCTCGAGGTGCGTCTGGCGCTCGCCCCGCGTCGCGCGCAGCTTGACGACGACGTCCAGCCCGGTCGCCGCCGCGTCGGCGAGCCCGGCGAGCAGCCGGACGCGCTCCCCGCGCGCCGCGGGGACGGACGGCTGGGCGGCGAACAGCACGGTCGGCGCCCCGGACGAGGGCGTCGCGCCGGGGTCCGGCGGGGCGAACGGCAGGCGCGTGAGCACGAGGCGCGGCTCGAGCCCCTGGGCGGCGAACGCCGCGCGGTAGGCCTCACGCTCGGCGCGCGAGTGCACGACGAAGGCGTCGCACCACGCCCGCCGGCGCACCCCCACCGCGGTCGCCGGCAGCGCGAGGCCCGGCAGCCCGGTGACGAGGGCGGGGCGGCGGCCGGGCAGGTCGTGCACGAGGCGCCCGACGACCTGGCCGACCGGCCCGGTCGCGGCGACCAGGACGACGTCGAACGGCTCGGAGCGCAGCAGGCGCCGCAGCCGCCACACGGGGAGCACCGCCGGCTCGGGCCCGGGAGCGCCCGCCGTCGCCGCCGCGACCTGGGCCGGTGTGGGCAGCACGGGGCTGCGGACCACGACGGTGCGCGTCCGGACGGGCTCCGCCGTCCGAGCGCCGCCGGGCTCGAGCGCGGCGAGCGTCGCGACGGCCCACTTGAGGTACGCGTCGGAGTCCGCGACGGCCAGGACCCGCACCGTCACGCCTGCGCGGGTCGAGGGGCGAGCGCGGCGGGCGGGCGCAGCGCGAGCACGCTCGACAGGTGCTCGCGCACCGCCGGCGCGGCACGGCCGGTCCACCAGTCGTCCGGGACGGGCGTGGCCTCGACGCGCACGCCCGTGCTCGCGTGCAGCGCGCCGAGCAGGACGTACGCGGTGGAGGGCAGGCAGACGACGCGCTGCGGCGCGCGCAGCCCCCGCAGGACCATCTCGACGGGCAGGCCCGCCGGCTGGACGCGGACGCCCTCGAGCGCCGCCACGCGCCGGAGGACCTCGGGGTCGCTGCGGCGGTGCGGCAGGTAGAGCACGGGCGCACCCGCGGCGACCTGCCGGACCCACTCGACGTAGGGCTCGGGGCGGACCCAGCCGTCGGCCACGAGCGCGGAGCCGACGACCACGGTGAGCTCGGCCGGCCCCGGCACGGCGGGCTGCCCGGCGAGCCACTCGAACCGGTGCACGACGACGTCGACCCCGAGCCGGCGCAGGCGCCCGATGACCCGGACGTCGAGCGGCATCGCGGTGAACAGCCGCAGCCGGCCCTGCCGCGCGAGACGGCGCAGCCGGGCCGTCGTCAGCCGGCCGAGCACCTGCCGGGCGGCGGAGGCCCGTCCGGACGAGCGGGTGGGCCGCACCAGCGGCCGGTTCGCGACGAGCAGCTTCGCGAGCGTCACCGTCGCGAGCCCGTCGTCGAGCAGCACCACGTCGCCGGCGGGCGGCGTGCGCAGCAGCTGCGCCTGCCACCGCCCCGAGAACGCGTCGCCGACGAGCCACGGCGCCGCTCCCGGCACGGTGCCGTGCCCGTCCACGAGCGCGACACCGGCCGGCAGCGCGCCGGCGCGCAGCTCCTGCGCGGCCCGGTCGAGCGACGGCACACCGGGCCGCACGAGGATGGTGGTCCGCGGGCCGGCCAGACCGGCCGCGTGCGCCTCGAGCGCGCCGAGGAGCTGCAGCGGTGACTCGACCACCGCGAGCGCTCCGGGGCCCGGGCCGGCGGCGCTCACGACGCACCCCGGGCGAGCGCGGCGACGCGCGCGGCGTGGCCGCTCCCCCGCCACCGGGTCACCGCTCCCCGCACCAGCGGCTGCACGACGGACAGCAGCGCGCGGCGCGCGGCGCGGCGCCACCGGCGCCGCTCGTGCGGCGGCCTGCCCCGGGCCCCCGGCAGCGCCAGCTCGGTGAGCCGCTCGCGCGGCACGTACAGGCCCCGCTCGTCGTCGGGGACGCTCGTCAGGGTCCGGACCGCACGCTCCCGCCAGGCGGCCAGGCGTCGCGGCTGCATGCCGTACGCGACCGCGTCGACGACCTCCTGCAGCCGGTCGCCCGCGAGGCCCCGCGCCCACGCGTGCACGATCGCGACCGGCACCCGGTTGCTGTTCCCCGCCTCGAGCCGCTGCAGGAGCAGCTCGGTCCCGACGGCCTCCGTGGGCAGCCCGAGCAGCGTGCGGGCGGTCGCCGTGGCGGTCGAGAAGCAGCCCACGACGAGCGCCGGCGGGTGCGCCACCAGGGCCACCTCCGCCGGCAGCGGGTCGTCGACGACCACGAGCTCGATGCCCTCGCGGTCCGCTGCCGCCCGGACCGGCGCGAGCAGCCCCGGCGGCGCGGACGGGTGGGGCTTGAGCACGACGCGGCGCGCGCCCGCCGCGGCGGCGCGCCGCACCATGCGGGCGTGCAGCTCGGCCTCCTCCGCGGCGCTGAGCAGCTCCAGCGCGGCGAGGTACTGGCCCACGAGGAGTGCCGTCGGCACCTCGTCGTCGGGCCACCAGCGCGGCCGAGCCTCCTGCGCCATCTCGTCGAGGAGCCCGAGGAACGGCTCGGCGGGCACGGCGCGGGCCTCGAACCCGAGCTCGCGCGTCGTGACCGGCTGCAGGCCGGGCACGAGGTCCAGGTGGACGAGCGCCCGGAGCCGCTGCCGCGCGTGCAGGGCCGGCTCGCGCCGCCACGGCCCGTACGCCATCAGCCCGTCCGAGTGCACCGTCAGCGGCGCGCTGCGCAGGACGCGCGCCAGCCACGCCGCGGGGTTCACCGTCGGCGACTCGACGACGAGCTCGACCGGCCCCTCCCCCAGGCCCCAGACCGTGCGCAGGAGCCGCTCGAGCACCGGCAGGTCGGTGTCCCGCGGCGACCAGACGTGCGGGTGCAGGCCGCCGAGCAGGTCCGCCAGGTGCACCACGCGGTCGAAGCGCGCCAGCACCGGACCGCAGCCCGGGATCTCGTCGAGGGCCGGCGCGAGCTCCGGGACGGGGGCCGCGTTGCTCACCAGGAGCACCCGCTCCTGCGGGCGCCCGAGCAGCCCGGCGTCGACCGCCGCGGCGGCGCCGGCGGCCGCGAACAGCGTCGAGGCGAGCACCAGCTGCGTCATGCCGCGACCTCCCCCTCCCGGGCCGCGCGGACCGCCCGCCGCACGAGCCGCCGGCGCTCGTCGTCGGCCCGCTCCAGCTCGGCCGCCACCACGTCCTGCGGCAGGCTGCGCACGAGCCGGCCGACCCCGACGCGCAGCGCCCGGCGGTCGGACGGCGTCATGCGCCCGGCCCGGCGCAGGTGGTGGCTGCCCACCGCGACCACGGTCCGGGCGACCTTCGGCCACCACCGGTCCGCCTCGCGGTCCGCCGCGACGAGGCCGACGACGCGCTCGAACGCCGGCACGACGTGCAGCTGCCGGGAGTCGACGACCTGGGTGAGGGACGTCGCGGAGCCGCGCCGGTACCGCACGCCGGGCGAGTCGACGACCGCGTAGGCGTGCGCGTGCAGGTGCAGGCGCCACACCCACGGCCGGTCCTCCGCGGTGTGCAGCCCGTCCGGGAACGTGAGCAGGCCGTCGGTCGCGAGCGCGCGGTCGTACATCCCGGCCCACGCGTAGGGGTAGTCGACCATGGTCGAGTGCTCGGAGGGCAGGATCGAGCCGCGCGGGTCGAGCACGACGTCCCGGCGAGCCTCCGGGGCGCGACGCAGCACGCGCTCGCGGCCCTCCACCGTCGTGTGGTCCGTCCGGACGAACGAGCAGCGCAGCGCGTCCAGCGCGCCGGCGAGGTGCGCCAGATGGCCCGGGGCGAGCCAGTCGTCGGCGTCGAGGTACGTGACGTACCGCCCCGTGGCGTGCGCCAGCCCGGAGTTCCGGGCGCTGGCCAGCCCCAGGGCCCGGTCGTGGCGCACCACCGTCAGGCCGGGCAGCCGCGGGGCGAACGCCGCGGCCACCTCCCCGGTGCCGTCGCTCGAGCCGTCGTCGACGAGCACCACCTGCAGCTCGCCCGGGGCGAGGCCCTGGCGGGTCAGGCTCACGAGCGCGTCGGCGACGACGTCGGCGGCGTCCTTCGCGGGGACGACGACCGAGACGCGCGGCGCCGCCGGTGCCGGCACCGTCAGCTCGCGACCCGGCGCAGCCGGGACATCGGGGCGAGCTCGCCCGGGAAGACGCGCTTGACGCCGTCGCCCATCGCGTCCTGGAGGATGCGGATGTCCCGCACCAGGTGCTCGAAGCCGGTCGGCTCCAGCGAGGCCGCGTGGTCGGACCCCCACATCGTGCGGTCGAGCGTGATGTGCCGCTCCACCGCGACCGCGCCGAGCGCGACCGCCGCGAGGGAGATCTGCAGGCCGCGCTCGTGGCCCGAGTAGCCCACCGGCACGCCGTAGCGCTCGCGCAGCGTGTGGATCGCCCGCAGGTTCGCCTCCTCGGCGGGCAGCGGGTACGTCGACGTGGCGTGCAGCAGCACGAGCCGGTCGGTGCCCAGGATCTCGACGGCCGCGTCGACCTGCTCGAGCGTCGACATGCCCGTCGACAGAATGACCGGCTTGCCCGTCGCCGCGAGCGCGCGCAGCAGGTCCACGTCCGTGACCGACGCCGAGGCCACCTTGTGCACCGGCACGTCGAGGTCCTCGAGGAACTCGACGGACGGGACGTCCCACGGCGAGGCGAACCACTGCAGGCCGCGGTCCGCGGCGTGGGCGGCGATCTTCTGGTACTCGGCGGTGCCGAGCTCGACGCGGTGCTTGTACTCGAGGTACGTCATCTCGCCCCACGGCGTCTGCCGGATCTTGTCCCGCTGGTCCGGCGGCGTGCTGATCTCGGGCGTGCGCTTCTGGAACTTCACCGCCTGCGCCCCGGCGGCGGCCGCGACGTCGATGAGGCGCTCGGCGAGCTCGACGTCGCCGTTGTGGTTGATGCCGATCTCGCCGATCACGTAGACCGGCTGCCCGTCACCGACGAGGTGCTCGCCGATGGCGACCGGGGTCTGCGGAGGCGTCATGGGGGTGCTCCCTGTGCTCGGGTGGGTCGTCACGGCGTGCTCGTCGTGACGGGGGCGGCGCTCGTCGGAGCGCCCTCGGACGACCGGCCGCGCGAGGCGATCAGGTCGCAGACCTCCCGGACGGCGCCGTGCCCGCCGCGCCGGGTCAGGACGAGCCGCGCGGCGGCCCGCACGTCCGGGTGGGCGTCGGCCACGGCGACCGGCCAGCCGACCCGCGCCATCGCCGCGAGGTCGTTGACGTCGTTGCCGACGAACGCGACGTGCGCCGGGTCGAGGCCGCGGGCGGCGATCCACTGCGTCAGCGCGGACGCCTTGTCGTCGACGCCGTGGCGCACCTCGACGCCGAGCTTGGCGGCGCGGGCGGGCACGACGGCGTTGCGCTCCGTCGACAGGACGAGCACAGGCACGCCGCTCTCCCGCAGGCGCGCGACGCCCCAGCCGTCGCCGCGGTGCACCCGGACGGTCTCCCGGCCGTCCTCGTCGACCCACGCGTGGTCGTCGGTGTGGACCCCGTCGAAGTCGGTGACGAGCGCGTCGACGTCCGGCAGGAGGCCCTGCTGCTCCCGCCGGCCGGCGAGCAGCCGCGCGAGCTCGAGGTCCTGGGGGTCGTCGATCTCGAGCGAGCCGTCCGCGTCCACGACCTGCAGGGCCAGCCGGCCGAAGAACCGGCGCCCCGTCTCGCGCAGGCCCGCGGTGCGCATGACGTAGAAGGCGCCGGTCTCGCGGAAGTGGGGCGCCCGCTCCTGGCGGCGTGGCCGGTGCAGCGCCGAGTGGCCCACGGGTGCCGCCTCGCCGCCGTCGAGCGTCCACTGGAAGTCGTGCGTCGGTGCGACGGCGAACGCGACGTCGGCCTCGCCGGACGCGACGCGCCCGATGGCCGCGGCGAGGTCGTCCGGGTCGACGAAGGGCGAGGTGCACTGCAGCAGCACCGTGACGGCCGGCCGGACGCCGTCCGCGGCGAGCGCGTCCAGGGCGTGAAGGACGGCCGACTCGGACGACACGGTGGCGCCCGAGAGCTCGTCGGGACGGCGGACGACCGCGGCCCCCGCGGCGCGCGCCTCGGCCGCGATGCCGTCGTGGTCCGTCGAGACGACGACGTGGGCGGCGCCCGCGGCGAGCGCGGTGGCGACCGCCCGCGCGACGAGCGAGCGACCGCCGACCCGCTGGAGGTTCTTGAGCGGCACGCCCTGCGAACCGCCGCGGGCCGGGATGACGACGAGCGCGCCCTGCCCCCTGCCGGCCGCGCCCGCCGTCCGTCCGCTCGTCATGGCGCGAACGTAACGACGCCGTTCGACGCGGCGTCGACGCGGGCGCCGCGGCCCGGCGAACGTCAGGTGACGCCGGTGAACGGGGGGCGGCGCGCGGGCGCGACGGCCGAGCCGCGTGAACGGCCGGCGAACGACGCCCGTCCGCGGCGCGCCGCCGGGCGGCCGGCGGTCGCGTCAGCCGCGGCGCAGCACGGGGTTGCGCAGGACGCCGATGTCCTCGACCTCGACCTCCACGACGTCACGGTCCGTGAGCGGGCCGACCCCGGCCGGCGTGCCCGTGAGGATGACGTCGCCGGGCAGCAGCGTGAAGACCTCGGAGACGTACGAGACTAGGAACGCCGCGTCGAACACCATCTGCGACGTGCGCCCGTCCTGCCGGGTCTCGCCGTTTACGCGGGCCGTGACCTGCAGGTCCTCGGTGTCGAGGGCGGGGACGATCCACGGGCCGATCGGGCACGAGCCGTCGAACCCCTTGGCGCGCGTCCACTGGTCGTCGCTGCGCTGGATGTCGCGGGCCGTGACGTCGTTGGCCGCGGTGAAGCCGAACACGTGGTCCAGCGCCCGCTCCGGGCTGACGTCCTTGGTGACCTTGCCGATGACGATCGCGAGCTCCGCCTCGTGCTCGACGCGCTGCGACCAGTCGGGCAGGACGATCGGGTCGTCCGGACCGATGACGGAGGTGTTCGGCTTGAGGAACAGCAGCGGCGCGCTCGGGACCTCGTTGCCGAGCTCGGCTGCGTGGTCGGCGTAGTTGCGGCCGACGCCGACGATCTTCGAGCGCGGGATCACCGGCGCGAGCAGGCGCACGGCGTCGTCGTCGAGCCGGACGCGCTCGCCGGTCGGCTGGACCGGCATGTAGATCGGGTCGCCGGTGATGACGACGAGCTCTTCCTGTCCCGGCTCCCCCTCGACGAGGGCGAAGCGGGGGTCCTGACCGGTGGTGAACCTGGCGATGCGCACGGGCCCACCCTAGATCGCGCCCGCGGGTCAGACGCGGACGAGCACCTCGCCGTGCAGCACCGCGAACCAGCCGTCCGCGTGCCGGCCCCACTCGCGCCAGCCGTCCGCGAGCAGCTCGAGACCGACCTCGTCCGCGAGGCCGTGGCCGATCGCCTGGGCGGCGAAGTTCGACGCTACGCACCGGTCGGCCCACAGCTCCGACCACCACTGCCGGTCGACCGGGCTGGAGTAGCACCAGACGCCGGCGCCGGGCGCGATCGCCTCGGGCTCGAACCCGGCCTCGAGCACCCACGAGACGAGTCGCCGGCCGGCGTCGGCCTGCGTCCCGTTCGCCTCCGCGACCTCGTGGTAGAGCGCGACCCACTCGTCCAGGCCCGGCGAGGAGGGGAACCAGGTCATCCCGGAGTAGTCCGCGTCGCGCACCGCGACGTAGCCGCCGGGCCGCGCGACGCGCCGCATCTCGCGCAGCGCCGCGACGGGGTCCGTGAGGTGCTGGAGCACCTGGTGGGCGTGCACGACGTCGAAGGACGCGTCCTCGAAGGGCAGCTCGTAGGCGTCGGCCACCTCGAACCGGACGTTGGTGCGGCCGGCCTCCGCGGCCGCCTTGCGCGCGACGTCGACCACCGCCGCGGAGGCGTCCACGCCCACGACGTCGCCCTCGCTCGCGCGGGCGGCGAAGTCGATCGTCACGGAGCCGGGGCCGCAGCCCACGTCGAGCAGCCGGGTGGACGGCTCCAGCACCGGCAGGACGTACGCCGCCGAGTTCTCGGCGGTGCGCCACCGGTGCGAGCGGAGGACGGACTCGTGGTGCCCGTGGATGTAGACGTCGGGCTCGCGGACGGGGCTCACACGGCACTGTAACCACCCGGTAGCCCCGATTCTCTACGGGCGGGACGGTTCGTCTCGGTGTGCGAGACTGACGGGCGAAGAAGGGGGCCGCCGAGCGTCCTAGAGTGCCCGCATGCCCCGGATCGTCGGCATCGACGTCGCCCGCGGCCTGGCCGTGCTCGGCATGATGACCGCGCACGTCGGGCCCGACGACCACGGCCCCGTGCCGCCGGGCGGCTGGTCGCAGCTCGCCGACGGCCGCCCGTCCGCGCTGTTCGTCGTCCTGGCGGGCATCTCGCTCGCGCTGCTGTCGGGCGGGGACCGCCCTGTCGACGGGCCGGACCTGCGGCGTGCGCGCGTGCGGGTCCTCGCCCGGGCGGGCGTGGTGCTCGTCCTGGGCCTCGGGCTGCAGGCGCTCGGCACCCCGGTCGTCGTCATCCTGCCGACGTACGCGGTGCTATTCACGCTCGGCTGCCTCGTCCTGCGGCTGCACCCCGTCGTCCTGGCCGCCGCGGCGCTGGCCGTCGCCGTGCTCGGGCCGGTCCTGCGGCTCGCGCTCGTCGACGCCCTCGGCCAGGACCGCGTGGGGGCCGACGCGTTCGCGACCCTCTGGGTCGGCGAGTTCTACCCGGTCGTCGTCTGGCTCGCGTACCTGCTGGCCGGGCTGGCGCTCGGACGCCTCGACCTGGCGTCGGGGCGCGTGCAGGCGTGGGCCGCCGCCGCGGGCGCGGCGCTCGTCGCCGTGGGGCACCTCGGGTCGCACGCCGCGCTCGCGGCGGGCTGGACGACACGCGTCGCGACCGCCGAGCCGCACTCGTCGACCACGTTCGAGGTCGTCGGCAACACGGGCGTGGCCCTGCTCGTCGTCGCGGCGTGCCTGGCCGTCGCCACCCGTGCGCCGCGGCTCGTCGCGCCGGTCGCCGCCGTCGGGGCGCTCGCCCTCACCGCGTACACCGTGCACGTCGTCGCCATCGCGGTGCTCGGCGAGCAGGTCGTCTGGCAGCCGCGCGTCTCGACCTGGGCGGCCTTCCTGCTCGTCACGACCGGCGGCTGCTGGCTCTGGCACGCGACGCTGGGCCGCGGACCGCTCGAGCGCGTGCTGCACGGGATCTCGACCGGGCTGGCCGACGTGCTCGTACCGCCGGCGCCGGTGGACCCGGACCGCGAGCGCGAGCTCAGCTGAGGCCGCGCGCGAAAAGGGAGAGAGTGATCAGCGCGCTGATCACCGCCAGCGCGGGGACGGTCCCCTGGGTGGCGGCCGCCCGCGCCATGCGGTGATCGGTGAGGACGAGCACGAGCGCCGCCGCGAGCATCGACCCGCACGCGAGCAGCACGAGCGCGAGCCCGGTCGTCAGGTCCCCCGCCCACATCACGACGACGCCGGCCAGCGCCCCGAGCGCCAGGAACAGGTTGTAGAAGCCCTGGTTGTACGCCCAGGGACGCACCGCCTCCACGTCGTCCGGGTGGGTGCGGAACCGTGCCTGCACGTCCGGCCGGTGCGGGAACCACACCGCCTCCATGACGAAGATCAGCACGTGGAGCGCCGCGGCGAGCGCGGCGAGGACCGAGGTGACGACGACCACGGGCACAGTGTGGCCGCTCGGCCGCGCACGCGCGAGGGCGCCTCGCACGCCGACCTACCCTGGACGCGTGCGCACCGCCGTCCTCCTCCCGCCCGCCGCGTGGCGCGCGCGGGCGGACGCGCACGCGCGGCGGGCGGACGTGCTCACGGCGGAGCACCGCGCACGCCGCTCTCGCCACGAGAGGCACGCGGTCGAGGACTTCCTCTTCGAGTACTACCCCGCCTCCCCCGGGCAGCTGCGCCGCTGGCACCCCGGGGCGGAGGTCGCGCTCGCGCCCGGCGACGAGCCCGCCCCGCAGGCGTCGTGGCGCTGGTACCGCACGGACGACGACGGGGCCGTCACCCTCGACCTCGACGCGTTCGCCACCGAGCGGGGCGAGGCGGTGCGGTTCGTCGTCGGGCTGCTGACCGCCACCGCCTCCCGCCCTGCGGCGACCGGCTGCTTCGGGCTGCACGAGTGGGCGATGGTCTACCGCGAGCCGGCGGGCGCGCACCGGCACACGCTGCCGCTGCGCCTCGGCGAGGAGGGGACGGACGCCGTCGTCGAGCGGCACCGCATCCGCTGCTCGCACATCGACGCGTTCCGGTTCTTCACCCCGGACGCCCTCCCGCTCAACACGCTGCAGCCGACCCGCGAACGGCAGGTCGCGATGGAGCAGCCCGGCTGCCTGCACGCCGCGATGGACGTCTACAAGTGGGCGCTCAAGCTCGGCCCGCTCGTCCCGGGCGAGCTGCTGCTCGACTGCTTCGAGCTCGCCCGCGAGATCCGGACGACCGACATGCAGGCCTCCCCGTACGACGTCTCGAGGTTCGGCCTGGAGCCCGTCGCGATCGAGACCCCCGAGGGCAAGGCGGAGTACGTGTGCCGTCAGCGCGACTACGCCGACCGCTCGAACGCGCTGCGCGGGCGGCTGGTCGAGGCCGCGTCGGCGGTCGTCGACGGCTGACGCGACCCGGCGACCCCGACCCCGACCGCCGGCCGCTCAGCCCGCGAGCGCCGCGCGCACCAGCGCGGAGAGCTTCTTGCCGTCCGCCGAGGTGCCCGCGCGCGCGGTGGCCTCCTTCATGACGGCGCCCATGTCGCGCATGCTCGTGGCGCCGGTCGCCGCGACGACATCCCGGACGAGCGCCTCGAGCTCCTCGTCGGACAGGCGCGCGGGCAGGTAGGTCTCGATGAGGTCGGCCTCGGCGGTCTCGGCCTGCGCGCGCTCGGGCGCACCCGCGTCGGTGTAGATGTCCGCGCTCTCGCGGCGCTTCTTCACCTCGCGGGCCAGCACCTTGAGCACGTCGTCCTCGGTGAGCTCGCGCTGCACGGGCCCGGCCTTCTCCTCGGCCCGCACGGCGCCGATCGCCTGGCGCAGCACCCCCGTGCGGTGGGCGTCGCGCGCCTTCATCGCGGCGGTGAGGTCGGACGTGAGCCGGTCGAGGGTCTGTGCCATGTCCCCATCCTGCCGCGCACCCGCTGCCCTGGTCGTGGCGAATCGCGCTCGGTACCGTGCGTGCGGTGCCAGCCGAACGAGTGGTCCGGGACGCGACGCCCGCCGACGCCGCCGCCTGCGCGGCGATCTACGCGCCGTACGTCGAGGGCACCGCGGTGTCCTTCGAGCAGCGCGCCCCCACGCCCGACGAGATGGCCGGCCGGATCGCGGTCGCCCAGGAGCGCCACGCGTGGCTCGTCTGCGAGGACGACGGACGCGTCGTCGGCTACGCCTACAGCGGCACCTTCCGGACCCGGGCGGCCTACCGCTGGACCGCCGAGGTGAGCGTGTACCTCGAGACCGGCCTGCGCCGCTCCGGCGCCGGCCGCGCGCTGTACGAGGCGCTGCTGGCGCGGCTCGCTCAGCGGGGCTTCCGCACGGCCGTCGCCGGCATGACCGAGCCCAACGAGGCGAGCACGGCGCTGCACCTGGCGCTCGGCTTCGAGCGCGTCGGGACGCTGCGGGACGTCGGGTTCAAGGACGCCGGTGGCACGCCACGACGTGGTTCCAGCGGCCGCTCGGCCCGCACGACGACGCGCCGGCCGAGACGGTCTGACGCCCACTCAGCGGCGGTAGCGCCGCACGAACGCCGCCAGCACGCGGGGCGGCGCCCACACGTCCGCGGCCTCCACCCGCGTCAGCACCTCCTCGAGCTCCGCCGGCGGGAAGTAGCCGTAGGTGGCGTACGTGCGCACCCGGCCCTGGATGCCGGGCACATCCAGCTCGGGGTGGAACTGCGTCGCGTAGAGGTTCCGGCGCACGCGGAACATCTGCACGGGGCACGTCGGCGAGGACGCGAGCAGCACCGCCGTCGGCGGCAGCACCCGGCAGGCCTCCTTGTGCCCGACGAACGCGTCGAACGCGTCCGGCACGTCCGCGAGCAGCGGGTCGGCGCGGCCCTCGTCGGTCAGCGTCACGCGCACCGCCCCGACCGGCTCGGCGTACGTCGAGTCGATCGTGGCGCCCTGGTGCACCCCCAGGGTCCCCACGCCGTAGCAGGCGCCGAGGAACGGCAGGTCGCGGGCGACGACGTCGTCCAGCAGCGCGGACATCTCGGCCTCGACGCGCTGCTGCACCGGGGACTTGTGCGCGGCGCTGGCGTCGAACGGGCTGCCGCCGACGATGATCCCCGAGATCGCGTCGAGGTCGATGTGCGGCATGGGTCCCGCCTCGAGGCGCACCCGGACCAGCTCGTCCGGGGCGAGACCCCCGTGCTGGAGGAAGGCCGCGTACTCCCCGTCCGCGGCGTCGTCCTCCGCGCGCGAGGCCAGCAGCACGAACGGCTTCATGGCTGCAGCGTGGCAGCGGGCGTCCCGCCGCGCGACCTCGGTCGGGCGCGCCGTCAGGAGGCGACCGGCGCCGCGTCGTCCGCGTCGTGCGGGTGGGGCGCGACCCGGCTCGCGTCGTCGGCCCCCAGCAGCCAGCGGATCGTCCGGGTCACCACGACGCCACCCGCGTGGTCGAGCCGGCGACGCACGGTGGGGCGCGGCCCGACGCCGAGCTCGGCCGCCGCCCAGGCGGGCAGCGACGACGCGGCGGCCGACGCGAGCAGGGCGTAGCCCGGCCGCAGCGACCACGGGACCGGCGGCTCGGTGAGCAGGAACCGAGCGGTGTCGCGCGCCTGCTCCCCCGCGCCGAGCGCGGGGCGGAAGGCCGCGAGCGCCTCCGCCAGCGCGGCCACCGTCTCCGGCGGGTCGGGCACGCCCAGGCGCCGGGCGACCGTGGCCGCCTGCGCGACGTACGCGTCCTGCCCGGCGGCGTCGAGCGGGCGGGCGCCGAGGCGCTGGTGCGCGTGCAGGAAGCTGTCGACCTCCGCGACGTGCACCCACGTCAGCAGCTCGGGGTCGTCCGCGCGGTAGGGACGGCCGTCGGGCGCCCGGCCGCGGACGCGCGCGTGCACCGCCCGCACCCGGTCGACCGCGGCCTGCGCGTCGTCGGCCGTCGCGAACGTCGTCTCGGCGAGGAACGTGCTCGTGCGGGCCAGCCGCCCCCAGGGGTCCCCGCGGTAGCCGGAGTGCCCGGCGACGCCCGCCATCGCCAGGGGGTGCAGCGACTGCAGCAGCAGCGCCCGCAGGCCGCCGACGAACATCGAGGCGTCGCCGTGGACGCGCCGGATCGCGGCGTCGGGCTCGAACCAGCGCGGGCCAGGCGTCCCATGGATGCGCGCCCGCGACTCGACGCCGTCGGGGCCGGCGACGCGCAGGAACAGCGACGTCCCGACCCGGTCACGCCAAGTGCTCACGCCCTCATGGTGCGGGACGGACCGCGCTCACGCCCCCGGGAGGGCGGACGCGCCGGATCCGACCGCGCCGGCGCGCACGTCGTCGACGCCCCGGTTGGCCAGCGCGTCGGCGCGCTCGTTGCCCGGGTCACCCGCGTGCCCCTTGACCCAGACCCAGTGGATGGTGTGCCGCGCCACCTCGGCGTCGAGCTCCTGCCAGAGCTCCTTGTTCTTCACCGGCTTCTTGTCACCGGTCAGCCAGCCGTTCCGCTTCCAGCCGTGCACCCACTTCGTCACGCCGTTCATCACGTACGTGGAGTCGACGTGCAGCGTGACGTCGCACGGCTTGGTGAGCGCCCGCAGGCCCTCGATGACGGCGGTGAGCTCCATCCGGTTGTTCGTCGTCGCGGCCTCGCCGCCCCACAGCTCCCGCTCGTGCCCGCCGGAGCGCATCCACGCGCCCCAGCCGCCGACCCCGGGGTTGCCCTTGCAGGCGCCGTCGGTCCACATCTCCACGCGGGGCAGCTCGTCCACGCGCCCACCCTACGGCCGCTCGTCGGCACCCTCGGGCGCGGCCCCCGCGAGCGCCGTGGGACCATCGACGCACCATGCGCACAGGTGACCTCGCGGACCGTCTGCCGGCCGACCCGACCGACGACGCGCTGCTCGAGGCGTTCACCGGCTGGGCGGCGGACCAGGGCCTGACGCTGTACCCGCACCAGGAGGAGTCGCTGCTCGAGCTCGTCACGGGCTCGCACGTGATCCTCTCGACGCCCACGGGCTCCGGGAAGTCCCTCGTCGCCGTCGCGGCCCACTTCGTCGCGCTCGCCCGCGGCCGGCGCTCGTTCTACACCGCGCCGCTCAAGGCCCTGGTGAGCGAGAAGTTCTTCGCGCTCGTCGAGGCGTTCGGCGCCGCGAACGTCGGGATGATGACGGGCGACTCGTCCGTCAACGCGGACGCGCCGATCATCTGCTGCACGTCCGAGATCCTCGCGAACCTCGCCCTGCGGGACGGGCCTGACGCCGACGTCGGCCAGGTCGTCATGGACGAGTTCCACTTCTACGCCGACCCGCAGCGCGGCTGGGCCTGGCAGGTGCCGCTGCTCGAGCTGCCGCGCGCGCAGTTCGTCCTCATGTCGGCGACGCTCGGCGACGTGGCGTTCTTCGCCGAGGACCTCACGCGGCGCACCGGCGAGCCCGTCGCGGTGATCACCAACGCCGAGCGCCCGGTCCCGCTCACGTTCTCCTACGTCGTCGAGCCGCTGCACGAGCTGCTCGACGAGCTCGTCACGACGCACCGCGCGCCGGTGTACGTCGTCCACTTCACGCAGAAGGAGGCCGTCGAGCGGGCGCAGTCGCTGCTGTCGACGACGCTCGCGAGCCGGGAGCAGCGCGACGCGATCGCGGCCGAGCTCGGCGGCTTCCGCTTCGGCCCCGGGTTCGGGCGCACGCTGTCGCGCCTGCTGCGCCACGGCGTCGGCGTGCACCACGCCGGGATGCTGCCCAAGTACCGCCGGTTGGTGGAGCGGCTGACCCAGAAGGGCCTGCTGCCCGTGGTCTGCGGCACCGACACCCTCGGCGTGGGCATCAACGTGCCCATCCGGACGGTCGTGCTCACGAGCCTGGTGAAGTACGACGGCGTGCGCATGCGGCACCTGTCGGCGCGCGAGTTCCACCAGATCGCCGGGCGTGCCGGGCGGGCGGGATTCGACGTCGTCGGCGAGGTGATCGTGCTGGCGCCGGAGCACGTCATCGAGAACCGCCGCGCGCTCGAGAAGGCGGGCGACGACCCGCGCAAGCAGCGCAAGATCGTCCGCAAGCAGGCGCCCGCCGGCCACGTGAACTGGACGGACAAGACGTTCGAGCGGCTCCGCGACGCGCCGCCCGAGCCACTGACGTCGAGCTTCGCGGTCAGCCACGCGATGGTGCTGCACGTGCTCGCCCGGCCGGGCGACCCGGTGGCGGCGATGACGCGCCTGCTCGCCGACAACCACGAGCCCGCGGGCGCGCGCGGCCGGCACGTGCGCCGGGCGGTCGCGGTCTACCGCTCGCTGCGGGCCGCGGGCGTCGTCGAGCGCGAGTGGGTCGACGACCCCTCCGCGCCGACGGGACGCCGGCGGACCGTGCGCCTCGCCCGCGAGCTGCCCGCGAACTTCGCGCTCAACCAGGCGCTGTCGCCGTTCGCGTACGCGGCGCTCGACCTGCTCGACCCCGGGGACCCGGGCTACGCCCACGACGTCGTCTCGGTCATCGAGGCGACGCTCGACGACCCCCGCCAGGTGCTGGCCGCGCAGGAGAACAAGGCGCGCGGCGAGGCGGTCGCCGCGATGAAGGCCGACGGGCTCGACTACGACGAGCGGATGGCGCTGCTCGAGGACGTCACCTACCCGCGCCCGCTCGCCGAGCTGCTGGAGACCGCATTCGCCACCTACCGGCGCACGAACCCGTGGGTCGCGGACCTCGCGCTGTCGCCGAAGTCGGTGGTGCGCGACCTGCACGAGCGGGCGATGACGTTCGCGGAGTACGTCGCGTTCTACCAGCTCGATCGCACCGAGGGCGTGCTGCTGCGCTACCTCGCGGACGCGTACCGGGCGCTGCGCCAGACCGTCCCCGAGGACGCCCGCACCGAGGAGCTGTGGGAGCTCGTGGAATGGCTCGGCGACCTCGTCCGCCGCACCGACTCGAGCCTCCTGGACGAGTGGGAGCGCCTGTCCAACCCCCTGGACGAGCACGGCGCCGACGCGCCGGGGGGCACGGACGACGACACCCCGGAGCCCCTCTCGGCGAACCCGCGCGTGCTGCGCGCGCTCGTCCGCGGCGCCCTGTTCCGCCGCGTCGAGCTGGCGGCGCGCGAGGCCTACGGCGCGCTCGCCGCCCTCGGCGACACGGACGCCGACGGCCTGCCGTGGACCGCCGACCGGTGGGCCGCGGCCCTCGACCCGTTCTACGACGACCACGACGAGATCCTCACCGGGCCACCGGCGCGCGGGCCGGGGCTGTTCCTCCTCACCACGGGCGCCGCGACGTGGCAGGTCCGCCAGCTGCTGGACGACCCGGAGGGCGACCACGACTGGCGCATCGACGCGACGCTGGACGTCGCGGCCTCCGACGAGACGGGCGAGCTGCAGTTGCGCGTCACCGCCGTCGGACCACTCTGAGGCGACCGCCGGCGGCCCGCAGCGGCGGCCGACTGAGGACAGGCAAACCTGCATCGGCGCAGGTCAGGGCAGCCTTCGCTTCGGTGACACGGCGTCGGCACCGGCCTACCGTGGCCGAATGACCACGTTCTCCGAGCTCCTCGTGCACCCCTCCGGGACCGAGCGGCGGCTGACCGCCGGCGGCCTCAACCGGCTGCGCGCCGGGGTGCTGGGAGCGAACGACGGCGTCGTCTCCGTCGCCGCCACCGTGGTCGGCGTGGCCGGCGCGTCGTCCGCGCGCACCGCGGTCCTCGTCGCCGGCGTGGCGGCCCTCGTCGCCGGCGCCCTGTCGATGGCCGCCGGCGAGTACGTCTCCGTCAGCTCGCAGCGCGACGCCGAGCGCGCCGCGGCGCTGCCGGCCGCGCAGCAGGTGAACCCGTGGCACGCCGCCGGCGCCTCGCTCGCCGCCTTCGTCGTCGGCGGGCTCGTCCCGGTGCTCGTCGCCCTGGTCCCGTGGTCGCACGCGGCCGTCGTCCCGGCGATCGCCGCCGGCGTCGTCGTCGCCCTCGTCGTGACCGGGGCGGTCAGCGCCCGGGTCTCCGGCGCCGACGTCCGCCGCGCCGTCCTGCGGAACGTCGCCGGCGGGTCGGTCGCGATGGCCGTCACCTACGGCGTCGGGTCGCTCGTGGGCCTCGCGCTCTGACGGCCCGCGCCGCCCCTACGCTGGCGCCGTGACGAAGCCGAAGCACGGACCGACGGGCACCCCGGCCCTCGTCGCCCTCGCGGCCGCGGGCGTCGCCCACACGGTCCGCGCCTACGAGCACGACCCGTCGTCGGCGCTCGGCTACGGGCTGGAGGCGGCGCAGGTGCTCGGCGTCCCGCCCGAGCAGGTGTTCAAGACCCTGCTCACGAGCGTGGACGGGCGCCTCGTCGTCGCGGTCGTCCCCGTCACGGGGCAGCTCGACCTCAAGGCGCTCGCGCAGGCGGTCGGCGGCAAGCGCGCCGAGATGGCGGCGCCGGCGGTCGCCGAGCGGGCCACCGGCTACGTGGTCGGCGGCATCTCCCCGCTGGGGCAGCGTCAGCAGCACCCGACCGTGGTCGACGAGACGGCCTGGCTGTTCGACACCGTGCTCGTCTCCGCCGGTCGCCGCGGGCTGGACGTCGAGGTCGCGCCGGCCGACCTCGTCCGCCTCACCGGCGCCGTGGTCGCCGACGTCGCGAAGGACTGAGCCGGCGGTACGGTCCATCCCCATGGACGCCTCGCCGCTCGTCGCCCGGCTCGCGGCCGTCCGCGAGCGCATCGCCCGCGCCGCCGGCGCCGCCGGCCGCGACCCCGGGCAGGTCCGGCTGCTGCTCGCGACCAAGACCCAGCCGGTCGACCTCGTGCTCGCCGCCCTCGACGCCGACGACGCGGCGCGCGCCGGCGACGCCCGCCTCTCGCCGGTCCTCGTCGGCGAGAACCGCGTCCAGGAGCTCGTCGCGAAGGGGCCCGCCCTGGCGGGGCGTGCGCCGCTGCACCTCATCGGCCCGCTGCAGTCCAACAAGGTCAACGCCGCCCTGCGGTGGGCGACGTGCGTCGAGTCGGTGGCCTCGCTCGACCTCGCGCAGCGGCTCGCCGCGCGCGCCACGGCCCTCGACGTCCACGTGCAGGTCAACGTCTCCGGGGAGCCGACGAAGCACGGCGTGGCGCCCGGCGAGGCGGTGGCCCTCGTGCGCGAGGTGGCGGCGCTGCCGGGGCTCCGGGTGACCGGCCTCATGACGGTCGGCGCGAACAGCCCCGACCCCGAGGTGGTGCGGGCGGGCTACCGCGAGCTGCGCCGGCTGCGGGACGCGGTCGCCGACCTCGGCGTGCGCGAGCTGTCGATGGGCATGAGCGGCGACCTGGAGCTCGCGGTGGCGGAGGGTGCGACCGTCGTCCGGGTGGGCAGCGCCGTCTTCGGCCCTCGGGCCTGAGGGCCGCTCAGCCGCGGGCGCCGACGAGCTGGCGCCGCTCCTGCACGGTGCGCGCGACGGCCGCACGCAGCCGGACGGAGCGCTGCGCCCGGGCGGTCCGGGTGCGGGCGGCAAGGACGTCCTCGCGCCGGGCGAGGCGGTCCGGTCGGTGCTGGTGCATCGTCCCCTCCTGTCCGCGCTGCGGGTGCGGTCGGGGCCCGCGCGGCCGGACCCGACGACGAGGAGCGGCGAACCCCCGCGCCGATACCTCTGCACCCAGAACGTCTGCCGGGGCGCCCGCGGTTGGGGCCGCCGTGGACGGTGCCCGCGGGCCGCCGGGCCATACTGAGGCACGTGCCGACGACCACCGACCGCCGCCGCCCGCGCCGGGTCTACGGCGTGGGCACCGACCCCGACGCCCGGTTCTCCCTCGCGAACGAGCGCACGTTCCTCGCCTGGGTCCGCACGTCGATCGCCCTGCTGGCCGCCGGCGTCGCGCTCGAGGCCCTGGAGCTGCCCGTGCACGCCGTCCTGCGGTGGTGCGCCTCGATCCTGCTCGTGCTCCTAGGCGTGCTCGCCGCGGCGTGGGCGTGGGTCGCCTGGGCGCGCGTCGAGCGCGCCGTCCGGACCGGCGCGCCCCTGCCCCCGCCCGTCGCCGGTGCCGTCGTGAGCGTGGGCGTCGGCGTGGCGGGTCTGCTGCTCCTCGTCGGGCTGCTGGTCGCGTGACGTCGCCGGCCCGGCACGTCGGCGACGCCGGCCTGCAGCCGCAGCGCACCGACCTCGCCTGGCGCCGGACGGCACTCTCGCTCGCCGGCGGCTCCGTCGCGGCGGGCAAGGTGCTCGAGCTCGTGCTGGGGGGCGGCTCGTGGGCGCTCGCGGTCGTGGGGACGGGGCTGGCCGGCGTGCTCGCCGTCGTCGCCCACCGGCGCAGCCGTCGGGAGGTCGCCGGGGGCCGGCTCGTCGCGACGTGCGCCGTCACGGCCCTCCTGCTCGGGCTCGGTGCGCTCGCGTTCGTCGTCGGCGCACCCCTCGTCCGCTGAGGCGCGGGCGGCTCAGGGCACCCGGGCCGTCCAGGAGTCGTCCGCGAACTTCGTGGCGACCAGCTCGCGCGCCCGGGCGAGCTCGTCCTCGGTGAGGGAGCCCTCGACCGTGCGGTACGCCCGGCGGAAGTGCGCCGCGAAGGCCGCGACCACGTCCTCGCGGGGCAGCTGCGTCTGCGAGCGCACCGGGTCCACCCGCTTGTTGGCGCTGCGGGTGCCCTTGTCCGACAGCTTCTCGCGGCCGATCCGCAGCACCTCGAGCATCTTCGTCGCGTCGATGTCGTACGACATCGTGACGTGGTGCAGGACGGCGCCCCCGGCCACCCGCTTCTGGGCCGAGCCCGCGATCTTGCCCGCCGGCGACGAGATGTCGTTGAGGCCCGACAGCTCGGCCCGCACCCCGACGTCGGCGAGCGCGCCGAGCACCCACTGGTTGAGGAACGCGTACGACTCCTCGAAGCTCATGCCGTCGACGAGCGACGCGGGCACGACGAGCGAGAACGTGATGCAGTTCCCCGCCTCCATGAACATCGCGCCGCCGCCGGAGATGCGGCGCACCACCGTGATGCCGTAGCGGGCAGCCGCCTCGAGGTCGACCTCGTTGCGCAGCGACTGGAACGACCCGATGATGACGGCCGGCTCGACCCACTCCCAGAACCGCAGCGTCGGTCCGCGCAGCCCGGCCGCGAGCTCCTCGGTCAGCACCTGGTCGAGCGCGGCGTTCAGCGCGGGCGGCAAGGGCCCGGGGTGGACGACCTCGATCGTGTGGTCGTCCCACGTCGTCGAGAAGCCGAGCGCGCGGCGGACCGCGACGGCCACCGCCCGCTCGTCGAAGCCGACCATCGCGACCGGACCGGTGATCTCCCCCGCGCGCTCCGCCGCCCGCAGGGCCGCGCCGACCGCGTCGGCGAGCGTCGCGGTCGGCGTCGTGGCGGGCTGCCCCACGAGGGCGCGGGACAGGACGCCCAGCGCGTCGTCCGGCTCGAGGAAGAAGTCACCGCTGACGCTCGCCGCGCTGATGAGGCCGTCGTCCACCTCGACGTCGACGACCACCAGCTTGCCCGAGGGGACCTTGTACTCGCCGTGCGCCACGGGCTCAGCCTAGGCGCCGCGCCCGGACGAGCCGGCGCTCAGGGTGCGAGCGACTGGACGGCGGTCAGTGCGCGCTGCTGGACCAGCGCGTCCAGCGACTCGGGGTCGCCGAGCGTCGCGAGCGCCGCCTCGTGGCCGACGCTCGCGAGCGAGACGGCGGTCCAGCTGACGATCGCGTTGCCGACCAGCAGGTGCCCCTCGTACGTGGCGAAGTCGTCCCCCTCGGCGGTCTGGGTGACCTCCTGCACGATGGACGGGTACAGGCCCGGGCCCTCCAGCGCCGGCTGGGCCGTCCAGGTCGCGCCGTCGATGCCGGGGTTCGCCTGGCTGTACGTGGTGCAGGAGTCGAGCGTGTTGACGAGCTCGCCGAAGGCCGTCCGGGCCTCGTCGGCGTCGTCGAGCAGCAGCACCTCCTGCTGGAAGTTCAGGTCGTCGTTGAACCACGACCGGGCGTCGAAGAACTCCGGCGCGTCCCGGACGACGGTCACGGCCACCGTGCACGCCGCGGGGTCGACGCTCGAGCCCTCCGGCAGGCCCCACGCGAGCTGCCCCGCCGTGATGCCCGGCTTCACGCCCGGGGCGGCGGCCGGCACGGACGCGCGCAGGTCGGTCGGCGTCACGAACAGCCCCGCCGCGCTGTCGTCGTCGAACTCCGCGGCGGGCGGCGTCACGCTCGGGGTGGGCGCCGGCGTCGAGGACGACGCGGACGCCGTGGGGCTGGGAGGCGCCGGCAGCGTCGGGGTCGGCGAGGTGGTGCTCGAGGCCTGCAGCGAGCGGACCAGCAGCGTCCCGACGACGACACCGACGACGAGCAGCCCCACCATCAGCGCCCACCAGGGGGCACCCGGACGCCGCGGCGCGGCGCGCCGGTCACGTGCGGGCTCCGGGTCACCTCCCGTGCCGGCCACCTGGCGCGCCTCCTCCGGTCCGGCCTGCGTCTGTCGCGCAGGTCACACGTCCGAGGCTATGGCCCCGGGCGACGACGTGCCGGGTGATTGTCAGCGCGGCGCGATCCCGTGGTGGCGAAGCCCCCAGATGGCGGAGTCGGTGAGCGCCTCCCACGCGGCCTCGAGGAGGTTGGGCCCGACGCCGACCGTGCTCCAGGCGGTCTGCCCGTCCGACGTCTCGATGAGGACGCGCGTGACGGCGTCGGTGCCGTGCATCGCGTCGAGGATGCGGACCTTGAAGTCGATGAGCTCGAACGAGCCGAGCTCCGGGTAGACGCGCAGGAGCGCCTGCCGCAGCGCGTGGTCGAGCGCGTTGACCGGGCCGTTGCCCTCGCCGGTCGAGACGTGCCGCTCGCCGCCCGCGTGCAGCTTGACCGTCGCCTCGGCGGTCGCCGGCGTGCCGCGGCCCCCGGAGCGCTCGACGATCGTCCGCCACGACTCGACGCGGAAGTACCCGGGCCGCCCGCCCTCGATCTCCTCGACGAGCAGCAGCTCGAACGACGCGTCCGCGGCCTCGTACGTGTACCCGTGCGCCTCGTCGTCCTTGACGCGGTCGGTGACGCGCTGGAGCACCTCGGGCTGCTGGGACAGGTCGAAGCCGAGCTCGCGTCCCTTGAGCTCGATCGACGCGCGCCCGGCCATGTCGCTGACGAGCATGCGCATGTCGTTGCCGACGAGGGACGGGTCGGTGTGCTGGTACAGGTCCGGGTCCACCCGGATCGCCGACGCGTGCAGCCCCGCCTTGTGGGCGAAGGCGCTGGCGCCGACGTACGGCTGGCGCGCGAACGGTGAGATGTTCGTGATCTCCGCGATCGCGTGCGCGATCCGGGTCAGCTCGGGCAGCCCGCCGGTCGCGCCGCCCGCCTCGTCCGGGCGCGCCAGGACGGGGAGCGCGTACTTGAGCTCGAGGTTCGCGACGATGGACAGCAGGTCGGCGTTGCCGGTGCGCTCGCCGTAGCCGTTGACCGTGCCCTGCACGTGGGTGCAGCCCGCCTCGACGGCCGCGAGCGAGTTGGCGACCGCGCAGCCGGAGTCGTTGTGCGCGTGCATCCCGAGCACGGCGTCGGGCCCGACCGCCTCGCGCACGGCCTGGACGATCTCGGTGACGTGCCGCGGCACCATCCCGCCGTTGGTGTCGCACAGGCACACGACCTCGGCGCCCGCCTCGAACGACGCGAGCACCGCCTGCAGCGAGTACCGCGGGTCGAAGCGGAAGCCGTCGAAGAAGTGCTCCGCGTCGACGACCACGCGGCGGCCCTCCCGCACGAGGAACGCCACCGAGTCCGCGATCATCGCGAGGTTCTCCTCGCCCGTCGTGCGCAGCGCCCGCTCGGCGTGGCGGATGTCGTGCTTGGCGACGAGCGTGACGACCGGGGCCTCGCTGTCGACCAGCGCGCGCACCTGCGGGTCGTCGACGGCGCGCGTGCCCGCCTTGCGCGTCGAGCCGAACGCGGCGAGCTCCGCGTTGCGCAGGTCGAGCTCCTTCGCGGCGCGCCGGAAGAACTCGGTGTCCTTGGGGACCGCGCCCGGCCAGCCGCCCTCGATGAACCCGACGCCGAGCTCGTCGAGCAGGGGCGCGATCGCCAGCTTGTCGGCGACCGAGAGGTTCATCCCCTCCTGCTGGGCGCCGTCGCGCAGCGTCGTGTCGTACACCTGGAAGCCGGTCGTGAGGTCGGTGCTCACCGTCGTGCTCTCTTCGTCCGGGGCCGGGGGCCGGGATCTCGTCCGTGCTGGTCCTGCTCGTGCTCGTCCTGCTCGTGCTGGTCCTGCTCGTGCTGGTCGTGCGGGCCGTGCCGGGACCTCTCGTCGTCCCCGTCCCCGGCGGTGGGTGGTGCCGGGTGAGGGGGCGGCGGCCCGGCGCGGGGTGGTGGCCGGACCAACAAAAAGACCCCCCGGGGTCGGGAGGTCTGCGCGTCAGCGGGTGTGCCGACGCGCTACTCGATAATGAGGGCCCAGAGGGTCATGCGGTCAGCATGGCACACATCCCGGCCCGTGGTCACGCGTCCCATCTGCTGGACGCGCCGCGGCGCCACCTCGGGCGAGGGGGCGCCGCGGCGACCGCTGCGGCGAGGCGCTCAGGCCAGCCGGTACAGCCAGCCGTGGCGGTCCTGCGCGCGGCCGTACTGGATGTCGGTGAGCTCGTCGCGGATGCGCGTCGTCACCGGCCCCGCCTCGCCGTCGGCGACCGTCACGTCGAACGTCTCCGAGCCCAGGCGGCCGATGGGCGTGATGACCGCGGCCGTGCCGCACGCGAAGACCTCGCTCACCGAGCCGTCCGCGAGGCCGGCCAGCAGGTCGGCGAGCGCGATCGACTCCTCCTGCACCCGGTGCCCGGCGTCGTGCAGCAGCTGGATGATCGACGACCGGGTGACGCCCTCGAGGATCGTGCCGGACAGCGCCGGGGTGGCGACCGTGCCGTCGGAGCGCACGACGAACACGTTCATGCCGCCGAGCTCCTCCAGGTACGTGCCGGTGGCCGCGTCGAGGAAGCACACCTGCTCGAAGCCCTTGTCGTAGGCCTGCTGCTGCGGCAGGAGCGACGCCGCGTAGTTGCCGCCGCACTTCGCCGCGCCCGTGCCGCCGGCCGCGGCCCGCGAGTACGTCTCGGAGACCCAGATGCTCACGGGTCGCACGCCGCCCGCGAAGTACGGGCCGACGGGCGAGGCGATGACGAGGAACTCCGCCTCGAGCGACGCCCGGACGCCGAGGAAGCTCTCCGAGGCGTACATGAACGGCCGCAGGTAGAGGCTCTTCTCGCCGCCGCCCGGCACCCAGGCCAGGTCGGTGCGCACGAGGGCCTCGATCGCGCCGAGGAAGTCCGCCTCCGACAGCTCGGGCAGGGCCAGCCGGTTCGCCGAGCGGGCGAAGCGCTCGGCGTTCGCCTGCGGGCGGAAGGTCCAGACCGACCCGTCGTCGTGGCGGTACGCCTTGAGGCCCTCGAAGATCTCCTGGGCGTAGTGCAGGACGGCCGTCGCGGGGTCGAGCTGCAGCGGGCCGTAGCGCTCGACCCGGCGGTCGTGCCAGCCGTCGGCCTGCGACCAGGAGACGCGGGCCATGTGGTCGGTGAAGACGGTGCCGAACCTCGGCGCCGCCAGCGCCTCCTCGCGCTGCGCGTCCGGGACGGGCGCGTCGTTGCGGCGGATCTCGAAGAGGTCGGCGGACGTGGGCGTTGCGAGCGTGCTCATGATCGGGGGGCCTTTCACCAGGGTCGGGTCGACGGTACCGGTGAGGACGGCCGGGTGGACAGGTCGCGCGAGCGCCGTGCGGGACGGGGCTCGGCGGCCACGGGCTCGGGCCCGCGGGTGCCGGTGGTCAGCCGGCGACGCGCTGGGCGAGGTCCTTGCCCACCTCGGCCGTCGACCGTACTCGCTCGGCCGAGCCGCGCTCGGCCAGGTCGGCGGCGACGGCGGCCTCGATGCGGCGCGCGGCGTCGGCGTGGCCGAGGTGGTCGAGGAGCAGCGCCACCGACAGCACGGTGGCCGTCGGGTCGGCCTTGCCCTGCCCGGCGATGTCGGGGGCCGAGCCGTGCACCGGCTCGAACATGCTCGGCGCGGTGCGGTCGGGGTTGATGTTCGCCGACGCGGCCAGGCCGATGCCGCCGGTGATCGCCGCGGCGAGGTCGGTGAGGATGTCGCCGAAGAGGTTGTCGGTGACGACGACGTCGAAGCGCGACGGGTTCGTCACGAGGAAGATCGTCGCCGCGTCCACGTGCAGGTAGTCGACCGTCACGTCCGGGAACTCGGCGTTGACGGCCTCGACGGTCCGGCGCCAGAGGTGCCCCGCGTGCACGAGCACGTTGTGCTTGTGGACGAGCGTGAGCTTCTTGCGGGGGCGCGCGGCGGCGCGGGCGAACGCGTCGCGCACGACCCGCTCGACGCCGAACGCGGTGTTGACGCTCACCTCGTTCGCGACCTCGTGCGGCGTGCCGACGCGGATGGCGCCGCCGTTGCCCACGTACGGCCCCTCGGTGCCCTCGCGCACGACGACGAAGTCGACCTCGCCCGGGTCCGCGAGCGGGCCGGTGACCCCGGGGTAGAGCTTGCCGGGGCGCAGGTTCACGTAGTGGTCGAGCGCGAAGCGCAGCTTGAGCAGCAGACCGCGCTCCAGCACCCCCGACGGCACGCTCGGGTCGCCGATGGCGCCGAGCAGGATCGCGTCGTGGGTGCGGATCGCGTCGAGGTCCGCGTCCGTGAGCGTCTCGCCGGTGGCGTGCCAGCGGCGGGCGCCGAGGTCGAAGTCGGTCGTCGTCAGCGTGGCCGCGCCGCCGAGCGCCTGCTCGAGGACCAGGAGCCCCTGCTCGACCACCTCGGTGCCGATGCCGTCCCCGGCGACGACGGCGAGGTTGAGGGTCGGAGCGGGGTTCTGGGCCATGCCGTCACTCTAGGCCGCGTCCCACGGCTCGGGACGGCCATCTCACCACTCGGACGGGCCTTAGTCCACCGGAGGGGTCGGGCCCTCGGTCGGGTAGACCACCTCGAACCACTCGCAGAAGACCGGCATCGTCGGCCCGAACGCCTCGTCCCCCAGCACCCGTCGCCAGTAGCGCTCGTGCTCCACCCGCCACGACGCCAGCGTCGCGTCGCCCTCGCCCTCCGCCGCGGCGAACTCGTCCGTCACCTCGTCGAACGGCACCGTCTCGGTGCGCGTCGTGCGGATGAGGGCGCTCGGCGTCCCGGCACCGTCGAGGACGATCGACAGGTCGCCGACCTGGGGCGGCCGCTCGTCGCCGAACTCCGACCACGCGGTCGCGGTCGCGCGCTTGCGGCCCGCCAGCACGAGGCCGAGCAGCTCGTCGGCCAGCGCGGGCGAGTCCCCGAACGAGAACGACGGCGGCGGGACCACGTCCTTCGGGGTGCCGCCGACGACGACCTCGAACTTGCCGAGGCCCAGGTGGCCGCGCGCCGCCTGCCAGAACGCGCTCATCCCGTCGTCCACGACCGCCGGCTCCTGCTCGTCGGCGGCGTGCAGCTGCTCGTCCGTCATCGTCGTCCCTCCGTCGTCGGATGCCCCATCCTGGCGCACCGGACGGCGACGGGCCCGGCGGTTCGTGACCGCCGGGCCCGTCGTGCGTGCTGGAGCTCCGGTCAGCGAGAAGCCGAACCCCCGTGCTTTCTGGTCGGGCTCGCCGTCCCCCTGACCTCCGGCACCGGCTCGCTGCGCTCGCCAGTACCTCCGGTCAGCGGGACGCCGAACCCTCGTGCCTTCTGGTCGGGCTCGGCTTCTCCCTGACCTCCGGCACGTGCTCGCTGCGCTCGCCCGTACCTCCGGTCAGCGAGAAGCCGAACCCTCCACGTAGTCGGTGTCCGCGGGCTTCACCCACGCGAACAGCTTGCGCAGCTCGCGGCCGACCGGCTCGATCGGGTGGTTCTGGCCCTTCTCGCGCAGCGCCTGGAACTCCGGGGCGCCGGCGTCCTGGTCCGCGATGAAGCGCTCGGCGAACGCGCCGTTCTGGATGTCCGCGAGGACGGCCTTCATGTTCTCCTTCACGTCGGGCGTGATGACCCGCGGGCCGGAGACGTAGTCGCCGTACTCGGCCGTGTCGGAGACGGACCAGCGCTGCTTGGTGATGCCGCCCTCGAAGATGAGGTCGACGATCAGCTTGAGCTCGTGCAGCACCTCGAAGTACGCCACCTCGGGCTGGTAGCCCGCCTCGGTGAGGGTCTCGAAGCCGTACTGGATGAGCTGCGACACGCCACCGCAGAGGACGGCCTGCTCACCGAACAGGTCGGTCTCGGTCTCCTCGGTGAAGGTCGTCTTGATGCCGGCCGCGCGCAGGCCGCCGATCGCCTTGGCGTACGAGAGCGCGAGCGCCCACGCCTGGCCCGAGGCGTCCTGCTCCACCGCGACGATGACCGGCACGCCACGGCCGTCCGCGTACTCGCGGCGCACGAGGTGGCCCGGGCCCTTGGGCGCGACCATGAGGACGTCGTGACCCGCCGCCGGCTTGATGTAGCCGAAGCGGATGTTGAAGCCGTGCCCGAAGACGAGCGCGGCGTCGGGCTTGAGGTTCGGCTCGATCTCGTCGCGGTAGACGTGCCGCTGCACCTGGTCGGGCGCGAGGATCACGACGACGTCGGCGTCGCGGACCGCGTCGGCGACGGTCGCGACCTTGAGGCCCTGGTTCTCGGCCTTGGCGCGCGAGGACGAGCCCTCGCGCAGGCCGACGGTGACGTCGACGCCGGAGTCGCGCAGGTTCAGCGAGTGCGCGTGCCCCTGGCTGCCGTAGCCGATGACGGCGACCTTCTGGGACTGGATGATCGACAGGTCGGCGTCGTCGTCGTAGAACAGCTCAGCCACGGTTCGTTCTCCTCGGTTGGTCGGGTGCTGCAGCAGGTGGGGCTGCGGGTGGTCGGGGGGTTCAGGCGGACCGGATGACGCGCTCGAGCGCCCGGTCGGTGATGGAGCGCGACCCGCGGCCGATGGCGACGGTGCCGGACTGCACGATCTCACGGATGCCGAAGGGCTCGAGGGCGGCCAGCAGGGCGTCGAGCTTGCCCGGCGAGCCCGTCGCCTCGACGACGACCGTGTCGGGCACGACGTCGACGACGTGCGCGCGGAACAGCTGCACGACCTCGAGCACCGAGGTGCGCGACGAGGCGTCGGCGCGGACCTTGACGAGCAGCAGCTCTCGCTGCACGGACGCGGCGTCCTCCAGCTCGACGATCTTGATGACGTTGATGAGCTTGTTGAGCTGCTTCGTGACCTGCTCGAGCGGCAGCTCGTCGACGTCGACGACGACCGTGATCCGGGAGATCTCGGGGTGCTCGGTGGGACCCACGGCGAGCGAGTGGATGTTGAACGCGCGGCGCGCGAACAGCCCCGCGACGCGGGTCAGCACGCCGGGCTTGTTCTCGACCAGGACGGACAGGGTGTGACGGCTCATGTCGGTGCCTCTCAGTCCTCGCGGTCCCACGCCGGGCTGATGCCGCGGGCGTACTGGATGTCGTCGTTGCTCACGCCGGCGGCGACCATCGGCCACACCATCGCGTCGCGGGAGACGGTGAAGTCCACGACGACGGGCCGGTCGTCGATCTCGAGCGCGCGCTTGATCGTCGCGTCCACGTCCGCCTTCGTCTCGCACCGCAGCCCGACGCAGCCGTAGGCGTCCGCGAGCTTGACGAAGTCCGGCACGTGCACCGTGCCGTGGCCCGTGTGCAGGTCGGTGTTCGAGTACCGCGACTCGTAGAAGAGCGTCTGCCACTGGCGGACCATGCCCAGCGAGCTGTTGTTGACGATCGCGACCTTGATCGGGATGTCGTTGATCGTGCAGGTGGCCAGCTCCTGGTTGGTCATCTGGAAGCAGCCGTCGCCGTCGATCGCCCACACGGTCCGGTCGGGCTCGCCGACCTTGGCCCCCATCGCGGCGGGCACCGCGTAGCCCATCGTGCCCAGGCCGCCCGAGTTGAGCCACGAGTTCGGCCGCTCGTACCGGATGAACTGCGCCGCCCACATCTGGTGCTGGCCCACGCCCGCGGCGTACACCGCCTCGGGGCCGCTGAGCTCGCCGATCCGCTGGATCACGTGCTGCGGCGCGAGGTGCCCGTCGGACGGCTCCTCGTACCCGAGCGGGAACGTCTCGCGCCACGCGTCGAGCTGGCGCCACCAGCCCTCGAGGTCGGGCCTGCCGTGCTGCTCGTGCTCGCGCTCGAGCTCGGGCAGCAGGTCGCCGATGACCTCGCGCAGGTCGCCGACGATCGGCACGTCGACCGCCTTGTTCTTGCCGATCTCGGCGGGGTCGATGTCGGCGTGCACGACGGTCGCGTTCGGGGCGAACGACGACAGCAGGCCGGTCACGCGGTCGTCGAAGCGCGCGCCGAGGGCGACGACGAGGTCGGCCTTCTGCAGCGCCGCGACGGCGGCGACGGTGCCGTGCATGCCCGGCATCCCCAGGTGCTGCGGGTGGGTGTCCGGCAGGGCGCCGCGGGCCATGAGGGTGGTGACGACGGGCGCGCCCGACAGGTCCACCAGACGCCGCAGCTGGGCGCTCGCCCGGGCGCGGATCGTGCCGCCGCCGACGTACAGGACCGGCCGGCGCGCGGTCGCGAGCAGGCGGGCCGCCTCCCGGATCTGCTTCGCGTGCGGCTTGGTCACCGGGTGGTACCCGGGCAGCGCCACCTCCTGCGGCCAGCGGAAGGTCGTCTGGGCCTGCATCGCCGACTTCGCGATGTCGACGAGCACCGGGCCCGGACGGCCCGACGACGCGACGTGGAAGGCCTCCGCGATCACGCGCGGGATGTCGTCCGGGTTCGTGACGAGGTAGTTGTGCTTGGTCACCGGCAGCGTGATGCCGACGATGTCGGCCTCCTGGAACGCGTCGGTGCCGATGAGCGACGCCCCGACCTGCCCCGTGATCGCGACCATCGGCACGGAGTCCATGTGCGCGTCGGCGATCGGCGTGACGAGGTTCGTCGCGCCCGGGCCGGACGTGGCCATGCAGACGCCCACGCGACCCGTCGCGGCCGCGTAGCCGGCGGCGGCGTGCCCGCCGCCCTGCTCGTGCCGCACGAGGATGTGCCGCACGCGCTGCGAGTCCATCAGCGGGTCGTACGTCGGCAGGATCGCGCCGCCCGGGATGCCGAAGACGACGTCGACGCCGACCTCCTCGAGCGACCGGACGATCGACTGCGCACCCGTGACCTGCTCGACGACCGGGCCGGCGGTCGTCGCCGGTCGCGGCGGGACGACCGACGCCGGCGTGGCCGGCGGAGCGGACGGGCGAGGCGGAGCCGGATGAGGACCCTGGGCCATCGGTGTCTCCCTGGTCGAGCTGTCGGTGCGGTGGTGGTGCCGGGCACAAAAAAACCCTCGGGCCCGTGGGGGCCGACGAGGGGAGCGCGCGCGATCGAGGACCTGTGCGGTGGCCTCAGCCGGCGCGCTCAGGAAGTACTACGAGGGTGATGACGGTGATCGGCACGCGGCCGACAGTACGCCCGCCGTCGGACGATGTCACGCAGCGCCCCTCGCGTCTCACATGGTGGTTCACGCGTTCACGTCGTGGACGCCACGACGTCGTCGGCGGGCTCGGTGTCCATGTCGAACGCCGGGAGGCCGTCGATGCTCGTCCGGTTCTTCAGCCGCCGGTACGCCGCGCGCCCCTCGACGCCTTTGCGCTCCATGTGCGCCGGGAGCAGGTCCCGCTCCCCCACGTACTCCATGAGCGGCACCGCGTACCCGCACGAGTCGGAGACGCGCTCCACGTCGACCACGACCACGGCGCGCGCGCCGCGCGTCTCGGGGAACAGCGCCACGAGCTCCTCGAAGCCGTCGTCGTACAGGGTCACGAACCGACCGTGGCCGTGCAGCCGCACGATGTTGGGCGGGCCGTCGAACGCGCAGAACATCAGCGTGATCCGGCCGTTCTCGCGCAGGTGCGCGATCGTCTCCGCGCCGCTGGCCGTGAGGTCCACGTAGGCGACGGTGTGGTCGTCGAGCACGACGAACGCGCCGGGGACGCCCTTCGGCGAGACGTTCACGCGCCCGTCGGGACCGCTGGGCGCGGTCGCGACGAAGAACACGTGCTGCGCGAGCAGGAACGCCCGCATCCGGTCGTCGATCCGCTCGTGCACCTTCCCCATGCCGTCAGGCTACGGCGGGCGCGTCGAGCGCCGGGGAGGGGCTCACCTCACGAGACGTCGCGGCGCCGGAACACGAGCAGCGCGACCAGGGCGAGCACCGCCGCGACGACGGCGAGGTAGACGCCGCCGCGCGACATCGACAGCTCCCGCGTGGCGCTCTCGCACGACACCATCCCGCTCGCGTCGGTGGTGCAGACGTTGGGCAGCCAGTACTCGCTGCCGCCGCGCACCCACGCGTCGACGTTGGCCGCGAGCGTCCACGGGGCGAGCCCGGCCCACACCTGCCGCAGCACGACCTCGACGGCGACGAACCACCCGACGAGCGCCCCGAGGACCGCCGCCGTGTGGCGCAGCAGGAAGCCGAGCGCGACGCCGATGACGCCGCCGCCGAGGCCGAGCGCGACCATCCGTGCGCTCGACGCGAGCAGGTCCGGCCACGTGTCGTCCGTGACGGCGCCGAGCTGGTCGTGCAGCGCGTACGCCCCGTACGTGCCGCCGACGAGCACGCCCACCGTCACGAGCAGGAGCGGCAGCACGCCCAGCAGGGTGGCGAGCAGCTTGCTCGCGAACACCCGGCCGCGGCGCGGTGCGAACGTGAGCCAGTTCCCGATCGAGCCCGTCGCGAACTCCGCGCCGACGAAGCTCGCGCCGATCGCGAGCGCGCCCGCGAGCAGCACGACCGCCATGCTCTCGATCATCCCCACGCCCTCGCCGGCGAACGTCGCGACCGGACGCAGGAACCACTCGAGCCGCGGGGCCATGTCGTCGCAGCCGTAGTCCGCCTCCGGGTCGGGGTCCGCCGCCTGCGCGTCGCGGCAGTCCTGCTCCTGCTGCTCGCCGTTCTTCTCCCAGTCGTCGAGCTGCACCGCGAGGTGGGCCTGCGCCTGCTCGACCTCGGCCGGCGACGGCGGCGTCGACATCGTCCACGCGCCGACGACGCCGACGAGCGCGATCGCGACGACGCCGGCGGCGGCGAGCCACAGCAGGACCCGGGAGCGCAGCCGCGTGAGCTCCGCGTGCAGCAGCCGGGTCACGCCGCACCCCCGCCCACGCCGTCGACGACGGCCTCCGGGTGCGGGCCCGGGGACCCGCCCCCTGGCGACGAGCCGCCGACCACGCCACGGTGCGGGGCGCCGACGTGGCCCTCGGGGCCCTGGCCCGCCGTCAGCTCGAGGAAGACCGACTCGAGGCCCGCTCGCACCGGCACCAGCTCCTCGACCCACAGGTCGGAGGCGGCGAGCACGCGCGTGATCTGGGCGGGGTGCTCGGTCCCCTGGACGACGAGGTGGCGCCCGTCGGCCCGCACGGACCAGCCCTGCGCCGTGAGCAGGGACGAGGCGACCTCCTGCCGGTCGACGCGGACGCGCACCTCGAGGCCGCCGTGCGCGCCGAGCAGGTCCGCCACCCGGCCGTGGGCGACCATGCGGCCGCGGGCGATGATCGAGACGGTGTCGGCGACCTGCTCGACCTCCGCGAGGATGTGCGAGGAGACGAGCACGGTCTTGCCGCGGTCGGCCAGGCCGCGCATCGTCGCGCGGATCTCGTGGATGCCCGCGGGGTCGAGCCCGTTCGTCGGCTCGTCGAAGATGAGCAGGTCGGGGTCCTTGAGCAGCGTCGCCGCGATCGCGAGCCGCTGCTTCATGCCCAGCGAGTAGCCGCGGTAGGCGTCCCGGCCCCGGTCGGCCAGGCCGACGTCCTCGAGCACCTTGTCGACCACGCGGACGGGGGTCCCGATCGCCTGGGCCAGGAGCACGAGGTTGCGTCGGCCGGAGAAGCGCGGGAAGAACTTCGGCTGCTCGACGATCGCGCCGACGCGGTCGACGACGTCCGGCAGCCGCTGCGGGACGGGCGTCCCGAACAGGTGGGCCGTGCCCGCGTCCGCCCGCACGAGCCCGAGGAGCATGCGGATCGTCGTCGTCTTGCCCGAGCCGTTCGGCCCGAGGAAGCCGTGCACGCCGCCCGCCGGCACGTCGAGGTCGAGACCCTCGACGGCGACCATGCGGCGCCCGCGCCGCCGGTACGTCTTGCGCAGGCCGCGCGTCGAGATCGCGAGCTGCTCGTCCACCGTGACGGTCACGTCGTCCCCCTGCCGCTGCCCGCGGGTCCGCGGTCGCCGGACGCACCCGGCAGCGGCACGCTAGCGCAGGTCAGCGGGCCGGCGCGGGCACTTCGCGGGTGGTTCGGCCGGGCGCGTCGGCGCCGCGGTCACAGCCGCCAGACGCCGGCCTCCCAGGGCCGGAGCGCGACCGGGCCGGCCGCGAGCGGCGCCGTGTCGGCGTAGTTCCCGAGGACGAGGGCGGCCTCGCCGGCCACCGGCACGCCCGGGTCGACCTCCCGCGGCTCGCCGCCGACGTTCACCACGACGAGCAGCGTCCGCCCGCCCAGCGAGCGCGTGAACGCGTAGACGTGCTCGTCGTCCGGCAGCAGCATCGTGAAGTCCCCGAGCGCCACGACGGGGTCGTCGTGCCGGAGCTCGACCAGCCGGCGGTAGTGGTGGAAGACCGAGGCGGGGTCGGCGCGCTCCGCCTCCGCGGTCACCGTCCACCCCGGCGGCACCTCCAGCCACGGCGTGCCGGTGGTGAAACCCGCGTGCGCCGAGGAGTCCCACTGCACCGGGGTGCGTGCGTTGTCGCGGCTCATCGCCGCCAGCCCCGCCAGGAGCTGCTCGTCGGTCGCGGAGCCGAGCGCCCGCGCCTGCTCGACGTGCCGCAGCGACTCGATGTCGCGGTACTGGTCGAGCCGCGTGAAGTGCGCGTTCGTCATCCCGAGCTCCTCGCCCTGGTAGACGTACGGCGTGCCGCGATGCAGGTGCAGCAGCGTGGCCAGCGCCGTCGCGGACTCCCTCCGGTACCGGCCGTCGTCGCCCCAGCGCGAGACGATCCGCGGCTGGTCGTGGTTGTCCCAGTAGAGGCTGTTCCAGCCGACGTCCGCGAGCCCCGCCTGCCACCGCCCGAACGACGCCTTGAGGTCCGTGAGCCGTAGCGGGCGGGGGTCGAACTTCCCGCCCGGGCCGTGGTCCAGCCCGACGTGCTCGAACTGGAACACCATGTCGACCTCGCGGCGCGCCGGGTCGGTGAACAGCCGGGCGTCCTCGAGCGTGACGCCCGGCATCTCGCCGACCGTGAGCAGCCGGTCCGGGCGGCCCGCGAACACCTCGCGGTGCATCTCCGCCAGGAACTCGTGGATCCGGGGCCCGCACGTGTACGCGGGGCTCCCGTCGCCGTACGGCCCGTCGTGGACCATCCCGTCCGGGAGCGAGCCGTCGGGCGCGACGTCCTTCGACACCAGGTTGATGACGTCCATCCGGAAGCCGTCGACCCCCCGGTCGAGCCACCAGCGCATCATCGCGTAGACCGCCTCGCGGACCTGCGGGTTCTCCCAGTTGAGGTCCGGCTGCTTGCGGCTGAACAGGTGCAGGTAGTACTCGCCCGTCGCCTCGTCGAGCTCCCAGGCGGGGCCGGAGAAGAACGAGCCCCAGTTCGTCGGCTCGGCCCCCGGCTGCCCCGGACGCATCCCGCGGCGCGCCGGCCGCCACCAGTACCAGTCCCGCTTCGGGCTGTCCGGCGACGAGCGGGACTCGACGAACCACGGGTGCTCGTCGGAGGTGTGGTTGACGACGAGGTCCATGACGAGCCGCATGCCCCGCTCGTGCAGCGCGGCCGTCAGCGCGTCCAGGTCCTCGAGCGTGCCGAACAGCGGGTCGACGGCCTGGTAGTCGCTGATGTCGTAGCCGTTGTCGTCCATCGGCGAGGCGTACACGGGCGACAGCCACAGCACGTCGACACCGAGCGCGCTCAGGTGGTCCAACCGCTGCAGGATCCCCCGCAGGTCGCCGACGCCGTCGCCGTCGCTGTCCTGGAACGAGCGCGGGTAGACCTGGTAGACCACGGCGCGCGTCCACCACGGTGCGTCGTCGGGCGCGGACGTCGTCGGGGTGAGCGTCATGCGTCGATCCTGCCCCGCGCGGCGCGGTCCCGCCGCAGGACCCCTGCCGTCAGCCCAGCACCGCCCCGCGCGACGCCGACCCGACGAGCTTCGTGTACTTGCCGAGCACCCCCCGCGTGTACCGCGGCGGCAGCGGCGCCCAGCCGTCGCGCCGTCGCGCCAGCTCCTCGGGCTCGACCAGCAGGTCGAGCGTCGCGTTCGCGACGTCCAGCCGGATGCGGTCGCCGTCGCGGACGAACGCGATCGGGCCGGCGTCCACCGCCTCGGGCGCCACGTGGCCGACGCACAGACCGGTCGTGCCGCCGGAGAACCGGCCGTCGGTGAGCAGCAGCACGTCCTTGCCGAGGCCCGCGCCCTTGATCGCGCCGGTGATGGCGAGCATCTCGCGCATGCCCGGGCCGCCCTTGGGCCCCTCGTAGCGGATGACGACCACGTCGCCGGCGGTGATCGTGCCGTCCTCGAGCGCGTCCATCGCGGCGCGCTCGCGGTCGAACACGCGCGCCGTCCCCTCGAACACGTCCTCGTCGAAGCCCGCGCTCTTGACGACCGCCCCCTCGGGCGCGAGGGAGCCGCCGAGGATGGTGATGCCCCCGCTGCGGTGGATGGGGTTGTCGAGCGCCCGGAGGATCTTGCCGTCGGGGTCGGGCGGGTTCACGTCCGCGAGGTTCTCCGCGACCGTCCGTCCCGTGACCGTGAGGCAGTCGCCGTGCAGCAGGCCGGCGTCGAGCAGGGCCTTCATGACGACCGGCACGCCGCCGATGCGGTCGACGTCGTTCATGACGTACCGCCCGAACGGCTTGAGGTCGCCGAGGTGCGGCACCCGCGCGGCCACCCGGCGGAAGTCGTCGAGCGTGAGGTCGACCTCGGCCTCGTGGGCGATCGCGAGCAGGTGGAGCACGGCGTTCGTCGAACCGCCGAACGCCATGACGACGGCGATGGCGTTCTCGAACGCCTCCTTCGTCATGATCTGCCGGGCGGTGATCCCGCGGCGGAGCAGCTCGACCACGGCCTCCCCCGACCGGTGCGCGTACTGGTCGCGGCGCCGGTCGGCGCTGGGCGGCGCGGCCGAGCCCGGCAGGGACATGCCCATCGCCTCGGCCACCGACGCCATCGTGTTGGCGGTGTACATGCCGCCGCACGCACCCTCGCCGGGGCAGATCGCCCGCTCGATCCGGTCCACGTCCTCGCGGCTCATGAGCCCGCGAGCGCACGCCCCCACCGCCTCGAAGGCGTCGATGATCGTGACGTCCTTCTCGGTGCCGTCCGAGAGCTTGACCCAGCCGGGCATGATCGAGCCGGCGTAGAGGAACACGCTGGCCAGGTCGAGCCGCGCCGCGGCCATGAGCATGCCGGGCAGCGACTTGTCGCAGCCCGCGAGCAGCACCGAGCCGTCGAGCCGCTCCGCCTGCATGACGGTCTCGACGGAGTCGGCGATCACGTCACGGCTGACGAGCGAGAAGTGCATCCCCTCGTGGCCCATCGAGATGCCGTCCGACACCGAGATGGTGCCGAACTCCAGCGGGTACCCGCCCCCGGCGTGCACGCCGCCCTTGACGGCCTTCGCGAGGCGGTCCAGCGACAGGTTGCACGGCGTGATCTCGTTCCACGAGCTCGCGACGCCGATCTGCGGCTTCGCGAAGTCCTCGTCCCCGAGACCCACGGCCCGGAGCATGCCGCGCGCGGCGGTCGCCTCCAGCCCGTCCGTGACCTGCCGCGACCGCGGCTTGATGTCGACCTGCGGCTCCACGCTCGTCATGAGCCGAGACTAGGCACTGGCCGCCCTCACGGCACGCGTCGGCCCGGCGGTGGCGCCGCCTGCGCGCGCGCGAGCCCGCCGGTCAGCCGCGGCGCAGGCGGGAGACGTCGCGGACGGCGCCCCGGTCGGCCGACGTCGCCATCGCCGCGTACGCCTGCAGCGCCGGGGAGACGTAGCGGTCCCGGTCCCTCGGCTGCCACGGGTTCTCCGACGACTCCATCTTGGCGCGGCGCTCCGCGAGCACCTCGTCCGGCACGTTGACCCGGATGAGGCGCGTCTCGACGTCGATCTCGATCTCGTCGCCGTCCTCGACGAGGCCGATGGTGCCGCCGGCCGCCGCCTCCGGGCTCACGTGGCCCACCGAGATGCCGGACGACCCGCCCGAGAACCGCCCGTCGGTGATGAGCGCGCACACCTTGCCGAGCCCGCGGCCCTTGATGAACGACGTCGGGTAGAGCATCTCCTGCATGCCCGGGCCCCCCGCAGGCCCCTCGTAGCGCACCACGACGACATGCCCGGGCTGGACCTGCTTGGTGAGGATCTTCTCGACGGCGTCGTCCTGCGACTCGCACACCAGCGCCGTGCCCACGAAGTGGAAGACGTCCGGGTCGATGCCCGCCGTCTTGATGATCGCGCCGTCCTCGGCGAGGTTGCCGCGCAGCACCGCCAGTCCCCCCTCGACGGTGTAGGCGTGCTCGACGTCGCGGATGCAGCCGTCCGCCGCGTCGGTGTCGAGCGTCTCCCAGACGTTGGAGGTGGAGAACGCCTGCGTCGTGCGCACCCCGCCGGGGGCTGCGTGGAACAGGTCGACGGCCCGCTGGGTCGCCTTCCCGCCGCGCACGTCCCAGTCGTCGAGCCACGCGCGCAGCGTCGGGGTGTGCACGCTCGTCACGTCGTGGTGCAGCAGGCCGCCCCGGTCGAGCTCGCCCAGCAGCGCGGGGATGCCACCGGCGCGGTGGACGTCCTCCATGTGGAAGTCGGGGTGGTTCGGCGCGACCTTCGACAGGCAGGGCACGCGGCGGCTGATCTCGTCGATGTCCGCGAGCGTGAAGTCGACCTCGGCCTCCTGCGCCGCCGCGAGCACGTGCAGGACCGTGTTCGTGGACCCGCCCATCGCGACGTCGAGCGCCATCGCGTTCGCGAACGCCGAGCGGGTCGCGATGCCGCGCGGGGCGGCCGTGTCGTCCTCGTCCTCGTAGTAGCGGCGCGTGAGCTCGACGATCGTGCGGCCCGCCTCGAGGAACAGCTCCCGCCGCGCGGCGTGGGTCGCCAGGGTGGAGCCGTTGCCCGGCAGCGAGAGGCCGAGCGCCTCGGTCAGGCAGTTCATCGAGTTGGCGGTGAACATGCCCGAGCACGACCCGCACGTGGGGCACGCGTTCTCCTCGACGCGGCCCAGCGCGTCGTCGGAGACGTTGTCGTCGGCCGAGTAGTTGATGGCGTTGATGAGGTTGAGCGCGGTCTTCGCGACCCCGTCCGCGACGACCGCCTTGCCGGCCTCCATCGGCCCGCCGGAGACGAAGACCACGGGGATGTTGAGCCGCAGCGCCGCGTTGAGCATGCCGGGCGTGATCTTGTCGCAGTTCGAGATGCAGACGAGCGCGTCCGCGCAGTGCGCGTTGACCATGTACTCGACCGAGTCGGCGATGAGGTCGCGGCTCGGCAGGGAGTAGAGCATCCCGCCGTGGCCCATCGCGATGCCGTCGTCGACGGCGATGGTGTTGAACTCCTTCGCGACGCCGCCGGCCTCCCGGATGGCGCCGGCGACGAGGTCGCCCATGTCCTTGAGGTGCACGTGACCCGGGACGAACTGCGTGTACGAGTTCGCGATCGCGATGATCGGCTTGCCGAAGTCCTCCGAGCCCATGCCGGTCGCGCGCCACAGCGCGCGGGCACCGGCCATGTTGCGGCCGTGGGTGGACGTACGAGAGCGCAGCGGACGGCTCATCGCGGTGGTGCTCCTTCGGGCGCGGGCGCCGGGGGTGACGCCGCCTCACCGTACGTCGCGACGAGGGCGGACGCGGACGGCGTCCGCCCTGTGACCCGACCCCGGCGGTCAGGGCCCCGCGACCGGGCGATCAGTGCGCCGCCGCGCGCTCCTGCTCCGACTCCGCGCCCTCGCGGATGTGCCGCGTGACCCACGGCGCGACCGCGAACATGCCGCCCGCGACGACGAGCGCGACGACGCCGATCCCGCCGAAGTAGGCGGCGGTCGAGACGCCCTCGGTCGCCTGCACCAGCTGAGCCGTGATCGCGTTGCCGGCGGAGGTCGCGAGGAACCACAGCGCCATGGCCTGACCGCGGAAGGCGCGCGGGGCGAGCAGTGTGGTCGCCGCGAGACCGACGGGCGAGAGGCAGAGCTCGCCGAGGGTCTGGATGAGGTAGACGACGACGAGCACCCACCACGGCGACTTGCCGTCGCCCGCCGCCGCGTCCATCACGGCGAGGAACACGAACGACAGCGCCGCCAGCGTCAGCCCGATGGCGAACTTCACGGCCGTGGGCGGCCGGTCGTCGAGGCGCACCCAGAGCCACGCGAACACCGGGGCCAGCACGATGATGAACGCGGGGTTGAGAGACGCGTAGAGCTCGGGCGAGAGCGTCACCGAGCCCACGGTCAGGTCGGTGGAGTCCTTCGCGTACGACGCGAGCGTGCTCGCCGCCTGCTCGAAGATCATCCAGAACAGCATCGCCGCGAGGAACAGCGGCACGTACGCGCGCAGCCGCGAGCGCTCGCGCGAGGTGACCTTCGGGGAGCGGAACATCACCCAGAAGGTCGCGACCGGCGCGGCGAGCGCGATGTACGACAGCGCGTCGACCACGGTCGTCGTGGAGAGCCCGCCCTGCACCAGCCACGCGACCGCGAACGCGACGAGCGCGCCGAGGACGACGACGACGAAGAGCCGGACCACCGGGACGCGGTCCTCGCGGGTGAGCGGGTTGGGCGGCACCTCGCCCGCTCCCCCGAGCAGCCGGCGGCCGAGGACGAAGAAGACCAGGGCGATCGCCATGCCCACCGCCGCGACCGCGAAGCCGGCGTGGTACCCGCCCCACGCCCGCGCCGCGCCGACGAGGAACGGCGCCGAGAGCGAGCCGATGTTGATGCCCATGTAGAAGATCGAGAAGGCCGAGTCGCGCCGCGGGTCGTCGCGCCCGTACAGCTCTCCGACGAGGGACGAGACGTTCGGCTTGAGCAGGCCCGTGCCCAGCGCGACGAGCACGATGCCGAGGTAGGACCAGCCCGGCGCCGGGACCGCGAGCGCGACGTGGCCCGCCGCGATGACGACGCCTCCGTACAGCACGGAGCGGCGCCCGCCGATGACGCGGTCCGCGAGCCAGCCGCCGAGCACCGACAGCAGGTACACCGACGCCCCGTACGCCGCGACGAGCGCCTCGCCGGCCGACCGCTCGATCCCGAGCCCGCCGTTCGCCACCGTGTCGGTGACGTAGTACAGGAGGATCGCCCGCATGCCATAGTAGCTGAACCGCTCCCACAGCTCGGTGCCGAAGAGCGTGAACAGCCCGAGCGGGTGGCCGAAGAACGCGCGGTCCCGGGGGACGGTGCGTGCGGTCGGCTCCGACGTGCTCACGCCGGCGGCGGCGTCTGCGGATCCGCTCATGCGGCCATCGTGTCCGCCTCGCGCCCGTCCCACCAGCCCTCTCGCCGCTCCGGCCGGAGCATCCGGACGAGTAGCCCGAAATCAGGACGTACGTCCCTGCTCCGACGGGTGCGGTCTGAGGACGCTGGAAGCAGGACGGTCCGTCCGTCCAGGGGAACTCAACGACGAGACCATCCGAGAGAAGGCGACCGCCATGACCGCAGTCCAGAACCGTCCGGACGCCCCCGCCCTGCCCGTCGAGACCGACGTCGTCACCACCTCGAGCGCCCGCGCGGCGCTCGCCGTGACGCGGCTCGCGACCGGGTTCATCTTCTTGTGGGCGTTCCTCGACAAGACGTTCGGCCTCGGCTACTCGACGCCGAGCGAGCGCGCGTGGATCAACGGAGGGACCCCGAGCCAGGGCTTCCTCACGAGCGAGGGCGTCATCGGCCCGTTCGCGGACTTCTTCCACGGCATCGCCAGCCCGCTGACCGACTGGCTGTTCATGCTCGGCATGCTCGGGATCGGCGCCGCCGTGATGCTCGGCGTCGGCCTCCGGGTCGCCGCGTGGGCGGGCTCGATCATGATGGGGCTCATGTGGCTCGCCGAGTGGCCGCTGGAGCAGGGCTCGACCAACCCGCTCGTCGACTACCACGTGATCTACGCGCTCGCGCTCGTCGTCTGCGCCCTGACGCTCGCGGGCGACACGTGGGGTCTCGGACGCCGGTGGGCCGCCCTCCCGATGGTCCGCCAGCAGCGCTGGCTGCGCTGACGCGACGTCCACCGGGCACGGTCGTCCCGCCCCACCTAGCGTGGCGGCGTGACGACCGTCCTGTGGTTCCGGCGTGACCTGCGGCTGTCCGACCATCCCGCCCTCGTGGCCGCGGTCGACGAGGCCCGCGCGGCCGGCGGCGAGGTGGTCGCGCTCTTCGTCGTGGACCCCGCGCTGTGGCGTGGGTCGGGCACACCGCGGCTGGCGTACCTGGCGCGGTCGCTGCGGGCCCTCGACGAGGCGCTCGGCGGGCGCCTCGTGGTGCGGCGGGGCGACCCGCGGTCGGTGGTCCCGCGCGTCGCGCAGGAGGCGGAGGCGTCCGCGGTCCACGTCACCGCCGCCACCGAGCCGTACGGGCGGCGGCGCGACGCCGAGGTCGCCGACGCCCTGGGCCGAGCGGGGCGTCCGCTGGTCGGCACCGGCTCCCCGTACGCCGTGGCGCCCGGGCGCCTGCGCACGCGGGGCGGCACCCCGTTCCAGGTGTTCACGCCGTTCCGCTCGGCGTGGCTGGACCACGGCTGGCACACCCCGGCCCCCCGGCCGCGCTCCGTGCCGTGGGCGTCGCTGCCCTCGGACGGCCCGCCCGAGGAGCCGTCCACCGACGTGCGGCTGCCGCCCGCGGGCGAGGCGGCGGCCCGCCACCGCTGGTCGGAGTTCCTCGCGGACGACCTCGCCCGGTACCGCACGGAGCGCGACCGGCCGGACCTCGACACCACCTCGTCCGTGTCGGTCCACCTCAAGTACGGAGAGCTGCACCCACGCACCCTGCTCGCGGACCTCGCCGCCGCGCCGAGCGGCGACTCGGTCGCGACCTACCGCTCGGAGCTCGCGTGGCGGGAGTTCCACGCCGACGTGCTCTGGCACCACCCCGACGCGACCCGCCGGTCCCTGCGCACGGTCGTCGGCGAGGACGCGTGGGTGGACGGCGCGGCGGAGCAGCAGGCGCTGGACACGTGGGCCGCCGGCCGCACCGGGTACCCGCTGGTCGACGCCGGCATGCGGCAGCTGCGCGCCGTCGGCTGGATGCACAACCGGGTCCGGATGGTCGTCGCGTCGTTCCTCGTCAAGGACCTGCACGTGCGCTGGCAGCGCGGCGCGGACCACTTCATGGCGTGGCTCGTCGACGGGGACGTGCCGCAGAACCAGCTGAACTGGCAGTGGGTCGCGGGCACGGGGCGGGACGCGTCGCCGTACTTCCGGGTCTTCAACCCGGTCTCGCAGGGAGAGCGCTTCGACCCCGACGGCACGTACGTCCGGCGCTGGGTGCCCGAGCTGCGCGGCATCCCCGGAGCGGCGGTGCACCGCCCGTGGGAGCTGCTGGACGCCCCCGACGACTACCCCGCCCCCGTCGTCGACCACGCGGCCGAGCGCCGCGCGACCCTCGAGGCGTTCGAGGCCCACCGCCGGGCCTGACCGACCCCAGCGGGCCTGACCGGCCCGAGCGGGTCAGCCGATCTGCCGCGCCCGGTACTCGTCCTCGAGCAGCCCCATGTCGATGGCGTCGCACCACCGCTCGCCGTCGCGATAGGCGTCGCGCCGGCGGCCCTCGAGCCGGAAGCCGAGGTTCTCGTAGATGGAGATCGCGCGCGTGTTGACCGCGAGCACGTCGAGGCCGACGCGGTGCAGGCCGAGCCCGTCGAACGCGAGCCCGAGCACCAGCTCGATCGCCTCGGTGCCGTACCCGCGCCCCCGGTACGCCGGCCGCATCGCGAGCCGCATCTGCGCCGAGCCGACGGCCTCGTCGATGTCCTGCAGCACGATCTCGCCGAGGTACTCGTCCGCGGGGTCCATCGTCACCGCCAGGTCGATCCGCCCCGGGGCGTCGGCGACCGCGGCGCACCACGCGTCGACCTCGGCCCGCGTGAACTCGTGCGTCGTCCCCGTGAGCCGCCTGCCCTCCGGGTCGGTGACGAGGTCCCAGACCCCGTCCGCGTCCTGCGGTCCGATCGGGCGCAGGACGAGCATCTCGCCCAGCAGCGTCGGCTTCTCCATGCGCCCTCCCGTCGGGCGGCCACGTGGGCCAAGGACCGGTCAGCCCATCGTCGGCAACCGCTCCGTGGCGGGTCAAGCGTCGGTCACGGCGAGTCGGTCACACCCGACGCGCCGTGACCGCACGGCTCAGCCGGCCTGCACCCGCTCCAGCACGATCTCCCGCACGCGCCCCGCGTCCGCCTGGCCGCGGGTCGCCTTCATCACGGCGCCGATGATCGCGCCGACCGGCCCCAGGTTGCCCGAGCGGATCTTCTCGGCGACGTCCGGCTGCGCCGCGAGGGCGTCGTCCACCGCCGCGAACAGCGCGCCGTCGTCGGAGACCACCTCGAGCCCCCGGGCCGCGACGACGGCCTCGGGGTCACCCTCGCCCGCCAGCACGCCCTCGAGCACCTGGCGCGCGAGCTTGTCGTTGAGCCGGCCGGAGTCGACGAGCCCCTGGAGCGACGCGATCTGCGCCGGGGTGATCGGCAGCTCGGCCAGCTCGACGTCGCGCTCCTTCGCGGTGCGCGCGAGCTCGCCCATCCACCACTTGCGGCTGGCGGCCGGCGTGGCGCCCGCCGCGGTCGTCGCCTCGATGAGCTCGACGGCGCCCGCGTTGACGACGTCGCGCATCTCCAGGTCGGAGTAGCCCCAGTCCTGCTGCAGCCGCCGGCGGCGGGCGACCGGCAGCTCCGGCAGCGCCGCCCGGAGCTCCTCGACCCACGCGCGGTCCGGCACGATCGGGACGAGGTCGGGCTCCGGGAAGTAGCGGTAGTCCTCGGCGTCGGACTTGATGCGGCCCGACGTGGTGACGCCCGTGTCCTCGTGCCAGTGGCGCGTCTCCTGCACCACGGTGCCGCCTGCGTCGAGCACCGCGGCCTGGCGGCTGATCTCGTAGCGCACCGCCCGCTCGACGGAGCGGAACGAGTTGACGTTCTTCGTCTCGGTGCGGGTGCCGAGCGGCGCGTCCGGCGACGGGCGCAGGCTGACGTTGACGTCGGCCCGCACGTTGCCGCGCTCCATCCGGGCCTCGGAGACGCCGAGCGCCCGGAAGATGTCACGCAGCGTCTGGACGTAGGCCCGCGCGACCTCCGGGGCACGGGCGCCCGCCCCGAGGATCGGGCGGGTGACGATCTCGACGAGCGGGATGCCGGCCCGGTTGTAGTCGACCAGCGAGTACTCCGCGCCGTGGATGCGGCCCGTCGAGCCGCCGACGTGCGTGTTCTTGCCGGCGTCCTCCTCCATGTGGGCGCGCTCGATGTCGACGCGGAACGGCGTGCCGTCCTCGAGCTCGATGTCGATGCCGCCGTCGAAGGCGATCGGCTCGTCGTACTGGGACGTCTGGAAGTTCTTCGGGACGTCCGGGTAGAAGTAGTTCTTGCGCGCGAACCGGCAGCTCTCGGCGATCGAGCAGCCGAGCGCGAGGCCGATCTTCACCGCGTACTCGACCGCCGTGCCGTTGACCGCGGGCAGCGCGCCCGGCAGGCCGAGGGAGACGGGCGTGACCTCGGTGTTCGGCTCCGCGCCGAACGTCACCGAGGCGCCGTCGAACATCTTCGTCGCCGTGCCGAGCTCGACGTGCACCTCGATCCCGATCACCGGGTCGTACCGGCGCACCGCCTCGTCGTAGTCGACCAGGTCCACCGTCGTCGTGCTCACTTCGCGACCTCCAGCTCGGGCGCGCGCGACAGCAGCGGCCCCTCCCACGACTGCTCCAGCAGCGCCTCCAGCGCGGCGCCGACCCGGTAGAGCCGGTCGTCGGCCTTGGCGGGCGCCAGCACCTGGAAACCGGCCGGCAGCCCGTCGTCCGACAGGCCGGACGGCACGGACAGGCCGGGCACCCCCGCGAGGTTCGCCGGGATCGTGGCGACGTCGTTGAGGTACATGGCCAGCGGGTCGTCCAGCTTCTCGCCGAGCCGGAACGCGGTGGTGGGCGCGGTCGGCGAGACCAGCACGTCGGCCCGGGCGAACGCGGCGTCGAAGTCGCGCTGGATGAGCGTGCGGACCTTCTGCGCGCTGCCGTAGTAGGCGTCGTAGTAGCCCGCCGAGAGCGCGTACGTGCCGAGGATGATCCGGCGCTTGACCTCGTCGCCGAAGCCCTGGCCGCGGGTGGCCGCCATGACCCGCTCGGCCGTCGCGGGGCCCTCCGCCGGCTCGACGCGCAGGCCGAACCGCATGCCGTCGAACTTCGCGAGGTTGCTCGACGCCTCCGCCGGGAGGATCAGGTAGTAGGCCGCGAGCGCGTAGGTGAAGTGCGGGCACGTCACCTCGACGATCTCCGCACCGGCCGAGCGCAGCAGGTCGAGGGACTCCTCGAACCGCGCGAGCACGCCGGGCTGGTAGCCCTCGCCCTGCAGCTCGCGGATCACGCCGACGCGCACGCCGCGCAGGTCCCCGGTCGCGCCCTGGCGCGCCGCCGCGACGAGCGCCGGCACGGGCTCCGGGATGGACGTCGAGTCGCGCGGGTCGTGCCCGCCGATCAGCTCGTGCAGCAGCGCGCTGTCGAGCACCGTGCGCGTCACGGGGCCGGCCTGGTCGAGGCTGCTCGCGAGCGCGATGAGCCCGTACCGGGAGACCGAGCCGTACGTCGGCTTCACGCCGACCGTGCCGGTGACGGCGGCCGGCTGACGGATCGAGCCGCCGGTGTCGGTGCCGATCGCGAGCGGGGCCTCGTACGCGGCGACGGCCGCGGCGCTGCCGCCGCCGGACCCGCCGGGGATGCGCTCGAGGTCCCACGGGTTGTGCGTGTTCCCGTAGGCGGAGTGCTCCGTCGAGGAGCCCATCGCGAACTCGTCCATGTTGGTCTTGCCGAGGATCGGCAGGCCCGCGGCCTTGATCCGCTCGACGAGCGTCGCGTCGTAGGGCGGCACCCAGCCCTCGAGGATCCGCGAGCCCGCCGTCGTCGGCAGGCCCTGCGTGACGACGACGTCCTTGACGGCGATCGGCACGCCCGCGAGCGCGTGCAGCTGCTCCCCCGCGGCCCGCCGGCGGTCGACGTCCGCCGCCGTGGCGAGCGCCTCCTCGCCGCTGACGTGGAGGAACGCGTGCACCTGGCCGTCGACGGCGGCGATCCGGTCGAGGTGCGCCTGCGTCGCCTCGACGCTGGTCACCTCGCCGCTCGCGAGGCGGTCGGCGAGGTCGGCCGCGGTCAGCCGCGTGAGGTCGCTCATGCCTCCTCCCCCAGGATCTGGGGCACGAGGAAGCGCCCGCCCTCCGCCGCCGGCGCCGAGGCGAGCACGGCGTCGCGGTCGACCGGCGCGACCGGCACGTCCGGGCGGAACACGTTCGTCAGCGGCAGGGGGTGGCTGGTGGCCGGCACGTCGGGGGTGGCGATCTCGCTCACGCGCGCGACCGACTCGACGATGACGTCCAGCTCGCCCGCGAGGCGGTCGAGCTCGGCGTCGGTCAGGTCGATCCGGGCCAGCCCCGCCACGCGCGCGACCTCGTCGCGGGAGAGGGAGGACATGGCCGAGAGTCTAGACGTGCGCCCGCCCGCCCGGCCGCCGGCCGTCGCTACGGTGACCCCCGTGACCGGACGGTACGAGCGCCTGGACCCCGCCGCCGTGCGCGGCACCGTCGACCGGCTGCACGCGCGCATCACCGCGCGCTTCCCGGACCGCAACCTGCGGCACGTCGCGGCCGAGCTCGCCGGGCTCGTGCGCGAGGTCGCGGAGGGCGAGGCCCGCACCCGGCGACAGGAGCACCTCGCGCGCGTCGTCTCGCTGGTCGCCGTCGTCCTCGTCGTCGTGACGACCGTCGTGGCGCTCACCGTCGCCGTCCGCGACGCCGTCGGCGCCGCGTCCTCGCTGCGCGCGTTCGAGTGGCTGCCGCTGCTGGAGAGCGCGATCAACGACGCCGTCTTCGCCGGCATCGCCGTGTGGTTCCTGGTCGCGGTGCCCGACCGTCTGCGCCGCGCCGCGACGCTGCGGCGCCTGCACCGGCTGCGCTCGCTCGCGCACGTCGTCGACATGCACCAGCTCACGAAGGACCCGGAGCGGCTGCGGCCGTCCTTCCGCCCGACCGACCGCAGCGTCGAGGTCGACCTCGACGCGGACGGCCTGGCCGCCTACCTCGACTACTGCACGGAGCTGCTCAGCCTCGTCGCGAAGACCGCGGCGCTGTGCGCCGAGGACAACACCGACCCGGTCGTCCTCGACACGGTGAGCACCGTGGAGAACGTCACCGGCGGCATGTCGACGAAGATCTGGCAGAAGATCGCGACGCTCGACCTGCCGCCCGTCAGCCCACCCGCGCCGTCGCCGTCGCGACGAGCGTGAGGAGCGCCTCGGCGTACGCGTCGGCGGCCGTGTCGGCGCTGAAGGACTGCTCGGGACGGCCGAGGAGCTCGACGACGACCTGGTAGCGGCCGTCCGTCGAGCGGGCCAGGCTGCGGAACGTCCGCCCGAGCAGCTCGCGCATCTGGTCCTCGCGCGGGAGCCACAGCGCGTCGCCCAGCGCGACGGAGTCCAGCGCCCACTCCGTCGTGCCGTTGAAGCCCAGGACGGTGCCCGTGTCGTACGCGTGCGCCTCGATCGTCATCTCGCTGATCGTGAAGACCTCGCCCGCCAGCGCGTCCTGGAGCACGACGAAGCGGTCGCCCGAGGCGGGGTGCCAGCGCAGCCCGGCGTCGCGCAGCCTGCGAGCGAGCTCCACCTGCACGAGCGGTGCGTGCGCCGTCATCGTCGACCCTTCATCGCGCCATTATCGGCCTGGGACCGCACGGCCGCGCCCCGGCCCGCCCGACCCCGCGCCGGGCCCGGGACGCGGGGCCGCACCGCTCTCCACACATCCTCCACGCACGTGTCACCCGGTCGGGCTACCTCCGCTCGCGCCGTCGTGGTTACGGTTCCACGGAGCGGCGACCGCCGCGCTGCCGGCGTCCGGGCGGGGACCCGCCCACGCCGGGCGGCACTGGTACGAGCAAGGAGGCCACGTGCCCCACCGTCGCACGTCCCCCGTCCTGGCCCTGAGCGGCCTGCTGCTGACGACCGGCCTCGTCGGCGTGAGCGGCGCCACGACCGCCGTCGCGGCAGACGGGCCGACGACCACCGTGACCGGTGTCGTGCGGCTCGAAGGGCAGCCGGTCGCGGGGGCTCCCGTGTCGGTCGTCGAGCGCCTCGACCGCCAGTACGACAACGTCATGGGCTACTGGGAGCCGGTGCGCCGCGGCGACACGGTCGTGTCGGGCGTCACCGACGCCAACGGTCGGTACGAGCTCGAGGTCGCGGCCGACGCACAGCCGTCGCCGCTCCGCGACCGCGTGGTGACGGTGGACCGGCTCGGCACGGTGTCCCGCTACGTGCCCACGTTCGGGGGCGGCGGCACGCGGCTGCCCGACGCCACGGCCGTCGACCAGACGATCGCCGCGAACGCGATCGACGTCGACCTCGTCGACGCCGCGATCCTCAAGGGCTACGTCAAGGACGCCGCCGGTCGGCCGATCGACGACCAGCGCGTCTGCGTCAGGAGTGGGCGTGTCACCGCGCTCGACGTCCTCCAGCTGTCCTGCGCGACGACCAACGCCCGTGGCTGGTACGTCATCGGAGGGGTCGTCCCCGGGCCGGTGACCGTGGAGGCCTACACCGCGAGGCACCAGCACCTCTCGACGAGCACCAGCGCCGCCGCCGGCACGTCGACCAAGGCGTCCACCCTCCAGGAGCGCGCGGTCGCGCCGACCGGTCGGCTCGTCGGCGTCGTCCGCGGCGACCGCCCGTATGCCGTCGCCATCGAGTCGTCCCGCGGGACGACGACCTACGAGAGCGTCAGCTCGACGGGCCGGTTCGACGCGACCCTGCCCGTCGGGACGTACCGGGTCGGGTACGGCGGCAACTCGCGCACCGGGTGGGTCAAGGTCACCGACGGCGGCCGGACCTCGCTCGGCGTGCTCGACACCCCCTCCCCGGGCGTCACCGTCACCATCCCCGTCACCTTCGACGGCAAGGCGAACCCGAAGGGGCACTGGCTCCTGGTCACCGGCCACGGCGAGGACCACGCCGTCCGGAAGGACGTGGAGTTCGACGGCGGCAGTGTCGTGCTGCCGCACGTCGGCCCGGGGAAGTACCGCCTCACGTTCGACGACACGGAGGTCGACGACCCCGACGACGTGGTCGACAACACCGACCCCAAGTCGGTGATCGTCACGGTCCCGCGCGGCGTGACCACGTACCGGGCGCCGGCCGTCGCGCTCACGAGGACGACATGGGTGACGCTCAGCGGGACCGTCACGTCGGGCGGTGACCCGGTCGAGGACTTCGGCTGGTCCGACGCGGAGGGCGTCTTCTCGAGCCGGGTCAAGGTGGCCGGCACGAAGAGCCTGAAGCTCCAGGACCCCTGGGGCTACTACGCACCGGTCGTCCTGCCGGTCAACGGCAACCAGAGCGGCATCGTCGTGCAGCCGCAGCCGTACGCCCAGCCCTGACGTACCGCGCGGACGACGAGAGCGGTCGGTGCCCGTGCACCGGCCGCTCTCCTCGTCTCCCCGTCCCGACCCGGGACGAACAACCCGCGCCCGCGGCCGCGAGCCGTCGCATGCTCGGGACGTGCGCCAGACGCCCGTGTACTACTACTCGTCCGCCAGCGGGCTCGTGCGCGCCTTCGCGGAGCGGCTGGGGCGGCCGGCCTTCAACCTCGCCGAGCGGGAGCACCGCCGGAGCGAGGTCGACGGGCCGTGGGTGCTCCTGACGCCGTCCTACAAGACCGGCAACGAGGCGAACGACACGATCCCCGAGGCCGTGCGGCGCTTCCTGCGCTCGGCAGCCAACCGCCGCCGGCTCGTCGGCGTCATGGGCTCGGGCAACCGGAACTTCGGCCGGTACTACCAGCACGCGGCACGCGAGATCGCCGCACGCTCGGGCCGGCCCGTCCTGTTCGAGTTCGAGCTCTCCGGCACCCCGTGGGACGTGCAGGAGTGCCGCCGCATCCTGGCCGAGCTCGACGACGCGCTGGCGCGGCGGCCGCGCTGAGGCGCTCAGGCCGCGACGCGCGCCTGCCGGCGGGCCGAGGCCCGCAGTCCCCACCACACCCCGCCGCCCACCGTGACGGCGAGCCCGACCCCGCCCAGCGCGAGCGCCGCGAACGTCGCGCCCACGGTGGTGAACACCCCGGCGACGAACGGCGCGACGTCCTCGTCCGGCACCACCAGGAACCGCGCTCCGTCGACGTCGGTGCCCGGCACGGCCAGCGTGTACGCCCCGGCACCGGCCGCCTGGAAGGCCACCACGGTGCGGGCGTGCACCCCGCCCATGGTCGTCGAGAGCGAGACGCCGGGCGCGTCGTCCGCGACGAACGTCGTGCCGTCCGGCGCGATGACCTTCACCTCGCCGTCGAACGTCGCCTCGACGTCGTCGTCCACCGCGAGCACGACGACGTACCGCGCGCCCGCGTCGAGCGACGCCGTGGCCGTCCCCGGGGCCGTGCCCGACGCGACGACGGCCGGGCCCGGCGTGCCGTCGGCGCGCAGCACGTCGGTGGGCAGCAGCGCGACGAAGCCGCGCACGACGAGCACCGCGGCGACGGCGGCAGCGACCAGCAGCAGCGCGCCGAACGCCGTCAGCGTCACCGGGCCCGCGAGCGACGTCGGGCGAGGGCGCCCGACGGTGCCCGGGAGCGAGCCGTACGGCAGGGCGGCGCTGGGGCCGTGGCCCGCCGCCTCGGTCCCGGACGGCCCGCCCCCGGACGGCACGCTCACGACTCGGCGTGCCCGTTCGAGCCACGGGCGCCGGCGATGCCGCTCGCGGCGCCCTGCAGCACTGACGCGATGTCGATGCCGGTGAGCGAGCGGACGACCTCCTGCCCCTCCCCGAGCACCTGGCCGACCGTCTTGGTCACGGCGGACGCGCCGTCGGTCGACACGACGGTCAGCTGCTTGATCGCGGCGATCGGGTCGGAGGCGGCCCGGACGATCTCCGGCAGCACGGCGATGACCTGCTGCGCGAGGATCGCCTCGCCCTGCTCACGCAGCGCCTCGGCCTGCGCCTTCGTCGCCTCGGCGGCGGCCAGGCCCTCGGCGCGCGCCGCGGCCGCGCGCGCCAGACCGAGCGCCTCGACGGCCTGCGCCTCGGCCAGCTGGCGGTCCCGCTCGGCGTTGCCGGCGCGGATGGTCGCCTGCGCGGCGGCGTCGGCGTCCTGCACCGCCGCGACCTTGTTCGCCTCGGCGATGCGCGTCCGCTTGAACGCGTCGGCCTCGGTCGAGGCGTTCGCCGCATCACGCGACGCCGTGGCCGCCTGGACCGCCGCGTACGCGGCCGCCTCGGCCGGCTTGCGGACGTCGATGTCGAGCTGCTCCTCCGTGACCTTGGCCTTCTCGGCGAGGGCCTCGCGCTCCTGCGTCGCGACGAGCCGGTCCTGCTCGGCGCGCGCCAGCTGGCCCGCGGCCTCCGCCTCGGCGTTCGCGCGGTCCGTCTCCGCCTTGATCGACGCCTGCTTGAGCGCGAGGTCGCGCTGACGCTCGGCGATCGCCTCCATCGCCTGGATCTTCGCGAACTCCGAGACCTGCTGCGCCTCGGCCTCCTTGACCTCGGCGACCTGGCGGGCGCGCGCGGCCTCGGCGCGGCCGAGGTTCTGCAGGTAGTCCGACCCGGGGGTCGAGATGTCGGAGATGTTGAGCAGGTCGACCTGCAGGCCCTGCTCGGCCAGGTCCGTCTTCGTCGACGCGACGACGGCGTCCTGCAGCGACTTCCGGTCGCTGATGATCTGCTCGATCGTCATGTCGCCGATGATCGAGCGCAGCGAGCCCTCCAGGGACTCCTTGATCACGTCGGTGAGCGTCGCCTGCTGCGACAGGAAGCGCTGGGCCGCGCGCCGCACGCCCTCCTCGTCGCCGCGGACCTTGAAGTTGATGGACGCCTTGATGGCGAGCTTGATGCGGTTCTTGTCGACACCCTCGACGGTGATGCCGATCTGCCGCTGCTCGAGCGAGATCGGGAAGCCCTGCTGCAGCACGGGCCAGACGAAGACGCGTCCGCCGACCACGACGCGCTGGCCGCCGTCGCCGGCGTTCTTCCCGGCGCCCCGGCCGACGATGACGAGCGCCTCGTTGGGCGGCACGCGGCGGATGCGCTTGGTGACGAGGCCGAGCACCGCGAAGAACGCGATGACGAGGGCCAGCACCGCCAGGACGGCGGTGCCGTTCGTGATCAGGTCGTCGAACATGGTGTCCGGGCGCGCCCGGCGTCCTTCCTCTCGGGGGTGCGGCGTCGTCGCCGCGGGGTCTGCGGGCCGGTCAGGCGCGGGTGACGTGCACGCGGGAGCCGGACACGGCGACGACGACCACGCGGGTCCCGGCCGGGATCGGCTCGTCCGCCCACGCGAGCCGGCTCTCCAGGTCGCGTACGCCCTCGAGCCGGACCTCGCCGCCCTCGGGGCCCGTCGTCGCCGTGAGCACGCCGAACGCGCCCTCCAGCGGCGGCGGCGCGGGGTCCTCGGAGGCCGCCAGGCGGTTGATGACGAGCTGCGCGACGCCGCCGGCGAGCAGCGCGAAAGCGACCGCGATGACGTACGCCCACACCACGGCCAGGTCGGCCGACAGCGCGAGCACGCCCGACGCGCCGAAGACGACCGCGCCGATCCCCACCGCCATCCCGGAGATCCCGCCGTCGCCGATCTCCAGGGACTCGAAGATCTCGCCCACGACGAGGGAGAGCACGAGCAGCACGAGACCGATGCCACCGATGACGAGGAAGACCGTCACGACCGTCCTTTCGTGGGCGCCCCCGGGGCGCGCGGGCGCCCAGTATGTCGCAGTGCCGCCCGGCCCCGGGCGACCTCCGTCACCTCTGCCTGCACGTTCACCCGGACGAGCCGCTGCCCGACGCCGCGTCCGGCTCCCCCGGGCGGGCCTGCCGCTCCGAGGGTCCGTTCCGCTAGGTTGCCGCCTGGCCGCACGCGCCGACGGCGTGCGCAGGGACCGAGGGGACGTCGATGCTGCGCTACGTGCCGCTGCTGCTCGAGCTGGGGCTGCTCGTCTACTGCCTCATCGACTGCGTCCAGGCCGACCCCGACCGGGTGCGCAACCTCCCGAAGGTCGTGTGGGTCTTCCTCATCGTCCTGGTGCCCATCGTCGGCGGGATCGCGTGGCTCGTCGCGGGTCGGCCCGAGCGCGCGCCGTCGCGGGCGGTGCCGTGGCCCTCCACGCAGACCGCCGGCTTCCCCGAGTACGAGCGCCCCCGCCGGTCCGGCGCGCCCGACGACGACCCCGAGTTCCTCGCCTCGATGCGCCGCTCCGACGACACGCACGAGCGGATGCTGCGCGACTGGGAGGACGACCTGCGCCGGCGCGAGGACCGGCTGCGCGAGAGCCCGCCGGACGACGAACGCAGCGGCGAGCGCCAGGGCGGCTGACCCGCTGACCGGGTGACCCGGACGCCGGGGCGCGTCGGTCGTGGGAGCCCGCAGGTACCGTCGTCCCATGCCGACCCAGCACCGTCGCCGGAGCCTCGCGCTCGCGGCCCTCGCCGCCGCCCTCGTCGCCCCGCTCGCCACGGCCCCGGCGCACGCCGTGCCCGCCGGCACCGTCTCGGGCACCGTCGAGCTCGACGGAGCGCCCTTCGCCGACCACGTCGTGCTGCTGTACGACCGGACGAACGCCGACCTCGTGCGGCGCGCCTCGACGGACGAGTCGGGCCGCTACTCCTTCACGGTTCCGGTGGGGACGACCTACTCGGTCGCCGTCCAGGAGACGACGTGGACCCTGCGGACCTACGCGGGCGACGGGACGCGCGCGAGCGACCGCCTGTGGCGCACGATGGACGAGGAGGCGCAGACGCTCGACGTCTCCGTCGCCGAGGCCGGCGTCGTCAAGGGGTACGTCCGCGACCGGCGGGGAGCGCCCGTCGCCGGCGTCCAGGTCGCGGCCCAGGGCGTCGGGCGAGGGCTCGGACCGCAGCCTCGCGGCACGACGAACGCGAACGGCTTCTACGTCCTGCCCGGCCTGCGGCCCGGTGCGACGGAGGTCGTGCCCCAGATCGTGCAGGAGGTGGTCTTCCCGGTGCCGGCGGCCCGCGTCACGGTCGCGGCCGGGGAGTCGGCCAAGGCTCCGACCCTCACGCTCCCCGACCTGGGCGTCGTCGCGGGCAAGTTCCGGACCTCGTTCCACTCCCCCGTCGTGCTCGAGTCGGCGTCCGGCCAGCGCCTCGCGGTGCGGCCCTCCCAGACCGGGCACTTCGAGGTCCACGTGCCCGTCGGCTCCTACCGGCTCGCCGTCGGCAACGGCGTGCGGACCCCGGCCGTGACCGTCGTCCGCGACGGCCGCACGTCGATGGGCGTCATCCCGCAGTCGGGGGCCGCGAACGGCCCGACCACGGTGATCGGCCGGGTGACGTCGCCCTCGGGCCCGGTCGCCGACGTCGCGGTCCTCGCCAGCGACGCCTACGGCGTCCCCACCGCGCGCGCCCGCACCGGTGCCGACGGCCGCTTCTCGCTGACCGGGCTGCGTCCCGGACGGTTCCGCCTGACCTACACGCCCGCCGGCACGACCGCCACCTCGCTGGGCACGCTCGGCCCGGAGGCCGGCCTCGTCACGGTGCCGTCGGGCTCCAGTCGCGTCTCCGCCGGGACGGTCGAACTGCCCCGCACGGTGGTCGTGCGCGGCAGCGTCACCGGTCCTGACGGCCCGGCCGCCCGCGTCTCGGTCCGCGCACCGCACGCCGTCGTCACGACGTCCGAGACGGGCGCGTACGAGCTCCGCGTGGCCGGCGCCACGACGATCACGTTCGCCGACCTGGACGACGAGCTCCTGACCCGACGCATCGCGGTGACGGGCACGGCCGACCGGACGCTCGACGTCACGCTGACCCGTTGAGCCGCCGGCGCGGCGTTCAGCGGGCGCTGAACGCCGCGTCGAACGCCGCGGCCGGCGGGTCGAACGCGTTGCGCCGGACAAACTCCAGGGCCTCCGGCGCGCCGACCAGCCGGTCCATCCCGGCGTCCTCCCACTCGACCGAGATGGGCCCGTCGTACCCGATCGTGTTGAGCGCGCGGAACGAGGCCTCCCACGGCACGTCGCCGCGCCCGGTCGAGACGAAGTCCCACCCGCGACGCAGGTCCGCCCACGGCAGGTGCGAGCCCAGCCGCCCGTTGCGGCCGTTGCCGATGCGGACCTTCACGTCCTTGCAGTCGACGTGGTAGATCCGCTCGCGGAACTCGAGGATGAAGTCGACCGGGTCGAGCTGCTGCCAGATGAAGTGGCTCGGGTCCCAGTTGAGCCCGAACGCCTCGCGGTGCCCGATGGCCTCGAGGGTGCGCACGGTCGTCCACCAGTCGTACGCGATCTCGCTCGGGTGGACCTCGTGCGCGAACCGCACGCCGACCTCGTCGAAGACGTCGAGGATCGGGTTCCAGCGGTCCGCGAAGTCCTGGTAGCCCGCGTCGATCGCCTCGGCCGAGACCGGCGGGAACATCGCCACGTACTTCCAGATCGACGAGCCCGTGAAGCCGACGACCGTCTTCACGCCGAGCTTCGCGGCCAGCCGGGCGGTGTTCTTCATCTCCTCGGCGGCGCGCTGCCGCACGCCCTCGGGGTCGCCGTCGCCCCAGACGACGTCCGGGAGGATGTCGCGGTGCCGCTGGTCGATCGGGTCGTCGCAGACGGCCTGGCCCTTGAGGTGGTTCGAGATCGCCCACACCTGCAGCCCGTACCGGTCGAGCACGTCGCGCCGGCTCTGCACATAGGCCTCGTCGTCCCAGCGCCACGGGTCCAGGTGGTCGCCCCAGCAGGCGATCTCGAGGCCGTCGTAGCCCCACTCGGACGCGAGCCGGGCGACCTCCTCGAACGGCAGGTCGGCCCACTGACCGGTGAACAGGGTGACGGGGCGGGTCATCGTGCGGCCTCCTCGGGCGTCGGCGTGCTGGTCCCGGCCGCTGCCGGGGTGGAGGTGGTGACGGGGGTCCACCGGGACTCGTCGGCGGCGGACCGCTCGACCGCGTCCAGGACGCGCTGCACCTGCAGCCCGTCCGCGAACGTGGGCGTCGGGTGCTCCCCCGCCGCGAGGCCGCGGACGAGGTCGACCGCCTGGTGCGTGAACGCGTGCTCGTACCCGAGCCCATGGCCCGCGGGCCACCACGCGGCGACGTACGCGTGCTCCGGCTCCGTGACGACGATGCGGCGGAACCCGGCCGTCACGGCGGGCTCGGAGGCGTCGAAGAAGTGCAGGACGTTCATGTCCTCGAAGTCGAACGCGAGCGACCCCGCGGAGCCGTTGATCTCCAGGCGGATGGCGTTCTTGCGGCCGTAGGCGAACCGCGTCGCCTCGAAGGACGCCAGCCCGCCGCCGGACATCCGGCCGAGGAACACGGCGGCGTCGTCGACGGTCACGGGACCCGTGGCCCCCGACGTCGAGCCGGAGCCCGACAGCCCCGTGAACGCCTCGGCGACGGGACGCTCGCGGACGAACGTCTCGAGCACGGCCGAGACGCCCGTCACCGCCTCGCCGGTGATGAACTGCGCGAGGTCGACGACGTGCGCGCCGATGTCGCCGAGCGCGCCGGAGCCGGCCTTCGTCCGGTCCAGCCGCCACGACAGCGGCGTCGAGGGGTCGGCGATCCAGTCCTGCAGGTACTGCGCACGCACGTGCCGCACCTGGCCGATGCGCCCCTCGACGACGAGCCGGCGGGCGAGCTGGATGGCGGGCACCCGGCGGTACGTGAACCCGACCATCGCGACCTGGTCCGGCGCGGCCGCGGCGGCGGCGACCATGGCCTCCGCCTCCGCGACGGAGTTGGCCAGCGGCTTCTCGCACAGCACGTGCTTGCCGGCCCGCAGCGCGGTGATCGCGATGTCGGCGTGCGTGTCGCCGGGGGTGCACACGTCGACGAGGTCGACGTCGTCGCGTGCGACGAGCGCCTTCCAGTCCGTCTCGGCGTCGCGCCAGCCGAGGCGGGCGGCGGCAGCGGCGACCTTGCCCGCGTCGCGGCCGGCGACGACGGCCATGTCGACGTCGAGAGGCAGGTCGAAGAATCGGGGCGCGTTGCGCCAGGCCTGGGAGTGCGCGACGCCCATGAAGGCGTAGCCCACCATCCCGACGCCGAGGCGGGGCCGTGCGGTCCCGTCGGGCGTCTCGGGTCGTGTCTCGGTCACGGGTCCTCCTCGGGCCCACCGGCCGGCGCAGGGCCGGCCCGGCCGGGGCGGCGGGAGGCCGCCCCGGCCCGGACGGTGTCGTACGGGTCGTCGGGTCAGTCGTCGATGACGACGGAACCGGTCAGGAGGTGAAGGCCGTCGGCAGGAACTGGTCGACGTTCTCCTTGGTGACGACCGGCGCGTACAGCTGGACGGTGCGCGGCACCTCGACCTCGACGAGGTCCGACATCGCCTTGCCCTGGACCAGCAGACGCGCGAGCTTCACGCCGTCAGCGGCCTGGGTGGACGGGTAGATGACCGTGGCCTTGAGCACCGAGTCGTCGGCCTTGATCGCCTCCATGACGTTCTTCGAGCCGGCGCCGCCGACCATGAAGAACTCGTCGCGGTTCGCGTTGTTGATGGCCGCCAGGACGCCGACGCCCTGGTCGTCGTCGTGGTTCCAGATGGCGTCGATCTTCGGCGCCGCCTGCAGCAGGTTGGCCGCCGCGGCCTCGCCGCCCTGGACCGTGAAGTCGGCCGCCACGCGGTTGCTGACCTTGAGGCCGCAGCCGTCGAGCGCGTCGGCGAAGCCCTTGCTGCGGTCCTGCGTCAGCGGCAGCGAGTCGATGCCGGCGATCTCGGCCACGACGGCGTCGGACTTCCCGGCGAGCTGCTCGCAGATGTACTGGCCCGCGCTGACGCCCATGCCGTAGTTGTCGCCGAGCACGGTGGTGCGCGCGGCGTTCGGGTCGTCGAACTCGCGGTCGACGTTGACGACCGGGATGCCGGCCTGCATGGCCTTGAGGGCCACGGGCGTCAGCGCCGCGCCGTCGAACGGCAGCAGGACGATCGCGTCGACCTTGTCGTTGATGAACTGCTCGATCTGGCTGATCTGCAGGTTGACGTCGTTCGTCGCCTCCGCCTGGCGCAGCTCCACGTCGGAGTACTGCTTGGCGGTGTCGACCGCGGACTTGGTGATGGCGCCCATCCAGCCGTGGTCGGCCGCGGGGGCCGAGAAGCCGATGACGACCTTGTCGCCGGGCTTGTCGTTGTCGGTGCCGCCACCGGTCGCGGCCGGCGGCGCGGCGCTCGGGTCCTCGGCGGGGGCGTTCGAGGTGCAACCGGCCACCGCGAGTGCGGTGACGGCGAGCGCACCGGCCGCGGCGAGCCAGCGGCGGGGGGTGCGGGCGGTGCCGGACGAGCCGGGACGGCGCAGTGCGGACATGGCGATCCTCCTTGATCGGGGTCGTGCGCGTGGGACGAGGGAGCGAGGAGCGGACGTGCGGGCGGTCGCCGGCCGGCGGCCGCCGGGACTCAGGTGGTGGCGGCGCGGGAGCGCTCGGCGAACCGCTGCTGCAGCAGCACGGCGACGACGATGATCACGCCCTTGGCGACCGCCTGGGCCGAGATCGACAGGTTGTTCTGCGTGAACACGTTGCTCAGCGTGGTGAAGATGAGCACGCCGAGCACGGTGCCGACGATGGTGCCCCGGCCGCCCGCGAGGAGCGTGCCGCCGACGACCACCGCGGCGATCGCGTCGAGCTCGTAGAGCTGGCCGTTGGTCGACGAGCCCGCGGTGGTGCGGCCGAGCATCATGACGCCCGCGATGCCCGCGGCCAGGCCGGCGAGCGCGTACAGGTACATCGTGTGGCGCTTGACCTTGATGCCGGCGAGCCGCGCGGCCTCGGGGTTGCCGCCGATGGCGATGGTGCGCCGGCCGAACGTCGTGCGGTTGAGCAGCACCCAGCCGGCGACCGCGACGAGCGCGAAGATCCAGACCAGGGTCGAGATGCCGAGGATGTTGCCGCTGAACACCTCGAGGAACTCGCGCACCCGGACGACCTGCGTCTGCCGGTTGGCGATCATCTCGGCGAGCCCGCGCGCGGCGACCATCATCGCCAGGGTCGCGATGAACGCGACCACCTTCCCGTACGCGATGAGCACGCCGTTGACGAGGCCCGCGCCGACGCCGACGGCGAGCGCGCACAGCACCATGACGATCCAGTGGCTGTTCTGCGCCATCGTCTGCGTGGCGATCGTCGAGGCCCAGACGGACGACAGGCCGAGCACCGACCCGACCGACAGGTCGATGCCGCCGCCGGTGATGACGAAGGTCATGCCGATCGACAGGACGCCGATGACGGCGGCGAGCCGCAGGATCGTCAGCAGGTTCGGCACGCTCGCGAACCGCTCGCCGGCCGTCACCACCCCGACGACGCAGATGAGGACGAGCGCGATGACGAGCCCGAGGTTGCGGGCGGCGGGCCCGCTCAGCCAGCTGCGGCGGCGCCGCGTCGACGACTCGCGCTCGACGCGCGCTGACTCGTCCGCCGTGGGAACGGGGACGGTGTGCTGCTCGCTCACGCGGCACTTCCTTCCATGACGAGGTCGAGCACCCGGTGCTCGTCGATGTCGGACGCGGGACCGGTGTGGACCACCCGTCCCTCGGAGACGACGAGCACGTGGTCGGCCAGGCCGAGCACCTCGTCGATCTCGCTCGAGACCACGACGACCGCGTTCCCCCGCGCGGTCAGCTCGGCCACGAGCGCGTAGATCTCGGCCCGCGCGCCGACGTCGACGCCGCGCGTGGGCTCGTCGAGCAGGAGCACGCGGCAGCCGTGCACGAGCCAGCGCGCGAGCAGCACCTTCTGCTGGTTGCCGCCCGACAGCGTCCGGGCCTCGCGGTCGACGTCGGCGGGGCGGACGTCGAGCGCGGTCACCTGCTCGCGGGCGGCGCGCCGCTCGGCGGCCTCGTCGAGGAACGACGCGTTCGCCGTGCGGGCGAAGGTGGAGAGCGTGATGTTCCGGTAGAGCGGCTCGTCGAGCAGGAGCCCCTGGCTCTTGCGCTCCTCCGGGCACAGGCCGATCCCGGCCGCGACGGCGTCGCCGACCGAGCCGGGCCGCAGCGCGCGGCGCTCCACCTCGACCGTGCCGGCGGTCGCCTTGCGTGCGCCGAACACGGTCTCGAGGATCTCCGAGCGCCCGGAGCCGACGAGCCCGGCGAGGCCGACGACCTCGCCCGCCCGCACGTCGAACGAGACGTCCGAGAAGGTCCGCCCGAGACCGAGCCCGCGCACGCTGAGCAGCGTCGGCGCGTCGTCCGGCACCGCGGGGCGGCGCGGGATCGCGTACTCGACGCTGCGGCCCGTCATGAGGCGGATGAGGTCCGCGGTCGGGGTGTCCGCCACCTGGAGCCCGGTCGCGACCGTGCGGCCGTCCTTGAGCACCGTGATCCGGTCGCCGATCTGCCGGATCTCCTCCAGGCGGTGCGAGATGTAGACGATCGCCACACCGCGGGCCGTGAGGTCGCGCACCACGCGGAAGAGGTTGGCGACCTCCTCGGAGTCGAGCACGGCGCTCGGCTCGTCCATGACGATGACCCGCGCGTCGTGCGACAGCGCCCGGGCGAGCTGGACGACCTGCTTGCCGGCGGCGGACAGCGAGCCCACCTCGCGGTGCGGCGAGAGGTCGCCGTGGCCGAGCCGCTGGAGGATCTCGCGCGTGCGCGCGGCGGCGGCGCGCCGCTGCGTGAACCCGCCGCTCGCGAGCTCGTGGCCGAGGTACAGGTTCTCGGCGATCGACAGGCCATCGACGACGTCGAGCTCCTGGTACATCGTCGCGATGCCGAGACGCAGGGCGGCCACCGGGTGCGGGAGGGTGACGACCTCGCCGTCGACGAGGATCTCGCCCTCGTCGGGCTGGTGCGCCCCGGCGAGCACCTTGATGAGCGTCGACTTCCCGGCGCCGTTCTGCCCCAGCAGGCAGTGCACCTCGCCCGCGCGCACCTCCAGGTCGACGCCGTCGAGGGCGCGCGCGCCGGGGAACTGCTTGACGATGCCCTGCATCCGCAGCAGGACGGGCGCGCCGTCGGAGGCGGCGACGGCGTCGGTGGTGGCGTCGGCACGGCCGCCCTCGGCCGGCAGGGCGGCGTCGGCCGTGCCGTAGCGAGGGCCGGTGCCCGGTTCGTGGCGGTCCGCGTTGACCATGCGGCAGACGCTACGAGCCACTTATGTCGACCGTCAAGCAAAAGTCGATAAGGTGTCGCCACGGTTATGAGACCGTGACCTACGAAAGGCGGCGCGCGATGGACCGAACCCGACGCCGTCAGTGGTTGACTGGGCGCCATGAGGGCGCAGGAGCCGGCGTGGACGAGCTGACGAAGTTCGCCCCGCGCCCGACGGGCGCCGGCGAGATGTTCCAGCTCCTGCGTGACGGCCAGCCCCGCACCCGCTCCGACCTGGCCACGCTCACGGGCCAGGCCCGGTCCACCATCGCCGCGCGCGTGGACGCGCTGATCGCCTCCGGGCTGGTGGCCGCGGCCGGCGAGGCGAGCTCGACGGGCGGCCGCCCGCCGGCGACGTTCGCCTTCCGTCCGGCCGCCCGCGTCGTCCTCGCCGTCGACCTGGGCGCGACGCACGCGCGCCTGGCCGTCACCGACCTCGCCGGGGCCGTCCTCGCGGAGCACGGCGAGCCCATCGCGATCGCCGAGGGGCCGCAGGCGGTGCTGGACCGCGTCGTGGAGATCGGCCACCTCCTGCTCGAGAAGGCCGAGCGTCCGCTCGAGGACCTCGTCAGCGTGGGCGTCGGGCTGCCCGGCCCCGTCGAGCACTCGACGGGCCGCCCCATCAACCCGCCGATCATGCCCGGCTGGGACGACGCCGACGTGCCGGCGCTGCTGGGCCGCCGCCTGCACGTCCCCGTCCTCGTCGACAACGACGTCAACATCATGGCGCTCGGTGAGCACGCCTCCCAGTGGCCGGCCGTCGACCACCTCCTGTTCGTCAAGGTCGCGACCGGGATCGGGGCCGGGATCATCTCCGACGGCGACATCCGTCGCGGCGCCCAGGGCGCTGCGGGCGACCTCGGCCACATCGCGGTCGACGGTGCCGACCAGCCCTGCCGGTGCGGCAACACCGGCTGCCTGGAGGCCGTCGCGGCCGGCCCGGCGATCGCCGCGGCGCTGGCGGCACGCGCCGTGGCGGCGACGGACGCCGCCGACGTGGTGGCGCTCGTGCGCGCGGGCGACCTGGACGCCGCGCGCGAGGTCCGTGAGGCCGGACGGCACATCGGCAGCGTGCTCGCCGCCTGCGTGAGCATGCTCAACCCGTCGGTCATCGTCATCGGCGGGATCGTCGCCGAGGCGGGCGAGCACCTGCTCGCCGGCATCCGCGAGGTGGTCTACCGCCGCTCGCTGCCCCTCGCGACCCAGCACCTGCGCATCGTCGCGTCCCGCACCGGTGCTCGCGCCGGCGTGCTCGGAGCGAGCACCATGGCCGCCGAGCACGTCCTGTCCCCCGCCGCGATCGACGCGGCGATCGGGTAGCACGCGTGCGGGGCATCGACGGCAGGCAGACGGACGACGGCGGGACGAGGTCCCCGGTGACGGAGGTGGTCGTGTGAGCGGGCGTCGCGCGCTCGTCGTGCAGGGCGGCTGGGACGGGCACGCGCCCGCCGAGGCCGTGGACCTGTTCGTCCCGTTCCTGCGCGAGCACTTCGACGTGACGGTCGAGAGCTCGCTGGAGGTCTACGCGGACGCCGACGTCATGGCCGCCACCGACCTCGTCGTCCAGTGCTGGACGATGGGCGAGATCCTGGCGGACGAGCTGCGCGGGCTGCGCGAGGCCGTCGCCGCCGGCACCGGCTTCGCCGGGTGGCACGGGGGGATCGTCGACTCGTTCCGCATGGCCACCGACTACCTGCAGCTCGTCGGCGGCCAGTTCGTCGCGCACGAGCGCGGCATCATCGACCACGTCGTCGAGGTCCTGCCCACGCGCGCCGACCACCCCGTCGTCGCCGGGATCAGCCGGATCTCCCTGCGCTCCGAGCAGTACTGGGTCCTGACCGACCCCCTGAACGACGTCCTGGCGACGACGACGATCACGCCGGCACCGGGCGACGCCTGGCACGAGCCGGTCGTCTGCCCGGCGGTCTGGACGCGCCGCTGGGGCGCCGGGCGCGTCTTCGTGGCCACCCCCGGGCACCAGCTCGCCGACCTCGAGATCCCGGAGCTGCGCACCGTCGTCGAGCGCGGGCTGCTCTGGGCGGCCCGCTCCTAGCGCTTCCCGGCGTCAGCCGAGCGGCCGCTCGCGGTACACGTACGCGTCCGCCGTCGCGAACCCGAGCGCGCCGTAGAGGCGCGCCGCGGCGCCGTTGTGGACCTCGACCTGCAGGAACGCGCGCGCCGCCCCGCGGTCCGCCGCGCTCTCGAGGGCGTGCAGCGTGAGCGCCCGGCCGAGCCCCAGACGCCGGGCGGCCGGCGCGACGACGAGGCACGACAGCCCCACCCAGTCCTCGACGCGGGCGGCACGGATGACGCCGAGCACCGCGCCGGAGGCGTCGCGCGCCGTGAGGTAGTCCGACGGCGCCCCGGTGAGCAGCCGGCGGGCGAGCGCGGTGTCCGTCCCCGCGCTCTTGACGCCGAGCCAGGCCCGGAGCCAGGCGTCGTCCGGCTCGGCGGCACCGGCGAGGCGCACGCCCGACGGCACCTGCGCGGCAGGCAGCCCGTCGATCCCCCGCACCTGGACGTCGGTCTCGGAGACGACCGCGTAGCCGCGTGCGTCGAGCTCCGCGACGGGCCGCCCTGCGGGGACCCGCACGACCGCGGGCAGCCCCGCCTGCGCGTACGCGGCCTCGACCTCGTCGAGCCCCGCCGCGACGGCCGGCCCGTCGAGCCCGGTGCCCGCCGGCGGCAGCGCGCTGTTGGCCCGGCGCGTGAAGCCGGACGACAGCCCGACCCGCCACCCGTGCGGCGTCACCACCGTGCGCACGGGCGGCCACGTCGCGACCTCCGCCGGTGCTCCGGGCGCGTCCGGCGGCTCCCAGACCCACACCCGGAGCCGGACGTGCTCGTGCGACCAGTCCCGCTCCGGCCGCCGCGTGAACCCCAGCCGCGCGTACAGGCGCTGGGCGACGAGCATCTCGTCGAGACTCGACAGCACGACGCGCCGGGCCCCCCGCACGACCGCCTCGCGCAGCGCGGCGCGCACGAGCGCCTCCGCCGTCCCCCGTCCGCGCGCCTCCGGCGCGACCGCGAGCATGCGCAGCTCGACCTCGCCCGGCGCCGCCACCTCGGCGTACGACGTGCCGGCGGGGGCCAGCGTGATCGTCCCGACGACGACGCCCCGCCCTTGCTCGGAGTCGTCGCCCGCGTCCGCGGCGCCGTCCGCCCCCGGGACCGTCGCGACGAGGAGGACCGCCTCCGCCGCGCGCCGCTCGGCGTCCCGCAGCTCCCGCATGTACGGGTCGTCGTCCTCCGTGAGCCGGTCGGCCGCGTACGCCTCGCCGGTGATCGCACCGGCGTCGCGGACCTGGCGCGGCGAGGCGACCGACACCCGCGGGCCGTCGAGCGCGGCGACCTTCACGCGTGGGTCCCCTGCTCCTCGTCCGCCGCCGGCGCCGCCTCGGGCACCGCCGCCGCACCGCCGTCGAGCAGGGCGCGGAACCCCGCCTCGTCGAGGATGCGCAGGCCGAGGTCCCGCGCCTTCGCCTCCTTGGAGCCGGCGTTCTCGCCCACGACGACGAAGTCGGTGTTCTTCGAGACGGAGCCGGCAGCCTTCCCGCCGCGCGACAGGATCGCCTCCTTCGCCTCGTCCCGGCTGAAGCCGTCGAGGCTGCCCGTCACCACGACGGTGAGGCCCTCGAGCGTGCGCGGCGTCGACGCGTCGCGCTCGTCCGCCATCCGCACCCCGGCCGCCGCCCAGCGGTCGACGATCTCGGTGTGCCAGCCGCCGTCCGGGCCGGTGAACCAGTCGACGATCGAGTCGACGATGGTCGGCCCCACGCCGTCGACGCGTCCGAGGCGCTCGTGCGCCGTCGCCCGGTCCGCGACCACCTCGCGCAGCACCGCCATCGAGCCGAGCTCGGTCGCCAGGGCGCGCGCGGCGCTCGGGCCGACGTTGCGGATCGACAGCGAGACCAGGACCCGCCACAGCTCCTTGGTCTTCGCGGCGTCGAGCTGGTCGAGCAGCGTGCGGGCCGCCTCCGACGGCTCCCACTCCCGCAGGGTCTCGCCGCGGGCCTCGGCGGCGGCGCGCGCCGCCCGTGCGTGCTTCAGCGTGCGCCGGAACGGCGTGCGCCGCCGGACCGCGCCGTCCTCGTCCTCCTTGGGCAGCCCCGTCTCCGCGTCGCGCACGACGACCTCGACCTGCGCGAGGCGCTCGAGGCTCTCGGCGCGCACCCGCGCGACCTCCTCCGGCGAGGCGTCGGACCCGTACCCGACGAGGTCGAACAGGAACGCCTCGTTGGGCACGGGCGGCGTCTCGGGCACCTCCGGCTGGCTGAGCGCCGCCGCGGTGACCTCGCCCAGCGCCTCGACGTCGAGGCCGCCGCGCGAGCCGATGTGCTCCAGGCGCCCCCGCACCTGGGCCGGGCACCCGTAGGCGTTCGGGCAGCGCAGGTCCACGTCCCCCTCGCGCATCGGGCGCAGCGGCGTGCCGCACTCCGGGCACTCGGTCGGCATGTGCCACTCGACGCGCGGCACGTCGTCGTCGGGCGCCTGGGGTGCCGGGCCGACCACCTCGGGGATCACGTCGCCCGCCTTGCGCAGCACCACCATGTCGCCGACGCGCACGCCCTTCGCGCGCACGACGTCCTGGTTGTGCAGGGTCGCCTGCCGGACGGTCGAGCCCGACACGACGACGGGCTCCATCACCGCGAACGGCGTCGCGCGGCCCGTGCGGCCGATGCCGACCTCGATGGCCAGCAGGCGCGTGTTGACCTCCTCCGGCGGGTACTTGTACGCGATCGCCCAGCGCGGCGCGCGGCTGGTGGCCCCCAGGCGACGCTGCAGCGCGATCTCGTCGACCTTCACCACGATGCCGTCGATCTCGTGCTCGACGTCGTGCCGGTGCTCGCCGTAGTAGCCGATCATCTCGCGCACGCCGTCGAGCCCCTCGACCACGCGGGTGTGCGACGACGTCGGCACGCCCCAGCCCGCCAGGAGGTCGTAGACCTGCGACTGCCGCTCAATGCCCGCGCCCTGACCGGCGCCCCAGCGCAGCGCGCCGATCCCGTGCGCGTACATCCGCAGCGGCCGCGACGCGGTGACGCGGGGGTCCTTCTGCCGCAGGGAGCCGGCCGCCGCGTTGCGCGGGTTCGCGAACGGCGCGCGCCCGGCCTCCACCTGGGCCTCGTTGAGGCGGGTGAACGCCTCGACCGGGAGGAACACCTCGCCGCGGATCTCGATGAGCTCGGGGTGGGTCGACGGGTCGCCGGCGAGCACGTCGGGGATCGTCCCGATCGTCCGCACGTTGAGCGTGACGTCCTCCCCCGTGCGCCCGTCCCCGCGGGTCGCCGCCCGCACGAGCCGCCCCCGCTCGTACAGCAGCGCGATGGCCAGACCGTCGATCTTGAGCTCGCACAGGTAGTGCAGCGCCGCCTCGGTCTCGAGGTCGCGCTGCACTCGGGCCGCCCACGCCGCGACGTCGTCGTCCGAGAACGCGTTGTCCAGCGACAGCATCCGCTCGACGTGGTCGACGGCCGTGAAGTCCGTTGAGAACGTGCCGCCGACCCGCTGCGTCGGGGAGTCCGGGGTGCGCAGGCCGGGGTGCTGGTCCTCCAGCGCCTGCAGCTCGCGCAGGCGGGCGTCGTACTCCGCGTCGGACGACGAGGGCGCGTCGCGCACGTAGTACGCGAACTGGTCCGCCAGCACGCGGTCCGCGAGCTCCTGCCAGCGCCGCCGCGCCTCGGGCGGGACCGTCGTCTCCGTCGAGGGGCCCGCGCTGCCGTCGTCGAGGTGCTCGCTCACGGCCCCATCATGGCGTCCGGCACCGACACCGCGCGCGGCCGGCCACGCCCCGGCACCCGGTCAGGACTGCGCGTGCTCCGCGAGCAGGCGGGCGGCCCGCACGGCACCCGCGAGCGCGCCGCGGGCGTCGTCCGGACCCGAGCCCGCGGGGTCGACGAGCAGCACGACGTCGTCCAGACCCCGGGCGGGCAGGCCCAGCGCGCGCCAGGGGCGCAGCACCGTGTCCGCCTGCCCGCGCACGTCCGGACCGGCGCACTGCGACGTGGCCTGCACCGGCACCTGCGCCCACAGCCGCAGGCCGCCCTCGACCGCCTCCGCGACACGCTCCCAGCCCGCCTCGCCGAGCGCCTCCACCTCGACCGCGACCGCGTCGGCGCCCGCCGAGCGCGCGAGCGGCACGGCCGTCGCGGTGGACCCCACGTGGACGACGACCCGCTCCGCGCCGCCCTCGCGCGCACCGCGGACGAGGGCTGCCACGCGCTCCCCGACGACCGGCGCGGCGACGGCCCGCAGCGGTCGGTAACCGGAGAACGACGGCAGCACGCCGGCGACGACCTGCCCCACGAGGGACTCGAGCACCAGGACCGTCGGGCGGGCGCCGGGGACGGCGCGCGCGAGGTCGGCGAGGTGCTCGCCGAGGCCGGCGGCGCTCGACTCGGCCAGCTCGCGCACGGCCCCGGCGTCGGCCACGGCCCGGTCGCCCCGCGCGAGGTACAGCTCCGCGGCCAGCGTCACGGGCCCGAGCACGGGAACGACCAGGGGCCCCTCGTAGCCGTGCGCGGCGACCGCGAGCGCGTCCAGGTCCTCGCGCCGCAGCGCCCGAGCACGGGCCAGGTCCGCGCCCGGCCGGTCCGCCAGCCGCCAGCCGTGCGGCCCGAGCTCGGCCGGCAGCTCGACGAGGCGCGCGACGGCCTGACCGGTCGGCGTGGCCCACGGCCCGCGCGCCGGCAGCGTGACGGTGAACGGCAGCCCGTCGACGTCGCCCGTGTCGACGAGGTCGCCGACGACGACGCCCTGCGCCTCGAGCGGGTCGGTGCCGGGCCACCCGCCCACGCCGGAGACGCCGGTCACGCGGGCACGCCCGCCCGCCGGGCCGCCGTGACGGTCGCCTGGCCCAGCACGCGGGTGCCGTCGTAGAGCACGAGCGACTGCCCCGGCGCCACGCCGCGCAGCGGTGCGTCGAGCTCGACCTCGACCCGCTCGTCGCGCACCCGCGCGAGCGCCGGCAGCGCGCTGCCGTGGGCCCGCACCTGCACCTGGCACCGGACGGACGGGCCGACCTCCTCGAACCACACCGCCCGGTCGGCGGCGACGACGTCGACCGCGAGCTCGTCCGCCGTCCCCACCACGACGCGGTTGGCGACCGGCTCGATCGCGAGCACGTAGCGGGGGCGCCCGTCGGGGGCGGGCCGGCCGAGGTGCAGGCCGCGGCGCTGGCCGACCGTGAACGCGTACGCGCCGTCGTGCTCCCCGACGACGGTCCCGGCCGCGTCGACGACCTCTCCCGGCCGCGACCCGAGCCGCTCGCGCAGGAACCCCTGGGTGTCGCCGTCGGCGACGAAGCAGATGTCGTAGGAGTCGGGCTTGGCGGACACGGAGAGCCCGCGCGCCGCCGCCTCGGCGCGGGTCTCGTCCTTGGAGGCGACGTCGCCCAGCGGGAACAGCGCGCGGGCGAGCCGGCGCGGGCCCATGACGGCGAGCACGTACGACTGGTCCTTGGCCAGGTCCCGCGCGCGGTGCAGCGCGCGGGTGCCGTCCGCGCGCTCCTCGACGCGCGCGTAGTGGCCGGTGCAGACGGCGTCGAACCCGAGGGCGACGGCCTTGTCGAGCAGCGCCTCGAACTTGATGTGCTCGTTGCACCGCACGCAGGGGTTGGGCGTGCGGCCGGCTTCGTACTCGGCCAGGAAGTCCGCGACGACCGTGCTCTCGAACCGCTCGGACAGGTCCCAGACGTAGTACGGGATGCCGAGGACGTCGGCCGCGCGGCGGGCGTCGCCCGCGTCCTCGATCGAGCAGCAGCCGCGCGAGCCGGTGCGGAACTGGTCGCGGTTGCGGGACAGGGCCATGTGCACGCCGACGACGTCGTGGCCGGCGTCCACGGCACGGGCCGCGGCGACGGCGGAGTCCACGCCGCCGGAGAGCGCCGCCAGGACGCGCATCAGCGCACCCCCGCCGGCGCGGCCGTGGCGAGCCCTGCCGCGCGCGCCCGCTCGACGGCGGCCGGCAGGGCCGCGAGCAGCGCGTCCACGTCGTCCGCGGTCGAGGTGTGGCCGAGGCTGAACCGCAGCGCGCCGCGCGCGTCGTCGGGGTCGACGCCCATCGCCAGCAGCACGTGGCTGGGCTGCGGCACGCCGGCCTGGCAGGCGGAGCCGGTCGAGGCCTCGACGCCCGCGGCGTCGAGCAGGTACAGCAGGGAGTCGCCCTCGCAGCCGGGGAAGGTGAGGTGCGCGTTGCCGGGCAGGCGTCGCGCCGGGTCCGCGGGGCCGCGCAGCACGGCGTCGGGCACCCGCG
>NZ_HE978588.1:3378954-3386868 GCF_000312005.1 Cellulomonas massiliensis JC225
CCACCGCCTCGTCCGCCGCCACGGCGAACCCGCGCACCAGCGCGGCGTCGAGGGTGCCCGACCGCACGCCGCGCTCCTGACCGCCGCCGTGCAGCACGGGCTCGAGCGCCGTGCTGCGCCCGACGACGAGCGCCCCGACTCCGCCGGGGCCCCCGATCTTGTGGCTCGTGACCGTGAGCGCGTCCACGCCGAGCGCGTCGAACCGCACCGGCACCTGACCGAGCGCCTGCACCGCGTCGCTGTGCACGGGCACCCCGCGGGCGTGCGCGAGCGCCACCACGTCGGGGACGGGCTGCAGCGTCCCGACCTCGTTGTTCGCGAGCATCACCGACACCAGCGCGACGCGGGGGCCGTACGTGTCGAGGGCGTCGGCGAGCGCGTCGAGCCGGACCGTCCCCTCGTCGTCGACGGGGAGGTGGACCACCAGGGCGCCGTCGTGCGCGCCGAGCCACGCCGCCGGGTCGAGGACGGCGTGGTGCTCGACGGCCGAGACCAGGACCACGTCGCGCCGGGGGTCCTCGGCACGCCGGGCCCAGGCCAGGCCCTTGACGGCCAGGTTGTCGGCCTCCGTGCCGCCCGAGGTCCAGACGACCTCGCTCGGGCGTGCGCCCAGGACCGCCGCGAGCCGCTCGCGGGACTCCTCCACCACGCGCCGCGCGGCTCGGCCGGACGCGTGCAGCGACGACGGGTTGCCGGCCGCCGCGAGCTGGTCCGCGAGCGCCCGCGCCGCCGCCGGCAGCACCGGGGTGGTCGCGGCGTGGTCGAGGTAGGCCGTCACCCCCGCATCCTACGAGCGCCCGGTCCGTGGATCGCCCCCGCGGCGGCCCGGTGCGACCTGGCAGGATGTCGCCGTGAGTGCCGACGACGCCATCGCGCTACCACCCGCGTTCAGCGGGCAGCGGCTCGACTGGCGCGACCTGCCGCGGCACGTCCGGGCTCGCATCGCCGAGCTGGCCGGCGCGCAGGTCACGGCGGAGATCACGGCGACCAGCGGCTTCAGCCCCGGCTTCGCGGCGGTGCTCGAGCTCGCCGACGGCCGCGGGGTCTTCGTCAAGGCCGTCTCCGCCGAGCAGAACCCGCACTCGCCCGAGCTGGCGCGCCAGGAGATCCAGGTCGCGCGCAGCCTGCCGCCCGAGGTCCCGGCGCCCCGCCTGCAGTGGTCGTGGGACGACGGCGAGTGGGTGATCATCGGCATGGAGGTGGTCCACGGCCGCTCGCCGGTCCTGCCGTGGCGGCGCGACGACCTCGACTCCGTGCTCGCGGCGCTCGACCTGCTCGCCGAGGCGGAGCCGCTGCCCGGTCACACGCTGCCCCGCTCCGACGACCGGCTGGCGGACGACTTCACGGGCTGGCGCCGGTTCGAGGCGCTGCCGCGCGACGAGCAGCGCCGCCGGGCCGACCTCGGCGGCGAGTGGGGCCGCTGGGCCCTGGCGCACCTGGAGCGGCTGGTGGTGCGCGAGCAGGACGCGCTCGTGGCGTGCCAGGGCGACGGTCTCGTCCACGGCGACCTGCGCGCCGACAACGTCCTCATCGACGACGACGGCCGGGTGTGGCTCATCGACTGGCCGCACGCGAGCGTCGGTGCGCCGTGGCTCGACCTCGCGTTCATGCTGCCGAGCGTCGCCCTGCAGGGCGGCGGCAGCCCCGCCGAGCTGTTCCGCTCGCAGCCCGTCTCGGAGGGCGTGGACGACGAGCAGCTCGTGTCGGTCCTCGCGGGCCTCGCCGGCTACTTCGCGTGGGGCTCGCAGCTGCCCGCCCCGCCGGGCATCCCGAACCTGCGTCGCTTCCAGGCGGCGCAGGCGATGGCGACGATCGGCTGGATCCGCGAGCTGGCCTGAGCCGCCCCCGCGGGGCCGTCAGCCCTCGGCGCGCAGCCGGCGCAGCTCGGCCGCCGCCTGCGGGAGCACCGTGCGCAGGTCGCCCACGATCCCGAAGTCGGCGATCTCGAAGATGGGGGCGTCGGCGTCGGAGTTGACCGCGACGATCGTGCCGGAGGCCTGCATGCCGCCCCGGTGGTGCACGGCACCCGAGACGCCCGCGCCGATGTAGAGCCGCGGGCTGATCGTCACGCCGGTCTGGCCGATCTGGGCGTCGTGCCCGATCCAGCCCTCGTCGGTGGCGACGCGCGTCGCGCCCACCGCACCGCCGAGCACGTCCGCCAGCTCCTCGACCTGCGAGAAGTCGCCCTCGGTGCCGCGGCCGCCGACGACGACCACGTGCGCGCTGCCGAGGTCGGGACGCCCGCTGTCCGGGCGCTGCGTGCGCTCGACGACCCGCACCGCGGTCGCGGCCGGGCTCGCGGCGAACGCGTGCTCGCCCACCACCGGCGCGGCCTGCGTCTCGGCCTCGGTGACGGCGACCGAGTTCGCCTTCACGGTGACGACCGCGAGCTCGGTCGTGATCGCGCAGCGCGTGGTCCACGTCCCCGCGAACACCGTCTTGCCGGCGACGACCTGGCCGTCCACGACGTCGAGCGCGTCGGCGTCCGTGACGACACCCGCCCCGGTCGCGACGGCGAGGCGCGCGGCGACCTCCTTGTTCTCGAACGACGAGGTCGCGAGCAGGAGCCCGGCGCCCGTCGCGTCGAGCAGCGAGGCGAGGCCCTCGGCCAGGACGGCCGTCAGGTGCACGTCGGCGTCGGTGACGAGGCGGTGCACGTGGGCGACGCCGAGCGCGGTGAGGTCGGCGAGCGCCTCGGCGGAGGGCTCGACGCCGTCGACCGCCCACGCGCCGTGCACCCCGGAGGGGCCGGCGAGCCCGCGGGCCAGGGTGACGAGCTCCCGGACGGGCGCGCGCAGGGCGCCGTCGGGCGTGTGGTCGAGCAGGACGAGCACGGTGGTCGTGTCGGTCACGGGTTCCTCACGGTCGTCGGTCGGGCGGCGCGGGCGCGCACGCGCGAGCGGGGTCAGGCGAGCTGCTGCTCGACGAGGTACGCGGCCAGGCGGACGCCGGCGTCGCCGGTGTCGTGGAGGAGCACCCGGTCCTCGCGGGCGGGCCGGGGGGCGGCCTCGAGCACGCGGGTCCGGGCGCCGGCCGCGCCGACCAGCTCGGGCGCGAGGCCGAGGTCGTCGAGCGTGAGCGTCGTCACGGGCTTCTTGCGCGCCGCCATGATGCCCGCGAACGCCGGGTAGCGCGGCTCGTTCGCCTGGTCGGTGACGGAGACGAGGGCCGGCAGCGGGGCCTCGAGCACCTCGGTCGCGTGGTCGAGGTTGCGCGTCACGCGCACGGCACCGTCCGCGACCGTCACCTCGGCGGCGAGCGGGAGCGCGGGCCGGCCGAGGAGCGCGGCCAGCGCGGTGGGCAGCAGCGAGGTGAGCCCGTCGAGCCCCGCCATGCCGGTCACGACGAGGTCCACGGGGCCGTCGGCCTCGAGGTGGCGCACCACGGCCGCCAGCACACGCGCGGTGCCGACCGCGTCCGACCCGGCGATCGCGTCGTCGACGACGTGGACGGCCTGGTCGGCGCCCATCTGCAGGCCCTTGCGGACCGCGTCGACGGCGTCGTCGGGGCCGGCCGTCACGACGACGACCTCGCCGCCGTGCTCCTCGGCGAGCACGAGCGCCGCCTCGAGCGCGTTCTCGTCGAGCTCGTTGAGCGTGCCGTCGCCGCCGTCGCGCACGACGCGGCCGTCCTCGCCCAGGGCTCGCTCCGACTGGATGTCCGGCACGTGCTTGACGCACACCACGATCCTCACCCGGGGAAGGTTACCCGCGCGCCGTGGCCCGCCCCGCGCCGGACCAGCACGCGGGACGCGGCCGACGCCGCCCGACGCCGCCCGACGCCGCCCGCCGCCGCCCGCCGCACGGCGCCGGCGCGCGCACCGGCACAATGGCTGCCGTGACACCGCACGACCTGCTGCCCGCACGCCCGGGCGCCCGCCCTCCCCGGCTCGGCGCGCACGTGGTCGACGGCGGCGTCGAGTTCGCCGTCCTGGCGCCGCACGCGACCGGCGTGGACCTGTGCCTCTGGGACGGGACGCAGGAGCGCCGCCTGCCCATGCACGGCCCCACGCTGGGGTGCTGGACGCTCGTCGTCCCCGGGCTCGCGGCGGGCCAGCGCTACGGCCTGCGCACCCACGGTCCCTGGGACCCCGCCTCGGGGCACCGGTTCAACCCGGCGAAGCTGCTCGTCGACCCGTACGCGCGCGGGCTCGACGGCGAGGTCGCGCTCGGGCCGCAGACCTACGGCCACGTCGTCGACGACGAGAGCCGCGGCGACCCGTACGGCCCCGCCGACCCGCGCGACTCCGCCGGGCACGTCCCGTGGTCGGTCGTCGTCGACCCCGCGTCTCTCGCGAGCCCCGACCCCGCGGCCAACCGCCCATGGACGCCGTGGCGCGACACCGTCGTCTACGAGGCGCACGTCAAGGGCCTCACCCAGCTGGCGCCGTTCCTGCCGCCCGAGCTGCGGGGCACGTACGCAGGGCTGGCGCACCCCGCGGTGGTGGACCACCTGCTCGGCCTCGGCGTCACGGCCGTCGAGCTGCTGCCCGTCCACGCCTTCGCGCCGGAACCCTTCCTCGCCCGCCGCGGCCTCACCAACTACTGGGGCTACAGCACGCTCGGCTTCTTCGCCCCGCACGCGCCGTACGCGACGCAGGGCGCCCGCGACGCCGGGGCCGCGGCCGTCCTCGACGAGCTCCGCTCCGCCGTCCACGCGCTGCACGAGGCGGGCCTGGAGGTGCTGCTCGACGTCGTCTACAACCACACGGCCGAGGGCGGCCTGCCGGGGCAGCACCTGTCGTTCAAGGGCCTGTCGAACGCCATGTACTACGCGCACGACGGCGGCGTCCCCGCCGCGTACGCGGACGCCACGGGCACCGGCAACACGCTCGACTTCCGACGGACCGCCGTCGTGACCCTGACGCTCGACTCGCTGCGCTACTGGGCGGACGTCGTCGGCGTCGACGGCTTCCGCTTCGACCTGGCCGTCACCCTGGGCCGCGGCCGCGACGGCTACGACCGCGACCACCCGCTGCTCGTCGCGCTGGCGACCGAGCCGACGCTGCAGGCGCTCAAGCTCGTCGCCGAGCCGTGGGACCTCGGGCCTGGCGGCTGGCGCACGGGGCAGTTCCCGGCCCCGTTCGGGGAGTGGAACGACCGCTTCCGCAACGCGGTCCGCTCGTTCTGGCTGGCCGACCCGTCGCGCGCGGCCCACGGGCTGCCCGGCCACCGGGTGCGCGACCTCGCGACCCGCCTGGCCGGCTCGGTCGACCTCTTCGGCCACTCCGACCCGCCGCTCGCCCGCGGGCCGCAGGCATCGGTCAACTACGTCACGGCGCACGACGGCTTCACCATGGCCGACCTCGTGACGTACGACCACAAGCACAACGCCGGCAACGGCGAGAACAATCGCGACGGGACCGACGACAACCGGTCGTGGAACCACGGCGTCGAGGGACCGGTGGGCGCCGACTCCCCCGCGAGCGACATCGTCCCGCTGCGCCGCCAGTCGATCCGCAACCTGTTCGCGACGCTCGTGCTCGCGGCCGGCACCCCCATGATCACCGCGGGCGACGAGATGGGTCGCACCCAGCAGGGCAACAACAACGCCTACTGCCAGGACTCGCCGGTCTCGTGGGTGCACTGGGACGCCAGCCCGTGGCGCGCCGACCTGCTCGCGACGGCCCGGCACCTGCTGCGGCTGCGCCGCGACCACGTCGCGCTGCGGGCCCGCACGTTCTACTCCGGCCTGCCGGCGGAGGCGGGGCGACGGCCCGACCTGGCGTGGTTCGACGCGAGCGGCGTGGCGTTCGACCACGCGCGCTGGCACGACCCGTCCGTCCGGACGCTGCAGATGGTCCGCACCGCGCCGCCGCCCGACGACGACACGGTCCTGCTCGCCGTCAACGGCGCGCTCGGTGCCGTGGACGTCACGCTCCCCGGGGACGCGTCGGAGCGCTGGCGCCTGGCCTGGGACTCCACCTGGGAGCGCCCGGACGAGGAGCGCGCCGCGGCGATCGAGGGGACGCTGCACCTGGCCGGCGGCGCGGTGACGCTGCTGGAGCCGCTCAGCATGCGGGTGTACGTGCTCGAGGCGCCCTGACACTCGCTGGACGCTCGTCCAGGAACCGGGCCGACCCGGCCGCTACAGTGCGCTCATGACGAACGACGTCGTGGTCGTCGGCGCCGGCCTGTCGGGCCTGGTCGCCACCGCCGAGCTGGTCGCGGCGGGTCGCCGCGTCGTCCTGCTGGACGCCGAGAACGCCGCCTCGCTCGGCGGCCAGGCCTTCTGGTCGTTCGGCGGCCTCTTCCTCGTCGACTCCCCCGAGCAGCGCCGGCTGGGCGTGCACGACAGCGCCGAGCTCGCGCTCGCGGACTGGTTCGGCTCGGCGCAGTTCGGCGACGATGACCGCTGGGGCCGCGCGTGGGCCGAGGGCTTCGTCGACTTCGCGGCGGGCCCGATGCGCGCCTGGCTGCACGGGCTGGGGGTCCGGTGGTTCCCGCTCGTGCAGTGGGCCGAGCGCGGCGGCCACCTGGCCGGCGGGCACGGCAACTCCGTCCCCCGGTTCCACGTCACGTGGGGCACCGGGCCGGGCGTGCTCGAGCCGTTCGTCCGCGCGCTGCTGGACGCGCGCGCCGCGGGACTGGTCGACGTGCGGTTCCGCCACCGCGTGACCGAGCTCGTCACGACCGACGGACGGGTGACCGGCGTGCGCGGCGACGTGCTGGTGGACGACGGCGTCGGGCGCGCCGAGCCGAGCAGCCGCGAGCGCGTGCGCCCCTTCGAGCTCGAGGCGGCCGCGGTCGTGGTCGCCACGGGCGGCATCGGCGCGAACCACGAGCTCGTGCGCCGCACGTGGCCGGCCCACGCCGGGCGGCTGCCCGCGCGGATGCTCTCCGGCGTGCCGGACCACGTCGACGGCTCGGGCATCGTCGCCGCGCGGGCCGCCGGCGCCGCGGTGGTCCACGAGGACCGCATGTGGCACTACCCCGAGGGCATCACCGACCACTCGCCCGTCTGGTCGCACCACGGCATCCGCATCCTCGCCGGGCCGAGCTCCCTGTGGCTCGACGCCGACGGCCACCGCCTCCCGGCGCCCCTGTTCCCGGGCTTCGACGCGCTCGGTGCGCTGCAGCACGTGACGGAGCGCGGGGACGACCACTCGTGGTTCGTGCTCGACAAGACGATCCTCGGCCAGGAGTTCGCGCTCTCGGGCTCCGAGCAGAACCCCGACCTCACGGGCAAGGACGTGCGGCTGCTGCTCCAGCGCGTGCGCCCCGGCGCGGTCGGGCCCGTCGAGACGTTCGCGGAGCGCTCGGACGAGTTCCTCTGGGCGGACTCGCCCCAGGAGCTCGCCGCGAAGATGAACGCCCTCACGGGCGAGGACCGCATCGATCCCGACGAGCTCGAGCGGACGATCGTCGAGCGGGACCGGCAGGTGGCCTCCGGGCTCGGCAAGGACCCGCAGGTGGTGGCCACCGCCATGGCCCGCCGCTACGTCGTCGACAAGCTCATCCGCGTGGCCAAGCCGCACCGGCTGCTGGACCCCGAGCACGGCCCGCTGCTGGCGGTCCGCCTCTCCGTGCTCACGCGCAAGACCCTCGGCGGGCTGCACACCGACCTGGAGGGCCGCGTGCTGCGCCCCGACGGCGAGGTGCTGCCGGGCCTGTGGGCGGCGGGCGAGGCCGCCGGGTTCGGCGGCGGCGGGGCGCACGGGCACCGTGCGCTCGAGGGGACGTTCCTCGGCGGCTGCCTGTTCACCGGTCGCACCGTCGGGCGGGCGCTCGCGTCGCTCGTCTGAGGGGCCCGCGGCGACGCCGCACGTCACCGTGTTGCGGATGCCCACCCCCCGGACCTCCGGATAGGTTCTGGAGGTGTGACGACACCCCCTGCGTCCGGCCGTCCGCGCCGTTCCTCGGGCCGCCGCGGGCGCGGTCCGGCCGAGCTCGCCGCCGCGCCGGGACCGACGAC
>NZ_HE978588.1:3387524-3395152 GCF_000312005.1 Cellulomonas massiliensis JC225
CAGCGCCGAGGCGGTGCCCGCGCAGGGCGCCGGCGCCGCCGGACCTCGGGTGCCCGACCGCACGGTCGTGGAGCCCGGGATCGGCCGGATCCCGGTCGTCGACGTGTCGCCGGTGGCCGAGGCCGGCCGGTTCCCCGCCAAGGCGGTGGTCGGCGAGGCCTTCGTCGTGCGCGCGACCGTGTTCCGCGAGGGGCACGACGCGGTCGCGGCCACCGCCGTCCTCACCGACCCCGACGGCGTCGACCACAGCCACGCCCTCATGCGCGACATCGCGCCCGGGCTCGACCGCTACGAGGCGCGGCTCGTCCCGGACCGCGAGGGCGACTGGACGTTCCGCGTGGAGGGCTGGTCGGACCCGTACGCGACGTGGGTCCACGACGCGACGATCAAGATCGGTGCCGGCATCGACGTCGAGCTCATGCTGACGGAGGGGTCGCGGCTGCTGGAGCGCGCCGCGACCCGGACCGGCGCCGAGGCGATGCCCGAGGAGGACGCGCAGACCGTCGCCTACGCCGCCCGCGCGCTCGTCGACCCGTTCCTGCCGCCCGAGGGCCGGCTCGCGGTCGGCATCTCCCCGCCCCTGCGCGAGGCGCTCGCGCGCACCCCGCTGCGCGAGCTGGTGAGCGCGTCGCCGTCGTACCCGCTGCGGGTGGGCCGCGTGCGCGAGCTCTACGGCGCCTGGTACGAGATCTTCCCGCGCTCGCACGGCGCGACGTGGGACGACCGCGCGCAGGAGTGGCGCTCGGGCACGCTGCGCACCGCGGCCGAGGAGCTGCCCCGGATCGCGGAGATGGGGTTCGACGTCGTCTACCTGACCCCCATCCACCCCATCGGGACCACGAACCGCAAGGGCCGCAACAACTCGCTGCAGACCGAGCCCGGTGACCCGGGGTCGCCGTACGCGATCGGCTCGCAGGACGGCGGGCACGACGCGATCGAGCCCAGCCTGGGCACCTTCGACGACTTCGACGCCTTCGTCGAGCGGGCGCGCGGGCTCGGGCTCGAGGTCGCCCTCGACGTCGCCCTGCAGTGCTCGCCGGACCACCCGTGGGTCCGCGAGCACCCGGAGTGGTTCACGACGCGCGCCGACGGGTCGATCGCCTACGCCGAGAACCCGCCGAAGAAGTACCAGGACATCTACCCGCTCAACTTCGACAACGACCCCGCCGGGATCTACGCCGAGGTCCGCCGGGTGCTGCAGGTCTGGATCGACCACGGCGTCACGCTGTTCCGTGTCGACAACCCGCACACCAAGCCCCTCGACTTCTGGCAGTGGCTGCTCGCGGACGTCCACGCGGCCCACCCGGAGATCGTCTTCCTCTCGGAGGCGTTCACCCGCCCCGCGATGATGCAGGCGCTCGCGAAGATCGGCTTCCACCAGTCGTACACGTACTTCACGTGGCGGAACACGAAGGCGGAGCTCGCCGAGTACCTCACCGAGGTCTCCGGCGAGCAGGGGGCGTGGATGCGCCCGAGCTTCTGGCCGACGACCCACGACATCCTGCCGCCCTACCTGCAGGCCACCGGCTCGCCCGGGTTCGCGGTGCGGGCCGTGCTCGCGGCGCTCGGCTCGCCGACGTGGGGCATCTACTCCGGGTACGAGCTGGTCGAGAACGTGCCCCGGCCCGGCGTCGAGGAGCAGATCGACAACGAGAAGTACGAGTTCAAGCCGCGCGACTGGTCCGCCGCGGGCCAGCACGGCATCGCGCTGCTGCTCGGACGCCTCAACGAGATCCGCCGCGAGCACCCCGCGCTGCAGCAGCTGCGCACCCTGCGGGTGCTGCCCACCAGCGACGACGCCACGATCGCGTGGGTCAAGCACCTCGACGCGGAGCACTCCCCGACGGGGCGGGCCGACACCGTCGTCGTCATCGTCAACCTCGACCCCTGGAACGCTCGGGAGGGCGTCGTGAACCTCGGCCTCGCCGACCTGGGCCTGCCCGCGCAGGTGCGCGCGCACGACGTGCTGCGCGACGAGTGGTACTCGTGGGGCTCGGAGGCGTTCGTCCGCCTCGACCCGGCCGAGCGTCCCGCCCACGTCGTCGTGCTGGAGGCCTCGTGACGACGCCGTCCCTGCCCCGGGTGCGCGAGCCTGCGCCGACCACCTCGCAGATCCGCCTCCCGGCCGGGCGGCAGCCCGCCGTCGACCCGGCGCCGGTCGACGGCCTCTCCGACGACCCGGAGTGGTACCGCACGGCGGTCTTCTACGAGGTCATGCTGCGGTGCTTCTCGGACTCGACGGGCGCCGGCTCGGGTGACCTGCGCGGGCTGATCCAGCGGCTGGACTACCTGCAGTGGCTCGGCATCGACTGTCTGTGGCTGCCGCCGTTCTACCCGAGCCCGCTGCGCGACGGCGGCTACGACGTCGCCGACTACACCGCGATCGCCGGCCAGTACGGCACGATCGCCGACTTCCACGAGCTCATCGAGCAGGCGCACGCGCGGGGCATGCGGGTCGTCATCGACCTCGTCATGAACCACACCAGCGACCAGCACCCGTGGTTCCAGGCGTCGCGCTCCAACCCGGAGGGGCCGTACGGCGACTTCTACGTCTGGAGCGACGACAACACGCGCTACCAGGACGCGCGCATCATCTTCGTCGACACCGAGACCTCGAACTGGACCTTCGACCCGGTGCGGCGCCAGTACTTCTGGCACCGCTTCTTCTCCCACCAGCCGGACCTCAACTTCGAGAACCCCCGCGTGGTCGAGGCGATGCTCGACGTCGCGCGGTTCTGGCTGCGGGTGGGCGTCGACGGGTTCCGGCTCGACGCCGTGCCGTACCTCTTCGAGGCCGAGGGCACGAACTGCGAGAACCTCCCCGAGACCCACGCGTTCCTGCGGACCGTCCGGGCGATGATCGACGAGGAGTTCCCCGGGCGGATCATGCTCGCCGAGGCCAACCAGTGGCCCGAGGACGTCGTGCACTACTTCGGCACCGAGGAGGAGCCGGAGTGCCACATGTGCTTCCACTTCCCCGTGATGCCGCGCATCTACTTCTCGCTGCGCGACCAGCGGGCGGCGCCGATCGTCGACATCCTCGCCGACACGCCGCCGATCCCGGACAACGGCGCCCAGTGGAGCACCTTCCTGCGCAACCACGACGAGCTCACGCTCGAGATGGTCTCGACCGAGGAGCGCGCGGCCATGTACGGCTGGTACGCGCCCGACTCGCGCATGCGCGCCAACGTCGGCATCCGGCGCCGCCTGGCCCCGCTGCTCGACAACTCGCGCAAGGAGATCGAGCTCGCGCACGCGCTGCTGCTCGCGCTGCCGGGCAGCCCCTGCCTGTACTACGGCGACGAGATCGGCATGGGCGACAACATCTGGCTGCCGGACCGCGACGCCGTCCGCACGCCGATGCAGTGGACGCCCGACCGCAACGCCGGCTTCTCGGTCGCGGACCCGGGCAAGCTCTACCTGCCCCTGGTGCAGTCGCTCGTGTACCACTACGGGCACACCAACGTGGAGGCGCAGCTCGCCCAGCCCACGTCGCTGCTGCACTGGGTGCGCGGGATGCTCTCGGTGCGCCGGCGCCACCCCGCGCTCGGCAAGGGCTCGTTCACGACGCTCGCGTGCGACAACGAGTCGGTGCTCGCGTTCCTGCGCAGCACGGCCGACGAGACCCTGCTCGTCGTGGCGAACCTCGCCTCGACCGCTCGGGCCGCGACGGTCACGCTGCCCGAGCACGCCGGCCGCACGCTCGTCGACGTGTTCGGCGGCGCGACCTTCGGCACGGTCGGCGCCGACGGGACCGCCTCGTTCACCCTGGGCTCCCGCGAGTTCTTCTGGCTCTCCGTCACCGAGGCGGCGGACGGGTGAGCCGGCGCACCGTGCAGGCCGTCCCGCCCGAGCCCGTCGACCGGCGGGCGCTGGACGTCCTGCGCCCGTGGCTCCCGGGCCGTCGGTGGTACCCCGCGAAGGGCACCGAGGCGGACCTGTCCGTGCACGCCGTCGTGCCGTTCTCCGACGACGTCCGGGTGCTGCTGGTCCGCGTCGTCGCGGGCGACCTCGACACGCTGCTGCAGGTGCCCGTGGTGCTGGACCGCCGCCTCGGCCCGACGGTCGTGGGCACCCTCCCCGAGCCGGGCGCGTCCGGCGACGAGCCGCACGTGCTCGACGGCGCGCACGTGCACGACGGCGCGGGGCACCCCGCGTTCCTGCGCGCGTGGCTGGCCCACGCCGACGGCCCCGGCACCCACGGGCTCGACCCGGACTCCCCCCGCGTCATCGCCGGCGAGCAGTCCAACACCTCGGTGATCCTCGCGGGGCCGGCCGGCGGCGGCATCCTCAAGGTGCTCCGCGCGGTGCAGCCCGGCGAGAACCCGGACGTCGACGTCCCCCGCCACCTCGTCGACGTCGGCTGGTCGCACGTGCCGGCGCCGCTCGCGTGGCTCGTCGGGTCGTGGACCACGCCGAGCGGCGGCGTCGCCCACGGCTACCTGGGCGCCATGAGCGCGTTCGTGCCGGCCGCGGAGGACGGGTTCGAGCTCGCGTGCGCGTACGCCGCCCGCGCGGAGCCCTTCGACGACCTCGCGCGCGACCTCGGGCGCGTGGTCGCCACCATGCACACGGCGCTCGCCGCCGCGTACGGGCTCGACCCGGCACCGGAGGGCGCCCGGGAGGGCTCCGACGCGCTGGCGGCGCGCTTCGCGTGGGCGTCGGCCGCCGTGCCGGCGCTCGCCGAGCTGCGCCCGTCCGTCGACCAGGTCATCGCGGAGGTCCGCGCGCTCGACTCGACCGGTCCCCGGCAACGCGTGCACGGCGACCTGCACCTCGGCCAGGTGCTGCGCTCCCAGGACCGCTGGTTCGTCACCGACTTCGAGGGCGAGCCGCTCGCCCCGCTCGCCGACCGCACGCGTCCGGACTTCGCGGTGCGGGACGTCGCCGGCGTGCTCCGCTCGCTCGAGTACGCCGCCGCCGTCGGCGGCCTCACCGGCCCCACGGCCCACGCGTGGGTCTCGTCTGCCCGGCTGGCGACGCTCGAGGGCTACGCGAGCGAGTCCCCCGGTGACGAGGCCGCGCGGCACCGCACGCAGGTGCTGCTGCGCGCCCTCGAGCTCGACAAGACCCTCTACGAGGCCGTCTACGAGTCGCGCAACCGCCCGGACTGGCTGCCCATCCCGATGGCGGGGTTGGAGCGCCTGCTCGGCTGAGGCCGCGCCCGACCACCTGCGAGAACGCCGTCGCGGTGGTTGGGTAGGGGCATGAGCAGCCCCGCCCCGGTCCCGGTCGATCTCGGCGCCCTCGGAGCCGTCGCGCACGGCACCTACTACGACCCCCACGCCGTCCTGGGCGCTCATCCGGGCGACGGCGGCGTGACGGTGCGCGTCCTACGCCCGATGGCCGACTCGGTCGTCGTCGTGACGGGCGACGCCCGTACCCCGATGACCCACGAGCACGAGGGCGTGTGGGTCGCGGTGCTCCCCGGCGTCGAGGTGCCGGACTACCGCGTCGAGGTGACCTACGGCGACTCGACGACGACGTTCGACGACCCGTACCGGTTCCTGCCCACCGTCCAGGAGCTCGACCGGCACCTCATCCGCGAGGGCCGGCACGAGCAGCTGTGGACCGTCCTCGGTGCCAACGTCCGCCGGTTCCCGAGCCCGCTCGGCGACGTCGAGGGCACCTCGTTCGCCGTCTGGGCACCCAACGCGCGCGCCGTGCGCGTCGTGGGCGACTTCAACTTCTGGCAGGGCTCGACGCACGCGATGCGCTCGCTCGGCGACAGCGGCGTCTGGGAGCTGTTCGTCCCCGGCGTCGCCCCCGGCGCGCGGTACAAGTTCGAGCTGCTGGGGCCCGACGGCGGCTGGCGGCAGAAGGCCGACCCGCTCGCCCGGGGCACCGAGGTGCCGCCCGCCACCGCGTCCGTCGTCGTGGAGTCCGGCTACACGTGGGGCGACGACGCGTGGATGAGCGCCCGGGCGGCGCGGGACCCGCACAACGGCCCCCTGTCCGTCTACGAGGTGCACCTCGGCTCCTGGCGTCCCGGGCTCTCGTACCGCGAGCTCGCGCACCAGCTCACCGACTACGTCACCGACCTCGGCTTCACGCACGTCGAGCTGCTGCCCGTCGCCGAGCACCCGTTCGCCCCGTCGTGGGGCTACCAGGTGACCGGGTACTACGCCCCGACGTCGCGGTTCGGCCACCCCGACGACCTGCGGTACCTCATCGACACCCTGCACCGCGCGGGGATCGGCGTCATCGTCGACTGGGTGCCGGGCCACTTCCCCAAGGACGAGTGGGCGCTGGCGCAGTTCGACGGCACCGCGCTGTACGAGCACCCGGACCCGCTGCTCGGCGAGCAGCCCGACTGGGGCACCTACATCTTCAACTTCGGCCGCAACGAGGTGCGGAACTTCCTGGTCGCCAACGCGACGTACTGGCTCGAGGAGTTCCACGTGGACGGGCTGCGCGTCGACGCGGTCGCGTCGATGCTCTACCTCGACTACTCGCGCCAGGCCGGCCAGTGGCGGCCCAACCGGCACGGCGGGCGGGAGAACCTCGACGCGATCGCGTTCCTCCAGGAGGCGAACGCGACGGCCTACCGCCGCAACCCCGGGACGATGATCATCGCCGAGGAGTCGACGGCGTGGCCGGGCGTCACCGCCCCGACGAGCCACGGCGGACTCGGCTTCGGCCTGAAGTGGAACATGGGGTGGATGAACGACACGCTCCGCTACATGCAGGAGCAGCCGATCCACCGGCAGTACCACCACGGCGAGATCACGTTCTCCATGGTGTACGCGTACTCGGAGCAGTACATCCTGCCGATCAGCCACGACGAGGTCGTCCACGGGAAGGGGTCGCTCTACGGCCGCATGCCCGGCGACCACTGGCAGAAGCTCGCGCAGGTGCGCGCGCTCCTGGCCTACCAGTGGACCCACCCCGGCAAGCAGCTGCTGTTCATGGGTCAGGAGTTCGCCCAGCAGAACGAGTGGTCGCAGGACGCGGGCCTCGAGTGGTGGGCGCTCGACGACGCCGCCCACGCCGGGGTGCTCCGGGCGCTGCGCGACCTCAACACCGTCTACCGCGAGAACCCCGCGCTCTGGCAGCTGGACCACTCGCACGACGGCTTCGAGTGGATCGACTCCGACGACGCCGGCCGCAACACGCTCGCGTACCTGCGCAAGGGATCAGGCGTCCCCGACGTCGCGGTGGTCGTGAACTTCTCGGGCGTCCCGCACGAGGGGTACCGGCTCGCGCTGCCGTCCGGTGGCGAGTGGACCGAGGTCTACAACTCCGACTCCGTCGAGTACGGCGGCTCCGGGGTCGGCAACTTCGGTGCCATCCACGCGGACGCCCAGCCGCACTACAGCCGGCCGTACTCGGCGGCCGTCCGCATCCCGCCGCTCGGCGCCGCGATCTTCCGCGCCCCCCAGCACTGAGGAACGTGCCCGGGAACGGGCGCAGGCGAATCCGAGGTCGAGCTCCGGGTCGGCGGCGACCCACGGTTGCGGCTGCCTGACGGCGGGCGCTGGGACGGCGTCGTGCGTCGCCGCCAGCCGCTGCCGGAGCCGAGGCGCGCACGTCGCGCGGCAGCGCCTGGGCCGGCCGTGGGTCCGCGGCACCTGGCGGCGCGACCTCCGCACCGGTCGGCACCTGAGGTGCCACCCCCACAGCACCAA
>NZ_HE978589.1 GCF_000312005.1 Cellulomonas massiliensis JC225
CCCCGGAATGCAGAAAGAGCCACCCCGGTGTCGGGGTGGCTCTTTCTACAATGGTGTCCGGCGGCGTCCTACTCTCCCACACCCTGGCGAGTGCAGTACCATCGGCGCTGAAGGGCTTAGCTTCCGGGTTCGGAATGGGACCGGGCGTTTCCCCTTCGCTATGACCGCCGTAACGCTGTCGAGTTGTCAAACCAACCCAGGGTCGGGTTCGTTCGTTTCTCGGGAACCGCACAGTGGACGCGTAGCACAATGATTGTGGTGAAGTTGTCGGCTTATTAGTACCGGTCAGCTGCGGCAGTCGTTGGTCCTGCCTTCCACATCCGGCCTATCTACCCAGTGGTCTCGCTGGGAGCCTCTCACCCTCGAGGGGTGTGGAAACCTCATCTTGAAGCAGGCTTCCCGCTTAGATGCTTTCAGCGGTTATCCCTTCCGAACGTAGCCAACCAGCCGTGCTCCTGGCGGAACAACTGGCACACCAGAGGTTCGTCCGTCCCGGTCCTCTCGTACTAGGGACAGCCCTTCTCAAGTTTCCTGCGCGCGCAGCGGATAGGGACCGAACTGTCTCACGACGTTCTAAACCCAGCTCGCGTACCGCTTTAATGGGCGAACAGCCCAACCCTTGGGACCTACTCCAGCCCCAGGATGCGACGAGCCGACATCGAGGTGCCAAACCATGCCGTCGATATGGACTCTTGGGCAAGATCAGCCTGTTATCCCCGGGGTACCTTTTATCCGTTGAGCGACGGCGCTTCCACAAGCCACCGCCGGATCACTAGTTCCGACTTTCGTCCCTGCTCGACCTGTCAGTCTCACAGTCAAGCTCCCTTGTGCACTTGCACTCGCCACCTGATTGCCAACCAGGCTGAGGGAACCTTTGAGCGCCTCCGTTACATTTTAGGAGGCAACCGCCCCAGTTAAACTACCCACCAGGCACTGTCCCTAGTCCGGATCACGGACCGAGGTTAGATCTCCAGAGCGACCAGAGTGGTATTTCAACGTTGACTCCACGAGCACTGGCGTGCCCGCTTCACAGTCTCCCACCTATCCTACACAAGCCGCACCGAAGACCAATACCAAGCTATAGTAAAGGTCCCGGGGTCTTTCCGTCCTGCTGCGCGTAACGAGCATCTTTACTCGTAGTGCAATTTCGCCGAGTTCGCGGTTGAGACAGCGGAGAAGTCGTTACGCCATTCGTGCAGGTCGGAACTTACCCGACAAGGAATTTCGCTACCTTAGGATGGTTATAGTTACCACCGCCGTTTACTGGGGCTTAAATTCTGAGCTTCGCCTTGCGGCTGACCCGTCCTCTTAACCTTCCAGCACCGGGCAGGCGTCAGTCCGTATACATCGTCTTGCGACTTCGCACGGACCTGTGTTTTTAGTAAACAGTCGCTTCTCCCTGGTCTCTGCGGCCCTAGGCGCTCCCCCAGCAAGTGGGTTCACGCGTCAGGCCCCCCTTCTCCCGAAGTTACGGGGGCATTTTGCCGAGTTCCTTAACCACGATTCGCTCGATCGCCTTGGTATTCTCTACCTGACCACCTGAGTCGGTTTGGGGTACGGGCGGCTAGAACCTCGCGTCGAGGCTTTTCTTGGCAGCATAGGATCACCAGTTTCCCGCGTTCGCGGTCACCGTCAGCTCTCAGGCTTGATGAGGTGCGGATTTGCCTGCACCTCGCCCTACGACCTTGGACGTGGACTACCATCGCCACGCCTGGCTACCTTCCTGCGTCACCCCTGTTAATACGCTTACCTACTACCGGTTCGGGTCCCGTGCTCCCCGTGCCCGGTGTCCCGAAGGACGATGGGCACGGCTCGGACGGTTAGCATCACCGGGCTCGGTATGGGCGGTTCTTCGCCGGTACGGGAATATCAACCCGTTGTCCATCGACTACGCCTGTCGGCCTCGCCTTAGGTCCCGACTTACCCAGGGCGGATTAACCTGGCCCTGGAACCCTTGGTCATTCGGCGGACGGGTTTCTCACCCGTCATTCGCTACTCATGCCTGCATTCTCACTCGTGTGGCGTCCACCGCTGGGTTACCCCGCGACTTCACTCGCCACACGACGCTCCCCTACCCATCCACACGCCTGAACCACAAGGGCTGAGCGATGTGTGAATGCCACAGCTTCGGCGGTGTGCTTGAGCCCCGCTACATTGTCGGCGCGGAATCACTTGACCAGTGAGCTATTACGCACTCTTTCAAGGGTGGCTGCTTCTAAGCCAACCTCCTGGTTGTCTGTGCAACTCCACATCCTTTCCCACTTAGCACACGCTTAGGGGCCTTAGCTGGTGGTCTGGGCTGTTTCCCTCTCGACTACGGAGCTTATCCCCCGCAGTCTCACTGCCACGCTCTGGCTTACCGGCATTCGGAGTTTGGCTAACGTCAGTAACCTGGTGGGGCCCATCGGCTATCCAGTAGCTCTACCTCCGGCAAGAAACGCGTGACGCTGCACCTAAATGCATTTCGGGGAGAACCAGCTATCACGGAGTTTGATTGGCCTTTCACCCCTAACCACAGGTCATCCCCCAGGTTTTCAACCCTGGTGGGTTCGGGCCTCCACGCGGTCTTACCCGCGCTTCACCCTGCCCATGGCTAGATCACTCCGCTTCGGGTCTAGAGCACGCGACTGTGACGCCCTATTCGGACTCGCTTTCGCTACGGCTTCCCCACACGGGTTAACCTCGCCACGTACCACTAACTCGCAGGCTCATTCTTCAAAAGGCACGCCGTCACCCCTGCTAAGGAGGCTCCGACGGATTGTAGGCACACGGTTTCAGGTACTATTTCACTCCCCTCCCGGGGTACTTTTCACCTTTCCCTCACGGTACTTGTCCGCTATCGGTCACTAGGTAGTATTTAGGCTTACACAGTGGTCTGTGCAGATTCACTCCAGGTTTCACGGGCCCGGAGCTACTTGGGATCCTCATCGGGAGGCCACGCCATTTCGTCTACGGGGGTACCACCCTCTGTGCCGGGCCTTTCAATGCCCTTCGACTATGACGCGACTTTCTGACTCCCTGCCGCGGCGGCAGCCACGACTGACAAGTCCCACAACCCCGAACGTGCAACGCCTGCCGGCTTGAGCACACGCTCGGTTTGGCCTGATCCGCTTTCGCTCGCCACTACTCACGGAATATCTCTTCCTGCCGGTACTGAGATGTTTCACTTCCCGGCGTTCCCTCCACACACCCTATATATTCAGGTGCGGGTCACACGACATGACTCGTGCGGGGTTTCCCCATTCGGACATCCTCGGATCACGGTTCGTTTGCCAACTCCCCGAGGCTTATCGCAGGCTACAACGTCCTTCTTCGGCTCCTAGTGCCAAGGCATCCACCCTGTGCCCTTATAAACTTGACCACAAAGATTTCAAAGATGCTCGCGTCCACTGTGCAGTTCTCAAGCAACGACCGGGCCCACCCTGTACCCCGGGGCGCCTACCCCCACCACACGCCGGCCGCACCCGAAGGCACCACCACCGCGCGACGAAAGCGGTTCAACCCCGCCAGGACGATCCGCCGGACCGCCACCCCCCACCACCCCAGACCCACACGGACCCAAGACCAGCGAGGAGCTCGCGACCCCGAAGCAACAACCAACCGGCTGTTCCCTCAGGACCCAACAGCGTGCCAGACCGACCCCCGACCAGCAGCCACCCGTTCCCTCCCCACGATCCGAAGACCGCAGGCGTACTAGAGCGCCACCAGCAGACAAGCCGGCCATAGTCGATGTTCCACCCTCGAGCACCACCCCGCACACACTCGGCACGGGCGTGGGCCTGGACCAGCACGACCCACCCATGACAGGTGCGGCCGACCAGCCAGATGCTCCTTAGAAAGGAGGTGATCCAGCCGCACCTTCCGGTACGGCTACCTTGTTACGACTTAGTCCCAATCGCCAGTCCCACCTTCGACGGCTCCCCCCACAAGGGTTGGGCCACCGGCTTCGGGTGTTACCGACTTTCGTGACTTGACGGGCGGTGTGTACAAGGCCCGGGAACGTATTCACCGCAGCGTTGCTGATCTGCGATTACTAGCGACTCCGACTTCATGGGGTCGAGTTGCAGACCCCAATCCGAACTGAGACCGGCTTTTTGGGATTCGCTCCACCTCGCGGTATCGCAGCCCTTTGTACCGGCCATTGTAGCATGCGTGAAGCCCAAGACATAAGGGGCATGATGATTTGACGTCATCCCCACCTTCCTCCGAGTTGACCCCGGCAGTCTCCCATGAGTCCCCGGCATAACCCGCTGGCAACATGGGACGAGGGTTGCGCTCGTTGCGGGACTTAACCCAACATCTCACGACACGAGCTGACGACAACCATGCACCACCTGTACACCGACCAAAAGGGGAGCACATCTCTGCACTTTTCCGGTGTATGTCAAGCCTTGGTAAGGTTCTTCGCGTTGCATCGAATTAATCCGCATGCTCCGCCGCTTGTGCGGGCCCCCGTCAATTTCTTTGAGTTTTAGCCTTGCGGCCGTACTCCCCAGGCGGGGCACTTAATGCGTTTGCTGCGGCACGGAACTCGTGGAATGAGCCCCACACCTAGTGCCCAACGTTTACGGCATGGACTACCAGGGTATCTAATCCTGTTCGCTCCCCATGCTTTCGCTCCTCAGCGTCAGTTGCGGCCCAGTGACCTGCCTTCGCCATCGGTGTTCCTCCTGATATCTGCGCATTCCACCGCTACACCAGGAATTCCAGTCACCCCTACCGCACTCTAGTCTGCCCGTACCCACTGCAAGCCCGAGGTTGAGCCTCGAGTTTTCACAGCAGACGCGACAAACCGCCTACGAGCTCTTTACGCCCAATAATTCCGGACAACGCTTGCGCCCTACGTATTACCGCGGCTGCTGGCACGTAGTTAGCCGGCGCTTCTTCTGCAGGTACCGTCACTTGCGCTTCTTCCCTGCTGAAAGAGGTTTACAACCCGAAGGCCGTCATCCCTCACGCGGCGTCGCTGCATCAGGCTTGCGCCCATTGTGCAATATTCCCCACTGCTGCCTCCCGTAGGAGTCTGGGCCGTGTCTCAGTCCCAGTGTGG
>NZ_HE978590.1 GCF_000312005.1 Cellulomonas massiliensis JC225
GCCACCGTGGGCCGCCCGGCCTGGCTGTCGCGCGCGCCGCACCACGACGAGGCGGCTCCCGGCCGGCTCGGTCGCGAGGAGCCGACGATGCCCCTCGCGCCGGTCGCCGAGGACGCGTCCGACGACGACGACGCGCGTCGTCCGGCCTGGCTGCCGACGTCCGCCGGGAGCCACGAGGCACCGGCCACCCCCGAGGCGCCGGGCGGCTCCCGCGCCGACGCGTGGCGGCGCGCCTGGGGGCTGCCCGCCCTCCCGACCGTCCCCGACGGCGACCGCACCGACGACCAGGAGGCCGGACGATGAGCCCCCGCACCCGGCGCGCCGTGGCCGCCGCCCTCACCGCGGCCGCCGTCGCGGCGCTGACCGCGTGCGGCGCCCCCCTGCCGCAGCCCACGCCCCCGGCGAAGCCGGCGGTCGCCCCCGCGGCCGTGACGCCCGCCCAGGACGAGCGCGTGCTCACCTCGCTGGGGAAGGTCCTGGAGAAGGGCGACGAGGCGCTCGACGCGAAGCTCCTCGAGCCGCGCGTGAGCGGCCCCGCGCTGGCGATCCGCAAGGTCGAGTACGTCGCGAACGACGTCACGGACGGCAAGGACGAGCTGACGCCGATCCCTGCGTCGGCGCTCACCACGATCGTCCCCCAGACGCAGACGTGGCCGCGCACGCAGCTGGTCATCACGCCGCAGCCCGACGACCTCAAGGCGCAGCGGATCCTCGTGATGCGCCAGAGCGACCCCCGCTCGCAGTACCGCATGTGGGCGTGGGCACGCCTGCTGCCCGGCACCGAGATGCCGCTCACGGCCGACCCGTCGCTCGGGAGCCCGGTGGTCGCGCCCGACGACGACTCGCTGCTCATGACGCCGCAGCAGGCCGTCGACCGCTACACCGACGTGCTCGCCAAGGGCAGCAAGTCGACGTACGCGTCGTCGTTCGCCGAGGACGCGGCCCGCAAGGAGATCGAGGACGTCCGGGCGGCCACGCGCAAGAACCTGGGCGACCAGGGCAAGCTGACCGAGCGGTACGAGCCGTCGGGCGCGCCGGTCGTGGCGTGGCGGACGGTCGACGGCGGCGCGGTCGTCGTCGGCTCCTTCACGACGACGTCGAAGGTCGAGCTGACGACGGACGGCACCATCCCGATCACCGACAAGCTGGAGCGCAAGCTCACCGGGAAGAAGGAGGCCGAGAAGTCCTTCGCCCGGACCTTCACCGACATCGTCGTCCTGTACGTGCCGCCGGCGGACGCCGACGCACCCGCGCGGCTGCTCGCCGCGGAGCACGCGCTGACGAAGGCGTCCGCCTCCTGACCGTGGCCCCGGCCACCACGACCAGCCCACCCGACCCGCACCGACCGTCCTGCGGAGGACACCGATGACGCAGCCCACCGGCCCCCAGCCGCGACTCGACGTGCGCGGCGCGGTCGACCTCTCGTCCCTCGCGCGCCCGGCGGGCCCGCCGCCCGGGCAGCCCGGCAGCGTCAAGGCCGCCGGCGCGTACGTGGTCGACGTCGACACCGAGTCGTTCCCCGACCTCGTCCGCTCCTCGACCCAGCACCCCGTCGTCGTCGTGCTGTGGGCGGCGTGGAGCGACGTGAGCAAGGGCGTCGCGGACGACCTGGCGGCGCTCGCCGACGAGGACGCCGGCTCCTGGCTGCTCGCGCGCGTCGACTTCGACGGCAACCCGCAGATCGCACAGGCGTTCCAGGCCTCGTCCGTCCCGACGGTCGTGGCGGTGCTCGCGGGGCAGCCGCTGCCGCTGTTCCAGGGCGCCCCCGCGCGCGAGCAGGTGCGGGGGGTCCTCGACCAGGTGCTCGCGGCGGCGCAGGCGAACGGCATCACCGGACGGGTGGAGCCGCGCGAGGCGGCGCCGGAGCGCGAGCCGGAGCCCGAGCTGCCCCCGCTGCACCAGGCGGCCTACGACGCGATCGAGCGTGACGACCTGCCCGCCGCGACCGCGGCCTACCAGCAGGCCCTCAAGGAGAACCCCCGCGACGCGCTCGCCCGGGCCGGTCTGGCGCAGGTCGGGCTGCTCGAGCGCACGCGGGCCGTGGACCTGGCCGCTGTCCGAGCGGCGGCGGCGGCCGCGCCGACCGACGTCGACGCCCAGCTCGCCGTGGCGGACGTGGACGTGCTCGGCGGTCAGGTCGACGACGCGTTCGCGCGCCTGGTCGACCTGCTGAGGGTGACGGCCGGCGACGAGCGCGAGCGCGTGCGCGTCCGGCTGGTCGACCTCTTCGAGGTCGTCGGCGGGGACGACCCACGGGTGGTGAGCGCGCGCCGCGCGATGGCGAGCGCGCTCTACTGACCCGTCGGCGGTCTCGAGACCGCGGACGCACCCACGTCGCCGCAGGTCAGAGGCCCGTGAGCGGCTGGTGACCGGCGTCACCACGTCAGCGATTTGCTCGACGGCCGCGGCACTGCGTAATGTCTACGACGTCGCCCGGCAGGGAGGAACGGACACCGAGATCGCACTCGGTGGCTGGTCCCGCCAGCGGCCCCCCGGAACTCACCGAGACGGTGGCGTGCGCTCAGCGCGTCACCGACATCGCGAGCGCCCGGGACCGGGAGCCCCGGACCGTGTGAACCTCCACCAGGAGGTTTGACCGCGAAGGCCCGCTCCGCTAAGTTAGAACGGTTGCCTCTCGCCAGGTCGCAAGGCCTGAAGAGATGCGCGTCTGTTCCTTGAGAACTCAACAGTGTGCCAAGTAGTCGATGCCAAGAGGGCCTCGTTT
>NZ_HE978591.1 GCF_000312005.1 Cellulomonas massiliensis JC225
CGACCTTCGCGGCCGGGGCCGGCGCGGCCGGCTCCGGGGCGCCGAGCGGCGCACCGCAGCTCTCGCAGAACCGCGCGCCCGGCTCGGCCGCCTCGCCGCACGCGGGGCAGGCCGCCCGGGGTGCGGGCTCGGCCGCGCTCACCAGGTCGTCCACGGACGCACCGCGTTGGCACGGTCGACGAGCGCCACGCGCTCGACCTCGGTCGGGGCCGCGACGGCCTGCTCGCGGAACGCCTGCTCCAGCGCCGTGCGCAGGTCGTCCTCGGTGGCCGGGACGCCGGCGACCTGCGTCTGCGGCGACGGCCCGTCGCGCAGCACGGCCTCCAGCGCGGAGCCGTAGACCTCGACCCGCAGCGCCGTGCGGACCGACGGGTCCACGGCGACGGTCTGCACGCTCGCGAGCGCGTCGGCCAGCGCCGGCAGGCCCCGGCCGGAGCGGGCGAGCAGCTGCGCGCGCAGCGTGCGCGCGTCGCCGTAGCTCGAGCGGGTGGACGCCACGAGGTCCAGCGCGCGCAGCGCGCCGTCGAGGTCGTCGAAGGCCATCCGGATGCGGGCGAGGCCGAACGCGGCGGGCGCGGTGTAGTTCGCGTCCGAGCGGGCGCACACCACGTACAGCGACTCCGCGATCTCGGGCTCGCCCGACAGCTCGCAGGTGGTGGCGAGCGCCAGCTTGGGCGCGAGCTCCCCCGGCACCTGCCCGTACACCGCGTTGAACGACGCGCGTGCCGCCAGCAGGTCGCCGCCCGCGAGCTGCGCGAGCCCGCCCACCCACGCCGCCCGCCACTCCCACGGGTCGTCGTCGAGGACCTGCGCGAGCACCTCCTGCACCACGTCGGCGCGGCCCGCCTCGATCGCGGCCGTCGCCCGGGCGAGCCACACCTCGACGGTGTCCTGGGGCGAGTCGTACAGCGCGGCGAGGCGCGCCTCGGGGTCCACGACGTTGACGCCCGCGAGCCAGCTGGCCGCCGGGTCGGACTGGTCGACCTTGAGCGCGGGCAGCTCGTCCCAGAGCAGGGGCCGCTCCGCGACGTCGGACAGCGGTGCCTCGAAGAGCACCGACGCCGCGGAGTGCAGCGCGGGGTGCCCCGGCCCGCGGTCGGTGGCCACGACCTCGCGCAGGACGCCGAGCAGCTGCGCACGCATCTCGTCGACGCTGCCGAACCGGTCGCTCGGGTCGAGCGCGCACGCCTTGGCCAGCAGCCGGTAGAACGAGTCGTACCGCTGGAACAGCGGCGTCTCCTCGACCGGCGGCAGGCTCGTCGCGTACGTCGTCGTGTTGCCGCGGAAGTCCAGGACGAGCGTCGCGAGCGTCCGCCCGATCGTGTAGACGTCCGACGCGACCGACGGCCCCACCTCGGGCACCTCGGGCGCCTGGTAGCCGACCGTGCCGAAGATCGCGGAGTCCAGGTCGTCGACCCGCCGCACGCCGCCGAGGTCGATGAGCTTGATGCCGTCGCCCTGCTGGATGACGTTGTCGGGCTTGAAGTCGCAGTAGAGCAGGCCGACGTCGTGCAGGTACTGGAACGCGGGCAGCACCTCGAGGACGTAGGCGAGGGCCTGGTCCACGGGCAGCGGGTCGACGGCGCCGCCGTTCTTCTCGCGGCGGTCCGTGAGGATCTGCTTGAGCGAGCGCCCGCCGACGAACTCCATGACGGTGTAGCCGGCACCGTCGTGCATGACGAAGTTGTAGATCTCGACGATGAGCGGGTGCTCGACCTCGGCGAGGAACTGCCGCTCGGCGATCGCCGCGGCGTACGCGTCGGGGTCGCCGGCGTTGAGCAGGCCCTTGAGCACGACCCAGCGCCCGGAGACGTTCTGGTCGCGCGCGAGGTAGATCCACCCGAGGCCGCCGTGCGCGAGGCAGCCGACGACCTCGTACTGGCCGCCCACGACGTCCCCCGGCGCGAGGCGCGGGTCGAAGTCGAACTGCGTGCCGCACTGCGGGCAGAAGCCCTTCGTCCGGCCGGGCTGCCCGTCGCGCCCGCGGCCGACCTTGGCGCCGCAGTGCGGGCAGAACCGCTTCGCCTCCGGCACCTGCGGGTCGGACATGACGGCGCCCAGCGGGTCCGCGACGGGCGCCGGCGGGACCGTCGTGAGGCCGGCGCCGAGCCGCGCGCCGCGCAGCCGCGTCGACCCGGTCCCCACGCGGCGCGTCGGGCGCGTGCCGACGGCCTTCGTGCGGGCCGAGCCCAGGGCGGCC
>NZ_HE978592.1 GCF_000312005.1 Cellulomonas massiliensis JC225
CGCGGCCCGCACGGCCCCGGCCGGCGCGCCGGGCGCGGCGACATCCGCGCCGCCGTGCTGCTGCTCCTGTCCGAGCAGCCCATGCACGGCTACCAGCTCATCCAGGAGATCGCGCAGCGCTCCGGCGGCCGCTGGCGGCCGAGCCCGGGCGCGATCTACCCGGCGCTGCAGCTGCTCGAGGACGAGGGTCTCGTGACCATCACCGCCGAGCAGGGCCGCAAGCTCGCCCGCCTCACGGAGGCCGGCGGGACGTACGTGACCCAGCACGCCGACGAGCTCGGGACCCCGTTCGACGACGCGGCGACCCGTCCGCAGCACCCCGGCCGCGCCCTGCGCGACGGCATGGAGGCGCTGGGTGCGGCGGCCGCGCAGGTCGCGCGGACCGGCACGGAGCAGCAGGCGGCGGCCGCCGTCGCGGTGCTCGAGCGGGCGCGGCGCGACCTGTACCTCGTCCTCGCGGGCGAGCAGGTCGCGGACGCCCCGGCCGACGCCCCGGTCGACGCGGCCGACGACGAGGACGACGAGTCCTGACCCCCCGCACGACGGCCCTCCGGCACGACGCCGGGGGGCCGTCGTCGTGCCCGGCGCGAGCGGAGCGGCTCAGTGCTCCCGGGCGGCCAGGTGCTCCGCGAGGCGGTCGACGAACGCGCGCTGCGCGGTGACGAGCACCCGGCGCGCCTCGTCGGGCGTCACCCAGGCCGCCCGGTCGATCTCGGGCACCGCGAGCCGCCGACCCGAGCGAGGCGGCCACTCGACCTCGACGAGGTTGCTGCTCACGCGCGTCACGTCGAGGTCGCCCTCGCGCGCCCAGACGGTCACCACCTTGCCCCCGGACTGGCGCACGTCGCCGAGCGGGACGTCCTCGCCGGGAGGCGGCTGCACGCCGAGCTCCTCGGCGAACTCGCGCAGCGCAGCGCCGTGCAGGCTCTCGCCCGGCGCGGGCTCGCCCTTGGGGACGGTCCACGCGCCGGCGTCCTTGCGTGCCCAGAACGGGCCGCCCATGTGCGCGACGAGCACCTCGAACCCGCCGGCGGCGGGCCGGTGCAGCAGCAGGCCGGCGGACGTGCGTGCGGTCATCGCGCCAGCCCACCACGGGCCGCCGACACGGCGCGCCGCCCGCTCACCGGATCCGGACGAGGGTGCGGACGTCGTCGTCGGGCAGCGCGTCGGCGACCGCGCCGACCTCGAGCTCCCGCAGCGTGACGCCGCCGCCGTAGGCCGACAGGAACGCCGTGTCCGACGCGTCCCGCCCGGTGGCCACCCGCACGAGGCTGCCGCGCGGGGCGAGCGTGGTGGCATCGACGACGTGCCACGCGTGCTCGCCGGCCGGCCCGGGCACCCACGCCTCCGCGACCGCGTGGAAGTCCATCGGGTCCAGCCCGGGCGCGTACACGGCGGCGAGCCGGGCCGGCACGTCGAGCGCGCGCAGCAGGGCGACGACGAGGTGCGCGTAGTCCCGGCAGACGCCGCGGCGGGCGAGCAGGGTCCGCACCGCGCCGTCGGTCGGCTGCGAGGAGCCGGGGACGTACGCGAGCTGGGTGCCGACCCACGACGAGACGGCGGCGAGCAGGTCCGCGCCCACGAGCCCGGCGAACTCCGCGCGCGCCGTCGGCCCGAGGGTGTCGGACTCGCAGTAGCGGCTCGGGCGCAGGTAGCGCAGCCGCGCCACCTCGCCGGCGGGTCCCTCGTCGTCCGGGTCGGCGGCCGCCGCGCCGTCCACGCGCGCGACGAGGTCGACGACGAGCGTGCCGGGCGACGCGTCGAGCACGTGCAGGCGCCCGCCGTGCGGCTCGGCGAGCTCGCGCGGCTCGACCGGCGTGCCGTCGAGCGTGACGGCGAGCCGCTCGTCGGCCGCGTACGCGCGGGCGGGCGCGACGGCGAGCGCGAGGGTCGCCGGGGCGTGCACGTCGAGGACGAGGTGGGCGGTGACGTCGCGGCGCATGCGGGTGAGTCTCCGGCACGGTGACCGGCCCCGCCAGGGCTGCCGCGGGCGCGCTCGCTGCCACGGTGCGGTGCCCCGCGCGGGCTGGTACACCGGACGCATGGGACTCGTCGGCCGCTCGTTCGTGCTCGGGGTCGCCGCGGGCGGCCGCTCCTCGACCGCCCTGCTCGTCCCGCTGGAGGTCGCGGCCCGGCCCGGCGCGCCCGTCGGCGCC
>NZ_CAHD01000249.1 GCF_000312005.1 Cellulomonas massiliensis JC225
ACGGCGCCGCGCCGCGCGAGCAGCGGGCTGGTGTGCCGCGGCGCGGCCGTCTCGACCGCCGGCGTCGCGCTGATGGGGCCGCTCATGCGTTCACTCCTCGACGACGCGCGAGAGCCGCGCGGACGCGTACGACTGCATCGGCTGGCCGAACGCGGCCAGGTCGTGGGCCCACATGAGCTCGCCCTTGACCAGCCCGTAGAGCCGGGTGGCGGCGCTGATCTCGGCCGCCGACGCGCTGCGGGCGACGAGGTCGCTCGCGAGGTCGATGCGGCCGTTGCCGATCGCGCCGACGTAGAGGGTCAGGTGACCGGCCGGGTCCGCCAGCAGGACCTCGACGGGGTGCTGCTCGGCCGTCAGGTCGTCGGGCCGCTCGGGCGGCACGCGCCAGTACCCGGACTCCGTCGACCACACCGGCCCCGGCTCCGCCGGAGCGGCCGGCGCCGGAGCGGCGTCCGGGTCGGCGGCGTCGGCCCCCGTCGCGTCCGCGCCGTCCACGCCGTCGAGCGCGGCGGCGTCGTCCGGCGCGACGACGAGCCGGATGGTCGACGTGTACGCCAGGTAGGGCCCGCCGTCGTGGTCGAACACGATCTCCTGCGTGAAGGCCGTCTCGTCGATGCCGGGGTAGCCGACGACGCCCTCGCCGCGCCACCGCCCGACCAGCCAGGCGAGCGGGTAGACCTCGGGCGCGAGGCCGTCGGGCAGGACGAACGACATGGTGGGCCTTCCTGGGTCGACGACGAGGGCGCGCGCGGCGCCGTCAGGACGTCAGGGCGTCAGCGCTGGCCCTTGAAGAGCCGCACCACGACCAGGCCGGCGAACCAGGCGATCGTCAGCGTCGCCGCGACCAGCAGGCCGATGAACACTCCCTCGAGCGCAGTCATGCGTCGAATCCTAACGAGTCGACCCCGTCGCGCTGTTCCCCGCGCGCGGCCGCCGGGCCCGACGTGACGCACCCCACGCGGCGCCGCGCCGGGACCGGCGGTGCGGCGGTCAGGTGGCCGAGCGCGCGCGCAGCCGCAGGCCGAGCAGGTACAGCTCGCACCCGAGGCACAGGCCGAAGACGGCGTTGAGGAACGCCGCGACGAGCGCGAGCGCCGCAGCGACCGGGACGGCGGCCGCGACGCCCAGCAGGCCGAGCACGACGCCGACGCCGGTCACGACGAGGCCGACGAGCTGCGCGAACCGGGGCGGCCGCGGGTCCTCGAGCTCGGTGGGCGGGGCGAGCCGCGGGGCGACGACGCGCCGGTACAGCGCGCCCTGCCACGTGCCGCCGACGCCGCGCCACACGCCCAGCGCGAAGCTCGCCGCGACGAGCGCGAGGAGCGCGAGGGCCGCGGAGGGCCAGGCGCCCAGCAGCAGGACGCCGACGAGGAGGACGGCGGTGAGCGCGGCGCCGAAGCGCGGTCCGCGCGCGTCGATGGGGCGCGGCGAGCCGTCGGGCCGGGGCGACGCGTCGGGCGTCGGGGCGGTGCGGGGGGTGCTCTCGGTCATGGGGGGTGCTCCTGGGGGTGCGGCGGTCCGGTGGCGAGCCGGTCGCCCCCGTGGGCGCCGGCGCGGGGCCGGGTCGTCGCGTCCGGCCGGCGGCGCCCC
>NZ_CAHD01000248.1 GCF_000312005.1 Cellulomonas massiliensis JC225
CCGAGCGGCGCCGCCGCCGGGGCGACGCCGTCCGCGTCGCCCGACGGCCTCAGCGGGGCGCTGACCGTGTTCGCGGCCGCGTCGCTGCAGCCCGCGTTCGAGGAGCTGGGCGCGCTCTTCGCGCGGCAGCACCCCGGCGTGGACGTGCGCCCGATGACGTTCGACGGCTCGGCGACCCTCGTCACGCAGCTGGCCGCCGGTGCGCGCGCCGACGTGCTGGCGACCGCCGACGAGCGCTCGATGGCCGACGCCGCCGGCGCCGGCCTGCTGGCGGGGGACGCCGTGCCGTTCACGACGAACACGCTCCAGGTCGTGGTCCCGGCGGGGAACCCGGAGCACGTGCGCGGCCTCGCCGACCTGGGCGCGCTCGCCGCGACGGGAGGCCGCGTCGTGGTGTGCGCCCCGCAGGTGCCCTGCGGCGCGGCGACCGCCGCCGTGCTGCGCGCCGCGGGCGTCGAGCTGCGCGGAGCGAGCGAGGAGCAGAACGTCAGCGCGGTGCTGCTCAAGGTGGTGTCCGGCGACGCGGACGCGGGGCTCGTGTACCGCACCGACGTGCGGCGCGGCGGGGACGGCGTGGAGGGGGTCGAGGTGCCCGAGGCCGCGGGGGCCGTGAACACCTACCCCGTCGCGGTCCTGGCCGACCGCGAGGCGGGCCATCAGGAGGCGGTCGCGCGCGCGTTCGTCGCGCTCCTGCTCTCCGAGGAAGGCCAGCGCGTGCTGGACGGCCTCGGGTTCGCCCGGCCGTGACGGCCGTCGGGCTGGACGCCCCGCACCGGTCCGCGCGCACCGGGGAGCCGTCGGGTCCCGGGCGGTCCGCCCCGCTGCTGCTCGCGGTGCCCGCCGCCCTGGGGCTGGCGCTCGTCGTGCTGCCGGTCGTGGCGCTCGTCCTGCGGGCGCAGTGGTCCACGTTCCTCGTCGACGTCACGTCGCCCACGGCGCTGTCCGCGCTGGGGCTCTCGCTCGCGACCGCGCTGGCGGCCACCGGCGTCTGCGTCGTCCTCGGCGTGCCGCTCGCGCTGCTCCTCGCACGCCTGCGCGGCTGGGCGGCCGACCTCCTGCGGGCGCTGGTGACCCTCCCGCTCGTGCTGCCACCGGTCGTGGGCGGGCTGGCCCTGCTGCAGCTCCTCGGGCGCCGCGGCGTGCTGGGCGGCGCGCTGGACGCGTGGTTCGGGGTCAGCATCCCGTTCACCACGGCGGCGGTCGTGCTCGCGCAGGTCTTCGTCGCCCTGCCGTTCCTCGTGCTGGGGACCGAGGGTGCGCTGCGCACCGTGGGCACCCGGTACGACGAGGTGGCGGCGGGGCTGGGCGCCGGCCGGTGGACCGTGCTGCGGCGGGTCACGCTGCCGCTCGTCGCGCCGGGCCTGCTGAGCGGCGCGGTGCTGTGCTTCGCCCGCGCGCTCGGCGAGTTCGGTGCGACGGCGCTGTTCGCCGGCAACGTGCCCGGCGTGACCCAGACGATGCCCCTGGCGGTGTACGCCGCGTTCAACGGCGCGGGCGTGACGCAGGGCGCCGCCGTGGCCCTCGCGCTCGTCCTCGTCGTCGCGGGCGTCGCCGTGCTGCTGGTCGCGCGGGCCTGGCGGCCGGGACGCACCGCGTGACGCCGCGCCGCGCGCGAGAGCCGCTCGCCGGGCCGGTCGGC